>OZ253504.1:0-3433607 GCA_965262235.1 Dehalococcoidia bacterium
TTGGCCGACGTCAAGTCGCCCATCCCCCAGCCGATGCTCGCCCAGCCCCCGACAACGAACTCTTTCGTGAGTTCGCCGCCATTAGCGCGGACAACCCAGACTTTTGGCATCTAGCTTCTTCCTGCCGTCGCCGCAGACCCCCCTCTGCCTGCGGCATCTCCCCCCGCAAGGCGGGGGGAGAGTGGGAATCGGGTTGGACACTGACGTGGGCTACCGATGGATCGAGTAGTCGATCTCCTTCGACGTGATCACCTCGATCAGCGCTGCCTGACCGTTCTCCGTCGCGGCGATGCCTCGCTTGAAGGCTTCCTTGAGGTCGCCGGGCGACTCGACGCGCTCGCCGTAGCCGCCGAAGGCCTTGGCCATGTCGGCGTAGTGACCGGAGATGTCGGTGGCCCGGTACTTCTCGGTGGCCGTCTGCATGATCGGCAGCTCGATCGCCATCGAGAAGTTGTTCAGCAGCACGCTCAGGATCGGAAGATTCTCGCGCACCGCAGTCTCGAAGTCCATGCCGGTCATCCCGATCGCGGCGTCGCCCCAGACGTTGAGGCAAGTCTTCTCCGGGCAAGAGACCTTCGCGCCCATGGCGTACCCGAGGCCGGTGCCGAGCTGCGTCGTCTTGCCCCAGCCGATGTAGCTGAGCGGGGTGGTCGAGTTCCAGAACGGCGACATCTGGTCGCGCGGCGAACCGGCGTCGTGCGTCGCCACCACGTTGTCGATCCCGACCGTCTCATCGAGCGTGGCGTGAAGGTCCTTCAGCGCGCGATAGGGATTGATCGGCGTGTCGTCGGAGTCGCTCTTGGGCGACCACTCGGCGCGCCAGTCGCCGTTGATCTGCGCGATCCTGGCAGCGATCGCATCGGCGCGGCCTCGGGGCCCCGTGACCAGCTCGCGCACCTCGGCGATGATCGCATCAAGCACCAGCGCCGCATCGCCAACCACGCCCTCAGAGATCTCGACCTCGTTGTTGAAGTCCTCAGGGTCGAGCGTGGCGTGGATGTAGTACGGACCCTTGGGCATCTGCAGACCGAAGCCGGTCTTGGCGAACGAGCAGCCGATCCCGAAGATCACGTCTGCAGCCTGGATGAACTCGTGCACCGCGCGCGGGAACGCGCGACCGCCCGAGCCCAGCGACAGGGGATGCGTCTCGGGGAACGCGCTCTTGCCCTGCAGCGAGGTCGTGACCGGCGCTTCCAGCAGCTCGGCCAGCTCCCTGAGCTGGTCCCACGCCTTGGCGTAGTGCACGCCCTGCCCGGCGTAAATCACCGGACGCTCCGCGTTGACCAGCGTCTGCGCGGCTTTGCGGGCGTCGCTCGGATCGGGACCGGAGCGATGCGCCGGCGTCGGCGTGTAGTTGATCGGTTCCTCAATGTCGGCGCCCCAGATGTCGCCCGGAATCTCCAACACGACCGGTCGCTGCCGCCCGTTCTTGGCGTGCGTGAAGGCGCGGCGGACCGCGTTCGAGAGGTCGTTGGCGTCGGTCAGCTGCTCGGTCCACTTGCTCACGTGCTGGAAGTTGACCAGGCCGCTGAAGTTCGGCGAGACGTTGGTCTGCGAGCGCGCGTAGCCGCCGGGAATCGCCACCAGCGGCGCCGACTCGCTGTAGGCCTGAGCCAGCCCGCCGAACGAGTTCTCAGAGCCGGGGCCGTTCTGGGTCAGATAGACGCCCACCCGGTCGCCCGAGTTCAGCCGCGCGAAGGCGTCGGCCATGTGGATCGCGGTGCGCTCCTGGCGCACGATGATCGTGCGGATATCGGCCTGCGCGGCGGCCTCGAAGATCGGATTGACCGGATAGCCGACCACAAACTCCACACCTTCTCGCTTCAGCATCTCCGCAACAGCGTTCGCGGTCTTCACGGTTGGTTCCTTCCCCGGGCGCTCTGAGCGCCGGATTTGCTTGGAAAATTGCGGCTGATCGGCAGCCGCCTACGCGTCGGAGTGTACGGGAGCGCGACGATCGAACCACGGCTGGATCTGCTCCAGCGCCGATCCGAGCCGAATCAGCGTCGCCTCGTCGGCGTAGGGCGCGACGAACTGCGTGCCGATCGGCAGGCCGTCGTCGTTCCACCACAGCGGCACAGACGCCGCGGGATTGCCCGACGCGTTGAACGTCGAGGTGTAGCCGACCGTGAACTCGACATCGCGGCCCTGCGCCCGCGCGTCCTCGCGGTCCAGATTGAGGTGTCCCAACGGGAACGGCGGCTTGGCCATCGTCGGGGTGAGCAGCACGTCGTAGTTCTCGAAGAAGCCCGCGACGAGCCGCCCGATGGTGTGGACGGCCCGGGTGGCGCGGATGTAGTCGGCCGAGGTCGGCTGCTCGCCGTTGATGATCTGCCAGGTGATCGGCTCGACATCCTCAGGATTGGGCGTACGCCCGAGCTGCGCGGCGCGATCCTCCACTGCAACGAGTGTGCTGGGCCGCACCACGGCCCACAACGGATTGCGGACATCCTCCGGGATGTCAAGCACGGCGTCCTCGACTTCCAGACCGAGCCGTCGGCACAGGTCCGCGGCGTGCTCGACGGCTGCGATGCAGTCGGGGTGCGTCTCGACAGCGTTGAACGCGGACGTCACGACGCCGACGCGCAGTTGCCCGAGGTCGCGTCCGACCTCCTCGACCCAGGGCCGCTCGGGCGGCGGCGCGAAGTAGGGCGCGCCGAGGTCTGGCCCGGCCGTGGCGTCCAGCAGCGTGGCCGAATCGCGCACGCTGCGCGAGACGGCGTGGATCGTCGACATGCCGGCCCAGCCCTCGCCGACATCGGGGCCGGAGGGCGTGCGCCCGCGCGTCGGCTTGAGCCCGAACAGGCCGCAGCAGGAGGCCGGGATGCGAATCGAGCCGCCCCCGTCGGACGCGTTGGCGGCCGGCAGCACGCCTGCGGCCACCGCCGCCGCCGCGCCGCCCGAGGAGCCCCCGGCGGTGTGTTCGAGGTTCCAGGGGTTGCGCGTCTTGCCGTGCACCATCGACTCGGTGGTCGCGGTGATCCCGAACTCGGGCGAGGTCGAGCGCCCGAAGATGCTCAGCCCCGCCGCCTTGTAGCGCGTCGTCATCGCGTGGTCGTGGTCGGGCACGTAGCCCTCGAAGATCCGCGAGCCGTTCGACATCGGCTGGCCAGCGTAGAGCAGGTAGAGGTCCTTGAGCAGGAACGGCACGCCGTGCAGCGGTCCCTCCGGCAGGCCCGAGAGCGCCCGCTCGCGTGCCTCGTCGTAGTAGGGGTAGACGACGGCGTTGATCTCGCCGTTTACCCGCTCAACCCGCCTGATCGCTTCCTCAAGCAGCTCCGCAGGCGTCACCTGTCCCGAAGCCACCAGCTCCGCCAAACCCACCGCGTCGTAGTTGCTGTAGCCCTGAATTGGCATCGATTCTCTCCTCTGTCTGCGTCGGGTCGCAGCATACCCAGCAGCGCCCCATAGACTCGTCCGATGCCACTCACAGCACGCACAGCAGGCACAGCACGCATCGACGGTCGCACGCCCGACCAGCTCCGCCCGCTCTCGTTCGAGCTCGATGTTCAACGGCACGCCGCAGGCTCGGTGATCGTCAGCCTCGGCCACACGCGCGTGCTCTGCGCCGTGACCATCGCCGACCGAGTGCCGCCCTTCCTGCGCGGTACCGGCTCGGGTTGGGTGACGGCCGAGTACAACATGCTGCCCGCGTCCACGAACACGCGGACCGATCGTCAGCGGGCGCTCTCATCCGGTCGCACGCACGAGATCCAGCGGCTGATCGGTCGCTCGTTGCGTGCGGTCACCGACCTCGACGCGCTGGGTGAGCGCGCCTTCACGATCGATTGCGACGTCCTCCAGGCCGACGGCGGCACCCGCACGGCCGCGATCAACGGCGCGTGGGTCGCGCTGCATCGCGCGCTCAGCGAGCTGCAGCGCCAGGGCCACTACCGCGACCTGCCGCTGAAGGCGGCCGTCGGCGCCGTCAGCGTGGGCCTGCTCGCGGGCGAGGCGCTGGTCGACCTCTGCTACGAGGAGGATTCAGCGGCCGACGTCGACCTGAATCTGGTCGCGACCGACGCCGGCGCCTACGTCGAAATCCAGGGCACCGCCGAACGGGAGCCGTTCACCTCCGAACAGCTCGATCAGATGCTCACCGCCGGCCGCGCCGCGCTCGACCAAATCTTCGTCGCCCAGCAAGCGGCGATCACCGCCTGAGCATCCCGCGATCACCGTCAGACGCTGGCATCACCGCGCGATTCTGGAGGGCCCCGGCTTAACCGCTGATGTGCTGGCGGATTTCAGACAGTGCGCCGTTTACCGGGTATCATCTCGTCATGGCCCTCGCCACCAAGCACGACCTCACTCTCGACCTGCGCGACCTCGAACTTCGCATGATCAAGATCATGGTCACGCTCACGGCGCTCAACATCGGCGCGAACGCGCTGATCTTCACCTTCCTCGCGTGACCGGGCGTGAAGCGCTGATCGACCCGACGCGGGGCGGACCAGCATCCGGCGGGCCGGCATCGGGCGGCGGCGTCTAGGAGAGCTCTGCACCACTCTCCCCCCGCTGTGCGGGGGGAGATGCCGAAGGCAGAGGGGGGCTGCGGTCCCGACTCACCGGCGTGGCTGTATCTGTCCAAGCGGGGGCGGCCCCCCTCTGTCACTCCGTGACATCTCCCCCCGCTGTGCGGGGGGAGAGAAAGAGCGGACGTGATGGGGTGTTTCAGCACCCGGCTAGTAGTAGTCGGCGTAGAGGCCGAGGTAGTCGCCGCCGATCAGCAGCACGTGGGCGGGACCCCAGGCCTCGTCGCGCTGCTGGCCGGGGAAGTTGGCCATCAGGCGGAAGCCGCCGGGGCTCTCGCGCTCGCCGAGTTCCACCGCGTCTGCGCCGAGCTGTCCCACGTCATGCCACAGCTCCCACTGGCTGACGCCCGAACGCGGCACCGCGAGCAGCGCCAGCGGCGGCAGGCTGCGGTGGGCGGCCGAGAATCCCACGTTGACCGTGACCTTCCACATCTCGCCCCGACCTGCCTCGAACACCGGCAGAGCGTCGTAGAAGATCGTCGACTCCGTCTCGGCGACGACCCGCCCGCCCGCGCGCTCGACGGCGGCCAGCCACGGCTCGCCAGTCGGCGCGAAGCGGCTCACGTCGAGTTCCGGGCCGGCGTGCACCTGGAGATGCGCGTGCGACTGGCTCTGCTCGCCGTAGGCGCCGAAGTTGCAGAACACGCGGAAGCTCTGTGGCGCGCGGTCCGGATGCCGGTCCTGCATCAGCCCCAGCGTGCGCACGGCGTGGTCGCGCGCGGTGCGGCCGACCTCACCGAGGTCGCGCCACAGGTCGATCTGCTGCGAATAGAAGCGGCGCCCGTGCGTCGGCGCGTGATTGCGCGGGATCACCAGCGAGGTCAGATCGAAAAAGAGGAACTGGTTCTCGAAGACGAAGACATCGGGAACCTCATCGCTCCAGGGGATCGACGGGACGTCGCGTTGCGAATCGACGAACATCCCGCCTTCGTTGCGGAAGAACAGCGCCGGCTCGCGTCCGTCGGCGATGCCGCAGAAGACACACCCGCGCACGCTCAGTGGTTCGTCGTCGGCCATAGCTGAAGCGTCGCACCGCCGCCCGCCCCGATCAAACGCATTGATATGCTCCCGTCGGGGAGTCGCAAATGACGAACGTTCAACCGTTCCGTGGTCTCCGGTACGAGCCAGCGCAAGTCGGCGACTGGGCCGCCCAGCTCGGTCCGCCCTACGACATCGTTGATGCCGAGCAGACCGCAGCGCTCAAGGCCTCCAGCCCGCACCAGATCGCGCACATCGAAACGGCTACCTCAGCCGAGCAGATCGACGCGGCGGCGCGGTTGCTCCGCGAGTGGCGCCAATCCGGCGTCATCGTCCAGGACGAGGAACCGTCGTTCTACCTGCACGAACAACGGATGGAGACGACGCGCGGCCGGAAGAGCCGCCACACACTCTTCGCCGCGGTCGAGCTGTCGGAGTGGGGCGCGGCCGGGGTGATGGGGCACGAGCGCACGATGCCGGGCCCCCGGGCGACGCGCAGTGCGCTGCGCTCCGTCGTCGGCGCTGACGTCTCGCCGCTCATGGCCTTCGTGCCCGATCCCGGCCATCGTCTGGGCAACCAGATGTACGATGCGCACGTGTCGCCGATCGTCAGCGAGGGCAGCGACGCCGCCGGCGATCAGCACATCCTGCGCCGGATCTCGGAGCGTGGGCTGGTCGAGGGATTCATTGACCTCCTGGCGGAGCGCAACGTCTACATGGCCGACGGCCACCACCGCTATGAGTCGGCGCTCGCTGCGCGCGACGAGCGGCCGGCCTCGAACTTCGTCCTGATGGGCATTCTCCGCGACAGCGACGACGGCCTCAATGTTGGCGCCACGCACCGAGTGATCCACGCGGACACCCCCGCCGATCTGCCGGCGCGGCTCGCCGCCAGCTTCAACGTGGCGGACGCCTCCCTCGAAGCGCTCGATTCGCTCGCGCCCGGCAGTGATGATCTGGGCCTGATCACAGCATCGGGCGCCTACCTGCTCCAGCCGACCGACGCGGGCATCGCGCTGCCCGCGACCGTCCCCAGCGCGTGGCGCAACCTCGCACCCGCGATCCTGCAGTACGCGATCCTCGAACCGCTGCTCGGCATCGGCGATGAGGAACTGGCCGACGGCCAGGCCGTCAGCTACACCCACTACGTCAGCGAGGCGGCCGAGGCAGTGCGCAACGGCAGCGCCTCCGCCGCGTTCATCCTGCCGGCCGCGACGTTGCAGGACGTGATCGAGACGGCCGACGCCGGTGGCTTCATGCCGCAGAAGAGCACCTACTTCGTGCCCAAGCTCCCCACCGGCGTGGTCCTGCACGCGCTCGACTGACCGGCGCGGCCGCGCCGTCGCCGCGATTCAGACTGGGCGCAGGTTCACCGCGCTGATCGCCCCATAAAGCTCTGAACAACTCTCCCCTCGCTTTGCGGGGGGAGATGCCGAAGGCAGAGGGGGGCTGCCGTCCCGACTCACCAGCGTGGCTGTATCCGGCCGAGCGGGAGCGCCCCCCTCTGTCACTCCGTGACATCTCCCCCCGCTTCGCGGGGGGAGAGAGGATCCGGCTTGTTCAGAGGATTCTTGGACGCCAGCCGTCGCGTCACATCGTGGCCTGGTGGACCTCGTCGATGCCGTCGATTGCGGCGATCGCACTGAGCTCATCGGGGGTCAGCGCACGGTCGATGGTGACCGCCATTAGCGCGTCGGCCGACGGATCCGAGGCGTCGTGACCGACGTCCATCGCGTGAATGTTGACGTTACGCCGGCCCAACTCGCCGCCGACGGCGCCGATTCGGCCGGGCCGGTCTTCGTTGCGCAGCACCAGCAGATGCAGATGGTCGGCGCCCGCGCGCGGGCCGGCGATGTGCACGGGCAAGCCATCGATCTCGACGACCGCCGCCCGCCCATGCTCGAGCGTCCCCGTTAGCGAGATGCCGCCGGCCGATGTCGTCAGCTCGACGGTCACCGTCGCCTGGTACGGCTCGGCGTCGGGACGCTTCTCCTCGGCGACGCGCCAGCCGCGGTGCGCGATCACGTTGTTCACCGAAACCAGATTCACGTGCTCGTCGGAGATCGGCGCGAGCAGCCCCGCCACGACCGCAGCCTTCAGCGGCGTCACGTCGTGGTTCGCGATCTCGCCGCGGTAGTGCACCCGCACGTCGCGCCACTGCCCGCGCACGAGCTGCGTGCAGAGCCGCCCGCACATCGATGCCACCTCGAGGTATGGACCAACGACCTCCAGCGTCTCCGGATCGATGAACGGCGCATTGACGGCCTGCATCGCCGGCTCGCCGCGCAGCACACGCAGCATCTCGGTCGCGAGCTCGGCCGAGACGCGCTCCTGCGCCTCCAGCGTCGAAGCCCCGAGGTGCGGCGTGGCCAGCACCCGCGGGTGCCCAACCAGCGGATTCTCAGTCGCCGGCTCCGCCCCGAACACGTCGAGCGCCGCGCCGCCCAGCTTTCCCGCTTCGAGCGCCGACCAGAGCGCGGTCTCGTCGACGAGGCTGCCGCGCGCGGTGTTGACCAGCAGCGCCCCCGCGGGCATGAGCGCCAGCTGTGCCGCGCCGATCAGCGGCCCCGCGCCCGGCGTCGGCGTGCTGTGCAGCGTGACGGCGTCGCAGTTGGCGAGCAGCTCGTCGAACTCGACCAGCTCCACGCCCAGCGCGACGGCGCGCTCGGCGGGCACGAACGGGTCGAAGGCGAGCACCCGCATCTCAAGCCCCTGCAGCCGCCGCGCGACCGCCGAACCGACCTGCCCAAGTCCCACCACACCGGCCGTCTTGCCGCGCAGCTCCGAGCCCACAAACTGCTGTCGCTCCCAGCCTCCGGCGCGCAGACTCGCGTTCGCCGCCGCCAGGTGCCGGCTGAGCGCCAGCAGCAGACCCACCGCCAGCTCGGCGGCGGAAACGGTGTTGCCCCCGGGGACGTTGAGCACCAGAATGCCGCGCTGCGTGGCCGCGTCGACATCGATGTTGTCGACCCCCGCGCCGGCCCGTCCGATCACGCGCAGACGATGGGCGGCCGCGATCACGTCAGCATTGACGCGCGTGCCGCTGCGGACGATCAGGCCGTCGTAGTCGCGGATCACCGCGGCCAACTCGGCGGTGGACAGATCGCGGCGAACATCAACCTGAGCCGCCGTGCGCAGCGCAGCGAGGCCCTCTTCAGCGACCGGCTCGGTGACCAGGATGCGGTCGGCAGTTCGGTCAGCAGGGCGGTCGCCGGGGCTGCTCAACTTGCCGTCAGGGCGCTGCGCATCTGCGGGAGCTGCGCCCCCGCGGCGGGCTCGAACCCCAGCTCGATCAGGGCCGACTGAATCGCCTCGTAGCAGCCCGCCATCTCCGACTCCTGCAGCCAGCCCAGGTGGCCGATCCGGAAGATCGACGTGGCCAGCTTGCCCTGGCCCGCCGCGATCACGACATCGTGCTTCTCGCGCAGCAGCCGCGAGAGGTCGCCCACGGCGATCTGCTCGGGCACCCAGACCGCGGTGACGGTGTCGGAGGCGTAGCGCTCCTCGGCGACGAGCCGGAGGCCGAGCGAGCGCATCGCGTCGCGCGTCCAGTTGGCGAAGCGGTGGTGCTTGGCGTAGATCGCCTCGGGACCCTCCAGGGCCATGATCGGCAGCGCGGCGTCCATCGCGTAGAGCACCGGCAGCGCCGGCGTCCACGGCGGCTGCCCGCGCGAGGCGTACTCGTGGTGCGCCGTGAGGTCGAAGTAGAAGCTGGGCATCGTCGAGCTCTCGGTGGCGGCCCAGCCGCGCTCGCTGAGCGCCGCCATTGCGATTCCCGGCGGCGAGAGCCAGCCCTTCTGCGAGGCCGTCAGCACCGCGTCAAGGCCCCAGGCGTCCATCTCCATCGGCATCGAGCCCAGCGAGGAGACAGCGTCGACGATGATCAGCGGGTCGGCGACCGCGCGGACCGCGTCGGCGATCGCGGCGATCGGGTTGGTCACGCCCGTCGATGTTTCGTTATGTGTGATCAGCAGCGCTTTGTACTCGCGCTCGCCGATCGCCTCGGCGACCAGCTCAGGCGTGGCGGCGTCGCCCCACTCGATCGCGAGGCGCGTCACATCGGCGCCGTAGTTCTCGGCGATCGTCGCAAAGCGGTCGCCGAACGAGCCGACCGTGACAGCCAGCACGGCGTCATCGGGCGAGAGCAGGTTGACGATCCCCGCCTCCATCGCGCCGGTCCCGCTGGCGGAGATCAGCATGATCTCCTGGTCGGTGCCGAAGAACGGCTGCATCCCGGTGGTCAGCCGCTCGAGCATCTCGGCGAAGGCCGGACCGCGGTGGTTGATCATTTCACCCGCCGCGGCCGCAAGCACCTCGGGCGGGCATGGGGTGGGTCCGGGGATACGTAGATTCGCCATCCAGCCTGCCTCCGTCGCGCATCTGTGGAGATCGCCGCTTACGATGGGGTGAGCAAAACCCGGACGCGGCCGCACTGAAGCTGACGATATCGAGCGACCCGATTGCCCACAATCCGCGTCGGCTCGAACACGTAATCGACCACACATGTCACACGCCCTGCGCGCACTCCCGAGCGTTGACCGCGTCCTCAATCACCCCGCGCTGCGCGAGCTGCGGCTGCCCGCTGAGCTGATCACCACGGCGGTGCGCGACGAACTCGAGCGGCAGCGCGGCAGGCTGCGCGACGGGCTGCGCGAGAACGGCGCCGACCCACGGCCCGTTGAGCTCGAGGCGATCGCGGCGGCCGTCGCGGCCGACCTGAGCGCCATGTTCGCCTCGAGCCTGCGCGGCGTGATCAACGCAACCGGCGTCGTGATCCACACCAACCTCGGTCGCGCTCCGCTCAGCGACGCCGCAATCGAGGCGATGCGCGACGCGGCGCACTACTCGAACCTCGAGTTCGACCTGGCGACGGGCGCGCGCGGCAGCCGCGCGGATCATCTCGATCAGCTCCTGCGCGCGCTCACCGGCGCAGAGGCGGCCGTCGTGGTGAACAACAACGCGGCGGCGCTCTACCTCGCGCTCTCGGCTCACGCGCAGGGCCGTGGCGTGATCGTCAGCCGCGGCCAGGCCGTCGAGATCGGCGGCGGCTTCAGGATTCCCGACGTGCTGCGTCAATCGGGCGCCACGCTCGTCGAAGTCGGCACGACCAATCGCACCCGCGCGGCCGATTATCGCAACGCGCTCGACGAGCAGACCGCCGCGCTGCTGCGCGTTCACACCAGCAACTTCCGCGTGATCGGTTTCACGGAGGCAGCGCCGCTCGACGCACTGCGCGAGGTGGCCGACGAGGCCGGCGCGCTGCTGATCGACGACATCGGCAGCGGCTGTTTGCTGGAGACGCGCGACTACGGCCTCAGCCACGAGCCGCGGCCCCAGGAGAGCGTCGCGGCCGGGTCGGATCTGGTGCTGTTCTCGGGCGACAAACTCCTCGGCGGCCCGCAGTGCGGGATCATCGTCGGCCGCGAAGCCGCCGTCGGTCCGCTTCGCTCGCATCCCTTGATGCGCGTCCTGCGACCCGACAAAACGACGATCGCAGCGCTGGCCGCCACCCTGCAGCACTACCTACGCGGCGAGGCCGCGACGCACATCCCCGTCTGGAGGATGATCGCGGCGGAGCCCGGCGAGCTGCGCGAGCGGGCCGAATCATGGCGCGCGAGCCTCGGTTGCGGCACGGTCGTCAGCGACCAATCGCCGATCGGCGGCGGCTCGTTGCCCGGCGACACTCGTCCCACCTCCGTGCTGAGGCTGACACATCCCGAACTGGCGGCGACACTGCGCAAGGGCAAGCCGCCGATCGTCGCGCGCGTGGTCGATGACCACCTCCAGCTCGACCCGCGAACGGTGCTGCCCGATCAGGAATCAATGCTGCTCGAGCAGCTGCGCGCGAGGATCTGAGGACCATGCCGATCTCGCTGGCCGCCGTCGTCCCGCATCCACCGATTCTCGTGGCCGAGATCGGCGAGGGGCGCGAGCGCGCCGCGCAGGCCACGCTCGACGCATACGCACAGATCAGCGAGCGCCTGCTCGCCAACCCGCCCGACCACCTGCTGATGATCTCGACCCACGGGATCGTCACGCTCAACCGGTTCCACCTGCTGCGCGCCGCGCTGACGGGCTCCCTCGAGCCGTTCGGCTGCGACGAATGCCGCATCGAGCAGCCGAACGATGCGCTGCTGAGCGCCGCCATCTACCGCTCGACATCGAGGCGCCCGCTGATGCCGGTCAAGGAGTGGGAGCCGCACGACCACTCGATGGTCGTCCCGCTGATGCTGCTGCGCGAGGCCTTGGCCGAGACGCCCACGACCGTCGTCAGCATCTGTTTCCGCTCGACGCAGGAACACCGCCAGCTCGGCCGCGCCATCGCCGACGGCATCGCCAACACGCGCGGCACGACCGCCGTGATCGCCAGCGGCGACGGCGTCCATACGCTCACGCCTGAGGGTCCGCAGGGCTACCACCCGAAGGCGGCAGGCTTTCAGCGTCAGTTCGACGCGGCGCTGGCTGCCTGGGACATCGACACGATCCTTGCGTTCGACTCCCAGGTGCGCCGCGAGGTCGACGAGTCGGTGGTCGCGCCGACCGCGATGCTGGGCGGCATTCTGCACGACCATCAGGTCAGCCCGGAGCTGTTGTCGGCCGAGGCCCCGTGGGGGGTCGCCTACAGCACCGCGCTGCTGAACGTCGGAGCGGCCGACTGATGGTGGACGCGCGAGCGGTCAACGCGCTGGAGTTCCCCAAGATCATCGAGCGCCTGGCCCGGCTCTGCTACACGCCGCAGGGACGCGCGCGCGCTGAGGACGTCCGCCCCGTGTCGGACCTCGAAGAGGCGCGGCGCCGGCACGCGCAGACCGCCGAGGCGCACGTGCTGCGCCGGCTGAAGCCGAACTTCGCGCTGGGCACGCTGCCGCGCGTGGACGAGCACCTATTAGCGGCGTCGCGCCATGCCGCGCTGCCGGCGGGGGACATCCTGGAGGTCGGGGCGGCGCTGCGCGCGGCCCGCAACGTACGCAATCAGGTCGCGCCGCTCAGTCGCGAACTGCCGCTGTTGAGCCGGATCGCGAGCCGGATCGCCGACTTCACCCCGCTGCTGCGGCAGATCGAGCACGCGCTCGACGAGCGCGGCGAGGTGCTCGACCGCGCCAGCCCCGAACTCGCCCACGCCCGACAGCAGGCCGAGCATCTGCGCGAGCGCCTGGAGCGCGCGCTGGAAGCGATCCTGCGCCGCGCGGTCACCGACGGGATCGCGCAGGAGGACCTGATCACGGAGCGTGACGGCCGTTATGTCATCCCAATCAAGGCCGAGCACCGCCGCAGCATCCCTTCGGTGGTGCATGACGTCTCAGCCTCCGGCGCAACCCTGTTCGTCGAGCCGATCGCGGTGGTCGAACTGGGCAACCGTCTGCGCGAGTCGCGACGCGCGGAGCAACGCGAGGTCGAGCGCATCCTGCGCGCGCTCGGCGACGCAGTCGGCGCGGAGGTCGGCGCGATCCGGGCTGCGATCTCCTGCATCGCGCAGATCGATCTCGCGCAGGCCAAGGCGCAGCTCGCGCATCAACTCGACGCACCGCTGCCGGGGCAGGACGACGACCTGAGCTGGCTGACCGCCAGCCCCGCCGAGCTGCACCTGCTCTCCGCGCGCCACCCGCTGCTCACCGGCGATGTCGTGCCGATCTCGATCACGCTCACGCTCGATCAGCGCTGCGTGCTCGTCACGGGCCCGAACACCGGCGGCAAAACAGTCGCGCTGAAGACGGTCGGCCTGCTGACGCTCATGGCGCAGGCCGGGCTCCCGATCCCGGCCGAGCGCGGCTCGCGTATCCCCGTCTTCCAGAACGTCTTCGCCGACATCGGCGACGAGCAGAGCATCGAGCAGTCGCTCTCGACATTTTCGGGGCATGTGACCAACATCATCCGAATCCTCGCCGAGGCCGGCCCGCACACGCTGGTGCTGCTCGACGAACTCGGCGCCGGCACCGATCCGACCGAGGGCGCGGCGCTCGCGCGGGCGCTGCTCGAGCAGCTGATCGAACTCGAAGCCACCGTCGTCGCCACGACGCACCACGGCGCGCTCAAAGTCTTCGCCCACGCCACGCCAGGCATCATTAACGCTTCGGCGGAGTTCGACGCCCAGACCCTGCAGCCCACCTATCGCCTGCTGATGGGCTCGCCCGGCCGCTCGAACGCCGTCGCGATCGCCCAGCGGCTGGGCATGCCCGACGCCGTGCTGGAACGCGCCCGCGCCCACACCGCCCCTGACACGGCTGACATCGAAGGCCTCCTGACGGACCTCCAGCAACAGCGCGACAGCCTCGAAGTGGCCCAGCGCGCTGAGCAGCTCGCGCGCGAGGAGGCCGAGCAGATCCGCCACGGCCTGACGCTGCGGCGCGATCAGATCGAGGTCGAACGCGACCAGATTCTGGGCAAGGCCGAGCGCGCGATGGAGGACGAGCTCGCGCAGCTGCGGCGCAGCCTGCGCGACGCCAATCGCGAGCTCTCCCAGACCGCCAGTGCGGCCTCCCGCACCGCATACCGCGAGCACGTCGAGCGCGCGGAGACTCGCGCCGATGAGGCCCGTGAACGGCTCGAACGCGTGCGCACCCGCCGACGGCGCTCGGGCCGACGCCGAAGAGCAGCAACGACCGACGCGCCGCCCGATCCTGAGCGGCTCTCGCCCGGCGATGTGGTCTACCTGCGCGGCCTGCCCGAGCCCGGCGTGCTGCTGAGCGGGCTCGTCGACGACACGATCGAGGTGCAGCTCGGATCGCTGCGGACGCGTGTCCGCCCCGACCAGATCGAGCGCCTCGGCCGGACGTCGCAGACGAACATCGAGCAACCGCGCGCCAAGCGCCCGCCTGCCCCGCCCGACCCCGGCGGGCGCTGCGACATCCGCGGCCGCACGACTGAAGATGCAATGCCGACCGTCGACGGCTTCCTCGATCACGCCTACCGCGCCGGTCGCCAGCGGCTTGAAATCGTGCACGGCAAGGGCACGGGCGCGCTGCGCAACGCCGTCCGCACCCTGCTCCGCGACCACCCGCTGATCACCAGCTTCGAAACGGCCCCACCCAAGGAGGGCGGCGACGGCGTCACCATCGTCCACCTCGTCGGCTAGCCACCTGACCAATCCCGACCAACCCTGACCACCCCCTGACCACCCGTCCACCACGCTTCTGCACCTCGTCCGCCACCCCCGCCACCCCACCCGCGCCTGGCGCGCCTGAAGCGTCGGCCCGAGCGGCACGCGCGATGGCCTGGCCGTCGCTGAACGTTCCCGACCGGCGCTGACCACCCCGACCAGATACGATCCCGACGGCATCCGCCGATCTCCTGGAGTGGCTGCGAACAGCCAACCACCCGCGGCCTGCGGGCCGCGATGCTCACCTACACTCGATGCACAGGCACCGAGGAGCCGCGCTGATGGTCCTCCGCCGCATCGCCGAGGCGATCGACCGACGTCCCCAGACCGGGCGCCAGCGGCGCTCCGTGCTGCAGATCGCCGCCGAAGACTTCGCCGGCCAGCTGTCTGCGAAGAAGGGCCGCTCCGGTGCAGCCGGCGTGAGCGGCTGGGATGTCTCGAACCTCGCCCACCCCGCCTTCTGGTCGATGCTGCTGCTCTCGCAGCGCCGCAGCCGCTACACGATGAACCTGCTCGGGCAGATCCACGTCGATGCCGCCGCGGTGCAGCCCTATGTCGAGGAGAAGCGCGCCGCCACTGAGGTTCTCGAGGCGCTCGGCGGGATCGAGGCCGACTCGCTGATCGGCTTCGTCGATGTCGCCGTGACGCGCTTCCAGCCACCCAACGTCGCCGGCGCCCCGCTCGTGCCGCCCGACCAGGCGACGGCGATCCTGTGGTCGGCCCTGCTGCGCGGCGCGATGGTCGGCGAGCTGCGCCCGCAAGAGGCGCACGACGCCTGGCTCGCAGCGCATCCCGACCAGGTGCAGGAGTACGGCGCGGAGCGCGCCTGGAAGAAGGCCCAGGGCCGCGCCGAGATGCTGCTGGTCGACTGGCAGGAACAACGGCGCAGCCACGGCCGGCGTCTGCTCTAGCAATGGCCGCGCGACCCGGCCCCAACCAGCGCTCTCTCTTCACCGTCGTTGACGAGGTCGACCCGCGCGCCCCGCTGGCGGCGCGAATGCGGCCGCGCAAGATCGACGAGGTCGTGGGCCAACCCCGACTGGTCGCTCCCGGCTCCCCGCTGCGACGCGCCATCGACGCCGACGCTGTGCCTTCCTGCATCCTCTGGGGACCCCCGGGCAGCGGCAAGACGAGTCTTGCGCGGGTCATTGCGCAGCACACGAAGGCCCGCTTCGCGACGCTCTCCGCCGTGTCGTCGGGCGTGCGCGACCTCCGTCAGGTGATCGCCGACGCCGAGCAGGCCGGCCGCCACGGCGGCGCACGCACGATCCTCTTCATCGACGAGATTCACCGCTTCAACAAGGCCCAGCAGGACGCGATCCTGCACGCGGTCGAGGACGGCGCGGTCTCGTTGATCGGCGCGACGACCGAGAATCCCTCCTTCGAGGTGATCGCCCCGCTGCTCTCGCGCAGCCGCGTCTACAGGCTCGATCCGCTCGATGCCGACGACGTGCGCACGCTGCTCCAGCGCGCCCTCGAGGACGACGAGCGCGGCCTGGCCGGTGCGGGCGTCACGGTGACGGCCGAAGCGCTCGATGCGCTGGTGCAGCTCTCCGGCGGCGACGCTCGCGTGGCGCTCAACGCGCTGGAGTTCGCCGTCGCCGATGCGACCGATCTGGTTGACCTCCAGACCGTCGAGCTGACGACGCAGCGCCAGCTGCATCACGACAAGGCCGGCGACTCCCACTTCGACCTGATCTCGGCGTTGATCAAATCGGTGCGCGGCTCGGACCCCGACGCGGCCGTGTACTGGCTGGCGCGTCTGCTCGAGGCCGGCGAGGACCCGCTGTTCGTGGCCCGCCGGATTGTGATCCTCGCCGCCGAGGATGTCGGCCTGGCCGATCCGCAGGCGCTGGCGGTTGCCGTCGCAGCGCAGCAGGCGACCCACTTCATCGGCCTGCCCGAGGCCAAGCTGCCGCTCGCCGAGGCGACGATCTACCTGGCGCTCGCGCCCAAGAGCAACTCTGCGATGTCGGCCTACTCGAACGCTGCGAAGGCGATCCAGGAACGCGGCCAACTGCCCGTCCCGCTGCATCTGCGCAACGCCGTGACCGGCCTGATGGCCGCGCACGGCTACGGCAAGAACTATCAATACGCCCACGACTACGACGACGCCCTGCCGCCCGACCAGGCGCATCTCCCCGACGAGCTGGGCGGCAGCCGCTTCTACAAAGCCACCCAGCACGGAGCCGAGGCCCGGCTCAATGAGCGGCGCGGATCATGAAGGCGACGCCGGTCAGCTTCACCGGGCTGCCTGACACGGCGGTGGCCGAGATCGCCGCCCTGTTCGGGGCCGAGGCGCAGCTCCAGCTCGCCGACCATCCCACGAGCGGGCCGCTCTGGCGAATCGAGCATCGCAGCGAGAACGGCAATCTGCGGCTGCTGCTCTGGCCCGCGATTGCGCGGGTCGACGTGACCTGCGGGCCGCACACCTGGATCGCGCGGGGCGTCAGCGAGACGCACGTGCTCGCGGGGATCGAAGCGATCTTCCACTTCGGAACGAACGGCCTGCTCACGGTCGCGCCGACCGGTCACGCCACGATGATCGCGCAGGACGGTCCATGACCCCGCGCGCGCGCCGAGCGCTCAGTCGCGGCGCGAACCTCAGCCTTGCGCGCAGCACGTCCGTTCGTATACGCTTCCCGCATGTGCCGCAGATGCCACGTCCAACGAGAGGTCCAGCTACAGGGACGGGGGGAGCGCGCCGAGCGAGTCCTGGGGCCGCTCGTTCCGATCACCTGCACTTCCCGATCCTCATGCCCACACAACCCCTCGAACAAGCTGCCCGCGCAGCCCGCGAGGTCATTGAGCGCGCCACCGAACGGCTCCGCGGCAACGACTAACTGCGCAGGCGTCGCAGGGACCGTCAGAGAGAGGTCTCCCGCGCGACCGGGGCTATCCGCCGGCGGCCGCAGCCCCGTGGGAGTACCACTCTTCGGTCTCTTCGCCGGGCTCGGGCAGGACCATGCCGCCCTCCATCGACCACGACGCCGGGCCTTCATTGATGCGCCCGCCCAGCTGCGCCTCGTCGACGCCGGTGATCTCCGCGAACGCCCCGAGCAGGTCGCTGAGCAGCGCCTGCTTGACCTCTTCGGCCCGGCCGGCCCGATTGAATGCGTCGAGGTAGTACGGCTCCGCGAAGCGAGTGTCGGGCGCCTCGTCAAATACGACGTGCACGAAGCTGCGCGGCGCGCCGGTCGAGTCGCAGTGAATGTCCGTAACGGCCCTGGCGACGGCCTGCCGTTGCTCAAGTCCGACCGAATCCGAGGGAACGACGAAGCGGTAGTAAGGCATCTCAGCTCCTCTTCAGCGCGGGCGACCGTCGCCCGCAGGCCACCGAACCATGTTAACCAATCAGGCGTCGCGAGCCGACACGACGAGATCGTCGACGGTGCAGCCGCTGATCTCCATCCACATGTCGGAGATCGCCATCATCAGCTCAACCCGTACGGGCTGCTCGACCCCGCCCTCGATCGAGCTCCGCACCAACGAGGTAGTGGAGAGTTCGCCGCCGCGGAAGCCGTACGTGTGGGGAATGTCCTCGAACTCGACCGAGATGTCGGCGGCGTCCGTCCCCAACACGTTCGCCGTGACGGCGACCAGCCCGTCGCCCAATCGAGCGCGGACATCGCCCCCGATGACGCCCTCCTGCATCGTGCAATTGAACCGGACCTGGGCCATCTTCTGCCTCCGTTGCTGCGCTCGCGAATCCGCCCCGACGGTAGCAAAGCGGCTGGAGCGGTTCGATCATCGCACCTCAAGCTGCCAACTCGCATCCACATCGAGGAAGCGGCCGATCGCCGCGACCTCCGCTTCGATGCCGGCGCGTTCGTCGACCGAGGGGTCGTCCACCGCGGTGACGCTGATCTTGATTCCGCGCGACGTGCGACGACGGGTCCAGGTGCCGATCATCACGCCGTCGCAGACGATCGTCGGCAGAATCATGCCGCCGCCGGGGTGGACCCGGCGGACCAGATCCGCGCTGACCCCAAGTTCGCGCTTGGCGTAGCCCAGCAGGTAGGGATCGAACGGGCCCAGCATTCGCACGACTGGGGTCGGTTCGGCCAGGACCGCGTCGATCCGTCCGGCCGCCTCCGCCAACATCCGCATCGAGCGGCCGTCAACGCTCAGCTCCACCAGCTCGTCGGCGATCGCGTCGAATCCGGCCCGCGCGTCGGCCGCAGCGAGGCCGGTCCAGGTGCGGAAGTCGGATGGCGTGGCCGGGCCGTACGCGCCGAAGTAGCGGCGCGCGAGCTCAGCAGCAGGATTCGGCGGGTCTGCCGTCCGCTCAGGCAGCCACTCATCGAGCAGCACGTGGGTGTCGTCGCCGTCGGCGAGCGGTCCGAAGCAGATCAAGCCGGTCAGCGAAGCGGAGCGGAGCAAGTGTGGCACGACCTGCCCCTCCCAGGGCAGCCCGCCCTCACGGAAGCGTTCGATGATCTGCGCGCGCGTGAGCGCCTCGCGGGCGAGCTCGCGGCCGATCAGGGTCATCGCGTCGGTGTAGATGTCGGGGGTCACGCCGAGGTTGGCCCGCCGCTTGAGCGCCTTCCGATCCATCCGCGTGCCTAGCAGGTCGAGCATCCAGCCAATGTCGGCCGAGGGCACGAGGTGCAGCGTTCCGCGCATCAGCCAGGTGCGGACGACCGAGCGCGACTCGACCCGCTCACGGTGCACGTCCGCAGCGGTGAGATGGTCCGAACGCGCCCGCACCGCCAGCACCTCGCCCATCCCATCCTGCGCCTGCACCCCCCCAATCGACCGCGCCAGCTCAGCGACGCCGCTCACCCGGCGCACCCCAAGCATCTGCGCCTCAAGCCGCACGCGTCTGCCTTGTTCCGTGGTCAGCTTCACACGGCGCCTCCCATCATCGCCACGGTAGCTTCGCGAATCTTGGGCGCACCCCGCCCCCGCGCCTCAATGAATCGCTCTTCCGGCGCGGCGACCGGCGCCGCAGATACGATTTCACTTGGATGCGGAGGCCGACCGATGTCACTGCCAACACCGCTTCGCCTGCTGGTCGTCTGTACCGGCAACCGGGCGCGGTCGCAGATGGGCGAGGGGTGGTTGAGGGCGCTTGGTGGCGAGCGGGTGCAGGTGGCGAGCGCGGGGACGGCGCCGAAGGCTCGGGTCGCCGTCGGCGCAGCACCCGATCTACTCTGTAGATGGTTTCCAGTTCAGAGAGGGGCCGGGATGCTGCGTTCTCCTCTGCCTCAGCTTGGTCGTCGCCCAGGCTGGCCCTGCGCGCCGAACGATCGGGAGGAGCATGAGTAGGAAACGGAGACGAAACAAGGGCCGCTCGCATCGCGACAATTCGCGCAGATCGAGCGGCTCCGGGCGTTCTCGTGAGAATGCTCCGATGCGGTCGGCGGGAGATTCGACCCTGCCGGAGGCGACACGTCTGGACCCGATGTCCGTTGTCTTCTACCGACCAGAGGTCGCGGTGGAGACATTTCGATTGAGTCTGGCCGTTGATGGCACACATTCAAGAAGCTCGCCGCTTCCGCCCACCCCCACCTTGGTGAAGGGGTGTGAGGGGCGATTTGCCATCGAGGATTGCGGAACAATCCGGCTCTGCACGCCCAGCTACTACCGCGAGGACGGGCCATCACTAGTGTGGGATGCGCAAGAGGGTGCGATCGCCGGTCCCCCGCGAGTTACAGAGCGCCGGGACGACCCGGCGGACCTCGAGCAACAACTGCACGTCAACGCCGAGCCGGATCGCACGGGTCCCCTGTCCCGGGCATTCGGCGCGATCTCGGCCACGAGCTTGAAAGTCAAGGAGAGAAAACAGACATCCCTGACGTACGGGGACAACTGTCTGATCTGGTGCACCTCCCTCCGACCCCGTTCCAGAAACGAGTGGTCCTTGTGGCGAGCTTCGCTGGAGCCGTCCTACGATCACATCTCGACTGTCCGCGATCCGCACAAGTTTGCTCAGGCCTTGGGGGCGATGGCACTCCAACAGCAAGGTCTGCTGGGCAATGACATCTCCTTCCGCAACCCCCAATCAGGAGATGTGGCTCGATGCGCCAGCCTGCAGGTGGTCTATGGCCCCGTGATCTACACCGATCAGCGCGGCGCCTACATCGAAGCGTCATCGAGTGACATGGAGTTCGTGCTGCGCAGCATGTTCACCAAAACCAGCGAGCATCGGCAACAGCGCGAGTACCGATTCGCTCTGATGACCAACCGCAATCTTGAAGAGGACACGCTGAATCTGATGGTGTCCGAAGAGATGCGTTCGGCTCTCACGCAGCAGCCGCGACCTGCCAGGGCAGCGCGCGAAGCGCCGTCCCCGGTCGTCAAGGGCTGCTTGCCTTCTCCCCGGATCCTCCGCTGCTTCCCGGCATCGCCGCCAATGCAGCGACGCGGAGACGACGTTGGGGCCGTATTCACGGCTCAGGCCAGGTCCAGCTTTCACCTGGCCGGCGTGGAGCACAAGGGCATAACCACGACCCGAAGAACGGTGCAAACCTTGGAGGACGTTGACGACGAGTCGATCGAGCAGGCGGTCGCAGAGCAGTCCGGGCCGCCTAGCGACGCTCGAATCGTCAAGTTCACCCTGGACGCGGGTCCAGGGAGCGTTGTCACCCTCTACGATCTCGGCGGACTAACGGCGTCGTTCCGGATTGCCAACAAGTCCGGCCAAGCCATCTTGACCGCCAGTATTCCCGAACCAACCGGTGAGCGGGGGCCACTTCTCATCACCACCCGTGATTTCGATGGATCGTCTCTGCTCAGCCACCCACCCCAGCGGGTCAGACTCTGCTACACGACGGCGAATCCCGCGACAACCGTGGAAGCCGACATATCCGTTGAAGAGGACACGGGCATCACCATCACCGCCACCTCGGAAGATCGCAGCGCCACCTCGTCGTTCGCGATCGTCCTGGCAAGCAACCTCGGCATGGGCGCCCCCCGCATCGCGCTTGTTGCGGCGAACTAGCCGACGCCCATCGACAGCGCGGGAAGAGCTCAGACGGACACGAACTCACATGGCGGCCGGACCGCGGGTCGGGAATCCCGCAGTGAGCACGGCTCTACTCCCGGTACCCCGGACTCACCAGAAGTCACGCCGAGTTCCGTTCGTGCGGGTGTGCCGTCATGCCCGTGTGTGTCCCGCGGCGGGGTGATGGACGCCTCGACCGGTTGCCTGGATCGCTGACGCTCGCGGCGAGACCGGCAGCCTGGCGCGGGTGCGCTACGGGAGCCCGACATGTTCACCAGATCGCGCGCCGGTTGCCGTCGTACGCGTCGGCTAGTGACCAATTCGGAAACGCACCCTCTCGTCCGGCACTGGCAAGGCCCATGATGGCCGCCCGCTCGGAGGCCGAGATGGCTGACGTCTTCCGGCGGATTCGAGACGAAATCGGCGAGTTCTGTCGCACGCTGCTCGCGCCCGAACTCGATGGGTTCGACGCGCCGCCGCGCCCCCTGCGGCGCCCTGAGCTAGCGTGCAGCGGATGCGGCGCGCCGTGAATCTGCGTCGCCGGAGGTGAAGATGGCGATCGCTGCGGACGTGCGACGGGGAATGGCGGACAGCTCGTGGATTCGGCGGATGTTCGAGCTGGGCATCGCGCTGCGCCAGGAGCGCGGCGCGGAGAACGTGTTCGACCTGTCGCTGGGCAATCCGATCGCCGAGCCGCCCGTCGAGTTCTTCGACGCGCTGCGCGAACTGGCCGCCGCACCGGCCGCCGGCTCGCACCGCTACATGCCGAATGCGGGATATCCGGACACGCGGCAGGCGGTCGCCGACGCGCTGTCCAACGAGACAGGGCTGGCCTACGGCGCCGGGGACATCGTGATGACGGTCGGCGCGGCGGGCGCGCTGAATGTCCTCATCCATTCGCTGTGCGACCGGGGCGACGAGGTGGTGGTCCTCACGCCGTACTTCGCGGAGTATCTGTTCTATGCGACGAATCACGGCGCCGTGCCGGTGGTGGTCGGCTGCGACAGCGAGTTCATCCCCGACCTCGCGGAGCTGGCTGAGAAGATCACAGCGCGTACGAAGCTGGTGATCCTCAATTCGCCGAACAATCCCTCCGGCGCGATCTACCCGCAGTCATTCATCGAAGCGCTGGCAGCGGTGCTCGACCAGAAATGCGAGGAGTTGGGCACAGATATCTTCATCGTCAGCGACGAGCCGTATCGCAAGATTCTGTTCGACGAGCACGTCTACCCGTTCCCGCAGCTGGCGTATCAACGGACGATCACAGCGACGTCGCACGCCAAGGACCTCGGGCTCCCGGGCGAGCGGATCGGCTATCTCGCAGTGCATCCGCAGTATGACGACGGCGGCGAGCTGATGGATGCGCTGATCTTCTGCAACCGCGTGCTGGGCTTCGTCAACGCGCCGGCGATCATGCAGCGCCTGGTGCGCACGCTGCAGACGGTCACGATCGACATACGCGACTATCAGGCTAAGCGCGACTACCTGTACGAGATGCTGACCTCGATCGGCTACCGCGTGCGCAAGCCGGAGGGCGCGTTCTACATGTTCCCGGAGTCGCCCGCGGCCGATGAGCTGGAGCTGGTCGCGGCGCTCCAGCGTCACGGCGTCCTGGTCGTACCCGGTCGAGGATTCGGGATGCCGGGCTACTTCCGCATCTCATACTGCGTCGCCCAGAGCGAGCTCGAGGGTGCGGCGCCGGGCTTTCGCGCGGCGTTCGAGGAGCTGCAGCCGGCGTAACACGGCGCCGGAGCGCGCTGACTCAGGGCGCCGCCATGCGCCGCCTTGCGCGCTAGAATTGCATCCTCAGCAGACGGACCAGCTGGAGCGCATTGATTCGCTGGAGGAGGCGCCATGCCATTGCAACTCGATCACACGATCGTGCCGGCCCACGACAAAGTGCGGTCGGCGGAGTTCATCGCCCGCATGTTCGGGCTGACCTATGAGGGAGCCTGGGGTCACTTCGCGCCGGTCAAGGTCAACGACACGCTCACGCTCGACTTCGACGATGCGGACGAGATTCGCTCCAATCACTACGCGTTTCTGGCCTCCGACGAGGAGTTCGAGGCCGTGCTGCAGCGCGTCAAGGATGAGGGCATCCCGTTTGGCAGCGGTCCCGGCTCGCGCACCGACGGCAAGATCAACCACCGGCATCAGGGCCGCGGTTTCTACTTCGACTGCGAGAACGGGCACGTGTGGGAAGTGATCACCCACACCTACATCACAGGTTAGGTCGCGCCGCCGGCGTGTGATCGCGCCGGCGGCTCACGTCCCGCGAACGGGCCTTGCCGCCGCCGATCAGACGCGCAACGCGAGCCACATGCGGGTTCTGACCACGGTGATGATCAACGCCACCTCGATGGCGCCGCCGAGCCCCAAGAGCAGCATCAGCCACAGTGGGAACGCTTCACCGGCGGCGGCCCCGAGCGCCGGATTGCTGGACCCAGGACTTCGTGAGATGTCGGCTCGACCGCCCGTCCCAGCAGTCGTCCACACGACCGCCGGCTCCTCATCCTCCTCCGTTTCGGCGTCTTCGACGGCGCCCTGCGCATCGTCGTCTTCGGTCCCGTCGCCGGCGGACAGCTCACCAGCACCAGTCACCTCACTGTCGTCCTCCGCGCCGTCCTCGAGCTCGCCGAGCTCAGCCTCGCCCGCTTCACCCTCAGTCTCGACGCCGCCTTCGTCCTCAGTCTCGGCGTCATCTTCGCCCCGGGTATCGCCCTCACCGTTGCCCTCACCGTCGGCAACATCGCCGGCAGCACTGTCGGAGGGCTCGGTCTGAGAGTCGGCGTCGCCGAGCACCTCAACGGTGTCCTCGCCGGCGACCGTGGATTCGAGCTTGGCCTCATCACGGAATAGGCCCGAAATCGTATGTCGCCCCACCACATGCGACGCATTCATGCTGTAACTGACGGTCCGGCTTGGTCCGAGCAGGATGATTCGGACCTGCCGGCCCGCTTCGGTGATCTCGAGGGCATTCGCCGGTTGGTCAGACGATACGAAGCTGAAGCCCTCCGGCAGCGTCTCCATCAGTTCTGCATAGTCGCCGTACTGCGACGCGCTGACCGTAACGGTCAGTCGGCCACCCGGCTCCACGGTCTGATCAGAGAGCGATCGGACCACATGGCTGGACGCCTGCGCGGGGTTCGGATGCGCCGGCCCGCCGAGTCCGATCCCTGCACCGATGATCGCCAGAGCCACGAGCGATACCAAGACGCCTCTGATCATGCCTCACCTCCAGCGGCCGCGGAGGTCCTGACCTGCCGGAGCGCCGCCTGGTTCATCGCAGTCGTTACGTCCCAGGCGTTCGTCATGGCGCGCCTTCTGGGTACAGGTAGAGGCGGACGACGCGCGAGGTTTCGGCCATCTCGATCATGTCGTCGAAGTAGTCGCGCGCGGCCGCGAGCGCTTCGTTCATGTCGATTTTTTCGTTGTGATCGACATCGTACGGACCGAGATTGATATCGATGATGTCGATCGTCACATCGACCGAAGCGCTCTGTCCCGCTGCATTCGTCGCGGTCACGACCACGCTGAAGCTGTTCTGGATTCCCTCGTAGTCCATGTCGGCGTCGGCGCCGACGCGAATCTGGCCCGTGGCGGCGTCGATCGTGAACCAATCGACATCGTCACCACCAAGTGTGTAGACCGCGGTCCCATCCTCATCATTGGCCAACACAACGGGAAGGCCGACGGGCTCGTTTGCCGGCGTGTTCTCCAATACGCGCCGCTTCGTCTGCGGCGCGTCGAACGCCGGGACGTTCCTCGCACTGCTCGTCGGCGTCTCGTTCGCGACCGGATGGTCCGTGAACCCCGCGCTCTCATTCCCCGCGATATCCCGGATCGGACTTCCCGACGGCTCGTAGGACACGGACACCACGGCGCCGGCTTCGACTGGTCCGTCGAGTGTCAACGTCACGGTCATGCCGCTGACCTCAACGCCGGTGACGACGGGCGGGTTCGGGTCGCCCGCCACCGACACAGTGAAGCTGGCGGGATCCGGGGTCGAAGTCGAGTCCAGCGGCTCGTCGTAGTTCAGTGTCACCTGATCGCCGTCGACGGATGCGTCGACCAGGAGCGGCGGGGTGTCGTCGCCGTCGTTGTCGAGGACCGTCACGACCGCCGTGGAAATCGATCCCAGCTGATAGCCGGAGCCGGCCTTCAGCTTCGCCGTGATGTTGCTGTTCGGCTCGTCCACGCCGTCGTCAACCGTGGCGACGGAGAGCGTTGCGGTGTTCGCGCCGGCTTGGATCGTAACGATGGTCGGAGCCGGGCTGTCGATCATGTCACCGTCTTCGGTCAGCTCCACCGCTACTTCCAGCTCCGCGCTCGCATCGGCGTCGATCGAGAGCACGAACACCGCATCAGCGCCTTCGGTCACCGAGCTGCCGGCCTGGATGGTTGCCGTCGGCTCCGTGATGGCGCCACCACCACCGCCTCCACCACCACCGCCGCCGCCACCACCGCCACCGCCACCACCACCGCCGCCGCCTCCACCACCGCCGTTGCCGCCGTTGCCGCCGTTGCCGCCGTTGCCGCCGTTACCGCCGTTGCCGCCGTTGCCGCCGTTACCGCCGTTACCGCCGTTGCCGCCGTTGCCACCGTTGCCACCGTCGCCGTCGTCGCCGCAATCTCTCGGGGATGGGACGTGATCGCCGGTCAAGCGCAGTTGTACGGTGTTACCCACCCTCCAGGGCACCTCCGTGAAGAACCAGCTGAACTGCCTCCCGGAACAGTCCGCATCGGCGAGATTCAGGCGGAGCGAGTCGATGTGCAACGTCAAGCGATCTGGCGCCTCGGGCAGGACGTCGAAATCGATATCGACCTGGCTGAAGTACCAGTTGTACAGAACGGCCGTGACCCGGTATTCCACGCCCCCCCAGTTAAACGTGTCGGCGGTCAGCTCGCCGTCCCTGTCCTTCCAATAGCCGAGACGACCATCGACATCCCTCACTGTCATAGTGGCCGACCAGACGGAATCGTCGGGGTCAGGGATCGGCGGAGGTGGATCGGAAT
Source organism: Dehalococcoidia bacterium (assembly GCA_965262235.1). Classification (GTDB taxonomy): domain Bacteria; phylum Chloroflexota; class Dehalococcoidia; order Bin125; family Bin125; genus CATQGW01. The sequence goes on from OZ253504.1 coordinate 26,573, forward strand.
CGTTGTCGAGGATCGTCACGTCCACCGTTGACGGCGATCCCACCTGATAGCCGCCGCCCGCGCTCACGGAGGCCGTCACTACGCTCGACTCCTCAACCACGGTGTCGTTTGCCGTGGGAATTTGCCACACCGTTGTCGAGGAGCCGGCGAGAAAATCCACGTAGCTCCACCACGGTCTGCCTATCATCTGCCCGGTCTCGGAACGATGAACAAAGACCTCGAGCGCGCCGGACACGTCGCCGGTTCGAGTAAGCGTGATGTTGATGGGCTGACCTTCCGTGACCGATGTCGGCCCGTCCGTGATCGTGATCGTCGGTGCGTTGTCTTGCTGCTCGGCAGTGGACGGCGTTTCGATCGTGCTGGTGATCGCCCAGTCGAACGAGACGGTGGACCCTGGGAGGGCGAGCGTCCCGTGCCGGTCGGCGTGCATCAGAGTGCCGTCGATCGGCCCGTGGTCCATCCCGGCCCGTGCGTGCTGGTTGGGCAGCATGATCAGCGCCGCAAGCAACACCACGGCGAGAACCACCCAGCGCCGGCCGGACGCGCTCGCCCCTGAGCGGTCGACCCGCCCGCCGCGTCGCAGGCCCGAGTGCGATCGAGGCCTGATCAGGGTGCGCATCCGGGTGTCTCTCGTACGCCGCTCGTCAGCACGAGCCGTCCGCGGTACGATCCAGACGGATGGGCTGCTTCGTACCTCGGGCCTGTCATGAGCGGCCGCTACAATTCATGCGCTGGACCCTCCCGGCCTGCGCGCTTGGCCGATGCGATAGTCGAAGGACGCGATCGCCAGCATGCGCATGCCGTCAATTGCGACCGTATCAGGGGCCGCCACGTGGACGCTGCGCGGGCGGTCGATGAATCGGTAAAGTCGATCAGGTTGACGGGGCGCTAACGATTCGGATCAGTATGTCGCGAAGGTCCGTATAGTGCGATCAATCTCACGGTGCGCAGTCATACCGATCGGCCCGAATGCGATCAACGCCGCGTTCGCGGGACGCTGCGCCGTTGCTCGGTCCCGTCACCGTGGCTACCAGATACCGCCGGCTTCCGTACGCCGCCGCCGCAGCCCGCACTGAGAGCGGACGATGGCGGGGGCGGCGCAGGCGGCGCGCAGGGCCGCGGTCGACCGCGGCGCGGCGCAGATCGAGCGTCGTTATCGCTTGTAGGCAACCGATCGCGGCTCCGAGCAGCCCATGCATCGCTCGCCGGCCCCGCGTCACCCGTCACGCCGCCGATCGGCGCGTCATTCCATCGCGCGCGCGATGCGAACGGGGGCTACGCGCCGAGATGCTCGCGGAGGAAGGCGACCTCGGCCCGGGCTGATTCCTCAGCGTCGTCGCTCAGCGCGAGAAAATGCCAGCCCTGTTCGACGCGGTGGAGCTCAGCGCCGGCGATCTCGCGCGCCGAGTTCTCGGCATGGCTGAAGGGCACGTCGCCGTCGTGTGTGCCGTGCGCGACCAACGTGGGGCAGCGCACTTCGGCGAGGGGTAGTTGTTCGATGGCGCCGAACTGTTCGATATCATTGTCGAATCCGGCGCGCAGCAGCTCGAAGGGCGGAGCGTCGGCCAGGACCCGTCGCAAGTACGCAAGCTTCTCTGGGCTCGCGAGAATATCAGCGGTCACGCGGGCCCGGTCCGCCGCATCCAGCGTACTCTCGATCTTCAGTAACTGCCCGACTGCGAGCCGCGGCAGGCGTTCCAGGATCTGGCCCTGGATCCAACCGATGATCGGATTGGTGAGCAAAGTCATCGTCAGGGCGGAGACTTCGATGGTCCAGGTCTGCGAGATGGCGACTTCGAGTATGAGCGCGTTCACTCGGTCGGGATGGCGCGCGGCGAACTCGATGCCGCTCGGTCCGCCGCCCGATATCGCGTAGGCAGCGACCTGGTCGATCGCGAGCGAATCGAGCAACGCCGCCGCGGCGTCGGCTTGCTGCTCAAAGCTGGGCCCCGTTGCGAGCGGCGTGCGCAGGTAGCCGGGCCGCGATGGCGTGATCGTTCCGAAACCCGCCGCTTCAAACCGCTCGCCGAAGATGCTGGCGTTATGCCCCTGCGGTGTGCCGTGAAAGATGACGACGTACGGCGCCTCGCCGCGGCGCGCGAATTCGACGGGGCCGCGCGCGGTCTCGACGACTTCCGAAGCGGCGTTCAGCCGTTCGATCGCCTGCGCGCGACGTTGCTCGATGCCGAATACCATTCGTGACTCCCCGACTCTCGCCGGCGGCGTTGGCGGCGTCGAAGCTGGCGGCGCGCGCTGATAGGGCCGGCCCGATTCGCGCGACCGTCAGCCTGGTCAGCCTGGCTTGTCGCCCGGCTCGCAACCTAGCCGATCGGAACGCTGCGCCGGTTGGGGCGTGCCGTTTGCGCGCGAGTCGGTGTTGGAGGCGCCACCAACTGTCTGTCTCTGAAGCCAGCTGATTTTCGCTCGGGTTGCCGGGTCGTGGCGGATCGAGGTCGACGTGGCTAGACGGTTCACTGGGGACCTGACGCTAGGGTGTGGCTCCGGGGTGGGCCTGCGATGTTTCCATGACCATGGCGGCGCGTCTGCGCGGGCCCGCTGTGTGGCTGCTGATCGCCGCGTCGGTGTGCATGGCTGGTGGGCTTGCTGCGCTGCCGAATTCCGTCGCCACCGCTGCGAGCATTCCTGAAGCAACTGGCGCCACCCTGGCCACCACACCGGCTCCCGATGCGGGTGCGGCATTCCTCGGCTCAGACCCCAAGGAGTGCGTGTGGCGGCACGCGACGCTGGCGACTGTGCCTGACTTGTCCATCGCCGGCAGCGACGTCGTGTCGAAGCGGAAGATCGCGAGCGCGGTGCTGCCCTGCTCGCGAATGGTCGTGCTCGCGCGCTGGGCGGCGATCACCGATCAGCGGCGCGATGTGCTGGACCTGTATCGCGGCGACGTGCTGCGCATCCTGCGCGGCGAGGCCAACGACTGGTCCGACTTCGGCGGTAGCCCTCAGCCGATCAGCGTCTACCTGCCAGCGTCGCAGGCCGGCGCGATCGCGGCCGGGCTCGGCATCCCGCTCAGCGAGCTGGCGGCAGACCTGCTGCCGGACGATGAGGTGACGGACCGCGTCGAATCCACGCCGGGCGCGTTCGCGCTGATCGAGCCCGAGCGGCTGCGGCTCGGCGTCCTGGCGCTCACAGTCAGTGGCTACGACCCGTACCGCGACCCGGCGCGGCTGTCACCACTGCGTCTGCTGGGCTGGGTGCGCGCGCCCACGGCCGCGGACGCCATCGCGCTGCTTGCGGCGGCCGGCATCGAGGTCGCGGCGCCGTTCGACCCGGCGGGAATGGTGGTCACCGGCGAGTTGATCCCGGTGCGTTGCACCAACCATGTGCTCGCCGCGCTCGATGACTACGGCGCAATGTTCGACGGCGTGCGCGATGCCATCCTCGCAGCCGATATCGCCGTCGCGCCGCTCGAGTCGGCGCTGACCGACCTGGGCGGGCCGACGCCATGCGTCGAAACGCTGATGCTGCAGGGCAGCCCGCGGGTCGTGCCCGCGCTGTCCGACGCAGGCGTGGACGTGGTGCTGACGATCGGCAACCACATGCTGGACTGTTGGGGCGGCTGCTCGGGCGCGGCGGCGTTGTTCGACACGCTGGCGCGACTGCATGCGGCGGGCATCGCGACCGCCGGCGCCGGGAAGGACCTGCTGTCCGCCCGCAGACCCGCCGTGGTCAGCGTCGAGACGGCGCAGGGGCCGGTGCGCTTCGCGTTCCTCGGTTACGACTCGATCGCGCCCTGGTACGCGGCGGGGGACGAGAAGCCCGGTACGGCGCCGCTCAGCGCCGAGAGCGTGCGCGAGGACGTGAGCGCGGCTCGCGCAGTCGCCGATCACGTGGTGGTCGGGGCGGGCTGGGGCGTCGAGTACACCTCCAACCCGATCGCATCTCAGCGCGAGATCGGCGGGATCGCGATCGAGGCCGGCGCGAGCTTCGTGATGGGCAACCATCCGCACTGGGTGCAGGCCGTCGAGCACTTCGACGGCGAGCACGGAGCGCAGGGTGCGCTGGTGGCCTACTCGTTCGGCAACTTCGTCTTCGACCAGAAGTGGTCTGTCGCTACGACGCAGGGCATGCTGATGGAGCTGGGCTTCACCTCGGAGCGGCTGATCGGCTACCGAATTCGCCCGGTGGTGATCCGGGCCCACAGCAGCCAACTCCCGTGGAGCTATCGGCCCGAGTTCGTCGACCCCGCCGGCGAAGGCCGCCCAATCCTCAATCGCATCTGGAACGCCCAGGACCGCCTGCCACCGCGGTAGTGCGTCACGATCCCAACCGCGTCGGACATGCTGCCAGTCAGATCGCGCCAGTGGTCATCATGCACCTCATCGGTTTAGCCGGCGCCGACGATCACGGATAACGTGAGGACGCCGAAGTTCGATCCAGGATCGGGTGTCGAGCGGGATCGAGTGGCCTTGCACCAAGCGGGTTCCCGGCATTAGGCAGGCCGACGACGAAACCAGCTCAGCGGCGCTGTCGAAAATCCTCGGGGACCGGACGGCCTCGGGATCTTCGCAACTCATGGCTGCCAGACCGTCCCCTGGCGCGTCTTGCCGCGCCACGACTCGACGGAGGTCACGAAACGCGCAACGTCAGGAACTGCGTATTCGACCGTCGATTCAGCCAGTCCGCTGAGTCTTCGAGTGGCGGCACGACGCTCGATGGTTTGAAAGGAACCGAATGACCGCTTGGTCACCAGTCCGAACATGGGCTTGGCAAATCCCGAGTTGATCTGGCATACCGCAATCTGCTCCACGTATTCACTGACCACGCGGTGAGTGTCCAGCGTCAGGACATCGTGGCAATGATCTCGGTACGGCGCCGCATTGAGCATCCGCATGAGGCGATCCTGCGAGAGCCACAGGAACACCTTGCGATTGAGAAACCCATACCACTGCGTGGTAGACAGGTTGGTCAGGGCGGCTTCCAAGTCGCTCGGCGGCATCGATTTCTGATCGCGGAGGGGATTATAACCCGCAGTTGACAATAGGCGGGACTTTCGGTAGCCCGTGATCACACAGGAGAGACCGAAATGGCAACCGCGAAGCAAGCCCCAGGGCGTTCAGACCGCACCGGACTGACCCTGCCGCAACTGTTCAAGATGTTTCCCGACGACGCCGCTGCTGAGCGCTGGTTCGAGCAGCTGATGTGGCGTGAGCAAGGCCCTATTTGCCCCGATTGCCAGTCTCAGAATCACGCGGTCGTGGACGACGCTCACAAGTCAATGCCCTACCACTGCCGCGAATGCCGCTCCTACTACTCAGTTAAGAAGGGAACCGTCATGCACAGTTCCCAACTCGGCTACCAGACGTGGGCGATTGCGCTCTACCAGATCATCACCGGACTCAAGGGCGTCTCGGCGATGAAACTGCATCGCCATCTGGGAATCAGCTACAAGACGGCATGGCACCTGCTGCATCGAATCCGCCAGGCGCTCGAATCGGGCGATCTGGCGATGTTTGACGGCGATGTCGAGGTAGACGAAACCTACGTCGGCGGTCGTGAAGCCAACAAGCACCAGAGCAAGCGACTCAAGCAAGGTGGCGGAACCTACGGCAAGGCCGCCGTCGCAGGCGCGAAGGATCGCAAGTCGGGCAAAGTTCACGCAAACGTCGTCAAGTCGGTCGTCAAGGCCACCGACAAGCTGACCTTGCACGGATTCGTGCACGACACCGTTGCCCCAGGCGCCCGCCTGTTCACAGACGAATGGCCGGCCTACAGGGGTGTCAGGATGCGCCACGCTGCGGTCAAGCACTCGGCAGGCGAGTACGTGGTCGGCGACGCTCACACACAGGGCATTGAGTCGTTCTGGTCGATGCTCAAGCGCGGGCTGAACGGCGTCTACCACCACGTCAGCGTGAAGCATCTTGACCACTACGTGGGAGAGTTCGCAGGCCGCCATAACCTGCGCGAATTCGACACTGAGGAACAGATGGCTCTTGTGGCCCGTGGGATGCAGGGCAAGCGCCTGCGCTACAGCGACTTGACCGCCTGAGGCTTCTCGCCCTTGTTGCCGAGCATCGCTTTCAGCACACGCTTGGGCGCGTCGGGAATCCTCAAGTCCTTTGGCTCAGGCATCGGGACGGACTCTCGGTTGGCGGCGGATTTCCTTGCAATGCACCACTGTTCGCGTGTTGTCCAGTCGTGGCTAGAATGAGAATCGGCGGGGCAGCCTGGACGCTGTGTACCCGCCGACTCAAGGCAAATCGCCTATCGTGAATGTATCGCGAGGGGCTGGTCGGGATGTTGATTTGCCCAGCCTTGCAACCATTGTTGAGCGAATCTGGGGCGCAATTCGGGATCGGACTCCATTCGGAGGCAAGATCGTCAAAGTTGCTCCCATGGCGTTGCTGTTTGTGGCTACCCATTTGGGGCACGTCGCAGCCCGTGAGATTCACGAAGGGCACACCGTGCACGAAGCGCTGATTGCCGTTCCCGCCGTCCTTGCCTTTGTTGTTGTCATGTATTGGCTATATCGTCTCGGGCCGGTTGAGCCGGTAGAGAAAGAGCCAAGTCTGGCTGAGGCGTTTGCGGCGCTTCCGGCCGCAACTGCCGATGCCGTTGATCAGGTGATCGTGCGACGATTGGGACACCTGATTGAAGATCTTCAGCCGGAGGAACCTGAACGCTAAGCTGGCATCAATGTGCAACCAGATTACGTGGGTGCTATCCGATATAAGTCCCGCCTGTTGTCAACTGCGGGTTATAATCCCCATCGCCGACCACAGCGCTGCCGTATGAGGGATGTTCGATCGGGATACTCTCCGGCCGCCACTGCGACTCAATGCTGGTTCGCGTCGCACCGTCGATTTCGAACAGGTCGAGCAACGCGGTCGTGCTGAGCAACCCGCGCTCGCGTATGCTCGGCCAGCTGCCGGACTCAGCCATGTGGTAGAGGGACGGGTACAGCGCTGCGAATCGCTCCAGCCGGGCGGGCGTCATCGATCCTGACTCCGATCGCTTGAGGAGAGGGGTCCGTTCGAGACGCCGTGCTCACGAGGGTTGGATGTCGGAAAGGGCAGAATCCTCGCCGTTGGACAATACGGGCTCAGCGAGCGCTTCGGCCGGTGCGCAGACGAAGCAGTCACCGAAGTTGAGAGCGTTGCGGCCGAGTCGCTCACGGGAGGGATCGCCGGCTCGACGGAGAGGCGCGACGGCGTCGGCTAATCTCGGGGTCGGCGAGCCTGACCGAGGATGGAGTGCCCGTGCCTGGAGAACAAACCCAGCCGAAGCCACTGCTGCGGGGGCTCAAGGTGGTCGAGATGGCGACCTGGCTCTTTGCGCCGATGAGCGCTTGCCTGTTGGGCGAGCTGGGGGCGGATGTGATCAAGGTCGAGGCGCACGGGGGCGATCCGATGCGTGGACTGGTCCATCGCGTCCGCGATCATGTCGACTGGGTCTACGAGCTGGCCAATCGGAACAAGCGGAGCGTCGCGCTCGACGTGCGCAGCCCTGGGGGCGGCGAGGTGATGCGACGCCTGTTGGCGGACGCGGACATCTTCATCGTCAACCTCCGGCGCGGCGGGCTCGAACGGCTCGGGATTGACTACGAGTCGCTGCGAGAGAGCCACCCGCGACTGATCTACGCGCACGCCACGGGCTACGGCACGGAAGGCCCCGACATCAACCGGCCGGCCTTCGACGAGCTGGCCTATTGGGCGCGCGGGGGCTTCATGTCGATCCTCGGCGCGCCGGGCAACGACCCGGTGCGGCTGGTGGGCGCGATGGGCGACCTGCCCAGCGCGATGAACATCACGGCCGCGATTTTCGCCGCGCTCTACCAGCGCGAACTGACCGGCGAGGGACAGTTCCTCACGTGCTCGCTCTATGGCGGCGGGATCTGGGCGAACGGCTTCGCCGTGCAGGGCGCGTTGGCCACCGGTCAGAACTTTCCTCGGGGCGACCGCTACAGCTCCTTCAATTCGCTGTACAACTCATATCGCGCAGCCGACGACAAGTGGCTACAGCTCGCGATGATCCAGGAGGAACGATTCTGGGCGCCGTTCGCCGAGGCGATCGATCTGCCGATCCTCACGGAGGATGCGCGCTTCGCCGTGACCGTCGAGCGGCGCCGGCACACCCGCGAGGCGGTCGAGCTGATCGAGCAGCGCATCGCTGAGGAACCTCGCGACCACTGGGCGGCGATCTTTGACGCGCTCGACTTCCCCTGGGCCCCGGCTGCCGATGAGCTGGAGATCGCTCAGGATCCGCAAGCCGCGGCCAACGGCTACGTCGGCGTGATGGAGCACCGCTCCGGCATCGAGTTCAAGGTGCTCGGGGCGCCGTTCAAGCTCGACCAGGCGCCCACGACCAACTACAGCAGCGCCGCTGAGCTCGGCGAACACACCGAACTCGTCCTCGAAGAGCTGGGCTACGACTGGGACGCCATCGCAGCCCTCAAGCAGGCCGGCGCGATCCCCTGAGCGGACCACCCGCCGGCAGTGAACAGCAGCGAAAGGCGGACTGCACATGCCCGAGATCATCGACTTCAGAGTGACGTTGCCGCCGCGTGAATGGATCGACCCCGCCGGCGATGGAGACAACCGCTTCGGGGACAGTAGTTACCTGGCCAACTACAACCGCATCTACACGCGCGAGCGTGGCGGCGGGCGAGACGCCGACGCGCTGGTCGCGGCGATCGGCGAGGCCGGCATCGACCGGGCGGTGCTGCAGGCCGAATGGGCGGCGGGCGACTACCGCGCCATGAACGATGCCGTGCATCGGATCGTCACCGATCATCCCGACGTGCTGACCGGCTACGTCACCGTCAATCCCGGCGTCGGCGATGACATGGCGGCGGTCGTCGAGCATGAGGTCCGCGAACGCGGGGCACGCGGCGTCAACCTGCAGCCGTTCTCGTACCGCGTGCTGGCCAACGACAAGCGCTTCTACCCGCTGTATGCGAAGTGCCAGGAGCTCGGCGTTCCGGTCACGATTCACTCGTCGATCAACTTCTCGAACGACCGATCGATCGAGTTCGGCCGCCCGCTCTACCTCTGCGAGATCGCCTGCGATTTCCCCGAGCTCATCATCGTCGCGAACCACGGCGGCTGGCCCTGGGTCAACGAGCTGGTCGCAGTCGCGTGGAAGCACGCCAGTGTCTACATCGAGATCGGCGCGGTCGCGCCCAAGTACATCGGAACGCCGGGTACCGGCTGGGAGACGCTGATGCAGTATGGCAACTCGTCGCTGCTCAGCGACCGGGTGCTGTTCGCCACCGACAACATGATTCCCTTCCAGCGCGCCATCCAGGAGCTGCAGGACTTGCCGCTCAAGGACCACGTCAAGGAGGGCTGGCTGGGGGAGAACGCCGCGCGACTGCTCGCGCAGGTGGAGGACCGGTTGGCGGCGTTGTAACGCTCTGACGATTGCCAGGTGGAATCACGTCGGCGGACTCGATGTCGATCGACTCCGCTGGCCGAATCACACCACGTGACTACTGGACGCAGTCAGATCCTCTGCCGTGAAGTCACGCGCGGTGCGGCCTGGATCCACCGCGGAAGCCATCCGCGCTGGTATCCTCGGCGCAACCCACTGGCGACGGGAGGACCGAACGACGATGACCACCGTGACGCCATCCCTCCACGGCGATGCGGAGATGGATGAACCCATCGACGATGAGGCGCTGAAAAGCGACGCCGACCAAGAAATCCCGGGCATCGAGCGATACGAAATCGGCTTCTACGGAACCGACTTTCCCGTCGATGCCCTATACAAGCGGTTGTCGACGAGCGAGGAAAACGCGGAGGGCGACATCTATATCCCCGACTTCCAACGAGGATACGTCTGGACGAAGAGACAGGCCGACAGATTTATCGAGTCCCTGCTCCTCGGGCTTCCAGTCCCTGGGATTTTCCTATCCACGGATCGTCGGACTAGTCGCCGTTTCGTAATTGACGGCGGCCAGCGACTGCGAACGATAAAGGCGTTCATGGACGGCAAGTTCAGGGATTCAGACTACACTCTCGGAAAAGGGGTACACGAGGACTTTGAGGGCAAGCGCTATACCGATCTCACACCGAGCGATCGTCGTCGATTTGATGACGCGATCATTCACGCCACCATCGTCCGGCAAGACCTACCAGAGCGCGGCGATCGCTCTCTCTTTTATTTATTTGAGAGGCTTAACACGGGTGGGACACCGGCAGCCGCACACGAAGTTCGACGAAGCCTCTGGGGCGGTTCGTTAAATGTGCTGATCACGAAGCTCGCAGATAACCGAAACTGGCGCACTGTTTACGGCCGTCCTTCACCTCGGCTCAAAGATCAAGAGCTCATACTCCGTTTCTTCGCTCTCTACGTAGACGAAAGCCGTTATGGGAACACCGATCAGCGTACGATGAAGGACTTCCTGTCGTCGTTCATGGCTCGGCACCGAGAAATTGCCGAAGATACAGCTAAGGGATGGTCGGACGCATTCGAAGAGATCATCAAGTTGATTGATGAAGCGTTCGGACACGAGGCGTTCCGACCGGAGGGTAGGCTGAACGCGGCGGTGTACGACGCCGTCATGGTTGGGCTGGCGCACGCCCGGGACGGGGAGGGGCTGCCCGAGCTGAACGCGCTTCGCTCGGTATATGGTGGACTCATCGCGAACAAGGAATTCCATGCCGCGACCAGTGACCGGACCTCCCATCAACCGAATGTCCAGAAACGGCTTCAGCTCGCACGGGCTGCCTTCCGACCGCGGTGACGTAACTAGATGTCTGCATCCTCAGGGCAGGATCCGCACAGTGCCCGGCTCGGTGAGGCCTTTAACCGCGCCGACAGACTCGCAGGCGAACCGGAAATCCAAGCCGACTATGCCCGATATCTCTGCGTCCTGGTCACTGGGTACCTCGAGCAGGCGGTTACCTTAGTCATCTTGAAGTACGTCGATGGTGTGGGGGATCAGCGTATCAGCAGGTATGTAGCCAGCACCCTAAACCGAGAGGGAAGTATGCAAGCCCCTCGAATTTTGGCGCTCGTTGGTCGCCTCGATGAAGGCTGGCACTCGCAGTTGAACGTAAAGCTCTCGCCGCAGCACCGTGAGGCCATCGGAAGTGCATACGCAAGTCGGAATAAGATCGTGCATGGCGAGGATGTGGACCTTACCTATCGGCGGGTTCGCGACTACTACGACTTGGTTCGGGAAGCGGTCGGCTTTCTTGAGGAAGTTGTTCAATAGACCACAACCGGCTCAGCACTACCTGACGATTCCATAATGATTGAGCTAGTTAGGGTCGGCGGGTGCGCTGTAGGGTCGGTCTAGCTGGGTGACACTGTCCGGCCCTGACCTCGGATCGAGTCCTCGGACGCGATCCCAGACGCCATTCACGCGCACGAGTGATCCGACGGCCGACCAGTCAGACATCGTCCGGCAAGGTGGCCCGCCGGAGTCAGGCACCCGACCAACCCAAAGCATGACTACCCGAGGGAGCATCCCCCATGAGTGAACTCGACCGCGATCTCGATCGAAACGCCGAGTCGACCAATCGTCTGCGAGACGTGGTTGGCCGACTCGGACAGCAGGACTTGGAACGCTCACTCGGGGACGGCTGGACGGTCGGCTTTGCGCTCGTCCACCTGGCGTTCTGGGATGCGCGCCAACACTTGGCGTTGCGGAGATTTGCACGAGGTGAGGGATTTCCATCCGAGGATGTGATGACGAACGCCACGTTGGCGTCGCTGACGTCGGTCTTTCGAGCCGACGCAGCCGGAGATGCGGCTGTCTGGGCAACCGAACAGCTCGACGCGACCGTGCGGAGCCTGACAGACGAGCAGCTCAGCTCCTTGCGTGATGCGGGATTCGAATACGCAATCAAGCGCTGGCCGCACCGCGAGGAGCATCTTGCGCAGGTGGAGGCCGTCTTGCCCTGAGCCGACCTCACCGCCTAGGTGTTAGGTCAGGCTGGCGGTAGGGCAAGGAGCCTAGGCAAGAACGGAAGCGCCCTTGGGAACCGGGTCTCGAAGTACTTCTGGGCACGCTCGGGGAGCCACACTTCATTGAAGTACCTCCTGAACTCAGGAAGGAGGTCGATGGGGTAGAGCCTAGCTTCCACCGGTATCCTCGATTCGTCCGCGAACTCGTGCTGGTACGTGGGGAACTTGGATGGGTCGATGCCCTTGCGTCTCAGGAAGTCCGAGAACATACGACCGGCCGAGATGTCGGGCATCATCTTGTCGGGTGGGATGACCCCGGCGTCCTCAAGGGGCGCGAACAGGTTGAGGTAGATCTCATTGAGCATCGAGAAGTGCGTGTGGGGTATCTTGGCCCGGTTCTTCATGAACCGCTGTACATGGACGGGCATGTAGCCCTGAACCCGTCCCATCATCCAATCGCCAACCCACCGGCTCACCCTCACTGCAAACACAGGGGAGAGCCACTGCCCCAGATTGATCGCCACCTGAGGATGTACCCATGTACCTTGGAGGCGGTTATCTCCGCCCTTGATAATCTGCACGAGTTCCGATGTGGGAATTCCCACATCGGACGAGAGCTCGTTCAGGAACTCCTTGGTTTCAGCGAGCCGATGGTAGTCACCAAAGCACTTTCCAACCTGCTTGCACAGGTCCGTGGCGTGGATGTAGCCGTCCTTCGCGCGCTGCGGGACGACCTCTCCAGCGACGGGGTGTTCGATGAGGAGTTGGGGCTGCACGATGTCGAGCGCTCGGCTGGCGGGGCGCTGTTTCATGGTTTGCCTCCATGGCGATTCAGGAGTAGTACGCATCTCAGGCCCAGCATACACAGGGCGGTCGCCCAAGCCGGTCTCGACAACTAACCACAGGGAGCCGAGTGAACGCCCCCTCGTCTCTCGCCATCGAGGGGGGCAAACATCCTCAGCAGAGCCGGGCAGGACTATAGACCAGTGACCGGACTTGTGGCCCACGGGAGGTCAGTGATGGCGGAATCAGCGGCCAAGAATCGCAGTCCAAGGCGTCCGCCCTCGCGGGAGTGGCACCCAGACGCGACACCGAAGGAGGTGGCGCGGGCGATGTTCGGGGCGGTGGAGCCGCCGGACCCGAGCCGTCAGGGGCAGCGTCCGTAGCTCGGCAGGTCTACCTTATGATTCCCCTCGGGAGTTGACAGGGCGCCGTATCGGCTGCCGGAAATCGATGGTGCAAGGGAGGCGACGCATGCGTATCGACATTGGCCAGTGGCAGGTCCGGAGCTATCGCGTCGACGATGCTCCGCCTCTGGCCAGGTACGCCGACAATCGCAACATCTCGCGGAACCTGCGAGACACGTTTCCTTACCCGTACACGCTGTCCGATGCGGATGACTGGATCAGTCTCGTGATGCAGCAGTCGCCGGAAGTGAACTTTGCCATCGCTTCACAGGACGAGCTGATTGGCGGCATCGGGCTGACGTTGCAGGACGACATCCATCGACGCTCGGCGGAGATCGGCTACTGGCTGGGAGAGCCGTTCTGGGGTCGGGGCATCGCCACGGCCGCGTTGCGGGCGCTCACCGACTACGCCTTCGCGAATCACGACATCGTGCGGCTGGACGCGGGGGTCTTTGAGTGGAACCCGGCCTCGATGCGAGTGCTGGAGAAGGTCGGCTACGTCCTGGAAGGCCGATTGCGCAAGAGCATCACCAAGGATGGTCAGACGATCGATCAGTTCCTCTACGGGAGGGTGCTTGATTGAGTTGGCTCGCGTCGCACGGTCCCGAACTGGACCTGCCCCGCGAGTGAATCCCCCAAAAGACTCGGCGAGTACCTATCCTCGCGGGAATGAGCGGGGCAGCGATGATCAGCCCTAGTCGTTGGACGACGCGGTTCCCAGTCTTGATCGCGCTGTTGGCGGTCGCTGTCCTGGTTGGCGCCGCGTGTGGTGGCGACGATGGGAATGGATACGGGGCGAGCGAAGCCCCTGCTGACGAACCCGCGGCTGACCAATCCGTAGCGGTGACCGGCGGCGACTCGCCGGAGGCCGAGCTCCCAGGGGAGCAGCTGTTCATTGCCAACTGTTCGATGTGTCATGGCATGAATGCAACGGGGACTGCTCAGGGACCGCCGCTCGTCCATGAGATCTACGAGCCGGGTCACCATCCCGATGCCAGCTTCGTTATTGCGGTCGCCCGCGGAGTGCGACAACACCATTGGCAGTTCGGCAACATGCCGGCCGTGCCCGACCTGTCGATCGACGAGATTCAGGAGGTCATCTGTTTCGTGCGAAATCTCCAGGTGGCCGATGGCATGATCGCCGAGTTGCCGGCATCAACCCGGTGCTGAGCACCACGAAGTGCTGCGGCCGCTGTCCCTGCTTGGCGGGGGCGTCCTCCTCGCTACCGACAACATGCTCCCCTTCCAACGCGGCGTCCAGGAGTTGCAGGATCTGCCGCTGAAGCACCACCTCAAGGAGGGCTGGCTCGGAGAGGACGCGGCGCGACTGTTTGCGCAGGTGCAGGAACGAGTAGCGGGGTTGTGAGAGAATGCGTGTCGGCTCGGAGAACGAGCCCTCATAAGGGGCGCATTGGTCGGAGCCATGACAATACTACCTATGATGGAGTGGGGTGTCGCAATGCCAGATTCGCCGTCGGTAGTGCACGCAGGAGGATTCGATGCCCAAGATGCATCTCGCCTCGATGCTGGTTGTGGCGATGTTCGTCGGTGCGGCCGGTGTCGGATCGCTTTGGGCTCAGACAACTGAAGAAGCCACACCGCTTGTCCGGATCAACGCCCGTAGTCTTTCGGATGGATTGACGAAGTTCGGGCTACAACGCCGGGAAAATGGGCATCTGGGGAGAGCGAATCTTACCTACCAGGTGATTTCTTACCGGTAACGCGTCGGTCGGGCGGTGGTTGAACTCTTTGCCAGCTTCGCTCTCAGACATAGCTGATAGACACGGCAGCTCGGTTGAAGGTGCCACGCTTCGAAACCTATACGCTCGCGAATATGTGGATTCGCTGATCGTCACAGCGGTGTCGAGTGACCGTCTCTTCGACATTCTCGAACTGCGAATTCAATGTGAGTTCGGCCGACTATCGGCGGACTCCTCTGCGTTTACGTGCGGACCAGGCTACGCGAATGCGTCTTTGGATCGAGATCATGGTTACGCACTCGGTATTGATGGAGCCGAGTACGCTGAGTCCCACTTCATCGTCGGTCGCAGAAGCGTGAGGCATTCGGATGCCGAGCCCTCCGTTCAGCGCCTGTCGAAAGCAAAGTGATTGCCGATCGTTATGTACAAATGGGACGGAGGCTACATCACCGGAACGCTCCATGTGCAGGACATGTTTAGTGTGGCAGGCACGCATGACGTCCTCGCTTGCGATTAATCTCTTCTGCTGAGTGGCCCGGTTAGCAGTAGCCACCCTCGTGTGGACTGCGTATGGTAGCCTCGACTCAACTGCTGAAGGAACCTAGTTGCCGGGAGGAAGCACAATGGACGCTGAGTATGTCAAACGCTACGCACGCCAGCAAGTAGAGATCGAACTCGACGAGCAGCGCATGCGGGAACGACTTGAGCGAATCGTTTCGCTGCGTATCGATCAGATCGTGGCAGAGGTCGTCGAAGGAGAATTTTCTCCTGGAATCAAGGCGATGGTTCGGACACAGATCTTGTCCCAAGGCGCGGGCAGCGCGGAAGGTGAGTGCTAGCCCACGACTCCGTCTCGCCTGAGCCTGGCGATCGCCTCGGGGGCACAGCCGATTTCCTGGAGGAGATCGTCCGTGTCCTGGCCGAGTTCGGGGCCGAGGCATTTGACTTGGCCCTGGACGCCGTTTGCGCGGACTGGGGAACCGACGGTGGTTAGCGTGCCGAAGCGCTCGTCTTCGAACTGGACGATGTACTCGTTGGCGGCGGCTTGCTCGTCCTCGGCGATCATCGGGTAGTCCTGGATGAGCGTGCTGGGTACCTCTTCGTCGTCGAAGCGGGTCGGCCATTCGGCGGCCGGGCGCGTGCAGAGAGTGGCCGCGACTTCGCGTCTGAGCTCCTCGCGGTTGGTAATTCGGTCGGCGACCGTGACGAAGCGCGGGTCGGTGACCAGGTCTTCGCGCTCGAGCGCCCGGCACATCGGCGCCCAGCGGTCGGTGATGTAGCCGACGAACAGCCAGTCGCCGTCGGAGCCCTGCGCTTGCAACGTGAACATGTTGGCGATCGGCATGTTCCTCGCCATTGGCACCACGTTGCCGTTGGCGATCGCGTTGATCGCCGGCGCCCTGCCCCAGATCTGGCTGCCGTACAGCGATGTCTGCACGAACTGGCCTTCACCGGTGCGCTCGCGGGCGACCAGCCCGCTGGCGATGGCGAAGGCGAAGATCATGCCGCCGGTCTGGTCGGGATCGGGTGCGGCCACATTCGCGTCCGGCCTGCCACCGTTCTCGCCGCGGATGCCATTCGGCCACATCCCGCCGCCGGCGGCGCCGGCGACCGAGGCCCACGAAGTCGCTCTGGCGCGCGGCCCCTGCGGTCCGAAGCCGCTCGCGCTCGCATAGACGAGCTTTGAGTTGCGCGCGCGCAGGTCGTCCCAGCCCAGACCGAGACGATCCATCACGCCCGGCTTGAAGTTCTCAGTGACCACGTCGACGCGTTTCACGAGTTCGTAGATCAGGTCGCGTCCCTCGGGCGCGCGCAGATCGACGGCGATGCTGCGCTTGCCCCGATGGTGGGTGTGGAAGTACTGCGAGAACCCGTCCTCGCGCTGAGCCACATGCCGCGACGGATCGCCGACATGCATTCGTTCCACTTTGATCACTTCGGCGCCGAGGTCGGACATCAGCACCGTCGCCGACGGGCCTTGTTGGAACTGCGTGAAGTCGAGCACTCGGATGCCCTCGAGCAATTGGTCGGTCATGATTCATCTCTCCATCAGTTGGGATGAATATACGTCAGGCGAAGCCGGCACGACGGCGGCAGCGCCAACAACGGCGACCACGCTCTGCGCGATGATCCGCTGTCAGCCTGTCAGTTCGGGCTGCCGCCGGTGGGCGTCGTGATCGCTGTGAGATTGCGTTTCGCGACCAGCGACTGGCGAGCTGCCAGTCCCCCCGCGAATCGGTCGAGGAAGGGTTGGCTGAGGAAGTCGGGATGGTCGGGGAAGAATCCGGTCCAACCGTCCCTCGTGTAGTGGTAGAGCGCGTCGACGGAGAGACTGCGGGCGCACTCCGCCAGCCCATCGATGCTGCCGCCGGTGTAGATCACGGCGCTGAGCGGCGCCTCGGTGAGACCGGGGAGGCAGCGCGCGCTGCCCTCGGGGGCGCGTTTGGCGATCAGCGCCTCGCCAGGCGCCGGGCCGTCCGGGAACCGCTCGCGGAAGGGCTGGCTGAGGAAGGTGGCATATCCGGGGAAGAATCCGGTCCAGCCATCATCAGTGCGGCTATAGAGCGTGTCGACGGAGAGATCGCGAGCGCAATCCTCGAGCTCAGCCAGGCTGCCGCCGATGTAGGTGACGAGACTGAGGTGCTCATCGGTGAGACCCGAGAGGCAGTTCTCGCTGCCGGCGGTCGCGCGCCTGGCGATCAGCGCCTGGCCAGCCACCACACCATTCGCGAAGCGGTCGCGGAAGGGCTGACTGAGGAACGCGGGGTAGTCGGGGAAGAAGCCGGTCCAGCTGTTGTCTGTGTAGTTGTAGAGCGTGTCCACGGAAAGATCGCGAGCGCAATCCGCGAGGTCAGCCAGGCTGCCGCCGATGTAGGTGACGAGACTGAGGCCCACCTCGGTCAGACCGGCGAGGCAGTGCCGGAGCCATACCCGGTAGACGCGCTCGCGGCTGCCGTCCGGAGAGATCACGGTGACAGCGATTACCAGCCCGTCCGACACCGCCACCTGGTGACCGTTGTCGGGGTTGGCGTCAGCGTCGGCCGGCACGATCGTGACCGTGGCCTCCTCCTGGATCCCCGTGGCCTCCAGCGTTGTCTCGGTCAGACCACTGCTGAGGATGGCGGCGTATGACTTCCGTGCTGGTGAGAACTGACCGAACGCGATCCCGCTGAGCGATAGCGTCTCGAGCCGCGCGTCGATCGCGTCGGGCATGTTGTAGGTGTAGACTCTGTCGTCCCCGTCGTCGACGACGTAGATCACCCCGCCGTCGGACCAGATGCCGCGCGGGTCGCCGTTGCCGGCGCGCAGCAACTGCTGGAAGTCGAACTCCTCCGCCTCGATTCGATCGAGCGTCTCGCCGTTGATGCGGTACGCGAAGATACGATTGGCGCCGTCATCGGAGACCCACAGTGTGACGCCGTCGGACCAGATGCCCCGCGGGTCGGCGTTGAAGTCGTCGAGTTCGTATTCGGTGATCAGTTCGCCAGTTTCGAGGTCGTAGGCAAAGATCGACTCTCTGCGGTTGTCGAGGACGTAGATCACCTCGCCGTCGGACCAGATGTCGCGCGGGTCACGGTTGTCCTCATGGAGGTCGATATCGAGCTCGGGCACGCGGTCGCCGGTGACGATGTCGTAGGCGAAGAGCACGTCCTGGCCGCTGTCGGAGACCCACATTGTTTGGCCGTCGGACCAGATGCCATGGGAGAATCGGTTTCTCTGGTCGAGTTCGAACTCGAGCTCCTCCACGCGCTCGCCGGTGTCGAGGTCGTAGACGAAGATATCGTCGGGGCCGGAGGTCGCGTTCTGGAGGACCCAGAGCATCGCTCCGTTGCCCCAGATTCCTGTGGGCTCGGTGTGGTCGCCGTGCAGTGAGTCGATGTCGCGGGTGACGTTCCACGTAAAATCGACGTCGGATGGGACCGGTTTGGGCGCTGGACCGCCGCCTCCGCCTCCGCCTCCTCCGCCTCCGCCTCCTCCGCCACCGCCGCCGCCGCCGCCGCCGCCGGTTCCGCCGGTTCCGTCCGGATCGGCGGGCTCGGTACGGAAGGTGATTCGTTCCACGCCGCGCGTGAATCCATCGTCGAGCGAGGCTTCGAGGATGTACTCCTGGTCGGGGATCAGGTTGGCGACGGTGATCTCGGCCGTGTGGTCAGTCGTTTCTCCCATCGCAGTCTTCATCTCCGTCGCCCCTCGGCCCACTGCCCCCTTGGTGGTCGTCCCCACTGCCTCGTCAGACACCGGGCCATAGCGGAGGTGCACCGTCTCCTCTGCGGTACCGGGCTCACCGATCTTGACAATCGCCTTAGCGGACTCGTCGGTCACATCCTTGACCGTCACCTCGATCACCTTCGGCGTGGAGAAGGTGGCCGCGACCGGGCTGGCGAAGTCGGAACTGAGCGACGCCTGTAGGTCATACGTCGTGCTGACCATGAAGGTCGTGATGTCGCGCGTTGCAGTTTCCGTACCACTGAGTTCCAGCGGTGGGTCGCTCCATGCGGCGGCGGCGTGCTCCCGATACCGCACGAAGACCGTTTGAACCTGACTCTCCGCGTCGAGGATGGTGACGGTGACGGTCGCCTTCACGGCGGCGCCGGACCCCGACTGCGTGATATCCGTCACGCTGACGTCGGTGAGCGTGGGATCGAACGCCGAGGTGGAGAAGGTGTCCGACACGATCGGCGTCGCGTCGAACGGGGTGCTGAACGCCGCCGTCACCTCGTACTCGGTCGACGGAGACAGGCCGGAGAGGGTCAGCGTGTGTCTGGACGTGTCGGCGGCGAAGTCGACGGGCGCGCTCCATGAGCCGGACGGCGTGCCCGTCGTGCGATAGCCCACGTAGACGGTGCTGCCATCCGGGTCATCGACCGTGACCGTAACCGTGGCCTCGGACGACGAATCGCTCGTGGCGGTGACGCTCACGATCTCCGGAACTGGTCCGTCGGTCGTGAAGGTGGTCTGTTGCGTGCCGATCGTAAACGTCGAGTCGAGCGACGCCTGCACGTCGTACTGGGTGCCGGCAGTCAGAGACGTGAGCTCGATCGTTGCGGTGTCTGAGTCGTTTGGGTCGGTATCGGCCTTCAGGTCCGCTGTGCTCCAGGCGCCCGGTGTCTCGCCGGCAGTGCGGTATCGCAAGTGGACCTCATGGGCGTCCCCACCCGCATTCGCGACAATGATCGTCGCCGTCGCGTCCTCTTGGTTGATGCCGGCCTCGTAGACGAAGACATCCTCGACAATTGGGTCATCGCCCAGGGTGGAGAAGACAGTCGGCCGTACTCCTGAGGTGAAGTCGCTGGCCAGCGTGGCTTCCACCTTGTACTGCGTCGCGGCGGTCAGACTCGAGAGCGGGATCGTCGCGTCTGCGTCAGTGCTGGTCGCCGGCTCGGCGGTAGTCCAGCTTTCTGTCGCCGTGGGGGAGTAGCGCAGCCGGACCGTCTGCGAGTCGCCATTCGGCGCGGCGATCTTGATCTTGGCGTTCGCGGTCGTCTTGGTCTTGTCGTCGCCAACGATGACCGAGTACACGCTGGGCGGCAGGGTTGTGAAGGTCGCCGACAGCGTGACATCGGTGTCGGGGAAGCTGGAATCGTATGAGGCCTGGACCTCGTATTCGCGGTCGGAGGTCAGACCACGCAGCGCGAACACCGCCTCTGTTTCCTCGGCGATGACGGCCTTTTTCGCCGTGCGCCAAGCGTCGGTTCCGGTGCGATATTGCAGGTGTACGAAGCTCCCGTTGGGCGCCGCAACGCCAACAGTGACCGTCGCCGTGGTCTGCTTCTCGTCGCCGGCGCTGATCGATTCAACGCTCGGCGGAAGGGTCGTGAAGCTATCGGAGCGGGTCGCATCCGTGTCCGGGAACGTGTTGTCGTACGACGCTTCAACCTCGTAGCTCGTGTCCGACGTCAGATCGATCAGGGTGAACTCGTACGGGGACTCGCCGGAGTCGACCTCCGCCGATTCGGGCTTCCAGGTGTCGGTGGCGCCGGCGCGGTATTGGATGTAGACGCGGCTGCCGTTCGGTTCCGTGACATTCACGGTAATCTTCGCGCCGGTCTGGCTCTCGTCGCTCGCGACCACCGAATCCACGCTGGGTGGTTCGGTCGCGAACTTCCCGATAGTCGTCTCGTCGGTCGGGAAGGTGTCGTCGAGCGAGGCTTCAAGCTCGTAGTCGGTCCCGGAGGTGAGGTCGCTCAGTGAGAAGTCTGCGTGTGCGCTGGTTGTGTCCTCCGGCTCGGTTGCCTCCCAGGCCATCTCGCCCTTGAACCGATAGCGAAGATGGACTTTCTTCGAGTCGCTGTTCGGCGCGCTGATGATGGCCCTGATGGTGGCCGTGGTCTGGGTCTTCTCGATCGCGCTGACGGACTCGATCGCCGGTGGCAGCGTCGTGAAGCTGGCCGTCTTGGTTCGGGTCGTCGGGAAGCTGCTGTCGAACGACGCCTCCACGGTGTACTCGCGGTCCGCTGTGAGCCCGGAGAGCAGGAAGTCCACCGTCAACACGCCGACCTCCACCGCAAGCGAGGTCGTCTCCCAGTTCCCGCTGCTCGCCGTCTCCCGATAACGCAGGTTGACGAGGCCGCCATTGGCCTGGCTGACGGTGACCGTCGCCGTCGCTTCGGTCTGGCTGATCGAGGCCTCGGCCACTTCGACCGACTCGACGCCAGGAGGTGAGGACCAGCCCGAATACTGGCGGTTGTTGTTCAGGGGGTACGCAAGCAGACTGTCTCTGGTCGAGGCCGAGCCGGTGTTGGAGCTGACCCAGACGATGTCGCCGTCGGACCAGAAGCCGTTGATTGTGCCATGCCCGGAAGGCAAGGTGATGTCGTGGACGGGGATGTGGTGGGCGTTGGCCAGCCCACCCGACAGATCAAGCGCAAACAGTTTCTTCGTCGAGCATTGCGTCGCCAGGTACAGCAGGCTCCGCGATGCATCGTGCCAGATGCCTGCGACCTGATCATGCTCACACACTGAATCCGGAACGACGATATCCTTGCTGTAGTCCCGCTGGCCGTAGGCGGCATCATATGCAAACAACGTGTCGCGTCCCGACGCGGCGGCCCAGAATGTCGAGCCGTCGCCGAAGAATGCGTTGGCCTCGGGAATCTGTACACGGTCCACCCCGGGCGGATGGTAATCGGACGCACGCATGTCGCCGTTCGCCTGCACAAGATCGCTTGAGAGGAATACACCGTCTGATTCCCGGTATGGAACGAACGCGACTTCCTCGGAAGTATTGATCGATTCCAGGTAGTTCGCGGTCACCGTCCAAAGGCGCGTCTCGTCGCCCCACAGGCCGCCGTCCACATCCGCGTAGTCAGCCGGCGGGACACTGGTGGAGTCACTGTGCGGCGTGATGTCATCGTCGGCTTCTGCCGCGCCGGTCGCGAGGTCGTATGCGTAGAGCTTGCTGTCCGATGCGTGCGCGAGCCAGATCGTGTCGCCGTCCGACCAGACGCCGTGAGCCGAATTCTCAACGATCGTGCCGGCGGTCAGCTCGATATCTCGCAGCGCCGCGCAGCGATCGGTGGCGTAGTAGACGGCGCGCACTCGGTAGCGGTACGACGCTTGGGGGTCGACGCTGTCATCGAGGTAGCTGGCCGAATCCGCGTCGAGGCAAGTCAGGAAGGCGAAAGCGCCGTCGTCGTCGGCCCGCTCGATCTCGTACTGATAGACATCTTCGCGCAGGCCGGGAGTGATTGGCGTGGGCGGTGGACTCCAACTGAGCCGCGGGCCGTCGGTCTCGTCGGCGCGAGCGAAGTTCGTCGGACCTGCACCGCCGTCGGCCACTGTGACCATGACGTCGGGCAGTGTGAGAACGTTATATTCGATCGCGCTGCCGCCGATCGTGTGGGACAGCTGGAAGCCGATGTTTTGCGTGACGGAGTCGGCGGGTGCGCTGACGATCACGTACTGCGGCGTCTCCCAGTTCGACGGCGTGAAGCTGAGCCTGGAGGCGCTCGTGGTCAAGCCCGGGGTCACGTCCGGGGCAGTTGAGATGGAGATGGTGACAGAACCTGAGGGCTCTGAGATAATCGCAGCCTTGTAGTAGTCCCGGCCACCCTCAGGAACGGTGATGACAGTTGGGTTGATGATTCCACCGGTGTCATCGTCGATCACGGTCGTCACCACGTCGACGGATGACCCCACGTATATGCTGTCGGTACCGCCGGCGCCGGAGATTCGGATCGTCACCTCGTCGTTGGCGCCGTCGTCGTCATCGCCAGCGGTGACGGTCACCGTGTGACCTGAAGCCCAGTTCGACTCGGTGAACTGGAACCGCGCCGGAACGGCCGTCAGATCGCCGCCGACGTCGACGCGGAACTCGACCTCGGGCGTGTCGCTCCCTCTGGCAGTGGGCGGGGTGCACAGCGCGACCGTGATCGTGACTGTCCCACTCTCGGGAATGTAGAGACGCCGGGGGTCGACTCTTACGCATCCCCCAGCCCCTTCGTCGTCCGCGATCTCAACGTTCACGCGGGGTCCTGCGAGGCCGTTGTAGTTGGCGTCGCTGCTGGAACTGGCGAAGCTAACACTGATTGGGCCATCCACGTCCCATCTACCACGCTCCGCGTTATCCGTGCCTGAGACAGTGAACGGTTGCGGCGTGCCCCAATCGGTGCTGGTAAACGTCAATGACGATGGATCGACCATGACGTTTGCGTTGCCGTTGCGGGTCGCGGTCACCGTCACATCCGCCGTCGGTGGAGCTTCCAGCATCACCTGAATAGTCCCCGAGTCGCCCTCGGCGATCCGCATCCGAGCCGGCGACGCGCTGATCCCCGCGTCGTCGTCGTCTTCGATCACCACCTGCACGTCCCGCACATCCAGGCTCAGGTACTCCGACGCGCTGCCTGTCTTGACTTCGTGAGTGATGATGGCCCTGCCGTCGTCCGAGTCCGCGTCATCCAGGCCGGTGACGGTGATGATCTGCGGGCTGCGCCAGGCCGTGGGCGTGAACTTGACCTCCGTTGGGTAGGCCGTGACGCCCGCACCGGCGCTGATCACGACGGTTACGTTGGCGCTCGGCGCGCTTCGCAGGTAAATCCAATACCTGCCGCTGCCGCCCTCGTCGATCTTCAGATAGGTCGGGGTGACGAGCACCTCAGGCTGCAGCGTCTGAGTGGGTGCGAAGCCACCGCTTGTGCTGGTATCGGCAACAGACGAGAAGACAGCGCGTAGCTGCCCTGACGTGGGTACTCTGCTCACGCCGTTGGAGGCGCGGTCTGGGTCCAGCGGCGAATTCGTAGCTGTCGCGGTCCCTGGATGTGCAACGGCGTGGTCGATCGAGAGTGAGCCGGCGTCTAGGGACGCCGTGTCGAGGTCTTGGCCATGGGCGGACCAGGAGCTGGACAACAAGGCGCCAAGCAGGGCAACTCCTGCGACTCCGAGGAGCAGCAACGTGTGGCGACTGCGGACAATGCCGACGACCGCGGCGCATACAATCCGCGTGCGCCGCGTGAGTTCGCGCATGAATCGCCTGCTTCCGTGCACGTGCTCACTCCGATGATCACTTAGGAACGCTCTGAACAAGGCAGGGATGTGGGCTGGTTACGATCGGGGCAGCGACCGCCGAAGGGAGCGCCTCGATGCAGGAACCGACGTTTGGCAGCCTGGAGTTTGCGCACAAGAAGCGGAAGACCCGGCGTGAGCGGTTCCTGGAGCGGCTCGAGTCGCTGGTGCCCTGGGCCGCGTTGGAGGCGCGCGTCGAACCGGTCTATCCCAAGCCGGGGCGCGGACGGCGGCCCTACCGCCTGGCCGTGATGCTGCGCGTTCACTGCGTGCAGCTCTGCTACAACCTCAGCGACCCGGCGCTCGAGGACTTGCTCTACGAGGCCGAGTCGGTACGCCGCTTCTGCGGACTGAACCTCAGTGGGCCGATCCCTGACGAGTCGACGATCCTGCACTTTCGTCATCTCTTGGAGCGGCATCAGCTGGGCGAGGCGCTGCTGCAGACGATCAACGCGCACCTGGCAGGCCAGGGTCTGCGGCTGCAGGCCGGCACGATCGTGGACGCGAGCATCATCGCGGCGCCGTCCTCGACCAAGAACCAGCGTCGCCAGCGCGACCCGGAGATGCATCAGACCAAGAAGGGCAACCAGTGGCACTTCGGGATGAAGCTGCATATCGGGGTGGACGCGGACCTGGGCCTGACCCACAGCCTGAGCACGACCGCGGCGAACAGCGCCGATGTGACCGAGGCGCATCGGCTCTTGCACGGCGGCGAACGAGCGGCCTGGGGCGACGCCGGCTACCAGGGCGCGGAGCGGCGTCCCGAACTGGCCGACTCGGCGGTCGAGTGGCGGGTCGCGATGCGTCCCGGCCGCAGGCGCATGCTGCCGCCGGACAGCCCACTCGCCCAGCGCGAGCGTGAGCGGGCTTCGCTGCGGGCCAAGGTCGAGCATCCCTTCCTCTACATCAAACGGCGCTTCGGCTACGACAAAGTGCGCTATCGCGGCCTGGCCAAGAATCACCAGCGGCTGGCGCTGTTGCTCGGCTTCGCCAATCTGTTGATCGCCGAGTCGCAACTGGCCTGAACCGGGGCGGACTGCGCCCCTCGCCCGGCTCGGCCCCACACATGCGGCCAACCGGACCCTCAGCACCGCCCCAACCCATCGCCCCGCTCGCCCACTCACCGCAGTGACCCAACCGCCCGCGCCCAGTCAGCACGAAGTCCGCTCAATCGCCTCTTGTTCAGAGCGTTCTTAGAACCAATTATGGACGACAGGAGCGCCTACGGGTGCTGGTCGTTATGTCCCGCACCGGGGAGTCACGGGTGCAGCGCAGCGCATGAGGCCGAGTCGCTGTGGAAAACTGTCCGAAATGGGCCGGCACGCGGGGCGGAAGCGGGCGCGGGTGTCCGATCGCGGGTCTGCCGCTCTGCAGCTCGGGGCGCCGCAAAAGTCAGAGTGGCCGACCATGCCCAGGCCGGAGGGCCGTCCGGTCGCCCATCACCGAGCTCTCAACTACGTCCTCGCCGCCCCCGTCCGACCGAGATGGGTGAGCGCTGCAGCCGTGGTTGACAGCAGAGCGTGAGCGACCGTGCCCGCAATCAGCGCCGTGGCCAGGGGCGCGAGCGGGTGAAGTCTGAGTCGCGCGCTCTTGCGGAACAGATTCCGGCTTGCGGTTCCGGGTGATGCTTCCTGGTAGCCGGGTGATTCCTTGCCGGTTCTACGGACTGATTTCCGGAAGGAGTTGGCGGGCCAGCGCTTTGGCCTCTTCCAGTGTTTCGACACGACGATCTCTCGGGATCGTGTCGAGCGCACCGATCGACTCCAGGGCATTGGCCGAGGCTCCGGAGAGGCCCGCGATAATGCTGGGAGTGTTGTTCTCCTCGGCGCGATGGAAGAGCTGCTCCAGCACACGAACCGCGCTGTCGTCGAACTCCGAGCTGCGGGTAAAGTCGAAGATCACCACCTCGTGCTCTTCGATGTCGTCGGTGATCACTCGCACGAGCGCATTCGATGAGGCGACGGTGAATCGCCCCCGCAACTGCACCAGGCCGACGCGGGCGAGGAAGGGGTCTTCCAGCGACCCCTCCAATAGCGGCACCGAGATGACGTCGCTCAACTCGATGCGCTCAAGTCGAGCGGCGTTGGCCATCCCGGCCAGGATCAGCCCGATCGCAACGGCGGTGATGACATCCGTAAAGATCATCACGATCAATGTCATCGCCATCACCGCGACATGGCCGCGAGGCAGCTGACGGACGCGCCTGAGGAAGCGCCAGTCGATAACATCCCAACCGATCTTGACCAGGATGCCGGCGAGCACGGCCTGAGGGATCGGCTCCATCAGTGCGCCGGCGCCCAGGGCCACGGCCAACATCAGCAGCGCGACGATCACTCCGGCGACGGGCGAGCGACCGCCGGCGCGGATGTTGACCACCGTGGTCAGCACGGTCGCCCCACCGGGGAGTCCGCCGATCAGGCCGGAGACCGTGTTGCCCAGTCCCTGCCCGATCAGCTCGCGATTGGGGTCATGCACCTCTCGCGTCATGGAATCGGCGACCGGCGAACTGAGCAGGCTGGCGAACGCGCCAATCAAGGCCACAATCAGAGCCGACTGCAGGGCGCTAACCAGGAAACCGCCTGAGAAGGCCGGCCAATCGAGGCTGGGAAAGCCGGAAGGGATATCGCCGATCACCGACGCATCGGAGAGCAAGAGGACCCCGATCAGCGCGCCAACGATCAGCGCCGCGAGGGTTGGCGGGACGAACTGGCGCAATCTGACCGGCCAGAAGATCGCGACCAACAGCGTCACCGCGCCGAGGATGAACGCCTCGATGTCGATATCGCGCAGGACAGCGGGCCAGGCTGCGAACTGCCGGAGGAGACCTCCCGACTCCAGCTCCGAGCCGAAGAAGGGCGCGACATGCAGGACAACGATGATCACGCCTACGCCCGAAACCAGACCTGAAATCACGGAATACGGCGTGTAGCCGATGAACCGTCCCGATCGCAGGGCGCCCATCGCGATCTGGATCAGTCCGGCCAGCACCACGACCGCGAATGCCTCGGCCAGGCTGTATTGACTGACGACGGCGGTCATCGCCACGGTCATCGGCACCGATGGACCCGACATCAGCCCACGGGTCCCGCCGAACACCGCGGCGAAGAATCCCACCGAAACCGCGCCCCAGAGCCCGGCCTACGCGCCGACGCCTGGGTCGTCGCCCGAGGTCGCGGCAACCGCCACACCCAGCGCCAGTGCCATCGGCAGGGCAACCACTGCCGTGGCGACCCCACCGAGCACATCGCCGCGCAATCCCTGCCATCCGTAGCCGGTGAGGATCGCGACGATTCGGTCCTGGCGCGCGGAGGGCATCAGATCACTGCCGATTTCGTCGGCTGCTCGTCAAGGGCGGCGGTCAGTTTCGCAGATCGGATCGAAAGTCGGAATGCGCAATGGCGCGGAGGGCGTAACCGCGCCGATCAAGCGTGCGGTCCCGGAGATCAGCCGCGCCGTGCGTTGTGGCCACGATGTCGGCGAAATATGGCGGCGTCGTCACAGCCGCACGCCGCGGCAGCTCCTTGACGATTCGTGACACGCGTCCGCGCGCCGCGGTCGACGGCAAGGCGATGACATACAGGCCGCCGTGGATCACCGCCGATGCGGCGAAGTCGGGCTGACCGCCCGGCCCGGAGATCCTGCGACCGCGCACCGTTTCGGCATTGACGGTTCCGTCCAGCGCGACTTCGATCGCGGAGTTGATGGCGACAAGCTGGTGTTGCTGCGACAGCACGATCGGTGAGTGGGTGTAGCTCGCGGGAGCGAAGAGGACCTGTTCGTTGTAGGCCAGCCAGCGGTAGAGGTGGGCCGTGCCGATGGCTTCCGTGACGACCACTACGCCGACGGCGGTGCCCTTTCGCGCGCCCGTGATCGCTCCGCTCTCGAGCAGGTCGATCAGGCCGTCGCTGAACAGGCCCGAGTGAATGCCGAGGTCGGAGCGTCTGGAGAGCAGGCCCATGATCGCCTCGGGCACAGCGCCGATCCCGAACTGCAGAGTTGCGCCGTCTGGGATCAACGAGACAACGTGCTCCGCGATTTGATGCTCCATCGGGCCCGGCTGCGGTCGGTTGAGCTACGGAATCCGACCATCGAGCTCGACCAGCCAATCGAAGTCTTCGGCGAGTAGCTCCGACGCGCCGTAGGTATACGGGACGCGGGGACTGACCTGTCCGATTACGAGTGGGGCCGTTTGAAGCGCATTGAGTGTACCGCCGACCGAGGCGCCCAGCGAGTACTCGCCCTCCTGGCTGGGTGAGCTGACCTGGACCAGGACCGCATCGGCGGGCAACGCGCTGTGGGGTTCGAACAGCTCCGAGACCTGAACGTAGAACGTCGGGATGTGGTCGAGCACTCCCGCTTCCGCCGCCGGGCGCTATGCAGCGCTGGTTTGATACGTGATGAATCTGAATGGGTCGCCGGGATGGTCCAGCGGCGCGATCGGCTCCAGCAGCAGTCCGCTGGCCAGCTCGAGCTGCGTCCAGCCGTGACGAAGGCTGTCCAGCTCCGCAAGCAGGCCAAGGGGAGTCCCGCCAAGCGGCGGGATGACAACTCGCGCGCCGTCCGGGATTTCGCGCAACGCAGCTTCGGGCGTCCCCCGTCTCGCCGCGCGTGTGCTGCTACGGAGCGGGACGGACAGCAATAACTCGGGCTCTGGAGAGCGGCCTGTCATCAGGCTCTGCTCTCGCTGATCCCCAGTGACCGAAGCGTCAAGGCTCATTACGTGTGCTCCCGGCCGTACGGATCCGGCGGCGCTCAAGTCGTCGATTGCAAGGCAACCGGTGGCACGATACATTTCCTGAGCGGACAGTACCGGTTCAGACCAGAGAGAGGCCCGGTGTGGCAGCCTACATCACAGTGCTGGAGTTGACGGACGACTCGGCCTACGCAGACGCGCGGGCGAGGCTGGTCGCCAGGGCGCCGGAGCATGGCGGGGTGTATCGCGTCCAACACGCTCCTGCTGAGGTCATCGAGGGCAGCTTGACTCCTCAGCGCGTGGCCGTAATCGAGTTTGAGAACGTCGAGGGCGCGAGGGCGTTCCTGGCGACGCCCGAATATGACGAAGTGAATGCGATCCGGGCGGCCTCGGGGGCCGATGTGAGTGTGATCCTGGTAGAAGGCGCGTAGCCTCTCCTCGTTGCAAGCCGCACCCGATCCATCCGCCGCAACACCGTCCCACGAGCGGTGACCGCTTCTTGCTCGACTTCTGGGTATGCCTTCTCACGCATCCGGGACGAGCCACATCTGATCCGCGCCGTTCGCGCCGGGCCACCCGTCGCAAGCGACGATGCGGTATCGCATGCGGAAATTCACGATCCCGTTCCACGTCCCCCCCAAAGGCGACGCACTTGTACCGACATCTGCCCCGTACTGTCGATTGCGACTGTGGATCGCGGTACCTGTTAGCGCGCCCGGCCTCACGTCGCTGCTGACGACGAACTGCCCCACGGCGACCACCAGCACCTCCCCGGATGAGGGCCGCGGGCCGCCCGATCGAGCTGACCGGTGTGCTAGGTTGCCGCCACATGCGGTGACCAGTCGGCCGGAAGGCGGTGCGGGATGCGTGTTGCAGTACTCGGTGGGAGCGGCTTCATCGGCCCGCGCGTGATGCGTGGGCTGGTCGAGCACGGACACGAGGTCCATTGCATGGACATCGCTCCGGACGCTCCAGCGCTCGATCCGCTACGTGACCGGATTCAGATCATCCGCGGCGACATCACCCTGATGGACGATGTCGTCGAGGCGCTCACGCTGAGCAAGCCCGACCGCGTGCTCAACCTCGCGTACGCCCTGGGTGCGTCTGAGCGCGACCCCCACCCCCAGGTGCGGCTGAACATCCTCGGCATGGATAACTGCTTTGAAGCGGCTCGTATGCTCGACATTCGGCGTGTGGTCTACGCGAGTTCGCTTGCCGTCTACGGTCCGCAGCGCCTGCACGGCGACCGCGCGGTGACCGAGGCGGATCTGCGGCTCGGCACCGGCATCTACGCGGTTTCGAAGACCTTCAACGAGCACCAGGCCGACTGGTACAACCGCGCGTTCGACATGGCGATCACCGGCGTCAGGCCCGCGAATATCACGGGTCCGGACAAGGTGCGCGGTTCGATGAACCACGTCCAGTGCCAGGTGCTACCGGCACGCAACGAGCCCGTCAGCTTCCCGTATCGCGACACCATGACCCTGCCCCTCCACGTCGAGGATATCGCCGAAGTATTTCTGCGTGTAACGCTCGCCGAGGAGACGCACTACTCGATCTACAACTCGGGCGGAAACCCGACGAGCATGGGCGACCTCGCAGCTACCGTACGCGAATTCCTGCCCGATGCAGAGATCACGTTCGACGCGGACGAGGGCGGGCACGAGGGCTCGGGACTCTATCTGATGGACAACTCGCGTCTCGTCGAGGAGTTCGAAATCCAGTACGCCCCGTTCCCCCAGCGCGTGATGGAAACCATCAACGAAGTCCGCCGCGCCGGAGGCCTCCCCGCAGTCGGCTAGCACGGTGCGCTGAACAACGGCCCGATCGGGATGTGGCGGCTGCTGGGGTAGTCGGAGTATCCTCGCCCTGCGACAACCCTCACACGACTTCCTGGTACCGAGGAAGCGCAGGCAGACCAACGTGCCCCAACACGCCGACGCCGACAGCGCCACAGCGGGCTACGAGCAGAAGCTCTGGGAGATGGCCAACGCGCTGCGCGGCAGCATGGACGCGGCCGAATACAAGCATGTGGTGCTCGGCCTGATCTTCCTCAAGTACATCTCGGACGCCTTCGAAGAGCTCCGCGCGGCGACGGAGGCGGAGGGCGTCGATGATCCTGAAGACCTCGACGTCTACCGAGCCAAGAGCGTCTTCTGGGTGCCGCCCGAGGCTCGCTGGACGCATTTGCAGCACCAGGCGAGACAGCCCACTGTCGGTCAACTCGTGGACGGCGCCATGTCCGCGATCGAGCGCGACAACCCGGCGCTCAGGGATGTCCTGCTGAAGGACTACGCGCGTGAAGCGCTCGACAAGCAGCGGCTTGGGCAGCTGATCGACCTGGTCACCAACATCGAGGTGGGCAGCGAACAGGCCCGCTCGACGGATGTGCTGGGTCGCGTCTACGAGTATTTCCTCTCCCAGTTCGCCAGCGCCGAAGGCAAGAAGGGCGGCGAGTTCTACACCGCGCGCAGCGTCGTCCAGCTGCTCGTCGAAATGCTCGAGCCCTACAAGGGCCGCGTCTACGACCCCTGCTGCGGCTCAGCCGGGATGTTCGTTCAGTCGATCGAGTTCATCCGCGCCCATGCCAACGGCAACGGGAACGGCGGCAAGGCCAAAGGCGACATCTCCATCTACGGGCAGGAGTCCAACTACACCACCTGGAGATTGGCCAAGATGAACCTGGCGATCCGCGGCATCGAGGCCCAGATCGCCCACGGCGACACATTTCACAACGACCGCCACCCGGACCTCAAGGCCGACTTCATTCTCGCCAATCCGCCGTTCAACGTCTCGCAGTGGGGCGGCGAGCGGCTGCGCGACGACAAGCGCTGGGGCTGGGGCGTCCCGCCCGTGCGCAACGCGAACTTCGCGTGGGTCCAGCACATGGCCAGCCACCTCTCACGGCGCGGCGTCGCCGGCTTCGTGCTCGCCAACGGGTCGATGTCCTCCAATCAGTCGGGCGAAGGTGAGATACGCCAGAACCTGCTCGAAGCCGACCTGGTCGACTGCATGGTCGCCCTGCCGGGGCAGCTCTTCTACTCGACACAGATCCCCGTCTGCCTGTGGTTCCTCGCGCGCAACCGCCGCAACGGCAAGTTCCGCGACCGGCGCGACGAGATTCTGTTCATCGACGCGCGCAAGCTGGGCGGGATGATCGACCGCACCCACCGCGAGCTGACCAAGGAGGACATCGGGCGGATCACCGAGACCTACCACGCCTGGCGCAGCCACGACGCCTCAGCCGAGTACGCCGATATCCCCGGCTTCTGCAAGAGCGCGAGTCTGGAGGAGGTCGAAAAGCACGGCCACGTGCTCACGCCGGGCCGCTACGTCGGGGCGGAGCCGGCGCAAGACGACGGCGAGCCCTTCGAGCAGAAGATGTCACGTCTGGCCGCCGAATGGCGGTCGCAGCGGGCGGAAGCGCGGAGGTTGGACGCCGAGATTGAGGCAAACCTGCATATGCTGGGATTCGGAGACGACAGCACCCGCGAGTGATGAGCCACAGTCATGCCGCTCCAACTGGACCACCTCAGAGACTCCATCAAGGCGCTGGTCGACTTGCTGGCAGTCACCGAGAACGAAGCGCGCATGGCGCAATTCACGGAAGTCGAACGCAACGGCATTCGCGCCGGCGTCATCCAGAATTTCGAGGTCACCTACGAACTCGCTTGGAAGCTGATCGCGCGTTGGCTGGAGACCAACATCAGCACCGATATCGTGCGCGACGCCACGAGACGCGAATTCTTCCGTATCGCCGCCCGATATCTCCTGATCGCTGACGTAGCTGACTGGATGCGCTACCACGAAGCGAGGAACACGACCTCCCACAGATACAACAAGAAAATGGCGGAGATCGTCTATCTGGCCGCCAGGGACTTCGCCCATGACGCGCAGCGACTCCTCACAACACTGGAAGCGCGCAATGATTGACCTCAACCCGCATCACCTCGAGACGGTCAAGCGCATCCTCGCCGAGCATGTGCCCGACTGCGAGGTGCGCGCCTTCGGCTCGCGCGCCACCTGGACCGCGTGGGAGTACTCGGACCTCGATCTGGCCGTCGTCAGTCACGAGCCGCTCGATCGGCGAACCAGCGCCAACCTGCGCGAAGCGTTCGAGGAGTCGGACCTCCCAATCCGCGTCGATGTCGTGGATTGGGCAACGCTGACAGATGGATTCCGGCAGGCAATCGAGGGAGACCTCGTCGTACTGAAAGAAGCAGCGACATCGAGCGACTGGCGCGAAACCACACTCGGCGACGTGATCGAGCTGAAGCGTGGCTATGACCTTCCTCAACGCGAACGTGTGCCCGGTCCCGTGCCTCTCGTCTCCTCGTCTGGAATCAGCGACCATCACTCGGAGGCCAAAGTCAAGGGTCCCGGAGTGGTGACAGGACGTTACGGCACGCTTGGACAGGTTTACTACATCCAGGACGACTTCTGGCCCTTGAACACGACACTCTATGTCCGTGATTTCAAGGGCAATGATCCGAGGTTCATCAGCTACTTTCTGCAGGGTCTCGATTTTTTCGCGTACTCTGATAAAGCTGCGGTGCCGGGCTTGAATCGAAACCATCTCCACACGGCGATCGTGCACCTCCCCCCACTCGACGAACAACGACGTATCGCCGGCATCCTCGGCGCCCTCGACGACAAGATCGAGCTCAACCGACGCATGAGCCAGACCCTCGAAGCCATGGCCCAAGCCCTCTTCAAGTCCTGGTTCGTCGACTTCGACCCCGTCCACGCCAAGGCCGAGGGACGGTCAAGCGGCCTCCCGCCGAACCTAGACGCGCTCTTCCCCCACTCGTTCCAAGAGTCGGAGTTGGGCGAGATCCCGTCGGGCTGGGAGCTAGGGTCACTGGGCGATGTGGCGACGGAGCGAAGGCGCACGGCGAAACCGAGAGACGTTGATCCTGCAACGCCATACATCGCTCTGGCGCATATGCCGCAACGGAGCATCGCCCTCAATCAATGGGCCGTCGCAGAGGGAATCGAAAGCGGCAAGTTCGCCTTCAAACGTGGGGAACTCCTATTCGGCAAGCTCCGCCCCTATTTCCACAAAGTTGGCGTCGCGCCGCTGGACGGGGTGTGCTCCACCGACATCGTGGTGGCAGCTCCCAAGTTGCCGGGCTGGTTTGGATTCGTCCTGGGCCACATGGCCAGTGCGGCGTTCGTCGACTACACCGACGCGGGATCAACGGGCACGCGAATGCCGCGCACAAGCTGGACACGAATGGCGCAGTACCAGATTGTGATGCCGCCCGACGAGGTGGCAGCGGCATTCTCCGCGAGCATCCGCCCGAGCATTGACGGCATGATCTGCACTACCCATAAGTCACGCACGCTTGGCGTTCTGCGTGATACGCTGATGCCACGCTTGATCGAGGGGGCGTTCAGGAACGATACGTACAGGTCCGGAGGACATGGGTGAACTCACAGTATCATTCGCGCATTAGCCGTCTTGAAAGGGAAATCGCGGGGCATGACAAAACTATAGGAACACTTGCCAAACAAGAGGCCGATTCGGTAGCCAAGATAAACAAGGCGCAATCCGCCATGAATAAGGCCGCTAGTATCTCCACGCGCAACTCCAAGGCACGCGAACACGAACGGGAGACCAAACGCCTTGCAGAAACCAAGAAAAAGCAGTCCGACATCTCAACGAAGCGTGCGAACGCGACGAAAACACTTCGCGACTACCAGAAGCGCCAAGCCGGTGCGGACGAATCCGCGCGGAAGCGGGAAGCGCGGGAACAACGAAAGTTGATGCAGGAACGCGAATCCCATCAACGGCGCATGAATCAAGCAGCCACAGAATCCTCGTGGCGTTTTGAGGCTCAGCCCCAATCCGATAACACGACTGATGTTTTACAGCTAGAAGAGGATCCGATGGCAGACGTAGCGAAGCAAAACCCAACAGCCTTCGTTTCCTACTCGTGGGACAACGAGGAGCACAAATCGTGGGTTCGTGATCTGGCCCGCCGGCTAAGGCGTGACGGCATTGACGTCAAGCTTGACCAGTGGGAGACCGCTCCAGGTGACCAACTGACAGCGTTCATGGAGCGTGGCGTTCGCGAGCATGATTTTGTCGCGATCATATGCACGCGTAAGTACAAGGAACGGTCGGACTCTCGCGCCGGTGGCGTCGGGTATGAGGGCGACATTATGACCGCAGAGGTCTCACGGGAGCAGAATCATCGCAAGTTCATCCCGATCTTGAGGAGCGGAACTTGGGAGACAGCGGCCCCCTTCTGGGTGGAAGGCAAGTACTACATCGATCTTCGCGGGAATCCGTACGATCAAAGGGCATACCATGATTTGCTCCTAACGCTGCGAGGAGAGCGCTCAACGGCGCCACCTCTTGGACAACGTCAGACCAGAGATGCAGAACCGGCGAGAGGCACCGAACCCGACCGACGCAAGGAGAGCGAAGAGGCGGGCGGAGCAGACCCAGAAGAAATACGTATTACTGGAGTCATTGTCGACGAGGTAACGGAACCCACCAACGACGGCAGGCCTGGCAGTGCCTTGTACACTGTCCCACTCAGGCTTTCCGCAACTCCCTCAAGCGTTTGGTCGCAACTCTTTGTCAGAAATTGGAATAGCCCGCCGACGTGGACGCCAATGCACCGCCCCGGCATCGCTCGCGTTAGCGGAAGTAAGGTCCTGCTTGAAGGGACGATGATTGAGGAAGTGGAGAAAGTACACCGCGACACTCTCCAGGCAGTGGTTAGTGCCACCAATCGGGACTACGGGATCTACGTGGCTGACTTGGAACGCAAACGCCGCTCGAGGGAAGAGGAGCGAGAGCAGCACCACCGGACCGTGGGCGATGTCGCGGGCAGAATCACATTCGAGTGATCGCAAGTGTGTAATCGTTGCCTGAGCGCACTGTGACCACCATCACCGAAGCTGACATCGAGCAGATCGCCCTCGATCACCTCGCCAACCTCGGCTGGCAGACCGCCTACGGCCCCGGCATTGAGCGCGACTACTCAGAGGTCATCCTCGAACAACGCCTGCGCGACGCCCTCGCCGAACTCAATCCCGACCTCCCCGCAGACGCGCTCGATAGCGCCTTCCGCAAGCTGTCCCATCCCGAGGGCTCCACGCTCGTGGCGCGCAACCGCGAATTCCACCGCATGTTCGTCTGGGGAATCACGGTCGAGTACCGCACGGATGCGGGCGCCATCCGCGGGGCGCAGGTACGGGTCGTCGACTTCGACGAGCCCACGGCCAACGACTGGCTCGCGGTCAACCAGTTCACCGTGACGGAGAACAAGCACACGCGCCGGCCCGACATTGTGCTGTTTGTGAACGGCCTGCCCCTCGGGGTGATCGAGCTAAAGAACCCGGCCGACGAGGACGCCACCATCTGGGATGCGTGGCAGCAGCTACAGACGTACAAGTCGGAGCTGCCCACGTTGTTCTCGATGAACGAGATGCTGATGGTGTCGGACGGTCTGGACGCTCGAATCGGCACGCTGACGGCGGGCAAGGAGTGGTTCAAGCCGTGGCGCACGATTCACGGCGAGGCCCCGGCCGACCCGCACATGCCCGAGCTGCAGGTGATGCTGGAGGGCGCCTGCGCGTCGGCGCGCTTCCTCAGGCTGATCCGCGACTTCATCGTCTTCGATGACGACGGCGGCGCCGAGCCGGCCAAGAAGATGGGCGGCTACCACCAGTTCCACGCCGTGCGCGTCGCCGTCGAGGAGACGCTGCGCGCCGTCGAGCCGCAGGAGACCGGACGGCGCGTCGGCGAAGACGAGCAGGGCCGCTACGAGGCGGGACGCAGGCCGGGCGGCGAGCCGGGTGACCGCCGAATCGGCGTCGTCTGGCACACGCAGGGCTCGGGCAAGAGCCTGACGATGGCTTTCTACGCCGGCGCGATCATCCGCGAACCGGCGATGGAAAACCCCACCATCGTCGTGCTGACCGACCGCAACGACCTCGACGACCAGCTCTTCGGCACCTTCTCGCGCTGCCAGGACCTGCTGCGACAGCCGCCGACACAGGCTGAGAGTCGGACTGACCTGCGCAGCAAGCTCTCGGTCAACGCGGGCGGCGTCGTCTTCACCACGATCCAGAAGTTTTTCCCCGAAGCGACCGGCGACCGGCATCCGATGCTCTCCGACCGGCGCAACATCGTGGTGATCGCCGACGAGGCGCATCGCAGCCAGTACGACTTCATCGACGGCTTCGCCAGACACATGCGCGATGCGCTGCCGCGCGCGTCGTTCGTCGGCTTCACCGGCACGCCGATCGAACTCAAGGACGCGAACACGCGGGCCGTCTTCGGCGATTACATCAGCGTGTACGACATCCAGCGCTCGGTCCGCGATGGCGCGACGGTCCCGATCTACTACGAAAGCCGCCTGGCGCAGCTCGCGCTGGATGCAGACGAAGCGCTCACGCTTGATCTGGACTTCGAGGAAGTGACTGAGGGGGAAGAGATTGAGCGGAAAGAGAAGCTGAAGACCAAGTGGGCCCAGCTCGAGGCGATCGTCGGCGCCGAGCAGCGAATCACGCTGGTCGCGGAGGACATCGTTGCGCACTACGAGGCGCGCCTTGAGGCGCTTGAGGGCAAGGCGATGGTCGTCTGCATGAGCCGGCGCATCTGCGTGGACCTGTATCGGGAGCTGGTGCGCCTGCGGCCGGACTGGCACGATGATGATGACGAGCGCGGAGCGATCAAGGTCGTGATGACCGGCTCGGCGTCGGATTCGCTGGACTGGCAGCAGCACATCCGCAACAAGCCGCGGCGCGAAGCGCTCGCCAACCGCTTCCGCAACCCTGACGATTCGATGCGCGTCGTCCTGGTGCGCGACATGTGGCTGACCGGCTTCGACGCGCCCAGCCTGCACACCATGTACGTCGACAAGCCGATGCGCGGGCACGGTCTGATGCAGGCCATCGCGCGCGTGAACCGGGTGTTCAAGGACAAGCCCGGCGGTCTGGTCGTCGACTACCTCGGGCTCGCGCACGACCTGAAGCGAGCGCTCGCGGTCTATACCGAGAGCGGTGGCACCGGCAGGACGGCGATCGACCAGGATGAGGCTGTGGCAGTGATGATCGAGAAGTACGAGATCTGCGCCGGTCTGTTCCACGGCTTCGACCGCTCGAAGTGGGCGACCGGCTCAGCGCAGCAGCGCCTGGGATTGCTCCCCGCCGCTCAGGACCACATTCTGGCTCGGGAGAACGGCAAGGAGCGCTGCATCGGCGCCGTGCGTGAGCTGTCGCAGGCGTTCGCCCTGGCCGTGCCGCACGAGCAGACGCTCCGGATCCGCGACGATCTGGCGTTCTTCCAGGCTGTCCGGTCGGCGTTGGCCAAGCGAGCGCCGGGCGAGGCGCGCGCCGACGAGGAGTTGGACCACGCGGTGCGCCAGATCATCTCCCGCGCGGTCGCGCCCGAGGGCGTGCTCGACATCTTCGCCGCGGCCGGGCTGGAGCAGCCGGATGTCTCGGTGCTCTCCGACGAGTTCCTCGCCGAGGTCCGCGGGATGCCGCACCGCAACCTCGCGGTTGAGCTACTGCAGAAGCTGCTCAGGGGCGAGGTGTCCACGACTCGGCGCAGCAACGTCGTTCAGGCGCGCAAGTTTTCGGAGATGTTGGAGCAGTCGCTGCGCCGCTATCAGAATCGTGCAATCGAGGCGGCGCAGGTGATCGAAGAACTGATTCAACTCGCTCAGGAGATGCGCGCAGCGAACGCGCGCGGCGAGAGTTTGGGCCTCTCGGACGACGAACTCGCCTTCTACGACGCGCTGGAGACCAATAACAGCGCGGTCCAGGTGCTGGGCGATGAGGCGCTCCGCGAGATCGCGCGCGAGCTCGTCGAGACGGTTCGCCGCAACGTGACGATCGATTGGACGCTCAGGGAGAACGTGCGAGCACAGCTGCGCGTGCTGGTGAAGCGGATCCTGCGCAAGCACGGCTACCCGCCCGACCAACAGGAGCAGGCGACCATCACAGTTCTGCAGCAGGCCGAGGTGCTTTCCGAAGCATGGGCCGCGTAGCGGCGCAGGCAGCGCGGTTGCAGGTCCCCGCACGGTGATGACCGGCCGGTGCGCCACGCCGAACCGAGTCGAAAAACCCAGTGACTCAGTTCGCACTGACCTATATTCCGGCGCCTGTCCACTCGTCAGCCAACGCTCGCCACCGACACGGTTCCAGACGAAGGCTCCCTGCGCTCCACCGTGTCGGGAACTCGGCGATCACCGGGTGTTGCCACAGTGTCTGAGCTTCGGGTTGCTGAAATCGCGGATACCGAAGCTGAATCGCTCCAGCCCCCCCGGAATGCACCCCTCGAGTCTGTTGCCGCCCAGATACAGAAGGGTCAGGCGCGGCAACGTCCCGAACCCTGTCGGGATCTCGCCGGTCAATTCGTTGCCCGACAACCCGATGGTCTGCAGCTTGCTCAGCCCGGCCAACTCCACCGGGATCTCGCCGCTGAGCTGGTTGCTGCTCAAACCAAGGTGTCGGATCTCCGAGAGCCGGCCGAATTCCGGAGGGATGGGGCCGGTCAGTTCGTTGCCGCTGAGCTCGAGCACTTGCAGGTCCAACAGCCTGCTCAGGGCGAGCGGGATCCGGCCGCCCAACGCTCGCCTCGACAGGTTGACGGCGATGACTCGACCGGACCACGGATCGACCGTCACTCCGTCCCACTGGCCCAAGGCGAGATCAGCGCTCCAGTTCAGCCGGGCGTCAACAGCCAGCACCTGAGCAGCTTCGAGCAATGCCGCGCAATCGGCGGCGCTCGCGGGCGAGTCGCACGAACTGATCAGGTGCGGCGGTTCCTGTCTACGAATCGAGGCCGCAACGGAATCGAGCAGGAGTGGGACGTTTCGGCCGCGGGAGTCTCTAATCAGCTCGCGTCCCAGTTCCGCTCCGCTGACG
Source organism: Dehalococcoidia bacterium (assembly GCA_965262235.1). Lineage (GTDB taxonomy): Bacteria > Chloroflexota > Dehalococcoidia > Bin125 > Bin125 > CATQGW01. The sequence goes on from OZ253504.1 coordinate 66,424, forward strand.
GCGTCAATCTCGATCAACGAACCGCTCGACTCATCACGCAGCAGAATGCTGCGGTAGCAGTCGCCTTCTCTTGCGCAGATCGTCTCGGCCCGTTCCAGCGTCAGCCGCATTCCGCGCGGCACGTCCGCGATGAGGTAGTCCGAATACCCGATGTTGTAAGTCCTCCCACCATCAACAGGCTGAAGGATGTACATCCAGGGGAAGCCGTTGCCTGCGAGCGGAAGGTCGAGCGGTTGCACGCGCGCAGACTCGACGATGCGATCGAACAATGCTGAGACGCTGACCTCGCATTCATGAGGACCTTCGGTGACCGAGCGAGCGAACTCGTCACCCTTGAACGGATCGATCACCACGTGAGAGTCACTTCTCTTTTCCACGATCTGAACGAGAATCTGCCCGTTGTCGTCGCGGTACATCTCACCGAGACTGAACTCCCCTTGCTCTGGAAGATCGACCACGAGCTGGAACGTGACTCGGTAGGCGCCCGACCGCTCGGTGGAATCGCGGGGCATATACGGAATGTCGTCCTCGCCAAACGAAAGAGTCGATTCGATCGAGGAGCCGTCATCCCACGTTGCCGGACACTCGCAGTAGCGGAGCCCCGCCTCTTCGCGGTCGAACACTGAGTCCTTGAGCGCGATCGGCATGCAACCATCGAATTGGTTGCCGCCCAGCCACAGATACCAGTCCCATACCGCATAGATCTCCGTGAACTCGTGCGGAATCGAGCCGGTCAACCGGTTCCCGCTCAGATCCAGCCAGCCCCCGTCGAGGCGCGCCAGGTCCGCGGGAATCTCGCCGCTCAGCCGGTTATTCGCCAGCCTCAGCTCACGCAGGTTCTCAAGTGCACCGAGCGTGGCGGGTATTGCCCCGCTCAGCCGGTTATCGGTCAGCCATAGCTCTCGAAGTTCAGTGAGTGCGCCGAGTTCCGCCGGGATCGCTCCGCTGAGCTGGTTCGAATCCAGGATCAGATGGGTGAGGTTGCGGAGATGCCCGAGTTCGGCGGGAATCTCGCCGGTCATTCGGTTGCCGCTCAGCGACAGCCACGCGAGGCTGGTCAGGTTTGCCAGGACCGCCGGAATCCGGCCGCTGATCCCTTGACCAGAAAGTCCAAGAGCCCGAACTCGTCCTGTCGATGCGTCCAACCCGACACCGATCCAATCCGCGAGCGGGGTGGCGGCGCTCCAGTTCAAGATCTCGGAATCGCCGGCCAGAATTTCCTTTGACTCGAGCAGAGCGGCACAGTCGTTGATCAGCTCTTGGCTCTGCTCGAAATCGGCCAGGGCGGGGCCGCTCGCGCAGGCTTCGACCAGCAATGGATTGAGCGGGGGCGCCGACACGAGCACCTGGACGGCGTCGCACCAGGGCAAATCGATGGTCCCGATCGGCGTGCCGTCGTCCCTCACGGGCACCGACAACTTGGACCACAACGCCGTCGGAATGCAGCCGGTCAATCGATTGTTGACGAATCCGAAATGGTTCAGGTTCGGCAAGTCGGCGACTTCTTGCGGGATCGGTCCCGTCAATTGATTGGTGTCCACCGACAAATCCCACAGATTCGTGAGGTTGCCCAGCTCGGATGGGATCTGGCCTGTCAGCCGGTTGCCACCCAAGCGCAGGAAGTTCAGGTCCTTGAGCGAACCGAGCTCGGGCGGGATCTCGCCCGTCAGCATGTTGCCGCTGAGGATCAATGCCTGAAGGAAAACGGCTGCGGCGAGTTCGCGAGGGATCTCACCGCTCAGGCGATTGCCTCCCAGATACAGGATCCCCAGCCCGGCCCTACCGAACTCAGCCGGGATCTCTCCGCTGAGCTGATTACCCCTGAAGTCCACAAACCAGAGGTACGGCAGCGCAGCAATCTCCACCGGGATCTCACCTTCAAGCTGATTTTCGAGCAGCCACAGCTCTCGCAGTCTTGTGATCTGGCCCAACTCGGCTGGGATCCGGCCGGTTAGCTTCGAACCGGTGATATGGATGACGCTCAAACCCGAGAGCAGACCGAGTTCTCGCGGGATCTCTCCCGTTAGCTCGTTGCGACGGAACTTCAGTATCCGCAGGCGATCGAGTCTGGCCAGTCCCGGCGGAATCCGTCCACGCAGGGCGGACTCGATGGAGATCTCGGTGACGCGCGGCGGCCGCCCGCTCACCGTGATCCCCAGCCACTCTTCGATGGGTCGTTCGGCGCTCCAGTTCAGTTCCTCCGCGCCGCCGCTGAGGGTGTCTCGCTCCTGAAGCAGAACGGCGCAGTCGCGAACGAGTTCGGTGTTGCGCTCTGGATTGGCGACGGCCGTCCCATTCGAGCAGTCCGCCAGCGCGCTATCGTCCGTCGGCGGGACATACAGCTCAATGTTCCCGTAGCGGTAGCGACCCGTCGAACTGAACCCGTCGTCCAGGGCCAATGGGATCATCCCCAGCCTGAGCCACGATTCCCCTTCGGCTCGAGCGCTGATGAAGATGCTCCGACCATCGGCAACCGCCTGCGAGACTCGCAACTCGACGGTTGTGGCGTCATCGTCCTGCGCAGCAGCGTCAAACGCGATGTCGCCGTAGCGGTACCGCCCCGAAAAGCTAAACCCGTCGTCCAGCGGCAGCGCCACAGTGCCCAGCGTCAGCCAGGCGCCACCCGCCGGCCGTGCGCTGATATAGAGATTCCGCTCGTCTCGCTCGTCCTGCCAGACGCGAACCTCGACCGTTGCCCTGTACTGGCTGTAAGCCGTCGGCGTGACGCCGAGGAGCAGGAGTGTCGTCAGGGCCAGGATCACGTGCATCTACGCGCACTCCCACTGAATTCTCGACACGCACCGTGCGGACTAGCGGCGAACATCCAAAGGGTGCTAACCGATGCCGCACACGAACATGTGGCGCATGTCACTTGCCGCCCCGGTCCTCTTGGCAACTGTACCCGCGTTTGGGAGTTCGACCATTCTGAGACCCGCGATAGTCGCCGCAGAGCAGCGGCGAAGTCGGCTCCAGAAACCGGCGGGCGATCGCTGCCCGCGGAGAGCGTTGCTCAAGCGCCGCGAGGGCAGGCCGACTTCCGGTCCTCCAGATCCAGCGGGGAGGTCAACTCGAAGCTTCTTGATTCTGTCCAGCTTGGTGGCCCATCGCCGGCGCATCAACGAGCCTTTCGCCTGACGGTGTCACTCACCCCTCCCTGAGCGCTACGAGGCGGTCAAGCAACGGCGACCATCCGCCGACTGAGCGTGCGGCGTGCTACACGGGGGACGACGGGCGGCGCGGCGTGATCGGCTCCGGCAGCGCGCCCGGCGACGCGCGATCGTTTGAGATGACCTGCGATCCGGTCGGACGTCGCGGCTCCTGATTGGCTGACCGCCGCCGGGAGGCCAACATCTCGGCAGCTCCGCCGAGCTCCGCTGCGTGCCGTGGGGACACCACTCTCGCTCGAGCGGCTGAACGACCACGTCCGGCCAGGGTGGCTGGGCTGGGCGCGGGCGCGCGCGGGACGGCGCGCGTTCGTTGACAACGTGCGAGCGGAGGCTGCTGTGTACAGCCGAACTTGCGCATGCGGGATGACGCTGCCGGCCCTGATCGCTGCGGCATTGGTCGGGTCGGTGTCGGCGAAGGAACCGCCGCAACGCGCAGCGTCGGGCGTGGAGAGCACTGAGGAGGCCAGCGTCGACGTCAGCGGCCGCGTACGCGAGCCGGCCGACGGCCGTCTGGAGTTCTGCTTCCAGCCGACTGGTCAAGCGATGGTCTGCCCCGACACCCCGCTTCGTGGACGGGAGCCGTCTGCGACCCGATCGGCGGCTGCACATCAGCGAGATCACTTGGACTGCGCCACCTGACGCGGAAGCCGTGCACCCGCTGCAGCGGCGCGATGCCAACGGCTCGTGCATCCCCAACTTCGAGCGCCTGTTCGCCGCCACCTGGCGGGTCCACACCACGGCCACGGTCGGCACGGCGTTTCACGTCGGCGATGGCCGATTCGTGACCGCACACCATGTGACTGACAACGCGCCGCCGGTTGTGACGCTGACGTTCGATGACCGGACCGTGGCCGCGGCTGTGCTGGGGCTCATGGACGACGACGGGGCAGCGCTGCCAGCGTTGCGCGTTCGCTCGCTCGACGCCTAACATTCGCGCCATGAAGGCAACCGATATCCGCCAGATCGGGCGCACCTCGCTGCACGTCACCCGCCTCGGGCTCGGTGGCGTCTTTCTCGCCAGCGATGCGCCCCGCGCCGAAGCCGAAGCGCTGATCGAACGCGCCGCCGAACTCGGCGTGCGCTACTTCGACACCGCTCCCATGTACGGCGTCGGCGAAAGCGAGCGCCGCTACCGCGAGCCCCTCGCCGGCCTCGAACGCTCCGGCTTCGTGCTCTCGACCAAGGTCGGACGCGTCCTACGGGAGGACGTCGGCGGCGCCGAGCCCTGGCACTTCGACTTCTCCCGCGATGGCGTCCTGCGCAGCTTCGAGACCAGCCTCCAGCGCCTCGGCCTCGAGCGCGTCGACATCCTGCTCGTGCACGATCCCGACGACCACGCCGACCAGGCCCTCCGCGAGGCCTTCCCCGCCCTCATCGAGCTGCGCGAGCAGGGCCTCGTCCGCGCCATCGGCGCCGGCATGAACCAATGGGAGCTCGAACTGCGCTTCGCGCGCGAGCTGCCACTCGATTGCTTCCTGCTCGCCGGCCGCTACACCCTGCTCGAACAGGGCGCGCTCGACGAGTTCCTTCCCTATTGCGAGGCCAACGGCATCAGCGTGATCGGCGGCGGCCCCTACAACAGCGGCATCCTCGCCTCCGATCTTGACGCCGACGCCAGCTACAACTACCGCGCCGCGCCAGCCGACATGCTCGACCGCGCCCGCGCCATCAAGGCCGTCTGCGATCGCCACGAGGTGCCGCTCAAGGCCGCTGCCCTGCAGTTCATCCTCGCCCACCCCGCCTTCGCCGCCGTCATCCCCGGCGCCGCCAGCGTCGCCGAGGTCGAAGAGAACGCGCGCATGATTGAGACCCCGATTCCAGCCGACCTCTGGCCAGACCTGCGATCAGCCGGCCTCCTCCACCCCGCCGCGCCCGTCCCCAGCTAACCCCCCGCCCTCCCGAACATCCCCCCACAGACCCTCGCAAAACCGCCCGCCCAAGGGCTCCCGCTCCCACGGGGAGCTGCGCGTAAGTCCCACTGCTCCGACCTTCCCTGCCGGTGGCGGTGTCACGAAGTGACGGTGAGGAGCTTCCGCTATCTGGTGAGGGCGCGCCCGAAGCCCCCCTCTGCCTACGGCATCTCCCCCCGCTCCGCGGGGGGAGATGGGAAATGGAGATTACGCACAGGTCTCACACGGGGAGCTGTTACGGCAGGTGACTGTGGGGGTCGGCCCAGCGCATTAGCGTGAGTCGACGCCGGATCTGCAGGCACTGCTCTGTCCGGACTCGATATTCCGGTGACGCTGCCTCACGCTGCGCCAACGCATGCGATACTGTCGCGAGCCGCGGAGGATTGGGAGTCCGGGCTGCGGGCGGGCGATTCCACTGCGGCAGGCCTCGTTTGACCGTCTTCGAGGCGACCGATCGCTCACTGCTCCGCCGCTGCCTGTATTCTGCAGCAACGCCGCGGGCGGTCGAGCAGCGCTGCGCGGCGACAGGGGGAACCGATGACCAAGCAAGGCGTCGTGCCGGACAGCTTCAGTCAGCCGTTCTGGGATGCGGCGAACGAAGAGCGCCTCGTGATCCAGAACTGCCGCGCCTGCGATCGGTTGCAGCATCCGCCGGCGGAAGCCTGCCGCGAGTGCGGCGCCACCGATCCGCTCGAGTGGAAGCCCGTGAGCGGGCGTGGCACGATCTACAACTACGGCGTCGTGCATGACTGTCCCGTGCGGCTGCTGCAAGAGAATCAGCCCTTCAACGTTGCCGTGATCATGCTGGAGGACGACCCGGGGATCCAGATGTTCTCGCACCTGCCCGGCACGCCGGTGGACGACGTGCCTGTCGGCGGGGCCGTCGAGGTGATCTTCGAGCCCACGGCGAACGGCCAGCTCGTGCCCGAGTGGCGCGTGATTGCTGGCTGATCCCGATCCACCTGACAGCCCACCTGACTGCCCAAGGGCAAGGAGTACGCGTAATGACGACACCAACTGCACCGGATGCGATGTACCGCAACGACGAAGGGCTTGGTATTTGGGAGCACCGCGGCCAGGTCGCCGCCGTCGGCGTCGGCCACGCGCCGACCAACCGGCGCTGGGACGGCCGCGCCGAGACGTGCGTCGGCGCGATCAGCATTCAGGCGCTGCGGCAGGCGATCGCCGACGCCGGCGTGGCGCCCGAGCAGATCGATGGTCTGGTGGTCGTCCCCCACACCACGACCGGCGCGTTCTGGGAGGAGGGCAAGCCGCTTCCGATGGACGTGATCCAGAGCTTCCAGCAGACGGAGGACCCGCTAGACGGCGTCGCGAAGATCAGTACCGAGTGGCTGCTGGCGAACATGCCGGAGCTGACCAACGTGCAGTTCACGATGTACGGCCCGACCTGCATGTCGAACGCGCTGAATGTGACGGCTCAGGCCGTGGGCGACGGTCTGACCCACACCTGCCTCGTGGTCAAGAGCTGGCACAACTTCGAGGGCCGCTACTACCAGGGTGGGGCCAACGCCGGGGAGGCCCTGCCCGGCACCGCCGCCATGACCCAACTATGGGGCGGTCCCGCCTCGTATAGCACGGCCCTGCAATTCGCGGAGTATTGCCGGAAGTACGGCAAGACGCACGAAATGATGGCGCCGTTCATGGAGAATTCCCGGCGCAACGGGCTGATGTTCCCTGAGGGCTACTGGGCGCAGCACCGGCCCGAGGAACTTGGAGCAGAGGACTATCTCGCGTCGCGCTGGATCGCGAAGCCGGCCAACCTGTTCGACAACGACATTCCGATCATGATGTCGGGCGCCTACCTCTTTTCCACGGCGGAGCGCGCGGCGGACATGAACCAGAAGCCGGTCTACATCCTCAATCACGCGTCCAGTAACACCCGGTCGCGCAGCCTGGTTCCCACGCTCGATGAGGTGGAAGCCGACACCGCGCGCACCGGTCGGAAGATCTACGAGGGCGCGGGGATCAGCGCGGACGATCTCTCCTTCGAGAACATGTACGACGGCTTCTCGCTGTTCCATCAGTTCCACCTGGAAGGGCTGGGCTATCGCGGGATCAAGTTCGGGGAAGCACTGGACTTCTACCAGACCGACATCAGCATCGAAGGGCCCAACCCGGTCTCGCCCAGCGGGGGCAACGTCGGCAGTGGCCGCAGCCGGGTCTGGATGCACACGGACTGCATTCAACAGCTGCAAGGCCGCGCCGGCGCGCGACAGGTCACTGGCGTCAAGCCGGAAGTGGCGGTCTCGGGTGGGCCGATGCCGCTCGGGGGGAACTACACCGTGTGGAGCGCCAGCCCCGACTAGTCACGGTCGAGGACGAGGAGTAGCCCGTGGTGGTTCTGATCAGCTTCGACATCGACGGCACGTTAGAAGTCGGCGATCCGCCGGGCGTCTTGACGATGGACATGGTCCGCCTGGTACGCGAAAAGGGCTTCCTGATCGGCAGCTGTTCCGATCGCACGCTGAGCGGTCAACGCGCCCTCTGGGCCGCGCACGAAATCGAGGTCGACTTTGTTGTCTCGAAGCACATGTTGCCCGACGTGAAAGCCAAGTTTGAGGCGGACGTGTATCTGCACATCGGCGACCGTGAGGACCTTGACCGCCAATACGCCCTCAAGGCGGGATTCGAGTTCCTTTGGCCGCATGAGGCTGTGGTTCACCCCCACTTCGATCCGGAGCCCTGACCGGTCGGCCGGCCGCGGCTCTGGGAGGCCGACGGCCCGAAGCGGAGTCGCCGAATCGAGGCTGGGTTGGCTGACTTGGTTGGCCGAGTTGGTTTGTTAAGGCTTACTCGGAATCGGATAGTCCCAATTGACGCCACATTGCGAGCACCATCGCCTCAGCCAGACATCTCCGCTCGCGCTCTTGTCTCCGACCTCCGCGTGGATCTGTCCTCCGCATCGACACGGCCGGGGAAACGCCTTCAAGCAGCCACCGCAGCCCGGATCGAGCTGATGTGTCTGGAGGAACTGTGGGTGCATAGACAGGCTCATCCGCGATCACCTCTCCGGCCACGGCGCGTGCAGGGTGCACAGTTTAGTACGCCGCCTGCGGCGCTCATGTTCCCAGCAGGCTGCTGAAAAAATCGGTGCGCTGGCGCTCTCTGCTCTCCCCCCGCAGAGCGGGGGGAGATGCCGAAGGCAGAGGGGGGCCGCGTCCCAAGCTCAGCAGTGTGGTGGTACCTGGTCAGACGGGGCCGGGGCCCCCCTCTGTCACTCCGTGACATCTCCCCCCGCAAAGCGGGGGGAGAGGGGATCCGACTTGTTCAGATGGTTCTTAGCGACGGCGCGGCCGGCAGCCTCTGCCGCCCGACCACAACAGATCCCCTTTCCCCCACGATCCCGCCATCGTGTGCGAATTCGTCTGCCTACGCGACACCGCTAATTGCGCGGCGCGGGGCGCTCGACCAGGGGTGCCTCGCGGAGCCGCAACTCGAAGCTCAGCGAGTCTGGCAACAGGCACTCCGTGGCCGTGCAGGCCTGTAGTGTGACGCGTCCACGCACGACCAATTCGCCGGCGTCCACGGTCATGAACGTGACCGGCACGGAGACGCGGATCTCGCCGCTGTACACGTGCAACTGCTCGTCGAGCCCCTCCACGTGGAACGGCTTCGGCGTCGGCCAGCGCGGGGCGCCGACCGTCACCCGATCCGGGGGGTCGATCTCGATGTCCAGCGGCACGTAACCGACGGGGATGGGACGCCCGTTGACGTGGTAGCCGGGAGCGATGGTCAAACTGACGGTCAGCCAGAGCCGCTGCCCCCACGTATAGCTGGATGCGTCGAATTGGGCCTGGAGCTGGACCACATCGGACGCCACCTGCGTCTGGGGCCCGTCGTGCGTGGCGGCGATCCCGAGGACCTGTTGCAGGAGTCCCGCGCCGGTGTCTCGCTCCCGGTAGCTCTCGTAGAAGTGTTTCGCGGCCACCGTGCCGTCCGAGTCGAGGACGAACACGCCGGGATGCGGGATGCCCTCGACGCGCCCACCCGCCGCCTCGTTGAGGATGCCCAGCTCGCGAATCAGTCCGCTGCCCGCATCGCTGAGCAGGGGATAGGTGATGCCATGCCGCTCGGCGAAACCCGCAAGCACGTCCGGAGGGTCGTAGCTGATCGCATACAGGGCGATCCCCTCGGACTCCAGGTCCGCCGCCACTTTTTGCAGCTCCACGAGCTGCGTCTTACAAAACGGTCACCAGGCAGCACTGCGATGGAACACGACCAGCGCGCCCCGGCCAGCCCGATCCGCGATCAGATCGATCACCTGCCCTGCCTGATCTCGAAGCTCCCACGACGGGAATGCCGCTCCCGTCGGGGGCCCAATCCCCATCTCCACCTGAATGTCAGCCATGCCAGAGCCTCCAGAATTCTGCGGCAACTCTAGCAGTGTGCTGGAAAAGTCCGCCTGTTGGCGCTCGCCGCGCTCCGCCCGCTTTGCACGGGGAGATGCCGAAGCCTGCCCTTGCGCAGGCAGGGGGCAGAGGGGGGCTGCAGCGCGCATCCCGGTGGGAATTCGCATCTGCCAGTACGGAGACGGCCCCCCTCTGTCACTCCGCAACATCTCCCCCCGCCGAGCGGGGGGAGAGTCTTTCAGAGCTTCCCTGGCGGAGGTTGTTGCGCAAGCTCTTGAGCGCCCCTCCTCGTGCACTGACCCTGGCGCCCGCTGGTATGCTCCGCCGCCACCTGAACGAGGAGCGAGGATTGCCGATGGCAGACCGATTCGAGGGTAGGGTCGTCGTGATTACGGGGGCCGCCGGGGGCATCGGCCGGGCGACGGCCGTCCGCTTCGCATCAGAGGGCGCCCGCATCCTGGCCGTTGATTTGCCGGACTCTGAACTGGACGAGACGGTGGCAGCGGTACACCGGGCCGGCGGCCAAATCGCGACCCATCCAGCCGATGTCACCGTCGCCAGCGAGGTCGACGGGTATGTCCAGGCGGCACTCGACCAATTCGGGCAGATCGATGTGTTCTTCAACAACGCGGGGATCGAGGGCTGGGTTGGACCGCTGCTGGATTACCCGGAAGCCGAATTCGATCGGGTCTTCGCTGTCAACGTCAAGGGCGTCTTTTTCGGCTTGCAGGCTGTGGGACGAGTGATGCAGGGAACAGGCGGCGGAGCGATCATCAACACGGCCTCGGTCGCGGGGCTCCAAGCCAGTTCCCAAGCGGCGGCATACGGGGCCACCAAGAGTGCGGTCGTGAGTTTGACGAAGTCCGCGGCCATTGCCCTGGTCGGCGACGGCATCCGCGTCAATGCCGTCTGTCCCGGTCCCATTGAGACGCGCATGATGCGTGCGATGGAGCGAGGCGTGAACCCGGATGACCCGGAGGCCGTACACAGGAATCTCGCCGCGTCGACGCCGATGGGACGCTACGGCGAAGCCGATGAGATCGCAGCGATGGTGGCCTTCCTCGCCAGCGAAGACGCCTCGTACATCACGGGCGGCATTTACCCCGTCGACGGCGGGACTCGCGCACGCTAGTCTGGCGCCGCGGCGCCCTGATGCTGCGGCATGGGCGCCAACACGGGGCCCGGCGAGCAGGCCAGTGGCGCGGGTAGCGGAAGGCTGAGCGTTGCGGCGGCTAGTTGCCGCCGGTAGCATCGCCGCAATACAAGGAGCAACACATGGCACGGATCGACATCGCCCCCGGTGACGGCGCAGAAGGCACCCGTCTGTTCCAGGCGCGCCCCGAACTGGGGGCCGCCATGACGGCGCTCTCGCGCGCGGTGCTTGAGCACAGCCAGCTGCCCGTTCGCGAACGGGAGGTCGTGCGCATGCGCATTGCGGAGATCAATCAATGCTCTGTTTGACTGGCCACCCGCTCTGCATCGGCGATGCAGAACGATCTGACTGAAGAGGTATACGCGCAGGTCTCGAACTATCGCGAGAGCCCGCTGTACACGGCTCGGGAGCGCGCCGCGATCGACTTCGCGGAGCGGTACTGCTACGACCACTCGTCAATGGACGATGACTACTGGGTCGGCCTGCGGGCCCTGTTCGATGACGACGAGATCCTCGATCTCTCCACCTGCGTCGCGTGCTTCGTTGGCGGCGGCCGCCAGCTCGCGGTGCTCGGCATCCATCGGGAATCCCCGAGCGAGATCCCCTAGTATCCTCTCAGGAGGCCCACCATGCCTGTCACGTTCCTCGATCCCACTGCCGAAAGTGGCGTTCCCGTTGAGGCCTACGAACTCTTCGCGGACACCAGCGGCCCGATCCGGATTGGCCTGATCGCGAACGCCTTCCCCGACGGCGTCAAGTTTATGGACAACTTGGAATCGGAACTGGCGACCGCGTTGCCGCAGGCCACCTTCCTCCGCTACCAAAAGCCCAACGTCGCGCCCGTGACCGGCGAGCTGATCGAGGCCATCACCGAAGAGTGCGATGCCGTCTTGGCTGCCTGGGGACATTGAGGCGGATGCACATCCGGCACCGTGCGTGACGGAACGATCTTCGCCAGGGCCGGCCTCCCCGCCGTCGCCATCGTTACCGAGGCGTTCGTCGAGCTGGCCGCCTTCATCGCCCAGGCCGAGGGCATGCCCGCTATACCCCGCTACGTCCTGCCTCACCCCTGCTCGGGGACCGGCGACGAGAACCTCGCCCGCGTCGCCCGCGAGGCCGCGCCCCGCATCATCGAGCTGCTCGAGGGTCGCAAGCTGTGACCCTGCGCGCCACGCGTCACCAGGCCCCGGACGAGGCGGCGGCACTTGAGGTCTTCCATATGCGCGAGTGGACCGACGGCCTGCCGGTCGTCATACCCACCGAAGAGCGAGTGCAAGCCCTGCTCGCCGGCGTAGAGACCGACCCGGACGTCATCGTCGGCATGATCGGCGCCGGCCAGGCCACGGTCGAGAAGATCGCGATCAACGCCGTCATGGCCGGTTGCCGCCCGGAGCACCTCCCTGTCGTTCTGGCCGCCGTGCGGGCAGTCTGCGATCCGGAATTCGACATCGACAACATGCAGTCGACGACACACGGGATGGGACCGGTGATCATCGTCAACGGGCCCGCGCGGGAGGTCTGCGGTCCGATCGCCTCCGGCTGGGGTGCGCTCGGCCCGGGGCATCGCGCGAACGCAAGCATTGGCCGCGCCCTGCGCCTGTGCCTGATGAACATCGGCGGGGCCCGCCCGGGCCACGGCGACATGGCCGCCCTGGGTCAGCCCGGCAAGTTCACCTGCTGCCTCGCCGAAGATGAGGAAGGAAGCCCCTTCCCGCCGCTGCACACGGCCTTCGGCTACGGCGCCGACCAGTCCGCGGTCACCCTCGTCGGCGTCGACTCACCGCACTCCGTGATGATGACGACCGACGTCGACGATCCCCAAGCCCACGAACGCATCCTCCGCGTCGTCGCCGGGTCGATCGCCATTGCCGGGGCCAACAACACGCAGATCGGCAATGGCCCCGTGATCGTCGTCCTCAATCCCATCCACGCCGGTGTCCTGGCCACTGCCGGACTCAGCCGCGAGGCCGTCTGTGAGCGCCTCGCGAAGCTGGCCGTGACGCCCCGATCAGTGATGCGAGGCTGGGCCACGAAGCGGGCCATGCGCGACGGCGAGGGCGACAGCGACCTCCCCGCACTGCGCGGCCCCGAAGACATCGTGCTGATCGTCGCCGGTGGCGGCGGCATGTATTCCGCCGTCTTCAGCGGCGGCCTGGCTGGATCGACGCATCCGGTCCACGCCCCCATCGACTTCGCCTTCTCCTGCGAGTTGCCGGCGCTGCCACCCGCCTAGCCCTGAAGCGGAGGGGCGAGGGCTAGACGACGCCCGTTTCGAGGTGGGCGCGGAGCTCGGCGGTGGTGAGGCCGAGCTCGCCGACGTAGACCTCGTGGTTGTGCTCGCCGAGCAGCGGCGGGCGGCGGCGGAGGCGGACGGGCGAGCGGGTGAAGCGGTAGGGGGCGCCCGGGTAGCGCACGGGGTGGTCGACGCCGGGGCATTCGCCTTCCCAGAAGAAGCCGCGGTCGGCCCAGTGCGGGTCGTCCAGGTTCTCTTCAGGGCGGCGGACGATGCCCCAGGCGAACTGGAGGGACTGGCTGCGGCGGTAGACCTCATCGGCCGGGAGGCGCTGGACGAAGGCGCCGATCGTCTCGGCGACGTGGAGGCGGGCTTCGGGGTGGGAGCGGGGGTCGCGGAAGAGGAGCTCCTGCCATTGGGGATCGTGGAGGTCGCCCGCGGCATCGTGCTCGTCCATCCAGTCGAGCAGGCCGGACCAGGCGGGGACGCCGCGGGGCAGGCCACCGCTGATGAGGCAGATGTGCTGGCCGTCGGCGGCGAGGTATTGCCAGGGGGCGGAGAGGTCGGGGGAGGCGTGACGACCGGTCTGGCGCTGGACGAGGCGGCCGAAGTACTCCCAGTTGGGAAAAGCGCCTTCGGTGGTGGCGGAGACGGCCTCATGGATGGAGACGTCGACTAGCTGGCCGCGGTGGCCGGCATAGCGCATCCAGAGGGCGGCGAGGAGGCCGGCGACGGCGTATTCGTTGCTGATCGCGATGCTGTGCTCGCCGTCGGGGCGGATCGGGGGGAGCTGGTGGTCGTCGTAGCCGTTGCTCATCATCGGGCCGCCGAGGGCGAGCTGGACGAGGTCGTTGGCGGCCCAGTCGCGGCGCGGGCCGGTGCGCCCGAAGGGGGTGATGCTGCACCAGACGCAGGCGTGCAGGTCCGGCTGGGCTGCGGCCCACTGCCAGCCGCCGCCGAGGGCGTCGAGGAAGCTGGGAGTGGTGGCGTCGATCACGATGTCGACGCGGCCGACCAGCCGTTGCCAGATCTCGAGGCCGGCGGGCTGGGTGACGTCGAGGGTGACGGCGCGTTTGCTGGTGTTACGGGTGGCGTGGAGGAGGGAGGGCTGACCGGGGTCGTCGTTGACGAAGGGGCCGACATGGCGGCTGCGGCCGCCGCCGGGCGCTTCGATGCGGATGACATCGGCGCCGGCGTCGGCGAGCAGCTTGCCGGCGATCTCGCCGCGGTCGCCGATCTCGAGCACGCGCAGGGTTTCGAGCGGGCCGGGGCGCTCGTCGCCGGGGCTGGGTGGGTCTGGCTGGGGGGCGGTATTCGAGGGGGGCATCAGATGGCGAGCTCCGCGAGCATGGTGGCGAGCTCCTCGTCGTCGTAGCCGAGCAGCTCGGTGAGGATGGCGTGGTTGTGCTCGCCGAGGACGGGGGCGCCACGGTCGATGCGCCAGCGCGCGTGGGAGAACTGCATGGGGAGGCCCTCGAAGCGGTGCTCGCCGAGCTGGGGGTGGGGGGCGCTGGGGTAGAAGCCGCGCTCGGCGAGTTGGGGGTCGCGCTCTTGCTTGTCGTCAGTGCGCTGGCAGACGCCGGCGGGGACGCCGCGCTCCTGGAGCTGGAGCATGAGGTCGAAGGGGTCGCGCTCGCTGGTGACGGCGGCGATGGCCTGGTCGAGGGCGTCTTCGTGAGCCTTGCGGGCGGCCATGTCCGCGAAGCGGGGGGCGTCGCGGAGGGCGTCGAGGCCGAGCACGTCGCGGAGCGCGGCCCATTGGGCGTCATCGTCGACGGCGATCGCGATCCAGCGGTCATCGCCGGCGCAGGGATAGGTGTTGTGGGGGGCCGTCGCGGGCTGGCGGGAGCGGTTGCCGATGCGCTCGTAGGTGCGGCCGTTGACCTGGTAGTCGAGCATGGGGACGGCGCTGACGACCATGCCGGCTTCGATCTGGGCCATGTCGACGTGCTGGGCTTCGCCGGTGCGGGCGCGGTGGTGGAGGGCCATGAGGACGGCGATGGCGGCGTAGTAGCCGGCGCTGTGGTCGAGGTAGGAGAAGCCCCAGCCGGCGGGGGGCTGGTCCGGGAGGCCGGACATGGCGGTGGCGCCGGAGATGGCCTGGGCGCTGGGGCCCCAGGTGCGATAGGAGGCGTCGCGGCCGACGTGGCCGAAGCCGGAGACGGAGACGTAGATCAGCGACGGATTGATCTCCTGGAGGTGCTCCCAGGGGAAGCCCATGCGGGCGAAGGCGCCAGCGCTGTAGTTCTCGATGACGACGTCCGAGACGGCGAGGAGGCGCTCGACCGCTTCGCGGCCCTTGGGGTGGTAGAGGTTTGCGGTCATGGAGCGCTTGTTGCGGCTGAAGTTGGAGTGGAAGCCGGAGCGGTTGAGCGAGGGCCGATCCATGTCCCGCTGGAGGCCGATGCGCATGGAGTCGAGGTGGGACTCGTTTTCGACCTTGACGACATCGGCGCCGAGGTCGGCGAGGATGCGGGTGGCCTGGGGGCCGGCGACGATCCAGGAGAAGTCGCAGACGCGGATCCCGTCGAGCGGGAGGGGCGGGTCGGGCGGCATGAGCGCTCCGGGGCGGCTACTGTCCGGCGCTGAGCTGGACGAGGACGCCGCCAGCCATGGGGACTGCTTTGGTGGGTCCCTGTGGTTATAGCACAGGCTGGGATTGGGCTGCTGGGCGTCAGCGCACGTTCCTCAGGCGCGGATCGAGGCGGTCGCGCAGCCAGTCACCCATCAGGTTGCCCGTCAGCGAGATCGTCAGCAGTGCCAGCCCCGGCAGCCAAATGGGCCACCACGCCACGAGCATGACCTCGCGGCCCTCTGTGATCATGCGGCCCCACGAGGCAGTGCCGGCAGGCACGCCCACGCCCAGGAAGCTCAAGGCCGCCTCCACCTGGATCACGATCGCGATTTCCAACGTCATGATGATCACGATCGTGTTCACGACGTTGGGGAGCAGGTGCTTGCGCATGATCCACCACTGGCCGGCCCCCAACGCCCGTGACGCCGTCGTGAAGTCGCGCTCCCGCAAGGACAGGACCTCCGCGCGAACCAGTCGGGCGTAGCCGGACCATGTCCAGATCAGCAAGATGATGATCACGTTGCGCAGGCTCGGCCCGAAGATGCTGCCCAGCAGCACCGCGAAGAGGATCGCTGGCAGCGCGAGCTGTACGTCCACGATTCGCATCAAGATCTGGCCCGTGCGGCCCCCCATCCAGCCCGATGTCATCCCCACCAGGGTCCCAACCAAGGCCGCGCTCGGCAACACGATCGCCACTACGATCAGCGAGATCCGCGCCCCGTGCATCAGCCGGCTGAGGATGTCGCGGCCCACATCGTCCGTCCCCAAGGGGTGGTCCCAGGTGCCGCCATCAAAGACAGGCGGCACCAGACGCGCGGACAGATCGACGAAGCTCGGATCGTGCGGGGCGAGCACATCCGCGAGCACACCCGACAGGACAAAGACCAGCCCAATCAACAGCGGCAGCGACAGGCCCAGCCAACGTCGCCAGCGGATCGGGCCGCGCGGCTCGGAAAACTCGACCTCGAGGGGCGCGGGCGCGCGTTCGGTCATCAGAGGGCTCCCACGCGGATCCGCGGATCGATGAGGCGGTAAGACACGTCGACCAGCGCGTTGGCCAGTGCGATCGAGGCCGCCAGCACGATGATCGCGGTTTGCACCATCGGGTAGTCGGACTGCACAATCGAATCGATGATCAGCCGCCCGATCCCCGGCCAGGCGAACACCACCTCGATGATGATCGCGCCCGCGATCAGGCGCCCCAGCCCGAGACCGAGAATCGTCACGACCGGCAGCAGCGCATGGCGCAGCGCGTGCCGGGTGATGACGGTGCGCTCCCGCAGCCCTTTCGCCCGCGCAGTCACGATGAAGTCAGCCCCCATCACGTCGATCATCCCGGAGCGGGTCAAGCGCATGAGCGCCGCCATCTCGAGTAGCCCCAACGACGCCGCCGGCAGGATCAGCGACTTGATCCCCTCGGCCCCGCCGGTGGGGAACCAGCCCAGTTTCACGGCGAAAAAGAAGATCACCATCAGGCCCAGCCAGAAGCTGGGCGTCGCCTGCCCGAACACGGCGAGCAGGCGGGCCAGCCAGTCATCCCACTTGCCGCGGTGCAGCGCCGCCACGATGCCCAGGGGGATGGACAGACTGACCGCGAAGATCAACCCCGCGGCCGTCAACTTGAGCGTGTTCACCGCGCGTTCGCCGATGGCAGCAATCGTCGACGTGCCCGCGCCGCGGTACGACGTCCCGAAGTCCAGTCGCGCGAGATCCCAGAGGAAGTCGCCGTACTGCACGATCAGCGAGTCGTTCAGGCCCAAATGCTCGCGGATCGTCTCGATTTCCGAGTCGGTCGCCTCGTACGGCAGCAGGAACGATTCCGGGTTGCCCACCAGGCGCGCGACGACGAAGACGATGCTCGCCACGATGAACACGACGACGAACGCCTGGAACAGGCGGGCGGCGAGGTAGCTCCAAAACTGCACGGTGCGCTCCGACTCGAGTCCGGCTCATTTCGACCCGAACCCATGCGCCGCATGCTAGTCGCAGCGGTCGGGCTCGGTTCAGCCCTCCGATGCCGCCGCGCCTGATCCGGTGGCGGGTCGGCTCAGCAGGCGTGGCAGCACGGGAATCAACACACTAGAGCGCGAGCCCAGAGCGCAGCTGAAACCGCACCCGATGGACGGCGCCCGGCTCGCCCCGGCTTCGTGGGGCAAGCTAAAATTTCCTGTTCGTTGACAAAAATATACGCGCAAGCGATACTCGCACATATTTCGGTCTGGACTGATGCAGCGCCCAATCGCGCCGCGTAGGTCCAACTGGGGGATTGACATGAACGAGCGAAACTACTGGACGCGGATCAGGCGGGATCGAATGTCCCGGCGGTCGCTGCTGCGGGCGAGTGCCCGCGCCGGCGTCGGCGCCGCGGGTCTGGCGCTGGTCGGCTGTGGTGACGACGACGACGACGGCCAGGCGGCGGCGGCCGTCCAACAGGAGCAACAGCAGCAACAGGCGCAGGCCGAGCAGCAGGCCATGCAGGACCAGCAGCAACAGGCGCCGCAGGCCGCGCAACAGGCGCAGCAGGCCGCGCAACAGGCGCAACAGGCCGCGCAGCAGGAGCAGACCGAAGCAGAACAGGCGGACGAACAGGCGGAGCAAGCGGCGGTGGCTCCGGCCCCCTTTGCCGACGTGGACCTGGACGCCACGATCACGACCGCGGTCGCCCGCGACGGGGGCGGGCTTGACCCCATCCGTTCGGGTAGCCACGTCAACTACATCTCCCACGGCAACGTCTACGACGCCGGGATCGCGTTCCATCCGGACAACAACGATGTGCTCCCCCATATGGTCGCGCTCGAGTTCGCGGACGATGTGACGATTCTGGCCGACGTCCAGCCTGCCCTCTTCCACGATGGATCGATCCTCACGGCGGAGGACATGGTCTTCACGTACGAGCGGATGGGCAACATCGCCGAGTACCACCAGGGCGGCGAGACGACTGATCACCCGGCCGGCTGGACCAGCGCGCGCACCTCCTTCGGCTCGCAGCACTGGGTCCGCAGCGAAGCGGTCGATGAGCGGACCTGGAAGGTGGTGCTGCACGAGCCCGATGCCGCCTGGGTCGCCAACCAAATGCCGAACGCCTCAACGGTGGGGGCGATCTTCTCCAGGGCCTACGTGGAGCGCGTGGGCGACGCGGTGATGGACCGGGAGCCGATGGGGACGGGCCCCTACCGCTTCGTCAGCCACGGCGAAGACACGGACTTCGTGATGACCCGCTTCGACGACCACCTCAACCCGCTGGACCACCCGGTCAACGTGAAGCACGTGCCCTTGCACAAGGACCTCAAGGTGCTGGTGCGGCCCGAGGTGCTGTCGCAGATCGCCGGGCTCCAGGCCGGAGAACTGGACATGGTCTACGGCTTGGCGACCAAGGACGTGGAGGGGTTCATTGACGACCCCGCGTATACAATCCACTACCAGGGCGCCACCACTATGCTGCCCAGGTTCAACCTGAACAACCCGCTGATGGACGACGGCTCGCCCAATCCGTTCCTGGACATTCGGGTACGGGAAGCGGCCAACATTGCGGTCAACCGCCAGGCGATCATTGACGGCCTGCTGACGGGCACA
Organism: Dehalococcoidia bacterium; assembly: GCA_965262235.1. Lineage (GTDB taxonomy): Bacteria > Chloroflexota > Dehalococcoidia > Bin125 > Bin125 > CATQGW01. The sequence continues at coordinate 85,405 of OZ253504.1, forward strand.
GAGAAACAGCCCTTGTTCACGGGCCGCACCGCCTTCGGCTATCCCACGGAGGATGAGATCGCGGCCGCGGGCCTGAGGTTCGCCCACGATCCCGAGCGGGCCCGGGAGCTGATGGCCGAGGCGGGCTACGCCGACGGCTTCGACACCACGTTCCACATCGTCGTCGGCTTCTCCCCGGGCATCCCAGACATGGCGCTCGCGGTCCAGCAGGACCTCGGGGCGATCGGCATCCGGCTGACGATCAAGGAGTATCCCGCCTCGGAGTACTTCACCAACGCTGGCATTCGACAGGCGGGAAGCGGCAAGACCGACGGGGCGCCCGGGATCTGGTGGTTCATCGACGGCCAGCGTACGGACATACAAACAACCGTCAACATCTCCGTCTTGCCGGAGGGCGTCTACACCCTCGGGAGCAGCGACGAGGTCACGGCGCTCGCGCGGGCCCAAAGGCTGGAGCTCGACCCGGTCAAGCGGAGCGAGTTGATCAGCCAGTTGTTCATCGAACATACCCTGGGGTATTACATGCTCCCCTTGGTGGAGATCCAGACCGCGTCGGTCATTAGTTCAGGTGTGCGCTGGCCCGCCGGCGCCGTGCAGGCGCGGGGGAACGAACAACTCTTCGCGGTGCAGAAGTTGAAGACCGCCTAGCGGGTTGCTGAACACGTCATCGCATCCGCTCCCTCTCTCCCCCCGCGAGGCGGGGGGAGAGTAGAGCGCGCGCCCGCGCCGCGAACGGCGACGACAAGAGTCGCGATCTTGCCCTTCCCGATGACAAGGAGTTGCCCGTGAGTTCACTCGACGGACTGCCCACGACCGAGCCAGGGGCCGTCGGCTTCGATGCCGATCGTCTGTCCCGCATCGAAGCCACGATCGATGCGGCGGTGGCGGCCCGAGAGCTGCCGGGCGCGATCACGATCGTCCTGCGCCACGGTCAGGTCGTCCATGCCCATGCAGCGGGCACGCTCGACATGGAGCGCGAGACCCCACTCGGCATGGACAGCCTCTTCCGTATGTACTCGCAGACGAAGCCGGTGACGGCAGTCGTGCTGATGAGCCTCTTCGAGGAAGACGCCTTCGCGCTCAACGACCCGATCTCGCGCTGGATTCCGGAGTTCGCCAACCGGCTGGTGGTGACGGAGACGCCGCCGCACGATCGCGTGCGGGGTGCGTTCCCGCCCCAGAACGTCGAGCCTGCGCGGCGTGAGATCATGATCATGGACCTGATGACGATGACATCGGGGCTGCCGGCGGTCGGTCGGCTTCCAGCGGCTTACTGGCCGCTGCTCCAGCGAACCTCCCAAGGCAGCGGGTTCATGCCCGGGGACGCACGGGTCAACGATCCGCCGCGCAGCTATGAGGAGATGATCCTTGCGATGGCCGACCTTCCCCTGTACGCCCATCCCGGCGACAGGTGGAACTACGGCTCGGATTTCGATGTCCTCTCGCTCTTCCTCACTCGCCTGACCGGCAAGGACCTCGACGAACTCTTCAGCGAGCGCGTCTTCGATCCGCTTGGGATGGACGACTCGGGCTTCTACTGCGACGACGCTGATGAAGGACGGCTCGTCACCGACCACACTTGGGATGCGGAGGGGAAGCTCGCGATTCGCGATCGCCCCGAGACCGCTGAGAAGGTGCGCTCGCGTTCGAGAGACCTGCGCTCCGGCAACGGCCTATTCGGGGGCATGCTCTCTAGCGCGCCCGACTACACCCGCTTCGCGCAGATGTTGCTCAACGGTGGCGAGCTCGACGGCGTCCGGATCCTGGGCCGCAAGACGGTGGAGTTGATGACCACCAACCACCTGGGAGACCGTGAGATCGATCTGTTGCCGATCCCCAATTACGGCTTCGGCCTCGGCTATGCGGTCCGCAAGTCGGTGGCGCGCTCGTTCTACCCCGGCTCGGCCGGGACCTATGGCTGGGGTGGCGCGGCGGGCACCTGGTTCTTCGTCGACCCGCTCGAGGACCTCGTGGGCCTCTTCTTCAACCACGTCTTCCTCTACGGGAACCGGCCCGGCGGCATGGCGGACCTGACCCGGCGCTTCATGAAGATGACCTACGAGGCCCTCGTCTGAGCGCTGGTCCGGCCGTCGTGAAGTGCTGACGTCCGCCGCGGTGGCGTGCGGCCACTCCGCAGCGCATCAGCTGGACTGAGGGCGAGCCATGCTCCCAGCCAATGTCCTCGATGTCTTCGAGAAGCAGCTCGCGGGCCTGCCCAGACCCGTCACGATCGAGTATTTCCAGACGAGCGCGAGTCGGCTCAGCGTTCCCGGTCGGGCGGTCTTGCCGCCTTGCCCCGACTGCCGGTCGACGCTCGAACTGCTGCAAGAGGTGACTGCCGTCAGCGACCTGGTCTCGTTGGGCGTCCACGAATTCGGCCACGACCCCGAGCTGGCCGCCGAATACGATATCGATCGCGTGCCGGGCATCGTCGTCAACGGCGGAAGCGGCCGCCGCTTGTACCTCTACGGCCTGCCCCTGGGGCACTTCCTCCCGGTCCTGCTCGACGCCATGCTCCAGGTCGCGCGTGAGCCCCGCGAGCCGCCGGAGGAAGTCGCGCGCATCCTCGACGAGATCGACGAGCCGCTTCAGCTGCGGGTCGTGGGTTCGGTGCGCCACTCGCCCGCGACGCAGGCTGCGATCGTCGCTTACACGCTGGCGTCGTACGCCGCCCGAGTCGAAGCCTCCGTCTACGCCATGGAGAGCTTCCCTGAGCTGGTGCGCGATCTGGACATGACCCACACGCCGCTCACCTTCGTCAATCAGTCGCTCGGCTTCGCCGGGGTGACCACGCCAGTCGGCCTGGCCCAATACGCGCTCGACGCCCACCACGAACCGGACGATCCCCGGCCCCCCAGCGTCGGCAGCGGCACGATTGTCGAGGTAGCAGGCCGGACTGCTCAGGCGCCGGCCAGGCCGGGCAGCAGCGGACTGGCCCTTCCTCCCTCCGCCGGGGGCGTGTGGCGCCCCGCGGGCGGGTCCCGGCCGTGACGACCGCGGCCCGCCGCCCAGGCAGCGACCGGACAGAGATCGCGATGATTGGCGGCGGACCGGCCGGTTTGCAGGCGGCCCTGGTCTTGCCGCGCGTCAGAGCGAAACGGCGGCCAGGTTCAACATTCACGGTTGGTACGAGTAGCGAGCGGGGCCACGCGTCGGCGCACCAAGGGATACGTTATCGTTGCGTTACTTCTCGATTGCGGGGCCCAATCCCTCGCGGGCGAACGAACGTACCCTCAGCATGCCAGTGAGGCGTCGCGGTGCGCGAACGGCCATCCTCGCCGCCGCGGTCGCGTTGTTGCTCGGCCTGCTGGGCGCGGCGTGCGGAGCTGCGGAGGCCCCGACCGACAGCGAGGAGGTCGACACCGGCATCTTCGACGCGTCGCGCGCACCGCGGACCGCCGCTCGGATCGCGGAGCTCGCGTCCGAGATCCCGGAGCGGGAGCCGTTCCTGCCGCACGCCGCCGAGCGCACCGCGGACGGCGAACGAATCATCCGCGACGACGCCCGCCCCGCGCTGTTCGGCTTTGACTGGCTCACAAATTTCGGCATCCGCATCGTGCGCTTTGATGAGTTCAACCCCCGGCTGCTGCGGGACGAGATCGTGCCGCTGACCAACCCGCAGTACATCACGCTCACGGAGGCGCAGACCATCTACGTTGACGGCTCGCCCATGATCCTCTTGGAGGTCAACGCTGACGCGCGGGCCTACCCGCTGGAGATCCTGCTATGGCACGAGATCGTCAATGACGTGGTGGGCGGCGTGCCGGTGCTGATGACGTACTGCCCCCTGTGCAACACCGCCATTGCGTTCGAGCGGCAGGTCGGGGAGCGGACGCTCCTCTTCGGCGGGTCCGGCATCCTCCGCAACAGCGATTTGGTGATGTACGACCTGGAGACGGAGTCGCTCTGGCAGCAGATCGGCGGTAAGGCGCTGGTCGGCGACATGGTGGGCGCGACGCTGACCCCGCTGTCCGCCCCGATTGTCTCGTTCGGTCAACTACGCGATGCATTCCCCAACGCGTTAGTGCTGTCGCGGGACACGGGCACGCCCATCGCCTACGGGTGGACACCGTACACGGCCTACGACGCCGTGGACGACCGCGGCGACTACCGCCGCCTATTCGCAGGCGAGCTGGACCCGCGGCTGCAGTTCGCGGAACGGGTCGCGGGGGTGCGCATCGACGGGCAGGCAGTCGCCTATCCGTTGCCGCTGCTGATGGAGCGTCGGGTGGTGGCGGACGTCGTGGGAGGGCAACACATCGTCGTGTTTTGGACGTCCGGGACGCGCTCCGCGCTCGATCAGCCGCGGATCGATGAGAGCCGCGACGTGGGGGCGTTCGCCGTCTTCGACCCGGAGGTCGACGGGGAGCGGCTGCAGTTCAGTCCCGATCCGGACGACCCGCTGATGTTCCGAGATCGGCGCAGCGGGTCGGTCTGGAACATCTTTGGCCAGGCGCTGAGCGGCCCGTTGGCGGGGACGCGGCTCACGCCGATCGTGCACGGCACGCACCTCTGGTTCGCGTGGGCAGCGTTCCATCCGGATACCGCGGTCAGGGAATAGGCACGCAGCAGACCGCGCCCTGGACGCAACGGCGAGACGATGTGGGAAGCTTCAGCGCTCGCACACATCCCCGCCCTGCGATTGAACCGTGACGCCGCTCACGTCCTGAGGATGTTGAGCGGTGTTCTGCGCCTCGCCAAGGACGAGCTCGCGGCCCCAGGTTCAGGAGATCGAGGCGAGGATCCGGTCGACTTCGGCCATCGCATCCCCGTCCAGTCGCCACGAGAGTGTGGCTGCCGCGTTGCTGCGAACCTGCGCCGGCGACGTCGCGCCGGCGATGACCGATGCCACGGCCGGCTGCGAGGCGAGCCAAGCCAACGCCAGCTCCAGGATCGTGTGGCCACGCTGCTCCGCGAACATGCTGAGCGCTTCCAGCGCGTCGAAACGAGCGTCTGAGAGCGCCGCTGCTGCCTGATCCTCTTTGTAGTGCGTCAGGCGCGCGTTTGCCGGCATGGTCATGCCGCGCTGATACTTGCCGGTGAGGAAGCCGGCCGCGAGCGGGAAGTACGGGATCACGCTGACGCCGGTTCGCACGGCGCTCGGCACTACGTCGGCTTCGACGTCCCGGCGGAGCAGGCTCCATTCGTTCTGGGCGGACACGAAGGGCTGGAAGTTCCGCCCGGACGACACTCGGGCCGCCGCGGCAATCTGCTCGCCGCTGAAGTTCGATGATCCGATCGCGCGCACGACGCCGCGTTGGACAAGCCTGTCGAGCGCTTCCAACGTCTCCTCGATCGGTGTATGGCGGTCCGGCAAGTGGATCTGATAGAGGTCGATGTAGTCCGTGCCCAGGCGCCGGAGGCTGCCTTCCACCGCCTGGAGAATGTAGTCGCGTGATCCACCGATGCCCGGCTCCGCAAAGCCCAGCCAGTGACCGAACTTCGTCGCGATGATGACATCCGAGCGGCGCGCGCCCAGCGCTCGACCCAGGTACTCCTCGGACCGGCCGGCGCCATAGCTCTCGGCGGTGTCGAACAGCGTGATGCCCTGATCGAGCGCTTCATGCACGACGGCCGTGCTCGCCGCTTCGTCAAGTGCACCCTCCTCCCAGACGCGATCACCGAAGTCCGTGCAACCCAATCCCACCACCGAGACCCGCAGATCCGAGTTACCAAGGCGCCGGTATTCCATCACGTCATGCCCTCTCCGTGGGCCGACCACGAGCCGTGCGGCTCCAGCGGCTTCGGCGCGAGGAGTTCCTCACGCCGGAAGCGATGGACATGGTATCGGATGGCTCCGATCGTCAACAGCAGCGCATCTTCCGTCCTCGGGGGCGCCGGGTTCGACGCCCCGGGAGTCCACCCCGCCGCGAGGCCAATCCCAAACTCCTGACCTCCACGACGCCGCTGACAGTAACCGCGATATTGCGAAGCGCTGGAGCTGACGTCAAACCGGGGGGAGCGGCGGTAACTGAAGCGGCACTTGTCGGAGCTGGCCGGCGGAGCGGCCAGGGAATAGCGAGCGTCGGCTGGTTCTATACTCGCGGCGCAAGGGAAGAGGCCTCGTGTGGCGCCAGCGGCAGTGCGAGTCACAGCGGGCGAGCTGATCGGACGCGACGAGGCTGGGCTGTCCGTCTTCCGGGGCGTGCCATATGCACAGCCGCCGCTCGGCGAACTACGCTTCGCGCCCCCGCAGGCCGCCGAGCCGTGGTCGGGCACACGCGACGCGTTCGAGTTCGGGCCGGTCTCTGTCCAGGCGCTGAACCCGCACATGCAGCAGACGCTGGCGATGGGACCGGAGCCGGTCTCGGAGGACTGCCTGACGCTGAATGTTTGGACGCCGGGGCTCGACGACGGGCGCCGGCCCGTGCTGTTCTTCATCCACGGCGGCGGCCTCACGCTGGGGGCCGGCTCGCAGCCGGTCTACGACGGCGCTTCGCTGGCGCGGCGGGGCGACGCCGTCGTCGTGACCATGAACTATCGGCTGGGGATCCTCGGCTTTCTGTACCTGGCGGAGATCGCCGGGGGAGACGACGCCTGCTCGAACTTCGGCCTGGCCGACCAGGTCGCGGCCCTGCGCTGGGTGCGCGACGAGATCGCGTCCTTCGGAGGCGATCCGGACAACGTCACGATCTTCGGCGAATCGGCCGGAGGGTGGGCGGTGGCGGCGCTGCTCGGGACTCCCTCCGCGTCGGGGCTGTTCCATCGGGCGGTGGCGATGAGCGGGGCGACGCAGGGAGTGATCGGGGTGGAGCAGGCGCAGGCGGCGGCGGGGGAGATCGTGCGGGAGTTCGGCGTGGCGGAGGCATCGATGGCGGCGCTACGAGCGGAGCCGGCGAAGCGATTCCTCGAGGTGCAGCAAGCGCTCGATCAGCGCTTGCGCAAGGTGCGGGGAGACCCGGCGGCGGGGGCTGGGAGCCCGCTGGCGTTCTCGCTGCGTCCGGTCGTCGGCGGGAACCTACTGCCGCGCCATCCCCTGGAGGCGGTGTTGGATGGGAGTGCGGCCGGGATTCCGGTCATGGCCGGCACCACGGGGGAGGAGAAGCGGAGCCAGCTCGCGCGCAATCCCGGCTTACGGGAGATGACGTCGGAGCAAGCGATCGCGGCGATCGCGCGGCAGGGCAAGGAACTCGCGGATCCTGAGCAGTGGGCGCGAACGACCTTCGGCGTGATTCGGGAGGCGCTGGAGGCGCGGGGAGCCCGGGCGACGCCGGCCGATGTGGCGGTGACGGCGGAAACGGAGGGTTTCCGGGTGTCGGCGGACCACCTCCTGGAGGCGCATGCGGCGCACGGACCGGCCTTCGCCTACCGCTTCGACTGGCAGTCGCCACGAGACGGGGGCGCGTGGGGCGCCTGTCACGCACTCGACGTGCCGTTCGTGTTCGGAACGCGCGACCTGCCGCAAACGGCGGACTGGGCCGGGACCGGACCGCAGGCGGATGCGTTCGAGGCGCTGATCCAGGACGCGTACCTCAACTTCGCGCGGACGGGCGACCCCAGCGGTGGGGCACTTGCGGAGTGGCCCCAGTTCGACGCACGCAGCCGCCGGACGATGCTGCTCGACCGCGAGTGCCGCGTCGTCGAGCGGCCGAGACCGGAGGAGCGCGCGGCGATGGAATCGGTCGTTCGCCGAGCCTAATCGGCAGGAGCGATGCAGCGCCCGCGATCGACGCGCCCAGGCAGATCAGCCTGAAGGGACAACCGAATTGCCGCCATTCTCGCCGGCGATCGCAGGTGACCAACGGACGAGGGCGTTGATCCGGCCTCGGGCTAGCGCGGGGTCGAGGCGACGACCAGCTTGAGCCGCAGGCTCGAGCTGAGTCGCGTTCGCGACGATCTCCGATCGGTATGATCGCCCAGCAACAAGTGGCTATGGGGCGGATGAGGTTTTGGCGGCCCACAGGCCGGGGACGAGCAAGGGACTGTCCGATCAGATCGTGCAGTGGTTCATCGTAGTGACGGGCGTAACCAACGGCGGCACGATGAGGGCATCGTGCAGGTGGACGACCGCGGCGCTGCGTATACTCCGCCCTGCAGACGAGGAGGCCAGCCATGCGCGAGTTCGAGGGCAAGACCGCCGTCGTGACGGGCGCCGCCAGCGGCATGGGCCGCGCCTTCGCGGAGCGCTTCGCCCGCGAGGGCATGCGCGTTGTGCTCGCCGACATCGAAGAGGAGGCGCTCGAGACGGCGGTGCGGGAGTTGGAGCAGGAGGAGCATCGGGTCATTGGCGTGGTCACCAACACGATGTCGCGTGACTCCGTGCAGACACTCGCCCGGCGTGCGATTGATGAGTTTGGCAAGGTCCACATCGTCTGCAACAACGCGGGCGTCACCAGTCGCGGTGACGCGGGGGCAGCTGGCCGGCGCGGTGTCTGGGAGATCCCGCAACGCGACTGGGACTGGCTCGTGGGCGTGAACTTCTGGGGCGTGCTCTACGGCCTGCAGGTGTTCATCCCGCACATGCTGGAGCATGGCGAGGAAGGTCATATCGTGAACACGGCGTCGCTCGCTGGGCTGATCCCAGGCGGGGGCGCCTACGGCGTGACGAAGCACGGCGTCCTGGCGCTCAGCGAGGGTCTGTATCGCGACCTCAAGGCGCGCGACGCCAAGATCGGGGCGTCGGTGCTCTGCCCGGGGTTCGTCAACACGGGCATCTTCAAAGCCGAGCGCAACCGCCCCGCGGAGTTCGCGAGCGGCTTACCGGAGTCCAACGCCGGCGCCCGAGCCAACATCGACTCGGTGCTGCAACACGCCAAGCAGCCCGCGGAGATCGCCGAGATCGTCTTCGAGGCCATTCAGAGCGACCGTTTCTACATCCTGCCCCATCCCGCCTGGGACGAGATCGTCCGCAGCCGCGTCGAGCACGTCCTCGCGCGCGAGGCTCCGCTCGTGTTGGACTTCGACGACCTCACGCGCCGAACCGCCGCCGGCGAGGGCTTCTGACGCGCTCACACGAGCGCCCAGGCCGCAGCAAGGCACCACGACCCCGCCATGCCCCGCTTCGACACGATGCACGCATCTGGTCGCTGCCCAACTCTGCCAAGCCTCCTCCTCGTCCACAATCATTACCGACGGAGGGGGTGGGATTCGGACCCACGAGAGCCCGCAAAGACCCTACTACTTTTCGAGAGTAGCCCATTCAACCGCTCTGGCACCCCTCCTTGCGCGATATTCGCGACATTGTTTAGTATACCAAACACCCCGCGGGCTAAATAGCCCACGGGGTGTTTCAAGACAATCATTTTTACTTTTCCTTACCTTGCCAACATTGACTCTGGCAATACGAATACATATTTTTCAAGCCAGTCAATTACTTCGTCGGTAAGATAGGGTTCGTAGTAATCGGTCCAATTTTGGGCTACTTGAGCCTTTGTCATTAAGTATCCAGCGCATAGCTCGGCGGATAGCTCAATTGGATCAGAGATATAATAAATATCTAAGGTAGAAAAGGCGCTATCTCCAGGTAAAAACCATTCACCTTTTTCGTTTTTATAAAATCCAACCAAGTCAATAAGCTCTATCATATAAGGGGAGTAAACTATATAGTCTGATCTTGGTTTATATAAATTTTCTTCTTCAATTCGTTTAGAGAAATCATAGCCAAGCAAGTTTTTTACAACTTGCCAACTTTGATTAGCATGACACAATTCATGAAATTCTCTCCCAGTCAGAGCGACCCCGCCAATATTTGAATGACCAATGACAAGAAATGATTCGGTAGAATAATAAAATACATTATTATATCTACTAAGCCCTTGAGAATAAGATCCTACAAGTCCAGTATCGCGCAATAAACAAGTTTCTTGGAGCATGGGAATGTTGGGTAGAAAATATTCCCTTGCCTCTCCGCTCCAATTATCTCCGCAGTCAGTTAACAATTCGCGGGAAACGTCTGGTCTAGCATACCATTCTTCAAAATCAATATCCTCTCTTTGTTCTACTAGGCCATCAACATATTTCTGCTCCTCTTCCGTCAACAACCCATACCCATAAACATGGTTAATCATATCAATACACTTTACCCATATAACTGAGGGAGGTATATTATCTTTGTATAAATTATTAAAGTTGTTGTTTAAGAAACTTGGCTCGTCAAATGTATATGCTGCTGTATATCTTTCTTGTTGAGAGTCCCATACCCATAGTAAGTTAAGATCGCATCCGTTTACAGCTAGTCGCGCTGTTAGTTGATATAGGGTTCCTCCTCCCCATTGTATGAATGCAGACCCTTCTGTTTCTTTTTCAGGAAGAGTTCCCGAGATTTGGGTCAGCCCGAGATCACCAGGTTCAGACTCCGGCCCGTCGGCCAGAGCGCTACGCGATACGGCGGCGGCAAGCGCGAGCAACGCGATCAGGATGAGCCCAAGCCGGGACAGCGTGCCCAGTGAGGTCATGGCTGCTTCCTTCAAGTCGGCTGCCGCTGGGGTTCGCGATGCGTGCGCAGATTGTACCGCACGGTCGTGTAGCCCGGAGGTGGAGCGGAGAGGGTGGCGTTAGTTGGTGCAGGATCGGCCCCTGGGCATGGGCTCCTTGTAAGTCGAGGCTGCCTACGTAATCCGGGCCACACGGTAAGGGTGGAACAGAGCACATGTCCGTAGGCCATCGACTCCATTCGACGCCGACCGAATTGGAGCCGACATGAGAATCCCCCTCACCTACCAGGCCGCCATGACCCGGCTCGCCGAGCTCTCCGGGCCCGAGTACCCGCCCCATGTCCAGGCCAAGGACGTCGCCAAGATCGCCGCCGAACTCTCACCCAACAACCCCCGCCCCGCCGACGTCGTCCGCGCCCTCTACGCCGAGGCCGCGCCCGACGAACTCGCATCCGGGCCCGACGATGACGACCCGCTCTAATCCCCCCGACCGCCTCGGGTCGCCGCCACGCCGTTTTTTTCGCCCGACGTCCTCGCTGGCGAGGCTCCGTTCGTGTTGGACTTCGATGACCTGACGCGCCGAACCGGCGCCGGCCAGGGCTTCTAACACGCTAGGCGGGGGACCATTTGGCGATGACCTCTCTGCCGAAGTCGGCGATCAGGTCGCGTGCCCCGGCGGCATCCGTGCAGGCAATGGCGATGTTGTCGATGCCGGCCGCCTCAATCTGCTCGAGCCGCTCGATGATCTGCGCGGGCGTGCCGGTCAGCGTCTGGCCAATCGAGGTCTCGTTGATGAACTGTTCTTCGCCGGGCTTGAGAAAGACCATGTGCCCCGTATGCACATCCAGGTAGCGTCGATCGGGCTTGCTGCCGCGCGCGTCGCCATACTCCTCGATGTACCGATTGAAAGCCGCCGCGGCGTCGGGGTCCCTGATACCCAGGTTCGCCCCTGGGCCATAGTGCGACTCCCACATCGCATGCAGACCCGGCAGCGCGTTAGGGCCGACGCGCTCGACCACGCGCGGAGAAGTAAGCGACTCGCCGTCGCGCAGCACGCAGCCGCTGGTCAAGCCGACCGTGTAGGGCTTGTCAGTGGCCCGGCCGGCGGCGGCGGCGGCGGCGCGAATCGCCTCGAAGCCCATCGCGAGCTGGGGTGTGAGCGCGCCCGTGACCCAGCCGTCGGCGAGCTCGCCCGTCGCCGCGAGCGCCTTCGGCCCGCTCGCGGCGAGGTAGATGGGGATTTCGTCCTCGATGTTGATGAAGCCGCCACGATCCGGATGCAGCAGCCGAATCCAACGCTCACGCGTGCCCTCCCGGATCAGCACTTCGTCGCCCTGCAGCAGGCCGCGTACTTGCTGCGTGTACTCGCGGAACTCCGCTGCCGGCACCGCAGGCAGGCCCATCGTGTTGCGCCCGGTGTAGCCGGTGCCCAAGCCCAGAATGACTCGTCCGGGCGCCAGATAGTTGATCGTGGCGATGGCGGAAGCGGTCACCGCGGGGATGCGGTTGCTAGGGATCGCCACCAGGGTGCCCAGCTTGATCCGGCTGGTGTGCTCCGCCGCCAACGCCATGGTGGCGTAGACGTCGCTGTAGATCAGTTGCGAATCAAAGAACCAGGCGTGGCTGAAGCTCGCCGCCTCAGCCGCGGCCGCGTCGCGCCATGCATCGATGTACGAGGGGAAGGCGATGCCGTAGTCCATGGAACCCCCTGGGGTGCGATCGGGATCGCAACGAAGATAGACGACCACGACCTCCCGCCGAGCTTCCGTGCCCCGGATTGGTCTCGGGCGGGATCTTGCGGCTGAGGCGGAGGTCGGTTCGATAGTCGATCGCGCATACGCGAACTGCGGTCCGCTACCCCCGCCGGAACGCGATCGGCGAATCGCGTGAGATTCGCGCACCCCCCGACCAACCGCGGATGAGTCAATGCCCCATTCCTATTGGGCGGACGGAGTGTTGCACCGCCACGACGCCGTGTGGTCGTTGTTCTTGAAGACGCGGTTGGAGTTGCCCGCGCAGGTCACCTCCGTGGCCGGTCCTGGGAGCTGGCGCGCCGGGCTAGGCTGGTCCACATGACCAGTCAGGCTGCCCCAGAGTTCCGCAAGGTCCACGGTCACGCGGTGCAAGGTATCGATGTCGACGCGCAGACGCGGTGCGCCCACTGGCAAGGGCCCATGGATGTGATCGCGCTGCGGATGAAGTGCTGCGGCGCCTGGTTCCCGTGCTTCGAATGCCACGCGGCGCTGGCGGATCACCCCGCGCAGGTCTGGCCACTGGCCCAGCGCACTCAGGGCGCCGTCCTCTGCGGCGTCTGCGGCGGGGTCCTGAGCGTGAGCGACTATCTCGCCTGCGAGTCCACCTGCCCGGCGTGCGGAGCTGCCTTTAACCCCGGCTGCCAGACGCACCTCCACCTCTATTTCGAGCTGGACTAGGTCCGTCGTACGACACTGCCGCCCATCCGGCTGCCCGGGGCTGCCGCCCGGCGAGCCGCTGATCGCTAACCACCAATTGACTGTGGTGACCACACCGGGAACGCCTGGTTCCAACTGATTCACGACTGTGTATCTTGTCCCACGGACCGCAACGCGCCTCGAGCCGAGAGTGGGTGCATGTGGTGGATACAGTCACGAGTTCGTTAACGGTTCAAGTGTGAACGCCACTCCGAAGGATCTTGGCGTCGGCCGATCAGGTGGTCTTTTTCGAGCCTCGTTCGCCAGACACGCGCCACATGCGAGCGTCGGCCACATGCCAGGGAACAGTTCGAAGAGATCGAATCGGTCGCCGGCCGAGCAGTATGCGGGCTGCATTGCTGCGCGGCGCAGGGCAACAAGACAGCGAGCAGGCCTCGTTCAGCAGCAAGCTCTACGTCTGGAGACCACCAGCAGCTCATCATCGAGAAGTTTCGGGAGACCGTTTGGTACTTGAGTCGCCAGTCTGACGAGGGAGAGCATTCCCTCCCCGTTTCGAACGGCGCCTCGTCGCCAGCGGTGCAGCTGCCGACAGTCAACGCCCATTGCGGCGGCCATCCGCTCCCACGACATGCCGGTCATTTCCTTCAAGCTGCTCAGACGCTCTGGGAAGTCCGGCGGAAGCAGAGCGGCGCCGGGCATCCATTCTGTGGTGAACAACGAAGCGCGATCGAGGCGCACAGGTCCGAAGCATCAAGACGGACCCGCTAAGCACCGAGACAGAGCAGCGGGATAAAAGGATGAATCAAATGAATCACCAACTCGACGCGGTCCCGGCAGCGCTCTATGCGCGCGTCTCCAGCGACCGCCAGGATGTGGACCTGTCCATCGCCGCGCAGTTGCGGGCGCTGCGCGACTTTGCCGAGCGCAACGGCTACGTCGTCGCCCGCGAGTACGTCGACGAGGCTGAGAGCGACCGCATCGCCGACCGGCCCCAGTTCCTCAAGATGTTGGACGAAGCCTCTGAGTCTCACGCGCCGTTTCAGGAAATCCTCGTTCGGAAGTCCTCTCGTTTCACTCGTAAGCGCGAGTACGCCGTCGCGTTCAAGTCGATACTGCACCGGCGCGGGATCCGTGTCACCTCGATCACTGAGCACGCCGACGACACGCTGATGGAAGCGATCATCGAGAGCGTGGCTGAGTTCTACTCAGAGAACCTCGCTCAGGAGCTGACGCGCGGTACGCGCGAGGCAGCCTCGCGCGGGTTCTGGGTCGCGACCTGGGCGCCTACGGCTACCGCAAGGTCCAGGTCCAGGACGGGGCGAAGAAGCGGCCCAGGCTGGAACTCAACTCACCGTTCGATGCCGTCGCGCGGCGCATCTTCGACCTGGCGCTCGGGGGCCAGAGCGTGCTCGACATCACCCGCACCTTGAACGCGGAGGGCATCCCCACGACCAACGGCAAGCCCCGGCTCAAGACCACCGTCCATCGGCTGCTGACCAACGAGGCCTACTCCGGCGACCTGGTCCGGGGCCGGAACGCCAAGGACGGCGCACCGCCCGTGCGGGTCGAGGACGCCTTCCCCGGCCATCATCAGCCGCGATGAGTATCGACGGGTCAGGCATCTGTTGCGCTCGCGCGCGCCGGCCGTCGCCCATCCGCGGCGCGTCGCCAGCCGCTACCTGCTCTCCGGTCTGGTCAGCTGCAAACCGTGCGATGTGAGCCTGACGGCGGCGGAGGCGAAGAGCAGCAAGTACTCCTATTACGTCTGCCAGTCGAAGATCAAGAAGGGTTCGGAGACCTGTCAGGCACCCCGACTCAACGCGCGGGAGTTTGAGCGGCTGATCATCGACCAGCTGCGCCAGCACATCCTCACCGAGAGCAACAGCCGCGAACTTGTCAGGCTCGTTGACGAGGAGATGGACGGTCTCGCTCACGAGCGGCGTGAGCAGCTGGAGGCGATCGAGCATGAACTGGCTGAAGTCAAACGCATGCTGGACCGCATCTGGCGGGCGATTGAAACCACCGGCCTTGAGGTGTCCGACGCCGCTGACCGGATCAGAGAGCACAAGCAGCGCAAGGAACAGCTGGAGCTTGCCGCCGCCGAAGCGCACAAGGCGCTGGCAGCGCGGCGTCAGCTCTTGGACAGCACCGATCTGATCGCCGCATTCGCCGCGGAGATGCGCGAGTTGCTGCTGACCAGCGACATCACCGAGACCAAGGCGTTCATTTGCACGTTCGTCAAGCGGATCACGGTTCGACCCGGCCGGGCCGTGATCCGCTACGCGATCCCGATGCCCGAGGACAGCCCGATCGGTCGCTCAGACTCGGCTGAGGTGGGCCTCCGTGACGGAGTTATGAGTTCGGTACGCGTTGGTGGGCCAAGCAAGACCGTACTGCGAACTTTCGTTTGGGAACTCCCTCTAGTTTGAGCCGATGCTAGCCTTCGACAGCATCTGCGCGATTTCAAGTTCTCCTATCCGATGCACGTTCGCTGAGGCGCTCACGATCAGCCACGCAGCTCGCCTTTTCGCCACGAGCGTCTTGATGAACACAGTATTGTCAGACGCAACGGTCCAGAGCCGATCCCCCCAACTCGATAGCGCCAGGAGCGGTCTCATGCCTACGCCCCGCATCGTCGCTACGCGTCGTCACGGCCCGCCGGGCTGCGATCGCTGACCAACGACGCGATGTGCTCGAGGTATGCCGGCCCGATGCCGTGCGCATCCTTCAAGGATTCGCTCGCGACTGGGCAGGCGTCGGCGGATCGGAGCAGACGCCTACGGTCTGTCTGACCACACAGCTGGTTCGGCTGATTGCGCGTTCATTCGGCCTTGCGGTCCAAGAGTTGTCGGTCACGCTGCTGCCGGACAACGAGGTCATAGATCGAGTCGCCTCGATGCCTGGACCGTTCGCGCTGGTCGAACCGCAGCACCTTCGTCTTGGTGTGCTTCCGCTGACCTTAGAAAGTCATATCACGTATTGCGCCCCCGGATTTGAATCGCAACCACGCCCCTTCCGCTCGATCCCGCCTCGGAGAACGCTTGCGTATCTCTCCGTGTTCGCGTCCGTCCTCCGCGAGATGGTGCAGCCCATCAAGCCGGTCAGCAAGACGATCACCGGCGAGACGTAGAAGATCATCACTCGCGTCGAGGCCAACCACGTCAACACGATCGCGATGATTGCCGCCACTGGCATGCAGTTCTTCAAGCCGCAGTTAGTGTCCCGAGTCGCTAATGCGATGAGCAAAGGGGTATGGTGTTGATCGAGCCGGGTTGGGCGGTCCGAGGCTTTCGCTGGAGCGTGATGCGTACCCGACTGGGCCGCCCGACGGTGGCGATCGTGCTGAGTGATGAAGAGCGAGAGACGCTGGAGCGCTGGGCGCGCCGGCCGACCACGGCGCAGGCCTTGGCGCTGCGCTGCCGGATCGTGCTCGCGGCGGCGGCCGGGCAGGCGAACACGGAGATCGGCGCGGCGCTCGGTTGCCATCCGGTCACGGTCGGCAAGTGGCGGCGACGCTTCGCCCAGCGTCGGCTGGATGGGCTGAGCGATGAGCCGCGTCCCGGCGCGCCCCGCACGATTGGCGACGAGCAGGTGGAAGCGGTGATCGTCAAGACGCTGGAACAGCAACCGCGCAACGCGACTCACTGGTCAACCCGTTCGATGGCCGCCGAGATGGGCATGTCGCAGACTGCGATCTCCAGGATCTGGCGCGCCTTCGGCCTCAAGCCGCACCTCGTGGAGCAGTTCAAGCTGTCGCCCGACCCGCAGTTCATCGACAAAGTGCGCGACGTGGCCGGTCTCTATCTCAACCCGCCCGACGCGGCGGTCGTGCTGTGCGTGGACGAGAAGACCCAGATCCAGGCGCTCGACCGCACGGCGCCGACGCGGCCGATGCTGCCGGGCGTGCCCCGCCGCCAGACCCACGGCTACGTCCGTCACGGCGCCACCAATCTCTACGCCGCGCTCGATATCGCCTCGGGCCACGTGATCGCCGACCTGACCCCGCGACACCGGGCCCGCGAGTTCCAGCGCTTCCTCGACCTGATTGACGAGCAGGTGCCCGACGAACTCGCCGTGCATGTCGTATTGGACAACGTGGCCACCCACCGGACCGCGGAGATCCAGCGCTGGCTCCAGCGCCATCCCCGCTTCAGCTTTCACTTCACGCCGACCTACAGCTCCTGGATGAACCTGGTCGAGCGCTGGTTCGCGGAACTGACCACCAAATGGCTACGGCGCGGCGCCCACCGCAGCGTGGCTGAGCTGACCCGCGCCGTCGAACGCTGGGTCGACGACTGGAACGAACACCCGCGCCCCTTCGTCTGGCATAAGACCGCCGACCAGATCTTCGACAACCTCGCCGGATATCTCAACCGTATTCCCCACTCAGGACACCAGTTCAGACAGGAACTAGTGTCCGATGAATGAAAGTGCCTGCCTGGTGAACGGGGAGAGGTTGGAGCAGCGGATCGACGCCCTCGAATGGGGTTGCGCCTCGTGGTGCGGGAGCTGCTCAGACCGCGGGACAACACGAGCCCGGCGGACTCACTTGCCTCCGATCCTCGGACGAGTCTGGCCACCGTGGTCGGATCCGTGCTCGCTCCTGCAAGCGATCGGACTCCCGGGGAGCCCGACGAGACGAAGATTCTGATGACGGTCAGTGAGGTGGCCGACGCGCTGAGGATTGGGCGGGCTCGATGCTACGAACTGATCCGCCTCGGGGAGATCCCCAGCGTGCGCCTCGGGCGATCCGTCCGGGTGCCCGTGGCGCAGCTGCGCGCGCGAATCGACCTCCTCGCGGCGAGCGAAGAGCAGGAGATGCTGGACATCGATCTCCCGGGCGCCATCCGGTCTTCGGATCGGTCAGACTTCTCACGATCTCCTGTTCGGTGACCACCCGCACCAGGTAATCACAGACGGCGCTGGCGCTCGTGACGTCGACCCGAGCGAACAATGAACAAACAAGTACGCTCTTTGACCGATCTGCCCGGTTCGCTGTAGCCTGCGACGGCCCGAACGGGTCTCGACAGACACACGCAGGAGGCACGCAGGAGCTAGGAGTGCAGCCAATGAACGAGCGGAACTACTGGACGAGTCTGCGGGACCGGAAGATCTCCCGCCGCACGATGCTGCAGGCGAGCGGACGCGCCGGCGTGGGCGTGGCCGGCCTGGCCCTGGTGGGCTGCGGCGACGACGATGACGACGACGCCCCCACCGCCGCCACGGAGCAAGCCGACGAGCAGGCGGAGGAACAGGCGCAGGCGGAAGAGCAGGCCGAGGAACCGGCCCAGGCCGGGCGGGCCCAGACGGAGGAGCAGGCCGAAGCGCAGGCAGAGGAACAGGCCGAACAGGCCGAACAGGCCGAACAGGCCGAGCCTGAGGAGGAACAGGCCGAGGAGCAGGCCGCGGTCTCCCGCTTCGACAAGACACCCGTCGACGGCGGCACGATCGTGGATATTACGGCCGTCATCTTCGATTCCGCCGACGCCAGCCAGAGCGTGTCCAGCGAGGTCTTGCGGGTGCTCGGCCGGATTCAATCGAAGCTCTTGCGATTCGCGAATCCGGACTCGGGCGAACTCACCGGTGATCTCGCCTCCGGATGGGAGGCGCCCGACGGCCAGACCGTCGTGTTGCAGCTCCGCGAGGGCGTGAACTGGCACGCCGAGGGGCCCGGCGCGGACCATCCCGCCTCCACCGCGGGGCGCCCGCTGACCGCCGAAGACCTCGCGTGGAACATCGAACGTCAGAAGGCCGGCTTGTTGCAGGACGGCTCGGAAGGCGCGTTCAGCCGCATGGGCTACTGGAGCAACGTTGCGTCGATCGACATCGATGCCGGCGCGATGACGCTCAACCTGGTCAGCCCCAATGCACCATTCCTCCAGGGTCTCGCCAACGAGTTCAACCTCATGGGCCAGCCCGAACTCCTCACTGGCATCGAACCGGAGGCCCTCGACGTCTCCGCCGACAAGGTGATCGGGACCGGGCCCTACATCCTCACCGAGTGGCTGCCCGGCGAAAGCATCTCCGCCGTTCGCAACCCGGATTACCACAGCCCCGGCCCGCGGGCGCACAACTGGGTCTGGAACCAGTCGTTCGAGGATCCCACGGCCTACCGGATCGCCTTCGAGCAGAAGCAGGTCGACTCGTTGCTGACCGGGGGCTCGGAACTGCTCCAGTCGATCCACGACGGGGCCGCGGATTCGACCTTCCTCACCTACAAGGGCAGCGCCTTCCCGATTGCCGCTTACGTCAATACGATCCTCGAACCCTGGACCGACCCGCGCATGGTGAAGGCGATCGACCTCGCCATCGCACGGCGTGAGCTCATCCAGCAACTCGCGCAAGGGCTGGGGAAGGTCAGCGGACCCGTGCCGTGGGTGCAGGAGGCCTGGGCGATTCCGCAGGAAGAGCTCACCGCCTTCGCGGCCTATAGCCTCGACCGCGATGCGGCCCTGCAAGAGGCCAACGAACTCTGGAGCGCGGCCGGCGGCGCGGAGGTGGGCCAGATCGACTGGGTCAATTCAGCGGCCTATGAGGCCACGCGGCCGGGCTCGACGGAGGCCGTCGCGCAGATGTTCAACCAGGCGTTCGGCACCGACCAGTTCCAAGGCGTCACCCAAACCTATGGTGAGATCTTCCCCTCTTGGTTCGACAAGACGTTCACCACGTTCTTCTCCTGGATTCCAAACCTTACGGTCCCGGACGCACGAGCGGACTTGGCCGCAGCGTTCAAGACCGACGCGGGGGGCAACTACTTCAGCGTGAGCGAGCCAGACGAGATCGATGCCAAGCTCGACGCCGCGTTCCAGGAATTCGACTTCGAAGCCGCCAACGGGCTGGTGCGTGAAGTCCAGGACTTCATCATCGAGAACGGGCAGTTCGGTCGTCACATCATCTACAACGCCGTCGAGCCGACGGTCGCGTGGAACTACCTGCACCCCGCGCTGAAGTCGGAGAGCGAGGGCTACACCTTCGAGTCGGAGAGCCTGCAGGCCCTCAACTCGTGGATCGACCCGGACGATCCGAGCATCGAAGGCCGCACGGAGCCGGAGCCGCGTCCGATCTAGAGGGCGACGAGCCACGCGAGGAGATCACTTGGGGGCCGGGACGCGAACCATGGGCTTCCGCCCGTCCCCTCTCCCCGTCTTGCGCTAGGAAACCGCCAACGGACCAGTGCAGCAGTACATCGTTCGTCGCGCGATTCTGAACATCTTCGTCCTTTGGATCGTGGCCACGCTGGTGTTCTTCGCCGTGCACGTCCTGCCCGGCAATTTCGCGGCCCAGCAGTTCGCCGGCGCGAACCTGGGCGGCGTGACACCCGAGGCGATCGCACGGGCCGAGGCGGTCCTTGGGCTCGACAAGCCCGTGTTCGAGCAGTACGGCACGTTCCTCTGGGATCTGGTGCAGTTCGACCTCGGCGAGTCGTTCCGCTCCAAGCGCTCCGTCTGGAGCGAGCTCGGCCGCGCCGTGCCCTACTCCATTGAACTCGGCGTCCTGATCGTCCTGGTCGGGTTCACGATCGCCATCCCGGTCGGCATCATCAGCGCCGTCAAGCAGGATCAGTTACCCGACTATCTCCTACGCGGCGGCGCGATCTTCGCCCTCGCCGCGCCGGTCTTCTGGACCGCCTCGATCGCCGTCATCCTTGTCTTGCAGTGGGACCTCTTCAAGATCGATGTTGACGGCCAGCCCCATCTTTGGGAGGACCCGAAACTGGCCCTCCAGTGGTATCTGATCCCCATGTTCGCAGGCGGGATCGCGAGCACCGCGACGACCATGCGGCTGCTGCGTTCCCAGATGCTCGAAGTGCTGCGCGAGGACTTCGTCGTCACGGCCCGCGCGAAGGGGCTGCCGGAGCGCACGATCATCATGCGCCACGTGCTGCGCAACGCCTGGCTGCCCGTTCTGACGGTCATGGGCCTGACGGTGGCCACGATCATCGGCAGCCAAATCGTGCTCGAGCAGATGTTCAACGTCCCCGGTGTGGGCCGGCTGCTCTTCCAGGCCATGACGCTGCGTGACACGCCGCTGCTCGAAGGCCTCGTCTTGGTCGTGGCCTTCGTCGTGGTCTTCACCAACCTCTTCGTCGACCTCCTCTACGGGCTGCTCAATCCGCGTGTGAGACTCGCGTGACACCTCCCGACGCCTCTTCCGCTCTGCCGTTCGAGGACCGCATCTCGCCGCTGACGCGCGTTACGAGCGCATCCCGCGCCCTGGGGCGCTTCTTCCGCCAGAAGAGACTCGGCGGCTTCGGCCTCGTCATCGTCCTCGTCTTCAGCGCGCTGGCACTGTTCGCCGGAGCGCTGGGCCGCTACGACTCGAGCTTCATCTTTGATACGGAGAATCGGGACTTTAAGGCCGACCCCACGATCGCCGAGCTCGCCGATGATCCGGACATCGGCTCACCGCGTGTGGTCGCGCAGTTCCAAGCGCCGAGCGGCGACCATTGGTTCGGCACCGACAGGTTCGGGCGCGACATCTACGCCCGCGTGATCCACGGCGCCAAGCTCGCGCTGATCATCGGCTTCGGCGCCTCGCTGATCGCCGTCGCCGCCGGCCTCATCATCGGGGTGATCTCCGCCTACTACCTGGGCTGGATCGACCTGATCGTCCAGCGCGCGATGGACGCGATCTATGCGTTCCCGTTCCTGATCTTGATCCTGCTGCTCGTGCAGATCTCGGAGCCTTCCACGAGAAACGTCGTGTTCGCCCTCGGCTTCGGCGGGATCCCCTTCGCCGCGCGCCTGATCCGATCCGCGGTGCTCGCCGTGCGCGGATCGGAGTACGTCCAGGCGGCCCGCGTGATCGGCGCCTCCGATCTCCGCATCATGCTGCGGCACGTGCTGCCCAACATCGGTGCGGTGTTGATCATCACCTTCTCGATTGGGATCGGGGCCTACATCTTGGCCGAAGCGACGGTCTCGTTCTTGGGCGCGGGGCCGCGCGGCGAGATCTCCTGGGGCAGGATGGTGTCCTCCGGACGCGGGGCGCTGGACATTCATCCGTGGGAGAGCGTCTTCGCCGGTGGTGCGATCACGCTCCTGGTGGTGGCGTTCAACCTGCTGGGCGACGCCCTTCGCGATGTCCTAGACCCCCGCTTGCGCGGCGTCTGATTCCGGTCCGCGGCGCAGTGGAAGCACGGTACCCACGCTACGGGGGGGGGGGGGGCGGGGAAATTCGTTCGCTGTTCGGTTCGCGCCGCGTTGAGGCCGGCCGGCAATCGTGGCCACTCCGGCAGACTGGACACCGTCCGGGGTGGCTCGCGCCGATGGTCGTCAGGCAGGGGTTCCTCGTAGGGCGCACCCGGGCAGCGTCACGTGACCGACGCGGCGGTTACCAGCCTGACTCGGAGGCCGCATGCCGATGAACGACGACTGGCTCGACATCGTGGCCGAGGAAGCTCTCGAACCGGATTCGCCGATCGTGGATCCGCGTCAGCCGAGCGGCAGAGAAGAGTGCCACTGGGCGATGGCCTGACCAATCGTGGCGGGAGAATCTTCCTGGAGGTAATGCAATCCGGGAACGGTCACTTCCTGCTGGTTGGGCCAGGCACGGCAGAACTCCCGTTGGGGACCTGTCAAAATCGATCCGGGCTCTCCGTTGATGAACAGCTTGGGCACGTTGCTCCCCGCCAGCCACCGGGAGTACTCATCGACGATTTCCGCTACGTCGGCGGGCTCTCCATCGAAGGGAATTTCCCTCGGCCAGGTGAGAGTCGGGCGGCGGGATTCACCGGGCTCGGTGTAGGGACGCCGGTAGACGGACATCTCCTCATCGCTCGGATCTCGAAGCATGCCGGCGGGCAGGATGAACTCCACGAATGCGTTCTTCTCGAGCACCATCTCGTCACCGGCGGGCGACCGCAGGCCCTGGAACAGCTCTCGCGCGCTCGCCGGCCATGCGTCCCAGGTCAGCGGCCGCACCATCGCTTCCATATACGCCAACCCTCTGACCCGTTCCTGGTTCCGGTAGGCCCAGTGGAACCCCAGAGCGGAACCCCAATCGTGCACCACCAACGTCACATCGTCGCCCACGCCCAGGGACTCGAACCAGACATCCAGGTAACGCCGGTGATCGACGAAGCGGTACGAGCCATCAGGTGCTTTGCCCGAGTCCCCCATCCCCACGAGGTCCGGGGCCAGGCAGCGGGCCGAGTTGGACAGATGGGGAATGATGTTGCGCCACAGGTAGGACGACGTCGGATTCCCGTGCAAGAACACCACGGGGGGCCCATCGCCCACGTCCACGTAGGAGATTTCAGTTCCGTCGACGGGAACTCGCTTCCGCGGGTGGGAGTCAGCAGCAGAGATCGCATCGTCGTTCAAGGTTTGGCCTCCAATTTGTCCGACGGTTCCTCATATGAGATGGGCCCGACTAAAACATTCTACTTCTCGGAAGTAAAGCCGGGGAATCCTTTGGTGACGCGACAGCACAGATCAAGGTCGTTGCAGTGGCGCGGTCTCCTAGACCAAAACCCGGCTGGCGAGCTCCGCAATTTCCTCGAGGGCCCCGCCCTCACTGTCACTTTTCAGCCAGATGGTCGCCCGGTCTGCCCCGGCCGCTTCCAGGGCGTCGATCGCTTCCCGGGTCCGATACTGGCCGGGACCTCCGAAGGCTAAGACCTGGATCGATGCGGGGTCCCGGCCGGCTGCCTCAGCCAGATCGTTCAGTTCTGCCCGGCCTCGTTCGATTTCCTCCCGGTCAACGAAGTCTGCGTGGTCCTTCGAAAGGATTGAGGCAGCTCGGGCAGGCATCCAGCCATCCCCGTATTCAACGACTCGTTTGAGGACATTCTTCGCCGTGCCCCCCAGAAATATCGGCGGGTGAGGTTGTTGGGCCGGCTTGGGGAACGACCGTACCGGCGGGAAGTCGTAATAGGCTCCGTGGTACTCCGCCTCTTCCTGGGTCCACAACTGCTTCATCGCCAGCACCGCGTCTCGGGTCTGGGTCCAGCGGTGGGCAAAGTCCGCCCCCATGATCTCCTGCTGCTCTTTGAGCCCGCCGGCGCCGATTCCGAAGAGGAACCGACCGCGCGAGAATTGATCCAGGCTCGCCACTTCCTTGGCCAGGAGCAGTGGGTTGTGTTCCGGCAACAGGCAGACCCCGGTACCCAGCTTGATCCTGGTGGTGACCGCCGACGCCCGGGCCAAGGCCACAAACGGGTCCGTCGCCGAGCTAGCGTCCACCGTGCCAATTGAGTCTGACGGGAATTGATCGGTATTCGCCTCAACGGGGATGATCGGAAGCTCCGGCACCCAGAAAGACTCGAACCCGAGCTCCTCGGCCCGCTTCGCCAACACGGCCGGGTCTATCGAAGCCTTCGTCCATGTGAAGATGCCGATGTCCATTATGATCTCCGTATCCGGGGGCTAAACCAATCCGCGCAGGTTCTACTGCATTACCCGGTCGGCGAGTTCCGCAATTTCCTCGAGGGCCCCGCTCTCACTGTCACTTTTCAGCCAGATGGTCGCCCGGTCTGCCCCGGCCTCTTCCAGGGCGTCGAGCGCTTCCCGGGTCCGGTACTGGCCGGGACCGCCGAAGGCTAAGACCTGGATGGTTGCGGGGTCCCGGCCGGCTTCCTGAGCCAGATCGTTCAGTTTCTCCCGGCCTCGTTCGATTTCCTCCCGGTCAACGAAGTCCGGGTGGTCCTTCGAAACGATTGAGGCAGCTCGGGCAGGCATCCAGCCGTCCCCGTATTCAACGACTCGTTTGAAGACATTCTTCGCCGTGCCCCCCAGAAATATCGGCGGGTGTGGTTGTTGGGCCGGCTTCGGGAACGACCGTACCGGCGGGAAGTCGTAATAGGCTCCGTGGTATTCCGCCTCTTCCTGGGTCCACAGTTGCTTCATCGCCAGCACCGCGTCTCGGGTCTGGGTCCAGCGGTGGGCAAAGTCGGCCCCCATGATCTCCTGTTGCTCTTTGAGCCCGCCGGCGCCGATTCCGAAGAGGAACCGGCCGCGCGAGAACTGATCCAGGCTCGCCACTTGCTTGGCCAGGAGCAGTGGGTTGTGTTCCGGCACCAGGCAGACCCCGGTACCCAGCTTGATCCTGGTGGTGACTGCCGACGCCCGGGCCAAGGCCACAAACGGGTCCGTCGCCGCGCTAGTGTCCACCCCGTCAATTCTGTCTGGCGGGATATGATCCCTATTCGCCTCAACGGGGATGATCGGAAGTTCCGGCACCCAGAAAGACTCGAAACCGAGCTCCTCGGCCCGCTTCGCCAATACGGCCGGGTCTATCGAAGCGTTCGTCCATGTGAAGATGCCGATGTCCATTATGATCTCCGTATTCACCGCGGAGCTATCCGGGACATCGACAACGGCGGCACGTGAGCCACTCCGTAGGGGTCGTACCGTCTTCGAGACGGCATCGAGTGTCCCGGCCTCGGGTCGCGCAGGCTAACACGGGCACCAGCTTTCCGAGAACTTGAGCGCCGTAGCGCGGCCGATGCCGCATCCGGCTCCGGCAACGACCACGACGGCGCTGTGCCGTGGCGTCGTCGCGGCGCCCATGCCGTGCGCTCCGTTCCCGTGCCGAGCGGAGTGGTCCGAGGCACTTGCGAGGGGTCCGGAGGTCGCCGCACAGGCCGTGGCCAGCGAGACGGGGTTCATGTGCGGGCCGTATCACGTGCTCGGCGACGGCAGCTCCCGTGTTGCGGACGTTCCCACGCGGCCGCCGAAGGGCAAGCCATCGAAGCGTGTCTTGGAGCGACGACTCGAGGCCTCAGTCGATGAGCTCGACGAGCTGCAGCGACGGCTCTACGCGGATGACCGGCATGCTGTGCTGCTGATCTTCCAGACCCTGGACGCCGCCGGCACCGCTAGGTGCGCGACCGTTTGGCGATGACCTCTTGTCCGAAGTCGGCGACCAGGTCGCGGGCGCCGGCGGCATCCGTGCAGGCGATGGCGATGTTGTCGATGCCGGCCGCCTCAATCTGCTCCAGCCGGTCGATGATCTGCGCCGGCGTGCCGGTGAGCGTGCCACCGACCGTGGTCTCGTCGATGTAGCGGTGATACGCGGCCGCGGCGTCCGGGTCTTGCAGCCCCATGTTCGCCCCCGGGCCGTAGTGCGACTCCCAGATGCCGTGCAGGCCGCCGAGCACGCCGGGACCAACCCGTTCGATCACGCGCGTCGACGTGAGCGACTCGCCGTCGCGCAGCACGCAACCGCCGGTCAGACCGACCGTGTAGGGCTTGTCGGTTGGGCGGCCGGCGGCGACGGCGGCGGCCCGAATCGCTTCGAAGCCGGAGGCGAGCTGAGGGGTGAGCGCGTTCCTGACCCACCCGTCGGCCACTTCGCCCGTCGCGGCCAGCGCTTTGGGCCCGTTGGCGGCGAGGTAGATGGGGATGGCGTCGTCGATGTTGATCAAGCCGCCCCGATCTGGATGCAGCAGCCGGATCCAGCGTTCGCGTTCGCCCTCACGGATGAGCACTTCGTCGCCTTGCAGCAGGCCGCGGACTTGCTGCGTGTACTCGCGGAACTCCGCTATGGGCACGGCGGGCAGGCCCATGGTGTTGCGGCCCGTGTTGCCCGTGCCCAAGCCGAGGATGACCCGTCCGGGCGCCAGATAGTTGATCGTGGCGACGGCGGACGCGGTCACGGCGGGGATGCGATTACTGGGGATGGCGACGAGGGTGCCCAGCGTGATCCGGCTGCTGTGCTGCGCCGCCAACGCCATCGTGGCGTAGACGTCGCTGTAGATCAGTTGGAATCAAAGAACCAGGCGTGAGTGAAGCCCGCCGCCTCGGCCGCGGCCACGTCGCGCCAGGCGTCGATGTACGAGGGGAAGGCGATGCCGTAGTCCACCCGCGTCTCCTCTCCAGACGGTACTGGCCTGCTGTCCAGATCGGGAGGGCGGGCACGCTCGGACCATCGTGGCTGTCAGGCTGGCCGGCCCCGGATGGTCAGTGGAGACGGAGGGGTGCGCGGTGTCCGCAGATCGACGCGAGGATGCGGTCGACCGCCGCCATCGCGTCACGGTCCAGTTGCCAGGAGAGCGTGGCGGCGGCGTTGCTCCGCACCTGCGCCGGTTTCGTCGCGCCGGCAATGACCGAAGCCACCGCCGGCTGCGAAGCGAGCCACGCGAGCGCCAGCTTCAGGATCGTGTGGATCGGCACGCTCGGCACGCACGTCGACGGCGCGATCTACTGCTGCATGTCATCGAAAGAGTGGCCGTCACTTTCGCCGTGGCCGAGCGGGTCCACGCTGACGACCTGGTACCCGTCGGCGAACGCCTCCACGTACCCTTGCCGCGCCCAGCTCGCCGCGTGGCCCAGCAGCCCGTGCTGGAAGATCAGCGCCGGGCCGCTGCCGCCGACCTCACAGTGGATCTGTTCTCCCCGGTGCGTCGCGAACGGCATGTCACTCGTCTCCGCGCGACGAGGCTCCCGGCGCGATGCGGACATCGTGACCGCGGCCCAGCGCGGATATTCGTCGCGACGACAATCGGAGCGTGAGTCAACTAGACTTCCCGCCCCGGCGAGGAGTTCGCTGGCAGTCCGACACCGCAATGATTTGAGGCCATCGTGGCGAACAGCCCCGAGCTGGTCGCGGCTGCCCGCGATCTGCGAGGCACGATCGACGCCAGCCGCGCGTGGGCCGACGAACATTCCCGCATGGCGCCTGAGGTGGTGCAGGCACTCCGCGACGCGGGTCTCTTCACCATGACCGCACCGCGCGACGTCGGGGGCGCCGAGGTGGCGTTCCCCGAGGGGATCGCGGTCTTCGAAGAGCTGGGTTATTCGGACCCCAGCGCGGCGTGGCACGTCGCGAACTCGGCCGCCCTGTGCACCGCGGCTGCGGACCTGGAGGCCGACGCCCGCGATCCGATCTTCGCCGCAGAGCCCGGCCCGTTTGGCTTTGGCGGTGTCACGACCGTCCATGGGGAGCCGGTCGAGGGCGGCTATCGCGCAAGCGGACGCGCCCCGTTCATGACCGGCGTGAATGACGCGCCCTGGGCGCTCTTTCAAGGTGACGTCCACGAGAACGGGGCGGTCCGGGAGTTGGACGGCATGCCGGACACACGCCAGTTCATCCTGCCCGCCTCGGACTTCACCGTCGAATCCACGTGGGGAGCCGCCCGCGCCATGCGCGGGACCGGCAGCGACGCCGCAACGGTTACGGATGCCTTCGTCCCGGAAGGCCGCACCCGGTCACTGATCAAGCCGGCCGTGGTCATCGATCGCCCAGTCTTCCGGATCCCGGTGCTCGCGCACATGGGCCCGCCTGCGTCTGCTGCCATGATCGTGGGGATCACGCGTCGGGCGATTGACGAGACGGCCACGCGCCTCGCCGCGCGAACGTCCGGTTCGATCATCGCGCGCGACCGGGTTAGCTCTCACCAGCGCTTGGGCGAAGCGACCGCGGCCGTCGACGTCTACAGCGCGGGCCTCCAGGCGATGGCGGAGGCGGTCTGGGCCGACGCCCAGGCGGGCGAGCTGAGCCAAGCGGCGCAGGCGCGGATGTACGCCACGTCGCTCTGGGTCATGGATCAGACGCGAGCGCTGCTCAGTGACCTCCTGCTGCTCATGGGCAGCGCCTTCTACGCGAGTGCGAACCCCGTCGAAGCCGGTCTGCGGGATGCCCACGCGATCTGCGCTTCGCTCGAGAAATGGCGAGGGCTGCAAGAGGGCGCAGGCCGCGTGAGGCTGGGACTCGATCCGCAACTGCCGTCCTTCTAGACGCGGTGCCGGAGAGGCACACTGGCTCAATCACCCGTGATTGCACGGGCGGACACGATGAACCCATCGTGTGGACGCGTCGTTACAGGGCCATCGAGCGCCCAGGTCGGAAGCAGATCGAGACCGCCAGCCCACTCGGTCCTGAGCTTCATGGCCCTCGCTGATCATGCAGGCCCCGAATCGCGACCGACGCCCCTTCGATCCCCGTCGCTGCGAACTCCCTCTGGCAAGGGGACCGCGGCGTGTCGGCCTGGCCCGTCAACTAGTCCGAAGCGGGCGTTTCGCGCCCCGGCCGTCGTCGAAGGGCCCGTCGCGCCAGGCGAGGGCCTGCTTCAGCTCCTGCGCCTGGGCGATCTTGTGCCACTCCGTCCTCGTCGGGGATTCGTGCGCGATCGCGTCGAAGTCGCCCGACTCATAGGCCGCGGTGCGCAGGCCCGCAAGCTCGAACCAGCGGTTCGTCGTGTGCTTGTGGACCGTCAGCAGGTCGAGCGGGACCTGAGCGACGCGGTTGCAGTAGTCGGCGACAGTCTGGTCGAGCTGTTCCTCGTCGACAGCATGATTGATCATCCCGATCTCTTCGGCCTCGACCCCTTCGATCATGTCGCCGGTGAAGAGCAGCTCCTTGCTCTTGAGCATGCCGATCCTGAACGGCCAGAAGCCGGCGGCGGTCGGGATGCCAAGCGCGCGGCCGGCGGGATGCCAAGCGCGCGTCCTTGGCGGCGAAGACGATGTCGCAGGCGCCGATGATGTCTCCGCCACCGGCGAGGCAGTAGCCGTGGACCGGGGCGACGATCGGCTTGCGGTAGCTCCACATCCAGAGCCAGCCAGCGACGATTTCGCGCAAATTTTCGCGATCGAGCGCGATGCGCGACTCGCCGAGCTCCGCCGCGGTGTCGCCGGTGCGTTGGTTGGGGCGCCAAGTCGGCGCTCCGGGCGTGATGTCGTAGCCGGCGCAGAGTGCGCGCCCGGCCGCCTTGAGCCGGATCACGCGCACCGCGTCGCCGGGGCGTAGCTCGCGGAGGCAGTCGGTGAGGTCACTCTGCAGGCCCGGGCTGATCGCATTGAGCTTCTCGGGTCGGTTCAGCGTGATCGTCGCGACCGCGCCATCGACGTCGAGCAGGATGGTTCTCGTAATCGGCCATGGCTGGCTGCTCGGTTCAATTGTGGTGATGGATGCCGCGGATACTGGCCGAGCCTCACTTCTCGCGCGATGTGGCGGCGACGGACGCTCTCACTGACGCAGCCGCAGCGCGGTTTCACAAGCGAGCCAGAATTCATGGCTGCCCTCGTCCATCGTTTCGGCCCACAGGTTGGGATAGATGTTCTTGGTGGACCACGCTTCGGCCGGGACGAACTGAACGGTGAAGTCGGGGTCGTCCACGAACGGCCTGACGACATCGGGGCCCAGCGACACCAACATGTCGATCTCGCCGGCCTCGATGCCGGCCAACTGCGACTGCACCTCCGGCCGCACCAGGGCCGTCAGGCGTTTGTTGTGGGCGTAGTGCGGCACCCGGACGGGGTGGTCGACCGGACGGAAGTGGTCCTCGAAGCGCTCGTAGACGAAGCTCTCGTCGTCCGTGTGGCTGACAAAGCGGTAGGGGCCGGTGTCCACATCGGGGATTGGTCCACCGCAAGGTCGCCGCGCCCCTCCACGTCCGCCTGCGACATGATTGCCACTGCAGGGACACCCATTGGGTTGACGGTGAAAAAGCCTGCATCGGGCGCGGGGAGTTCGAACGCCCAGGTACGGTCGTCTACCGCCTCGTTCCTGACCCAGTTGGCGGACCCCCTGGCCGTCGCATCGGAGGTCCAGCCGCCGGGGTGATCGGTCGTCTCGCCGCCCTGGTGGTACGCGGCCTTCCCGGCCATGCGGTCGTAGCTGAAGACCATGTCGTGGGCGGTGAGGATCGAGCCGTCGTGGAACGGCGCCGGGACAACCGACGCCCGGACCGTCACGCGGTCGATCCACTCCGGCGTGGCGAGCGACGGGATCGGATTGGCATCGCGGGGATCCACCTCCATGGCTGCGTTGAACACGGCGGCGTGCGAGTGATAGTTCGTGAAGCTGCCGTTCCGCTGCTGATCCAAGCCCCCGCCGTCGTCGGCGCGGGCGGTGACGATCGAGGCGTCCAGATCGACCTGGTCGAGCGGCCAGGGCACGGAACATTCGGCCTCCTCGGCCAGCGCGTCGGCCACGGTGCCCTGTTCCTGTTGTCCAACGGCCTCGGCCTGCTGTTGTTGGGCCTGCTGCTGTTGTGGCTGCTGCTCGGCCTGCTGTTGCATGACCTGCTGCTCTTGCTGCTGCGCCTGAGCGACAGTCTGTTGACCGTCGTCGTCGTCGCCGCAGCCGACCAGCGCCAGCCCGGTCGCACCGACGCCGGCCCGCGCCGAGGCCCGCAACAGCGACCGCCTCGACATCTCGTTGCGCCGTAGCGGTTGCCAGTAATTTCGTTCGCTCATGGGAGCACTCCGTCCGGTATCGCCGACCGCTTCTTGCGCGGCTCAGCGTTTTCTGGCTCGGAGTCTGCCCCACCACCACATGTCAAGTGGCCGCATATCTGGCCCCTTGCACTCGCGGGGTATAGCTCGACCACCTGAGGCGATGACGTCGATTCAGCTGATTGTGCAACTAGCGCAGGTTGCGCAGCCGCGGGTCGAGCGCGTCGCGGACCAGTCGCCCGTCAGGTTGCCTGTGAACGACATGACCATCAGCGCGATGCCGGGCAGCCAGATCATCCACCAGGCCTGGACCATGAAGCTGCGCGCCTCGGTGATCATCCGGCCTCAGGACGCCGTGCCCGGCGGCACACCGCCCCCGAGGAAACTCAGCGCCGCCTCGGCCAGGATCACGATCGCGACCTCCAGCGTCATGATGATCACGACCGTGTTGAGCAGGTTGGGCAGGATGTGCTTGCGCATGATCCAGACACCGCTCGCGCCGACCGAGCGGGACGCAGTCACAAAGTCACGCTCGCGCAGCGAGATCGCCTCCGCCCGCACCAGCCGCGCGTAGGCCGACCAGGTCCAGAGCAGCAGGATGATGATCACATTGCGCAGGCTGGGCCCGAAGATGCTGCCCAGCAGCACCGCGAAGAGGATCGACGGCAGCGCCAGTTGAATGTCCGTCAGCCGCATCAGTAGATTGCCAACGAGGCCGCCGCTCCAGCCGGCGACCAGCCCGATCAGCGTCCCGATCACGGCCGCCCCAGGCACGACGATCAGCAGGACGATCAGCGAGATCTGGGCCCCGTGCAAAATACGGCTGAGGATGTCTCGGCCCAAGTCGTCGGTGCCTAGCGGGTGATCCCCGGTGCCGCCGTCAAAAACCGGCGGCTGCAGCCGCTCCCCGAGGTTGATGAAGTTGGGATCGTCCGGGGAGAGCAGTCCGGCAAAGGCCCCGCAGACGACGAACACCGTCGCAATGGCGGCTGGAATAGAGAGGCCGGCGTAGCGGCGCCAGTTGCGATGCCGGCGCGGTTCGAAGACCGGCAGGGCGAGGGCCTCCGTTGCGGCGCCCGCCATTAGAACGATCCTGCCCGGATGCGTGGATCAATGAAACGGTATGAGACGTCGACGAACACGTTGGCCAGCGAGATCGACGCCGCCAACACGATGATCGACGCCTGCACCATGGGATAGTCGGAGCGCACGATCGAGTCGATAATCAGCCGTCCCACGCCAGGTCAGGCGAAGACGACCTCGATGATCACCGAGCCGGCGATCAGTCGGCCGATTCCGATACCCAGGATGGTGGCCACAGGCAGCATGGCGTGCCGCAAGCCATGGCGCACAATCACCGTCCGCTCGGGCAGGCCCTTGGCCCGCGCCGTGCGGATGAAGTGGGTGTCCATCACCTCGATCATCCCCGAGCGGGTCAGGCGCATGATCGCGGCCATCTCCAGCATGCCCAAAGAGATCTCCGGTAGCACCAGGGTACGCCAGCCCTCCGCGCCACCGGTGGGAAACCAGCGCAGGTCGACCGCGAAGAAGAAGATCATCATCAGGCCCAGCCAGAAGCCGGGCACCGCCTGCCCCACGACAGCCAGCGTGCGCGCCAGCCAGTCCGAAACACGGCCGCGGCGCAGCCCCGCCAGCACCCCCAGGGGGACCGCCGTCACCAGCGCGAATGCGAGCGCCGCCACGCCGAGCTTGAACGTGTTCCAGGCCCGATCGCCGATCGAATCGAGCGTCGAGACGCCGCCACCGACCCATGAATGTCCGAGGTCGCCCTGGATCAGATCGCCCAGGAGGTTCAGATATTGCACGCCGATCGAATCGTTCGGACCGAAGCGTTCCTTGATGCCCTCGAAGTCCTCTCTCGTCGCGTCCGGCCCAGCGAGGAACTGCTCTGGGTTGCCCACCAGCCGCGAAACCAGGAAGACGAGACTGACGACGACCATGACCGCCTGCAGCAGGCGCACGGCGAGGAAGTTCCAGAACTGCATCGGGATGCCCGTTGCGCGCCGTCCAACGACAGCCCAGATGCCCGACCTCGCAACCGCTGCAGCAGCCGCAAGGCTGCTGCAGCTGCGGTTACGTCCGATCGGCGCGTTCGCCTGGCCGTCCTACGTCGTCAGCACGTTGATCTGGTTGAACGCCGTCTCGTTGGCTAACTGCGCGGCGCCGAGCGGCCATTGGCCGCCATCGCGTGAGCCGCGCGCATCTCCACCAGGTAGATGAACCCCGCCATCTCGTAGTGCCCGACGAGGAGATCCTCCATCGCCGCCGTCCGCTCGTCGATGTCCACGCCCCGCAGCTGGGCTTGGTACGCGTCCTCCAGGTCGTCGTACGTCGCCAGCGCGTATGTGCCGTCCGAGGTGTAAAGCGCGCCGAGATTGCCCTGCTGCTCCGCACCCAGTCCGAAGGGAAAGAGGAACAGGCCCGGCGACTCGAGGCTCCGGGCAACGCCAAAGAACTCACCGGTCGGGAGCCCCCGCAGCTCGACTTTCACGCCCACGGCCGCGAAGTCCTGCTGCGCGGCCAGCGCGATCGGCGCGGACGGGCCTGCCCCGTCCGGCGGGTAGTACAACGTCGTCGAAAAGCCGTCCGCGTAGCCTGCCTCGGCAAGCAGGGCCTTGGCCAGTTCCGCGTCGTAGGCGTAGGGGCCGATCGCTCTCAGCGCCTCGATTGGAGACGCGAGCATGCCCGGGAACAGTCCATATGAGACGTCTTCCTCGCCGGTCAGCAGGTTGTCGATGATCGTCTGCTTGTTGACCGCGTGGTTCAGAGCCCTCCGCACGCGTTCATCGTGGAAGGGAGAATCCGCGATGTTCAGGTTGGGCAGGATGTTGGTGGTGGCCGTGGACGACCATCCCCACTCGACCTTGAACTTCGGGGCGTCCGCGATCGGCGCCACGACGTCCGCCGACAGCAAGTACGCCACGTCGATCTCGCCCGCCTCGATGCCGGCGATGCGGGATAGCGGCTCCGGCCGGACGAGGTTGATCTGTCGCTTGTACGAGGCTGCCGTATACGCATTGCCCGACGGGGTTCGTCGCCACTCGTTGTGGTAGTCGTCATTGCGACCCATGACGAAGTCGGTGTCCTCGGTGTGGCTGACGAAACGTAGGTAGCCGCTGCCCATCGGATCGGCGTCCACGGCCGCGTCGCCCCGTTCCACCGTGTCCGCCTTCGACATGACGTACGGAATGGTCAGGGTCGACCCCAGAATCGTGGCATCCGGGCCGTCGGTCGTGAACTTAAAGTGCAGCGTGTGGGTCTGCTCGTAGCTCACCCAATGCCGTGCGCCGAATGGCGTGCGCGCGCTGGCCCAGCCGCCGGGGTGATCCGATGTCTCCCCGCCCTGGTGATACTCGGCGATGCTCCTCACTCGCTCGTGCGTAAAGACCAGATCCTTTGCCGTCAGCTGCTGCGCGTTGTGGAAGAAGACCAGGTCTTTCACGGTCATGTTCCAGGTCACGTCGTCCGGGTTTTCCCAGCTGACCAAGTTCCCGATGATCGCCTCCGTGTCCGGGTCGTTGCTGATACTCCGCTCGAAGACGCCGTGGGAGTTCCAATAGTTCGTCTGGCTGCCTGAGTGCTGCGGGTCCAGGCCGCCGTTATCTTCGCCTGGGCGATCCGCAGCGTGGCCTCGGTTCCAATCTCGCCGGCCGCGGGGCCCACCTGCTGCTGATCTTTCTGCTGCTGCACCTGGGCGACCGCAGCCTCTTCCTGCTGCTCCTGCTGCATGGCCTGCTGTTCGGCCTGCTGCTCGGCCTGCTCTTGCTGCATGGCCTGTTCCTGTTGCGGCTGTTGCTGAGCCTGCGCCGCTGCTGGCTGTGCGTCATCGTCATCGCCGCCGCCGCCGCCGCAGCCGCAGCCGCAGCCGACCAGCGCCAAACCAGTCGCACCGATACCGGCCCGCGCCGAGGACCGCAATAGCGACCGCCGCGACATCCTGTTGCGCCGCAGCCGTTGCCAGTAGTTTCGTTCGCTCATCGGAGCACTCCGTCCTGTGTCGCCGACCCCTTCTCGCAGGGACCAGCGTTTCGTGGTTCGGAGTCCCCCCCGCATGTCAAGCGGCCGCGTATCCGGCCCCTTGCACTCGCGTGGGATATCTCGACCACCTGAGGCGATGACGTCGATTCAGCTGATTGTGCAACTAGCGCAGACTGCGCAGGCGCGGGTCGAGCGCGTCCCGCACCCGGTCGCCCATCAGGTTGCCGGTCAGTGAGGCCACCAGGATGGCGACGATGCGCATCAGCAAGCGGTCCCGGCACGCCAGGTTCCACGAGACCATGCGCGAGTCCGAGACCGCCGCCACATGCGCCCCGGCGTCCGACAGTGTGATCGGCAAGGCCACGCGATGGTCCTAAGTCACAGCAGAATGTGTCGCCAGATCTTGCGGACAGAACGTCCCAATCGATTGCGGACAAGTCGGTCCCTTAACGGGCTTGGACGTAGCTGTGGGCACGGTCTTGCTACGCAGTCGGTTAGCGCGTCGGTTCCACAGAACCAACGTGATTCGCAACTCAAAGGGTCTCGATCTTGTCGAGCTTGGTGGACCTAGCGAGACCATACTGCGAACTTTCTCGCGGGAGGTGACTCTGTAGCAACCCGACTCCGCAAGTGCATTCGCGTCGCAGGTGCCTTTCTGTGATCGTAGACCGAATTCGCTCCCATCAAGCACGGAATCGGCAATGAGGCCGAGGGGAAGATCCTTGGCGTACCGCCTAGGTAGCCGAATGCCTTGGGAACCGGAGGAAGCCTAGATCGGGAGATGGACCTGGTGCGTGACCTGAACTGTTCAGTCTCCCTGCGGTTCGAGTCCAAGAGAGTGGGCCGCACCGCGTTCTCCGTGCATATTGGTCGGCTGTACGAGCCTGCATTGTCGTCGGCCGATGCGAAGGTCTGGCGTGCACCATCGGGCAGCGCCAGGCTCAGCCTGCGACCGACTCTGACCTACGCTCGTCCGCCGGGCAAGCGGGCTGTTTGATCAGCGCCTCACCGCCGTCTTCTCCCTAGCGCGCTGGCCGTGCTGACGCGGACTCGGGAACAGGACTAGATGCTGGAGTCCGAGTTCACGTCATCCGAGAAGCGCCCTCGACTTGATCGGTGACTGGCCCCGGCTCAGACCCGCCCAGCTTGCTCGCTTCTTCGGCGTCGCGCGCCACCGCATCTCTCGCCGCACGGCCGCGCAGGAGCGGCGCGAACTGCTGACCGGACCGCGAATCGACGGCCATCACAGGATTGCTTTGAACGGCGAGGGACTGGCTCTGCTCGCTCGATGCAACCGCGCCTCGGTGGGCGCGGCGCTCGAGCGCTGGAGCACTGACCTGCTCAACCCTGGGGTGCCACTCTCCTGGCGCAACGTGCTCGGAGGCAGAACCGGCGATTTGCTGCGCAACTTCTGCGCCCACTGCGAGTTGGTTCGCGAGTTCCTCGCCGCGCTGGCCGGACAGGGTCGCGCGCAGAGTTCGGAACGGACCCGGCTTGACCCGCCCCAACGCGCCTCGCGCACCTTCCCCCTCCAAGGGTGACTGCGTTTGATGCAGCCCGTTGCTGTAGGCGGCATCCGCTCCGACGGCTGTGACCACGCGTTCCTCCTCGTGCGGGAGCGTCGCGCGATTCGGCCCTCGACGATGGCCGACCGAATCGCGCCGCGCTAGCGGTGCTTCAGCACGCATCGGCCGATTGACGACTGCGGTGCACGTCCGCTCGTCCTCGTCGCCTTCGTGGACGAACTTGCATCTGACCACTTTCGGCCCGTGGCCCATTCGGTGATGCGCTCCTCAGGCATCGCGTTGCCAGTGCCCGTCTCCCACGTGGAGCTGATGCGTCGCTTCGGCGGCATGGGTCGAGCTTGGTACCGGCCCAAAGCACGTGAACCCGGCAACGCATTCGGCAAACCCGAGCTGGTGAGCTAGAAGAGAGCGGGCGCAGCAGCTGCAGGCTAATCTGGAGTCAGACGTTGGCAGCGAGAGGATCAAAGTGCCTCGAACGCCGGCCGCCGGGGAGCAAGCTGCCTTGGCAGGGTACAAGTGGCAATATGACAACATCGCGAGACTCGTTTACGACGCGATTCGAGACGGCGAGCTCGTTTCTATTCGTCTGACCGATCCGAATGCTGGGCAAGTCGACGACCTGGTTCTAGTTCGCAAGGGACGGACTGACGCATACCAGTTCAGGACTGGTGGAGAAACCGTCACGTTCCGTGGTATCACTCGGGACCAGAGGACACGGGGCGGTTCCAATGCGCAGCCTTTGATTCGGGCCCTGGCCGACGCGTGGAGAAATTTTCGAGGCGCCGGCGAGCAGGCCCATGTTCACTTCTTTACGGACATGGCAGCCTCCGTCCACGATCACGTTGTTGGCCCCGACAACCCCGACCGCCCTGTCCCCGACCACTTCAAAGCGTTCGTGTCAAGGGCCTTAGAACCGCTGCGTATCGGAACTCAAACCATTGATCAGATCGACGAGAGATGGGGACCCGCCCTTGCGTCGCTCCAAGAACGAAGTGGGGTGAGTGCGCAGGAGTTCGTCCCGTTTCTTCGATCGCTTCACTTTGACTTGAACGCCAGATCAGGTCTTGACAGATCGACACCAGCACGACGGTCCAACCTCAAAGCCCTCTCCGACCGACTCTTACGACTGGCATCCGAGGTTGATGGCGTTGTTGAGCTCGACACCGAGCAGCTACTTGTCCTCATGGGTTGGCAGCACCGTACGAGGTTGCACAGCGCGCACCACTTCCCCGTCAACCTGGCTACATATGCGCCTTTATCTCATGCAATCGACGAACTAAGCGAATTGATCAGATACCGAGACCGCGGCTACATCGCAGTCGTCGGTCCGCCGGGCACTGGGAAGTCGACGTTGCTGACTCAATCAATGTCCGGAACGTCAGACCGAGTGATCCGCTACTACGCGTATGTCCCTGAGACGGATGCGGCAAGAACGCGATTGACTGGGCGCTCGTTTCTTCACGACGTTGTCATCGAACTCAAGAGATCCGGACTCCAAGGACAGGATCGCGAACTCACGAGCGACGACCCCAACGAACTGCGTCGGCAGCGAGCTGAGCTGTTCGATGCAGCAAGCCAGGAATTTGGCGAGTCAGGGCACCGCACGATCATCGTCGTGGACGGCCTCGACCACGTCGAGCGGGAGTACGCGGGCAACGACGGGTTGTTGTCTGAGCTTCCGCGGCCGGACGAGTTGCCTGTGGGCGTGCTTTTCGTGGTCGGAACCCGCAGGTTGAGTCCCCTCAGGCCCGACGTGCGACAACATGTGCAAGACGACGATGCAGTAGTCGACCTCTCCCAGCACCCACTGTTGCATCCTGCCGTTCGTGAAATCTGCCGGCGCGTGCCAGGCGTGTCGGAGCTCGGTGAGGAGGTCCATCAACTCATCGTTGAGCGAACTGCCGGCCATCCCCTGTCGCTAAGCTATCTGCTCAACAAGCTGCGCCGTGTTCGAACCGATTCGGCTCGCGCGATTCTGGAATCAACTCCCAAATACACCGGCGACATAGCGGCAACCTATCAGGCCATCTGGGACGAAGTAGAACCCGACGATGCCTTGGTTCGCATCTTCGCCGTATGCTCGCGGTTGCGAATAGGCTTCAAGACGAAGTGGCTCGATAACGTCCTACTGAATGTGCCTTTGGGGCGTGAGGCTACACAGCGCTTCATCCGCGACTTCCAACATCTGTTCCACGTCAACAACGACGAATGGACGTTCTTCCATGACTCGTTCCGGCAGTTCGCCGCCGAGCTCACTGCGCTCGGACCAAACGGCGTTCCAGCGACAGACGCTGATGCGACCGCGCACCGGGTAGTCGCCGAGGAATGCGCTCGATCCGAAGACTGGCGTCTCGCAGGGGAGGAGCTGTACCACCGGTACTTGGGCCACCAGAACGACGAGGTTCTCGCCTTAGCAAGCCAGGCTGCTTGGCGCTATCAGTTCCAGCTCCTGCGCTCTCCGTCGCTTATTCGACACGACATCGAGCTGGTCCTGCAGGTTGCGGCTGACCGGGCCGATGTGATCTCAATGTTGCGCGCGATGCTCGGACTGGCCGAGCTTCAAAGTCGAATCTCCGTGCTGGAGAGCATCGACTTGCCAGCAGCGTTTTACCAAGGCGGTCTCGTTGACGAAGCAATCGAGTGGTGCTCGGGCAAGAACCCCGCAGTTCTCTTGGCGCATCGATACAACCTCGCTTGGATGCTGGGTCGGGAAGGCAACGCGGCTGGACGGTATCTGTTCGACGGAAATGAACATCAAGGACTTGACGAGCCGAGTGACCTCAGGATCGCAGGACACGAGCATGACGCGGCGCTGGCATGGACGCGCTCCGCAGCCATGTTTAGGCCGATCCCATCTGTGATAAAGAGCATCGAAAATCTGCTTGACAAGCAGGAACCGGCCGGACACGGGGTGCATCGTCGACACGAGGATGAGGCTTGGAGTCGCTATGAACTGATGATGCGGGAGCTGATTGACGCGACTCTGGACCTTGGAGATCGACCTGGGCTCGAAGCGATGGATGAGGCTCTCGCCCGGCGGTTGACAACTCTCGAATCCAGTGCCGATCTCGCTGCAGGCCCGTCAGCTGAACATCGAGCGCGGCAACCTCGGCGGGTCGCGGCAATGGTCGATTTGCGTATCCGCGCAGCCACTGCCTTGTGCGAAGCCGGGCAGGACGCACAAGTCGTCGCACGAAACGTCGCTTCCTTGCTGGCCGATGGCCACTCGATGTCGACGTTTCGATCCACGCTGCTCAACGCCGCGGAGTTACTTGCCGACTGCGGCCTAAGCGAGCAGGCGGGACGCCTGCTTGACCTTAGCCAACACGAGCGGGCACTCACCGCGGCCGATCTCACGACTGACCGTCGCGAAGAGGCGGCGGACGAGAAGTTCCGATATTGGCGACTTCGCCACCGTCTCGCGACCTGCGACGGGGAGGTTCCCGCGTCGATCTCCCCAGAACCTGAGACGCCCGCGGGAAATCGAATTCCTCAGGACGCGCCGATGCATCGCGATACTGACGCGATCGAGTTTTCCGAGCGAGTGGACGTTCTCGTCCGGGAACTCGCTCGAATCGACGCTGGAACGCAAAGAGGAGAAAAGGAGAACATTGGCCGCGTGTGGTCGATCGTGCTGCGAGCAATTGATGTGGTCCCCGCAGCCAGGTCGAGACCGGGTATATCGCGGCGAGGTAACCCACTACGAGCGCCAAGTCTCCTCGAGACCGCCACGGACGTTGTGACGAACTACGGCGACGGACTACCGCAACGTCTCAGTGACGAACTTTGCGGACGATTCCGAGAGCACCCCATCGGCTGGCTGGCGACGCCACTACTTGATGTCCTGCAAACGCTGAAGGCGGCGGGCGCGGAGGTAAGTTGGGAGGATGATGTGCTGGTGGCTCACGAGGCGAGCGCGGCCGAGGAGAACGTTCATCAGAAGGTCGAGCAGATGGCGGATCTCATCCACCATTATTCGGATGCCGGTCACTACGTGAGGGCCGCAGAGTTGGCGCGCGATCTGCCACGGGCGGCATTCGCGGTCGGATTCCGTAAGGACCACCAGTTCGATGAATGGGTTGGCTGGTACGCCGCCGCAGTCGCCGAGCCCGGCGGCAATCAGTTCATTGGGGATGGATCCTGGCTGGCGCAGCTCCTGTCGGCCTCCGACCCGATGACCGAAGGAGCTCCAGGCCAAGCCGCTGTCGAACTGCCGGCCGCTCTGTCGGCTCTCGATCCGTTGGCGGCGGTTCGCACATTCGAGTACCTCGTCCGGAGTGGGACGGTCTCTCACTTCGGTGCTTTGGCAGGCATCGTCCGGGCGTTGGTGGAGCAGGTCGGTTCAGGCGACGGCAATACCGTTGCTCTCGCTGGGGACATCGCAGCGGATTTGATCTCTGCTGGCGCAAGGTATGCTTACCCTGATCTGGCCGCCGCGACAATCGCAGCGGGGAGCCGCGCTGAAGGTTCGCCGGCAGCTGTCGAACTCGCTGAGTCGATCGCAGC
Source organism: Dehalococcoidia bacterium (assembly GCA_965262235.1). Classification (GTDB taxonomy): domain Bacteria; phylum Chloroflexota; class Dehalococcoidia; order Bin125; family Bin125; genus CATQGW01. The sequence goes on from OZ253504.1 coordinate 126,342, forward strand.
TCGTACGGACCGTTTCGCGCTGCCGACTGCCCGGGCAGAGTGGCGCCAAGGATTGGGCCTCGGCTCCAACCGCGGCCAGACTGAGGACGATAACGACTACAACGTGTTGGTCTTAGACGACGGCCGCCGCGTCGCAGCCAGCACCGCGGTCGGACAAATCAAGACAGTGGACGACATTCTCCGAATGAGACGGGCGGAGGCGAGCGAATCAAGATTTCCTTGGCGGCGGGCGGTCCACCAACGGCATCTCACGTCCGATGATGTGCGCCGACTCGCACCGCTGTTCCACGGTGAGGATCAACGAGAGCTTGATGTCCTGGTAATCCTCGCCCAAGCCGCCGAGCGGAACGGGGAACGTGAGCTTGCGCTCGCGCTCGCGACTGATGCCTTTAGGTCGGCCCAAGAGAATACCTGGGCAACGTATATGGGCGGGACCCGGCTGCGAAGCAGTGCGATTCGCGTCCGACTGGGCGGTGATCAAGCGCGCATTGAGGCATGTAATCACCTTGCTCGCCAAGTCGCCGGTACTCGATGGCTGAGCGGTCTCTTGATCTTTGATCTGCGAGAGATCGTGGCTGCGTTGGACCCTGACCTGACCGCAGTTCTTAGCTGGCCGCTGGTGCGGGAGTATCTTCAGGGAATCGCGGAGCCCCTCGAACTCGGAGAGGAGGACCCGTTCATAGACCATGGCTGTAGGTGGTGGTCGCAGTCTCCGAGCGTCGCCCGCCGTGCCCCTTGCATGGAGTCAACTCCCAATGCGGCGCTGGCCGAGCTCGTCGTTGGCCATCTTTCGCATCCGTCGTGGATCGTCTCTGATGCTACCGACACTATTGTCGTCCGGGCGCTAGCGAGGGGTGACGAGAACATCGCGCAAGCGTTAGCTCGATTCGCGCGGCCCGACGCGAGCGACGATCTGCTTGAGAAGGTTGGCCGCTGCCTCGCTGCTGCGAGGATGCGTAACGGGATCGCGGTACCATCAAGCTTGGAGTTCCTGGACCGAACCCTAGCGGCACACCAAAGCCAGGTGTTGCGCGACTTGGCCTCCGGTCAGCCTCCTCGCGCCGATCGAGTGTTGGATGCCTCGTATCGGCTCACGTTGCCTGACGGATTCATAAATTCCGACCACTCCGCGTTCTCTCTATATGATCCATACGAAGCCACTTATCGGATCATCGCCCAGGGCCTCCGTATAGACGAGGCGGCCATTCTTAGAGTTGCCGCTCGTTATGCGAGGGAGGAACTCGTGAAGCTTCCGCGCAATGCGGATATTCAATCTGCGCTGAAGGCATCCATCGTGATGCACCGCTACCCGCTTCCCGAAGTCGCCGCGCGCCGCGCAGCGTTCGGACGTGTCCTCGCCGATTTCCGCGATGCTGGCATGTTCGACGGTGCACCAGATGAGGTCGATGGAATACTCCGCACGGTGGATATTGACCTCCTTGGTCGCGTTCCAGGACGGCGCCCGACAAACATGCCGGACCCGCCCACTGCCGGCCACGATCAGACATGTGAGCGTTGGATGGCCGAGCTCGATGACCGACTGCAGGGTTACATTCGCGCGAGTGACACGAAGCAACGAACGCTTATCGGCGCGAGGGCTCAGCTTGACGTGTTGAACTGGGGCTTTCTTGAAGAGGAGTTCCTATGTGGGACGACCATCGGTATCGCCGAACCGCTGGAAAACGAGCTATTCGAGCAACGGTTTTCAATGGTCTTAGCTGATCTGATGGTTCCAGTGGATTGTCAGGCGATCTATGTCGGCGATGCTCTCGTACTCGAGAATGCGGCATTCACCTTCCAGCAACTTCAAGCACGTTGGCTTGCATTTCGCCCTGACTTCGCAACGGCGCTCGGCTGGACGCCTCACGCAACGCGACCTGGTACCTGGCGCACGGCCGCGGGCGAGCTGGCTGTTGAGACTGTTTGGTGGGTAGATGGTTCGTGGGGGCATACGGGGCGATCGTTCGATGACACCGTAGCGACTGGTCACGCGGTGTTGCTCACGCAACAAGGTCTGGCAGCGATCCACGCTGCGTTCGGGAAGGCTACCCGGCACTTCCGACTGATTCGGCGCGCTCGGGACGACGGGGAAGACCTTTCACCGCGGACTGCAACGGCCGCTCTCCCCCTGCGCGAATTCTGAGAGCGAGAAAGCAGAGTCGGCAGTCACCGAGGGCGACATGTCCGTCAGCTCTTGCCGGCCGTTGCGGCCCAACCGCTTGCGCTCTTGCCGATTTGAGCCGTCCTGCAACGGAGCGAGGAAATGTCCTTGATTGGTGCTCCATACGAAGACATCGCTACAGAGAGAGGAGCGAACACTCCGGACATTTACCACTATGGAGCTGCGCTGTCTCGATCAGTTTCTAAGCGATGAGTGCATCGGCTGCGCCGCAATGCAATGACAATATCCCCCAAATCAGTCCAATTTGTCCACCACAAGCCACGGAGACCTCCCATGTGTTCCGCGCTGCGGCGTCAGACGACGCAGTCGAACGTTGGTCCAGTGACTCATGCGCGGGTGTTGCGACGACCCCAAAGACGCAAACCGATCTCGACGAAACCACACGTTGTCTACGACGACGCGCATCTCAGGACTGAGCGATGCCACGTGCGAAACGCGGCCGAAAGGCGTCGCGAAACAATTGCTCGTTCGCCGGTTGTCATGCCCGGTGGTTCGCGGGTCACAGGTTCAGCTCGAATGTCAACTCGACGCTTCTTGAGTTTGTCCAGTTTGGTGGGCCTACCGAGACCGTACTGAGAACTTTCTCTTGGGAAATTGCCACCTTGCAGAGGCTGTCGCATAGAGTTTGGCGTTAGTTGTTGTGGTGGTCAGCGGTCGCGGGGTTGTCCGATGCAAGATGTCTTTCGGCATCGGGAATGGGCGATTCGATGTTGGCCCAGTTGGGTCAGACGTAGGCGGCGAGAGCGTGGGCGACGCCTCGGTGAGGGGCGAGCGGACGGCCCGGGCGAGGCTGGGCGCTGCCGGCAGCGGTAGAGCTTGCGCAGGTTGTGGGTGGCGGCGATTAACTTCCACTCGCTGACGCAGGCCTCGAAGCCGCGGCGCTGGAAGCGGCGGATGCCGCGGTTCTCCTTGATGTCGCCGAAGACCGGCTCGATCATCCAACGGCGCTGCTCGTAGAGCTGGCGACCGCGCTTGGTCGTCAGCTTGCGCCGCATCCGCTCGCGCACAGAGAGCCCAGCCGGGATGCGCCCCCGTGGGGCCGGCCCGGCGGCGCGCCGGTTGCGGTCGTTGCGACGGGCGATCAACAGCTCGGAGCCAGCCGCGGCCAGCGCCCTGACGTTGGCGTCGGAGTAGTAGCCGGCGTCGGCCCGCACGATCCCGATCGGCGCCTGACCCAGCGCCTGCAGATTGTGATTCGTCGCTGCGACCATCGGCTGCAGTTCCTGCACATCGGTCGCCGCGCGGGTCAGCTCGGCCGCCACGATCTCGCGGGTCGCCACCGCCTGCACGTTGTAACCCTAGTAGTGGCCCCGGTAGTCACGCACCCCCCGGCGTCCGTCCGCTCCGCCTCGGCCAGCATGCGCTCGACTTCGGCCTCCAGTTGCGCCTGCGTGCGATTGCGCTCGCGGCTCGCGTTGGCGCGCAGCTTGGTCCCGTCCAGCGCCAGCAGCCCGGCCCGCACCAGCCCCGCCTCGGCGCAGAGCCGCAACATCTCGACGAACAGTCCCGCCAGCGCCTGCTCGTGGCGCTGACGAAGGCGGCAGATCGTCGCGTGATCGGGCTGCTGGTTCTCGCTCAGCACGCGAACGGCGATGTCTTCCCGGCAACGCCGTTCGATCCGCAGGCTCGAACGTTCGCCCCCGCAATAGGCGTAGAGCAGCAGTGCCAGCATCATCGCGGGGTCGGAGGCCCGACGGCCCCAGCCGTCATCGCGGTAGCCGGCGTGAACGGCGGACAGCTCAAACAGCTCCACCGCCTCCAGCACGAACTAGGCGAACTGGTCCTCGGGCAGCCAGTCGCGCAGACTGGCCGGCATCAAGTACGGCGGCTCACGCTCACACCGCAGATAGCGCTCGGCCATCGCGCCAACCCTTCGTTACATCCGGTCGTCGCCCACAGACTCCGCCTGAACTCCTCACCCCGGCAGTCTGTGCGACAGCCTCTACAGGATGGCGATGACCCCCCGCCGTCACTCCTGGCTTTACCGGGAACCTCAATCACTTCAAGCCCCGCCATTTGGTGGGGGAGTTGTTCGACGGCCCAAGAGTCGATAGATTCGTGGCCCTACTGACTTCTTCAGCAGCTTGCCAGGATCACGCCTCCGGTTACGATCCGGCAACTCATTGAAGATCAATGCCGTTGAGGCCGATCCCCGACTGCTCGCCTGGCCCATGACGGTGTGCGACCGAAGACACTACGGGGATCGCGCGGCGTCAGCTCAGCGCTCGGCTTCGCCGCAAAGAGAAGCGCGAAGCTGCTGGAACCCAGCAGAAACGAGGTCGAACGCGCAGAAACTCCTGCACTCGCACGCTTCAGTAGGGCTCGGCTTAGTTGGGCGGAGTGAGCCAACCAAAGACGTCGCTGGGCAGACGCTCGAACGTGAACAGGTCGAATGCTCGCACACCGGTCGCTTGCTGTTCTCTGGCTGAGGCATCAGCAACTCGCTGGGCGTCGGTGTATGAGGCAGGGTCTGATGACCAGAGTGGGTGTCCGAAGATAACCCAGCGCCCGCTCCCGGAGCTGCGGACGGCAGGCAAACGACCAGCGTTCATGCTGGATAGTCGTCCTTGATATGCGGCGACGAAGGCATCCACCGCTTGGCCGGCGCGACCTAGCCAGCGGTCCTCATTGAGCGCCTGACCCAGCGCCAGTTCGGCTACATCAAGCGCCAATCGCCAGTTCAGCGCTGGGTGAAGCCAACGATTGTCGTAGCTGCGTAGACAGTCGGGACAGGAGGCGGTGCAGGCGTCGGCATGGTTGGATTGCTCGAATTCGCGGCCTAACTCGGCTGCCGCCTCAAGTAGCTCCTGGATTACGTCCTCGTGCCCCAGATACGTCGCGTAGCCGGCGCCATTTGCAAGATCGTCTGCAAAAAAGATGCGTTGAGTCAGCACGTCTCCGACTGTCGTGGGCTGCAAGCCAACATCAAGCTCTTCGGGGCGAATGTCGAGAATGTGGCGAGCGGCTGCCACACGCAGCAGTGCGGAGTAAGAGAGCAACGCCGCCAATCCCGGTTGCAATCGACCGTCTGAGGTCGGAGGCGTCGCGATGGGACCAACGCCCGTGGGAAGCTGCAACCGATCCAACGTGATAGTGAGCGCGTCCGTTCGCCGTACGGCGCCGATGGCGGCGCTGAACTCCGCATCGTCGAGATTAAGGCTGACTCCCCATGGTGGGTCGTCATACAGCCCTGGATCGCACGCGATCAAGCGTCTACCGTCCCGGCGGAGCGCGAAAAGAGCGCCGTGATTGTCATTGATCGTAAACACGTCGGCGGCATCAAATCGACTAATCGCCGCTGTTCTGGTCGCATAGTGGGGCTCCGTGCCCGGCCGGAACCCCAACCGGGGACGGCTCGCCGTCGGCCCACGCTCTACTCGGTCATCGAATTCCGTGGGGTGAAAGTCCGTCACAAAGCCGCGCGGTTCATACATGAGGAAGCTCTCCGCCTGCGTCCCGCAAACGGGACAAGCGTCATTTTCTTCCTCATCGCGCTCCTGAACCGCTCCGCACGGCTTGCAACTCACGATTCGGCGCCTCGCACCTTGCGGATTACTGACTGGGACAGCCCTGTCTCTTTGAACTGTCCAGTCGCCGAACCCGATCACTGTGTGCTTCTGTTTGTCTTTGATCACATCGGAGCCCGGTGCGAAGTTCGAGATGGCAAGTTCGATCGCCCGATCGGATACCTTGGCAGCCTCTAAATCTCGTCCATGCTCGGGAGCACGCCGATACAAGGGCCTGACACGGGTAGGGAATCCAAACATCGGCAATAGCCCGGCATTGGCGAGCCGCTCGCTCAGGTCTTCGTGATGATAGGCAGGATTCTCGCGGGCCTGATCTATACCGGCGGCCAACTCGTCGCGAACCCACTGGATGAGTCCAGCTCGCTGCTGGTCAGTTAGCTTCGTATGGACGCACAGACGCGCCACGATCTGATCGACATCCGGTGCCTGTTGCAGCCACTTCTCGATCCGGGAACGCCAGTCAGCCCATGAGTCTGACGGGCCGAATTGGCCGTGGACGTTGCGTCCACCATCGAACGACTGAGGTAGTGACTTGAACGCTCGTCTTAACGACTCCGCATTCACCACCCGGCGGACGATCGCGATCCTAGACAAGTCCAAGTATGGGCTCGCAGGCGGATCGCCGGTGATCCGCTCGGGATGGTTAAAATAATAGTCGTCATGTGACTGGTCTCGGCAGACGGTCAGCGCGTAGGAGAACGGTTGGCCCTGTCTGCCCGCCCGCCCGACACGCTGTTGATAATTGAAGCGCTGCGGTGGCATGTTCGCCATGACCACAGAGCGAAGGCTGCCGATGTCGACGCCCACCTCCATCGTGGTAGTCACGCTGAGCACATCGACACCATGCGTCAGTTCGTGTTCGTTGTTAGGCAGGAACGCGCCCTTGAAGCGCCGCTGTCGCCTCCTCTGCTCTGCCAGTGGTTTCGTTTGTCCAGTGAGTTCTTCGACGCGCAGCCGGAAGGGTGTCTCACCCGCCAACCACTCGTAGTAATCGCCTGCCCAATCCGTTTGCCGCGATGACTTCATATCTTCTTCAACTGCGAGGTCGGTGCTTGCGCAGCGCTTCGCAGTGCAGACACCGCCGGACCCATGGAGGTGAATCCGGGAACAACGCCGACAGCGCATCGGCTCGCTATCGCCGACGCTCCAGCGGACAACGATCAATCGTTCCGACTGCAGCGCCCAGCCCGGCGACACAACCCCGGTCTCCATCAACACTGTCTGAACGCCATCGCAAAGCTGCTCTGAGTCCTTCCCGTGCACCTCCGCAACCTGAGCCAAATACTTGCGCAGTTCGGCCGGCATTACGTCATCGCCGTAGAACCACCGCGCAGCCGGATAGTTGCCGACCATGCCCAGTATTCGGATGGAGCTGCGGATGACCTCTTCGCCGGTGGAACCAGGCAAGTCCAGACGAGGGATAGGATCGAGATCGACCGGCTCGATCCAACCCAGACCAATCGATTCAAAGTCGCGTCCGGTGAAATCGAACAGGGCCGAGTAAAGCGATTTGGTCAGCGGATCACTGCGAACAAGTCGACGGTGACTCAATCGGGAGGCGTTCGAGCCGCGCCTCGTCCACGCGTCGGTAAGATTAGCCGGCGGCGAATAGGCCTCCCACCAGGGTGCGTCATTGTTTAGCCCCCAGTGTGCCCAGTCGGGGCTTGGTCCCGCGGGATTCACCCCGAGGTCGATAAGTTTGCGCTCAAGACGCTCGGCGAGATCGTCCCACGGCAGGCGCCGCGCGGTCCCGGACTGGGACAGCTCAAACTCTGCAATCGTCGCGCGTCCTTGAGGGTTGTCGCGACCGTACAAGTAAGCAGCCCAGACATCCGGATGATTTGTCTTTCCTGTTTCCAGTTGGAGTCTTTCCTCTTCTGACAGAAGTTGACTGTTCACGTCAGCGAGCATCACATCGGCAAGCGATCGTCGCTCTGTGAGTAACTTGTCGCTGAAGTGCCTGATCAGGTCCCGGAAATGGTTCAGCTCAATGCCCGCTGCCGTCGCGGCCGCCTCGTGGCGGCTGTCGGAGAAGACGATCGTTTTGCGCGTTCCACCGTCTCGTCCCAGCTCCCGCATCAACGAGTCAAGCGCGACCTGGCTGACCCGGGCGAAACCGGTCCGCATCTCGCGAATTGGGCTCTGTACGACGCCACGAAAGAAACGCTTGGGCCTGTTTTGTCTTCCTGCGGCGCAATTTGGGCAGCGTTCCGGCAGCGCAGGTACGTTGCGGCCTGCCTTGTCCGGTCCGACGGAGAGCATGGTCCCCGTTGCGTTAACGGCACTCCCTGCCCTCAGCAATCCATTGTGGGCCGAGTAGTGGGCCGGGATGAACTTTAGGACAACTCCGTCGTGCGTCCACTGTTTGGTGTCTGGATCAGGAAGCTGTGGGCGGTACCACATATAACGCTTGTAGATTCGATGGCTGACGAGCGGATGCAGCTGCGATGGGAATTCTGCCTCGTCGGTGGCGAGATAGTACGCACTCGCAGCTGACCGCGATTCAGGTGTCGCAGCGACCACACCACCCAGTGATTCCTCACCGCATTGGTCGCAACGCAGCAATTCCAGCACCCGCCCGCCGCATTGGCAAGTCGGTCGCGGTCGCAAATACAGCTTGCCGATCTGTCGATCCGGGTCGCGAGCCGCTGTGTCCACTTCGTTGCATGCCGGGTTACTACAGGCCCAGACGCCGGTGACATTGCGAATAAACATGTGCGCGCGAAATGTGATCCCGGCAGCGGCCCGCTCGCGTGCAGCGAGAGTGTTAAGGACGCCGGTCATCGCGGTTGAATCCGGATCGTGTGATCCGAACAGAGCCTTTTCAACGTGACTGAGTCGCGTGGCGCGGGGCGGCTCGCCGCAGCTGGCGGCTACGGCGTGAGCGAGGCGCTGCGCCTCACCGTCCGACACCTTTTGGTGCATCCCTTCACCCGAAGCGTCCGGATGTTGTTCAAATTGCGCTCGGTCAAGCGGCAGTGCGTCGCGTACGGACGGTGACAACGGAACAGTCGCACCTTCTATGATCGTGAATCGCGACGAAGGGACTCCGAAGAACTCTTGCAGGTAATGCGCGGCGTCGTTGCCCAGCGATGCGCTGGTTCCGACGCAGCGCAGCTGGGTAGAATCAGGGTCCAGATCCAGTCGCTGCAGCAGATTACGCAAAAGTAGCGCGACTTCGCTCCCGGCCGTTCCGCGTTGTTGATGCAGCTCATCGACAACCAGTGTGAACGCGTGCATTGGATCGGCCGCGAGCCACTTGCGGGTTTGTTCCCAGATCGGCTCTTCCAACCCTCGCATCAGCATTACATTCAGCATCGAAAAGTTAGACACGAGAATGTCAGGCGGGGTCGCGATCATGTCCCAGCGTGTGACCAGCTCACCGCGTGTCGGGTCGGGAAACTGATAGCGAACTGCAGGATCGGCGTGGCTCAGGCCGAGCTCCTGAGCGTCACGTTCCATCTCCCGGACTTCTCGCGACACTTGTTGCAGCACGCGTCGATCCCTTGAGTACATAGGGCTCACAACACGCGCACCACCGAGCGTTTCACCGGTGTAGCGCCCGAAGTAGAATTGCGGACCGTTGCCATTGAGCTCCGCTGCGGCCCAGACCGCGCGCCGTAGTCTCGTGATCTGATCTTCGACCAGCGCGTTGGTCGGGTATAAGACCAACGCTCGCACCGCTGCCGGTCGGTCAGCAACTGGCGGTCGCAACGGCTGCCAATCGTCGCTTACCTGTGGATCCCACCAGCGATGCGGGGCGGATGCCGTTCTGGACCAAGACGGCTTGCCTTCCGCTTCCCGAAGCAGGCGGGCGAAGATCGGGAGCAGGAACGCCTCTGTCTTGCCCGAGCCGGTGCCAGCGATTACGACGGGATTCGTCACCTCACCATCGGCGAGCGAGGTGGAAAACGCGCGTGCCTGATGTTCACGGAGGGAGAATGACGCATCAGTTGGTCCGAAGTCGGGAAACAGCATTCGCTCTAGTGATTCCGCCACCCACTCGCTTAGACCGCTGGCGGCGCAGACATCGGCGATCGAATCGCCCTGCGGATAGGGCAGCGATGGCTCCAGCAACGGCTCGCGGAAAATGATGCCTTCCGCTTCGAGCAGTTTTCGCCGTTCTTCCCGAATCGACTGAGTGCGAACCCAAAATGCCGTGTCGTAATAGCGCAGGTATGCGTCCTTCAGTTCCTGGTAGATTGACAGGGGTTGGCTGATCATTTGCTTCATCTCAGGCGCCCCATCCCAGTGGTCCGAGTAGTGCGGCGATCCAGGCCTGGACGTGGGGTGGCACATCGCGATAGATCATCGTGTGGTCGCCCGGGGATTCCGGCAGCTCCCCGCTACATAGAATCAGCGCGCGCTCAAACAGTCCGGGGGGTCTCGCGCCGAACAAACAGGTCAGCCGCCGCGTCTCCGGGTCGTACGCCATGATGTGCTGCCCGATTGCGGCGGCGCCTGCATACTTGGCGGTAGAGTTCCCGCATTCACGCATCACCCCGTCGGTATTGACCGCGTAGTGCGTAGTGTCTGACGTGATCCGGTACGCGCCGGCCAGATTGGTCTGCTCTACTTCTCGCCACTTGTTTGACTTGGCGTCAAAGCGCTCGCGCTTCGTGTTGTCGGGGATGTACAGCTCAGGTTGATTCATGAGGATGTTACGGATCGACGGCATCCGCTCCACGATCCGCCTTGGCGCGTCGAAGACCACGTCGACCTCAGCGATTCGGCCAATCTCAACTAGCACGCCCGGGTCAGCGGCGGTCAATTCGACACGCTCTGGACGCGCGGGCGCTGCCGAGCGGATGAAGGCGCCTCCGCATCGCTCGACGGCCTCCAGCAGGGCATCTACTATTTGCGGACTACGCCGACCAGTGAGAACTGCGCTGGTCCGGTCAGGCATCACGACCATCGCTGCTGGTGTCAGCGACCAACGACGCGGGTACATCGAGCGAGCATCTACTTCCACATCGATGTGGCCGAGCCCGCGCAGGTTACGCATCGCCTCGTGCGGCGCAAAGCGTTCCGACTCGGAGTAGTCGATCAGCCGGCGGAAGGAATTCCAGGATCCCGCCTGGCTGACAACAAGCGCATCGAGGATCCGATCGAGGTCAGCGACGAACCTGCCGTCAGCGCCACCAACTCGGGAACGGGGCCCGGTGCCGTCGTTTGAAGGGGGATTGATCGAATCGAGGTGTCGATGGCCTGCCTCCGTTAGCTCCAAACGTCCCTTCTGCTCCGTAATAAATCCTCGGCGACGGAACTCGCGCGCAAGTTCGATGCCTTGCTCGGTGGCCTCTCCAGATATGCGCTTAGCCAATGATTCGAGGGACCCAAACGGCTCCATTCCTCCCCATGAATCCCGCAGATTCGCATCCGGTACAGCTCGTAGGCCTTCGTGTCGATTGAAAATCACGCCGCGCAAGGAGGTGGTTTTCTGCTCGCTCGGTTCTTCCGCGGACAGCGCTGCCCGGGGGTCGAAGTCAGGACTAGCGCCGTGCTCAAGACGCAGCTGCACTGGCGGATCGAGGTGCGCGGTTCGGCTCGAACGGAGCTTTAGGGCACGAGAGGTGAGATGAGCGCCACCGGCGGCAGCCGTAAGCACAACCCGGTAATTGCCGTCTTCCAGCCCGCGATCCGACAGCGGGATCCGTGCTTCTGCCTGGTGGGCGCCAAGGTCTATCGGCTCGTCACCGGTTCGACTCGATTGGCGGTAGAGCGTCACCCGAAACTCGCGGCCGGCGCCATCGACGGCTAGCACAGCGGGCGCAGATGAAGCGTGCCAGCGACCATCGGACAGCTGCATGCCACCGTCGAACTCCACCTGAGTCCGCGAGCGAGGCCGTAGCGGCTCCAATACGCCGTCGGCCTGCTCCGGCAGCGAATGCAGCCGTATGCCGGTGATCAATGCCCAACCCTCTGGCAAGCCAGCGAGACCACTTTGGATCACAGTGAACCCGGGTTCGGCTACCTGCTCCAGCACCCTGCACAGCTCACCGACTACGAGGCTGTCCGCTAACAGCAGGAGCTCTCTCCCGAGTTCCGTCCGTGCGGACTCTATGTACTGCTGATGTAACTGATCGAGCAACAGCACGGTGACACGGCGGCCCTGACGCGCTAGTGAGGTTCCACTGCCTTCCTGGGTGAGCTGCAAATTACCGGCCAGAGCCGAAACGAGCAATGCCTGATCGGCGACAGCGTCGCCGCGCGTCAGGCGAATCATGCCACCTGGATCGCGCAGAGCTGTGACATCTTCGCCGCCAAGGGTGTGGTACGCACCAAGGAGATCGTCAATGTCAGCCGTCTCACGCAACGCCAACATTGGCTCGAAAAGACGTTCGGGCGTGTCGAAATAGGTCGCCGCGATCAACGCGGTTAGCTCGCGCTGGTCATCGACCTCCGATACGGAATTGTCGCCGCGCCAATGCTCCAGTTCGGTGCATACGATATCTGCGACGCGACGCCGGGCTTCGCCGCTACGACGCCACAGTGATTGCAAGTTGCCCATCCCGTGGCCCGGGATCCAGGCATTGAGCAACTCCTGCATGTCCTCCCGGGCCACCTGTTGACCTGGATTGAACCGATAGGCAGCGAAGAACTCGGGCAACCGCGCTCGCTCCTCCGCGCGGATCAGCGCTTGCGAAATAGGAAGACTGATAAACCGCTGGTGTCCGAATGACATTGCGGTTGGCAGACCGCGCTGTCCTCCGGCCTCACCTAGCCAGAAGTTTAGGCAGTCCCAAAGGAAGAGGCTGTGCCGGCGGTACTCTTGCCCGATTCTCCCGCTCTGCTCAGGTGGTCGACCCAACAATTCAGCCAAGCGACCATAATAGTTAGTGGCCGCCAGATCGTCATCCGAGCGCATTCGTTCAGCGGCCAATGAGAACAGGGCCAGCAGCGCGACGCATGACGGCGGCTCGTCATTGCCGGCTTGAGGACGGTTGCCAGGGTCACCCTCTGGCTCCCGGGCAGAATCAGTTCGCGTCTCACTGTTCCTCGTTACCCATTGGGCCGTCCGATCTTCATGCAGATCGAGCATCGCCGGCCCTCCGCGATCGAGGTCGAGCGTGCGTGCCACGGTCAGGCAGAGTGCTGCTTCTGTATCGCGGGAACGAAAATCGGCAGGTGGCCAAACCAAACCAGCAGCGCGCCGGAGTGTCTCCTCCTCGATGTCGAGATACACAGGTCTACCGGCGTGCTCAATTCCAAAGAAGACGTCCGCTATTGCCCGGTTCCAGCGTTCATACGGTTCCCACACGAACCAGGCCGCGTCTCGTAACCTTTGGACCCTGAGGATGGCGCGAAGAAGCGCATCGGAAGACTCCGTTTCGCCCAGGCCGCAGTCAGTCATGAGCATTTTGCGGACTCGTGGGTCGTCCGGCGAATGACCGGTGATTGCCGACACCTGGGCAAGCAGTTTCAGAATCCCTGCTCCCAACCCCGCATCCATCCGAGCGCGCAACCTAGCCCAAGCTTTGTTGCGCTCATCGCGCAGTTCGTGCCCCTCCCAGTGCGCCAGTCGTTCATGGTCAGATGTAGACGCGACGCCGATTCGTTCTCGCAGCACTGCTCCCCCGAGACCACGGAGTCGATCAATCTCCAAACGAACTCGCTCCAAGTCCTGCGCTGCCAGTTCTCGCTCGAGCATGGCCGTTCACCTTCCCACGCCGTCAGTTCCCACTTGCAAACGTGCTCAGTCCGTTGGAGAAGATAGGACACAACGGCCGGAAGCTAAAGGCGAGACAGGAGTTGTTGCAGGTGGGGGAGCTTCGGCTCGGCTGGTTCTTCGACCGCGAACGCCGCCCAGATGAAAAGCGAGGATGCTGCTCCGCAGCAACACCGTGACGGCCCCGCCAGCGGACCGACGCCAGCTTCCTTCGCGGCGACTCTGTTAGCGGGGAACTTAAAGGCCCGGTCCGCTCGGACTAGATCGGCCGCCAGCGGTCGTCGGCGAGCAGTTCCATCGAAGCGGCCATCGCCGGACAGGCATACGCGGATTTCGACTTGACCCGCTCGGCGTCACCCTTACCGGCTGCGAGCCTCATCGCCAGGGCCAGCATCAAGTCGTCGCCGTTCTCGGGAGTTCGCCTTCGACTGCGACTGACTCTTCAGCTTCCGCGCAGACAGCTTGAGCGTGCCCGTCTGATACGTGTTCCAACATGCCATGATCACGACCCGCGCAGGCCTGGTCGTTCAGGTCCTCTGAGAGCGGCGCAAGACCTGGCACATCGCATAGCACGTGTGGTCGATCTCGTACCAGCAGATCGTCTGGAACACCATCAGGTTGAGACTGGGTTTGCAGCAGGCGCGGCTGGCATGTGAGCACATTGGCTCCCTGCTTGACTTGCTCGTCGACCCAAGCGTCGTCGCGGTCTGGCGCCTCCGGGCCGGGCTTCATTGGCTCTACCTTGAATCCATTGGGGGTCACGAATGCCGCCGTGCGACCGGTGATCTCGCACCTCCCATGGGCGAGGCAGACCAGCACTCGGCGACCTGCCGTTAGCTCGATTGCAACCGGGTGGAGCAGCATCTACCCTCTGAGAACGAGCGTGTCCTTAGTCAGCAGCGAAGACGCGGCGAGTACGATCTCCTTCTCCGGGTCAAACCCAGTCTCAGGACGGTTTGAGCCGCGGATGTAGTGCCAGCAGCGACTGCAGACATACGGGCAGAACCATCTTGTGCAAAGACAAGGCGGGCTACTACCACCGCTGTGGTCAGGCGCCAACCATCAAGAGTTGTCAATTGCGTCCAGCTTAGTGGTCGGGCTTACAACGTGAGCGCTGACCCGAGATCGCGGAGCCGTTCGCGCCGCCGCCGGTAGTCTGGGACTGCCTGGGCCACGATTGCCCAGTACTCGGATGAGTGCCCGCGCACGCGACGATGAGCAAGTTCGTGTGCGATGACGTAGTCGACCATGGCCGGCGGTGCCATGATCAGCCGCCAGTTGAAGCGGAGTGTCCCGTCGGGGGCGCAGCTTGCCCAGCGCTTGCGCTGGTCCCGGATGAGAATCTCCTTGGGCCGAACGCCCAGCAGGCCAGCGATTCGGTCGACCCGCTGGGGGAGCTTCAATGCGGCGCGCTGTCGGTACCAGACCTCGAATGCCGCGCGGACGAGTTCGCTCTGTTGCTCGCCTTTCAGCGATTTCGGTACATCCACATCGAACTGCCAATGGTGAAAGCGAACCTCAACCGCTGAAGTGTCTGTCCCACGGATGGTGAGTCGAACTGAGCGACCGAGGTATGGCAGGGACTCTCCACTGACGAAGCGGCGGCGGGGCGGCGCTTGAGCGGCGACGCCGTCATGCCGGATGATCCACTTGGCCCGCTTGCGTACGGTGGCCTCCAGTTGAGCGGCCGGCGTGTCAACCGGGGCCGCGACGGTCACGATCCCTGGCGCGTCAACCGTGATTTCGACCGTCTTCTTTCGCCGAGGCCTGCGCGCGACGTGGTAGCGGATCGTGGAGTCGCCGAAGTGGACGACGCCTTCTTCCGTCATGACAAGCGCTGCCGTGAGACTTCAACGATCTGGCTAGCCAACTCGTCGAGCTCGCTCTCACGGAACCTGCCGTCGCCGCGCAGGAGCCGCTTGATGTCGCGCCTCATCACTCGCAGCACATCGGTGTTCTCACGCCAGTCGATCACCGACTGGTGAGTTCGTAGCGTGCCTTCGATACCTTCCGCGACTCGCTTTAGCTTGACATCCAACTCGTCACCATAGATCGGTGAATCCTCCGCCACCGCAGAATCGCGGCCGCCCATCGCAGCCTGCACTTTTCGTTGAGTTGTGCCGGCGAGCAGCAGATAGACGGCAAACGAGACCGGGGTCAGCCCGTGTTGAAGGGCGTGTGCTTCCTCCTGTTTGACTTCGTCCAGAAGTGCCGCCATCTGCCTACAGCACTCGGCGGCATCGATGACTTGCTCGTG
The DNA here is from genome assembly GCA_965262235.1 of Dehalococcoidia bacterium. GTDB lineage: Bacteria > Chloroflexota > Dehalococcoidia > Bin125 > Bin125 > CATQGW01. Next base: position 141,977 of record OZ253504.1, read on the forward strand.
AAGTTGCCGGATGATTCGTTCGAGGGCCTCCGAGAGGCGTTCATAGAGAGCGGGATTCTCAGCGACTCGTTCATTGATCTGAGCCCTCAGTGCATGCTCCATGACCGAGGCGCGGGCTTCGTCATGCGGCAAACCCTCGATTCTCTGCTCGAACTCCCCGTCCAGGATCGAGACGGGCGCCATCAGTTCCCGCACTTCAGCCCCGATTCGCGTATCGAGGAGCTGTTTGACCTTCGCACCAACTGCCGTCCAATCGATGTCTGCGTCCTCTCGTAGGAAGGTGGCTCTCGCGTAGGCGCGGATGACGGTGAGGCGCTTGAGACGTTCGAGGTAGGCAAGTGCCGCCGGCTCAGGCAGGTACTGATCCATCAGACGCGCGAAGTCGCGGTAGTCGCGATCGAATCGCTCGTATGCGTCGGCCTTGTAGTGTCCTTCAGTTCCGGCATCGGCGTCGAATCGGTGGACGCAGTCCCAGGGCTTGTGGAGATCGAGTCCGGCGAAGTGCGACTCGGCGTGGTCGGCCGTGGCCTGCAGCGACGGGCCGGGATCTTTCTCCAGCTCCGTGAGCGCCCCTTGGACATCCCCAGGCTCGAAACTGGCGAGCGAGCTTTCGAGCTCTCGTGAGACGCCGCAGTAGTCGACCACGAGCCCATAGGTCTTCTCGGTCGTGACGCCGTCTTCGGTACGCGAGAAGCGCCGGTTGACTCGGGCGATCGCCTGGAGCAGCCCGTGCTCGCGGATTGAGCGATCGAGGTAGAGGACCTGCTCCACAGGTGCATCGAATCCTGTGATCAGCTTGTCCACGACGACCAAGACTTGCGGACTTCCCTCGGGATCCTTGAAGTCCTCGACGATCTTCTCTTCGTTCAGGCTCTTTGCGATGGCAAATTCGGCGGGATCATTGTTAGTGGTTGTGATGACGGGGTAGGACTCGAGCCCGAAGTCATTGAGGTGCACCGCATACTTGAGCGCCGCGGCGCGACTTGGCGCGACAACCTGAGCTTTGAAACCGTTCGGCTGGATGCGCTTGACGAAGTGATTGTTGATGTCGAGCGCGATCATCTCGATCCGTTTGGCAGCCTCCGCGACGGTCTCGCGGTTCGCGTACCGGCGGCGGATCTCGGCCTGGGTTTCCTCCGGCTCGTCGCCGAACAGGGCGTCGAACAGTTGGTCGAGCGTCTCAGGCCCCTCAATGTGTAGCTCAGGTAGTCGCGCTTCGTAGCGAATCTCAACGGTTGCGCCGTCCTGTACCGATTGGGGAATCGTGTAGGAGTCAATCAGCTCGCCGAAGACGCCGAGCGTTGATCGGTTGAACTCCTTGTCGATCGGTGTGCCCGTGAAACCGATGAAGGTCGCGTTGGGTAGCGCGGCGCGCATCTTTGCCGCGAGCTGGCCGTACTGGGTGCGGTGGGCTTCGTCGACCATCACGTAGAGATTGCTCGTGTCGTTCAGGTGGCCGAGCTCGCCAGTCGGGGTGTTGAGGACCTCCTCGAATTTCTGAATCGTGGTCATCACCGTGCGGCCGTTGTTGGTGCTCAACAAATCGCGCAGCTGCCGTGTACTTCTGGCTCGCTCAGGCTCGAGCGCCGAAGCACGCTTGAAGGTGTCGGTGATCTGCCGGTCTAGCTGGGTGCGGTCGGTGACGACCACGATGGTTGGATTCCACAACTCCGGTGATCGGCGCAGTTTCGTCGCCAGCCAGAGCATCGTCAGCGACTTGCCCGAGCCCTGCGTGTGCCAGACCACGCCGCCGCGCTCCTGAGGTTTGCGGCCTTCGAGGATGCGCTCCATCGCTTGCTTGACCGCTCGGTACTGCTGATAGCGGGGCAGCTTCTTGATCAGCTTGCCCTGTTCGTGCTCGTAGACGACGAAGTCGCGGAGGATGTCGAGCAACGTGGGCGGATGTAGCAGGCCCGCGATCAGCCGGGCCTGACCTTCGGGCGGAACTCCGAAGCGATGCTCGAACTCCGACTCGGTGATCGGAAGAATCGACTTCCAGCCTGCGTAGGCGTTCTCCGCTGCGCCGATGGCCGCGAATGCCGCGTCGGATCCGCAGCAGGCGATGCACATGAGATTGGAGTCGAATAGCTCCGGGGCGCCGGCGCCGTGCCATTTCGGCTCGGCCTCCTGATAGCGGCGCAGTTGCTGCACGGCCTTCGTCTTCCAGACCTCCAGGAGCGACGGCGACTTCGCCTCGATCACGACCAGCGGGATGCCGTTGACGAAGAGCACGAGGTCGGGCTTGATCACTTTCTCGTCGTCCTCGGTCTGCGCGCGTTCATTCGCGCGACGGACGCGGAACTGGGTGGTGACGACGTACTCGTTCAGGCCCACGGTTGGTTGCGGGTAGTCGAAGTCGAAGAAGCGAACCGTCGGGGTTTCCTGACGCCCGTTGCGCTCGACAGTGAGCGGCATACCGTAGGACAGGTACTCGTGGATCTTCTGGTTGCGCATCAGTCCGGTCTCGTCGACGTGCTGCAGGTTGAAGATGACACGCTGCGCCTGGTCTGCGGTCATCCACTCATTGAGACGCAGCAGCGCCGCGATCAACCGGTCCTTGAGGATGAGTCCCCGCTCGTTGGAGCGCTCTTCCGCCAGCTCTTCGCGCGGCACGTACTTCCAGCCCAACGTCACCAGCAGACCGCGAGCGGGGAGCTCGGCGTAGGTCAGTTCGTCGGGCTGGTAGGAGGGGCTCATTGTGACCCTGAGGAGTCGCGGATTAGCTGCAGGCTGGGTATGCCGTCGAAGTCGCCGTCGTGTGATGCCAACGGACAGTTCAGGAGCAATGCCGTCGCCGCGATCCAGGCGTCGGCCGTTGTGAGCCTGCGCCCGGCTGATTCTCGCTCACTGCGCAGCTCAGCCGAGATTGCCACGAGCTGCGGATTCGCCCAGATCACCTCGTAGGTGTCCAGGTGCAGCGCCATCTCGTTCCGTCTCCTGGCTCCCCAATCATGCTTGGACGCACCGAACCGGATCTCCTCCAGCGTCTGGAACGATATGGTGAGGCGCTTCTCTCGCATCCGCTCGACGTAGAAGTCCGCGCGCGAATCGTTGTTGAAGAGAAACGACACGACGTTGGTGTCGACCAAGACAGGCGAAGCAACGTCCGTCACGCGTCGCGAGCCTCCCGAATGCTGCGAACGAACGCATCGACATCGAACGGCTCCGTCGCCGTGACCATCTGCTTGGGATCGAACGCCTTCGGCGGCGCTTCATCCAGGAAGTCGTCCAGATCGAAGGGCTCCTGCCCGGAGGCTGTGGCGCGGAGTCCGTGGACTTCGACCGTGGTCCATCGGTCGTGATTGTTGAACCGCCCTTCGCCCCTGACTTCGACGTATTGCGTTGCCAGCCGAAGCATCTCTTCGGCGAGTCCCGTGTCGAATCGGAGTCGAACGTATCCACCGCTGAAGTCGTGCAGTTGGGCGGTTCTCCTGTCCCAATTCACCTCTCTCAACCAACCCATCAATCGGGCTTGCTCGCTGCCCGCCGTTGCGCGGCTGGCCGGCCTTCGTGGCTTGACCAGGATCCTCTTTGGCTCCTCAGGACTGCCGAGATAGACACGTGATTCGTCGTCGAGACCTGCGGCGGCCTCGTAGAGGCAATCTGTCACCTGCGCCGGCAGCGTGGAGTCTTCTGTGCCATCCCAGTTTCGTATTGCGTCGATCGCTTGCGGTCCGTAGTTGTCGATTCGAAGCTGTTTGCCCTTGGAAGTCGCATAGGTCAGAGCCGCGCCGATAGATCCTTCGATGAGAGGCGCGATCTGGAGCTGGCTTTGCTCCCGAACCCACGCAGGTGGCTGCCCGGGGGTTGTTTCACGGTCGCCCAGGTGCTCGACCATCAGACGCATCGCCCGCGCCACACCCTCCAGTGCGCGAAGGAAATCGTCGAGGCCGCCTCCGTTTCGGGAGGGATCCCCCGAATCATCGAGAGTGACGATCAGCGCGTTCTGTGTCATGCCTCCCCCGATCGCCTCCGCCAAGTGTCGCAATTTGGCAAGGCCTACGGTACAGCTTCTCGCATCAATTCCGCGCCAGTGTCCTCGACGTGTGGGAGGGCGAAGATCACACGATCCGCTTCATCTTCAGTCTTGCACTCGATGGGCAGCATCGGGCCGTCGGTAAGCCGACCTATGAGCAGCACATCGCACCTGTGCGACCACTCAGTCGCCAGTGCTTCACGGGAGACGAAGGACCAGTCGAGGCGCGCCAAGAGATCGCAGGATAGATCCTCCGCGTGGTTGAGTTCGTTGAGCTTGTTTGGAGAGGTCATGCCGTCAACCAATGCGCCCACTACACGTGGTTGGCCTTGATCCTTGCAATCTGGTCGGCAGCAACACTCGAACAATGGGCATCTGGTTGATTCAAGTTAATGTCGAATCTTTGCGTAGCTTCGAGAGCGCGATACTCAGTGCCATTGAACCAAAGCTCCAAGTTGACGGGTTCGACGATCGCCACTCCTTCATTCCGAACGTCTTCTGCGATCTTTGTCCAATTGCCGATGATGCGTTGACTCTCATTCGTGGCCCAGTGCCTCAGACAGTCGGTCACCAATGTGTCAATGATGTTGCTGCCCGACGCGGAAGTGCCTCCACCTGGTGGGAAGTACGCAGTTCCATCGGCCATTCGCAAGACGTGGTTGACACCATTTCCTCTCAGGTTTCGAATCTCAGAATCCGAGAGCAATTGCCCGCTGACCCCACGAGCTCGCCAACGAGCGATTGTCTCGGGCCAGTTGTCGTGAACTATCTTCATCATTTCGCTTCGCGGCCATGCGTCCTTGTGCGGATGAACATCGATGAGATAGGCCGATTCTGCGGTGAATCTGCAAAACAAGAGATGGTTCGTTCGCTCGATGAATCCGTCTCTGCGGAGTTTCGTTCCGAGGTGAAGGTGGTAAATTCCCCAGTGATTCAGTAGCGGGTCGTGATCCGTCGCATTCTCGGTTAACTTACTTAGGTGGGGATTGAGATCTTCTCCCTTTCGGATCTTCGCCTCGATGTCCGAGAGTGCCTGCAGATGGGCGGATGGACACTGAAACTGCCGGGAGCAAAAGACCTTTCGAGATTGGGTCGGAATCCCTCGTCTCTCGGCATTCAGAAGGGTCCAGACGCTGTGCCAATCGTCCAATCCATCAACGCTGTGACCACGGCTAGTCAAGTCGAACCGGCAACCGCGGGCGATGTCCTGCCAAAGATCGATTGCTGGTGGTTGGATCACTTCACAAGTCCTTTCGATCGTCTCTGTGAATAGCGTCCGAGCAGTAGAGCCTCTGAGGCAGCCGCCTTCACGAAGTGCTGTTTCCTCACGGTCGTGCGACTCACGCAAATGGCGGCGTTCAGGAACCCGATGATGTTACCGATGTGCTCCTGCTCCATCGTAGTTGGTAGCGGAAGCCGAAGTGACGCGTACTCAGCCGCGTTGATATTTGGCTGCGCCCCGGCCCTCAGCATGGATTGCACCCAGCCGCGATAAGGCTGGGAATGCGTCCAGGACTCGAGAAACTCAGGTTGGACAGCGGAGATTTTGGGCCTGAACCTTATGAGATAGCCGGCGTAGACGCATGGCCCATCGGCGGTTCGATGCATGTACGTCTTCCCGACCGTGGCCCCGCTTCGGGCAAAGAGGATGTCACCCGGCTCGAGTTCGTAGCCATCCACGCGGTCAGGGTCTGCAGAGCGTGCGTCCCCGTCTCTGAGTTGGCCGTCAGCCGTAAGATCGGTTATCCGCACGTAGCGAGGCAGGCTGGGATCATGTGGGCGTGCCGGTGCACTCGCCCCGTATCGCGGGGGTTCGCACGCATCCCCCAACCGCACGACGTCCCAGCAGGCGGGGATGGTGCCGAGGCCTCGGACTTGCTTCCACTCCGTGTGGCGACCGGGGAGGCCTCGGGTGAGGAGGTCGTGGAGCAGAGCGTCGCGCAGACGCTCGGTGGCGGCGATGACCTGCTCGGTCCGCTCAATCGCCTCGTCAATGGAGTCGAGCACCGCCGCAATCGCGCGCTGTTCGGCGAGGGGCGGGAGCAATAGGGGCAACGATCGAGTAGCGTCCAGCGTGAGTCCAAATCTGGTGATGCCGTTCGCGACTCGCGCAAATTCTCTTGCTGACTGATGGCTTCCGAGTGCTCTCGCGAGAAAGGAGCCGTCAACCACTTTGGCATCGGGTCGTGCCCTTCCAAGGTGATATCCACACAGGACATTGGGCATGTCATCGGAAACGAATGCGGGAATCCCGATTTCGTGGACGGTCTCAGAGTCCTTTGTGAAAAGAACATCACCCTGCTTCAGAGTCCATTTATCACACTCTTTTGAGCTTGCGGTCGCCCTCATCAGATCCATTCCTGGCCGGATGAGGCGGTTATAGAACACGTCGGTGTAATTGCAGAGTTCAACCGGAAACTCGCCGTCAATCGTCTTCTTGTCAACGCCGCTGAATGAAACCTCCGCTACGTCTCCCAACTGGACCATCCGCCAGCCGTCGGGCACTTGTGGTCTCGTCCGCATCAATCGTCTTGCTCCTGGCGCTCGTGCTCGCGCAGGGCGTCGAGCGTCAGCGGGCGACCTTCGCGCTTGGCTTCGAGCCAGCGCTGGAATGAGCGTTGGCTCTCGCCCGAGGGCCAGCCGGCGAGCAGGTCTTGGACGCTGATGTCCTCGTCGAGGTCGGGCCAGTGGATGCCTTCCGCGTCTCCGATCAGCCGCCAGTGGTCGCGTTCGTCCTGGGTGGCTTGGACGAGGCGCGGATACCAGCTCAAGGGCACGGAGATGGTGCGGCCGTCGACGAGCTGGGCGGTCAGTGTCTGTTCGGTCGCGGCAACGTTGCTGACTTCCGATGCCTGGAATTCAACGGTTGAAACGCTCATCCCACGCCTCTCTCAACTGGTCCTGATGACGTTCGACGATCCGCGTCAGACGCCGCACCTCGGAACGCGGCAGTCCGCCGTCGCCTTGTAACCGCACGGGATTGAGCCAGAACTTGGCCACTCGATTGTCACGCTCGACATGCACATGTGGCGGTTCATTGCGGTCGCTCACGTAGAAGAAGAATCGGTACGGTCCTTCCCTCAAGATCGTCGGCATCGTCGTGTCCAACCCTATCGCGCATAGCCAAGCTCCGCGAGCAGCTCGTCCATCCTCGCCGCGGCCTCGTCGCGCCGGCGTTCCGCCTCTCGAAGCTGGGCCAGCGCCTCCTCGACGCTGAGCACCTCGATCGGCTCGGTCGTGTCGACGTAGCGGCTGATGTTGAGGTTGAAGTCGTTCTCCTCGATCTCGTCGAGGTCGGCGATGTGAGCGAAGCGGTCGACCTCCCCGTAGTTGCGGTAGGCCTCCACGAGCTTGCCCGCGTGCTCGGGGTCGAGGTGGTTCTGGGCCTTGCCGGCGCGGAAGTAGTCGGGCTGGGCGGCGTCGATGAACAGCACCTTGCCGCGCCGCTCGGCCGGCTTTCGCTTGTTCAGGATGCAGATCGCGACCGGGATGCTAGAGCCGTAGAAGAGGTTGGGCGCGAGTCCGATGATGGCCTCGAACAGGTCGGCCTCGACGACACCCTTGCGAATCTTCCCTTCCGCGCCGCCGCGGAAGAGAATCCCGTGCGGCATCACGACGCCGACCATGCCCTCGGCGTTGGTCGTGGCCAGCATGTGCTGGAGGAACGCCAGGTCGCCCTTGGTCTTGGGCGGAATCGCCCCATAGCGGTCGAAGCGGTGATGCGGGTCGTTGGGCGCGAAGTCGTGGCCCCACTCCTTGAGGCTGAACGGCGGATTGGCGATCACCCGGTCGTACGAGAGCAAGCGGCCGCGGTCGTCGAGCAGGAGCGGGTCGGCAATCGTGTCGCTGCCCTCCATGCGCGCCGAGCGCAGGCCGTGCAGCAACAGGTTCAGCTTGCCGATCGCGAGCGTGCCGAGGTTGCGTTCCTGTCCATGCAGGACCAGGTTGCGGACATCGCCGCCGTGCTTCTCGACGTACTGCGCCGCGTAGATCAGCATCCCGGCCGAGCCGGCGGTCGGGTCGCAGATTCTCATGCCTTCCGTTGGCTGCAACAGCTCGACGATCAGTTGGACTACGGAGCGAGGTGTGTAGAACTCGCCGCCCTTCTTGCCGGCGTCGTCGGCGAACTGCCGGATCAGGTACTCGTAGGAGTCGCCGAGCACGTTGACGGGCCCCTGTCCGTCTGCCGGTGTCAGGTTCTCGTCGCGCAGGTCGAGTGCGTCGAAGTGGAGCAACAGACTCCTGATGATCCGGTCGCGGTTGACCGGGCCGCCGAGTTTGGATTCGTCGTTCCAGTTGGTGTTGCGCAGCACGTTGTCCAGGCGCGGCGTATTCGACTCCTCGATCTGCGCGCTGGCGACATTGAGCACCTCGCCGAGGTTCATCGACTGGTGCACAATTTCGCTCCAGCGAGCCTCGGGCGGGACGAAGAACTCATGCTCGTCGGGATCCGTCTCGGCCGCGTCTCGCGGCACGCCCTCCTCGACCGCCCGCTCGACTTCCTCACCGAACCGGTCCGAGAGCCGCTTGAGGAAGAGCATCGAGAAGATGAAGTTCTTGTAGTCGCTGGAGTCGATCTGGCCGCGCAGGATGTCGGCGGCGCCCCAGAGTTTCGACTCAAGCTGGGGTGTGCTCAGCGGCATTAGCTCTCCCTTCAGCGGGCAGACTCGGTGATCTCGGCGATGATTGAGTCTCGCAGACGATCGTGCCGAAGACGCAGCGCTTCCATTCTCGAGGCCTCCGTCGCTTCGATCAGGTCCGGAAGCCGGCGCAACTTCTCGGCTGGCGGCAGAGGCACCCCACCGCTGCCAAGGTCGGGCACCGAACCCACTTCGGCTCAGTTTGCCGGAGCGCTACGATTTCGGACCCAACTCCCGTTCGCAGACAACATATAGACTGGTCGAAACAACGAGTCGGAAGATGCCATGCAAGAGATTCAGTCCACGCAGGCCAAGACACGGTTTGCTGAGCTTCTGCGCAGTGTCGAGCATGGGGAGGCGTTCGCGATTACCCGGCACGGACGAGTGGTGGCACACCTGATTCCGGCGCAGGAACGAGAGCGTTCTGAGCGGGGCGCCGCCGTCGAGCGGTTCCTCGGACGGCGGGCATCGTGGAAGGCGAGCGGGATGGGCAGGGATGAGATCCTCGGAGCTCGGCACCTGGGTCATCGGCTGTGAGCAGGTTCGTGCTGGACGCGTCGGTGGCACTCAGCTGGGTGTTGGACGACGAGATGGACCAAGCTGCAACCGCCGCGCTTGAGCGAACGCGGCAGGACGGCGCGGTCGTGCCGGAACTCTGGCACTATGAGGTGCGCAACGCACTATTGGTGGCGGAACGACGCGGGCGGATTCCACGCGAGGGGGCCTCGGAGCGGCTGGACGCTCTTCGCGAGCTTCCGCTGCTCACCGACAGAAGCGCTGATCTTGAGTCGGCTCTGGAGCTGGCGATAGCGCACGACTTGTCCTTCTACGACGCGCTGTACCTGGAGTTGGCCATCAGGCTCGGCCTGGCGCTGGCGACCCTCGATCATGCATTGGCCAGCGCGACACGCGGTGCTGGCTTGGAGACCTTGTCCTCGTAAATCTGCGCAACATTGCCTGGGACGCGACTGGCGCGGTTCGAGCTCATCCAGTGGATTCAACAGTGGCGCAGAACCACTCATCGGGAGTCGTGAGCATGGACTCCATGCCCCGTCGATCCAGTGATCGCCAGGCCGGTCCGAGCGGGCCATGTCGTTGGATGCTGGCCGTGTCTGAGACCATCAACGGAAGTGCGAGACGCTGCCGACTGATCATGTCTTGGGCGGTGCGCAGGAAGTGACTCGCCGTCAACGCATCTTCGAACACGACTAGCACGGTCGGTTGAACGCCATGGTCGTCGGTCGGGCGATGGCTGCTGTAATAGCGGAGGTAGGGTGCGAGGCGGGCGGCCATCGGGGAGGGACGGACGGCTCGCCGCTCCCATTCGAGGAAGAACGGACAAGTCTCGCTTGCCCGCCTGAGGACGGCGAACGCATCCGGTTGTACGGAGCGCACGCTTCGGCCGTTGTGTCGGAAGTAGCGCGAGGCTCGGTGGGGCGGGTCGAGTTGCTCCAGTTTCCAGCCGCGGGCACGGGCTTGTTCGGCCAGCGATGCGACGAACTCATGCACCGACTCGGAGTGCTCGATGTGACGCAGCAGCTGGCGGCTGCGGGCGCCGCTGATGTTGCGCCAGCCGGGCGGCGCGCTCGGGTCTCGCGGTACGACACTCCAGCGTCGGCGGGCCGCGCCCACGGCGGACCGGTCTCGGCGGGCGAGGTATGCGATGCCGTGGTCGCTGAGTGCCAGGCGCGAGTGCCCGTCGATCCTGCGAGCTGCGACGAGATCAAGCTGATTGAGTCGACCGAGGAGATGCGAGAGGCGGGAGCGCTGAACGCCCAGCAGCGATCCGAGGTGAGCGGGAGCGATCCAGGGCCAATCGCCGATCAGGTCGAGCGCCCGCTTCTCGCCGACCGTGAGCAGCGATGCAAGCGGCCAGCCAGTTGCATCGCTGTCCGGTGCGAGCCAGCGCTTCGCGAGCGGCCGCTCACGCGCCCACTCGCGTGCGGAACCTGCGTAGTGCAGCGCTTCGCGCAGGCTGAGCCTGGCCGATCCCGACATCGCTCTCCAGATCGGATCAGCGGGCCCGGCCAGTACGGCGTCGGCTTCCAGCGCAAGAAAGCAGATCGTGGGCGCGCCCCGGACGAGGCGCCGCGCCTGCCTCAGCCGGGTCTCGTCCGGCGCGAGCAGCAGCAGCGCGCTCGGCAGATCGGCCTGCCGGAGCCGGCGCATGCGCTTGGCGAACGCCGTGCGTTCGGCGGTGACGCCGCGCCGGATGATCCCGACGCTGCGGCGATCGGGCAGCGTGATCGCGGCGTCCAGCGGATGGGCCCGGTACCAGCGGAAGCGGATCGGGTGCGTGGCGTCCGTCATAGCGGCGGCGACGCGATAGATGCTCGATGCGCCGTCCAGGCGCTGCAGCAGCAGGCGCTGCTCCTGCCGCGAGACGGGGTAGCGGCGAACCAGGTCCGCGAGGCTTGCGCCGTCGTCGCGAGCGAGCCGGCTGAGCCCCTTCGGGGTGAGGTAGAACCGCTTCGTGCGCGGCGCCAGCGGGGTGGCGTGGGGCAATGAGCCGACCAGGCGCTCCCGCTGCAGCCGGTTGAGCGTGGGGTAGACCGCGCCGCGCGACCAGCCGGAGAGGCCGACCAGTTCCAGCCGGTCGAGGAACGGCAGCTCGACCAGCCGGCGCATCAGCTCGGTTCGGCACTGGGAGCGACTCATCCCACGCCCCGCGCCCGTTTACTGCGCTGTTTGCTGCGCTTGGCGATGCCGGGCTGTCCGCTCAGCGTCGGCGCCGACGAATCTTCCTCGCGCAGCGCTTCCAGGCCTTGCTGGTAGGCCGTCAGGCGCCGCCGGCGCTCGACATGCTGCGCCTCGATCGTCTCCGTGGGCGTGACGTATGCGGAGGCGGCGGCGCGGATCCGCGCGGCGCGCTGGGGGTCTCCGAACTCGGGCTTGCGCACGGTCATCGAGAACGCCGGCAGGCGCTCCGTGCCGACCGAGGCGCGGACGTAGCAGTGATGCACCGGCTGTCCGACGATGTCGTCCTCGGAGCGCTCACGGCCCAGTTCCCAGACCAGTTCGCGCGCATCGCGGCCCGAGACCTGGAACGCGGCGAGGCAGCCGACGTTGGCCAGCAGCGTGTCGCGCATGGTCGGCGAGAGGTCGTCGAACTTGCGCAGGCTCTGGGTGGCGAGCACGAACGAGGCGCCGTACTTACCCAGCTAGGAGAGCATCGACTCGAACTCGACGCCGGGGATGGTCTGCATCTCATCGACCACGACCAGCGCCCCGCGCCGCTGGGCGAGGGGCAGCCGCTCCTGCTCGCGGATTACGGAGTCGACCAGGTTGAGCAGCGACGCGCCGACCAGGGCTGCTACGTCCCGCCCGACCGTGCCCTGTGCGGTCGAGACGAGCAGGATGCCGCCCTCGAGGATGGTTCGGCGCAGGTCGATGGTGGAGCGTGACTGTCCCAGGATCGCTCGCGCGCGGAGCGAGGATGCGTAGTAAGTCAGCCGGGTTTGGACCGGCGCGAGCGCCTCGGCCTGGTACTCCTTGCGCCAGCCGCCGAAGTCGCGCGACCACCACTCAAGCAGATAGGGATCGCGCAGCTTGGCCAGCACTGGATTGCGGAACTGCTCGTCGGTGAGCAGCCTCAGTCCGTCCAGGATCGTGTACTGATCTTCCGCGTCGACGTGGGGATGACTGTTCGCCTCGTGCAAGGTCTTGACGGTCTGTTCGAGGATCGACTGCATCCTCGGACCCCACTGCTCCCACAGGCCGCGGGCGACACGCACCACCGAGTCGGCGGTGCGGTCGCGATCCGAGAAGATGCGGGTGTCGAGCAGGTTGATCCCCGGCGCCCCGCGCTCGTCCGCGAGATCGATCAGCCGGACATCGGCCGCAAGCGACTCTGGAACTTGCTCCAACAGCGAAGCGACGAGGTCGGCGTGCGGGTCGATCACGACGATCGCGTCGCCGTCGCGTCCGGCCGCCTTCTCTGTGAGCTTGTGCTCGACGATGTGCCGCATCAGGGTCGACTTGCCCATCCGGGTACGGGCGACGTAGAGGTGGTGGCGGCGCAGCAGGTCGTCGGGGAAGCGGATCTCGCGTGGGTGATCGGTGGTGGTCGCGCCGACCAACGCGCCGTCCTGCAGCGCCCGCGCGGGCGGCGGCAGCGCCTTCGATCCCGTGCACTCGACTTCGTGCGTCTCGTCGCCGGCGCCGGGCGGATGCCAGAGCGCCGCGACCTCGCGCACGCCGAGCACGCTGCGGCGGCCGAAGAGGCCCGCCGGGCGCGGATGCAGCGAAGGCGGAGCAGGTTCGACGGGACAAATCTTGCCGACCTTGAACTGCGCCCCGGCGGCGTGGTCGTAGTGGCGGTAGGCGGAGGCGACCTGCTCCAACAGCTCAGTCGCGCGTTCGGGCTTGCGCGTCTTGGGCAGGATCGCCACGAGCTCCAGTTCGCCCTCGAACGCGACCCGCGAGACCTTTTCCTTGATCAGCTGCGGATCGTGGACCCGACGGCGTGACTGCTTCCAGCGCCGCCAGGCCCAGCCGCCGCCGATCAGGACGACGGCGGCGCCGGCGCAGAGCGCGGCCAGCTTCCAGATCTCGCCGGCCTGGAGCCAGCTGTAGCTCTGAAACGCGGCGAACGCGAGCAGACCGAGCACGGTCAGCGCCAGCGGATCGCCACCCCCGGTCTCCGCCCGATCTGCGTCACGCCGCGTCCGTTCCGGCTGTCCGGGCCGCTCGTGCGCTTTCTCCTGGTAGCCGCGCGACCAATCGGGGCCCAGCGAGCGCAGCAACAGCCGGGAGACGACGCGCTCGCCTTGCTTCAGCCCCGAGAGCGCGCCAAGCGGGGCCAGCAGCGGATCGGATCCGGGGTCGAGCAGGTCGTCGTCGCGGAACACGCGCAGGGGCACGTAGTCGGGTCCGCCCGAGCGTAGCGTCATGCTCCAGGCTCGCTCGCGCTCGTCCAGGCGGAGCGGGTCCTCCGCCGGGTCGAGTTGGCGGATCCGGGCCTGGGGATAGTGGACGCCGATCTGGCCGCGCACGACCTCGCCGTCGAGGCATCGCGCCATCAGGGTCACGCCCTGGTGGTCGCCGGCCAGTTCGAGCGCAAACGGTTCCGGCACGGCGATCGACTGGAGCAGGTTCTCGACGCCCAGGAGCGTGCGCTGCCGGGTGCGCGGTGGGGTGACCGCCAGCAGCACCGGTTGCGGGGGTTCGCGGCGGAAGAGCCGCAGTGGGTTGAGTCTCATCAGGGGAGTCCCTTCTCTATGGGATCGCCGCGTTGCCGGCCGTGGGGGTTGGTGTGGGTTAGTGCGGGCCGGGCCGCCACTCGATCAGCTCGGTCTCCTCGGGCGTGGCCTCGATCCGGATCGGAAACCGCTCGCCCTTGGCCAGCAGCAGGCCGTCGCCGCGCGGGCAGGAGACCAGCCAGCGCTGCAGGTCGGGGGGCAGGTCGAACGCGTCCGCGACCGTGGAGATCGCGGCGGCGTCCTGCTGCAGCAAGAGCTTGAACGCGGCGTTCTGCAGCAGCGCGCGGCCGGAATGGCCAGTGATCGTGCGCGAGGTGTCCTCGCTGAGTAAATCCTGCACGTCCTGGGTGATGAACCGCAGACCCAGGCGGTGCTTGCGGGCGCGTTTGGCCATCGAGACCATCAACGCGGCGCGCTCGGGGTGCTGCATGATCGACCAGACCTCGTCGACGACCAGCAGGCGCGGCTTGGGGTCGCGCGCGGCGGCGGCCCAGACGGTCTCGGTGCAGACCATCGCGGCGGCCGGTCTCGGTTCCGGTTCCAGCAGGCGCAGATCGAACACGGTGACCAGCGCCTCGTTGCGCAAGAGGTCGTCGCCCTCGTCGGAGAGCAAATGCCTGAGACTGCCGGTCGCAAACGGACGTAGCAGATTGGCCAGACCCTCAGGGTCGTTCTCTTCCAGGAACGCATAGAGGTCGCGGAACCGGGTCCGCTCCGAGGGTCGCGCGTAATAGGCGGCCAGCGCGTGGTCGAGGGCGGCACGCCGTTCGGCGCTGAGCCGCTCGCCGATCATCACCTCGATCAACCGGCGCAGGCTGCCGATCCGCTGGAGCAGCTCCTCGGGGTCGGCGCGGTCGAGCACGAACGGATTCATGCCCTGACCGGCGACGCCGGGCGAGAGCACCCGGCCGCCGGCCGAGCGGGCCATGTCGGCGTACTCGCCTTCGGGGTCGATCACGTAGGCGGTGACACCGCGGCAGAGGCCGCGCAGCACGCCGAGCTTGGTTGCGAACGACTTGCCCGCGCCGGAACGGGCCAGCACCGCGGTGTTGGCGTTGAGGTGCGTGCCGTCCCAGGGGTCGTAGACGATCGGCGCACAGGCCCGCATGTCGATCCCGTAGAGCGTGCCCGAGCGGGTGTCGAGGTCGGGCGGCGAGAAGGGCAAGCAGCGCGCGACCGAGGAGGTGTCGAGCGTGCGCCAGGCGGCGACCGCGTTGAGCCCAAGCGGCTGGGTCGAGAGCAGACCCTCGCGCTGGCGGAAGGGCAGCGGGTCGAGTTTGCCCAAGGAGGCCGCGAAGTGGGCCGAGGCGCGCTGGGTCAGCTCTTTCAGCGAGTCGGCGTCATCGGCGTGCAGGGTCAGCGAGAGCGAGGCGTGGAAGAGCCGCTCGCGCCCGCGCTGCACATCGTCGCGCAGGCGGCTCACATCTTCGAGCGCGATCTCGGCCTCGGGCGACATCGTCTTGCCACGCCTGAGCGAGAGCGAGCGGGCGGACTCGAACCGGACTCTCTGCCACTCCAGCTGCCGCGCCGCCTGCTCGGCCGGGATCGGTCCCAGGTGCAGCGCGATATCCATCGGCGCGCCGGTCGCCATCAGCTGCTGCAGGAACCCGGGGGCGAGCGAGCGCGGCCACTTGGCCAAGTGCAGCGAGCGGACCAGGCGTTCGCCGATGCGCAGGTCGCGTTGGTTGACGACGACCTCGACCGGTTCTTCGCGGTCGCGCTCGGCGGGCGAGCCGCCCAGGGCGGAGGCGATCACGAGCCGCTCAAGCGCTTCGCCGGTGAGCGGATGGATGCTGAGCCCCGAGCGGGCGAGCAGCCCGCGCAGCTCTTGTGCGTGCCCTTGCTCGCAGACGGCGTAGAAGCGCCGGTCGAGGACGCCCTCGCGGGCTTCCAATTCGGAGAGCAGCCGGCGTTGCGACTCGGCCGCCGCGCTCGTTCGTTCGGGCAAGTTCGCCGGCTGGGCCTGCTCGAGGTCTCGTCTGAGCCGGGTCAGGTCGGGCGGGTGCCGGCGGACCAGCAGCTGGATCGGGTAGTCGCAGGCGTTGAGCGCACCCGCGAAGGCGCCCAGCTTGGGCGCGTCCAGCTCCAGGCCCATCAGTTCGGTCAGGCTGAGCTTGACCCCGTCCAGGCGCACGGGACCGTCCGGTTCGAGATACGAGAGCATGAAGCAGAGCGGCAGTTGGGGCAGAGGCTCAGTGGTCGGCGCAGCCTCGCCTGCAGATTCGGGTGAAGCGGTGTCACTACTGAGTGGTGACGCCGCCGCTTGGTTGGACTTCGGGAATAGTCGTCTCATCTGGATGAACTCCTTCGCTTAAGCAATGGGGATCGGAATGACGCCGCCCGAGATCAGCGCCGCCAGGCCCTTGGCCGAGAGCGCGATCGCGAGACCGGCGACGGTCAGGAAGACGGCCGAGCGACCGCGCGCGCCGCGCCCCTCGGCGCCGTCGGCCATCAGCAGAAAGCCGGCCCAGACCAGCCCGAACAGGGCCAGACCCGAGGCGGCGTAGGCGAGGGCGGTGAGCGCGGCGTCGAACGCGTCGAGCATCGCCTGCTCCTCGGGCGGGGCGGCGGCCGTTGAGGCGATGGCTGCCGCACCCAGGGAGAGGATCGTGAGCAGCCGTCTCACGACTGCCGCTCCCAACCGAGCAGCGCGAACAGGTCGCTGAGGTCGGCGTCCGTGACGCGGGTCTGCAGCGTGGGCGTCCGATCGGGTTCCTGGTCGGGTACGACCAGCGTTCGGTAGCCGTCGTCCGAGGCGATGCCCGCGCCCAGCGTCAGTTGCTCGGTCCTCGCCTTGCTCATCGGCGGGCGCTGGATCAGTGCTGCGCGCACGTGCTCGGGATGCACGATCTCCAGGGTCACCTGCTTCTGCACGGTGGCCGAGGGGATCGAGAGATAGGCCGAGATCGTGTGCGTGGTGCTGCCGCCGTTGGGCAGAGCCACGCTGACCGTCTAGGAGACGGTCTGGCCCGTGCCGGGACGGAGCAGGGTCACGGTCTCGGTGCGCCGCTCGACCCGCCGCGGGTGATGCGTGAGCTGGACCAGCGGCGGCAGAGCGATCTGCAGCTCGGCCGTGAGCGCGGCGTCCACGCGAACCAGATGGATCGCCTGGTCCGCGCCGATCGCGAGCTCGAACCGGGTCTCACCGTCCGCGACGAACGACACGCTCGCCTGCCATGCGCCGGCCGAGACGTGCAGCCTGCCCGTCACCGCAGTCACCTCAGCCGCGAGTAGCGCCGTTTGGCTCAGGCTCGCGTGGCCCGCGACGGTCTGCAGCTCGACTGGCTCCTCCAGACTGCTCACGCAATCCGAGTCGACCGCGCCCTCGACGAGGCCCGGCTTCCAGGTGAGCGAGACCAGGCGCAGGTCGCAGAGTTCGCCCGCCACGGTTGGCAGCGGGTAGGGCAGCTGGTCGCCGCTCAACGAGAGCGCCCCAGCCTGACCGAACTCGTCGCGCCAGGCGAACGTGAACGAGGGCACGGGTCCGTCGAGCGGCAGCAGGTAGCTGCTACGCACGCCCTGGCCGAGCGCGTTCTCGCGCTGGAACTTGGACTCGCGTCCGTCCGGCCCGCCGAACGCGCGGACCTCGACATCGAGGTTTGAAGCGGCCTTGAGCACGACCGTCGCGGCCGTCCGGGTCACGGTCAGGCGCTCGATGAAGAGTCGCCGCCCGGGAATCAGCGGCGGCGGCTCGAACTCGATCTCATCCGAGCTCCAGCTCTCCTGCTCGCCATCGTCGGCCAGCGCGGCGGCCGGCGTGCAGACGGCGACGCCGGCCACCACCGCCAGCGCGGAGGCCGCGCCCAGGAGCGCGGACCAGCGCACCTGAAGTTGGGTGCGATGATCCCGTTGCTGCTGGGCGACGGCTTGGCGCGCCTCGTCGAACTCACGCTTCGATTGGCGCCGGCGGTCGCGCTTGCGGAACCAGCCACGCGGTTTGAACGGCATCCGCTCGCCGCGAGTCCGCTGCCGCTTCGACCGTTTGAGGTTGGCCAGCTTGCGCGCGCCGCGCTTGACCGGACCGGGGCCCTTCGCGGCCTGCTGCGTGACGGTCTGGGCCGGGTCAGCCGGGGTCCGGTCGACCCTCGACTTGACCGGCGGCGCGGGCGGCTGCGCGCGCACCAGCTGGGCCGGCGGCCCGGCGAAGCGCCGGGCCCCGAACCCATAGCGCAAGAGGTCGGCCGCGACCGCCGGCAGGCGGCGGCCTCCGACCTTGCCTGCGACCATGGCGATGCCCGTGAGAGCGAACCCCAAGGCCGCTGCGATACGCACCGAATCGGAACCGACCGGGGCGTAGTGGTGGACGCCGTAGGCCAGCGCCGCCACCGCCCTCAGCGCCACGATCTGGGGGAAGGTGAACCAGAGCAGGACCCGGTCCTCGGCCTGCACGTGGGTCGGCACCTCGTGTTCATCCATGCTTCTTGCTCCTTTCGCATCGCGCGTGATCAGCTGTCGCCGGAGCCGACCGCGCCTGGCTCGGGCGGCGTATCGATCTCGACGACCGGGTTGGCGACCGCGTCGATCACGAGTTCGACCACGCCGAACGCGACCATCGCGAGCACGATCCCGGCGAGCGCGGTGAGCATCGCCGTCTTGCAGCGCTCCATCTGGTGCGGAGCGCCGGAGGCGGTCAGGTACTGGTAGGCGCCGAAGACGAAGTAGCCGACGCCGACCGCGCCGACCACGCCGAGCAGGATCCCGACCAGGTTGGAGACTGTCTGTGTGAGATCACCCATACGTTGTGTTCCTTTCCAAGGGGTTGTGGTTGCCGTGTCGTCCCGATCGGGACTGCTCGCTACTCAGCACATGGCGCTCCTCCGTTCTGCCGCGGTGCCACTACTCGCTCTTGCTCCTCGGTCCGCGGCCGGCCGACTCACCGCCGCCCGAGGGCGTCGAGAGTTCGGCCATTGAGCGGGTCGCGCCGCCGACGCCGGACGCGGAAGTCGCAGTACGGCTGGCAGCCGCCGAACGCGCGGCGGAACCGCCCGCCGCGCCGCCCGCGACCATGCCCAGGGAACCGATCGAGCGAGCCATCGTGCGAGGCAGCGAGAAGCCGAAGTAGAGCGTCTGCAGCCAGGAATCGAAGGGGCTGGCGTTGCCCAACATCGAGGGCACGCGGGTGGCCAGGTAGATGAACGCGACCGACATCAAGAGCTTCCAGATCAGGTCGCGGGCCGGTTCGAACGGGCCGATCGAGGCCAGCTCGGCAAGGAAGCCGATGCCCAGCGCCAGCGCGATCAGCTGGACCGCCTGCTGGAAAACCGTGGTCATGAACAGGCGCAGCCAGTGCCGGCTCCAGCCCGAGCTGTGCGGCAGGATCCAGAGACCCATCGCCACCGGCGCCAGGGCCAGCAGCACATCGATCAACGCCAGGCGCAGCACCATCTGCATCAGTAGGTAGAGGCAGAAGAAGCCGTAGATCAGGTAGATCAGCGCCAAGAGCAGCGCGAGTCCGACCGAGCCGGACTTGATCGCGGTGAGCAGCGTCTCGACGGGGGCGCGCAGCAGATCCGAGGGCGTGACGTCGAGCGTCGCCGCGATGAAGCCGGAGACGGCATGCGCCACGTCGATCACGAGCGCGCACCACCAGAGCGAGGCGGCCGCCGCGACGACGCCGAGGATCAGTCGTGGGATCAGCTCGCGCCAGCCCGCTTGTCTGGAGCCCAGCGGTTCTTGGAGGATCAGGCTGAGTCCGATCCAGCCGATGATCAACGCGAGCGCCGCCGAGGTGACGATCCAGACCGCGAGCCAGGCGTCCTGCACCAGCCAGTGGGCGTAGGTCAGGTCGGCGGGGGTGCCGGTGATGATGTCCGACATCGGGGTCTACTCCTCGCGGCAGCTGACGGGCTCGTCGCCGGTCAGCTGTTGCAGCACGCCGCAGAGCGTGCCGTGCACGCCCTCGACCACCCAGCCGGCCGCGGCTCGCGCCCACTCCGCGGGGTCGAGCGCGCCCAGCAGACTGCCCAGCAACCCGCCCGGCTGGTGCAGCGGGACGACGGCGTAGAACGTGGTCGGGGTCGGTTGCCGCGGAGCGGCGGCCAGGATCACCATCAGGTAGGTGCGGTCGGGGTCGAGCGCCTCGTGCTCAGCCGGGGCGGGGTAGTCGAACTCGTACTCCCAGCCCTCGTCGCGCTCCTGCTCGCCGCCCGAGACGCGGTACATCGCGGTCAGCCACTCGCCCGTGTCGGCGTCGCGGATGCCGTAGTAGAGGTTGGCCAGTTGCTGGTTGAACAGCGGCCGGGCGCGGAACGCGCCGTGCTTCTTGCGTTCGATCCAGTCCTCGTCCTCGTTGACGAGGACGAGCTGGGTTCCCGACGGCGGGGCCTGGGCCTGAACGGCGTGCCAGACTGAGACCACGACCACCGCCGCCGCGCACCATCCGGCAACCACGAGCGACAGCCGTCGCCTCCAGTTGCCTGCTCTCGATCTCGATGTCATCGACGCGCCTCCCAGACGAACATGGGTTCTTGACGTTGGTGTCAAGTGTGCAGCGAGGCGGGGTCGGGCGTCATGGCTCATAGGGGGTGACGCCGGCGTCACCCCCTATGAGCCATGGCGCAACGGGGTCGATCTGTGATGTCATGGACGCGTACAGGAATCGAGGGCTGATTGCACAGTGCAATCGGGCCTGAGCAAGCAGGAAAAACAGGGGCCAAGCGGGCGGGGCGGGGTGCAATCGGCAAGTGATCCGCGTCCAGCTCTGGTTCACGGCTGATTGCACTCGATTGCACTGGGCGGTCAGCGGTCGCCTGGGCGATCGGAGGCGTTGCGATGGACGACGGGAGCGGGCAGGACGTTGGTCGCGAGGCGGGGGAGGGGCGGCTGGGCGGCCTCCTACAGGACCTCGCGCTCACGCATGGGCGGGTGCAGGCGGGGGAGCTGCTGGGCGTCAACTACCGCACGCTGGCGCGCTCGCTGGAGTCGGGGCAGCTGTCCGCGACGATGCGACGGGCGCTGGAGCGATACGTTGCCGAACTGCCGGATGACGGGGCGTTGCCTGGTGCAAGCACCACTGACGACGAGCGGGACGACAACGGGGAGGGCGACGAAGTGGCGCTGCACACGCAGGAGCTGTCGGCGCTGCGCGTGGAAGTCGCACAAGCTATGGGTCGGTTCGACGAGCGTCTGACCCGACTGGAGCTGGGCGTGTCAAGGCAACAGCAGCCCACATTCGCCACTCCCCGACCCCAGCCACCATCGGCCAGAATCTATCCACAGCTGGTCACGACAGAGCCCGAGCAGGACGAGCAGCGGGTCTACGGCGCTGCGATGCCACTGATTGCCGAGTGGCGGGGGCTGCGGGAACGCATGGTTCGGGCTAGGGACACGCTGGAGTATCTCCAGGCCGAGGAGCGCCTGCTGGAGCTGGAGATCGCCTTGGCAGACGAGCACCGCCTCACCCTCCCGCCGGACGGCTACCCCTGGGATGGGATCCGCCGGCACGCGGAGCTGCGTCTGCGTCACCGGGTCTTGCAGCGGGTGCGTCGCGAGCGGCGCTGGACGCAGCTGCTGCACTGGCTGATCCGCCTGCTCACCCTCGGGCTCTGGGGGCGAAGGCGGACGCGTCAGTCGAACGGCAGTTGAAGCGCAGCAAGCGATCCGGGCCGCACGGGGCAGGATTCGTTGCCAGCGGCGCGCCAGGGGCGTACTACTGGGGGTGCTTTCAGGCTTTGTCCAGCACTTCCCGCCCAGAAACGCTGGAGGGTTCGTCCCCGACCCGGGTCTGAATAGACGGATCGAGCCTCGCTCTCCCGACGGTCCGACTCACAGGAGGACAAGCGCACTCGCTGCGCGAACTGGTCGAGGGATCGAGCTTGGCTCGCCCGAGACTCGCTCGACATGCGGGACTGGTCCATGGCAGCCGTCTCGACGACTCGCCGACCGCAGATCGGACACCTGACCGGACCGCCACCCTGCGCAGCCCCGTCGCCCCGTGTCCGAGCAGCCATCGCCAAGGTGCTGAAACGAGCGCAACTGCACTCGATTGCACCCGATTGCACTGGGCTTGCACTGCGCCTCCCGCTTTTCCGCATCCCGATTCCTACGCGTCCGGCATCCGACCGTGGGCGAAGTGCGTTCAATTCAACCATCCAGTCGACCCAGTCGACGAATCAACTACGACGACCCACGCCCCGGATGCCGGCGTCGGTCACCACGGATCCAATCCCCACCCAGACAGAGTCCCCCCACCAAGCACGGCTCGATCGAAAGGAGCACCGCATGCGGGACACGAACGAGAGGAACGAATCGGGAACACGAGGACGCTACGTCGGACCATCGGCAGCGCGGATCGCCGAACTGTTGCCACAGCGGGTCCGGTTTGAACGCGGCTGGTTCCAGACCACGGCGGACATCTGCCATGGGGTCGGAATCGAGCAGCTGACGTTCCGGCAGCGGCGCGACGGCAACGGCATCGAACTGAGATGTCACTCGGTCGGCTGCTCGCGCGAGCACATCATCAGCCGGCTGGAGGCGCTGACCGGAGAGTCGATCTGGTCGGCCTACGCGCCGCACGAGGAGTCGGCCCGACCGGTCGCTGCTGGCCAAGCCGCCGCGGGTCGTCCGAACCGGCGACTCGTCCTGCTGCCGCTTCTGCTCCTGGCGCTGGCGGCGCCGCTGGCGCTCGGCTGCGACCTGCAGGTCGCGGCGCTGAACGCGTTCGGGTTCGGCTGGGCCGCGTGGCTGGTGCAGCGGATCGCACTCGACCGGCTGCGCTCGGTCGGGAGGCGGCGCCGATGACATTTCGGCCCGATCCAACCCCACTTCAAGGGTCGTCTCTCCAGAGGCGGCCCTTCTTCGTGGCCTCAAACGACACCACCCAGCAGAGACGCAGTCACACGTCCACAACGAAAGGAGACCCACATGACTGCAGCATCCACGACCGCTCCCCGGCCCACTCTGGAGGAGTTGGTCGACCGACTGATCGACGCCATCTTCGGCGGGCAGCCGTCCACATCAACCTCCGTGCCGATGCCGACCACATCGCCAGCGCGGGGCATCCACGAGGCCCGGCGGCTTCGCCAGACGGGCGACCTCGATGGCGCACTGCACCTCTTCGTCGAGCTGGACATGTCCACGGCGACCGAAGACGAGCAACGCTGGGCCTACGCCGAGTGGGCCGACCTCGCGCGGCGGCGATTCAGCGAAGCAGACGCCTTCGTCTACAGCCCTGGCAGCGGTCGCGCCGCCGTCCTGACGCCGTGCGACGACGGCACACTGGAAGTTCGCGCCGTGCTGAGGATGTGCTGGCGAGCGGGAAAGCTCGTCTCGCGACGCAGCCTCAGGGGACTCAAGCCTCTCGGCAGAGGCGGCGCATCATGACTGTCGCGCACGCCAGCGTCGACATTCCCGCGCTCAAGGCCCGTCACCCGCTGGGCGGCGTGGTCGAGGCGTCCGGGGTCAAGCTCAGGGGGCGTGGGCGCGTGCGCCAGGGCGTCTGCCCATTCCACGAGGAGACCGAGGGCAGCTTCACCGTCTACGCCGACACCCAGCGGTTCTACTGCTTCGGCTGCGGACTCGGCGGCGACGTGCTGGACTTCATCCAGCGGTCCGAGGACCTCAGCCTGCCCGAGGCGCTCCGGCGGCTCCAGGGCGGGCGCTGGTAACCACCCGGCGACTCGGTGCCTTCCCGGGCACCAGGCCGTCCCCCGCCCAAGCCCACCGCCAGGGATCCGGCGCTGCTCACGGCAGCGATGCGCTTCTACGCGAGACAGCTTGAGCGCTCAGCGGAACCACTGCGATACCTCCCCTCGCGGGGCGTTGACCTTGCAGCGGCTCGGCGTCTGGGACTCGGCTACGCGCCGGGCGCCGGGCTGCGCGAGCACCTGCAATCGTTGGGGTTCGGCGAGGAACGGCTTGTCTCCAGCGGCCTGTTCACCGAACGAGGTGAGCGGTTCCGCGGGATGGTCGTCGTCCCCGAACTGATCGCCGGCCGCGTGCACTGGCTCGCGGGACGGGCGATTCAGGCCAACGCCACACCTCGATTCCAGGCCCTGCCCGGCCGCAAGCCGGTGCTCAGTCTTCGCGGGTTGGCCGCGCCGCTGCCCTTGATCTTCGTTGCCGAGGGGCTGTTCGACTGGCTCGTGCTGGCCTCCTGGGGCCTGCCCGCGCGCGCCGCGCTCGGCACGCGGGGGATGGACAAGGTGGCTTCCGCCCTACAGGGACAGCCCCGCGTCTTCCTCGCGTTCGACGCGGACGCAGCCGGCCAAGAAGCCGCCGGTCAATTGCGCGAGCTGCTCGGCCCCCACCGCACGGCGGTCGTGACGCTTCCCAATGGCGTCGGCGACGTGGCCGAACTGGCCACACGGCCCGACGGTCGCTCCAACTTCCTCAGCCTGCTTCGCCGAGCGGCCACGTCCGCTCGGTAGCGGTCCACCACCCAACTCACGACACCCATTCAACGAACGGAGGGCCTGCCAATGGCCTCTAGCTGACCGTGCCTCCCCGCATCAATTGCGGGGCAGGCGGCACGGCGCACGACTGCCCCAACAGGCGGGCCCACCCAGCCACCTACACCACTGAACCAGGAGCACGAAGTGAACAACGGAACTCGCCACAACGGCAATGGAACCGCGACGGCGGTTCGTAGGAATAGCCCGCCCCCGGCCCGCGCGGGGGTAACGGATCGCGACCGAACGGCGCGGCGCCCACCATGGTCGAACAGACCCCCGCTCCGTCGGCGCCGGAGGCGCTGCACTGGGACGCGCTGGCGCCGATCGTCACAGAGGCGCTGGCGCAACCGCTCGACCCGGCGCTGGTCTCGCAGCGCAAGGGCCGTGGCGGACGCCAGTTCAACTAAATCGAGGGTCACACCGCCATCGACCAGGCCAACCAGGTCTTCGGCTACGGCGGCTGGGGCTACGAACTGGTCGGTGATGTGACCATGCGACAGATCGAGTCCACGGACTCGCGCACCGGCGAGGTCATGAGCAGCGCCGCCTACTCGGCGGTCGTGCGAGTCACCGTGCCGGGCGCGCCCTCGCGCACCGACGTTGGCTTCCAGCCAGTCACCGACGAATCACCTGAGGGCCACGAGACGGCGTTCAAGGGCGCCGTCACGGACGCGCTCAAGCGCGCCCTGCGCAGTTTCGGCGACCGCTTCGGCAACGGCCTCTACGGCGATCCGCCGGCGGCCACACGTGGCAGCCGAGAGGCCGAGCACGGTTCGAGCCCACAGCGGTCGGCAGCTTCGGGACGCTCCGGCGACGAGCGCCGCAGCCAACCGCCGCCCCGGCGACGAGTCGCGGCTCAGCCCAACGCTCGCGCCGAACCCAATGACCAGCCCGACGCCCGCAACCTGCGCGACCAGTTGATCGAACTGAGCCTGCAGCAGGGATTCTCGGAGGAGCAGGTCCGCGCCGCCGTGCTGAGCAAGACGGGCCGCGACCTGGACGACCTCGGCCCGGCCGAACTCAACCCGCTGATCGCCTCGGCCGCCGACAAGCTGCAGCGGGTGCAGGACTCGCGCTCCAGCTGAGGCCGGCGGCGCAGCAACCCAACCCAGCGGGGTCGTCTCGATCAACGAAGGCGGCCCCGCTTCTTCCTTACAGGACCCAAGAATGGATCCGACATGACCACGACTCTCAACACCCGGAGGGATGTCTACAACCGCCCCGCCGCCCGGTTCGACCGCGACGGACGCCTCGAAGTGCGCGCCTCGGCGCTGGGCCGCTGCCGCCGCGCCCTTTGGTACGCGGCGACGGAGCAGACCGTGACCAATCCGACCACGCCGGAATCGCTGACACTGCTGGAGGCGGGCAACGCGCTCGAACCGGTCGTCGTGCGAGCGATGCAGCGCGCCGGCTGGCCAGTGACGCCT
Source organism: Dehalococcoidia bacterium (assembly GCA_965262235.1). Lineage (GTDB taxonomy): Bacteria > Chloroflexota > Dehalococcoidia > Bin125 > Bin125 > CATQGW01. The sequence continues at coordinate 167,612 of OZ253504.1, forward strand.
GCCGACCGCGACGAGCCCGAATCGGTCCTGGTCGAGGTCTCGCCTCGGCTGACCGTGACCGGCCACCCCGACGCCACGGGGTTCCTCCCGCCCGATGGCGGAACCATCGCCGCGGTCGAGCAGTTCCTGTTCGGCGAGGACGAACCCGTTGATGCTGGAGACGAACTCGTCATCGAGGTCAAGACGCGCGGCCCCGAAGCGTTCAAGCGCTGGCAGACGCTGGGCGCCGAGCGCAGCCATCCCGACTCGGTCGCGCAGGCGGCCTGCTACTCGCTCGGTCTGTTCGGCGAAGTCCGCGACGTGGTCATCGCCACGCTCGACACCGGCTCACGCCGCTGGGACCACGAAGTGATTCCGGCGGGCCGCGTCGAGCGGGCCTGGGAGCAGGCCTGTCGGCGACTGGACACGCTGGCTGACCACTACGAGGCCTGCGGCCCCGACCCCGATGCGCTGCCCGAACGGGACTTCGAGGCCGCCGACTGGCAGTGCCGCAGCTGCCCCTACCTCAACACCTGCCAGCCGGGCGCCGCTGACGTGAGCAAGCCGGACGAGCCGGAAGTTGAAACTCCCGACCCCGTATCCGACGACGAAGCGCAAGCGGCGCTGCACGAATACGAGCGACTCCAGCAACAGCTGAAGTCGCTCGACGCCGACAAGCGGGGAGCGCTCAAGACCCTCCAGCACTGGCTGCAACGGAAAGGCGAACCCAAGGCCAAGCTGGAGGGTCGCGAGAAGTCCCGCACCGTCGGGATGGTCACGAGCCGGCGCTACGCGGTCGACCACAAGCGGCTGAACGCGCTGCTCGACCCCGAACAGCGAGCCGAGATGGTGACCGAGCAGACGTCCGAATACGTCCGCGTGAGCTAACCGCTCACCCATCTGCAGACGCCTGCGCGCAGGCGCAACATCCCGCATCAAAAGCGGGACAAACGGGGCCGCCTTCCGTTTCCCGGAGGGCGGTCCCGCTTTCGTTCCACCGATCAGGCGCGGGCAGATCGCGCCACCACGCTCTCTGAAAGGAGCACCACCAATGTCACGCACGATCAACCGGACCGAACTGCTGGGCCGGGTCGGGACCGATCCCGAACTGCGCCAGACCCGCAACGGCACCGCCGTCTGTCGGCTCAGGCTGGCGACCGACCGACGCAACGGAAACGGTGAGAGCCAGACCGACTGGCACAACCTCGTGGTCTGGGGCAAGACCGCCGAGACCGTCGCCGAGTACGTCCAGAAGGGCGACCGGATCTACGCCTCCGGCCGGCTCGGCTACGACAGCTGGGAAGACAAGGACGGCCAGCGCCGTCAGACGACCGAGGTCCACGCGAACGAGGTCGTCTTCCTCGACAACCGCACCGGCCACGGCAACGGACGCCCGTCCGACGGCGACCAACCCTTCTAACTACCCCCGATCAGACGCCTCTTCAGCGGCGCATCACCTCGCTTCAAACGCGGGGCACACGGCGCCGCCTTCCATTTCCCGGAGGGCGGTGCCGCTTTCGTTCCACCGATCAGGCGCGGGCAGATCGCGCCACCACGCTCTCTGAAAGGAGCACTACCAATGTCACGCACGATCAACCGGATCGAACTGCTGGGCCGGGTCGGGACCGAACCCGAACTCCGACAGACCCGCAAAGGTACCGCCGTCTGCCGGCTGAGGCTGGCGACCCACGGGCGCAGCCGCGAGGGCGAGAGCCAGACCGACTGGCACAACCTCGTGGTCTGGGGCAAGACCGTCGAGGCCGTCGCCGAGTACGTCCAGAAGGGCGACCGCCTCTACGCCTCCGGCCGGCTCGGCTACGACAGCTGGGAGGACAAGGACGGCCAGCGCCGCCAGACGACCGAGGTCCACGCGAGTGAGGTCGTCTTCCTCGACTCGCCCAACGGTTCGGGGAACCGACGTCGCGACGGCGACGGCGACGGCGACCAGCCCTTCTAACCCCCGAATCTTCCACGCGCTACGACGCCCGCTCGACGGGCGCCGCCCGGGGCCGCTCTCCTACCAATGAGGAGAGCGGCCCCGCTTTGTGTCCACACCTGAAAGGAACCAGAGATGACGACCACGACCGAATCCACCCCCGTCAGTGCCGAACAGCAAGCGCTGCTCGATGCGCTGCGCCGCAACCTCAACCTGCTCGGCGAACTCGCGATCCGCTACGAGGTCGAGACCCGCCCCGAGCGGCCCCTGGAGATGCCGGCCATCTACCGGCCCGAGAGCGTCGTCGAGCTGCTCGGCGAGGAGATGTCGCGACTGGCGCAAGAGCAGGTCCGGGTGCTCTTGCTCGACCGCAAGAACCACGTCGTTGGACAGCGCACGATCTACCAGGGCAACGCCTACTGCGCGCTGGTCCGCCCGGCCGAGGTCTTCCGGCCCGCCGTGGTCGAGGCCGTGCCGCAGATCGTTGTTGTGCACAACCATCCCTCGGGCGACCCCGAACCGAGCCGCGACGACATCAAGCTCTCCAGGGACCTGGTCGAGGCCGGCCGGCTGCTGGGCATCGCACTGCTCGACCACGTCGTGATCGGCTCGGACGGCTGGACCAGCCTCAAGGGCCAAGGCCTGATCGACTGACATCCCAATCGCGGACCCCATGCAATGGAAAGGACGAGCCATGCTCGTGACCGATTCCGCGTTCCCCAACGAGAACGCAACCGAACCTCAGCTCTACACGATCACGGCCGGCGGCTTCTCCGCCAGCTGTGACGCGTTCGCCCGCGACCCCGAGACGGACGGGCTCTGGTTCCTCTCGATGGTCGGCTCGCAGACCGCGCTCAAGGCGATCTGGGCGGCGCTGCTCAAGCAGCCGCCCGAGGCCGCCTTCCTGATCAAGGGCGCGGACGGGCTGCCACATTTGGGCGGCTACCAGCGCTGCATCGTCCCGCCCGAGACGATCGGCACCTGGACGACCAAAATCGCGCGCCTGTCCGCTGCGGGCGGCTGGCACGCGATGGTCTACACGCGGATGGCCGAGTTCGCATTCGAGCGCGAGCAGTTCCTGCTGCTCGCGCCTTCCGAGCGAGAGGCGCCGGCGCTGCATCGCCGCTTCCTCGACCATCGCTCGGACCTGCCCCTGCACCACTCCTGGGCCGACTGGCTCTGGCGCACGGGACTGAACGACGAGACCGTCGTCCCCTTGCAGTCGGCAGGCGTCACCGCTTACCGCTGCCGTCCCGACCACGAGCGGCTGCGCGAGCAGCTGTCCGAGGCGGTCGCCGCAGGCCGGCTCACACTGCCCAAGCAGCCCACGACCGATCCAACCAAGAACGGAGCAACCCGATGAGACTCGCCGCCCAAGCCAAGGGTGGGTTCTACCCCACCCCACCGCGCGTGACCGACCTGATCGCGCAACTGATCCACGCCCCCGTCGGCTCCTACCGGCGGGGCACAGAGCAGGTCCTGCGCATCCTCGACCCCTGCTGCGGAGCGGGTGACGCCGCCGGACAGCTGGCCGACGACCTGCGCCGACGCACCAGCACGCCGATCGAGACCTTCGGGGTCGAGCTGCACCGCGAGCGCTCGGCCGAGGCGCAGGAGCGGCTCGACCGGGTGCTCGCGACCGACATCTTCCGCTGCTCGATCGCCAACCGCGCGTTCGGTCTGCTCTGGCTCAACCCGCCCTACGACCACGACGGCGAGCAGAAGCGAACCGAGCAGGCGTTCCTCGTCCATTGCACCCGGTACCTCGCGCCGAACGGACTGCTCGTGTTTATCGTCCCGCGCCGGCGGCTGGCGGTCTCGGCCCGCTACCTGGCTTCGCACTTCCGGCGGCTCAGCTGCTGGGCCTTCCCCGAACCGGAGCGGGAGGCGTTCGACCAGGTCGTCCTGCTGGGCGAGCGCAAGTCGGAGCCCGCGCCCGACGCCTACGCCGAGCGCGAGCTGGAGCGCTGGGCGGCGGGTGAACTGGAGCCGCTTGCGGAAGTGCGCTACCCGCTGTTCGACGCGCCGCCCGCTCCGGCGGGCGAGATCCTGTTCACGACCCGCACGGTCGACCCCGAGGCTGCCGCGGCGGAAGCGCGCGGTTCGGGACTCTGGCAGAGCGCCGAGATCATCGACGCGCTCTGGCCCCAGGACGACATCCGCACGCGACCGCTGATGCCGCTCAGGCGCGGTCACCTGGCGATGCTGGTCGCGGCCGGGTTCCTCGACAACCTCGAACTCGAGGCGGGCCAGTCACGCATCCTGGTCAAGGGTCGCACCTCGAAGGAGCTGATCCTGGACGAGGACACGCCCGACAAGGAGATCTTCCGCGAGCGGCTACGTACGACCGTGGTCGCGCTCGACCTGGAGACCGGCGAGATCAGCGACATCGACACCTAATCCACCTGCCTGACAACTCACCCGACTGATAGCCAAATCGTTTCCACGAGGGACCCCCCGTTCCCTCGTGGGAGCGAGCGGGTCCTCGCCGTAGAACGACGCAAGTCCACGGAAAGGACCCCCCGCATGAACCTCGGCGAATTCATCGACACCTACAAGGATGCGATCACTCAACGAGTGGTCGACTCCTATCCACCGCTCTACCGGCCCGCCTCGGACGTCCGGCCGATGCCCCGTCTGTTGCGCACCCCTCTTGGAGCGCAAGAGGACGCGATCCGCGGCGCCGCGCTCTCGCTGGAACGCCAGCGCGGCACGACCGTGGTCGGCGAGATGGGCACCGGCAAGACGTTCATCGGCGCAGCCGCCGCGCAAGTGGCCGGCTTCCGCTCGGTGCTCGTGCTCTGCCCGCCGCACCTGACCCGCAAGTGGAAGCGCGAGGTCGAGGCGACCATTCCCTCGGCCCGCGCCGTGATCGTCAGCTCGATCACCGACCTGGAGCGCCTGCGCCTCTCAGCCGGTTCGGGACCGCTGTTCACCGTCATGTCGCGCGAGCGGGCCAAGCTCTCCTACCGCTGGCGATCGGCCACGGTCGAGCGCTGGGCCGTCTCCGACGGCAAGCTCCTTCGGGATGAGGAGACTGGCGAACCCATCCGCGTCCCCTGTTGCCCCGCCTGCTTCGGCCAGATCACGAATAAGGACGGCGTGCCCCTGACGGAGCAGGAGCTCAGCCGCCGCAAGCGCCGCTGCGTCCGCTGCGGCTCCCCGCTCTGGCAGGCCGACCCAGCGGGACCGCGCCGCTTCCCGCTGGCGGACTACGTCAAGCTCCGGATGCCCGGGTTCTTCGACCTACTGATCACGGACGAAGTCCACGAGTACAAAGGGCGCGGTTCGGCCCAAGGCATCGCCGCCGGAATCCTGGCCGATGTCTGCGGCAAGTCGCTCAGCCTGAGCGGCACCCTGATGGGCGGCTACTCGTCCACGCTCTTTCATCTGCTCTACCGGTTCTCGCCTGAGATCCGCTCGGAGTTCGGACGCTCCGAGGAAGCGCGCTGGATCCAGCGCTACGGCTTCCTCGAGCAGACGATGGGCAAGCCCGACGACGAATCCCTGGAGGACGGACGCCAGAGCCGGCGGCGCAAGTACCGCAAGGTAGTGCGCGAACGGCCCGGTCTCGCGCCCGGGGCGCTGTTCCACCTGATCGGCCACACCGTGTTCCTCAGGCTCTCGGACGTGGCTTCAGGACTGCCGCCCTACGAGGAGCAGGTCCTGCTCTCGTCGATGGACGCCGAGGAGGACCACACCGGTTACTCGCAGCGCTCCGCCTACGACGAGCTCGCGGGCACGCTGCGGGCGGCGCTTGCGAGTGCGCTCGCTGCGGGCTCCAAGCGGCTGCTGGCCGCCTACCTGCAGTCGCTGCTCGCCTACCCCGATGGCTGCACGCGCGGCGAGACGGTGTTCGATCCGGAGACCGAGAACGTGCTCGTCCAGATCCCGCCGCTAGCGTAGGAAAAGCTCTACCCCAAAGAGCAGGCGTTGGTCGACCTCGTCGCCCGAGAGCGGCTGGCCGGTCGCCGCGTGCTGGTCTACGTGACCCACACCGGCACGCGCGACATCACCGGACGGATGCAGGCGTTCCTCACCCGGAACGGGTTCCGTGCTGCCGTGATGAAGGCCGACCAGGTTGCGCCGGACAAGCGCGAGGCCTGGGTCGCCAAGCAGGTCGCGCAAGGTGTGGATGTGCTGATCTGCCACCCGCGCCTGGTCCAGACTGGGCTCGACCTGATCGACCTCCCGACCATCGTGTGGTTCGAGACCGACTACTCGGTCTACACCATGCGCCAGGCCTCGCGCCGCTCCTGGCGGATCGGCCAGACCGAGCCGGTCAAGGTCGTGTTCATGGCCTACCGGCACACGCTTCAGGCCGACGCGCTTAAGTTCGTGGCGCAGAAGCTGCAGAGTTCGCTGGCGGTCGAGGGCGAACTGCCTGAGGACGGTCTCGCCGCCTACGGCGACGAGGGCGACGACCTGTTGCTGGCCCTGGCCCGCAAGCTGGTCTCGGCCGAGGAGGACGCCGATTCGGTCGAGTCGGTGTTCGAGCAGGCGAAGCACGTCGCGGCCGAAGCCGAGCAGCTGCTGGTCGACGGCGGCTGGCAGCGTTCAGAGCCTGAACGGGAGCCGCTGTTCGTGTCCTTCCCCACGGACCGGGATGCGGCACCCGTAGTCGAACTGTCGCCGTGCGGCGGTCACCACGGAGCGGTCCAGCCGCAGCGGGCTTCCACGTTCCTCGACTCGATCGGGGGCGCGGATCAAGAGCAGACGCTCTTCACCTGGGCCGAGTTCATGGCTGACGAGCCTGAACAACCGAAGCGACGCGGCCACAAACCGCAGGCTGACGCGCCCTCCCTCTTCGATTGGGCGGTGGAACGCGAGCAAGACGGAACATTTGCCGGAGTCGCGGCCGGATAGCGTCCCAGCGGACGGGGAGACCACTGCGCATGGCAGTGGTCTCCCCCGTGGGCATGTGGGGCGTTTTTTCGTGCCCGCGAGCATCGAGGAACTGAGCTACGCCCCGCTGTCGGCGCCCGCGCCAACTCTGTCTTGGTCCGGCGTCAAGCCACCGTTCCTGCCCCTCGTACCTCAAGCTGAACGACCTGATGGCGAAGGAGGTGTCGGTAACCGAGGCTGGCGGACACGTCGGGGCGCTGTGCTGTCGATCTGTCTGGGCTCGCTTCGCATCAGGAAGTTAACCCGTCGTCGTTGCCAGTGCCGTCTCGATGTCCGGGTGATCAGACCGCTCTCGTGATCGCTACCTCACACCTGCCAGGGCATGATTACTAGGAGCGCTATGCGATCAGACTGCTTGCGATCATTTGATCCGCTATCGCAGTACGATTTGCACGTCGACCCGGTCAGGGCCGATCGATAGGATTGTTCGCTCGTTCGCGTTCTCGGCAAATGCACCAGGCGCATCTGAGCTGTAGTAGCCGAGGAACCTGTCCTGGATCGCCGCAAAGATGTCCGGCGCGAGTGCCAGCGCGTATTCGCCCGGCTTGAGCGGAATAGATATACGCCCGCTGGCGTCGACCCACTGTATGTACTCGCCGATGGCAATCGTGGTCCCGCCTCGCTCTCGGTCCGTAGCTGGTGCGTCCGTCTTGATCGCCACTACATGGATCCCTCTCGCGGGCAATCCGTTCTCGTGGATGATGGTTGCATCGAGCCATTGGACTGAGGCAAGACGGACATGAAACTCCCGGTCGTCTCCCGGCCCCAGAATCGCTCGCTCGTATCTATAGGTTCGAGCCGGCGAGTCAGCATCGAACCGATCGAGGTAGACGTTGCCGTGCTCGACATGTATGAGATATTCACCCGGAGGGACCGCCGTCGAGAACTCGCCACGCTCGTCGGTGGGTCCGCTGTACCCTCCGCTGCCGTCTGAGTACATGACATACACTTCTAGCCCGACGGCGGGTTCGCCATCGTGCCAGGTCACACGTCCCGATACCCAGCTGTTCTGCGACTGCAGAGCGTCGTGGTATTCGTTGAATTGCCGATAGAAGTTATCGAGACTGAGACCAAACGTTTTGGAGAATGCGACGTCCCATTCGTCGCCCCGTCCAATCTGGCGAAGGAGCTCGACCAATGCCGGCTCTCCCGCCCGATCGGCTAGCCAGATCATCGCCAACATGCCCAAGATGTATGACCCTGAGCCATCTTCGTCGATCCGTGCTTGCTCAAGGGGGGCGTTTCGTTCGGCGAAGTGACGCAGCGCAGACCCGTTTTCGCCGTACACCTCGGCCCATCGCATGTATTCGGCCTGACCTTCGATATACCAACCAGGCATGGAGCCAATTCGGGCCCCGGTCAGATCGTGCTGGAGCACGTGCACGTACTCGTGCGAGAACTTGACATCGGTATCGAGCCACTGTTCGTATCCCCTGGCAAAGCAGCAGCCTTGCTCGGACAGCGGTTCCCCCACTTCGTTCAGCCACCACTGGGAGAAGTACACCCGCTGGTCGGACAATGAGATACCGAAGCGATCCCAGAAGAAGTCCATCGCGTCATTCATCGCGGCGACGAGCGCCGCGTCCGGCTCCGATTGGGCTTTGTCGACAACGACGACTTCAGGCAGCCGCTGCAGGTGAGGCAGCCATCGCACTGGTTGCGACAGGTTCACATGTAGGACATCGCCTCGATCAACGCTGCCCGGTCCATCCGCGGGAGCCGGCCACTCGACCACCGAGACTGACCGCGCCGACGGACCGAGGCTGAACTCGACGTGAGCAAGAGGAGTGTCGTCAGGTCCAGCCCAGGCGACAAACTCGGAACCGGCGGCGAGCTCCAGTCCTCCGCTCGGAAGGAATGTTCGTATGGTGATTCGCTTCTCTTCGTCACCTTCCATGTAGAGCCAAAGTGCGCTCCCGTATGGGATGACCATCTGTTGCATCCGGGGACTCTGGAGCGCACGGATCGCGATAGCGTCGCCGTCGACCAACGAAACCAGAAGGATCTCCGGCGCTTGAGCGAAGAGCTGTTCCGCCCGCAGGTCGCCGCCGGCCCAGCCGACCAGGTTGAGACCCGGCCTGAGGTCGTAGGTGACCAGGTAGTCGAGCGGTTTCGCCGGCAAGCGCAGATCGAGCGTCGACATCGCCGCGACTTCTGGGGAGGCGTAGATCGTGAGCAAGGCAGGATTCGGCTGAACGCCACCGGGAGCCTGCCGATCGTGGAACCAGCGCCAACCGTCTCGTTCCAGGATCACGTGTACCGGTGCGCCCGGAATCGACAGCCTGACTGATCCAGAATCAGTGATCGTCGCTCGCTCACAATCGTGTGAGAACCACCCCTCCGCCGCCGCGCAGATCGCGACCGTCAGACCCACCGCCGACGAGCCATCCGCATCACGGACGGTGACTGAGATCGTGGGATCCTCCGCCGAACCTGTCGCAAAGCCCGCGGCAAGCGAAAGCACAATGGCGATCGCGATTGCCCGCATGCAGAGTGAGACTCGACGGTTGGTCAATCTCCGAGCTTCGGGATTGGTTCGCACGCACCTGAGACTACGCGAGCCCCTGCGTTCGTCAACTGACTTCGCAGCCAGGAACCTTCATCACTCCAGCTCAATCAGCGAGCTGCGCAGCCAACGGTCAACGCGATCGGTCGCCGGGAAGTAGCGCGAGCGTGGTAGAACGCGTTCGCCGTCGACCGGCATCAAGGCAAACTCGATTCGGCCATCGGCCAACAGACGCGCGTTGATCCGCCCGATCTCCTGGCCATCGACCGTGACCGGCAGGGCGGCCGAACGCGGGCTCTTGAGCCAGTCTGAGGTTGACGCGCTGTGCCGAGTTCCCGAACATGACGCCGCTTCGATGATGGCGCTTCGACACAAGCTCGTAACGACTTGTTTTCGCTAGTCACAAGTTCCGAGAATCTTCATCCCGTTTCGGAGGGCCAAGCCAGCCGGACTGCCTCGGCCCGCCCCCTTCAAGATCCGCTGGGCGAAACGCTGACTGAATCGACGATGTCGTCGAACAGTCGGCCCAGCGACGCTGGCGCATCCGGGCCCAGAGTTCGCTCGGTCTCCGCGCCGCTGCCGGGATCGAGCAGCAGCGACGACGTGGTCGCCACATCAAACAGCGCAATCGCGTCAGCCCCGTCGCCAACCGACATCAGCCTCGCCACGATCCAGTGGCGATCGGCGCTCAGGCTGAACTCAAGCTGGTTTCCGGCCAGGCTGAGCCGGACGCGCCCGCCAGCCGGCACGGTCAGACAGCGATCGGTGTCCAGGTCGACTCCCGCCGCTCCCGCGCCCGGCGCGGCGACCGAACAGACTTCGGCCGACGAAGCCCGTTGGGGCAATGCGGCGGCATCGCCGCTCTCGATTGACGATGCGATCGCCTGCAGGACGGCGCTGCGCGGATCTGATTCCCGCTCCCCCGCGACGTCATCCTCGGCGCCCGGATAGGCCAGCACTTCGCCCTCGCCATCATCGGTTAGTACGGCCGCGCGGACGCCCGAGGGGAGGACGCGCCAGTCGAGGTCGACTTGGGCGTCGGCCGGCACGGTGAACCTCACCTGTCGCTCGCCCCAGCGATATTCATAGTCCCCGGCCAGCAAGACGTGCTCCGACTCGGAGCGGCCGATGCACGAGATCGGCACCGGACCGACGATCGGGGTGCGCCGCGTCTGCTCGTCCGAGGTGTGGAACAAGCTCGTGGTCGGCGTCCAGCTGCTGCCGGTCCAGCTGTGGGTCGTGATCCAGGTCTCAATGACGTAGCGTTCGTAGAAGTACTGCTGCAGCCAGCAGATCACGAGCCCGTCGCCCTCCTGCACCCACGCCGTCCACGAGGAGACACGGACCTCCCGATCCTCGAACGAGGCGCCCGGTTTAATCATGCATGGCTTCTGGGTTCGCCTCGAATCGGAGGTGGGCTGGCCGTCGTCGGTCCAGCCCGACTCGCGAAACTCCCACGCTTCGTTGGCTTCGGAGAAGACCGCGCGGTTGCGCTGCGGCGGGATCGTGTAGTCCTGCCACTCGCAGGCGGTATCGCCGCTGAGGATCGAGTAGGGATCACCACTCAGCGACTCCAGGTCGCGGATACGATCCGCCGGTCGATCCAGGCAGATCAGCGGACCGCGCCACTCGGTCCTCGGCGGCCCGACATCCTCCCAACCCGATTCGTGGAACTCCCACGCTTCGTTGGCTTCGGAGAAGACCGCGCGGTTGCGCTGCGGCTGTATCGAGTATTCCTGCCACTTACAGGCCCGCGCGTCGCCGACCCGCCATGTGGTCCCGCCCGGCGTCTCATCGTCCTGAGTGCGGTCGGGCGGGCGGGGCAGGGTGAGCAGGGTCGCGGTCACGGTCGTCGACTGCCACTCGCTCCACGCCCCTGCGTGCCAGCGGCACTCGGGCGAACCCAACCAGCTCACCGAGCGGGTCCGCGTGCGCGTCGTGGTGCTCTGTTTCTTGACCGCCTCGTGATCCCCGACCTCCCAGTACGGGGTCCCGGCGATCGTCTCTGTCTCGCTGGCTGGCGGCACCGCCGGTCGCGGCTCAGTGCAACTCGGCCGCGGCCGTGTCGCGGTCAAGCTCAGCGTCTGCGATGTGCTGAGGTCGGGCACCTGGCGGTCGGTGGCGGTCAGGATCCACTCGTGGGCGCCGGCGGTCGCCGGGCAGTCGTACTGCCGGCTGCCGTCGCCGGCGCTGACCGTCAAGTCCGCCTGACCGCTGGCGCTGAGCGTGTACGATTCGCTGCCGCCGCTCAGGCTCCATTCGACCTCCACCGTCCCGCCGATAACGCAGCCGAGCGAAGTCTCGGTCAGACTGAACGCGAGCGGCGCCACCACGGTCACCGTGACCGAGCCGCTGACCTGCTGGACCGGGTCGCTGCTGTCGCTGATCGTCAGCGCCAATGTCTGCGCGCCGAGCGCCGCGGGGCAGTCCAGGTCGACGCTTCCGCCGGGCTGCTGAAACTGCTCTGCCGCCGCCGAATAGGGCGCCTGGCCGCCCGTCACTTGCCACGAGATCGGTACCGCGCCTGTCGTGCTCAGGACGCAGTACTGGGCATCGGTGCTGAAGTTCGACAGGGCCAGCGGGTCGGCGCCGTCGATGCTCCAGTCGGAGCGCCTGGTGACCTCGCCCGGCCCGTCCGCGCGCTGGATCGTCTGCACGGCGCGAACGCAGAAGCGACTCTCCGATTGAGTCTGGCTAAGCGTGAGCGTTGCCGAGGTCATCGGCGCGTCAACCGTGGTCGGCGCTTCGTTGCCGGCGCAGCTGGCTCCCGTCACTGCCTTGACCTCGTACTTGCTGGCGTGATCTACGCCGCTCCAGGCGACCTCTGTGGCGTTCGCCGTCGGCCTCGAGGCGCGCACATCCCGGGGCGCGGGCAGCTTCGTCCAGGTCAGCGTCGACGCCCAGGCGGACGGACCCTCGGCGTTGGTCCCGCGCACGCAGAGCTTGTGCCGCAGGCCGCGTTCGCCTTCGGGAATGGGAAACTCGTGCGAGAACATGGCGTCCGGCGTCTCCGCCTCGTCATCGACACAGTCGCCGCCGGCTTCGGCGCGTTCCACTTCGTACTCGGCGGCCCGTCCCACCTCGCCCCAACTCAACCCGATCGCGTCGCCGCCTGCAGACGCGTCGTGGAGCGTCGGCGGCACGAGCAGGGTCAGCTCCGCCCAGATCGCCGACTGCAACTGATCCCGCACCGCCTTCACCCTCAGTGTGTGCGCCGTGTTCGCTGTCAGACCGCTGAAGGTGTAGCTGCGCGTCGTGCGCGCCAGCGGATTCGGGGTGGCGTCGGCCATCGAGTCGTCCCGGCGCACCCGGTAGCCGGTCGCGCCGACCGCAGCGTCCCAGTGCAGCGTCGCCGACTCGTCAGTGACGTCTCTCACACGCAGGTTGCCGGGCACCAAGGGCACGCAGACCGCGGCAGCTTCGCTCGCACCACGAGCGAAAGAGTCGAGATTTGAGCAGTCGGGTGGAGGTGTGGCGGTGTAGAAGAGGGTGTAAGTGCCGCCGCAAGGCTCAGAATCGCCGCAGAGATACCCGCCGCGCATCGACAACACATACTGGCCGCTCTGGGTAGCGGTCCAGCTAAGGTCGGCCTCGCCGTCTCTGCTATCCGGCTCGCCGTTCGCACGCACGACGACCTCGCCATCAGAGCTCCACCGCTTGATTACGACACCCCGTGCCGGGTTCTGTGGGCGATTGGCGCCGGTATCGGTACAATCTCCGTCATCGTTGAGGTCGACGCAGAGCCGATACGTCCAACCGCTTTGGAGCGACAGCAGATAGAAGTGGAACTCGTGGCCAGTGAGTTCACGCGGGATGCTCTGTGGCGCTCCAAAGAGCTCGAACTGAACCCGTGGATCGCTCAGATTGACCTGATCCCGATCGAGAAATGGTCCGAGTTCAAGCGCTTGGTCACTCGGTGGATAGGTCGGACTGGCGGTGTACAGCGAGACACCGCATCGCTTGCCCAGCGGCAAGTGGATCGTCTGCTCAAGCCTCCCGAATTCGCCCGGGCTCTCTCCCTCGGGTGCGGCAGTCGGAAATCTGATTTGACCCTGGCTGCACCAGTCGACCGTGTAGTACCGCTCCACGCCCGGCCTCGTGCCGTCCACGCTCGAGCGGGAGTGACGACCGGGCACGTCATACCTCGAGTAGAAAGCCGGACGCCAGAAAGCGGTGGACAACGTCGCCGTCGCGCCCGTCCCTACGTCACGGGGCGACACTGCCAAGAGCTCAAAGACTCGGCGATCCGCATTGGCAGTTGTTATCGCACTCTGTCTGCCAGGGTCCCGCGGTACAAACGAGGCAGGCAACGGCTCAAGGTGGCGCTCCGGATCGAGCAGAGGCAGCATTCGGCGGGACGGCGACCAGCCGCAATAGCCAAACGCACCACTTTCTATGTCATCGCCGGAACATCCGTCTGCGGCATCCTTTTCAAACCAGTCCGAATCAGCGGTGCCATCAAGCCGAAGCAACTCGAAGTGAAGGTGAGGACAGTAGGCGTCATCATAGCCGGTGCCGCCGCACTCGCTCTCGTAGACGCTATCAGGTTTGCCTGAGCCGCCGACGAGTCCGACGATCGCGCCCTGCGAGACAGTGACGCTATCAGCCGAGTCGATGTACCCGTCGTCGTCCTTGTCCAGGAGCGCGTACAGCGTGTTAGCGTCCATACCTTACAAGTCCTGCTCGACCGAGAACGAACCACGATCGAGATGGGCGTACTTCGATATGTGATGCTCGTCATGAAATACGAGCACGGACCGTCCGCTCGCCGGTGCAACCAAAAAATTGCAAATGACCTTTTCCGGATCGGTGGGGTCCTTCATGACTCCTTCGCGATGGAGCACTATCTGCTGGTGCAGCGGACCAGGCAGGTGGGGACAATAGAGTGCGTACGAAACGTGCTCAGGGTGGTCATTGAAGACGCGCAATACGCCTGCAGCAACGGCGTGTACCCGACGTGCGCTTACGCCGACCGGGATGCTGTGGAATCCACCTGTGTCGAGTCCGACGTGATAACGATAGCTTCTCCACTGCCAGGGGTCAACGACCATGTAATGGCGCAACTCCACCGTCAGGGGCCAGTCGATCACAAAAGGGAGGCGCGGATGCCTGTACACTGGCGTCTCCGCTGCGCTCGCGCTTGCGTCGCGGGCGTAGGACCCTGTCTGCGTCCTAACCGTGATCGTCTGCTCCGCTCTGTGAATGCCCTTATGCGTGACGATGATCGTGTAGGTCCTCCCGGGCAAGATCCGGTACCTACCCATGCTGTCTACCTCGCCCGAGCTGACCCATGTGGTCGTTCCATCATCAATCCGGGTCGAGTGGACCAAGATCTGGCCGTCGAGCATTGCAGCGGACCACTTCGGAGAGGCTCCCTCGAACGGTGGATTCCAGGTGACGGTGATGGTGTCGTGAGTCGCGGTCGCCACGAGGTTGTGAGGTCCACGGGGCAGCGGCTGCCAGCCGGGTGGGCCTGGTTCAGTGCGGAACCTCTTCCGTACTGCGCCACGCGCTTCCCCGCTGAGTTGGAGGATCGAGATGAGGTAATCGGAATCAGGCTTCAAGTGGCTGAACGTCACCGCGTGCGTGCCGGCCTCGTCGCCCTCGGCCACGTAACGCTTCGCGCCACCGCCGCCGGGAGAGTCAAGGTAGGCATAAGCACCGCCCGTGCCCGGCTGTTTGGACCAACTGATGGTCGCCGTGTTGTGAGTGGCGCTGACCGTCAGGTTCTGGGCCGGTCCGCTGGTCGTGTAACGAATCGGCCTGCTCCAGTTGAGCGCGTCCGGCGTCTCCAGCTCCAGCGGGTGGCGCGCTGCCGTGACCGACATGCGGTAAAAAGTGCCGGGCGGCGGCGTGTCCCAGGGGCGCAGGTAGCCGGCCAGCTTGGTCCATCCGCCCTCGCTGTGCTCGGCGTACGTCCAGGCCGACGCAGCGTCGGTTCGATAGCGGACCAGATAGCCGTCTCGTGTGTGTTTGCGCTGCTCCACAGAGCTCATCTGGCTCTCGTCCAGCTCCGGGAGCTGCGAGCCGAAGCCGTCAACCCGGTCCCAATTCGAGTAGACAAAGCCGGGATACACGCTCACCCAGACGTTGGCCGGCGCGGGTAGCGCCTGAACCAGCTCTACTGCGATCCTGTCGGCGGCAGGCACGGGACTCGATTGCGAGTCGCTGACCGATGCCGAGAACGTCTTCGTCTGATTCGGCAGCGGCTCTTCGGTCTGAGGATTCATCTGGATCGGTCCGCAGTTGGCCCGCTGCGACTCCGCCTCGGCGTCGACAGTCTGACCATCAATCGTCAGCGCATACGGCGGTTGGCCGCCGGTGATGGTCCAGCTCAGCTCGGTCAGCGTGTTCGCCGTGCAGAGCTCGCGTGAACTGTTCAGCTCCAGCGTCAGCGGCGCGACAGGAAGCTGGAACACGGTCGTGACCACGACGCGGCCCAGTTCCGGCTTCTGGCCGGGCCGCGGCAATGGTCGCGGCCGCGCGGCGGTCAGGTCGAAGCTGATCGAGCTCGCGCCGCCCTCGTCCGCCGTGGGCGTGAACGTGTAGCTCGTCCCGACCGGCGCAACCAGTCGCTCGTACGAAGTCGGCGGCGTGCCCGGCGATGCACTGGTCGACGTGCGCCGTTGGAGATAGAACCGGCTGTAGCCGGCGGGCAGCGGCGCCGCCGTGACGACCGTGACCTGCTGTCCCCGTTCGACCTGGTAGCGGCCGTCTGCGCTGGGTCTGAGCAACAGTTCGGTGGGTATCTCCTGGACCTGCGCGTAGTCCTCCGGTGGGCCCTGGTAGACGGCGCGCAGGCAGTCCGCGTCAGTCGGTGCGGCGCAGCGGTCGGCAGCGAGAGGCGTGAACGTTGCCGCGACGTTCGCATCGGCATACATCTTGATCCTGCAGGTCGCCTCTGTGTCCGCGCAGTCGCCGCCCCATCCGCCGAACGTGTGCGTCGCATCATTCCAACTGGCCCTCAGCGTCACTTCGGCCGCTTCCGCGTGAGTCGTGGCGCCGGACGGGTCGACCGCGCCTCCCGCGCCCGCCGTCACCGTGAGCGTGTAGGTCGGCTGCGGCGTCTCCGGCGTGGCCGCCGCGTCGGCCGCGCAGTCGGCCAGGTCGAGCCGGTCGAGATCGTTGAAGCGCACGTCGCGCAAGCCGCCGGGCAGACAGCCGCTGAACCCGCTGTTGCGCTTCAGGTAAAGCTTGTTCAGCTGCGCCAGTTGGCCCAGCTGCGTCGGGACGGGACCGCTCAGCCGGTTGTCCTCGAGCCGCAGCTCGCGCAGCGAGCCCAGTCCGCCCAGCTGGGTCGGGAGCGGACCGGAGAGCTGGTTGCGGTTCAGGTGCAGACCGCGCAGCCGGGTCAGCCTCCCCAGCCGGGTCGGGAGCGGACCAGAGAGCCGGTTGCCGTCCAGCCAGAGGTACTGCAGGCCGCTGAGGTTGCCCAGCTGCGGCGGAATCGGTCCGCTCAGTCGACCCCGGCCGGCAGCGGCGCGGGACCACTCAGATGCAGCGTGCCCAGCGCGGGACCGATCGCACCCAGCTCGGCTGGAATCGGTCCGCTCAGCCGGTTGCCGCCCAGCACCAGTTCGGTGAGCTCGTGCAAGTCGCCCAGCCCCGCCGGGATCGGTCCGCTCAGCCGGTTCCAGGCGAGGCGCAGGACGGCGAGCGCCGACAGCTCGCCCAGCCCCGCCGGGATCGTCCCGTCGAGCCCCAGGCCGTCCAGCTCCAACCGCCGCACCCGCTGCGCGGCGCTCGGCGTCGCGCGGCCGACGCTGACGCCGTCCCAGGACGCGAGCGGCTCGGCAGCGCTCCAGTTGAGTGCGGCCGTGCCGCGCAACTCGTCGCGCAGCGCCAACAGCACCGCACAGTCGGCGACCAGAGCGTCGCGCAGCGAGGGACTGGGCACGACCACGCCGTTGGCGCAGGGCGGCGTCTGCGCCGCCGCCGGCCGGGGCGCGGCGGCGGCCAGTCCGACCAGCGCCGCCAAGACGGCCAGGGCCAACATCAGCCGGACCCCGCGCGCACGCCTGGCGGACGGCATCATCACAGCCCAGCCGTGATGGCCGCGGGAGATCGGGGACTGCGGTGCTTGGGTCACTCGCGTCTCCTTCTCGGGCGCAGCGCTGAGGTCCGCTGCCAGCCGTCCGGTTGAAGCAGCCCACGCCACAGTTATGGCAAATCCGTGTCAGATGACGTATTGCTGTGACTGCTCGCCGCCCATCGCACGCCTGCTCGCCTGTAAGGATCGCCATCGGCCAAAACGCTATTGCGCCTTCGTGTCGTCGGTAAGGCGTAAACGCCCAATTACTACTAGGCATTGGTCTACAGAGATCGCGTGGCAAATCAACCTACAAACACAGACCAAATGCCCCATAGCGCGGTTGCGCTGGCGCGGCCGGCCTTCGGAGCGGGGGTCCGCGGCCGGCCGCGCCCGACGGCTAGGGTTCGCGCCCGTCGTCGAGCACGAGTGCGCTGCTTGTGCGCCAGTTGGGTCCGGCCGCGGCGGGCAGGAAGCGGGCCGGGGGCAGCATCAGGTCGCTCCACTCGCCCGAGCCCCGGCGCTGCTGCAGCGCGAACTCGACCCGTCCCCCGGCGAGCGGGCGGGCGGCGATCCGCAGGCTGAGCTGGGCCGGCTCAAGTTCGAGCGGACTGCTGAACAGCCAGCCGCCGAGTTCAGCCTCGGCCGGCAGGAAGCGCGCCCGCGGCAGCAGTCGCTCGCCCCAGCTGGCGTCCACGGCCCGCAGCTGCACGGCGAACTCGACCGAGCCGCTGGCCGTACGCCGGGCCGCGATGCGGACCTCCGGTGGGGGAGCCGCCGCCTCGATTGTCAGAGTGACTGAACGGGTTTCGCTGGACAGCTCACCATCGCTGGCAGTGACTGCAACGGTCGCCGTGCCGGCCCCGATCGGGGTCACCGTGACGACGCCACCCGTCAGGGCAACAGTCAGCACGCCGGCGTCAGAGGCTGCCCCAACCGTGTAGCTGAGCGGGTCGCCGTCGGGGTCGCTGAACCACTCGGCCAGGTTGAGCTGGGCCGGCTCGCCGCCGGCAGTCAGCTCCAGCGCCGGGATCTCAAGGGCCAGGGGCGCCCGATTGGCAGTCTCCACGATCACGGCGACCGTGCGCGTCTCGCTCTCCAGTTCGCTGTCGCCGGCCGACAGGTTGAACGACGTCTCGCCAACGCTGAGCGGCGTGATCGTCAGCACGGCGTCGGTCAAGGCAACCGTGGCGACCTCAGGGTTGGCAGCCGCGCCGACCGTGTAGCTGAGCGGGTCGCCGTCAGGGTCGCTGAAGAACTCCGCGAGGTTGAGCCGGGCCGGCTCGCCGCCGGCGGTCAGCTCCAGCGCCGCGATTTCGGCTGCGAGCGGCGCCCTGTTGACAATCTCGATGAGCACGCGGTAGCGCCGCGTCCGACTGCCGTCCGCCGAGCTCACCGCGACCTCGATCACCGTGCCCTCGGCGATCGCGACCTGATGGCCGTTCGCTGGGTCCGCGTCGGCGTCATCGGGCGCGATCACGATCAGCGCACCCTCGTGCGCCGCCGACGCCTCCACCGTGGTCTGAACCAGGCCGGCGTCAACCGTGCCGCGGTACTCAAGCTCGCCGGCGTAGAACTCGCCGAACTCGACATCGCTCACGGTCAGAGACGACAGCAGGGTGATGATCGCGTCGGGCAGGTTGTAGCTGTAGGCCCGCTGGTCCTGCTCGTCAACCACGTAGATGATGTGGCCGTCCGACCAGATCCCGCGCGGAGCGCCGTTGCCCGCTCTGAGCAGCGAGCGGAACGTGAACTCCAGGTCCTCGTTGCGGGTCATCCCGGAGTCGTCAAACTCGTAGGCGAACAGTCGCTTGGCCCCGCCGTCCGAGACCCAGAACGTGACCCCGTCCGACCACAGCCCGCGCGGACTCTTGTTCAGCTTGTCGAGCCGATGCTCGGCACGTAACTCGCCAGTCTGCAGGTCATAGACGAAGAGCGTGTCTTTGACGCTGTCCAGCACGTACATCACTTCGCCGTCCGACCAGATCCCACGCGGGTCGCGGTTACGCTCCGCCAGTGCGCGGTCTCGATCGTCCAACCGCTCGCCGCCAGCCAGGTCGTAGGCAAACAGTTTGTCCTGGCCGCTGTCGGCGACCTAGACGGTCTCCCCCTCCGACCAGATCCCGTGCGAGCAGCGGTTGCGCCGGTCGAACTCGAACTCGCGCTCCGGCTGACGTTCGCCGCTCGCCAGCTCGTAGGCGTAGACCGCGTCCGCGCCCGTCGCCGCGTTCTCCAATACGTACAGCGTCGCGCCGTCCGACCATAGCCCGCTCGCCCGCCGCTGAGCGCCGTCCAACGACTCCAGGTCGCGCGTCACGTTCCAGTCGAAGTCCGCCTCCGACGGAATCGGCTCCGGCGGCGGGCCACCGCCGCCGCCACCGCCACCGCCCGTGCTACCACCGCCGCCGCCGCCTGTGCTACCACCGCCGCCGCCGCCGCCGCCTACGCTTCCGTCATCGCCACCGTCGTCGCCGCCATCATCGCCATCGCCGCCGACGGGCGACGGCGTCTGCCCGTCGCCGCAGCCCCTGGTGGCAAACTCGAGCATCGAGGGCACGGACACACCATACCAGTTGCGCGCGTAGATCTCGTAGCGGTAGGCAGTGCAGGACTCGAGCCCGGTGACCACGTGCCTTAGCCGCCGGCCGTCGAAGTGGTACGCCTTGGGCGCGCGCGCCCACTCCTGGTGGTCAGCCGCGCCGCGGATCCGGTAATAGTAGTCGAGCGTCTCAGCCACGTTGATCTCATACAGGATCGTGGCGCCGTTCGCGGTCGCCGTTCCCAACGCCAACCCGGACGGCGGCGGCGGCGGCACTCCCGGTGTGGCCGTGGTGCTCACCGTCGATCCGTCGATCAGCACGCCGGCGGCGTTGTACGCATGCATCTCGATCGCATAGGTGCGGAAGTTTATCAGCGGCAAAGACTCGCAAAGTGCGGCCGGCGGAGTGTTGCAGTGTCTGTCGATCGTGACCGAGCCCGTGGCCGCCACCGGCACTGCGATCAGCGTGCCCTGATCATAGAACCCGGTGCCTAGTTGGTCGGGTTTATCCACCAACCACTGGTAGCGTAACGTGGCTGCGACCTCGGCCGGGTCCGTGGCGGGTTCGTTGTAAACCCAGGAGAAGCTGAACGACCCGTCCCTCTCCTCGTCGACCGTCAGCACCAGATCAGGATCGGACGGGTTCTGCGCCTGCGTCGGGCTCGAAGCGCCCAGGAACAAGAGTGTCGTTAGTAGCAGCGTGGATGCGGCGAGGAGTCTCACCCCCCCCCCCTCTCTCGATTCGTATATACACTCGCATAACGGACATCATGCCTGCCTCCCTGTTGCTCGGCGGTCATACGGGCTCACAGCCGCAGCGGCCCTCTGCATCCGCTGTGGCAAACGCCCGGCCGGCTCCCTAACGGCGTTTCGGGCGCCGTCCGGGTGTGCACGCGGAGGAGTCGAGCGCGGTTGAAACGAACGCAGAGCGACCCTGCTATGGCCGGGAGACGAACGTCCTGGGGCAACGTCTGTACCCGATCGCGACGGGAGGCTCACGGCGCCGCGGGCCGCGGCGGCGGCCATCTCCACTCCGTCGAGGACTGGGCTTACTCGTCGATCGGTGCGGGTCATCGCTGCACCTCCCAAACGTCGTATCACTGCCTGGGCCTGTCACTGCGGCCAACATGGCTGGCCGCCCGTAAGGATCGCCTTCGCTTGAACGCTATTGCGCCGTCGTGTCGTGGGTTAGGCGTAAACGCCTAATTTGTAATAGGCATTTGTCTACATGGCTCGTGGGGGCAAATGCACTACAAACAGAGACCAAATGCCCGATATCGCGGCCGCGCTGGCCCGGGCCGCAAACTGGCCGGTCTTCTCAGGCGATTCCCTGGTCAGCGCGCTCGAATCGGCCCTGATTGTGACATTGATTGGCGCGTTCGTCAGCCTGCTCAGCTCGCCTGTGGCCGATTCCATGACCCGCGAGGTGCGTGACCCACACCACGAACTGATCGGGCAGGGATTGGGCAACTCGGGGAGCGACTGGGCCACACGGTCTCCGGCCTGCTCACTGGACTGTCCAGAGCCGCAACCGTGCTGACCACCGTGGTCAACATCCGAGCCGGCGGACGCACGCCGCGCTCCGCGCACTAAGGACCAGGAACGATCTCATCTGATCCGAACGCAATCGCGCTGCTCCGGCGTTTCGGGCCGACCGGCTCAGCCTGTCCGTTCCCGCTCGAGGGTAGGCGCCGACTCGCACTGTGAGGCGGCGGCGGGCTGAGGCCCCTGGCCCCGGCCCGCGGGCGCTCCAGATGCGTGAGGACCGGGGGCACGCCTGGGGTCATGGCGTCTGCTGGCCGGGTTCCCGGTCCTCCGCGAATCGGTAGCCGACACCCGGTGCCGAGGAGATGTACTTGGGGCGCTTCGCATCGCCGCCGAGCGTGCGGCGTAGTCGCTTGATCGAGCTGATGACGGGTACCTGTGCGATGCCGGGGATCCGCTTCATGAGGACGATGCCGTGGGGCTCCGGCAGGATCGGGTCCATCAGGACCAGGCTGGGCCGTTCCGTCTCGACAAGGCCGAGGACCTCGTCGTGGTCGGTCGTCGCGATGGAGCCGAAGCCAGCCTTGGCGAGCAGGTCCCGGACGTAGCGGAGCGTCGCTGGCTCGTCGTCCACCACCAGAGTCCGTTCCCTGGCACTCACCGCCTGCGCGAGGGGCGCGACGCGGGGGCCCCGCGGCTCCGCTGGCGCTGCTTCGGCCGCGGGCGGGCTGGAAGGTGAAGCGGGATCCGGTTTCCGGTCCATCGCTCTCGGCCCGGATGCGCCCGCCGGGGGCCTTTACGACCCCTTTCGAGATAGCCAGGCACAGCCCCGACACGGCGATCTCCGGCTCCCCGCTGACGCGCTCGATGCGGGAGAACTTGCGGAAGAGGGGGCAGGCGATCGCGCGACACCCCCGTGCGCTCGTCAAACACCCAGCCTAAGGAATGGGTAAATACCTATGTCCGTGAGGTTCACGCGCCGTGGATGCCTTCAATTCCTTGGCCTAGATTCAGGGCGATCCGAACGAAGATTGGACGGGTATTTCGACTTCGTCGGTTTGACTTCTCTGACCCTCTCCGCTCTAAACCGAGTCCACCGCCCCGGGCAGAGGGACACATCGCATTCCAGCCGCAATCTGCCGGCAGCCAATCTGATGGAGACGAGCCCTGAATCCGGTGAGCACAGCGGCCAGCGCGTTGCCAACCCTCCTGCGGAGCCTCGACCTGCCGGAGCCGGGCGAATTGCGCCGCGTGGCCGGGATCTACGTCTGGGGACGCTGGATCGTGTGGTCGCTTACCATGTTCGCCTGGCTGTACCCACCCGACGCCGCCGATCCGGGTTATGCGCCGAACGCAGCCCTTGCAGCGCTGCTGTTCGTCACCAACGGATACCTGCACTACCGGGTCGCCACGGATCGGACTGTGTCCTGGCGGTGGATGCTTGGGCTGATCGCCCTGGACGTCGCGATGCTCAGCGCCGGCGTGGTGGCCTACCGCGGGTTCGGCAGCCCCTTCTTCGTGGGGTACTACCCAACCCTCGCCATGTTCGCGGTGGTCTTCGGATCGATCAGGCTCACACTCGTCGGGGTTACGATCACGGCAATCGTCTACGCAGCGCTCTGCCTCGTGGTCGAGCCCCGGTTGGACTTCTCAACGGACGATGAGGACATCTTGGTGATGCGGGTTGCCGGGATGTACCTGGTGGTGGTGGTCGTCAACCTGATCTCCAGGGTGGAGCGGATCACGAGGATGGAGGCGGTGGAGCGGGAAGGAGCGCTGTAGCGCGAGCGCATCGAGCTCTCCCACGCCATCCACAACACGATCGCCCAGTCCGCCTATATGATTGGAATCGGGCTCGAGCGGGCGAAGGAGCTTGCCGACAGGTCGAACGAGGACCTGATGTCTACGCTTGAAGAGACCTCGGCCCTGTCCAGGTCGGCGATGTGGGAGCTCAGGCACCCGATGGAGATCGGCGAGATCTTCGAGGGCATGGAGCTTGGCGGGGTGCTGGAGTCGCTCGTGGCGACCTTCTCGACCATCTCCTCCATTCCTGCCGACCTGGTGCAGTCGGGTGTCGAACCGCCCCTGCCCACCGCAAGGCGCGGCGCACTGTTCACCATCGCCTTCAACGCCCTGACCAACGCGCTCCGCCACTCCGATGCGAGTCATGTCCGCGTCGGCCTGGACTTCGAGCGCGACGGCCTGCGGATGTCGATCGCCGACGATGGGACCGGTCTCCCTGCTGACTACGAATCCCGGGGCCAGGGCTTCAGGAACATGAGGGAGGACGCTGAGCGCCTGGGCGGCGGGCTTGTCGTGGAGACGAGCGGGTCCGAATGGAGAACCACGGTGACCTGCGTGATTCCCTATGAGCGCATGAACGGAGCGAGCTAGCATGCCGTCAACCCCGGTCCGAGTGTTGCTGGCGGATGATCACCCGGTCATGCGCGACGGTATTCAGCAATTGCTGGAGCGAACCGGCGAGTTCGAGGTGGCGGGACACGCGGGCGACGGGGAGGCGGCGGAGCGGATGGCGAAGGAGCTTGTCCCCGATCTCGTCATCATGGACGTGCTGATGCCGGGCCGGGACGGCATCGCCGCGTGCCGTGAAATCGTGGACGCGCAGCCCGACATCAGAGTGCTCATCCTGACCGCTTCGACTGAAAAGAACGCCGTCATCGAGGCAGTGGCCGCGGGCGCCCACGGATACCTTCAGAAGTTCACCGAGACAGAGCAGCTGTTGGCTACGGTCAGGGACGTCGCCAACGGCGAATACCGGATCCCGCGCGACGCGATGAGACGCGTGTTCGGGCGATTGCGCAACGCGCCCGTCCAGGGTGGCGCTTCAGAGCGGCTCGCGCTCACCGAGCGGGAGCGGGAGATACTCACACAGTTCGCAAAGGGCATGTCGTACTCCGCCATCGCCGAGTCCAGGGGCAACCGGCCTTCGACGATCCGCAACACCATCTACGGGACACAGGACAAGCTGGGATGCGACAACAAGCAGCAGGTCATCGTCTGGGCTGTGCGAAACGGACTGCTGGATTGAAATTTGCGTCAACTCCCATCTCGGATTCGGCCGCGGACCATGATGCGTCAGGAAGCCCTGTTCCCGCACTACCCTCGGCCTCTGCTTTCAATCACGGACTCGGTCAGGCGCTGAAGCTTGCCCTTCACGCTCAGCTGAGTTTCTTCCACACCAATTCCCCATAGGCTCGACAATACCTCCACCGCCCGCCCAACGCCCCACGGTACGGTAGACCCCCAACCCTACGCGCGCGAACGACTGACATTGCCGATGCTGCACGCCCGGATGTCCTGGGCCCGTCCTGCATAGTCATTGAGCCAATGCCGGCCTGCTTACCGCCCGCTCTGGCGCGGCCGCAACAGGCCATGTGTCTCTGTTCGTAGGGTGATTTGCCCACACCAGCGCTGTAGACAAATACCTATGAAGATCGGGCGTCTGGGCCCTATCCACAACACGGAGTCGGCATATCGTGCTGCAAGTCGCGGCCGTTCCAGGCGGCCGGCCAAACGAGGGATGTGCATCTGATGGCTGCAAAGATGATTGTTCACGTCGCTCCAATTGCGGCGATGCTCGTTGTGCTGGTCGTCGCTGCCGCCGTCTTGCTCCCCGCGCCCGCGGCCCAGGCCCAGACGCCGACCGTGCCGCTGGTCAGCAACCTGGGTTAGGACAAAGACGCAACCCGGCTATTGGGTACATACCCTGCTGTGGCATTCACCATCGGCCCGGACGGCTACGAAATGACCGCCGTGAAGCTGGCCTTCAACAACTCGGCTCAGCAAACGGATGTGCACGTGGAGCTCTGGTCGGCCAACGGCTCGGCGCCGGGTGCACGCATCACGCGCCTGCGCAATCCGGGCAACCTGACGAGTGCCGGCATCAAGACGTTCTCAGCCCCGGCCGACACGATCTTGTCCGCGGACACGACCTATTTCATCGTCGCCTTCCTCACTACACCGCTCAACTTCCCGGCCGTGCAGCTCTCCAACTCCGACGCTGAGGACGTGGCTTCGCTCTCGGGCTGGAGCATTGGCGACCAGGGCTACGTCCGCTCGGGCGGTTCCTGGACCGCCACCGATCGCACGATGAAGGTAGCGGTGGAGGGTTCCGTCGTCGCCAGCCCAGACGAGATCTGGTCGGACATCCTGACGGCGGCGGTCCTGCCAGAACCCGATGAAATCGGATACTCGCGCACCGGGGAGGGCGGGGGCGCGGGCGGTGGCAGGCTCACTGACAAAACATTCGTCCACGGCGGAGACACCTACACGATCGCGGGGCTCGCGGTCAGAGTGGCCACCAACGGCGGCTTCATCATGTTCTGCCCGGATCGATTGATCGATACCGCCGTGGTCCTGACGCTCCATGTCGACGGCGCTGAGTACCCCCTGGCTTGGATGGGCCACAACAGTATGTGGAACAGCCAGGGAGAAGTGTGTTACTCAACGGATTTCAGGGGCACGACCTGGACTGCCGGCAGCACGCATGCGATTCGCCTTACGAGCACCGGCGAGGTGGCCCCCACGCAGCCGGCGCCCACCGGTCAAGTCGTGTGGTCGGGCAGGGTGACGGTTGGGCAAGACGACTGCACCTATGTCGACGAAAATTGTTCTCAGGTCGGATACCGTGCAGGATCGTCGGATCATGCATTCGGTTCATTTCTGGCGGGCACTTCCAGCACGTTCACCTACGCGGGGACGCAATTCACAATCAAGCGGTTTGCGACGCGAGCAATCAGCGGAAGGGTCTACGGCGCGGACCTGTATCTGACCCTCGATCGTTGGGGCCTGCCCTTCACCTATCTGAACTTCGAGTTTAATGCGGACGGGCGCGATAAGAGCTGGTCGTATCCCCTCGTCGATGGGTTAACCAACGCCATTGGCCACCATAGATGGTTATGGAAGCTCCGTACCAAGGGCGCCCCGCTCATGACGGACGGCGCAGTATACGACGTCCGCATCGTGGAGCGGGCGCCGTTTGCGCCCAATGGGCTGGTCGGCAATGTGCACCAATACAGCGGCACCTACGGCTCGGATTGGAGATCCCACGGCAACATCATCCGCCAACACTTCACGACCGGCCCCAACGCGCCCGGCTACCGCCTGGACAGCATTGCGTTGCCGCATCTCCGCGCATCCGGCCCGGTCGAGATCTCGCTGTGGCGGACGGATCACGATGGCCAGCGGGGCCCGACTCCGACCTTCCTCGGCACCCTGGGCTCTGTTGCGAGCTTGCTCGCCTATTTCAACCCCCCTGACGGGGTGATTAACAGCACGATGAAAGCGGGCAAACTGACCTACGCGCTGCCCTCGCCCGTGACGCTGGCCGCCAACACCGAGTACCAGATCCTGATCGAGCCACATAGCGATAGTGGGGTCTCGGTGCCGGTCACGGTCTCCCGCGCGGATGACGCGGCCTCGGCGTCCGGCTGGAGCATCGCCGACAGCGGCTTCAGCTTTGGGCTCGTCACCGTCCAGAAATACGGCCCCCTCGTGGACTTTTACGGTAAGCCGATCCTGGACAATAGTAACGATCCAGTCTCCGGCTACTACGACTTTGAGTACTGGGGTTGGCGTCCCAGTGTCTACCTCCTCGCGTTCCAGCTCAGCGGCGAGACGCTCGAGGCAACCGGGCAGCAGGGCGCGCTGCTGCCCGAGGTGACGCTCTCGGCGGAGGCGACAGAGCAACTGTGTTGAGGATCAACTCAGTGGGCGCTGTTGGGGCTCAAGTCGCGCCAGGGGGTGTGGTGTTTGAGCATCGCGTTGAGGATCACGAGCAGCTTGCGCATGCAGGCGGTGAGCGCCACCTTTTTGGGCTTGCCGGCCGCGAGCAGGCGTTGGTAGAAGGCGCGGATCAGCGGGTTGTGGCGGCTGGCGCTGAGCGCGCCCATGTAGAGCACGGCGCGCACCCGGGCGCGCCCGCCCCAGATCGTGCGTCTGCCGCGCAGTCGGCCGCTGTCGCGGTTGAACGGCGCCACGCCGACCAGCGCGGCGGCCTGGCGGCGGTCCAGCCGGCCCAGCTCCGGCAGCTCGGCCAGCAGCGTCAGTGAGAGCTGCTCGCCCACGCCCGGCACGCTGCGCAGCAGCTGATCACGCTCACGCCAGACCGGACTGCTGCGCAGCAGCCGCTGCAGCTCGGCCTCAAGCGCGCCCAGCTGCTGTTCCAGCCAGGCGATGTGGGCCTTGATGTCGGGCCGCACCGCGGCGCCGGCGCGGGTCAGCCGCTGGCCTTCGGAGACCAGCATCCCGACCAGCTGGCGACGTCGCGCGAGCAGCTGGTACAGGGTCTGGGTCTGGGCGTCGCTGAGCGGCCGCACGGCCTCCGCGAAGTGCGCCAGGACGGCCGCGTCGAGGGCGTCGGTCTTGGCCGGCCGGTCGCGCGGGCGAAGTCGCGCGTCTGGCGCGGATTGACCACCACGACCGGCAGCGCCGCCGCGGCCAGCGCCGCGACCAGCTCCAGCTCCAGACCGCCGGTCGCCTCCAGCACGACCAGCGCGGGAGCCAGCGCCTGCAGCCGCGCGAGCAGCTGCTCCAGCCCGGCCGCGTCGTGCTCAACCCGCCAGCGCTCGCCGCTCGGCCGCAGCGCCACATCGAGCATCTCCTTGGCCACATCGATCCCCACGTAGGTCGCTTCCTGCTGCATCGCACGCTCCTATCCTTGAGTGGCCCGTCCTTGCAAGATGCGGGCTCGGTTGGCCCCGGCAACTGTTCGGGCTCAATTCGTGGACGGGGTGCGGCGACCCAAGCTCTGTCACGGCCTTCGCGGCCCAGGGGGCACCGGTCTGCCGCACCCCGGTTCGACTCAGAAACCAGCAGCTCCCGAGCCAGCGCGAACATACAAGGGGGCAGCGGCGACAGAGGGAGCAGCGCTGGAGTTCAGGCTGACCCGCAGCGGTCCGACCGAGGCGGAGCTGGAGGTGGATCTGCGCGTGTCCGAGACGGGCCGGATGTTGGCCGTCCGCCCCGGCCGTGCGCTGATCCCTGCCGGCCAGGACAGCGCGACCTTCTCGGTCCTGACCCTGAACGACGAGGCGTCCGAGGCGGACAGCGTGGTCACGGCGGCCGTCGTAGAGATCGCAGAGCGCTACAGCGCCGTGAAGCCGGCCTCGGCGTGGGTCACGGTGCTGGACGACGAACCGAACACCCCGGCCACCCGCGCGCCCAGCATCAGCGGCACGGCTCAGGCGGGCGAGACGCTGACCGCGGACCCCGCGGGCATCGCCGACGCCGACGGGCTGGACCACGCCAGCTTCAGCTACCAGTGGCTGGCCGGCAGCGCGGACATCGCGGGAGCCAGCGGCTCTCGTTACACCGTCAAAGACATCGACGCAGGCAAGGCGATCCAGGTGCGGGTGGGCTTCAGCGACGACGCCGGCAACGAAGAGTCGTTGACCAGCGCAGCGACGGCCGCGATTGAGGCTGCGCCGGCTCCAACCAACACGCCGCCGGCGCCCGACCGGCCCACTGCGACGGCGGTCTTCCGGGGCGGCGTGGATCTGGAGTGGAACGAGGTGGCCCGGGCCGACTCCTACGCGGTGCAGCTGTACCGCAACGGGCGGTGGATCGACCTGCCGGGCGACGGCCTGGAGATTGCCTTCTGCGGGGCGGGAGCGATCATCAGCGGCCTGAATCACCTGGAGTCCTCCTACTACTTCCAGGTGCAGGCCGAGAACGCGCGAGGCGCGTCGGATTGGTCCGAATATGTGTTGCTGTCCAGCACTTCGGAGTTTCGATCGGGCAGCCGCGACCGGCCCGGCAACGTTCCGGCCACCGGCGCGCCGACCATCAGCGGCACGGCCCGCGTGGGCGAGACGCTGACGGCGGAGACGTCCGGCATCGCGGACGAGAACGGGCTGGACCGGGTTCAGTTCAGTTACCAGTGGATCTCCGGCGAAGGAGCCGCTGCCGCGGACATCGCGGGAGCCACCGCCTCCAGCTACACGCTGGCCGATGCCGATGCGGGCCAGACCATCACTGTGCGGGTGTCGTTCACCGATCGGGACGGATACGCAGAGTCGCTGTCCGGCGCGGCCACTGAGGCGGTCCTCTCGTCAACGCCGAACACCGCTGCCAGCGGCGCGCCGGTCATCAGCGGCGCGGCCCGGGTGGGCGAGGCGCTGACGGCGGACAGCTCCGGCGTCGCCGACGCCGACGGTCTGGACAACGCCACCTTCAGCTACCAATGGCTGGCCGACGGCGCGGAGATAGCGGGAGCCACCGGTTCCAGCTACACCCCGGCCGACGCCGACGAGGGCAAGGCCATCAAGGTCAGCGTGTCGTTTACCGACGATGCGGGCAACCAGGAGACGCTGAGCAGCGTGGCCACGGACGCGGTGTCAGTGGCGGAACCCGCAGAGCCGCCGCCGGCGCCGGCGAATCTGACGGCGACGGTGAACGCCGACGGCACGGTGACCCTGAGCTGGGAGGCCCCCGACGACGATTCGGTCGCCGGCTACCTGATCCTGCGTCGTCGTTCCTACGCAGGGGAGCAGGCGCTGCTGGTGCACGTGGAGGACACCGGCAGCACAGCGACCACGTTCACCGACACCGACCTGACGGCCGGCACGCAGCACGTGTACCGGGTCAAGGCCATCAACGACGCCGGAGTTGGCGAGCAGTCCAACTAGGGCCTGTTCACATCGGCTGAGGGTTGTGGCAGAGTGAGGAGGGTTGGCGGCGCGGTCTTGGTGAGCAGATGACAAACCAGAAGCGACTGACCGACGCGCAGTACGCGCGGATTGCGCCGTTGCTGCCGCCGCCGAGCAACCATCTCAAGATTCCTCATCGTCAGGTGCTCGACGCGTGGTTGTACGTGCTCTATCAGGGTTGCACCTGGCGCGGGCTGCCGACCGAGTTCGGCAACTGGCACACGATCTATGTGCGGCTCAACCGCTGGGCCACAGCGGGCGTGCTGGCACGGGTCGCCGCTGCGTTGCAGCGCGAGGCGCTGGCCGGCGTGGACCTGGACACGCTCGCGCTGGACAGCACGATCATCAAGTTTCACGCCCACGGGACGGGCGCGCCCACAAAAAGGGGCGCCAGGCGATCGGCCGCTCGCGCGGCGGCCTGACCTGCAAGCTGCACGTCGTCGCGGCCGACGACCGCACCCCGCTCGCGTTCGCGCTCTCACCGGGTCAGGCCGGCGATGGACCGGCCGGACGCGCGTTGTTGCGCAGGCTGGGACCGGTCAGCGGTTGCCCGGCGTTGGTCATGGATCGCGCCTACGAGGGAAACCGGACCCGCCGCCTGGCCGTCGAGTTGGGCTACGACCCGGTGGTCCCGCCCAAGTCCAATCGCCGCCAACCCTGGGACTACGACGCCGTTCGCTACCGCAAGCGCAACGAGATCGAACGCTTCTTCTGTCGGCTCAAGCGCTTCCGCCGCATCGCTACGCGCTACGACAAGCTCGACGTCATCTTCCTCAGCCTGATCTACCTCGCGCTCATCTACGACGCACTGCAATCGATGTGAACAGGCCCTAGGTCAACGTGACGCCCGAGGAGCCGCGGCAACCGGCCCAAAACGCCCCGGCCACCGGCGCGCCCAGCATCACGGGCACGGCCCGGGTGGGCGAGACGCTGATGGCCGACACCTCCGGCGTCGCCGACGCCGACGGGCTGAGCAACGCAGCCTTCAGCCACCAGTGGCTGGCCGGTGGCGCCGACATCGCGGCGGCCACTGGCAGCACCTACACCCTGGCGGACACCGACGTGGGCAAGGCCATCACGGTGCGGGTCAGCTTCACGGACGACGCGGGCAACCCAGAGACCCTGACCAGCGGGGCCACGGCCGCGGTTGAGGCGGCTGTGACGGAGGAGGAACCGGCGGAGCCGCCGCCGGCGCCGACGAACCTGACGGCGGTGGTGAACGCCGACGGCTCGGTGACCCTGTCCTGGGAGGCCCCCGACGACGACTCGGTCACCGGTTACCTGATCCTGCGGCGGCGGCCCTACGAGGGAGGGGAGAGGACGCTGCTGGTGTACGTGGAGAACACGGGCAGCACGGCGACCACCTTCACCGACACCGACGTGACGGCGGGAACGCAGCACGTGTACCGGGTCAAGGCGATCAACGCCGCCGGAGCGGGCAACCAGTCCAACTACGTCAATGTCGACCCGTAGGGACCGGAGCGGGGTGACGGCGGGCACCGACGACGAGGACGGGCTGGGCAACGAGGAGACCCTGCCCGGCGCGGCCACGGAAGCGGAACCCACGGAGCCGCCGCCGGCGCCGACGACGAAACAGCAGACCCCAGGCGATCGGCTGAGCGGCCGCTCGCGCAGCTCAGTCCGCCGCCCGAGTTCGGGTAGGACGGGCCGTGTTGCGTGAGTCGATCTGGTCGGCGTAGACCGCTGAGGCGACTGCTGAGCGCGCTGGTGCTGGCGCTGGCCTTGCTGCTCACGTGCTTGACGGTTCAGGCCCAGAGTGACCCGACCGCCGCACAGGACCTCAGGGCTGAACTGCTGCCTGGTGGCGGCGTCGGCCTCACGTGGGACGCTTCTGCCGAGGACGCCGAGTCGATCACCGGTTACGAGATTCTGCGGCGCCGGCCCTACCGCGGCGAGCACACGCTGCTCAGCTACGTGGGCGATACCGGCTCCGACGCGACCTCCTACACCGACTTCGACGCCCGCGAGCCGGGACAACAGTACGTCTACCGCGTGGTCGCCCTGCGCGGCGCGTCGAGCAGCGGATGGTCCAACTTTGCCCGGGTGGACGTGCCCGAGCTGGACCCCGCCGAGCCGGACCCTGTCGACGAACAGCCCACCGATTCGGAACCAGCCGACCTGGCTCCCTCCAATCTGGCCGTCGGCGTCACTGACCAGGGCGGCGTCCTGAGCTGGGACGCTCCGGCTGCCGACGCCACGACGGTGACCGGCTATCGAGTCCTGCGCTCCGTCGGCGGAACGGCGATGATCATCCTCGCTGAGGACACCGGATCAGGCGCCACCACCCACACCGACGCCTCCGCCACGACGCCCGGCGAGACCTACGCGTACCAAGTGCTGGCTCTGCGCGGCGCGGAGGCCAGCCAGGGCTCAAACATCGCTTCACTGTCGCCGCCGCAAGCGCCCCGGCGCCCAGCTAAACGGCATCCACGCGGACCCTTGATCGCGCACCCGGCAATCTAACCGCCGTCATCGAGTATGGCGTGATCACCCTTCGTTGGAGCGCCCCAACCGAGGACGGCGCTGCCGTCACGGGCTACCAGGTCCTGCGCAGTCATGCCGGAGCGGCGTTGACCATACACCGGGCAACAACGGCTCCGCAGACCAACTATCAGGACCATTCGGCCGCCCGGCGGGGCATGACCTATGCCTACCAGGTCAAGGCATGGCGGGGCGACGAGCTGGGCGATGCTTCCAATCAGGTCTCCGTGACCGTGCCGCAGTCGTGCGCCGGGGACGGGTTCAACGCGAGCCCCGAGGACGTAGCGGTCAGCGCGGTCCCGATCGTGGTCACGTCGACCGCGGCGGACTACTTCGTGCTCCTGCTGCGGCCCGACCTGGACAGCGATCTGGAGATCCCGATCTCGGTGACGCGGGGCGCGGAGGGCCAAACGACGCTCGCCGAGCCGCTGCCGACTCTGCCCGTTGAGCACTACCGGGTGGAGAAGTATCCGCTCGACGAGCCCGCCGACGTGGACGGCGATTGCATCAGCGACATCGCGGAGCTGGACGCTCTGGGCAGCCAGAACCCGCTCAACCACATGGCCGAGATCGACCGCGAGTATGGCACGGTGGCGATTCCCGACCGCGCGACGTTCGAGCGGCTCTCCTACCAGGGACAACAGGTAGCGATCGATTTCCATCTTCAAGGCCTGGAGTTCGTCAAGTTCTGGATCTTCCACACGAACAGCGACCGGCCGGGCGTCTATTTCATGGACATCAACAGGTACCGGACACACATGACCTTTTTCAGAGGGGCGCTCCCGCACTCAATCGATAGGAGTAATGCGATGCGCGGCGTGCTCGTCTTTCATCCCAATGCCGTGGCGCCCGACGGCAAGCTGGGCGTCTACCGGTTCGAGTTCGAGCCATGGGATTGCTACTCCATTGAAGCGATTCGATACGCGTATGAGGTGCTGGCCGCCAGCATGCCGCTGCTTGATCACAACCTGGCCTACTACCCGATGCCCCATTGCGCGCTGCCGCTCTATCAGAGCGAGAAGGCGCTGTATGACGCGTCGCGGGTCGAGATCTTGTTGGACGCGGACATCTTGCCCGATGTCTCCTTCATTTTTCTCAACCCGGGAACGGGCTACGGGTTGCTGCGGGTCATGTCGCTGGACGAGCGGCCCAATCCTCGCGACATCGTGATCTATGAGGCGCTGCCCAACGACTTGCCCCGGGTCGCCGGGATCATCACCGCCGTGCCCCAGACCCCACTCTCGCACGTCAACCTGCGCGCCCTGCAGGACCACGCCCCCAACGCGTTCATCCGCGACGCGCTCGAAGACGCCACCATCGTTCCCCTGCTCGACAACTATGTCCAGTACACGGTGACCCCGGACGGATACACGATCGTCGCCGCCACCAAGGCGGAGGTTGACGCCCACTACAGCGAGTCCCGGCCTGCAGCGACGCAGACGCCCGCCCGAGACCTCACGGTGACCGCGATCACGGCCCTCAGCAAGATCGGGTTTGGCGACTGGGACGCGTTCGGGGTGAAGGCGGCGAACGTGGCCGTGCTGGGCACGCTGGGCCTCGCGGCGGGCACTGTCCCGGACGGCTTCGCGGCGCCCTTCTATTTCTACGACGAGTTCATGAAGGCCAACAAGCTCGACGCGGTGGTCACGACGATGCTCGCTGACACTGACTTCCAGGCGAGCTACGACACCCAGGAGGCCAAGCTCAAGCAGCTGCGCGACGCGATCAAGGACGGGACCACGCCGGCCTCGATCATCACGGCGCTGGGGAAGATGCACGCGGAGTTCCCGGCCGGGACCTCGCTGCGTTACCGCTCCAGCACCAACAACGAGGACCTGCCCGGGTTCAGCGGCGCCGGGCTCTACGACTCGAAAACCCAGGACCCCGACGAGACGGAGGAGGACGGGATCGACAAGTCGATCAAGGCCGTCTGGGCGAGTCTCTGGAACTTCGGCGCCTTGGTCGAGCGTGATTTCTACCGGGTCGACCACGGCGCGACGGCGATGGGCGTGCTGGTGCATCCCAACTACTCAGACGAGTTGGCCAACGGCGTCGCCGTCAGCTATGACCCGCTCAGCCACGGCGCGGGCGTCTACTACGTCAACACGCAGGTCGGCGAAGACCTGGTCACCAATCCCGAGGCGCTGTCGCTGCCGGAGCAACTCCTGTTGCGGCCGAATGGCAGCTACGAAGTCCTCGCCCGTTCCAACCAGGTGGAGCCCAATCAACTGATCATGACCGATGCGCAGATCGCGCAGCTACGCGGCTACCTGGCCACGATCCACAGCAGCTTCAAGACGCTCTACGCGCCCGCTGCGGGCGAACGGTTCGCGATCGAGATCGAGTTCAAGATCACGAGCGACAACGCCCTGGCGATCAAGCAGGCGCGCCCCTGGGTGTTCCGGCCGCTCAACGATCCGGCAGCGTTCCCGGAGGACGTGTCAGTCGTTGCGCGAACCATCGCCGAGAACACCCCCGCCAACATCGAGATCGGCGCTCCGATCGTTGCCACGGACGCCGAGAACGACGCCTTGACCTACTCCCCGGCCGGCGACCACCGCGGACAGTTCGGCGTGGACGGATCGTCCGGCCAGCTCCTCACCAGATGGACCCTGGACTACGAATCACGGAGCAACTATCTCATAATCCTCAGGGTCCACGACGGGTTGGACATCGAGGGCCGACCGGACACCTCAATCGATGACAAGATCTTCGTGAGCATCGATCTCACCAATGAAGAGGAGGCCGGGACCGTAACGCTGTCCTCCGCGCTGCCGTTGCTCAGTGAGCCGCTCGCGACCACACTGACCGACCCCGACGGAAGCATCACAGGCCGCTCCTGGAAGTGGGAGCGCTCCCCGAACGGAAGCAGCTGGAGCGTCATCGCCGGAGAGACGGCCAGCAGCTACACGCCGGCCGCGGCCGACCTGGACCACTACCTGCGGGTCACCGTCGAGTACAGCGACGGTCACGGCTCGGGCAAAACCGCGGCCGGGGCCTCGGACCACCGGACGCGGGCGCAGAACAGCCCTCCGCAGTTCCCGGAGGCGAGCGCCTCGCGTTCGATCGCCGAGAACTCGGCTCCCGGCTCCCCCGTGGGCGCGCCGGTCACGGCCACCGACAACGACAACGACCCGCTCAGCTACACCCTCACCGGCGCCACGGACCGTTTCAGCGTCGACGCCAACAGCGGCCAACTCCGCGTGGCCCCGGGAGCCGCCCTCGACCATGAGACGGGGCCGTCGTACACGGTCACGGTGACCGCCACGGACCCCTCCAACTCCAGCGCCAGCGTCACGGTGACCACGAGTGTCGACGACATCGACGAGGCGCCCGTGCTGAGCGGCGAGCGCGTCGTCCGCTACCCGCATACCCGCACCGGCTCGGTGGCCACCTACCGGGCCGCCGACCCCGAGCGCGAGGCGATCACCTGGACGCTGTGGGGGCCTGACGGCCAGTCGTTCAGTCTGACGAACGGCGTGCTGCGCTTCCTCACGCAGCCCGACTACGACGCGCCCGGAGACCTCGGCCAGGACAACTCGTACGAAGTCACGGTGACCGCGGCCGACCCCGCCTTCAACGAGGACTCGCTCGACGTGACGGTGGTCGTGACCGACCCACCGTCCGGCGGCGGCAATGCCGGCGGAGGCGGCGGGTCCTCCGGTGGCGGAGGTGGCGGCGGAGGCGGCGGAGGCGGGCCGCCACCGGTGCCGATCCCGTCTGATAAGGACTTCGACTGGAACGTCACCCGCGACATAGATGCGCTTGACCAGGGCAACGATGTCCCCACCGGTCTCTGGTCCGATGGCGAAGTGCTCTTCATTCTCGAGAATGCCGCGTTGGGCGCTGATTCGGTGTTCGCCTACGACCTCGAGAGCGGTGAGCGACAACAGGGGCGCGAGTTCCAGCTCGACCGGCGCAACCGCTTCTCGCATGGCATCTGGTCGGATGGCAAGACGATCTGGATCGCCGACAGCGGCCAGGACCGGCTCTTCGCCTACGACCTTGAGAGCGGAGAGCGGACCGAAGCGCGCGAGTTCGAATTAGCCGAGCGCAACCGCGACCCTCGGGGGATCTGGTCCGACCGTAAAGCGATCTACGTCCTCGACAGCGTCAAGGACGCGCTCTTCGTCTACGACTTCGAAACGCGTGAACTCCTGTCACAACACGCGCTCGACAAGCTCAACCGCAGTCCCCGCGGGATCTGGTCCGACGGCCTCACGATTTGGGTCTCGGACGACGGCGCCAAGCGCCTGTTCGCCTACGAGTTCCATGACACAACGTTGGTCCGTAATGAAGACCTGGAGTTCACGTTCCGCTCGCTGCTCAAGGCCGGCAACGGCAATCCGCGCGGAATCTGGTCGGACGGCGACGTGATCTTCGTCGTCGACGAGCAGGACGACAAGGTTTACACCTACAACATCCCCGACGCGATCATCGCTCAGCTCGCGTCGCTCAGTCTGAGCGAACTAGAGCTCGAAGAGTTCGCGCCGAACCGTTTCGAATACGCAGGCTTCGCTGCCCACGATCTGGCCGCCACGACCGTCGCGGTGGCAGCAACGCAAGAGGCAGCCGAAGTGAAGATCGAACCCGCCGACGCGGACGGCGATCCCGAGAACGGCCACCAGGTAACCCTGGGAACTGAGACGGCAATCACCCTCACCGTCGCGTCCGCGGACGGCAGCCGGACCAAGACCTACGTGGTTCAGGTGAGCAAGCCTCCGTGCCTGAGCGGATTGACCGAGGAGCGTCTCAGCGAGGTCACCTTCGTCGGCGGCAGCCTGAGCGAGCTGGAGGCATGCGCTCGCGGCCTCGAAGTGAATGCGCTCTATCACAACCGCGACGGCGTCTGGACCGCTCTCTTCCTCGTCCCAGACGTGCCCGCGTTCCTCAGCCGGCCCTTCCGCACTCGCTTCTCAGAAGGTCTGCCGCCAGGCGAGCTGGTGATCGCCGGTCGCGAATTGGCTGTGGGTACCACACCTGGGACGCCTAGCTCCAACTGATTGGCGACTGGATATCTTCTCCAACGGGCCGCAGCGCCTGCCGAACCGGGAGTGCGTGCATGGGGTGGATGCAGTCACGAGTCCGTTAACGGTGCAAGTGTGAACGTCACTCCGAAGGATCTTGGCGTCGGCGAGTCAGGCGGTCTCTTCGAGCCTCACTCGCCGACACGCGCCACATGCGAGCGTCGGCGACATCCCAAGGAACAGCTCGAAGAGATCGAATCGGTCGCGTTCCTTGCGGTATGCGGGCTCCATTGCTGCGCGGCGCAGGGCAACAAGACAGCGAGCAGGCCTCGTTCAGCAGCAAGCTCCAGGAGTGAGAGCAAGTGACCGGCATCGGGCTTGGCGCCGTTACGCCATCTGTGCACAGCGCGGACATTCACCTGGAGTAGCCGCGCCAACTCTCGCCAGGACAGGCCGGCGGCCTCACAAAACTCGGCCATCCGATCAGGGAAGTCCAACGGGAACCGTGAGGGCTCCAACCGGTATCGGTGCTGCTGCCGACGGCCCATCTGCCTAGCCAGCTCTTCGTCTGGAGACCACCAGCAGCTCATCATCGAGAAGTTCCGGGAGACCGTTTGGCACCTGAGTCGCCAGCCTAACGAGCGAGAGCATTCCCTCACCGTTTGGAACGGTGCCTCGTCGCCAGCGGTGCAGCTGCCGACAGTCAACGCCCATTGCGGCGGCCGTCCGCTCCCACGACATGCCGGTCATTTCCTTCAAGCTGCTCAGACGCTCTGGGAAGTCTGGCGGAAGCAGAGCGGCGCCGGGCATCCATTCTGTGGTGAACAACGAAGCGCAATCGGGGCGCACAGGCCCGAAGCATCACGACGGACCTGTTAAGCACCGAGGCAGCGCAGCGGGATCAAAGGATGAACGAAATGAATCACCTTCGACGCGGTCCCGGAAGCGCTCTATGCCCGGGTCTCCAGCGACCGCCAGGACGTGGACCTGTTCGTGGCCGCCCAACTCCGGGCGCTCCGCGACTTCGCCGAACGCAACAACTACGTCGTCGCCCGCGAGTACGTCGACGAGGCCGAGAGCGACCGCATCGCCGACAGGCCCCAGTTCCTCAAGATGTTGGACGAAGCCTCTGAGTCTCACGCGCCGTTTCAGGAAATCCTCGTTCGGAAGTCCTCTCGTTTCACTCGTAAGCGCGAGTACGCCGTCGCGTTCAAGTCGATACTGCGCCGGCGCGGGATCCGTGTCACCTCGATCACTGAGCACGCCGACGACACGCCGACCGGCAAGCTGATGGAAGCGATCATCGAGAGCGTGGATGAGTTCTACTCAGAGAACCTCGCTCAGGAGGTGACGCGCGGTACGCGCGAGGCCGCCTCGCGCGGGTTCTGGGTCGCGACCTGGGCGCCTACGGCTACCGCAAGGTCCAGGTCCAGGACGGCGCCAAGAAGCGGCCCAGGCTGGAACTCAACTCGCCGGTCGATGCCGTCGCGCGGCGCAGCTTCGACCTGGCGCTCGGGGGCCAGAGCGTGCTCGACATCACCCGCACCTTGAACGCGGAGGGCATCCCCACGACCAACGGCAAGCCCCGGCTCAAGACCACCGTCCATCGGCTGCTGACCAACGAGGCCTACTCCGGCGCCCTTGTTTGGGGCCACAACGCCAAGGATGGACCCCGCCGGTGCGGGTCGAGGACGCCTTCCCCGCGAGCATCAGCCGCGAGCTGGTCAAGCTCGTTGATGAGGCGATGGACGGTCTCGCGCACGGGCAGCGCGAGCAGTTGGCGACGATCGAGCATCAACTGGCCGAG
Organism: Dehalococcoidia bacterium; assembly: GCA_965262235.1. GTDB lineage: Bacteria > Chloroflexota > Dehalococcoidia > Bin125 > Bin125 > CATQGW01. The sequence continues at coordinate 206,936 of OZ253504.1, forward strand.
CTCAAACGCATGCTCGAACGGATCTGGCGGGCGATCGAAACCACCGACCTCGAAGTGGCCGACGCGTCCGACCGGATCAACGCACACAAGCAGCGCAGGGAGCAGCTGGAGCTTGCCGCCGCCGAGGTGATCACCGAGTCGCCCAAGACATGAGCGAGTTCCGGCGGACCAGCGACATCACCGAGACCAAGGCGTTCATGCGGACGATTGTGAGAGGGATCACGGTTCGGCCCGGTGGGGCGGTGATCCGCTACACGATCCCGATGCCGGAAGACCGCCCGATCGGGTGGTCAGATACGGCTCACGTGGACCTCGGTGATGGAATTATGAGTTCGGTACGTGTTGGTGGACCAGGCGCACCGCCCTGCGCTCGCGCGACCAGGCGCCGCTGCCGCCGCCCGACCGCGCAGTGCCGCCCGCATGCGCACCTCGATCATGGCTTTCAGCGGGGACTGGCGTCAGGTCGCCGCCGTGGTGATCAGCCGCCGCCGCGTGCTCCCGAACGGCAGGAACATGAGGGTCAACAAGCTGTAAAGGAGAGGCTTCCGATTAGCGCCACGCCAAGCATGATCACTCCACTCGAGACCGCGTAGTGCATCGGCCGCCCCGCCTAGGCGTATCACCCCGTCGAGCCACGCCCACAGGCTCAGCTAGAGTGGGCCCAAGGTCAATACGATCGTTGCTAGAGAACTGAGAAAAACGGGATCGAACTGCGTTCCTTCGGGTGTCGGATGCTATGTCAGCAAGCAGGAGACCAGGAACGGGTAACCGGTGATGGCGAGCAGGGCGGGGCCGGCGATCATCCCTGCCAATGTCGCCGTGATTTGAGAGAAGAGCGGCATCCAGAACCACGTGAACCCCTCCCAAAGCCCCGGCCAGCGCGGCATGTTCCCGTTCTTACGCTCTGAGCATCTCCCGCAGCCCGACTGAGCCGGCCGACGGGATGCGCTAGCGATGGTTATTGCTGATGAACAGAACGTCGCCGGCGGTCACATCGAAGTCCATCGCACCAGGCACTATGGCGCCCTTGACGGTGGTTGCGTAGAGCGCCCAGTTGTCGCCTCCCCAGTGCCAGAGAGCGGTTGCGCCGCGGCCGGACATCAGCGCCAGCAGCACGCAGGCGCTCGTGTCGGGACCGCTATAGCTGGTCAACCCGAACGCGTCCAGCCCGAACCCGGCCAGGCTCGGCTCGGCGGCATCGGCCGGACCGAAGAGCTCCTCCAGTTGAGTGATCCGCGCATCCAGGGCCGCAAGCGCTTCCCGCGCCTGCTGGGCCTGCTCGTCGGTGCGACTGCCAGTAGCGTCGCGCGCGGCGCTCGGGCAGAGCGAGGCCAGGAGCGCCGCGTGCCGGGCCCTGGCCTCAGCCAGGGCATCATTGATCATCGCCAGCTGGACAGACACGGGGACCGTAATCCGGGCGACGCCTTCACCGGTCTCGATGGGAAAATACCCGATCAGGACCTCTACGGTCTGCCCCTCGGTCCAGTCGAGCTGCACATCGTCCCACTGGTAGGTGTACTCGGCGGCGGCGGGCGGACGGCTGGCCGTCTCGAACACCAACGTGTAGCGGGCCACTCGCAGCGCGTAATCGTCGGGCAACTCATGGCTGAGCCGCAGGTAGACGCTCGGCTGACCGTTCGCGTTGATCAGCCTGCTGAGCAACGAGACGCGAACCTCCGCGCCGCGCCAGTCGAACTGGGACGGCGCGAGCTCGCCATAGCCGTCGCTGAGGGCGTGGTAACCGTAGACTTGGCCGCCGACCCGCATGTGAGGGGGCATCCGCTGATCGTCGTCGCTGTAGCCCACGGTCAGCCTCCCCGACCAGACGAGGTCGCGCTCGTCCGCGGGTTCCCCATCCCCCCTCCGCCACGACCGCGGCCCCACCGGCCAGCGTCGCCACGAGCACAGCCACGAGCGTCGTCAGCGCGAGCCGACCGAACCAGCTCATACGGCTATTCACGTCGCTCACGCCTCGTTCCCGGCCTGGCGCATGTCGGGCGACCGTTCGTACGCTGGGGGCGCGCAAAGCGCCACGCCGACTAGGCGGGGTTGCCGTCCACGACCTCGAATGCCGCCGCCAGCAGAAGGACGCCGCTCCAGGCCGCATGGCTGAATGCGACTCTTGGAAGCCTACTTCAGCGCCATGGCGCTCCAGGATCGATAGCAGGAGCCGGGGAATGAGCAGCACCACCGACTTGCTCCGGCAACCGATCGCGTTCCCGCCACCGTTCCCAGCGACGCACAGCGGCCGCCCCATCGGCTCACAACTCGAGCTCGAACGCCAACTCAAAGGTGCTTGATTTTGTCCAGATTGGTGGGCCGGGCTGGATTCGAACCAGCGACCGAGCGGTTATGAGCCGCCTGCTCTGACCCCTGAGCTACCGGCCCTTGCCTGCCCGAGAGTCTAACCGCGCTCCTGCGGCGGCGTATCCTGCCCGGCGCCGGAACGTCCGCGCGCATCGATGGAGGCAGACGATGAAGCTCGACGCACTGCTCGAGTTGGCCAGGCGACCGCTGGGCGCCTATCTGGTGCTCATCGCGATCGCGGTGGCAGCGAATCTGATTCTGACCCCGGTCTACCACAACGGAGCGCCCGACTACCCGGCCTGGGAGATCATGAACTGGTTCATGGCCGTCGGCACGTTCCTGGTCCTCGTGGTCAGCGTGATGCGTCGCCACGCGCTGGGCGGTCGGAAGGACGACACGCTGGCCTACGTGCGGGCCTCGGCCGTGTTCTACGGGGCGATCGTGCTAACGATCTTGTTCTTCTGGAGCTGGTTCTGGACGCTCAACCCCGAAAGCGAGACCGGCCTCGCCGTCACCTCGCACCTGATTCACTTCCCCGCCGTCAATTCGCTCTTCGTCGTCCTGGCCCTCTCCAGCGGCCGCCACCTCTGGAACGGCGGCGAGTAACCCGGGGCAAGGCCTGGTAACACAGCGGTAGCCGGGCTGATCCGGGCTACCTCGCGTAACCTCGACGCATGCGCACGCTCCGAGCCATCGCCCTCATCGCGATCGCCGCGTTTGCGGCGCTCGCCTGCGCGCCCTCGCCGACGCCGCAGCTCGACCCTGGCGCCCCCGACCTCGCGGCATTCCTCGACCTCGCCGACGAGGTCGAAGCGGTGTCGTTTGGCTGGACCGCCATGACGATGGTCACCGACGAGGCAGAGATCGAGCTCGGCGTCTTCATCGCCGACACGCCTGAGCGCCGAAGTCGCGGCTTGATGTACGCCACCGGGCTGCCGCCCAACAACGCGATGCTCTTCGTGTTCGAGGACCCACCCGTGCGCTCGGGCTTCTGGAACAACAATGTGCCGATCGACCTGCACGTCGCGTTCCTCGACGCCGAGGGACGGATCATGGAGATCCTCACGCTCGAGGCCAGATCACCCGAGACCCGGCAACCGCAGCAGCCGTACTCCTACGCCCTCGAGGTCCCCGCCGGGCGCTTCGACGAACTCGGGATTGGGCTGGGAGACCGACTGCTCGTCACACTCGAATCCACGCAACAAAACTGATCCACACAGCACTTTGCCCGTGCTAACCTGCCAGCAATTCGCACGTGCGCGCCGCTTGAGGCGGCGCCGTCAAGAAATGGACAGCCAGATGAAGCGCATCGTTGGCATCGGAGCAGTCCTGGCTCTCCTCGCGGCTGTCGCCCGCGTGGTCATGGGACGCCGTCGCGACGCCGAAGACGAGGCCTAGCCACCGCCAACCGGGCTCCGTCCCGGTTCCCAACTCTCCCCGACGCGGTGAGCGGCTTGCTAAACGTGGGCCACACCGCGCCGTCCGCGGCCTGGCCGTCTGGCTGGCCGCCGGATCAGCGGCGACATGAGCCGCGACCTCTATTTGGCCCTGGACTCAGGTACGTCGAGCGTTCGCGCCCTCGCGTTCGACGCTCATGGCTGGCTGCACGGCGTGGCGCAACGCGTGCTTGAGACGCGTCATCCCGAACCCGGCTGGGCCCAGCAGGACGCTGAACAGCTCTGGTCGTCGCAGCTGCTCGCGGCGCGCGAAGTAGTCGCGGCGGTCGGCGGTGCGGAACGCATCCGCGCGATTGGGATCGCCAATCAGCGCGAGACATCGGTCATCTGGAATCGCCACACGCTCGCCCCGATCGCCCCGGCGATCGTCTGGCACTGCCGCCGCACGGCAGCGGTCGCCGCGACGCTTGGACGGGCCCACGGCGAGGAGATCCGCCGCCGCACCGGGCTGACGCCCGACGCCTACTTCTCGGGACCAAAGCTGGCCTGGATCCTCGATCACACCACAGGCGCGCGCGACCTCGCGTTGCGCGGCGACCTCGCCGCCGGCACCGTCGATTCGTGGCTGATCGCCCGCCTCACCAACGGGCTGAGCCACCTGACCGATCGCACCAACGCGTCGCGCACGCTGCTGTACAACCTGTTGACCGACACCTGGGACGCCGATCTCGCTGCGTGGAGCCGGGTGCCGCTCGGGATCCTCCCGGAGGTTCGCCCCAGCGCCGGCGAATTCGCCACCACGGCAGCCGAGCATCTCGGCGAGGCGCTGCCGATCCTCGCGGTCGCGGGCGACCAGCAGGCCGCGCTGTTCGGCCAGCACTGCGACGCGCCGGGGCCCGCCAAGGCGACCTATGGGACGGGCGCGTTCGTACTCACGCGGGCGATCGCCGGCCAGACGCCGCCCCCGGGCCTGTTGCTGACCGCGGCCGCCGACTCACCCACGGCGCTCGCGCTCGAGGGCGGCGTGTTCACCGCAGGGGCGCTGATCGACTGGATGGTCTCGGAGCTGGCGCTCGCCGACGACGGCGCGGAGCTCTCGCGGCTGGCGAGCTCGGCCGCCGACAGCGGCGGGGTCGCCGTGCTGCCGGCCCTGGCCGGGATCGGGGCGCCGCACTGGGATTCGCATCCGCGCGGGCTGATCGCCGGGCTCTCCACCGGCACGACCCGGGCGCAGATCGCGCGCGCCGCCCTCGAAGCGATCGCCTTCCGCGTCCGCGAGATCATCGAAGCGATGCCAACCCCCATCGACGAGCTGCGGGTCGACGGCGGCCTGGCGAACAGCGACGCGCTCTTGCAGATTCAGGCGGATGCGCTCCAGCGCACCGTGCTGCGTCCGGCGAACCTCGAAACAACCGCCTTCGGCGCCGCGCGACTGGCGATCCGCGCCGACCTCGGCGATCCCCCCACGCACGAGCCCAACTACACGCGGATCGAGCCGCGCGCCGATCTCGACGCGGCCTATGAGCGCTGGCAAACGCTGCGCGCCGCCGCAACGCAGATCCCGCCATACACTGCATCCGAGCGAGCAGGCGCATGACCCCTCAGTACGACGTGATCATCATCGGCGGCGGGATCAACGGGGCGGCCATCGCGTCCGCCGTGGGCGCGCGCGGCTATCGCACGCTCGTCCTCGAACAGGGCGACTTCGCCTCCGGCACCACATCCGCCTCGACCAAGCTGATTCACGGCGGGCTGCGCTACCTCGAGACGGGAGACGCCCGGCTCGTCCACGAGTCGCTGCAATCGCGCGAACGACTGCTGCGCGAGCGTCCGCACCTCGTCCAGCCGCTCGGCTTTCTGCTCCCGGTCTACCACGGGGACCCACGCCCGGCGGCGGTGATTCGCTCCGGGCTGCTGCTCTACGACCTGCTCTCGCCGCGCAAGGTCACGCCCTGGCACCGCTCGTTCTCGACCCGCCAACTGCAGCGCCGCGAACCGTCGCTCTCGACCGACGGGCTCGACGCGGCGTACCTCTTCTACGACGCCCAGGTCGCGATGCCTGAGCGTCTGACCCTGGAATATCTGGCCGAGGCGCGAAGCTCGGGCGCCGACCTGCGCAACTACTCAGCGGTCGACTTCATCATCGTCGACCGCGGGCGCGCGCGCGGCGTCGACTTCCACGACGTGCTGACCGGAAGACGCTCGTCGGCCGCCGCGCGGCTGGTCGTCAACGCCGCCGGACCGTGGGTCGACGCGGTGCTCGAGGCCACCGGCAAGACGCTCGAGCGACGCGTCGGGGGCACGCGCGGATCGCATCTGGTGCTCAACCTGGAGCGTCGCGGACCGCGCAACGCGGTGCTGCTTTCGGCTCGCTCCGACGGGCGCCCGGTCTTCATCGTGCCCTGGCTCGAGCATCACATCATCGGCACCACGGACGTGCATGATGCCGGCGACCCGACGAATATCCGCACGCAACCCTGGGAGATCGATTATCTGATCGCCGAGGCGTCGCGAGCGCTCCCGGGCATCGGCATCGAGCGGCGCAACGTGCTCTACGCATACTCCGGGATCCGCCCGCTTCCGCGCGTCTCGGGCGGCGCCTCCGAGGCTGCGATCACGCGTCGCTCCTTCGTGATCGATCATCAGGCCGAAGGCGTGGGACGGCTGGTCTCAATCGTCGGCGGGAAGCTCACCACAGCGCGCAACCTCGCCGATCACGTCGCCCAGCATGTGGGGGCGGCGATCGGCAGCCCCCGCGCCCGCGGCATCCGGGCGTTGCCCGCTGCCCCGCAGGCGCGCACCACCTTCCTGCCCGCGCACACCCAGGAGCACCTGCGCTCAACGTACGGTCCCCGCGCCCCTGAGGTGGCGGCGTATACCGCCACCGACCCCGAGCTGGCCGAACCGCTCTCGCCGCACCACACCGACATCGGCGCGCAGGTCGCCTTCGCCGTCGATCACGAAGGCGCGCGAACCGTCGCCGATGTGCTGCTGCGCCGCACGGCGGTCGGCCTCACGCGTGATCTCGGGCGCGCGGCGGCCCTGCCGACCGCACACATCATGCAACCGCGGATGGGCTGGTCGGACGATCAGACCCGCCAGGCCGGGCGCGACTATCTCGTCGAGCTGCATCGGCGCTTCACCATCTTCGACCCGCAGACCGGCGCTCCCGCCCCCGAGCCCGCCGTCGCCCCACGCGATCCAGCCCGCCGAGACGCCCTCTAGAAACGCGGTGAATCACTCTCCCCCCGCACCGCGGGGGGAGATGTCACGGAGTGACAGAAGGGGGCTCCCCGCGCCGACGCCCGCGTGCCGCGTCGTAACCCGCCTCTGCCTTCAGCCTCCCACCCTCTGCGCGGAGAGTGGGGGCCGCCAGCGCTGCAGGCGAAGGGCATTGGTCAGAACGCTGAGGCTCGAGAGCATCATCGCTCCTGCCGCCACGATCGGCTCGAACGTGCCTTGCTCGCCGAACATCCACTCGAGGCCGCCCGGCACTCCGCCGACGGCGCTGAAGATCGGCCAGCCGATGCCCGCCGCCAGCGGGATCAGCAGGATGTTGTAGCCGAACGCGAAGCCAAGATTCTGGCCGATCGTCCGCCGCGTCGCGCGCGCCAGCGCGAGCGCCGCCGCCACGATCCGCGGGTCGTCGCGCATCAGCGTCGCGTCGGCCGCATCGACTGCAATGTCGGCGCCGCTGCGCAGCGCCATGCCGAGGTCGGCCTGGGCGAGCGCCGGCGCGTCGTTGACGCCGTCCCCCACCATCGCCACGATCTCGCCCTGCGCCTGAAGACCCGCCACGATCCCTGACTTCTCCTCGGGCAGCGCCTCCGAGACGATCTCGCTGACCCCGACTCGCTCACCGATCGACTGCGCGACCGCGTCGGAGTCGCCCGTGACGAGCAACACGCGCAGGCCCGCGCGCTGCAGCTGCGCGACGGCCTCCGTCGCCCCCGGCTTCAGCTCATCCGCCGTCCAAATCACACCGGCCGGCGTCCCGTCAACCGCGACCAACATGCCGGTCGCCGCCTCGCGCTCACCCGCCGGCTGGTCAGCTTCAATGCCGAGCTCGTGCATCAGACGCGGGTTGCCGACCGCGACCTCGCGCGAGCCGACGCGGCCCACTGCCCCCCGGCCGGGCATCGCGCGAAACTCCTCAACCGGCGCGATCTCTTCGCCGAGTTCGCGAGCGTGATCGAGGACGGCGGCCGCCAACGGATGTTCCGAGGCCGCCTCGACAGCGGCAGCGAGCGCGAGCAGCTCCGGCTCGTTCCCGCCGTGCGCCTCAACCGAGACGACGCGGTGACGGCCCGTGGTCAGCGTCCCCGTCTTGTCGAAGACCACCACGCTCACCCGTGCGGCTCGCTCCAGCGCCTCGGCGTCGCGGAAGAGCACGCCCGTCGATGCTGCGCGTCCTGCGCCGGCAGCAATCGCCGCAGGCGTGGCGAGTCCGAGTGCGCAGGGGCAGGCGACGACGAGCACCGCCACCGCCGTCAGCACACCGAGCGTCCAGGCGGGTTCGGGGCCGAGCGCCGCCCACAGCGCGAAGGCGACGGCCGCCACCGTGATCACGGCTGGGACGAACACCGACGCGATCCGGTCCGCAAGCCGCTGGATCGGGGCCTTCGATGCCTGGGCCCGCTCGACCGCCGCCGCGACCCGCGCGAGCGCCGTGCCCGCGCCGACCTGGCGCGCCTCGTAGCGGAGCAGCCCGTCGCGATTGATCGCGCCCGCGAACACGAGGTCGCCGACATCCTTCGTCACCACCGTGCTCTCGCCGGTCAGCGGCGCTTCGTCGACCGACGAGATGCCGGCGACGACCACCCCATCAACAGCGAATCGCTCGCCCGGCCGCACCACAAGCTCGTCGCCGACGATCACGTCGTCGACATCGAGCTCCACTTCCTCGCCGCCCCGAATAACGCGAGCGGTCGGTGGTCGCAGCCCAAGCAGGTTGGCGACTGCCGAGGCGGTGCGCCGCTTGACGCGCGTCTCGAGCCAGCGCCCGAGCGACACGAATCCGACAATGATCAGCGCGGTGTCGAAGAACACGTCGCGCGCCGCGCCGGCCGCCTCGAACGCGCCGCCGCCGAACGTCGCGGCTGCGCTGTAGGCCCAGGCGGCGGTTACCCCGAGCACGATCAGGGTGTCCATGTTCGCCCCGCCGCGCAGCCGCAGGCCCTGCATCGCGATCGGACCTGCGACCACGATCAGCGCCGGCGTGGCCACGATGAACAGCACGATGAAGAGCACGTCGCGATCCCAGCCCAGCTCCGCCCAGCGATTGACCTGCATCGCCACGAAGATGCCCCAGCCAAGCGCCAACGCGCCGCCGGCCCGCCAGGCCTGGCCAAGGTCGCCGCCCTCGGCCGACGCCCGCTCGCCGACGCCAAGCTGGTAGCCCGCCGATTCGATCGCGGCCGCGAACTCTTCACGGTCCGGCGATTCGCCGTCGATTTCGAGGATCGCTCGGCCGGTCAGAAAGTCCGCGCTGGCCGCGGTCACTCCGTCGACGCGCACCAGCGCGCGCTCGACCCGCCGCACACAGGCGGCGCAGTGCATCCCTTCGACGGCCAGCACCGTCTGGGCTCGGGCCTGAGTCGGTGATTTCGTGACGCTCATCGCTCATCAAGTGTACGGACGCCGCACACCGCTGCGGGATAGACTCGCGGCGACGAGTGAGCGGGACGGAGCGCGTGTGACGCGGGTAATGCTGTTGATTCCCACCGCCTCGTGGCGCGCGCCCGACTTCATGGCCGCCGCCGACCGAATGGGTCTGGACGTGGTGGTCGCGTCGGATCTCGATCAGCCGCTGGCCGACATGTACTCGGGCCGCTGGTTCACAGTGCCATATCACGATCCGCAGCTGGGAGCGCAGGCCGTCGCCCGCTATGCCGACCGCTTCCCGCTCGACGCGGTGGTCGCTGTCGATGATCCCGGCATTCATCTCGCCGCGCTGGCCAGCGAGACGCTCGATCTACCTACCAACGGCGCCGAGGCCGTGCTCGCGACGCGCGACAAGTCGGTGCTGCGGCGCCGCCTCGCCGAGGGCGGCGTTCCGTCGCCTCGCTGGCATGTCGCACGATTCGAGACTGAAGCGAGCGAGACAGCCGCCGTCGTCGAGCAGCGGGTCGGCTGGCCGGTCGTGATCAAGCCGCTCGGGCTCAACGGCAGCCGCGGCGTAATGCGCGCCAACGATCCAGCCGCGTTCGCGCAGGCGGTCAAGCGGCTGCGTCGTTTGCTCTCCGCCCCGGACGTACGCGGCGAATGCACCGAGAGCCCCGATTCATACCTGATCGAGCAGTACATCCACGGCGACGAAGTCGCGCTCGAGGGCCTGCTGCGCGACGGTCGGCTGCACACGCTGGCACTCTTCGACAAGCCGGATCCGCTCCACGGACCGTTCTTCGAAGAGACGATTTATGTCACGCCCTCGCGTCATTCCGCAGCCAGGCAGGACCTGATCTCCGAGACGACGCAGCGCTCGGCGGACGCCCTCGGCCTGCGCGACGGTCCGCTGCACGCCGAACTTCGGCTCAACGACGACGGAGCCTGGCCCGTCGACGTGGCGGCGCGCACGATCGGCGGCCTCTGCGCCCGCACGCTCAACTTCGGCGCCGGCATCTCGCTCGAAGAGATCGTGCTGCGACACGCGGTCGGCGCGCCACTCGAGTCGCTCAACCGCGAGACGCGCGCCGCGGGCGTGATGATGATTCCAGTCCCGCGCCGTGGCCGGTTGCGGGCGGTTCTCGGCGTCGACGAAGCGCGCGCCGTGCCGCACATCGACAGCATCGATATCGAGGCGCGGATCGGCGACCGCCTGGTCCCGCTCCCCGAGAGCTCGAACTATCCCGGCTTCATCTTCGCCCGCGCCGACACCCCCGCCGAGGTCGAGCAAGCCCTCCGCGACGCCCACGCCCGCCTCACCTTCGTAATCGCCTGAGCCGGCCGGCGATGCGCAGCATGCACAAACTTCGAGCGCGTCTCGCACGCATGCCCAACAGTGAACATCAATCTGATGTCGACGAGCCGCTCGCTGTGGGATGGGCTGACTCCCTTGATCTGGACACGCTGGACTATCTGTACGCCGAGAGCCGCGCTCGCCTGCTCGAGCAACTTCAGGCCATCGATGCACTAGCTGCGAAGGCGCGCACAGTTGCCGGATTCGTAGCTCTCGTGATCATCGCGACCGGGGTCCTGGGAGATCTCCGCATCTCGTTCACCGAGGACAGAGTCGCCAGCAGCCTCTCCATGATCGCGGTGATTGCGTTCGTAGGCGTCCTCGCCAGCGCAGCAGTAATCATGTGGCCGCATCCGATCAGAACGGGGGTGCTCCCAACATGGTTGGCCCGCTATTCGATCGACGAGCCGAATGCGACGGCACTGAGAGCCGCCACGACCGAGATCCAGGTCGATGCATTCGCTTGGAACGTGCAGACGATGGCACGCAACGACACCATCATCCGAGGCATGATGGCGCTCGCGGCTGTTGAGGTTTCGGCAGTCCTCGCGCTATTCATCTCAGGGGCATGACGAGCCGTGACCTAGAGGCTGCGCTTCTGTATCTCGACCGCAGGGCCGGGCGGGCGCTTCGGTGCGCGGCGCGGCGGCGGCGGTCTGATCGGCGCGGGGCTCGCGCCCCGACGAGGCTCTCTCGATCCAGCGGGTTTCTTCTCAGCCATGTCTGCATTCTACAGACCTGCGCCACCGACTTGCTGCTCGGCAGGTCGAGCGATGATCGAGGGCGGGGAGCGGCGCGGAGGCTGGGCGCGGGCGAACCAGACCGGCAGCGCCGCCGCGAACGTGAGCAGAGCAGTCACCGTGAGCGGCAACTCGTAGCTGCCCACGGCGTCCTCCATCAGACCGATCATCCAGGGGCCGACTCCGCTCGAGATGTTCGTCGCCAGCGCCAGCAGGCCGTAGATCGCGCCGAAGCTGACGTAGCCGAAAACCTCGCTGACCAACAGCGCCTGCATCATGTAGATGTTGCCGATCGTGAAGCCGAAGATCAGAATCCCGACCCACGTGACCACGCCGTTGTCGATGTGAATCACGACCAGCGCGGCGGCGCCCTGAATCAGCAGCAGCGCCATCGTGAGCCAGCGCTTGTCGATCCGGTCGGCCAGGAACCAGCCGACGAACAGCCTCGCGACGATGCTGCCGATCGCGGTCACACTCAGTGTGGCGGTCGCGGCTGAGAGCGAGCCGAATCGCTGCTCGAGGAACGCGGTCTGGTGCAGGATGAAGCCCGTCTGCGCGAGCAGCACCACGACGAAGGTGATCAGCACCGCCCAGAACGGCACGGTGCGGACCGCCTCAGCGATCGTCCAGCGACGCGTCTGGACCGCGATGCTGAGTGCGTCGTTGGGCCGCTCCGCCCCACCGGCGTCAAAGCCGTCGGGCGGCAGGCCCAGCTCGCGCGGGTCCCAGACGAGCACCCAGAACACGATCGGCAGACCGACGACAAGGATCAGGATGCCCATCACCGGCGTCGCCAGCTCGAGCCCGCCCGACTCGATCAGCATGCCGTTGAGCGGCGAGAGCACCGCGCCGCCCAGCGAGACGCCGGTGGAAGCGATCGCCATCGCGCGGGCGCGGCGATGGATGAACCAGCGCGCGAGCGTCGCGTTGACCGCTACGCCGGCGGAGAGACCCGACCCGACGGCGAGCGCGATGTAGGCGAGATAGAGCTGCCAGAGCGAGTCGACGAAGCCGATCGCGATCGATCCCGCGCCGATGCAGACCAGTCCCGGGGCCATCCAACGGCGCGAGCCGTGGCGATCGATCTGCGGACCGACGAGCGCCGCAGCGATCCCGGAGACGGCGAAGTAGAGCCCGGTCGCGAGCGAAACGTCGCCGTTGCTCCAGCCGTGCGCATCCTGTAGCGGGCCGAGATAGACGGCGAGCCCGTAGTAGCCGACGCCGACGGAGACGAACAGCAGCGCGGCACAGGCGCCGACGATCGCCCAGCCGTAGTACCAGCGACGCGGCAGCAGCCGCGCCGCAAGCGGACCCCGCCGCCCCGCCTCAAGACTCGCTTCCGGATCAGCCAATCGCGCCTGTCCCACTCCACCGCCGCAACTCGCGGAGTCTACCCTGCGTGCGACCATTTTCCCGAAGGGGGTTCGCCATGAGCACAGGCACGACGCGCCGCACCGGCTGGGTCTACCACGAGGCCTACATGTGGCACGACCCCGGCCGCATGCGCGCATTCGATCCCTCGATGCGGCGCTGGCTACAGGTCTGGGAGCATTACGAGAACCCCGAAACCAAGCGCCGGCTCAACAACCTGCTGGAGTACGTGGACTTCAGCGAGGAGCTGGTCCCGCTGAAGCCGCGGGCGGCCAACTTCGAGCAGGTCACCCGCTTCCACACGCCTGAGTATTTCGAGAAGATCCGCGAGATGAGCGAGGCCGATGGCGGCGAGGCCGGCGAAGGGGCCACCTTCAGCCACGGCGGCTTCGAGATCGCCCTGCTCGCCGCCGGCGGCACGATCACCGCGGTCGACGCGGTGCTCGACCGCGAGATCGACAACGCCTACGCGCTCGTGCGACCGCCCGGGCACCACGCCGAGCGCGACCGCGGGCGTGGCTTCTGCATCTTTGGCAACGTCGCGATCGCCGGGCTGCACGCGCTCGCCGATCGTGGTCTCGCCCGGATCGCGACGCTGGACTGGGACGTGCACCACGGCAACGGCACCCAACAGGCGTTCTACGACCGCAACGACGCGCTGACGATATCGATCCACCAGGACCAGTGGTATCCGCGCGACTCGGGCGCGATGGAGGAGACCGGTGAGGACGACGGCGACGGCTACAACATCAACATCCCGCTGCCGCCGGGCTCGGGACACGGCGCGTATGTCGCGACGATCGAGCAGGTCGTCATGCCGGCGCTGCGGGCGTTCAAGCCGGACCTGATCCTCGTGCCCTCGGGCTTCGACGGCGGCATGTACGACCCGCTGGGCCGGATGATGGCCTACAGCGAGACGTTCCGCGAGATGACCGGGCTGCTATTGGAGACGGCCGACGAGCTCTGCGAAGGGCGGCTCGTGCTCTCCCACGAGGGCGGCTACTCACCAACCTACGTGCCGTTCTGCGGACTCGCGGTGGTCGAGAAGCTAAGCGGCAAGACCTCCGGCGCCGCCGACCCGATGGGCGACAACGCGGCCGGCGCCGGCGGTCAGGACCTACAGCCGCACCAGCAAGCACGCATCTCCGAGGCGGCGACGATGGTCGACCGCCTGCGGTCCCTCGAGGGCCTGAGCTAGCGCAACGCCGCAAGCGTCCGCTCCAAAATCGCTCCCCCCGAGGAGACCTGCGCGTAGTCCCCATTTCCCCTCTCCCCCCGCTCGGCGGGGGGAGATGCCGCAGGCAGAGGGGGGCTGCTTGGCGCCCTCCAAGCTGACGGTCCCCGGAACCTCCCCCTCAGTCGCTGCGCGACAGCTCCCCCGCGGGAGACTTGCGCGTAATCTCCATTTCCCCTCTCCCCCCGCTCGGCGGGGGGAGATGCCGCAGGCAGAGGGGGGCTCCGGCCGCGCCCTCACCAGATAGCGGGAGCTCCCCACCGTCACTTCGTCACACCGCCACCGGCAGGGAAGGTCGGAGCAGTGGGACTTGCGCGCAGGTCTTCCTCGGGGGGAGCAGTTGGACCAGATCGTTCGAGCGCTCCGGCGCGACTCGACGAGCCTCGGATCAGGACGAGTGGGACGGCCGTCGGCCCGGTTAGCCCCGGTCAGGAATGGTCAGCACCGGTTGACTTCCGGCGGCGGATCGAAGGCTGCGCCGATGATCGGCGGAGTTAGGCAAGCTCTGAATAACTCTCCCCCCGCTTTGCGGGGGGAGATGTCACGGAGTGACAGAGGGGGGCTCCCCCGCTCCGCAACGGGGCGCCCCCCCTCTGCCTTCGGCCTCTCCCCCGCGAAGCGGAGGGAGAGGGGATCCGACTTGTTCAGAGGATTCTTAGAGCGAGGCGAACTGCCCCGTGGTCGGCTCCGCTCAACAGAACCACGCCTCGGTCAGGCCGGGGACGTGCTGCGGGCTGGCCGGCGCGTCGGGCCACGGCGTCGCGTTCAGCCGCTCGCACGCGATCTGCTTGACGGCGGCGAAGACCTGCGCGTTCGTCGCCCCTTCTGCTCGTTCGACCAGCGCTGCGATCTCGGCTTGCAGCGCGTCCATCCGCGGATCGGGGTGGCGCCAGTGCCAGATCAGGCCGTCGTCGTCGAACTCGCGGAGCCAGCCGGCCGCGCGAATCGGCGCCACCAGCGGCGAGGCGGGCGGGACCAGCAGTCGCAGGCCGAGTTGCACGGGCGGTACCGCGGCGACCATCGCGTGCTGCTCGATGAAGCGAAGCAGCGCGAGGTAGTCGTCGCCCGCCGTCCAGGGCGTGAAGGGCAGCCAGGTGGGGCGCAGAGCGATTCCCGCGTCGGCGACGAGGGCGAGCGCCGTGCCGACATCGGCCGCGCTGTGGCCTTTGTCCAGCACGGCCAGCAGCTGGTCATCGACGGACTCGAACGCCGAGGTGATGAAGCTGACGCCGAGATCGGCCAGCGTGGGCAGCAGTTCGCGGTGATCCAGCAGGTGCTCGACCTTGATCGTTACGTCAAACGTCAGCTCCGCGTGGCGTCGGCGCGCTGCTTCGAGCAGCTCCAGCCCGTATGCGGGCGCGTTGAAGAAATCGGGATCGCCGAAGGTGATGTGGCGGGCGCCCATCGCGGCCTGTTGGTCGATGTCGCCGAGCACCGATTCGGCGCCGTTGAGCCGCAGTCGGCCGGCGTAGACGGGCGTGAGCGGGCAGTGGGTGCAGCGATGGGCGCAGCCGCGCGAGGCCTCGGCGTAACCGGTCAACTCGAACTCGCCTTCGCGCCCGTGGTAACGCGCGTAGGCGTCGAGCGGGGGCAGCCCGGAGCGATCGGGCACCGCGCGCAGGTCGCGGTCGAACGCGATCCCCATGGGGGCGTCGCCGCGCGCCAGCGCCAACAGCTGGCCATCCGTGTCGCCGGTCAGGGTGCGTCCGGGGATGCCCATCGCGCCGAGGCCGTAGAGCACGACCTTGTCGCCAAGGCCGCGCTGCTGGAGTTGCCGCGAGAGCGCCAGCCCGAGTCGTGCGGCGGTGTGCATCGGGGTCGAGATGGCGATCAGGTCGGCCCACTCGTAGCCGGACTCGTCGGCCGGTTCGACGGAGAGGTCGAGGGTTCGCACATCATGCCCGTCGCCGCGGAGCAGCGCCGCAGGCGCGGCCAGCCCAAGCGGCTGGTGGCCTTGCTCGTAGGTGTTGATCAGGAGAACGCAGGTCACTCGGTCAGTCTATGCCGCCACCGACCACACAGCCCGACCGTGAACGATCGGTGGCGCTCCGCGGCATCTTCGCGAACTGCCGCTTCGGCCCCCACCTAAGCTGTGCAGCCCCAGTGTCCCGCTCTTAGGACGCAGGCCTCCAGAGAGGTGCTGGAGGTGGAACAGTTGTGAGATGCCCGACGAAATTGATGCCGACCTGTTGGTCGCCGCCACTCGCCGAATCCAAGACATCAACGATCAGCTTCTCGATCTGCCAGAAACCAAACACCTCCTGACAGTGCTGGAGTCCGGCGAGCTTCCGGAGGAGATCGCGAGCGGCTCACATCTCGTCGCCGCGGCAACCGATCGCCGCCTGATCGTCGTGCGGCGGAGCCGAGCAGTAAGTTCTATTACGAGTGTCCAGTCGTTTTCGTTCGACGGCTTCGAGAGAGTCCGATCCGTCGGGACGCTGGGGATCGAGATCCGCATCGAAGGGCGCGGCACATCGTTGATCCTGCTCGAACGGCGCCGCGATCGGCTGCTCGCGCACCTACAGCGCAGGCTTCGCAACTCCACGGCCGAGCGGTTACGCGCCGTGGCTGAAGCCAACCCACGACCCGAAGCGCGAGACGACAAGTCTGTTGCTGCGGTGAGATCCTCCAGCCTGGACGAGCGGACCAAGCGATGGAAGGCTGCGGGCGTTGAGCCGAGTCCCAATGCCAACGGCCTCGCGTTCGCTCTGTTTGTCATTGGATTCGTTGTGAGCGCGGTGTTGAATTGGGTGGTGGATGTTGGCCCATGGGTGTACGGAATTGCCTGGACCCTTACAGGCGCTTCGATGATCGCGTTCTTCGCGTCGCAGGAGGACATGAAGACAGCGGTCCGCAGAGAGGAAGTGGCTCTCGGCCTTGAATCGGCCTCGCGTACGGACGGACAACCGGGTAGCTCGGGCTTGGTGCCGGGGGCGGTAGCGGCCGGCGTCGGGATCATCATTCTTGCGATTGTCGTCGTCATTGGCGGCTCAGGCGGGTCGTCGGCCGGCAGTCCGGGCTCGCGCCCCGTGAGCAGCGCCAACTTGCCGGGAACGATCGTAACCATCGGCAGCTGCGGTGACGTCGACCGCCTAATTGGTAGGTACAGCCGTGACGGTGACGGCGGCGACGCCTTCGTGTACCGCGCGGGCGGACGCAGCTATCTGGTCACAGACACCGGGGACATCCCGGACCTCGTAAACACGCCCTGGAAGAGCCTGTACTGGTACGACTACGACATGTCCTGCTGAACTACTTCTTGGAGGGTTGGTAGTAGGGGTTGTCCCCGGAGGCGTGGTCGGTGACGTCGACCAGCTCTTCGATCTCCGGGATCTGCTCCTTGACCGCGACCTCGACGCCCTGCTTGAGCGTGACGCTGGCCATGCCGCAGCCCTGACAGCCGCCGCCCATCTCGATGTAGGCGCGACTGCCCTGCACATCGAGCAGCTGCACGTAGCCGCCGTGCGCCGCGATCTGCGGGTTAATCTGCTCGTCGAAGATGCGCTGAATCTGCAACGCAAGGGGGTCGCTCCAGACCGGGTTGGGATTGTCGAACTCGAGGCCGGAGACGTTGGGTCCCTTGAACTGATAGTTGACCGCGGTGCCGCGCAGGTCCTCAAGTCGGTCACCTTCGACGAAGAGACGGAAGTCGGGGTAGTCGGCCACGGCGTCGCCCGCCGGCTCGGTGCCCTTCTCGACAATCGTCAGCACGTGTTCGAAGCCGTCCGTGGTGCGACCGATGATCTTCAGGCGCAGGCCCGCCACCTCCTCGGGATAGCCCGCGAGGACCTCAAGAAGCTTGCTCCGAGCTGCCTCGCTGAAGCGAATACCCGGCTCGGCTGTGTCAGCACTGCTCGTCATCCCGACCTCCTTCGACCATCAACGCGCCTAGCATACTCCAGTCAGGCAACACTCTGGAGTTCAATCATGCCCTCGAACAACGTGATCGTCGAGAAAGATGTCCGCGTCCCGATGCGCGACGGCGCGATCCTGCGCGGCGATGTCTACCGCCCGGTCGACAGCCTCGAAGCGGGCGCCGCCGTGCCCGGCGTCGTGACGCGCACGCCCTACGACAAAGAGCTGTCGGGGGCCGGCCTCGTGGCCGTGATGCCCAACGCGCTGAAGATGGCCGAGCGCGGCTACGCGGTGCTCGTCTGCGACACGCGCGGCCGCTACGCCTCCGAGGGCGACTTCACCCCCTTCCATCAGGAGGGCCCCGACGGCTACGACACCATCGAATGGCTCGCAGCGCAGCCCTGGTGCGACGGGACCACCGCGATCTACGGGCCGTCCTACGTCGGCGCGACGACGATGCTGGGCGCGCGCGAGGCGCCGCCTTCGTTGCGCTGCGCGATTCCGATCATCACCGCCGACGACTACTACGACGGCTGGACGTATCAGGGCGGGGCGTTTCAGCTCGGCTTCGTGGGGCTGTGGGGGGCAGGGCTGGCGGCGACGGGCTACCTGCAGCACGAGCACGAGCATCCGCCCGATGCGATGACGGCGCTGCAGGACGGACTGCTGGGCGACGGGTTCCGCTACCTCGGCAACCGCCCGCTGACGGAGCTGCCGGGCCTCTCCGCGGCCGGGGTCGCCGACTGGTGGGCCGATTGGACCGGCCACGACACGCGCGACGACTTCTGGGAGGGCGTGCGGCACTCGGCGGACTACTCGCGGTTCACCGTCCCGATGCTGCACATCGGCGGGTGGTTCGACATCTTCGGGATCGGCACGGTGCGCAACTTCCAGGGGCTCACGGCGGCGGGTGTGGGGCCGCAGCACATGATCATCGGTCCGTGGGCGCACACGAACTACGACCGCTGGCTGGGCGAGCTGGATTTCGGCGCGACCGGCGCGGCGGCGGCGGCCAACGTGGTGGGCGACATCAATCGCTTCCTCGACCAGCACCTCAAGGGCCGCGACACGGGGCTGCCAGAAGTGCGCTGGTTCCTGATGGGCGCCAACGAGTGGCGTACCTCAACGTCATGGCCCCCGCCCGAGGCCGAGGCTCGTACGTTCTACCTCGGCTCGAACGGCGGTGGGACGCTGCACTACGGCGACGGGCGGCTGGATGACGAGTGTCCGGCCGAGGATGACCGCTGGGACAGCTACCTCTACATCGCGCATAAGCCGGTCATCACCAACGGCGGCTCGATCCTCCAGATCGCAATCGGCACGCCCGGCCCGCGCGACCAGTCGCGAGCCGAAAGCCGCGACGATGTGCTCTGCTACAGCACCGAGCCCCTGCAGCGCCCACTCGACGTGGTCGGCCCAGTCAGCGTTGACCTCTTCATCTCGTCGGACCGGCCCGACACCGACTTTACGGCCAAGCTGGTCGATGTGCACCCCGACGGCAAGCCGATCTCGCTGACCGACGGGATCATCCGTGCGCGCTTCCGCGAGGGCTTCGACCGCGAGGTGCTGCTGGAGCCGGGCAAGGTCGCGGAGGTGACGATCGACCTGGCGTCGATTGCACACCGATTCGCGGCCGGGCATCGGATCCGTCTGGAGGTATCGAGCAGCAACTACCCGCGGTTCATGCCGAATCCGAACACCGGGGCGCCCGCGAACACGTCAACGGAGGCGCAGCCGGCGATCAACAACATCCACCGCGGCGGGGCGACGCCCTCAGCGCTGCACCTGCACGTGCTGCCGGAGGCCTGACGCGGCGTTCAGAACGCGAATCGAATCAAGACCGCGACGAGCGCAGCGAAGTTCGCCAGCCCGAGGCCCATGGCGATGCGGACGAGCGACATCGTTTGATTCCGCATGGCGCCGATCTGTTCGTCGGCGCGGTCGGCTGTCCGCTCTGCCGTCCGGACGTTGGCTTCGATCAAATCTGCGCGCATCGTGGCCATCTGCGCCAGCACCGCTGCGTGCTGCGCGCGCATCATCGCGCGCGTCTCGCCGTCCCGCTCTCGAGCTTCCACTCTAGTTTCGGCGTCCCGCTCGCGGGATTCAACTCGAAGTTCGCCGATCTGCTCGCGCATCATTGAGCGCGTTTCGGCGTGCTGCTCGCGGGACTCAGCTCGAAGTTCGGCGAATTCGGCGCGCAGGCCCGCAATCAGCTCACGCATCGCGGCGAGCTGTTCACGCGTCTCGCCGCGATGCTGGGCCATTTCGCCGCTCAGCCCAGACATCGCAGCGGTGAACTCGGGCACAGTCAGCAGTTCGGCGCGATCCTCTTTCAATGCGTCGACAAAGCTCCGTGCCTCGTCAGCATCCATGCCGACGCCCGTGAGCCAATCGATGAACTGCTGAGTGTCCAAGACCATGTAGCCATATTACAGCTTGGCACCCGCTTCTGCTAGGGCAACGGCGACCACTCGGTGGGGTTGAGGATGCGGTTCTCGATGTGGTGAACGAGCGGACCGTCGGCCTCCGAGGCGGCGCGGGCGGCCTGCCAGTCGGCGTCGGCGCCGAACTCGGCCCAGGCGCGCTCGCGCTGCCCGTGGTCCTCGTACGAGAGCATGTACCAGAGTTCGTCGCTGCGGCCGCCGACTGCGTTCAGCCAGTAGCCGACGTTCGTGATCCCGTGCTTCTCGAAGAGCCCCATCGTGTGGTCCCGGAAGCGCTTCATCAAGTGGCCCATCTTGCCCGGGTGCGCCGTGTAAATCCGCAGCTCGTAGATCATCTCTTGCCTCTTTCGTTGTGCGCTCAGGATACGTGGCGGAGCCGACCGATGAGCACCGGCGGGATCTCGGGCAGCTCTGACCATCGGAGTCGCCCGTCCGCAGCGTCGCCCGGTTCGTGCAGCGGCGGCTCGCGCAGTCCGTCCAACGCCCAGCCGCACTCGAACGCGGCCCCCAGCAGCGCCTCCAGCGGGCGGTGGAAGTAGGGCTGCAGCACCGGTTGTCCCACCACTGCAACGCCATCCTCGCGTCGAGCGCTGAGATAGCTCGAGATGCGCACGCCCCGGGCCGTCCGAAAACTGCCGTTGGGCCGTTCGTAGCGCTCAATGAACAGCGTGGTCTCGGCGCCCTGATTGAACGTCGGATGCAGCACCGAGAAGACGAACGGCGCGCCCGGCGCAAGCAGAAGCGGCAGCGTCCGGAACAGCGGTCCCAGCTCTGCGATGTCCATCAGCGCCATGTTGCACACCGCCGCCCCGAACGGCGCGCCCGCGATCTCCGCCAGCTGCCCGGCGGAGGTCACGTCGACCTGCCGCCAGTCGATCGGCGCAGCGAGGCCGATCGACCGCTCGCGGGCGAGCGCGAGCAGCTCCGCGGAAGCGTCAGTGGCCGTGACGGCAACGCCCCGTCGCGCCAGCGCTCGTGCGAAGTTCCCATTCCCGCAAGCGATTTCGAGTACTCGTTCCGGGAGTGGTTCGAGCAGTTCGAGCGTGGGCGGGAAGATCAGCTCACGCTGCCAGAAGTTGCCCTCATCGCCCTGGGCCGCGTCCCAGAACTCGGCGTTTGTCCTCCACGCATCGATCGACGCCGCATTCGATTCGGGAAACTCGCCTGCCTCCGCCATCGCCGCGCCTCCCTCTCGCACTGCGTCGCACACCGCGTCGCGCACGCGAATAGGCTCACGCTACGTGGAAGCCGTGGAAGGTACCAACGATGTCCGCACCTCTGCCCGTGATCATTCAGGGCCTCGGCCCAATCGGACTGCGCCTCGCCGCGGCGGCGGCGACCGATCCGTTTCTGGAGTTGGTCGGCGCGGTCGAGATTCGGTCGGAGATGGTGGATCAGCCGCTCGCGTCGTTCGTACCGGGCGTGCATCCGGACCTGGTGATCCGCCAGTCGGTCGCGCAGGCTCGGGTTGACGCGCTGGCCGAGGGCGGGATTCTGCTGCACTGCACCGGCTCGTACCTCGAGCAGGTCAGCCCGCAGATCGAGGAGGCGCTGCGACAGGACTTGCACGTGGTCTCGACCTGCGAAGAGCTGGCCTTCGCGCAGCACAGCCATCCCGAGATCGCGGCCGGGCTCGACCTGTTGGCGCGGCGAGCCGATCGCACGGTGGTGGGCGCGGGGGTCAACCCGGGGTTCCTGATGGACGCGCTGCCGGCGTCGCTGTCGTCGATCTCGCACAGCATTCGGCGCGTGCGGGTTGAGCGCGTGCAGAACCCTCGGCGGCGGCGCGTGCCCTTCCAGCAGAAGGTGGGGCTCGATTTCACGCGGCAGCAGTGGGAGGCGCGGCGTGACGCGGGCGGCTTCGGGCACGTTGGGCTGTATGAAAGTGCGCGGCTGCTGGCCTACGCGCTGGGCTGGAAGCTGATCGACTGGCAGCACGCGATGGACCCAATCCAGCCCGACCCGGACGGCCTTGTCCAGGGGACGCTGGAGACCCTGCGCGGGGCGACCTATGACGGCCACGTCGTGGAGCTGCACTTCGAGGCCAACGGGGCGACGCCCGAAGAGTACGACCAGATCGAGGTCGACGGCACGCCGCCGCTGAAGCTGCGCTTTGAGGGCGGTGTGTTCGGCGACGACGCGACGATCGCGTCGGTGCTGCGAGCAGCGCGCGTGGTCCCGCACACCCGCCGCGGGCTCGCGACGGTTCTGGACCTGCCGCTGCGCTAGTCGCCGAGGTAGAGCTGATCGCCGGATTCGATCTGGAAGTCGACCGAGCCGGGGGTCGGCGCGCCGTCGCGCTCGCTGTAGATGAACCAGTGATCGCCGCTCCAGAGCATCAACGACGCGACACCGCGCGCGGCGAGGTCGGCGAACAGCTCAGACGCGCGACCACGACGCGTCGAGCGCCAGCTCGCGAAGTCGCCGGGCGTCTGTTGGCTGAGGGCTTCAATGCCCGGTCCGGCCGGGGGCGCGGCTGTGGTGGTGATGTCGAGCCTCGCAGTGACCGCGTCGGCGCGCGCGGTGATCAGCGCGCGGCCGCGCCTGATCGCGAAGAAGCTCGCTTCGAAGCGACCGTCCTCGGTGACGATCCGGCTGCCTCCCTGGCCGGAGAGCAGCACCGCGTCAGCCGAGGCCGGGATGCTGTCGATGCTGAGCTGTAGGAGCGTGCCGTCGGCCACGTCGGCGCCGTGCTGATCGACCACACGACCCTGCACGCGAACGCGGTCACCGGGATTGAGCCGGCCGGTCTGGTCCAGCGTGAGCGCGATCAGCGCGGGCCGCCCGCTGACGACGAAGGCGCGCTGCGCGCTGATCTCGCCTTCGCGAGCGTGGACGATGTATGCGCCGAGGTCGAGCTGCTCGAAGACCTCAAGGTCGATCCGGTCGCCGTCCTGTTCGGCCGCGAGCCGCCAGGACGGGACCAAGCGACCGGCCGCGTCGGTGACGGAGAGCTGGACGGTGGGCACGCCGACGTCGCGGCCGGTCGGATCGACGCCGCGCAGCGTCAGGCTGAGGATGTCGCGGCCGTCGCCGCTGCCGTCGTAGTAGAGCGTTGAGGTTGGCGGGTCGATCACCAGGCGCGAGACGTCGCCGCTGAACGTGACCCGAACCGGATCTGAGCTCAGCAGGCTGCCGCCCACACGGTCGACCGCGGCGACCACGCTCGACACGACGGCCTGGGACCCGGAGTAGAGGCGCAGGCCATCGATCGCGGCGGTACCGCCGCCCGCGAAGCCGGCGATTGCGGCTCGAGTCATGGTGCAGGTCGAGCTGCGCGGCGTGCGGCCGAACTCCTCGCAGCCGCGATATTCGAGCGTGCCATCGGTCGCGGTGATGCGGATCCCGGCGATGTCCGAGGCTTCGGCGGGAACGCGGTCCTCGCCGAGCACGCTGAGCGTGAGCTCGGTGAAGCTGCCGCCGGCGCGAATCGCCGCCGGGAACGTGGTCGCATCGTTGTCGTCGGTCGGTTCGCGGTCGCTGAGCGCCAGGCCGACGCTCTGAACGCCGCTCGTCTCGCCGACGCGGAACGTCGCGACGGCGCGGTAGCTGTTCGAGCCGACCTCGGCGCAGAGGTCGACATCGGCCAGGCACTCGGCAGCCAGAAAGCGGCCGAGGAAGCGATGCGACGATCGGGCGGCCGTGAGCCGCGCCGAGACCGTGTAGGTGCCCGGCTCGGTGCCCGCGGGGATGCGGATGCGGGGTAGCGAGTGACCGTCGAACTCGCCGAGCGAGCCGATCTCGGCGAGGTCGTTGGTGCTGGTGATCACGCACTCCGCGATGGCGGGGTCGGGGCCCTGCGAGGCGGCGCCGCGGGGACAGGTGAGCTGCCCGCCCGTCGCGCTCGATCCCGCGCCGACGAAGCGAAAGACGCTTGAGGATTCTTCCCCGACGAGCTGATAGTCGAGCCCGCCCGAGAGCCGCAGCCAGGACGACCCGGCGTTGATCCGGCTGTCGGTGACGCTCACCGCGTTAGTGAACGGGTCGGACGCGTCCGTGGTGAGCTGCAGCGTCGGCGCGATCACACCCTCCCAGTCATCGTCGAGGAACGACGGGTGGACGCGCAGCGTCAGCGCGACCTTGACGACGAGCGTGGAACCGGGTTGAACGACACCGTCAGCGTCGTTGGGGAAGGTGATTTCAAGCGAAAGCGGATCGGGGTCGGCGCCCTTCGCCGGAGTGACGGCGAAGCCGGCGACCAGGAGGGCGCAGAGCACGAGCAGGATGGCGATCGCTACGCGACGGCTTCGCTGGTGCACCGCTGCCTCCGTTGATTGAAAGGATCGCGCACCGCCGCCCCACAACGCCCCACGGCGTTACGTCCACTATGGCGCTCTCGCGAGCCACAGCGGGGCGTGCATTCGCCGGCGGCTTTACGCCGGGGCAACAGAGCGGGGGAGAACCGGCGCGGCGCGACGGCCGGGAGCCGGTCAGGGCGAGCCTGTATCATCGGCGTGCCGATCGAGCCGTGCGTTTGGAGGCGAATATGGCGTTCGACAGCCGCGAATTCCGTGACACGCTGGGCCGCTTCGCGACCGGGGTGACGGTGGTCACGACGGGCGATGCGCCGAACTTCGTCGGGATGACCGCGCAGTCGTTCTCCTCACTCTCGCTCGACCCCCCGCTGGTCCTGGTTTGTGTCGACAAGGGCGCGAGCGTGCTGCCGCTGCTCAAGCAGTCCGCCTCGTTCACGGTGAACGTGCTGGCCGACAGCGACATGGATCTGTCGAACTTCTTCGCCTCCAGTTCCCGACCCGCGCCGCCGCACCAGTTCGACGACGCGCCGTACACGATCGGCACGACCGGCCAGCCGCGGCTGGCCTGCGCGACGACCGTGTTCGATTGCCACGTCCACGAGGTGCTTGACGGCGGCGACCACGAGATCATTGTGGGACGGGTGGAGGCGATCGGCCGGCAGAATGAAGATTCACCGATCATCTTCTTCGGCGGCGCCTATCGCTCGCTCGCGCCGACCGATTAGTGCTCGGTCGCGGCGCGGTCCGATCTCGCTGGCGGCTCGATGGCCGAAGCTGACGACCGACCGCTGCTGAGTCTCGATCCCCCGCTCTACGCAGACGACTTTCTGCCGGCGCTGTGGGTGCCGCTGACCCGGGCGGTGCGCGCCCGCCGACGGCTCGTGACGCTCGGCGAACGCCTGCCGGCACGCAGCTGGCTGGAGCCCAGCGCCGCGCCCGGCTGGAATCGCCGCGACCAGCTCGCCCATGTCGCGGCGTCGGACGGGCGCTATCACGACGCGCTGATCGCGGCGCTGAACGACCGGCCGCTCACTCAGTTCGAACCGCATCCCGACCGGCCGGGGACCAACCTCGCGCTGGCGAATCGTCGAGCGCTGGAGGCCTTCGCGGATGTCAGCGTGGCCGAGCTGGTCGAGCGTCTGCGCGCCGGCAGCGCGCGGACGCTTGAGCTACTGGCGGCGCTCGACGAAGACCACGTGCTGATCTCGATGGGCTTCCGCCCCAACGCCCTGTCGCTGACCGAGGCGCTGTCGGACCACGACAACGGTCATGCCGACGCCATCGTCAACGGGCCAATGATGATGACATCGCGCTAGCGACCGATACGGGCCTGCAGCAGACGCTCAGCGGGCTCGACGGCCAAACGCGCGACGACGGCGTCAACGAGCGCCTCGGCCATCCCGTCGGCGCTGCGCTGCATCATCATCTGGAGCAACGGGCGGCGCGGGCGCAGCACCTGGGTTCGCTTGGGGATGCCTGCCGCCTTGGCTGCCCAGGCGACGGCGTCGTCGAGGTCGCCGAGCTGGTCGATGAGGCCGAGTTCGCGGGCGCGAGCCCCGGTGTGCATCTCGCCCGACGCCAGCCTGGCAATGTCATCGCGGGCGAGGTCGGGGCGGCCCTGATCGACGATGTCGATGAAGCGTTCGTAGATCGAGTCGATGATCGCGCGGAGCTTCGCTTCCTCTTCGGGGGTGGTGTCGCGGAACAGCGAGCCGATGTCTTTGTATTCGCCGGAGGTGTGGGTGCGCATCTTGACGCCGAGCCGTTCGAGCGCTTCGGCAACCATCGGCAGGACCATGATCACCCCGATCGAGCCGACGATCGAGGTCGGCAGAGCGAAGATCGGGTTGGCGGCGCAGGCAACCATGTAACCACCGGAGGCGCCGACGCCGCGAATCGCGGCCGCGACCGGCTTGCTCGCGGCGAGTCGCTGGGCGGCGAGGTAGATCGACTCCGAGGCGGCCGCTCCGCCGCCGGGCGAATCGATGTCGAGCACGACGGCCGGAAAGCGCGCATTGCCCCGCAGACCATCAAGCATCCGCGAAACCTCGCGCGCGTTCAGCCGGGTGCCAATCTGCCCCGAGATCTCAACCACCGCGACGCTCGGCGGAAAGAGCATTTCCTGCAGGTCGATGCGCTCCATGTGCTGGGCCTCCTGTTCGATCTGAGTGTATGCCCGCGTTGACCGCAGACTTGTAGCGGGCGATGCTGTGCGCGCGGGACGTTGTCATGTGACGAGGGGAGCCGCAGGTGGCCGAAGTTGCAGTGTGTGCGCTGAGCGAGCTGCCGCCGGGATCGGTCACGGCGGCGGAGATCGAGGGCCAGCGGGTCTGTGTGGCGAACGTGCACGGCGACGTGTACGCGGTGCAAGACAAGTGCCCCCACCTGTTCGCGCCGCTTTCGGTCGGCGCGCTGAAGGGCTCGCACATCGTCTGCCCCTGGCACGACTCCGAGTTCGACATGCGATCAGGGCGGACGAAGAAGTGGCTGCCGACCGGGATGTGGCACACGATCCACAAGCTGATGCCGACGCCACCGGGCTTCATCAAGCGAAAGATCGAGCCGGACGAGATTCGGACCTATCGAACCCGAGTCTCAAACGAAACCGTCTACATCTCCGACGACTGAACCCGCGCCGCCGGGCCCACCGACTGCCACGCGCCGCCCACCACCTTGGGAACGCTCTGAATAACTCTCCCCCCGCAAAGCGGGGGGAGATGTCACGGAGTGACAGAGGGGGGCAGTCCCGATGTGGAGCTGGGGGCAGCGTAATTCAGAGCTTCCCTAGAAGCCCTTGAAAACAGGCTCCCGCTTCTCCGAGAAGGCCTTGGGCCCCTCGACGGCGTCCTGCGTGGACCTCGCGATGACCATCGCGTGGTCGGCCATTTCGAGCGCCTCGTGGAGGCCCGTGACGGCTGAGCGGTAGGCGAGTCGCTTGATCAGCTGCACCGACACGGCCGGCATCCTGCAGATGTCGTTGGCGAAGTCGAGGGTCTGTTCGATCAGCTCTTCGCCGGGCACGACGCGCGTCACGTAGCCCATCGCGAGCGCTTCCTGGGCGTCGAAGATGCGGCCGGTCCACATCAGTTCGAGGGCCTTGGACATGCCGACGATCCGCGGCAGGTAGTAGGCGCCGCCGTCGCCCGGGATCAGCGCCATGCGGACGTAGGCCATGCCGTACTTGGCGCGCTCGGAGCTGAAACGCAGGTCGGCCATCGAGGCCATGTCCATGCCGGCGCCGACAGCCGCGCCGTTGACCGCCGCGATGTACGGCTTCTCCATGTTGAACAGAGCCCGCGGGACGCGCTGGACGGAGTTGCGCAGACTGTTGCGATTGGCGGCGGGCGAGTTGGGGTCGCCGCCGAGCACGTCGGCGCCCGCGCGTTCACGCGAGACGTCGGCGCCGGAGCAGAAGCCGCGGCCGGCCCCGGTCACGATCACCACGCGCACGCCCTGGTCCTGGCTGGCCGTGTTGATGTAGCCCTGCCAGAGATCGAGCATCTCGTTGCTGAACGCGTTCAGCTTCTCTGGGCGGTTGAGGGTGATGATCCCGACATGCCCCTGCACGTCGTACAGAACTGCGTCGTCGCTCATGGGATGGGGCCTTTCTGGTGGTTGCTGCTGGTCGGTCAGTTCATGCGCATGCCGCCGTCGACGTTGAGCGATTGTCCGGTGATGTTTCGCGCGTCGTCGGAGGCGAGGAAGACGGCGGCCTTGCCGATGTCTTCGGGGGTTTGTTCACGCCCGAGCGGGCAGCGGTCGGCCAACGTCGACTCGAAGGTGCGGCGTTGTTCAACGACCTCCTCGGCCGTGTCGCCGCGATTCAGGCCCTCAATCTTGCGCCAGAGGTCCGTCCAGAGCAGGCCGGGGCAGATCGCGTTGACGTTGATGTTGTGCGGGCCCAGCTCGGTCGCCTGCGACTGCGTGATGCTGATCGCGCCGGCCTTGGAGGTGCTATACGCAGCAGCGCCGCCGCCCTGACGTCCTGCGATCGAGGCGATGTTGACGATCTTGCCGCCGCCCTGTGCTCGCAGGGTCGGGATCACAGCGGCGGAGACCTTCCAGATGCCCTTGAGATTCACGTTGAAGCAGGCGTCCCAGTCGGACTCGTCCTCATCGTCTCCCCTGTGGTCGGGAAACACGCCGGCGTTGTTGACGAGAATGTCGATCCTGCCGAAGCGGGCCAGAGCACTCTCGACCGTGTCGCCGATCGACGCTTCGTTGGTGACATCCAGTGCCAGAGCGAGTGTGTCGCTCCCTGACTGCCCGTGGATCTCCGCCGCGGTCTGCTCGGCCAGGTCGATCAGGACATCCGCGATGATCACATTGGCGCCCTCAGCGGCGAGCTGTTCGGCGATCCCGCGCCCGATTCCGCGCGCCGAGCCCGTGACCAGTGCAACCTTGCCGTCTACACGTCCCATTGAGTCTCCTCGCAGCGCTCGTAGCTGTGCTCGCAGCCGCTGTGACAGCTGTTGTGGCGGCAATCGCGGCAGCCGCAGTGATTGATGCTCAGGGTAACGGCTGGCTGCCCGTAGACCTGCGGTGAACGCCGATCAGCGCGATCAGCAACAGCAGCGTGACGAAGTTGACCGCGGCGATCGTCATCAGCGCAGGCCCATAGCTCTCGGTGGCGTCGCGCAGCAGACCGGCGGCAAACGGCCCGATCGCCAGCGCCACGTTACCGATCGCCGTCTGCACCGCCATCAGCGTCCCGAGTCGGCGCAGCCCGAACGTGTCGGACGCGATCAGACCCTGCAGCGGCATCGTCTGCCCCCAGACCAGCCCGGCGATGATCGCTGAGACATAGATCCAGTACAGCGGCCCGGCCGCGATCAGGGCGATCGTGCCGAACAGCATCACGGCGAAGCCGACGCCGAGCGCGGGGCGCAGTCCGAGGAACGCAGCCATCGGTCCGATCAGGGCGCGGCCGGGGATCGACAGGAAGCTGCGCAGGCCGGTCAGGTAGCCACCCGCCGTCAGCGAGAGGCCTGCGGCGGTCGCTGCGGGCACGAAGTGGTTGAGCAGGGCGCCCAGACCGAACGAGGAGACCGCCACCACCGCGAGCATCAACAGAACTTCGGGAGAGCGCAGCGCCTCGCGGACCGTGCTGTAGCCCCCGCGCGGCGCGCTCCCGGACCGTCCCGGCGCCGCCGCGTCGGTCGACGCCGGTATCGGCGGCAGCCGGCGCACTGTGAGCAGGGCCGGGATCACGAGCGCCGCCGAAAGCGCCAGCAGAATTCGAACAGCCCAGCGCCAGCCCAACTCGTCCGTCAGTATTCCGGTCAGCGGCATGAACAGCACCGCCGAGAAGCCGCCGGTGGTGACGAGCACGGACATCGCGGCGATCTGTCGGCGCGGATAGAGCCGCGCGGTGATCGGCATCGTGACGTTGTAGAAGAGGCCGGCGATGGTGATCGCGCCGCCGGCGCCCCAGAGCGGGATGAAGAGCCAGACGCTGCCGGCGAACGAGGCGGCGACGAGCAGGCCGGTGCCGCCGATCAGGCCGACGGCGAGCACCGGCCGCGGTCCGATCGCGTCGAGCACGCGCCCGGAGACGATGCTGGCGGCTGCGCCCAGCAGGTAGGAGGCCATGAAGGCGGCGTTGGTCGCGCCGGAGGACCAGCCCTCCTCCTCCTGAATCGGCCCGGCGATGATCCCGAAGCCGTAGAGGACGAGCCCGTAGGCGCCGATCGTGACGACGCCGAGCAACACCGCGGGCCACCAGGTGCGCAGCCAGCCGCTCAGCCGGGCCTGAAGATGGGGCATCGGAACAGGCTAGGTGGAGCCCGTGTCCACGCAGGCGGGATCGGTTCGACACACTTCGGCGTTGCGCGCACGCGCCCGCTCCGTCATTCCCGCGCCCCCTCCGTCATTCCTGCGCCCCGCTCCGTCATTCCTGCGCCCCCCTCCGTCATTCCTGCGCCCCCCTCCGTCATTCCTGCGCCCGCCCCGTCATTCCCGCGCCCCTCTCCGTCATTCCTGCGCCCCCTCCGTCGTTCCTGCGCAGGCAGGAATCCAGGCGAGCTGGGTGGGTTCGAGAACCGCGCCGATCCTGGACGGCCTCCCGCAGGTCCGAGCGCCCCTCCGTCATTCCTGCGCCTCCCTCCGTCATTCCTGCGCAGGCAGGAATCCAGGCGAGCTGGGTGGGTTCGAAAACCGCGCCGATGCTGGACGGCCTCCCGCAGGTCCGCGCGCCCGCCCCGTCATTCCTGCGCAGGCAGGAATCCAGGCGAGCCGGCTAGGTTCGAGAACGGCGCCGATGCTGGACGGCCTCCCGCAGGTCCGAGCGCCCGCTCGGGCGGCTTGGTGGCCCGTCCGCGGGATGGAGGCCTCGGCGGGACCTGGGTGGTCGCTTGGATTCCTGCCTGCGCAGGAATGACGGACGAGGGCGGACGGGATGACGGAGTGATCGACGGAGGTGCGGCGGTGGATGGGGTTGGGGCTGCGACTCAATGTGGCAGATGGGCGATACGCTGCGCGCATGTCGCACTCAGTCACCGTTGAACGCCAGCGGCTCCGCTTCGCCGCGGGGCACTTCGCCACCTTCGCCGACGAACTCGAGCCGATCCACGGCCACAACTACGACGTGATGGTCGAGGTCGGCGGGGCGCTGACGGACGAGTCGTGGGTGATCGACTTCTCGTTGCTTAAGCGCCTGACGCGCGGGGTCTGCGAGGAGTTGGACCACAAGTTCCTCCTGCAGATGGAGTCGCGGGTGCTCTCAATTCGCGACGAGGGGACGCACTTCGAGGTGCAGTACAAGTCGGAGCTGTCGTATCGGCTGCCGAAGCATGATGTGGCGGCGCTGCCGATCGACAACACGACGGCGGAGCGCCTGGCGGAGTACATCGCAGATCGGCTGACTGAGCGGCTGGCCTCAGATGGGCCGAGCGGTCTCGCGACGCTGCGAGTCGGCGTGGAGGAGATGCCGGGCCAGGCCGGCTGGTTTGAGACGACATTGTGAGCGCGTGGTGACGGCATGGTGACGTCGGCGCGGGTGCTGGTGGTCTACGACTCACGTGGCGTCGTGGCTGATCTGGCGGCGGCGCTGATCGAGGGGGCGGCATCCGTGGACGGGGTTGAGGTCTGGGATCGGCCGGTCGACGAGGCGAAGCAGGCGGAGCTGCTGGAATGCGACGCGCTGATCCTGGGCTCGCCGAACTGGACGGGGATGACGGGCAAGCTGAAGCACTGGATGGACTACACCGGCGACCTCTGGGAGAGCGGCGAGCTGGCGGGCAAGGTGGGGGCCTGTTTCACCGCTGGTTGGTCGCGCTCGGCCGGCACCGAGGCGACGCTGCTGCAGCTGTTTCACCTGCTGATCGGCCACGGGATGGTCTTCGTCGGACTGCCGTGGACCGAGGCGATGCGCGAGTCGGGCTCGTACTATGGCGCCACCGCGCACGGCGAAGCAACGGAGCTGGACCGCGCCCAGGCGCGTGCGCTGGGCCTCCGCGCGGCGCAGTTCGCCGTGCGTCTGAAGCAGACCGCTGATTACTCGAGGAGAGAAAAGGCATGACCGACTACGAGAACGTGCTGGTTGACATTGACGGGCCGGTGGCGACGATCACGCTGAATCGCCCGGAGAAGCTGAACGCAATCTCCGGCGCGCTGCGCGATGACCTGGAGGCGGCGCTGCGCGAGCTGAATCCCGGCGACGCGGTGCGGGTGATTCGGCTGAAGGGCGCGGGCCGGGCGTTCTGCGCGGGCTACGACCTGACGCCGCAGCGCGGGGCGCTGAACTGGCGCCCGAACCAGCGCACGGGCGACCAGGCCTGGGAGCTGGGCGAGTCACGCATCTCGCTCGACCGCGAAGGCCTGCGCACCAGCGTCGACCGCTGGCTCTGGATGTGGTCCTATCGCAAGCCGATCATCGCCCAGGTGCACAGTTGGTGCCTGGCCGGCGGCGGCGAAATGATCGGCGCTTGCGACATCGTGTTTGCATCCGAGACGGCTCGCTTCGGACACCCCGCCGGTCGGGCGATCGGGATCCCGCCGACGATCGGCATGTGGCCGATCAAGATCGGGATGCTGAAGACCAAGGAGCTGCTGTTCAGCGGCGACACGGTCGACGGAATCGAGGCAGAGCGGATCGGGATGATCAACCGGGCGATCCCCGATGATCAGCTCGACGCCGAAACGATGGACTACTGCCAGCGGATCGCGAAGCTCCCGCTGGACGGCTTGACGGTACACAAGCACAACACCAACCGCTGGTTCGAGCTGATGGGCGCGCGGGTCGCGGCGATGGAGGGCGCAGACTTCGACGCAATCTGGCACGAATCCGCCACCATCCCCGAGTTCGCGCGGATCTCGCGCGAGAAGGGCCTCAAGGTCGCCCTCGAATGGCGCGACGATCCCTTCGGCGACGGTCGCGGCGCAATCCGCCGCCGCACCTAGGCGACAATGCGACCGCTACCGACGGCTTCGACCGCTCAGGTTCGCGGCTACGCGCTGCGGGTCTGGGAGTGGCCCGCATCGGGCGAGCCCGCGCGGACGGCCGCCCTGGTCCACGCGACCGGCTTCCATGCACGGACCTGGGACGCGGTTGTGCGGCTGCTGCCCGAGGACTGGCGCGTGTTCGCGCTCGATATGCGCGGGCACGGAGCGTCCCAAGCGCCGCCCGACAAGGCGGGCGCCGACTGGCGCGAGATGGCCGCCGACCTCAACGAATGGCTGACACAGCGCGATCTGACGGATGTCGTCGCCGCGGGTCACTCGATGGGCGGCTGCATCTGCACGATTGCGGCAGCGACCGGCGATCGGATTGAATCACTGGCACTGGTTGACCCCGTGCTCTTCAATCCTCGAGGCCCGATGCCGCCGATGCCGCCCGACGGACTGGCCGTGTCGGCTCGCAAACGGCGGCGGATCTGGAACGGGCCGCGGGAGATGGCGGAGTCCTTGACGGGGCGCGGCGCCTTCACGCATTGGCCGAAGGAGGTTCTTGAGAGTTATGTTCGCTACGGATTGAATCCGATCGTTCACTCGGGCGAATGGGAACTCGCCTGCGACCCAGAGGTCGAGGCGTGGTGCTTCGAACATGCCGCGACGGTCGATCCGTGGCCGGAGATGGCTCAGGCTTCGCAGCCGACGCTGATTCTCAGGGCGGGCGAGAAACAGGGCCACGGCTCTCCGACGGGTCAAAACGCGGCCGAGGTGTTTCCCAACGCGTTTGAGACCGTGATCGAGGATTCGGACCACTTCATCCCAATGCGCCGACCGGATGCCGTGGCGGCGCAGATCGTGCGGGCGGCCGCGTTGCGCGTGCATGACCTCAGCATCGATGAGTTCGGGGGCGACCAACTCGGCCTGCCCGAGTAATTAGGGAAGCTCTGAATGACTCTCCCCCCGCTTTGCGGGGGGAGATGTCACGGAGTGACAGAGGGGGGCTCCCCCGCTTCGCAACGGGTCGCCCCCCCTCTGCCTTCGGCATCTCCGTCCGCCTTGCGGGGCGAGATGGGATCTGACTTGTTCGGAGCGTTCTTAGCGCGGCCGTCCGACCGAGCGGTGTTCGGAGGTGGTGCTCAACTGCGGCCGATGCGTCGACGACGTATCGCCTCACTCGTAGTCGAGCTCTCCGTCGCGCTCCGCTCGCGCGTCCTCGATCAGCTGCGCGCCTGAGACGCCGATCTCGATCGTCGGCAGTTCGCGCAGCCGGCGGTCGAACTCTCGCCGCGTGAGCTCTCGCTCGATTGCTTCGAGGACGATCGAGCGGATGGTCTTGCCCGTGCGCGCCGCTTCAGCGCGTAGCTCCTCGTGGAACTCCTCCGGGACGTTCCTGACCTGAAGACTGCTCATTACATCATAATAGGATCGGCGCTCGGACTTCGCAGGATCGGGCCGAGCAGCCAGTCGGGGTCGAAACCGCTGCGGCCTTCGCGGAGGTCGGGGAGGCTCTGGGCGAGGATGTCGCGGGCGGATTCGTACGCGGCATCGGTCCAGTGATGGGCGGCGGCCTGGCTGAGCGCTTCGGGGCGGGTGCCGCCGGCAAAATGTCCGCGAGTCGGTTGGAAGCGTTCGACGACGAAGCGCTGCGCGCCCGTGCCGGAGACTTGCTCGGCGAAGCTGGTGGCGTCGTCGAGCGGGAGCAGTGGGGTCATGGTGACGGCGGTGGGGATCCCGGCAGCGGCGATCTCGGTGATCGCTGCCAGCCGCGCGGGGATCGGCGGGCAGGTCGGCTCCCAGATCCGGCGCGTCGCCTCGGAGTCGGTCGTGACGGTCATGTTCACGCAGACGGCATCGAATCGTTGGAGGAGGTCAATGTCGCGGGTGACGAGCGGGCTGCGCGTCTGGACCGTGAGATGGGCGCCGCGCTCAGCGAGGATCGGGAGGATCTCGCGGACGAGGCTGAGGCGACGCTCGATCGGGAGGTACGGGTCGGTGGCGCTGCTGAGGTAGATCCGCTTGCCGCGGAGGTCGCGCCGCAGGCGGCGGACTTTATCGACGGCGTTCTGCTTGACGAGCAGCCAGTCGCCCCAGGTCTGCTGGCGCTCGGGTGTGTGAAAGGCGGCGGCGTAGCAGTAGGAGCAGCCAAAGCTGCAACCTCGCCAGGGATTGAGCGAGTAGTCGTACGCAGCGAGGTAGCCGCTAGCGGGCGTGAGGATTTGAGCGGCGTCGTAGAACTCAGTGGGCATCGCGGCCTGCCGGGAAATCTTCGAAGCGGAGCTGCCCTTGCGCGGCGAGAACTACTCGAACGCGCCGCCAATCAGGAGTTCAACGTAGTCGTCCTCGTCGATCCCGACGATGTCCTTCCAGACGTATTCGTTGTCCTCGCCGAGCAGCGGAGCGGCCTTACGCAGGTTGGCGGGGGTCTCCGAGAGGCGGAACGAAGGCCCGTCGTAGGCCCGGCTGCCCATCGTCGGATGATCGAGCGTCCAAAAGTGGCCGCGATGGTCGAGCTGCGGGTCGTTGCGCAGGTCTTCGGGGGTCTGCACCACGCCGGCAGGGACGCCTGCCTCCTGGAGGTCGCGCATCAGTTGCTCGGCGGGCTGGGTGCGGGTCCACGCAGAGATGATCTGGTCCAGCCGGTCCTGGTTGCTGAGGCGATCAAAGCGCGTGCCGAAGCGCGAGTCCGTCCCCCACTCGGGGTGATCGGCAGTCGCCGCGAGCGCCTGCCATTCCTCGTCGGTGGTGCACACGATCGCGATCCAGCGGTCGTCGTCATCATCACCGCGCGCGGCGCACTGGTACGTGCCGTGCGGGGCGTGCTCGAGGTGGCGCGCGCCGAGCGCGACCTGCTCCCGACCATTGACGGTGTAGTCGAGGATCATCGACTCGGTGGCGTGGATCGCCGCTTCCATCTGGCCGAAGTCGATGTTCTGGCCCTCGCCGGTGCGTACGCGATGGTCGAGTGCGGCGATC
This sequence comes from Dehalococcoidia bacterium, assembly GCA_965262235.1. Taxonomy (GTDB): domain Bacteria; phylum Chloroflexota; class Dehalococcoidia; order Bin125; family Bin125; genus CATQGW01. The sequence goes on from OZ253504.1 coordinate 242,862, forward strand.
AGCGCGATCGCGGCGAAGTGGGGAACCAGGAAGTCAGTGTAGGCGACGCCCGTGCCGATCGGCTCCTCGCCCGGGTAGTGCGTCAGGTGCGAGATGCCGGCCGCCGCCTGCAGGACGTGACCGTAGCCCTGCCACATCGACCACGGGCCGGTCGAGCCGTACATCGGCATCGAGATCATGATCACGTCCGGCCGGACCTGCCGCAGATCGTCGTACGTCAGGCCCCAGGCGCGCATCGCTTTGGGGGTGAACGACTCAGTCACGATGTCGCACTGGGCGACGATCCGCTTGGCCAGCTCGATCCCCTCGGGGTGCTGCATGTTGAGCGAGCAGCAGAGTTTCGAGGAGTTGAAGTCGGCGTAGTAGCCGCTGTTGTCGAGGCCGGGCTGATCGTCGACAAAGGGCGGGGCGCGGCGCAGCGGCTCGGGCCGCACACTGCTCTCGATCCGGATCACTTCCGCGCCGTGGTCCGCGAGGTACTTGGAGACGAGCGGTCCGACGCCGACCCAGGCGAAGTCAGCGACCCGGATGCCCTCGAAGACGTTGTTCGGCAGCTCGGTGAAGTCGGTCATTGTCGAAGCCTTCTAGATCCTGCTAGATCACGCCATCCGCAGCGAGTTGTTCGATGTCGTCGCCGGAGAGGCCCAACAGGTCGCCGTAGACCTCATGGTTGTGTTCGCCGAGGTACGGCGCGCGGCCCCTGACGGAAAGCGGCGTCGCCGAGAGCTTGGCCCACGGTCCGGGATAGGTGACGCGCTCGTCGATGTCTTCGTGTTCGACCTCGACCCAGTACTCGCGGGCGGCGAGGTGTTCGTTCTCCAGCAGGTCGGCCGGGGTGTGGACGATCCCCCAGCCGTTGCGGATCTGCTGCGCCTCCGAGACCAGCTGAGCGCGGGTGAAGCGCTTGCAGAAGCGCACCAGCACGTCGTTGAGATGGTCGCCATCGGGGCCGCCGGGTGGCAGCAGGACGCCCTGCGTGGCGTCGAGCTTGGCCATCCATTCCTCCGAGGTGAGGTCTTCGGCCATGCCGTGGTGATCGAGCCACTCGACCGTCTGGCGGGCGGTCAGGCCGAAGAGCCCGCCGTAGGAGAGCGCTGCGACGTGCCCGTCGGCGGCTTCGTAGACGTACTGGCCGCTCTGATAGCCGCCGATATTCCGTCCGTTGCCGGGCCGCCCGATGTTGATCCCGCGGATGTCCCAGGTCGGCGAGGCATTGTCGTGCGTGAACGTGACGGCCTCCTGCATCGACTGGTCGACGCGCTGGCCGCGGCCCGTGCGGGTGCGGTGATAGTGCGCGATCATCGTGCCGACGACGGCCTGCGCACACGCCTGCGCGTAGCCCTGCGCGGCGGAGGGCCGGATCGGCGGACGGCCGGGCGACCCGCAGAGTGAAGCGAGGCCGCCCATCGCGACGCCAATCAGGTCGGTCGCTCGCCAGTTGGCGTACGGCCCGTCCTGTCCGAACGGCGTGATCGAGGTCATCACCAGCCGCGGGTTGCGCTCGTGAATCACATCCCAGCCCAGGCCGACCGATTCCATGGCGCCGGGCGGAGTCGATTCGACGACGAAATCGGAACCATCGACGAGCTGCAAGAAGAGTTCGGCGCCGCGCGGCTCGTTGAGGTCGATGGTGATGCTGCGCTTCGAGTGATTGAGGGTCCACCAGAGCAGCGACCGTTCGGGGTGCGGCTCGTCGTGGTAGAACGGCGCCGCGAGGCGCGCCCCGCCGGCGTTCGGCGGCTCGAGTTTGATCACATCGGCGCCCAGCTCGGCGAGCATGCGTCCGGCCAGGTGGCCGAGCTCGTCAGTGAGGTCCAGGGCGCGGAACGGCGCGAGCGGTCCGCTGGCGGCTGCAATGGGCATGCCCAATCCCGTCGTTTGCGGGCACATGTTACCCGAGGCCCAGTGGAGCCAGCCCGATAGCTTCGGGGTATGCGACGTTTGGCGGCGCAGACGATCGATGCGGTGTTCTTCCGCTGGCAGGTGCACGCGGCGCAGCTGCGTCGGCGCACGACCTGGCCGCTGCCCGACGACATCTACCGGCTGCGGACCCGATCGTGGCGCGCTCCCTGGATGGGCTACCCGGGGCCGCCGGACATATCGGTGCTGGACGTGGAGGGCGTCCCGCGGTTCGAGTTCGCGTCGTCGGAGCCGTTCGCGCAGCGCCATGACCAGGTGGCGCGCGGGCGGTTGTATGAGCCGGAGGGGACGCCGCGCGGCGCGGTCGTGCTGATTCCCGGGGCGCTGACGGGCGCGCCATGGAACGGCGCCGAGCGGCTCTACCCTCGCGTGGCGGAGGCGTTCACGCGCCTCGGGCTGGTCGCGGCGCGGATCGAGCTGCCGCTGCACGAGAGCCGGGCGCCGGCGGGCGAGATCTCGGGCCACGAAATGCTTCAGGGCGATCTGTTCACCTACGTGCGGGCTGTCGCTCAGGCGGTGCGCGATGTGCGGTCGCTGGCCGCGTGGCTGCGGGCCGAGTACGGATCGGTCGGCCTCTGGGGCCTGAGCATCGGCGCGCTAATCGGGGCGTTGGCGGCGGAGCGCGACGCACGGCTCGCATGGGCGGTACTGGCGCAGCCGCCGATGCGCACGGGTTCGGCCTGGGGATCCCCGATCTCAGCGCCGATGCGGGAGCACATGCAGGCGATCGGCGTGACCCGCGAGGAGGTCGAGATGGTGGTGCGCGGCTTGGAGCCGCTCGGCCCGCCCGCCATCGAAGCATCGCGCGTGTTGCTACAGGGCGGGCGCTGGGATCGTCTCGCGACCGCAGAGAGTCTGGCCGACCTCGGCCGCCGCTGGCCGGGAGCGGCACTAAAGCTGTACGACGGCGGCCACATTTCGATGGCGATCGGGAATCGCTGGTTAGAGGATGCGTCAGAGTTCGTGAGCCGCTTGCCCGGATCGTAGGCGCGCCTGGGGACGCTCGGAAAAACTCTCCCCCCGCTTTGCGGGGGGGGGATCCGACTTGTTCAGCTGATGCCTCAGCAGGTTGCTGCAAGAGTCATCATGCCCGCTCCTTCCGTCACACCCGCCCTGTCCCTCACACCCACCCCCTTCCCTCACACCCGCCCCTTCCGTCACACCCGCTCCTTCCTTCACACCTGCCCTGTCCCTCTCACCCGCCCTGTCCCTCTCACCCGCCCTGTCCCTCTCACCCGCCCCTTCCGTCACACCCGCCCCTTCCGTCACATCCGCCCCCTTCGGTCAACTCCGCCCCTTCCGTCATTCCTGCGGAGGCAGGAATCCATGCGACCGTCCAACCGTGCGACGAGCCTCAATCCGCCCGACGGCCCACCAGAGCTCCCAGCTCGCCGCGCGTGATCGGGCGCCGTCGAACATTGGGAGTGCCCTTGACCCCCACGGACCGCATGGATTCCTGCCTGCGCAGGAATGACGGACAGGGCACAGGAATGACGGACAGGAGCGCAGGAACGACGGACAGGGCGCAGGAATGACGGAGGCGGCGCAAGAATAACGAGGGGGGGGGATCGGTCTACCGCACCCCGGTTCGACTCAGCCACCAACGGCTCCCGAGCCAGCGCGAACATACAAGGGGGCCCGGCCCCGCCTGACCAGATACGCCACGCCGTTGCGTCGGCGCTGCAGACCCCTTCTGCCTTCCGCCTCTCCCCCCGCAGAGCGGGGGGAGATGAGTGACAGAGGGGGGCCTGCTAGCCGGAAGCCCCATTGAGCACCTGCCCATTGACGACCTGGATGGTCGGCAGCGTTGGGATGATCTGCGAGATCGAAGCTCTCAACGCATCGAGGTTCTCGCCGGTTTCGGCCGACACCGGGATACCAACGGAGATAACGGGAGCGGCGCCTTCGAGCAGGTCGATCTTGTTGAGGACGGTGATCGTCGGTCTCGTGTCGACGCCGAGCTCGGCGAGCGTGGCGTGGACGGCTACAGCCTGCTCGGCGGCGTCCGGGTGGGTGGCGTCGACGACGTGCAGCAGCAGGTCGGCCTCGAGCAGCTCTTCGAGGGTTGCGCGGAACGCGGCGACGAGCTGCGTGGGCAGCTTCTGGATGAACCCGACCGTGTCGGAAAGCAGGACGGTGTGGACGTCGTCGAGCCGGCAGCGCCGCGTGGTCGGGTCGAGCGTTTCGAAGAGCCGGTTCCGCGTGGGAACCTTGGCCTCTGTCAGCGCGTTCATCAGCGTGCTCTTGCCGGCGTTGGTGTAGCCGACCAGGGCGACGAGCGGGATGCCGGCGCGGTCGCGCTGTTGGCGCTGCTCGTGACGATGCGTGCGGACCCGCTCAAGGTCCTTCTTGAGCCGCTTGATCTGATCGCGGATCAGCCGGCGGTCGGTTTCGAGCTGAGTTTCGCCGGGACCGCGCGAGCCGATCGCGCCCTCCATGCGTTCGAGGTGAGACCACTGACCGGCGAGCCGCGGCAGCAGGTACTCGTGCTGTGCGAGCGCCACCTGGACCGCGCCTTCGCGGGTTCTCGCGCGCTGGGCGAAGATATCGAGAATCAGCGCGGTTCGGTCAATGATCTTGCAGTCGAGAGCTTTCTCGAGATTGCGCTGCTGGGCGGGCGTGAGCTCGTCGTCGCAGATCACGACGGTGGCGCGGAGATCGTCGCGCATGGCGGCGATCTCCTGAACCTTGCCCTTCCCGATCCAGGTGCGCGGGTCGGGGTGCGGGCGTCGTTGGATCACGCGGGCCAGCGGGACCGCCCCAGCCGTCTCAGCAAGCTGCGCGAGCTCGTCAACCGAGGCTTCAGCGTTCCAGTGGTTGGCGCGGCGCGAGTCAACGCAGACAAGAATGGCGCGTTCGCGCGGCTCGCGGGTCGGGTAGTTGTTGCGGCGTCCGCCGCGGTTGCGGATACGTGGAATTGCAGTCTCCGTCGCTACGCCCGCCCGCATGTGAGCACGCAGCCGGGCGCGATTCAGTCTAGCCAGTGGGGCGTGACGGAAACTAGATGCGCATGTCGCAGCTCAACTCCTCCGGCGGAGGTTCGGTCAAGCTTAGCCGAAATCGGATGGCATGGGCCGCCGCTTCGATTCGCCAACCCGCTAATCGTCGGCCTGCCTAAACGGATTGCGGTGGTTGAAGTCGTAGCCCCAGCATTCGATTTCTCCGCCTGCGCGCACGCCGCAGCTGACATTGTTGCCGACGCTGACTGAAGTGAACTCGCCGGGCGGCGGCGAGGCTTGGCCGAGGTGGTCAAGTCCCCAACAAACGACGGCGCCATCGTTGCGGACTGCGCAAGCGTGTCCGTCAACGGCGCTCATTTGAACGAATCGGCCATCTGGAGCCTCAGTCTGGCCCCGATCCGAAGACGGCCAAATCCCTGCGTCTACCCACGACCGACACACAATGCTGCCATTGTCCAACAACGCGCATACGTATTGCCCTGTGGCGCGGACCTGCGCGACAGGAATCTGCAGCTCGGTGAACTTGTTCCACTCGGAAGGCGCGCATTCAACGGTTCCAGAATCGGTTACGGCACAGAGAATGGACGACGCAGTCGACACCTGCCGATAGGTTCCCGCAGGCGGTCGAGGCGGTGCATAACTCGGACGTGCGTTAGCGAGGTTCCAGCATTCCAGGGAGCCGTCGGCGCGAACCGCGCATGCCTGGTTAATGCTCACGTGGACGTCTACGTATGGGCCATCAAGTTGTTTCGGTTCGACATCGTCCAGGCCATCGGCTGCTTCGGATTCGACAAAATGACTCGGCTCCTCGCTTCCCCAGCATCCAATCGACTGGTCATCGCGAATTCCGCATGCATGGCGGTATCCGACGGAGATTCGTTCAAATGGTCCTCTAGGGATTTCGGCATCTGCGAAGACGTAGCCCCAACACACCGCTTCACCGTCCTTGCGAATGGCGCAGGCCGCCGGCCCCGAATAGCCGATGTCGACGCCTACTTGTATGAACTCACCTGCTGGAGGCGCCATCCAGCCGGACACTTCGGCCGCCCCGCCCCAGCATTCAGCGACGCCGGCGGTTGAGAGGCCGCAAATGAAGTCCTGCCCGACTCCGATCATCACGAGTTCTTCCCGCAGCCTATGCGTGCTGGCTGGGGCGTGACCCCAACATTCGACGACGTTGTCTGAACGCAAGCCGCAATTGCGTGATTGGAACACGTCGAGCTGAGTGAACACGCCGTCAGGTGGCTCGGTCTCTCCCGCGATGTCACTGCCCCAACAGGCGATCCGTCCGTCTTCGCGGAGCGCGCAGACGTGGTAGCTGCCAACGGCCAGGTCAGTAAACCTCCCAGAGGGCACGTCATCAACTTGACGGTGATCGCCCCAACACTCGATCGTGGAATCTACGCCGATGGCACAGGTCGCGCTGGAACCTGCATAGATTTGCGCGAAGGGACCAGGGCGCGGTTCAGTTTGACCGTCGTCGCCGACGCCACAGCATTCAGCGGAACCATCCGGCAGCAGGCCGCAAAGATGTATGTCGGACGCGGCAACTTGCGTAAACGCCCTTGGATCAGATTTCGATCTCGCTGCACCGATGGCGTCGCCCCAACACTCGAAGCTGCCATCAGGACGAACTCCACATCCCGAGTCGGTCTGAACGAATCGGCCGGCAGGCGGGAACTGGTCCCAGGGGTTCCAGCCCCAACATTGAACAGTTCCGTCGTCCAGCTGAACGCAGGCGGTTTGGAAATTGACTTTGAGATCTACCGCACGATCGCTTCCGCCCCCTGGGCGTGGGGGAAATCGCTCAAGGTCCATTGCTTCAATCTCGGCGACGGTTGGACCAGGAACGGCTCGTTGCCATTCCCAGTCGAACAGTCCGTGAAGGTCCGTCGGAATGCCGCCACATTGGCCACCGATGACTGCTACGCCTTCGTCAGGAGAAGACTCTTCATCGTCGCGCCTGGCGTTCTCCGGCGGTTGTTGGTCTGCGCTGTCCTCGTGCCGGCCTGAATTCGTCTCGGACTGCTGAGGCTGGTCGGCAGGCTGCGTGTGGCTTGCCTGATCGTCGACTGTTACAGGGACCGCTCGCGCTGATTGGGGACCGACCTGGTTGGCCTGAGGCACTGCGTCGGTGCACGCGACCACTGTGACCGCAAACCACGCGATCACCAACAGCGCTGCGACACGCCACCCGTTGGGGATCGATCTCATTGCTCGCTCGAACACCACGCCCCGTGGCGACGATAGGTCGATTCACACGGCAGGATGCGCCCGCATTGCTGGCGACTCTCGTCGAGTCGGCGAATCGAGGCCGCGAGCTCAGCCGCTCGTGAAGGCGGCGATCCGCTCAACGCCCTCGTCGACCTCCGCGTCCGGCAGCGTCAGCGACAGCCGGATGTAGCCCTCCCCGGAGGGGCCGTAGCCGTTGCCCGGGGTGACGACCACGCCCTGCTCTTCGATCAGGCGGCTGGCGAAGCTCGCGGAGCTGTCGCCCTCGGGGATTCTGGCCCAGATGTAGAGCGAGGCCTTCGGGTTGGTCACTTCCAGGCCGATCGCGCGGAGCGCGGCCACGACCTTGTCGCGACGCCGCTCGATGATCGCGTTGTTGGCGTCGATCACCGACTGGTCGCCGAGCAACGCGGCGATCGCCATCTGCTGGATCGCCTGCGGGATGCCGCTGTCGATGTTGGACTTGACCCGCAGCAGGGCGTCGACCATTTCGGCGTTGCCGCAGGCCCAGCCGACCCGCCAGCCGGTCATGTTGAAGGACTTCGAGAGCGAGAAGTACTCCATCCCGGCCTCGCGGGCGCCGGCTGCCTGGAGGTAGGCGGGGGCGTCGTAGCCGTCGAACGTGACATCGCAGTAGGCGTTGTCGTGCAGCACCGCGATGTCGTTGTCGAGGCCGAACTGCGCGGCGCGCTGGAAGAAGTCGATCTCGGCGGTCGCGCCGGTCGGGTTGTTGGGGTAGTTGATCCACAGCACGCGCGCCTGCTCGCGAACGTCGGCGGGGATCGCGTCGAGGTCGGGCAGCCAGTCGTTCTCCGCGGTCAGCGGGAGGTGGTGCGACGTGCCCCCTGCGAACATCGTGCCGATCGCGTAGACGGGGTAGGCGGGATCGGGGACGAGCGCGATGTCGCCGGGGTCAATGAAGCAGAGGGCAGTGTTGGCGATGCCCTCCTTCGCGCCGATCAGCGGCACAATCTCGGTGGCGGGATCGAGCGCGACCTCGAAGCGCTGCTGCATCCAGGTCGCGATCGCCTGGCGCAGCTCGGGCAGGCCCTCGGTCTCGGGGTAGCGATGGTTGGCCGGCACGTCGATGTGGTCGTGCAGCGCCTCAAGGATGTGCGGATGCGTGGCCAGGTCGGGGTCGCCGATCCCGAACGAGATGACGCGCACGCCCTTCTCCCGCTGCTCGGCGATCCGCCGGCTGATTTCGACGAACAGGTAGGGCGGCAGTGACTGGACGCGTTGTGCGCTGCGCATCCTAGAAGCGTCCCCAGATCTTGCCGACCTTCACCCGCGTGACGACCTTTTCGTCCCGCTGGCGCCGAATCACGGCGGGGTCGGCTGGGCGCTGGTAGAAGAGCTCGTTGGTGACGTGGCGGAAGCCGAAGGCGCCCAGCATGGGGTCGCCGACCGCGTCGCTGGCGACGCGCAGCGTCAGGCCGCGCCGGTTCTGTTCCGCGCCCCACGACATCGCGGCGGCGAGCAGCGCACCGGAGATCTCGGAGAATGGCTGGTCGGCGCCGATCACCAGCTCTTCGGCGGCGAGCCCGCGCTTTTCGGCCTCGGAGAGGTGGATGTAGCCGGCCGGCCGACCACCGAGCTCGGCGATCCCGACCCACGCGGCGCTGCCGAAGAACTCGGGGCTGAGCGGCGGCGCGTGAGCGGCCTCGCCCGCGGCGCTCTGCTCGAGCTCGGCGATGATCTCGGCGTCGTCCTCGCTCGCCTGACGGACGCTCACGTCCGCGTTGATCTCGGGCAGCGACTGCTCGCGGATGTCGCGGCAGCGCATCACCGAGACCTCATCGGGGCTGACGAAGGCTGCACCGATCAGCATCGGCTCGACGTAGTGGCGGTGCGGGAAGTCGTTGTAGTCGAGCGTCATCAGCTCGCACTCGGAGTGCTGCAACGCGAGTTCGCCGATGTCGTTCAGCAGGTTGGTCAGGTGCAGGCGGATGTGGTTGATCGTGTCGAACTCGTAGAAGAGTCGCAGGTGCCGGCCATAGGGCAGGCCGATCACATAGCCGTCGTCACACTGCACCGAGAGCAGCCGGGTCGTTTTGACCAGCTGGTCGTAGTCGCGCAGCGGTTGATTCCGGAAGGTGATCTGCCGGGTGGAGAGGTTTTCATGCAGCTCCCGGATCAGCCCCGGGGTGCGATCCTGGTCGTATGCGGTGTAGTCAGGCGTAACCATGCGGCATCCTCATGATCCAGTCGGTCGTATCCAGTTGGTTGGAATCGCGCCCTCAAAGGCGAATTCGGCGGGGCCGGTCATTTCGACCGAGGTGGTTGGGTCGTCGGGGCCGTCCCAGGTGATCTGAAGGTCGCCGCCGGGCAACGACACGGTCGCGCTGCGCCCGGCGAAGCCTCGTAGCTGGGCCGCGACGAGCACGGCGCAGGCGCCCGTGCCGCAAGCCATGGTCTCGCCGACGCCGCGCTCCCAGACGCGCATCTTGAGATGGTCGGGGGCCAGCACGTTGACGATCTCGAAGTTGGTCCGGTTGGGGAAGTCGGGATGATTTCCGACGAGCGGGCCGATTTCGTTGAGCCGGACCGTGTCGATGTCGTCGTCGGTGAACCAGACGGCGTGGGGGTTGCCCACGCTGACGCAGGTCAGCGAAAAAGTATGGTCGGCAACGCGCAATTCATGGTGCAGCACCGGCCCGGGGCCCGCTGCGCGGACCGGGATCTCGTCCGGGTGCAGATACGCGGGGCCGATCGCGACGCGGACCTGGTCAATGCTGGCGGCCACGTCACCCAGTTCTGCGTGGAGGATGCCGGCGCCCGTCTCGATCGCGAGGCGACCGTCGGTCGGCGCGATCCCGGCGCGCTCGACGAGGTACTTGGTGAAACAGCGGAAGCCGTTGCCGCACATCTGGCCGTCGGAGCCGTCGGCGTTGACGATCGTCATGCGGGCCGCGGCCGCCTCGGTGTCCTCGACGAGCAGGATGCCGTCGGCGCCGATCCCGAAGTGCCGGTCGCAGATTCGCGGCGCGGCGGCGGCCCAGTCGAGTTGCAGCCGGTCCGCGAGCGGGCCGCGCGCGTCGACCAGCACGAAGTCGTTGCCTGCGCCCTGGACTTTGAGAAATGGAATGGACATGTCTGATCGCTCAGTGTCCGCGGCGAACGGCACGCGGTGAACTTATCTTAGCCAAGCGACTGGATTTGCGCGTCGACCTGGTGTGCCGTGGGTGGCTCGGGCGACCAGCGGATGCGCGGATCGGCGGCGCGGAACCAGGCGTATTGGCGGCGGCTGAAGCGTTTTGTGGCGCTCGCGACCGCGACGATCGCGTCAATCAGCGAGTGTTCGCCGCGGATCTGGGCGAGCACCTCGCGGTAGCCGATCGCGTCGAAGCCGGGCGCGTCGTGGGCGACGCCTTCCGCGAGCAGGCTGAGCACTTCGTCGCGCAGGCCGGCGTCAAACATGGCGACGGTGCGGTCGTTGATCCGCCGGTCGAGCGCCTGTTGTTCATGGGCAGGAGCGATCGCCGCGAACGGGATCGGGTGGCGCTCGCGCTGCCAATCGGAGATCCGGCGGCCGGTGGCCTCGTAGACCTCCAACGCACGGATGATCCGGCGGACGTTGTGGTGGTCGATCTTGCCCGCGGCCTGCGGGTCGATCCGGCTCAGCTCCTGATGCAGTGCGTCGGCGCCGCGCGCTTCGGCCTCCAGCGTCATGCGTTCTCGGAAGATCTGGTCGGGAGGCGCCGGCGGGACCTGCCAGCCTTCCAGCAGCGCCCACACATATTGGCCGGAGCCGCCGACCACGACCGGCAGGCGATCGCGGGCCTGGATGTCGGCGATCGCGCCGCGCGCGTGTTCAAGGTATTCGGCGAGCGAGATCGGCTCACTGGGATCTCGCAGATCGAGGCAGTGGTGGGGGACGCGTGCGCGGTCAGCATCGGTCGGTTTGGCGGCCCCGATGTTCAGCCGGCGGTAGAGCTGACGCGAGTCGGCGCTGACGATCTCACCGTCGAGCTGCTCGGCGAGCTGCAGCGCCCAGCCCGACTTCCCGGAGGCAGTCGGTCCGACGACGGCAAGGACCGGCAACTGGTGGGGCAACCGGTCAGGCGCCCGCGATGCGCCGGGTGATTTCGAGGAAGGCATTGGGGTCGAGCGCGGCGCCGCCGACGAGCGCGCCATCGACATCGTCCTCGCGGACGAAGTCGGCGACGTTCTCGGGCTTCACGGAGCCGCCGTAGAGGACGCGTGTGTGCGCGGCGATCTCGTCTCCGAGCACCTGCTCGAGCAGCGCGCGAATGTGACCCGCGGCCTCCTGCGCCTGCTCGGGGGTGGCGGGCTGGCCGGCGCCGATCGCCCAGACCGGTTCGTAGGCGACGATCAGTCCCGGCGGCGCGGGGTTGTCGCCGAGCGCGATGCTGATCTGGCGGGTGAGCACCGTGCGCGTGCGCTTGTTCTCGCGCTCCGCCTCGGTCTCGCCGACGCAGAGGATCGGCTTGAGATTGTGCGCGGCCGCGGCGACGAGCTTCGCCTGCAGCGCAAGGTCGTCTTCGCAGAAGAACTGCCGCCGCTCGGAGTGGCCGAGGATCACCCAATCGGCCAGCTCGGCGAGCTGCGCGGGCGAGACCTCACCGGTGTACGCGCCGCTGGGCTGAGTGTGCATGTTCTGGCCGGCCACGCCGACGCCGGTCGCGCCGAAGGCGTCGGCGACGATCGCGAGCTGCAGGAAGCCCGGCCCGAGCACGACATCGACGCCGTCGATCTGTTCGATGCCGCTGAGACCGTCGCAGAGCGCGCGCGCCTCCGCGGCGTTGGCGTTCATCTTCCAGTTGCCGGCGCTGACCGGCGTGCGTGTGGGCGTCATAGCGGGGACTCTCGGTTCACTTGTCGGATTCGGGCAGGGCGCGAATGCCGGGCAGCTCGATGCCCTGCAAGAACTCGAGCGCGGCGCCGCCGCCGGTGCTGATGTGGTTCATCTTGCGCGCGTTGCGGGTGCGGGCGATCGCTGCGACGGTCTCGCCGCCGCAGATGATCGTGGTTGCTTCGAGCGGGGCGATCGCCTCGGCCATCGCCAGCGTGCCGCCGCTGAAGGCTTCGCGCTCGAACAGTCCGAGCGGGCCGTTCCACACGATCGTGTCGCAATCGGCCACGGCCTTGCTGAACAGGGCGACCGTCGCCGGCCCCACGTCGAGCACCTGCCAGCGCGGCGGCACTACTTCATCGGCGAAGATCAACGGGCGCGCGCGCGGCGGTTGGTCTGCCCCGCCGGCGATCACCGCGTCGACCGGGAGCAGCAGCTGGCACTTGTGCTCCGCGGCGCTGACGGCGATCTGACGCGCCTGCTCGGCCATATCCGCCTCGAGCAGGGAATTTCCGAGCTCATCGCCGCGTGCGTGCAGGAAGGTGTTGGCCATCGCGCCGCCGATGCAGAGCACGCTCGCCTTCTGCACCAGGCTCTCGAGCAGGCCAAGCTTGTCCGAGACCTTCGCGCCGCCGGTGATCACGGCCAGCCGGCCCGCCTTGGCGTTGGCGACCGGTGAGAGCACGTCGATTTCGCGCTGCAGCAGCAGGCCCGCCGCGGAGGGCAGGCACTTGGTGATGGCATCGGTCGAGGCGTGGGCGCGGTGCGCCGCGCCGAAGGCGTCGTTGACGTAGTAGTCCGCGAGCGAGGCGAGCTGACGGGCGAAGCCGAGATCGTTGGCCTCCTCCCCGGGGTGGAAGCGGAGGTTTTGCAGCACCATGACCTCACCCGGTACGAGCGCGGCGGCCATCTCCGAGGTGACCTCACCGACGCAGTCGGGCGCCATCTTGACGCTCTGCTGCAGCAGCCGGGCGAGGCGCACGGCGGCGGGCGTGAGATCGAAGCGCGGGTCGCGCACGCCGTTGGGGCGGCCGAGATGCGAGCAGCAGATCACCGCAGCGCCCGACCTGAGCAGGTAACGGATCGTGGGGATGGCGGCTTGGATGCGGGTGTCGTCGGTGATCCGGGCGTTGTCGAGCGGGACGTTGAAATCGACGCGAAGCAGGACGCGCTGACCTGCAAGTTTGAGGTCGCGCACGGAGCGCTTGGTCATGGAACGGGTCCTTGCGGGGGTCTAGCGAGCGGGTCCGGCGGGGGAGGCTTCGGCGTCGGTGGCTGCGGGCTGTTCGATCGTTGGCTTAGTCTGTTCGTTCTCAATCGCGGCGAGCTTGGCGAGGCGGCGAACGTGGCGTCCGCCCTCAAACGAGGCGTTGACGAAACTGTCGACGATCTCCTGCGCGAGCGCGCTGCCGGTCACCCACGCCCCGATCGCGAGGATGTTGGCGTCGGTGTGCTGGCGCGCCCGGCGCGCGGACCAGGGGTCGGTGCACAGTGCGGCGCGCACGCCGTTGACCTTGTTGGCCGCGATGCTCACGCCCACGCCGTTCGAGCAGAGCACGATCCCGAGCTGATCGCGGCCGTTCACGACCGCGGCTGCGAGCGGCGCGACGATATCGGGGTAGTCGACCGACTCGTCGGAGTGCGTGCCGAAGTCGTGAAGCTCGTGGCCGGCCTCGTGCAGCTGCTGGCTGAGCACTCGTTTGAGGTCGACGGCGGTGTGGTCGCTACCGATGGCGATGCGCACGTGATGGTCCCAGCGTTGTGGCGCGTGCGGCTCAGGCGCCGGCCGCGTCGGGCTCAGGGATTCCCCAGTGCTCGACGAGCCAATCACCAATTCGGGGATCGAGCGCGGGCCCCTGGCGGAGGACACGCGGGATCGGCCCGGCAAGATCGAGAATAGTAGAGGCCGCGCCCGCAGGCAGCCGCAGGCCAGGCTCAACTATGTGAACTGAGTCACGTAGCTGCTCGCGAACATCCTCCGGCGTCAGCGCCGCAGGCTGCCCGTGCAGGTTCGCGCTGGTGCCGGTCAGCGGCTGATCGAGCTCGCGCAGGATCTGCAGCGCGACGGGATGGTCGGGAATGCGGACGGCGATCGTGTCGCCGCGGACCGCGATTGTGTAAAACGACGGATCTCTCGGCAGGATCAGCGTCACAGCGCCGGGCCAGACGCGTTCGGCGAGGCCGCGCACGCGCTCGGGCGGCTGCTTAGCGACGCGCTCCAGCCAGTCCAGCGAGGGGATGAAGATCGGCAGATTCTCGAAGGCCGGGCGCTGCTTGATCTTGAACACGGCTGCCACGGCCTCGCGATTGGTCGCGACGGCGCTCAGCGCGTACTGCGTGTCGGTCGGCATCGCCACGACGGCGCCGCGCGAAAGCAGGTCAACGGCTCGGTGCAGGGGCTCAGGACTCACGGCTGCGCCTTCAGGAACCGGCGGGCGCCGCTGCTCGTTTTCGCTGCGGAACATAGCGGCACGCGGGAGCTGGAGAGTACACCGCATAATCTGAGCACCACCGGATCGCGCAGGGTTGCAGGACTACAGGACGAGATGTCGCGAGAGCATCCGCACGAGTCGATCGTGATCGTGGACCTCGGTTCGCAAACGGCGATGCTGATCGCGCGCCGCGTCCGCGAACTCAACGTCTACTGCGAGCTGCTGCCCGCAACCGCCACGCGGGCCGACATCGAGCGTCTGCGCGCGCGTGGCGTGATCCTCTCCGGTGGGCCGTCGTCGGTCCACGACGAAGGCGCGCCGCGAGCCCCGCAGTGGTCGCTGGACGGCAGCCTGCCGACGCTGGGCATCTGCTACGGGATGCAGACCATGGCGCAGCAGCTCGGCGGCCGCGTGGCGCCGGGGCGCGAGCGCGAGTTTGGCTCGGCGTCGGTCACGCCGCGGGCCGACGGCTCGCCGCTGCTGCGCGGACTGCCCGAGCCCCTACCGGTCTGGATGAGCCACGGCGATCGCGTCGAGGCGCTGCCAGCCGGCTTCGAGGCGCTGGCCTCGACGGCGACGATCCCAATCGCGGCGATGACCAACGGCGCCGGTCTGTACGGGATCCAGTTCCACCCGGAGGTCGTACACACGCCCGACGGTGCGGAGCTGCTGCGCAACTTCGTGCACGACATCTGCGGCTGCTCGGGCGACTGGACCGCGGAGCACTTCGTCACCGAGACCATCGACGAGATCCGGGCCCAGGTGGGCAATCGCCGGGTGATCTGCGGGCTCAGCGGGGGCGTCGATTCGGCGGTCGCGGCGACGCTGGTGCATCGGGCGATCGGCGACCAGCTCACCTGTGTGTTTGTCGACAACGGGCTGCTGCGTCGCGGCGAGCGCGAGCAGGTCGAGGAGACGTTCTCGCGGCAGCTCCACATCGACCTGCGGACGGTCCAGGCCGGCGACCGCTTCCTCGAGGAACTCGCCGGCGTGACCGACCCGGAGACCAAGCGCAAACGAGTCGGCGAGACCTTCATCGCGGTCTTCGAGGAGTCGGCCCGCGAGTTGGGCGCGGGCAGCGCCGCCGTTGACCTCCTGGTGCAGGGCACCACCTACCCCGATGTCGTGGAGAGCGCCGGCACCGGCGCGGGCGGCGCGACGGCGACGATCAAGTCGCACCACAACGTGGGCGGGCTGCCCGACGACCTGCGCTTCGAGCTGGTCGAGCCGCTCCGCTATCTCTTCAAGGACGAAGTGCGCGCGGTCGGTCGCGAGCTCGGCCTGCCGGACGAGATCGTGGAGCGTCAGCCATTCCCGGGCCCGGGGCTGTCGATCCGGATCATCGGCGCGGTGACCCACGAAAAGGTGCGCGTGCTGCAGGCCGCCGATGCGGTGGTCGTCGAGGAAGTGCGCGAGGCGGGCCTGGAACGCGAGCTCTGGCAGTCGTTCGCGATTCTGACCGATACCCGCACCGTCGGCGTGCAGGGCGACGCGCGGACCTACGGTTGGGTCGTCGCGCTGCGCGCCGTCACCGCCGACGACGCAATGACCGCCGACTGGGCCCGGTTGCCCGGCGATCTCCTGGGCAGAATCGCGAATCGAATCGTGAACGAGATCCCAGAGGTGAACCGCGTGGTCTACGACATCACGTCGAAGCCGCCCGGCACGATCGAGTGGGAGTAGCTGGGTGATCATCACGATCTGCATGAGCATGCTGCTGAGCGACCGCCTACCGGCGCTGACGCGCGAACTCGAGGCGGCGGGCCACGTGGTGTTCACCCCGGTCGACACCGAGGGCTTCGATTATGTCGGGGCCTCGACGGTCGAGCGGGCCGAACAGAAGCGCTCCTACGACCTGATTCGCAAGCACTGGCAGAAGATCCAGCGCTCCGACGCGATCCTGGTGGTCAACGAGGACCTGCCCGGCCGACCGGCGCACATCGGCGGTAACACGTTCCTCGAGATGGGCTTCGCCCACGTCCTGGAGCTTCCCATCTACATGATGCAACCCGTGCCCGACACGACCTACGCAAGCGAGATGCTCGCGATGGACCCAATCATCCTGCACGGCGACCTGACCCGAATCGGGCCACGCATCGAGCCCGCGCTCGAGCCGGTGGGGGACTGAGCGCATGCGCGTAATGGTCGTGGGCGGCGGCGGTCGGGAGCACGCGCTGGCCTGGGCGATCTCGCGCAGCCCGAGCTGCGACGAGCTGATCTGCTCGCCCGGCAACGCGGGCACCGCGGCGCTCGGCGAAAACCTGCCGATCCGCGACTCCGACATCGCGGGGCTTGTCGATGCAGCGCTGACCCGGCGGATCGATCTGGTCGTCGTCGGCCCGGAGGCCCCGCTGGCAGCGGGACTGGTCGACGCGCTCGACGCGCGCGGCGTCCTGGCCTTCGGTCCACGCCGCGAGGCCGCCGAGCTCGAATCATCCAAGTGGTTCGCGAAGTCCGTGATGCAGCAGGCCGGCGTCGCCCACGCGGCTGGCGAGCTATTCGAGAGCGCCGCCGCGGCGCACAAGTGGGTCGAGTACCTCGGTGATCATCCCGACTACCTGCCCGTGCTCAAGGCCGACGGCCTGGCCGCCGGCAAGGGCGTGATCGTCCCCGCCGACCTAGACGAAGCGCACGAGGCCGTCGACGAGCTGATGGGCGGGAAGTTCGGCGAGGCCGGCCGGCGGATCGTGATCGAAGATCGACTCTCAGGCCGAGAAGCGTCAGCGATGGCGATCGTCTCCGGCACGTCTGTCATCCCGCTCCCCCTCTCCTGCGACTACAAACGCGTCGGCGACGGCGACACCGGACCCAACACCGGCGGAATGGGCGTCTATTCGCCCCCCGGCTTCTTAACCGACCAGCTGACCGACGAGCCGAGCGTGTTCGCGCGCGTGCACGAGCCCGTCGCACAGGCGATGGCCGCGACGGGCCGCGAGTTCCGAGGCCTGATGTACGCGGGCCTGATGGTCGACGATGCCGCGGTCAACGTCCTCGAGTTCAACTGCCGCTTCGGCGACCCCGAGTCGCAGGCCGTGCTGCCGCGGATCGAGGGCGATCTACTCACGGCGCTCACAGCGGCAGCAAGCGGCGAGCCGATCCCCGACGGCGCGATCACCTGGAGCGGTGAGGCGACCGTCGCCGTCGCGATGGCGAGTGGCGGATACCCCGGGTCGTACGCCACGGGCGCGCCGATCACGGGCCTGGACGCCGTCGACGATGGTGTCGAGGTCTTCCACGCAGGCACTGCGCTGGACGACGAGGGCCGCGTCGTCACCGCCGGCGGCCGCGTGCTGTCGGTCGTCGCGCGCGGACGCGATCTGGCCGAGGCGCGTGCGATCGCATACGACAACATCGCGCGGATCAGCTTCGAGGGCGGCTTCTACCGCCGCGACATCGCACTCCGCGAACTCGACGCTGCGCGCGGGTAAGATTGTTCCGTTCCCGCGCGAACGAGAGGCAACGGATGGCCGACGCGAATCTGCAAGACCACGACGAGACCAACCGGGTCGAGATGTTCGAGGGCGTCGCGATGCGCACCCTCAACCACGGCGAGCGCACCTCGATCCACGAGATCGAGATCGCCGCAGGCGGCGTGGTGCCGATGCACACCCACCCGCACGAACAGATCGGCTATCTGGTCAGCGGCCGCGTGCTCTTTGAGCTGGGTGAGCTGAAGCGCGAAATATCGGCCGGCGACTCCTGGATCATCCCCTCCGAGGTCCCCCACGAGGTCACCGCGCTCGAGGATTCGGTCGCGCTGGATATCTTCTCGCCCAAGCGTGACGAGTACATCAACCGATGATCCCTCGCTACCAACGCCCGGAGATGGCGGCGCTCTGGACCGACGACGCCAAGTGGCGCCGCTGGCTCGATGTGGAGATCGCGGTCGTGCAGGCCTGGGCCGATGAGGGCGTCGTGCCGCGCGAGGACGCCGAAAAGATCGCCGCCAACGCGAGCTTCGTGACGGCCGACATCGACCGCTACCAGATCAAGGTGCATCACGACACGCACGCGTTCCTGCAGTCGGTCGGCGAGAGCCTCGGCCCGGAGTCGCGCTGGGTGCATCACGGCCTGACCACGAACGACGTGTGGGACACGGCATCGGCGCTGCAGATCCGCGACGCAACCGAGCTGCTGGAGCAGGATCTCGAGCGTCTGGAAGAGGTGTTGACGCGCCGCGCGGACGAACACCGCCACACGGTCTGCGTCGGCCGCACGCACGGCATCCACGCGGAACCGACGACGTTCGGTCTGAAGCTGCTGTCCTGGGTCGACGAAGTCCGGCGCAACCGCGTCCGGCTGGCCGACGCGAAGTGCAGCATCGCGGTGGGCAAGATCTCGGGCGCGGTGGGGACCCACGCGACGGTCCCGCCGTGGGTCGAGGACCGCGTCTGCTCGGAGCTCCGGCTCGGCGTTGAAGCGGTATCGACGCAGGTAGTGCAGCGCGATCGGCACGCGCACTTCGTCTCGACGCTCGCGCTCGTCGCGGCCTCGCTGGAGCGCTTCGCCACGGAGATTCGCCACCTCCAGCGCACCGAGGTGCGCGAGGTGCAGGAGCCCTTCATGGAGGGCCAGGCCGGCTCGTCGGCGATGCCGCACAAACGCAACCCCGAGAAGTGCGAGCGAGTCTGCGGGCTCGCACGCACGATTCGCGCGAACGCGATGACGGCGCTGGAGAACGTCGCGCTCTGGCACGAGCGCGATATCTCGCACTCAAGCGCCGAGCGCATCCTGATCCCCGACGCCTGCCAAGCGCTCGACTACATCCTCGACCTCTTCACCTGGGTCATGGACGGCCTGGTCGTGGACACCGACCGCATGCTGCAAAATCTCGACGGCTCCTACGGCCTGGTCTTCTCCCAGCGAGTGCTGCTCGCGCTGACCGAAGCAGGCATGGGCCGCGACGAAGCCTTCCGCCGCGTACAGACCCACGCCCTGGCCGCCTGGGACGAGCAAACCGACTTCCGCGCCCGCCTCGAGGCCGACCAGGCGATCACCTCGGTGCTGGACGAGCAGGCGCTGTGCGCTCTGTTCGACCCATCGGCGTTTCTCAAGCACGTCGACGCATCGTTCGCGCGCCTGGGCCTGTAGGCCGGGCGGCGGCGGCGCTCGTCAGTTCGTGGGCTATTGTTCCGCGGGAGGCGCTGCCATGGCACAGATAATCGTCGCGCGAGTCGTTCTCACCGTGGTCGCGATCTCGCTCGCGATCGGTCTCGGCGCAGGATTGGCCAGGGCGCAGACACCCGGCGCGACCTTCGTCTTCCACGGCGACGTCACCGCCGAGCGGCAGGCCGAGATTCGCGCCGAGTGGGCGGATGTCGCGGCGTGGTTGTTGACGGAGTACGGGCTTCAGTGGAGCGCTCGCCTCACGATCAACGTCGGGTCTGACCACGAAGCGATCGCGTCCCTCCTGGGACCCAGGGACGGCGCGCCCTCCTGCCAATGGGATTACGGAAGCAGCGTAGTGCTGGTCGAGGATTGCGTACGCCCGTACTTCCTCCTCGACATCCAGCTCGCGAGGCAAGGCGTCGGCGGCACGGGGGACTACATTGTCGACGCGGGGCATTCCCACCGTGGGCCGTGGTGGTTGGGATATACCCTACACACTTACGCAGGGTCGCGTTACGCGGAATCGCGCGGCGAGAGTCTGGAACTCGAGCGAACCAGACGGCAGTTGCGGGCGCCGGATGATTGGAATGCCCTCGCAACTCTGGAGACGGGCGACGCATTCTGGGCGAACTACACGACCGCAACCGCACTCGGCTGGTTGGCCGTCGACTGGCTGGTGCAGCGCGCAGGCGAGGCTTCGTACATCGAATACGCCACGCAGCGCGGGCGTACACCGCACTGGGAAGACGCGTTCGAGGACGCATTTGGATTGCGACCCGCCGCGTTCTACGCGGAGTTCGCCGCATCGAAGCCGCAGATCGAGCGCGTAGTCACCGGCGCCACGCTGGCACAGGCGGACGCTCAGGATCGCGAGGGCATCTGGATAACGACGACCCTGTATCCGGGCCTGAATCTGGTCGGCTGGGCCGAGGCGCTGACACCCGTCGGAGACGTGTTTGATGCGATTCCGCGCGCGGAAGCACTGTTTGTCTGGGACGCAACGGAGCAGACCTGGCGGTATGCATCACGCAGCGCGCGCGCACCCTCCGGGGGCCTTGACCTGCTGAAGCCCGGAATGGGCGTTTGGCTGCGGCTCGGCGGATCGGGTGCCGTGAGGTGGGAACGTCGCGTGGCTCCCGGCGCGCCCGAGACCACGTACGTGCTCGGGTACGCACAGATCCATGAGCCCGGCGACTTCGTCGCCTGGGTTGGTCATCAGTCGAGTTTCGACGCGTTCGGCGACGATCTTCTGGTTGCGCAGCGATGGGACGCGTCGCGCCAGCGCTGGGGCCCACGCCTCTCGCCGCTCGAAGCGGAGTTCGAGAACCTGATCTGGAACGTTGCCCGGGGCGATGCGCTTTGGATCTCCACGTCGCGAAGCGGCCTGTGGCGCCAGGTCGCGCCGGCGCGCTGGTGGCCCGACGGATCTCCCGCTGCGGACTGGATCGACCACATCCAATTCTGGGGCGACGTGAGCGATACGGACAAGACCCGGCTGCAGGAGCACGCCGCAGATGTCGTGTCATTCTATCTCGAACGATTCGATGCAACCGTTTTCGTTGACGTGCACGCAGCGGCCACGGACGAGTCGGCGCGCGCGATGTTCGAAGCGCTACGCCGCCCACCCGGACACTGCGGCCAAGCAGACACGGCCGACATTCTCATCGTCCTGACGTGTGCGGGTCGTGACGCAATCACGTTCGGCACCTTCGCTCATGAGTATTTCCACACGCTCCAATCAAACGAGCACCGGCGTCGGTACGTCGGCGACGGACTCGAGCCTGACAATGGACCGGTGTGGTTGATCGAAGGCTCAGCGGAGTACATGTCGCAGATCTACAGGGGCGAACGCAGTGGTGAGCGGGCGGGCTATGTGCGCGAGGCCTCGCGGTCGGCCGAAGCCCTGCGCGATGCGGAGATCTACACGGACAGTGGTAGCTACTACACGCTGGGCGTCCTGGCGTCGGAGCTCCTCGATCACCGGTTTGGGCAGCGATCGCTGCTGGAGTACTTCACCCAGCGTGCGCTGCACGCGACTTCAGCGCAGGCATTCGAAGCGACGTTCGGGCTAACCCTAAACGAGTTCTACGAGGAGTTCGCTGCCTGGCGCGCCGAGGGCTTCCCGCGCGAGCAATAGGCCCGGCTGACGACGGGATCGGTTCTATTGAGCCAACACAAGCGAGGCTCGTCGGTCGCGCCCAACCCCGACCAGGCAGCCGACTTGACATCCTCAACGATCCCGCCTCTAATCAGAACATGTATGCGCCCCCGACGATCCCCAACTCCGATCCGCCCACTCGTCGCAGCCCTGAAACGCCTCTCGCCGAGCTCCCGACCCACAATCAGGACCGATCAAACCGATCAGGGCTGAACGAAACCGATCGTTTTCGATCACCCCTACCAGATAGGACATGCGCTCGAATCGACTCAGAATCGAAAATTTCCCCCAAAACCGATCACTCCCATTCAGCCAGCCCCAACCACCCACCTCCCGCCCTCCATCCGGCGGGCAGTCGAGTCCTGCCGACTCCCCGATCTGCCCGAGGACACTGAGATAACGGAACGAGTTCGCGAAGCTGCATTCACCCTGCCTGCGAGCCGTTGTAATTTTGCTTGGCGTGAAACGAGGGACCACGATGGCCGTGATGCTGGAATCTGACCTGGCGGCGCCGCTGCGGCGCGGCAAGGTCCGCGACATCTATGACTTTGGCGAACAACTGCTGATCGTGACCACCGACCGCGTGTCGGCGTTCGACGTGGTCCTGCCGACCGGGATCCCCCAGAAGGGCTGCGTGCTCACGCAGATGTCGGCCTACTGGTTCGAGGCGACCTCCTCGGTCGTGCCCAACCACATGATCCGGGTGATCGACTCGACCGACAATCCCGACCTGCCGCTGCAGCTCGGCCCGGAATACGTGGGCCGCTCGATGCTGGTGCGCAAGGCCGAGCCGGTCAAGCTGGAGGCGGTCGTGCGCGGCTACCTCGCCGGCAGCGGCTGGGCCGAGTACCAGCACAACTCGCGGGTCTGCGGGATTCCGCTGCCCCCCGGGCTGCGCGAGTCCGACGCGCTGCCGCAGGCCATCTTCACCCCCTCGACCAAGGCCGATGTCGGCCACGACGAGAACATCACCTACCGCCAGGCCGTCGAGATCGTCGGCGAAGACGTGGCGAACACGGTCAAGGTGCGCTCGATGGCGCTCTATCTGTTCGGACTCGAGCGCGCCCGTCAGGCCGGCTTCATGCTCGCCGACACCAAGTTCGAGTTCGGCGTGAGCAAGAACGAGCAGGGCGAAGACGAGGTGATCCTGATCGACGAGGCGCTCACGCCCGACTCCTCGCGCTATTGGGATGCCAGCGTCTACAAGCCCGGCCAGTCGCAGCCCTCCTTCGACAAGCAGCCGCTGCGCGACTGGCTGTCATCCACCGGCTGGGACAAGGAACCGCCCGGTCCGCCGATCTCCGACGAGGTCGTCGCCGTGCTGACCGAGCGTTACCGCACCGCGTTCGAGCGCGTCACGGGCCGCGAGCTGCTGGTGGGCGCCTAGTGGGCATGTCCTTCAAGGCCGACATCTACGTCACCCTCAAGCGGACGGTCAACGATCCGCAAGGCCTGACGATTCGCGGCGGTCTCCACGCGCTGGGCTTCGAGGCAGTCTCCGCGGTGCGCGCCGGCAAGTTCATCGAGGTCTGGCTGGAGGCGGCCGACGAGGCCGAGGCGCAACGTCAGGTCGAGCAGATGAGCGATCAGCTACTGGCCAATCCCGTGATCGAAGATTTCCGGGTCGAGCTCACCGCCGGCGGCGAGGCGGCACCGGGGGTCGAGGACTGAGCGCTTCCATCTCTCCCCCCGCGGGGGGGAGATGTCACGAAGTGACAGAGGGGGGCCTCCCGCCAGCCTCGTACGACCGGCGCCCCTCCGTCGTTCCTGCGCCCCTCCGTCATTCCTGCGCCCCTTCCGTCATTCCTGCGCCCCCTCCGTCATTCCTGCGCAGGCAGGAATCCATGCGACCGCGCAACCCTGCGGCGAGCCGGCGCCGGGAGTCGAGGACTGAGCGCTTCCATCTCTCCCCCCGCGGGGGGGAGATGCCGCAGGCAGAGGGGGGCCTCCCGCCAGCCTCGTGCGACCGGCGCCCCTCCGTCATTCCTGCGCCCCTCCGTCATTCCTGCCTCCGCAGAGCCTGCCCCTGGCTTGAACAGGGGAATGACGGAACCAGCATCTCCCGAGCTAGCGCGAACATCTGAGGGGAGCTCCCCGCTCCCCCCTCACCCGCTCAACGTCCCCTTGGTGCTCGGAGTGCCCGCGCCATCAACGACCCGCACAGCATCCCGCAGACAACGCGCCAACGCCTTGAACGTGGCCTCCAGAATGTGATGATCGTTCTCGCCGGCCAGCTGGCGAACGTGCAGCGCGAAGCGGCCCTCTTGCGCCACCGTCTCAAGGAAGTGGATCGCCATGTGCGAGGGCAGCTGGCCAATCATCGGGCTGGGGAACTTCAGCCCGATCGCGCTGTAGGGCCGCCCGCTGAGGTCGATCGAAACCTGGATCAGCGACTCATCGAGCGGGACCGTCCGGTCGGCAAAGCGGGCGATCCCGGCGCGCTCGCCGAGCGCCTCGTTGATCGCGCGCCCGAGCGAGATCGCGATGTCCTCCACCGTGTGGTGCGCGTCGACGTGCAGATCGCCGCTGGCCTCGACGGTCAGGTCCAGCCCGCCGTGTCGGGCGAGCTGGTTGAGCATGTGGTCGAGCATCCCAACGCCGGTCTCGATCTCGGCGGAGCCTGAGCCGTCGAGCTCCAGCGAAATCTTGATATCTGTCTCTTTGGTGACGCGTTCAACACGTGAGGTGCGCATACATGCACATTGCCTCAGCCTGCGCCGACTGTCCACCGATTCGCGCGAACTACGCTGAATTCGTCGATGTGACGTGACGAAACAGGCGAAGCGGAAGGGCGCGACGAGACGACCCACCCTGAGGAGACAGAGCGGATGCTGCGCGACTGGCCGATGTAGCCAAGCGCCGCTTGCTACTCAGCCCTCTGGCCGAACGGTGGTGCGCGCCTCGATCTCGTAGAGCTCGTCCATCCCGGCGGCGTCCTGCACGTCGCGGTAGAGCCGCATGAGGTCGCCGATCTCGTGGCCGCTCGCGCCGTTCTCGCGGATCGCGCGGTAGGCCTCACGCATCGCACCGAACGCGACGACCTGGCCGGTGAAGGGATCGATCTGCAGATTGAATCCGTGTGACGTGAGCATCTCGGGGTCCTGGCGACCAGCCTGGCCCATGATCGCGAGCGGGCCGCCCAGCAGCTCGCCGGCCTGCGCGATCTGCGCGTCGTCGGTCGGGAAGATCATCAGCACATCGGCGCCGGCCTCGCGATAGGCCAGCGAGCGTTCGATCGCGCTCTCAAACGACTCGTTCCGCACCGCGCCCGTGCGGGCGATGATCAGGAAATCAGGATCGCTGCGCGCCGCGGCGGCCTCGCGCACCTTGTCGACCATCACCTCCAGCGGCTCCAGGAACTCGACGCCCTTGTGATGGTGCGCCCGCTTGGGCGAGACTTGGTCTTCGATCTCGATCGCGGCGCCGCCGGCCGACTCGATCTCACGAATCGCGCGGGTCAGGTGCACGGCGTCGCCAAAACCGACGCCGCCGTCGACGATCAGCGGCACGCCGGAGCGGGCCGTGATCTGCCGCGTCAGCGTTGCGATTTCGGTCGTGGTCAGCAGCGCCTCCGAGACGGCCAGCTGGAACCCGAAGCCGCCGCCGGAGAGGTACGCCGCGTCGAACCCCAGCGATTCGATCAGCCGCCCGGTCAGCGGGTCCAGGCAAACCGGCGCAAACGTCGTCTGCCCCGAGCGAATTCGTTCAGCAAAGTCATGTCGGTTAGTCATGCGCGGATGCTAGTGGCGTCGCTCACGGGACGCACGGGTAGCCGTCAACCACCCATTCGACAGAGTTGTCATCGGCCGCTCGAACCGCGTAGCTGCGCTCCTGGCGCGGGATCTGTAGCTTGCCGCAGTTGCGAACGCGGGGCTGCAGAATCATTTCGCCCGTGTTCGTCGCCGCGAAGACGAAGTCGCCGGAGGCGTCGGTGGTGACCATCTGGCATACGCCTTTGCGCGGGCACGCGAGGAAGCCCCAGCTCGCAACCGGCATCCCCCCGGAGTCGATGACGCGTCCCTCAACGGCGTAGCGACAGGCGTCCGGGTGGATCTCCCACTGGAGGGAAACAGCGCCGTCACCGGTGACCCGCCCACGCCTCGTCGCGGCCCAGCAGCTGGCCACTGATCGCCAGCTCGCAGAGTTGCGAGAGCGGCTCGAACCGGATCTGCGTCGTCCTTGCGCGTACCGCGGACTGCACGATCAGCGCCGCGCTCGGGTCACGCGTGAAACCGTCGGCAGCGGCGTAGGACGGGCAGCGATTTTGCGGGGGCGAGAGCGCGATCACGTGGTCGCCGGGAATCGGCACCGTCGCGGTGTAAGTGCGGCACCCTCAGATCTCTATCGTCCGCGGCTGACGCTGGGCGAATTGTGGCGAGCGACAGCACGGAGGCGACCGCGGTGAGCAGGGCGATGGCGCCGATGCGGCGGACCGCCCCCGCGGTTATGAGGCAGCGTCGCTCTCCACGGCCGATCCAGGGTCCTCGGGCAGCGAAATCACGCCCGACTCGGCGAGCGCGGCGATCTGCGGCTTGCTACGGCCGATGCTGGCGAGGACCTCGGCGGTGTGTTCGGCGGGGGCGCTGGCGCCGCGCGTGAGCTCGATCGGCGTGCGGCTCAGGTGGACCGGGCTGGCGCTGACCTTGATCGACTCGGTCGTGTTCGCGACCGGCAGCTCGGCGATCATCTCGCGCGCCGCGATGTGCGGGTCGTTGACGATGTCGGGCAGCGTGTTAAGCGGCGCGACGATGCAGACGCCCTCCAGCTCGGCCTCCCACTCGGCGGTGCTGCGTTTGGCGAACGCCTCGAAAAGGATCGGCTCGATCTCGGCGTGGTGACGCGTGCGGTCGGCGTTGGTCTGGAAACGCTCGTCGTCGAACAGGTCGAGGCGCTCGATCTTGGCGCAGAACAGCTGCCAGTCCTTCACGCCTGCGATCACGCAGTGTCCGTCGGTAGTGGGCAGCGCCTGGAACGGCGTCACGAGCGGGTGGCGGGTCCCGATCGGGCCCGGCACCTCGTCGGTGTTCGCTGTGCGCACGACGGCGTTTTCGAGCAGCGCGACCTGGCTGTCGAGCATCGCCACATCGACGTGCTGGCCGAGCCCAGAGGCCTCGCGCTCGTGCAGCGCTGCGAGCACGCCGATCGCCGTGTACATCCCGCCGGCCATATCGCCGATGCTGTAGCCGGGCCGCGTGACCGGCCCACCGGGATGCCCGGTGATGCTCATGATCCCGCTCATGCCCTGCACGATCACGTCGACGGCCGGGCGGTTCGTGTACGGCCCGGTGTGGCCGAAGCCCGACGTGGAGGCGTAGATCAGGCGCGGGTTGATCGCCGAGAGATCCTCGTAGCTGAGCCCCAGCCGGGCCATCGCGCCGGGGCGGAAGTTCTCGGTCAGCACGTCGATCGCGCCGTTCGCGGGGTCGATCAGGTCATGCACGATCTCGGTCGCCTCGAGCGTCTTGAGGTCCAGCGTGAGCGACTTCTTGCCGCGGTTGACGCTGAAGAAGTACGTCGAGACGCCATGCACAAAGGGCCCCGCACCACGGCTCCGCTCGTCCATCCCAGCGGGCTCGACCTTGATCACGTCAGCCCCAAGGTCGGTCAGGATCATCGAGCCATAGGGCCCGGCGAGGGCCCAGGTGAAGTCAAGAACGCGCAATCCGTCGAGTGGTCCGGGCATGGCTGAGACCTGCGGTTAGGCGTCGAGCTCAAGGCCGGGGGTGCCGGGCTCGAGCTGCACGCCGAGGGTGTTGAGCGCCATCGAGACGAGGTTGTACTGGCCGGCGGTGAAGACGACGTCCATCAACTGCTGAGTGTTGTACTGCTCGGAGAGCGCGGCCCAGGTGGCGTCCGAGAGAAAGGCGTCTCCGTGCAGCTCGTCGGCGGCGGTTAGGAGGGCGCGCTCGTGTTCGGTCCAGCCGTCGGCCTCGGGGCCCTGCTTGGTGCGCTCCACCTCCTCAAGCGTCAGGCCGACCGCCTGGCCCATCCGCCGGTGCTGGCCGAATTCGTAACCCGACTGGCAGTTCCAGCCCATTCGCAGGATGATCAGCTCGCGCTCGCGGTCCGGCAGCGACGAGTTCCCCAGCACGTGACGCGAGAACTGCCCCCACGCGCTGGAGAGCTCCGGATAGTGCGCGAGTGTGCGGGTGATGTTGAGCACGCGACCGCGCTCGGCGGCGCGGGCAAGCTGCTCCTTGGCGACACCTTCGGCGGTCTCGGGATCAAGCGGTTCGAGTCGGGGCTTACTGAGACGCATGGTTGGACTCCTTAACGGCGGTCAGGATAGGACGCGCTCGATCCGCTCAAGCAGGGTTGGCAGCTGCGCAGGCGTCGGCACGGAGATGCGCACGCAGTTGCGCAGCCGGCGGTTCGCGTAGAAGCGAACGAAGACGCCCTCCTGAGCGAGCGCGTCGTGGAACTGCCGGCCGGCCGAGGCCGTCGCGCCGGCGTCCTCACCGAGCGGGGCCACGCGCACGAGCACGAAGTTGGCCTCGCTGCGATACGGGCGCAGCGAGGGCTGCTCCGAGAGCGCGAAGATCAAATCGTCGCGCGTGGCGACAATCTGGTCGGCCTGCTCGTTGAGCGCGTCCGCGACGCTCAGCGCAGCGAGCCCCGCGGCCTCCGCGGCGGCGTTGATGTTGTACGGCTGCTTGATGTTCATCAGCACGCCAACCAGCTCGGGGTGGCAGATCGCGTAACCGAGCCGCAGGCCGGCGATCCCCGCCCACTTGGAGAAGGTGCGCAGGATGATCAGCCGCGGGTACTGGTCAACGAGGTCGATCACCGACTCGCGCGCGAAGTCGACGTAGGCCTCGTCGACGAGCACCGTCGCGCCGGTCTCGAGCAGCTCCAGCAGCGCGCCCTGCGGGAAGAGGTCGCCGGTCGGATTGTTCGGCGAGGTCAGAATCAGCAAGCCGGCGCTCTGCGCGGCTTCCAACAACGGCTCCAGCTCGATGTGGAACTCAGCCCCACGCGCGACCTCGACCAGCGGAATTTCGTTGACATCGGCGAGGAAGCGGTACATCCCGAATGTGGGCGTGGAGGTGACCACGGTCTGGCCGGGCTGCACGACGGCGCGCATCACCAGGTCCAGCAGCTCATCCGCGCCGGCGCCGGCGATGATCTGCCCGGCCGGGATGGCGAGATGCTTCGCGAGCGCGCGCCGTAGTTCAACCTGCTGCGGGTCGGGATAGATCGAGAGCAGGTCACTCCCGCCGACCGCCTCCATCAGCGCGGCGCGGACGGCCGGATGAGCGCCGAACGGGTTCTCGTTGGCGTCAAGTTTGAGCGCCCGCTCGACGGGGATGCCGACGCGCCGGCAGCGTTCGGCCAGCGGCACGACCGGGTCATAGCCGGGCAGCTCCGCGAGGTGCGGACGAATCGGGGGTGGGCCGCCGGGCATCGCGCGCCCGCTAGCGATCAACCCGACGGCGCTCGAGCGAGCGCGCGTGGGCGACGAGATTCTCCGCGTGAGCGATCCGCTCAGCGTCGGCCGCGATCGCGTCCAGCGTGTCGCTGTCGACATTGACGACGGTCGTGATCTTGAGGAACTCCCCAACGTTGAGCGCCGACGCGTAGCGCGCCGAGCCACCCGTCGGCATGACATGGCTGGGCCCCGCGACGTAGTCGCCGAGCGCCTCAGGCGAGGCGTCGCCGATGAACAGCCCGCCCGCGTTCCGCACCTGCTCCGAGCGCTCCAGCGCATCGCGCGTCACCAGCGCGAGGTGCTCGGGCGCGTAGTCGTTGGCCAGCTGCACGGCGTCGTCGAGCGTCGGCACCAAGGCGATCCCGCCACGCCGCTGGAACGCGCCCAGCGCGATCTCGCGACGCGGCAGCGTTGAAGCCTGGTCGATGATCTCGTCGCGGACGGCGAGGGCGAGCGTCTCGCTCGGAGTGATCAGGATCGGCGCCGCAAAGAGATCGTGCTCGGCCTGCGCGAGCAGGTCCGCGGCGCACAGCCCCGGATCGGCCGAGTCGTCGGCCACGATCACCGTCTCCGTCGGCCCGTAGACCGCGTCGATTCCGACGATCCCGAACACCTGGCGCTTGGCCGCGGTCACCCAGCGGTTGCCGGGGCCGAAGATCTTGTCGACGGCGGGGATCGATTCGGTGCCGTACGCCAGCGCCGCGATCGCATGTGCGCCACCCACCTTGTAGACATCGCGCACGCCCGCGATGTCCGCGGCGACCAGCTTCAGCGGCGAGACGGTCGCGCGCCCATCGGCGCCCGGCACTGCGGGACTGGCGATCGCGACCTGCTCAACCCCGGCCACGATCGCAGGGATCGCCGTGTGCAGCACCGACGAGGGATAGACCGCCGTGGTGCCCGGCACGTAGAGGCCCACGCTCGCGATCGAGCGCACGACCTGCCCCAGTCCGTCCTGTGAGAACGATTTGGCGGCGTGCTGAAGCTGCAACTCGTGGTACGAGCGCACGCGGTCGGCTGCGAGCTGTAGCGAGTTCAGCAGATCGGGCGGCACCGAATCTCGCGCCGCGGCGAACTCGGCCCCCGAGACCTTGAACTGTTCGGGCGCCGCGCCATCGATCGCCGCGCAGATTTCGCGCAGCGCCTCGTCCCCGCCATCGCGGACCGTATGAAGGATGCGGGTGATCGCTTGCTCGAACGTCGGAGCGTCATCGAACAGCCGACTGAGCGTCTCCGTCTCGGCGGGAGTGAGCTCGCCGGCGTCGGGCTGACGATGCGCGAGCAGCGCCGCGCGCGATGCCTCGAGCCCGCGCCAGATCGGGATGACGTCGCTCATGCGGCGTCGCCGAGCCAGGCGCCGAGCGCCTGCGCGGTGCGCTCGGCGGTCAGCTCGAAGAAGCCGTCCAGGGTCGCCTGATCGACGTGTCCGAGCGTCTGGTCGAGCAGCTCCGGGACGCGTTGCATGAACTCGTTCAGCCCGTGCTCATCCTGGATGCCGGCGCGGTCGAGGTGCCGCGAAGCGATGAAGGTAAACCGCTCCCAGTCGGGCGGATGCTCCGTCACCGCGGCGGTCGTATCGCGCCACTGTTCGAGCGTCGAGCGGTCGATGAACCCGGCGTCAATATCGAGCGCGGAGGCAAACAGCGCCTGACGAAGGTCGTGCATCGTCTCGTCCCGCTCGCGCTCGCGGCGGTCGAACTCGTACTGCAGGATGCGGTCGAGCAGGTTGGCGTGCCCATCGCCGCCGAGCAGCGAGCGGTGGCCGAAGTAGGGTCGGTAGATCGCCGTCACGTACTCCTGATCCATGATCAGGTGCGTGAGATAGCCGCAGACCCACGCGCGCGTCTGCGGCGAGAGCCGGCCGGCGTCGCGGAGGCTGTGATGGGCCTCAAAGAAGGCCGCGACGCTGTCCTGGTGGCCCTCGTCGGTGATGTCGAAAAAGTGCGTGCGTTCCCGGTCCCAGCGCGTGATCACGCGGATGTCGGGCGTGGTCGCGCCGAGCAGGAACTCCCCGTTGGCGGCGTCGAGCCGCTGCGCAGCGAGCCGTTCGCCCGCGCGACAGGCCGCGATCATGTGGGACACGAGAGCCGGCATGCACGGAGTTTATCGCGGAGGAACGGTCGGGGGCACTGGTAGCGTCCGCGGATGCGCCGAACCGTGCTCTCCCTCGTGACGCTGGTCGCCCTCGGCGTCGCGGCTGCGGCGTCAGTGGGGTCAGCCCAAGAGCGGGCGACGATCACCTTCCACGGCGACGTCTCGGAGGAACGCCAAGCCGAGATTCGCGCGCGCTTCGACGCCGTCGCGGACTGGTTCGACGAGACCTACGACGTCGGCGCGACCGGCCTCAGGATCCACATCGGCGCGGACCTGGAGGCGATCACACCCGTGATCATCGCGGGTGGACAAGATGTCCCGACTTCAGGCGCCCCGTGCTTTTGGAGCAACAGCGAGGGGCACTTGCTGGTCGATGGCTGCGAAGAGCCGCTGCCGTTCGCACGGCTCAATATGAGCGGAATGATGCGGCAGCTGACCTACAGTCCAGCCGCGGTGGTCGAAGACGGGCACTCCCCAGCGGGCCCGCGCTGGCTCGTCCACGGAGCGGAGGAATATGCCGCCTCGACATTCCGTGACGCTGTGGGAGAGGCGTCAATCGACGCGGCCCGACGCGACCAGCTCGGTCACCCCGTGACGCTCAACGTTGAGACGCTCGTGCTCGCCGAACTCGAGACGGCGGCCGGCTTCTACGCCCAAAATTCACGCCCGATCGCCTGGCTGGCCGTCGACTACCTGGTCTCGCAGGCGGGCGCCGATTCGTACGTTCAGTACTTCCGCGAGCGCGCGCAGCATGAGCGTTGGGAAGACGCCTTCGAAGCCGCATTCGGCCTCAGCGTGGGCGAATTCTATGTGGCATTCGCCGAATATCCGTCGGCGCGGCGCGAAGCGGAGCGGAATGCTGCGCGTGACGCGTGGCTCACGCACTGGTGGGCGACGGCGGCCTCCAACGGCAGAACCGCGGAAGCCACGTTCGACAGCGTCGGCCAGTTCCTGGCGTGGTACGGCGTCGATGCCCCCGCCTCGTTCATCTTCCGGATCATGCCTGAGGTCGCGAGCCTGACGACTTGGTCGCCTGCGGATGGTCGGTATCTGACTGCATTCCGCAATGACCCCGCCACGCACCCCGATGTTGGCGACGTGCGTCGCAATTCGGGAGTGTTCGTGACGTTCGAGGCCAACGACTCGACCGCGGCGACCTTGCCAACGGCTGTGCATCAGCGTGTGCGCCTCGAGCCGGGTTGGAATCTGGTCCCGTGGCTCGGTGCGGATGGGGCCTCACTGGCCGACATCCGCCGGGGCATCGGCGCGCTCGCGGCCGTAGCGCCCGCACGACGCTTGGCGAGCTCCGACGCCGATCAGCGCGACCCCGATGGGCCGCTGATCAACCGCGGCGAGCTGCTCTGGGTGGCCGTCCGCGAGGCCGCAATCTTGCGGCAGGGACCGGCGCGACCGATCGGGCCGGCAGCGGTCTCCGCCGAAGCGACGCTCGAATTGCTGAACGATCCCGAGGTCGCCGAGATCGCGCAGACGGAATTCGTGATCACGACGGAAGGCAACGTGACTGATGAACAGCTCGGCGTCATGCGTGCGCGGTTGGCCGATGCGATCGCGTTCTTCCGGGAACGATTCGATACGCCGCTGATGCTCTTCGACGTCAGCATCTTCGGACCGGAGTACCACGAGAACCTCCCCTGCGGGTCCGGTGGAGATCCACTCAAGCTCTATCTGTGGTGCGGGGAGCGGATCGTGACCGGCCTCGGGTCGGCGCCCGCCGACACTGAAACGCTCGTGCACGAGTACTTCCACGTGTTGCAGAAAGAATGGAATCGATATTTCAACGGGGAATACGGCGACGGCGCGCCGACCTGGCTGAGCGAGGGTGCGGCATTCTATTCCGAGCTGGCCTACTGGCTCGATCGAGACATCAAATCGTACGACGACGCGTTCGCCCTGCGGGCGGAGCGATCACGCAGCGTTGCAGAGACGCTCTCGTATTTCACCACGAACTGGCGCCTCGACGACGCACCTGCCAGATACAATCTGGCGTTCCTCGCGGTCACGCAGCTCGTTGAGCGCTCGGGCGATCCCGATTCGTGGCTCAAATACTGGTACCCGTGGGAGGGGCGCAGCCAGCGCGATGTCTTCGAGGCGGCGTTCGGGATCACGCTGGAGGACTTCTATGAGGAGTTCGCGGCGTGGCGCGCGGAGCACTTCCCGCCGACCGGCTAGCGCCGAACTATGCTCGGTGTATGAGCACGACTCGAACGCGCCTGCGACGCGCGCGCCTGATGGCCTGGTCGTTCCTGATCGTTCTCGGCATCACGCTGGCCGCCTGCGGCGACGAGACGCCCCAGGGCGCGGTGCACGTCTCCCGCCTCGCCGATGACATCGGCCCGGTCTCGGAGAACTTCATCGATCGCGCGCTCGACCGCGCGGAGGAGGAGGGAGCCGTCGCCTGGGTGCTGATGCTCGACACGCCCGGCGGGCTGATCACCTCAACCGACGAAATCGTACAGCGCATCCTCGCGGCCGAGGTGCCGGTCGTAGTCTTCGTCAGCCCCGCCGGCGCGCGGGCGGCCTCGGCCGGCACCTTCATCACGATGGCGTCGCACATCGCGGCGATGGCCCCCAACACGCAGATCGGGGCGGCGCATCCCGTCGCCGGCGGCGGCGACGACATCGAGGGCGACCTCAACAAGAAGATCACCAACGACACGGCGGCCGACATTCGCGGCATCGCCAAGGTGCGCGGCCGCAACCAGGAGTGGGCCGAAGAGGCGGTGCGCGAGTCCGTCTCGATCACCGGCGATGAAGCGGTCGTGCTCAATGTGGTCGACCTCGTGGCGAACGACCTCGAAGATCTGCTGGCGAAGATCGACGGCTGGGAGGTGCAGGTGCGTCCCGATGGCCCGATGGTCGCGCTGCAGATCGCCAACGCGCCGCGGGTCGAGACGAACTACACGGTGGCGGAGAAGATTCTCGACGTGATCGCGAATCCAAACGTCGCGTTCATCCTGCTCGGCCTCGGGCAGTTGGCGCTGATCATCGAGCTGTGGTCGCCGGGACTGGTGGGACCCGGCATCTTCGGCGTGATCATGCTGATCGCCGGCTTCTTCGCGCTCGGGCCGCTCGACGCTAACCCGGCCGGCATCGCCCTGATCGTGCTGGCGCTGGTGCTGTTCGCCGCTGAGATTTTCGTCGTCGGCTTCGGCGTGCTGGGGATCGGCGGGATCATCTCGCTGCTGCTCGGCGGGTTAATTCTGTTCAGCGACACGTCGGTCGATGCGCAGGGCGTCTCGATCTGGGCGCTGGCCGTGATCGGCTCGATCGCCGGCTCGCTGATCCTGGTCCTCGGCCTGATGCTCGCGGTCGACCGGCGCAAGCCCGCCTGGACGCCGGCCGGCGTGGGCAACAACCTGATCGGGAATCTCGGCACGACGCACACGGTCGTGACCGGCAGCGGGACGGTCCAGCTGGATGCGGAGCTGTGGTCGGCGCGTACCGCATCACACCGAATTCCGCGTTCGACCCCCGTGCGCGTCGTCGAGATGGACGGGCTGATGGTCGTTGTCGAGCCGATGGTGCCGGTCGATGCCGTGGAGACGGAGACGCTGGGCGATGGCGCAGTCCGCGAAGGCTGAAGCGGAACGCTGGGCAGCCTGTTTTGACGAACTGGCGGAGCCCGAACAGGCGACCGCGCTGGCGGTTCGCGACGTTGTGCGACAAGTCGTGCGCGAGCGCGCCCCGCAGGCCAAGGAAGCGGTCAAGTGGGGCTACGCGGCCTGGGCATTGGGCGCCAAGGGCGGCCGCAACATGTGCAGCATCATGGGTGCAAAAGGCTACGTCAGGCTCCAGTTCTTCCGCGGCGCCGAGCTCGACGACCCCAGCTCCGCGCTAGAAGGCACAGGCAAAGCCATGCGCCACCTCAAGGTCCGCTGCGATCAGCCATTTCCCGAAGAGACCCTGCGCTCGCTTGTGACGGCTGCGATCGCGTTGCACGCCCGCTAGCAGCAGCGTGCTGAAAAACCCCAACGCGTCCGCTCTTTCTCTCCCCCCGCACCGCGGGGGGAGATGTCACGTAGTGGCAGAGGGGGGCCCGGCCGTGCCGGAGCAGATACGCCACGCCGTTGCGTCGGGGGCAACAGGCCCCCCTCTGCCTTCGGCATCTCCCCCCGCGGTGCGGGGGGAGAGAGGCGAGCGCCAACAGGCGGACTTTTCCGGCAGCCTGCTAGGGCGGCTCCCTCACCAGATAGGCGACGCGTGGACAACCACCGGCGCTGCAATTGACACGTTCGTAACGGTGAACGGGGAGGGCAGCCACAAGGGCTGCCCCTACACGGATAGTGCGTCCGGGAACGGGGGGGGCAGAACGGTTGCGCATACATGGGCTGTGCGTTCAGCAAACGGGGAGGGAAACCGCGCGCGTCGGCTCGACACGAACACGTTGTTCAGCGGTCACGTCCCTCGCGCCGACCCTCACCGCTCCCCTGTAGGGGCAACCCGTGGAGCCTGTCTCAGTAGCGGGGCAGCGGTTGCGCGGCGGGTTGGGGGCTGATGCTCGCGGACGGGGTGCGGGGGTGCGTGGCGCTGGCGCCGGTGGGATCGAGGGCGTCGGTGGTCTTGAGGGCGGGGATTAGCCAGCCGGGGCGTAGCGCGCGCGGCTGATCGACTTGCCGCTCAGCGCCTTGGCGAGCGTGCGCAGGTTGAAGGCGACCGCCAGCAGGGTCCACTCGCTGCGCACGGCCTCAAGTCCGCGCAGCAGGAAGCGGCGGCCGGCCTGCTGCTCCTTGATGATCCCGAAGACCGGTTCGATCAGCTGTTTGCGCCGCCGAAACGCGTCGCGCGCCGCCGCCGTCTGCATCCAGTGACGGTGCGCCGTGAGCGCGTCGGCGTGCAGCGAGACCTCGATCCGGCGTCCCCGCTGGCTGGTCGTACAGCGACCGAAGGCGGGACACGCCAGGCAGTCCGCGGCCGCGGCCGCGTAGACCCGCACGGAGGCTCGCTTGCGCCGATGCTTGACCCGCTGGAAGCGCAGCAACCGGCCCTCGGGACACTGGTAGCAGTCGGCGCCGGGGTCGTAGGCGAAGCGGCTGTGGTGGTAGGGGTGCGCGGTCGGACAGCGCGCTTCGGGGATCGCCACGGGCGTCGCGCGCGCGGCGCAGGCGGCCAGGTTGGCGGCCGAAAAGTAACCGGCGTCGGCCAGGGTCAGTCCCGCAGCGGGGCCGCCGGACTGCTCGGCGGCCTCGATCATCGGCAGCAGCTGGGCCTGGTCGGTGGGGTCCTGGGTGACGTCCGCGGCGGTGATCAACAGTCCGCCGCTGCGAGTCCTGGCCCCGTCCGCGCCGCCAGCTTCCCCGCCGCCGCCGCCGCAGTCCTCGCCCGGCTCCTGATCGCCCTCGCCCTCGCTGCCAACGCCCTCGCCGCCCTCGTTGCCAACGTCCTCGCCCTTGCTGCTTCGGTCCGCCCTGTCCTCGTCGCCAATGTGCTCGCCGCCGCCGGCGTGCTCGTCGTGCCCCGCGCTGACCGCATCCGCGAGCGGCCCAGCCGCGCCGGCCTCATAGCGGACCGTGACCGCCATCGCCTGCGCGTTGTATCCGGTCAGATAGCCGCCGGCGGCGCGCAGCAGCCGCGCGTCCGGGTCGGTCAGGTTGACGTGCCGGCGCTCGCTCGCCGCCAGCGCCTGGCGGGCCGCCAGAACCTCCGCGCGCAGCCGCTGCGCTTCGGCCAGGTCGGTCGGCAGCCGCGGCGACTGCGGCTCGTCGCCGGCCTCGTTCTGCGCCTCCAGGTCCGCGATCGCCCGCTCCGTGCGCTCCAGCAGCCGCTCCAGCTGCTGCGCGTCGTAGGTCCGCGAGGACGACGCCGAGCCCGCCACTTTGGTCCCGTCGACCGCCTGCAGCGCCCAGTCGACCAGGCCCAGCCGCGCTGCGATCTGGACCGTGTGGCGCAGCAGCCCGCGCAGCTGGTTGCGGTGCTCTCGGTAGAAGCGCCAGAGCGTGTTGTGGTCCGGCTGCTGGTAGCCGCTCAGCCATTGCAGCGCCAGCTGCTCGCGGCAGGCTGTCTCGAGTCGCCGCGAAGAGCGCACCCCGGTCATGAACCCGTAGAGCCAGATGCCCAGCAGCGCGCGCGGGTGATAGGCCGGCGCGCCCAGCGCTTGGCCGCCCAGGTCGACGCCCAGCTCGGCCCACTCCGCCGTTGTCAGACTGTCCACCAGCGCCGCCACCAGCCGCGCCGGATGGTCGTCAGCCAACACCTCGTCCAACGACGGCGGCATCAGCCAGACTTGCTCGCGGTCCCAGTCTCGCCACGGCATCGCGCCCCTCCGACCCAGCCTCAGCGGCGCGGCCGATCCGCCCGCGTCCGCCCCTCACGACGCACAAAGCCTACTTCTGAGACAGGCTCCTTGTGGCTGCCCCTACACGGATAGTGCGTCCGGGAACGGGGGGGGCAGAACGGTTGCGCATACATGGGCTGTGCGTTCAGCAAACGGGGAGGGAAACCGCGCGGGTCGGCTCGACACGAACACGTTGTTCAGCGGTCACGTCCCTCGCGCCGACCCTCACCGCTCCCCTGTAGGGGCAGCCCTTGGAGCCAGTCTCAAAAGTCCGGATTCGGCGGGATGCCCGAGCCTCCACCAGATAGGGGCGGGTGGGCGACGGAGCGATTTTGGGACTTATGAGACAGGCTCCTTGTGGCTGCCCATTCCGCGTTCGCGGGCGGCGGCTGGCGCTCAGGCGCGCCGCGGCTAGTAGGAGTGAATCGCGCGCTTGGCGTTGCGCTGGCGCTCGGGGATGCGCGCGGCGCGGCCGGTGCGGCCGCGCAGGTAGTAGAGACGCGAGCGACGCACACGCCCGCGACGTGTCACCTCGACGCGCTCGACGCGCGGTGAGTGGTAGAGAAACGTGCGCTCGACGCCGATGCCCTGCGTCACCCGGCGGACCGTGAAGTTGCTCGATGAGCCCTGCTTCTTACGCCGAATCACGACACCCTCGAAGACCTGCGTGCGCTCGCGCTCGCCTTCGACGACCTTCGCGTGCACGCGCACTGTGTCGCCAGCCTGGAATTCTTCGATCTGGGGATTGCGTTTGAGAGTCAGGAGATCAGAGCGGTCCATCGGCATTCCCCTTTGCGTGTTGCCAGTGTACGCACCGATCTGGCTATGTGTCTTGCGGACCGTCCGACCCTGTGTCGTGCACGGGGCGCTGACCGGATTGCTCGAGCAGATCGGGGCGACGCTCGCGCGTGCGCTCGATCTGCTGTTCTCGACGCCAGCGCGCGATCGCGCCGTGATCGCCGCTGAGCAGCACATCGGGCACCCGCCAGCCGCAGTATTCGGCGGGCCGCGTGTAGTGCGGATACTCCAGCAGCGACTCCGAGAACGACTCCTCGATCGGCGACTGCGCCGAACCGAGCGCGCCCGGCTGGAGCCGCACCAGCGCGTCGACCAGCACCACCGCCGCCGGCTCTCCGCCGCTGAGCACGTAGTCGCCGATCGAGATCTCCTCATCGGCGAGGTGCTCGCGGACGCGCTCATCGATCCCTTCGTAGCGCGCGCAGAGCAGGATCAGCCGCTCTTCACCCGCGAGCCGCCGCACAGTCGCCTGGTCGAGCCGCCGGCCCTGCGGCGTGAGCAGGATCACGCGTCCGACCGGCGCTTGCTCCTGAACCTGCTCGATCGCGCGAAACCACGGCTCCGGACGCATCACCATGCCCGGGCCGCCGCCGTAGGGCGCGTCGTCGACCGTGCGGTGGCGATCGGTCGTGAACTCGCGCAGGTCGTGGAGCTGGAGCTCCACGACCCCCGAGTCGCGGGCGCGACGGATGATGCTGGCCTCGAACGCGCCCGCGATCAGCTCGGGGAAGATCGAGACGATGTCGATGCGCACGGCGCGGCGCTCCAAACGTTGCCTTGGGCGTTCGCGGCCGTCCCGCCTAACGGCCCAACGTGGGCGGATGCGCACCGTTCGGGACCGAAGCGCCGCTGTCCCAGTGCATCTGGTTGCGCGACGCGACGGCCTCGCGACGGCGCAGGAACGCCGGCGTCGAGAAGTCGCTCGGCGAGCCCACGTCGAGATCGTCGAGCAGCCGGGCCGACCAGTCGTTGCGCGCCATCGCCGGGAAGTCGCTGTGCTGGCCGCGCGGGGCGAAGCCAGTCGCGATCACCGTGAGGTGCACGTCGGAGCCGAGGTTGTCGTCGATCGCGGTGCCCACGATGATCTCGGCCTCGGGGTCGACCATGCCCTGGATCACCTCGGCGGCGGCGCTCAGTTCGAGCATGCCGAGGTCGCCGGAGGAGGTGACGTTGTAGAGCACGCGCGTCGCGCCCTCGATCGTGGTTTCCAGCAGCGGGCTGCGAATCGCCTGCTCGGCCGCCTGCACCGCGCGGTTCTCGCCACTGCCCCGACCGATCGCCATCAACGCCTGCCCGCCGGAGCCCATCACCTTCTTCACGTCGTTGAAGTCGAGGTTGATCTGGCCTGGCACCGTGATCACGTCGGAGATGCCCTGGATGCCCTGGCGCAGCACCTCGTCGGCCTTGCGGAACGCGTCGACGACCGTGATGTTCGCGTCGTCCTTGTCGATCAGCCGGTCGTTGGGGATCACGATGACGGTGTCGGCGAACTCCTCGATCCGCTCGATGCCCTCCTGGGCGACATCGCTGCGCCGCTCACCTTCGAAGCCGAACGGACGGGTGACGACCGCGATCGTCAGCGCGCCGCAGCGCTTCGCCGCCTCGGCGACGACAGGCGCCGCGCCGCTGCCCGTGCCGCCGCCCATGCCGGCAGCGATGAAGACCATGTCGACGCCCTTGAAGTGGCTGACGAGCTCCTCGCGGCTCTCCTCCGCCGCCTGCGCGCCGCGCTCCGGATCGCCGCCCACGCCCAGCCCGCCCGACTCCATGTCGCCGATCCGGATGCTGACGGGCGCCTTGGAGAACTCGAGCTGCTGCGCGTCGGTGTTGATCGTGACGAACTGCACGCCACGGATCTGAGCTTCGATCATTCGGTTGACGGCGTTGCAGCCGCCGCCGCCGACGCCGACGACCTTGATCGGGGGCACTCCGTCAATTGAGATTCGGTGCGACATGGCGGTCCCTTTCATAACGGACTGGTGGGCTCGCGCCCCGTTCTGACTCCCACACGCGCCGCAGGTTGGCGCGCGCGATGATTCGCAGTTCAGCTCGGCAGGAAGACCTTGCCGAAGTTCAGCACGCCGCGGGCGAACCCGCCGATGCTGGATGCCTCGCGACGTGTCGGCGCGCTGCGGACGCCCACGCTGTCGCCCGAGTTGGCCGCCCAGTGCAGCAGGCCGAGGATCGAGATCGCCGAGCTGTCGGAGAGCTGCTCGGCCAGGCCGTAAAGCTCGCCGGGCGTGGCGACGCGCGTCGGGACATTGCTCATGCCCTCGAACAGCTCCACATAGCCGGGCAGCTGGCTACCCCCGCCGCAGAGCACGAAGCCGCCGTTGATGTGCTGGTCGAGCTTGGCCCGCTTGAGCGTCTTGAGCACCATCACGGTGATCTCTTCGACGCGGGCGCGGACGATCTCGGCGATCAGCCGCCGTGAGATCTGGCGGTCGCGCTGGTCGGTGAAGCCGTCCAGCGTCACCGGCTCATCGGGCGCCAGCTCCGGCAGTGCGTGGCCGAAGTTGAGCTTGGCCTCCTCGGCACCTCGGCGGGCGCGCGCAGGCCGACGATCAGGTCGCGGGTGACGAACGCGCCGCCGATCGGGAGCGACGTCGTGAAGGTCACGGCGCCGTCGACGTAGACCGCGAGGTCGGTCGTGCCCGCGCCAAGGTCGACCATGACCGCGCCTTCGAGCGCCTCTTCACGGCGCAGCGCGTAGCGCGAGGCCACGATCGGTTGCGCGGCGACCAGCTCGACATCGACGCCTGCGGCGGTCACGCACTTGTAGGCGTTCTGCGCCGCGCCGCGCGACGCGGTCACCAGGTGCATCTCGACATCGAGCCGCTGCCCGTGCATCCCGCGCGGATCGGCCACCCGATCGTGGCCGTCAACGATGTAGTAGCGCGGCACCGCATGCAGCACCGTGCGTGACGAGTCGAGCGTGACCGCGCGCCCTGCGTCGATTACCCGCTGCAGATCGTCGTCGTCGATCTGCACGTTGAGATCAGGGATCGCGACGACGCCGCGATTGTTGAGCGACTCAAGATGTCCGCCGGTCACGCCGACGGAGGCGGAGAGAATCTGGCGGCCCGAGGACCGCTCAGCCTGCTCGACCGATGCAGTGATCGCGCGCGTCGCATCGGCGACGTGGTTGATCTGTCCGCGGTCGACGCCGGCCGAGGGGGCGATCCCGACGCCGAGAATCTGCAGCGCCCCATGCTCGTTTGCTTCGCCGACCACCGTCGTGATCCGGCTGCTCCCGAGATCGATCGCAGCGACAGGTTGCTGACGGGCCATAGCGATCTCTCCCTAGCGGTGTTCGATGCGGACGGCGCGTCCGACGTTGAGTCCGATGTCGACGCGGGGGCGCAGTCCGAAGCGCAGATCAGCGCGTAACAGCGGCTCGCCGCGCCGTTGCGCCTCCAGCTCGAGCTGCGTCCACACGTCGTATTTGAAGTCGAGTGCTTCGGCGTCGCCGAAGACAATTTCACCGTGCTGCGTGACCACCGTCAGGCCGCTGTCCTGCGCCCACTCGTAGGACACGATCTCCGGCAGCTCGACCGGCGCGCCGCGCTCGTGGAGCACTGCCACCAGTTGGACCACGGTCGCATCGACGCGCGCGCCCGCTCGCAGCGCCGGCAGCGCCGATACCTGATGCACAACCGGACCGTCGGCGGGAGGCGCGACCCCCTCAAGGATCACGCCCTCGTTATCGATTGGCCACACGGTGTTGCCCGACTGCCACCGGCCCCACGGCCTGCGCTCCACTATGACTACTTCGATCCGATTAGGCCAACGCCTGGCAACGCTCGCATTACGAATCATCGGCTGCGCCAGCAGACGCTGGCGCGCCGCGTCGAGATCGGTCAGCAGAATGTTCTCGCCCTGCAGCTGCGTGAGCTGCGCGATGGCGTGCGGGGAGACCGATTCGGCCCCGCTCACGCGCACCGTGCGCACCTCCAGCAGCGGCGAATTGAGCACCACCAGCACCAGCACGATCGCCCCGGCGATCATCAGCGTCACGATCAGGCTCGGCCACGACGGCGTCGGGAAACGCGAGCGCTTGGGCTCCTCCTCGGGCGGGGTCACGAATTGGGTCATCGCGCGGCACCGCCCACGACCCCGCTCACCTCATGGCGCTCAAACGCCAGCTCGACGAGCCGCGAAATCAGCTCGCGCAGCGGCACACCGCGGGCCTCCCAGAGCAACGGGTACATGCTCACGCTGGTGAAGCCGGGGATCGTGTTCAGCTCGCCCAGCCAGATCTGCCCGTCGGGGCCGAGCAGGAAGTCCGCGCGGGCCATCCCCTGCGCGCCGATCGCATCGAAGGCGGCCAGCGAGTACTCGCGAATCCGCCCGGCGATCGCCGGATCGAGCTCGGCGGGCACGATCAGCTCGGTCGACGGGTCTTCGTACTTCGCGGCGTAGTCGTAGAAGCTCCGGGTCGTACGAATCTCCCCCAACACTGACGCCGAGGGCCGCGCCCCACCCAACACCCCGCACTCGATCTCCCGCGCGTCCACCATCCCCTGCTCGACGAGCGCCGTCTGATCGCATTCGAACGCGGCCTCGAAGGCGTCGGCGAGCTCCTCGCGCGACTCGACCCGCGAGATGCCGATGCTCGACCCGCCGTTGGCGGGCTTCACGAACAACGGGTAGCCGAGCTCCGAGGCCGCGCGCTGGCTCCCCAGTGGGTCCTCTCGCCAGCCGGCCCCAGGCACCGTGATGCTCGGCGCGACGGGAATCCCGGCGGCGCGCAGGATCGGCTTCGACGCCGCCTTGTTCATCGCCAACGCCGAGGCCGCGACCCCCGCGCCGACATAGGGCACACCGAGCGTCTCCAGGAAGCCCTGCACCACACCGTCCTCGCCCCAAGCCCCGTGAACCAGCGGGAACGCCGCGTCGCAGGCCGCGACGTGCAGCGCAGCCTCGATCGCGCTCAGGGTGTGCTCCGCTCCCACCTCCTCCGGGGCGCCGGCGTCGATCCGAGCCAGCAACTGGACGCTCTCGGCCGGCGACAACCAGCGCGCCTCACGCGTCACGGCGATCGGGACGGCGCGCCAGCGGTCGTTGTCGGCGGCGGCGATCACCGCGCGTGCCGAACGCACGCTGATCGTGTGCTCCACCGAGGGGCCGCCGAAAATCACCGCCAAGCTCTGCCGCTCACTCATGCGAAGCCCTCGCCGACGCTGGTCAGCTCGGGCTCGAGCTGGACGCCGAACTGTTCGTGCACGCGCCGCTGCGCGAGCCGCATCAGGCCGGTCATCTCGGCGGCCGACGCGTCGGCGGCGTTGATGAAGTAGTTCGAGTGCTTCTCGCTGACCTGCGCGCCGCCGACGCGACGCCCGCGCAGGCCGACCTGGTCAATCAGCCACCACGCGGCGTGCCCCGTTGGGTTGCGAAACGTCGAGCCGGCGCTGCGACCGGGCGGGGTCGACGCCTTGCGCCGCGTCTCGAGTTCGGCAATTCGATCGAGGCTCGCCGGCGCGTCGCCGCGCTCCAGGCGAACCCGCACCCTCGTGACGATGTACTCCCGCAGCCGCCCGCGCGTGAAATCGCTGCGTCGATAGTCGAGCGCCAGCTCGCCCGCGCCCAGTCGCTGCGCCTGACCGTCGGGCGCGATCACGTCGATCTCCTCGAGCACATCAGCGAGGCAACCGCCGTAGGCGCCGGCGTTGTAGATCACCGCGCCGCCCAGCGATCCGGGGATCCCTGCGGCCCATTCGAGCCCCGACCAGCCCGCGCGCGCCGTGGCCCGCGAGAGGCGCGCGAAGGGCACGCCCGCGTCGGCAGAGATGGTCGCCTCGCTGCCCGACTCCTCCACGGAGGGCATCCCGACCTCCGTCGCGTTGTCCTCGATCACCAGCCCACGGATGCCCGCGTCGCCCACGAGGACGTTGGAGCCCGAGCCGAGCATGAAGATCGGCCGCGCATCTTCGCGCGCCGCCCGCGCGGCCTCGGCCAGCGCATCGTTCGATGTGACCGTCACATACCAGTCAGCCGGCCCGCCGATGCCCAGCGTCGTGTGGCGACGCAGCGGCTCGTCGGCGCGCCCACCGA
Source organism: Dehalococcoidia bacterium (assembly GCA_965262235.1). Classification (GTDB taxonomy): domain Bacteria; phylum Chloroflexota; class Dehalococcoidia; order Bin125; family Bin125; genus CATQGW01. Next base: position 287,156 of record OZ253504.1, read on the forward strand.
GACGCCACATCAGGGTGTCGAATGCGGTCATGCTCGCGACGCCAGACACTCGAGGATCGCCGGGCCCGCCGCATCCACATCGCCCGCCCCGACCGTCACGACCACATCGCCGCGCCGCGCCGCCCGCGCGACCACGCCCGCGGCGGCGCGGACCGTGCCCGCGTCGATCACGTGCGGGTGTTGGATCTGCTCGGCGAGCTGGCTCGCGCTCAAGCCGCGGTCGGGATTCTCGCGCGCCGCGTAGGTCTCGCACAGAAATACTTCGTCGACGCCCGCAAAGCAGGTCCTGAAACCCTCGAGCAGATAGCGCGAGCGGCTGTACGTGTGCGGCTGAAAAAGCAGCAGCAGGCGGCGGTCGCCGTAGCGCTCACGTAGCGCCCGAATCGTCGCCGCGATCTCGGTCGGATGGTGCGCGTAGTCGTCCAGCACCAACACACCCGCCGCCTCACCGTGCGTCTGGAAGCGACGCGCGACCCCCCGGAAGCCGGCCAATGCCTCAGCGGCGGCGCGCGGATCGAACCCGGCAGCGTCCAGCGCCGCCAGCGCGACGATCGCGTTGGCGACGTTGAAGTCCCCGGGGATGCTCAGCTGCGCGGCCCAGGAAGCCCCATCCGGCGGCGTCACCCGGTAGTTCGTCGCGAGCGCCGAGTGCGACTCGACAGTGGCGCTCCAGTCGGCTGCCTGACCGAGGCCGGCGGTCAGAATCGTCACGTCGGGCCGCGTCTCAGCCAGACGCGCCGCGATGCCGGCCGCGGTTGGAGACTCCGCGCCGACGATCACCACCCCCTCGCGTCGCACGGTCTGGGCATAGGTCAGGAACGCGTCCTCGAGCTGCGCCGCCGTCCCGTAGTAGTCGAGATGATCGGGCTCGACGTTCGTAATCACCGCGACCCGCGGCGTGTAGTGATGAAACGCGCGGCCGTATTCGTCGGCCTCCAGAATGAGCCACGGATCCGACCCGCGCAGCGCGTGGCGCTGCAGATCGGCCGCCTCGCCGCCGAGCACATAGCCGACATCGCGGCCGCTCGCGCGAGCGGCCAGCGAGAGCATCGCGGTCGTCGTGGTCTTGCCGTGCGCACCGCCGACCGCGATCACCTCGCGCGGCGCCGCGATCTCCGCGAGCAGCTCGGCGCGCGTCGCGACGGGGATGCCCGACTCCAGCGCCGCCGCGATCTCTGGGTGGGTCGCGGGCACCGCGACGGTGCGAATCACACGCTGCACGCCTCGCGTGTGCGCGGCGGCGTGACCGATCTCGATCTCGGCGCCGCGCTCGCGCAGCGGTTGCAGGATCGGCGCGTCGATCCGGTCGCAGCCGCTCACGACCTGCCCATCGTCGAGCAGGATGTGCGCCAGCGCGCTCATGTGAATGCCGCCGATCCCGACGAAGTGGACGTGCGCGCCACCTGAAGGCTCCGCATGCTGATCGCTCATTGCGCCGCCTCCATCAGCGCGCGGGCGATCGCGCTGCCGCCGTCGAGGCGGCGCAGCTCAAGGGCGCGCTCGCGCATCGCGGCCAGCCGCTCCGGATCGGCGAGAATCCCGGTTGCGGCGTCGAAGAGGTCGCGATCTGCGGTGTCGTTGTCCACGATCACGGCCGCGCCCGAGGCTTCGAGCGCCTCCGCGTTGAAGCGCTGATGGCCGCCCGCCTCACCGAGCGGTACGAGCACGGCCGGCAGGCCGGCGGCGGGATATTCCCCCAGCACCGACGCGCCCGCGCGAGAGATCGCCAGGTCGCACGCAGCCATCGCCAGCGGCATCTCCTCGGCCAGGTAGGGGTAGAGGCGGTAGCGGCTGGCCAGTCGCGGTTCGAGCTGCTCGCGCAGTTGGTTGAGCCGCCCGTACTCGGCCTCGCCCGAGATGTGAATCAGCTGCGCGATCTCCAGCCATTCGGGCAGCCGATCGGCGATCGCCGCGTTGATCCGCTGCGCCCCGCGCACTGCCCCGGTGACCAGCAGCGCCGGCCCGCCGTTGAGCTGAAAATGGGCCCGCGCGAGCGGTTGGTCGAGGTCGCGGAAGCCCTCGCGGATCGGGTAGCCCGTCACCACGCCGCGCTCGCCGTAGCGCTCGAGCGAGCGCTCATGCGTCACGCAGACGCGCCGCGCCAGCGGCGCCAGCATCCGCAGCGCCCAGCCCGGCGCCACGTCGGGCTGGAACAGCACGACCGGCTTTCGCAGCAGCCAGGCCGCCACGCCGACCGGCGCGCTGACGTAGCCGCCGGTCAGGAATACGACATCGGGGCGGAACCGCTGAATCACGGTCGCGGCGTCGAGCATGCCCATCGCGGTGGCCGCCGCCGAGACGAGCTGGCTCGCCACGTTGCGGCCGCGCACGGGCCGCGCCGAGATCGGCGCGAACGCTAGGCCGGCTGACGTCGCCAGCTCCGATTCGACCCCGCCGGACGTCCCCACGTACAGGAACGCCGGCGGCTGTGCGACGGCCTGCTCCAGCGCCGACGCGACGGCCAGAGCCGGGAACACATGCCCGCCGCTACCGCCGCCGGCCAGGAGGACGCGGATCATCGCCCGCTCCCCCGCCTGGCCTCGAAGGGGTTGTCGAGCGGGACCGCCGGTGCGTAATCGCGCGCGGGCGCGTCGGGATCGGCCGCGATCGGCGGTGGATCGTCGAGCCGCGTCTGCCGCGAAATGCTGACCAGAATCCCCGCCGCGGCGAGCGTGGCGATCAGCGCCGAACTCCCGAACGAGACGAACGGCAGCGGGATGCCGGTGAGCACGATCGTGCGGGTGATCCCCGCGATGTTGAGGAACGTCTGCAGACCGATCCAGCTCACGATCCCGAAGCCGAGCAGCATTCCAAAGTGGTCCGATGCGTGCATCGCCGCGCGGATCCCGCGATAGACGATCAACGCGAACAGGCTGAGCACGATCAGCGCCCCGAGGAGGCCCGTCTCCTCGCCGATGATCGCGAAGACACCGTCGGTGTGCGCGGAGGGCACGTAGAAGAACTTCTGGCGGCTGGCCCCAATCCCGACGCCGGTCAGGCCGCCCGAGCCAAGTGTGTGGACCAGATTGACGATCTGAAAGCCCGCCGCCTGCGGCGCATCTTCGGCCGAGAGGAACGTCCGCACGCGCTCCATCCCGTAGCCCGCGCCGACCACGATGCTCACCAGCGTGAGGAAGCCGCCGCCGGCCAACATCCCCATGTGCAGCATCGAGGCGCCGGCCAGGAAGAACATCACGATCCCGATCAGCGCGATCGCGATGAACGTGCCCAGATCCGGCTCGGCCATGAGCAGGAATCCGATCCCGCCGATCACCACCGAAAACGGCAACAGCCCGATCGAGAGCCGCCTGATGTCGCGTCCCTCAGATGTGAGCCAGGCTGCGAGGTACACGACGATCGCCAGCTTGGCGAACTCCGAGGGCTGGAGTGGCGGCAACCCGCCGAACTGCAGCCAACGGCTCGCGCCGTTCTGCTCGAATCCGATCCCCGGAATCACCACAAGCGCGAGCGACACCGCGGCCACGATCATCAGCAACGGCGATGCTCGCCGCCACAGCCGATAGTCCAACAGGGCGAAGCCAACGAACGCAATCGTTCCGACCCCAAGGCCGATCAGCTGACGCATCAGGAAGTGGTCGGTATCGCCGTAGAGCCGTTGCGACGTGGCGATCGACGACGAGTACATGAAGACCAGGCCGATGAGGGTCAGCGCGATCACCCCGCCGATCAGCAGCCAGTCGGGCGAGCCCGCCGCCGGCCGCAGGTCGGCGACCGTCGGGAAGCGCCGACCGACCACGTGAGGGGTACGCACGCCGGGCGCTTGCGCCGTCACTTGAACGCCTCCACCAGCCGCCGGAAGTGCTCGCCGCGCGCTTCAAAATTGGGGTAGGCGTCGAACGACGTCCCGCCCGGCGAGAGCAGCACCGCGTCGCCCGCCTGCGCAAATCGACGGGCGGCGCCGAGCGCGGCATCGAGGTCGTCGCAGCGCTCAACGCAGGGCAGCGCCGCCGCCTGAGCCTGAGCGCTCCACGTCGCGCCGACCTCGCCGAAGCAGATCACCGCGCGCACGCGGCCCGTCAGCTCGGCCAGCAGACCCTCCAGCGGCAGCCTCTTGTCACGCCCGCCGAGCAGCAGCACCAGCGGCTGCTCGATCGCGCGGACGCCCGCCAGGGTGCGCTCCGGCGCGGTCGCGATCGAGTCGTTGATGTAGCGAACCCCGTCGATCGTCGCGACCGTCTCCAACCGGTGCGCGACGCCCTCGAAGCGGCGCAGCGCCTCGGCGATCGTCGCGATCGGCACGCCGAGCGGCGCCACGATCGCGATCGCGGACAGCGCGTTGCGAACGTTGTGCCGGCCGGGCACCAGGAGTTCGCCGGCGGCCAGGACATCGTGCGTCTCCCCTCCGACGCGGACGCGCAGCGTCTCCCCCTCCAGCCAGGCGGCATCGGCGTCGGCAGGCGGCGAACCGTCGCAGCCGAACCAGACCTTCGTCGCCCGCGTGTCCTCTGCCATCGCCGCCGCATTCGGCTCATCCCACGGCAGGACGGCGGTGTCGCCAGCCGCCTGTCGCGAAACCAGGAGCCGCTTTAGCTCGACGTACTCAGCCCAGCTGAACTGGTCGAGATGGTTCGGCGTCACGTTGAGCAGCGCGGCGATCTGGGGACTGCGCGTCGTGCGCAGCAGCTGCGCGTGGCTGATCTCCGCCACCACCGTCGAGTCGGCGTCCACCTCGCGCAGGTGGGCGAGCAGCCCGCGGCCGATGTTCCCGCCGACCAGCGGAGCGCGACCGTCGGCATCGAGTATCCGCCCCACCAGCGTCGTCGTCGTGGTCTTGCCGGCGCTGCCCGAGATCCCGATCACCGGCGCCGGACAACGTTCAAAGAAGACGCCCACCGGCCCAAACACCGGGATTCCGCGCTCCCCCGCGGCGCAGAGCAGCGGCAGGTCGTAGGGAATTCCCTGGCTCGCGACGATCGCATCCACGCGCTCCAGCAGCCCAAACTGATCGGCCGCACCGATCGTGGTCGGGGCGACACCCACCGCCGCCAGCTCTGCCTCGATCACGTCCGCCGCCCGACGGTCGACGACGTGCAGCGCCGCGACCCCCTCCTGCTGGAGGAATCGCGCCGCATCGCGACCCTCGATCCCCGCACCCACCAGCGCGACGCGCCAACCGCGGAAGCTCTCGGGCGCGCGTGTCGGCTCTGGAAGCTTCATGCCGGCGCCTGCAACGCCAGCGCCACGCCGACGATCGCGCCGGCGATCCCGATCAGCCAGAAGCGCGTCACGATCTGCGGCTCCGACCAGCCGCCCAGCTCAAAGTGGTTGTGCAGCGGCGCCATCCGGAAGACCCGCTTGCCGCCCGACCACTTGTAGTACCCCACCTGGATGATGTCGCTGCCCAGCTCCAACACGAAGACGATCCCAATCACCGGCAGCAGCAACCAGTGTCCCGTCATCAGCGCCACGATCGAAAGCGCCCCGCCCAGCGCCAGCGCGCCGGTGTCGCCCATGAAGATCTGCGCCGGGTGCGCGTTGAACCAGAGGAACCCGAGCACCGCGCCGACCGTCGTGAACGCGAAGCGAACGATGAAATCCTGTTCCTGCCCGATCGCGATCACGCCGAACGCCGCGATCGCGATCGCCGCCGTCCCGCCCGTCAGCGTGTCGAGCCCGTCGGACACCGCGACGGCAGTGATCGTCGCGAACACCGTCAGCGTCGCGATCACGATGTACGCGGGGCCGAGCGCGAACTGCCCCACCCAGGGCACGTTGAGGCTCTGCACATCGAGCGCGAAGTAGAGCACCAGACCGACCGCGAGCGAAAACACGCCGATCAGCGCGAACTTGAGCCGCCACGACAACCCGCCCTGCACACGCCCCAGAATCGTGCCCGTGTCATCGACATAGCCCAGCAGCGCCAGCGCCAGCACGCCCACCAGCGGCAGCAAAATCGACCAACGGTCGCCCTCGACCAGGTTGGCGGCGATCGTCAGCACGACGATCGCGACCACGAAGATGATCCCGCCCATGGTCGGCGTGCCCTCCTTGACGATGTGACCCGCGGGCCCCTCGTCGGAGATCGCCTTGCCCAGCCCGCGACGCTGCGTCCAGCGAATCACCGGGCGCCCGATCGCGAGCGCCAGGATGAAGGCAATGCCTGCGGTGGCCAGCGAGAAGGTGGTCATGCCGGCGCGCCCAACACTGCGTCGACCAGCCGCTCGAGCTGAATCGCGTGCGACGCCTTCACGAGCACGGTGTCGGAGCTGCGCAGCTCCAACAGCAGTGTCTCTGCGGCGTCGGCCGGGTCCGTATGCGTCGTCACCTCAGCCAGCCCGGCGGCACGTGCAGCCACGCCGATCGCGACGGCGCGCGGACCGACCGTCAGCAACCGGTCGCAGCGCGACGCCGCGTACGCGCCAACCTCGAGATGCGCGTCGGCCTCCTCACTGCCGAGCTCCAGCATGTCGCCGAGCACGGCGACTCGGCGCGGCGCTTGCATCGCCAACAGGTCGAGCGCCGCGCGCATCGAGAGCGGCGCGGCGTTGTAGGCGTCGTCGATGACCGTTGCGCCGTTCTGCGCGAAGCGGCGAACCAGTCGCGACCCCTGCGTCAGCAACGCCGCTCCAGCCGCGACCTGCTCGAGCGACAGCCCCGCCCGCAGCCCGACCGCCGCCGCCGCGAGCACGGTCATCACCTGGTGCTCGCCAACCAACGGCGTGTGCACAGTCGTCGAACTGCCGCGGTGGTGGAGCTCGAAGCGCAGACCGCCGAAGCCCAGCGCCTCGACATCGGAGGCGCGCAGGTCGGCATCCGCCGAGCCACCGAACGTCAGCACCTCCGCCGACGTTCGGCGCGCCATGTTCAGCACGCGCGGATCATCCGCGTTGAGAATTGCCAGACCGTCGCTCGGCAGGCTGGCGGGCAGCAGACCCTTGATCCGCTCCGTGTCGTCGAGCGTCCCGAATCGTTCGAGGTGCGTCGGCCCGACGTTGGTCACGATCCCCACGTCGGCGCGCGCCGTGCAGACCAACAGCTCCATCTCGGCCTGCGAATACGGCCCCAGCTCAAGCACCGCCCATTCGTGCTCCGGGCCCAGCCCCAGCAGCGCGATCGGCAGACCGATGTCGCCGTTGAAGTTGCGCGGCGACTGATACGTGCGGCGCTGCGCGCCCAACAGCTGGCCCAACAGCTGGCTGGTCGCTTCGCGCACCGTCGTCTTGCCCACGCTTCCCGTAATCCCAACGACCGTCGCCGCCATCTGGTTCCGCCAGGCCGCCGCCGCCCGCTGCAGCGCCGCGAGCGTGTCATCGACGCTGAACACATCAACCCCCGCCGCCACGTCGACGGGCTGCGAGACCAACAGGCCCGTCGCGCCGCGCGAGACCGCATCCTCGACGTAGTGATGCCCGTCGGTCCGCTCACCGCGCAGCGCCACGAAGAGCGCGCCCGGCTGGGCCTCACGCGAGTCGATCACGACCGCCGAGAACGGCGCCGTCGCCCCGGACGCGGGCAGCTCAAGCAATTCCGCGAGCCGGCGCGGGGAGATCATTCTTCGACCACCGCCACGCGCGCGGCTTGCCGTGTCGCGCCGTCGCCGGCTGCGTCGTCGCCGGCTGCGTCGTCGCCGGAAGCGTCGTCGCCGGAAGCAACTGTCTCACCGTCCGCTGTCACGTAGCGCGACTGGATCGTACCCGGTCCCGTGTGCCAGGTCTCCGGCGCGGCGACGTAGTTGGTCGGGGGAACGCCGAGATACGGCAGCGCCTCAGCCACGATCTCGTGGAAGATCGGCGCGGCCACGATCCCGCCGAAGGTCTCACCCTGGGGCAGGTCGATCCGCACCAACACGACGATCCGCGGGTCATCGACCGGCGCGAAGCCGGCGAACGACGCGAGCGAGGTGTCGTCGCGGTACTCGCCGTCGACCAGCACGTCGGTGGTGCCCGACTTGCCCGCCACGCCCCAGCCGGGCGTCTGCGCCGGATGGCCGGCGACGCCGTCAACCACGGCCTGCATCATGTACGTCATCGTCTTGGCGGACTCCTCGGAGATCACCCGCCGCTCGGTCACCGGCTCGAGCTCGCGCACCATGTCATCGCTGATCAGCGCCCGCACCAGCCGCGGGCGCACCAGCTCGCCGCCATTCGCGATCACCGAATAGGCCTGCACGATCTGCAGCGGCGTCACCGCAATGCCCTGCCCGAACGAGTTCGTCGCCAGCTGCACCGGCGACCACTGCAGGTCGCCGATCGGCGTGACCAGCCCCTGGCTCTCGCCCGGCAGCCCGACATCGGTCACCTCGCCGAACCCGAACGCGTTCACGTATCGGTAGAAGATCTTCGCCCCCATCTGATCGATCAGCCAGACCGAGCCGGTGTTGAGCGAGCGCTGCAGCAGCTGCGTCATCGTCTGCTCGCCATGCCAGGACAGATCGAAGTTGCGGATCGTCCGCTCGCCGATCACCACCGCGCCGGTGTCGACGAAGGTCGTCTCCGGGGTCACGACCTTCGCGTCGATCGCCGCCGCCATCGTGATCACCTTGAAGACCGAACCGGGCTCGTAAACATCCGACGCGGAGCGGCTGCGCAGCACGCCGATATCGAACGAGCCGTCGGCCAGGTCGAGGCCTTCGGGGTCGTAGGTCGGCAGCATCGCCACGGCCAGAATGTCGCCGTCGCGCGGGTCCATGATGATGATCACACCGCCCGCGGCCTGCCAGCGCTGCACGGCCTCGGCCAGCGCCTGCTCGGCGATCCGCTGCAGGTTGCGGTCGATCGTGAGCACGATGTCCGCGCCCTCCTCGTACGGCAGCTCGAGCCGCGCTCCAAACGGGATCGGCTGGCCCAGCCCGTCCTGCTCGTAGATCAGCAGGCCCGACTCCCCACGCAGATCGCCGTCGAGCGCGTACTCCAGGCCCGCCAGGCCCTGCTCGTCGCGACCCACGATCCCAATCACCGGCGCCGCCATCTGCCCCTCAACGTGCCGCCGGCTGCTGGTCTTCCGAATCGTCACGCCGTAGAGCTGCTCGGCGTAGATCGTCGCCCCGATGTAGTCCTGCACGTAGGCGATCAGCGCATCGTGACCGTCGGTGTGTGCGGCCAGGCTCAGCACCAGCGACTCTTCCGCACGCAACAAGTAGGCGAGCCGCGCCGATGCCGCGTTCGGCTGGAACCCGTTCTGCCCCCACAGGCGCGTGTCGACGTGGACCTCCCAGCGGTCCACGCTGGTGACGAGCGGGAAGCCATTGCGGTCGAGGATCGTCCCGCGCGGCCCGCGCGTTTCGATCCGCGACAGCCGATCGGCCGCCGCCTCATGGTGCTGGTGCTCCACGACCTGCAGCATCACCAGGCGCGCGACGATGATCAGCGCCAGCACGACCATCGCCGCGGCGACGACTCGCATTCGGGCGCCGCTGAGCTTCCCGTTCGCCATCGCTGCCCTCCCGGGCTCCTGCCGGCTCACGTGCACGCGTCTCGCAACGGACTGACGCCACCGCGGGCCGCCGAGGCGACCCGCGGCCGATGACTACTCGATGATCAAGAAGTCAAGCAGCGCCTGCCAACGCGCACGCTCGTGGCGCTCAACCGGCTCGCTCGCCGGCAGGAATCGGCTTGGCACGACGCGCGCCGGCGGCGCGCGATCAACTTCAACGGTCACCGTCGGCGTCGCGTCGACCATCCGCAGGCGCCCGCGCGCGTGCAGTTCCACGCGCGACAACGAGGCCAGCTCGCCGACATGCGCCGACAGGTGGCGAATCTCCGAGCGCATCCGCTCGCGCTCCGCCTCGAGCGCGACCAGCCGCGCCCCAGTCTCGGTCGCGTTCGACGACTGCACGACGGGCAGCACCGCGGCCACGCAAAGCGTGGCGATCACGATCCAGGCCCAGACGGGCAGCCGGGCGTGCGGCAGATGGCGGCGCCCATCGCGCACGTGCATCGCCAGCGCGCTCACCTGGCTGTGCTCCCACCCGCCAATCGCGACCCACGCAAGGGGTTGGACAAGCGGCTGGACAATTTACCCACGGCTCGCGCATCGCCTCGACGAATCGGGAAACGCGCTGTCATACTGGGGCGGACGGGAGCAACTCCCGACGCGGCGTTGGGAGCTGCTGCTAGACCATCGGACAGACCGTGCACTGTGAGAAGGGGACAGGCGCCACGCCGATCCCGCAACGAGTCGCGGGACCAACGTGGACTTGGGTTGTGGCGGCGGGGCTTCTCCTTTGCTTTGGATTGCTTGAGGACGTCCCCTGTGCGCGGTCTGCCCGATGGCCTGGCAACGACACTCCGTTCTGCTTCGTTCTGAACTCGCTCGCCCCTCATCCCGCTGCGGATCGATGCCGTGAAACGGCGACCCCCTGCGGGACTGCGACGACGTAGACAACTTTGAGCCGGCATCACACTGCCTCCGCCGCGCGCAGACGCGCGCTACGGGCGCGCGGGTTGCGCTGCACTTCGGCGCTGCTCGGCCGGATCACTCGCTTGGTCAGCGCCCGGAAGGACGCGTCTGTTCCGGTCGACGCCTCACGCATGAAACGCTTGACGATCCTGTCCTCCAACGAGTGGAACGAAATCGCCACGAGCCGCCCGCCGACGGCGAGCAACTCACGCGTCGAGCCCAGAAAATCGCTCAGACGCCCCAGCTCGCGATTCACTTCCAGCCGCAGCGCCCGGAAGACATGCGTGGCCGGATGAATCCGCCGGCGTCCCGTGACGCCCAGCGCCGCCCGAACGATCTCGGCGAGTTCGGCGGTGGTCTCGATCGGGCGCCGCTCAACGATCGCGTGGGCGATGCGCCGCGAACGACGCTCCTCACCCAGCTGATAGATCACGTCGGCGAGGTCCGACTCTGAGTAGTGATTGACGATGTCGGCCGCCGTGCGATCGGCCCCCGGGCCGAGCCGCATGTCCAGCGGTCCGTCGTTCTGGAACGAAAACCCGCGCTGCGCATCTTCGAGTTGCATGCTGGAGACGCCGAGGTCGCAGAGCACGCCGTCGACGGCGTCAAAGCCGTGCCGGCGCGCGTGCGCCGCGCAGTCGTCGAGCCAGGCCTGATCGAGCGTGAAGCGCTCGCCGAACGGCTCGAGCCGCGCCCGCGCCGCTGCCAGCGCCTGCGGGTCGGCGTCGAGGCCGAGCAGGCGGCCATCGGGCGCGGATGCTTCGAGAATCGCCGCCGCGTGGCCGCCAAGACCAACGGTCGCGTCGATGTAGACGCCGCCCCGTCGCACTTCGAGCCAGCCGAGCACGTCGCTCGTCATCACCGGAATGTGGGCCGGCTGTGGCGTCGTCACGATGTCGCCTCCACGGCGACGGCGTCGCTCTCCAGGCTCTCGAGCAAGTCCGCGTAACTCGGCCCGTCGTCTTCTGCCTCCAGGCGGTTCCAGGTCTCGAGGTCCCAGATTTCCAGGAACTCGCCCATCCCCGCGATTGCGACGCCGCCCTGCAGGCCGAGCTTCTCGCGCGTCTTCGACGAAATCAGAATCCGCCCCTGCGCGTCGAGCTTGACCGGCTGCGCGTTCGGCATGATCCGCCGGCGCAGCTGCCGGTCGGCCCGGCGGTTCGTCGATTTGGGCACGCGCTGAGCGATCATCGCGTCCCAGCCCGCCAGGTCGTAGAGCTCGAGCGCCCCGTCGGGACCCTCTGCGAGCTGCCCGCCAGCCTCGAACCGGTGTCGGTAGAGTGCCGGAACGGCGAGCCGCCCACGATCGTCGATCGTGAATTCGTATGTGCCGGTGAAGGAGTGTTCAGCCACTGGTATGCCCTCAAGCCGGTCGCACGGGAACGGAGGTCGTGGGAAGTTCCATCGGTCCCATTTCTCCCCATCTCATCTCCCATACATGGGCACACTACCCATAACGGCCCCGCTACGTCAACTACAGACAGCCACCCTTGTCCAGTCCCTCCGCGAAAATCGTGTGCGGAGTTAACCTCTTCCGCACGAACGCAACACGCTGAACCGCCCACGCGAGGTCTGACCAGATGGCCGCAACGCCCCAACCCCCGCGCGCCGGCGTCCTGACCCTGTCCGATGCGGGCTCACGCGGCGAGCGCCAGGACACCTCGGGACCGGCGATTTACGAACGCCTTACGCGCATTGGCGTCGTCATCGCGCAAACTGCGATCATTCCCGATGATCCGCAAACCATCGAAACGACGCTGCGCGCCTGGGTCCACGATCGGCTCGATCTGATCGTCACCACCGGCGGCACCGGCCTCGGCCCGCGCGACCACACGCCTGAAGCCACCCGCCGCGTTATTGACCGCGAGGCCCCCGGGATCGCCGAGCTGATGCGCGCCGCCGGCCTCGCCCATACCCCGATGGCCGCGCTCAGCCGCGGCGTGGTCGGCGTCGCCGCCCGCACGCTGATCGTCAACCTGCCCGGCTCCGAGAAGGCCGTGCGCGAAAACCTCGCCGCGATCGAGCCGATCCTGCTGCACGCGCTCGAACTGATCGGCGGTCAAACCGAACACACTCCCGACCAAGATCCCGTCTGACACACAGATCGCAAGCGGTTCGCGCCCGCTGGGCCCCGCTGCGCGCCTAGACTGAGCCCATATGGCCAAACACACCCTCTCCCAGTCCGTCACCACTGCGCGCCGTCGGCTCGCCGCCGAAACCGGCACGGTGACCAAGGACTGGGGCGGCCGCCTCCCGCTCGCGCTCGTCTACCCCAACTCCTACTACCTCGGCATGTCGAATCTCGGCCTCCAGGCGATCTACGCGCTGCTCAACGCACGCTCCGATGTGGTCTGCGAACGCGCCTTCTACGATCCGCCGCCCACCGACGAGCGCGGCGACGACCGCTCGCTCGGACCGGTCACGATCGAATCCCAGCGCCCGCTGACCGACTTCCCCGTCGTCGCCTACACGCTCACCTACGAGATCGACTACTACCACGTGGTCCGCTCCCTGCAGGCCGCCGGCATCGCGCCGCTCAGCGCCAACCGCGACGAGGGCGCGCCGATCGTGATCGCCGGCGGCGCGTCCGTGATCACCAACCCGCTGCCGCTCGCCGACTGCTTCGACGCATTCGTGATCGGCGAAGCTGAGCCAATCCTCGACCAACTCGTCGACTGCCTGGTCGAGCACGCTCACGCCCCGCGCGTCGAGCTGCTCGAACAGCTCGCCCAGATCCCCGGCGTCTTCGTGCCGCTGCTCGGCCCCGGCGAGGGCGGCGTCGAACGCCAGTGGGTGCGCGACATCGCGACCACCGAGGCCATCTCGCAGGTCCTGACCGACGACACCGAGTTCAGCCAGATGACCCTGATCGAGGCCGCGCGCGGCTGCGGTCGCGGCTGCCGCTTCTGCATCGCCGGCTACGTGTTCCGTCCGCCGCGCTACCGACCGCTCACTTCGCTCGTCGATCAGGTCGCCCGCGGCCTCAAACGCTCCGAGCGCATCGGCCTGCTCGGCGCGGCCGTCGCCGACCACCCCGAGCTCGCCCAGCTCGCCACCGCCGCCGATGCGATGGGCGCGCGCGTCTCCGTCTCCTCGTTGCGCGTCGACAACCTCGCGCCCGAGCTCCTGCAGGTGCTCTCACGCGGCGGCACGCGCACCGTCACGCTCGCCCCCGAAGCCGGCTCCGAGCGCATGCGCGTGCGGATCAACAAGGCCGTCTCAGAGCAGCAGATCATCGACGCCGCCGAGAAGGTCGGCGCCGCCGCGATGCGACGCCTCAAGCTCTACTTCATGATCGGCCTGCCCGACGAAGAGGACGAAGACGTCATCCAGATGGCCCAGCTCGGCAGCGAGATCAAGCAGCGGCTCGACGCCGCCGGCCACGGCACCGAACTCGTCATGAGCGTCGGCCCGCTCGTCCCCAAGCCCGCCACCGCCTACCAGGAGCTGGCCCAGTCCTCGGCGAAACTGGTGCGCCACCGGCAGCGCATCCTCGAAAATGCGTTCCGCGGCACCGGCATTCGCCTGCGCGGCGATTCGCCCACCTGGGCGCGCATCGACGACATCTGCTCGCGCTCCGACCAGCGCCTCGCTCACGCCATCCTGGAGATGGAGCGGCCCTCCTCCGGTGAGTGGTTCCGCGCCAGCCGCGAATGGGGCCTCGACGGCGATCAGCCCTGGGGCGGCGGACCCGTCCCCTGGGCCGCCGTCGAAACAGGCATCACCGCCCGCTTCTTCGAGCGCGAGTGGAGCAAGCACACCCGCCTCAAGTCCACCATCGCCTGCCCACCGCCCGAGATCGGCTGCAACCTCTGCGGCGTCTGCGGCGGCGAGCACATCCCCTCCTACGTCCCCGAGGCGGCGCTGATCCCGCTCGATCTGCTCGCCCGTCCGACCAGCTGAGGGCATGGTGAGCGCATGCTGAGGGTCTGGTGATCCCGTGACCACGTTCGAGGCCTCCGTCGCCGAACGCCTCAGCAGCGTGCGGGCCGACATCGCGACCGCCTGCGAGCGCGCCGGCCGCGAGCCCAACGAGGTCACGCTGGTCGCCGTCTCCAAAACCCAGCCCGTCGCCGCGATCCGCGCAGCGCTCGAGGCCGGCCAGCTCGAGTTCGGCGAAAATCGCGTCCAGGAAGGCCTCGACAAACTCGAGCAGCTCGCCGGCAGCGCCGCCCGCATCCACCTGATCGGTCACCTGCAGCGCAACAAGGCCCGCTTCGCCGGCCGGTTCGCCTCCGTACAAAGCGTCGACAGCGTCCGCCTCGCCGCCGCGATCGCCCGCAATCTCGAAGCCCCGCTCGACATCATGCTCGAAGTCAACGTCGCCGCCGAAGCCTCAAAAGACGGCTTCGCGCCCGACGACGTCGAGGCCGCGCTCAGCGAGATCTCGGCGCTCCCCCAGCTCAACGTCAACGGCCTGATGACCATCGCCCCACTCGTCGACGACGCTCAAGCGGTCCGCCCCGTCTTCCGCCGCCTGCGTGAACTGCGCGACGCGCTGGGATTACGGGAACTCAGCATGGGCATGTCAAACGATTACGATGTAGCCATTGAGGAAGGCGCGACCATCGTGCGAATCGGGCGAGCCATCTTCGGCGAGCGCGCCAGTGATCGCGCCCCTGATCGCCTTGGCGAGCGGACGGCATAGCGACAGTGACCCAAACGAGCATCGCAGTCGTGGGCGGCGGCACAATGGGCACGACCTTCGTGCGCGCGCTCACCGGCGCGGGCATCGCCGAGGCCTCCGATTTCTGCGTCTGTGAGGCCGTCCCCGCCCGCGCCGCCTGGCTGCGTGAAGAACTCGGGCTCGCGGTCACCGACTCCATGCCCGAAGCCGTCAACGGCGCCGACCTCATCTACCTCTCGGTCAAGCCGCAGGACCTCGGGTCGCTGCACGACGTCCATCTCGACCAGTCGCAGCTCGTCGTCTCGATCCTCGCCGGCATCCCGCTCGCGCAGGTCCAGGCCCAGCTCGCCCACCGCCGAGTCGTCCGCGCGATGCCCAACACGCCCGCCCAGGTCGGGCGCGGCTACACCGTCTGGACCGCCGCCGAGGGCGTCACCGAAGCCCAGCACGAGCGCGTCCGCACGCTGCTCGGCGCGATGGGCGAGCAGCTCTACGTCGCCGATGAGGCCGCGATCGACCGCGCCACCGCCGTCTCCGGCTCCGGCCCCGCCTATGTCTTTATGTTCCTCGAAGCGCTGATGGACGCCGCCGTCCAGATCGGCATCACCCGCCCCCAGGCCCGGCGCATGGTGCTCGAAACCGTAATCGGCTCCGCCGAGTACGCCGCCGCCTCCGACGCGCATGTCGCCGAACTCCGCGACGCCGTCACCTCACCGGCCGGCACGACCGCCGCCGGCCTCCGCGTCCTCGAAGACCGCGGCCTGCGCGCCGCCCTGATCGAGGCCGTCGCCGCCGCCCACGCCCGCGCAGTTGAGCTGGGGTCATCGTGAGAGAAGTCGTCGGCATCATCGCGGTCGTGATTCAGGTCTACAGCTTCGTGATCCTCGGCCGCGTGCTGATGGGCTGGGTGCCGATGTTCACCGGCCGCCCGCTCGACCCCGGCAACCCGCTCGTCAACGCGCTGCTCAGAGTCACCGAGCCGGTGCTCGCCCCCGTCCGCCGCTTCACCACCTTCGGGATGATGGACCTCTCGCCGATCGTCGTCCTGCTGACCCTCACAATCCTGTCTCGGGTGCTGGTCTCCTCCGTTTAGGGGTTGACATTGGCACTCACGTTCGCCACACTTGTTCCGATCACCGCGGCGGATGACTCCCTCCGTCGCGGTGGTCACAACATTCTCAAACAGGAGGCGCGCTGACATGGCCAAAGACAACATCACGGAACTCAAGACTGCGAGCAGCACGACCAGCAAGGCCGGCAAGACCAGTAAGGCCGGCAAGACCAGCAAGACCAGCAAGACCAGCAAGACCGACAAGACCGGCGCCGACGAAATGCCGGAAATGCCGCCGCAGGTCGAGGAGCTGGTCAACGAGATGGAGCGCCGCTTTGGCGCCGGCGCGCTCATGCGCCTCGGCGACACCGCCGGCAACCTGATCGTCGACGCCATCCCCACCGGCGCGCTCTCGCTCGATGTCGCGCTCGGCATCGGCGGCCTGCCCCGGGGCCGGATCGTCGAGATCTACGGCCCCGAGAGCGCCGGCAAGTCAACCGTCGCCCAGCACGTCATCGCCGAAGCGCAGCGGCTCGGCGGCCAGGCCGCCTACATCGATGTCGAGCACGCGCTTGACCCCGAGTTCGCCAAGCGCCTCGGCATCGACATCCAGTCCCTGCTGATCGCCCAGCCCGACACCGGCGAACAGGCGCTGGAGATCGCCGAAGCGCTCGTCCGCAGCAACGCGATCGATGTGATCGTCGTCGACAGCGTCGCCGCGCTCGTCCCGCGAGCCGAGATCGAAGGCGAGATGGGCGATGTCCAGGTCGGCCTCCAGGCCCGCCTCATGTCACAGGCCCTGCGCAAGCTCACCGCCGTCGTCTCGCGCTCGAAGGCGGTGCTGATCTTCATCAACCAGCTGCGCGAAAAGGTCGGGATCGTCTTCGGCAACCCCGAAACCACGCCCGGCGGTCGCGCGCTCAAGTTCTACTCCTCGGTCCGCATCGAGCTGCGCCGCGCCGAGACGCTCAAGGACGGCACGGTCGTAATCGGCACGCGCGTCAAGGCCAAGGTCGTCAAGAACAAGGTCGCCCCGCCCTTCCGCACCGCCGAGTTCGACATGATGTTCACCGACGCCGAACACGGCATCAGCAAAAGCGGCTGCCTGCTCGACCTCGGCATCGAAGCCGCGCCCAACAGCGGCGCCGACCCGATCATCCGCAAGCTGGGCACCTTCTACAGCTTCGGCGACCTGCGCCTCGGCCAGGGCCGTGAACGCTCCAAGGCGTTCCTGCGCGAGAACCCCGACATCGCCGAAGAGATCGAGGACCTGATCCGCGAAGAACGCGGCCTGCCGGCGATCATCGACCTCTCCGCCGCGAGTTCCGGCGATTCGCCGATCGCCAAGCCGCCGCCCCGCGCCAAGAAGGGCCGCAGAGGAGTTCAGGCGCGCAGCGCCTGACCCGCCTCATGGTCCTCATCACCGACCTCCAGCGCCGCGCGGGCGTGTGCACCGTCAGCTTCGAGAGCGCCCCCAAGCTCTCCTGCTCTCGCGAATTCGCCCAGCGGCTCAAGCTGGGCCGCGGGCAGGACATCGACGAGATCGTGCTCGATCGCATCCGTGCGACGGCGGCAACGGATCTCGCCGAACACCTGGCGCACAAGCTGCTCCAGCGCCCCCGCAGCCGCCGCGAGCTCGCAGCCCGCCTGCTTCAGAGCGGCGTCCCCCGTGAAGCCGCGCTCGAGGTGCTGGAGCGGATCGAGGCCGATGGTGAACACGACGACGAAGATGACGCGTTCGAACTCGCCCGACGTTGCATAAGCGGCATCGAATCCGACTGGGAACGCGCCCAGCAACGCTGCGGCGACCGCCTCCAACGCCGCGGCTTCAGCCCCTCGACCGCTTCCCGCGCCGTGCTAACCGCATGGCAGGAGCGCCTCGACCAACGTGATCCGGCCGCTGGCGCAATATTTCGATCACGCGTAAGATGACCGCAGAGCGAATGCCCGCCCCCTCTGGGGCGGATTCCGACAATGTCGCACGGCTATGCCGATCACTACGACGCTGACACGAGGACAACATGTTGGGAGCCCTTCTGCGGCTCCTGCGCGGTGGGCCGGACCCCCGAGTCGAGGCCCGCGAAGAAGCCGATCGAATCGTCCAACGAGCCGAGCAGGAGGCTCGTGAACGACTGATTGCTGCGCAGGAACAGTCGCTACAGCAACGTGAACAGCTTGAAGCTGAAGTCCGCGACATGCGGTCTGAGGTGCAGCGCAGCGAAGACCGCCTGATTCGCCGCGAGGAGTCACTCGACGGGCGCAACCGCGACCTCGACCGTCGCGACGGCCAGCTCAAGAGCCGCCAGAGTCAGCTCGACGACCGCGAGCGAGAGATCGAGCGGCTCGCCGCCGAAGAACAGACCCGCCTCGAACAGATCGGCAACCTCACCGCCGACGAGGCCCGCGCGATTCTGATGGGACAGGTCGAGACGGAGATCAGCGACGAGGCCGACCGGCTCGTCCGTCAGGCCGAGCAGCGCGTCCGCGAAGAGTCCGACGAGCGCGCCCGCAACGTCATCGCCACCGCGATCCAGCGCGTCGCCTCGGAGGTCACCACCGAATCAACCGTCTCCGTTGTGCAACTCCCCCACGAGGAGATGAAGGGCCGCATCATCGGTCGCGAAGGCCGCAACATCCGCGCCCTCGAAAGCGCCACCGGCTGCGACCTGATCATTGACGACACGCCCGACGTGGTCACGATCTCAGGCTTCGACCCCGTCCGCCGCGAAGTCGGCCGCCTCTCGCTCACCCGCCTCATCGCCGACGGACGGATCCACCCCACACGCATCGAGGAGCAGGTCGAAAAGGCCCAGCGCGACGTTGACGCGATCATCCGCGAGGCCGGCGAGGAAGCGGCCATTGAGGCGCACTGCAACGGACTCCCGCGCGGCCTGATCGACGTCTTCGGACGCCTGCGCTTCCGCACCTCCTACGGCCAGAACCAGCTCCGCCACGCCGTTGAGACGGCCCACATCGCCGCGATGATCGCCGACGAGATCAAGGCCGATGTCAACATCGCCCGCCGCGGCGCGCTGCTCCACGATGTCGGCAAGTCAATCGACCACGACGTCGAGGGCACCCACGCGCTGATCGGCGGCGACCTCGCGCGGCGCTTCAAGTTGCCCGAACCGATCGCGCACTGCATCGAGGCACACCACGACGAGGTTGAGCTGCAATCAGTCGAAGCGATCATCGTGCAGATCGCCGACGCCATCTCCGGCGGCCGCCCCGGCGCCCGGCGCGAGTCGGTCGACCGCTACATCGAGCGGCTGCGCAGCCTCGAAGAGATCGCGACCTCATTCGCCGGCGTCGGCCAGGCCTTCGCGATCCAGGCGGGTCGCGAGGTCCGTGTCGTCGTCAACCCGCAGGAGGTCGACGACCTCGGCGCGATGCGGCTGGCGCGCGACATCAGCAAGCAGATCGAAGAGAACCTGCAGTACCCCGGCCAGATTCGCGTCACCGTGATGCGCGAGACTCGCGCCGCCGAGTACGCCCGCTAGCGGCCGGCGGGATCGTGCGGGTCGACCTGCACACGCACACCCTCCACTCCGACGGCGTCCGCACGCCCGAGTGGGTCGTCAGCCGCGCCGCCGCCAACGGCGCGACGCTTCTGGCGCTGACCGACCACGACACGCTCAACGGCATCCCCGCTGCATTGGCCGCGGGCCGAGCCGCCGGCCTGCGCGTCCTGCCCGGCGTCGAGCTCGGCACCCGCAACGGCGAACTCGGCGAACTGCACGTGCTCGGCTACTTCCCGCGCATCTCCGAACCCGACGACTCCGCGATCGACACGATCGAGTCAGTGCTCGCCGGCTACCGCGACGATCGCCTCACCCGCGCCCGAGCGATCGTTGATCGCCTCGACGAACTCGGCGTCCCGGTCGGCTGGGAGCGCGTCGAGCGCATCGCCGACGGCGCAGCCGTCGGCCGCCCCCACATCGCCCGCGCGCTCGTCCAAGCCGGCCATGTCGAATCGGTCCAGGAAGCGTTCAACCAGTACCTCCACGACGAGGGTCCCGCGTTTGTCGGCAGAGCCTTGCTCGATCTCGAACACGCCGTGCAGCTGATCCACGATCACGACGGCCTCGCCGGCCTCGCGCACCCGACCCGCGCGCGCGACACCGATGCCGCCGTCAAGCGTTTCGCCGCCGCCGGCGGCGACTCGATCGAGGTCTGGTACCGCGACGACGCCGCCGAGCGCGTCGCTCACTCGCTCCAACTCGCCAGTCAGGCCGGCCTCATGCCAACCGCCGGCTCCGACTGGCACGGCCTGCACGAGCGCGAGATCGAGCCCGGCGCCGTCGAACAACCCACCAACGGCGCCCAGGCGTTCATCGAAGCCTGCGCCGCCACACGAAGCGGAGCCCGCTGATGGAACCCCTCGAAGCCCGCGACATCCAGAAGATCATCCCGCACCGCTACCCGATGCTGCTGATCGACCGCGTGATCGAGCTTGAGCCCGCCAAACGCGCCGTCGCGATCAAGAACGTCACCCGCAACGAGTGGTTCTTCGAGGGCCATTTCCCCCAGCAACCGATCATGCCCGGCGTGCTGATCGTCGAAGCGCTCGCCCAGACCGGCGCCGTCGCGGCGCTGAGCGCCGAGCAGTTCCACGGCAAACTCGGCCTCTTCGCCGGCATCGACGGCGTGCGCTTCCGCCGCCAGGTCATCCCCGGCGATCAGCTGCGCCTCGAAGTCACGCTCGACCGCATCCGCGGACCTGTCGGCAAAGCCACGGCCACCGCGACGGTTGACGGCGAAGTCGCCGCCTCCGGCACGCTCACGTTCGCAATGGTCGATCCGCCAGCCGACTGAGCGTCTTGCCCAACTGCCAGAGGCTGCTAGAGCCGCGTCACCGCCCACAGCGCCAGCACGAGGGCCACGCTGAGCACCGTCGTCAGCCCGATCCAGCGAAGATCGGCGCCCACGTAGCGGAAGTCGTGCATCGCCGCCGCGGCCCGCGCCCTGCGGTCGGTGCGCCCCTGCGGACCGCCGCGCGGTCGCTCAACCGGCATCCGCGGGTGCTGAATCGTGATGTTGCCCGCCCCAAACACCGAAGCGCCCGGTGGTGCAGCGGCCGCGCCCGGCTGCGCCGTCGGCAGCTCCTGTGCCGGACGCCCGCGCCCCGGCCGCGCCGCGGTCGCCCCCCGACCAGCGCGGGCGGCCCCGCCTCCGCCGCGCGCGGCCCGGTTGCCCCGACTGGCTCGCCCGCCCCGACTGCCTCGTCCGCCTCGCGCCATGGTGCGCTCCTCGTGTGTTCGGCTTCACGCTATCGCATCGGCACCGGCAGATCGCCGAATTGCGGCGCGCCTGCCATCCGCGTACACTTGCCCTACGGCCCCGTGGTGTAGCGGCCTAACACGCCACCCTGTCAAGGTGGAGACCGGCGGTTCGAATCCGCTCGGGGTCGCCACCCTCACCCTCCCTCATTCAGCAGCGCCCCTCATCGGCCTGGCAGGTGTCGACCTACCAGGTGTCGATATACGGGCGCTTCTTGTGCGTCCGCGGCGGCGTCGGCGGCAGACGCTTCAACCCGTTCGCGATCCAGGTCCGCGTGTCGGCCGGATCGATCACGTCGTCCAGACCCCCGCCGGCCGCCGCGTTGATCGCCTTGGCGCTCTCGTATGAGCGCGCCACCCGATGCTCGTACTCCT
Organism: Dehalococcoidia bacterium; assembly: GCA_965262235.1. Lineage (GTDB taxonomy): Bacteria > Chloroflexota > Dehalococcoidia > Bin125 > Bin125 > CATQGW01. Next base: position 308,847 of record OZ253504.1, read on the forward strand.
GCTTGCGCTCCTCTACGTCCTCGATCGCGGCCAGCTCCTTGCGGTAGCCCAGCTTCACCGACCCCTCGATGTTCATCCCGGCGAACTCCGCCGTCGGCCACGCCACCGTGAAGAAACCCACCAGCGCGCTCGCGCCGCACATCGCCTGCACGCCCAGCCCGTAGGCCTTGCGCACCACGACGCCAAACAGCGGCACCGACAGATTCGCCCCCGTGTTGAACATCCGCGCGCAGTGACGCACCAGCGCCGTCGCCTCCACGTCGGGACCGACCATCATCCCCGGGCAGTCCATCAGGCTCAGCACCGGGATGTCGAACGCATCGCACAGCTGCAGGAACCGCGCGCCCTTGTCGGAGCCCGGCGAATCGATCGCCCCCGCCAGATGATGCGGGTTGTTCGCGATCACCCCCATCGGCCGGCCCTCGACGCGAATGAACGCCGTGATCACGCCGATCCCGAACTTCTCCCGAATCTCCAACACCGAGCCCACATCGGCGATCGTGTCGATCACCTCGCGCATGTCATAGAGCCGCAGCCGATTCTCCGGCACCACATGCCGCAGCCGCCGCTGGTCGGGCGCTTCCCACTCCTCGATCGCGCCCTGGAAGTAGCTGAGGTACTTCTTCGCGACCTCGGTCGCCTCCTCCTCATCCTTGGTCAGGATGTCGACCACCCCGTTCGGGACCTGGAACGACATCGGGCCGACCTCTTCAGGCGTGTACACGCCCAGGCCGCCGCCCTCGATCATCGCCGGCCCGCCCATCGCGACCGTCGAGCCCTCGGTCGCGATGATCACATCGCAACAGGCCAGCAGCGCCGTGTTGCCCGCGAAGCAGCGCCCATTGGTCACGCCGACCAGCGGCACCAGCCCGCTCAGCTTCGAGAACTGCGTGAACGTGTAGGTGTCGAAGGCCACGCCCGGCCCCGTGCGGTCGTCGCCCGGACGCCCGCCGCCGCCCTCGGTGTAGAAGACCAGCGGGAAGCGATAGCGGTTCGCCATCTCAAACATTCGGTCCTGCTTGTAGTGGTTGCGCCCGCCCTGCGTGCCCGCCAGCACCGTGTAGTCGTAGTGGACGACGATCGCACGCGCCGCCGTCTCGTCGAACAGGTCCCCATTGATCGTCGCCGTGCCGGCCAGCAACCCGTCCGCCGGCGTGTTCTCGCGCAGCTGCTGATCGGTGTTGCGCTGGTGCTGCCGCGCCACGATCAGCGGCCAGTACTCCTGGAACGAGCCCGGGTCGACCAACTGCTCGATGTTCTCCCGCGGCATCCGGTACCCGCGCCCCCGGCGCTTCGCCATCGCCACCGGACGGTTCTCGTCCAACGTGTAGGAGTGGCGATCGATCAGCTCCTGCAGATCCCCGCGGATGAAGTCCGGGTCGAACACCTCGGCGGCCGCCAGCGCCGCGACGCTGACCTGCGCCTCCTTGATGTAGACCAGCGGGAAGCCCTCGCGCATCACGTCGCCCACCGCGCACGCGACGGACCGGATCAGGCCGTCACGATCCGCGTGGATCACGTGCTCCATCTTCATCGCCTCAAGCACCACCAGGTCCTGCCCCGTCCGCACCTCGTCGCCCTCGGCGACCAGCACCGTGACGACGGTCCCCTGAATCGGCGCCGCCAGCCCGACCGAACCGTCGGGACCCGACAGATCCGGCGCCGCGGTTGTCGCGACCGCCGCTTGTGTTGACTTCACCTGCTGGTCATGCGCGAACAGCGCCAGCGGATCGCTCGTGTCCACCCGCGCTCCCGCGAAGCCCGACGACGAGTCGACCGTCTCCGTCGCCAGGTAGCGCTGGCGGTGGTTCTCGCTTGCCCCGGCCAGCTCCGCGATATTCGCGTCGACCCAGCGCGTGTGCACCGCGCCCGTGGTGAAGTCGCCGTGCGCCAGCACGTTCTGCAGGAACGGGATGTTCGTCTGCACGCCCTCGATCCGAAACTCACTCAGCGCCCGCGTCGCGCGCGTCACCGCATCCTCGAAGCGCGGCGTCGGCGAGTGCGAAATTACCTTCGCCAGCAGCGAGTCAAACGCCACGCTGGTCTCATAACCCACGTAGCCGAAGCCGTCCGTCCGCACCCCGGGTCCCGACGGCGCCTCATAGGCCGTTAGCGTCCCGCCGCCCGGCCGCACGCTGCCGTCCGCGACCAGCGTCTCCATGTTCACCCGCGTCTGGATCGCGTAGCCCCGCGGCTGCGCCAGCGCGTGACCTGAGAGCCCAAGCTCCGCCAGCGACTCCCCGCTCGCGATCCGCAGCTGCGACTGCACGATGTCAACGCCCGTCACCTGCTCGGTCACCGTGTGCTCAACCTGCAGCCGCGCGTTGGCCTCGAGGAACGCGAAGCCCGGCGCGGCCGGCTCTTCCGATGCGTCAACCAGAAACTCGAACGTCCCCAGCGACGAATATCCGGCAGCCCGGCTGATGCTCAGCGCCGCCTCGATGATCTGATCCCGAAGCCCCGCCGCGAGGTTCGGCGCGGGCGCGATCTCGACGATCTTCTGGAAGCGCCGCTGCACGCTGCACTCACGCTCGCCCAGATGCGCGATGTCGCCCGCCAGATCCCCGATGATCTGCACCTCGATGTGCCGCGCGCGTGGAATCAGCTGCTCCACATAGAGCGCCCCGTTGCCAAACGACGACTCAGCCTCCGAGCGGCAACGCTCCCACGCCGGCCCCACCTCGTCCGCCCCAAACACGGCTCGCGTCCCGCGTCCGCCGCCGCCGGCGACCGCCTTGATCATCATCGCCCCGCCCTCACCGAGCGACGCCATGAACTCACGCGCCTCGTCCAGCGTCACCGCGCGCTCGGAGCCCGCCAGCACCGGCGCGCCCGCCTCGATCGCCACCGTGCGCGCCCGCACCTTGTTGCCGAACAGCTCAAGCAGCTCCGGCGTCGGTCCCACGAACGTGATCCCCGCGTCGCGGCAACGCCGCGCGAATTCCCCGCTCTCAGCCAGGAATCCGTAGCCCGGGTGGATCGCATCGCAGCCTCTTGTCCGCGCGGCGTCGATCAGCGCATCCATGTCCAGGTAGCCGGCCACGCCGCGGCCCGGCAGCGCCACGCTCTCGTCGGCGATCCGCACGTGCAGGCTGGCTGCGTCGTCCGCCGTCGCGACGGCCACCGTGCGGATGCCCAGGTCGGTCGCCGCTCGGGCGATCCGGATCGCGATCTCGCCGCGGTTCGCGATCAACAGACTCTGCACGCGCTCACTCGCTGGCATCGATATTCCTCCTGCTGCTTCCGCTCAGTGGCGCGATCTCGTCGAGCGTCCCGCAGATGCGGGCCGCGACGAGCGCCGCGTATTGATCCGGGCCAATGCCGAGTTCATCGGCGAGAACCTGTTCGGTGTGCTGCCCCAGGCATGGCGAGGGCCGCAGCACGGTGTCGGCCGCGCCGCTCAGCCGCCAGGGAGCGCCGGCCAGCCAGCTCCGTCCCACCTCCGGGTGGTCAACGTGCTGCACGAATCCCGAGCGCACGAAGTCCGCGTCAGGCGCTTCGTATAGGTCGCCATAGGTCGCCACCCGCGCGGCAATCAATCCCGCGCCGATCAGCAGCCGCTCAGCCTCGAGCGCGTCCCGCCCCCGGCTCCACGCCCCGATCAGCGCGTCGAGCTCGTCTTCGTTGGCCTTCCGCGCCTCCGCCGAGGCGAATCGGGCGTCTCCCGCGAGCTCCGGTCGCCCGATCAGGCCCGCGAGCGTGCGCCAGTCCTCGTCGCGCTCCGCCGCGATCGCCAGCCAGCGCTCGTCGCGCGCGGGATAGATGTTGTGCGGCGCGTGCCGACGGTCGCGATTGCCCAGCGGGCGCGGCACGCAGCCGGTCGCGTCGAACTCCGCCACCGCGTCGCCCACCACCACCGCCACCGATTCGATCATCGAGAGGTCGAGCCGCTGCGGCCCGCCCACCCGGTCGCGCCGGTGCAGCGCCGCGAGCAGCGCGCCGGCCATCGTGTAGCCCGAGACGGGGTCCGGGTAGAGCCCGCCGGAGTTCATCCCGTCGTCGCCCTCGTAGCCGTGGATCGAGGAGAAGCCCGACATTGGCTCGGTGGTCGCGCCGTTGGCCGGATACGACGAGTAGGGCCCAGTCACGCCGTAGCCCGAAATCGATGCCAGGATCGCGTCCGGCTTGACCGCGCTCACGCTCTCGATCGTGATCCCCCATCGGTCCAGCACGCCAGGCCGGAAGTTCTCCACCACCATGTCGAACCGCGGCACGAGCCGCCAGAAGATCTCCAGCCCCTCGTCAGTGTTGAGATTCAGCGTGACGCCCAGCTTGTTCAGGTTGACCGCGTTGAACAGCCCCTGCGTGTTCAGCGGATGCTGCGTGCGCTCCTCGCTGGCGATCGCGCGGGGCACGGTCGGCCGCACCGTCCGCCAGATGCAGGGCCGCTGCAGCGCCTCGATCTGCACGACTTCAGCCCCCAGCAGACCCAGCAGCTGCGTCGCCAGCGTGCCCGACCAGGCCTGCGTGAACGCCAGCACCCGCACCCCGTCGAGTGGTCCCGCAGGACCGGTCCCGCGCGGCGACGCAGCCGAAACCGGCGTCGCAGCCAGCTCGGCGACGATCGAGTCGGTGTGCTCACCCGCTCGAGGCGCCGGCGTCCGCTGCGACCAGAGCGGCGGCTCGATCTGCCCCGGCGGCCCCGGCGCGCGCAGCGTCCGCCCACCAATCTGTGTCTCCACGAACAGGCCGCGGTCGTTTAGCTGCTCATTCTCGATCAGCTCATCGACCGATTGCAGGCAGCCGGCGATGCAGCGCAGCCTCGCCAGCGAGTGGAATAGCGGCCAGCGGTCGATCTCGACCAGCTCCCGCGCCGTGCCGGCCTGCACCGCCGACATGTCGTGCGCGTAGCGCCCGCCGTGCGGAATCAGCTCCGCGCGCGCGCCCTGGTCGGGCAGGTTGAGCAGCTCCATCGCCTGCGGCCAGTTGTGCCAGTCACCGAAACCGAAATTGATCTTCCCGTCGCGGGCCTGGTACAGCGACCCCGGCTCGCCGCGCCGCTTCCCGCCGGCCGGACCCTGCGAGTACGGCCGCGCTTCATAGACCGCCGCCAAACCCCACGGCTGACACGTCACCGCCAGCGCCTCCAGCTCCGAGACATCCACCCGCTCCGCCACCGGCGCGTCGGCCCGTCGCCACAGCGCCGCCGACGCCGCCACAAACCCCGCCAGCCCGCCGACGTAGCCCGCCTGTCGCGACGGCAGCTGCAGCGGCGGCTCTTCGGCGTACGCGTTGATGTGCGCCCACGCGGATCGCGCCGAGGCGGTCAGATTGTTCCCGCGCGCGCCAGCCAGCGCCCCCTCAAGCCCATGTGCCGTGATCGACAGATGGACCGCATCGGACCGCAGCGCCGTCAGATCGAGATCACCGAGCGGCTCGGAGGTAATCACGACATCCGCCCACCCGATCACCGCGGAGATCGCCGCCGCATCGCGGCGCAGCGAGCGCTTGTTCCAGTTCACGTAGGCGTGCAGCACCGACCGCTCGGGGCCCGCCTGGTCGTCCAGAAACGGCGGCTCAAAGCGCAGCGGATGCCCCTCCGGCGGCTCCACCAGCACGACATCCGCCCCGTAGTCGGCAAACAGCCGACCAGCAAAGGCGGCGGAGAGACGCGTGGACAGGTCGGCGACCCGTAGTCCGTCAAAAGCAGGCTGCATGAACAACTCACCAGCGCGTACAGGACCCGTCCCGCGCGTACGCAGTGTTCCACAGGCTAATGCACACCCCACCCCCTCCCCGCAAACACGGAATGGGCAGCCACAAGAACTGCCCCTACAGGAGCGGTCGAGGCCCGCACAAGGGACCTCACCACCGCACAAAATATCCGTGTAGGGGCAACCCTTGTGGTTGCCCTCCCCGTTCACCGTCACGAACGAGTCAATCGCAGCGCGCCCGCCGTTCCGCGCCACCTCGTGGAGGCACTAACGGCGGTCGGCCGCACGCAGCGACCGAGCAACGCCGACCAATCCTGACCAGCCCTGACCACCCCCACCAGATAGAAACACGCCCTGCGGACGGCGTTCGGCCAACCCGCCCCGAACACCGACCACCGCCCCAATCGCGCCCCGCCTTACGCTGCGCGAGCCAGCCAGAACCGACAGCGGGGAGTGCCATCGTGACGTATGACGACATCGTGATCGGAGCCGGCTCGGCCGGCGCAGTGATCGCAGCCCGACTCTCCGAGGACCCCAACCGGCGCGTCCTGCTGATCGAGGCCGGGCCCGACTACCGCTCCGTCGCCGAGATGCCGCGCGACCTGCTCAAGCCCTGGGTCTCCTGGCGCGACCACGACTGGGGCTTCCACGCCAACGCCCGCCCCGGCCGCGAAATCCGCCTGCACCGCGGCAAAGTGATGGGCGGCTCCTCCGCCGTCAACGGCACCATCGCCCTGCGCGGCGTGCCCGACGACTTCGCCTCCTGGGTCGCGCTCGGCTGCGACGACTGGGACTTCGAATCCGTCCTGCCCTGGTACCGCAAGCTCGAAGACGACCCCGAGGGCGGCGACTTCCACGGCACCAACGGTCCCGTCCCGATCGAGCGCCCACAGATCGATGCCTGGCAGCCGCTCCAGCGCGCCTTCTACGACGCCTGCCGCGAGTCCGGCTTCGACGACGTGCGCGACCACAACCTGCCCGAAGCCACCGGCGTCGGCGCCTGGCCGCGCAACCGGCGCGACGGCGATCGCGTCTCCACCAACATGGCCTACCTGCTCGACATCCGCGACCGCGAAAACCTCGAGATCCGCCACGACACGCTCGTCGACCGCATCAGCATCGAGGACGGCCGCGCCCGCAGCGTCCGCCTCGCCAACGGCGAGCAAGTCGAGAGCCGCCGTGTGATCCTCTCCGCCGGCGCAGCCGTCTCCCCCGCGATCCTGCTGCGCTCGGGGATCGGCCCGCGCGAAAAGCTCCGGCCCCACGGAATCGCGCAGACCGTCACGCTGCCCGGCGTCGGCGAGAACCTGATCGACCACTTCGGCACGGGCATCCAGGCCTTCCCCGTCGAGGGCGTTGAGCACGACCCCGACGTCGTCACCGAGGTCGGTGCCCGCTACACCTCGCCCGGCTCCGACCGGTTCAACGACATGCAGCTCTCCATCTCCACGATCTGGGACGGTGAGCAGGTACGCGGCCTGACCGACGCGCCGCGCCAACACCCCAGCTTCGGCATCGGCGCCGTGATCCAGCGCCCCAAAACCCGCGGCCGCGTCTCGCTGCGCAGCGCCGATCCCAACGATCAGCCCGAACTCGACATGCAATACGCCTCCGACCCCGAGGACCTGCGCCGCCTGATGCTCGGCGCCCGGCTCTGTTGGGAGATCATCAACTCCGACGCCGTCGCCCCGTTCGTCGGGCGTATCCTCACCCCCTCCGCCGAAGTCATCGCCTCCGACCACCTGCTGGCCGACTACATCCGCCGCACCACCAGCACCACCTGGCACATCTGCGGCACCTGCCGCATGGGCCGCGCCGACGACCCGCTTGCCGTGGTCGATCAGCAGGGCAGTCTCTTCGGCGTCGACAATCTCACCGTCGCCGACGCCTCAATCATGCCCGACATCGTCTCCTGCAACACCAACCTCACCTCGATCATGATCGGCGAACGCATCGCCGATCACCTCTCCCGCGCCGGCTGAGCGCCCAAGGAAGGCTCTGAATAACTCTCCCCCCGCAAAGCGGGGGGAGATGCCGAAGCCTGCCCCTGCTCAGGCAGGGGCAGAGGGGGGGGGGCGCGGTCAATCGAACTGAGACTCGGCGCCCGGCTTCTGCGGCCGCACCAGCGCGATCGTCGCAGTCACGCCGGCCCCGTTCGTCCCCGCAGCGCCCGCGCCGTTCGTCGACACCGTCACCAGCTCAACTGGCGCGACTGCCTCGACTGACGCGACTGGTGCGACCGGCGCCACCGCTCCGCCCACACGCGGGTCTGACAGCGATGTGACTTGCACGGTGCGCTGCCGCCGCGGGACCAACACCCACCCCGCGACCCCTGAGATCACCGCGAAGATCACCCCGAATCGCATCGTCTGCGTGATCGCGTCGACGAACGACGACGTCAGCGCCGCGTGCGTCGCCTGCTGGATGCCTTGATCGAGCGTCGGCAGCAGCTGGAACGCCGCTCCGATCCCGCCCGCCATCGTGTCCACCGTCGCCGCGTCGATCGGCAGCCCCGCCAGGCCGTCGCGCGTCCCCGACGCGTAGACAGCCGCCGCGAAACTGCCCAGGATCGCGATCGCCAGCGTGCCGCCCAGCTGTCGCCCGGCGTTGTTAACCGCCGAGGCCTTGCCGGCCAGATCGACCGGCACCGCCGCCATCGCCGTATCGGTGGTGGCGGGCATGTGCATCGCGCCGCCCAGCCCCAGGAAGACCAGCACCGGCGCGATCATCCAGTAGGGCGTGTCGACACCGATGAAGCTGAGCATCAGCAGCGCGCCGCCGCCGTGCACCGCCGGCGCCCAGAACAGCATCAGCCGCGGCCCCACCCTGGGCAGGATCTTGGCCGCGATCGGAGCCCCGATCATCATCGCCAACGCCAGCGGCATCATCCGCAGGCCCGACGTCGTCGCGCTCACCCCCTGCGCCAGCTGGAAGAACTGGGGCAGATAGAACATCACGCCCATCAGCGCGAACATGATGAAGAACATCCCCACCATCGAACCCGTGAAGTCGCGCTGCCTGAAGAACGCCAAGGGCAGCAACGGCTGCTCGGTCCGCCGCTCGATGATCACGAACGAGGTCCAGGCCACCGCCGCGACGATGAACGAGCCGATGATCATCGGGTCGCCCCAGCCGCGCTGGATCCCTTCGATGATCGCGAACACGATCGCGATCATCCCGATCGTGCCCGTCACCGCGCCCGGCACATCGAGCCGCGTGTGCATCAGCGAACGCGACTCGGGCAGCGCGACGCAGCCGATGATCGCAAGCACCGCGATCGGCGCCGGCACCCAGAACACGCCCTGCCAACCGATGTTGTCGATCAGAATCCCGCCCGCGAACGGCCCGAGCGCCATCCCGAAGCCCAACGCCGCCGCCCAGATGCCGAACGCCCGCGTCCGCTCCTCGCGCGGGAACACCGCCGTCAGAATCGACAGCGTCTGCGGCACCACCAGCGCTCCGCCCAGCCCCTGCAGGCCCCGCCCCACGATCAGCCAGTTCGCATCCTGCGAGAACGCCACCGCGATCGACGCGGCCGCGAACAGGACCATCCCGATCACCAGGATGCGTCGCCGTCCGAACCGGTCGCCCAGCGCCCCCGCCAGCAGCAACAAGCCGCCGAACGTCACGAAATACGCGTCGGCCACCCACAGCGACTGCGCCTCGGTGAGCTCGAACGCGCGCTTGATCGCCGGCAGCGCCGTGTTGATGATCGTCGCGTCGAGCTGCACCAGCATCTGCGCGCCGGCGAGCACGATCAGAATCACCCAGCGGCGGCGCGATCCGAGTTGCGGCGCCACACCCGCCGCGACGCTCACACGAGACGCCAGCGCGGCTGCACCAGGTCGTCGGCCGTCCGCTCAAACACGACGCGCACCTGGTCGCCGATCGCCAGCGTCTCCACGTCCGCGTCCACGACGGCGCCCATCAGCTTGATCTCGGGCAGGTCCTCAAGCTCAACCAGCGCAACGACATACGGCCCAAACTCGCGCAGCGCCGGATGCGCCGGATGCGCCACGCCCACCCACGACCAGACCGTCCCGCGCCCGCTGACCTCGCGCCAGCCCAGCTCGAAGCCGTGGCACGCGTGGCAATTCAGCTCCGGCGGATACTGCGTCTGCCCGCAGGCGCTGCACTCCTGCACGACCAGCCGGCCCTCGGCCGCCGCCGCCCAATAGCCGCGCGAGATCGGATCATCGGGATCCGGCTGCGACATCCCCTCGGGAAAGAAGGGCGTCTCAAGAAACTCAGGGTCGGGGGCTGGATTAGGCATGCGTAAATCGCTTGAAAGGCTACCATCACAGTGCGGATCGGCGCGGGTTGACGCGGATACGCTCGGCCACGATGGCGGCGTTTCGCTCCAAACGGCTCACACTTCACTTGACCGGTCTGCTGGCCGGCGCGACGCTGTGCGCGCTCGTCGCCATCGCGGCCCTGAGCGCCTTCAATTCGTCCGACGGCCCGCAGGTCGCGAGCGCCGCACCGCTCGCGTCCCACGAGCCGTGGGACCTCTGGTCCACGCCGCCCCAACCGCCGATCTACCCCGACCGCGCCAGCTGGAGCGAGCACCGGCTCTGCGAGCTCTCGAACCACGCGCAAGTGCTCGTCAATCGCACCTCAAACCGCATCGGCGTCGCCGCGGTCGACCTTGTCGATGGCCAGCTCTGGGTCGGCGGCGACGCCGGCACGTTCGCGCTGCACAGCGTCGCCAAGGCGCCGATCGCATGGCTCACGCTCGACGCCGCCGAGCGCCGCGGCGAAGCCCTCTCCCCGACGCTTGAGTTCGGGTTGCAGCAGATGATCGCCTGGAGCAACAACGAGGCGGTCCCCCTGATGCTGGAGTACATCGGCGGGCTGCCCGTGCTCGGCGACTTCTACCGCGCCCACGAGCTCGACGGCATGGTCGAGCACTTCAATGAGTTCTCCTGGGGGCGTGCCCGCGGCCGCCCGGCCGACGTCGCCGCCACATTCGCCGTGCTCGCCACCGCCGACGACATCTCCCCGGCGGTGCGCGAAGACGCCTTCGAGCTGCTGCGCATGGTGATCGACGACCAACGCTGGGGCGCCGCCGACCCGCCCGCAGCGCTGCATGGCTGGTCGGCGCTCGTCAAGACGGGCCAGTTCGTGCAGCCGCGCGAGGGCCTGCGCCTCAACAGCGCCGCGATCTGGCTCGACGCCGCCGGCCACCCCCGTTACATCGTCGCGATCATGGCCGCCGAACAGACCGAATGGGGCGTCACGTTGCAGCGCGCGGACGTGATCGGCGCCGCGATCGGCGCAGCGATCGCCGCCCGCGAAATGGGCGGCGAACCGCCCCCAGCCATCTGCGCCCCAACGCTCGACGCGTCCGTCACCGCCACCTTCGCACGCCGCTGATCGCGGCCCCCTATTTGCGGAAGCCCTGGGAATCCTCTGAACAAGTCAGATCCCCTCTCCCCCCGCTTCGCGGGGGAAGATGCCGAAGGCAGAGCAACTGTGTTGAAGATCAACTCAGTCGGCGCTGTTGGCGCCCTGTCCGTCATTCCTGCGGAGGCAGGAATCCAGGCGATCTGTGGGGGTCAAGGGCGCTCCCAATATTCGACGGCGCCCGATCATGCGCGGTGCGCTGGGGGCTCTGGCGGGCCGTCGGGCAGATGGGAGCTCGTCGCACCGTTGGGCGGTCGCATGGATTCCTGCCTCCGCAGGAATGACGGAACCAGCAGCTCCCGAGCCAGCGCGAACATACAAAGGGGGGGGGGTCTGCCGCGAACATCGCGGTGGGAATTCACATCTGCTACTACGGGGCCGGCCCCCCTCTGTCACTCCGTGACATCTCCCCCCGCAGAGCGGGGGGAGAGCAGAGAGCGCCGGCGCAACGATTTTCTCCGCAACCCCCTAGTTGCGGAAGATCGCCGACGAAATCGGCGCCGACGCCGGGCCTGCCGCCACCAGACACGTCCGCGCGCCCTCGATCGGGTTCGACGAGTCACCGCGCAGCTGACGGACCGCCTCCACCGCCAGATTGAACCCGTGCGTGTAGGCCTCGGCCAGATTCCCGCCGCTGGTGTTGATCGGAAACTCCCCGGCGTGCGGCGCGCCCGGGTCGGCCACGTCGATGTGCTCCAGACGCCCGCCCTCAACGAACGGCCCACCCTCGCCGCGCTCGCAGAACTTATGGTCCTCGATCGTCGTCAGCACCTGACCGGTGAAGTTCTCGTAGAGCTGCGCGCAGTCGATCTCCTCCGGCCCCATCCCCGCTGCCGCGTAGAGCCGATCCACCATCGTGCTGTAGTTCGAGCCCACGAAGTCGGGATGCCAGAATCCGTCCACCACACCGAGCTGCCGATGACCCGAGCCCTGCACCGAGCCGGCCAGATAGACCGGCTTGTTCGGGAAATCGCGCGCGACCGACGCCGGCGCCACGATCATCGCCGCCGCGCCATCCGTCTCCAGGCAGCAGTCGTACAGCCGAAACGGATCGGCGATCATCCGCGAATTCTGGTGGTCCTCCAGCGTGATCGGCCGCCCGTTCATCACCGCCCGCGGATTGCGCTGCGCGTGCTTGTTCGCCGCCACCGCGATCTGCCCGAGCTGCGCCGAGGTCGTGCCGTACTCGTGCATATGACGACGAGTCCGCATCGCCAGATATTGCGCCGGCGACATCAGCCCTTGCGGCACGTTGAACGCGTACGGCCCGCGCAGCCGCCCCGCCCGACGGTTCAGCCCGAAGCGCCCGAACTCGCCCTGCGCCAACGCCCGATAGACCACGACGAACCGCGCGTAGCCCGCATAAATGCCCGCCGCCGCGTTCCCAATCGCCGCGCAGACACCGCCCCCACCACCGCCGTAGACCATGCTCGCGAAGCCGTAGTACGGAAGGTCGAGCGCCGTCGAGAGCCGATTCGGGTCGTTGCGGTCGCCCGAGTACGACGAGAATCCGTCAATCTGCCGCGGATCCAGCCCCGCATCCGCGCAGGCCGCCAGGATCGCCTCGATCGCCAGCTGAAACTCCGGCCGCCCAATCTGCCCGTGCTTCGTGTACTCCGTCTCGCCCACCCCAATCACACAAACCGCGTCCCGAATCCCCTGGTCAAACCCGTTGTCTGCCATGCCGAACCTCCCCGAGCACGGAGGCTACGCGACGCGCGTCATCATTGCGACGTCGGCGATCCGCTGAGCTTCAGCGGAGGCGAACGGTCGTCAGCGGCCGCCCCTACTCCCGTCCATACAGAGTCCGTTGAATCGGCTTGCCTGTGTAGGGGTCAGCCAACGTCGGCAGGTCCGGCGGCTGGCGTTGCGCGCTGTTGAAGTAGTCGGCGATCGACCAGAACTGCACCCGCGGAAACTCACGCGCCCCGACATCGATCGTGCCCAATCCCGCGGCTGCGGCGCGGGCGCCGGGAGTCGGCGACCAGTCCATTGTGATGAATATCCCGACGGCCGCTTCCATCGCAGACACGCGATTGCAGAATGCGCGCACGTCATTCACGGAGATGGATACGCCACCCTTGACTTGAGCCAGCAAGAGCGTCGAGTCGAAATCGCGAGGCGAGGCGAGCAGTCGGCCTCGTCCGTCGACGCCGCCGTCTCCGACCATGATCTCGTTCGGGACGAGACCACGCACCCGTGTGACTGCCCAACGCTCGAAGTCGGAATAGCTGTCGCGGTGCAGAGCTCGAGCGGCGGCCAGGTCCATCGGAATCCCGTTGGTCTTCGCCGTCACGCCCAGCTTCGGCAGCCGCTCATTGAGGATGATGTCGATCGCGGTCGCTGAGATGTCGATCCCGACCCACTCGCGATCCAGTCGCGCCGCAGCCGCGATGGTGGTACCGCAGCCGCAGAAGGGGTCGAGGACGATGTCGCCGGTCCGAGTGGATGCCTTAACGATCCGTTCGAGCAACTCCAGCGGCTTCTGCGTCGGGTACCCGAGCCGCTCGTCGCCGTACGGCCGCGAGATGCCACGCCACCAATCCTCCACGATCTTCCCCTTCGGATTTCGCGTGTAGGTCCTGCCCGGCGCGCGAGTGTCGGCGCCGGCAAAGACGGTCGCCTCGTAGTCCGAGTCGTAGGGCACGCGGACCGCATCGCCGTCGAAATAGTAGCTGTCCGATTTGGTGTATCGGAAGATCACGTCATGTTTCCTGGGGAAGTCACTCTTGGGAACCCCGCCGCCCGAATAGCACCACACGATCTCGTTGCGGAAGTTCCGCGCACCGAAGATCGCGTCCATCAAAAGCTTCAAATAATGGGATGCCGTGGGATCGCTGTGCAAATAGATCGTCGCGGTCGTTTTCATCAGCCGGCGCGCGGCGTTCAGACGATCCGCCATGTAGGTGAGATACGAGAGCATCCCGCAATCACCCAGAATCGACCGCAGGCCGCTGATCGCGGCGCGTGCAGGGTGCCCCTCCGAGCGGAGGATCTCCTGCGTCCGCTGCTCGGCTCGCAGGTCCCATGACCACGTGTCCTCAAAGGCCCGCACCTGCGCGGCCACGCCGTTGCCTTTGCCGAAGAGGATGTTGTACGTGGCGTTGCTGTTGAACGGCGGGTCCAGGTAGACCAGATCAACCGTCTCCGGCTCCAAGGCGCCCATCACTTCCAGACAGTCGCCGTAATAGAGCGTGCCGGGTTCGACGGGACTCAGTTCGCGTCGCTGCACTCGCCCCTCCGTCTCGATCGATTTCCGGCGCTCGCACTAATGTACCAGCGGCCAGCGCGGTCCAGCTGAGACTATCTTGCTGCGCAGGTCAACAGGAGGTGACGAATGTCTGAGTTTGCCGGCCTGCCGGTTGCGGTCCCGGAGGATGTGGGATTCGATTCGGCGCGCCTCGCGCGGATCGACGCCACGATGGCGGCTGCGGTTGAGCGCGGCGAGGTCCCCGGCGTCGTGACCGTCGTGCTGCGCCACGGCCAGGTCGCGCACGCCAGCACCCATGGCTACCTCGACATCGAGCGCCGGACGCCGCTGCAGCTCGACTCGCTATTCCGCATGTACTCCCAGACCAAGCCGGTCGTCGCGGCGCTGACCATGCAGCTCCAGGAAGAAGGCCTGTTCTTCGTCGACCATCCGATCACTAACTGGCTGCCGGAGTTCGAGGGCCGCCAGGTGGCCGCCCCGCTGAGCGCCTCGCAGCACGTCCGCGGCGTCCCGCTGCAGCTCAGCGTGACTGAGCCGATGGAGCGCCAGATCACCATTCGCGACCTGATGACGATGACCTCCGGGCTGCCCAGCATGGGCAACACGCCGGCGAACCTCTGGCCGTTCCTCGCGCAGGTCTGGGAAGGCTCCGGCTTCTCGCCCACCGACCTGGGCGAGGCCGACCGCGACAAGACGCACGAGGACATGGTCGTCGCCTGCGCCGCGCTGCCCAACGCCCGCCAGCCCGGCGCCGGCTGGGAGTACGGCTTCGACTTCGACGTGTTGACCGTGCTACTCGAGCGCGCCACGGGCCAGTCACTCGACACCTTGCTGCAGGAGCGCATCTTTGGGCCTCTGGGGCTCGAGGACTGCGGCTTCTACTGCCCGCCCGAGCTCGCCTCGCGGCTCGTCACCAACCACCACTGGGGACCCGACGGCGCGTTGATTCCGCGCGAACGCCCGGAGGACTCCGAGAAGGTCCGCGAATCGCTCGGCCGCCAAGTCTCCGGCAACGGCCTCTTCGGCGGCGTGCTGATGACGCCCGCCGGATACACCCGCTTCGCCCAGATGCTGCTCAACGGCGGCGAGCTTGACGGCCAGCGCATCCTCGGCCGCAAGACGATCGAGCTGATGACCGCCAACCACATCGGCGACTGGGACATCGACCTCGCCGTCGGCCCCGGCTATGGCTTCGGCTACGGCTATTGCACGCTGAAGACGATCGGCAAGGGCGCCCTGCCCGGCTCGCCGGGCACATACGGCTGGGGCGGCGCGGCCGGCACCATGTTCTTCGTCGACCCCGCTGAGGACCTGATCGGCCTGTTCTTCACCCACGTCTTCCTCTACCAGTTCAACCCCACCGCCGACCTCGCCGAACGCTTCCAGAAGCACACCTACGAGGCGCTCACCTAACCGCTGACCGGCAGCAAAAGGGTCCTTGCCTACTCCCCCACCTCAAAGGAGGCTGCCACCGCGGGCGGCGGAAGCCACACCGCTGCCGCCGCGCGCGTGCGAAAGCGACGACAAACCCAAGTCCCGACTACCATGACCGCATGACGAATAGGCAAGCCCCATATCCGTTGAGCGCGGCACGGGCCGTCGTGCTGCATGCTCAAGGACTTGACACGCCGCCGCCCAACACCGCCCCCGACGCTGACGCCCTCTATCACATGGTGGAACGCATCGGCTGGGTCCAGATCGACACGCTCCAGGTGGTGCACCGCAGCCAATACCTGGCCCTCTGGAGCAGGCTGGGCGCATACGATACCGAGATTCTCGACCGGCTGGCATTCGGCGATGGCGGCATCGGCAACGGCACGGACAGCCACAACGAGCGGCGCCTGTTCGAGTATTGGATGCATGCCGCCTGCATCATCCCGCTGACCCTCTACCGCAACGTGCTGCCCACGATGCTCCGCCGTGCCATGGACAAGCGCCGCCGCGAATGGCTCGAAGATGCCGCGAACAGAGCACTGTTGGACGCCGTGCGCGAACATGTGCGCGCGAACGGCACGGCGCGCTCCGCCGACTTCGAGCGCAGCGACGGCAGACGCGGCGCATGGTGGGACTGGAAACCCGCCAAAATCGCGCTTGAGCACCTCTACAACACTGGCGAGCTGACCATCGCCAACCGCGTCAACTTCCAGCGTATCTACGGGCTGACAGAACACGTGCTGCCCGGCTGGGTCAACACCACGCCTCCAACCGAGGAAGAGGCGAACCTGACGCTGCTCGACCAGTCGGCGCGCTCACTGGGCGTCTGCTCCGCGGCGCAGTTGGCCGACTACTGCGGCGTCAAGCGCACCCCCGCCAAGCCGTTAGTGCAGCGCATGCTGAACGACGGCACGCTCGTCCGCGTGAACGCCGAAATGCTTGACGGCAGCGTCGCCGAGCAGGTCGTCCACCGCGACAGCCTGCCGCTGCTGGAGCGCGCCGCGGACGGAGACATCACGCCGCGCCACACCACCTTCCTGTCGCCGTTCGACAGCCTGTTCTGGGCCCAGGGCCGTGACATGCAGTTCTGGGGCTTCCGCCAAACGCTCGAGGCATACAAGCCAGCGCCGATCCGGGAGTGGGGCTACTTCTGTCTGCCCATCCTGCACGGGGCCGAGCTGGTCGGGCGCTTCGACCCCAAGCTCGAGCGTCGCACCGGCACGCTGCACCTCAAGCGCCTGTATCTGGAAGTCGGGGTGCAGCCGGACGACGCCCTGATCGCCGGCGTCGCCTCCGCAATGCGCAGCTTCATGGCCTTCCACGCCGCCACCGACCTGGTCATCGAGCACAGCAAACCGCGCAGCCTGCGCCGCAAGCTCCTCGCGGCCATCTAGGACTCCTCTGAACACGCCGAATCCCCTCTCCCCCCGCAAAGCGGGGGGAGATGTCACGGAGTGACAGAGGGGGGCCCGATCCTCTCCGACCAGATACAGCAACGGCAGAGAGTCGGCAGCGCCCTACTCCCCGATGATGCGCTGCGGGAAATCGGCTGCGGGGTAGTTGGCCAGCGCCGCCTCATCCAGATCGATGCCCAGGCCGGGGGTGCTGGGGACCCGCAGGTAGCCGTCCTCAAGTTCAAACGGCGGCGTCGCGACCTCCCGGCCCCACGGCTCGAAGTTGACGAAGTACTCCGTGATCAGGAAGTTCGGCATCGTCGACGCCGCCTGCAGCGTCGACGCCAGCGCCACCGTCGTGCTGTTGTAGTTGTGCGGCGCGACGGCCACGAAATAGACCTCCGCCATCGCCGCGATCTCCGTCAGCTCGCGAATCCCACCCACGTTGGCCACGTCCGGATTGATGATGTCGACCGCGCCCTGCTCGAAGACCTCGCGGAATTCGAACTTCGTATAGAGCTCCTCGCCGGTCACGGTCGGGATGTTGATCTGCCGCGTCGCCTGCGCCAGCGCCGTGACGTTCTCGGCCCAGACCGGCTCCTCGAACCAGAACGGCCGGTACTGCTCCACCGCCCGCGCGAGCCGCACCGCGTGCATCGGCGCCAGCCGGCGGTGAACCTCGATCAGCACGTCCACCTTGTCGCCGACCGCCTCGCGCACCACCCGCACCCGCTCGACCGCCAGCTCTTCCTGCTCCCGCGTAATCCAGCTGCGCCAGCGACCCGGCACCGGGTCGAACTTCAGCGCCGTGAAACCGCGCTCAACCATCGCCTCCGCGCGCGCCGCCAGCTCCTCCAGCGAGTCCATCCGCGCCCAGCCGTTGGCGTAGACCCGCAGCCGATAGCGCAGCGCCCCGCCGAGCAGCTCGTGCACCGGCATGCCCGCCCGCTTACCGGCCAGGTCCCAGAGCGCCTGCTCGATCCCACTGACCGCGCTGTAGAGGTCCATCGCCCCGCGGCGATTGCCGAAGTCGTTGTAGATCGCGTCGGTGAACGGCTTGATCTTGCGCGCGTCCCAGCCGATCACGTAGCGCTTCAGCTGGTCCAGATGCGCCCCAATCTGCACGTCGCGGTCCGACTGCGTGTAGCACTCGCCCCAACCGTGCAGGCCGTCCTCCGTCTCGAGCCGCACGAAGATCAGGTTCTTGCCCGCGATGTAGCGGTCCGGCTGCCCCGTGTCCGGCGCGGTCGGGTGAACGATGTAGTAGCGCAGGTCAACGACGTGCACGGCAAATTCCATTCAAAATCAGCGGTCTGAGCGGCGGCGCGGGCAGCGTAGCATCGCGATCCGCCGCCCCCGCAACCACCACCCGGCCGCTAGCAGGCTGCTAAAAGAGTCACCGCGTCCGTTCCTTCTCTCCCCCCGCTGTGCGGGGGGAGATGTCACGGAGTGACAGAGGGGGGGCCGGCGCCGTCTGACCAGGTACCACCACACTGCTGAGCCTGGGACGCGGACCCCCCCCCTCTGCCTTCGGCATCTCCCCCCGCAGAGCGGGGGGAGAGCAGAGAGCGCCACCGCACCGATTTTCTCAGCGCCCTGCTAGGGGCGATAGCCGCTCTCCTCCGGCGCCGCGGGAAGTCCCGCGATCAGGTGGCTCAGGAGCAGGCGGAAGTCGCCGTACGCATCGAGCGAGCCAAGCTCCGGCCCCAGCCCGTCCAGCTGCTTGGACAGACGCTCCAGCTCGGCGCGAACATCAGCGCCGTCGGCGTCGTCCACCGATGTCAGGCTGCCGTAGCGATCGGCGGCCAGCGCGACCAACGCGCCCAGCTCCCGTCGCGCCACGACGTTTGTATCGCCGTCCTCGGCGCCCGAGATTCGCGCCGCCTGGCTGTTCGATTCCCCGCTCCGCGGCGTCAGCCAGCGCAGCTCGACGCCGCCCAGGTCAGCCTGCTCTGCGCTCGTGCCCTCGGTCAGTTCCAGCTCGTAGAAGACCGTCACCGCGACGCCGGACGGGATCTCCGCGAACTCGTTGCGATCCTCCGTGAACGACTCGTCCGAGGTGACTCGGTTCTCGTAGCCGACCAGTCGCCACTGCGCGACGGCGCCGCTGTCCCACTCCACCTGCGCGCGCGTCTGGTCGGCGAACGGACGCGAGAGCGCCAGCCAGTTGGCCCGACTGAACGTCTGGCGCGCCTGTTCAGGCGTGTCCAGGTAGCGGTACCAGCCGTTGCCGTGCTGCGCCAGCTGCTCCAGCAGGTAGTCGTTGTAGTTCTCGATCCCCACGCCCACGGTGATCAGCCGGATCGGATTGCTCGGTTCGCGGTCGCCCGTCGCCTCGAGGATCGCGAACGGATCGGTCGCATCGACGTTGGCGACGCCGTCCGACATCAGGATGATGTAGTTGATCGCGTCGGGTCGTTCGTGCCGCATCCCCCCGGCCAGCCACAGGCCGAGGTCGAGCCCCGCCTGTACGTTCGTGCTGTAGGTCGGCCGCAGGCCCGCGATGGAGGCAGTGACCCGTTCATCGTCCGGGTGCGTCGGACGGACCGTGTACCGCCGTAGCACGTTGTCGCTGAACTGCACCACGGCGATCTGATCGCCCTCGCGCAGCCCGCCGCGGATCGCCTCCGCCGCCGCGCGCGCGATCTCGACCCGATTGCCCCAGGCCATCGAGCCCGAAGCGTCCAGCACCAGCGTCACGTTCAGCGGCGCGTCATCCGGCAGCTCCGGCGCCTGGAACGCGATTCGCGCCAGATGCAGGCCCGCCGCGGTCGGGTGCTCCACGAGCGCGGTCGTGATCGCGAACCGATCGTCGCTCGTCGGCGACTCGTACCCGTAGTCGAAGGCGTTGACCCACTCCTCCGCGCGCACCGAATCGGGGTCGATCCGATACCTCGCGTTGGCCCAGTTCAGGGCGAGGAAATACGACGTGCGATCCACGTCGAGGCTGAACGTCGACGTGGAGTCCTCCGCCGTGACCGTGAAGCCGGAGCGCGGGTTGTCAACGAAGGTCGTGTCGCGCGGCCTGGTCGGGCGCACCGGCGATCCGGAACCTCCCTTCCCCGTTGAGACTTCCGCGTCCGATGACTGTCCCTCGTCGACTGCCGCATCCTCTTCCATCGCCGGCTCCTCCTCAGCGGCGTCCTCCATCGCCATCGCCCCATCGCTCTCCATCGCGTCGTCCGCGAGGTCCGACGCCTCGTATCCGTACACAACGTCGATCATGAAGCGCAGCTCATCGACGTCTCCGTCGGCGTCGGCCACCCGGTAGACCATCAGGTAGGTGCCGGCGCGGCTCGGCGTGCCGGCCAGCTGCCGCTGCTGCGCGTCGAAGCTGAGGCCGGGCACGACCGGCAGCAACATGTAGCTCAGCGCGCCATCGCCGCCCGCCGCCGCCGGCAGCGTCAATTCAGTCCGGTCCCCGGTACTGAACGATTGATCCCCCAGCGTCGCCGAGAACTCGGGGGCAAGGTCGGGCGGCGCCACGCTGAAGCTCAGCTCCGAGCTGCGCTGCCACCCGCCGCTCGTCGCCGGCGGCATGAACCGCAGGGTCGGCAACAGCTCGTCGCCGCCCTCGACGCGGAACCCGAACTCGATCCACCCATCGCCCAGCCGCCGCGCGATGATCCGCCCCAGCGTGGCGTCGACATGCGTCACGTCCGACGAAGCCAACCAGCTGTTCAACTCCGCATCGGCCGGAACGAACCGTTGCTCCGGGAAGATCCGCGCTCCGCCGCTGGGCCTGAACGCGAACTCGACGCGGCCATCATCGAGACGCCGCGCCGTGATCGCCCCGACGACATCGATCGAAGTCTCCGTCGTCGTGATGCCCGGATGCGCCACAGCGGTCGGCGCCGTCGCGAGCGCCACCGAAGCCAGCGCAAGCCCAACCAGGCCAAGGATCAGCAGCCGCGCAACGCTGAATCGGAGCATTTCGTCACCCTCTCCCGCACACTTCACAACGAGCCAGGCTAGCGGCGGCGCGCAGCCGTGAACTTCCGTTCATGCTGCGCGCCGCCTCAGATTCGCGCCGATCCAGTCGCTAGCGACTGTACCCGCTGTCGCCGTCATCCGGCAGGCCCTCGATCAGGTGGTCGATCAGGAAGCGGAAGTCTCGGAAGGCCTGCTGCGAGCCAAGCTCCCCGTCCAGCCTTCCAACCTCGTCGGCGAGCTCTTCGAGCTGGGTCCGCACACCCGCACCGTCGCGATCCTCCGCGAACGGCAGGGCGCTGTAGCGGTCGGCAGCCAGCGCGACCAGCGAGCCGAGCCGCAACAGCGCGCCTGTCTCCGTTGACATCCGCGCGTCGGTGCGACCGCCGATCTCCGCGCGCTGCGACCGCAGCTCGCGTTCCAGCGGGGTCACCCAGCGCACCTCGACCGTGCCCAGGTTGACGGCATCGGCGGCTTCGGCCTCATCGGTCAGGCGGACCTCGAAAAAGACCGTCGTCGCGGCGCCGACCGGAATCTCCGCGAACTCGCGCCGGTTCTCGGTGAACGACGCGTCGGAGGTGACGCGATTCTCGTAGCCGATCATCCGCCACGCGCCCACCATGTCAGCGTCCCAGATCAACTGGGCGCGCGTCTGGTCCGCGAACGGACGCGAAAGCGCCAGCCAGTTGTCGCGGCTGAAGGTGTCGCGCGCTTCGTCCACCGAGCTCAGGTAGCGGTACCAGCCGTTGCCGTACTGGGCCAGCTGCTCGAGCAGGTAGTCGTTGTAGTTCGAGATCCCCACGCCGATCGTGATCAACCGCAGCGGGTTCTGGTCGTCGCGATCGCCGACCCGGCGCAGGATCCCGAACGGGTCGGTCGCGTCCACATTGGCCACGCCGTCCGACATCAGGATCACGTAGTTGTACGCGTCCGGCCGTTCGCGCCGCAGCTCGTCAGCCAGCTCCACGCCGAGATCGAGCCCCGCCTGCACGTTGGTGCTGTCGTTCGGGTTGAGCGCGTTGATCGAGTTCCGCACCGCCCGGTCGTCGGGACGCGTCCCTTCGACGGTGAGACGCCGAATCACGTTGTTGCTGAACTGAACGACGGCGATGCGGTCGTCATCGCGAAGGCCGCGGCGCAGGCTCTCGGCCGCCGACCGCGCGATCTCCACGCGATTGCCGTCGGCCATCGAACCGGATGCATCCAGCACCAGCGTCACGTTCAGGGGCGTGTCGTCGGGCAGCTCCGGGGCCTGGAACGCGACGCGCACCAACCGCAGGTCACGATCCAGCGGGTGATCGGTCAGATCGGTCGTGATCGCGAAAAAGTCCTCGCCGGCCGGTGGGTCGTAGCGGTAGTTGAAGGCGTTGATCCACTCCTCGGCGCGCACCGAGTCGGGATCGATCACGAAGCCCGCTTCGGCCCAGTTCAGCGCCAGCCGGTAGCTGGTGCGGTCCACATCGAGGCTGAACGTCGAGGTGTTGTCCTCCGACGCCACCGCGAAGCCGGCGCGCTGGTAGTCGCGGAACGTCGTGTCGCGCGGCGCCGCCTGGCTGTTCGAAGACGAGCCGGAGCTGGTGGATCGTGTTGACGCGGGCAAGGCCTGCTCCTCGGCCTGCTCCTCGGCCTGTTCCGCTTCCGCCTGGGAGTACGACTGCTCTTGTTCAGCCGCCTGCTCCTGTTCGTCGGCGTAGGACTGCTGTTCCTCTTGCATCGCCTGCTGTTGCTCGTACACCGCCGCCTGCGCTTGCTGCGCGGCTTGCTGTTGCTCCTGCTGCGCGGGCCGGGCCGGTCGCTGACGCTCCGCCGGCTGTCGTTGCGCCGCAACCTGCTCCTGTTCCTGCTCCGCGGCGGACGAGGCCGCCTGCTCGCTGTCATCGCCGGGACCGCACCCGCCGACGACGATCAGCAACATCGCCGCGGCGATCAGCGCCACCAGACCTCCGATCCACTTGCGCCTGCGTCGCCGCCCGGCATCGGTGCTCGCTCGTGTCATCGTTCTACCTCCCGGGCCGCGACTGAGAACCGGCTCCTGTTCCGATCTCCCGCGCGGCCTTGTCCGTTACAACGACGCGAACCTCCCTCCGGTTCCCGAGCGCCGCCGCCCGCCGCCTGTCACGCGGCTGTCATGCGCCTATCATCAGCCCACAGATCGACCGAAGCGATGCGCCGAGATGCGCGCTCGTCGCGAAAGGAACCCAAGATGGCCGCCTCCGCACCGACCCGAGTTCACGTCGTCACCGGCGGCTTCCCGCCCGGCACCCACGGCGGCCACGACATGGACTTCGCCCGTCTCAAGCTGCTTGAGATGCTCTACGAGGACGGCAACGCCCGCACCACCACCGGCAACGACTTCACCGACATGTGGAAGTGGCTGCAGGTCACCGATGTGCTGATCACCTACACCGCCGGCCCGTTCGCCGACGACGAGCAGAACGAAATCCTCAAGGATTGGATCGGCAACGGCGGCCACTGGGTCGGCCTGCACGGCACCTCCGGCGGCAAGGCCGCCCGCATGGGCGAAGGCCGCCGCCAGATGGTCAAGATGAACCACCACCTCACGCTCGGCGGCTTCTTCATCAACCACCCGCCGATCAAGCGCTTCACCGTCGACGTCAAGCAGGTCGACTCACCGATCCTCGAAGGCCTGCCGGCGCAGTTCGACGTGATCGACGAGCCATACATGATCGAGGTCACCGACCGACCCAACACCGACATCCTGCTAACCGCCCCGATCGGCCCCGACAACTACCCCGACTTCGGCTTCGACTACGAGGAAGACACCGCGCTCGAGGACGACGGCGTGACCCGCGTCTTCGGCTTCACCCGCGGCATCGGCGAAGGCGGCGTCTGCTACATCGCGCTCGGTCACTGCCACTCACCGCTGACCAACGCGCAGCCATTCGTCGAGGAGAACGCCCGCG
The DNA here is from genome assembly GCA_965262235.1 of Dehalococcoidia bacterium. Lineage (GTDB taxonomy): Bacteria > Chloroflexota > Dehalococcoidia > Bin125 > Bin125 > CATQGW01. Next base: position 332,800 of record OZ253504.1, read on the forward strand.
AGAACGGCGAGATGCCCCGCATCCTGCGCTTCACCTGGGAGACCGAGGAGTACAAGCAGATCCTCCAAAACACGATCAACTGGTCCCGCGGGTAGCTCCCCGAGCGCCACGCGGCCACGAATCCTCTCAACAACCCTGATCCCCTCTCCCCCGCGGAGCGGGGGGACCTGATCCCCTCTCCCCCCGCAAAGCGGGGGGAGATGTCACGGAGTGACAGAGGGGGGCCGCCACCTCGTGCCCAGATACAGCCACGCCGGGGCAGTGGGCACCGCAGCCCCCCTCTGCCTTCGGCATCTCCCCCCGCAGAGCGGGGCGAGAGTGCTCCCGCGCTTCCGTCATTCCTGCGCAGGCAGGAATCCAGGCGATCTGAGGGCGTCGCGACGGCTTCGATTGTCCAACGGCGCTTGATCGCCCGGCGCTCGTGTTCGATACATCGGTGGATCGTCGAGAGCGCCGCGGCGTCAAGGGGCGTTGGGAGGTCGCGTGGATTCCTGCCTGCGCAGGAATGACGGAGGGGGGCCGCCCGCGTCCGACTCGGAGTCCACCCCCAGCCTCAGCCTGGCGCCATCGCTACTGCGAGGGGTCGATGCGCGCCGCTTCGCTGAGCATCTCCAGGCTGACGGCTCCGACCTCTTCCGGCCGGCGCACCGCGTCGCTCGCGAGCGCCGCGCTCGGCGGCGTCCGCTCCGGCCACAGGTCGGCGAAGATCGCGTCCGCATACAGGATGAAGCCCAGCGACCCTGCGCCCTCCGCGAACACCGGCCGGCAACTGCGCAGCTCCGACGCGATCGTCCGCCCCATCGAGATCGGGTGACTCTCGTCCAGCGTGCCCTGCCACATGTAGACATCAGTCTCGACATCGGAGATCTCGAAGCCCCACGGCTCCAGATGCATCCGCGCCTCCTCGCCCGCCGCCGCCTGGCCAGGTACAGCCACGCCGGTGAGTCGGCACCGCAGCCCCCCTCTGCCTTCGGCATCTCCCCCCGCTCTGCGGGGGGAGAGTGATCCCGCGCTCCCGTCATTCCCAACCTTCCGTCATTCCTGCGCAGGCAGGAATCCAGGCGATCTGAGGGCGTCGCGAGGGCTTCGATTGTCCAACGGCGCTTGATCGCCCGGCGCGCGCGTTCAATACATCGGTGGAACGTCGAGAGCGCCGAGGCGTCAAGGGGTGTTGGGAGGTCGCATGGGTTCCTGCCTGCGCAGGAATGACGGAGCGGGGCCGCCCGCGCCCGGCTCGGAGTCCACGCCCAGCTTCAGCCCCACGCCACCGCTACTGCGAGGGGTCGATGCGCGCCGCTTCGCTGAGCATCTCCAGGCTGACGGCTCCGACCTCTTCCGGCCGGCGCACCGCGTCGCTCGCGAGCGCCGCGCTCGGCGCCGTCCGCTCCGGCCACAGGTCGGCGAAAATCGCGTCCGCGTACAGGATGAAGCCCAGCGACCCCGCGCCCTCCGCGAACACCGGCCGGCAACTGCGCAGCTCCGACGCGATCGTCCGCCCCATCGAGATCGGGTGGCTCTCGTCGAGCGTGCCTTGCCACATGTAGACGTCCGTCTCGACATCGGAGATCTCGAAGCCCCACGGCTCCAGATGCATCCGCGCCTCCTCGCCCGCCGTCACCGGACCCTGCCGAAACGCCTGCCGCAGGTCGGCGATTCGGTTCGCCGTCACGTCGGCTCGCCCCAGCACTGAACCGTCCACGTCGTGCATCCGCTTGATCTGCTGCGCCACGACGCGCTCGGGACGGCGCAGCGCCGCGCGACCGTAGCCCCGCATCCAGATGTTCGCGAGCCGCCGCGACTTCTGGAACAGCGAGTAGATCAACCGCCACTCGTAGCTCATGCCCTCGAGCGTCTCGGGCGTGTCGATCCGCCCCAGCCCCGAAATCAGCGCGAGCTTGTCCAGGCGCTCCGGCATCTTCAGCCCGCAGGCCAGCGTGTACGGCAGCCCCGCCGAGATCCCCGAGACGGAGAACGTCCCCAGTTCCAGGTAGTCGGCCAGCTCGCGCAGGTCGTCGGGCCAATCGAGGATCGTGCGCTCCGGCTTGGGGTCGGAGAAGCCGAACCCGGGCCGCTCAGGCGCGATCAGCCGCACACCTTTGCGCGCGGCCGCGCCCGCCAGCGGCGCCGCGGCCACCCGCGACGAGGGCAGACCGTGGTGGAAGAACAGCGGCTTCCCACTGGGATCGCCGTACTCAGCCCACGACAGCGTCCGCCCGTCGCGCAGCTGCATCATCTCGGCCGGCGGGTCGTCTAACGGGGGGCTGGGGTCCATTGCATCCTCACCGTATCGCGACGGTACGGCTTGTCTGACGCGTGCAATCTCGCGCGCCGATCTCTGGGTGGTGGTTGAAATAATCTGGCCTCTAGACCTTGCTCAGCTCGTCGACGAGCAGCTCGGCCTCGACGTCATCGGCGAGCGAATCGACGATGTCCGCCTCGCCGAGCGCGCCGTCCTCGATCGACATTCCGAACGCCTCCGCATAGCGCCGGTAGGGCACGTATTGGTCGCCGTACTTCATGTGGCCGGCTGTGTGGTGCGCCGCTGTCAGCAGCAGCGTGTCTCGCTGGCTGGAGCTGGTCCGACCGTAGTCTTCCAGCATGCACAGCCCGATGTCCTGATTGTGTGGATCGTTGCCCTGCTTCGCGATCTCGCCCGCCAGCGTCTCGACCAGCGCGGACCGTGGGTAGCCCTGCTCCAGATAGCGCTGCGTCCACGCCACGCTCTGCTCGGTGTCGAGCGCCAGCAGCGCCTCCGAGAGGTTCTCGAGCAGCCGCCCCTGCGGCATCGCGTCGAACTCCTCGGACTTCGCGTAGCCCGCCATGAACGTGGCCGCGCCGCGCGTCCGGTTGCCCTTCGAGTTGCGCACCCAGTGCGCGCACTGATTGATGAAGTTCGCCGCCACATAGAGCAGCTTGGTGCGGTGCGGGTGCTCGAAGTTCTTGTAGAACCAGCCCAGCGTGTTGCAATACTGCGAGCCGTGCTGCGGCATCGAGAAGTTGGCCGGCTCGCCGCATTCCAGCACGACGCGCGCCGCCGCGATCTGGATCGTGTCCAGAATCGAACGCGGTGAGCGCCCCGCCTTCAGCAGCGCCGTCAGGTCTTCGATGTAGGCCTCTTCAGGGTCACGGATGATCGCCCGAATCAGGCCCTCAGACTCCGGCTCCGAGAGCGGCGTGTCGTTTGCGAACAGCTCAGCGTCGCGCCCGCTCGCTGATGTCGCCGCCAGCGAGGAATCGGGCGCCTTCTCGTCGAGGTGGTACATCATCAGCTGGCAGGCCGACTCGTAGAGCGAGTACCAGCGCGGCCCGACCGCGATGTCCGGCACGCCCGCATAGAGCACGTGCTCCGCGTCGTCCCAGCCGATCGCCCGGCCCAGCTCGACCGTCGCACGCGCCCGGAACGATTTATGTCCCGTCGTGTACGAGCGGTTCCAGAAGATCCGGTCCTGCACGTCGATCAGGCCCGCGAAGACCATCTGCGCCAGCAGCTCCGAGCGCCGCTCCTTCTGCTGCCACAATCCCAGGAACAGCGCGTATTCCCCGTCTACGTCCCCACGCTGCACGCGCGTCAGCCACTCGTTCAGTCCCGCTTCGTAGCTGCCCGTCCACGGCTCCGGCTCCGGCTGCGCCCAGTGAGCCATCAGCGGCATCGGGCCGTCGGGGTATTTGGCCGGGTCGTAGGTCCGCCGCGAATAGTGGCCCGGCATCCGGCCCTGCAGCTGGTTCCAGATGTCCAGCCCGGTCGGCACGTACCACACGGTCTGCGTCAGCGGCAGCCGGCGCAGGTCCTCGGAGACCAGATTCTGCAGATGCAGCGTGGCTCGCGAGCTGCCCAGGCAGTGATCATTGTTCACGAACCGCACGATCCCCGCGTCGATCCGCTGGTGATAGGGCACGTGCGTGTAGGGCGCGTGCGCGCGAATCGTCTCGGACAGGATCTCGGTCGTCCCGCGCCCGCGCTTCATCAAGTCGAATGCGATCTCGGTCGCCCCATGATTGTCGCGGCCCAACACGGTTTCGCGGTAGCGATCGTAGATCGCAGCCGTTTCGCGGTCGATCGACGCCGTCACAGCCATCATGCCTCCTCGACCTCGCGCAGATGTTCGCGATGTTCGCACGGATGCCGGTCAGTATAGCGAGCAGCCCGCCCAATTCGTCGCCCTGCGGCCGCCAAACGCTCGCGCCATGTCCTATATTTGGCGGAGTAGACAGACCCTTTCACTGCGCAGCGGAGGCAATCGTATGGCGACCGAGGAACAACGCAGCCTGGTGGCGCACCTGATGCGCCGCGCCGGTGTCGGCGCGACCGCCGAGGAACTCGACGTGCTCGCCGAGCGACCCTATGAAGACCTGGTCGAAGAGCTGATCAACCCGGGCCACGCGCCCGACGAAGACGACGACCTGATCTTCCGCTACATGCCCGCCCTGGCCAACTCGGATACCTCCTGGCCCTGGAGCGGCCGCTGGATCTACTGGATGGTCAACAGCGCGCACCCGCTGCGCGAGAAGATGGCGCTCTTCTGGCACCACATCTTCGCCACGGCCTACTTCAAGACCGAGCACGGCCCTTCACTGCCGCGCCAGGTCGAGATGTTCCGCCAGTACGGCCTCAGCAACATGGGCGACCTGCTGCTGCAGCTCTCGCGCGATCCGGCGATGATCGCCTGGCTCGACAACTGCGAGAACCTCAACGTGCGGCCCAACGAGAACTACGGCCGGGAGCTGCTTGAGCTCTTCTCGATGGGCGTCGGCAACTACTCCGAGGACGACATCAAGGCCGCGGCCCGCGCCTTCACCGGCTGGACCTTCGAGCAGCCCCTGCCGCTCTACCCGCACGGCGGCTACGCAGCCCACTTCATCTTCCGCGAGGACCTGCACGACGACTCCGAGAAGGCATTCCTCGGACACACCGGCAACCTCGACGGCGGTGACATCATCGACATCATCGTCCAGCAGCCCGCGACCGGGAATTTCATCGGCCGCCACCTCTACAACTTCTTCGTCGCCGACGAGCCCGGCGTCTCCGCCTGGAGCGTCCAGGAGCCGCGCGACCCCGACGCCGTCGGGCGCTTGCAGAGCATGTTCCTAGAGTCCGGCGGCGACCTCCGCGCAGTCATGCGCGAGCTGCTCAACTCCGACTTCTTCAAGGCCGCACGCTTCGAGCGCGTCAAGTCACCCGCCGAATGGGTCGCCGGCGCCTACAAGCTCGCCGGATCGCTCACGATGCCTGAGCCCACCATGTGGTCGCTCCACTACCAGATGGGCGCGATGGGCCAGTTCCTGATGGACCCGCCCAGCGTTGAGGGCTGGCACACCGGCAAGGAATGGATCGACGGCGGCACCCTCATGGAGCGGATCAACTTCGCCTCCAAGCTCGTCTCCGACCCCGCCACGCCCGGCGTGCAGGCGCTCACCAACCGCCTCGCCGAAGCCGCCGGCGACAGCGCCACGCCCGACCAGCTGGTCGACGCGACGCTCGAATACGCCGGCCCGATGGTCGTCAGCGATTCCACCCGTTCCGCGCTCGTCGAGGCCGCCCAGGCCGACGGCGACCTCGCCTTCGACAGCCAGGAAGGCCGCGAAGCGAGCGCCAAGCGCGTCGCCCAGACGCTCCGCCTCGTGCTCGCCTCCCCGGAGTACCAGTTCGCCTAAACCCGCAGCCTCAACCACACCAGCGACACGCAGCGCACAGCCAGCGCATCCGAAGGGACCCAACGAATGAGCAGCAACGGTAAAGACCCTGTCCTGGTCGTCGTCCAGCTTTCCGGCGGCAACGACTTCATGAACACCCTCGTCCCCTTCACCCAGGGCCAGTACTACGACTCCCGGCCACTGGTCAACGTCCCCGAGGATCAAGTCCTGCCGATCAACGGCGAACTCGGCTTCAACCCCGCCGCCAGCCGCCTCAAGGAGCTCTACGACAACGGCGATGTCGCCGTGGTCCAGGGCGTCGGCTACCCCGACTCCTCACGCTCGCACTTCCGCGGCATGGACATCATCCACACCTGCGAGCCCCACCGCATCTCCACCGAGGGCTGGGTCGCCAAGCTCACCCAGCGGCTCGACCCCGACTGCGAGCGCCCGCTGACCGCTGTCAACATCGGCCGCGGCCTGCCCCGGGCGATGGTCGCCCCCGGCGTCACCGCCACCTCCGTCGGCGACCTCGACACCTACGGCCTGATGACCGACAACGAGGTCGAAGAGGAGCGCAACCGCGACCTCGAGATCTTCAAGCGCATGTACACCCCCGCGATCGGCGCCGGGATGGTCATGGACTATCTGCGTCAGACCGGGATCGACTCGCTCGCCGGCGCCGACATCCTCGCCGAGGTCCCCGGCAAGTACGCGTCCTCCGTCGAGTACGGCTCCAACCCGATCGCCAAAGCCCTGCGTGATGTCGCCCGCATCCACACCGCCGGCGTCGGCACCCGCATCTTCTACACCAACCACGTTGGCTGGGACACGCACTCGCACCAGCCGCAGCAGCACCCCGGGCTGCTGCGCGACGCGACCAGCGCGCTGGCCGACTTCATGACCGACCTGCGCGAGCACGACGCGGCTGAAGAGGTCGCGATCCTCGTCTTCACCGAGTTCGGGCGCCGCATGCGCGACAACGCCTCCGGCACCGACCACGGCTCCGCCGGCGGCTACTTCATCATCGGCGAGAACGTCGAGGGCGGGCTCTACTCCGAGTACCCCTCGCTCGACCCCAAGAACTGGGCCAAGGGCGAAGACCTCGAGCACACCATCGACTTCCGCGGTGTCTTCGGCACCATGGCCGACCAGTGGATGGGCCAGGACGCGCACGACATCGTCGTTGGCGACTACGAGCAGGTGCACCCGTTCAAGCAGACGCTGGTCGCCAACTAGCGCCCCCCGCCGCATCAGCCCGGGAGCACGAGAGCAAGAAAACAGGTCCCGCCATGCCATTCCCACACGCGCTGTTGCGCGCCGGCTTCCCCTACGTTCGCGTCCTCGGGATGCGACGCGTCACCACCTATCCGGTCGACATCGCGATCGGCGACGACCGCATCTACACGATCGGCCGCAGCGAACTCAGCGTCGGCGGCTTCATCCGCATGGTCTCCATGGATGACGACGACCTCGGCACGTTGGCCGACACCGGCCTGACCTGGCCCGTCGCGCTGCTGCGCGACCCCGAGAGCGGCAACCTGCTCGTGCTCGACGAGGCGACCCACAACGTCACCACCTACTCGTCCGACGGCGAGAAGCTCGGTCAGTGGGGCGAGCACGGCTCCGAAGCCGGCCAGCTGGACCGTCCCTCCGGCATGGCCTACGACGGCGATGGCAACCTCTGGCTCGTCGACACCCTCAACCACCGCGTCCAGCACTTCACCAAGGACGGTGAGTACCTCGGCGGCTTCGGTGGCTTCGGCGAGGGCCCCGGCGAGTTCAACATGCCCTGGGGCGTCGCCGTCGATTCCGAGGGCGACATCTACATCAGCGACTGGCGCAACGACCGCATCCAGAAGCTCACCACTTCCGGCGAGCAGCTGATGACGATCGACGGCCACGGAACGATCGGCGTCGAATTCGCGCGCCCCACTGGCATCCAGGTCGATCAGCATGGCGATGTCTACGTCGCCGACCGCGACCGCAACCGCGTGCTGCTCTTCGACAAGACCGGCCGCTACGTTCAGCAGTTCACCGGCCAGGCCACGCTGTCCAAGATGGGCCGCTCCTACATCATGGCCAACCAGAAGACGCTGCGGCTGCGCGAGATGACCTCGATCGACCCAATTCAGAACCTGCGCCACCCGCAGGGCCTGACGATCGACGGCGACAAGCTCTACATCGGTGATTTCGGCTCGCACCGCGTCCAGGTCTTCCAGAAGGAGGCCTACCCGCTGAGCGAGACCGAGATCATGCCCGAGCCCGTCGCGCCGACCCTCTCGACGACGTAGCCCCGCCGTAGGCTGCGGGCGCGTCCGATGCCGATGCTCTTCGGCTTCTCGCAGCATCGGCGTGACCTCCTGGAGTCCGAGTTCCTGCGGATCGCTGGTGAGCTGCGCATGCTCGGCGCCGAACGCTTCTGGCTCTCCGGCGACCTCGCCGCCGACACCGTGCAGCCCGACTCCGAGCTTGAGCTGATCATCGTCAAAGACATGGACCAGCCCTACCACCGCCGCGCCGACTTCTTCTCCACCCACCTGCGGCCCCGCGTCGGCGTGCATTTCCTCGTCTACACACCCGACGAGTTCGAGCGCTGCCAGCACTCCGACCTGCACATCCGTCGCGCCGTGGCGTTGGGCGACCCGATCGATGTCTGACGCAGCCGCCGACTACGGCCCCGAAACCGCGCGCTGGCTGCGTCAGGCCGAGCTCGATCTCGACGCCGCCGACCACTGTCGCGGCGGCGACTTCCACGCCGTCGCCTGCTTCCTCGCCCAGCAGGCCGCCGAAAAGTCCGTCACCGCCTACCTGATCGCCCGCGGCGCCGAACGCGTCTGGGGCAACGCGCTCGCCGACCTCTGCGAGGACGCGATGGCGCTCGACCCCTCGTTCGACGTGATCAAGTCCGTCGCGCTGCTGCTCGACAAGCACTTCCTCGGCGCGCGCTACCCCTCCGCGCTGCCCGGCGGCGTGCCGCACGACGCCTACGATGGCGTCGATTCACAGCGCGCCGTGGAAATCGCGCGCGACGTGCATCAGTTCGTCCGCCGCCGCCTAGCCGGAGAAGGCGAGCACTGATGATCCAGTTCCGCCACGCACGCCTCAACGAGTACCACTGCGCCATGCTCGAAGACATCCTCGACCTGCAGGACGATCCCGCCGAATCGCGCGTCCTCGTCGCCGACGCGGTCGGCGACGCCGGCCTCGCCTTCCAGCCCGCACTCCGCCGCCGCGGCTACCACCCCGACATCCTGGCCAGGCTCGCCCAGCTCGGCCTGGTCGACATGACCAAAGCCGGTGCAGGCCTCTTCCGCGTCTACGTCACCCCCGTCGGTCGCGACTACTACGACGACATGTGCGCGCTCACCTGACGCCTCACCTGATGCCTCACCCGACGCCTCACCCCACGCAATGAGCGAACCCACGGCCGATTCGCTGACGCCGCAGCGCGTCGGAGCGATCCGTCGCCGGCTGCTGCACTGGTACGACGAGCACCAACAGCCCTTCCCCTGGCGCAGCGCGCGCGACCCCTGGGCGGCGCTCGTCGCCGCCGTCTGCTCGCAACAGACCCAGATGTCACGCGTCCTCCCGCTCTGGGAACGCTGGATGGCCAGCTTCCCCACGCCGCAACACGCGGCCCGCGCATCGGACGCCGAGGCCCTGCGCGTCTGGGGCCGCGGCGGCTATCCCAAGCGCGCCCTCTACCTGCGCCGCGCCGCGCAGCAGTGCGTCGCCGGGCACGACGGCGCACTCCCGCACGACGAAGCCGCGCTCCTCGCCCTGCCTGGCGTCGGCCCGTTCACCGCAGCGATCGTGCTCGCCTTCGGGTTCGGGATCGACTCGGCCGCCGTCGATACGAACGTGACCCGACTCTTCGGCCGCCTCGTCCTCGGCGACCTGCAGCCCGCGCGCGAATCAAGCGCCGCCGAGATCCGACGCATCTCCGAGCGCCTCCTGCCGCGCGGCGAAGCCGAGCGCTGGAATCCAGCCGTCATGGACTTCGGCGGCGCCGTCTGCGGGCCGCGCCCACGCTGCCACGACTGCCCGCTCGCGCATCTGTGCGCGGCCCGGCCGCGCTTCGCCGCCGGCGAACGCGCTGAACCGCTGCGCGCTCAGCCGCCCTTCAGCGGCTCGCAGCGCGAGCTGCGCGGCATGTTGATGCACGTATTGCGCCAGATCGACGCGCCACTCGACCGCAAGGACCTGCTGCGCACGGTCGCGACCGAGAGCGGGCGTCCGATCGACGAGATCGAAGCAGCGCTCACTGCACTTGTACACGCAGGATTAACGCACGCCGTTCGAGACCACGTAGCATTGGGCAGCGATACGCATGAGTACCCAGGTATGCTATAACTAGGGACATATCGAGGAAGGGTCGTCAACCATGCCCGACGGTAGTCCGATCGAACAAGCGCGGGTGCAGCTCCAGGCTGCGCGAAACGACATCCAGGCCGAGATCGAGAAATTGCAGGGCGACGTGGCCCAGCTGGACATCGCCCTCGCGGCGCTGCCCGGCGCCGCTCCCCCGCCGGCGCCCCGGCGTCGCCGCGGCCGCCAACCCGCTCAGGCCGCCCAGCCTGCTCCGACCGCCGCTGCCGATAAGACGCCACCGACAAACGGCCGCCGCCGCCGCGCCGCACAGAGCCGACCGGGCACGATCAGCGCCGCTATCGAGGACTTCCTCGACTCAAACCACCCGCGTGCGCTTCACGCCTCCGACATCCTTGACCATCTCGCCGCCGAGGGCAGCACGCCCGGCGGCAACGCCCGCAACGTGCTCCAGTCGACCCTTAATCGACTCCAGGACCGCGGATCGGTCAAGAACATCGGCCGCAATCGCTGGCGGCGCGTCCGCCCGCGCGGGCGCCAGCCCGCCGCCGAAGCGCAAGCCGAAGCGGCCGCTGCCGAATCAGACGCGTCCGCAAGCGAATCAGTCTCCAACGGAGAGGCCGAATAATGCTGTTCGAGCTACGCCAATACAAGATCGAGCCCGGCCACCGCGACGCCTTCGTCGAACTGATGGAACGGAAGATCATCCCCTTCCAGGTCCAGCAGGGCATGGTCATCCTCGGCTCCTTCGTCGCCGAAGAAGACGACGACACGTACATCTGGCTTCGCCGCTTCGGCTCCGAGGAAGAGCGCGAGCAGCTCTACGACGCCGTCTATAACAGCGACTACTGGCGCGACGAAATCGCGCCGTCCGTCGGTGCGATGATGAACCGCGAGGGGATCGTCGTGACCCGCCTCAACGCCACCCCGCGTTCGCCGATTCAGTAGCGCTCGGCCGCACGCTCGCGATGCCCCGATGAGCGAGGCCCTCTTCCGCCTCGAAGCGGGACGCTACCTCCCGACCGAACGCTCCCGCGGCCCCTGGTCGCCCGACGCGTTGCACGGCTCGCCCGTCGCGGCCCTGCTCGCGCATGTCGTCGAACAGGAGCGGCCGGCCGGCCTCGAGCTCGCCCGCGTCACCGTCGACCTCTGCCGCCCCGTCCCGTTCGCGCCGCTCAACGTCATCCTCGAACGATCGCGCGAAGGCCGCCGCGTCGCCGTCTACCGCCTGACCATCGAGGTCGACGCCAGGCCGCTCACCTACGCCACCGCGCTCTGCCTGCGCCGCGATCCGCCCGCGCACGGCGACGGTCCCCAGTACCACCCGCTGCCGCCGCCGCCCACGCCCGACTCGCTGCCCCAGCACCTGCTCGACCGCCGCGGCAATCGTTGGGTCTCCTACCCCGGCACGCTCGACATGCGCTTCCACCGCGACCCCGGCGGCGCCGAGCCCCCCGAAGTCTGGATCCACGCCGACGCCTCGGTCCTTGAGGACGTCGAACCGACCCCCGCCGTGCGCGCGGCGTCGATCGCCGACTTCGTCAGCCCCTTCGCCAACATGGGCGACGGCGCATCCGCTTATGTAAACGCCGACATCACGCTGCAACTACACCGCCCGCCCGTCGGCGAGTGGCACTGCATCAGCGTCACCACCCGCCACGCCAACGACGGCATCGCCGTCGCCCAAGCCACCCTCCACGACACCATCGGCCCTTACGGCGCCGCCGCCTCAACCTCCCTCTTCAACGCCCGCTAAGAATCCTCTGACTGAGTCGAATCCCCTCTCCCCCCGCTCTGCGGGGGGAGATGTCACGGAGTGACAGAGGGGGGCTCCCCCGCGTGGCCGGATACAGCCACCTTGGTGAGTCGGGACCGAGCCCCCCTCTGCCTTCGGCATCTCCCCCCGCTTTGCGGGGGGAGAGAGGATCCGACTTGTTCAGAGGATGCCTAGCGTTATCAATTCGTCCTTCGCCGATCTCCCCCTTCCCTGTAGGGGCAGCCCTCGTGGCTGCCCATCCGACCCTCGCAGGCCAAATCCCTTCGAGCGCCGGAGGGGCGCCTACATCAGGCGCCCCCACAGGTAGGCAGGTAGGGCGACGGCCCCTACAGCCCCAGCTCCGTCTCCAGCCGACCGATCGCCCGCGAGATCCGGTCGACCAGTTCGTCGGCCTCCTCGAGGTTGATCGACAGCGGCGGCGCGTAGGGGATGCTCGTCCCGGCGCGCGCCAGCACGCCCTCGTCGCGCAGATACTGCGTGACCCGCTGCGAGACCTGGTCCGACTCCTCGAAGTCCTCGCCGGTCGCGGGGTTCTTCTTCAGCTCGACCACCTGCATCAGGCCGGTGCCGCGCGTCTGGTGCACCGTGCGGTGCTCCTCCTTCAGCCCGACCAGCCGCGAGCGCACGTGCTCGCCGACCCGCGCGCTGTTCTCGACCAGACCCTCACGCTCGATGATCGCCAGGTTGCCCAGCGCCACCGCGGTCGACACCGGGTTTGCACCCCAGGTGATGCCGCCGATCGTGCCGTCCGAGCCGGCGTCCTCAAACGTCTGCGCGATCTGATCCGAAACGATCGTCGCCGCGATCGGCGAGTAGCCCGACGAGAGCTGCTTCGCAAACGTCATGATGTCCGGCTCAACATCGAAGTGGTTCATCCCGAACCACTTGCCGGTCCGACCGAAGCCGTTGATCACCTCGTCGGCGATCAGCACGATGTCGTACTTGTCGCACAGCTCGCGCAGCGTCCGCCAGTATGCCGGCGCCGGCACATAGGACCCGTTCGCCGTCGAGATCGGCTCGGCGATCATCGCCGAGATCGTGTCCGGGCCCTGCGCCCGAATCTGATCCTCAATCGTGCGCGCGCAGAACACGTCGCACTCCGGGTAGGTCTTCTCGTAGGGGCAGCGGTCGCAGTTCACGCCCGGGACGTGCAGCGAACCCGGCATCAGCGGCTCATAGGGCACGCGGTTGGCGTAGATCGCCGCGTTAACGCTCATCGCGCCGGCCGTCATCCCGTGATACGAGCCGATCCGCGAGATCGTCTTGAACTTCTTCGAGTTGCCGCGCAGGTGGTGGTAGTGCTTCGCGACGCGCAGCGCCGTCTCCACCGCCTCCGAACCGCCGTTCACGAACACCGTCTTGCGCAGCCGCGCGGGCGTCAGCTCGGCCAGCTTCCCCGCCAGCTCAACCGCCGGCTCGTTCGCGTACGCGAACGTGTTCTGGTAGGCGAGCTCCGACATCTGCCGGTGCGCGATATCGGCCAGCTCCTCGCGGCCGTGGCCCACGGCCACCAGCCACAGCCCCGACATCGCGTCGATGTACTCGCGGCCTTGATCGTCCTCCAGATAGATCCCGTGGCCCTTGCGAATCACCAGCAGGCCGTCGTCCGCCGTGAGGTCGGCGTACGACTGCGTGGGAATCCAGAGGTGTTCGAGGCCGCGCTGGTGCAGCGCGGTCTGGGCGTCGGTCAGCGTCGTCATGGGTCATCCTGTCGTGTGGCTGCGCCGCAAATCGCGCGACGCGCAGCCAGAATAGGGGAAATCGAAGCAAACGTTGGTGTGGTCCGCCGGACCTAGCGATCTGATGGGGCCGGAGCCCCACGCGCCCGCAGGTCGTACGCCATCACTACCAGGTCACGCATCCGTCCCGTGCGGTCGGTCACCCAACCCGGCAGCGTCGCCACCGGCTCGAAGCCCAGGCTCGTGAACACGGCCTGCGCGCCCTGCTGGTCGAACGTCATCCGCGCCGAGAGCCGCTCCAGGCCCATGCTGTCGGCGATCGCGAAGATCTCCTCAGCCATGAATCGCCCCAGCCCCTGGCCGCGAATCTGGCTGTTGACCGTCACCCGGATCTCGCCGATGTGCTCGCTCCAGCCCGCTTCGTTGCGCACCAGCGAGGCCTCACCGAGCACCGCGTCGCCTTCGATCGCCAGCACCGTCGTCGTCTGGTTCGCGGCGATATTGCCCAGCCATTCGTCGACCACGTGCTCGTTGGTGATATCCCACGGCAGATACATCAGGTCGTCGTGCGACAGCCCGCGCGCAAATGAGAGGAAGCGCGGCCTGTCCGTCGGCGCCATCAGCCGCACGTCGATCTCACGTCCTCCGCGCAGCGTCGCGCGCCGCGGGTAGCGCCGTGCGATCAGTTGAGCCTGTCGAGCCCGTGCGTCTGCCGCCATGTCGCTTACCCCTCACAACACTGCACGATCATTGCACGATCACCGCCCACTTGAGCGGGCGGCAGCCGCAACTCTAGCACCAGCGCGCGTCTATTCAGCAGGCGGCTTCCAGCGCAGCGTCCGAGGCTGCACCCTCGCCGCCCGATCGCCCGCGTCGTCCGCCTCCAACAGCACCCGGTCGCCCGGTCGCATCACGCCTTCACGCGCGACCCGCGCGTAGACCCGGCTGCGCCCCGGCGCCACCTGCTGATTGATCACGTTGAAATCACCCTCGCGGAAGCAGTGCGCGATCGTCTTGCAGGGCGCCGCGTACGCGGTCACCTCGACGATCACCTGGTCGCCCAGCTGCAGCCGCGCGCCCGGCACGATCTTGCGCCAGTCCAGGCCCCGCACCGTCACGTTCTCGCCCGCCGCGCCCGCCTGGATCACGTCCCCGTGGGCGCGCAGCGCATCAATCACCTCCGCCGACCACAGACACACCGCCCGCTCGCGTCCCCCGTGGTGGCGACGGTCGCGCTGGCGGTCGCGCGTCAGCCCGAACGCATTGACGATCGCCTCCGGCACCGCCCGCTTGGGCACGCCGCCGGGCGACACGCTGAGCTGCTCGATTCGTCCCTCTGCTGCGGCCATCGCGGTCCCGCCTCCCTCGCTCGCGCACACAAACGGGCGTACGCGCGCTCTGGCAAGTCTAGGCAAGCCCGTCAGCGCGCGCTGAATCGGGCGATCATCCCGTCCACGTACAGCACCCGCAGCGCGCTCAGCAGCCCCGGCAGCAACTGCTCGCGCTGCTCCGCCGGGACTCGCTCGAGCATCTCGTCGATCACCTCACGCGACGTGTGCTCGCCGTCGATGCCCTGCACCAGTCGCGTCACCACCAGGCTGATCGGCGCACCCTGCGGACGCCTTGGCGAGCTCACCACCGCGCCCCACTCGAACTCCCCCGCGCCCACCACCGGCTTGCGCTCCAGCCCGACCCCCTCCGCCAGCGTCGGCACGAGGTCCAGCAGCGAGCTCCACTCCGGCCGCTCAGCGTCAATCAGTCCCGCCACCGCGCTGGCCCGCTGCTCCCGCTCCTGCTCGACCTCCGCCACACCCTGCACGAAGTCCGCCGGAGCTTCGCCTCGCTCCAGCACGACCCGCTCGTAGCCCTGCGGCGGCTGGCCCGCCACCGCGGCGATAAACGCCTCCCGCGCCGTCGCCGCGTCGTCACCGCCGACAATCCGTCGCGCCTCCCAGAAGTACGAGTCGGCGCTGCGATTGCTCGCGTAGAACAGCGCCGCCATCTCGCGAAACTGGTGGTACTGCTGCATGTAGAGCTGCGTGTAGACCTCGGCCGCCGGCTCGCGCAGCTCCGGCGTCCGCAACGCGCTCGTCACGTACGCCGACGCCAGCACTGCCGACGACAGCGCCAGATGCACGCCCGACGAGAAGAGCGGGTCGACGAAACACGCCGCGTCCCCGACCAGGATGTAGCCGTCACCGACCAGCCGCTGCGAGACGTACGACCAGTCGCGCACGACCCGCGCCTCGTCAACCACCTCCGACGACGCCAGCATCTCGCGCGTGTAGTTCGTGCGGCCAACCTGAGCGTCCAGAAACGCCTGCGGCGACGCCTCGCCGAGCCGCTCCGCGCCCCAGGCCGCGTCGACCACCACCCCCACCGACATCACGTCGTCGGGCAGCGGGATCGCCCACGTCCAGCCATGCTCGAACGCCTCGATGAAGATGTTGCCGGCGTCGGGCTCGGGCAAGCGCTCGGCGCCCCGGTAGTAGCTGTAGACGGCCAGGTTGCGGAAGAACTCGTCATGCGTGCGCAGATCGAGCCGTCGCGCAAGAAATCCGTTCTGCCCGCTGGCGTCGACGATCCAGTCGGCTTGCAGCGTCCCCGAGTCCCCGCTTGCGGATTCGACAGTCACGGTCGACGGCTTGCCAGCTTCAAACGCGACATCAACGACGCGACTGCCCTCATGCACCTCAACGCCGTTCCTGGCCGCATTGCGGAGCAGCATCTGGTCGAATGTCGGTCGCCAGACCTGGTAGGCGTGGGGATAGCTGGCGTTGGTCTCGGCGAAGTGCCAGGACCAGGGTTCCGGGTCGCGGCCCCAGACCATGGTGGCGCCGTACTTGCGCGTAAATCCGGCGGCTTCGATCTCGTCAATCACGCCGAGGCTCTTAAGAATCGGGATTGAGGCGGGCAGCAGCGACTCGCCGACGTGTTCACGGGGGAAGACTTCGCGCTCGAAGAGGGTGACCCCGAATCCCTGTCGGGCAAGGAGTGTGGCGGCGGTCGAACCGCCTGGGCCTCCGCCGATCACGATTACCGACGCATCGGATCCATCAGCCATTGTGGTCAGCGTACTCCCGCAGGCAAGTGTCGAACTCGGGACCCAACGGCTTGGCCAACAGCGCTACGCCCTGCAGCCTGATCTCGATCAGCGAAGCGTCGCCCGCCTCCACGGTGACGCTCAACTCATCCGAACTGCGCAGGGCATCGATGAATCGCAGATTCTCACTCGCCGATGGCGGATCCAGCCAGCCGTTGTCGATGTCCCAGGCCGCCGTGCCAACGCCGCCGTCGTCATCGACCCACGACACGGTCGCTGACTCCACAGACAACGCGCCCTCGAAATCGTCGCCGAACCTTCGGAGACTCACCACTGCAAGCCGTGGCGAGCGCAGCCAGGGCCACGTGAACTAATGAAGCGGCGCGTGAGCAACCGGTGGTGCTACGCATGCCGCCGGCTCCACCTTGATCGCACAACTCTCAAGCTGACATGGATCACCCCCCTCTGAACTCGCCTCGACCAGTGAAGGAGGCGAGACGAGGGGGGTAAGCATGCCGCCTGAGCAGCGTCGGCAGCGCGCCGAAGGCACTAGCCGCCCAGGAGCGGCGCTCCGGTCTGGGTGTCGACATCAAAGGCGCCCTTGAGGTCGAGATCCTTGGCCATCTCGCGGACGGCTGGGATGACTTCCTCGCCGAACAGCTTCAACGAGCGCATGGCGTCCTCGTGGTTCATCGCGCCGTCGCCGTCCCAGAAGAAGATGTTGCCGGGGCGCAGCTCTTCGAGCACGTGGCGGATCTTGGGGATGACCGTCTGCGGGGTTCCCGTGATGATCGAGTACTTGTTGATCTGCTCCTCGTAGGTGCCGAAGGCGTCGGAATCGACCTTGTCGACTTCGCCTTCCTGTTCGCCGGTGGCAACCTCGTGCGCCTGCTGGCGACCGCGCGCTGCCGCCGCGGCGAACGACTGCACGGTCGGCAGCAGCGCGGTGCGGCTGGTCAGACCGGGCAGGTTCTGCAGGTTGGAGCGGACGCTGCCCTGGTTCCCCTCGAGGAACGGGTTCGCGGGGCCGGCGATGTACTTGCGGCCGGCTTCCTCGGCCAGCTCTTCGGTCTCGTCAACGTGGACCTTGAACAGGTAGCCGTGGTGCTCGGTCGAGGCTTCGTAGCCGTTCTCGCGCGCGACCTCGTCGTAGTACTCGAAGGACTTCTTGGTCGGCTCGATCTCAGTCGCGAGCATGACGTACGGGTAGCGGTGCTCGGCGCACCACTTGACGGTGTTCCGCGACATCACGCCGGGGATCCAGATCTGCGGGTGCGGCGTCTGGTAGGGGCGCGCCCACGGATTCACGTAGCGGTACTGGTAGTGCTCGCCCTCCCAGCGGAACGGGCCCGGTGTCGACCACGCCTTGACGACGAAGTCGTGCGCTTCCTGGAAGCGCTCCCAGTTGAACGGCGCCTGCGAGTTGTGCGCCACGCTCTCGCGGCCGGTGCCGCGCACCCAGCCGGTGACCAGCCGCCCGCGCGAGATCATGTCGATCTCGGCCAGCTCTTCGGCCAACCACAGCGGGTCTTCCCAGATCGGCAGCACGTTGCCGAGCAGCACGATCTTCGCCTTCTTGGTGATTCGCGCCAGAATCGCCGCCTCGACGTTCATCACGCCGCCCATGCAGAACGGCGTCGAGTGATGCTCGTTCAGCATCAGCCCGTCGAAGCCCATCTCCTCGGCGTAGACCTTCTCGTCGAGGTAGCGGTTGTACAGATCCGCGCCGATCCTCGGGTTGTAGTCCCCGTTCGTCATCCCCAGGTCTTCGATCTCGCGACCGGTCGAGCCGACCCAGCCCGAATCAAAGTCCTGGTAGGGACGTTCGGTGAAATAGCCAATAAACATGTCCCACGCCTCTCACGTGTCTCAGGTCCCCCGCGCCCGGCGACGGCCTGCTGCAGAATAGCGCCAGCCGCCGCGTCGGTGCGCGCCGGCCGCGCTCGATTCCCCTATCCGCCTGCGATGAAGGCGGAAATCGCGGCGACCGCGGCCTCCGCGTCTTCCAGCTCCAACAGGTGGCCGAGGCCCGGCAGCACCTGCAGCGTCGCGTTCGGCATCGCCGCTTCGTAGCGCCGGCCGACGTCGACAGGAACAACCCGGTCGTCCTCGCCCCACAGCAAGAGCGTCCGGACGCTCGTCTCGGTCAGCAGGTGCGGCAGCTGCCGGTCGAACATCCACGGCTTCCAGGTGACCCGCGCGGTCATCTCGCGGCTGAAGTCCCAGAGCTCCTTGAGCTCCGAGGCCGCCTCCTCGCCGAACACCACGGCGTACGCCTCGTCCGACGTGAAGCCGAGCTTTACGTACTCCTCGAACTCGTAGAAGATCACGTCCGCGATCTCGCCCTCGTCGGGCTGGATGCCGGCCGCGCCGACCAGCGTCAGCGAGGCCAGGTCGTGGTCCGACTGGCTCGCCATCTCGGCCGCAATCCAGCCGCCGAAGCCCAGACCCACGAGGTTCACCGGGCCCAGCTCGAGCTTCGCGATCCCGCGGCGCATCAGCACCGCCATGTCGCGCACCGAGCGCGCCCAGTCGGGTCGCTCCGACCCTCCGAAGCCGGGCAGGTCGGGAACGCTCACCGCGTGCCCCGCGGCCAGCTGCTCGTGGAACGGAATCCAGCCGGGGTTGCCAGTCGAGTGGTGCAGCACCACCACGGGCGGGCCGCTGCCGTCCTGCAGCACACGGAGTTTCTTGCCGACAATCTCCACGGTTGTCTCGGAATGGGTCTCGGTTTGTGTCGTCACGAGGAACGCTTTCACTTGGTCGAACTTTACGGTGTGAGATTATTCGCAGAAGCAGTCGGTCGCAACCGACGACACGGAGCGTGACCGATGTTCGGTCTTGTGCGTCTCGCGGCGATTCGGGAATTGCGCGGTGGCTGGCGCCTCCTGCTGATCGCCAGCGCCGTCCTGATCTTCGCCGCCGCTCTCTCCTCCCTGCCGATCGTCTACAGCGCGACCTCCGCTGACCTCGCACTGCGCGAGACGATCGAGCAGAGCCCCAGGGCCGTCAAGCACACCAATCATTCGCGCTCCCGCCGTCCTCCCGCGAGCGCCGACGTCGCCGCAGTCGACGCCGTCGCCGCCCGCGCCCGCGCCACACATCTGGCGCCCGTCGGCCCGATCGTCGGCGAGACCCGCCGGATGAGCGAGACGCCGCAGGCGGGGATGCGCTGGCTGCGCGTCGACACCGGCTACGAAGAGGCGCTGCCCGGCTACCTGCTGACCGCCGAAGAGCTGCGCTCCAACGCCCGGCTCGTCGATGGCCGCTGGTCCGTGCAGACGGCCGACGAGGTCGACGCGAACGCGCCCATACCCGTGATGGCCGGTGCTGCGCTGGCCGAAACCGTCGGCTTCGAAGTCGGCACGGTGCTCCAATGGGGCGGCGCGCTCGAACTCGAGATCGTCGGCCTGCTCGAGCCGCCCGCCGACGACCTGCTCGCCTTCCACGACACCGACATCTGGTTCGACCTGCAACGCGACATCTCCCTGGGCGGGGCTGAGCTCCTCTACTTCTCGCTCTTCATCGAGCAAGACGTGCTGCTCGGAACGCTCCCCCAGCGCGCCGCAGGCATCACGTTGCTGCACCAGATGCGCACCCGACTCGATCCCACCGTGATGAACAGTGACGACGTTGGCCAGGTCGTCGAGGCGCTCAGGGCCTACACGCAGGAGCTGAACCAGCTCGAGAACGGCGCCGCCTCGGCCCTCATGCTCCCCGTCCTCGAGGACTTCCAACGCCGCGCCGAGTTCAGCTCCGGCCAGTCGTTGCTGGCCGGCCTCCAGCTCGTCGCCGTCGCCCTCTTCGCCGTCGCCCTGGTCGGACGCCGCGTCGCCGCGCGCACCGCCGACGACCGCGAACGTCTCGCCGCCCGCGGCGCGCGGGCCTGGCAGCAGGCCGCCACCCAGGCGATGCTCGGCCTCTGGATCGCCGCGCCCGCGGCGGTCCTCGGCGCGCCGTTAGCCGCCTTCGCCCTGCACCACGCCGGCGTGCTCGACGCCGTCGCCCGCGTCAGCGGCGGCGTCGCCCTCGACACTCGGCTCACGACCGAGGCCTGGTTGCTCGCGCTCGGCGGCGCGCTCGCCGCCTGGGTCGCCTTCGCCGCGCCCGCCTGGTTCGACGCGCGACGCCGGGTCGATGACCTGCGCGAGCGCGGGCGACCCCAACGCCGCAGCATCATCCAGCGCGCCTGGCTCGATGTCGCGCTGCTCGCCCTCGCCGCCGTGCTCTTCCTCCAGTTCCGCTCCCAGGCCACCGGGGGAGCCCTCGCCGCCTTCGAGGAGGGTGGGATCAACCCCCTGCTGATGCTCAGTCCCGGTCTGCTGCTGCTCGGCGCGGCGCTTGTGCTGATCCGCGTCGCGCCCCGCGTGCTCAACATCATCGCCCTCGCCATGGCCCGCACCCGCGCGCCCACCTGGTTCCTGCTCGCCTTCCAGACCGCCGCCCGCCGGCCCGCCGCCGCCATGTCGATGATCGTGCTCGTCGCCTTCATCACCGCCGTCGGCCTGATCTCCGCGACCTACTCCGCCACGATCCGCAACACCGAGGAGGAGCGCATCCGCTACGCCGTCGGCAGCGAAGTCCGCGGCGTCTCGATCGGCGGCAACCTCTCCAACTCCGCCGTCGGGCGCGTCACCGAGCCGCTCGATTCCCGCGCCGGCGTAGAAGCGGCCTCCGCCGCCTACCGCGGGATCGGCAGCATCGGCGGCGATCAGAGCGGCAGCCGCGTGATCCTGCTCGGCGTCCAGACCGAGCGCATGCAGGAGCTGCTCGATCTCGACGCCGTCGACCTCGGCATGTCCGGACCCGACCTGCTCGCCGCGATCGAGCGCGAACCCGGCTCACCCGGCCAGCCGATCCCCGACGACGCGAACGCGCTGGTCGTCTGGGCCCGCACCGAGCCCAGCAACTCCAACCTCGAGCTCTACGCCCGCGTGCTCGACCGCTACGGACGCGTCACCGAGCGCAAGTTCTTCGGCGCCGTCGGCACCGAGTGGTCCGAAATCCGCGCCTCCGTCGCCTCCACCGCCCAGCGCCCGCTCGACCGTCCGCTCCGCCTCGCCGCCCTGATTCTGCGCCCCGAGGCCCGGATCGTCCGCGCGCCCACCGGCACGTTCTGGCTCGACGACATGCGCATCGAGACCGACGACGGCTTCGTCTCACTCGAACCGTTCGACACCGGCGCGCCCTGGCGCTCCGCGATCGGCATCGCCGGCGGCGACCGCGTCGAGCTGCTCCCCGAAGCGGCCCGCCAGGGCGACGCCGCCCTCGCCTACGCCTGGACCGGCCTCGAAGCCAACGACGAACTGCTGATCGTCCGCGAGTCGCCGAACCTCCCCGTCCGCGCCGCGCTCGACCGCGCCACACTGATCGCCGGCGACCTGCAGCTCGGCGACATCGTCCCGATCCTCGTCGGCGGAGCCGCCGTGCCGATCCGGATCACCGCCGTCGTCGACTACTTCCCCACCCTCAACCCCGCCCAGGGCGGCTTCGTGATCGCCGACATCGCCGCGCTCCGCGTCGCCTCGGTGGTCGCCGCCAGTCGCGCGGTGCTGCCCGTCACCGAAGTCTGGGCCACCACCTCCAGCGCGGCCATGCGCGGCGTCGTCCGCGACCTCATGGACGAGGTCTACCTCTCCAGCGTCGTGCTTGACGCCGAGCGCTCGCTCGATGAGGCCCGCTCCGACCCCTTCCGCTCCGGCGGCATCGCCGCCCTCTTCGTCGTCGGATTCTTCGGCCTGCTCGTCATGGGCGCCACCACGCTCTTCCTCACCCTCGCCTCCGACGGCCAGGACCGCGCCCGTGAGTTCGCCCTGCTCCAGACGATGGGCTACGGACGCGTCTCCATGCGCCTGCAGGCCGCCGTCGAAGTCGTGCTCGTGCTCATCATCGGGGTCGCCCTCGGCGTCGCCCTCGGACGCGCCGTCGCCGGCGCCCTGCTCGGCTTCCTCCAGGTCACCGCCGAGGGCGTGCGCGCCGCGCCCCCGATGTCCGTCTCCGTCGACTGGGTCGTCGCCGCGCTCGGCATCACCGTGCTCGTCGCCTGCGGACTCGCCGGCGTGATGCTCGTGGCCCGCTGGGTCGAAGCGCGCGATGCTTCGTCCCTGCTCCGCGATTGGGAGGACTGAGATGCGCGGTGGTCTCGTCGCCGAAGTCATCCGCCTGGGCCTGCGCCGCGTCATGTCCGCGCCCCGGCTCTCCCTCGTCCTGCTGACCGGCTCCCTGCTCGCCGTCGGCCTCGCCGCCTCCGCGCCGATCTTCATCGAGGCCGTCCGCGACCTCGGCCTGCGCCAGCTGCTCCGCGACGCCGACCCCGCCGAGATGGACCTGCGCTTCATCCAGTCCGGCCTCGCCGCCACCGAACAATCCGTCGGCGAGGTCCAGAATGTGCTCGCCGGTGAGGCGATCGAAGCCTCAGGCAGCCTGCTGGTCGGCCAGACCACGGCCCTCCGAACCGGCGGCTACATCGTCCGCCCCGCCGCTCAGACGCTCGAAGAATCCGACCGCCTGCACGGCGCATTCACCTCGCAGACGGACCTCGAAGAGCGCGCCGAGCTCACCGCCGGCCGGCTGCCCCAGCCCGACCGCGCCGACGGCGTGATCGAGGTCGCCCTCGAGCGCCAGCAGTCCCAGGTCTTCGGCCTCGCCGTCGGCGACGAGATCATCGCCCAGCCCTTCTGGCTCGGTACCCCGGCCGAGAGCCGCATCATCGTCGTCGGCATCTTCGAGCCGCCCACCGACATCCGTAGCTGGTCGACGCTCGATGTCGGCTTCCTGCCGATCTCCGCGCGCGACACCGAGCTGCGCCTCTGGACCGGCCGCGACGACATCCTCGGCCGCCTCGCCGACCAGTCGCCGACGCTCCGCGTCGCCCTGCTCCAGCGCTATCGGCTCGACACCTCCGACCTCGCCGCCCAATCTGCCGAGGTCGCCGGCGATCGCCTCGAAATCATGGAGACCCGGCTCGCCCAGCAGCTGCCCGGCCTCGCCCAGGGCTCCGCGCTCACGAGCGTGCTGGTCGGCTTCCGCGACCGCTTCAAGTTTGCCCAGGGCACCCTGATGATGGTCGTGCTCCAGCTCGTCGGCGCGGTCCTCGTCTACACCGTGATCGCCGCCGCGATGCTCGCCGAACAACGCACCGAAGACACCGCCTGGCTGCGCAGCCGCGGCGCGCGGCGTCGCGACATCGCGCTCCTCCACCTCGTCGAAGCCGCCGTCCTCACCCTCCCGGCCGTCTTACTCGGCCCCTTGATCGGGATGGGCCTCGTTTCGCTGCTCGGCCTCGTGCCGCCCTTCGACGAGGCCCTCGGCGGCGGCCTCCTGCCCGTCCGCCTGCCCGCCCTCGCCTGGTACGTCGCGATCGGCGCCGGCGCGCTCGCGCTCGTCGCCCAGGCCATCCCCGCCTATCGCGCGACCAGCCAGACCATCATCTCGACGCGCCGCGAACGCGGCCGCCCACCCGACTCCTGGCGCCAGCGCGTCCTCGTTGATGTCGCGATCGTCGCGCTCGGCGCCCTGCTCATCTTCGAGCTGCAGTTCTCCGGCGGCCCGGTCGACACTCCGCTCGTCGGCGACACCCGCCTCGAATGGCTCGCCGTCATCACCCCCACCGTGCTGATGGCCGTCGTCGGCCTCGCCGTGCTGCGCCTCTTCCCCGCCCTGATGCGGATCGCCGCGCGGCTCGCCACCGCCTCGCGCTGGCTCACCCCCGTGCTCGGCGCCTGGTACCTCGGCCGCACCCCCACGCACTACGCCCGCACCGTCCTCCTGCTCGCGATCGCCGGCGCGCTCGCTGTCTTCGCCGGCTCCTTCCGCGGCACCCTCGAATCCTCCTACGAGGCCCGCGCCCTCCACGCCGCCGGCTCCCAGACCCGCCTGCTCGAACCCGTCTCCGAGATCATCGCCCCGGAAGACATCGCCGCCGCGACCGGCCGCTCCGTCGCCGAGGTCCAGCGCGTCTCCGCCGCCTTCGACGGCGACGAGGAGTCCGGCCGCCTCCAGATGCTCGCCCTCAACGCCGACATCGTCGCCGCCCTGTTCGATGACGGCGCCGACGCCTGGGCCGACACGCCCCCGCTGCTCCGCGCACTGCCCGTCGAGCCGGAGTCGACCGACCGCGCTGTCATCGACGAATTGCGCGGCAGCCTGGTCGTGCGCGTGCGCATCGAGCAGTTCCGCGGACCGTGGGCGCTGGGCGCTCGCTTCCAGGACGCCAACGGGCGCTACTGGGAGTACTTCCTCGCGATCGTCAACGACCAGGCCGCCAACACCTCCACCGCGAGGGCGTCGGACAGTGACGGCGAATCACCAGCCATCGTCGCCGCGCTCACCGATGGGTTCGGCAAACGCGTCGCCCAGGGCGACGAGCTCGCCGACTGGAATGAAGTGCAGGTCTCGCTCCAGGAACCCCCCTCGTACCTGCTCGCCCCGGAAGGCGCGCAGGAAGTCGACGGTCGCGGCCGCTTCCGGCCCGGCATCAAGCTCCGGCCCGTCGCTCCGCTGACCCTGATCTCGATCGACATGGCCGGCGTGCGCGGCGCGGGAAGCATCGCGGTCGACGAAATCGCCTATGACCTCGGCGGCCAACGCCGCGTGCTCGAAGGCTTCGACGCCGGCCATCCCTGGCAGCCGGCCCCGCTCGAAGTCGGCGTCGAAGCGGTCGACCGACTCTTCCAGCTCTCGGCCGATGATGAAGCGATCGAAAACGCTCGCGGCGGCGGCGTCCGCTTTAGCTGGACCCGCGAGGTCGCCTCCCTGCGCGGCCTCCGCTACGCCGGCGCTCAGGAGCCGCTGCCCGTCCTGCTCAGCGAGACCGCCGCCGAACAGGGACGCGTCGAGATCGGCGACCTCATCCGCATCCGTGTCGGCCCCATGCCGATCGTCTTCCGCGTCGCCGGCGTCTTCGAACACTTCCCCACCTGGGACCCTGGGATCGATCCCGGGCTGCTCGTCGTCGACCGCGACGCGCTCTTCGCCCGCATCTTCTCCAGCGCCGCCGCCGGCACCTCGCTGCCCGTGCTCGACGAGCTCTGGGTCGACGCCCCGCTGCACGAGTTCGTCGATCTCGTCGAAGCGGCCGAAGTCCCGCTCGACTCACTCGAAATCATCACCGTCGAATCAGCCCGCGCCGAAATCGAGGCCGACCCGCTGCTCGTCGCCGCCTGGAACGGCGTCTTCATCGGCGCCCTCGCCGCCGTCGCCGTCGCCGCCTCATTCGGCCTGGTCGTGCTGATGTCCGTCACCGCCCAGGCTCGGCGCATCGAGTTCGCCGTCTGTCAGAGCATCGGCATGAGCGTCCGCCAGGTCCTCGGCCTGATCGCGATCGAGCAGATCGCCGTGATCATCGTCGGCCTCGGCGCCGGCGTGCTCGTCGGCACCCAGGCCGGCCACGTCCTGCTCGACTTCTTCGCCCTCACCCCCGACGGCCGCGACGTCGTGCCCCCGCTCCAATTCCTCGTCGATTGGAAGACCGTCGGCATCCAGTTCGGCGCCCTGATCGCCCTCTTCGCCGTCAACCTCAGCGCCTTCCTAATCTTCCTCCGCCGCATCGAACTCCACGGCGCCCTCCGCCTAGCCGCCTAGCCGCCTAGCCGCCTAGCCGCCTATAAAACCTCTGAACATCCTTGATCCCCTCTCCCCCCGCTGACCACATTGAGTGGTCAGCGGAATCCGATCCCCCCCTCCCGCCGCTCCGCGGCGGAACATCCCTGATCCCCCTCTCCCCCCGCTCCGCGGGGGGAGATGTCCCGTAGGGACAGAGGGGGGCCTCCCTCCCTCCCAACCACCAACCCCTACGCCCCCAGACGGAACGGCGGATACCGATCAGTCACCAACAGCGTCGTATACGCCCCCACCCGAAGACCCCAACGCCCGTACCCCACCATCAAGTTGAACAGCGCACGCGGGTACCGCCCCGTCGCCAGGATCGCAACCCACGCGATCAGCACCACCACGATCGTCAGGTAGCTGAACAGCGTCAGCACGATGTAGTGCGGCAGCGCCAGCAACCACTTCACCAGCGGCAGCCAACGGCTCAGCTCCGTCGCCGCGTCCGGGTAGTCAACCTCGAGATGCACCGACTGCTCCTCGTCGGTCGCCGGATACTGGTCGGTCATCAGCCACGCATAGGCGTTGACCCGGCCCTGAAACCGCGCCACCTCCAGGTTGAAATCAAACCACCAGCGCGGATACTTCCGGCGGAACAGCAGCATCAGCACCGTCGGAATCACCACCGCCGCCAGCAGCGCCGAAAGAATCAAGATCGGAATCGCCAGAATCGGCCGCAGCAGCGTCGTCAGACGATTCAAACTCTCGGGATAGTCGATTTCCAGCCGCGCTGGATAGCCCCCTGCAGGCGCGTCACTCATCACTGTTCCTCCTTCGCGAATCCGGTTGGATCCTCGACGATAGCCATTTGGCGACCCAGCGTGCGCTCGATCTGCCGCACGTGAAAGAGCTGGTGGTCGGCCACCATCAACGCCGTCGTGCGCACCGAGAGATCGAGCACGTCGCCATCCACCGACACATTCGCCGGCTCCCGCAGCTGCCGGCCATCGAGCCCCGAAATCAGCCGCACCGTGTCCTCGCGCACCGCCGTGACCGCCCAGCGCAGCTCCGCCACGCTCAGCGTCGATTCGGTGCCGGGCAGCGTCACCCCGCCCACCCGCGGCACCGCCGCCGCCGGCGCGACCGCGCGCCGCAGCTCCAACAGCTGCGGCTGCAGCCACCGCTCCGCATGCACCACGTGCAGCAGGATCTCAGCCACCGACCACTCGCCCGGCGCCAGCCGACTCCCCAGCTCTTCCTCACTCAACCCATCAAGCAGCGCCGCCAGCGCGTCGAAGTTGGCCCGCAACTCGGCCAGCAGCGAGGCCTCCGTGCCCGTCGTCGCCATGAGCCGGCTCCGCTCTCGATTAGCCTGCGCGCACGGTAGACGAGCGTCAAACCAGCGCCGGAGCGGCAGCTCCGGGAGCGTCAGTAAGGGCATGTCTGTGGCCCGTGTCAGCATCGTCCCGACCCGCCCCGAGCAGCTCGCGCTCGAGCCGACCGTGCCCGCCGAGCACCGCCTGCTGCTCGCCCGCGGCGCACAGCAGTGGGACGCCGCCGACTTCTTCGACGCTCACGAAACCTGGGAAGACATCTGGCAGGCGGAGCGCCGGCCGATCCGCAGCTTCTGGCAGGGCATCATCCTGCTCGCCGCCGGCCTCCACCACTGGCGCGCCAAACACAACCCGAAGGGCCTCCAGATCAAACTCGCCAGCGGCATCGAGCGACTCGCCCCCTACGCCCCCGCATATCTGGGCGTTGATGTCTCAGCCGCCATCGCCGACGCCGCCCGTCTGCAGCGCATCGCCGTCGGCCAGACCCCCGAGCAGCTCGCCGCCACCCCGCTCGAGACCTTCCCGGCCTTCCGCTGGCTCGCGACTGCCACCACCGCCACCACTGCGACTGACGCGACGCCGCCACTGCTCGTCCAACGCCTCCGGCCCACCGCCAAGCTGCCCACCCGCGGCACCGAGCTCAGCTCCGGCCTCGATCTCTACGCCGACCTCGGCGGCGAGGGCGAGTCGTTCCCGCTCAGCTCGCAGATGGCCATGCTGCCCACCGGCATCGCGATCCAGCCGCCGCCCGGCATGGAGGCCCAGATCCGCCCCCGCTCCAGCTTCTCCCGCCAGGGCATCGACAAACCGTTCGGCACGATCGACGCCGACTATCGCGGCGAACTGTTCGTCACACTCGCACTCCGCGGCCCGGCCGGGCGCGTCCGGCCGATCCGCCACGGCGAGCGGATCGCCCAGCTAATCGTCGCCCCCGTCGCATTGTGTGACGTGCTGGAGGTCGACACGCTCGACCCCACCGAGCGCGGCGCCGGCGGCTTCGGCTCGACGGGCCGCTGAGCATGACCCTGCTCGCCATCGCCCTCGGTGGCGCAGCCGGCTCCGTCCTCCGCTACCTGATCGCCGAGGCCATCGGCAAACTCGACCGCTTTCCGCTCGGCACCATCATCGTTAACGTCACCGGCGCATTCCTGCTCGGCCTGGTCGCTACCATCCTGCTTGAGCGAACCAACGCCCCCGAAGCCGTCCGCCTCGGTCTCACCGTGGGGCTGCTCGGCGGTTACACCACTTTCTCCACCATCCAGCTCGAAGTCCTCCAACTCCTCGACAGCGGCGAATGGCCCACAGCCCTGCTTTACGCGCTCCTCACCCCCGCCGCCGGCCTCCTCGCGGTCTGGGCTGGCCAGCAGCTCGCCCGCCTGTGACCCGACTCACCAAACCGGCGCCGCGCTACAGTGATTCCGGCGGGGTGCGGGCAGCGCAATGATCCGATCCAAATCGGGCAATTCGCACGCGTGGTTGTTCGGCCTCGCTGCGCTCGTCGCCGCGTCCCTGATGCTCGCCGGCTGTCTGTTCGGCGGCGACGACGAACCCCAGACCGCCCCCGAACCGCCACCCGCGTCCGACGACGCCGAGCCCCAGGCCCAACCCGCATCAGCACAGACTGATCAGCCTGACGAACCCCAGGCCGTCACCACCACCGACGACGCGCAGACCGGCCAACGGCAGCAGACCCAAACGCAGGTCACGCAGACCGAGCAGACGGCCCCGCCCGATCAATACATCGTGCAACCCGGCGACACGCTCGTCAACATCGCCCTCGCCCACGACGTCCGGCTCGACGACCTGATCGAGCTCAACAACATCCAGAACCCCAACCTCGTGCGCGTCGGTCAGGTCCTCCGCATCCCCTCCGACGAGCCGGCCGCGTCAACCTCCGCCGGGACCCCGGGCGACCGACCCTCCAGCGGTAGCGACGACGCGCAAGCGCAGGCGGCGCAGCCCGCAGACCAGGTCCAGACTCCAACCGTCACCCTGCCCAACACCGCCGTCGCGATCGCTACGCCGACCTCAACCTCCGCCTCACAGTTCGCGCACCCCGAACCGACCCGCACCACCAACACCATTCCCAGCCCCCCCGCCAACTTCCTCCAATACGGCGCAGCCGCACTGCCCTGGCTGCACGGCCGCGGCGGCATCGACCAGATCCTGCCGCTCTTCAACGCCTGGCCGATGCCGCCGCTCGTGCAGGGCAACGACCGCATCGTCCTGATCGACTCCGACGGCGACGGCAACTTCTCGCTCACGATGATCTACACCGACCCCAACTCCTTCGGCTCCGCCGTGCCCTTCTCCAACTTCGTCATCTACGACCCCGTGCCCGGCCGCGCCGACCTCTACCGCATCGCCTACGACCACCGCCTCGCCTACGGACGCAACGTCCAGGGCCTCCAGACCCTCGGCGACTTCGACCTCACCGGCGACGACATCCGCGATATCACGCTGCGCGAGGTCGCCTGCGCCGGCGACACCTGCACCAGCGCCCTCTACGTGATTCAGAGCAGCGGCGACGGCTATCGCACCATCACCGGCAGCGACACGCTGGTCGATAGCGTCAGCGCCGTCCAGCTCGCCGACCGCACCGCCGACGGCGTCCTCGACATCGTCGTCACCGGCCTCGACCCCGACACCGGCGAGCGCTTCACCTTCACCTTCACCGTCCAGGCCAACGCCCTGGTCGAAGTCTCCCGAGTCGCCCAGTCCGGCTAGCCCCGCCGCGCTCTCCCCACGTCACGTTACGAATCCTCTGCACCAGTCGGATCCCCTCTCCCCCCGCTCGGCGGGGGGAGATGTCCCGTAGGGACAGAAGGGGGCCCCGCCCCCGCTTGACCAGATACAGCCACGCCGCTGAGTCGGGACCGCGCCCCCCCTCTGCCTGCGGCATCTCCCCCGCAGGAGACCTGCGCGTAATCTCCGTTTCCCCTCTCCCCCCGCGGAGCGGGGGGAGATGCCGCAGGCAGAGGGGGGCTCCCCGCGCGCCCTCACCAGATAGCGGACGCTCCCCACCGTCACTTCGTGACACCGCCACCGGCAGGGAAGGTCGGAGCAGTGGGACTTACGCGCAGGTCTCCTCAGGGGGAGATATTGAGGTCGGAAATCGCTCCCCCCGAGGGGGAGCTGTCGCGCAGCGACTGAGGGGGAGGCCCCCGCTGACCACATCGAGTGGTCAGCGGAATCCGATCCCAATCCCCTCCCCCTCCGCCCCCTGCCTGCGCAGGGGCAGGCTGCGGCATCTGCCCCCGCTGACCACATTGAGTGGTCAGCGGAATCCGATTCCCGGGCCTCGCGCCGATCCCTGCTCACCGCCGGCTCTCCCCCTCAGGAGACCTGCGCGTAATCTCCATTTCCCCTCTCCCCCCGCTCACCTCGGGGGGAAAGCATGGGCGGATGCGTTGGCCTTTTCAGCAGCCTGCTGACCCCGCCGCGGCCCGGCGCGGAACACAATCCCCGTCTTGCCCGCGCCCCTGCGCGCACATAGCGTGGAAACGTCGCGACCGCGAGCACCGCGGAACGCGCCGCTGAGCCTCAGCCATGTCCCTCGTCTACCGTTCTGCGCGCCGCTTCGGCAGCCGACCGATCAGGATCCCCTGGCTGCCGCGTCGCCTCCGCACCCTTCGACTGCCCCGCAACCTCGTCCCGCTGCTGCTCGCCGTCGCCGTCGGCATCGCCGCCGGACTCGGCGCCGTTGCCCTCGAGGCCGCCGTCGACCAACTCACCACCATCTTCAACGAACTCAGAGTGTTCCTCGACGACATCGCCGGCGGCTGGACCCTGATCCTCGTCCTCGCCATCGCCGCGATCCCCGTCGCCTTCATTGTCACCCACGTCTCGGCCGAATCCCGCGGCGCCGGCGTCCCCTACACGATGATCGCCGTGGAAACGACCGGCGGCTTCATCCGCCCGATCGTCGCCCCCGCCAAGCTGATCGCCACCGCCTTCACTCTCGGCGGCGGCGGCGCGGCCGGCCGCGAGGGACCGATCGTCCTGATCGCCGCCTCGCTCTCCTCCGCGATCGGACGCATCACCCGCCAGCCCTCCGACATGCTCGTCCTGATGGTCGCCGCCGGCGCGGCGGGCGGCATCGCCGCCACCTTCAACACCCCAATCGCCGGCACCTTCTTCGCCCTCGAAGTGATCCTGCGCCGCTTCAACGTCCGCAACTTCACCATCGTCGTCGTCTCCGCCGTCGTCGCCAACTTCACCGCCATCCTCTTCTTCGGCGATCACCACGATCTCGCCCTGCCGACCTACGTCATCGACACCGGGATGCAGGTCGCCCTGCTCGCCCTCGTCGGCGTCGCCGCCGCCCTGCTCGGCGTCTTCTTCGTCCGCACCCGCTTTTTCACCGAGGACCTCTTCGACTTCTTCGCCCTGCCGATGCTCACCCGCCCCGTCCTCGCGCTCATGGCCGTGGGCGCACTCGCCCTGATCGACGACCGCGTCCTCGGCTCCGGCCTCGAGCAGATCAGCGGCTTCGCCGCCGGCGACTTCACCGCCCTCACTCTCGGCATCCTGCTCATGCTCAAGGTCTTCGCCGCCTCGCTGACGATCGGCTCCGGCGCCTCCGGCGGAGCCTTCGCACCCCTGCTGTTCATCGGCGCGGCCGCCGGTGCGCTGCTCGGGGTCGGCTTCGACAACGTCATCCCCGGCGATGTCGGACCGATCGGCGCCTACGCCGTGGTCGGCATGGCCGCCGTCTTCGCCGCCGCCGCCCGCGCTCCCATGACCTCACTCTTCATCGTCTTCGAACTGACCGGCTACGACGGCTTCCTCCCGCTCATGGCCGCCGTCGCCCTCGCCACGGCCGTCGCCCAGCTGCTCACCCGCGACACCATCTACAACGTCCGCCTGCGCCGCGCCGGCCTCGACGTGCGCGAGGAGCCCGAGCGCTCGCAACTCGACTCCCTGCAGGTCGCCAGCACCATGCGCACCGACACCCCGATCGTCGACCGCACCGCCGACATCCGCAATCTCGCCAACGCGATGAGCCAGTCGCGCGGCAACGTCGTCGCCGTCGCCGACGACCGCGGACGCTTCATCGGCCTGATCTCCGACACCGATGTCACCTCCGCCGTCGAGCGCAACGAACTCAGCCGCACCGCTCGCGACCTCGCCGTCGTCGCCCCCATCACCGTCCACCCCGACGACTCGCTGCGCCACGCCCTCTCGCTGCTGGTCGAGCACGATGTGCGTCAGCTGCCCGTCGTCGCGCCCGACGACTCCGCCCGCCTGCTTGGGATGCTCACCCAGCGCGACATCCTGCGCGAAATCGCCACGCCCGACCAACGCCCCGCCGAACAGCGCGCCGCCGCCACCGCGCCCGTCCGCCGCCTCAGCGGCGCCGTGCAGATCGAGGCCAACGTCGCGCCCAGCTCGTCCTCCGTCGGCCGCATGCTCTCGCAGCTCAACCTCCCCGAGGCCGCCGTGATCACCGCGATCCACCGCCGCGGCGAGGTCGTGATCCCCCGCGGCGCCGTCCGGCTCGAGGCCAACGACCTCGTCGTCGTGCTCGCCGAGCCCGACGAAGCGACCGCCGTCCGCGCCTGCTTCGCCGCCTCCAGCGCCGCCGGGCGCTCCCAGTGGTGGTTCCTCCCGCACCCGCCCGAACCGCCCCCCCGCTGACCACATTGAGTGGTCAGCGGAATCCGATTCCCCGCTCCTTCCCCTGACCACATTGAGTGGTCAGCGGAATCCGATTCCCCGCTCCTTCCCCTCACCACATTGAGTGGTCAGCGGAATCCGATTTCCCGCTCCGTCCCCTCACCACATTGAGTGGTCAGCGGAATCCGATTTCCCGCTCCGTCCCCTCACCACATTGAGTGGTCAGCGGAATCCGATTTCCCGCTCCTTCCCCTCACCACATTGAGTGGTCAGCGGAATCCGATTCCCTTCTCCTTCCCCTGACCACATTGAGTGGTCAGCGGAATCCGATTCCCCTCTCCTTCCCCTGACCACATTGAGTGGTCAGCGGAATCCGATTCCCTCTGCCTGCGCCTAGACTCCGCCCATGCCCACCCGCGTCTTCACGCTTGCCCAGGCGCGACGCTCCCTGCCCAACGTCGCCGCGCCCTGCGTCGTGCTGCAACGCCGCGTGCAGCGACTCGATCAGCTCAACGCGCTCCGCAGCTCGCTCGCCCGCAGCAGCGCCACCGACGGCCAGCCCGCCTCCGCCGACGACTCCGCCCTGCGCGCCGAGATCGAAAAGCTCGAAGGCCAGGCACAAACCCTGATCGAACACATCATCGGCCTCGGCGTCGAACTCAAGGACCCTCGGCGCGGACTCGTCGACTGGATCGCCGAACGCGACGGGCACCACGTCTATCTCTGCTGGCAGATCGGCGAGCGCACCATCAGCTGGTGGCACGAGATCGCCGACGGCTTCCCGGGACGCCGCCCGATCGCCGCCGAGGACTGGGCCTAGGCCTTGCCGCACCACCGCGCCATCGCCCTGCCGACCCGCCGCGACGCGCTGCCCCACCCCGAGCTGCGCGCCCACTACGACCAGCTCTACGACACCCTGCTCGACGGCCGCAGCCCACGCGACGCCCGTCCACTGCTCGATGTCGGCAGCGCCGACGGCACGACCCTCCAGGCGATCACCGCCGGCACGCCGCTTCACGCCGTCGCCATCGACCGCATCCCCATCGAGCGCTGGCACGGCCCGCCCGACACCCTGCGCCTCCTCGCCGACGCCCAACGCCTGCCCTTCGCCGACGCCTCATTCGCCACCGGTTTGATGGTCGACACCTTCGAGTGGCTCCGACATCCCGCGACCGCCCTGCAGGAGCTCGCCCGCGTCGTCCGCGGCCCAATCGTGATCGTCCAGTCCGACTGGCCCGCGCTCTGGTTCGACAGCGACGACCCCGACATCGCCCGCGAATTCGTCCGGCGCTGGTCCGACAGCTCCACAGCCTCGGTCAAGTCGGACCTCACGGACGCCGTCGCAGCGGCAGGCATGGTCCCAACCGACCTACGCTCCGTCTCCATCCGCGCAACCTCGCTCGAACCGAACGCCCTGGCCTCCGACCAACTCCGCGCGATCCGTCGCTGGCTCGTCGTCGAGCGCCCCGCGATCCGAGCCCGCCGCTTCGACGAGTGGCGCCGCGACCTCGATCGCCGCGCCGCCGATCACAAGTTCGAAATGGTCCTCCGCCGCCACATCTGCATCGCCCGCCCCGCTGACCACATTGAGTGGTCAGCGGAATCCGATCCCCATCCCCGCTGACCACATCGAGTGGTCAGCGGAATCCGATCCGCATCCCCGCTGACCACATCGAGTGGTCAGCGGAATCCGATCCCCAGCCGCCCCCCAAAGGCCGCCGCGCCACAACCACCCAACGTCTACGACCGACCGGCCTCATGCTCCTCCCCGTGCGGATGCCCCTCGTGGTGATCATGATCATCGCCAAAGTGGAACCGCAGCTCCCCGGCCAGCGCCGCCGAACCATCGTCACCGATCCCCGCGCGCGACACGATCGCCAACTCCCGCCCGAACGTTCGCCGCAGCACATCCTCCGTCAGCACCTCCGTCGGCCGGCCAGCCGCGATGATCCCTCCACGCAGGCAGACCACGTGCGCATAGTGATCCACCACCGACGCCAGGTCATGCGTCGCGATCACCACCGTCGTCCCGGCTTCCGCGACATCGCACAACGTTTCGACCAGATCATCATCCGCCGCCACATCCAGCGACGCCGCCGGCTCATCGAGCAACAGCAGTGACGGCTCCCGCGCCAGCGCCCGCGCGATCAACACCCGCTTCTGCTGCCCGCCCGACAGCTCCGAAATCTCCCGCTCCGCGAGATCGCTCACGTCCATCGTCTCCATCGCCCGGTCGACCGCGTGCGTCGGGTCGGCCAGCGGCCCGCGACGGAAGCGCTGCCGCCAGTTGAAGCGGTAACGACCCATCTCGACCACCTCGCGCACCTGAATCGGAAAGCGCCAGTCGACCTCGTTGGCCTGCGGCATGTAGCCGATCCGCCCGCGCGCCCGCTTCGGCATCGCGCCATCGATCTGCACCTCGCCGCGCTGTGGACTCAAGGTCCCCAGAATCGTCTTCAACAGCGTCGACTTGCCCGACCCGTTGCCCCCGATCAGCGCCGTGAACGCCCCCGGCGGAATCTCCAGGTCCAGGCCCTCCAGCACCGGCTCCCGCCCATAGCCCACGCTGACCCCGCGGAGCTGCACGGCAGCCCCCGCGATCGGCGCCGAAGCGACTGTGGCGTCACTCATGCGTCAATCATCGCACCTGACGACCGCAAGCGGATCGCCCGAGCCCCGCTGATACCCTCCGCCCATGCCCTCAGCCGTCGACGGCCTCGGAACCGAGATCGAGCTCGCTAGCACGCCGCGGCGGATCGTCTCGCTCGTCCCGTCCTTCACCGAGCTGACCGCTGCCCTGCGACTCTCCAAACGACTCGTCGGCGTCACCCGCTTCTGCACTGACCCGCCCGAAGTCACCGCTCCGATCCGCAAGGTCGGCGGCACCAAGAATCCCGACATCGAGCGCATCATCGGCCTTGAGCCCGACATCGTGCTCGCCAACCGCGAAGAAAACCGCGAGGAAGACGTGCTCGCCCTGCGCGACGCCGGCCTCGCCGTCTACGTCGGCGATGTCCGCACCGCCCTCCAGGTCCGCGAAGAGATCGCCCGCCTCGGCGGCCTGCTCAGCGCAGTCACGCTCTCGCAGACCCGAGCGCTCGACGAAGCGCTCGAAGAGCACGAGCACCTCAACCGCCTCCGCCCCAGAGTCCGCGTCGCCTGCCTGATCTGGCGCAACCCCTACATGGCCGCCGGCGGCGACACCTACATCGGCGACCTGCTCCGTCTCACCGGCGGAACCAACGTCTTCGAAACCCACCGCTCCGCCGACCGCTACCCCCGCACCACGCTGGCCGAGCTCGCCGAACTCGCCCCCGACGTGATCCTGCTGCCCGACGAGCCCTACCGCTTCGGCAAGCATCACCGCGACGAGCTGCTCGCCCAGCACCGCATCCCCGCAGCCAGGGCTGGCCGCGTGCACCTCTGCGACGGTCAGTCGCTCACCTGGTGGGGCGTCCGCACCGCCGGAGCGCTCCGCGAAGTCGCCGACCTGCTCGAAGGCGCCCGCCCCGATTGGCGCGGCGAACACGATCTCGACCTCCCCCCGCTCCCGCCCGGCCTCAACCTCCGCATCGACCACCAGGACACCGTCGAGTAGGCCCAACCACCACGGAAGCTCCGTGACAGAGCAACTGTGTTGAAGATCAACTCAGGCAGCGCTGTTGGGGCCCTGTCCGTCATTCCTGCGGAGGCAGGAATCCATGCGACCGCCGAACCGTGCGACGAGCCTCCATCCGCCCGACGGCCCACCAGAGCCCCCAGCGCACCGCGCGTGATCGGGCGCCGTCGAACATTGGGAGTACCCTTGACCCCCACAGGTCGCCTGGATTCCTGCCTGCGCAGAGCCTGCCCCTGGCTTGAACAGGGGAATGACGGAACCAGCAGCTCCCAAGCCAGCGCGAACATACGAGGGGGGGGCTCCCCCGCTCCGCAACGGGTCGCCCCCCCTCTCTGCCTTCGGCATCTCCCCCTCAGGAGACCTGCGCGTAATCCAGAATCGACTCGTCCGGCGTTCTTGTAGGGGCGACCCTTGTGGTCGCCCTGACCGTCGTTGCTATCTGGTCGTTCATTCGAGCTCGGACGCGGGCGACCACAAGGGTCGCCCCTACATTCCACCCGAAATGGCGCCGACCGGATTACGCGCAAGTCTCCTCAGGAGACCTGCGCGTAATCCCCATTTCCTCTCTCCCCCCGCTCGGCGGGGGGAGATGCCGCAGGCAGAGGGGGGCTCCGGGCGCCGCCTCACCGGATAGCGGAAGCTCCCCACCGTCACTTCGTGACACCGCCACCGGCAGGGAGGGTCGGAGCTGGGGGACTTACGCGCAGGTCTCCTCAGGGGGCGACGTTGGGAAGGGATCGGATGCCCCTGAACACATTGGGTCGTCAGGGGGGATCCGACTTGTTCAGAGGATTCCTAAATCGGCCGCCCACTGTCGAACATCAACGCGTAGCCCGCGATCTCACCCGCCAGCACCGCCGCCGTCGTCAGATACAGCAGCCCCGTCGCCGCCATCATCGAGCGCATCCGCGACGTCGTCCAGGCCATCCAGCCGAAGGTCAGCGGCAGCACAAACCCAACCACGATCCGCAGCCAGAACGTCACGTCGCCAAACAACGCCCGATCCCGTCCACCAATCGGCGTCTCGACCGCCACCACCAGCGCCACGCCGAACAGGATCAGCTGCAGAATCACCACCGCCAGAAACGCGCCCGTCAGCTCGTTCAGCGCCTGCGCCGGCAGCCGCGGCGTCACCAGATACCAGTGCCCCAGCGTCAGCCCCACCGTCGCCAATCCCACCACCAGACTGCCCGCCAACAGACGCACCGCCAACAACCCGCGCGGCGACCCCTCCAGCATCGCCGCCGTCAGCCCCAGCACGACCAGCGCCGCGACGCTCAACACCCAACCGATCTTCCGCGCCAGCTCCACCCGCTCCGCGTACAGCGCCGCGTTATGTAGCACGCTCAGCCCCGTCGCCGCCCCCAACAGCGCCACCAGCCACGCTCGCGGACCCGACGCCACTCGATAACCCTCCACCACATCGCCGCCCAGCGTGAACGCTACCCAGAACGCCAGCCCCAGCACGATCGGCAGCATCACCGTCGTCGCCCGGATGAAGCCGCGCGTCGCATGCCCGCGCACGTCCACCATCTGCATCACCAGCACGCCGCCGATCCCCAGCTCCAGCAGGATCAGAAACAGCGTGTACGGCAGCCCTGACGAGGCGCTCACTGAGGACTCATCCGACGCTCAATGGCCCGCAGCCGCCCGCGTCCTCAATCAGCCAGCTTGAGCAGCAGAATCTCACGGCGCAGGCCCTCATCGCCGACCTCCACCTGCACCCGCAGCACCCGGTACCGATCGTTGCGACCGCCCCGGCGGAAGCGCAGCACATCGCCCTTCGACCACGGATAGTCGCTCTCGAGCGTGTCGAGCAGCGCGTCCTTACGCTCGGTGAACGCGTCCGATTCCCACAGTTCCGTCAGCATCCGCTCGCTCCCCCTGATCTCCACTGGCCGCGCGCACGACCTCTCGATCCTACCCGCGCGGCATACCTGCCGACAGTCTTGCGGACAGTCTTGCGGACTGACATGCCGACAGTCGCGCCGACAGTCGTGCGGCATCTGTCACAATCTCCACACAACGGGACGCACCGCAGGACGTGCGCCCCAATGGCGAGCAGCATGAGCGACAGCGAACGCTGGATCATCAAAGCGCTCCACGAAGCCTCCGGCGAAGTCCGTGAGCTGCTCGTCAACGCCCTGCTCGGCGATGTCGAAGACGCCCCGCTACTCATCCGCGACGCCTGGGAGCGCGAAACCATCGCCGGCTGGCAGCTCGCCCACCTAATCTTCCGCGACGCCGACCCGCTCCCGCTGCACAGCCTCGAATGGCTCGAACAACGCCACGAACAGGTCCCCGACGCCTACGAGCAGGTCCAACAGTTCGCCGACCTCCGCGGACAGATCACCGGCGTGCTCTCGATGATCAGCAGCCACGAGTGGGAGCAAAGCGCCCACCACCGCTTCCGCGGCCGCATCAGCGTCCGCGACATCGCCCGCAACCTCCACCAAGGCGACCTCGAAGTCCTCGCCGCCCTCCGCACCACCGCCCCCACCACCTAGGAGCCCTCTGAACACGCCGGATCCCCTCTCCCCCCGCAGAGCGGGGGGAGATGCCACGTAGTGGCAGAGGGGGGCACCCCGCCGGACCAGATACAGCCACGCCGATGACTCAGGACCGCAGCCCCCCTCTGCCTCCGGCATCTCCCCCCGCTTTGCGGGGTGAGAGATATTCAGAGCTTCCCTACCCAAACCCCAACGCCGCCGCGATCTCCGCCGCCGCCGCCGAGAAATTCATCGTGTAAATGTGCACCCCCGGCGCCCCGCCATCCAGCAGCTCGCGACCCAACCCCACCGCCGCCTCCACCCCGATCGCCCGCCGCGCCGCCAGATCCTCTCCCGCCGCCGCCAGACGCGCCCGAATCGCAGCGGGAAACTCGATCCCGTTGAGCTCCGACATCCGCGCGATCCCCGCCACATTCGTCGGCGGCATCAGCCCCGGAATGATCGGCCGCTCGACGCCCCGCGCCGCCATCTCCTCGACAAACCGCCAGTAGTGCTCCGCACCAAAGAAGAACTGCGTCAGCGCGAAGTCCGCCGCCCCGATCTTCGCCGCCTGATGCGCCCGATCCGCCTCCGCCGAAATCGCCAGCGGATGCCCCTCCGGGTGCGCCGCCACCCCGATCGACATCGCCGCCCGCTCCCGCACGAACTCCGCCAGCTCCCGCGCGTAATCGAACGCCCCATTCGGCAGCTCACTGCTCGGCGGCTCTCCGCCGCCGCTCGGCAGATCGCCCCGCAGCGCCAGCAGATTCTCGATCCCGTCCGCCGCATACGAATCGACGATCGCCGCCACCTCCGCCCGCGTGTGCGACACGCAGGTCAGATGCGGCATCGCCTCGACGCCATGCACCTCACGAAT
The DNA here is from genome assembly GCA_965262235.1 of Dehalococcoidia bacterium. Classification (GTDB taxonomy): domain Bacteria; phylum Chloroflexota; class Dehalococcoidia; order Bin125; family Bin125; genus CATQGW01. Next base: position 372,746 of record OZ253504.1, read on the forward strand.
CCGCGACACCCACTCCCGCGTCGGACCGCGCGTCGCCCCGCCCGCTCCATACGTCACCGACATGAACGCCGGCTTCAGCTCCGCCAGACGCCCCAGCGTCCGCTCCAGCCGCGTCACCCCTTCCGGATCGCGCGGCGCAGAAAACTCAAACGACAGCGTCGGCCCCGCCGCCAGCAGCTCCGGAATCCTCGTCACGAAATCGCCACCTGAGCAGTGCGGGACAGGCAGGCCAAGCAGAACAGTCGGGACGAGCACGACAACGGCCCCGTGACCGCAACGGTCCGGGGCCGTTCAGACGGGCGGGCCGAAGCCCGCCGTCGAGTGAAATGCGAACCTAGACGCAGGAACGAGCCTGCGCCGAGCCGCCCTTGTCCGCCGTGTCAAACGACGAACCGCAAGCGCACGAGTGCGATGCGTTCGGGTTCGTGATGCTGAAGCCCTGCTTCATCACATCGTCGATGTAGTCGACCCGCGAACCGGTCAGCAGCGGCGCGCTCTCGTCGTCAACGAGGAACCGCACGCCGGCCTTCTCGATCACCAAGTCGCCGTCTTCCGCCTCGGTCGCCAGCGCCATCCCGTACTGGTAGCCCGAGCAGCCCCCGCCGACCACGAAGACGCGCAGCGCGCCATCGGCGAAGCCCTTCTCGACCAGCAGCGACTTGGCCTTCTCCGCGGCCAGGTCCGTCACGTCCAGCATCTGAGTCATCTGAAAGGTCATCGCGCGTCCTCTCCCAAGCATCTGTTCGGCCCGCCCAGCATAGCCCAGCCGCCGATCCAACGCCACTCGGCAACCTCCGAACAACTCTCCCCCCGGCTCTGCGGGCGGAGATGCCACGATCCCCTCTCCCCCCGGCTCTGCGGGGGGAGATGCCGAAGCCTGCCCCTGCGTAGGCAGGGGGCAGAGGGGGGTCCCCGCCGCGCCACTCTCACCAATTGTCCAAAAGGCGCCCCCTACACGTTATCCTGACCCCATGGACCGCGCCTACCTCGACCACGCCGCCACCACCCCGCTCGATCCTCGCGTGCTCGACGCCATGATCCCCGTCCTGCGCGACGGCTGGGGCAATCCCTCCGGCGTCTACCGCGAGGCCCAGAAGGCCCACGGCCTGCTCGACGACGCGCGCGACGCCATCGCGGCCAGCCTCGAGTGCTCTGCCCGCGAGATCATCCTCACCTCCGGCGGAACCGAATCCGACAACCTCGCCATCCGCGGCGTCGCCCGCAGTCGCAGCCACGCCGGCCGCCACCTAATCACCTCCGCCATCGAGCACCACGCCGTGCTCCACCCCATGGAATCCCTCGCCGACGAGGGCTTCGAAGTCACCGTCCTGCCCGTCGACGCCGAAGGCTTCGTCGACCCCGCAGCCGTCGCCGCGGCCGTCCGCGACGACACCATCCTCGTCTCGATCATGGCCGCCAACAACGAAATCGGCACGCTCCAGCCCATCGCCGAGATCAGCCGCGCCGTCAAACAGCGCAACCGGCGCACCGTCGTCCACAGCGACGCCGTCCAGGCCGCCGGCGCCATCGACATCCGCCCCGACATCCTCGGCGTCGACCTCATGTCGCTCACCGCCCACAAAATCTACGGACCCAAAGGCGTCGGCCTGCTCTACCACCGCCGCCGCACCCCGCTCGAGCCCACCATGCTCGGCGGCGGCCAGGAGGAAGAGCGCCGCGCCGGCACCGAAAACGTCGCCTCCGCCGCCGGCCTCGCCCGCGCCCTGCAGCTCGCCACCGACGAGCGCGACAGCCGCACCGCTCACGTCCAGCCGCTGCGCGACGCCCTCTGGCGCGAGCTCCGCGAGCGCGTCCACCCGATCCGCCTCAACGGCCCCGCCGACTGGTCGCGCCGCCTGCCCAACAACCTCCACGTCTGCTTCCCCGGCGTCGAGGGCGAGAGCATCCTGCTGCAGCTCGACATGGAAGGCATCGCCGCCAGCAGCGGCAGCGCCTGCAGCACCGGCAGCACCGAGCCCAGCCACGTCCTCACCGCCCTCAACGTCGACCCCGACACCGCCCACAGCGCCCTCCGCCTCTCCCTCGGCCAAACCAACACCGAAGCCCACATCAACCAGCTAGCCACCGCCATCCCCCAAATCATCTCCCGCCTCCGCGCCCTCGCCCCTGTGTAGGCCAGCTAGCCTGTATCCGACGGGGGGTGCGCGATGGTCTCGGCTCCTGAGAAACCCATTGAAGCCGGCTCGCCGTCTCAGTCGTGGGCGGGGATTGAGTTTCCGCTGTTGCTCCGCGTGCCCGAGGGTTGGGAGTTGACGGATGAAGCGCTACTCGAGTTGGCCGCGATCAATGAGGAGTGGATCGTGGAGGCCGACGCTGCGGGGGGCTTGCTGATCATGCCGCCTCCGGCGCCGCAGAGCGGCGAGCGGGAGATGGACATCGGCTCGCAGGTGTTCGCGTTGAACCTCGCCAACAAAGTCGGGCGAGCGTTCGGCGAGGCGATGTTTCGGCTGCCGAACGGTTGGCGCCGCGCTCCCGATGCGTGCTGGATCAGCGATGAGCGCCTGTCCGGCATAGAACCGGGGGACGAGGGAGTCTGGGCCGTATGCCCGGACTTCGTGGTAGAGGTGCGTTCGGTGACCGATCGGTTGGCGCCCGTGCAGGCGAAGATGGAGATGTGGCGATCGCAGGGCGCGCGGCTGGGCTGGCTCGTGGATCCGTTTGAGTCGGTGGTCTGGGTGTACGGGGAGGAGAACGAGGCCGAGCGCGTCGAACGGCCGCTCAGCCTGATCGTCTCAGTAGCATCGGAGGATTGGGAGATCGACTTGTCGCGCATTTGGCGCTAACCGGGAGCACCTACGGCAGCAGACCCAGCCACGAGCAAACGGCCCTGGGCGTAAACGCCCACACCGCGCTCTGCCTCGGCCTCGATATTCCCGGTTCCGTTCAACGCACCACACCGCCACCGCGGCCAAGTAGATTGCCACCTGTGGCGGCCGCCGGAGAGTTGTGCTCTGGGAGGGTGCCATCAAACGCATCTGCGATGATACGCAGCCACCGTTCCTTAAACTCGCCCGCCTCAGCGTATGTCAGGGGCATGGCGATGCGCCAAGGAAACTTATCCTCCGTGAGAAGCAAGATCGAGTCTGACGGCGATTGTGCTTGCGGATCGTGCCACGGACCCTGCTCGCCCCTTTCGCCGACAAACGACAATCCCATTTCGTACCACGCGAACTGATCGGGATGAATTGGGTTACAATACCATAACTCGTAGTCGCATGCTACATGTCCGACGGTCCTTCGAGGTAGTGTGATAGTCGTACCAGCCATCGCAATCACATCGAATGTCGGACTAACGCATTCCCACGATTCCTCGTCGACGGGCTGCGAGGCCCACACGAGGACACGTACGCCCGGGTGCTTGATCAAGAATGCAAACGTCCTGTCGCCGGTTGATAACAAAAACGGCTCATTCACAATGGTCGGCATACGCGCTCTCAAGTCTGTCCACAACGACGAGACCATGTGATCGAGGCTTCGGGTTGCGTCCGCGGCGAGTTCGCGCCGTCGTTCATCAAGCGCGATCCTCTTGGCCTCCAACACTGCGGCATCGGTTTGACGCTCAACCTCCTGGCGTTCAATACGATCGAGCCTGGCAAGGGCCGGAATAGCTGGACTCTCGTCAATGCTAGACAGGCGATCCCGCACTTCGGAAGCAGTAGGACGAGACATCGCCTGCTTGGACAAGCACGACTTGATGAGCGCCACGACGCGGTCTGAAACTCCGAGTAGATCGGGGGGCGGCTCGGAGAGATGTTGCTCTCGGAATTCTTCCTCGGTCGGACCTGGGAAAGGAACGTGTCCGCCTAGGAGTTCGAACGCGATCACTCCCCAAGCATATATGTCCGTTCTTGGCTCGGCACGGTCTTGACGCCACTGTTCCGGCGCAGCGTACTCGGGGGTCATTGCGCGCTTCACCGTGTTCGACGCAGTTGTTACATCAGCATACCTCGCGATACCAAAGTCAGCGACGTGCCACTGGCCATTCCACTCCAAGACGTTCGCAGGTTTAAGGTCGCGATGAACGATTGCATCCGCAGCCCCGTTCCCGGCAATCGCCTCGAGTGCGGCTAGGATGTCCATTAGGATTGGCTTTGCGTCGTTCAGCGACATTGAAGCACCTTCGGCGCTGTCCAGAAGTTCGCGGAGGCTGCGATCAGCACGTGGCATCGCGAGAACGTATTCGCCGTTCAGCTCTCCGTGAGCCCAGATGGGCAACACGTTGGCAAGTCCGCTTGCTCCCGGCGCGACCAGACGTTCACGCTGGGAGCTTGGGCCGCTCCGCACCACTTTCAATGCCGCTGGGTCACCGTTCGGAGCAAACCCCCCATACACGTGCCCAAATCCACCGCTGCCCAGGAGATCATTCAAGTCGAGCTTCCAGACTCCGCCCGCCAACGTGATCTCTTTCACCGAGCGCTCCCGTCCGTCCCCGAACGTCGCCGGCCCACCGGGCCATGCCGAGAGAATCGATAAGCAGCGTACCCTGTTGAGCAGCGATGCGGAGTGTGGGCGGCGGGCTCGGTGCATCCTGCGGTAGGTCATCCACGTGGCTCACGGAGACGCGCGCAGCTGGTTCACGCGCCGGTTAAGCTGCTGGCAAGGCAGCAACTGCCTCCGTTGCTCCGCACCGGGGCGCGAATCCCAAGCCTCAGCATGAGCGTCCAGGACCGCCCAAACCCTCTCTGCTGAGCGATGACCCTCGTTCAGCCGCGCTGACGCCGACCGAGCCGGCTGATGATCCCGATCGCGTGGGGGTGCCTGCTATCCTCCCTCCGACCCCACAAGGAGGCATCGTGGTCCAACGCACCATCGACACCGGCGGCGCACCCATCCCCCTCCTCGAACCCAACACCGACATCGAGGACGAGCTCCGCTCCCAACTCCTCATCTCCACCGTCGACAAAGTCTTCGGCTGGGCGCGGCGCTCCTCCCTCTGGCCGGCCATGTTCGGGCTCGCCTGCTGCGCGATCGAAATGATCGCCACCGCCAACGCCCGCTACGACCTCGCCCGCTTCGGCGCCGAAGTCTTCCGCGCCTCACCCCGCCAGGCCGACCTCATGATCGTCGCCGGCACCGTCACCTGGAAAATGGCCCCGCCCGTCCGCCGCATCTACCTCCAGATGGCCGATCCCAAGTGGGTCATCTCGATGGGCTCCTGCTCCAACATCGGCGGACCCTTCGCCCACGGCTACTCCACCCTGCCCGGCGTCAACAACGTCATCCCCGTCGACGTCTACGTGCCCGGCTGCCCGCCCCGACCCGAATCCCTGCTCGCCGGCCTCATGCTGCTCCAGCAGGTCATCGAGGAAGAGCACGACAACGGACACCAGAAGCGCCGCCCCGAACCCACCGGCGACTTCTCCCGAATGCTCCCCGAGGGCGACCCGATTCGCGCCGAGCTCGAATCGCTCTTCCCGCCCTACCTCTCCGCCGCCGGCGAGGAACGCCACCCCCGCACCGGCGCCCTCCCGCACGACGTCAACTTCTACTCCAGCCGCTAGCGCCGACAGAGCCGAGAGGAACACCAGCGCATGGTCTTCGGCAAAGGCATCGCCAAGGGTCTGCTCACCGTCATCAAGCACGTCGGCCGCACGCCCGTCACTGTCGAGTTCCCCGAAGAGGAACGCGACATCCCGCCGCGCGCCCGCACCAACCTCGTCTGGTTCGTCGAGCGCTGCACCGGCTGCTCGACCTGCGCCCAGGCCTGCCCCGATGGCTGCATCCTGGTCGAAACCGAGCCCCGCGAAGACGGCTCGTTCCTCGTCAACCGCTACGAAATCGACTTCCGCCTCTGCATGTACTGCGGACTCTGCGCCGAAGCCTGCCCCTACGAAGCCATCCAGGTCGGCGGCAGCTACACCAACGTCGTCACCAACCCCAACGACCTCTACCACGACAAAGAAAACCTCATCGGCCTCGCCAACGAGTACCTCGAAAAGCACGACTGGGTCTACCCCAACGGCCAGCGAGCCGTCACCCAGTCAGTCCACCCCCCCGAACAACGCCAGCACCACTAGGGGCTGCTGAAAAAGTCATCGCGTCTGGTCTCTCTCTCCCCCCGCAGAGCGGGGCGGTATCTCATGATCCCCTCTCCCCCCGCTCGGCGGGGGGAGATGCCGAAGGCAGAGGGGGGCCTCCCACGCGGACCGAAGCCAATCCCCCGCTACCCACCCTCCGACCCGCCCAGAAAAAACATCGGAGTCCCCCCATGCCATCAACCCTCGCTGACGTCGCCCCCGCCTTCCTCGCCATGGCCCACCGCATCGTGTGGTGCTCCGTCGCAACCGTCGACGCGCGGAAACGCCCGCGCTCTCGCATCCTCCACCCCATCTGGGAATGGGAAGACGGCGAGTTGACCGGCTGGATCGCCACCAGCCCCACCCCCCTGAAGCGCGCACACCTCGACAACAGCCCGCACGTCTCCTGCAACTATTGGACCGAGAACCACGACACCTGCGTCGCCGAATGCCAGGCCGAGTGGCAGTTCGACCTGGCCGACCGCGAGCGCGTCTGGAACCTGTTCAAGTCGGGACCGCCGCCGGTCGGCTACGACCCGGCGATCATCCCCGGGTGGGAAGGTCCCGACAGCCCAGCGTTCGCCGTCTTGCGACTAAAGCCCTGGCGACTTCGCGTCATGCCCGGCACCGCGATGCTGACAGGCCAGGGCGAAGTCCTCACCTGGACCGCCCCCTAACCGCACCTCCCCTCCCCTGTAGGGGCAGCCCTCGTGGCTGCCCATCCCGCCTCCCGCAACGCCCCCCCGCTGCTACCCGCCGCCCTCCCCCGCGACGCTGAACGCCCCCTACCACCGCACACCTCCCGCAGCCGCAATTGCATCGAGCGGCTGTTTCGTCGCCTCAAGCGCTTCAGCCGCCTCCACGCCCGCTACGGCAAGCTGGACATCATCTACCTCAGCTTCGTCTACCTTGCACCCATCGATGATGCACTCCAGAAAGCGTGTACAGGCCCTGGCACGGTGCTGAACTGGCAGGCTGGTGAAAGAGTCATCGCGCCCGCTCTTTCTCTCCCCCCGCAGCGCGGGGGGAGATGTCACGGAGTGACAGAGGGGGGCCCGCCCGTGCACGACCAGATACGCTACGCCGTCGCGTCGGGGCTGCAGACCCCCTCTGCCCCCTGCCTGCGCAGGGGCAGGCTTCGGCATCTCCCCGCACCGCGGGGGCGAGCGCGAGGCGAGCGCCGACCGGCGGACTTGCTCGGCGCCCTGCTAGTCGCGCGGACGACGCACTGAGAGAGCGACGAGATCTTGGCCGCCAGAGACGCCGCTGACCCTGTTCAATACGAAGTGGACGAGCCCTGTCCGCCTCTCGTGACCATCGCAGTCGGCCTGCAGGGCGCGGCGCTCGTGCTCGCGCCGACGGTGCTGATCGTCGCCATCTCGATCCGTTCCTCCGGACTGGACGATACGTATCTGACCTGGGGCGTCTTTGCCGCGCTCCTGATCAACGCCGCGATCACCGCACTGCAGGCGTTCCAGATCTGGCGCTTCGGGGGCGGTCACCTCGTCATCACCGGTCCAACGACGCAGTTCATCGGCATCACAGTGGCGGCGATTTCCGCCGCCGGTCCCTCCACCCTCGCGAGCCTGCTGGTCGTGTGCTGCATCATTCAGGTCGCGCTGGCCTGGTGGCTCCCCACGCTTCGCCGAATCGTGACGCCCGTCGTCTCCGGAACGGTGATGATCCTGGTCGCCGTCACCATCCTGCCGATTTCGTTCGATCACATCCAGAGTCTTCCCGCAGGCACTTCGACCGCCGGCGGCCCCGCGGTTGCCGGCGTGACGCTGCTCGTGTCGGTGCTCATGACGCTTCGCGCCACCGGGCGCTGGCGACTGGTTGCTCCCGTGATCAGCATTCTCGTGGGATGCGTGGTGGCCGCCGGCTTTGGGGCGATTGATACGCAACGGATTGCGGATGCGAGTTGGTTCGGCATTCCCGAGCTGCCGGAGCTCGGCTTCGATCTCACACTCGGCAAAGAGTTCTGGGCGCTCCTGCCCACGTTTGCGATCCTCACCCTGGTGCTCGGAATCAGGACCATCACCGACAGCGTGGTGATTCAACAGGCATCCCGGCGGCGGCCCAGAGCGATCGACTTTCGCCAGGTTCAGGGCATGGTCACCGCCAACGGCCTCGGCATGCTGCTCGCGGGAATTGCGGGCACCCCGCCCACAGCGACATATTCCCCGTTCAGCCTCTCGCTGATCCAGCTCACCGGCGTCGCTGCGCGACGGGTTGGGTTTGGCGTCGCAATCGTGTTCCTGGTACTCGCCTTCTTCTCCAAGTTCGCCGCCGTCCTGCTCTCGATTCCCGGTCCCGTCATGGCGGCATACCTGCTGCTTGCCATGGGACTCATCTTCGTCGGCGGAGTGCAGACGATGGTTAAAGATGGGCTCGATCCGCAGCGCGCTCTGGTGGTCGCGCTCTCGATCTCGCTGGGACTTGGCCTGCACAACCACTCCGTCATGCAAGACCTACTCGGCGCGGAGCTGGGCGCACTGCTGGCCAACGGCGTCATGATCGGCGCTGTCGTCGCCATCGCCTTGACACTCCTCATTGAAGCGACCGGCTCGAAGGCCTCGCGTCTCGAAGTGTCGCTCGACTTCGCGTCACTGCCCGAGATCGACGACTTCCTTGCCCGATTGGCGTCCAATCTTAAGTGGGACGAACCGTCGGTCCTTCGGCTGCGCTCGGCCGGCGAGGAAACACTGGCCAGCCTGCTTGCTCCTGATCCCGAAGCCGGTGAATCGGACATTGCGCGCCTGGTCGTCATCGCCCGACCACATCGCAGCATGGTGGAGTTGGAGTTCGTCGCCACCACGCGGCACGAGAACATCGAGGATCAGCTGGCGTACCTCACTGACGAAGCCACGGCGCCCACGGCGGATGGTCTATCGCTTCGACTGTTGCGTCACCATGCCTCCGCCGTTCGTCATCAGAAGTTCCACGGCGTGGACATCGTGACGGTCCAGGTTGAGGGCAGCGCGCCTTCCTCGCGCAGCCCGCAACGGTGATCTCTGCCCGCGCTGAGCTGCACCTACCGGCCCCCCGGAGCGTCCGTCTGACCGTACTCATTGTCCCCACCGCAAATCAGCTGGCCCTCTGTCGTCACTACACAGGTAAAGCGTTCACCCGCGTCGACCTGCGCCACCCCGACGCCCGACCTCACGTCCCAATCACCTCGCGCAGCCGCCGGCCCGCTCAGAATCACCAGCGCCCCCACGCCGCGAGACCGCACACCCTTTCCCCGTAGGCGACCTGCGCGTAATCTCCATTTCCCCTCTCCCCCCGCTCCGCGGGGGGAGATGCCGCAGGCAGAGGGGGGCTCCGGGCGCGCCCTCACCAGATAGCGGAAGCTCCCCACCGTCACTTCGTGACACCGCCACCCGCAGGGAAGGTCGGAGCAGTGGGACTTACGCGCAGGTCTCCGTAGGCGACCTGCGCGTAATCTCCATTTCCCCTCTCCCCCGCGGAGCGGGGGGAGATGCCGCAGGCAGAGGGGGGCTCCGGGCACGCCCTCACCAGACAGCGGAAGCTCCCCAACGTCACTTCGTGACACCGCCACCGGCAGGGAAGGTCGGAGCAGTGGGACTTACGCGCAGGTCTCCGTAGGGGCAGCCCTTGTGGCTGCCCATCCCGCCTCTCGCACCCCCCCACGCCGCACGCAGCCGCCCTCCGAACACCCATCGACTCGCCCCGTTCCAACCACGCACCCACCGCGATCCCCTCAACCCCCGCTGCTACCCGCCGCCCTCCCCCGCCACGTCAAACGCCCCACTCGCCACCCACCCGCCCGGACTCGTCAAATCGAAATAGGGATTAGACGGCGCGAACCGCCCGCCTCCCGAGCTCACCCACGCGACCTCAACTCCCCCGTCCCCCAGCCGGCGGGCAACGATCCGCCCCAGCTCAACGCCATCCAGCGAAACCTCGCTCGAGCGCAACCAACGCCCGACTCCCGCGTCCACCGGCACGAACCGCAGCACCGGCGAAATTCGCTCGCCACCGCGAGGCTGGAATCTAAACTCAAGCCGCCCATCCTCAAGCAACCGCGCCACGATCCGCCCCTGAACACCTTCCACGACCGCTCCAGCGCCTCGCGCCAGCGCCGTGCCATGGAACCAATCCGACCCCCAGCAGACCACCGCCGCGTCGTTCTCACGCACCGCGCAACTGTGAACGTCGCCCGCGCTGACCTGTCGGTACCGGCCCGACGGCGCGTCGGCCTGACCGAAGGCATCCGCGCCCCAGCACATCACCACGCCATCCACCCGCACGGCGCAGTTGTGTTTCCCGCCCGCGCTCACCTGTCGGTACCGCCCCGGCGGCGCGTCCGTCGCGCCGTACCCACGCAGGCCCCAACAATCCAAGCCCCCATCCTCCCGAACCGCGCAATTGTGATATCCGCCCGCGCTGACCTGCGAATAACGGCCCGACGGCTCAACCATCGGGGCGTTGTCGACCCCGCCCCAGCAGGACGCCGCACCGTCCTCATCCAGCGCGCAACCGTGGTACCAACCCACACTCACCTGCGTATGACGACCCGTCGGCGGCGCGATGCGGTTGAACTGTTCCGGGCCCCAGCACGACAGCGCCCCATCCTCACCCAGCGCGCAATTGTGAGCCCAGCCCACACCGACCTGCCGGTAACTGCCAGGCGGTGCGTCTGTTTCGCCGCTCCCATTCCAGCCCCAGCACGACAGCGCCCCATCGTCTCGCAGCGCGCAGCTGTAGCCCCAGCCCACGCCGACCTGTGTGTATCGACCCGACGGCGCGTCCGTTCGCAAGTCAGCGTTCCAGCCCCAGCAAGTCAGCGCGCCATCCTCACCGACCGCGCAACCGTGCTCCACACCGGCGCTGACCTGGGCGTAGCGGCCCAACGGCGCGTCCGTCTCACCGTGCTCGTTCCAGCCCCAGCAAGTCAGCGCCCCATCATCTCGCACCGCGCAACTGTGATACGGACCCACGCTGACCTGCGCGTAACGCCCCGCCGGAGGCGCGGCGGCGCCCCAGGGGGAATACCCCCAGCACGACAGCGCGCCATCCTCGCCGACCGCGCAGTTGTAATCCTCGCCCGCACTGACCTGCGTGTAGCGGCCCGCCGGCGGGTCGATTTCGCCAAACTCGTTCCCTCCCCAGCACGACAGCGCGCCGTCTTCGCCCACCGCGCAATTGTGATACGAGCCCGCGCTGACTTGCGTGTAGCGGCCCGCCGGCGCATCCGTTATGCCATTCGCATTCGAGCCCCAGCAGGAGACCGCGCCACCCTCGCCCACCGCGCAACTGTGCTCCGCGCCCGCACTGACCTGTGTATACCGGCCCGCCGGCGCTTCGATTCGGCGATCGCCGTTTGAGCCCCAGCAGGAGATCGCCCCATCCTCACCCACCGCGCAGGCGTGGTCGCGCCCCACGCTGACTCGAGTGAACCGGCCCGCCGGCGGGCCCGATAGGCCGCTCCATTCGAGGCCCCAGCACGCCAGCGCGCCATCCTCACCCACCGCGCAACTGTGTTCCCCACTCACGCTGACTTGAGTGAACCGGCCCGCCGGCGCGTCCGTCTGGCCGTTCTCATTCTCCCCGCCGCAGATCAGCTGCTGTTCCGCCGTCACCACGCAGACGGATAGCCCACCCACATCAACCTGCACCACCCCAACCCCCGACCGCGCCTCGCCCTGCGCAGCTGCCGGCCCGCCCTGAATCACCAGCGCCCCCACGACCGCCAGTCCGCATACCACCACCAACAGCAGCACTCGTCGCCATTCACTCATCGCAACCACCACACACCGCCGCATCCGCGATCCCCGCTCTACCCCACACGAACGCCCATCGGCAGGCTAGCGCAGCCTTCGACGCCTCCCCGGCAGGATCAAATTCAACACCTCACACCCTTTCCCTGTAGGGGCAGCCCTTGTGGCTGCCCATCCCGCCTCCCGCAGCGACGGAGAGATCCTCGTCCCCGCCGCTGCGCGCATGCTCTTCCGACGTCAGGCCGCGGCCAGCTCTGCAGCCAGCTTCTCAAAGGCCTGACCCCAACCTCCGCCGGCGCCCTCGGCCATCTCCGCGCTCGGCCAGCCGGCCTGGCGCATCGTCATCTTCGTCCGGCCGTCGCTGAGCTCCTCCAGCGTCACGGTCAGGGTCGTCTCGTCATGGACATCCGCCGCCATGCTGGCGACGAACCGCTCCAGCGGGACGATCTCCTTGTACACGCCGTGGTTCGCCATCTCGAAGCCGTTCGGCGCGCGCATCACCAGCGAATACGCGCCGCCCACGCGGAAGTCCATCTCGCAGGTCGGAATCGTGAATCCGTGCGGGCCGTACCAGCGCGCGAAGTGCTCAGGCTCCGTCCACGCGCTCCAGACCAGCTCCCGCGGCGCATCGAACACGCGCTCCATCAGCAGACCCTGCTCATCGGTCGTCGTGACCGATTCGCTCGCACCATCACCAGCGTTCTCACTTGTCGTCACTGTCACGCTCCTTCGTTCCTGTTCGTGTCCGACGATGTTGCCGAGGTTCTTGCTCACGCTCTCGATCCGCTCCGGCGCTCCCCTGCAAGTCGCTGAGGTAGTCATCCAGACGATCGAAGCGTTGTTCCCAGAGGTCCCGATAGTGCTCCACCCAGTCGGCCACGTCCTTTAGCGGCTCCGGCGCGAGCCGGCACGGCCGCCACTGCGCCTGGCTGCTCCGCTCGATCAGCTGCGCCCGCTCCAGCACCTTGAGATGCTTGGACACCGCCGGCAGCGTCATGTCGAACGGTTCAGCCAATGCCGTCACCGTCGACTCACCATCAGCCAGCGCCGTCAGGATCGCCCGCCGAGTCGGATCCGCCAGCGCCGCGAAGGTCAAGCTGAGCGGGTCGCGGAGGGAGCGAGCGGTCGGCACTGTCGTTCGCCAGTCATGTACCAGTCAGTAAAATAACCTGATGGTTTAATACGTCACCCACGCCCGCCTGTCAACCCGCCCCGCACTCCGTGTCGAGCGGTCGCGCGGCGACTCAGGCGTCTCCCGCCCCCCCAGTCCCACAATCCGCCACACCCGCCAGAGTTCGCGCAACCTGCTGATACACTGCCCGCCGACCATTTGCGCCCGCTGCAGGGGAGGACCAGGCATGGCCACGATCACCATCAACGGCCAATCCGTCGACGCTCCCGACCGCGCGCCGCTGGTCGAGGTGATCAAGAACGCCGGCTTCCCAATCTCCAACCTCTGCTACCTCGACGGCCTGCCCGCCTACGCCGGCTGCCGCACCTGCGCCGTCGAAGTCGAGGGCATGCGCGGCCTCCCGCTCTCCTGCACCACCCAGATCACCGACGGCATGGTCGTCCGCACCGACACCCCCGCCGTGACCGAGATGCGCCAGGAAGTCCTCGCCGTCATCCTCGCCAACCACTCCGACCGCTGCCTCACCTGCCACCGCGTCGAGCACTGCCGCACCGGCGAAATCTGCCTCCGCGACAACGAGGTCACCCACCGCTGCGTGACCTGCTCCAAGAACTACCGCTGCGAACTACAGACCACCTGCGACACCGCAGACGTCGGCCGCGCCAACGTCGAGCCCTACATCGACGAGGCCCGCACCTTCTATCGCTTCGACCAGGCCGAACCCGACCGCGCCAACCCCTTCTTCGAATTCGACCCGCAGATGTGCATCATCTGCACCCGCTGCGTGCGCGCCTGCGACGACCTCCGCCACACCACCGCGATCACCCTCGCCGGGCGCGGCTTCACCACCCGCATCGCCTTCGGCGCCGGCGGCCAGATCGACGAGTCCAACTGCGACTTCTGCGGCGCCTGCGTCGATGTCTGCCCCACCGCCACCCTCATGGAAGCCCCCAACAAGTGGGTCGCCCGCCCCGACAAGTGGGTCACGACGACCTGCACCGAATGCTCGATGGGCTGCACGATCCAGCTCGGCGTCCGCGACGGACGCGGCGTCCAGGTCCGCCCCGGCAACGGCAACGACGTCTCGCGCAGCCAGATCTGCGTCCGTGGACGCTTCGGCTACGACCAGACCCGCGACAAGGACCGCCTCCGCGGCGCAACCATCGGCCGCGGTGAGGACGCCTTCGAACAGGACGGTGTCGCGGTCGCAGCCGACGCCGCCGCCAAGCTCGCCGCAATTCTCGCCTCCCACGGCCCCGCCGCGATCGGCATCCTCGGCTCCGGCCAGTCCACCGTCGAGGAGCTGCTCGCCCTCCGCACCCTCGCCCGGCGCATCGGCGTCGCCAACCTCGACTCCTCGCTCGGGCCCGTCACCGCCGCCATCGGCTCCGCCCTCAACGACGCCTTCGGCAGCGAACACCTGCCCTCCCGCCTCACCTCCGTCGAATCGGCCAGCCTGATCGTCGCCATCGGCGACGACATCTCCGCCTCCAACAACGTGCTCGGCGTCCGCATCAAGGACGCCGTCGCCAACAACCGCGCCGCGATGGTCAGCATCTCCGCGCGGCACAACCCGATCGCCGACTACGCCGTCGACGAGCAGCACGCGATCCACCCGTCCGACGGCGACCTCGCCGGCGTGACGCAGGCGCTCACCGTTGGCCTGCTCCGCGACATCGACGTGCGCGCCTCGCTGTCGAGCCTTGAGGGCCTCTCCGATGTCACCGCCGGCCCGCGCGACGGTCTCGCCGACGCGATCAGCACGCTCAGCCGCCGCCGTGCAGAAGCACAGTCGGTCGCCATCGTTGTCGCCCCCTCGCGTGGCAACGCCGCGCAGGCCGCCGCGCAGGTCCGCGCCGCCGCCAACCTCGCCATCGTCCTGGCCGGCGTCGACGCCGCGCCCGCCAGCCTCCACGTGCTCCCGCCCGAGGCCAACAGCGTCGGCCTCCGCGACCTCGCGATCGCCCCCGGCGACGGCGGCCTCGGCGTCAGCGAGATGCTCGAAGCGGCCCGCAACGGCAGCCTCCGCGCCCTGCTCGTCGCCCGTGACAACCCCATGCTCCTGCATCCCAACCAGGACCAAACCCGCGCCGCCCTCGAGACGCTCGACCTGCTCATCGTCATCGACGAGGTCGCCAGCGAAACCGTCGAACTCGCCACCCACGTGCTGCCCGACGTCTCCTCCTTCGCCAAGGACGGCCACGTCACCAACGCCGACCGCCAGATCCTGCGCCTCCGCGCCGGCGCGACCGCGCAGCGCAACGGCCACAACCTCAACGCCTGGCTCACCGCGCTCGCCGACGCCCTGCCCGCCGTCGACGCCACGGTCTCCGCCGCGGACGACGACGCAGAGCCAACCGTCATCCACGCCCCGGCGATGCCTCAGAACGACGACGAAGCGCGCGCCATGATTGCCGCCGCCGACGCCCGCTACAGCGCCCTCGCCGGCAACCCTCAGACGCAGTCCCGCCAGCCCACCAACGGCGCCAGCACCCTCCGCATGCTCTCCGTCGCCGCCGCCGCTCCCGAGGGCGAAGGCCTCACCCTGCTCACCGGCCGCGACCTCTACACCGACCGTCTCTCCGCCGCCCGCGGCGACACCAACGCCGACCTCCTCCACCGCGGCGAGACCCTCCAAATCCACCCCGCCGACGCCGCCAGCCTCAGCATCCAGCACGGCCAGTCAGTCATCGTCAGCAACGCCCAGGCCGAAGTCCAGGCGCGAGCCGAAGTCACCGAAGACGTCCCCCAGGGCGCCACCTTCCTCCCCATCCTCCACAACCGCGCCGCCGCCCACCGCCTCACCACCGCCGAGCACCACACCAACGTCACCGTCCGCCTCGTCTAGCAGAGGCCCACTGTTACCACGGTTACACTCGGCGCCCTTGCCAAACGCGGAAATTCGTGAGACAATGCTTTCAGTTCAGCATTCGCTTAAGGAAGGAGGCCGATGAAGTTAGCCAGGACTGACTAGCAGATCAATTTGAGCGTTGAAACTTTAAGCGACCTACGGGTCTCTTTTTGCTTTGATCCCGTAAGGGCACGAATCCACCACTCGGCAGCCGACTAAGCCTGCGCGGCTATCGCGCCTTGATTTCATGGTCGCGCCCGCCGAAACGGATCGTCCCCGTCGCCGCAGCGTCTAACGCTCACGCATCTGCAGCTAGTCCTGGCACGCAACAAACGCCGGCGGGGAAGCCCCGCACCTGACTCCATCCGGAAGCCGGATGGAGCCACCGACCGTCGCACGGCGCACGACGGTCAGCACGTACCGCGCCGAAACCTTAAGCACGAAGGAGGATGGTCATCCGAAAAGAACTACCAAATCAACACGAACGAGTTGTCATTCACGCAGGCAATAGGAATAAGGATAAAACAATGTGCATTCGAATCAATCGACAGGTTAACAGCGCCGAAATGAACAATACCACAAATAACGAAATGATCGGACTAGATGGCCGGTTCCAACTGACAGTTGCAATGCGTCTCAGCATAAGCTCACGCAGCTTGCAGCAGCTACTGCGCATGGTTGCGTACCCCAAACTCCCCCAAATGCTCATGATCGCTGCTCTGGAGGTCGCACTGCTCATCGCGAGCATCGCGCCTGCATCATTCAGTCCTGAGCGCATCCCGGCTGAGACCGTGACCGCGACCACCGTGGAGAGAAGCGCCATGACCCACTAGCCCCGCGGTCACGCAGGGGGATTCGGTGCCCTGCGCCGAATCCCCCGCTCCGGACTCCACAATCCGCCAGCCAACTTAGGAACGAGACAGATGACCAACCAAACGAAGAACCTATCCCTAATCGTCGACGGTGAATACCTCTACATCGCCATCCGCGACGTGCTCGGCCGCCCTCCGAATCGCTCGGAGCGGCTCGACTATCAACGCATCTATCGCTTCGCCCAGACGCTCGACGAGGATGGCTACCTCCTCACCGCGACGTACCACCAACGCCGCCACGACATGGCCACGCCGTTCTACTCCGCGCTCGACGCCATCGGGTATGACTGCGTGCTCACCCCCTACATGGAGGGCTGGCGCACGGTCAAATCCGAAATCGCCGCGACCCTGCGCGGACTCGCCGGAACCACCGACGATGTCATGTTCGTCGGGGGCGACGCCTTCTCCGGCGAGATCACCGACGCGCTCCGCGACCTCGGTACCCGCCCCGATGGCCACCCGCGCCGCGTCGTCATCGCCCACTTCGCCGAGCAGACCCAGTTCGACCCCGCCGAATTCGAGACGTTGGACCTCGTGCGCGACGTGGGCGCCCTGCCGCTCCGCTTCTACGAGGAAGCCCCATCAACGGACGCGTATCCCCCCGGCTACCCGCAGCCCAGCGCGCCCATTGAATCTTCTTCGCCGCTCGCATCAGCGCTCCAGGAGGCCCTGGCCGACGCGCCCGCAGACCTGATTCGGCAGGCCCCCGAACCGACCCGCCACGCCAGCGCCGCTCCCCCCGCCGGCCCCCGCCCGCAGCTCGTCCTGATCGATCACGAAAACATCGACTGGACGCTCGGCACCATGATCGAGCCGCTCCGCCTCGACGAACAGACCCGACCCCGCTGGGAAGCGATCAAGCGCTTCGCCACCAGCCGCGCAAACGGCGGGCAAGTGTTGATCAAGTCCTTCCTGCAGGACAACGACCGGCTGACCGGATTCGCGCAGTTCCTGCGCAACGAGCTCGGCATCGTGCCGATCATCCTCGCCCCCGAAGATGACACCCGGCCGGAGCGGCAGGGCAAGCGACGACCCGTCGTGGATGAGGCGATCTACAAGGACCTTGCAGCGCTGGTCGACCGCCACTGCGATGTCCTCATCGTCAGCAACGACGCCGGCTACCTCGAACACATGGCGGCCCTGCGCATCGCCGGCGTCGACACCGACCGCCGCTTCGCGATGATCGGCTTCCGCGAGTGGATCGCCGGCCCGTATCACCAGACCGACTGGATCGAGACCTTCGACCTCGAAGACGACCTCGGCGCATTCACCTACCCCCTGCCCGGCCGTCTGCGCTCGACCGGCATCGACGACTACGACCCGCTCGCCGACCTGGCCGACTTCGGGCTGGAACCGGCCACCGAATAAGCAGTAGCCCTACAGATCGAACGGCAGCGCGGAGCCGATCCCAAAGGTGATCGCGGTGGCTACTAACCCCACCGCCACCGACCGGCCCGCCGCATACAGCGGGTTTCGGCTCGTGATCACCGACGTCAGCAGCCCGCCCAGCGTCAACACCACCGTCGCCGCCCCGACCGCGGCGATCAACGCCCACCAGCCGACATCCCAGCCGGCCGAGTGGCCGATCAGGAACGGCAGCAATGGCACGATCGCCCCCAGTGAGAACGCCGAGAACGACCCGATCGCCGCTCGTATCGGCGACCCCAGACTGTTCGGGTCGAGCCCCAGCTCCTCGCGCGACAAGGTGTCCAGCGCCGTCTTCGGGTCCGCCATCAGCTCCGCCGCCACCCGCTCCGACAGCTCCTCCGAGAGGCCCTTGCGACGGTAGATCTGCACCAGCTCCCGCTCTTCCTCCTTCGGATCGAGCAGCAGCTCCTCGAGCTCCATCCCGATCTGATGCTCGTGCAGCTCGCGCTGGCTGCGCACCGAGATGTACTCTCCCGCCGCCATCGAGAACGCACCCGCCAGCCACCCCCCGATCCCCGCAACCACCACCGCGTCCGAGCCCACCGCCACCCCCGCCACGCCCGCGACCAGCGCGAGGTTCGAGACCACCCCATCGTTCAGACCAAACAGCGTCGCGCGGAACGTGTTCGCGCCCGATGATGTCCCGCCATGGCCGTCCGTGACCTCGTCACCGGCCTCGATCTCTGCCAGCGCCGCCCGATGCTCCCGCTCCTCCTCGGCCAGATTGCCCGAATCCGGGTCCGACTCGTACACGTAGATGTCCGTCAGCTCGTCCTGACGAAGCTGCGCGATCACGAAACCGAAGCCGCCGATCCGCGCCTGCCAGGCCATCATCCGCCGCCGCAGCGACGGCGTGACCGGCTCCCCGAGCAGCGAATCGTCGCCCAGGATCCCGCACCAGTGCGCCGCGTGCTCCCGCTCCGACGCCGCCATCGCCCGCAGCGACCTCGACAAATCCGCGTCCGACCGCTCCGCCAGCTTGTCGTAGAGCCACGCCGCCTCAAGCTCGTCCACGATCATTTCGCGCACGCGCTCACGGCGCGTCTCAGTCAGCGGAACCTGCGGAGCAGTCGTCATGCCTTCAGTTTATCCCGCCGCTCAAGCACCCTCCAGCAACTTGCCTACGACTTGCCTGTGGCTTGGGCCACACGCCACGGGGCACCGCGCGCGACACGGGCTACACGGGAGCACGGGCGACCGCGATGATCATTCAAGCTGATCACACGATGATCAACGGCAACGCCGCAAGGCGCCCACCCGCGAGGGAACACACCACATGCTGAAGCTCGGCCTCCCCAAGGGTTCGCTGGAGAATCAAACGCTCGACCTGTTTCGCAGGGCCGGCTTCCAGATCACCACCAACAGCCGCTCCTACTTCCCCGAGATCGACGACGAAGACATCTCCTGCACCATGTTTCGCGCCCAGGAGATGGCCCGCTATGTCGAGGACGGCGTCATCGACGTCGGCATCACCGGCCACGACTGGGTCAAAGAGACCGGCGCCGACGTCGTCGAGATCGCCGAGCTGCAATACAGCCGCGCGACCAGCCGCCCGGCCCGCTGGGTCCTCGCCGTACCCGCCGAGAGCCCCGTGACCGAGGTCGAGCAGCTCGCCGGCGGCGTCGTCGCCACCGAACTCGTCCGCACCACCCGCGAGTTCTTCGCCGCCCGCGGCGTCGACGTCCGCGTCGAGTTCTCCTGGGGCGCCACCGAGGTCAAGGCCCGGATCATCGACGCGATCGTCGACATCACCGAGACCGGCTCCAGCATCCGCGCCAACAACCTCCGCATCATCGCCGAGGTCCTGCACAGCACCACCCGCCTGATCGCCAACCGCGACGCCTGGGCCGACACCGCACGCCGCGACAAGATCGACGCGATCAACACCCTGCTCCAGGGCGCGATCGCCGCCACCTCCAAGGTCGGCCTCAAGCTCAACACCCCGCGCTCCAGCCTCGACGACGTGCTCGCAGTGATCGGCCGCTTCGGCGAGCACGCCCCAACCGTCTCCCCGCTGGTCGACGACACCTGGGTCGCGCTTGAGATCATCCTCGACGAGCGCCAGGAGCGCGAAATCATCCCCCAGCTGCGCCGCGCCGGCGCCAGCGGCCTCGTCACCTACCCGCTCAACAAGGTCATCTCCTGAAAGCGAGCCACACAGCCCGCCAAACAGCACTCCCGACCGCAAGGCTGAGTCGGGCCGCTCGGTTAACATCGCAGCACTGATTCAATCGAGCGGAGGGCGCTGTGGGCCTCAGAACGCCGGCGGAGTATGTCGAGTCGCTGCGCGACAGTCGCGAAATCTGGTATCGCGGCGAACGCGTTGACGACGTCACCACCCACCCCGTGATCGGCAAGGCCGTCCGCCACGCCGTGATCGACTACGAGATGGCCGAGTCTGAGCACTACCGCGAACTCGCCACCTACGAGGAAGACGGCCAACTACACAGCCGCTACTTCAAGGTCCCCCGCGAGGCCGACGACCTGCGCAAGCGCTCCCAGCTGATCGAAGCTGCCACCGCCGAGGGCGACACGCTGGTCGTGCTGATCAAGGAGATCGGCACCGACGCGCTCTTCGCGCTGCTCGCCGTCACCGCCGAGTTCGAGGACCCCAAGTACCACGAGCGCGCGCTCGCCTTCTGGAAGCACTGCCGCGACAACGACCTCGCCCTGGCCGTCGCCCAGACCGACATGAAGGGCGACCGCGTCAAGCGACCCAGCGCCCAGTCCGAACCCGACATGTACCTGCGCGTCGTCGAGCGTCGGCCCGACGGGATCGTCGTGCGCGGCGCCAAAGCCCACACCTCCGTCGTGACCAACACCAACGAGGTGATCGTCCTCCCGACCCGCGCGATGGGCCCCGAAGAGGCCGACTGGAGCATCGCTTTCGCCCTGCCGGTCGCCACCGAAGGCCTGCGCCTGATCGCCAGCCCCTTCGGCGACGGCGCCGATCACCCCGGCGAGCGCCCCATCTCGGCCGTCCGCAAGATGATGGAGACGATCACCATCTTCGACGACGTGTTCGTGCCCAACGAGCGCATCTTCCTCGATGGCGACACCGAGGCCGCCGGCACGCTCGCGCTCACCTTCGTCGAGTACCACCGCTTCACCGCGGTCTCCTACAAGCTCCCGCTCGTCGACGCCCTGGGCGGCTGCGCCGCGCTCGCCGCCGACTACAACGGCATCATCGGCGCCGGCCACGTCCGCGAGAAGTTCGTCGACCTCATCGCCTACGCCGAAACCACCCGCGCGCTGCTCGAAAAGTCCGCCGACCGCTGCATCGAGAAGCCCAACAACCAGGTCGCGCCCGACCCCATGACCGTCAACCTCGCCAAGAGCTTCTTCGCCCACGGCTACCACGAGGCCGTCCAGCACGTCCAGGAGATCGCCGGCGGGATCCTCGTCACCGGTCCCGGCGATGAAGACTGGGCGCAGGAAGAGCTCCGACCCTTCCTCCAGAAATACCTCGCGGGCCGCGACGGGATCGATGGCGAGCGCCGCATGCGCCTGCTCAACTTCGTCCGCGACCTCACCTCCTCCGACTACGGCGCCTACCAGGAGGTGCTCGCGATCCACGCCGAAGGCTCGCTCCAGGCCGAACGCCTGCAGGTCTTCCGCGCCTTCAACGAGAACGGCGGCGCCCGCCGCGTCATGCGTCTGGCCGGTCGCATGGCCGGCGTCTCCAGATAAGCCGCCGGAGTCCGCAGATGCCGCGGCTGCCGATCTTCCCCCTCCAAATCGTCGTCTTCCCCGGCGAGGAGGTCCCGCTGCACATCTTCGAGCCGCGCTACCGACAGCTCGTCCGCGACATGAACGATGCCGGCGAGCCCTTCGGGATCGCCCTGCTGCGGCGCGGCGCGCAGGCCGAGGAGACCCACGAGATCGGCTGCACCGTGCGGATCGAGCAGACCGAGCCCTTCCCCGACGGCCGCTTCAACGTTATGTGCCGCGGCGAGCAGCGCTTCCGCATCATCCAGCGTCTCGACGCCGCGCCCTACTGGATCGCCGATGTCGAGTTCCTTGACGACCCCACCGACAGCGAGAGCCAAGACGCCTACGCCGCCTGCACCGAGACGGCCGAGCTCTACCGCCAGCATCTGCGCATGGCGCTGGCGCTGCAGAATTCCTGGCAACGTCGCTTCCGTCTCCCGGCGCGTCCGATCCGCCTGATCAACCACATCGGCTCGCGAGTCGAAGCGCCCCCATCGGTCAAGCAGGAAGTCCTCAAGGCCGGCACCGCCGTCGAACAGCTCCGCCTCCTCGCCCGCCTGCTCCGCGCCACCAACCGCCAACTCACCGACCGCGTCGGCCTCCACCAGCGCCAACGCTGGTCCGGCCTCGGCGTCGCCAACTAAGCAACCTCTGAACAACCCTGTCCCCCCGCTCCGCGAGGGAGATGTCACGGAGAGATCCCCTCTCCCCCCGCTCCCGCTGGTGAAGATGCCGCCGGGATCCCCTCTCCCCCCGGCTCGGCGGGGGGAGATGCCGCAGGCAGAGGGGGGCTCCCCGCGCTACCTGACAGCCCCGGTCGGCCACAAGGAGTGGCCGACCGAATCCGAGGATCGTCCGACGCCACCCGTCACCCCCCCACTCCCATGCTACTCTCCACATAGAACAGGAGTGCTACCCACAATGCCCACCTCCCCACAACGACGCCGCAGAATCCTCCACGCCCACGAACTCCGCCAGGCCGGCAACTCCCTCCGCCAGATCGCCGAAACCCTCGGCGTCTCCCACGCCACCATCCACGCCGACCTCAAACTCTTCGAAACCGACTGGTCCGACATCGCCGAGCAAACCGCCGACGACTTCCTCTTCGAACACGTCACCCTGCTCCGTCGCCGCGTCCACCGGCTCCTGCAAGAAGACCCCACCAAACCCCTCGAGGCCTTCTCCTTCGTCACCGACGGCGGCCGCGTCACCCCACTCGTCGAACGCACCGCCCCCGCCCAAATCGCCCGCCTCCACGAAGTCCACCACCGCGCCATCGCCACCGCCCTGCGCGAATATCGCCTGATCCTCCGCGAACTCCGCCCCGCCGCCAAAGCCCGCGCCCTCGCCGACGCCGAGGCCGAAGCCTTCGACTACCCAGACGATCAACTCGTCGACGCGCCGCGACCCAAGGCCCTCCCCGATCCCGCCAAAACCCAACCAAAGCTGAACGAACCCAACCAGCTCCGACCAACCGGCCCCCCAGCCTTCGACCCGTCCCCAACCCCCGAGCAACGCGAACGCCAGACGCTCTCGATGATGGCCGACTACCAACGCAGCAAGACAAAGCCAACCAATCCTGACCAACTCCAACCACCCCGACCAGATACACATCCCGGCGAGCCGTCAACCGCCAAAACTCCCCTGGCTACCCCAACCATCGAACCCCCCGAGCCCACCGAAACCGAAGCCGAACGCGAAGCCCGCATGCACGCCGAACTCGACATCCTCGAACAAGCCGCCTACAAACGCTTCCCCGAACTAGCCCAAACCGACTAGCAGGCTGCTGAAAAGGTCACCGCGTCCAGTCTTTCTCTCCCCCCGCGTAGCGGGGGGAGATGTCACGAAGTGACAGAGGGGGGCCCGCTCCTGTCCAACCACACATCGCACATGGCGACGGCAGTGGGTCGGCGCCGCAGACCCTCCGCTGCCTTCGGAATCTCCCCCTACCGAGCGGAGGGAGAATTGTTCAGAGCTTTCCTACAGCGCGTCGGGCCCCGCGGTCCGCGCGTCGCGCGCGATCATGAGACGCAGCAGCTCGGTCGGCCCTTCGGCGATCCGCAGCGAGCGGGCGATCCGCAGCAGACGCTCCAGCGCATGCCCGCGAAGCAGCGCCTGGGCTCCGTGCAGCTGGATCGAGCGGTCCACGACGCGGCCCAGCGTCTCAGTCGCCGTCGACTTGGCGATCGCCACCTCGGTGCTCGCACTCGGCACGCCGAGCTCCAGCGCTTGCGCGGCGCCGTAGAGCGCCGCGCGCGCGATGTACGTCTCAGTCACGTTGTCGGCGAAGATCGCCTGCACCTGCTCGCGCTCCGCCAGCGCCGTGCCGGAGCGGTGCGGGCCCTCGATCCGCTTCAGCGTCGCGCGATTCGCCCAGCGCGAATAGCCGACCGCCGACGCCGCGACGCTCAGCCGCATCTGGTCGATGTTCGCCAGCGCCCGCGGCAGCCCGTCGCCGATCCTGCCCAGCAGCCGCGACTCCGGCACCGGCGTCTCGCTGAAGCTGAACGGGCAATGCGTGGCGCCGTCGATCGACGCGCCAACCTCACCCTGCTCGACGCCCCGCGCATCGCGGTCCACGACCAGCAGCGCCGTCCCACCGGCCTCCGCGTCCGCGTGCGTGTTGGGCGGCACATTGGCCACGACCACGATCCAGTCGGCAGTGTCGCCGCCGGTCACGAAGGCCTTCCGCCCCGTCACCGCGAAGCCCGGCTCGCCGCCCTCCAGCGTGCACGGGACGGCCTGCGTGCGCTGCGCGCCGGGGGCCTCCGTAAAGCCGAAGGCGGCGCTGCGCTGACCGGCGAGCACCGGCGCATACAGCTCCTCCCGCTGCACGTCGTTGTCGGCGAGCCGCATGATCCCCGCGCCGCGCGCCAGGATCAGCCCGGCGAACGGGTTGCCCGAGCAGGCCAGCCCCTCCCGCGCCGCCGTCAGCGTCAGCGCCCCCGCCCCCAGCCCGCCGTCGCCCACGGGCACCGAGAGCCGATAGAAGCCGGCCGCCTCGCTCAGCCGAGCGATCTCCCGACGCAGCTCACCATGCAGCTCGCGCGACGGCGATTCGGGGTCGGCCCCACGCGTGATCGGGTCGATCTGCTCGGCCACGAAGGCCAGCAGCCGGTCCTGGAGGTCACTGAGTTCGTCGGGCAGCTGGACTGGTAGCTGGAAATGCACGGTCGCCTCAATCCTCGGCTTGGGCCGCCTCGGCGGCATCGCTGAAGGCGCTGGCGCGGCGTTCGCTGGTGTGGGTGACGGCCACCCCGGCGATCGGCGTGCCGGTGCTCTGAAGCACAGCCGCCGCGACGCCGGTCACCGCTTCGGAGCCGTCGAAGTCATCGCGCGCCGCGAGCACCACCCGATCGCACGCGGCCACCGTGTCGCCCGCCCGCTCATCGTCGCCGAGCTGGCCCGCGACCACGACGATCGCCTCGAAGCGCAGCCGATTCGCGCCGATCAGCGCGCCCAGCTGCTCCGCCCATGAGGGCGGCAAGAGGCCGTGCAGCCACGGCGGTACCGCGGCAGCCCCAGGGTCCACGAGCTGGACCGGGGTCGGCGCGAAGCCGTCAAGCCTGGGCAGCGCGATCAGCACCGGCCGCTCCACGCGTGCGTCGAGCCAGAGCGTCGTCACGCCCCGCCCGGCGAGCGCGCGCGCCGCCTGTAGCGCAGGGATCCCGGCGTCCGCCTGCGAATGTAACGAGGCGAACGCGGTGACTGGAGCGTCGTGCAGGCGCGCCTCGATCGCATCCGCGAGCTGCGCGGCGGAGGGCGGCGCGCTGCGGCTCTCGCGCTGTCGCTCAGGGATCAACGCGAGCGGCCGCCAGCCCCGACGTCCCAGCAGCGCCAGCGCGGTCGGCGCTACGGCTGGCGCGCGCCCGCTGAGCGCCGCGGCGACCGCGATCCCGGCCACCAGTCCGGCCACGGCGGCCAGCGATGCGTTCCGCGCGGTCTGCGGCGAGCTGCGCTGCGCGCCGGGCCAGGTCAGCCCCAGCGGCTCGACGAAGACTGCGCCGCGCGTGCGGTTGCGGTGCTGCTCGATCGCGGCCGATGCAAGCGACGTGGCCAGCTCCTCCGCCTCGCTCTCGCTCCGGGCCGTGACCGTGACGGTGACCAATCCTTCGTTGGCCACCACCCGGGTGGCGGCCGCCAGCTGACCCGGCGTCCAGTCCGAGCCGTTGAGATCGAGGGTCGTCTGCAGCACCGCCGGGTCGCGTAACGCATCGCTGAGGCCGGCGCTCTGGCTCACATCGGAGCGCACCCAGAGCCGCGCATCGGCCACCCAGCTTGCGGTCGCTGAGCTGGCGACGGCAAGCGCGACCAGCGCGCCGATCAGGGCAGTGATCAGCGGCAGCCACCAGGGGAATCCACGAAACGCGGTCGGAGTAGGGCGGTCGCGGATCACAAAACTCAGTCTATCTCAGGGCTCGCCCGCGGCCGGGCGTTGGTTACCGTGCGCCGCATGCCCCACGCGCGGCCCGCGTCCAGATTCACCGCCCGTCTCCGCCTGCTGGTCCCCGTGCTCGCCGCGTGCCTGATTGCACTTGCAGTCGCAGGCCCGACCGCGGCGCGCGCCGATGATCTGATCCACGTCGAAGTCCGCCTCCCCGCCGCTACGACGCTCAGTGAGCTCGTCGAAGCGGGTCTCGAGGTCGAACTGGCGCTGCCCGATCTCGGCCGCGTGCAGGGCTGGATCGACCGGGCGCGCCTTTCAGAACTCCACGCGCTCGTGGGGATCGGCGGCGTCACGACGCCCAACTACGCGCTCTTCGCCGCAGGCTCGGTGCTCTCCGAGGGCGACGAGGCCCTGGGAGCGGCGGCGGCACGCGAGCGCTTCGGAGTCGATGGGTCGGGTGTGCGAGTAGCGGTGATTTCCGACGGGATCCTCGGGATCGAGCTGTCGCAGGAGCGGGGCGACGCGCCCGAGCTGGTGCAAGCCATGGCGTTCGGCGCGGGCCGGCTCGATCGCGGCGCCGAGGGCACGGCGATGATCGAGCTGGTCCACGACCTCGCGCCCGGAGCTTCGCTCTCGTTCGGCGCCGTCACCACTGACGCCGACATGATCGCCGCCGTCCGCTTCTTCGCGCAGCGCGTCGACGTGATCGTCGATGACGTCGGCTTCCTCTACCCCGACGATCAACAGAGCGAGGTCTCACGCAACACGGCGGCGGCGCTGGCGAATCCCGACTGGCCGCTGCGCGCCTACGTCACGGCCGCCGGCAACTGGGCGCGCACGCACTGGTCCGGTGACTTCACGGCCGGGGCCGACGGCGCGCAGCTTGGCCTGCCCGATCCCGGTCCGGTGCACGTCTGGTGGCGCGGCGGAGCGATCAATCGCTTCGAACTCGCGGCCGGCGAGCAGGTCGTGATCGCGCTGCACTGGGACGATCCCTGGGGTCTCGCCAGCCACGACTTCGACCTGCACCTGCTCGATCCGAAGGGCACGCTGGTGGCCTCGAGCCGGCGACGCCAGGCGGTCGACTCGGTCGACCCTCAGGAGGTGCTCGTCTACACGAACGATGGCGCCGCCGGGACGTTCGGCGTGGTGGTCCAGAACTGGCGAGGCGCGGCGCCGCCGCTGCGCATCGAGCTCTTCGTGATCGGCGCCGGCGACCGCGCGCGCGCGTCGCTGGAGGTCGCCACCGCGGAGAGCAGCTTGCTGGCCCAGGCCGACGCCGGCGGCGGCGTGATCACGGTGGCGGCGATCACGCAGAACGAGGTGGACCTGGACCGCGTCGCCGAGTACAGCAGCCAGGGCCCGACCAACAACGGCGCGTCGAAGCCCGACATCGCCGCCGTCGACGGCGTGCGCATCTCGGGCGCAACCGAGTTTGGCAGCCGCTTCTACGGCACCTCCGCCGCCGCCCCCCACGTGGCCGCCGTCGCCGCGCTCGTGCTGGAAGCGCAGCCGATGCTGCTGGCGGCGGACGGCGGTACCGCGGCGATCGAGCGCGAGCTGCTGCGCGAGCTGCTGCTCGGAACGGCGGTCGATGTCGGACCCGTCGGCCCGGACCTGCAGGCCGGCGCCGGCCGGATCGACGCCGAAGCCGCGATCACAGCGGCGCGCAGCGCGGTCGTGATGGTGACCTCGGCGGCCGACCGAGGCCCTGGCACGCTGCGCGCGGCGATCGACGCGGTCAACAGCGGCGCGGGCTCGATGATCGCGTTCGGCGCTGATCTCCAGCAGCGCGAGGTGATGCTCGAATCGCCGCTGCCGGCGCTGCGGCGTGACGGCACCGTGCTCGACGGCGCAGGCTGGCGACTCGACGCACGCAACGTCGCGGTCGGTCTGGTGCTGACCGGGCGCGACATCCTGGTCGCGGGCCTGGAGGTGATCGGCGCCGCCGACGCGGGGATCACCGCCAACGGCGAGCGGACGCAGCTACGCGGCGTTCGCGTCGCGGCGAACGGCAGGGGCCTCGTGATCGGCGGGGCGAATGTCGCCGTCGATGACCTCGTCGCGGTCGCCAACCGCGGCCCCGGAGTGGTGCTGAGCAGCGGCGGCAGCGCGACGATCAAAGCGAGCTCGATCGGCATCGAACGCGACGGCCGGGCCAACGGCAACGCTGGCCCCGGGGTCGAGGTCGAGACCCAGTCGTCGGGCCTGACGCTCGGCGTCGCCAAGGCCGCAGCACACGCGGCGACGGTCGCAGCGCCGATCGCGCCGCTGGGGCTGCCGGAGCTGGAGCCGCGCTCGGGCGGCGTGCACCGAGTCACCGGCGTGCTGCTCGTCGATGGGCTGCCGGCCCCGGCGGGCAGCGTGGTTGAACTCTGGCTCGACCGTCGCTCGGCAGGGGCCGTGTCGGTGGGACGCGGCGCCTGGTTCGACGCGACAATCGCCGGACCGGGCACCGCGATCCGCTTCTCGGTCGACGGCGTGCCCTTGGAGCAGCGCGTTGACTTCAAGCCGGGCAGCGCTTCGCAGCTGTTGCTGCGTCCCGAGCGGGCCACCCCGGCGCAAGCATGGGACGAGGCCGCAGGCAACTGGATCGCCTACAACGAGGGCCCGGCCGTCGCGGTCGCCGGTGGGTCCGGCGCGGCCACGGTGCGCGGCAATCTGATCTGGTCCAACCTCGGTCGCTGGGTGCAAGTGGAGGGCGGATCGAATGATGCGCCATCGAATGATGCGCCGCAGATTCGCGAAGTGACGTTCGTGCGCGGCGCAGCGATCGTGCGCGGGCTGGCGCCCGGAGCCGACTCTGTAGACCTGTACGGCGCGACCGGCGAGGCGGCGGCGCGCTATCTGGCGACCGTCCCTGCGAGCGATGGGACGTTCAGCTTCGAGCGGTTCAGCGTCGGCGAGGTCGATCGATTCTGGGTGGTCGCCCACGACGCGGATGGCGCCGCAACGGGCTCGAGCGTCGGCTGGGCGGCGGCCCCCGTGCCGCGGATCGCCGATGTGACGCCCGACATCGGAGGGTTCGCGGGCGGCGAGACGCTGATCGTCATGGGCGAACGCTTCAGGATCGGCAGCGAGCCGCCACGGGTGTTCGTCGGCGGCGCGGAGGCGCTGGTCTTGTCCGCGACGGACCGCCGGCTCGAGATCGAGTCCCCGCCAACCCCTTGGCTCGGGGCGACCGATATCGCAGTGCTGCGCTCCGACGGTCGGGCGACCAGCCTGCGCGACGCCTATGTCTACGACACGTTCCGGCGGGTCACGCTGCGGGAGGGCTGGAACTCGGTGACCTGGGAGGGCCGGCCGACTCGGGTCACGGCGGCCCTGGCGCCGATCTCGGCGAACTTGCGGCTGGCCTATGTCTGGGACGAGCAGGCTCAGCGCTGGCGCGGCTTCAGCCCGATCGTGCCGGCGCAGATCAACACGCTGACGCATCTGGCAACCGCCGACGTCGTCTGGCTGCTGGTCGAGGGCGAGGACACAGTGATGTGGCCGCAGCCGCTGGGCATGCCGTAGCAGCCCAGGCGTGCAGAGGGCCCGCACTCCAGTTGCTACGCAACGGTCCGAGCATCCATGACGCGGCGCACCTGACCCGGCACTATGATGGGACTGCATTCGACGCGTGTCACTGAGCGTGTAACTGAGGGGGTGGGCGATGGTTTCAATCACGAAGTTCGACGAGCCGAAGGCGGGAGTTGACCTCGGGTCAGCCGAGGTGGTGATCGATGAGACGGCCCTCACCGATTACTACGAGGGCCTCAACCTCGATCGGCCGGCCGGCGCGGCGGTGCCGACGATGGTCGCGGCGAACGCCGACCTCTCAACGCGGATGCACTTCGCCAACGATTTCGGCAACCTCTGGCTGCGCCAGGAGTGGGACTTCCGCGCGCCGCTGCAGGCAGGCAAGCGCTACGTCGCCAGCGCAAAGTCACTCGACATCTACGAGCGTCGCGACCGCACCGTGGTGCTGACCGAGACCGAGCTGCGCGACCCGGACGGCGATCTCGTCGTCGTCCAGCGCCACCACCAGTCGTTCGTGCTCTACCAGAGCGAGGGCGAGGTCACGCTTCGCGATCCCTCGAAGAAGGAGGGCGCGCGCAAGTTCGACGTGCCGGAGGGCGAGGAGTTCGGGCCGCTGGAACGCGAGATCACGCTCGAGATGTGCGGCAGCTTCTTCCACGGCAACCGCAACTACCACACCGACAAGGAAGCCTCGGCCGAGCTCGGCTTCACCGATGTCGTGGTCGGCGGCAAGATGACGATGTCGCTGATCGGCGAGCTGCTCGACCAGCGCTTCGGCGCGGCCTGGGCCTCCAGCGGCAAGCTGCTGATCAAGTTCGCCAACATCGTCTGGCCCGACGAGACGGTCCGCGTGCGCGGCGTCCTGCAGGGCGCGAACGAGGATGACCCTGGTCGCCGCAACCTGTTCTGCTGGGTCGAGAAAGAGAACGGCGTGATCGCGGTCGTCGCCGAAGGCAGCGTGCGGCTCTAGGAATCCTCTGAACAAGCCGGATCCCCTCTCCCCCCGCTTCGCGGGGGGAGATGCCGGAGCCTGCCCCTGCGCAGGCAGGGGGCAGAGGGGGGCGATGCCAGGCCAACCGACCACGGCGGTGACCGTGTTCGTCCCGACGGGGATGCGCAGTTTGTGCGGCGGCGCGCGGCGTGTGCAGGTCTGCGGCGCCACGGTCCGGGCGGTCGTCGAGGCGCTGGAGGTGGAGTTCCCAGGGTTCTGGGAGTCGCTGGTCCAGGACGATCGATTGCGCCGCGGTCTCTCAGTAGCGGTCAACAGCGAGATGCAGCCGCTCGGGCTGCTCGCGCGCGTCCCGGCTGGCGCCGAGCTACACATCCTGCCCGCGATGAGCGGTGGTTCGCCAACGAAGCGCCGGCGGACGCCTGCGTGAGTGCCCGCGGCATCGGATTCGGTTCGGCGATCGTCGCGACGCTGCTCGCGGCCCTGGTCCTGGCCGGCTGCAGCGCAACCGTCGACGAACGCTGCCCGAACGGCATGGAAGCGTTCACCGAGTTCAACTTCTACTTCGGCCTGGCGAAGGGCGACGGCAGCCTCGTCAGCGAGGCGGAGTGGGCTGCGTTCCTGGCCGATACGGTGACACCGCGCTTTCCCGACGGCCTGACCGTCTACGACGCCCACGGGCAGTGGCTCGATACTGAGGCCGATCAGCTCTATCGCGAGCCCACAAAGGTGCTGAACATCCTCGCGCCGCACGACGATCTCGACGCCAGCCTGGCCGCCCTCAACGAGATCGCCGATGTCTTCGTCGAGCGCTTCGATCAACAGGTCGTGTTCCGCACCACGCGCGCCGCATGCGCCGGCTTCTGACGCTGAGCACTCGGCATGTGTCACATCGCGCGGGCTCCCGAAAGGCCGCGCGTGCCGAGCGGCGCGCCAGCGCATATTCTGCCCGTGAACAACTTGAGCTGAGACAATCCACCGAAAGCCCACCGACAGTGGAGCATCCGAGAGGCAGAGCAAGATGACGACGCAGACGAAGCCCGCTTACAACGTGGTCGGCACCCGCCCCGTCCGGCCCGACGGCGTTGAGAAGGTCACCGGCCGAGCGCAATACGGCGCAGACATCTCGCTGCCGGGGATGCTCTTCGGCCGGATCAAGCGCAGCCCGCACGCGCACGCGCGGATCGTCAGCATCGACACCTCGAAGGCTGAGGCGCTGCCCGGCGTCCGCTGCGTCGTGACGCACGAGCATCTGCCCGGCGCGACCGACGAGATCGTCGACCTCGGCGAGAGCGTCACGCCCTACAAGTGGACCCTCGACAACACGCTGGCCTCCGACAAGGCGCTCTATCAGGGCCACGCGGTGGTCGCGGTCTGCGCCACCGACCCGCACATCGCGGAGGACGCGCTGGAGCTGATCGAGGTCGAGTACGAGCTGCTGCTGCCGGTGCTCAACGTGCACGACGCGATGGCCGAGGGCGCGCCGCTGCTGCACGAGTCGATGCGCACGGTCGAGATGGTCGCGCGCTTCGTGGCCGGCGACGGTCGCGGCGAGCGCTTCTCGAACATCGCCAGCCAGCTCCAGTTCGAGCTGGGCGACGCGGAGGCGGCGTTCGCCGACGCCGACGTGATCGTGGAGGGCGAGTTCGAGACGGCCGCCGCGCATCAGGGCTACATCGAGCCGCAGAACGGCACCGCGCAGTGGAACGCCGACGGCACGCTGACCGTCTGGGTCTCGACCCAGGGCCCGTTCGTCGCGCGGGCGACGCTCTCGAAGATGCTCGACATCCCGCTGTCGCAGGTGAAGGTCGTGCCGATGGAGATCGGCGGCGGGTTCGGCGGCAAACTGCCGGCCTACATGGAACCGCTCGCGGCGCTGATGTCGCGGATGACCGGTCGCCCCGTGAAGATGTACATGAACCGCGAGGAAGTGCTGATCGGCACCGGGCCGACCTCCTCGACCTATGTGCGCGCGAGGCTGGGCGCGAAGGCCGACGGCACGCTGATCGCCGCCGACGCGACGCTGGCCTACGAGGCCGGCGCGTACCCCGGCTCGCCGGTCGGCGCGGGCGCCACCTGCATGCTCTCCTCCTACGACATTCCCAACCTCTACGTGAACGCCCTCGATGTCGTGACCAACAAGCCGAAGTGCCAGGCGTATCGGGCCCCCGGCTCGCCGCAGGGCACGTTCGCGGTCGAGAGTCTGATGGACGATCTGGCCGAGCGGCTGGGCCGCGATCCGATGGACCTGCGCGCGCAGAACGCCGCCCACGAAGGCAGCCGCCGCGCCGACGGCGTGGTCATGCCGCTGATCGGCGCGACCGAGACGATGCAGGCCGCGATCGACAGCCCGCACTACCGATCCGAGCTGCAAGGCACGGACGTCGGACGCGGAGTGTCGATGGGTTTCTGGACCAACGCGGGCATGGAGTCGGCGGCCTACGCGTCGTTGAACTCCGATGGCTCGGTCAACCTGTCGATCGGTTCCGTCGACATCGGCGGGCAGCGAGCCGGTCTGGCGATGCAGTTCGCGGAGACCATGGGCATCACCTACGAGCAGGTCCGCCCGCAGGTCGTCGACACCGACTCGATCGGCTACACGCACGTCACCGGCGGCAGCCGCGTGACCTATGCGACGGGTATCGCGGTCCACGAGGCCGGGCTCGACGTGCAGCGCCAGATGGTGCAGCGCGCGGCGCTGATCTGGGACACCGACGCGGCGAACATCACATATGGCGACGGCACGGTGCGCGGTCCCGACGACCAGCAGATGACGTTCAACGAGCTGTGCGGGCGGATGCAGGACACCGGCGGGATGATCCAGGGCCAGGCCGATGTGCTGCCCAACCGCCCCGGCCCCGCCTACGGCTGCCACATCGTCGATGTCGCGGTCGACCGCGATACCGGCAAGGTTGATGTGCTGCGTTACACCGCGGTTCAGGATGTCGGCACGGCAATCCACCCCTCATACGTCGAGGGTCAGGTGCAGGGCGGCGTCGCGCAGGGCGCCGGCATGGCGCTGACCGAGGAGTACGTCTACAGCGACGACGGCCGGATGCTGAACGCAAGTCTGCTCGACTACCGGATGCCGACGGCGCTGGACCTGCCGGAGATCGAGACAATCCTGGTCGAGGTGCCGAACCCCAGCCACCCGTACGGCGTCCGCGGCGTGGGTGAGGTGCCGATCGTCCCGCCGCTGGCGGCGATCAGGAACGCGATCTACAACGCGACAGGCCTCCGAATGAATCGTCTGCCCGCCAGCCCCACGCGCCTCCTGGACGCGATCCTCGATGAGGAGGAGTAACGGTACGAACATCCGCACACGGGCGCCCCTGGCGGGCGCCCCTATGCGCTGCGCCTAACCCGTTCGTAACGGTGAACGGGGAGGGCAACCACAAGGGTTGCCCCTACAGGGGAGGATCCGGCCCTGTGGGGCGGGGCGGAGGTCGGGGTCGCCCATCGCGCGATCGTTACGACCGCGCGCAGCACCCGGTGTCGGGGCAGCCGTTTGGTTCGCCCACCGCGCAGTCATTACGACCGCGCCCATCGCCGGGTGTCGGGGCAGCCGTTCGGTTCGCCCTCCGCGCGATCGTTACGACCGCGTCCACCGTATCGCCGCGGACCTTCCCTGTAGGGGCAACCCTTGTGGTTGCCCGCTCCTCGATCACCGACGGTTCGCCGGGCTAACGCCGAATGGCGGACGGGTTCTCGGGATCTGTTGGCCAACGCGCGGGGTTGTCGAGGATGTAGGCGCGGATGCGCTCGAGCGACCTGTCGTCGCGAATGATGTGTTCGTAATAGTTCCGCTGCCATAGACGGCCGCGGAATCTCGGCCACCCATGATCCGCGACGCCCCGCACGTATTCGACGGTGGTGAGTGACTTATACGCGCCTACCACGTCACCCAATGCGATGCGTCTACCCGCGTCGGAGGCTCCTGTAGGGGCAACCCTTGTGGTTGCCCGTTCCGTTGTGTTCACCGTGTCAGAGTGGTCGATGACGATGATCCCGTGGATGTGATTTGGCATGACGACGAACGTGTCGACCCGAACGGCTGGAAAACGCCGCGGCAGCGCGGCCCAGACGCTCTCCGCCATCTCGCCCGCGTCGTTCAGACGCATCTCCTCATCGACCGCGTCACCGAATAAGGGCAGACGCCGATCGAGGACGATCGAGACGAAATAAGGGCCCCACGCCCCGTAGTCGTATCCCTCCAGCCGGAGCGACCTTCGACGATCTCGATCGGCGTCATCGCCCCCGATCACTCAGCGTATTCGCGGGCCAGGGTGTCCAGAAGATCGATGACGAGGCTTGGGTTGCTGAAGAAGGGGGAGTGGTCGGTGGGCCACTCGGCGATCCGGTCGGCGCGCCTGGCGAGCTCTCGCTGGCCTTCGGCGAACAAGGCGTTGTCTTCGATGCAGACGACGTAGGTGGTGGTGATCTGGCGCCACGCGGTGTCGCGCGCGGCGTCGAAGGGGATCGGGGCTTCGTCGCGGACGAGCTGGGGCATCGCGTCTGCGACATCCTCGTCGGAACACTCGCCGTAGAAGATCGGGCGAATCATGTCTTCCTGGACGGTGGTCGATCCATCTTCGGCGACTTGCATGGCGCCGACGAGCTCCGGATTGGCGAAGTTGTCGGGAATGCCGCCGTCGGTGTCGGGCATGATCGCGGTCAGGTAGACGAGGTGCTTGACGTTGCGGTTGCCCAGCGGGGCGGTGGTGATGGCGACGCCGCCAAAGGAGTGGCCGAGCAGCACGACGGGGCCTTCGACCTCGGCAAGGGCTGCGCGGACGATCTGCTCGTTCTCGTCGGAGTTGGTCACGCCGCGCAGCTCGCCGCTGGGCTCGTGGAGTCGGCGGCGTTCGACGTTGACGACCGGCACGCCGCGCTCTTCAAGACCGGCCACCACCTTGTTGAAGCACCAGGGCCCGTGCCAGGCGCCGTGGACGAGGACGACGGTTGCGGGAGCGGCAGCGGTGGTCACGATGGTTCCTCCTCAGATCGAGGTTGGCGTTATGTGGGGAAGCGGTCGGTGGTGTACGGCTCGAACTGGACGCCGAAGCTGTTCAACGCCATCGAGACTATGTGGTACGCGCCGACGGTGAAGACGGCGTCCATCAGCTGCTGCACCGAGTAGCGCTCGGCGAGCGCGTCCCAGGTGGCGTCGCTGATGAAGGCGTCGTCGTGCAGCTGATCGGCGGCGCGCAGCAGGCTGGCGTCGAACGGGTCCCAGCCCTCGTCGTCGGGACCGGCTGCGACGCGGCGGATTTCATCGTCGCTGAGGCCGACGGAGCGGCCGTAGCGGGCGTGCTGGGCGAACTCGTACTCCGACCGGCAGTTCCAGCCCGTGCGCAGGATCAGCAGCTCGCGGTGGCGCGGGAGCAGCGATGTCTCGCGCATGATGTGCGACGAGAACGCCTGTCGCGCGCGGGCGAGGTCGGGATGCTGCGCGGTGGTGCGCTGGACGTTGAGCGGAGGACGTCCGGCAACCGAGGCGGCGGCGAGGATTTCGCGCTGCTCGTCGGTCGCTTCGTCGTCCTGAACGGGCTGGATGCGTGGTTCGGAGAGTCGCATGGTTCACCTGCCGCGGGCAGGATAGTGGGGTGGTCGGAGCGGCCGGATTTGAACCGGCGACCTCTTGACCCCCAGTCAAGTGCGCTACCAAGCTGCGCCACGCTCCGACACGTCTGAGGGCGTGTGGCAGCGTATCACTGGTCGGCTTGGGATTCCGGCGGGCACTCGGTCGCCTCGCGACAGCTCGCCGCGACGCGCGAAACCTGGGATCGCGGCGACCTGGCTACTCGGCCGGTCGGCGCATCATCAGGGCGGGGCGGCGGGAGCGGCAGACGAGCTCGCCGCGCTGGTTGTGGGCGCGGTGCTCGAACGTCACGATCCCGCGGTCGGGCCGCGACTTGCTGGCGCGCGCGGCGACGACCTCCGTCTCGACGGTCAGCGTGTCGCCGATGAAGACGGGCGCGGGGAAGCTGGTTTCTTCGAAGCCGAGATTGCCGATCGTCGTGCCCAGCGTGGTGTCGGTGACCGAGAGACCGACCACCAGCGCCAGCGTGTAGAGGCTGTTGACCAGGATCTGCCCGTACTGCTGGCGGGAGGCGAACTCGGCGTCGAGATGCAGCGGCTGGGTGTTGTGGGTCAGCGTGGTGAAGAGCAGGTTGTCGGTCTCGGTGACCGTTCGCGACGGCTGGTGCACGAACGTCGTGCCGACCTCAAGTTCTTCGAAGTACTTGCCGGCCATCGGCTGGCCTCCCGCCGCTCGCGCCTCAGTCGCTGGGTCGCGCGGTTATGCGATGCGCCCCTCGAAGCGCGTCATGTCGTCGGCGGCGTAGCGGGCCACGGCGTTGTCCGCGGCGGCGGTCGCGGCGAGACGATCGAGCAGGTCGCCGAGCTGGCCGGCCGGGATCGCGCAGGTCATTTCGGCGTTGGGCATGCCGGTGCGGACGCGGCTGAGCTGGCAGCCGACGGACGCGGCCATTTCGCCCTGCTCCTTGGCGATCGCGATGATGTGGCACTGCGGCTTGCCCTCGATCCGCAAGCCGGGGAAGGCGTCGTGCAGGACCATCAGCTGGCGGCCGGTGATGCGCAGCAGGACGACGTCGGGGTCGCTGGGCGTCTCGGCGAGCGGGCCGTAGACGACCGACTCGGGCGTCTCGCTGACCACCGGGATCTGCATGGCGGTCTCGGCGTCGACCCAGCCCGATTCGAGCAGCGCGCTGACGTCGCCGTTCGCCAGCACGTCGCCGAGCCCGAGGAAGCCGTGGGTGACGCTGCCGACGCTGCAATTCGCGTGGTCGGCGGCGACGGTCGAGAAGGTCCGGTTGGCGGACTTGACCCAGAAGACGCAGCCGGCGGGGACGCGTCCGGTGCGGCCGTCGTCGGCGGGCGCGGGCATGGGATCGTCGAAGGCGGGGACGCCGTCGGGCGTGCTGCTGTGGAAGGTGATCGCGAGCGGCGCGTTGGCCAGGCCGAGCGCGCGCTCGAGCTGCCCGGAGAGGTCGGTCCAGTCAGTCGTGGTGGTCATTCGCAGGGGTTGCTCCCGTGGCGGAGGCCCCATCCGCGACCTGTTCGCGGAATCGAAGCGCCTCACGCAGTACGGGAGGGATGCTACGCCAGTGCTGAGTGACCATCAACGCCGTGAGCGCGAGGTAGACGAGGCCGAAGATGATCCGCGGGAGGTTGTTGTCCTGGAAGAAGAACTGAGTGATCAGCTGGGCGAGGAAGAGGCCGAGCAGCACGAAGCCGGCGCGCGCAGTGAGGCGCCGATCGATGATCAGCATCACGCCGAAGGCTGATTGCGCCGCGGTGATGAAGACCTCGGCCTTCTGGAGGTCGCTGGAGATCAGCCCCTCGATTGAGCCGCCGGCGGCCATGAAGGCGACCGGAATCGAGCCGATCAGCAGCGTCCACTGGTTGACCTTGCTGGAGACCAGCAGGTTGATTCCGAGCCCGGCGGAGCCGCGCCAGACGAGGTAGAGCGCCGCGAAGAACTCCGGTGACTCCGAGGCCAGCGGCGCGATCCACTGGATCACGAAGAACTCGCCGATCCCCAGATCGCGGCCGATCGCTTCAAGTCCGTGCACGAAGGGCTCGGCCGACATGACGATCACGGCGGCGGAGTAGGCGATCACGAAGGTGACGGCGGCACGTCGCCGGGCGGTGGGGAGGCCGCCGATCGCTGCGGCGGGGCCTTGCAGCTCCGGCTCTTGGACGGGTGAGCGAGTCAGGCGAACCACATACCACAGGAAGAGCAGGCCGAGCACGATCGTGTCTTCGATCGCGATCCGTCCCTTGGCGACGATCACGAACGAGTAGAGCGTGGCGATCGCGAGGATGCCGATGTCGAGGCCGATCCCGCCGGGCAGCGTGAGCACGGGCTCCGTGGGGTCTGCGGGGCGGCGGCGCACGCTGCGCCAGACGTTGCGCGCGGCGGAGGCGGCGAGCTGTCGCGGACCCGCCCGTTTCCAGGCGAAGAGGAAGATCACGGTGGCCCAGCCGACGCCGAGCAGCAGGCGATTGGCGCCGGTCATGTTGGCCAGCGCGAGCTCATCCTTGCCGGGGATGCCCTTGCCGGCCTCCCAGGCGAGCAGCAGGTCGACGGCGTATTCGGGCAGCACGGCGATGAAGGCCACGAGGGCGACGGCGAGCGCGGCCGGGATGTCGTGCTGCGCGGCCTCCGCGCCGGTCGAGATCAGGAAGGCGGCGGAGAGGATGCCGAGGCCGAAGATGGCGACCTCGAACTCGGTGGAGATGTGGACGCCGCCAAGCCGGAAGATCAGCGCGGGCAAGCCGAGTGCGACGGCCGCGAAGATCAGCGTCCAGGGCGAGCGGAATTTCATCCGTCTCAGCCTACGCAGCTCTCAGGTAAGGGTCGCGCGGGCGATGTCAGGGGGAGCTCGGCGCTCAGCGCTCGGATCAGGCGGAGCGGCCCACGATCTTGTAAAAACTCTGACAACGCCCCCGCGAACGCGTAATTTTCTACGAACCGACGGAACTTTCGCTTGGCCAAAAGGAGCCCCACGATGGCTGCGTATGACTTGCTGATCAAGAACGGCACGATTGTCGATGGAACGCGGGTCCCGAAATATCGGGCGGACCTCGCGATCAAGGACGGGAAGGTGCTCCAGATTGATGGACGCCTGGAGGAATCGGACGCGGAACGGGTGCTGGACGCGACGGGGCTGATCGTCGCGCCCGGATTCGTTGACCTGCACACGCACTACGACGCGCAGATCCAATGGGATCCCTGGTGCACGATCTCGGGCTGGCACGGGGTGACTTCGGTCGTGCTAGGCAACTGCGGCTTCGGCTTCGCACCGGTGCGCGCCGACGAGCGCGATCGGGCGATGCTGACGATGTCGCGAACCGAGGCGATCCCGTTCGAATCGATGCAGATGGGCATGCTCTGGGACTGGATCACCTTCCCCGAGTACCTCGACACGCTCGATCGCATACCCAAGGGGGTGAACTGCCTGAGCTACGTGCCGCTCGCGCCGCTGATGATCTGGGCGATGGGCCTGGAGGCGGCGAAGAGCCGGCCGGCGACGCCGGCCGAGCGTGCGGAGATGAAGCGGCTGCTCAACGAGGCGATGGAGGCAGGCGCCTGCGGGTTCTCGTTGCAGCGCCTCGGTCCGAACTCCGCGCAGGCCGACTATGACGGCACGCCGATGGTGACGGACACCATGGCGGAGGAGGACATCTACGCCTTGGGTGAGGTGCTGCGTGAGCGCGGCGAGGGCTTCATCCAGATCAACAACAGCTTCACCGGTAAGCGGGATGTTGACCTCGCGGTGCAGGAGCGGCTGGCGGAGATCAGCGGCCGCCCGATCATCCACAACCTGGTCGGCGTGAACAGCGCGAACCCGGAGATGCACCGCAAGCGGCTCGCCTGGCTGGAACGCTGCAACGACGAGGGACTGCGAATCTACGGTCAGGGCGTCACGATTCGCCCCGGCTTCGCGTTCACCATGGAGCACTGGAATCTCTACGACTCCAGCCCGGCATGGAACTACGCGACGACCGGGACCTACGAAGAGAAGCTGCTGAAGCTCGCAGAGCCCAAGGTGCGCGAAGGGATCAAGGCGGAAACGGCCGCCGCGATCGAGGAGTCACGCCGGGTCAACGCCGTCGGCGGACCGATCGAAGACCTCGTGGTGCAGTCGGTTGACCAGTGCGAGAACGCTGAAGAGCTCGAACACTACGTCGGCTGGGCGGTCGGCGCCCTCGCGGAACGCGAAGGCAAGGACCCGATCGACATGATGCTCGACCTCTCACTCGAGGGCGGGTTGCGCGTCGAATTCGTCGGCCAGAGCCGCGGCCACAACGCCGAGTACATGGCCGAGATGATCACCTCGCCGTACACGGTGCCCGGCGTGTCGGATGGCGGCGCGCACACCAAGTTCTTCACCGGCGGCTCGTACACCACCGATTTCCTCGCCTGGCTGGTGCGGGACGAGGGCGTGCTGACCCTCGAGGAGGCGCACTACCGCTTGAGCTACCTGCCGGCGGCGGCGGCCGGGTTCAAGGACCGCGGCTTCATCCGCGAGGGCTCGCCCGCAGACATCGTGGTCTACGACCTCGATGCGTTGAAGATTCAGCCGGAGGACCTCGAGGTCGGCTCGGTCGTTTACGACTTCCCCGGCGGCGAGTGGCGCCGGATTCAGTGGGCCGAGGGCTACCGCTGGACGATCGTCAACGGTGAGATCACCTTCGAGGATGGCGAATGCACCGGCGCGACGCCCGGACAGCTGCTTCGCGGCGGGCGGAGCTGACCACCACTACCCCATGACCGTCGGCGCAGGGCCGTGCTGAGCGGCGCCGGGTTGGCGGTACCCGGCGCCGCGTACGCCCTGTAGTTGCGTTGATACCACCCGAGGCACGGTCCGGCGGACCGGTCGGCGAACATCGCGGCGTACCAGGGCAACCACTGGACCATGGGCCCGGTGCCGCGCTACGTGGGACCGCTCGCGTGGACTCAAGAGGAGCTCAACAAGCTGCCCGGCTACCAGTCGCCCAAGGACGACGACATCGCGGAGGCGCGGCGGCTGATCGATGCGGCGGGCTACGGCGACGGCGGGGATGAGCTCAAGTTCGTGTTCCGCGGCCGCGGGTTTACGCACGAGGTGCTACAGCAAAACTGGCAGAATCTCGGGAACATCGAGATCGAACTGCTCGCGTACGATCGGGCGACCCTGCTGCCGCTGCGCTACAACGCGGACTTCGACATGATCGGCGGCTCGATCTCGGCGGGCAGCGAGGCGGACGACTTCCTCTTCGGCTGGACGCACTCCACGGGCGCCACCAACTACGGGCGGTTCGACGACCCCGAGGTGGACGCGCTGTCCGAGAAGCAGCGCACGCTGTTCGATTTCGACGCGCGCAAAGCGGTCACCGATGAGCTGCAGACGATGCTGTTGGAGAAGTCGCCGCATATCTACATGCACTCGTGGGTGTTCTTCCAGTACTGGCAGCCGTGGGTCAAGAACTGGCACATCACGACCGGCTCGCAGGTCTGGGTCGTGGGCGACACCTGGCTGGATGGCAAGCCCTCGTAGGCGGGTCACAGCCGTCAGCGGTTGGGAGTAGCTCCGAGCGCCAGGAGGAGTCCGGATGAGGTCGTACGTCGCCCGCCGACTTCTCCTGGTGCCTGTCACCGTCGTTCTGCTATCGATCTTCGTGTTCGCGATGCTGCGCGCAGTGCCCGGCAGCGCCGTCGACACGAAGCTGGAGAACAACTACACGCCCGAGCAGGCTGAGGAACTGCGCGCCCTATACGGGTTCGACCAGCCGATCTACGAGCAATTCGGACGCTGGGTGTGGCGGATCGCTCAGGGAGACATGGGCAAGTCGATCATCACGGCGCGCTCGATCGCCGAGGAGTTCACGCGGCGACTGCCGGTCACCGCCGAGCTGCTGTTCCTGACGATGCTGATTCAGGTGCCGCTGGGCGTCGGTCTGGGGGTGATCTCGGCCACTCGCCAGGACAAGCTGGAGGACTACGGGCTGCGCTTCGGCGCGATCATGCTGTTGGCGATCCCGAACTTCTGGCTGGCGACGATGACGGTGATCATACCGCTGCTGTTGTTCAGCGTCGCGCTGCCCGTCGGCTACTCGCAACTCTGGGACGATCCGCTGCGGAATCTGACCCAGATGATCGTGCCTGCGGCGGTCAGCGGCGGCGCCGGCTCGGCGATTTTGATGCGTGTCACGCGCTCCTATCTGTTGGAAGTGCTGCGCCAGGACTACGTCCGCACGGCGCGCGCGAAGGGCCTGGAAGAACGAGCCGTGGTGATCCGGCACGCGTTGCGGAACGCGTTCATTCCGGTGATCACAATCATCGGATTGAGCTTCGCGTCGGGCTTTGGGGGTTCGGTGATCGTCGAACAGATTTACTCCCTGCCGGGGCTCGGGCAATACATCATCAACGCGCTGCTGTTGCGTGACTATCCGGTGATCCAGCTGTTCGTGATCTTCTTCGGCGCGCTCTTCGTGCTCGTCAATCTGACCGTGGATATGAGCTATGCCTGGCTCGATCCGCGCGTGCGGGTCTCGTGATGTCGCTCATGACCTCGGGAAGGGAATGATCGATGGCAACCGATCCGATCCTGCACGATCAAATGCCGCGGTCGAACGCAGCGCTGCGGGTCGGGCTGCAGCTGGCGGGCGGGATGTGGCGCTTCATGCGGCGCAAGCCGCTCGGGGCGTTCGGGGCGTTCCTCGTGCTGCTCGTGCTGTTTCTGGCGATCTTCGGCGAGCTGATCGTGGCCGATCCGACGCGGACGACGACCGAGTACCAGCAGGCGCCCAGCATCAACCACTTCTTCGGGACCGACACGTTGGGTCGGGACTACTTCGCAAGAATCGTGGTCGGCGCTCGCACATCGGTGATTCTGTCGCTGAGCGCGATGGCGATCGGCACCGGTCTGGCCTTGATGATGGGGATGGTTTCGGCCTACGCGGGCGGCATGGTCGACCTGCTCGGGCAACGCCTGGTCGACATGCTGCTGGCCTTTCCGGGATTGATTCTGCTGCTGTTCCTGGCGGCCATTTTCGGTCCCAGTAAGTTGGCCGTCGCGATCGCGCTGGGATTGCTGTTCTCGCCGGGACTGGCGCGGGTGATCCGCGCCACAACGCTGGCGACGATCTCTGAGTCGTACGTCGAGGCCGCACGGGTCCTGGGCGTGACGCCGTTCCGGATCCTCTGGCGCCACGTGCTCCCGAACATCGCGCCGCCGCTGCTGATCTTCATCACGGCGGGGCTTGGCGCCGTGATCCTCGCCGAGGGCGCGCTCTCGTTCCTTGGCCTGGGGGTGGCGCCGCCGACGCCGTCGTGGGGCAGGCA
Organism: Dehalococcoidia bacterium; assembly: GCA_965262235.1. Classification (GTDB taxonomy): domain Bacteria; phylum Chloroflexota; class Dehalococcoidia; order Bin125; family Bin125; genus CATQGW01. Next base: position 416,236 of record OZ253504.1, read on the forward strand.
GCTCAACGAGGGCCGCTCAATCTGGCGGATCTGGTGGCTCAGCGTGTTCCCGGGCCTGGCGATCACGGTCACGGTGCTGGGCTTCAACCTGCTCGGCGATGCGTTGCGCGATGCCTGGGACCCGCGCTTGCGCGGATCGCTCTGAGGCAAGTTGGGGCGTCCAATTCCGATCGCCGCGGGGCCGCGATGGTCCAGGTGATACCTGCATGAAAGGCAGAGCTCATGTCCGTTCAGTTCACACTGCTGTTCAACGTGAAGGCCGACCGCTGTAGCGACTTCGAGGAGTTTCTGACCCACATGGTTGAGGTCGTCAAGACCAACGACGCCGGTTGCGAGCACTACGAGCTGTATCGCAGCCTGGGCACGCCGGGCCACTATGCGTTCTTCGAGTCGTGGGCGACGCAGGCCGATGTCGAGGCGCACGCCGCGAAGCCGCACTTCAAGGAATTCGGGAAGATGACCGAGATGCTGGAGGAGCCGCCAACGATGCATCGGCACGCCGAGCCGCCGGCGGCGACCGAAGGCTGACGTCGAAAAGCTCTGAACAGGCCAACGCGTCCGCTCTTGCTCTCCCCCCGCAGAGCGGGGGGAGAGTTATCCAGAGCGTTCCTGGGTGATCAGCTGGGCTACTTCGTCGGCGTCAGGCGTTGGCCACTGCGTTGAGGGCGTCGGTGAGGTCGTTGTGCCAGTTGGGGTCGCGGAGGGTTCGGTGGAGGGGTTGAGTGGTGGGCGGGCGGTAGCGGAGCAGGCGGCGCCCGATGTTGATCGTGGACGCGACGGGCAGGCGGCGGTGGGCCTCGCTGAAGCTGATGCCGTCGATGAGTCGCACGACGACGCTGTCGTCCTCGTGCTGGACGGAGGCGGCGCCGATGCGGGCGGCGAGGCAGCGCAAACGCAGGCTGTCGAGCAGGTGCACGGCGTCGGCCGGTAGCGGGCCGAAGCGGTCGCGCAGCTCGTCGGCGATCTCCTCGACCTGCTCGACCGTCTCGACCTCGGAGAGGCGCTGGTAGAACCCGACGCGGATCGCGAGGTCGTCGATGTAGCCGGTCGGGATCAGCCGCGGGATCGGGAGGTCGACGCTGACGATCGGGCCGCGTCGCGGGGGCGCGGGGCGCTTGCCGCTGCGCTCGGCCTTGACCTGCTCGACGGCGATCGCGAGCAGCTGGGTGAAGAGGGTGAAGCCGACGGCGCCGATGTGGCCGCTCTGCTCGGCGCCGAGCAGATTGCCGGCCCCGCGGATTTCCAGGTCGCGCATCGCGACCTGGAAGCCGGCTCCAAGATCGGTGGCGTCGAGGATCGTGGCGAGGCGCTTCTGGGCGACCTCGGAGAGGCTGATCCACGGGTCGTAGAGCAGATAGGCGAAGGCGCGCACGGAGGCCCGGCCGACGCGCCCGCGCAGCTGGTAGAGCTGCGCGAGACCGAGCCGATCGGCGTGGTTGATCACGATCGTGTTGACCCGCGGGATGTCGAGCCCGGATTCGATGATCGTGCTGCAGACCAGCACATCGGCCTCGTAGGCGACGAACTTGCGCATGGTTTCGGAGAGCAGGGCGCTGGGCATCTGCCCGTGGGCGAAGAGCAAGCGGGCCTCGGGCACGAGGCGGTGCAGCTCGGCGGTCTGCTCCTCGATCGTGCGCACCTCGTTATGCAGGAAATAGACCTGACCCTCGCGTTCGAGCTCGCGCAGGATCGCCTCGCGGATCACGCTCGAATCGCGCTCGAGCAGGTGCGTGGTGATCGGCAGGCGCTCCTCGGGCGGGGTGGTGATCGTCGACATGTCGCGGATCCCGGTCAATGCCTGGTGCAGGCTGCGCGGGATCGGGGTGGCGGAGAGCGTGAGCAGATCGACCTCGCGGCGCACCGATTTGAGACGCTCTTTGTCCTCGACGCCGAATCGCTGTTCCTCATCGATCACCACGAGGCCGAGGTTGTGGAAGCCGATGTCGTCCTGGAGCATGCGGTGGGTGCCGATCACGATGTCGAGGCCGCCTGACTTGAGCCGGTCGACGACGACGCGTTGCTCGGCGCCGGTGCGCAGGCGCGAGAGCATCTCGACGGTCACAGGCATCGCGGCGAGGCGCTCGGCGAAGGTGTTGGCGTGTTGCTGCGCGAGCACGGTCGTGGGGGCGAGGATCGCGACCTGATAGCCGTTGGTGACCGCCTTGAAGGCGGCGCGGACGGCCACTTCGGTCTTGCCGTAGCCGACATCGCCGATCACGATCCGGTCCATCGGGCTGGCGGCCTCCTGATCGCGTCGGACCTCCTCGATCGCGCGATGCTGTTCGGGTGTCTCGACGTAGGGGAAGCTGGCTTCGAGCTCGATCTGCCACGGGGTGTCGGCGCCCATCGCGATGCCGGGCAGCGCGTCGCGGCGGGCGTGGATATCGAGTAGCTGCTCGGCGATGTCACGGACCGCGCCCTCGACGCGGCGCTTGGCGCGTCGCCACTGCTGCGCGCCGAGCCGGGTCAGCGCGGGGCGCTGGTCGGACGCGCCGACGTAGGGGTGGACGCGGTGCAGCTGGTCGGTGGGGACCAGCAGGCGGTCGTTGTGGGCGTAGCGGAGGTCGAGATACTCACGCTCGCGGTCGCCGATACGCTCCTGGACCAGGCCCTGGAAGCGGGCGATGCCGTGCTCGACGTGGACCACGTAGTCGCCGGGCTTGATGTGGTCGAGCAGGTGCTCGTCGGGCTCCTCGGTGGGCGCGTGGCGCGGTGGACGGCGGGTGCGCTGCTTGGCGAACCCGAAGATCTCGGTGTCTGAGATCACGCTCAGCAGCGGCTCGTCGGTCTGAGCGTCGCGCAGCAGCCAACCCTCGGGCAGCGAGGCGCGGGCGAGCGTGATCACGCGGTCGTCGCCGACGAGCTTGCTGCGCTCTTCGAGCGACGCGATCGGCAGGCCATGGTCGCTGATCAGCTCGCTGAGCCGCGCAGCCTGGAGGCTGACGATCACGCGCTCGCCGCGGCGGGGGATCTGGATGTTTTCGATCAGCTGCCCGAGCTTGCCGGCGAGGCGGTCGACGGGACGGAAGGGCAGCCGGGTGTGATGCGGCGGGCCGGCGATGCGCGAGAGCTCGACGCGCCGATCGATCCGATCGAGGGCGCACTCGAGCGCCTCCTCGTCCTGCCAGGGCGCTGGCAAGCCGCGCGGGATGCGCCCCGCGTGCTCGAGCTCGATGCGGGCGTGGCGGGCGCGCTCGTCGCGCTGCCGGCTGCGTTCGACGATGTCGTTGCGCTCGTCCAGGATCAGCAGCGCGCGGCGGGAGACGTGCGACCAGAAGTCGCCGCAGGCGATGAACGGGGTCCAGAAGTCGCCGCGCGCAGGATGGCGCCCGTCGGCGAGCTCGCGCAGCGCCTCGGCGAGCGACGTGGCGTCGGAGTCGTCTTCGTTGCAGCGAATCTCGCCGAGCAGCTCGTCGGCGCGGGCACGCGATTCGGCGCTGGTCTCGCGAGCGAAGCCGAGCTGTAGGCGATCGAGCGGCTCCAGCGAACGCTGGGTGGCCGGATCGAAGCGGCGCAAGCTCTCGACATCGTTGCCGAAGAGCTCGATGCGCACGGGGGCGTCGTCGCCGGGCGGCCAGAGATCGATGATCCCGCCGCGGACGGCGTAGTTGGAGGGCTGCATGACGAGCGTCGCGCGCTCGTAGCCCGACGATTCGAGCGCGGCGATCACGCCGTCACGGCTGATCCGTTCGCCGCGCTCCACGCTCACGCCGCTGACCCCGGCGGGCAGCGTCGCCTGGGTGACGGCATCGGCGTCGGTGATCACGATCGGATCGCGTCGTGCGAGGGCGTCGAGCGCGGCGAGGCGCGCCTCGATCACGTCGGGATCGGGCGACTGGCGCTCGTAGGGGGCGGTTTCGCGCGCGGGCAGCGGGATCACGCGGCCGGCCTGGAGATAGGGCAGCCAGGTCGGCAGCGTCTCAAGCAGCTCGGCGGCGTGGCGCGGCGAGGCGGTGACGACGACCACGGGGCCGGCGTGTTTGGCAGCGAGCGCCGCCACCACAGCGGGCTTGGCGGCGTCGGGCACGCCGAGTGTCTCGGGCTGGCCGAGCCGGGGGATTTGGCTGGCGACCGCCGACAAGAGCGGCGCGAGGAGCGAATCGTTCGTCATCAACGCTCGGGCTGGGCCCCCGCGAAGCCGGGGCGTGGATCGAGTCTACGGGGGACGAAGCCCGGCCGCGATGTAGCCTCGCTGCATGATTGACACTGACGAACTACTGGACGCGGCGCGCGCGGGTCTGGCCACGGGCGCAGTCGAAGCAGATGGCGACGCTGTGGCGCGTGTTTCGCTGTGGCGTTCGGGTTCCCGGCTGGCGCTCGCGGAAGGGAGTGGGCCCGATCCGTTGGCGGCGGCGCGCGTCGCGGCGGCACGACTGATGGAAACGGACGCGAGCAACGCATCGGTGCTTGTCGAGGCCGTCGCCGAACGCGGGCCGATCGAGGTCGAGGGGCTGAGCGGGCTGATCGGGTCGACCGCGGGCAGCCCCGACGGGCTGCTGCTGCGCGACGGGCAGAACGCCGCCCGAGGCTGGCCGTTCGACGCATTGCGCACCGACGGGCGGCACGCGGCATGGGCGAAGCAGCTGAATCGGCAAGCGCGACCCCCGGGGGCGCGGCTGGCCTCGTCGACCGCCATTGAGCGGTTTGGCACGATCGAGGCGATGGGGCCCGTCGCGATGACCGACGAAGATGAGGTCGTTGCACCGCGACTGGCGGGATTTCGCGTCGTGGATCCGAATGAGGTGCTGGCGGACCGGATGATCGGGGCGGCGTTTCAGTCGGCGGCATGGCTGTTGCGGCACCAGCGGCAGGACGGGTTGTTCGCGTATGAGTTCCTGCCGGCGACCCAGTCGTGGTCAAACGCGGACTCGATCGTGCGGCAGGCGGGCTGCGCCTGGGCGGTGGCGCTGGTCGGACGGCTGGGACGCGAGCCGAACATCTCGCGGGCCGCGGCGGGAGCTGTCGAAGCGCTGCTGCGCACGACGCTGAAGCGCAATGGGCCGGGGCGGCTGTACTACCTCGCGGCGCAGGGCGAGCAGCCGCGGCTGGGCGCGATCCCGCTGCTGCTGCTGGCGATCGCGGAGCTCGCGCAGGCGGCGACGGTCTCGCGTGAGGTCGTTGACCAGCTTGCGGCGACGCTGCTGGGGATTCAGGAGCCCTCGGGCCGGCTGGGCGTGACGGTGCGCGGGCTCGAGCTGGAGGGCTCGGAGACGTACTACGCGGGCCAGGTCGTACTGGCGCTGGCGCGTCTGCACGGGCTGCGCAAGCGCGACCGCTATGCGCGCGCGATTCGGCGGGCGCTCGCTCACTACCACGAGCGATGGGCCGAAGCGGACGAGCGCGACCTCTCGTTCACGACCTGGATGCTGCAGGCCTGCGACAGCTGGCATCACCTCGAGGGCGGCGACGACGTGGCGGAGTACGGCTTCGCGATGGCCGACTGGGCGCTGGAGTCGCAGCACGGGCCGGAGCATCGGCATCCGCTCTGGCGCGGCGCGTTTCAGGACACGCCTGGCATCGGCACGGCGGCATACGCGGAGGGGATCGCGGCGGCGCTGGGGCTGGCGCGCCGGGTTGGCGACGAGCAGCGCGAGGCGCGATACGAGGCGGCGCTGCGCTCGGCGATGCGCTTTCTGCTGCAGCTAACGGTCGACGCGTCGGACGCGCCGTTGATCGGCGGCGACGAACAGATCGGGGCGGTGCGCAGCGCGCTGCATCGGTCGAGTCTGCGTTGTGATAACGCGCAGCATTTCATCATGTCGGCGTTACGCACGCGGGCGCTGGCCTTTGCGCAGGACTCGTAGGCGATGGCGCGGCGTCTGCGGGTGCCCAAGCTGCGCAATCGCGGCTTCGCGCCGCTGGCCGGCGCGCGGCTGATCGTGGGTCTCGGCAATCCGGGGCCCGACTACTCGCAGAACCGCCACAACGCGGGGATCCGCGCCGCGGAGCACGTGCGCAGGATGCTTGGTCTGCCGCAGCCCCAGCGTGAGCGGCTAGTGCGTATCTCGCAGGGCGAGACCGAGCACGGCCCGGTGGCAGTGGTACTGCCGCGCACGTGGATGAACGAGAGCGGCCGAGCGGTGCAGGCGCTGCTGACGCTGTATCGGGCCGACCCCGATCGTCTGATTCTGCTGGTCGACGAGCTGGACCTGGCGCCGGGCCGGATTCGCGTGCGAGCAAGCGGGTCGGACGCCGGTCAGCGCGGGATGCGCTCGATCCGTAACACGATCGGCGAGCTGACATTCCCACGGGTGCGGATCGGGGTGGGCCGGCCAATCGTCGGCGAGCGCGCCTCGCATGACCCAGAGGATGTCGCCGCGCATCTGCTGTCGGACCCATCAAGGGCGGAGCGGGAGCTGCTGCACGCCTCGGAACTACGCGCAGCCGAGGCCGCAATCCACCTGCTGGGCCACTCTGCGGAGGAGACGATGAACGTCTTCAACGCAAAATAGCTCGAAAACTTGCACACTTGTGCTGCCGATCACCCGCCGGTAGGCTGATTGGGAGGGAGAATTGAGATGGTGACAAGTACCGAAGACCTCAGGGGCTTGGTCGACCGCGCACGAGACGCAGTCGCTGGTCTGGATCCGCAGACAGACAGCGACCTACGACCGATCGCTTTTGAACGGATCCTCGAGGCACTACTACGCGACACCGCATCTGCGCCATCGAACGGTGGAAATGGTCGGCCTGCCACATCGACGCAGTTGATCGACGACACGTTCGCGACAGAAGAACAACGGATCGATGCAGTCGCCAGCTACCTTCGAATTCGGCCGGAGCAGGCCGGCGACCTCTTCGAGCTGACCTCTGAGGAACCTCGCCTGCAGGTGAATCAAACCGCGCTCGAGGCGCAGAAACGGCCCGCTCTGCGCCAGATTGTGTTGTTGGTCGCGGCGGCGCGCGACGCGCTGGGCATCGAGACGGGCACCGCCGATGTACGCAGTGCCGCCGACGATCTGGGCAAATTCGACAGGAACAACTTCATCAACACGATCAGCACGATGCCGGAGGTGGCGTTGCGGGGCAAGCGCGGCGAACACAATCGCCAGATTCGATTGCGGCTGATCGGCACGGAGGCGGCGCGCGAATTGGCGTCCTCGCTGGTTGAGTGAGTATCGAGCGACCGCCACGACGCTTCGTCAGTGCAGCGCAACGGCTGCACCCCGATACCCAGCTCGCGCATGGGTTGCTGATCGACGGACACGGGACCGAGGCGGTGCGACGCGCCGCACAACGCTTCATCAATCGGGTCGCCGGGCTCGTATATCCGGAGGAGGACGAACGTGGGGACCAGCAAGACGGAGTCCCTCTGATGGTCGCGGCATTCGCGCGGGAGGCGCCGCGACTCAGCTTCAGCCGCATGAGCACGCGTGTCGAGCGTAATGAACACGATGGCTACCGCAACCTCGCCATCGGTCTTGCCTTAGCGCTGCGGAACGTTGCGACGCACGCGGATGAGTATCCGATGGATCACGACGAGGCGTTCGAGTGGCTCGCGTTCATCAGCGCGATGCACCGGCGGCTGGATCGCGTGGACCGCGTCCATCGTGCGCTCCGAGAAGACTCCGAATCGACTCCTGCAACCCCCTAGTAGGCGTCGGTGTGGTCGAAGAGGGTTTTGGGGTTGTTGATTAGCATGTCGTCGATTTGGGCGTCGGTCACGCCGGCCTCTTTGAGCGCGGGGACTACGTCGTCGGGGATGTGATTGAAGTGCCAGTGGGGCACCTGCTCCTGCATCAGATTCATATCGGGAATCCAGTCGAGGCAGCAGCTCGCGTCGTGGGCCAGCAGGATCCGCTCGGCGTAGCCATCGGCGCAGAGCGCGGGGAAAGTTGTTTAGAGGATCCTTAGCGCCGGGGCGTCGAGCATTACCGCGGACGAACTCGTACACTTGTCCTATCCGGTTGGGCTCGCTACGCTGGGGTCTTGGAGGCATGAGATGGTCACGAGCACCGATGAGCTGCAAGGGGCTGTGGGAACGGCGAAGACGGCAGTCGCGGAGCTGCTCGCGGAGGACCGTGCGCTGGGCGAGATTGCGTTCCGCCACGTGCTCGAACATCTGCTCGGAGAACTCCACGCGGAGGCGCGCAACGGCAGCCCGAGCGCGGCGGCAGGGCCGGAGCCCGCAGAACCGGCCGTCATTGACGACCTGTTTGCGACTGAGGGCCAGCGCGCTGCGGCGATGGCGAGGTACTTCGGCCTTGGACTGGAAGCGGCCGACGATCTGTTCGACGTCACGCAGTCCGATCCGGTGCTGATCGTCAAACGCCATCGGCTGGCCAGCGCGAAGTCAGTGGGTACTCGCCAAATCGCGGTGCTGGTGGTTGGCGCCCGCACTGCGATGGCGCTCGACACCGGTACCCAGCACATCCGCGAGGCGGCCGAACGCTACGAACGCCTCGATCCGCCGAACTTCATGAAGACGCTCGAGGCCATGGACCAAATCGCTCTACGAGGCGCTCCGAAGTCGCAGAACCGCCTCGTCCGGATGAAGGCTGTCGGCGCGGAAGAGGCTCGCGCACTCGCTGCGAAGCTCGCGAAGTGAGCCGCCAGCCTGGCGCTTCACCCACGCTCTCGATTTCGGACCTGCACCCCGAAACGACGGTCGCCCACGACCTGATGCGCGACGGTCATCACGCACTCGCCGTGCAGGAAGCGGCCCAGCGTTTCATCAACCGCGTACAAGAACTTTCCGGCAGAGCCGATCTTGACGGCGTGACTCTACTTGAGCACGCGTTCTCCGAGAAGCAGCCGTTGCTCGCATTCTCTGAACGCGAGTCGCTCCGCGAGCAGGACGAACACCGCGGATATCAACGTCTCAGCGTGGGGCTCGCGTTCGCCGTCCGGAACGTGCTCGCACATCAGGCCGGCGCAGTCCTGGACCCCATCGAGGCGATGGAGTGGCTCAGTTTCATCAGCGTGATGCATCGCCGTCTGGATGGCGTTCGCCAGATCACACCTCCAAGCGATGATCTGGAGCAGGCTCCCTAGCAGAGGCTGTTGCAGAAACCCCATCTTCGTCATGCCCACGATGCCTCACCATCCAGCCATCAGCGTGGCCTTGGGCAATTCCACTTCCAACACGATTCCTCGGCAGGTGTACAACGCAGCGCACTTTGACCCCGTGGCAGCATTACGCGACGAGCCACACAGAGTCAGCGTCACGGCTACGGTGTGCGAATGGTCGAGTATGGAAGAGCAGTTGACGTGTGCAGCGGCACTCAGCCACCAGCAGCGCCTGATCGCCCTCGCCCTGCGCGCCAGCGCGGGTGGCATCAGTACAGCGACTACATGCGCGTGCACAGTGAGCAGATGTCACAATTGGTCGACGCTGGAGTTGTCGCAGAGGAAAGCCTGATCTTCGACGAGGTGCGAAAGGATGGGCGGGTGGTCGGGACAAGTCTCACTGGCCGAGTTCAAACAATGAGCGGCTCCATCCTGACAGTGAGGAAGGAGTTTGCGACCAGAGTCCGTTCTGGCCGGCTGGAGGTTCGGACCAAGGAGTACGCCTATCACGCTCACACGTTGGAACCGCGCACTCGAAACCTCTTTCGTTACGACAACTGCCACGGCGGACTCGGGACACTGCACCGCCACGAATTCGATGGAAATGGAGACGCGGCGTGCCGAGAGGACATCGCGCACGACGAGATGCCGTGGTTAAGCGAAGTCATCGAGGAGGCGCACTGGGCCGGCGCGAAGCACGCGATGAACTAGCCGCGCCTCCACGGCTGCGATGCGTACGACTTCGAGACCGACAGTGACCCATCGCGCCGATCGACTGTCGGAGCCGACGACCGAGTGGACTGGGGCGCTCCCTGGACGGGCGATCCCAGCCGGCCGATCGAGTGCCTGCGCGTCAAACGCGGCGGCGGACGACGACCAACTCGGATCTGGCGAGAGAGGAGTCGCCAGGCCCGCGCTACACGTCCGGCCTACGCTGATGACCCTGCCGGTAGATCGTGACATCGCCGATCGTGAGCGCGGAAGGCCATCGACCGATTACATGCCCGAAGACGCAGCTGACGTAGTGGATCCGGCCTCGATAGCCGTCATGCGGGTCGATCGTTCGGGTGTAGTAGGACTCCCCGCCGAGGCTGCACCGCTTCGCCGGATCCCCGGGACCCCGCCTGTGCTCCGACAGCTCGCCATTCTCGATTCGTCGAAAGAGCCCTAACGCATCGAAGAGGTCTGCCAATTCGTACTCCTGGACCTGTATGCTGGGCATCAGGAGCCTGAAGCCATGTCTGTCGAATCCAACGAACGGTCCTTCCAGGTGCGACGTGAGCTCGCGGACGTGCTGCAGCGGTTCATCACCGGCGCCGCGCACGTCGAGGACATCCTGTCCTTCGAGGGGCCCTTCGCATTCGACGAGACGCTCGATTCTGATCTGCGAAGCGACCTCGATGGGTTGGCGTTGTTCGCCGAGGAAGTCGATCGCGACATGCGACCACTCAGCGACCTACGCGAGCGAGCCCAGCAGGTCCTTGCGCGAGCCTCAGTAGGCGTCGGTGTGGTCGAAGAGGGTTTTGGGGTTGTTGATTAGCATGTCGTCGATTTGGGCGTCGGTCACGCCGGCTTCTTTGAGCGCGGGGACTACGTCGTCGGGGATGTGATTGAAGTGCCAGTTGGGCACCTGCTCCTGCATCAGATTCATATCGGGAATCCAGTCGAGGCAGCAGCTCGCGTCGTGGGCCAGCAGGATGCGCTCGGCGTAGCCGTCGGCGCAGAGCGCGGCGACCGTGCCGACGCGCTTCTCGAAGGACAGGATCATGTCGAGTCCGAAGCGGTCCATCCCGATGTATGAACCGGCGTCCATCAGCGACTTCAGGTAATCGGTGTCGTCGGTATCGCCGACGTGGCCGATCACGATCCGGCTGAGGTCGCAGCCCTCCTCCTTGAAGACGCGCTGCTGCTCGGCGCCGAGCGTCGGCGGGCCGTTGTGCGTGGCGATCGGCACGCCCGTCTCGCGGTGCGCGCGAGCGCCGGCGCGGAGGCACTTCTCGTTGTAGGCGTCGACGCCGCCGCCCTGTTCGTCGGAGGCCAGCTTGATGATCCCGGCCTTGATCTCGGTGCCCGCGATGCCCTCGGTGATGTCGCTGACGAAGACTCGGGTCAGCTCCTCCTGCGGGCGGCCGCGCCAGTACATCGAGCGAAGCCAGTAGATGCCGGTGCAGAGGATGACGTTGATGTCGGTGACCGCGGCGACCTTCTGGAGGTAGCCGATGTCACGTCCGAGGTCGGCGGTCGAGAGGTCGACGACCGTGCCGACGCCGCGCTGAGCGAGCGCGGTGAGCTTCTCCTCGGCGGTCTGCACGCAGGCGGTCTCGTCCCACAGCTCGGGCCAGTTCTCGGCGATGCCCGGCGAGCGGATGCCGATGTGCTCGTGGATCAGGGTGCGGCCGAGCTCCGACGTGTCGAGCGCTCCGCGGAGGGTGTTGATCGTGGCCATGGCGTCTCCCGCCTCAATGTCGTCGGTGTCGTCGCTGGATGCGACGGATGTGTGGCCCCGATCCTAACGCCACGACCTCGCCGCGAGTTAGCGTCGGCTGCGAGGAGGCGAGCCATGACCGACGCCGAGCAGGAGCTGATTGCACAGGTGCGCGAGCTGGCGCGGGGGCCGTTCCGCGAGCGGGCGCCGGAAGCGGACGCGACCGGGCAGTTCGGTCACGAGAACGCCGCGGCGCTGCGCGAGCTGGGCGTGCCGGGACTGATGGTCGCCGAGTCGCTGGGCGGGCGCGGCCACAGCGGCGCGACGGCGGTGCGGGTGATCGAGGAGATCGCCTGGGGCGACGCCTCGACCGCGGTGGCCGTCAACATGCACCTGCTGGTCACGTCGCTGCTGGGGCTGGTACCGCCGTTTCCGCGGCGCAACGCGGTGCTCAAGGCGGTCGCAGAGGAGGGCGCGTGGTGCTGCGCGCCGGGCTCGATCCCGCTGCGCGAGCTCGACAACCGCACGAGCGGCTACGCAGCCACCGAGGACGGCACCGATCTGCTCTGGAACGGTCGGGCGGGCTTCGCCTCGATGAGCGACGCGGCGCGCTTCGTGGTGCTCGGCGGCCAGATCGATCGCGGCGAGGAGCGGCAGCCCGACCTCGCCATCGCCCTGGCCGACCTCGACGCTGAGGGCGTCACGAATCACGGCAACTGGGACGGGATGGGACTGCGCGCCACGGCCTCGCACGACATCTCGGTCGCGAACCTGCGGATGCCGCGGGCCGACGCGCTGATCATCCCGCAGGCGCTGATGCAGATGGCCGACCAGATGCAGACGCAGCAACAGTGGCAGCGGCGCGCCTACCCGGGCTTCGGGATCCTCGCGATCTGGCTGGGCAACGCGCAGGCGCTGTTCGACGAGGTGGTCAGCTACGTGCAGCAGCGCCACGGCTACCTCGCGTCGAGCCGCGCGTTCGGCGCGCTGGACGGCTTGCGTTCGGAGCAGCCGTGGGCGCAGATGGCGATCGGCGAGATGGAGCACTGGCTGGGAACCGGCCGCTCGCTGCTGTACGACGCGTTGCGGCAGGTCGAGGAGCCGTTCCCCGACCGTCAGTCGTGGGTACGGTTCCAGGTGCGGACGACGTATCACCTGCGGCGGATGGCAGAGGAGGTCGCGCAGGGCGCGATGTCGGTCGCCGGCGCGCACGGCTACGTACGGGGCAGCGCGATCGATCGGCTCTACCGGGACCTCACCGGCGGGATCGTGATGGCCTGGAAGACCGACGAGCTGCGGCACTCGCTCGGACTCTCGGCGCTGGGCCAGGAGATCACGATCGTGGGTCCAGCGGGGACGTAGGGGCCCCTCAATCGGGCGGGGGGCCACGCATCCTGAGTATGATCGTCGACCTTAACTTTCGTCCTCTCCGTTAAGTGCGACAACTGATCGTTAATCCAGCGGTAGGTGCTACTATTCTTAATTCCGATCCTTAACGATCTTGATCGTCGGCATGTCGGGGAGTGTGCTATAATCCGCCTGTCGTAAGAATGAACCGTTGTAAGGAGATTCGTCGTGAAGAAGACAACCCGACAGGATCGTGCAGATCAAATTGGGCGGGCGCTGAGCGTCTTCCGGGATGGAATGGAAGCGAAGGTTTGGCGCGTTCATCGCGACGATCTGCATGCCTACCTCAGTGTCCAGCAAGGCGACAGTTCTTGGCTGTCTGACGCTGACCTGCGGCAGCAATTCGCACGACCGTCACGAGACGCGGCGCCCGAGCGGCAGATGCTCAACGACCCGCAGAAGATGCTGAAACTGCTCAGCCGGTCCAGCGCGATTCGCGAAGCGATCCTCGGCCGCGAGGCGAACTGGCGCGAAGAAGTCGAGACGCTACGCAGCGTCCGCGATCGCTGGGCGCACGGTGAGACGATCTCCACAGAGCAAGCGGTAGCGGCGCTGAACAGCGCCGAACGCTTGCTCCGCGGTGCGGGGAGGCACAAGCACGCGGATGAGATCGTGGCGCTTCGCAACCGGCTCATGCGCCACGCTGAGCGCCGCGGCCAACGACAAGCCGCGACGACGGCAGTGGATCCGTTCCACGGTAAGAGCATGGTGGAGCTGTTCTACGCCGCCGCCGACGACTTGGAGCGCGAAGACCGCGCTCAAGCGCAGTCCGCGGCAGCGGATCCGTCCCACGGCAAGAGCATGGTGGAGCTGTTCATCGCCGGCGCCGCCGACTTGGAGCGTGAAGACCTCGCTCAAGCGCAGACCGCAGCAGTGGATCCGTCCCACGGCAAGAGCATGGTGGAGCTGTTCTACGCCGCCGCCGACGACTTGGAGCGCGAAGACCTCGCTCGAGAGCAATCCGCGGCCGTGCAAGCGGCTGAGGATCTGCTTCGTCGCGCCCGGTAGTCACGTCCGCTCACTGCTCTACGACGCGCTGCGGCAGGTCGAGGAGCCCTTCCCCGACCGTCAGTCGTGGGTACGGTTCCAGGTGCGGACGACGTATCACCTGCGGCGGATGGCGGAAGAGGTTGCGCAGGGCGCAATGTCGGTCGCAGGGGCGCACGGCTACGTGCGGGGCAGCGAGATCGATCGGCTCTACCGGGACCTCACCGGCGGAATCGTGATGGCCTGGAAGACGGACGAGCTGCGGCACTCGCTCGGACTCTCGGCGCTGGGCCAGGAAATCACGATCGTGGGTCCAGCGGGGACGTAAGAAGGCTCTGAATAACTCGCCCCCCGCAAAGCGGAGGGAGATGCCGAAGCCTGCCCCTGCGCAGGCAGGGGACAGAGAGGGGCTACGGTCGCGACTAACCAGCGTGGCCGTATCCGGCCAAGCGGGGCCGCCCCCCTTGTACGTTTGCGCTGGCTCAGGAGCTGTTGGTTTCTGAGTCGAACCGGGGTGCGGCAGACCGGTGCCCCCGTCATTCCTGCGCCGCCTCCGTCATTCCTGCGCCGCCTCCGTCATTCCTGCGCCGCCTCCGTCATTCCTGCGCAGGCAGGAATCCATGCGGTCTGTGGGGGTCAAGGGCACCCCCAGTGTTCGACGGCGCCCGATCACGCCCGGCGCGCTGGGAGCTCTGGTGGGCCGTCGGGCGGATCGAGGCTCGTCGCACGGTTGGGCGGTCGCATGGATTCCTGCCTCCGCAGGAATGACGGAAGGGGCAGGGGTGAGGGACAGGGCGGGTGTGACGGACAGGGCGGGTGTGAAGGAAGGAGCGGGTGCGGCAGACCGGTGCCCCCTCTCCGTCAGTCCTGCGCTCCTCTCCGTCATTCCTGCGCTCCTCTCCGTCATTCCTGCGCTCCTCTCCGTCATTCCTGCGCAGGCAGGAATCCATGCGGTCTGTGGGGGTCAAGGGCACTCCCAATGTTCGACGGCGCCCGATCAGGCGCGGTGCGCTGCGGGCTCTGGTGGGCCGTCGGGCGGATCGAGGCTCGTCGCACGGTTGGGCGGTCGCATGGATTCCTGCCTCCGCAGGAATGACGGAAGGGGCGGGTACGACGGAAGGGGCGGGTACGACGGAAGGGGCGGGTGTGAGGGAAGGGGCGGGTACGACGGAAGGGGGCGGGTGTGACGGACAGGGCGGGGGTGACGGAAGGAGGCGGGCGTGATCAGCTGTTGCGCAGCGTGCCGGGTGTGGGCGAGCAGCTCTCACTGACGCTGCCGGCCGAGCTGCCGGAGCTGGGCCGGCTGGACCGCCGCGCGATCGGCGCCCTGGTCCGCGTTGCGCCCTTCAACCGCGACAGCGGCAGACTGCGCGGCACCCGAAGCATCTGGGGCGGGCGCGGCCGGCAAGCCCAAAAAGCTGGCGCTCACCGCCTGCATGTGCAAGCTGCTCGTGATCCTCAACGCGATGCTCAAACACCACACACCCTGGCGCGACTTGAGCCCCAACAGCGCCCACTGAGTTGATCCTCAAGACAGTTGCTCTGTCACTCATCTCCCCCCGCCGAGCGGAGGGAGATGGGGTCCGGCTTGTTCAGAGGATTCCTAGCCCTGCCGCGCGTCGGGGCGTCCCGCGACGCCGGCGGGACCGCGGGCGCCGGGAATCACCTCGACGGGCGTGGGAATGAGCCACTCATGCCCGGCCTTGACCGCTCCGCGCACGCGACCCTCGCGGGCCAGTTGGCGCACGCGGCCAACTGAAACGCCCAGCTCGGCGGCCGCGCGGCTCACGGTCACGTTGGCGGCATCATCGGCGGGCGCTTCAGGCGCCAGCTCGAACTCGACGGGAGAAGGCTGCTTCAGGGTGCTCAGCTCGTGAATCAAGAACCCGATGACCTCGCCGTCATCGTCCAGCCGCTTGAGCACGCGCTCATCATCGGTCGGCGTGAAGTACCCCTCGCGAAATGCCCACAGGACCTCGAGCATGTCCCCCTCGTCGTCGTACCAGACGGACACCTTTCTGCTCGTCATATCACTCTCCTTTGATTTGTCGGGTCAGGTAGCCGGTGAGGATGAATGAGTCATCTGTCCCGCTCTTCACCACCAGGCAGATGTAGCGATTCCGGCCCCGCAGGTCCGGGTACAGCCGGTGGTAGAGCTGGACCGTGAGGCTGGACCTGGAGGTAGTCACCGCGTCCGGCTGCGCGAGGGTCTCCTCGATCCGGTGCATCTGGAAGGCCATTTCGGGATGCCTTCGCAGCATGTGTCCGAGCCTCTCGTCCGTGAGCCGCACCTCGTTTCCGTGCTCATCGGTGAAACGGCGCACGCTGATCTCCGTCCGTGGCCACCATGCCGAAAACTATATCGCGCTCGATAGGGTAAGGCGAGAAGCGCGCTCCAGACATGCGCAACACGGGATCGGAGGCGCTGTGATGTCGGAGTCGCGAGCGAGTCGCGGCGGGCAATCGGGTGGCAGTCCCGCAGACGGGGACGCGGACCGATCGGACGGCTACTCGGCCGGCCAGATGCGGGTGAGGTCGACGGTGAGGCCGGGGGCGATGTCTTCGCCGCTGAGGGACTGGGGCTTGGTGAGGACTTCGGGCGGCCGGCCGGGGCGGTAGATGTGGGCGGTCGTGCGATCGGGGTCGATCAGCCAGGCGAGGCGGGCGCCGCGGGCGATCCACATCTCCATCTTCTCCTGCAGCACGCGCAGCCGGTCAGACGGCGAGCGAATTTCCACGACCAGATCGGGAACTACTTGGCCCGGCCCCCGCCGCGTGGGGGACATCTGAGCCGCGCGCTCTGCCGACGCCCAAGCGACATCCGGCGCGCGCCGTCCCAGTTCACTCACCTGGATGTAGCCGCCCTCACTGGTGACGACACCGCCACCGCCCTGATCCGCCCAGATCTGGAACTGCGTGCCGATCTTGACCGCGCGCACGCTGCTGACCCATGCGCCGCCGTCCGTGATGATCAGCCTTCCCGCCTCATCGACCTCGAATCGCAACTCCTCGTTGAGCGACAAGAGTTCCGCAAACGCGTCGTCGGTCATCGCCCAGTCCGACGGGAGGGTCAGGACCACACGATCGAAATCAGCCAGGGACGGCTCGGCGGGCGGCGATTTTTGCGTGGTAACCATGATTTGGCCAGTGTACCGGCGCGCGATTGAGCGCGGGCGCACTCGGGGGACGAACGGCTGTAAGCTCTAGGGACAAACTTGGCTTCGCAGCTACGCACCGAAGGGGCTTCTCGTGGCGTCTCCGCTCAAGACTGAACTCTGTGACATGTTGGGGATTGAACTGCCGATCATGCTGGCCGGCATGGGCGGCGCGGCCGGGCCGGCGCTCGCCGCGGCCGTGTCCGAGGCTGGCGGGCTCGGCGTGGTTGGGGCGACCGGCTACACGCCCGACGAGCTCGCCGGGATGATCGCCAGGGTCCGCTCACTGACTGACAAGCCGTTCGGCGTCGACCTGCTGCTGCCATCCTCGATCGCCGACTCCGGCAACCGCGAGGACCTCGAGATTCAGATCACGGCCGAGCACCGGATGTACGTCGACAATCTGAAGCAGGAGTTCGAGATTCCCAACCCGTCGCGGCTGCCCGACCGTCCGCCGCTGACGCAGGAGTACTTCCGCAAGCAGGTCGAAGTGATTCTCGACGAGAACGTGCCGGTGTTCGCCTCCGGCCTCGGCAACCCGGGCTGGATGGTGCCCGACGCGCACGCGCAGGGGATGAAGGTGATCGGCCTGGTCGGCAACACGCGCAACGCGCGTCGTGTCGCGGCGGCCAACGTCGACGCCGTGGTGGCGCAGGGCACCGAGGCGGGCGGGCACACCGGCCGGATCGGCACGCTGGCGCTGGTCCCGCAGGTCGCCGATGCAATCGCGCCGATCAAGACGATCGCCGCCGGCGGCATCGTTGACGGACGCGGGCTGGTCGCGGCGCTGGCGCTGGGCGCCGAGGCGATCTGGTGCGGCACCGCCTTCCTGGCCACGCCGGAGGCCTACCAGGACGCCGAGGAGCGCGGCGAGACCGACGCCTGGACGCGCAAAGTGCAGCACGACAAGCTGGTCGCCGCGGTCGATGAGGACACGCGGATCGGCCGGATGTACTCGGGCAAGACGATGCGCCACATGTACAACGCGTGGACCGAGGCGTGGGAGCGCCCCGAGGCGCCGGCGACGCTGCCGATGCCGCTGCAGGGTCTGCTCGTCGGCGAGGCGCTGCGCGGCGCCCGCGAGGCGCACATCGAGGAGCTGATCGGCGGGCCGGCCGGCAACGGCGCGGGGCTGATCAAGGCGATTCGCCCCGCCACGGAGGTCGTCAACTCGATGGTCGCCGTGGCCGAGGAGCTGTTCGAACGCTTCGGCATGCAGCCGGCCAGGGCCTAGTCGCGTGCGGGGAGCGCGCGATGAAGATCTGCCGGTTCTGCCACCGCGAGACGTTTGACGGCCGCGCGACCTGCCATCGCTGCGGCGCCGATGTCGCCGCGACGATGCCGATCGCGCTGCCCAGCCGCGACGCGGCGACCTGGATGCGGCCGGGCCCGTTTACCTCGCGCATCGGCGACCTGTCGCTGTCGATCGACGGGATGGTGTTCTACGCCGAGGACGGCCGGCCGCTGCTTGAGGTGCCCACGCGCACGATCCGGCGCGTGCGCGGCGCGCAGGCGCGTGACCTGATCGTCGACTGGGAGGACAGTCGCGGGCGCCGTCAGCGGGCGCGGATGCGGGTGCGCTGGGCGCCGCAGGCCGACCGCACGCTGCGGACCGACCGCACGATGCGGGACGATCATGCGTTCGCCGCGGCCGGCATTCGGACCGGCTGGGCCTACGGGACGCGCATGCAGAATCGTCGCGGGCGGCGCACGCGGCGCGACTACGCGGTGGTGCGCGACCGCTGGCAGTCGGGCCTGGAGATGTTGCTCGCGGCCGACCGCTACGCGCTGGACCGCCGGCCGCCGGAGCAGACGCCGAGCTGGCGCCAGCGCCTGCGCTCGACCTGGTCATGGCTGGCCGAGTAAGCGCATGCCCCGCCGCAACCGCAAGGGTCGCCGGCCGGGTCAGCGTCCGCGGCTGTTTCATCCCGAGAGCCGCCGCGAAGCGAAGCGCGATCAGCGCGAGCTGAGCCGCATGCTCGCAGCCCCCGCGCCCCCGCCGCTCCCGCGCGAGTGCGGCAGCTGTCTGGAATGGATCGCCCCCGGCGACACGCTGCTGGCCCGCGGCCGGTGCGCGCACCCCGCCTCCGGCGTGTTCGCGTCCCCCTCCGACATGCCCGCCTGCGAGCAGTTCAACCCACGGCGGTAGGGCGTGTCGGCATCACCCGGAGCCGTCGCGGTTGCCAAACTCACGAACCGAGCACGCTCCAGTCGGCATCCCGGTCAACGCGATCGCGGTGTCGCGTCGCCAGCAGAACTCGAACAAGGGCATCCCGCGCTACCGCGGGCTGAAGCACAACTTCACCTGCACGGCTACAAGCACCCGTTCATCGTGGGCGAGCGCGAGCTTCGGCAGACAATCGTGGCGCCGGAGCGGGAGATCGGGGTCAGCGCTGCGCGCCTCTCGCTAGCCCGCCGCCGGAGGTCCCCAGCTGGGTGGAGGCCAGACGCCGATGTCGTGGCCCATCGCTTCGAGCAACGAGCCAAACGACTTGGTGAGCTTCCGGAATGATCGGGAGCGGCGATAGGCGTCGGGGAGAGAGATCTCTGCTGTGAGCGCTGGCTGATCACTGACTTCGCGATAGCTCCGGCGGTCGGCCATGTGCTGTTGGACCAGCTCCTTGGCGCCGCGAGGTTGCTCCGGTGCGGGGTGGGGCTCAGCATCTTCGCGAATGCCGCGAATGCCCCGCAACGAGTCGAGGGCCGCGAGAAACCACGCCTCGTATTCACGGTGCGCGATCACAACTTCAGTTGGGATGTCTCTCGCGGCGTCGGTGGCCCAGCCTTGAACCGCGGGCCCGAGCTCTGCGGGGCAGTCGTCGTCTCCGTCGAAGAGTATGAGAACGGCGGCGCAATCCGTCTGTCTGACTGCGATGCCAACTGCCTGCTCGATCGCCGCCGAAGTCACAAGCTGACTGCGGCGTTTCCGGATGGGGGAGCCAACCTCGACATAGACGTGCGCTTCGGCGGCCAGCCGCCTGAGCAGAATCGGCAGGGCGTGCACTTCCCCGTGGCCCTCGACGATCGGCCAGATCGTCACTGACCGAGGTCGTCATCGAACAGCTCGTCACGCGCAGGATCAGCCTCGAGTATCTGCTCCGCGGTGAGCGCGTTTGAGCGGAGCAGCTCGCCGGCTCCGAGCGGCAGGTCCCGGAGGCACGCGCGCGTTGACTCCGAAACCGGGCTGATCCGAGTCGCCCCGTCCTCCCAACTTGCGATCCGGAGGTTCGCGTCGCGGATCCATTTCGCGTCGAGCAGGTCGGGGCTGTGTGTTGTGACGATGACCTGCATAAATTGGTCTGCGTGCTGGAGTAGATCCAGGATCGCGCCGAACGCCGCTGGATGCATCGATGCCTCCGGCTCCTCAATGACGATCAACGATGGCGCGGGCCGTTGAAACACCGCCGTGAGCAGACCGAGCACGCGGAGCGTGCCGTCGGACATGTTGAGAGCCTCGAACTTCACGCTGTTCGACTCCGACTCTTGCTGCGTGAACTCCAGCGTCAATCGATTGCCATATCGCTTCGGTTCGACATCAACAATTCCCGGCACGATGGCCTGCAGCATTTCTCGAATGAACTCGGCGTCGCGAGGCGAGGCACGCCTGATCTCACGTAGCACGCTCGCGGTGTTGCTCCCGTTCGAGCGCAACGTCGCGTCGCCGTCGGGATCCTGAAGCTCTCGCAGTCGGGCGGGGTCGATCCGGTACACGCGCATGCCGGACAGGTACTGAACCACAGATCGAAACCGCGAGTCCCCTCCGATCAGTGGGAGCGCCAGTGCCGTGGGCGCGATGTCAAGATTGAGCGACGCGGCACTGCTCCTGAGGCTCGCCGCGTACTTTTGGCTGGTGTCGTCGCGGTCGAACCACTCGCGTCCGCCGTCAGCGCGGTCGATGATGCACTGTTCACGGACCACTGAGAATCCGTACGGTCTCTGTGCGCGTAGCTGGAAGGCGTATCGCGCGTGTGTGGTGTTGGAATCGATGTCGTCAAGGTCGACTCGAACAGCGAGATCAGGAGGGCGGCCCGTTCCACCGCGCCGATGGCGAAGTGCCTGGAGTCCCGCGCGACGCTCGAGGACGTCCTGCAGCGGAGCGGACATCGCCTCCGCGAGGAACGCGAACACGTCCGCGAAATTGCTCTTTCCCGCGCCGTTCGGTCCCACCACGAAGGTGGGATTGTCGAACACGATGTCCGCGGATTCGAAGCTGCGGAAGCGGCGCAGATAGATCCGGAGGAGGACTGGGTCAGCCACTTGGTATCACAATCACACAGGACGCTAAGACGGAACGCTCTTGGCGCCCGTCGACTTCGCACCTGTCTCAGCAGACCATGACGAGTCAGGCCAGCTTGTCACCGACGATACCGCTGCTCGCAGGGGCAGCGCAGGTGTGCCCGGGGTGGTGTATCGATCGTTCAGAAGCGAGCCACCTCCGCAGCGATGAAGGCGGCCACGAACAGGGCGGCGAGCCCGGAGGCTCACTCGACACCCCGACGTTCGGAAAGCCACGTCAGGCAGCGGGCGTAGTCGGCTTCGGTGATGACGGTGCGGCTGAGTAGGTAGTTGAGCAGCCGGTCGAGCGTGAGCAGGCTGTGCAGCTTGACGCCCTCGCGGCGCAACGAATCCGCGCCGCCGGCGCCGCGGTCGATCAGCACGAAGGCGTCCTGCACGACCAGGCCGGCCGAGCGCAGCAGGTCGGTCGTCTCGCGCAGGCTGGCGCCGCCGGTGATCAGGTCGTCGACCAACAGCACCGTCTGGCCGGGCACGTAGGCGCCCTCGATCTCCTCCTGCACGTGACGCGCCTGCGAGGGCGGGTGGAGATAGATCATCGGCACGTTGGCGATCAGCGAGAAGGCGGTGGCGAGGTGCAGGCCGCCCATCGGCACGCCGGCGACGAGCTCGAACGGCGCGATATGGGGGCGCAGCATGCCGCCCAGCATGCGCGTCTCATCGGTCAGCAGCTCGCCGATCCTGCGCAGCGCCCAAGGGTTGCCGATCAGCCGGCGGACGTTGATGTAGACGGGCGATTCGAGCGTCGCGCCGAGGTCGAACTGCCCGAACGAGATCGCGCCGGAGTCCCACAGCGCGTGGGCCAGCCAGAGATTGCCGGGTTCGGGCGGCTGCGGCGTCCAGGCGGGCTTCGAGTCGGGCATGTTATCGCGGCGCCTCCCTTTGACCGGCCTGTTGACTGACCTGTCAACCGACCTGGTGCGGCAGCGGCTCGCCGGCGAGTGCGGCGCGCAGGTTGGCCACCGCGATGTCGGCCATTTTGCCTCGCGTCGCCATGCTCGCCGAGCCAATGTGCGGCAGCACGACGACATTCGGCATCGAGAGCAGCGGACTGTCGGCGCGGACCGGCTCGACCTCCGTGACGTCCAGCCCTGCGCCCGCGATTTGGCCGGCGCGGAGCGCGTCGATCAAGGCTGCTTCGTCGACGATCGGCCCGCGCGCGGTGTTGACGAGGATCGCGTGCGGCTGCATCTTCGCGAGCGCCTCGGCGTCGATCAGGTGGTGGGTGTCCTCGGTCAGGGCGACGCTGAGCGAGACGAAATCGGACTCGGCCAGTAGCGCGTCGAAGCGTCGCAGATAGACGCCCAGCTCGGCGGCCTGCTCGGGACGCGGCGTGCGGTTCCAGTAGAGCGTGTGCATCCCGAAGCCACGGGCGCGGCGCGCGATCGCCTGGCCGATCGCTCCGAAGCCGACGATGCCCAGCGTTGCGTCGTGCACATCGAAGCCGGCCATCATCGTGGGGCCCCAGGTCTTCCAGTCGCCGCGGCTGACGTACTCGGCGGCTTCGACGACGCGGCGAGCGGAGACGAGGATCAGCGCGAGCGCGAGGTCGGCGGTCGTCTCGGTGAGCACGCCGGGCGTGTTGCCGACCGGGATGCCTCGCGCGGCGCAGGCCGCGAGATCGACGTTGTCGACCCCGACGGCCATCTGCGACACCACCTTGAGCTGCGGTCCCGCCGCCTCGAGCACGGCTTCGTCGATGCGGTCGGTGATCAGGCAGACCAGGCCGTCGACGCCGCGAACATGTTCGAGCAGGTCGTCGCGCCCGGGCGGGAAGTCGCCCGGCCAGATGTCGAGCTCGAAGTCGGAATCGTTGCGCAGCGCGGCGAAGCCTTGGCCGGGCAGCTCGCGCGTGACGAAGACCCGTGGCATCGGCTGCTCCGCTCGCTGCGCACCATCTGTGGGCACGCGACTGAGGATAGAGCGGGGGCTGCGCGGTCGCTGCGCGCAGCCGGACCGTCCCTAACAGGGTGCTGAAGAAGCCCCCCTCTGTCACTCCGTGACATCTCCCCCCGCTCTGCGGGGGGAGAGGAGATCCGGATTCCGCTGACCACTCAATGTGGTCAGCGGGGGGAGAGGAGATCCGGATTCCGCCGACAGGTCAATGCGGTCGGCGGAGCCTCAGCCGCTGCGGCGTTGGGCGACCTGCTGGATGCGGGCGGTGCGTTGGTTTGGCTCGAGGCCGCTCTGGAAGTTCGGTTTGTAGTCCGACTGGCGGCCCTGAATCTGTGCGCCGTGCTGGCGGTCGTGGCGGTAGAAGGAGCGCAGCCATTGCATCACCGTCAGCTCACCGAAGGCGTCGGTGCGCGCGGTGCGGTGGAATTCGTCGAGCGAGAGGCTACGGATGAACTCGTTGGTCGCGGCGCGCTCGGCGATCAGTTCGTCGAGCAGCTCCCGGACCGAGTACGCCGGCGCGTCTTCGATCGGGATGCCGACGGGATCGCCGCGCACGCCGGCGACATCGGCGCCGTTTTCTGCGATCGCGGCCCGGCACCAGGCGATGTAGGACTTCTCCATCTCCCAGAGGTGCGAGAGCTGCTCCTTGGCGGTCCACTGTTCCTCGCCGACCGCGTCGGTCGGGACGGCGTTGGCGTCATCGTCGGTGAGGCGCTCGGCGGCGGCGATCAGCTTGCCGCGCTCTTCGGCCATCTTCGTGACCAGTGCCTCGATGTCGTCGTGCGTGTAGGTGGGCATGAGCGGTTCTCCCGTTGGCTCCAGTTCATTCTCAGGCAGGTTGCGCGGGGCCTCAGCAGGTCCCTGTCAGGGCGTAGCGAGTTTGGGCGGTGTGCTCTTCGATGTGCGTGGCGTTGGCGACGAGCAAGTCGAAGACGGTGAACGCCTCGCCGGTTGGCAGCCGGTGGGGGATTGACCACTGCTCGTCGCGCAGGCGATCGAGGATCTGCGCAGAGGATTCGACCAGCGCGTCGATTTGGGTCAGCGACGGACCGACGGGGCGCTTGCGGTAGCTCAGCACCTGTTGCAGGGAATCCTGCTCGTAGTCCCAGTACTCCAGCGTTACGTCGACCAGCATCAGACGCAGGCGCAGCGCGCCCATGATCGCGATGTCGGCGGTGTGGTGGACGATCTGGCGCGCCGTCCAGCCTTCGTCGGGGGCGGGACCGTCGAGCTGGGCCATCGATGCGCCGGCGACTTCTTCGCGGAGGGCTTGCGGTGCGGCGCGGTAGCGCTTCAGCCATTCGGCGCGGTCGGTCTGGGACATCGCGGCGCCTGTTAGCGGAGCCTGGAGCGGACGGTCTTTGCCAGCTCGCGGAGGGTCGCGTCGTCGAGCGCGCCGGGCGGCTCGGAGTCGCCGACCAGCTCGGCGTGGACGGCGCCCTGCGACCAGCGCAGCTCGAGCATGCGCTGGGTTGGCGTCTCGCCGTCGAGGCGCGTCCACTCACGGGCGCGGAGGTCATCGCCGTTGGTGATGTCCTCAACGCGCACGTTGGCGTCCTGCTCGCCGATCTCGGGCAGCTTGTCGAGCGCCGCCGCGGCCTGTTCGGCGTTTTCGTAGCGGCTCAGGGTCAGCTCGACGCGGCGATGGGGGGCGTTGCGACGCACGGTGTTGGTGAGCAGTACATCGATCAGCTCGCCGAAGCTGCGCGGGTCGCGGAACTGCTGGCGGAGCGAGATGAGGTGACCGGCGGCGTCGAGCTCGCGCATCGTGTCGCCGGAGTTTGAGGCGCCCCAGGCGATCTTCTCCGAGCTCATCGCGCGCCGCTCTGACATCGCGAAGCCCGAGGGCAGGTCGGCGGACGCGATCGCGGCCGGGAGCAGTTCGCGGACGCCTTCGGCGCGCAACGAACGTCGGTGCTGGACGCTGCGCAGCCCGGCCTGCACGATCGGCACGCCCAAGACCAGCACGATGATGATCATTCCAACGATTACGCCAGCAGACATGTGCTCAGGCTACCGCAGTCGGCGCCAACAGCGGCGCGTCAGCATTACGCATCAGGAACGCTCTGAACAACTCTCCCCCCGCTTGGCGGGGGGAGATGCCGAAGCCTGCCCCTGCGCAGGCAGGGGGCAGAGGGGGGCATCCGCTTCCGGCTCAACGCCGACGCTGTACCTGGCCAGACGTGACCGCCTCCCCACTGTCATTCCTGCGTAGGCAGGAATCCATGCGACCTCCCAACACCCTTGGCGCCTCGGCGCTCTCGACGTTCCACCGATGGATCGAAGGCGCGCGCTGGACGATCAAGCGCCGTCGGACGATCGAAGCCCTTGCGATGCCCTCAGATCGCCTGGATTCCTGCCTGCGCAGGAATGACGGAAGGTTGGGAGCGACGGAGGGTGGGGAATGACGGAAGGTTGGGAATGACGGAAGGTTGGGAATGGCGGAAGGTTGGGAATGGCGCAAGTCGTTGAGATGGTCGGGCGTGCGGACTTCGGAGTCGATGGTGACCGTTCGCCCGCGCCAGCGCCCACTGCATTGATCCTCAACACCGTTGCTCTGTCCCGACGGGACCTCTCCCCCCGCTTCGCGGGGGGAGATGGATCGAATCTGCGTTGGCGACGCGCGGAGAGGGGGGGTTCGACTTGCTCAGAGGATGCTTGGCAGCGCGCGCGGCGCTCACGGCGCCTTACCGACGAGGATGTCGACCACCGCAGCCGTGTTGCTGAGGTCGGGGAGGAGGTGGTCGGCGGTGATCAGGTCGCCCGGTCGGGCGTAGCCGGTCTGGACGGCGAGGACGCTGGCGCCGATCCCGCGGGCGGCTTCGATGTCGTGATAGGTGTCGCCGATCACGATCACCCCGGCGCCGGCGGTGGCGTGCGGGCGCAGGCGCGGGAGGGCGGCGGCGAGCAGCTTGGTGCGGTCGGCTGCGTCGTCGCCGAATCCGCCGTCGACGAATCGGTCCCAGACGCCGAGGAAGGCGAGCTTGGCCTCGGCTGCTCGGCGGAAGTTGCCGGTACCCAGGCCGAGCAAGACCGGCTGGTCGGCGAGCGCGTCGAGCAGCTCGGGGACGCCGGGGAGCAGCCGCGAGCCGGTCTGCAGCTCCTCGGTCAGCGCGGGGATGTAGGCGTCCTGGAAACTCGCGATCGCCTCAATCGTGGGAGTGAGACCGGCGCGCCCCAGCGCGGTGGCGACGATCCAGTTGTCGCTGCGGCCGGCGAAATCCAGCCCGGCCAGGGCGTTGTCGATGCCGAAGTGCTGTTTGAACGCGCGGGTCATCGCGCGCGTCCCAGCGCCTTGCGTGACAGCGAGCGTGCCATCGATATCGAACAGCAGGATGTTCATGCGGCGTCGTTCAGCTCCCTCATCCGTTGCTGCAAACGTTGAGACAGATTACCAGCGCAACTCGAATCGACGACTCCAGGGGGCGATCAGGGATGGGCGGGCAACGCTGATTCGCCCGCAGCGCCTCCCGGTCAGGCTCTCCCTGCCCCCTGCGGAGACCGTTGCGAGACTCAGAGTCCCGCGGGTCTGAGGCGCCGAGGCGACGGTGATCCGGGGGCGGGGAGGAGGGGTTTGGCGAGGTGGGATTCGAGTTCGGTGAGGAATTGCCGACGCTGTTCGGGAGCGCCGGGGAGGTCGGTGATCAGTTCGGCGGAGAATTCGCTGATCTGGACGTTGGGGGGGAGAGGCTGTATCTGGTGGGGCGGCTTCGAGGCGATCGGATCCGTTCGGTGGGGTTTGGCCGGGATCGGCATCGGTGATCGGTTGGACGCAGCTCAGTCGGTCGGTGATGTTGCGCGCTGAGTAGCCGCGCCGGCGGGGGATGTGGTCCTGGAGGGTGCGTCGGTGGCGGTGCGAGGGGATGGGCATGGAAGAACCTGCGTGCTAATCTGGTTGCAGTCATTAGAGCCGTGTGGGGGTGGGACGTCAAGTCGCGCCCCCCTCAGTCGCTCCGCGACAGCTCCCCCCGACGGGGGGAGCGATGGGAGTTCGGAGCGCCGCAATCGCTTTCCGTCATTTTTGCTCGTCCTGCGTCATTCCTGGGCACCGCTTTCGCTCGGTTCGTGTTTCCCCCCAATCCCCCCACGACGTGCGGGGGAAAGGGTTGCTCCCTACGACATGGGGGGAGAGACCCCTCGCGGGGCCTGCGAACGATCGAGCGCCGTCGGACCTCAGCAACCGCGTCGAGCCCGCTCAGCACGCCTGGATTCCTGCCTGCGCAGGAATGACGGAAGGGGCGCAGGGATGACGGAAAGGGCGCAGGGATGACGGCGGGGGGGCGGGTGTGACGGCGGGGGCGGTGCTTGTGGGAGTGCAGGGGAGGGTGATGCAGCGATTCGTTACGAGCCTGCGTTCCTGGCTTCCAGACCGCAGCGCAACATCGGCGCAGCCAGCGGGGTATCGAATAGTGCGTCCAGATCGAAATAGGACAACAGGGTGTAGTCCTCAACGAACACGTCCATGGTCAGCTGCGAGCCGCCGAGCAGGTCTTCGAGCAAGCGCCGGCTTTCGGTTCGGTCGAGCGCGAAGGCGCGTTCGTCCTCCGTTGCGGCCTCAATCTGACGCCAGACCGCGATCTGCGGTGTGCCGGCATCGACCCGCCAGGAGACGGTGATCGCCGGCAAATCGGTTCGCTCTTCCGCCGCGGTCACGAGCCACGCCGTCAGCGAATCTCCGCCCGCTGGACCATCCTGGCGGCATAGCAGGTGGAGCAGCGGCCATCCGCGCCCGGCGGCGGGTACTGGCAACGGGTTGAGCCAGACATGTGTCAACCAACCACGCTCCGGATCCTCAAACGCTTCATAGCCCGCCCCATGACGAACTCCGTAGACGGCGCGCGGCGGCGGCGCGGCGAAGCTCGGTCTGACCTCGATATCGAGCGCGATCGCTTCGCGCTGATTGATCTCCTGCAGGACGCGTTCGACCGATCCGAGCCGGTCCTGCACGGTGATTAACTCCGCCGAGAGCGACTCGTCCAGCGCCCGCACCTCTGTGCGCAACGACTCATCCAGCTCGCGCACCTCCGCGCCCAGTGACTCATCGAGCGCATTGAGTTCGTCGTGCGTCGGCTTGAGCGCATCCGCGACAGAGCTGGTCAGATCTTCGCGCAGATCCTCCCGTACCTCGTCCAGCTCCGTGTCCCAATCGTGGCTGGCCAGCTGCGACAGCGCCACCGAGAACAGCACGAGCACCGCGATGATCCCCAGCGACACCAGAATCACCGCCACAGCCGCGGCCGCCACCAGCCACTGCAGCCAGCGGTTCATCGCCTAGTCGTCGTCGGAGAGCGCGAAGTCGACGTAGTGGCCGTGAATCCGCAGGGTCAGACCGCCGGCGTTGTTGGGCAACGCGAAGACGACGAGCAGCGAGACCGCGAGGCCCGGCTGCAACGTGGTCGGCGGGGCGAGCGTGGGGTTGGGCTCGAATTGAGCGGCGCCGATCGAGAGCAGCGAATCGAGCACGAAGCTGCGACCGTCGGCGGACACGATCTGAATCTGGTCGGGCTGGAGCTGGTAGGGCGAGGCGCCGCGGTTGACTGCGCTGAGCCGGAGGATCGCGAACCGCTCGGTCGCGAGCTGGGTCCGCCCCTGGCTGCGCACTTCGTCGGCCCAGGTGATGCTCTCGATCGCGATGTCGAGGTTGCCGACTCGAGCCGACTGCTCCAACGCGACGATGTCGGGCGCGGCGGCCGCATCGACTTCGACCGGCGTGGCTTGCTGAATCTCCTGTTCGGCGTCGTCGCTGCCGCCGCTGTCGAGCGCGCCCGAGAGGAACAGGTAGACGAGCACGACGACGACCACGATCGCGACGAAGATCGCGTAGCCCTGCGTGCCGGAGAGACGCGCGAGTCGCCTCAGCACGCTGACGGCTCGGTCGCGGCGATCGGGCCCCGGGCGGTCGGGCGCGTTGCGTCGACTTGGATGCGAGTGATCGAGTGGCTCAATTGCTGCTCGACTACTCGAGCGGCAGTCCGGCGGCGCGCCACGCGTCGGTGCCGCCTTCGATGTTGTAGAGGTCGGTGAAGCCGAGCGCCGCGGCGAACTCGCAGGCGACGGCGCTGCGCTGGCCCTTGGCGCAGATAAACATCAGCGGCGCGTCCTTCGCGCCGGCGATCGTCTCCAGCTCCTCGCCCCGCGTCATCAGGCTCATGTAGGGCATCAGCGGTGCGTCGACGACGTGCCCATCCTGGTATTCGTCGAGCTCGCGGGTGTCGATGATCGGCACGCCGTCGAGCCGTTTGGTGTCGGCATCCTCGACGGAGATGCGCTGGAAGGGTTCTGCGGTCTGGGGCATCGAGGCGCTCCCTGTGGCTGTGCTGCGGAGTTCAGACTTGCTGTCTGAGGGTTGCCTTGATCGTATCATTCCGCCAGCGACGATCCGCGGCCGGGACGGCCCAGTGGGCCCCTACGGGCGCGGTCGAGAGCACGAATCAGACAGGAAGTTGACGCCATGACCTCCGCACAAGCCGCCCTCCCGATCGATGAGCGATACGAGCCGCCGGCGCGCGTCCGCGACGGCGCGATGGTGCAGAGCCGCGAGGAGTACGAACGCCTCTGGCGGCACAGCCTCGACGATCCGCAGGCCTTCTGGACCGAGGCGGCCAACGAGCTGCTCGAGTGGTACAAGCCCTGGGACACGCTCGTCGAGGAAAACCTCGCGGCCGGCGAGATCGCCTGGTTCATCGGCGGCAAGCTAAACGTCAGCGTGAACTGTCTCGACCGCCATCTCGAGGCGCGCGGCGACCAGGCGGCGATCATCTGGGAGGGCGACGAGCCGGGCGACAACCAGACCTGGACCTACAGCGATCTGCACGCCGAGGTCTGCCGCGTCGCCAACGAGCTGCGTTCGCGCGGCATCGGCAAGGGCGACCGCGTGGCGATCTACATGGGCATGACGCCCGAGGTGGTCGCCGCGATGCTGGCCTGCGCGCGAATCGGCGCGATGCACTCGGTGATCTTCGGCGGCTTCAGCGCCGCGTCGATCGCCGACCGCGTGACCGACTCGACCTGCCGGGCGATCATCACGCAGGACGAGGGCAAGCGCGGCGGTCGCACGGTGCCGCTCAAGGCCAACGTCGACGCGGCGCTGGAAAACGTCGACTGCGTCGAGTTCGTGCTGGTCCACCAGCACACCGGCGGCGACGTGACGATGCAGGACGGTCGCGACATCTGGTGGCACGAGACGGTCGCACGCCAGCCGGCCCAGGCCGAGCCCGAGATCATGGACGCCGAGGACCCGCTGTTCATCCTCTACACGTCGGGCTCGACCGGGAAGCCCAAGGGCGTGCTGCACACGCAGGCCGGCTATCTGCTCTTCACGATGATCTCGCATCGCTACGTGTTCGACTACCGCGAGGGCGAGATCTACTGCTGCGCGGCCGACGTGGGCTGGATCACGGGCCACTCGTACATCGTCTACGGGCCGCTCGGCAACGGCGCGACCTCGGTGATGTTCGAGTCGATCCCGACCTACCCCGACGCGGGACGCTACTGGGACATGGTCGACCGGCTGAGGATCAACACGCTCTACACCGCGCCGACCGCGATTCGGGCGCTGATGCGCGAGGGCGACGAATGGGTCAAGGCGCACGAGCGCACCTCGCTGCGCGTGCTCGGAACCGTCGGCGAGCCGATCAATCCCGAGGCCTGGCGCTGGTACTTCGACGTGGTCGGCGAGGGCCGCTGCTCGATCGTCGACACCTATTGGCAGACCGAGACGGGCGGCCACATGCTGACCGGGCTGGCCGGCGCCAACGAGATGAAGCCCGGCTCGGCCTCGCTGCCGTTCTTCGGGATCGAGCCGGTGATCGTCGACCAGGACGGCATCGAGCTGGAAGGCAACCCGCAGGCGGGCCTGCTCTGCATGGCGCGCTCCTGGCCGGGCATGATGCGCACCGTCTACGGCGACCACGAGCGCTTCATCAGCACCTACTTCGTGCAGTATCCGGGTAAGTACTTCACGGGCGACGGCGCGTATCGCGACCCCGACGGCTACTACTGGCTGACGGGGCGTGTCGATGACGTGCTCAACGTCAGCGGCCACCGCCTGGGCACGGCCGAGATCGAGGGCGCGCTGGTCGGTCACTCGGGCTGCGCCGAGGCTGCGGTCGTCGGCTACCCGCACGAGATCAAGGGCGAGGGCATCTACGCCTACGTGCTGCTCAAGGACGGCTTCGACCCGGGCCCCGAGCTGGCCACCGAGCTGAAACGCGCCGTGCGGACCGCGATCAGCCCGATCGCGACGCCCGACAAGCTGCAGTTCGTCGCCGGCCTGCCGAAGACGCGCTCGGGCAAGATCATGCGCCGCATCCTGCGCAAGGTCGCCGAGGGCAACCCGGACGATGTCGGCGACGTGACGACGCTGGCCGAGCCGCAGGTCGTGGAGGCGATCATCGAGGGCGTGCCCGACGCTCACTAGCATCCGCCGCCGATCGGGGGCTGGTTTGAAACGCTCGATCGGCTTGCAAGCGGCTGGGTCACCGACTATCCTGTTTCTGCGTCACGCAGTCAGAGATGGTTCGCCGTGGTCACGTTCGGTCGACAACGAGTCAGCGATACGTTCGTCGAAGAAGAGATCTGCGACGCGGATTCGGCCGATCGCGTGGCGAACGTGATCGGTGAAGCGGTCGAAGCGGCCGTGGAGCCGCTGGCGCTGAAGGACAGCACCGATGCGGCGATCGCCGAGCTCAAGGCCACCGTCGACCGCTTCATTCAGGCAAGCGACGAACGGGAGCGCCACCGCGACCAACGTGAGCGAGAGCGCATCCAAGCCGACGCCGAGCGTGAGCGATATCGCGACGAGCGCGAACGGCTGCGCGAGGCGCGCGCTCGAGAGCTCGAACGCGCCTGGCATAGCTGGCTGGAGCAAGCCCGCGAACGCGACCGGGAGCGCGACGCAGCCAACGCTAAGCATGAGTCCCAAATGCGCAAGATCGTCTACGGCGGGATGGCGATCGGGTTCGGCTTCGTCGGCGCGCTGATGGGCCTGATCGAGTTCCTCTCCTCGCGCTAGCCGGGCGCCGCGACAGCTCCCCCTCGGGAGACCTGCGCGTAAGTCCCACTGTTCCGACCTTCCCTGCCGGTGGCGGTGTCACGAAGTGACGGTGGGGAGCTTCCGCTACCTGGTGAGGGCGCGCCCGGAGCCCCCCTCTGCCTGCGGCATCTCCCCCCGCTCCGCGGGGGGAGAGGGGAAATGGAGATTACGCGCAGGTCTCCTCGGGGGGAGCATTTCGGAGGGAGCTAGATGAGGCGGGCGGAGCGTTTGCGGCCGGGGCGGGGATCGTAGTTGGTTTTGAACATCTCGAGCTGATCGCGGGCGATCAGATACTTGCCGCCGAAGAAGCGCGTGGCGATGCGGCCCTGCTTGATCAGCCGGCGCAGACTCTGCGGGTGAATCTGTAGCTCGCGCGCGGCCTCAACGATGTCAAACCACTGGCCGAAACTCGGGCGCGTCGGCGGCTGCGGGGCGGGCGATGACGGCGGCGTGAGCATCAGCCGCGCCGAGCGCTTGCGGCCCGGACGGCGGTCGTAGTTGGTCTTGAACATGTCGAGCTTGTCGCGCTCGATCATGTACTTGCCACCGAACATCGTGGCCGGCACGCGGCCCTGCTTGATCAGCCGGCGCAGGCTCTGTGGATGAATCTGCAGCTCGCGCGCGGCTTCAACCAAGTCTGACCAGCCGTCGAACGGATCATCGCGTGTCGTCATGTGAGATCAGTGCCTGGTTCTGAGCCGCGCCGCCGCACAACTGCATAACTGACTATACAGAACAACGCTCAGATCGCAATCCGCGCTCAGCCGCCCGCGGACGCGAATTGTTGCGCCGAATTGACACTCGTTCGTGGGCGTTCATATCCTCGCGCAGGCGTGGGACGCAGTGCAGGAGTGGACATCAATGACGACAGGCACGACGGCAGCCGGTTCCGCCGGCATCGTGGGACGGGCGCGAGCGCAGGGCCGGACCCTGCTTAGCGAGGTTGAGGCCAAGGCGATGCTCGCCGAGCACGGCCTCGCCGTGACCGACACGCGGCTGGCCACCTCGATCAACGAAGCGCTCAGCATCGCCGATGAGCTGGGCTATCCGGTCGCGCTGAAGGTCGTGGCCGACGAGATCACGCACAAGACCGATGTCGGCGGTGTTGAGCTCGGGATCGGCGATCCCGATGAGCTCCGCGCCGCGGCCGAGCGGATCCACGCTGCGGTGACCGCCGCGGTGCCCGGCGTCAGGGCGGCGGGTATCTCGGTCCAGCCGATGTCGGCGCCCGGCACCGAGGTGATCCTCGGGATCACTCAGGACCAGCAGTTCGGACCGGTGCTGATGTTCGGGCTGGGCGGCGTCTTCGTCGAAGTCCTCAAGGATGTCGCCTTCCGGGTCGTGCCGCTGGCGCCGCGCGACGCAGGCGAGATGATTCGTGAAATCCAGGGCTTCCCCGTGCTCGAGGGCTTCCGCGGCGCCGACGCCGCCGACCTCGGCGCGCTCGAAGAGATGCTGCTGCAGCTGTCCTCGTTCGCCGAAGCCCACCCCGAAGTGGCCGAGCTCGACCTCAACCCCGTCTTCGCCCGCGCCGACGGCGCGATCGCGGTCGACGCGCGCATCGTGCTCACCCCCAGCGACGACTGAGCGGAGAGCCAAGACCATGCCCGTGACCCGCGAACGACTGCATCGCACCCTCAATCCCGAAGTGGTCGCCGTGATCGGCGACAAGCAGGCGAGCGGCTACAACTGGCTGCGCTCGCTGCAGACCTTCACCGGCAAGCTCTACTCGGTGCAGGTCGACCCCAATGAGATCCCCGGGATCGAGGCGATGGGGATCGAGAACTACGCCAGCCTGACGGACATCCCCGAGCGCGTCGACTTCGCCGTCTGCGCGGTGCCTCGCAACGTCGCGCCGTTCATCGTCCAGTCGTGCGTCGACGCCGAGGTGGGCGGGGTGACGCTCTTCACCAGCGGCTTCGAGGAGACCGGCGAGGAGCTCGGCGTCCAGCTGCAGAACAGGATTTACGAGATCGCCGCGCCCTCGGGCC
The DNA here is from genome assembly GCA_965262235.1 of Dehalococcoidia bacterium. GTDB lineage: Bacteria > Chloroflexota > Dehalococcoidia > Bin125 > Bin125 > CATQGW01. The sequence goes on from OZ253504.1 coordinate 450,433, forward strand.
TCGCGTTGATCGGGCCCAACTGCATGGGCGTACACATCCCGCGGCTCGGCGTGCGCTTCAACCGCGACCAGCCGCACGATGTCGAAGGCAACATCGGCTTCATCTCGCAGTCGGGCACGCACGGGATGAATTTCTCGCTGACCGGCGCTGCGAACGGACTCTACTGCTCCTCGCTGGTCTCATTCGGCAACGGGATCATCCTCGAGGCGGCCGACTACCTCGACTACCTGGCCGACGACGATCACACCGAAGTGATCGCGATGTACATCGAGGGCGCGCGCGATGGGCGGCGGCTGTTCGACGCACTGAAATCCGCCGCGGCGCGCAAGCCGGTGATCATCTGGAAGGGCGGCCAGACCGAGGGCGGCGGCCGCGCGATCCGCTCCCACACCGCCTCGCTGGCCAGCGACCAGGCGATCTGGGACGCGGTGATTCGTCAGGTCGGGGCCGTCGCGGTGCAGAACCTCGACGAGATGATCGACGTGGTGAAGGCGACGCTGCTGACCCGCCGGCCCAGCGGCAACCGGCTCGGCTTGATCGCGATGACCGGCGGGCAGTCGGTCGTGCTCACCGACGCGTTCGAGAAGGCCGGCTGGAAGGTGCCGATGCTGACAGAGGCCTCCTACGCCCAGCTGGCCGAGTTCTTCAACATCATCGGCGGCTCCTACCGCAACCCGCTCGACGCAGCCGGCACGATCGGCCAGTCGCCCGAGCATCTCGACACGATCTTCGACATCCTCAACGCCGACGAAAATATCGACGCGGTCGCGATGGAGCTCTCGGCCACGTTCATGGCGCGCCGCTGGCGCGACAAGCCGGAGGAATTCGAGCGGCTGATCACCTCGCTGAAGCGCTTCATGGCGGAGTCCGGCAAGCCGTTCCTCACCGCACTGCACCCCAGCCACGTCGAGCCCGAAGCCCTGGCGGCCCGCCAACGCCTCCAGCAGGAGTCAATCCCCACCTTCCCCAGCTTCGAGCGAGCCGCGAACGCCCTGCGCAAGTCGGCGGGACTTCGATCAGTCTGACCCTTGAAGCCTCCGCACCTCCCCGTCAACCAGGGTGACGATCTCAAGGCCTCGAACGTTGCGGAAGTGCCGCTCGTTGTGCGTGGCCACCGCACAACGGAGCATGCGGGCGCATGCGGCGACCCAGGCGTCCTCGCGCGGGATCGTGTTCCCATCTCGTTCGCACTCGGCTCGAATCGCAGCCCAGTGTCTCGCGACAGTAATCGACGGCTCAACGATCGTGTATCGCCGCAGTTCGCGTTCGATCCCCTCCGCCAGCTCGCGCTTCGTTTGAGACTCAGGTAGTCGCTCCACGCCGAACAATGCCTCACCGACCGTGCAGAAGCTGAGGTGCAACCGCACCCCAGCGAAGCGCGACGTGTAGGAAGCCGCTCGCGAGTCATTCCGGAGAATGAACGAGAACACATCGGTGTCGACGACGATGTCTTCCGACGGATCGGGGCGTCCCCGCATCTAGCGATCAGCTCGAACGCCGGCCAGAAACTCGTCGACATCGAACTCGACCGGCGCGTACTCGGGGTCGTCGGGGCGAAACGGCCGTGTTCCCTGCTGGCTGATCCGTTCTTCGACGGTGGGCGGACGCCAGAACCACGAATCATCGGACGCGTGGTCGATCATGATCTCGCCAACTTCCAGCCGAGTGCGGCCGCGCTCGGTCACCTCCTGCCCGATCACCGTCACAAAGCGGCGCACAGCATCCTGCACGGTGTTCGCATGGTCGACGCTGAATGAGATGTGCTCAACGACTCCGTCCGGGCTGTGAACCTCTGCCGTTCCGCGATTCCAGTCCGCGGCGAACAGCCGACCCCACGCGGTGCGGGTTGTCGCTGGAGCGGTCGGCTGCTGGGGCGGCGCGAAGCGGCTCGCATCCCCCGCGCTGTACGTGCGGCTGACGCTCGCGCTCGGCCACAGTGGAGTCAAGGTGAGCTGCGACACGCCACCATTCAAGTGTTTGAGCATCTCGATTACTGCCTTGCGCGCGCGTTCCGGCAGGTCTTCGCCGGTCAGCACACCGCCCACTAGCCGTTCCCACGCCTCCCGACCGACCGTATCTGCCATCTCCGAAGGCGCTGTCACCACGCGCACCGAGCCGCGGCCCGCGGAGACGAAGTCCAGGCGAGCCAGACGCAGGACGCTAGACGGCCGGCGTCCACGTTTCGGTGGCAAGCCCAACGCCTCTTCGACGGCACCGACGGCTGCCCGCTGGAGGGCGCTCAGCACACCCGTATACACGTCAAGAGGCACGCGCCCATCGACCACATCCGAGCCGTCAAACCGCAGCTCGAGGGGTCGTTCGAGGGAACCCACGATCGGACGCTCCTCGCCGCACGCGCGGCTATTCGCCTCACTCGCACTCACGATACCGCTCGTTGCGAACGCCTGTGACCAACCCGACGCCTAAGCGCGCAGCTCGGGCCAGATTTCGCGCCGTGCCGCTTCGACGTGGCGTGGGTACTCACCCGCGCGGACTCGCACGTCGCGGTCGCAATTGGACATGCCAATGCCGAAGCGGGTGAACCCGGCGTTGCGGACGGCGGTCGGCGTGCAGCGATCGTCGAATGCATTCACGGCGCGCCACAGCGTCGTCGCTGGTGACGCGCAGTCCAACGCACCGGCTCAGATGGGGCGTGACGATCCGTGCCTGCCTGGGTGAGTTAGGCTGTTGGAATCCGTGATCTGGATGATTATCGCGCGGCTGTCAACGCCCGCGGCCGGCCTCGACTTACACTGGGGTGACCATGGTCACGAGAGCCAAGCCCCCGACAGCGCCGAGCGTGGCGCCAATCAGCAGTCCCGTTGCGCCGATTCTGCTTCAGCCACCGCCGGAATGGGAGCTGACCGACGAGCTGTTTATCGAGCTGTGCGAGCTCAACCCTGGGATGCGTTTCGAAATCGATGAACGGGGAAGGCTCAGCATCGTGCCTGGCGCAGGCTTCCGCAGCAGCAATCGCGCGATCGTCATCGCCGCGCAGATCTACGCCTGGATCGTGGCTGGCGGCGGCGGCGAAACGGCCGGGGCCGATGGCGCGTTCCGGATCGGCGGTGTGTCGATCCGAATCCCAGATGCGTCTTGGCTCTCACCGGAGCGCCTCGCGCTGATGGAGCCGGACGACGAAGGAATCCCTCGATTCTGCCCAGACTTCGTCATCGAACTTCGCTCGCCGTCCGACCGTCTGCCCGACCAGCAACGCAAGATGCGGTTCTGGATTGCGCAAGGTGTGCGGCTGGGATGGCTGATCGACCCGTTTACAGACACCGCTCACATCTACCGGCCTGACCGAGAGCCCGAACTCCTGCAGCGCCCCAACTCGCTCTTCGGCGAAGACGTCTTGCCCGGCCTCGTCGTCGACCTCAGGAGGGTCTGGCGCGACCAACCCGAGGCCTAACCGCGCAGCTCGGGCCAGACTTCGCGCCATGTCGTTTCGATGTGGCGCAGGTAGTCATCAACGGGGACTGCCGCCTCGCGGTCGTAATTGGGCATGCCAATCCCGATCCGGGTGAACCCGGCGTCGCGGGCGGCGGTCAGCGTGCGCAGCGTATTGGCCATGTCTGTGTCGAGCGGCGGCAGCCACTGAAGCGGGAACTCGTCGCTCGAGCGACCGTGCAGCTCGAGCGCCGCGCGAATCTTCTCGGTGGCCGCGATCAGCTGAGCGGTGTCGGATTGCACCGACGCGATCCAGCCGTCGCCGAGACGAGCGGCGCGATCCAGCGCCAGGTCGGAGTAGCCGCCGAACAGCACCGGCGGACCGCCGGGCGTGACCGGCTTGGGCATCACGCTCATCTCGCGGATCGTCGTGTAGCGTCCCTCGAAGTTGACCGGCTCCTCGGTCCAGCAGGCGCGCAGGACGTGGATCGCCTCCTCCATCCGCGAGGGACGTTGGCGGAACGGCACGCCGAGCGATTCAAACTCCGGGACCTGCCAGCCGATCCCAATGCCGAGCCGGAAGCGGCCACCCGAGAGGATGTCGATTTCGGCCGCCTGCTTGGCAACCAACACCGGCTGACGCTGGGGCAGCACGAGCACGTTGGTCTGCAGCGCCACGCGGCTGGTCAGCGCCGCGATCCAGGCAAGCGTGATCATCACCTCGTGCTGGTGTACGTCGTCCTGGTAGGGGCCGTTGATCGGCCGGTCGGGCAACTCGTACGCGTAGATCACGTGGTCGGCCATCGAGATGAAATCGAGCCCGATCGCCTCCACACCCTGCGCCCAGTCGCGCACCTCGGAGACATCCCAGTGCCAGTGCCAGGCGGGGATCTGAGCGCCGAATTCCATTCGCGGCATGGTGAAAAATCTCCTCTGCGTCGCGCGCCTCCAACGCGGGCTGCGCCGCCGCAAGTCGGTCGGATGGAGGCCTGTTGCGCGTGTATCCTACATCCGCTGGCCCCGCGCAACGCGCCCACCGCGCACTGCATCGCGCATCATCGGGCCGGTGGGAGGTCGCCATGGTGGTGGACGAACGGCACGCCGGCGAAGAGGGAGTGATCCGCAGCGACATCGCGGACGTCATCGACCGCTCGGCGGCGATGGCGGCGTACACCTTCACGGCGATTCGCAAAGCTGGCGAGAAGGGCGGCGTGCGCCTGCCTGACCAACTCGCTGAACACCTCGCCGAATCTACCTATATGGAAGTCATGCGCTACTCGCTCGACGAGTGCTCATGTCCCTGTCACCAGGACCACCACTAAGCGCTGGCGCCTGGTGATAGCCTGAGCTGGACGGCGCCGACGGCGGCCCTCGATTCAACGAACGATGAAGGGAACTAGACATGGCGACTGCAATCAAAGACTCGGTGGTCACTCTGGAGCGATTCAAGAGCGGCAAGACCTGGAACCAGTACCTCGCATTCATCAACAGCGAGGAGAACCATCAGCGACCCACCCCAGGCGGAAACCCGCGCGGCGACGCGAACGTTGAGCGGTTCGTGCGCAACATGGGCTCCTGGCAGGTGTCGGAAGAGGGACGCGAAGCGCTGCAGTCGCTGCCGCGCCTGAAGATGCTGGTGCTCGGCGAAGACTGGTGCCCCGATGTCTACCGCGGCCTGCCCGTGCTGGCCGAGATCGCCTCGACCGCCGGCTGGGAGCTGCGCATCTTCCCGCGCGACGAGAACAACGACATCATGTCCGAGTTCCTCAAGGAGGGACTCCACGAGTCGATCCCGACCGCGGTGCTCTACACGGCGGACCACGAGTACATCGCCCACTGGATCGAGCGCCCGGCCGTCGCCAACGAGCACATGGCAAACATGCAGAAGCTCTTCTCGCGCAAGGACGGCGAGTCCGAGGCGGAGATGCGCGCCCGCATCGGCGCCGCCTATCGCGACCTCCAGAGCTCCGACGAGTGGGCCTCGTGGCGCGACGCGACGGTCGACGAGATCGTCGAGCTGGCCAAAGGCGGCTAGCGCCGACTCGGCCTCACGAACTTCCGTCGAACGGGCCCTCCGTTGAGGGGGGCTCGTCGGCGGCTGTCTGCGGCGTCTCTTCCGCCGCAAGCTGTCGAGTGGCCAGCCAGGTCATCACCCAGCGCTGCAAGGCCGTGAGATTCGACAGGGCCGCGAGTAGCCAGAGCACCGCGAGCACCTGCCCGGCGAGCAGACCGATCGACATGATCAGCACCCGCTCCAACCGCGTGCCGAGGCCCGATCGAATCTGCACGCCGTATTCGGCTGCCTTCGAACGCGTATAGCTCACGAGCATCGAGCCGCTCAGGCTCAGCATGATCAGGATGATCGCTTCGCGATTGAAGCGCTCCTCGCCGAGGAACCAGAACAGCAGCCCGAAGAGGATCGCGAAGTCCGCGAGCCGGTCGCTCACGGCGTCGAAGATCGCGCCCCAGGTCGTCGCTTTGCCGGTCGCTCGAGCGACAGCGCCGTCAAACAGGTCGAACGCGCCGGCCGCGAGCATCGCCACACCGGCTTGCCAGAACCAGCCCCTCGAGGCCAGGTAGCCGGCCCCGCCCATCCCGCACAGACCGATGATCGTCAGCGTGTTGGGCGTCAGGCCCGTGCGCGCGACTGCGCGCCCGAGACGCTCGGAGACCGACTGCGACAGGGCGTGCGGAAGTAGGGACACGGGTGCGTTCGGTCAGCCCCGCCGAGGGCTCAGACACCAGCGCGTTCACGGTACCGAATCTGGGCCGCCACCCCCATCACCAGAGAGTCAAACTTCGCGTCGGCGGCGTGACAGCGGGGAATCGGATTCCGCTGACCCCCTCCCAATGGCTCCCCCCGCCCCGCCGGGGAAGCGCGGATCCGGATCCCCCTCTTCCCCCGCTTTGCGGGGGAGAGATGCCGAAGGCAGCGGCGGCCGGATCGGATTCCGCTGACCACTCAATGTGGTCAGCGGGGGAGAGATGCCGAAGGCAGCGGCGGCCGGATCGGATTCCGCTGACCACTCAATGTGGTCAGCGGGGGAGAGATGCCGAAGGCAGCGGCGGCCGGATCGGATTCCGCTGACCACTCAATGTGGTCAGCGGGGGAGAGATGCCGAAGGCAGCGGCGGCCGGATCGGATTCCGCTGACCACTCAATGTGGTCAGCGGGGGAGAGATGCCGAAGGCAGCGGCGGCCGGATCGGATTCCGCTGACCACTCAATGTGGTCAGCGGGGGAGAGATGCCGAAGGCAGCGGCGGCCGGATCGGATTCCGCTGACCACTCAATGTGGTCAGCGGGGGGAGAGCGTGGCGGTCAGCCGGCGTCAGCGCTGACCACCCGCTCATAGACCTTCAGGTGCTGCGGCCCCACCACCGAGACATCGAAGCGGCGCGCCGATGCGCGGCCGGCGGCGACCAGACGCACGCGCGTGGCTTGGTCGGATCCCACCCGCTCGAGCGCGGCGGCCAGCGCGGCGACATCGCCGGGCGGGGTGAGCAGCGCGGCCCGGCCGGCGCGGGCGGCGATTCGATAACCGTCGATATCGGAGGCGACGACTGGCACGCCCGCGGCCATCGCCTCGACCAGCACCAAGCCCAGTGCCTCGCCGCCCAGCGCCGGCGCGCACAGCAGCGACGCGTCCCCGAGCAGCCGCCGCACCTCTGCGGTCCCGACGGCGCCGTGCAGGCGGACGCGCTCAGCAAGACCGAGACGCTCGACCAGTCGCACCGTGTCGGGCCGCGCGGCCCCCGCCACGTGGAGCACGGGCCCGCGGTCGGCCTCGCGATCGACGATGCGCGCCATCGCGCGGAGCAGCACGGGCAGCCCCTTGCGAGGCTCATCACGACCGACGAAGAGCACCACCGGCGCGCCCGTCTCGGCACTGCGGCCCGGTCCCGGTGCGCCGCCGTAGTCGATGCAGGGAGGAATCAGCGCCGCGGGCCCGCCGAGCACGGGCGCGGCGATCGCCAGCGCCGCCGTTGACACGGCGATGCGGGCGTCCGCGCGGCGGATGTGAGGGCGGATCGCAATCCCGAGCGCTCCGTAGAGCCGGGCCGCGACGGGCTCGGCGCTGTGGAATGTGAGCACCGTCGGGACCCGGCCGAGGGCGCGTTCGAGCGCCGCCGGTCCGATCGCTGGAACGAGCGGCTCCTGGATGTGGACGACGTCCCAGTCCGCATCGAGGAGGTTCCGCACGCTCCGGACCACGCTCGGTCTCAGCGTCAGACTGCCTACCGTTCCGCCGATCCGCACGGCGAACGGACGACCGACATCGTGCAGCCACGGCTCGTTCGCCGCGGCCGGGTCGGAACTTGGCGCGATCACATGCGCGTCGTGCCCAGCTCGGCGCAGCCATGCGGCGAGCGCCAGCGTGTACGTGCGCACGCCGCCGGGCCGCGCGAGGTCGTAGGGCAGGACGAGCGCGATCCGCACCCGGTCCGCCGCTCAGCGCCCGCCGAGGCGCCGAATGAAGCGCCGTGTCAGCGCCCGTGGCGTGGCGGAGAGCCCGAGTAGCGGCTGGAGGAGCAGCCGCGGACCGACGCTGAGCAGTGAGGGGTGCTCGCGCTCCTCGGCGCGCGTCTGCCCGGCGATGAACGCCGCACGCAGCGCGTCGGGGCCGCTGCCGGGGTAGCGAGTCACGGCCGCGCCGACGTGGGACGCGAAATGCGCGTCGCTGCCGCCCGTCTCAGGCAGCCCCCAGCGCTCGGCGTTGGCGAGTGCGACAGGTGGCACGCGCAGGCGCGCCGTCAACGAGGGGTTGACCAGCTCGATGCCCAACACGAGCACGGGCGAATCGCGCTGCGCAGGAGCCAGATCGCGAACCAGCTGATCGATCTCCTTCACCCGGAGGCTGGGCGGGACGATCGACGCCGGGTGGGCGATGATCGCCACACCGCCCTGCCGCCAGATCGCCTCGACGGTCGCGGCGGCCGAGCGGAATGCCGGGACCGGCTCGGTCAGCCACAGCGCCACCATGTGTCCCTGCCGCGATGTCACTTCGCTGCCTACGATCACTTCGATCGGGAGTCCGCGCTCGACTGCAATCGACTGCGCGCGCAGCGCACCGTCGACCTGGTCGTGCTCGGTGATCGCGACGCAGTCCAGTCCCGCCTCGACCGCTGCGGCGAGCATGGTGTCGGCGCTGTCCATCCCATCCGACGAGCGAGTGTGGGCGTGCAGGTCCGCGGCCGACCAGTCAACCGCGATCGGGTCGCTCATACGACGCTCCGCTCGCGATGCGCGCGTGGGTCGTCCCAAGGTGTGTCGTGGCAGGGCGCCCAGGGCGACTCGAACATCCGCCACTGTTCGCAATGCTCGTAGAGAATCGGCTCGAACAGCGCGACGAGGTCGGCCAGGCCGGTGCGCACGTCGAGCGCGCGATTGCCGGTCAGCAGCAACTGCATCGGAGGCAGGCACTCGACCTCGAAGTGCAGGCCCCGCGTGCGGCGCTGCCAGATCGGAATCAGCGCCGAATCGGTGCGGATCGCCAGGTCCACCGCGCCGACCGGAAAGCGCGCCTGGCGTTGAAAGAACGGGATGCAGGCACCGCCGCCCTGGATATCGCGGTCCCACAGCACCGCGACCAGCCCGCCGCCGCGCAGACGCTCCAGACAGCTCGCGATCCCTCGTGCGTTGGCCTCGACGAACTCAACGCCGGCGCCGCCGCGGAGCGCCTCCACGGCCGTCCGTTGCCGACGGTCGGTGAGCGGCTCGATCAGCGCCGTGGCCGGGATCTCGAGCGCCCCGATCGCTCGCACCACCGCCTCGGGATTGGAGAGGTGCGCCGATGTCGCGACCACGCCGCGCCCGCGGGCGATCTCGCCCTGTAGATGATCGAGCCCGCGCAGCGTCAGCCGATCGTCGAGGATCTGCTTCGGCGTCAGGCTCGGCAGCAGCGCCAGGTCCACGTAGTAGCGGGCGGTCTCCTCGAAGACGCGGCGCACGGCGCGATTGAGACGCGGCAGCTCCCACTCCGGATGCAGTCGTTGCAGGTTGTTGCGCACGCGCAGCCGACGCCGTTCGGCGACGGGCAGCGCCGCGACGGCGAGTCGCTCCGCCAGCGCATACAGCGCCGCCTCCGGCAGCACCCGCGCCAGCAGCTCAAGCGCCCGCAGCGCCGCAGCGATGCCCATCAGCCGAACCCACTCTCAGATCGGCACATCACTACAGATTTCCGTTGTATACTCGGCGCATGGAGCACGCAGCCGAAATGCAAGCCATCCTCGAGCACGGTAACTTGCCGCCCCAAGAAGCGGAGAAGTTCGTGGCGCTGCTCAGTTCCGAGTTCGCCGAACTCCGTGGCAACGCCGCCACCAAGGAGGACGTCACGGTCCTCAGCGGCGAGATGCGCGAAGGCTTCACAGGCGTTTACACGGAAATGCGCGAAGGCTTCGCACGCGTCGATACGGAAATGCGCGAAGGCTTTGCACGCGTCGACGCAGAGATGCGCGAAGGCTTCGCGGCGACCAGAGTGGATGCTGCAGAGCGCCACGCGGCCATCCTCGAGCATTTGGCCCATCGGGACGCAACTCTGCAAGCCGAACTCGCCGCGATGCGCACGGACACGCTCGAGCGCGACCGCCTGATGCGCGAAGAGATGCATCGTCGCGATGAGCGATTGCTCACAGCGATGAGCGAACGAGACCAACAAATGCGCGAAGAGATGCGCGAACGAGACAATCGAATGCGCGAAGAGATGCGTGAGCGTGAACAACATGCGCGCGAGGAGGCCCGCCGGGACGGTGAACTGCGTGACGCGAAAATGAGCCAGATGATCGCGGAGACCGAGGTCCGAATCGGGCGCCTGGTGATCATGGGGACGGGCCTAATGCTGACCGGCCTCGCGATCGCCGTCGCCGTGATCGCGGTGATCTAGAGCCCCGTCCTCCGCCGTCCCGAAAAACCGGCCGAACTGGTACCACTGGTCGGGATGCGCGGCTAGCCACGGCTCGAACCGCTCGATCGTGCGCTGCGTGACCTGCTCGCCGGCGCCCTCGATGCCCGCGTCGAGCTCAATCAACGCGCGGAACCGAAACGCGCCCTCACGCACCCGGACCGCCGCCAGCGGCACAACCGTCGCATCCGAGGCCCGCGCGATCCGCTCGAGCGTGCTTGAGACCCGCGCCTCGCGACCGAACAGTCGGACCGCCACGCCCCTATCCCCAGCTGCCGGGGGACGGTCGAACAGCACCGCCGCGGTCCCACCGCCGCGCAGCGCCTCGATCACTCGTCGCAGCCCCGGTGCCCCGGCCGCGGGCGTCATCCCCAGCCGATCGCGCGGCCCCTGCACCGCAGCGTCAAGCTGTGGATGACCCAACGGGTCCACAAGCACCTGTGAACGTCCACAGGCGTGCGTGTAGGCCCCGCCCAGCGCATCCCAGTTGCCCATGTGCATCAGCGCGAACAGCGTCGGACGCGATCCGTAGCGTTCGCGCAGCCGACGCCAGTCCTCGACCGCGCCGTCCACCGCTGCGAAGCAGGCTTGCGGCGTGAGCTCGTCGAGCCGTACCGCGTCGACCAGGTACTCGCCGTAACGACGGAACTGAGCCCGCCCCAACGACGCAGCGTCGCCACGCCAATCGACGTGGGGCAGCAGCACCGACGCATTCTCGATCGCCGCCGCGCGGCCCGCAGGCCAGCCGAACCAGACGGCCTGCATCATCATCCGCGCCGCCGCGTACGCCTGGGGACGCGGCAGCAACCGCGCGGCGCGACCGAGCGATTCGTAGCCGCAGTAGAGCGCGCTGCCGACCAGCGCCTGACGCCCCGCGTTACTCGCCCGCGGCGTAGGCCTCCAGGGCGTCGCGCGCCTGGTCATCCGTCCACTGCTCCGGTGGCGACTTCATGAAGTACGCCGACGGCGCCAGCAGCGGCCCTGATTCGCCGCGGTCGAGCCCCAGCTTCGCGCAGCGCACCGCGTCGATCACGACCCCCGCGGAGTTCGGACTGTCCCAGACCTCCAGCTTCAGCTCCAGATTGAGCGGCACGTTGCCGAATGTCGTTCCTTCGATCCGGATGTGACACCACTTGCGATCCTCAAGCCACGGCACGTGGTCGGAAGGACCGACGTGCACCTCGCTGGGCAACATCTCGTAGTCGATCTGCGAGGTCACCGCGTTGGTCTTGGAGATTTTTTTCGACTCCAGGCGCTCGCGCTCGAGCATGTTGAGGAAATCCGTATTGCCCCCGAAGTTGAGCTGGTAGGTACGGTCGATGTGGACGCCGCGGTCCTGAAACAGCCGCGTCAGCACGCGGTGCACGATCGTCGCGCCGACCTGACTCTTGATGTCGTCGCCGACGATCGGCGAGCCGGCGCGGCGGAAGCGGTTGGCCCAATACTCCTCGCGCGCGATGAACACGGGGATGCAGTTGACGAAACCGCAGCCGGCGTCCAGCACCTGCTCCACGTACCACTTGGTCGCTTCCTCGGAGCCGACGGGCAGGTAGTTGATCACCACGTCGACATCGCGATCGTTGAGGATCTGGGCGACATCGACGGTCGAGCCGGGGGCCTTCTCGATCACCTGCGAGAGGTATTTGCCGAGCCCGTCGTGGGTCATCCCACGCTCGACCGGCACGCCCAGATGCGGGACATCGGCGAACCGGTAGGTGTTGTTCGGTTCTACGTAGATCGCCTCCGACAGGTCCTTGCCCACCTTGTTGCGGTCGATGTCGAAGGCGGCCACGAAGTTGATGTCGGAGATGTGATAGCCGCCGAGCACCGGATGCATGATCCCCGGAATCTCGTCAGCCTCCGACGCGTCGGCATAGAGCGTGACACCCTGCACCAATGATGAGGCGCAGTTGCCAACTCCAATGATCGCGACGTTGATCTTTCCCATGCCTGGTTCCTCTCGGGCGCGCTCGACAGTGTGCTGCCGCGTCCGTGGCTCCGCGAGCCGCCGAACGGGGAGCTCGCGCCTGGTGATGTCGAGAACTCTCCGACCGCGAGTAGGCCACGATAGCAGCGAGTAGGCTGACGACATGCCCGACCCGCGCGACGTGGTGGCGAACATCTATGTCGAATTCGCCAACGAGCTGGCCGACGCCGCCGCTGCCGCGATCCGCCCCTGGTTCCGCGCTCCGTTGACGGTAGATCGTAAGGCCGACGGCTCGCCCGTGACCCGCGCCGATCGCGAGGCGGAGTCGGCGATTCGCGAGCGGATCGCGCAGCGCTTCCCCAGTCATGGCGTGGTCGGCGAGGAATGGGGCAGCGAACAGCGCGGCGCTGAGTGGATCTGGGTGATCGATCCGATCGACGGAACGGGTGCGTTCGTTTCAGGCGTACCTACATTCGGCACGTTGATCGGCCTGCTGCACGAGGGCGTTCCGGTGCTCGGAGTGCTCGATCAGCCCATCTCAAACGAGCGCTGGCTAGGCGTCACCTGGTCCGGGCTGCCACGTCGCGCCACGTTGAATGCACACACCATCCACGTAGCATCCACAGCCAAACTTCACACAGCAATTGGTTTCTCGACATCCCCGGAACTGTTCAAGGGGGCCGACCTACAGGCCTGGAATCGCCTCTGCGGCGGGCTCCAGCGGGTCCGTTATGGCATCGATTGCTACGCCTACGGCCTGCTCGCCAGCGGTTATGTCGATCTGGTCGCGGAGGCTTCACTCAAACCCTGGGACTGTCTGCCGCTCGTGCCGATCGTGCGCGGCGCCGGCGGCATGATCTCCGACTGGACCGGCGAGCCGCTCACCCTGGACAACGCTGAACACGCCCTGGCGACCGCGACGCCGCAACTCCACGCGGCGGCGATCACCGCCCTTGCCGATCCTCTGACCAGATGACAACCACCAATTTGATCCGCGCCCTCGAGCGCGTGTACACGGACGAGCAGCGTGCGGCCGACCTGCTAGTTCGCGGCCCCCGCCGTGGACGCCTTGCGCAGCACGGGCAGCCCGGTGCGCTGGTTCTCCACAATCTCGTAGCCCTCGGGCATCGCGTCCAACGCGCCTTCCTTGATCGTCTTTGCGAAGAAGTAGATGCGCTGCTGGCGGTTGTTGCGCAGCGCGACCTCGCGGCTGTGCAGGTAGTAGGTCTGGCCGCGGGCGTTGACGCGGGAGTAAGCCATGAGGAACCTTTCTGGCCCTGATATTGTTCAGGCGCCTACGCGATTACGCCATCTATTCAAACACTTGCGATCTCGCCTGTCAACCACCTGTCAACCGGCTGTCAACGCGCGCGCACGCGCCGCCCTGTTCGTGCTCGGATCTGCCCTGATCGCCGTCGCCGGCTGCGGCGGAGCTGAGCCCGACCTGCCCGTCGCCGATCCGTGGCTCGCCGCCGCCCAGGCGGACGCGACCTGGCTGCCCGTGCTCGCCACGCGCGATCTCGCGGTCGGCGTCACCCGCGTCGCGTTCACCCTGCAGGGCGGCGATCCGGAGGGTCCGCCGCCGCGCGTGCGCGCCGCCGTGTTCGACCTCGAAGCCGACCGCGAGACGGCCGTCTCCTCGCAGTTCGCCCGCTTCGTGGAGTTCGTCAGGCCGAATGCGGCGGCCCCGGCGCTCACGCCGCATGGCCACATCGGCGGTTTCAGCGTCTCCGACGAGATCCCGGCCGTGGGTCGCGGCGTCTATCTCGTGCCGGTCCGGCTCTCGCGCGCCGGCGAGTGGGGCATCGCCTTCGAGATCAGCAGCGCCGACGGCGCAACAAGGGAGCAGGTCCGCTTCCGCTTCAGCGTGCGCGAGCGGCCCGCCGCGCCCGCCAAAGGCGAACAGGCCCGCGCGTCCGTCAGCCGCACCCTGGCCGACGTCGATTCGCTCGACGAGCTGACCTCCGACCCAACGCCCGAGCCGGCGCTCTACCAGCTCAGCCTCGACGAGGCGCTGCAGGAAGCTCGGCCGCTGCTGCTCGCCTTCGCGACGCCTGCGTTCTGTCACTCGCGCAGCTGCGCGCCGGTGCTCGATGTCGTCAAGGCCGTCTGGCGACCGCGCGCGAGCGAGCTGCTCGCGGTCCACGTCGAGGTCTTTGAGAACCCCCACCAGCCCGAGCTGCTGCGCGAGGCCGCGGCCTTCCTCGACTGGGACCTGCCCAGCGAGCCGTGGGTCTTCGTGATCGACCACGCGGGCCGCATCTACGCCTCCTACGAGGGCGCCGTGACGGAGGCCGAGCTGGCGCTGGATGTCGACGATGTGCTGGCCCGCTGGCGCGCCCAACGCGAGTAGCGCCCCAGTACGACCGTCGCCGACTAGGATTTGAACAGCGGGAGAGGACGCGGCCATGGCGCTCGGACGAAACGACCGCTCGCAGCTGCGACAGCAGCTCAGCGCCGTCGAAGGCCCGATCAAAATCGACTACTTCCACCAGCGCAAACGCCGGGTCGTCGTGCCCGGCCGTCCCGAGCGACCCACCTGCGAACTGGCGATCGAGCTCTACACGGAACTCGCGACGCTCTCCGACAAGCTCACGCTCAACGTCTACGAACTCGCCGACGAGCCCGAGATGGCCGCCAAGCGAGACGCCACCGATGTCCCCTGCGCCGTCGTGCGCGGCGAGCTGAATCGGCCGCTGCGCCTCTACGGCCTGCCCAACGGGCACGTCTTCGTCGCCCTCGTGCGCGCGATGGTGCTGGCCTCGACGCGCTCGGGGGAGGCGTCGGCGCAGCTGAAGCGCGCGCTCGGCAAGCTGCGCCGACCGAGTCGACTGCGCCTCTTCGCCTCCCCCTTGGACCCGGTCTCCGGGCAGGCGGCGCTGCTGTGCTGGGCGACGTCGCTGCTCTCACCCAAGCTGCAGACCGATGTGATCATGATCGAGGAGTTCGCGCCGCTCGCGCAGCGCGCCGGCGTCGCGGCGCTGCCGACCACCTTCGTCGACGACCAATTCCCGATCGCCGGGATCGTCGACCCGATCGAGCTGGCGCAGTACGTCGGGCTGGTGCAGTCGCGGCCCAACCGCGCGCGCCTCAATCCGCCGCAACCGCAGCCGGGCACCGTTCAGCCCTGGCGTCCGCCGCCGCCGCCGCAGGGATCGCGCCGCGGCCCCCCGCCCGGCCCGCGCCAGCTCGATCCGATCGCTCAGGCGGCCGGTCGAGCGCGCGAAGCGGCCACCCCCGAGGGCATGCGCCGCACGACCGGCGGCCTGATCGTGCCCGACCGCTAGCAACACGGGTAGCAACCCGGGCTGAACGATCCTGACCGATGCTGAACACGGCCTGACTACCGCATCGCACTTGCGTTCTATCGGCCGACCAGATACGATCCGCCAAGCCACGGTTAGGTCACGGCTACGCCGCGGCTAGCGAAGGGAACGCACGTGAACACCGAGCACGGTTGGGTCGACACACCGCTAGGCACGCTCTACTTCGAGGTCGCCGACGGTGCGCTGCGCGAGGCGGGTTTCGTCGAGATCTGGGCGCGCGACACGCGCGAGGGCTGCGCCGAGGACACGCCTGAGCTCTCGGTCGCCGCCCGCGCCATCCGCGACGCGCTGAGCGCCTACTTCGACGGCGACGTCTGCGCGCTCGACACGATTGAAGTCAACCTCTCGGGCACGCCGTTCCAGCGCGAGGTCTGGCAGGCGATTCGTGAGATTCCCGCCGGCCGCACCGCCTCGTACAGCCAGATCGCCCGCGCGGTCGGGCGGCCGGCCGCGGTCCGCGCCGTCGGTACCGCCACGGGGCGCAATCCGGCCGGCATCGCCGTACCCTGTCACCGCGTCGTGCGTGCCGACGGCTCGCTCGGCGGCTACGGCGGCGGGCTCGACCGCAAGCAGTGGTTCCTCGACCACGAACGCCAGCACGGCGCCACACTCGGCGCCACACACAGCGCCACAGCCACAGTCACAGCCACGGAGGCCACAGCATGAGCAACCACCAGGACCCCGAGGTCGCCGCCGCGCTGGCCAGCGACCTGATCATCGACATCACCACGATCGGCCGCACCAGCGGCGCTCGAAAGCGGCTGGAAATTTGGTACCACGTCGTCGACGGCCGCTACTACATCACCGGCCGCCCCGGCCCACGCTCCTGGTACGCGAACGTGCTGGTCAACCCCGCGATCACGTTCCACGTCAAGCAGTCCGCCAAGGCCGACCTGCCCGCCACGGCCACCGCCGTCACAGACGCCGCGGCCAAGCGAGCCGTGTTCCTCAACGCCCCCAAGCTCAAGGAGTTCATCACCGAGGACAGCGTCCAGGAGTGGGTCGACGGTTCCCCGCTGATCGAAGTGGTTTTCTAGCAACTCCCTGCCAGCAACGGATCATGCCACGTCGCGTCGTAGACCTGTTCTTGTCGGACGCGACGGAGGACAAGCTCGCCGCTCATCGCCTGCGACCGGCGGACGCTCTGCGGGTGCTGGAACGACGCCCGCGGTTTGTCAACCAGGACGCTAGCGATGTCATGGCGCCCGATGGCTCGCCACGGAGGCGACCTGCACGGATCAAGATGATCGGCCCCGACTCGTCGGGACGCCTGTTGACGTTCATTCTCGATCTGCCCGACGCCGACGGAGTGGCGTATGTGGTCACGGGCTGGATCGCTGACAAGGACGAGCGGGCGCGATATCGTCAGATGGCGAGAGGACCACGATGAGCAAGCACGAAGACACCGAGTGGGGTGACGGCGGGGAAGCCGAGATCGAAGTCGCGAGCGACGCCGGGATGATTGTCGGTGTGCGCTTCACTGCGGATGAGCTCTACGCGCTGGATCAGGAAGCCGAGCGATCAGGGCTTCCGATTACGAAGTTCGCCAAGCAGGCCATCATGGCGCGCGTTGCGGCGGCCGCGAAGACTCGAGAACGGCCCATGTCGGCGGCATCGAGCTGAGCCGCGTCCACTACTTGGTCGCGAGGGCGGCGATTTGGATGAACATGAAGAGCGGGTGGGGCTGCTGCGACCAACGCAGCCAGCAGGCCGATAGCTCGCCGAGCTCCGCCTGGGTTGCGAGCCCGTACTCCAGCGCCTGACTCGCCACCGCCGAGTGCAGGATCCGCTGCGACCAGGCCTCGCCCCAGATTCGCGCCTCATCGCCCTCCAGCAACTGGACGTTGGGTTGCAGCTCGACCTCGTCGAAACCCGCCGCGCGGACCCAGCCCGACAGGTAGCGCCCCGCGTCCGGCTCCGCGTTGTTGACGTAGGCCACCGCGTGATACAGAGCGTCCCAGCGCTGGTACTCGGCGAACTTCGGCGCAGGATGCATCGTCGCGTAGTCGGCGTCGCGCACGCCCAACAGGCCGCCGGGCCGCAAGACGCGTCGCATCTCCTGCAACGCCGCGACGGGGTCCGCGAGGTGCTGCAACAGCTGGTTGGCGTAGACCACGTCGAAACTCGCGTCGGCGTAGTCGAGCGCGTAGACATCCCCGTGGACGAACTCCAGATTGTCGGAGCCCAGCTCAACGGCGTGCTCGCGAGCGGTGAGCAGCACATCCGCCGCCGCGTCGAGACCCGTCGTCAAGCCCGGCGCGACCGCTCGCGCGAGGCCGCTCGTGACCGTGCCCGGCCCGCAGCCCACATCGAGCAGCCGCTGACCCGCGCGCAGATGCGGCAGCAGAAACCAGGCCTCAACCTCCGCGCGCCGCCGCGCGTGTTGCGCTACCACCGACGCGTGGTGGCCGTGCGTGTATCGCTCGCGGGATCCCTCAGCCATCGCCTGACGCCTCCGCAAAGTCGGGAATGATGCGCTCCAGCGCGTCCCGCGACACCGCATCGAACTCCAGCCTGCGCGCCGCCCGCCGGCCCGCGGCGCTCATCTTGCGCCACGTCCGCCCGATCACCCGGCGCAGCCGCCGCTCATCAAGATCAGCCACGATCGGCGCCAGCTGCGTGTCGAAGAACACCAGCGAGAGGGCGTCCTCAAGCGTCTGAGCGTCCGCGTCGCCCTGCTGCAGTAGCGGCTCCTTGGCGATCAGCGCGAAGACCCGCTCGACGGCCGCGCGCCCGTAGCCGTGATCTTCCAGAATCGCCGCCGCCAGCTCTGCGTGGACCTGATGCAGCGCGCGCCGCCAGCGCAGATACCCACTGCGGCCGGCGGGGAAGGCCGTACGCGGGATCATCCAGCGCCGCACGTGGTGCGCGCGCGCGGCCAGCAGCAGCTCCTCCGACGCGTCCGGCTCGAGGGCCCGCACCCATCGGCTCATCATCCCGGCGTGGGTCAGCTCTTTCGGCAGCGCCACACCATCGATCTCAAGCGTGAACGGATCGTCCGCGTTCGCCGCATCGATCGCCGCGATGGCGGCATCGAACCGCGCCCGATCGACGAACTCGCTCACGCAGCGTCGCTCCTACTCCGTGCTCACGACCGAACGTATCGAGATCACGCTACTGCTCAACCAGCGGCCGGCCGCAGCGTCCGCAGACACAAACCTCGACGCGGGGAACACGTCGCCCCGACCGGTGACGCGGAAGCCGAACTCAGTCCGGCCATCTGCGAGCCGACGCGCGATCACGTGCCCTTCGACTGCATTGTTCAGGCGCATCCGGGAGCTGAGCAGCCAACGATTCACTCTGGGCGTCGCGGGCAGGAAGCGGCGGTCGATCGTGAGCGGTTCGGTTTCGCCCTCAATGCGCACGCCGAACTCGATTCGGCCGTCCGTCAACGGTTGGGCTCGGAGCCGGATCTCAACCGTCTCTGGCACCTCGCCCAGCGCCGCCATGCCGACGCCAAAGTCCTGGGGCGCGATGGGGTTGGAAGTGATGCTGAACTCGTCGGCCGAAACTCGCGTCTCCCCGCCGGGCCTGAGCGCAAACTCGCGCGTCCAGCGCCGTTCGCCGCCGATCTCCGCCGAGAGGCGGATCGCCCCGGGACGATCGATGTCTGGTTGCAGGCTCAGTGCCCAAGCCCCCCCGATGGTGGGCCGACGCGCCCCGCCGTCTCCGTCGGCATCGAGAGCGTTGACGTAGCCCGACCGCAATTCGACCCCTCGGAAGGTGTGCGGCAGCCGGAGGGCCGTGAAGTCTGCCGTCGTCAACGCAGTCGAGCCGCCGGCCTCCAGGGTGTGTGCCGCGGTCCGATATGCCACACCGCCGGAGTGCAGCTCCAACACCAGCGCCGGGATGTCATCAGGCGAGAACACGAACGACCACGAGCCGCTCGAGATCTCTGCACCCCCGAAGGTAGTGAGCGTTGAATCGGGATCGACTGCGCCGCGATCGAGCACGCGGATGATCCCAACTGGGAACCCGCTGCCGCTGAAGCGGTGCGCGCGCTCCAGCTCGTGCTGGAGCGCGTTGGTCGGCAGCGCACCGATCGGCTCGTCGTGTTCCCAACCAGGCACACGTGTCCACGAGAACAGCTGGACGGAGATCTCGACGCCGGGGTGAGTCACCGCATACGGGGCGTCCACGGCGAGCGAGCGATTGACCTCAAAGTGGATGTTTGACGTGCCGACGGGGACCTCGATCGACCAGCCGCCGTCTGCCCGGATCGTCGTGCGCCCCACAACGCGGCCGTCCGAGGTGGCCGTGATCAGCGCCCCGGGCCGCGCGGGCCACTTCAAGCCGCCCGTCAGCACGCTGCCGAATGAGCCTCCAACGCGCGCCGTCCCGAGGTTCGTCCCCCGCGCCGGCGTGGCAAGGGTGATCCAATACGGAACGCCGTCCAGCGCCGAGCTGTAGGGGCCGCCGGCATCGGGCAGCCCGTCGACGGTGAAGCGAATCCCAGTGGTACCTGCGCGGATCGGCAAGTCCCACGCGCCCCCGTAGACCGGTGTCGCACCCAACATCCTGCCGTTCGCCCAGGCCGCGACCGTGGCGCCCTCGGGCGCCGTGTGGCCACCGATCGTGGCGCTACCAGCGGCGTCGTGGAACTCCACCATCACCGGCGGCGGAACGCCGAGGCTTGAAGCGGCCAGTGTCAGCTGGCGCTCTCCCGCCTCTGAGCGGTCGACCGGTCCGCCGGCGACCGGCAGGCGATCGACCGTGAACGTGAGCGGCGTCGGGTCTGTGAGAAACGTGAGCGACCACGAGCCATCGGCCGCGACCCTCACCAGACGCCCCGAGCCGGTCGGCGTTTCGGCGAGGATCGTCGTGCCTTCGGGCGCCGCGCGTCCGTTGATGGTGACCGAGCCAGGCTCCCCCAGGAAGGTGACCACGCCGGGCGCCTGCGCCGCGGCGCCGGCCGCCGCCAGGAGCGTCGCGAGAACCAGAACCGCTGCGCAAAGCGAGCGGAGCTTCAATCGGCAGCGCCCGTCGCGACATCACCGTGTCGCTCCGCGAACTCGGAGACCAGATCGATCGCGCGATGGAACGTCGCGCCGGGGTGGCGCTGGATGTGGTCGAGCAGGCGGTCGAGCATCCGCAGGCGGCCGGGGCGGCCGATGATGTACGGGTGCATCGTCAGCGTGAAGACGCCGCCGCGGCTGTACAGCTCGTCGAACGCGTCACGCCAGGCGGCGTAGACGTGTTCCGGCGCCGCCATCAGCCGCCGCCCATCGGTCGGCGCGAAGACGAAGTAGGGGTAGTCGTCCAGCGCCCAGTGGATCGGCAGCTCGACCAGCCCCGGTCCGGCCCAATACGGCGCGTCGCCGCCCATCAGGCTTGAGTCGTACGTGAAGCCGCGCTCGCGCAGCAGGTCGATCGAGTGGTCGCTCAGCTCCCACGAAGGTGATCGATACCCAGCGGGGGTCTGACCGGTGATGCCGCTCAGAATCTCGCTGCCGCGGTCGAGGACTGCGGCCTCCTCTTCTGCGGAGAGCGTCGCGGGCGGTTCGTGCAGATAGCCGTGATGCCCGATTTCGTGCCCGTCCGCGGCGATCCGCTCAACCACGGTCGGATGGCGCTCGGCGATCCATCCGGGGATGTAGAACGAAGCCGGGACGCCGCGCTCGGCGAGCATCGCCAGCACGTGCGGCACGGCGACGGCCGGGCCATAGTCGCCGAACGACCGCGCCGACGGGCGATGCTCAATCCCGGGATCGCGGTTGATCATCCCCGATGCGCCGTCGACATCGAATGAGATGACGACGGCGCACTCGTTTGCGTCGCGCTCCGCGCGCAGCGTCGCGCCGCAACCGGGGCAGTAGCGCTCATCGCCCGACCAACCGCAGACTGCGCAGGTCATCGCCTACGAGAAGTCGGTGATGGTCGTGAAGCCCATCGTCTGGAAGGTGGTCATCGATTCGATCACGGCCGGCACGTCGTCGAGGCTGATCCGCTCGCCGATGATCGTCTCGGGGTGCAGCTTGCCCGACGCGACCATGTTCAGCATCGATGGGTAGTTCTGGTTGGGCAGTCCCAGGGAGCCGCGGAACTCGATCTCGCTCATCGTGATCAGGTCGATCGGCAGGCCCACCTCGCCCGCCTCAGCAGCCGAGGTGATGCCGATCTGCACATGCACGCCGCCCTTGCGCAGCGAGTTGACTGAGTTCAGCATCGTCGCGCGGATGCCCAGCGCGTCGACCGAGACCTGCGCGCCGCCGCCGGTGATCTCCTTGACCCGCTCCGGGATATCGCCGTCGGTGGCGTTCAGCGTCTCGACGGCGCCTTCGCTGCGCGCCTTGGAGAGCTTCGCCTCATCGAGGTCGACTGCCACCACCTGCGCGCCGAGCGCCGCGGCCACCTGGACCGCCGAGAGGCCGATCCCGCCGCAGCCGTTGACCACGACCCAGTCGCCGCCGCGCACCGACCCGCGGTCGGCCACGCCGTGGTAGCTGGTCATGAAGCGGCAACCCATCGCGGCGCCCGCCTCGAACGAGACGTTGTCGGGCATTCGGATCGCGTTGAAGTCGGCGTTGGCGATGGTCGCCTTCTGCGCGAAGCCGCCGGCGAACGCCGCGTTGTTGTCGCAGATGTTGGGGAACCCGCGACGGCAGAGGTCGCAATTGCCGCAGCCGTTGTGGAACGGGGTCAGCACGCGCATGCCGGGCCGAATGTGCTCCACCTCGGAGCCAACCTGCTCGACGGTGCCGGCCCACTCGTGGCCCAGCACAGCGGGCATCGGAATCTGGAAGCCGACCCACGAGAGATCGCCTTGCCAGAGGTGCCAGTCGCTGCGGCAGACGCCGCAGGCTTCAACGCGGACCAGCGCGTCACGCGGTCCAAACGTCGGATCATCGAACTCACGCACCACCAACGGCGCCTGAACGCCCTCCATCACAACAGCTTTCACAGCGGATTCCTCTCATCGCCCCAGTCCGGGGCGGGTTTGACGTGCCTTTCAGTCTAGCCACCCATCGTCGGCCCACCGCCCATACGGCGAAGCGGGAACAGGCGCATCGATCGGATTCTCTAGTCGGATCCCCTCTCCCCCCGCACGGCGGGGGGAGATGCCGAAGCCTGCCCCTGCCCAGGCAGGGGGCAGAGGGGGGCGCCCATTGCGGAGCGGGGCAGCCCCCCTCTGTCACTCCGTGACATCTCCCCCCGCTTCGCGGGGGGAGAGGGGATCCGGCTTGTTCGGAGCGTTCCTCAACCCGTTTAGTCGTGAAACTTGGGGTCGCGCTTTTCGAGGAACGCGGCGAGGCCCTCGACGGCCTCGGGGCGACGCGCGGCGTCGGCGATGGCGCGCGTCTCCTGCTCCATCTGCGACTCCAGCGTGTCGTTGAACGACTGGTGGTAGAGCCGCTTCGCGGCGCCGATCGTCTCTGTCGGACCGGCCGCGAGCTGCGCGGCCAGCTGGGCAGCGGCGCTCTGCAACTCCGCGTTGGGCACCACGCGGTTCAGCATCCCCCAGTCGAGCGCCTCGGCGGCCGAGAGCATGCGGTTGGTCATCGACAGCTCCAGCGAGCGGCGCAGACCGATCATCCGCGGCAGGAAGTAGGTCGACGAGCCGTCGGGCGTGAGCGCGATCCGCGAGTAGGCCATCGTGAAGCGGGCCGACTCGGCGGCGATCGCCAGATCGCCGATCAACGCCAGACTGAAGCCCGCCCCTGCGGCGGTGCCGTTGATCGCGCAGATCAGCGGCGCGTCCATCCGTGCAAAGCGCGAAATGGCGGCGTGGAGGTAGGTGGTGAGCACCTTGATCTCCGTCGCCATCGCGGGGCCGGCGTGCGGCATCGCTTTGAGGTCGGCGCCCGCGCAGAACATCCGGCCCGCGCCGGTCAGCACGACACAGCGGATCTCGGGGTCGTCGTCGCAGCGAATCGACGCGTCCATCAGCTCTTCGCCCATCTTCATCGTGAGCGCGTTCGCCGCCTCCGGTCGATTGAACGTGATCGTCGCCACGCCGTCGCTGAGGTCCCAGGTCAACGTTTCGTAGTCCGGCATCGCGCTGCTCCTCCGCTTGAGATCGTCGGTTTCGACCGCCAGTCTATCTGCGATCCCTATGCTCGCCGCGAATCGAGGCGCGCCGATGGTGACCACACAGAACGTGCGCTTTCCCGTCGAGGGCGGCCAGATGCGCGCCGCGCTCGCGTTGCCCGATGAACCGGAGGGCACCGTTCCCGGCTTGCTGGTGCTGCACGAGCTGTTCGGCCTGAATGACGACATCCGCCGGATCGCGGCCCGCTTCGCCGAGCATGGCTACGCGGCGCTCGCCCCCGACCTCTACTCCGTCGGCCCGCCGCGACCGATCTGCATCCTGCGCACGATGCAGGCGATGAACAGCGGCAGCGGGCGGGTGTTTGACGACCTCATGGCAGGACAACGCTGGCTTGCGGAACAGCCCCAGGTCGATGGGTCGCGAGTCGGCGTCGCCGGCTTCTGCATGGGCGGCTCGTTCGCGATTCTCCACGCCGTGCGCGCGCCGGTCGGCGCGGCGGCGGCCTTCTACGCACGCGTCCCCCGCACGGTCGAGGAGCTGGACGGCATCTGCCCGGTCGTCGCCGGCTACGGCAGACGCGACAAGATGTTCCATGGCCAGCCTCCGCGCCTGCGCGAGCATCTCGACCGGCTCGGCGTTGCGCACGACATCGAGGTCTATCCCGACGCCGGCCACTCCTACATGAACCAACACCACATGCCGCGGCCGGTGCAGGCGCTGATGCGACATGCGCGCATGTCGGTCGGCTACCACCACGACTCCGCCGAGGACAGCTGGCGGCGCATGCTGGCGTTCCTCTCTGAGCACCTGGCTGCATAAGCACCGCGACATTCGGGAACCGTTTCGCACCCGCGAGCGTCCATACACTGAGAACGACGATCGGCCGCGCCTGCGGCCGTAGCCAGGAGGCTCTCATGTCGATGCGGACGAGAATGTTGGGCGTGGCGGGACTCGCGCTGCTAACGGCGATCGCGGTCGCTGTCTGGAGTTTCGGCGGGGCGCAGGCACAGGAGGCCGATCAACCCGAGCCGGCAGTGGTCGAGGTCGAGCCGGAAGTGGTCGAGACCGGCACAACGATGCTGACCGTGCGGGGCATTGCCACGCGCGCACTCACTCCCGACCAGACCACCATCGAGTTCGAAGTGACCGGCCGCGACGAGACCGCTCAGAACGCGGTCCGGGCTGGCGATCGGGCGCTGCGCGCCATCCAGTCGCGCCTACGCGCCTACCGCGTCAGCGACGACGAGCTGCACACGCAGCGAGTCTCGCTGCGAGAGGAGTATGACTGGACCGAGCAGGGCCGCGTCTCGCTCGGCTTCCGCTACAACCAATCGCTGACGCTGCAGGTCGACGGCACCGATCGTGCGGGCCAGCTGATCGACCGGATCGTCAGCGCCGGCGACGGCGCGGTCTCGATCAACAGCGTCTCGTTCTCCGCCTCCGGCCGCGCTGAAGCCGAGCGCGAGGTGCTGCTCGCCGCGATGGATGACGCCCGCGCCACCGCCGACGCGATGGCCGCTCAGATCGGCAAGGAGATCTTCGACACCATCGAGGTCACCGTCGCCAGCAACCTCAGCCCGGTCGCGACTGTCGAGAGCGAGGAAGCCACGAGCGATGAGCCGGCCGCCGCCGACATCGCGCCGTTGATCCGCGCGGGGCAGGACGACGTTCAGGTCTCGGTGGTCATGAAGTTCGTGGCGCGCTAGCCCTGCGCGCTGTCGGCAACCAGCCACGCGCCAGCCCGGCGATCGTGAGAGGGAGATCCACATGACGATACGGAACCCAGGCAAAGTGCTGAGGCCAACCGCTCTCGCGCTAGTCATCGCCATTGCCGTCGCCGCCTGGAGTCTCGCCGGCGCGCAGGCCCAGGAGCCCGAACCAAGCGAGCTGGTCGTGGTCGAGACGGGCACGACGACGCTCACTGTGCGGGGGACTGCCACCCAGGCGCTCACGCCCGACCAGACCACGATCCGGTTCGAGGTGAATGCGCTCGACGAGAGCGCACTCGTCGCGGTCCGCGATGGCGACCGAACGCTACGCATCATCGCCTGGCGCCTGCGTGTCTCGGGGGTCGGCGAAGATCAGCTGCACACGCAGCGCGTTTCGCTGCGACAGGAATACGACTGGACGGAGCAGGGCCGCGTCTCGCTCGGCTTCCGCTACAGCCAATCGCTGACGCTGCGGGTTGAGGGCACCGATCGCGCGGGACAGCTGATCGACCGCATCGTCAGCGCCGGCGGTGACTCCGTCTCGATCAACAGCGTCTCGTTCTCAGCCTCCGGCCGCGCTGAAGCTGAGCGCGACGTACTGCTCGCCGCGATGGTCGACGCCCGCGCCACCGCCGACGCGATGGCCGCCCGGATCGACAAGGAGATCTTCGACACCATCGAGGTCACCGTCGCCAGCGCCCTGAGCCCGGTCGCGTTCGCGCAAGAGGAGGAGGCGGAGGCGGAGTACGCGAGCGACTCGGCGGCCCCAACTGCGCGCTTCATCAACCCCGGGCAGGACCAGGTGCAGGTCTCGGTCGTGATGAAGTTCGTAGCGCGCTAACCCCGCGCGAATCCCGCGCGGCGTAAGAGCTGGCGCCCTCCCACTCGCGGAGGCTCAGGCCAGCTCTTGCGTCTCCGTTCGGACTTTGGGTAGACTTTCCGCATGGCGATCAGCATCCCCCGCTGGACCGGCATGCTCCGCCGAGCCGGCGCTCCCGCCCGCGCCGCCACCGAGATCGCCACTGAGGTCGATCAAACTGTCGACGCCCTCGTCTCCCAGCAAGAGCACGACAGCGCCTTCGATCGCCTGCTCTACAGGATGCAGCTCGGCTTTCAGGAGGCCGACGCCCGCGACGCCCGGCTCGAGGCCAGCTTCAGCAAACAACTGCTGATCGCCGTCGGCATCATCCTGACCGCGCTCGCGATCGCCACTGCGATCGTCGTCGCGCTATTCATCCACTACCTCGGATAACCGCCACCTCGTAGAACGCCGACGCGACCAGCCACTTCTTCCACCGGCTCTTGCGTCGCCGTTCGAACTTTGGGTAGACTTTCCGCATGGCGATCAGCATCCCCCGCTGGACCGGCATGCTGCGTCGGGCTGGCGCTCCCGCCCAATCAGCCACCGAGATCGCCACTGAGGTCGATCAAACCGTCGACACCCTCGTCTCTCAGCATGAGCACGACAGCGCCTTCGATCGCCTGCTCTACACCATGCAGCTCGGCTTCCAACGAATCGACGCCCGCTTCGAACAGGTCGATGCTCGCATGGACGCCATGGAAGCGCGGCTCGAGGCCAGCTTCAACAAGCGAATCTTGACCGCCCTCGGGATCGCCCTGACGGCGCTCGCGATTGCCACCGGCATCATCGTGGCGCTCTTCATCCGTTACGCCGGGTAACCGCGGCGCGGCAGGGCGCCGTCTCGGAGCGGCCCACGCGCCCTTCTGGACCGGCCACTTCTTCCACCGGCTCTTGCATCGCAGTTCGAACTTTGGGTAGACTTTCCGCATGGCAATCAGCATTCCCCGCTGGACCGGCATGCTCCGTCGGGCCGGCGCTCCCCCCCGCGCCGCCACCGAGATCGCCACTGAGGTCGATCAGACGGTTGACGGCCTCGTCTCCCAGCACGAGCACAGCAGCGCCTTCGATCGCCTGCTCTTCACCATGCAGCTCGGCTTCCAACAAGCCGACGCGCGTATGGACGCCATGGAAGCCCGGCTCGAGGCCAGCTTCAACAAGCGAATCTTGACCGCAGTTGGCATCGTCCTGACCGCGCTCGCGATTGCCACCGGCATCCTCGTCGCTCTCTTCATCCATTACGCCGGATAACCGCCATGCCGCAGAGTGCGTTCGACCGTCTGCTCTACACCGTGCAAGCCGGCTTCCAACAAATCGACGCTCACTTCGATCAAATCGATGCCCACTTCGATCAAATCGATGCCCGCTTCGACCAACTCGATGCCCGCATGGACGCGTGCGAAGCACGGCTCGACGTCAGCTTCAACAAACAACTCCAGATCGCCGTCGGCATCATCCTGACCGGTATCGCGATCACCACTGCCATCATCGTCGCGCTCTTCATCCACTACCTCGGATAACCTCCGCCTCTGGATCAACATGCTGCGCCGCGCCGGATTCTCGCTGCAATCAGCTGAGGAAGTCGCCCACCAGCTCAACGACGACCTCGCCCAGGGCGCCTCCAACAAGCACCTCGACGATCGGATCCACGCGCTCGAGCGCCGGCTCATGCTCTTCATGCTGGCGGTCGCCGCCCTCGCCATAGCCATCGCACAGCTGGTCGACCACTTCCTCGGCTAACCAACCTCAGCTAACCAGCACCACCACCCACATCACGCGCCTAGGTCTCGTCGCGACGCCGCAGGTCCTCCGTGGCGATCAGAATCACGATCGCCCGGTCGCCCTCTTGCGAGATCCGCAGCTCTCCGCGGAAGGACGGATTGTCCACATCGCGGAACCTGATGAAGTCGATGCTCACGTGCCGCGGGTCCGACTCCACCGACCACGGCGCGACATCCAGCTGCGAGCGGTACCAGAGGTACAGATCGTCGGCGTCTTCTTCCGTGCTCTGCCAGCCGAAGATCAGCTCCCGCGTGTTCTCGGTGTCGGTGAACGCTGAACCCAACAGCTCGAGCGACTCACGCTCCGGGAAGCTCGGCGGCAGCTCGTCGACCGCGCCCTGAATCCGCACGTCGGCCACCGCCGTGCGATCGCTCTGGACCAGATAGTTGCGGAACAACCGCTGCGCCGCCAGCCGCTCCTCATCGTCGGAGCTGTCACACGCCGCCGCCGCCAGGCCGGCCAGCAGCGCAATCAGCGCCGTCAGCCCGAGCAGCACCCCGGAGCGAAGCGTCACCATATGTATGTAGCCGTCCCGGCGTTGCTGAGGATCGTGGGTGGGGTGGACGGCGGGATTCGAACCCGCGAGTACCAGGGCCACAACCTGGCGCCTTAGGCCTCTAGGCGACGCCCACCATGCGAGGTCCACGCGCGACATCGTAATCGCGCGCCGACGCGCGACTGATCGTATCACGGCGCGACTCACGCAATCCGATCGATCAGCAGCGTCGCCAGCCCCAGAAAGAACAGGAATCCCAACACATCCGTCAGCGTCGTCACGAAGATGCTCGCCGCCAGCGCCGGGTCGGCCCCCGTGCGACGCAGCACCACCGGCACCACCAGGCCCGACATGCCGGAAACGATCATCGTCCCCAGCATCGCCACGCCGACCGCCACGCCGAGCCACGGATTGTCCTGCCAGACCCAGCCGATCGCACCCACGATCGCCCCCAGCGCGAGCCCCGTGACCACTCCGATCGCCAGCTCGCGCGGCAGCACCGTGCGGTGGAAGTGCCGGTCGAACTCGCCCAGCGCCATCGCCCGCACCGTCAGCGTCATCACCTGCATCCCCGCGTTGCCGCCCTGCCCGGCGATGATCGGCAAAAAGATCGCCAGCGCCGCGACCCGCGCCAGCGAACTCTCGAACGCCGAGATCACCGCCGCCGCCGCGAACGCTGTGATCAGATTCAGCACCAGCCACGGCAGCCGCCGACGCACCGCCGTCGTGACCGGCGCCGTCAGCGCCTCGTCATCGACCAGGCCGACCAGCCGGAACATGTCCGTCGTCGCCTCCTGCTGAGCGATATCGAGCAGATCGTCCGCCGTCGTCACCCCCACCAGCCGGCCCGACGGGTCAACCACCGGCAGCGCGTGCAACCCGTAGCGCTGCAGCGTCTGCAGCGCCTCCTCCTGATGCGCATCCGTCGTCACCGTCGGGCCCGCCTCCGACATCAGGTCGCGCAACGGCGTCAGCGGACGCGCCACGATCACCTCGTGCAGATGCACGCTGCCGAGCAGCAGGCCGGCGTGGTCCACCACATAGATGAGATCGCGCACCGCCGGCGCCGTCGGCGTCGCGCGCAGATGCTCGATCACCTGCTGCGCCAGCATGTGCGGCCCCAGCGCCACGATCTCCGGCGCCATGATCCCGCCCGCCGAATGATCGTCGTGCAGCAGCAGCGGCGCCACGAAGTCCGCGTTCGGGAGCTGCTCGAGCACCAGGCTCGCCGCGTCCGCCGGGATCGCCTGCAGCACATCCGCGACGTGCTGCGCCGGCGCTTCGTCGAGCGCGTCGGCGAGCTGCTGCACCTCGACATCCGGCGCGACATGCTCCAGCTCGTCGGGCGTCAGAAACTCCAGAATCTCCGCCAGCGCCGACGAATCAATCCGGTCCAGCAGCCGCCGCCGCTCGTGCGTCGAGAGCGCCGCCAGCACATCCGCCTGATCAGCCGCATGCAGCGCCCGCAGCAGCGCCGCCGCTGTCTCCAGATCGCCCGCATCAACGCGCGCCACCACATCCCAGACCGCCGCCGCGTCGGGCCGCTCGAGGCCCCCGCTCACGACCGCTGTACCCTGACGCGACGCGCCCGTAGCTCAGCGGATAGAGCACCAGGCTTCGGACCTGGGGGCCGGGGGTTCGAGTCCCTCCGGGCGTGCCAGACCCCGAGCCTCACCAGCGTCCCCGACGCCGCGGGGACAGCACACACGCCTTTGGATTACGCATGTTCATCTCCTGGTTCACCGAGCGCCCGTATCAGGACCCCAACGCGAGCTGGTGGGGCCGCACCGGCCGGCGCCTCACCGACCTCGATTCCTCCAACGAAGAATACGACCCACGGCTCGGCTCCGACCTCTACCATCGCTATCTCGATGAAGCGGTCGCCGCCGAAAACGCCGGCTTCGACGGGGTCGTGCTCAACGAGCACCACTCCACGCCGTTCTGCATGGGCTCGGTGATCAACGTCGAGGCCGCGATCCTCGCCCGCATCACCGACCACATCAAGATCTGCCTGCTCGGCAACATCCTGCCGATCTGGGAGGACCCGCTCTGGCTCGCCGAGACGCTGGCCCAGATCGACATGATCTCCGAAGGCCGGCTGGTCACCGGCTGGGTCCGCGGCACCGGCCGCGAATCGCTCGCGCACAACTCCCAGTCGCCCTACAACTGGGAGCGCTACCAGGAAGCCCACGACTTCATCGTCAAGGCCTGGACCGATCCCGGCCCCTTCCGCTGGGAGGGTGAGCACTACGACTACCGCTACGTCAACCCCTGGTCCAAGCCGCTGCAGAAGCCGCACCCGCCGATCTGGATCCCCGGCGCCGTCTCGCAGCGCACCGTCGCCTGGGCCGCCGAGCACCATTACCCCTACGTCATGCTCGCCACCCGCCTCGAGCCGACCCGCGATTCCTTCGCCTACTACGACAAAGTCGCCCGCGAATTCGGCTACGAGGCCGGCCCCCAGCACCGCGGCTACCTCTGGAAGGTCCACGTCGACGAGACCGAGGAGCTGGCCGAGGAGGTCGGCCGTAAATACCTGACCGGCCCCGGCAACATCTTCCTCGAAGGCTCCCGCGGCGACGTCAAGCGCCACATCCAGAACCTCCCAGGCATGATCGACCGCCGCCGCCTGCTGCCCACCGCCGGCGTCCGCCACGTCGAGGAGTCGCGCGGCACCGTCAACCCCGCCGACTACAAGCCGCTCACGCTCGACGCCGCCACCGGCTTCGAACCGGTCGACGACACCTACCGCGGCCTCGAAGAGTCTTACAGCATCATCTCCGGCACCCCCAAGACGGTCCTGCCCAAAATCCGCCACGTGCTCGAATACCTGCGCCCCGGCTCGATCACCTTCTGGGACGGCGACGGCTCGATGGCCCACGAAGACACCATGCGCTCGCTGCGCCTGATGGGCGAAGAAGTGCTCCCCGCAGTGCGCGAGATGGGCAAGGAGTTCGGCCTCACCGGCCCCTTCGACCTCGGGCCCAACGAGCAGCCCGTCGGCATCTCGCCCGCGGTGCTCGGCAAGCGGTAGTCGGTAGGAGACTCCCCCTTCTCTCCTCTCCCCCCGCTCCCCAGATCCCCTCTCCCCCCGCGTCGCGCGGGGGGAGAGGGGATCTGATATCGAACCACACCCCACATTTGCTGTACAATCCCCCCATGGCCCAGCTCACCCACATCAACATCCCCCTCTGGAAGGCCCTCATGCGGCGGCTTGGCTTCTCGGAAGAGGGCGCACAAGACTTCGCCGACGCGCTTGATCGCGAAATCGCCGATCGATCCACCAAACTCGACCTCAAAGAACTCGAACTCCGCATCGTCCGCTGGATCTTTCTCGCCGTCGGCCTCGCCGCCGGCCTGATCATCGCCGCCGTCGGCCTGCTCATTCGCTTCCTCACCTGAACCCCACCCCAACCTTGCAGTCCAACCCGATCCTCGGATAGCATTACGCCATGGCCTTCCCCAGCTTCGCGCTCAGTCGCGTCTTTACGCGCTCCGGTCTGCCTCCGCCGGAAGCAGAGACGCTGACCGATCAACTCGAAGAATCGATCGACGAGAAGATCGAAGAGTCGCGCACCACCCTCGCCACCACGCACGCACTCGAGTTGGCCGTCGCACAGCTCATGCTGGCGATCGCCGACTTCGCGCGCCAGGGCGC
This sequence comes from Dehalococcoidia bacterium, assembly GCA_965262235.1. Lineage (GTDB taxonomy): Bacteria > Chloroflexota > Dehalococcoidia > Bin125 > Bin125 > CATQGW01. The sequence goes on from OZ253504.1 coordinate 482,469, forward strand.
CGAACGCGAAGGAACCTTCCACCGCGCCCTCTGGGTCGCCGTAGGGATCATCCTGACCGCCCTCGCGATCGCCACCGGCGTCATCATCGCCGCCAGCCGCTTGCTCGGCGGGTAGCGCCGCTGACCATTCCCAATCGCTCCCCCCGAGGGGGAGCTGTCGCGCAGCGACTGAGCGGGAGGCCCTCCCCCACTCCCACCTCCTTCCGCTACCGAACCCCACTCCACATTTGCTGTACCATCCCCCCATGGCCCAGCTCTCCCACATCAACATCCCCCTCTGGAAAGCCCTCATGCGGCGGCTTGGCTTCGCAGACGACGGCGCACAGGACTTCGCCGATGCGCTTGATCGCGAAATCGCCGATCGGGCCACCAAACTCGACCTCAAAGAACTCGAACTGCGCATCGTCCGCTGGATCGCTCTCGCCACCGGCCTGAACATCGCCGCCATGGCGCTGCTCAAACTCTTCGGCTGAGTCGGCTCCCCCGCTGAACGCTCCCTCCCCCCCCCCGCTCCCCCTCTCCCCGCCCCCCGCTCCTCTCCCTCCGCTCCCGTTCCCCTCTCCCCCCGCGTCGCGCGGGGGGAGATGCCGCAGGCAGAGGGGGGCCTCCCTCCCTCCCCCACTCCCCCACCCACCTTCAACTACCGAACCGCCCCCCACATTCCCCGTACAATCGCCCCCATGGCCTCCTTCAACCCGCTGCACTGGCGACGCACCACCATCGCAGGCGGCCTCTCCGAAGCCGCCGCCGATGAAACCGCCAACCTGCTCCACAACGTCTTCAGCCTGCTTCCCACCAGCCAGGACGTATCCGACATCGTCGACACCGCCAACGCCAAGCTCGAAAATCGCCTGATCAAATTCATGGTCGCCATCTCCGCCATCAACCTCACCGCGCTCGCCATCTGCACCACCCTGATCATCACCCTCCGCTGACCTGCTCCGCTCCCCTCCCACTTCGCCCCCCGAGGGGGAGATGCCCCGCAGGGGCAGAGGGGGAGGCGTCGCGGTCCGCCGAGGCCGGCGCGGGGACCAGCCCGCCGCGGGATTCCCGTTCAGCGACCGCTCGGATCCCGTTCCCCTCTCCCCCCGCGTCGCGCGGGGGGAGATGCCGCAGGCAGAGGGGGGCCTCCCTCCCTCCTAGCCCCGTCCCTCCTCAGCACGCAACGCCGAGGCCCCCCTCTGTCACTCCGTGACATCTCCCCCCGCTGCGCGGGGGGAGAGCGGAAAAGCGACGGGAGATGTCCGGTAGAGACGGGGAATCCCCCCAAACGCCTTCAGCTATTGAACCCCACGCCACATTTGCCGTACAATCCCCCCATGCCCGCCTTCAACCCGCTCCACTGGCGACGCACCACACTTGAGGGCGGCCTCTCCGCACGCGCGGCCGAGGACACCGCCGCGCAACTCCAGGACGCGTTCGCGGACACCTCCTCAAATCAGGAACTGCGCGGCATCATCGACGCCGCGCTAGACAAACACGACCTCCGCATCGTCCGCTGGTTCATCCTCGCCATGGGCCTGAACATCGCCGCCATGGCCCTGCTCAAAGTCTTCGGCTGAGCCGCCTCCCCCCGCTCCCCTCCCTCCCTCCCCCACCACGCAGGGGGAAGGCCCCCCTCTGCCTGCGGCATCTCCCCCCGCGCGGCGCGGGGGGAGAGGGGATCTTCGCGCAGCGGGGGGAGAGGTCCCGGAGTGACAGAGGGGGGCCTCCCTCCCTCCCCCACCACGCAGGGGGAAGGCCCCCCTCTGCCTGCGGCATCCGCCCGCGGGCTTCCGTGTAGGGGCAACCCTTGTGGTTGCCCTTCCGAGCGCTCCGATCTGGTCAACCGGGAACGGGCAACCACAAGGGTTGCCCCTACAGGAACGGCAGACGCGATGCGCTGATCCGCTGCTCCCCGCTCCCCCGCTCCCAGTTCCCCTCTCCCCCCGCGTCGCGCGGGGGGCCGCTGACCACACGGAGTGGTCGGCGGAATCGGGGCGGCCCCCCTCTGCCTGCGGCATCTCCCCCCGCGCGGCGCGGGGGGAGAGAGGAACGCCAGCGGCCCCACGCACCACTTAGACTGATCAACGGCAACCCTCCCGTGGGGCCCCTGACCACAGCGGGCGCCCGCTGAACACACCGTGTGTCCGGCGGAACCCTCAGCCCCTCCCCCACGTGTCAACCACATGTAAAGCAGCGTTGCCGCGCCTCCCCCACGTCGGATACCCTCCCCCTCAAGGTCACGTGCGCCGTGTGAGCGACGGACCGCAAGCATCTCAGCCTGAAGGAGGCATAGAGACCATGAGTCAAGGATTGACTTGGATTGCGGCCCGGCGCATGCCGCTGGTCGCGCTAGTGGCGCTGCTCGCCCTCGCGGTGGGCATGTTCGCCGTGATTCAGTCGGCTTCAGCGGCTGCCGGCTTGGTAGTCAGCATTGATGACTCCGACGGCGTCGTGAACCCTGGCAGCTCGGTGGACGCGAGCGTCCAGGTAGTCGGCGATGCTGATGGCGCCGACTACACGGTCTCGTTCGCCATCGCATCGTCTGGGGTGGTGCTCCACAACCCAGATTCCTTTGCTGCCGTTGATCCGGGTGACAAGGTGACCGACGCAGCGAAGACTGCCATCGGTGAGGTCTTGATTCCGAAAACGGCTTCGGGCGACTACACGATCAGCGCCCGCGTAACCCGTGGAACCGCTGGAGCGGACGGCTACGTCGTTCTTGAAGACACACTGACGTTCACCGTCGGTGAAGCTGGCGCTGGCGTTGCCTCTGCCTCGATTTCGGTCGGCAAGGCGGGCCACGCTACCGCGAAGGGCGCAGCGTCCGACAGCGACTCCGCAGCGGCCGGCACCATCCCGTCCGGCGCGGCTGCATACGCCGATTGTGCCAACGACAACGACGACGACACCGAGCCTGGCGATGGACAGGGCGACACCGATCTGATCAACAGCGGCTGTATCGCGTTGACGGTCAGCATCCAGAATGCTCTCGGCAACGCGGCGAACCCCGGTGATGTCTCTGCGATTCACATCTTCGCTCCGTTGGCCACGATCATCGCCGACAACGACGACGACAACCTCAACCAGGGCAACGACAACTTCAACGGCACTGCGCAGCTTCCGGGCGACCGCAACTCCGTGAAGATCTTCGTCGCACGTGGAGATGCTGGCCCAGTCTCTGTGAGCGCCATCATCATCGGTACTGCCGGCTCGACGACCTCCGAGGTGACCGAGCTGACCTTCACCGGTTCAGCCGACACCATCTCCGTGGGCGAGCCTGACAGCGCCCTGGCGCAGACCGGCACCGCTGCCGTGGTTGCCAGCCTTGGTGACGACGATGCAGTTGGCGGCACCGGCGACGACGCCGATGTTGAAAAGGTCGATTCTTCGGGCGAAGCTCGGATCGAAGTCACGGCCGTTGACAAGTCCGGCAACGTGGCGGCACTGCCATTCGGTGACATCAGCGTCGAGGTTGTTGATGCCGATGACGACCTCGCGACGAAGGTTATCCCCACTCCGACGCAGCAGGTGAATGCCAAGGGTGTTGAGAACCCAAACGCCGTTCGGATCACCCTGCGCGGTGAAGAGGCCGACGCGGGCGAGTACACCGTCAAGGTGACCTTCGGCGACAACGACCCTGAGACCGCGACAATTGTGGTGGCCGGCAAGGTCGCGAGCGTTGCTCTTGAGAGCAGCCACGACTCCGTCGGTCTTGGCAACATCATCACCGTGACCGCGACCGTGACCGACGAGGACGGCAACCTGTCGCCCGACGTTGGTGAAGTCACCTTCCAGGCCGTTGGAGCCCTCAAGCTCAACGCGCTCGGCAAGGACGCCGAAGGCGGAAGTGTTTCCATAGCGATCAACGACGGCGCCGCCGAAGCCCGCTTCGTTGTGGTCGATGGCAGCGGCACGGCGACGATCATCGCCAGCACCGGCGGCGTTGACGGTGTGACTTCGGTCAGCACCGAGGCCGCCGCCGTGGTTGACGAGCCCGACCCCGAGCCCGTCGATGGTCTCTCGCGGACCCAGTTGAACAACTTCGCTTCGTGGTCCGGTGAAGGCTCTGTCAGCGCTTCCGAGCTGCTGGCCGGCATCGCCGGCGCTACCGGCGTGTTGTACTACGACGGCGACTCATGGCAGCGCTACGGCGTGACCGACGGACAGGTCATCCCTGGCTCCCGTGACTTCATCGTCCGCGATGGCGATGTCCTCTGGATTAGCGGCTAGTTCCCGCACAACCTCCGTCGGCCACGACCAGTGGCCGGCGGAACACCAGAAGGCCAAACAAGAGGGCGGGGCTTCGGCCCCGCCCTCTTTGCGTCTCCGCGGTGGGAGGAAGGCCCCCCTCTGTCACTCCGTGACATCCAGCCCCGCTCCGATTTCCCCTCTCCCCCCGCGTTAAGCGGGGGGAGATGTCACGGAGTGACAGAGGGGGGCCTTCCACCACACGAGGCTGGCGACGGAAGCCCCCCTCTGCCTGCGGCATCTCCCCCCGCGCGGCGCGGGGGGAGAGGGGATCAGGATTCCGCTGACCACTCACTGTGGTCAGCGGGGGGGAGCAGCGAATCGCGTGATATCCTGCCACGACGACACCGAGGACCACATGAGGGGGCGACGCACGAATGCTGCTGGTGACGCGTAAGGATCACGAGAGCCCCGAGGCGCTGCTACGGCGCTTCAACAAGATGGTCCAGCGCGACGGCGTGCTCCAGGAGTCGCGCCGCCGCCGCCGCTTCATCTCCAACCGCGAGAAGCAGCGCCAAGCCGAACGCCGCGCCGCCCGCCGCCGCCGCCGAGCGCAGATCAAGACGAGGCGTCGGGTGCCGGTTTAGGGACTTCGCAGACACGCGAGCGGGGAAGCCCCCCTCTGTCACTCCGTGACATCTCCCCCCGCTTAACGCGGGGGGAGAGCGGATCCCCGCGTCGCGCGGGGCGAGATGCCGCAATTCCCCTCTCCCCCCGCGCGGCGCGGGGGGAGATGCCGCAGGCAGAGGGGGGCCTCCCTCCCTCCCCTCCCTCCCATCCCCGCCCCTCCTCCGCACGCAGCGGGGGAAGCCCCCCTCTGTCACTCCGTGACATCTCCCCCCGCGCGGCGCGGGGGGAGAGCGGATCTCGGACATCCCCCCGCGCGGCGCCGGGGAGAGAGGATCCACGCTGCGCGGGGAAGATGCCCGTGATCCCCCCTACCCCTGCCCCTCCAGCGCCTCCACAATCGCATCCAGCACCGCATCAACCTCCGTGAAGACCAGGTCATTGGTGAACCGCAGCGTGCGAAAGCCGCACTCGGCCAGGTAGGCGTCTCGGCGGCGATCCCGTTCGGCATCATCCAGGTGCTGGGATCCGTCCAGCTCAACGACCAGCGGCGGCTCCAGGCAGGCGAAGTCGGCGAAATAGGGGCCGATCGGGTGCTGTCGGCGGAAGCGGTAGCCGCTCAGCTCTCGTCGCCGAAGGTGTCGCCACAGTTCGGCCTCAGCCAAGGTCGGTTCGCGTCGGAACTCGCGAGCGCGAGACACGGAGTCAGGGGGGGTGCGGGCCATCGCGGGAGGGTAGCGGAGATCCCCTCTCCCCCCGCCCCAATTCCCCTCTCCCCCCGCGTCGCGCGGGGGGAGATGCCGCAGGCAGAGGGGGGCCTCCCTCCCTCCCCTGCTCCCATCCCCATCCGTCCTCAGCACGCAACGCCGAAGGCCCCCCTCTGTCGCTCCGCGACATCTCCCCCCGCAGAGCCGGGGGGAGAGGGGATCCGCGCTCCGCGGGGGGAGATGCCGCAATTCCCCTCTCCCCCCGCGCGGCGCGGGGGGAGATGCCGCAGGCAGAGGGGGGCCTCCCTCCCTCCCCTGCTCCCATCCCCGTCCCTCCTCAGCACGCAACGCCGAAAGCCCCCCTCTGTCACTCCGTGACATCTCCCCCCGCGCGGCGCGGGGGGAGATGCCGCAGGCAGAGGGGGGCCTCCCTCCCTCCCATCCCATCCCCGTCCCCGTCCCTCATCAACACGCAACGCCGCAGGCCCCCCTCAGTCGCTGCGCGACAGCTCCCCCCCTCGGGGGGAGCGATTGGGATCAGCTCAACGGAATCCCCTCACCCCAACCCCCCCGCCGCCCCGAAGATCGCCTGCCCCGCATCCGGGACCAGCACTCGCAGCGCCGACGGCTCGACCTCTACCACCCGCGCTTCCTGAGGGCCTACCTCGCCGTCGAGCTGCGACTCCAGCGTTGGGCCGCCCTCGATGATTAGGCGTTGGAAGCGGTGGTAGGAGACGCCGGGGGCGTTGGGGTGCAGGCCGCGGAGGGCTAGGGGGGTGGTGGCCAGGGCCTGGGCGGCGGGGCCGCGGAAGATTACGGCGTCGAGCTCGCCATCGACTGCGGAGGCGAGGTGGGTGAGCATCGCTACGCCGCCGTAGAGGCGGGTGTTGCCGAGGGTCATCATGCCTACGCGGGCGTCGAAGCCGGGGTGGTCGTCGAACGTCAGGCGCAGCGGGAGGCCGCGGTCGCCGAGTAGGACGAGGCCGCCGGCGATGCCGTAGGCCCACTTGCCGAAGACTCGCTTGGCGCGCTGGTTGACGCGGTCGACGGCGAGCGCATCGAGGCCGTAGCCGGCCATCAGCAGGAAGCGCCGCACGCCGGCCGGCGAGCTGACCCGGCCGGTGTCGATCCAGGTCGGCGGGCGGAGCAGCGCTTCGATCTGCTGTCGGACGGCCGCCATCGGCGTCGTCGCCACGGCTGCCTCGGTCGCCCAGACGTTGGTCGTGCCGAGCGGCACGCAGCCCAGCGGCAGCGGCGAGCCGGGCGTCAGGCCCTGCAGGATGGCGTGCAGCGCGCCGTCGCCGCCGCAGCCGAAGACGGCGGCCGCGCCGGCCTGCTCGGCGATCTGCGCGACCTGCTCGGCCTCCGCCGCGCTGCGCGTCTCGACGACGTGCGGCGCGAATCCCCAGGGCCGGCAGGCCTCCATGAACACATCGGCGAGCAGCGTCGCGGGCAGGGCGCGTCGCGCGCGCGGGTTGACCACGAACACCAGCGCCCCCGCCGCAATCGGCGCGTCGGCCGCGTGGAGCGTCGCATGAGCCGGATGCGCAGGCATGGGCAGATCATACGCGCGGTGTAAGCTGCGGCCTGCGAGCTCTGGATCCGCTCTCCCCCCGCTTCGCGGGGGGAGATGTCACGGAGTGACAGAGGGGGGCTCCCTTCGTTCACGACTTGCGAGTTGGAGGCGGCGAAATGGCGCTCGGCTGGAAGCGGCTCGACCACGTCGCGATCGCGACCGAGGACACGCACGCCGCGGCGAAGTTCTGGGGGCTGCTGCTCGGCGCCGAGCTCGACCACTGGACGATCTCGCCCAAGGAGGGCTACCGCGTCGCCCAGCTGCATCTGCCCAGGAAGCAGGCCGGGATCGAGCTGATCGGTCCCTACGACGAGCATTCGTTCATCCAGAAGTTCCTGAACGAGCGCGGCCCCGGGTTCCACCACATCACGATTGAGGTCGAGGACGTCGACCAGGCGGTTGCTCATCTGCGCGACGAGATGGGCATCACGCCGCTCAGCGAGCCGTTCGACGACTACGAGTGGCGGCAGTTCTTCGTCCACCCGCGCGACACGGGCGGGGTGCTGCTGCAGTTCTACGAGTGGCTGCCGGGCCGCCGCCCGGCCGACTGGCCCGAGTAGGTGATGCGATGACGACGGCGCTGCCGCGCTTCGAGCAGGGCGAGTTCGTGCCCTCGCGCGAGGTGCCGTTCTCGAGCGACCTCGACCGCCTAATCCACGAAATCCGCGCCGGCGAGGCGCCCAACATCGGCCGGTTCTGCGGCTACTGCTGCGCGCCGCTGGGCAATCGCTCCGACTGCGAAGTCTGCGGCGAACACACCTCCAGCACGGCGCCGCTGGACAAGATCGACCGCGAGCTGGCGCAGATTTACGTCGCCAAGCGCAAGCGCGAGGCGCTGTTCGTGCACAGCGGCGCCTGGCTGGGCATCCTGCTGGCGACAGGCGTCTCAATCGGCCTGATCATGGTGCTGCCGAGCTGGACCAAGGCGTTCGCAATCCTGACGCTGGTCCTGGGCGGCTACTTCGCCGGCGTCTTCTTCGGCAACGTGCTAGCCCAGATGCCGGCGTATCGCAGCGGCCTCAAGCTGTTCGCCGCGCGGTGGGGGGAGTACGTCGCTGGGCGGGGCGAGTCAGCCCGCTCCGGCTGAGCGCGGCGGAGGCCCCCCTCTGTCCCTCCGGGACATCTCCCCCCGCTTCGCGGGGGGAGAGCAGATCGCCGCTCCGCGGGGGTGACCAGATCACCGCTTCGCGGGGGTGACCAGATCACCGCTTCGCGGGGGGGAGATATCCGAATTCCCCTCTCCCCCCGCGTCGCGCGGGGGGAGATGCCGCAGGCAGAGGGGGGCTCCCGCGCGTCACTCCGACTGACCGCATCACCTGTCGACGAAGACGACGATGATCGCCACAGCCACCCCGACAACAGCCACAACGAACCCCGACTGCGCGAGCATCAGCTTGACCATCCTGGCCTCGTGCTCGGCAAACAGGCGATGGACCCGGTCGAGCATCCGGTCCACATCCGTCTGCTTCGCCAGCCCCTTAGCGCCATCCTCCAGCACGTCGCTCAGGTCCCGTCCTGCTTGCTCGGGAAGGCCGGCATTGGTGAAGGCGTCGAAGATTTTGAGTCGGTCGAACACTGACATGCCGGCATGATACATGAACTTCAGATGGGCCGCGACCAGTGCTCTTCCAGCTCGTCGATGCCGTCGTGGGATGTCAGCACGAGCACCGCGTCGCCCTCGAGGCGCAGCAGGACGTCGGGCGCGCCGGTCGCGAGCGAGATCGCGCGGCGGCTCACGACGGAAGGCGGTCGAAGTCGCCAGCGTGCGCCAGACGGCCTGCGCACCGGTCAGACGTGCGTGAGCGATTTGCGTCGGTGCGTCACGAAGTCGACCAGCAGATACTCGCCCAGCTCGTCGGGCGTGGTGTAGAACACGCGCCCCTGGTTGATTCGCGCGACCTGGGCGACGAACTCCTTGAGGTAGTAGGAGCGGTCGAGCATGAAGATGTTGATCACGATGTCTTTCTTCGTGCAGTGCCGGACTTCCTTGAGCGTCTCGCGGATCGTGACCGGGCTGGGCGGGTAGGCGAAGTAGGAGCGGCCGCGCTCGAGGTGCGCCGTGGGCTCGCCATCGGTGATCATGATGATCTGGCGCGTGCCGACCTTGTGCCTGCCGAGCAGCTGCTGTGCGATCAGCAGCGCGTGGTGCATGTTGGTGCCGAGCACGGTCTCGTCCCAGCGCACGTAGGGCAGCTCCGGCGCCTTCAGCTCGCGCGCGTAGGCGCTGAAGCCGACCAGATAGAGGCTGTCGCGTGGGTACTGCATGCTGATCAGGTTGTTCAGCGCCATCGCGACCTTCTTGGCCGCCTGGAAGGAGCCGCGCAACGCCATCGACCATGAGAGGTCGAGCATCACCACGGTCGCGGTCTGGGTGAGCGTCTCGGCGCGGTAGACCTCGAAGTCGTCGGGCTCCAACTGCACCGGGACCTGCGGGCCGGTGCGGCGGATCGCGTTGCTGATCGTCTCTTTGAGATGCAGGTGGAAGGGGTCGCCGAACTCGTAGAGCTTCGTGTCGTCGGCGCGGTCGCCGTAGCGGCCGGTCTCGGGCACGTTGTGCTTGCCGAAGGACTGACGCTTGAGGTTGGCGTAGATCTCGGCCAGCGCCTTTTCGCCGATCTTGCGCGTGCCGCGCGGAGTCAGCTCCCAGGCGTTGCCGTTCTTGCGGATGTAGCCGGCCTCTTCGAGCAGCTCGAGCAGCGACTTGAGCTGCTCGAGGATGTCTCGCGCCTCGTCGCCCAAGAGCTCCTCGAGCCGATCGGGGTCGATGTTGTTGAGGTCGCCGCCGTACTGCACCTGCTCGAGCGAACGCTCCATCTGGTCGAGCTGCTGCATGTACTCCATCAGGTTCATGCCGCTCTCGAGGTTGAGGTCCTCGTCGCCGCGGAAGGGGTACTGATTGCGCATATCGCGCATCGGGAAGTTGGCTTCGAGATTCTGCGCGAGGCGCGACAGTTCGCCGTCCATGCCCATCTCGCTCATGCGCTGCTGCATCAGCTGGTTGAGCTGCTGGCGCATGTCGGCGGGCAGCGAATCGACCATGTTCTGCATCTGCGCAGCCTGCTGCTGCATCTGCTCGATCAGCTCGTCGAGCGACTGCGGCGGGTTATCGCCGAACATGTCGCCGTATTTCTCCATGAAGCCGTCGAAGTCGGGCTGCTCGCCGCGACTGCGCTGCTCCAGCATCTCGTTGAGGTCTTGCATCATCTGCCGCGTGCGGTCCATGTCCTGTTCAGACATGTCCTGCAGCATCTGCGAGAGGTCGTTGAAGAAGGTGTTCATCATCGCCTGCTTCAACTGTTCGAGTAGCTGTTCGTAGCGCTCCTGCGCTTCGCTGTTCTCGAACTCATACTCACGCAGGCCGGAGACCTGCCCGGGCGCATCCTCGGGCAGCGACTCGAGCTGATCGGTCTTGCGCTCCAGGCGCTGGCGCAGCGCCTCGGTCAGGCGCTCTTTCTCGTCGTCGGTCAGGCCGCCCGATTCTTGCTGGGCGCCACCCTGCTGCATCTGCTGCTGCTGGCCCGCTTGAGGCGCACCCTGCTCGCCAGCCGGTTGCTCGCCTGTCTGCTGCTGGCCTGTTTGTTGCTCGCCTGTCTGCTCGCCGGCCGGCTGCTCACCCTCGGCGGGCTCCGGTGGCTGCGGGCGCGGGCCGACCTCGTCGAGGCGTTCGTCGAGCGTGCCGCGCTCCAGATCGAGAATCTCGTCCAACTGACGCTGGATGTCGTCGAAGACCGAGGTGAGATCGAAGCGGTCGAGCGCCTCGCGGCGCTGCTGACGCAGGCGCTGCAGCAGGTCGCGCAGCCCGTCCGATCGGTCGCCGTCGGGCGAACGCACACCGCGCTGCATCATGCTGCGCAGCGCCTGTTGCAGGTCACCGAAGTTGAGCAGGTCGTCGGAGAGACTCTTCAGGATGTCGTCGGCGTCGAGTTCGACGATGTCCTGCGTGCCGTCCCACTGGCGGTAGCGGAACCGATTGGGCATGGCAGATGCCTCCCGTCGGCGCTCCCCTTGGAACGCGCTGGATCTGGAATCAGGCGCGGTAGAACGCGCCGCGCCCGATCGTGTCCTTGTTGAGCCGCTTGTTCAGGTGCAGGCCTTCGAGCAGGAACTCGACGCCGGCGGCCAGACTGGCGGTGTCTTCGCCGATGTTGAGCGGCTGCAGCGCGGCCTGCGCGCCTTCGATCCGCTGCACGATCGTCGCGTAGTCAGTGGTCGCGAGCTGCTCGCCGACCTCAACCGCGAGACCGGTCTTGAACTGCTCGACCACGTAGTCGAGCTCGGCGACGTTGAAGTAGCGGGCGAAGACGACGGCGATCGCCGCGTGGATCAGCTTCTCCACGATCATTTCGTCGGCGCCGTCGTCGACCGACTCCAGCTCGAGCTTGCCGAGCAGCGCCGGACCGAGGTGGTACAGGTCGCAGATGCGCGGCACGATGTGGCTCTCGTCGGACGCGATCGCACGGCGCAGCGCATTGGCGATCAGCGTCTCGTAGGACGCGATCGTGGCCCGCACCGAGACGCCCGAGCGTTGGCTGACATCGGGGCTGCGGCGCGCGAAGCGCGTCACCTCAGCCACGATCTCCTCCATGTAGCGCGGGCAGGTGACCGTGCGCCCGGCGGCGCCGATCGGCCGCGACTCCTGCAGCGCGATCGAAATCTCGGTCTCCAGCTCCTCGGGGTAGTGGGTGCGAATCTGCGCGCCGTAGCGGTCCTTGAGCGGCGTGATGATCCGCCCGCGGTTGGTGTAATCCTCCGGGTTCGCCGAGGCCACGACCAGCACATCGAGCGGCAGCCGCACGCGGAAGCCGCGAATCTGGACGTCGCGCTCCTCCATGATGTTCAACAGGCCCACCTGGATGCGCTCGGCAAGGTCGGGCAGCTCGTTGATGCAGAAGATGCCGCGGTTCGTGCGCGGCACGAGGCCGAAGTGAATCGTGAGTTCGTCCGAGAGGTAGCGCCCCTCGGCGATCTTGATCGGGTCAATCTCGCCGATCAGGTCGGCGATCGTGATATCGGGCGTGGCCAGCTTCTCGGCGTAGCGCTGGTCGCGGTCGATCCAGCGAACCGCGGCATCGTCGCCGAATTCGGCGATCTTGGCGCGGCCCTCGACGCTGATCGGGGCGAGCGGGTCCTCGAAGATCTCAACGTCATCGAGCACCGGGATCTGCTCGTCGAGCAGGCCCACGAGCTGGCGAATCATCCGGCTCTTGGCCTGGCCGCGCTCGCCCAGAAAGATCACGTCCTGCCCGGCCAACAGCGCGTTTTGCAGCGCGGGCTCGACCGTGTCCTCGTAGCCCATGATCCCGGGGAACATCGGCTCGCCGGTGCCGAGCCGCTCGATCAGGTTGTCGCGAATCTCGTCGCGGACGGATTTCGTCTGATACCCGGATTCCCGAAGCTGACCCACCGTTGCGGGCAGTGATGCGGTCAATGATGCAGGCGAAGCTGTCACGCGGTCCCCCTCTCGGCGATCGGGCGGCGGTTCGCCACCGAATTACTGCGCCTCGCCCGGTCGCAGCGGGGATGCGTAGGCGTCGCGTGGCTCGCCAGATGATAGCGGGTCGCCCTGCTCGGTTACGCGCGCTCGTCTGCCGTCGGCAGCCGACCATGGCCCACCGCGAAGACGCTCAGATCGGGCCCGTGGCGCGGTCCGCCGCCAGCGCGCGTAACGCTTCGTCCTGTGCGAAGCGCGGTAGCGGCCGCCTCGCCGCGCCGTCAACCAGGGTCGCAGCCGGCTCTCCCACGATCCGCCCCACCACGGCGCTCCGCACACCGGCGCGCGACAGCGCGGCCAGCCCGGCATCAACCGCGCCGGGCGCGACGGACGCCAGCAGCGTCCCCGACCCCAACAGGCCCAGGGGGTCGAGGCCGCGCTCCGCGCATACGTCCAGCGTCTCGGCCAGCCAGTCGATCGCCTCGAGGCGCAGCTCGACACCCAGCCCGGCCGCCTCGGCCAACTCGGCGGCCGCCGTCGCGATCCCGCCCTCCGTCACGTCGTGCATCGCGTGTACCCCCGCAATGCCGCGCAAGGCTCGGGCCGCCGCGGCGATGCTGACGCCGGGTTCATCGAGCAGCTGCGGATGACCGAGCAGCGCCGTGCCTTCGACCGCCGCCGACCCCGCCTGGAGGACGAAATCGCCGGCCTGCGCCCCGTCCGACGGCACGATCTCGCCGCGCGGCGCGACCCCGATCAGCGCACACGAAACGACGGTCCGCGTGACCGCATCGGTCACCTCCGTGTGGCCGCCGACGAGCGCGATCTGCGCTTCATCGCACGCCTCGCGGAGCGAGTCCAACAACTCGCGCAGTTCCGAGCGCGACGTGCCGACCGGCGCGAGCACGGTCGCCAACAACCAGCGTGGCTCGGCGCCAACGGCCAGGATGTCGTTCGCATTGATCGCCGCGGCCAGGCGCGCCGCCCCGCTGTCGACGAACGTGATCGGATCGGCCGTCGCAACCAGCGCCCGATCACCCCAGTCGATGATCGCCGCGTCGCGCCCGATCCCGGGGCCCTGCAACAGATCGCGATCAGCTGCTCCGGCGAGCGCGGCCAACAACTCGGGCGGCGCCTTACCGAGAGCGAGTGCATCGGAATCGATCATCAACATCCTCGCTGGCGACTGCGACCGGGGCGAGCGCGCGCCATGGCGAGCCCATCTCTCGGCCACGTATTGCAGTTGCAAGATAAGTAGACTGCGGCTATGAGCATCGTGCACGGTTCCGCTTTCTCTGAGGATCCCGATGGGGCCCTGATGTGGGCCACGCGCGTCGACTTCGACCTGCAGGACCATCTGCTCGTGCCACGGCGGGGGCCAGTCGAAGACTTGGGCGAACACGACGAGCATGTGATCGAGCAGATCCGCGATCGCGTGATCGCGCTCGAGCACGACCTCGGCCAGCCCGGCCAGCTGCGCTGGAGCGCTGAGCATGAGGAAGTCGACTTCGAGTCGCTCGAGCCGCTCGACCTACCCCTGCCCTGGGGGCACGTCGAGAGCGAAGAGCACGATCGCGACCAATGGTCACGCGCCAACGCCGGCGAGGTGCTGCCCGTCGTGATGACGCCGCTGACCTGGTCGTTGATGGGCGACGCGCTCGACAACGGCTTCCACGCGCCCTGGGAGCACCTGACCGAAGGTCGCCGCTTCGTCGCGCTGTACGACGGCTACGTCTATTTCAACGTCGGCCTGATGCTCGAGCTGATCACCGAGCGACTCGGCCTGCTCACGAGCCATTTCCTGCTGGCGATGGGCGGACCCGAGGCGAGCCAACCCGTCACCGAGCGGGTCAACTACCGCCGCATGCTCGCCAACCTGCCGTTCCTCCTGGGCCGCGTGCGCAAGCAACGAGCGCTTCGCCACCGCTGGGAGGCCGAGCGGGCGCGGGCGCTCGCCGAGCGCGATGCGCTGCGTGCGCTCGACCTCAACGAGCGCAGCGATCGTGAGCTGCTGCTCTCCGTCGTCTCGTCCGGCCAGTTTTCGGCCGAGTTCGTCGAGTACCTGATGGAGTGCCAGACCGCGACCTTCGGGCAGATCCAGATGCTGCTGTGGCTCTCGGAGTCCTGGGTCGGCAATCGGGAGCTGGCGCTGCGCCTGCTCCAGGGCATACCCGGCGTGCTCACGGCCGAGAGCAACCTCGAGCTCTGGCAGCTGGCCGACCGCGCGGCGAAGGATGCCACCACCGCGGCGGTCGTCGCCGCAGCAGCGCCCGAGCAACTGCTTGAGACGCTGACTGCCGATCCGGTGACGGCCTGGCTCGCCACGGGACTCAACCAGTTCCTCGAGCAGCACGGCCACCGCGCCGCCACGGAGCTGGAGCTCTCGGAGCCGCGCTGGGTTGAACGGCCCGAACTGCTGCTGGCGACCTTCCAGAGTTATGTGGCAAACCCTCAGCAGTCGAGCGCCGATCAGCTGCACGAGCGCCAGGTGACGGCACGCAAGGAGGCCGAGCGCGAGGCCAAACGGGCGCTCACGTCGCGCTTGATCGAGCGCCTGCTGCCGCTGCGCTGGTGGTTCTTCCGCGCTCAGATGCACGAAGCGCAGGCGATGCAACCGCTGCGCGAAAATCCCAAATACGTCTTCCTGCAGCTCAACCTCGAGCAGCGCCGCATCTATCTCGAGCTCGGACGACGCTGGCACGCGCACGGTGCGCTTGAGGACCCACAGGACATCTTCTGGCTGCTCAGCGACGAAACGCTGGTTCTGCGCCGGCGGATCAACGACGAGCCGCTGGTCGGCCGGATGCGCAGCCGCATCCGCCGCCGCCGCCAGCAGTACGAGCAGTGGGCGGCCCGCCCGGCGGCGCCGGTTCGCGACCCGCACGGCGCGCCAATCGAGCAGCCGGATGCGGCCAAGCCCCGGGCCGATCGCCCAGGGACGATGTACGGCATCGCGGCGTCGACCGGCACGGCGACGGGCACGGCCCGCGTGGCGACCACGCCCGCCGAGGGCCGTCAGCTCGCAGCCGGCGAAATCCTCGTCGCTCGCTTCACCGACCCCGGCTGGACGCCGATCTTCCCGCTCGCGGCAGCCGTCGTGACCGAGATCGGCGGGATGCTCTCGCACGGTGCTGTCGTTGCGCGCGAATACGGCATCCCCGCCGTGGTCAACGTGCAGCACGCCACCGAGTCGATCCGCAGCGGCGACCGGATCGAGGTGGACGGCGCCGCCGGCCGCGTCACGATCCTCGAGCGCGCCTGAGCCGGCCAACGCCGGGCATGAAGAGCCGCCCCGAAAACTCCGATTAACTACCCTCCCGCTGACCACATTGAGTGGTCAGCGGAATCCGGGTCCCCTCTCCCCCCGCAAAGCGGGGGGAGATGCCGAAGGCAGAGGGGGGCTGCGGTACGACTCACCGGCGTGCCCGTAGCTGGCCAAGCGGCGGAGCCCCCCTCTGTCACTCCGTGACATCTCCCCCCGCAGAGCGGGGGGAGAGGGGATCCGACTTGTTCAGAGGATTCCTGGGGCGATCGGGCCGCCACACCCCGTTCGACTCAGCGACCAACCGGTCCCGAGCCTGCGCGAACGTCCAAGCGGTTCCGTGACCTACACCAGCGGCGGCGCCGGCCCCAACAACGGCCGCAGCTGACCATCCGCGCCGAGCCCGATGAAGTCCCAGCCGCCGACCAGCATCGCGTCCATCCCGCGCAGCGCGATCGTCGCCGTCTCGGTCTCGAGCTGCGACACCAGGCCGACCAGCACGTGCACCCGCACCTGCGCGCCTGGGTCAATCTCCGCGCCGGCCTCGCGCAGCCCACGCCGCATGAACCGGCGCACGGCCCGGCCATCGACCATCGCGTCGGGCGCGGCCGCCACCACGATCGGCTCTTCGAGGCCGGGGATGCGCTGGATCGTCCAGACATCCTCGCTGTTGACCGTCGTGGTCGCCCCCGCCTTGCGCAGCCCGTTGGCGACCAGCACGAGGAAATCGACGAGCTGCGTGATCTTCTCGGGGTCCTCCGGAAGGCGGTGGATCGCCGTGCTGTCGAGCTGATACTCACCCATCACCTGCGTCGTGAACTTCGCCCAGTGATGCGAGAGCCCGCCCAGCACGCTCATGTACGAGCCGTCGGCGCCCGTCTTGCGGATACCGACCTTGACCGCAAACGCGACCTCGCCGCGCCCACCCTCGGGCAGCTCCGAGGCGGCCGCCACGACCTGGCCGGCCGTCCCGTCGGCGTCGTCGGGCAGGCGTGCGCCCGGCGGCGCCCAGAGCACGAGGTCGCGCGCCCCGTAAGCGTGCAGCCGCTCTTCGAGCTCCGCCTTGCGCCGCATCGTCTCGCCGTCGGCCTCGATCGGAAAGAGCGGCGACACCGCCGCGACGCCGTCGAGCCCGCCGGCGCGAAACGCCGTCTGCGTCGCCGCCGCGGCCGGCGCGTCGTATTCGGCGTCGATCGCGTGGTGCGAACTCAGCGCGTCGGCCGCGAGCCGCGCGCCAATCCAGGTGAGCTGCTGACGAGGGTCCATCGCCGGCAGCATATCGCGGGGCCTATCGCCAGCATGACGCCGAGCTGTCGCCTACTCAACCAGCCAGAGGATGTCGCCGTAGCGAGCGCTGAAGTTGACCGAGCCGGGGACGATCTGACCGCCGGCCACGCCGAACCCGGTCCAGGCGTCGCCGCTCAGCAGCAGCAGCGCGCGGACGCCGGAGAGTCGGCCAAGCAGCGTCGAGGCGCGGATGGTCTCGCTACCGGTCCAGGCCGCGAACGAGTATGGCGCGGTCGATGTCAGCCCGCCCAACGACACCTCGCTCGCCTGCCCGTTGGCGTCGACGTTCAGCACCGCCGTGCCGCTGGCGCGGCCCGCGACCGCACGGATCACCGTCTGGCCGTTGCCCGCGGCGAAGTAGGTGATCCTTGCCGTCCCGGCCCGCGAGCGGGCGCTCGACTGTGCGGAGATCAGCGCCGGCGAGCCGCCGACCGTGCGGACCTCGAAACTCACATCCGTGTCGGGCGCCGGCTGGCCATCGCGGTCGGTCAGCGTCGCGGTCAGGCTGACGATCTGACCCGCCGCGACGTCGGAGCCCGCCGCGCTCCGCAGCGAGATGCGCGTGGCCTCGCCGGCCACGATGAAGGTCTGGGTCGCGGCCGATGCGCCGCGGCTCACGCGCAGCGTGTAGCGGCCCGTCGCCAGCGCGCGCGTGGCGGTCGTCTCGAGCTGCACGTAGCGGCGGCTGCCGTCGCGCACGACCGAGCGACGAATGTCGCCCTCCGTGATCTCCCCGCCGCCAGGCCCCGTGATCCGCACGGTCAGGTCGGTCGTGGGAATCGTGGGCTGCCCGCTCGTGTTGACTGCGGTGACATCGATCTGGATCTGATCGCCGTCGCCGGCGGCGGCTCGATACAGCAGCGAGTCCGGCACCGGGCCCAGCGCCAGCCGCTGCTGCTCGCCTGTGAACGTGAACGCCAGCGTCGGCGGTTCGAACAGCTCGCCCAGGCTCGATATGACGCGCGCCTGCACGGTCGCTGCGCCCGCCTCCTCGGTCGCCTGCAGCGTGAACGAAATCCGTCCCGCGGTACCGTCTCCGATCCCCCTCAGACGCTCGATGTCGTCCTCGAAGAGCACGCAGGTGATCGCGCAATCGGGACCCCGCACCGGCGCCGTGAGACTGCCGCCTGTGGTCACGAGCACGATCGAGAGCAGCGACAAGGGGTCGCTGCCCGAGCCGATGTCGTTCAGCACGCTCAGCACCAGCTCGGCCTCGCCGCCGGAGTCGATCGAGTCGTTGCCCGGAACTGCCGGCGCGAAGCTCACCGTGTTCACCTCATCAACCTGCGCCACCTCCACCTGCAGCGCCTCAGACACCTGCGCGGCCCCGCTGACGGTCTGCGTCCGCGAGCCGCCGCCGCTCGAATCGGACACGCGGTAGCTGCCGACGATCGGTCCGCCGTCGGCCGTCGCGAACTGAGCGGTGATCGTGAACTCGCTGTCGATCGTTGCCTCCGGGATCACCACCGTCGGCAGCGCCAACGCGTTGAAGGCGCGCAGGATCGCTGCGCGGTCGGCGCCCGCGTTCTGCGCCGCCGAGGGCCCCGTTGAGCTGGTCGAGACGACGCAGGTCGCCACCGCTTCCTTGTCGCCGTCTGAGGGAATGCTCAGGCAGTGCAGGTAGTAGCGCTGCGTCCCCGACAGATCGACTACGAAGCCGAGCGTGCGCCCGCTGTTGCAGATCGAAGCAACGAGCAGCTCGCCGCTCAACGCGCCCTGTGAGCAGGTCGTGCCGTCGCCGTGCGACTGACCGTTCAGCGTGCGTGTCTCGCTAATCGAGCGAGTCGGGCGAAGCCTGCCCGACCAGCTACGCGAGGCGCGCTCGAAGAGCTGCACCGCGCCCGCTTCGCCGGCCACCAGGATGCGCGTGCCGCTGATGTCGACTCGTTTGGCCCACTCGATGCCCTTCTCGCCGGGGCTGGATCGCCCCAGCACGCCGCTCTGGCTCGTCTCGGTGCTCGCCACATCGGTCTCGTCGAGCTGCGTCCAGCCGCTGGATGGCCGCCTGAAGACGTACGCCACACCGTGCGCGCTGCGCAGCTGATAGTCAGCGCGCGGCGCCGCCACCACGACCGTGTTGTCCTCGACCGCGACGGAGGACCCGAAGCCCGCGCCGTCGTTTTCCTCGTCCGCGACCAGCTTCACCGCCGAGGCCCCGCCGATCAGCGACCCGATCCCGCTCCAACCGCTGTTTGGTCGGATGAACAGATACGCGGCGCCCATGCCACCGCCCTGACCCGGCGCCCCCGCGACGATCGAGCCACCGCCCGGCGCGATGTCGACCGACGCGCCCAGCTCGTCGTCATCGGCGCCGTCTTGCGCGACCAACACCGCGGTCGCGTCCGCTGTCGAGACGTGCGTCCAGCCTCCCGACGGTCTGGTGAATATGAACGCCGCGCCGTCGCGCTCGGCGTAGGCGATCCCGCCCGAGCGCACGCGGTAGGCCGAAAAGCCCGGCACGCCCACGACCAGCAGGTCACCTTCGATCGCGACGCTGGAGCCCACGCGCTGTCGAGCGAAGACCTCGGAGTGTTGCGAGGCGGGCAGCGCCCTGCTCTCGTTCACGTGTCCCACGATCGTCGCGCGGGGCGAAGAGTTCGACTTCCAGCCGCGCGACGGGCGCTCGAAGACGTAGACCGCGCCCCCATGGCTGACCTGTTTGCCACCGACCGTCGCGACGGCCGCAGCGTTGTTGTAGCGGGTCGGCTCCTGCGGCGCGCCGACGACGATCGTCCCGCCGTCAACAGCGACTGCCGCACCGAAGCGGGCGTTCGCCGCCGCGTTGGGCGAGGTCAGGCGAGCCAGCAGCTCGCCGTCGCGGTCGAGCACGTAGACCGCGCCCGCCGCCGCCAGGCCGTCGACCGTCGCGTTGGGTGCGCCGAAGACGATCGTCTCGCCGTCGGTCGCGACCGTGCTGTCCTCCAGGTCGCGGGCATCGACTGCCGCCAGATCGCTGCCGACCGGCGCCTCGTTGCTCAGGTTGAGCTGTAGCTGCTCCTGGAAGGACGCGTTGGAGTCGCTGCCGTCCCACGCGTACCCGCCGGAAAGTCGCAGCCACGAGCGGGCCGAATCGAGCGGTTGCCCGAGCAGCAGCTCGTTGTGCGTGATGATGTCGTATTCGCCGTCGCCGTTGCGGTCCTGCGGCTCGACGAGGAAGCGCAGCTCCGCGCGCACCTGCACGCGGTCGCCCGCCTGGACGACGCCGTCGAAGTCGTTGGCCAGCGTGATCGACAGCTCGATCTCGCCCGGCTGCTCCGCGTGCGCCACCCGCATTGGACTAAGCGCCCACGCGGCAACCACCGCCAACGCGGCGATGCTGAACATCGCAAGAAGTACCCACCGTGATGGGATGAAACTCGTCATCCAGCGCCCACAGACAGGCCGCGAACGGCCCGAGGAGCCCCCTGCCACACGATCGCACTGTACGGCCTTTATGCCAGCGGGCGCGTCGAGTGGGCGATCGCGGTTACGCGCGATTTACGTCGTCGCCCGCTGCGCTCGACGGCAGCCGGATCCGGATCGTCGTGCCCTCGCCCTCAACGCTCGTCGCACCGATCTCCCCGCCGTGCGCGCGGACGATCTCCTGGCTGATCGCCAGCCCCAGACCCGCGCCCGGACCGCTGCGGTCGGGCGACTGATAGAACCGGTCGAACAGGTGCGGCAGCCGCTCGGCCGCGATCCCTTCACCGGTGTCTTCGACCTCCAGCACCAGACTCCCCGCATCACCCGCGGCGGTCAGCTGGTTGTCACGATACGCCCGTAGCTCGATCCAGCCGGCCTCGGTGTGGCGCACGGCGTTCTCGACCAGATTCGAAAGCACCTGCACGAGCCGATCGTGGTCGGCGCGAACGAGCGGGGCGGTCGGCGCGACGCTGCGGCGCAGCTCGACGCCCCGCTCCTCGGCGCGCGGGCCGAAAAGTTCGTGGACGTGATCGACCAGCTCGCTCGGCGAGACGTCGCTCAGCTCGAGCGGCTGCTCGCCCGCCTCGAGCCGCGAAAGATCGAGCATCTGCTCAACCATCCGCAGCATCCGCCGGGCCTCCTGCTGGATCACCTCGAGCGAGTGGCGCTGACTGTCGGGCGCCGTCACCGTGCCGTCCAGCAGCGCCTGCGTGAAGCCGCGGATCGAGGTCAGCGGGGTACGCAGCTCGTGGCTCACGTCGGCGATGAAGCCGCGCATCGCGCGTTCGTTGGCCGAGACCCGTTGGGCCATGCTGTTGAAGGCCGCGGCCAGCTCGCGCACCTGCGCCGGCCCGACCGCTTCGGCGCGCACCTCCTGACGCCCGCGCCCGAACTCCGCCACGACGCCCGTGAGGTCGCGCAGTGGACGTACCAGCGAGCGCGAGAGCACCAGCGCGAGCAACGCCGCGGCGACCAGACCCGCCAGCCCCGACATCAGCAGCCGCGGGGCGAGATCGGCCACCGCCGCGTTCGGTCGGTCGTCGGCGAACCCAACCGCCAGCAGGATCGCGTCTCGGCCGCCCTGCCCCGTTGCGAACGTAGCCAGGACGCGCGAGATCACCGGCTGGCGTTCCCCGTCGAAGTCCACGTCGGTGCGGAACCAGCCATCGCTGGATTCGTTGGCTGCGACCATCTTCCAGGTGATCGGCAGGCTGTGCCCGCGCATCACGGAGTAGGGCTCGAAGCCCTCGAGGATGCCGCCGCTGGAGTCGAGCAGAAAGACGATCGTGTGCGTGCTCTCGGCGTGACGGCGGATCAGCTCGGCGATCTCGTCGGCCGGCTGCGCCTCCTTCACACCGCGCGCGATGTCGATCGCGATCGTGTCGGCCACCGAGTGCAGCTCCTGGCGATCGATCGCCTCGCGGTAGCCGCCCAGCAGGCTGACGAAGACCGACGCGCCGACGCCGACCATCAAGCCAACGACCAGCACGAAGGCCAGGAAGATGCGCAGCCCTAGGCTGGCCCGCTCAACTCGATCGAACAGCCCGCGCAGCATCGCTTCAGCCGCTCAACTGCTCAACAGTGCTCAACTGGCGGGCGTCTGGACCAGCTTGTAACCGACGCCGCGCACCGTCTCGATCGCGATCGCGTCGGTCGCCAGCTTGCGCCGGAGCTGGTTCACGTGCACGTCGACGGTGCGCGTCTCGCCGTAGTAGTCGTAGCCCCAGACCGTCTCCAGCAGCTGCTCGCGGCTCAGCACGATGCCCTCGTGCTCGGCGAGCTGGCGCAGCAGATCGAACTCCTTGTTGCGCAGCCGCAGCTCTGCGCCGTCGAGCGTCACCACGTGCCGACGCCAGTCGATGCTCAGCGGCCCGACGACGACGCTGCCCGTCTCGCGTTGCGCGGCCGGGCCGGAGCGGCGCAGGATCGCCTTGACCCGCGCGGTCAGTTCGCGCGGGTGAAAGGGCTTGCCCAGGTAGTCGTCGGCCCCGAGTTCGAGGCCCACGATCCGGTCCACATCGTCGCCGCGTGCCGTGAGCATCAGGATCGGAACGTCGGAGTCGCGGCGCAGCTCGCGGCAGACCTCGTAGCCGCTCAGCTCCGGCATCATCAGGTCGAGCACGATCAGGTCGGGCTGAAACTCGCGCGCGCTGTTCACCGCGGCCCGGCCGTCGGACGCGGTGATCACGCCGAAGCCCTCCTTTTCGAGGTACAGCGTGACCAGTTCGCGGATGTTGGCTTCGTCATCGGCGACCAGAATCGTCTCCATCTCGCGCTCCTTCCGGTCGCCCGACGGGGCCTAAACCCCGCCGCTGTCGCACACGCCAACGAGGTCAACCACAGTCTGACAATCTCCATCAAACCACGCCGACTTCGCCCGGCTGGCCAGCCCTCGCACATTCATGACGGTCGCTCCTCTGCTCCGCGCGACAGCCCGCTGCCGCCCCCTCGAACCACAATTTGAGCCGCGCGTGTAATGCCCGTTCGCGCCCCGTGTTCAGACTCCGGCAAAATCTTGTAAGGCGCTCAGGGGATGTCCGGGTCGTAGTCGCGCCCGATCTGGCCGGCCGCCTCGAACGCCGCGATCTCGTCGGCCGAGTAGCCGAGAACCTCGCCGTAGACATACTCATTGTCCTCGCCCAGCGACACGGGCGGCTTGTAGATGTCGAGCGGCGTCTCCGAGAAGCGGTAGAAGGGCCGATTGAAGCGGAACGGGCCAACCCCGTCGGCCAGCGTCAGCTCCTCGTTCAGCCCGCGCGCCTGCACATGCGCGTCGTCGAGCACGCGTGAGCTCGCGAGCACCGGCGCGGCGGGCACGCCGTGCGACTGCAGCAGATGGAACATCTCGTAGTCGTCGAGCTGCGAGGTCCACTCTGCGAGCCGCGCGTCGATCGTCCCGCGAGCCGCGCGCCGGCCCTCAATCGTCTCCAGCTCGGCCCCCATCGCCCACTCGGGTCCGCCGATCGCCGCGCGCAGACCCAGCCACTGCTGGTCGCTCATCACCGCGATCGAAATCCAGCGGTCGCCGCCGTCCGACGCGTCGCCTGCGGAGTCAGCCGGGTAGACGCCGTGGGGCACATCATCCTCAAGCGACCCGTTGCCGACGCGCTCCTGCACGCGCCCGTTCAGCGAGTAGTCCATCAGCGCCTGCGCCAGCATCCCGCCGGCGCATTCGGCCTGCGCCATCTCGATGAACTGCCCCTCGCCGGTGCGCCGGCGGTGCCTGAGCGCCGCCATGATCGCAAACGCCCCGTGCGCGCCGGCCACGTAGTCGCCGGAGAAGATCGAGGTGATGTACGACGGGTCGAGGTCGGGATAGCCGCGCAGCAGCGTGTGGCCCATCACGCTCTCCAGATGCACGCCCAGCGCGCGAGCCTCGCGGTACGGCCCCGTTTCGCCGTAGGCCGGCATCCGCAGCGCGATCAGGTCCTCGCGATACGAGCGCAGGAAATCGGGGCCGATGCCCAGTTTCTCCAGCGTGCCGACCGCGTTGTTCTCAATCAGCGCGTCGGAGCGCTCGACCAGCCGTCCGAAGACCTCGCGACCGCCCTCGCCGAGCAGGTCGATCGTGACCGAATACTTGTTGCGGAACATCTGCACGAACGTCGGCGGGTAGTTCCAGGGCCGCTCGCCGGGCACGCCGTTCGGGTAGCCCGTCCCCCAGCCGGCGCCGGCAGCGATCGAGGCCGCCGACGGACGCGCCACCGCGCCGCGCGTCATCGGCTGCCAGACGTGGATGTTCTCGACCTTGATCACCTCGGCGCCGAGGTCGGCCAGCAGCGTCGCCCCGAACGTGCCCGCCCAGACCACCGTGAGGTCGATGATCCTCACGCCGGCGAGCGGCTTGATCGTCGTCATGCGACCACCTCCGCCGCCCGCAGCTCGGCGATCTGATCGGTGCTGTAGCCGCACTCGCCGAGCACCTCCGCGGTGTGCTCGCCGAGGCGCGGCGCTCCACGCCGCAGCGACCACGGCGAGGCGCGCATCGTGAACGGCCGCCCCGGCATCCGGAACTCCCCGAGCTCCTCGTGCTCAACGGTCTGCCAGAAGCCGCGCTGCGCGAAGTGGTCGTCGTCGAACAGCTCATCGATGGTCAGCAGCGGCGCGCAGAGCACTTTCGCCGCGCGCGCCGCTGTCCAGATCTCGCGCTTGCCCCGCTCCAGCAGCCAGGGCAGGAAGTTCACGTTGAACTCGTCGAGCAGCTCGACGCGCGCTCCCACGCCGGGCTGCCACCACTTTGGGTCCTGAAACCAGGCCGGGCTGCCCATCATCTGGTCGAAGCGGTCGATCCGGATCGCGGCGCCCGAGAACTCGACGTAGCCATCGGCGCAGGGATAGACGCCGGCCAGCATCCCCGCCGCGGGTCCGGGCGGCCGTAGCGACTGACGCCCCGCGAACTCCCAGCCCATCGTCGTCGCGTGCCGACGGTCCACGCCGTTGAACTGCGCGTCGGCCATCGCGAAATCGACCTGCTGCCCGATCCCCTGCAGCTCTGAGACCGTCACCGCGGCCAGCACTGCCGTCGCCGCGGCCGCGCCCGACTCGACCAGCGAGGCGGTCCCATACATCTTGACCGGCGCGCGATCCTGCGTGCCAATCGTGTACATCTCGCCCGCGAACCCGTAGAGGACCAGGTCCGACACCTGGTAGTCGCGGTAGGGACTCTCCTGCCCGAACGGCGTGATCGAAACCAGCGAGACGCTCGGCTTGAGCGCCTGAATCCGCTCCCAGCCGAGCCCCAGAGCCTCCAGCTCGCCCGGCCGGCCCGTCTCGACCACCACATCGCACCACTCCGCGAGCCGGTCGAACACATCGCCCGCCCCGTCAGCGGTCAGGTCGATCACGACGCCGCGTTTGTTGGTATTGAACCAGAAGAACGTGCCCGAGCGCTCGGGCCCTGCCACGTCGTCTTTGAAGGGACCCTGCGCTCGCAGCGGATCACCGGCGGGCGGCTCGACCTTGACCACCTCCGCCCCGAAATCAGCAAACAGCTTGGTCGCATAGCAGCCCGCCACCCCCTGCCCGAGGTCCAGCACTCGCACCCCGTCAAGCGGCCCACTCATGCGCGCGAGTCTAACGCCGCCTCCCGTTCAGCCCCGCTCAAGCAGCATCGCCGCGACCCCGTCGCGATCGGTCGTCCGTAACGAGCCATCGTCAGGATCAACGATGATCAGCCTCACACCATCGTCGTCACGCAGCGACGCGGCGAGCGGATTGAGGGCGATCAGTACGGCTCGGCGGTGATCCTCAGGCGAGAGGATGATGCGCTGCCGCACCCGAACGATGCGGAGGCCGCCGAGCATCGCCAGACACGCCGCGCGGAACTCGTCTTCCTGGCGAAAGATGTCCAACGTGACGAGCGCATCATACTCGCCCGCGCGTTCGATCACCTGCTCATCCGGCGCGGCTCCGAGCCCGATCCGGACCGCTAGATCCGCAACATGACCTCGCCTCACCAGAGCGTGTGCGGCGAGGGTAGCCACCCCTTCATCCAGCAGCAGGCGCATGCGCCACGCTGATCGCTCCCCACAGGGCTTGCTCGAACTCGATCACCCTCTGAACCTTGCGAGCGGGTATCTCGTACTCGCGTGCGAGATCGGCGACGGACTCGCCGCCGAGGTGCATCCCGTAGACGATCGGCGTCGGAATACGCGTGCCGCTCACCACGGGCCAGCCGGAGCGGATCCGCGGGTCCATGTTCACTGCGTCCGCGAACGCTCCGAGTTCGCCGAGCGGCGAGCTGCTCCACAGTCGGTCAAGGCCAGCGACTGCCTGGTTGCCGACGACGCGCTCAGCCGCGTCACGCTCGCGGTCGGTGAGGAGGCATGAGCACCAGTTCGGTGCGTCCTGATCGAGCAGCTCGGCCGCAACCGGCAGCGCACTGGGAGAGACGCCAGCCCGAACGAGCGCGGCGACCGCTCGGATCCGCTGATAGTCAGCCCAGCTGTAGACGATCGGCACGCCGCGCCGGCCGCTGACGACGCTCGCCCGAATCACCCCCAGCCGCCGCCAGCGCAGCAGCCGCGCCGCGCTCACGCCCGACAGCCGGGTCACGATGCTCGTCGGCAGCACCCCCTTGCCCATTGCGTAGCCCTGCTCCTCCATCTCGGCCCTCCTACCCGGGAAATGTACCAAGCGGCACGGTCAGCGGCGTGGTGGGGCGAGCGTGGTCTGCCAGCCGCAGTTGTGGCAGGGCGGGAACTCGGCTGCGCCGGCGATCCGGCCGAGGAAGCGACCACAGTTCGGGCACGTCGCCCTGATCGCCGCTGATGCGTACTGGTTTGGTGTCATCTTGCTCACGCTCCGCTCCTTCGCTCTGTTGCCAGCCCGGCGGGCTGAGATTCGGCTTGGTCGGCTTGATTCGTCATCGGCGCGTCTGCAGCGGCACGCTCGCACGCATCCCGCCGCGCAGCCGCCCGCGCTCCGCCTCCTCGTGCATGTAGCGGTCGGCGTCCATCAGGTCGTCGTCGCGCTTCACGACCGTCGGGGTCGGTCCGTCCTGCTCAGTCGGTGGAGCCCAGTGATAGGTCGCCATCCGCTCCGGGAACTGACGCATCGTCGCCACGTAGTACGAGCGCGGCCGGCCGGCCTCACCCCACTTCAGCCTCCGCTGCACCAGGTCGATGCCCGCGTTGACGCTGTGCGGGCCGCCGTGCGACGGGTTCACCGTCGCGCCCCGACGCGCGATCGAGTCGATCCAGGCCATCTGGCTGCGGTCGGCGCGCCAGTGGATGCGGCTGCGCAGGCGCTGTTGCCAGTGGCGCATCCAACGCTCCAGACGCTCGAACACGGCCGAACCGCGATCCTCGAACTCGTCGAGCCGGATCAGCACATCGGGCCCGCAATCGGCGCGCATGTCGGTCAGGCCGGCGAGGATGCCCGCCGTCATGTGATGGTGCTCGGCGGGCCCGCCGAAGTCGAGGCCGCCGACGTAGCGGGCGAAGGGCGGCAGCTCGCCCTCCCAGCGGTGGCCCACTCGGTCGAAGCGCCCGTAGACCAGCCCGAGGAAGGAGTCAAACTTGCCCTCCACGAAGCGGTCAACCCAGTCGTCGGGCAGCAGCAGGCGTTGGGCCGCCTCGTAGTTGGGCGGCAGCCAGGGATTGTCGCGAATTCGCGCAGGGATGAACTCCAGCCGCACACCCGCCTCGTCCAGCCCGTCAACCGGCAGCTCACGGCGAATGAACCAGCGCTCGAACCAGCCCGGCCACGGATTGCTGGCCGCCACGAAGTAGCGCTTCGTCTGCGCCGGGTGGCGCAGCCGTGTCAGCAGCATCCGCGCCGCGTCTTCGGGCACCTCGCCCGCCTCGTCGACGAACACCGCGCCGTACTCCTGCGAGCCGAGCCCGCTCCAGTCGGTCAGGTGCCGGAAGTGGACCGTCGAGTGCGCTCGCTGACCACTGCCGGTGCGATGCAGCGTGACCGACTCCGGCGGCGACTGGCGACGGCTAAGGATCGCGCCAGGTGGGCAGCGCCGCATGAACTCGGCCATCGTCGTCGAGATCAGGTCGCTGTAGCGCAATCGCGCGATCAGAATCCGCGTGCCGGGGAAGGCGAGCGCGGTCGAGAAGGCGAGCTCCGCCAGCGCCCGCGTCTTGCCGCCGCCCATCGCCCCGCCGTAACCCACGATCGACAGGCCGTCGCGCGGCGTCGCCGCCACGGCCTCCCACAACGCCAGCTGGCGGCTCGTCGGGTTGAAGGCAAGTGCAAGCTCCTCCGCGGTGAGCTTCGGAGCGTCAGTTGTTGTGGTCATCGCCGCCCTCCGTTCGCTGCGTGGGGTCGCCGTTGAGCGGAGGCGTCAGCTGCGCGATGTTGATCGTCGGCTCCTGCTTCCGATCGCTGAACAGGCCTCGCGTCTTGGCCAGCAGCTCCCAGGCGCGCAGCCGCACCGCCGGCGGCGTGCCGCCGTCGCGGGTCATCGCAAGCATGCCATCGAGTATCAGGTCGTCGCTCAGATCGGCCGCGCGGTGAATCTGGTCGGGAATCAGGGGCTCACTAAAAATTGCCATACCGAATCCTAGTCGAACATAAGTTCGATACACAAGTCGTGCCCGCTCGCGGGTGCTGACCAGATGACAGAGCGGCCCCGTCAGCGTCGCGCTACTCGCCCTGGCGCCAGACTCCGTCGCGCGTCGCGGTCACCGTCAACACCGGCGCCGCCCACACTCCCGGGTCCCAATCGGCCCTCTCCACCGGCCAAATCAAGCGCCAGCGCAGCGCCCTGGGGTCGCTCGTGTCCCACTGCCACACGCGCCCGACCAGCCCTGGCTGCTCAGCCTCCAGCCGCTCGAGCGCGGCGCGCGCCGACTCCCATCCGCCCGTCCAGCTGACCAGGTTCTGCCCCCGAACCAGTCGGATCGCCGCGCCATCGCTGTCGAGTGACGTGGCAGAGAAATAGCTGCGCGGCGGATTTCGTCCGAATCCCACCAGCACCACATCACCGCCCTGCACGGTCCGCAGCGTCGCGAGGGCCATCGGTGCGCGCGGCGACCAGTACAGCCACCTGCGAGCGACCGGATCCAAATGCCAGACGACTTCGAGGCTGGACCCGAGCTGTTCGAACGCGTCGGCGACCGGCTGCTCGTAGCCGACGATCGCCAGCCACTGCTGACCCTCGGCCACATACTGCCGCGC
Source organism: Dehalococcoidia bacterium (assembly GCA_965262235.1). Taxonomy (GTDB): domain Bacteria; phylum Chloroflexota; class Dehalococcoidia; order Bin125; family Bin125; genus CATQGW01. Next base: position 511,565 of record OZ253504.1, read on the forward strand.
CGGCGCCGGGAACGGCGCCGAGAACTCCGACGTCCCGCCGACGTTGGCGACGTTGATCGCTCGCACCTCGCCCACGGGCACCACTACCGACACGGCCTCGAACCTGCCGTCGGCGCCCACTCCGCCACGCGCCAGGAACGTCCGCTGCTGGGAATCTGAGGAGTAGACCTCCACCGTCGCGCCGGGCAAGCCGCGCCCGCGGATGACGCTTCGCAGGCGCCCTGAGGCTTCTCGCTCAATCTGGTAACTCTCAATCACCGGCGTGTTCAGCAGGCCGTGCGGCCCGGAGTCGCGGTCGCCCTCGTCGTTCGGCGTCGGTCCGTCGCCGCCCAGATCGATGTCGAGGCCCGCGTTCGTCCCGAAGACGTTGCGCGTGAATCGGTTGTCTCTCGCGTTCCGCCCCGTCACCGCGATCGCCGGACCGTCGATCCCTCCCAGAGTGTTCCGCTCAACGGTCGCCGCGCGCACACCGACGCCAAGCTCGATCCCCACCCGGGTCTCCAGCGCCGCGCCGAAACCAACCCGGGCGACATCGCGGCCGATCGAGTTGTCGGCCACGACTGCCTCCTCCACGTCGACCAGCAAGATGCCGACCTGCACGCCGGCGATCGAGTTCCCAAGCCCGAGCTCGCCGCCCAGCGTGACGAAGTGCGCCTCACGCACCTCGATGCCGACCAGACCCTGACCCTGCGACGCCACCACATTGCGCTGCATGCTGATGTGGGTCGTGCCGGCGCCCGCCACCACGATTCCGCGCTCGCCCGCCAGCACCCGATTCCCGAACAGCCGCACCTCCGCGGCTCCCGCGATCACCGAGATGCCCTTCTCCCGATTCGGCATCCCCAGCGCGTCTTGCAGACGGCCAGTCGTGGGCACGAGGCCGACCCAGTTATTGCGGACCAGCACCTCGCGCGCGCCCTGCTCGACCGCGATGCCGACCCGATTTCCGGCGACCACGTTGCGCTCCCGCGCACCCACCGTGATCCGCGCCGCGCCGGGGCCGAGGAAGATTCCCACATCGTTCCCGACGCCCACGCCACTTCTGGTCACGCCGATCCAGTTGTCGTCGATCGAGCTCGGCACGCCCGTCTCGCGCACCTCCACGCCCGCCACGCGGCTGGCGCAGATCACGTTGCCGCGCACCTCAGCCTGCGCCGCATCGACGACCAGCACGCCGTCGTCGTTGGGCAGCGCGGCGTCATCGCGGTCGAGCCCGATCACGTTGCCCACGACCAGCGCCCCGGTCGTCCCGCCGCCGCCGATCACCACGCCGTGGCCCGTCTGTCCCGGACTGCTGTTGCCGGCGATCCGGTTGCCACAGCCCTCGCACGCTCCGCCGATTTGCGCATCCGCGGCCCCGCCCAGCACGGCCACGCCGCTGAGCCGATTGGGCGCCGCCGATCGGCCGTCGGCGCTCATCCCAATCCAGTTCGCCTCGACGACTGCCCGCAACGCGGCCGCGCCCAGCACTCCGATCCCGTAGCGAGCGAAGCCGCCGATGCCCAGGCCGCGAACTTCCGCGTCGGCTGCGGTCACGATGATCCCCGCCGCGTTCGGCCCGGCTCGACGCCCATCCAGATAGATCACGGGCGGGCGGCCCGACGACCAGCCGCGCTGGGTGCGGCCGTCGATCTCGATCGCGTCGTCGCTCAGCGCCGGAAGCGGCCGCTGGGGGCTGATCGTCGTGGAACCGCCGATGTCGAAGTGGATCAGGTCGGGCCCGTTCGACTCATTCGCGGCGGAGATCGCCGCCCGCAGGCTGCAGACCAGGCCGCACTCGTCGGGCCCCGGATCCTCACTCGTAGTGACCAGCCAGATGTGCTGTTCAGCTTGCGCCGACGCATCGCCCACAAACGTCAGGAGCGTCAGAAGCGCGACGAGGATCGCGCCAAGCAGTGACGCGAGCAGCGGCGTCCGCACACGCAGGCTCAGCGTGCCGCCCCAGGCAAGCGCGCCGCCGCAGAGACCCGAACGTGCAGCCGGTCGCCGGTGATCAGCTCGAAGTCATCGCTCACACCCTCCGCCACCGTCGTGAACGTGTCCCAACCGGTGTCGTCGCTACGCGCGCGCCAGACTGTCACATCCAGATGCGCGATCGGCGCCATCGCATTGGCGACCGACTTCGGCGCCCCCACCCAGGTGATCGAATTGAGCCCCGCCCGCAGCGGCAGTCCGGCCGCCGCCACATCCGCCAGCAGGCCCTGCGTCTGCACCGCCGGCGTCTCGATCAACGAGGCATGCAGCACCGGCGCTGGTCCCGCGTCCTCCATCCGCAGCAGCGTCGTGGCGACTCCACGCAGCACCGGCGACGATTCGTCGTCCAGCTCTACGGTCCCGCCCTCGACGGCGATGCGCCATCGCACGGAGTAGCCCACCGCCACCCCGCGGCCTGTCGGATCGACCACCTCCGCACGCAACACGTACTCCTGCGCGTTGGCCTGCGCTTCCTCCAGCGCGGGGATCGGCGTCGCCGTGATGTAGATCGCGGAAGGGGCGCCGACCACCGTGACGTGAGCGATAGCGCTCAGTCCACTGGCCTGGTACTGCGCCTGGATCCAGTAGTCGCCGGATTGCGCCGACGACGCGCTGACGCGCACAACCACCTGGCCGCCCGCGTCTGTGACCAGCGACGCCGGATCACCGTCCGCAGTCAGGGTCACGCCCGACCCCGCTGCGGTGCTGAGCGAGATCGTTTCGCGCGGCACGGCCCGACCGTCGGCGTCGTGCAGGCGCGCCAGCACAATCGCGGAGCCGCCCTCGACGCCCCGCTCCAGCACCGGGTTCAGCGCCCAGGTGCTCAGGCTCGCCACCTCGCCGTGGAACGTCAGTTGTGAGGACGCCACGGCGTCGCCGCTCACCGCGCGCAGCAGCAGCGACCCGGCCGGCGCGGTCAGCGAAGCGCTGGCGCGCCCGCTATCCGAGGCGCGCAGCGCGATCAGCGAGCCCACGCTGCCCGACGGTCCGCGCAGCGTGGACGCCGTGGCGCCCTCCGCGCCCAACGCCTCGAGCCGCACCGGAGCGCCCGGCACCAGCCGTCCCAAGCTGTCGCGCACGTCGACCTGCACCACGTGGGAGCGCGCCGCACTGAGCGGTCCGGCGGACACCGGTCGAAGGATTGTGATTTCGGCCGGCGCCCCGATGAAGGTCACTGTGACAGCCGCCACCATCGTCCCCGAACGCGCCGTGACCGCAGCGATGCCCGCCCGCCCGTCGCCGACGAGCACGACTGACGCCTGTAGTCCGGCGCCCTCGGCGCTCGCGCTGGGGCTGACTACGACGCGCGCCGGCCCCGAGTCCGCGCCGAACGCGCCGAGGTCGGTCGTGAGCGTCACCGAGGGCGGCGTGACCCCGCGCGCGGTCGGCAGCCTGACGGTGATCTCGACGCGCCCGTCATCGGCCGACGCGCTGCTTCGGCTGGCGGTGATTTCGAGCTGATCAACCTGGGCGGTCGCCAATGGGATGGGCAGGCCGGCAATCCAGCCGGCGGCCACCAGAGTGAGCGCGAAGGCCGCCGCCAGCGCGAGCGCGCCGAGCAGACGCGTAGCCATCGTCGCCGACCTCTCCGCCACCGTGGCCACTCCGCCATCGCGTTTCCAGTGTATGTGCGGACTCCGAGCCTCACGCCGGCCCTGCGGCAGCGGTTTACGCGACGTTGATGTTCACCGCGCGATCTGCGTAACACCGCCGCGAAAGCTGCACGGAACCCGGTCGAAGCCACGTCAGGTGCGCGTTAAGCGCGGAGACGCAAAGAGGGCGGAGCCGAAGCCCCGCCCTCGTCAGCTCGATCCTGTTGGGTCGAGTTGAGCTGTACCCCTGGGGGTCTAGCTCTGCACGCGACGCCGGATGGCAACGCCGCCCAGCAGTGCGGTCAGCGCCAGCGCGCCAGCCAGGCCGAAGGCCCAGCTGTTCGAGCCGCTGCTGTCAGCCAGGCCGCCGGTGCCGGTGCTCGGCATCATGGTTTCCTCGTCCGTGGCGTCGTCGTCGCCGGTCATGGCGTCATCGTCGCCGGTCATGGCGTCATCGTCGCCAGTCATGGCGTCATCGTCGCCCGTCATGGCGTCATCGTCGCCGGTCATGGCGTCATCGTCGCCGGTCATGGCGTCATCGTCGCCAGTCATGGCGTCATCGTCGCCCGTCATGGCGTCATCGTCGCCCGTCATGGCGTCATCGTCGCCCGTCATGGCGTCATCGTCGCCCGTCATGGCGTCATCGTCGCCCGTCATGGCGTCATCGTCGCCAGTCATGGCGTCGTCGTCGCCAGTCATGGCGTCGTCGTCGCCAGTCATGGCGTCGTCGTCGCCCTCAAGGTCGCCCTCAGGCTCCTCGACAGGCGTCGAGACTGCGAGCGTCAAGCCCGTAAAGCCGCCGGCCGCTGCGTCGTAGCTGCCTTCAGCCGCCATCCCGTTGACCGAGAACGACACACCCATCGTGCCGCCCTCGACTTCGATTGACCATTCGCCGCTGGCGTCGAGCGTCGCCGTGCCGACCTCTTCGCCGCCGACCCAGGCCACGACGGTTGCGCCGTCGGCAGCTTCGCCGTCGACGGTGGTGTTACCGCTCAATCCGAAGAAGGTGTGAACGGGCGTCTGTGCGAGAGCGACGGCGCTGATCAACAGCGCAGCCAGCATCGCTCCAACGACCGCCATCAATCGAGGCTTACTCATCCGTCGCTCCATTCTCTTTCCTGTGCTGTCGACTCCGGCCATCTCGCCGGAAGCATCGCAGAACTCTCGCCGTTTGACTAGCCCGCAATGTACAGGATGTGGCTTGCCGCGTACGTAAACTCCGCTGATCGCGGACCTGCGCTCGATTCTCGTTCTGTCACGCCCGCGATCCGTGACCAGATGCCGCGCGGCGTCGCCTGCGACCCCGGCGAGTCTTTACGCATGCACCACGCCACGCTTGCGGGAGCGGCGTCCGCGTAGCGCCTGGCAGACCTCAACCAAGGTGGGTGACACGTCGGTCTACCGGCGCGCAACATCGGCCCTCGCGTTCCGCGACAACCCGCCCGCCTAGCGACCGATCACCAGCGAGACCGAGGTCGTCCCGGACCCACCGATGTTCAGCGTCGCCACCCGGCGCGCGTCGGGCACCTGATAGTCCCCGGCCGTGCCCGTGACCTGTCGGTAGGCGTCGAGCGCCTGGCGCACGCCGGTCGCCCCAACGGGGTGTCCGCCGCCGATCAGGCCGCCCGACGGGTTCATCGGCAGCTTGCCCTCGAAGTCGATCACGCCGTCCTCGATCGCCTCGAACGAGCGCCCCGGCTCGGTCATGCCGAAGTGGTCGATCGCCATGTAGTGCGAGGTCGTGAAGCAGTCGTGCGTCTCGATCGCGTCAACGTCCCAGACATCGTCGACGCCGGCGCGCCCGAACGCGTCGGTGATCGCCCGCCGCGTGTGCGGCAGGATGTACGGGTCGCCCGCGGCCTGCGAGATTTTGGTGTCGAACGTCAGCGCCGCCGTGCGGTGGCCCCAGCCCTCGATCCGCGGCACATCCTCAAGCTCGATCCCGCGCCGCTCGGCCCAGGCCGTCGCTGCGGACTCGGAGGCCAGCATCAGCGAAACCGCCCCGTCGGTGATCTGCGAGCAGTCGCGCAGCGCCAGCCGTCCGGTGATCTCCATCGCGTACTTGCCCTCGTGCAGCTCCGAGACATCGCCCAGCCAGCTGCGCGTCTGCGCGTTGGGGTTGCGCTGCGCGTTGGCGTAGTTGATCTCCGCGAGGCGCGTCAGGTGCGCAGGGTCCAGCCCGTAACGCTCCTCATAGACATCGCCCAGCCGCCCGAACAGCTTGGGGAACGGCAGGTCGACGCCGGCCGCCTCCAGCTCATACCAGCCGGCCGTCCCCAGGAAGTCCCCGCCCACGACCGGGCTGACTGTCTTCATCTGCTCGACGCCAACAATCAACGCGGTGTCGTAGCGGCCCGCCTCGAGCTCGGCCGCCGCCATCAGAATCGAAATCGAGCCCGAGGCGCAGGCCGCCTCGTGACGCGACGTCGGCGTCCCGCCGAAGTCCGGGTCGATCTCGGCAAAGAAGCCGCCCAGCTGACCCTGCTTCGCGTACAGCTCGCCGGCAAAGTTGCCCACGTGCGCCGTATCGACCTCATGCGCCTCCATGCCCGTCGCTTCGAGCACGCCCTGCACCACCTCGCCCATCGTCTCGCGCAGGTTCAGCTCTTCCTTGCGCCAGTTGCGTGCAAAGTCCGTCTGGTAGCCGCCCAGGATATAGACCGGCGTCGTCATCAGTGAATTCCCTTCGCGCGGGGCGCCATCGGCCCCAACGATTGCATGTTGGGCGAGGGTAGCAGCCAGACCGACGGCCACGCCTGCCCCGTTGTCATTCCTGCGCAGGCAGGAATCCATGCGATCTGAGTGATTACGACAGCGCCTCGAGTTTCGACGGCGCACCAGCCTCCGAGGGCGCGTACGGATCGTTTGGTGGCACGTCGGGAGTCCGGGACGATTGCCGCGTCGGGCGGTCGCGTGGATTCCTGCCTACGCAGGAATGACGGAGGGACGCGCCGCCCTGGACCTAGTACCCCCGAAACACAGGCGCCCGCTTCTCGCGCCAGCTCAACCGACCCTCGTCCGCGTCGTAGGTCCGCCGATAGCGGTCCGAGACCTCGACCTCACGCGCGAGCGTGTCGCGCAGCGAGTGCTCCGCCGCGTAGTCGATCATCTCCTTGAACGCCGACGCATTCAGCGTCGGCAGCTTGGCCAGCTCCGAGACGAAGCGCGCCGACTCCTGCTCGAAGTCCTCCAGCGGCCAGACGCGGTTCGCCCAGCCCCACTCCAGCGCCTCCTCGGCGAACAGGTGTCGGCCCGTCACCAACAGCTCCAGCGCCCGACCGCGACCGACGATCCGCGGCACGAACCAGGTGGTGCCGCCGTTCATCCCGATCGCGCGCTGCACGCGGTGGTCGCCCACCTCCAGATTGTCCGCGCACAGCCGCATGTCGCAGGCCGACGCGAGCTCCCAACCGTGGCCCAGGGCCCAACCGCTGACGAGCGCCACGACCGGCTTGTTCAGCGACCGCAGCGAAAGCAGGAACGGGTGGTGAACCGTGATGCTGTTGTCGATCGGATTGACCGGCTCCATCCCGTAGAGGTCGTCGCCCGAGCAGAACGACTGCGTCCCCGCGCCGCGCAGCGTGACGACGCGGATATCCGGCCGCAGCGCCGCGAAGTCGATCAGCGCCTGCAGCTCGTGCAGCAGCCGAAAGCTGAGCGCGTTCAGCCGCTCCGGCCGATTCATCGTGATCGCCAGCACCCCTTCATCGCTGATGTCCCAGAGCGCCACCTGCCACTCGCCATCCGCCAGCGCCCGCGGCGCTTCCGGCCAGTCCTGGTCCTGCATCGTCATGATCGATCCCTTCAGATCAGTGCCCAAGCCTTGGCGAAGTCGACGCTGAAGCCCGCGAGCTCGGGCTCGGCCGACAGGCTCCCCGGATGCTCGTGGCGTTCGGGGTCGCGCCCGGGCCGATAGACGAACACCAGCCGCTCGTTGGGCGACACCAGCATGCCCACGCGAACCCCGTTCTCCAGCCACTCCTCCATCTTCGCCTGCTGGTCCTGAAGTCGCTGGCTGGGCGAACGCACTTCGAAGACAAAGTCGGGGCAAAGCTCCAGCAGCCCCTGGCGCTGCTCCGGAGTCAACGCCGCGAGCCGCTCGTCGCTGACCCAAGCGCCATCGGCCATCCGCATCGCACCGTTCGGGAGGTTGAAGCCCGTGGCGACGCTATAGAACCTGCCCCGCTCGGATTGATCACACCAATTGCCGAGCTGTCGTCCCAATTCGCCCTCGAGCTGACCACCAGTGCCGCCAACCGCGAACGTCATCTGCAGGCCTCCCGTTGCAGTCCGCTCGAACTGCCAGTAAGTGTTCAGCTCGCCGAGCTGGATCAGCAACTCATCGGTCAGCGGACACTCTTCGGGGAACTGCACGACGGCGAGCGCGACCGGCCAGTCATCTAGCCAGTTCGCGGGCGCTTTGACCGCCGCCTCGACATCCGCACGGGCCCTCAACTGCACCATTGCTCACACTCCTTCGACACCACTCTGATCGTAGCGACCGGTCAGCGCCGCGATTGGCGGCGGCGATCTGTGTCCCACGACGGTGAGCAATCCTGCTCGAATGCAACAATCGTGTAGCCGCCCGAACATGACTCACACATTCGCAGGGATTGACCCATGAACAAGTACATCGTCCTCTGCTACGCCCCCGCTGACCACATTGAGTGGTCAGCGGAATCCCGCTTCGAGTGGTCAGCGGAATCCCCTTCCCAATCGCTCCCCCCGAGGGGGAGCTGTCGCGCAGCGACTGAGGGGGAGGCCCGCACTGACCTCTACTGGACCGCCACGTTCCCCCCCTCTGCCTGCGACATCTACCCCTCAGGGGGTGAAGGGATCCGGATTCCGTTGAGCACTCAATGTGCTCAACGGGGGGGAGCTGTCGCGCAGCGACTGAGGGGGAGGCCCGCACTGACCTCTACTGGACCGCGACGTCGTCCAGGCCGCGAGCATCGAGGTCGCCCAGGCGCTCGTCGCCGGCCACCCGCACTTCGGCTTCGGCACCGAGCTCGAGGTCTACGAAGCCATGCCGATCGGCATGTAGCACGCGGCGCGGCTGCAACGCCGACAGGGTTCCCTTACGGCGCGTCGTCAATGATCCGCCAGACCTCCTCGAAGTCGATCGTGAAGCCTGGGACCTCCGGGTCACAGGAGAGTTCGCCCGGCTGATCCAGTTCAACGACTGCCTGTCCGGGACGGTAGAGGAACACGTTGAGGTTGTCCGGGTCGATCAGGATGCCCAGGCGGACGCCGTTGGCGAGCCAGACATCCGTCATTTTGTGCTGTTGACCCACCAGGGAATCGGATGGGGAGCGGACTTCGACGACGAAGTCGGGGCAGAGCGGCGGGTAGCCTCGAAGCTGCTCGCGGGTGATGCCGCGATGCCGCTCGGGGCCGACCCAGGCAGCATCGGGTGAGCGGACTGAGCCGTCGGGGAGGCGGATTCCGACGCCCGCCGAGTAGTCGAGGCCGATGCGATCCTGTCGCCACCAGTTGCCAAGCTGAACGGCGAGTTCCAGCTCGAAGCGACTGCTCTCTCCGCCCACCGTCATATTCACAATCAGTCGTCCCTCTGCGTCGCGTTCCAGCCGGAGTATTTCGTTGACATCGCTCAGGCCCATGAGGAGGTGGTCGGTGAGCGGGAATTCGTCGGGGAACTGGATGAGGGTCGGCTCGACGATGGTCTCGGTGGGTGTGTAGGGCAGGCGTCGGGTCGTGACCATGATGGGATGGCTTTCTCAGACAATCACGCCGCTGGCGGCCAGCTCGGCGATCTCTTCTTCCCCGATGCCCAGCCGCTCGCGCAGCAGCTCGGCGCTGTGCTCGCCGAGTTCCGGCGCGTCACGCGTGACCTGAGCCGGCGTGCCGAGCAGGTCCACCGGAGAGCGCAGCGTCGGCACGTCGCCATAGTGACGATGCGGATGCGGCGCCATGTAGCCGTTCGCCACCACCGCCGGATCGGTCACCAGATCGCCGATCTTCTGCACCCGCGTGAAGATCAGGTTCGGCTCCGTCGCCAGCTTCGCTTCCCACTCCGCCCGCGGGGCCGAGCCGAAGCGCTGCTCGAGGATCGCGATCAGCTCACCGCAGTGCGCGCCGATCGCCGCCAGCGTGGTGAAGCGCTCGTCATCGACCAGCTCCTCAAGGTCGGTCGCGCGGCAGAATGAGGCCCAGTCGCGCTCGGCCTCAAGGATGCCCAGGATCAGCCACTCGCCATCGCCGCACTGGTACAGATTCCAGAGCGGGTTCGCCGCCTTGCTACGGTCGAAGCGCGGCCACTCATCCAGACCCTGCAGCGTCGCCACGCTGATCCCCCAGAACGACAGCCACATCGTCGCCATGATGTGCGAGACCTCGACCCGCTGTCCCAGACCGCCGTTCAGCTCCCGCGCTGCGATCGCCGCCAGCACCCCGTAGGCCAGGCAGGTCGCGCCCATCACGTCGGCGATCCCCAGCGTGTTCCAGTTCGGCGGGTCGCCCGGCGCGCCCATCGAGTACATGAACCCGCCGCGCGCCTGCCCGACCGCGTCGAGCGCCGGGAGATTCGCCTCCGCGCCCTTGAATCCATAGCCCGCCGTGGCCGCGTGAATCAGCCGCGGATTCAGTTCCGAGAGCGTCTCGTAGCTCAGCCCAAACTTCTCGAAGATGCCCGGCCGGTAGTTCTCGATAAACACGTCGCTGTCGACGATCAGCTCGCGGAAGATCTGCTGCCCGCGCTCGGTCTTCAGATCCAGCGCCAGCGAGCGCTTGTTGCGATTGACCGCCTCGAACAGCGCCGAGCGGCCGTCGGGCAGCATGTTCGGAATCCCCGCCACACTCTGCACGAACCGCGCGGCGTCGGGACGCGTCGGCGACTCGATCTTGATCACATCCGCCCCGAGATCGCCCAGCATCATCCCACCAATCGGACCGAAGCCCCAGGTCGAACACTCGATCACGCGGATTCCGTCGAGTGCGGCAGTCATCGACAACACCTCCGAGCCAAGCTACAACCCGCCCAGCATCATCCCGCCGATCGGCCCACTGGTCGGTCAGAGGCCCAAGTCGAACACTCGATCACGCGGATTCCGTTGAGTGCGCCGGTCATACGGCCCCCTGTCGTGCGTCGTGCGGTGCTACAGGACGATGTTCTCGCGGTGCTCGCCGAACACCTCGCGCATCGTGTTCATCATCTCGCCCAGCGTGCAGTACGCGTGCACCGCGTCGAGGATGTAGGGCATCGTGTTCGCCCTGGGGTCGCGGCAGGCGTTGCGCAACGCCATCAAGGCGCCCGCGGCGGTGTCGGCGTCGCGTTCGGCGCGCGTCCGCCGGAGACGTTCCAGATGCCGCGCCTCGCCCTCCGGATCCATCTGCAGGATCGGAATCTCCAGCGGTTCCTCGAGCTCGAAGTCGTTCACGCCCACGATCGTGCGGTCGCCGCGCTCGATCTCGCGCTGGAAGCGGACCGACGCGTCGGTGATCTCCTTCTGGAAGTAGCCCGTCTCGATCGATGCGATCACCCCGCCCAGCGCCTCGATCTGCTCGAAGTACTCGTAGACCTCGCGCTCGATGTCGTTGGTCAGCTGCTCCACGAAATAGGACCCGCCCAGCGGATCAACCGTGTTGATCGCGCCTGACTCGTGCATGATCACCTGCTGGGTCCGCACCGCCAGGCGCGCCGCCTTCTCGCTGGGCAGCGCCAGCGCTTCGTCCATCGCGTCGGTGTGCAGCGATTGCGTGCCGCCCAGGACCGCGGCCAGCGCCTGAATCGTGACGCGCAGCAGGTTCACCTCCGGCTGCACGTCGGTCAGCGAGACGCCCGCCGTCTGCGTGTGGAAGCGCATCCACCACGAGCGTGGGTTCTCCGCTCCGAACGTCTCGCGCATCTCGCGCGCCCAGATGCGCCGCGCCGCGCGGAACTTCGCGATCTCCTCGAAAAAATCGTTGTGGCTGTTGAAGAAGAACGAGAGGCGCGGAGCGAACTCGTCGATCGTCATCCCGCGCTCGAGCGCCCAGCGCACGTACTCCAGCCCGTCGGCCAGCGTGAACGCCAGCTCCTGCGCCGCCGTCGAGCCCGCCTCGCGGATGTGGTAGCCCGAGACCGAGATGCTGTTCCAGCGCGGCATCCACTCGCTCGCGAACTCGACGGTGTCGGTCACCAGCCGCATCGACGGACGCGGCGGGAAGACGTACTCGTTCTGCGCGATGTACTCCTTGAGAATGTCGTTCTGCAGCGTCCCGCCCAGCTTCGAGCGGTCGATCCCGCGCTTCTCCGCCGCCGCGATGTACATCCCCCAGATCAGCGGCGCCGGCGAGTTGATCGTCATCGAGGTCGTGATCTGGTCGAGCGGCAAGTCGGCCAGCAGCAGCTCCATATCGGCCAGCGACGAGACGCCCACCCCGCACTTGCCGAACTCGCCCGCCGCCAGCGGATCGTCGTGGTCGTAGCCCATCAGCGTGGGCATGTCAAAGGCGATGCTCAGCCCCGTCTGCCCGTCGTCGAGCAGCCGGCGGAAGCGCACGTTGGTCTCCTCCGCGCTGCCGAAGCCCGCGAACATCCGAATCGTCCAGGGCCGCCCGCGATAGCCCGTCGGGTGCACGCCGCGCGTGTAGGGGTACTCACCCGGCAGTCCGAGGTCGCGCTCCACATCCCAGCCCGATTGCTCCAGGGTCGTCGCGTCGTAGAGCCGCTCAATCGGCCGCGACGACACGGTCATAAACGGCCCCGGCCGCTCCCGACCCTCCGCCTCCACCCGTCCATCCCACTTCGCCCGGTCGCGCCGCAGAGCCGCGATCGTGTCGCCATCGAGCATTCCACGCCTCCTTCGTCCTCAGACCCCAAATGTATAGGAACCTGCGGCCGATTCCGCGCACACCACACGGACTCACGGCTAAGCCGCTGCCACGCTGGAGTTAGGTCGGACCGCTCGGACGCGCTTCGATGATGCGGTCTCCGAGACCATGCGCCAAGAGCGCTGCTTCAACGCGCCGAGCTTCAGGCACACCGCTGAGGCTGATGCCGCCAGCGATTCCAATCAGCTCCACGCCCACGACCTGATGCTCAACGTCATAGTCAACGTTGCACAGATCACCGAAATCCCGCGTTGAGGCCACCGCAGCGTCCGCCAGGTACACATAGAGCGCGTCCGCGGCCTGATCGACCTCGACCACATCTGCTCTGCTCATCGGCCACTTCCTTTCTCGCTCTATTCCCCGCGTACTGCGACGGTGGCCACGACTGGCGGGTCCGTCCCGTCCTGTACGTAGACTTTGTAGCGGCGGCCCTCGATCTGCCCCTCGTACACCGTGCACGCCGGACTGCGCCCTCGAACCGGAGCCGGATAGCTGAGAAGGGGAGCGGCGAGCGTGGCAGCCACGGCGTCCTCGGAGATCCTTCTCTGGCGCATCCGCGCACGGGCGTGCCTGGTGAACCTGATCATACGCGGCCGATCGGGCCTCGTGCGCCGCAGCGTCCGGTCAACGACCGCGCCACTGGGTCACGGGGCACGTATGCCGATCCCACGCACCTGCGGTGCGATCACCACGCCTGCACCGACCTGACCCAGCGCTTGCAAGGGTCGACCGGCGTCCAGCCACGCGGCGACATAGGCGCAGACCACCGCGTCGAGCCGATCCTCGCGACCCTTCAGTGCCCGGCCGCGCAGTGGTTCGTGCGGCTCCCCGAGCAGGTCCTCCAAGATTGGATCAGCGCGCAATCGTGGCCTGGCTTCAGCCGCGCAGAGGTGCACACGAATCGCATCAGCCAGCTCCCGCTGCCCAATCCGCTTCTTCGCAACACGCCCCTTCTTGTATTTGATGGTCCGTTCGAGTGCGAAGAGTTCAACCATCGCCGGATGCGGGTACATCTCGAAGATCAGTCGGCCGCTGTTCACATCTTCGGCACGGTCCACCAACGTCCCGCCTTCCGCCAGCAGCGCGGACAGCAGGCGCCCGGCCTTGGAAGTCGGACCAAGATTCGGATTGTTCAGATTCGCCGGATACGCCCCGGCCTCAAACTTCCCATACTTCGCGCTCACGTCCGCATCAGCCTGACGTCGCCCCGTCTGATTGAGCACCACCAGCGGCGCATCAACCGCCACCACCCAATCGCCCCGCTGCGGCTCGATCCAGGCCACGATCTCATCAAGCGTCCCCACGACGTCGATCCGCTGCAGCTCCAGCTCGTCCCCGCGCCAGGCCAGCTCCGCGCAGCCTGTTCCGTTGTTCGCACCCCACGCCAGATCGATCCCAATCAGCCGCCGTGGCATCTGCGTTCTCCTCTCTCATCCCCGCGCCCCTCCTGCGTCATTCCTGCGCCCCCCTCCGTCATCCTTGCACCCCTTTCCGTCATTCCTGCGTAGGCAGGAATCCTTGCGACCGTCCAACACCCGGCCGCAGCACCATCCCCCCGACGGCCCACCGAACCGTCCGCATGCGCGAGCGGACCGACCCAGCGCCGTCGAACATCCAACCTACGCTCGGCGCCCCTCAGTCCGCCTGGATTCCTGCCTGCGCAGGAATGACGGAGGGGAGCGCAGGAGTGACGGAGGGGGCGCAGGAGCGACGGAGGATGGGCCGCGCCAGCCCAGCTCCGCGCAGCCCGTGCCGTTCTTCTCACCCCAGGCCAGATCAATCCCAATCAGCCGCCGTAGCATCTGCGTCCTCCTCCCTCATTCCTGCGCCCCTCTCCTCCGTCATTCCTGCGTCCCCCTCCTCCGTCATTCCTACCTACGCCCCCCCCCCTCGGTCATTCCTACGTCCCCCTCCTCCGTCATTCCTACGTCCCCCTCCTCCGTCATTCCTGCGCCCCTCTCCTCCGTCATTCCTACGCCCCCCTCTTCCGTCATTCCTACACCCCCTCCTCCGCCATTCCTGCGCCCCCCCTCCGTCATTCCTACGCCCCCCTCCTCCGTCATTCCTGCGTAGGCAGGAATCCATGCGACCGTCCAACACCCGCCCCCAGCACCACGCCCCCGACGGCCCACCGAATCGTCCGCACGCGCGATCCGACCGTCCCAGCGCCGTCGAACATCCAACCTACGCTCGACACCCCTCAGTCCGCCTGGATTCCTGCCTGCGCAGGAATGACGGAGGGCAGCGCAGGAGCGACGGAGGGGGCGCAGGAGCGACGGAGGATGGGCCGCGCCAGCCCAGCTCCGCGCAGTCCGTGCCGTTCTTCTCACCCCAGGCCAGATCAATCCCAATCAGCCGCCGTAGCATCTGCGTCCTCCTCCCTCATTCCTGCGCCCCTCTCCTCCGTCATTCCTGCGTCCCCCTCCTCCGTCATTCCTACCTACGCCCCCCCCTCGGTCATTCCTACGTCCCCCTCCTCCGTCATTCCTACCTACGCCCCCCCTCCCTCGGTCATTCCTACGCCCCCCCTCCGCCGTCATTCCTGCGTAGGCAGGAATCCATGCGACCGTCCAACACCCGCCCCCAGCACCATGCCCCCGACGGCCCACCGAATCGTCCGCACGCGCGATCCGACCGTCCCAGCGCCGTCGAACATCCAACCTACGCTCGACACCCCTCAGTCCGCCTGGATTCCTGCCTGCGCAGGAATGACGGAAGGGGGCGCAGGAGCGACGGAGGGGGGCGCAGGAGCGACGGAGGGGGTCACAGGAGCGACGGAGGGCACGCAGAAACAACCGAGGACGGGCCGCGCCCTGAACGAAGCAAGGCCCGCTGCAGACCCCAGACCCAGCGCAGCAGCTCGCCCCACTCTGCCTGCGAGATCGCCTCGCCCACAAACCCCGGACAGGCCAGATCGCGCATCAGCAACGGCGTGACCTCGCCGCCGCCCTCGCCGTCCGCCCAGGCCTCGACCGCCGCATCCAGCTGATCGATGCCGAGCCCATCGCCGCCCTCGAAATGCAGCAGATAAGGATATTGTTCACAGCCGCGCGGACGCAGCGCATACGCGTCGCAGCGCAGGTCATCGCGCAGCAGCACGCAGGCCCCCGACGCGCGCTGCGCCACCAGCGCCACCGCGCCGTGTTCCTCGATCTCAGCCAGCGGGATCAGCCGCGCCGATTCGACCTCATCCAGGTCGACCCGATACGGCGCCCGACAGCACAGCGCCTCGCACTCGTCGGCGATGCACACGAACGACCGCATGCCCGGCAGCACCAGCCGCTCGCTGGCGCCGGGCGCGAACGCCTCAGCGGCCGCGGCCAGACGCTCCGACAGAGGCGCGGACGGGCGCGCCGAACGGGGCGAACTCAGAGGCCCGCCGCCGCGCCGTCGAGCAGCAGCCGCGTGTTGGTCCGCGCCCACGGACTGCCTTCCTCTTCGAGCAGCTGGTTGAGCCGCGGCTCGTAGAAGAACTCGTCGCCGCTCGCCGGCTTCAGCTCGTCGAGCCACGACGCTTTGTCGTCGTACGCCGCGAAGAACGGTCGCCCCACCCAGTCGGGGTCGCGACCCTGCAGGAAGCGCAGCACCATCATCTTCTCGCCGGCGTGCTCCGCGACGCCCAGCATCTGCACCTTGCCCGGCGTCGCCGACATGCTCGGGCCGCGCACCGTCCGGGCCACGCCGCTGACCCGGTTGTAGGCCTGACGGAAGATCTCCTGGCACTCGACCAGCGGCAGCTCGAAGTAGCGCTTCGCGCCCGTATCGCGCGCGACGAACAGGTAGTAGGGCACGCAGCCGGCCTGCGCCTGCTCCGCCCACATATCGGCGAGCAGCTGCGAGTCGTTGTTGATGTGCTTCAGCAGCGGCGTCTGCGTGCGAATCTGCGCGCCCGTCGCGCGAATCCGCCGCACCGCCTCCAGCGAGACCTCCGTGCGCAGCTCCACCGGGTGGTTGAAGTGCGCCATCAGCGCCAGCTGCAGCCCTGCGTCCACGACCTCCTTGAACAGCGCCAGCAGATCGTCGGCGTCGTTGTCGTAGATGAAGCGGTGCGGCCAGTAGGCGATCGCCTTCGAGCCGATCCGGATCGTCCGCAGGTGATTCTGATCCTTCTGCTCAATCAGCGGCTCGATGTATTCGCGCAGCGTCTTCGTCTTCATGATCAGCGGGTCGCCGCCGGTGAACAGCACATCCGAAACCTCAGGATGCTGGGCGACGTAGCCCGCCAGCCGCTCGCCCTCGCGCATCGCGAACTTCTTGCCCTCCAGGCCGACGAACTGCGGCCAGCGGAAGCAGAAGGTGCAATACGCGTGGCAGGTCTGGCCCTGCGACGGGAAGAACAGCACCGTCTCGCGGTACTTGTGCTGCATCCCCTCCAGCGGGACCCCGTCCAGCTGCGGCATGTTGTGTTCCATCTGCCCGGCCGGGTGCGGGTTCAGGGTCATCCGGATCTCGTCCGCGATGACCTTCAGGTCCCGCGCGTTCTTGCCGCTGTCGATCGCCGCCGCCATCCGGTCGAAGTCCGCCGGCGCCAGCATGTCGCGCTGCGGGAACGTCAGCCGGAACATCCCGTCCTCAAGCGCGTTGTCCCAGCCGATCAGATGGTCGACCACGTAGCGGTTCGACTTGAAGGGCAAGACCCGGCCGACCACGTGAATGTCGTGGATGATCTCGTCAGGCAGCGCCTGGATCTGCGGCAACTTCTCGAAATTGTGGATATTGATCACCTGATAGAGCTCCGACGCGAAGTCGTCGGTAGCGAGCACAGGCAGCTCGGCAGACGGCGCCTCGGGCATCGTGCTGCCCGATGTGGTCGTGGATTGGATACTCGGCATCAAAGACTCCATTCAGTACACCCAAGCTTGACCGGCCGAAAAACCGCAACCCAAGGCCAGACAGTCCAGCTCGACCGCATGCGGCCGTGAACCGTCGCTCGCCCTGAATGCGCCTGCGGGGTCAGCTGTCGGGTTCGACGTTCAGGTCATCGGCAGGCCAAAGCCTGCTGCACCCCGGGTGGTGGATCCCCCGCCTGAGCCGATTCGGTCTCGATGCGATCCCGAGCCGGCCCAGTTCGGCCGCGTGACAGCGTCATTCTAGCAACGCTGGAAGCCGCCTCCGAAAACGCCTGCGTTTAACCCCTCGCAGCCCTCAGCTCGACCACGCAGACCTCCGGCCGGCACAGAAATCTGAGCGGCACGATCGCCGTCCCGAAGCCCTGGCTGACCACCACCTGCGATCCACCCCGCTCGAACACGCCCGCCGTCTGCTCGCGCGTCACCAGCTTCGAGTGCCGCACCGGCGCGCCATACCAGGGCACGCGAATCTGCCCACCGTGCGTGTGCCCCGAAAAGACCAGCGGCGGCGGCGCCTCCAGCCGCAGCACGGCGTCCGCGCTGTGCGTCAACAGCACGGTCAGCCCGCCGCCCTCGTCGTCCGGCGGCAACGCCCGCTCCAGACTCGCCATCCCCACCGAGTCATCGCCCGCCCCGGCGATCCGCAGCGTCTCGCCCGCGATCTCCGCCTGCTCCCAGCGGTTCCGCAGCACCCGCACGCCCAGAGCCTCCAGACGCTCCACGAACGGAGCCACATCGACCAACCGCCGCCGACCGCCGAACAGCCGCTCGCGCGCCGCTGCGAACCACTCGCCGGGCGTCGCAACCGACGACAGGTAGTCGTGCGCGCCCATCGTCGCGTAGACCCCGAAGGGCGCGTGCAGCAGCGAAAACGCCTCCACCGCCGCGTCCCAACCAGCCGCCGTCTCCACGTAGTCGCCCGTCGCGAACACGATGTCGTACTCCAGCTCGGCGACCAGCGCCCCGAACCGCTCGATCGACGCGCCGTTGGCCGGGAAGTGCGTGTCGCTCACATGCAGCACGCGCAGCCCGTCGAGCCCCGGCGGAAGCCCCGGCACGATCACCGTCCGCCGCGTCGCCTCAGCCTGCGTCGACTCCCACCAGGCGTAGCCGGCCAACGCGCCGCCCACGCCGCCCAGCGCAACCGCCGCCGCGATGGCCCGAGTCCAGACGCCCATCAGCTGCGCGGCCTAGCCACCCGAGAGCAGCGCGTCGACCTCCGCGAACTCCTCCGCGCTCAGCTCCCAGGCCTGCGTCGCGGCCACGTTCGCCTCGATCTGCTCTGGCTTCGTCGCCCCGGCGATCACCGACGAGACCGCCGGGTCGCTGGCCAGCCAGCAGAGCGCGAGGTCGAGGATCGTGTGCCCGCGCTCCTCTGCGTAGCCCTCCAGCGCCTCCAGCAGGTCGAAGTTCGCGTCCGCCGTCAGCGCGTCGATCCGCGCCGGCATCGCCTTCTGCCAGGCCGCCAGCCGCGTGCCCTCCGGCAGGCTCTCACCGCGCCGGTACTTGCCCGTCAGGAACCCGCTCGCCAACGGGAAGAACGGCAGCTGCCCCAGCCCGAATTCGCGGCAGGCCGGCATGATCTCCGGCTCGACCTTGCGCTCCAGCAGGCTCCACTCGTTCTGCGCCGAGACGAACCGCGCCAGACCCTTGCTCCGCGCCGTCCAGTCCGCGTTCGCGATCTGCCAGCCGCTGAAGTTCGAGTGCCCGATGTACCGCACGACCCCACGGTGCACCAAATCCGTCAGCGCCTCCAGCGTCTCCTCGATCGGCGTGTCCGCGTCCGACTGGTGCATCTGGTAGACGTCGATGTAGTCGGTCCCGAGCCGCCGCAGAGACGCTGCGACGGCGCGCTCGATGTAGTGCCGCGAGCCACCCCGCGTGAACGGCCCCTCGCCCATCGGCATCGCAAACTTGGTCGCGATCAGCACATCCTCGCGCCGCGAGCCCAGCGCGCGACCCAGGTACTCCTCCGACAGCCCGCCGCCGTAGATGTCGGCCGTGTCGAAGAAGTTGATCCCGGCATCGATCGCCGCATCGACCACCGAGGCCGTCCCTTCGTAGTCGAGCCGGCCCCCGAAGTTGTTCGTGCCCAGCCCCGCCAGCGAAACCTGCAAGCCGGAGTTGCCCAAGCGTCGGTACTTCACATCCACATCCTTCCGTGCCGGCCGGGTGTGCCAGCCGTTTGTGTCGGGCGTCAGTGTCGGCCATCCATGAGATCTATGCGATGCGCACGCGGGATCGCGGCGCCTCGCCGATTTTACGCCCTCATGCCGTCCGCAGAACACGACGCGCCACGAGATGCGACAAGATCGATGTATGCCGCGCCGCCGGAGCATCCTCGTCACCGCCCTCAGCGCAGCCGTCGTTGCAGCCGCCGTTGCTGCCATCGTCGCAGTGATCAGCATCGCGGCGAGCCTCTCCTTCGGCCTCGCTGCGGCGCGCGCCGACTCCGGCGTGCCGATTCCCGCCGAGGCCGGCAGCGAGTGGGAGATCGCCGCCGGCTACAACACCTTCAGCCACTCCGACGCCGACGGCGAAGATCCCCACGCCATCGATCTCGTCCGGCTCGACAGCGACTCCGGTGGCAGCGCCGTCCTCGCGCCCACCACCGGCACGGTCAGCTACTCCTCGAACGATTGCCTCGTCATCCAGGACGCCGCCGGCATGGGCCATCTGCTCTGCCACATCCAGCCCGCCGCCGGCCTCTATCGCGGCACGCGTGTCGCCGTCGGCGAACGCGTCGGCACGGTCTGGCACGCCGGCTACGGCAACAACGGCGGCCTCGCCCACATCCACTACGCCGTCCACCACTCCGACGGCAGCGGCTACCTCGGACGCTCGGTCCCCTTCACCGGCGCATACCGCATCGAGGGACGTGAGCTGTTCGACGACACGAGCTACAACCAGCACTCCGGAACCCCCTTCACCTCCACCAACCGCCCCGGCTGGCAGGGGGACGAGTCCGCCGAGTCGACGGACGGCGATTCCGGCGACCAATCGTCGGAGCAGGTCGACGAGCCCGAGGAAGATCCCGAGACCGAGTCAACGACCGCCGCAGCGACGCCCGAGCGCCGCCCCGTCAGCACCGTGACGGGCGGCTGGCGCAGCTTCGCGATCGAGCACGACACCACGGTCGGCGCGCTCTGGTCCCGCCGCGGCGGCACGCTCACCGCCCTCTTCTACTGGGATCGTCACACCCAGAGCTGGCGCAGCTACCACCCCGGCCTGCCCGGCAGCGATCAGGTCGCGCGGATCGAACTCACGCGCGGCGACGCGATCCTCGGGAAGGTGCAGGACGGCGTCGCCTGGCTGCCGCGCGTACGCAGCGCCCCGACGCCGCCCACCCTCGAGCTCGAGGCCGGCTTGAATCTGGTCTCCTGGCACAGCCCCGACACGCCCCTGAGCGACGCCCTCGCCGGCCTCAGCTCGGTCGTCAGCGCGTTCCTCTGGGACAACGAGCTGCAGCGCTACCTCGTCTGGCATCGCGACGGCCCCGACTTCATCAACAGCCTCGAGACCGTCACCACAGGCAGCGCCATCTGGATCAAGCTCGAGCACCCGGAGACCTGGACGCAGCCTCCCTAGCGATGGTCAGAACAGGTCGATCCCCTCTCCCCCCGCTGCGCGAGGAAAGAGCGAATCCACGCTCCGCGGGGGGAAGATGCCGGAATTCCCCTCTCCCCCCGCGTCGCGCGGGGGGAGATGCCGCAGGCAGAGGGGGGCCTCGCCCGCCAGCCTCGTGCCACCGAAGGCCCCCCTTGTATGTTCGCGCTGGCTCGGGAGGTGCTGGTTCCGTCATTCCTGCCTACGCAGGAATGACGGACAGGGCGCCAACAGCGCCGACTGAGTTGATCTTCAACACAGTTGCTCCGTCACTTCGTGACATCTCCCCCCGCTGACCACATTGAGTGGTCAGCGGAATCCCGCTCTCAATAGCTCCCCCCGAGGAGACCTGCGCGTAATCCAGAATCGACTCGTCCGGCGTTCTTGTAGGGGCGACCCTTGTGGTCGCCCTGACCGTCGTTGCTATCTGGTCGTTCATTCGAACTCGGACGCGGGCGACCACAAGGAGCCTGTCTCATAAGTCCCAAAATCGCTCCGTCGCCCACCCGCCCCTATCTGGTGGAGGCTCGGGCATCCCGCCGAATCCGGACTTTTGAGACTGGCTCCAAGGGTCGCCCCTACATTCCACCCGAAATGGCGCCGACCGGTTTACGCGCAAGTCTCCGAGGGGGAGCTGTCGCTCAGCGACTGAGGGGGAGGGCGGAAGGCTGATTAGACGCCAAGCCGCGCACGGTAACGCCGGCTGACCGCGACGCACTCCCCCTCTGCCTGCGGCATCTCCCCCTCAGGAGGCGACATTGGGAAGGGATCGGATGCCCCTGAGCACGTTGGGTGGTCAGGGGGGGATCCGACTTGTTCAGAGGATTCCTAGCGCTGCAACCAGGCAAACTGCTGCTTGCGACGCTGCGCGCCGGTCGAAATCTCGACGTTGATGACCGTCGAGCCTTCCTGCGCGAACGAGTCGTCCAGCGCAGCCCCGAACTCCTCAGGGCTCACGCAGTAATAGCCTTTGCCGCCGCACATCTCGGCCATCTGCTCGTAGTGGATCCGCGGCGTCATCGCGTTGGTCGGCGGAGGGCCCTCGGGCAGCTCGTCCGGACCGCCGCCGATCCCGTTGTTGTTGAAGATGATCCAGGTGATCGGCAGCTTGTTGCGCAGGGCCGTCTCGACCTCCATCGGGCCGAACCCGAAGGCGGCGTCGCCCTCCAGCGCAATCACCCGCTTGCCCGGGTTGACCGCCTGGGCCGCCAGCGCGAAGCCGGGGCCCACGCCCATCGTGCCCCAGGTGCCGGCATCCAGACGCGAGCGCGGCTCGTAGGACTGAATCACCTGGCGGGCGATCGCCATCGTGTTCTCGCCCTCGGTGACAAAGACCGCGTCGCGCGGCATCCGGTCGTTGATCTCCTTGAGCGGCCGGTAGTAGTTCATCGGCGCTTCGTCCGACGCCATCCACTCGTTCTGATCGATCGCCTTGCGCTCGAGCTCCGCGTTGATCGAGGCGACCCACTCCGAGTTGTCCTCGAAGCGCCACGGGTTCTCGTCGAGGTACGAGTTGACCTGGCCCATCACGGCCCTGCCATCGCCGACCAGCGCGACCTCGGTCGGCACGTTGGTCCCGATCTCCTCCGCCTCGATGTCGAGCTGGATGATCCGCACGCCCTCCTTGAAGCGCGGCGGCAGGCCGAAGTGCAGAATCCAGTTCAGCCGGGCGCCCAGCAGCACCACGAGGTCGGCGTTGCGCAACACGTGCGTGCGAGCCGCGGCCGCGTTGTTCGGCGCGTCGGCCGGCACCACGCCGGCGCCCATCGGCGTCGACAGCCAGGGCAACCCGGTCTTGTCGACAAACTCGCGCACTTCCTGCTCGGCCCGCGACCAGGCCATCCCCTTGCCCACGATCACCAGCGGGTTCGACGCCGTCTTCAGCGCCTCGATCGCCGCCTCGACGTTCTCCGCGGAGACCATCGGACGCGCGGGCTCCGGAACCCGTCCCTCCCACTGCACCTCTGACTCATCGACCTTGGCGTCGATCACATCGCCCGGGAGGTCCAGGTAGACCGGTCCCGGTCGCCCATTGATCGCAACCCGCACCGCCTGCGCGATCAGTCGCGGGATCAGTCGCGTGTCGCGGGCCTGGTCGGCCCACTTCACGAACGGCTTCGCCGCCTCAACCTGGGGCGCATCCTGGAAGTCGCCCCGCGCCGAGAGCGACACGTTCGCCGCGCCGCCAATCAGCAGCATCGGCCAGCAGTTCGCCTCGGCGTTGCCGAGCGCCGAAATGGCGTTCGTCATGCCCGGGCCGGAAACCACCAGCGCGGCCGAGATGCGGCCGTGCATGTAGCTCGCCGCCTGCGCCGCGTAGCCCGCGGCCTGCTCGTGCCGCACGCCCACGTATTGCATCTGCTCTTCGGTCTGCCAGGCGTACGCAATCGGGCCGACCGGCACGCCGACCAATCCGAACATCTCCTGCAAGCCCTGCGTTTTCAGCGCTTTGGCGACAATCTGCGCCCCACTCAGTTCTGCCACGTTCCAGCTCCTCTTTCAGCACGCCCACAGACGCGCTCACGCGCGGAGATTCTCCGCGCCCATGTACAGCAAAGACACGCAGCCAAAAGCCACGCCCCCGCAGGCTACCCCATCGCCAATCAACCCGCCCGCGGCCTGGCCCTGTCCGGCTAGCTGCGCGTGTTCGTGAAGTGCCCGACGACATGCCCGATCACCCAGCACGCGCTCTCATCATCCCACTCTAGGTGAACCCGGAGGATGTTCTTCCCCCGACCACCACCCAGCTTGACGTGCGGCTCCATGCTCCACACGCGACCATCCTCATCCGTCACGCGCCGTTCAGCTCCCCACCTCGCCATCGTCATATCACTCTCGTGCGCCGCAAAGTCGATTCCCTGCTCCCGCAGCCACACTGCCACGTCAGTCCCGATCGTCCCCCGAGAACGCTTCACCGCGAGATCCTCAAGGACCCGAAACGCGTCGTACACCTCTTCGGGCCGCTCATAGTTAGATGTGAGAGCCCCATCGATCGCTTGGCGGAGAAACCTCAGGTGTAGGAACTGATCGTTGGCCAAGTCGACCGCCTCGCGAACGGTCCGAACTTCTCGACCGCTTCGACTCTGCTCATCTTCCCTTTCATCTGTCGCGTGGTCGCCCGTCGTGTCATGTTGTCGAGGACCTCGGCGATACTCAGACAGCTCCGCAACGAGATTCTCCTTGTCAGTTTCGAGCAGCTTGATCTGTTCGACTCGCGCGCGCGCCTGGGTGGTGAGGCGCTCATTCTCGTTCTCATACTCCAGCCGCAACTGCCGGTCTTCGTGTGCCGATTTGGCGCTCTGTTTCGAGCTCTCAAGATCTCGGCGCAGTGTCTCGGATTCACCCTCAAGCACCCCAACTTTTGCAACGAGCGGCTGTACGTGTGTACGGATCACTTCTTCTTCGACAAGACCACGGAAACTCTCAAGCGCTCGCTTCTCTCGCGTGCGCGCCGATGCATTGTCGATGACCCGTTGGCCGGCGTAGCGCGGCATCTGAACAACGAATTCGGTGCAGCGATCGAAGATCGCCTGGCTCGTTTGCGATTCGCTGAGACTCGGGTCCGCGAGCCACAGTTCATGCTTGTGGGTATCGTCATCAGGCGACCACTGAGGCAAATACATCCTCGTGGCGCCGTTGAAGCAAGAAAAGCGGCGCCCAAGCATCCGTCCAAGCTCCCAGGTCGCTTCCTGGTCGTACACGACAACCGTCGCGAGCCCGGCTAACCGCCCCGCCAGTCTGCCGGAACTAAGTGTGGGATCGATGTCCTGGCAGCCTGCACGTGGCATCGACACGACCACGACTGGAAGCGATCGCTCCGGATTCATGATCGTCTGCCACGTGAACCGTGCCGCCTCACCCTCCGAGACATGCCGCGTCCTGCTAGTCAGCGGCTCGGTGCCGAAGTAACAGTCGAACTGTTCGATCAGCATCGGTACGATTCGTGGGCGATCAGGATGGGGATAACTGGAACGATCAAGCTCCATCGGTGCGTTCCCATCAGAGTCGAGCACCTCCACGCGCACCGCAGCCTCAACGTCGCTCCCTTCCGTCGCCAAGCTCACCTGCGTTCGCCATCGAAACGGCGCATCATCCCGATCGCCGTGCTCCCACTTCAACGCGAACAGCGCAACATCCTCAATCACATCGTCTTCGATCGTGATCACCTCACCGCACCCGGTGTCCGATTTCCACGTCCCGCTGGGCGCATCGACATCAACACTGGACCTGTCGGTGAGCCAGTCGCGAACAACGTCGCTACCCGCCTTGAGAAGATCAGGTCCGCTTAGTCCCCCGTCTTCTTTTCCTCGGATCGTCAGGTTGAGTGAGTACTGGTGTGACATCTACCTACTCCAAGTCGCAAGCTACCGGTACAGACGATACGGGTCATGCCGTATTCGGGTCTGACGTCCGCCGATCTAGGACGCCACAGTCGCCAGGGGCTACGACCCTCACTCCAGCCGCCAGCCCGATCGACGCCACATCGCGCGTGCTTCTGCGTGGATTGCGGGGCGCGCCGCGATCAGGCCCCGCACCGCCGGATCGCGACGATTGAAGCGCAGCGCCTCGCCATCCACGTCCGTCACCTGCGCGCCCGCTGCCGCGAGCAGCGCCGCGCCCGCCGCCACATCCCACTCCTTGCGGCGCCCCACCGTGAAGATCAGCGAGCCCGTCCCGCTGGCCAGCAGCGCCATTCGATACGCGATCGAACCGACCGGCAGCAACTGCGTCCCGTTCGGCACCGGCGGCAGGTCGCCGAAGCGCCACTCGCCACGACCCGCCAGCATGTATCCCTCCGCCAGCGACGGCGTGTCATCAAGCGCGAACTCGCCCTCCTCGCCGCCCAGCGCCGCCGCGTACAGCTCATCCTTGGCCGGATTGAACACCACCCCCGCCACCGCCTCACCGCCGACCGAGAGGCCGATCGAAACGGCGTACTCCGGCACCCCCTGCAGAAACTCCCGCGTCCCGTCCAGCGGGTCGACGATCCAGACCCGCTCGTGCCCGAGCCGCTCCCGATCGTCGGGATGCTCCTCGCTCAGCCAGCCATCATCGCCGAACGACCCCAACAGACTCTTGCGCAGCGTCGTATCGACCTCGATATCGGCCTCTGAGACCAGCTCCGAGCCCCAGCGATCGCCCGGCTTCCAGCCGTAGCGCGCCCCGCTCTCCGCGTAGCGCAACAAGATCGCGCCCGCTTCCCGCGCCGCCTCCCGAGCCGCCGCCAGCTCGTCCGAGTAGGCGATGCTCAGAAACCCGCCTGCTTGTCGACCAGGCCGACCAGCTCGCGGCCGCCGCGATGTCGGCGCAGGTTTTCGCAGAATCGCTCCAGATTTCGGCCGGCCCGCAACTGGCTCGCACCCGCCGTGTGCGGCGTCATCACCACGTTGTCCATCGAGAACACGGGGTGGTCCGCGGGCAGCGGCTCACCCTCCACCACATCCAGCGCCGCGCCGCGCAGGTGTCCGCTCTCGATCGCCTCGATCAACGCCTCCAGCTCGATGATCTCGCCGCGCGTCACGTTCATGATCACCGATCCCGGCTTCATCAGCGCGAACCGCTCGCGGTTGAACAGGTGACGCGTCTCCGTCGTCAGCGGCGTGCAGACCGCGACCACGTCCGACCGCGCGAGCATGTCCGGCAGCGAGTTCATGCCCAGGACCATCCCCACATCGGGCGTCGCCGGGACGGGCAGCGCATCGATGGCGCGGACCTTCATCCCGAAGCCCTTCGCTCGTTGCGCGATCGCGCGCCCCGTGCCGCCGAAGCCGACGATCCCCATCGTCAGACCCGACAGCTCGAACGCCGCGCGGCGCATCGGAACGCGCTCCTTCCACGCCTCGCCGCGCAGCCGCAACGCCGGACCCAGCGAGCGCGACAGCGCCAGCAGCAGCGCGAACCCGTGGTCGGCCAGATGCGGGCCGACCAGTCCCTTCTCGCCGGTCAGGGGAACGTCCGCCCCCTTGAACGCGTCGAACAGGTAGCCGTCGACGCCCGAAGCCGTCGCGTGCACCCACTTCAGCTGCTTCGCCTCGGCGAACAGCTCCGGCGTCAGGTAGCCCAGCAGCACGTCGGCCTCGACGATCTGCTCCAGCCCGTCTTCAAGATTCTCCGCGACCACCACCTCCGCGTCCGACCCCGCCGCGGCTCGAATCCGCGTCAAGTCGTCCTCGGTCACCTGCGGCAACGTCAGCCCCGGCATCACCAGCACACGCATCTCAGCCTCCTCTCAGCACAATGGCCATCAGAGCCCCGGTCAAGCCCGCGTTCGCCCCGAAGAGGACGACCATCACCGTGACGAGCATCCGAGTTTGAGCCCGACGTTCTACACGCTCGGCTTCCAACTGCCGCGCGAAATCATCCCGCATCGCCCGCAGCTCCTCACGCAGCTCGACCAGCCCCCGCTCGACTGCCGTCAGCCGCTCGTCGATCCGACCCACATCAAGCCGCAGCGCCGCAATCTCCTGCTCCACTCGAGCCAGGCGACGATCGATCTTCCGAACATCATCCGCGCTCGCGAACTGCTCCGGAAGTCCCACGACGAGCTCATCCGCGATCTCCTCGTCGAGACCCTTCTCGACCAGCCGATTGCGCCACTGCATCATCCGCGAAACCATCGCCTCAGCCCTCTCGCGCCGCCAGACTACCCCATCACCGGCGTCACTCTCGTTCCACTTCCCAACGGGAGCTGCCGAAGTCCGCCCCTACGCCGGCAGCGAGCTGCGGGGGCCCACCCACCGCCCAGTACGCTCACGGAGCCGCAGGTTAGCCACGAACGGACCCCACCGTCATGCAGTTCGGAGCCCAAGTCAGCGCCTATCTCACCTCCTGGGACGACATCCGCAGCGTCGCCCAGACCATGGACGCGGGACGCTACAGCTCGATCTGGTTCGCCGACCACTTCGTCCCGCCCAACCGCGGCCCGGAGGTTGAAGCCCGCGAGGCCTTCGAGGCCCTTTCGCTCGCCGCCGCCGTCGCCGCCTGCACCGACACGCTCCGCATCGGCCATCTGGTGCTCGGCAACACCTACCGCAACCCCGGGCTCGTCGCCAAAATCGCCGGCTCGATCGACCACATCTCCCACGGACGCTTCACGCTCGGCATCGGCGCCTCCTGGTTCCGCCGCGAACACGCCGCCTACGGCTGGGACTTCCCCTCGATGAAGGAGCGCCAGGACCGCTTCGAAGAGGCCTGCAAGCTGCTCCGCCCCCTGCTCCACGCGAAGGACGGACGCGTCGACTTCAACGGCGAGTACTACTCGCTCGACAACGCACCGCTCTCGCCCGGCTCGTTCGACAACCCAATCCCGATCCTGGTCGGTGGCACCGGCCCCAGGCGCACCCTCCGCACCCTCGCCATGTACGGCGACATCCTGAATCTCGACGGCTGGGCCGGCCGCGGCATGTCGGTCACGCTGCTCAAGGAAAAGGTCGACATCCTCCACGCCCACTGCGAAGCCGTCGGCCGCGACCCCGCCGAGATCAAAATCACCGCCCTGATGCCCTGCCTGCTGACCAACGACGAAACCGCCGCCAGGGAGTGGGAAGAGCGCGTCGGCCCCGGCACCCTGAACGGCTCCGCCGACAAGATCATCCAGCGAATCGGCGAGTTCAAAGAGTTCGGCATCGACGAGATCATGTTCGGCCGCCGCGGCGACAACGACCCCGACTACTTCGCACGCCTCGATGACGAAGTCATCTCCAAGTTCGCTTAACGCTCAGCGCGCCGCGTCCCCCAATCGCTCCCCCCGTCGGGGGGAGCTGTCGCGCAGCGACTGAGGGGGGCCTCCCCCCAGGCTCAACACGCACCGCGCGCGAACAGAACTTCCGTCCTGTCGTGTGGTAACGTCCGGCCCATGCACAAACACCGCCACGCTCCCACCGGCGCGATCGACTTCGCCCGCTCTCAGCGCCGACCCCTGACCGACGCCGAGGGCCTGCTATGGCACTACCTTCGTCGGCGCCAACTGGGCGGCCACAAGTTCCGCAGGCAACACCCCGTCGGCCCGTTCGTTGCCGACTTCGCGTGCCTGGCCGGGCGAGTGGTGATCGAGCTCGACGGTGGCCAGCACACGGAGCAGCTTGCTTACGACAGGGCACGGGACGAGTACCTTCGCGAACGCGGCTTTCGCGTGCTGCGGTTTTGGAATGACGACATCATGCGCCGCATGGACGACGTGCTCGATGCGATCGCAGTGGCCCTCGACGGCTAGCGCAGGGACATCGGTTGCCGCCACGCATGCGGGTGTAGACAGCGATCACGTTGTGTTCCGCTTCGCCGTGGTGCTACTCTATGAAGACATCACTTAAGCGCGGATCGTGCTCCAACTTCAGGCCGACCCTGGCCAGCAGGGTGCCGGAGTCTGGGTTCATGCCAGACACCAGATTGTACAACCTCATACGAAGTCCTTCTACTCAATCTCACACGAGATCGGTTTCGCCGTTCTAGTTGGCCAAGTGCGGGAGCGTGAATGGAAGACCGTGGTAACGAGCGCACTGGACCATCCAGTCGGTGTCCTGAAGGTCCACGGTGGAATGCACGCCCGCAGAGTAAGCCATATCTCCAACTGTCAGCGTGTGGGTCGCCCCCCAATCCCCGCGCACTGAAGCGATCTCGCCTGACTCCGAGGCCTCATTGAAGCACGTATGCTCTTTCCCCCAATGTGTTGTCCTAGGCGCAGGCAAGGTTGCCAGCCGCTGAACCTCCACATCAACCGTTACCAGCGATGACTTGAGCCAGCGCCCAACCGGGGCATTGGCAGGGAACATGTTCTTCTCGGGAAAGATCGTTTCGGTATGATCGCCATCAGGCACCTGTAGTCCGAACGCGATTCGACCATCACCAAGCTTCTGCGCGATGATCCGAACCTCCGCGCTACTGCCGCCGCCGACAGCATTCGCGATACCGATCACGCCGGCCACCAATGCCACGGCAAATAGCGCTGCCGCGACACGCTTCCACGTCGAACTCATTCCGAACTCCTTCTTTTGTTGACGCCCCAGCCGCGCGTGTCGGCTGCATGACTCACGTGTTCCCGGTCGGGGCCCTGCCAGCGGCTCCGCCGACAAGATCATCCAGCGAATCGGCGAGTTCAAAGAGTTCGGCATCGACGAGATCATGTTCGGCCGCCGCGGCGAAAACGACCCCGACTACTTCGCACGCCTCGATGACGAAGTCGTCTCCCACTTCGTCTGACTGCGCGCGAGCAGGCAAGCTAGACTGTCGTCATGGACTTCGTACGCCCCGTCAAGGTCGAAGCCCGCGACGGCTACAGGATCTGGCTCGAATACGCCGACGGCGTCAGCGGCGAAGTCGACCTCTCGGATGTGGCTGGAGACGGCATCTTCAAGGCTTGGGAAGACCGCGCATTTTTCGAGAGCGTGCACCTCACGCCCCATCGCGCCATCGCCTGGAACGACGAAATCGACCTCTGCCCGGACGCCCTCTACATGGACCTGACCGGCTGCACATGGGAAGAGATGTATCCCCCCGCTGCCAGCTGTCGGGGCCCATAACAACTCCGACTACTTCCAACAACTCGACGGAGAAGTCATCTCCGCCTTCCACTAGGACCTGCCGCATACACAAGATTATGGAATCCAACAATGACTTGTCAGGATGACCATCGAGTCAAGCCGCTCCCAGAGCACAAGTACTCGCGCGCCCGCACCAGATGGAAGCGTGACCTGGAGGGTCACGGTCGCAACCTCGCGACATGGAAGAATTACTTCGGAGTCACGGAACTGTATGACGTCGTATACCCGTTGATCCACGAGCAACTGCCCGCACTCACCCAGGTGAATTATGAGATCGGCATCTGGTACGTCAGGGGCGCTGGGGAGCTTACCAACTGCATAGCGGTGGATGTCGCCCGCGAGTTCCCCGGCAGCATCGGAATTCCTGTCTTCGAGAGGGCGGCTGAGTACCTCGGTCAGCGCACGCTCGACCGCCTGCGGTGCACTCTCGCCTGGCGACCAGGGTCCGAATACGATCGGACGCGCAAGGAACGGCGACTGGCTACACACACGGTCTTCCTCATCGGATCGGTCGACTACTGGAACGAGCACAGATCGACGTTTGTGCAGATGGCTACCGACATCAATCTCGTCGCGTCGCATCACTAGCAGAGTGGGCCACACCGGGGTTGGCTAGAGAGTCCGGCACATGGACGAAATCAAACTCTGGAGGCTCAACGGCGCCAACAACGTCGCCCCCCTCACGGCTGTTGGCGAGCTCATCACCGAGCTCCAGCTCGAAGAGACGCTCGTTGCCCATCCCGAGCTCCTCGAAGCGGGCATCGAGCTGATCGGGCGACAGCTGCCATCGGCCGGCGGCTGGCTCGACCTCCTCGGAGTCGACGGCGACGGACGCCTCGTGGTCTTCGAGCTGAAGCGCGGCACGCTGGGCCGCGACGCCATCACTCAGGTCCTCGACTACACGTCCGCCCTCGCCGCAATGGATCTCGACCAGCTGAGCGAACACATCGCCGACCGCTCCGGCAACGATGGAATCCAGCCGATCGACGATTTCGCCGACTGGTACAGCGAGAAGTTCGGCGACATCGCGTCCCTGTTTCCCGCGCGAATGGCACTCGTTGGCCTCGGAATCGACGAGACCGCCCTGCGAATCGCCAACTTCCTCCAGCACGCCGGCCACGAGATCGAGGTCATCACCTTCTACGGCTTCCGTGAGGCTGACTCGACACTCCTCGCCAGGCAATTACCGGTGCAGCGGCCACGGATCTCGCGCACACGCAGCGGTCAGGCGCCGATCAGCGAACGGCGCGCCGCCCTGCGCACACACCTCCAGGAATCCGGCCTCGAGCAACGCTTCGACAGCATCTGCGGCGAGCTGCGGCGCCACCTTCCCAGCAGAGCGTCAGAAAACGCGCTGCGGTACGGAACCAGCTTCCAGCTGGATGGACTCACGTCGTTTGACGTACGTGGTCGGCGGCCGTTTTTCGGCGTGTTCGCTGGGTACCCGGAGCCCGAAGTCGTCAACATCAGCCTGAGCACCTGGTCGCTGGTCGGGACCAATGAAGCGTTCAAGCAACTCTCATCAGCAATCAAGCTGTCCGAGTGGCCCCACGGTGGATACGCGATCCCGATCGATAGCGACGAACGCTGGGAGGCCGTCCGACCACACCTCGCCAAGTTCGTGGATGCCGTGGTCGCCGCATGGCGCGAATATCGCCAGCAACCACTCAGCCTCAGCGACGTGCAGGATTAACGCGTGCGGAGTCTCAGCGCCGCCGCAGCAGACGCAGCGCCATGAGCGGCGCCCGCGTCTCGCCACTCACCACACCACCTGCTAAAATCGCGTCATGACGGAGGAAACGATCCCCATGGCCGCTTCAGACAAGCTCGACGCGAAGCTCTCGTTGGAGGAGTTCCAGGAGCTGATGAGCAAGGTCCCCGTCGACCTCGAATCCACCCCTGAAGAGGACGCTGACGACCTCGCCGCCATTGAGCGCGGTCTCGAGCAATTTCGACGCGGCCAATACATCACGCTCGAAGAGCTTGAGCGCAAGTACCCCGATTAGCGCTCCCCCCGTTGCGATACTCGGTTCGGCTGAATGATGACGCTGATGCGGACTGGAGGGCGCGAACGCTCTGCCTGATGCGCGGCGCGCATCTAAGGATCAACTGCACGAGCAAGACACCACATGAAATACCGCCGCGTGCGACGCACCGGACTCCGCGTCTCCGAAATCTGCCAGGGCACGACAACCTCCGGCTTCCAGACCGAAGAATCCGAAGCCTCCCGACTCCTCACTGGCGAACTCAAGACGCATGGGCGAAGCCGACCGCTCCAGCCAACAGTGCCACGGCAAGGAGCGCTGCCGTGATGCGCTTCCACCTCAAACTCATCTTGAACTCCCCCTTTTGGTGGTACCACAGCCGCGCGTGTCGGCTGCATCGCTCACGTGTTCCCCGTCGGGGCCCTGCCAGCGGGTCCGAAGGGGAGAGCGTAAACGCGCACAGGGCCAACATAGTCATTCAGCTTCGTCGGCCCGTCATCGCTAACAACCATGTACGGCGACATCCTGAACCTCGACGGCTGGGCCGGCCGCGGCATGTCGGTCGAGCTGCTCAAGGAAAAGGTCGACATCCTCCACGCCCACTGCGAAGCCGTCGGCCGCGACCCCGCCGAAATCAAAATCACCGCCCTGATGCCCTGCCTGCTCACCAACGACGAAACCGCCGCCAAAGCCTGGGAAGAGCGCGTCGGCCCCGGCACCCTGAACGGCTCCGCCGACAAGATCATCCAGCGAATCGGCGAGTTCAAAGACTTCGGCATCGACGAAGTCATGTTCGGCCGCCGCGGCGAAAACGATCCGGAGTACTTCGCACGCCTCGATGACGAAGTCGTCTCCAAGTTCGCTTAACGCTCAGCGCGCCGCGTACCCCAATCGCTCCCCCCGTCGGGGGGAGCTGTCGCGCAGCGACTGAGGGGGGCCTCCCCCCAGGCTCAACACGCGCCGCGCGCGAACAGAACTTCCGTCCTGTCGTGTGGTAACGTCCGGCCCATGCACAAACACCGCCACGCTCCCACCGGCGCGATCGACTTCGCCCGCTCTCAGCGCCGACCCCTGACCGACGCCGAGGGCCTGCTATGGCACTATCTTCGTCGGCGCCAACTGGGCGGCCACAAGTTCCGCAGGCAACACCCCGTCGGCCCGTTCGTTGCCGACTTCGCGTGCCTGGCCGGGCGAGTGGTGATCGAGCTCGACGGTGGCCAGCACACGGACCAGCTTGCTTACGACAGGGCACGGGACGAGTACTTTCGCGAACGCGGCTTTCACGTGCTGCGGTTTTGGAATGACGACGTCATGCGCCGCATGGACGCCGTGCTCGATGCGATCGCAGTGGCCCTCGACGGCTAACGCAGGGCCGTCGGTTGGCGGTTCGCAGCGGAGCCCCCCTCAGTCGCGAAGCGACAGCTCCCCCCGACGGGGGGAGCGATTGCGACGACGCCGCTACTCTCGTGTCCGGAGGAACACGCATGAAATACCGCCGCGTGCGACGCACCGGACTCCGCGTCTCCGAAGTCTCCCGCAGCACGACGAGCTCCGGCTTCCAGACCGAAGAACCCGAAGCCTCCCGACGCCTCCTTGGCGAAGTCAAGACGCACGCTCCCGCCCGTCTCCCCGCCGCTACTTACCCACATGCTATGTTAGCCTGAGCACGAGGGTGAGGATCCGCATGGCGTCCGAGCAGATCGACGAGAAGCTCTCCCGGGAGCAACTTCAGGAACTCATGCGCAAGGTCCCCGTCGACCTCGAATCGACCCCTGAAGAGGACGCGGCCGACATCGCCGCCTACGAGCGCGCCCGTCAGCAAGTCGAGCACGGCCAATACATCACGCTCGATGAGCTCGAGCGCAAGTACCCCGATTAGCGCTCGGACCGTTGCGACACACCGTCCGCTTGACGGATGATGGTGACGAGGACTGGGCGCTGCTCAGCGCTCCGGTGCGGCGGCGCATTCGATCGCGCCTTCGGCTGATCGCCGAGGACCCGTTCGGCCGCTGGGCATTGAGCCTCTGCGGCGCCCCCGAAGTGTTCCGAGTGCGCGCCGATGGTCTTCGCATTCTCTACTACATTGAGCCGAATCCGCGCGGACCGAACCTGGTTTAGGTATTCCGCATTCGCCGACGCGAGACCGCCTACGTAGGCTACGAGTTCGACCAGCATTGACGAGCCGCAGTTTCACGCTGATGCGCGTGACGCATCCTCCAGCCAACCCAACGAACAGGACACCACACCATGAAGTACCGCCGCATGGGACGCACCGGACTGCGCGCCTCCTAAGTCTCCCGCGGCACGACGAGCTCCGGCTTCCAGACCGAAGAACCCGAAGCCTCCCGACGCCTCGCTGGCGAACTCAAGACGCGCGCGCGCCCGTCTCTTCGCCGCCGCTTACCCACATGCTATGTTGGCCTGAGCACGACGGTGAGGATTCCCATGGCGACATCCGATCAGATCGAAGCGGAGCGCGCTCTGCGGGAACGGCTACTCAGCTTGCCGGTCGATCTCGAATCCACGCCAGAAGAGGACGCGGAGGACCTGGCCGCGTTCGAACGGGGTCTCGAGCAGATCAAGCGCGGCCAGTACATCTGGCTTGAGGACCTTGAGCGCAAGTACCCGGACTAGCGGTCAGCCTCTTGCCCCACCGGATCCGCCTGACCGACGACGGTGACGCAGACTGGGCAGCGCTCAGGCCCCCTGTGCGGCGGATCGTCAGGGCACGCCTCCGCGAGGTCGCCACGAATCCATTCGGCCCTTGGGCGGTGGGATTGTGCGGCCATCCTGATCGGCTTAGGGTCAGGGCCGACGGTCATCGCGTGCTCTATACCGTCGAAATCACTGCCCGCGGACCCAACATCGTCAACGTGTTCCGCATTCGCCCTCGCGAAACGGCCTACGTAGGCTACGAGTTCGACGAACATTGACGAGCCGCAGTTTCACGCTGATGCGCGTGGCGCATCCTCCACCCAACGACGAACAGGACACCACATGAAGTACCGCCGCATGGGACGCACCGGACTCCGCGTCTCCGAAATCTGCCTGGGTACCATGACCTTCGGCTTCCAGACCGAAGAACCCGAATCCCACAAGATCATGTCCGCCGCCTTCGACCGCGGCGTGAACTTCATCGACACCGCCGATGTCTACCCGATCGGCGCGCCCAACGTCGGCACCACCGAGGACTTCGTCGGCAACTGGATGCAGGGCAAGCCCCGCGACCAGATCGTGCTCGCCACCAAGTGCGTCGGCGCGATGGGCCGCGACCCCAACCAGCGCGGCGCCTCCCGACAGCACATCCTCGCCGCCGTCGACGACTCCCTGCGCCGCCTGCAGACCGACTACATCGACCTCTACCAGCTCCACTCGCCCGACCCCAGCACGCCGATCGAGGAAACCATGCAGGCCCTCGACGACCTGCGACGCTGGGGCAAAATCCGCTACGCCGGCGCATCCAATTTCCGCGGCTGGCAGCTCGGCCTCGCCCTCACCGCTTCCGACCGCGCCGGCATCACCCGCTTCGATTGCGACCAGCCCCGCTACAACATCCTCTGGCGCGACATCGAAACCGACCTGCTCCCACTCTGCCGCGACCAGGGCGTCGGGATCATCGCCTACAACCCGCTCGCCGGCGGCTTCCTGACCGGCAAGTACTCCAACACCGAAGACCTCCAGCAGAACACCCGCTTCACGCTCGGCAACGCCGGCCCCCGCTACCGTGCGCGCTACTGGGACGACGCCCACTTCGCCCAGGTCCAGAGCCTCCAGCAGCACTTCGCCGGCCGCTCCATCACCCACGCCGCCATCGCCTGGGTGCTCGCGCAGGACGGCATCACCTCCGCCATCGTCGGCGCGAGCCGCGCCGCCCAAATCGAAGACTCGCTCAACTACGAGTCCCTCGAACTCACCGACGAAGACCTCAAGTTCTGCGACAACGCCTGGTACAACCTCCCGCGCCCCAGCGATCCCGCCGTCGCGTTGCGCTGAGGACAAGCCACGATGATTGCATCAGACGACGATCCTACCATCTGGCTCATGATGCGTGGCAGCGGAGGAGAGTACGAAAGTACCGCAGTGGAGCTAGGCATCGCGTTGCTTGGGTTCCAGGAGATACCAGACCTGTCAGGCATGTCGCAAAAGGAAATCGAGAATACGATCAGAGAACTACCTCCTGACCGTATAGATGGAGATATCAGCTCTCTGATCAGTCAGATGCGCATGTTCGCGCGCCGGGTGCAGGTTGGCGATGGGATTGTCGCCTCGTGGCACAATCAGCCTGGACAGATGGGCGTCGGCCGGATCACAGGCCATACGAATTCCGCGAGCTTGACGGTGAGCTGCGCCACACTCGAAAGGTGGACTGGTTCATTCCTGCGATGCCCAAGAAGAACTTGGGCGAGCACTTGCGTCATTTCTTCTGGCCCAAGAGAACTCTGAACCCAATTCGGCATGGTGAGGCCGTCACCCGGATTCGCGCGCTTGTGGAGACCGGCGACATTCCGGCCGGGGGTCTCGCAAGGTCAGATATGGACGACGCGGACGAAGATGGGCTGGCAGTCTCAGGATCATCGATTCAGGAGAGCGCGCACGCCGAAATCGCCGAGCGGATCCACAGCCGCTTTCCCGCCCACGAGCTGGAGCGATTGGTCGCGGCGATTCTGGAGGCCGAAGGTTACGTGGCGCTGCAATCCCACGAAGGTTCCGATCAGGGCGTTGACGTCCTTGCTGGTCAAGGACCAATGGGATTCGAGTCACCAAAAATCTGTGTGCAGGTGAAGCACACCAACTCGCAGATCGGCGCTCCCGACGTGCAGAATTTGCGCGGTGCGATGCAGGACTTCAGCGCTGAGCACGGACTGTTCGTGAGCTGGAGTGACTACACCTCGCAGGCGAAGAGGGAGGCAAGGCGGAACTTCTTCACGATGCGCCTCTGGAACGCGAACGATGTGATCGACGCGGTCTGCCGAAACTACGACAAGCTCCCGGAGGCCATCCGCGCCGAAATCCCCCTCAAACAAGTCTGGACGCTCGTCCGCGACGACGAAGCGTAGCTCCCCCGCTCCCCCGCGACGCGGGGGAGCTGTCGCTCAGCGACTGGGGGAGAGGCTCCCGCGCAACGCCGGCTGACCGCGACGCACCACCCTCGCAGGCGGCCTCTCCGAACGCGCGGCGGAAGACGCCGCCGCGCAGCTCCAGGACGCGCTCGACCATCTCAGCGACTTGCGCCACTCCCAACCTTCCGTCATTCCTGCGCAGGCAGGAATCCAGGCGATCTGAGGGCATCGCAAGGGCTTCGATTGCCCGACGGCGCTTGATCGCCCGGCGCGCGCGTTCGATACATGGGTGGAACGTCGAGGGCGCCGAAGAGTCAAAGGGTGTGGGAGGTCGCATGAATTCCTGCCTGCGCAGGAATGACGAAGGGGGCTCTCCGCGGTCGGTCCACCGGAGGGCGGGAAGCCTCCCCTCTGTCGCTCCGTGACATCTCCCCCCGCTCTGCGGGTGGAGATGAGACCATCGATCCGCGGGCGTGATCGCCTCGCCCCGCTACCATCACCCCTACACACCGCCCACATCAGGGAGCCCCAACCATGCGCGCTGCCGTCCTCGACGCACCCAACACCCCGCTCAGAATCAAAGACCTCGTCCAGGACGAGCCGCAATACGGCGAAGTCCGGATCAAAATGGGCGCCGCCGGCGTCTGCGCCTCCGACCATCACATCATGCAGGGCACCGCGGCCTTTCCGCTGCCCTCCGTGCTCGGCCACGAGGGCGCCGGCGTTATCGAGGAAGTCGGCCCCGGCGTCCGCGACCTCCGACCCGGCGACCGCTGCATCCTCTCCTTCGTCACCCCCTGCGGACAGTGCCCCACCTGCCGCAAGGGCCAGCCGCAGCTCTGCGACCTCCACCAGGCCACCGGCTCCCGCCTGCTTGACGGCAGCGTTCGGCTGCACGACAGCAACGGTAACGAGATCTACCAGATGGGCAAGCTGGGCGTCTTCGGCGAACACGTCGTCACCGCGCAACAGGCCTGCTTCCCGATCCCCGATGAAGTCCCGATGGACGTCGCGGCGCTGATCGGCTGCTCCGTGACCACCGGCGTCGGCGCCGTGATCAACCAGCCCAGCGCCCACGCCGGCATGACCGTCGCCGTGATCGGCGCCGGCGGGGTCGGCCTCAACGCCATCCAGGGCGCGAGAATGCTCAACGCGTCGCGAATCATCGCGGTGGATGTTCACGACCACAAGCTCGACTTCGCGCGACGCTTCGGCGCGACCGACACCGTCAACGCACGCAACGTCGATGCCGCAGCGGCTGTGCGCGAGCTCTCCGGCGGCGGCGTCGACTTCGCCTTCGACACCTTCGGCTCCTCCGAGACCGCCAACCAGGCGCTCGAATCGGCCGGCAAGGGCGGCACCGCCGTGATCGTCGGCCTCGCCCCCGTTGAGTCCCGCGGCTCCGTCGACCTCGTCGACATGGTGCGCAAGCAGAAGACCCTGGTCGGCAGCTACTACGGCTCCGCCAGCCCGCACCGCACCTTCGAAAAGCTCGTCGACATGTACGTCAACGACCGGATCGACATCGACCACATCGTCCAGCGCCACTACCCCCTCGACAAAATCAACGAAGCCTTCGACGACCTGGCCCAGGGCAAAGACGGCCGCGGCGTGATCGTCTTCGACTGACCTTCCTTGCACACCAAAATCAGCTAGGATCGCCGCATGATGCCCGAACCGACCAACGTCGAGGCCCGCGAGGGCTTCCGCATCTGGGTCGAATACTCCGACGGCGAGTCGGGCGAGGTCGACCTGTCCGATGTTGCCGGCCTCGGCATCTTCAAGGCCTGGGACGACCGCGAGTTCTTCGAGCGTGTCCACATCACATCATTCGGCGCCATCGCCTGGAACGATGAGATCGACATCTGCCCGGACAACGTCTACTTCGATCTGACGGGCAAGACGCCTGAAGAGATGCTGCCCGGCCTGACAGCCATTCCTAGCAGGCTGCTACAAGAGAGGTGAACGCTCCGGTCTCCCTCTCCCTCCGCATGGCGGGGGGAGATGTCACGGAGTGACAGAGGGGGGCCCGGCGTTACCTAAACAGATACAGCAACACCATCGAGCGGGAATCGGAGCCCCCCCTCTGCCTTCGGCATCTCCCCCCGCCTTGCGGGGGGAGATGGGATAGTGGCATCTCCCCTTTCACAGCGGTGGGAGAGAAGTAAGCGCAAGCGTGCAGACGTTTTCAGCGCCCTGTCGAGAGGAATAGCCGTGCTCCAACAGGCCCACGACCACATCGTCAAGGAACTCAGCGACACCAGCCGCACCGACGCGATCTTCCTGCTCACCGCGATCGTGTTCAACCTGGTCGTGCTCGCGATCAACGCCTCCGTCTCGATCGCCGCCGCTGAGGAAAACGCCGCCTACACATACGACCTCGTCCTGACCGTCTTCATCGTCCTGACCGTGCTGCTCAACGTGCTCGCGGTCGGCGCCCTGATCCTCGGCCGCCGCACCCGTCAGATGCTGCTCGCCGGCCTCGTCGCCATGTATACCGACCACGACGTCGACAAGTACTACGACCCCTCGCTGCTCTCCAACTACGGCATGCGCTACGCCCTCTTCACCGGCATCATCGTCACCCTCGCCGTCACCGCGATCATCATCCCCGCGATCATCCGATTCACGGGCTGAGCCTGCTCCCCTCACCGCCGCCCGCTATCGTTTCCGCATAACCCTCTCTACCGGGGGCCGCAACCGAGCCGGAGCCCGCATGTCTCGAACCATCCTGATCATTGCGCTGGTCGCCGCCCTGATCGGCGGCGTCGCCACCTACACCATCCAGGCCGCCACGCAGTCCGGCGAGTCCGAAGTGCGCGTCTCGGCCCAGCGCCTCAACGACGGCCGCGTCGAGGTCGGGCTTCAACAGCGCCAGGCCGACGGCGCCTGGGGCGAGCGGCTACTCCCGGAACGCCGCTTCTTCCCCGCCGCAGGCTTCGTCAACCACTGGGCGAACAGCAGCCCCATCACCATCACAAGTCAGATCGAGGATGCACCGGTCTACATCAACGACACGCAACCATCTCGCACGCTCGACCTGGCGGGCTACCTCGAGTTCTGCGGGGACGCCGCAAGCCAGCCCGGCGGCGGGCTTGAGCTGCTTGGCAGCCTCGAAGACGGCGAGGATTCGCTGACGTGGGGACTGATCTTCACGGGGGTGGATTCGGACATCACCACATTGAGGTCGATTGAACCGCCGCCTGAACTCACCGAGCTTCATCAAGCGCAGGTTGAACTCCTCACCGCGGTTGCGGCGGTCGCATACGGCAAGCCCGCCGATGACCCGGCCAACCCGTTCGAGCTGCTGCTCCCCGCGCTCGCCAGCCTCCCGGCGGTGCTGGCCGCCGACGCGAATCTCGACCCGCAGCTGCGCCAACAACTGGCCGACGCCGGTTGCCTCGACTCGCAGGGCGAGGACAACGGCGGCGGCAGCGAGGGAGTGAGCCAGCCCTAGAGCCTGTCTCACACTGCGCCGTGTCGCCGGCGCCGCCGAACACGGAATGGGCAGCCACAAGAGCTGCCCCTACAGGATCGGTCGAAGCCCGCACGAGGGACCTCGCTACCGAACACCCCATCCGTGTAGGGGCAACCCTCGTGGTTGCCCGCCCCGTTCAACGTTCCAAACGCGTAAATCGCAGCGCCGAAGGTCGCCCATACACCGCCTATACGGCATCCCTGTAGGGGCAACCCTTCCGGTCGCCCTCCCCGTTCACCGTGACAAACGTGTCAATCGCAGCGCCGAAGGTCGCCTACGCACCGCCGATACGGGATCCCTGTAGGGCCAACCCTTCCGGTCGCCCTCCCCGTTCACCGTTACGAACGCGTCGATCGCAGCGCCCGACGTCGCCCACGCACCGCCTATGCGGTGGCGGACCGGGCATCCCGCCGAATCGGGACTTCTGAGACAGGTTCCCTAGCTGGCCCCGACCTCCAACCGCCCGCGCTCATCGCGACGCAGCAGGTCCCAATCGATCTCATAGCCCAGCCCCACCCCGGTCGGCGCGTGCACCACTCCACCGCTCATGTCGATGTCCTCGACCAAGCCGAACATGTTCGAGCCGGTGCTGGGGAAATACTCGAAGAACTCGCAGTTCGGCACCGCCATCGTCACGTGCAGATTCGCCACGTTGTTGAGCGAGTTTCCCCCGTGGTGAATC
Source organism: Dehalococcoidia bacterium (assembly GCA_965262235.1). Taxonomy (GTDB): domain Bacteria; phylum Chloroflexota; class Dehalococcoidia; order Bin125; family Bin125; genus CATQGW01. Next base: position 553,160 of record OZ253504.1, read on the forward strand.
TCGCACTTCATCTTGAACCCCTCCGCCAGATGACAGAGCCGCACCAGCGGCGTGATCCCGCCCGTCACCGCCACGTCGCCGCGCAGGATGTCGGTCGCGTACTGCGTGATCCACTGCGTCATCCCGTAGTAGCGCCCCGGCGCATACTCCGTTGACATGATCGGGATGTCCAGCTTCTGGTGCAGCTTCACGTAGTTGTAGATGTCCTCCTCGACCAGCGGATCCTCGTACCAGTAATAGTTCAGCTCCTCGATCGCGCGTCCCACCCGCACGGCGTCCTCATATCCGTAGGACCACATCGAATCGAGCATCAGGATCATCTCGTCGCCGACCGCCTCACGCACCGCACGGCAGATCTCGATGTCCATCTTCGGCACGGCGTGCGGGTGAATCTTGTGCGCCGGCCAGCCGTCGGACTGGAAGCGCAGCGCCTCCTCCGCGTACTCCTGCGGCGTCTCCCACCACGCGGTGCTCGAATAGACCGGCACGGACGTCTTGCAGGTCCCCAGCAACCGGTGAATCGGCTGGCCCGCGATCTTCCCGTTGATGTCCCACAGGCAGATATCGATCGCGCCGATCACCGACGTGGAAACCGCCCGATTCTGCTTCCACAGGTCGGCCCAGATCGAGCCGATGTCCTGCGGGTTGCAGCCCAGCACTCGCGGCGCCGCCACGTCGATCAGCGACTGCGCGTGATGCTCGGGCCGGCTCAGAAACGCGTTGCCCGAAATCCCCTCATCCGTCTCCACCGTCACCACTCCCATCGACCGCGGCCCGCCAAAGCGCATCCCCGACCCAACCCGCCACGGTTCGACTTCCCAGCCAAACACATCCACCGTCACGTTCGTGATCTTCATCTGCCAGCTCCTTCAACCATCTGCCAGTCGTCCGCGCGACCAATCGAATGGTAGGGCGAACAGTGACGCCTCCCGATCGTTCGTCCGCCATCGCGCCCATTCCCGTTCAGCCCCCCCCCCCCGCCATGCCCACCACCCCGCCGCCGTTCCTGCCCCCCGCCATTCCCACCGCCGCGCCGTCATGCTCACCGACCCGCCGTCATGCCCACCACCCCGCCGCCATGCCCACCACCCCGCCGTCATGCCCACCACCCCGCCGCCATGCCCACCGACCCGCCGTCACGCCCACCACCCCGCCGCCATTCCCCCCCCCCGTCATTCCTGCCCCCCCCCACCCGTCATTCCTGCGAAGGCAGGAATCCAGGCGATCTGAAGACCTCCGAAGGCGCTCTGAACGTTCGACGGCGCTGGATCGGAACCAGCGCGGTGCCGCGCCTACTGCTGCGCCAGATTCGTCACCAGGTTGTAGATGAACCAGCCGTCGCCGGTGCTGAACGACTCCGGCTTCGCCCGCTGATTGTCGCGCATGATCCCGATCCCGTCCGAGTACGGCTCGAACGACACGATCCGGTCGTAGCGCACTCGGAAGCGCTCGCGCTCGCCGTGGAAATAGAGATGCTTCGTCGTCACTCCCAGCAGCCCCGTGTCGGCGTGCACCGTCTCCTCATACGACACGCTGCGCCCCTTGAACGAGCTTGGCCGGTAGTACACCCCTTTGGCCACCTTGATGCTCAGGCCCTGAGAGCTGCCCCGAAACTCTCGCCGTGTCTTGGTCTGGTGATACTTGACGCGTTCGGCCACCCAGACCAGCTCCTCCGACTTCATCAGGTTGAACGGCACATCGGCACGCTCGAGATCGCGCCGGACCGGGACCTCGCCGTCGAGCACCTGGCGCAGGATCGCCGCCTTCACGACGCGCGTCGCCGCGCCGGAGCGGTTCGACGCCGCATCTGAGATGTCAAAGTGCGCCCGAAACGCCGCCAGCGATTGCTCCTCAGCGACCGTCAGCATGTCGTCCTCAAGGGCCCGATCAACCGCCGCCTCAAACGCCTCGCTCAGCAGCCGATCGCGCTGACCTCCGCCCAACCCCGAGCCCGACAGCGCAGCGTCAAAGACGTCCAGCCGCTCGGCGTCGACGGCCGCGGCCACCGCCTCGAGCTGAAGCTGCCGAAACGCGTCGCGCTCACGCTGCTCCCGATCGTGACGCTCCTGCCGACAGTGCGCATGCTCCCCGCGCAGCAGCCCGCGACCCTCCAGGACGCCGACATGCTCGCCGCAGACAGTGCAGGTCGGCACGTGCGCCGCCTTCCCAACTAGCTGGCGCTTAGCGCCCGCGGAACTCGGCCGGGCGGCGCTCCAGGAAGGAGCGAATGCCCTCCTCGCGATCCTCCGACTGGCCGCTCACGCCCAGTCCCCAGGCCTCGCGTTCCACCTGCATCTTGAAGGTCGGCGCTGATTCGTTGACCAGGCGCTTGGTCAGCTCGATCGCGATCGACGGGCCCTTCGCGATCTTCTCCGCCAGCGTCAGCGCCTCGGGCAGGAGCTGTTCGGGATCGACTACGCGGTTGACCATCCCGTAGCGCTCCGCCTCCTGCGCGGAGAGCGGCTCGCCGGTGTACATCATCTCCAGCGCGCGGCCCTTGCCGAGCATCTGCGGGAGGTACCAGGTGCTGCCCGTGTCGGGATTGATCGCCCGATGCACGAACGCCGAGATGAAGCGCGCCTCGCTCGAGGCGATCCGAATGTCGCAGACCAGCGCGAGCGACATGCCCGCGCCCGCGGCGGCGCCGTTGACCGCCGCGATGATCGGCTTGGGCCAGTTTGAGAGCGCCTCGAACAGCACGCCGAAGTGACCAACCGGCGCAGCCCGGTGGCGGCGATAGCTGTCGGCCTCATCGAGCTCGCGCCCCAACTCCTGCGCCGGCCGCCCGCCCGACACATCCGCGCCCGCGCAGAATCCGCGCCCGGCGCCCGTGATCACCATCGCCTTGACCTCGTCATCGCGAGCGGTCGACTCCAGCGCGTCGAGCATGTCATGGACCAGCCGCGGACCCATCGCGTTCATCTTCTCGGGCCGTTGCAGGGTGACGATCGCGACGTGGTTCTGGATTTCCAGTCTGAGGTCTTCGTAGGTCACAGTGGCTGAGTCCTTCCGCTGTTGGATCGCATTATCGCCGGTTCCTGCGTTCCCTGCGCTCTTGAGGGAAGAGGAAACACAACTGGTCTCGTGATTCCCTAGCTCCTCAACTCCACACCTGCCCTCATCTCCTGAACCTGGACGATCGCGTTGCCGCCCAGGAGGCCGATTCCCGCCGCCAGTGCGGCCACATACTTCTGGTCGGCGGTAGCAGCGATCTCCACCGGTACGTCGACCTCGCGCGCAAGTTCGATCGCGAGCCGGACATCCTTGGCGTCCGATCTCAGGAACGAGAAGCCGGCCGGATCGAAGTCACCATCGAACACCGAGCGAAAGCGATCGATCTTCCGGGTAGACGCAGATCCGTTGCCCATGACCTCCGACAGCGTCTCGAGCGGTACGCCCGCCTTGAGTCCGACGGTGAGTGCCTCGGCCCAGACGCTCAAGCTGATCAGATCCACCATGTTGTTGCACAGCTTGGTCACCATGCCCGCTCCGACGGGGCCACAGTGGTAGATCCGTTCCGGATCGGCGATGGCGTTGAGCACTGGCCGGACGCGTTCCAGTGTCTTTCGATCGCCGCCGGCCATTACCGTCAGCCGCCCCAGGTCGGCCGAATCGGGGCCCCAGCCCTTGCTGACCGGAGCGTCGAGATATCTGATCCCGCGTTCGGCGCAGATCTCGTGCAGCCTGCGGGCGACGGCGGGAGAGTTCGTGGCAAGGTCGACGTAGACCAAGCCTTCGTCTGCGCCTTCGAGCACCCCCTGGTCTCCGACTACGACGGCCTCGACCTCGGACGGTCCCGGCAGCGAACCCAACACCACCTCGTTCCCGCGGGCTGCCTCGGCGGGAGTCTCGGCCCAGATCGCGCCTGCCTCAAGCAGGTCAGTTGCCGCCTCGGGACGGATGTCGTGGACCGTGGTCCGATGTCCGGCCTGGACGACGTTCAACGCCATCGGCGCGCCGATGTGGCCAAGGCCGATAAATCCTACGTTCATGCTGCGCTCCCCACGGCTGTCTCCCACCCATTCCCCGTTCAGGCCGGGGGACAGGCTGCTTCGCGACACCCTCCAGGACAAGGAGGCCTGTTGCTAAATCTTGTAGCCGCCGTCGACGCTGATCACCTGGCCGGTGATCCCCGCCGACTCCGGCGCCGCCAACAGCGACGCCATCGGGCCCAGCTCGTCGGGCTCCAACACCCGATTCTGCAGATTCTCCGCCGCCCGCATCGCGTGCGCCTCTTCGCCGCTGATCCCCATCGCCCGGCCCATCGCCTCAAAATCAACCAGCGCCGTGTTGGTCCAGCCCGGGCACAGACAGTTCACAGTGATCCCATAGGCAGCGGTGTCATGCGCCCACGCCCGGGTCAGACCGATCAGGCCATGCTTCGCGGCCGAGTAGGCCAGGCCGCCGCCGCTGCGTTTCGCGTAGCCCGAGCCGATAGTGAGGATCCGCCCGAAACCCGCATCCCGCATCGCCGGCAGCGCCTCGCGCGTCGTCCAATAGGCCGAGGTCAGGTTGAGCGCCAGGTTCGCCTCGAACACGTCGTCGTCGTGCGTGAACACGTTCTGGCTGCCGCGCAGCGGCGCCCCGCCACCCACGTTGTTGACCAGAATGTCGATCCGGCCGAACTTTGCGATCGCCGCCCGCACGGGCTCCTTCGACGCTTCACGGTCCAGCGCGTCCGCGACGACTGCGAGCCCCTCGGAGCCGATCGCCTCGACCTCCGCCACGACCGATTCCAGCTGCTCCAGCGTCCGCGAAGAGACCACAATCTTGGCGCCATCCCGAGCCATCTCCAGCGCGATCGAGCGCCCAATCCCGCGTCCCCCACCAGTCACCACCGCCACCCGACCATCAAGACGCCCCATCGCGAACCTCCTCGGACCGACTGCTCAAGCGACCTGCGCGTTCGCAGGCTCGCGCGCCGAGGATAGTGCGCCGGGCTAGCCCCGATACAGCTCCAACTCGGCGTGCTGCAGGTCGTCGCCCACCATCTTGACGATCTTGTCCAGCTGCTCGAGGTCCCACTCACCGACGAAGCTGACCGCGCTGCCCGCTTTGCCGGCCCGACCCGTGCGACCGACGCGATGCACGTAGTCCTCCGCCGTCTGCGGCAGGTCGTAGTTCACCACGTGCGTCACATCGGGGATGTCGAGCCCGCGCGCCGCCACGTCCGTCGCCACCAGGAACTGCAGCTCACCCGAGCGGAAGCTGGTCATCACCTTGTCGCGCTTGTTCTGGTCGCGGTCGCCGTGAATCGCGTCCGCGTTCAGACCGGCGTGACGCAGCCGCGCCACCAGACGGTCGACCGTCACCTTCATGTTGCAGAAGACCAGCGTGCGACCCGCCAGCTCGGGCAGCAGCTCTTCCACGGCCCGCGACTTGTCGCGGCCCGCCACGTGGTAGTAGCGCTGGTTGATCCCGTCGGCCGTGGCGGACTCGGGCGCGATGTGCAGCTCCTGCGGCTCGCGCATGTAGCGCCAGATCATCGTTTTGATCGGGGTCGGAATCGTGGCCGAGAACAGCGCCGTCTGGCGCGTCTCCGGGCAGCGCCGCAGGATCCGGCGCATGTCTGGCTCGAAGCCGATATCGAGCATCCGGTCAGCCTCGTCCAGCACGGCCAGCTTCACCCAGCTCAGGTTCAGCGTCCGCCGGTCGAGGTGATCGATGATCCGGCCCGGCGTGCCGACCACGATCTGGGGCCCGCGCTCCAGGTTCGCGAAGTCATCCTTCAGCCGCCGGCCGCCCATCAGCACCGTCGCCTCTAGGCCCGCGGCGCGCGCGAAGTATTCCAGCACCGTCCCCACCTGGGCCGCCAGCTCGCGCGTCGGCACCAGCACGATCGTCTGCGCTTCACCCATCGTGGGGTCACACAGCTCGATCGCCGGAATCCCGAACGCCACCGTCTTGCCCGTGCCTGTTTGTGCCTGACCGACGACATCGCGGCCGTCGAGCAGCAGCGGGATCGCCTCAGCCTGAATCGGCGTCGGCTCGGCGAAGCCCAACGCCGACAGCACCGAGAGCATCCGCTCTGTGATGCCCAGCTCCTGGAACGCCGGCGACCAGTCGTCCTCGGATACCGCATCGACCGTCGCGAGGTCCGGTAGGTCGTACCCGCCTGACAGCAACGCCTTCTGCGTGGCGGTCATCCCGCCGCCATCGTTGCGTGGTCGCCGCGGCCGCTCGCCGCCGCCGCGCTGCCCACGACCACCGCGTCCGCCGCCGTCGCGCTGGCGGCGCTCGCCGCCGTTACGGCTCTGTTGCCGCCCCCGCTCCGCGCCATCGCGTTGACGATCGCCATCGAAGTCAGAGCGCTCACGCCGCTCCGCTCCATCGCGCCGTCGCTCGCCGCCCGATTCGGGCCGCTCGCGTCGCTCCGCGCCATCGCGTTGACGATCGCCATCGAAGTCAGACCGCTCGCGTCGCTCGGCGCCATCGCGCCGTCGCTCGCCGCCCGATTCGGACCGCTCACGTCGCTCTGCGCCGTCGCGGCGACGCTCGCCGTTCGATTCCTTGCGTGGTCCTCGCTCATCCGGCCCATCCGGCCGCCGACGACGCTCAGGGGGCGCCGCTGCGGTCGTCGCCGACGCCACCGGGGGTGTCGTCACGGGGGCGCTGCGACGCTGCGCGCGCGGCTTGCGGGCACGGCGCGGCTTGCGCTCGCTCCTGCTCTCAGCGGGCGCGGGGTTCGTCGATGGGCGCGGGCTTGTCGGAGGTTCTGTCCGCCGCGTCGGCGGGGTCGCCAGCACGGCTTCTTCGTCTCGTCCCAACAGTCGTTTCAGCAGACTCAAAAGCAATCCTTCACATCAGTTACCGCAACCTTATCAGCCGCCGCCAAACCTCACTGCGCCCCACGCCACAGCAGCCTCCGCTCGAGCCAGCCCTAGCCCAGCTCCCGCCCGTGCTCCGCGCGTCGCGGGGAGCTCTCGCGCGGCGACCGAGGGAAGCCCGCTTACGCCTCCACCGGCGTCAGCACCACGACCGGGATCAACCGCCCTGCGTTGCGCTGATACTTCGAGTAGCGCGGATAGAACGCCGTCATGATCGCGAGCAGCCGCTCCCGCTCCTCGCCCTGCGAGTCGCTCGCCGTGTAGCGCTGGATCGCGTGACCGGCACGCTCGACCCGCACCTCGGGATTCACCCGCAGGTTCTTGCACCACTGCGGATCAGCCTGCGCGCCACCAGCGGAGGCCACCACGACCAGCCGGTCGCCGTCCACTCCGAACAGCAGCAGCACCCGCCGGTCGCGCCCCGTGCGGCGACCGGTCACCGTCAGCCGCAGCGTCGGCAGGAACATGAATCGCCCGCGGAACAACGTGAACAGCGGACTCTGCAGCACTGTGATGATTCGCATCAGTCGATGATTCATAAGGCGGCTCCAGATGGCGTATCCAGCGACCTGAGCGACTCGCGAGCCCTGAGGACTCGTTGAGCCGAGAGGATACAGCCCCGCCGCCTGGATCATCTCCGAAACACCCTCGAAACACGCCGACACACGCGCGACATGCACGTGTAAATCAGCCGTAACCCCGCTGGCGCGACGCGTCCATAGTTTGCGAATTACAAACCGGACCCGTGAACGGAGGACTCATGATTCACCCCGGTATCGCAGGGCTCCCAGTTGGAGTCAGGCTCCCCCGAGGAGTCAGCAAGAGGGTCAGGAGGGCGGCAATCGGCCTTTCGGCCGGTCTGCTCACTGCGCTGCTCGCCACCATCGGAATCGTCGGCGCCCAGGAATCGGAGGCCGTCCTCGACCTGATCAAGGCCGTCGACACCATCTGGTTCATCGTCGCCGGCGTGCTGGTGTTCTTCATGCAGGCGGGCTTCGGAATGCTCGAAGCCGGCTTCGTGCGGGTCAAGAACACCACCAACATCCTGATGAAGAACGTGCTTGACGCTTCCATCGGTGGCGTCGCCTGGTGGGCCGTTGGCTTCGGATTCGCCTTCGGCGGCTCCAACGGCTTCATCGGCGAGTACTCCTTCTTCCCCGGCCTCGGCGGCCTCGCGGAGACCGACGGCGTGCCCGAATCGGCCGTCTTCTTCTTCCAGTGGGCCTTCGCCGCGACCGCCGCGACGATCGTCTCCGGCGCGCTCGCCGAGCGCACCAAGTTCTCCGCCTACCTGTTTTACTCGGTGTTCGTCACCGGCCTGATCTACCCCATCGTCGTCAACTGGACCTGGGGCGGCGGCTGGCTTGGTGACATGGGCTTCATGGACTACGCCGGCTCGACCGTCGTGCACTCCGTGGGCGCCTGGGCCGGCCTCGCAGGCGCGTTCCTGCTCGGCCCGCGGATCGGCAAGTACGCCTCCGACGGCACCGTGACCGCGATCCCCGGCCACAACATGAGCATGGCCGCCCTCGGCATGTTCATCCTCTGGTTCGGCTGGTACGGATTCAACGCCGGCTCGACCCTCGGCCTGACCGGCGACCTCGCCGCTGAAGCGGCCTACATCGCGATCAACACCACCCTCGCAGCGGGCGCCGGCGCCATCGTGGCGATGACCACCGCCAAGGTCCGCTACGGCAAGGCCGACCTCGGCCTGACCATGAACGGCGCGCTCGCCGGGCTTGTCTCGATCACTGCGGGCTGTGGCTTCGTCGAGCCCTGGGCCGCGATCCTGATCGGCTCCATCGGCGGCGTCCTGGTCGTCTTCGCGGTCGCCTTCTTCGACAAGATCAAGATCGACGACCCCGTCGGCGCGATCTCCGTCCACGGTGTCTGCGGCATCTGGGGCACCCTGGCCGTCGGCCTGTTCGCCACCGCCGCCACCGCCGAAGCCTGGGGAGCTCCCTCCCACGGCCTCTTGATGGGCGGCAACATCGAGGCCCTCGGCGTGCAGATCGTCGGCATCCTCGCCGTCTTCGCCTGGACCATCGTCACCGCTAGCGCGCTGTTCTTCATCATCAAGAAGACCATCGGCCTGCGTGTCAGCGAGGCTGAAGAGCTCGCCGGCCTCGATGTCCAGGAGCACGGCATCGGCGCCTACCCCGAGTTCCCCACGGTTGCCCCAGGCGCCGCGGTCGAAATCTCGGCGGTCGAAGAGGCCCCGCTCGCTACGGCCCCGGATGGCGGCGACTAGCCTCGATCCGGCAAGTCGGGAGCGGCTGCAGCATCGCTGTAGCCGCTCCCACCGCTCAGCAGTGGAGACGCAGCTGAGAGACCCAGAAAGGCTCACAACATGAAGATGGTCATCGCCATCATTCGCCCCGAGCGCCTCTCGATCGTTCGGCACGCGCTCGAACAGATCGGCATCGTCTCGATGACGATCACCGAAGTCCGCGGGCGCGGCGCGCAGCGCGGAATCGTCCAGGAGTACCGCGGCCAGCAGGTTCGCGTCGACTACCTGCCCAAGATCCGGATCGAGATCGTGATCAACACCACGCCGCTCGACTCAGTGATCGAAGCCATCGTCGAAAACGCCGGCACCGGCCAAATCGGCGACGGCAAGATCTTCGTCCTCGCTGTCGAGGATGCAGTCCGTGTCCGCACTCGCGAACGGGGGCCGGCCGCCGTTTAGCAACGACAGCCGACCCCCCTTCGCGGGGACCGGTTGGGGCGGGGGCGCCGACGACCTCGGTCGTGCGGTTAGCCCCCGCTTCGCGTTCCCGCTCCGAACGCTAGGAATCCTCTGAACAAGGTCTGGATGTGGGCTGCGTACGACCACAGCACCACAATGGCTGTCCTTCCGTGTAGGGGCGCTTCTTGGAGCCAGTCTCAAAGTCCCGATTCGGCGGGATGCTCGGCGCCCCACCAGATGGGCTGCGGGTAGGCGACGGGGCGATTTTGGGTCTTATGAGACAGGCTCCCTGTGGGTGCCCTCCGGACTCCGTCGGCCACTCAATGCGGTCAGCGGAATCCGACTTCCCATAGCTCCCCCCGAGGAGACCTGCGCGTAATCTCCTTTTCCCCTCTCCCCCCGCGGAGCGGGGGGAGATGCCGCAGGCAGAGGGGGGCTCCGGGCGCGCCCTCACCAGATAGCGGAAGCTCCCCACCTTCACTTCGTGACACCGCCACCGGCAGGGAAGGTCGGAGCTGTGGGACTTACGCGCAGGTCTCCTCAGGGGGCGAAGTTGGGAAGGGGATCGGAAATCGCTCCCCCTCAGGAGACCTGCGCGTAATCTCCTTTTCCCCTCTCCCCCCGCGGAGCGGGGGGAGATGCCGCAGCCTGCCCCTGCGCAGGCAGGGGGCAGAGGGGGGCTCCGGGCGCGCCCTCACCAGATAGCGGAAGCTCCCCACCGTCGCTTCGTGACACCGCCACCGGCAGGGAAGGTCGGAGCAGGGGAACTTACGCGCAGGTCTCCCCAGGGGGCGACATTGGGAGGGATCCAGCGGAATCCCGCCTCGATCTGGGTCGGGTACGACCAAGACAACCACAAGGATTGCCCCTACACGCCGACATTCAGAGCATTCCTGGCGATCTCCCCGTCCGGCGATCGCCGCTCCGCCCTACCAGTACCCTGAGCCCATGGCCCTGCACGTCGCGCTCTGCCGACACCTCGACCACGCCGAACAGCACTCCGCCGAACTGGTCCGCCGCCTCCGGCCCAGCCCGCTCCACCGGATCAACATCCTCGTCGGCTCCGGCGTCGCCAGCCGCTACACCCAGCGCCGCCTGGCCACTCGACCGGGCGACCGAGTGGCCGACCAGGCCGACACAGAACGCCGCGCGCTGGCCAACGTCTCACTCTTCACCCCCTTCGATCTCGCCCGCCAGATCGCCGCACGCGGCCCCAGCGCCGCCAACCCGCCGCTGCCCGATGGCGCAGATGTCGCGCTGCTGCAACGCGTCCTCTACGAGCTCGCCCCGCAGGGCCGCCTCGAGCAGTTCCGGCCCGACCAGCCGGGCCTGCCCGCCGCGCTCGCCCGCACGTTCGGCGACCTGCGCGACGCGGACATTGACGCCGACGAGCTGGCCGCCTGGGCGCTGGCCCGCCCGCAGCCGGCGCGCGACCTGGCGCTCGTCTACGAACGCTGGCGCGCGCTGCTCGCGACGCTCGACTTCAGCGACCGGCCGGCCGTCTACCAGGCCGCACTCGACGCGCCGCCGCACATCTGGCGCGAGACGCTCGGCGCGGCGCCGCTGATCGTCACCGGTATCTACGACCTGACCCGCCTCCAGCGCCTGCTGATCCGCCAGGCCGCGCGCGTCACCGAGGTGCACTTCGTCGCCCTCGCGCCGGATGATCAGGACTTCGCCTACGCGCGCCGCGCCGTCCGCCGGCTCTGCCGCGAAACCGGCACGACCGCCAGCGAGGCGCCCGACGTAACGCCCGCGCGCGATCTCGTACCCGACGCGTTCTCCGCCGCCGACCCGCAGGCCGAGGCTGAGGAGATCGCGCGCCGCATCCTCGATCTCGCCCGTTCCGGCGTCCGCTTCCACAACATCGCGATCTTTCATCGCCAGGGACCGGCCGCCGACCAGCGCCTCGCTGCCGCGCTGCAGCGCGCCGACATCCCCGTCTACCGCGCCCGCGGCCTGTCGCTGCGACGCACCGCGGCGGGGCGCGCCACCCGCCAGCTGCTGCGCCTGCTCTGGGACACGCCGACCCGCTCGACGATGCTCGAACTGCTCGGCAACCCCGCGATCAAGCGTGAGATCGACGCCAAGCCGATCCTCTGGGAGCGCATCTCGCGCAGCGCCGGGCTGGTCAGCGAATGGGACCGGATGTCGACCCAGCTGCGCACGTACATCGAGAAGGACGAGCTGCCCGACCACGAGCGGCGGCTGACTCGCGAGCTGCTGGACCGGATCACGGCCCTCAGCGAACGCGCCGCGCAGGCCCGCGACGCCGATACCTGGGCCGGCGCCGCGCAGCAGCTGATCGCTGCGCTCAACGAGTGGATCGAGACGCCCTCCGCAGCCGACGCGCTCGCCGCCGGCGTGATTCGCAGCGCGATCGGCAATCTCGGCCAGCTCGACGAACTCAATATCGCCTTCACCGACGACGACTTCCGCCGCGCCGCCGAGCGCGCGCTGGAGAAGGCCGTCAGCCGCGACGCCGGACCGCTCACCGCCGGCGTCTACATCGGCGACGCCAACGGCGCCGGCCGCTCGGTGCGCTTCGATGCGATCTTCATCGCCGGCCTGGTCGAGCGCACGATGCCCGCCGTGCCCCGCCAGGACCCGCTGCTCTCCGATCCGCAGCGCCGCGACCTCAACGAGTTCCTCGAGGCCGAAGTGCTGCGCCTGCAGAACGAGCGGGCCGAGACCGACCGGCTTGCCTTCCAGCTGATCCGCCAGGCGGCCCGCGAGCACCTCACGCTCTCCTGGGCGCGACGCTCCAGCACCGTCGGCGCGCCCAGCCGACCATCGCCGCTGCTGCTGAGCGCCATCGGGGGACTGGCCGGTCTGCTTGACGGCCCCGAGAAACTCGTCGCCGAAGGCCGCATTGACCACCTCCCGGCGACCGTTTCCGGCGCGGCCGGTCCGCGGCGCCGACGCGCCCAAGTCGTAGAGACGACTCAGGACGCTCACGATGCTGAGGACGTGGCGCGCGAAATCGAAGCCCCACTCCGCGCAATCGACGAGGCCGACCTGCACCTCGCCCTGCTAACCACCCCCGGAGTCGAATCGCACCGGCTGCTGCCCGCGCTCTGGCCCGGCGCCGAGCGAGCGCTCGCCGCCCGACTGCGCCGCAACGCCCAGACCTTCACCGAGTACGACGGCGTGATCAGCCTCGGCGACGAGCACGTCGCGCCGCAGCACTGGTCGGCCTCCGCCCTGCAGCGCTACGCGACCTGCCCTTACCGCTACTTCCTGGGCAACGTGCTGCGGCTGAACGCCGTCAGCGAACCGGGCGACGACGCGGAGATCTCGCCGCTGGAGCGGGGCTCGCTGATCCACCGCATCCTCGAACGCTGGGTCCGGGGGTGGATCGAGCAACCCGACCGCAAGCCCTGGCGCAACTACGTCGCCGACCCCGACGCCCTGCACGCCGTCGCCGATGAGGAACTCAGGCAGGCGGAGCAGGACCAGGCCCTCGGCCTGCCGGCCTCCGCCAAAGCGACGCGCGAGAAGGTCCACCGCGACCTCGATCGCTACCGGCGGATGCAGGCTGCCGATGCGGCCGTCGGCTGGTCTCCGCTGGCCGTCGAGCAAGAGTTCAGCGGCGTCTCGCTGCCGATCGGCGGGGGCAAGAGCATCAGCGCGCGCGGACGCATCGACCGGATCGACGCCAACTCCGGCGGCCGCCTGCGGGCAATCGACTACAAGACCGGCAAGCGTCGCGCGGGCGATCTGGTGGGCCACTACAACGGATCCGCGCTGCAGCTGCCGCTCTACATGCATGCCCTGGGTCGCGCTGCCGAGCGACGCGCGAGTATGGCCGACTCCGCCGCGGCGCTGCATTACGTCACTGACCGGGGGCATTTCGCGATCGACACGATCCAGGGCGCCGACTTCGTGCGCAGCACCTCCGAGAGCGCCCACGCCGCCACCGAGGCCGACCAGCTCGCCAGCACTCTCCGCACGATCAATGACGGCGTGCACGAGGGGCGCTTCTTCCCCTTCGCCGGCGACAATCGCAAGACCCGTGACAACTGCACCTACTGCGACTTCAGCGCCGCGTGCAGCTCCGATGTCAACTCGCGTTTCGCCTACAAGGAGCGCTTCGATCTCAACACGGTCAAGCCGTTCGTCGTGATGCGCGCGAACAAGCCGAGCAAGCGATGAGCCGCGCGCCCTCCGATCAGGCCGTGCGCGACCGCCTGCTCAGCGAGCTCGACACCTCGTTCTTCCTGCAGGCCGGCGCCGGCGCGGGCAAGACCCGGATCCTGGTCGACCGGGTGGTCGAGCTGGTGCGCCGCGACCACGCGCGGCTGCGCAACATCGTGGCGATCACGTTCACCGAGAAGGCGGCCGGCGAGCTGCGCGCGCGGATCCGCACTGCGCTCTCCAAAGCTCGCGGCGGGGCCGCCGACACTGCCGAACGGCGACGCCTCGACGACGCCTTGCGACAGGTCGACGCGGCCCACATCGAGACGATCCACGCGTTCGCATCGAGCCTGCTGAAGGAGCGTCCGTTCGACGCCGGCATCGACCCCGGCTTCGAGATCCTCGACGCGCTCGGCGCGGACCTCGACTTCACCGACGCCTGGCACGGCTGGCTCTGGCGCGAGGAGGACCCCCGCGCGCAGGCCGCGATCGAGCGGGCGCTGCGCTTCGACATGCCGCTCGATCGCCTCCGCGAAGCCGCCCAACAGCTCTCGCGCAACCGCGACCTCGACCCACCGCGTGGCTCCCCGCCGCCGCCGGATCCTCACGAGACCCACGCCGAGTGGTTGCAGACGGCCGAGCAACTGCGCGTCGAATACGAGCAGCTCGGCTCGAAGCAGGCCGCGCAGCCGGAGACGCTGGTTGGCTGGCTGCGCGAGATGCCGCTCGACGACCCCGACGAGCTCAGCCGCCTGCTGCTGACTCCTGCGCGCACCCGCAAACCGACCGGCCGCAGCGAGGCGCTGGTCGCGCTCAGAGCGCGTTGGGACGAGTTCGCCGCGCAGCGCGCCGCCTACGCCAGGTCGCTGCGTGCGCACATCCTCAACGACGTGCTCGCCGTGCTCGGCGCGTTCGTCCGTGACGACGCGGACCGCCGGCGCCGCGAAGGACGCTTGACGTTCGAAGATCTGCTGATCGAGGCGCGCAACCTGCTCGTGATGAGCGCTGGCGCGCGACGCTTCTTCCGCGAGCGCTATTCGCACATCCTGATCGACGAGTTCCAGGACACCGACCCGCTGCAGGCCGAAATCGTGCTGCTGCTCGCCGCCGAGCACGACACCAACGACTGGACGAACGCCACCCCGGCGCCCGGCCGCCTGCTCGTTGTCGGCGACCCGCAGCAGGCGATCTACCGCTTCCGGCGCGCCGACATCGACACCTACACCAAGGTCCGCGACCTCTTCCAGCGGGCTGCCGACGCGAACCCCGAGGGCACGGCGGAGACGCGTCTGAGCGTCAACTTCCGCTCCCGACCCGAGCTGATCGCCTGGTACAACCGCACCCACGCCCGGGTCCTACTGGCCGACGAGACGTGGCCGACCGCGCAGGCGCAGCACCAGATCCTCGAGCCGCACCGCGAGGAGGCGGGACCTGGGGTCGTGGTCGTGCCCAGCGCCAAGCAGGAGTACACCAACCTCGATGAGGCGCGCGAGGACGAGGCCGATTCGGTCGCCCGGATCATCCGCGGAATGGTCGACGGTCGGACCGATTTCGCACTGCTTGACGGGCGGCCGCCGAGCTTCCGCGACATTGCAATCCTGGTCAACAACCGCACGAAGCTCGAGCTCTACATCGACCAGCTCGAAGCCGCCGGCATCCCCTACCACCACGACAGCGGGCGCGGCTTCTTCACCCGCCAGGAGATCCGCGACCTCACCTCGATCCTCACCGCGCTCGACGACCCCTCCGACGAGGTCGCCGTCGTCGCCTCGCTCAAGTCGCCGCCGTGGTCGGCCTCCGACCAGGAGCTGTTCGACTACTCGCGCTCGAGCGGTGACCGAGGCGGTCACGTTGAGGAGAGGACGCGGGCAACCACAAGGATTGCGCCTACAGGGGAGGGTCGCGACGGACCTCAGAGGGGTCAGCGAGCGCGCTTCACGCTGAGGCCGGAAGACGTGCCCGACGCCTACAAGGGGCAGCTGCGCGAAGCGCTTGACCAGCTGCGCGCGCTGCGCTCGGCGCTGCGCGACCGCTCGTTGCCCGACTTCGTGGGGCACGTCCTGCGCGAATCGCGCCTGCTCGAAGCGCAGTTCGCGCTGCCGCGCGGCCAGCTGCGGGCGGCCAACCTGCTGATGATGGTGCAGCGCGCCGGCGACTTCGCCGAGGCCGGCGACGACAGTCTGCGACCGTTCGTGCGCTGGCTCTCGGAGCGTTCCGCGACCGACCTGCCGGAGGCGGAATCTGCGACCTCCGAGGCCGCCGACAACGTGGTCCGGGTGCTCACGATGCACCAGGCGAAGGGCCTCGAATTCCCGATCGTGATCCTGCCCAAGCTTGCCTCCGGCTCGATCGACAAGAGCACCTTCATCGTCGACCGCGAGCAGAACCGGATCGACTTCGCGATCGGCCCGCGGACGGACCGCTGGGAAACGGAGGGCTTCAGCCGCGCGGCCGAGCGCGAGCAGGCCTACCGCGACGCCGAGCAGCGCCGGCTGCTCTACGTCGCCACCACCCGTGCGCAGGACTGGCTGGTGGTGCCGATCTTCCACCGGCGCAGCAGCGTTGGCTTCCACGAGTATTTCGAGGGCGCGATCCCCAACTGGCTGGCTGAGGACAACGCCGACTCGATTCGCGAGGACGACTCGACGATCGTCCGACGCGCCGACAGGTTCGACCCGGTGCCGGTGATTCCGCGAACGCCGGTCGAGCTCGACGCCGCCGCGATCACCTCCGAGTGGCAGGCCCGCCGCGCTGAGGCGCTGGCCAACGGCGCCCTCAACCTGCGTGCGCTGACGCCCTCGGCGATCGGGCACGACGACGTGAAGCGCGAGCTCGAAGACCCGCCACCGGAGCGCGAGGACGAGGACGGCGACGCCGAACCGCAGGTCGCCGCAGCGGAGGCTCGCAGCCTTGCGATGCGGCGCGGCAACGCGATCCACGAGGCGCTCGCGCTCTCCGTCGCCGAGGACCCCGACGAAACGCTGCGCCGCGCGGAGCGCGTCTGCGAGCGCCGCGATGTCCCGCTCGACGATGTGCTGGCTGACCTCGAACGGACGCTCGAGCACCCGCTGCTCGAGCGCGCCCGGAAATCGGTGCACCACGTGTTTGAAATACCGCTGGTGCTGCACCGCTCGAGCAACGGCGGCAGTGAGATCATCGAGGGGCAGGCCGACCTGGTCTTCGAGGAGCCGCAGGGCTGGGTCGTGGTCGACTTCAAGAGCGACCGCCAATTCGACTCAGAGCTGGAGCGCAGCTATCAACAGCAGGTCGCCCTCTACGCCGAAATGCTGAGCGCCGCGGGCGCTCACGTCCGCGAGGCCTGGCTGCTCTACACGCACAGCGGCGAGGCCCGAGCGGTCGGATTGCCAACTCCGGAGACGAGTCACAGCCATGACTGACGCCGTTCGCAGCCCGCAGCAGATTCGCGACGACTTGCAGGCCCGCCGCGACACGATCGTGAACGAGATGGGCTCCACGGAGCGGATCGCGCGCCAGCACGCGCGCGGCCGCCTGACGATCCGCGAGCGGCTCGACCGCCTCTTCGACGAGGGCTCGTTCCGCGAGATCGGCACGTTCGCCGTCTCTGAGGTCCCCAACGTGCGCGACCGGACTCCGGGCGACGGGAAGATCGGGGGCTGGGGGGAGATCAACGGCCGCGCCGCCACCGCGTGCGGCGACGACATGACGGTGCTGCACGGCTCCTCGTCGGTGGTCGGCGGCAAACGGATGAAGCGCATCTACGAGCAGGCCCTGAGCCAGGGCGTGCCCTATGTCTACTTCGGCGAGACGGGCGGGGCGCGGCTGCCGGACGCGCTGGGTTCCGAGGGTTTCAGCAAGATCGCGCCGGCGCTCGAGTCGGCGCGACGCCGGCGCCGAATTCCCCTGGCGACGGCGATCGTCGGCGAATCGTTCGGCGGCTCCTCGTTTCATGCCGCGTTCTCGGACTTCGTCGTGCAGGTGGAGGGCACCTCGCTGGCCGTCTCCAGCCCGCGCGTGATCGAGATTGCGACCGGCGAGAAGATCTCGCTCGACGACCTCGGCGGCCCGCATGTGCACCTCGATCGGACGGGGCAGATCGATCAGGTCGCCGAGTGCGAGGACGATGCGATCGAGCTGCTCAAGGATTTTCTGTCGTACCTGCCCGACAACTGCTGGCAGACGCCGCCGGCGCTCGATGGCTACGACGACGCGGAGCCCGATCCCGGGCTGGCAGAGCTGGTGCCGACACGTCGGCAGCGCGCCTACGACATGCACCGGGTGCTGACGCGGATCGTGGACGACGGCAAGCTGCTCGAGCTGAAGCCGCGCTTCGGGCGCTCGCTGATCACCACGCTGGCCCGGATCGGGGGACGCACGGTGGGGATTCTGGCGAGCAACCCGATGTTCAACGCGGGGGCGCTCTCGCCGGAGTCGTGCGACAAGGGCACGCAGTTTCTCTGCCTCTGCGAAGCGTTCAACATCCCGCTGATCTTCCTGCAGGACGTGCCGGGCTTCATCGTCGGCAGCCAGCCCGAGCACAACCGGCTGCTGCACAAGGCGATCATGTTCCTCGAGGCGCTGGCGCTCACGACCGTGCCGCGCTTCACGGTGGTGCTGCGCAAGGCCTTCGGGCTGGCCTACTTCTCGCTCTCCGGCAACAGCATGGGCAACGCGCTGATGACCGCCTGGCCGGGCGCCGAGATCTCGTTCATGGACCCGGGCGTCGGCGTGAACGTGGTCCACGCGCGCGACATCGCCAACGCGGCCGACCCCGACGCTGAGCGCCAACGCCTGGTCGACGAGTGGACGATGGGCCACGAGCCGTGGGGCGCCGCCGGCCTGATGAACCTCGACGAGATCATCGACCCCGCCGACACGCGCCGCTGGTTGCTCGAAAGCGTCCGGCGCTTCCCGGTCGTCCCGCCGCCGCCCGGCCAGACCAAGACGCTCGCGTCATGGCCGACCTGCGTGTGAGGCGATGATGAAGCAGATCATCAAGCGTCTGGCGATCTCGCTGGCGATCATCGGCGGATGCGCCCTGATCGCGCTGTTCGTGGTCGCGGCGACCGCAGCGGTGTTGATGCTGCTCGCAGTAGCAAGCGTGGTCGGCCCGCTGTGGGTGCTGACGCGCGGTCCCGGCCGGCTAGGCGAGCGAGTCTTCTCGTTTCGCCGCCGCCGCAATGACGGCGTGATCGACATCTGAACGGAGCCCCCGGTCGGCCACAAGGAGTGGCCGACCGAATCCCAGGATCGGCCGCCGGATTCCGCCTCCCACGCCGCAACTCCCGTGCTACTCTCCCCATAGAACAGGAGTGCTACCCACAATGCCCACATCCCCACAACGACGCCGCAGAATCCTCCACGCCCATGAACTCCGCCAGGCCGGCCAATCACTCCGCCAGATCGCCGAGACCCTGGGCGTCTCCCACGCCACCATCCACGCCGACCTCAAACTCCTCGAGACCAACTGGTCCGACATCGCCGAACAAACCGCCGACGACTTCCTCTTCGAACACGTCACCCTCCTCCGACGACGCGTCCACCGCCTCCTACAAGAAGACCCCACCAAACCCCTCGAAGCCTTCTCCTTCGTCACCGACGGCGGCCGAGTCACACCGCTCGTCGAACGCACCGCCGCCGCCCAGATCGCCCGCCTCCACGAGGTCCACCACCGCGCCATCGCCACCGCCCTCCGCGAGTACCGCCTGATCCTCCGCGAGCTCCGCCCGGCCGCCAAAGCCCGCGCGCTCGCCGACGCCGAGGCCGAAGCCTTCGACTACCCCGACGATCAACTCGTCGACGCCCCACGCCCCAAGTCCCTCCCGGATCCCGCCAAAACCCAACCAAAGCTGAACGAACCCAACCAGCTCCGACCAACCGGCCCCCCAGCCTTCGACCCATCCCCAACCCCCGAGCAACGCGAACGCCAGACGCTCTCGATGATGGCCGACTACCAACGCAGCAAGACAAACCCAACCAATCCTGACCAACCCCAACCACCCCGACCAGATACACAGCCCCTAACGTCGGCCACCGCCAAAACTCCCCCAGCTACCGCAACCACCGAACCCACCGAGCCCCCCGAAACCGACGCCGAACGCGAAGCCCGCATGCACGCCGAGCTCGACATCCTCGAACAAGCCGCCCTCAAACGCTTCCCCCAACTAGCCCAAACCGACTAGGGAAACCTCTGAACAACTCTCCCCCCGTTCCGCGGGGCGAGCTGTCCCCAAGGAGACCTGCGCGTAATCTCCATTTCCCCTCTCCCCCCGCTCCGCGGGGGGAGATGCCGCAGGCAGAGGGGGGCCGCCGCGCCGACTCACTGCCGTCGGTGTATCTGGTCGGACAGGAGCGGCTCGGCCGACCTCAGTTCGCGCACGAGCCCGCGGTCGATGCGCCGCATCGCCGGGATGCGGAGCGGTTGCGGGGCCGCGGCGACGCGGCGCTCGACCTCTGCGGCGGAGATCACTCTCGTCCGGCGGCGCGGCCGGCGATGCGGCCGAAGACGGAGCCGGCCATCAGGCCGGAGCCGCCGGCGTAGTTGTCGTAGAAGAGGCCGCCGACCAGCTCGCCGGCGGCGTAGAGGCCCGCCATGGGGCGCTCCTCGGTGTCGAGCACCTGGCCGGTGCGGGGGTCGATCTTGAGGCCGCCGAAGGTGAAGGTGATCCCGCAGGTCACCGCGTAGCCGAGATAGGGCGGCTGGGAGATCGGCAGCGCCCAATTCGACTTGGGCGGCTCGACGCCTTCGGTGCGCACGCCGTCGAGCACCGAGGGGTGGAAGTCGCCGCCGAGGCAGGCGGCGTTGAAGTCGGCGACGGTTCGTTCGAGGCCGGCGACGGAGACGCCGAGATTCTCGGCCAGGTCGGCGATCGTGTCGGCCTCGGCCATCGTGACCTGGCGGACGCGGTACTCATCGCGGAGCAGGCCGACGGTCTGCTGGTCGAAGATCTGGAAGGCGACGCGGCCGGGCTGCTTGAGGATTTCGCGGCCGTACTTGGCGTAGGTGTAGTTGCGCACATCGGCGCCCTCGTCGACGAATCGCTGGCCGTCGAGATTGACGATGATCCCGTAGGGGTAGGAGTGCTTCTGATAGAGGTCGGCGACGACGCGGTTGCCGGTCGGCGGGGCGTTGAGGTCCCAGGCCACGGCGTGCGCGCCCGACCAGTGACCGAAGGGCTGGGCGCCGAGCTCGAGCGCGGCGCGGATGGCGTCGCCGGTGTTGAAGCGGCTGCCGCGCACCTTGGCGAGGTCCCAGCCGGGGCCGAGGTAGCGGGTGCGCATCTCGGCGTTGGCCTCGAAGCCGCCGGCGGCCAGCACGACGGCGTCCGCCGCGATCTGCTCCTCGCCGAGATCGGTCCAGACGCGGACGCCGCTGACGCGCACACCGCTTCGCAGCAGACCCGTCACCTTCGCGCCGTAGCGCACTTCGACGCCGATGCGCTCGGCGGCGGCGAACTCCTGGTCGGAGAGGCCCTTGCCGGCGCCGACGGCCTCGACGGTGAGGCCGCCGTAGAAGACGAGCACGCCATCGACCTCGTTGGCCTGGCGGCCGGTCATGAGGGTGAAGCGGACTCCGCGCTCACGCAGCCAGCGCAGGGTCGGGGCGGACTCGCGGACGAGCTGGGTGGCGAGGCCGTCGTCGATCAGGCCCTCGGTGACGCGGGCGAGGTCGTCGCGGAACTGCGCGGCGGGGTAGGCGCCGACATCGACGCGGGCGATCTCGGCCGCGCTGAGGTCGGGGATCAGCTGCTGGACATCGGGCATGCCGTCGTAGGGGAAGCGAAACCCGCCGCCGGTGAAGTAGGTGTTGCCGCCGCGCTCGGCCTCGGGCGCCTTTTCGAGCACGAGGACCTCGGCGCCCTGCTCGCGGGCGCTCATCGCGGCGCAGAGCGCGGCGTTCCCGGCGCCCACGACAATCACTCGGCGTTGCTCTGATGTCATCGGTCGAGCCAGCTTTCGTCGGTGTCGGCGGCGTCTTTCTGGGGGCGCGTAGCAGCGATCAGGACGGGCACACCGACCAGGCGCTGGACGGTTGCTGCGGCCCGCCGGATGCCGCGCTGGCCGCCGAGCAGAGCGAGCCCGATGGCGGGCACCGTGATCAGGCCGGCGACCAGCACCGCGAGGCGATAGCCGGAGATAATCGCGCCGGGGGAGTCGCGGGCGACGCCGTGTTCGGCGCCGAAGCTGATCGCGGCGCTGGAATACAGCGCGAATGCGATCGCGTAGCCGATCGCATTCCCGATCGTGCGGGCGGTCGTCTGCGCGGCGGAGGCGGTACCGAGCCGGTTGGCTGGCACGGCGGACATGATCACGGCGGTGTTGGGCGAGCTAAAGATCGCGGTGCCGATCCCGAGGATCAGCACGCGCCACATGAAGTCGAACGGTTGGGCGTCGCCGTCGAGGGTCGCGAGCGAGAGCAGGGAGCCGCTGACGAGCAGCAACCCGAGGGTGCAGAGGCGTCGCGAACCGAAGCGATCAGAGGCCATGCCGGAGAAGGGCGAGATCAGCAGCATCGCGAGGGGCATCGGCATGATCAGCAGCCCGGTGGTGATGGTGCTGAAGCCGCGGGCGTCGATCAGGAAGAAGGGTCCCAGCGCGATCGCTGCGGACATCCCCATGAACTGCAGAATTGCCGCGCCGACGCCGGCGGAGAACCCCCGTCCCTTGAAGAGCCCGAGGTCGACGACGGGGCTGGCGCTGCGTCGTTCGACGATGATGAAGGAGACGAGGAAGATCGCGCAGGCGGCGAATAGCAGCAGGATGATCGGACTGGTCCAACCGAGATCGCCGCCGCGATTGATGCCGAGCGTGAGGGCGCCGAGGATGCCGAAGAGCAGGAACGCGCCGGGCACGTCGAGGCCCTTCGGTCGGGACTCGGCTGGGGCATCGACGAGCAGTCGCCAAGCGAGGAAGGCGCCAACGAGGCCGAAGGGGGCGCGGGTCCAGAAGATCGCGCGCCAGTCGAGCCACTCGACGAGGATGCCGCCGAGCACGGGGCCGGCGGCGAAGCCGGCGCCGACGGTGGAGACCATGATCCCGAGCCCGGTGCCGCGTTTGGAGGGCGGGAACGAGGCGGTGATGATGGCCGCGCCGTTGGCCATCGTCATCGCCGAGCCGACGGCCTGCAGGACGCGGGCGCTGACCAGCTCTCCGAGCGATCCCGAGAAGGCGGAGAGCATGGTGGCGATGGTGAAGATCGCAAAGCCGACGGTGTAGAGCAGCTTGCGGCCGTAGAGGTCGCCGAGCCGTCCCATCGTGAGCGAGAGGCCGGTG
Organism: Dehalococcoidia bacterium; assembly: GCA_965262235.1. Taxonomy (GTDB): domain Bacteria; phylum Chloroflexota; class Dehalococcoidia; order Bin125; family Bin125; genus CATQGW01. The sequence continues at coordinate 576,065 of OZ253504.1, forward strand.
CTGACGACGATGAAGGCGAGCGCGACCCAGATCACGTCCTCTTCGCGGCTGCCGAACTCGTCGGCGAGCGTGGGCAGCGCGACGTTGGTGATCGAGTTGTCGAGGACGCCGAGGAAGATGCCGACGCAGACGACTCCGGCGGCGACCCAGCGGTAGGGGATTGGTCCGAGGTTGGGCCCGCTGACGAGCGGGCGATCGTCGCCCGCTCCCACGGTCGAACGCGGCGAGCCGCTCACCGGTTGACCAGCCACTCAGGAGTCGTCGGACGTCCGTCCACAGCGCAATCCTACGACCAACTCCCGGCGAGCCGCTCTACAATCGATGGATGACCACGACACATCATCTTGACGACGAGCTTTCGGCGATTGACTGGTGCTACGAGCAGGGCTGGACGGACGGGCTGCCGGTGGTGCCGCCGGCGCGGGAGCGGGTGGAGCGCTTCCTGGCGGCGGCGGGGCGTCCGCCGGAGGAGATCGTGGCGAGCCATGGGACGACGGGACGCAACTGCTCGGTGCAGGATGCGGCGATCAATGCGGTGATGGCGGGCTGCCTGCCGCAGTATTTCCCGACGGTGCTGGCGGCGCTGGAGGCGCTGAACGAGGACGCGTACAACTTCCACGGTTCGACCGCCTCGACAGGCGGGTCGGGCGCGGTGCTGATCGTGTCGGGCGACATTCAGGAGGAGATCGGCCTGAATGTGGGGGTGAACGTGTTCGGGCCGGGGGCGCGGGCGAACGCCACGATCGGGCGGGCGATCCGGCTGGTGATTCTGAACATCTTCCAGATGACGCCGGGGATCGCGGACCGCTCGACGACGGGCTGGCCAGGCAAGTACTCGTGCTGCATCGGGGAGAACATCAACTACAGCCCCTGGGCGCCGCTGCATGTAGAGCTGGGGTTCCCGGCCGAGGTGAGCACGGTCACGACGTTTGCGGCGTCGGGGTTCTACAACATCGAGAATCACTACACATCGGACCCCGACACGCTGCTCGACACGTTCGTGGACACGATGTCGTCGCTGGGGGCGCTGACGGACGGTCAGTCGCTGGTGGTGATGGCGCCGGAGCACGCGCAGATCGTGGCGTCGTCGGGCTATACGCGCGAGGATGTGCAGCGCTATCTGCTGGAGCGGGCGCAGCGGCCGCGGGCCGATCTGGTGGCGCACGGGAAGTGGCCGGCGAAGCGGGTCGTTGACGGGCTGGCGGCGGGCGCGGCAAACGGGGGCACGGCCAATGGGGGCGGCGCGTTTCGCCGAGGGCGGGAGCCTGCGGACATATTGATCGTCGTGGCGGGCGGCGAGGCGGGCGGACACTCGGCGTTTCTGCCGTCGTGGAGCCGCGGGCGAAACTCGCTGTATCAGACCAAGGCGATCGGGGTTTGCCTCGACTGTTAGCGCATCCCTGTTAGTGCAAGCGTTAGTGCATTGGAGTAAGTGACATGGCGTTCGAACTGCTTGATCCGACGGGCCAGACGCCGCAGACGGGCTTTGCGCACGCGCCGCGCCTGCGCGGCCTCGATGGGCTGCGCATCGGTCTGCTCTCGAACGGCAAGGTCAACGCGGACCGGCTGTTGCGGATGACGGCGGAGCATTTCGTGGCGAATCACGGTTGCGAGATCGTCTGCGATACGGCCAAGCGGAACGCGTCGCGAATCGTCGACCCGCAGGTGCTGCGGGACCTCAGCCACGACGTGGATTTCCTGATCACGGCGGTGGGTGATTGAGGCTCGTGCTCGACGTGCAGTGTGCACGACGCGATCACCTTCGAGCAGCTTGAGAAGCCCGCGCTGGCGATCTGCACGACGCCGTTCCTGCCGACGAGCCGGATGATCGCGCGGACGCTGAGCCTGCCTGAGTTCTCGTTCGCGCTGGTGGATCATCCAATCGGCAGCGCGAGCGAGGATGAGCTGGCAGCGCGCGCCTCAGCGGCCTACGCGCAGGGGGTGCAGATTTTGCTCGGGCTCGCGGCGGGGAAGTGACGGCGGTGAGTCGGGACGGGCGGATCCCCTCTCCCCCCGCTCTGCGGGGGGAGATGTCACGGAGTGACAGAGGGGGGCGGCCTCCGCACTAGCAGGTGTGAATTCTCACCGAGATCCTCGGGGGAGCCCCCCTCTGCCTTCGGCATCTCCCCCCGCTTCGCGGGGGGAGAGGGGATCCGGCTTGTTGAGAGCACTCCTTGCGGATTCTCGTCCTCGGCGGCTACTCCGGTCCGACGAGTTCGCGACCGATCAGGAGGCGGCGGATTTCGCTGGTGCCGGCGCCGATTTCTAGCAGCTTGGCGTCGCGCACGTAGCGGGCGACGCGGGACTCGGACATGTAGCCGTAGCCGCCGTGGATCTGGACGGCCTTGTCGGCGACGCGGCTGGACATCTCGGCGGAGTAGAGGATCGCGGCGGCGGCTTCCTTGTTGGTGCGCTCGCCGCGACCAGCGCGGTCTTCGACGAGCGAGGCGGTGCGGTAGACGAGCCAGCGGGCGGCTTCGAGCTCGGTGTACATGTCGGCCAGCATCGCCTGGATGAGTTGGAAGTCGCCGATGCGCTGTCCGAACTGGCGTCGCGTGCGGGCGTAGGCGACGGCGGCGTCGAGGGCCGCCTGGGCGATCCCGAGCGGTTCGCCGGCGAGGAAGGAGCGCTCGACGGCGAGGCCCTGCATCATCACGCCTGCGCCGCTGCCCTCGCGGCCGAGCACGTTGTCGGCGGGCACGATGCAGTCTTCGAGCAGGAGCTCGGCGGTCGGCGAGCCGCGGTGGCCGACCTTGTCGAGCTTCTGGCCGACCGAGAAACCGTCGAACGAGGACTCGACGATGAAGGCGGTGATGCCGCGCGAGCCGGCCTCGGGATCGGTCTTGGCGTAGAGCACGAGGGTGTCGGCCACGGAGCCGTTGGTGATGAACATCTTCGTGCCGTTGAGGCGGTAGACGTCGCCCTCGCGGACGGCGGTGGTGCGGATGCCGATGGCGTCGGAGCCGGCCTCGGGTTCGGTGAGGGCGAGCGCGCCGACCTCGGTGCCGCGGCAGAGGCCGGGCAGGTAGCGCTGCTTCTGCTCTTCGGAGCCGTTGGTGGCGATGTTGTTGGCGCAGAGGTTGGCGTGGGCGCCGTAGGAGAGGGCGACGGAGGCGGAGACGCGAGCGAGCTCCTCGGTCGCGATCACGCCGGCGAGCAGGCCGGCGTCGGAGCCGCCGTAGCGTTCGTCGATCGTGACGCCGTGGAGGCCGAGGTCGCCGAGCATCGGCCAGAGGTGGGGGTACCAGCGATCGTCGCGGTCCATCTCGTCGGCGATGGGGTCGATTTCGGCGTCGGCGAAGTCGCGGACGACGCCGCGGAGCATCTGCTGGGCTTCGGTGAGTTCGATCATGGCGGTCCTCGGTTCGTTCGAGACGACGGCTAGCGGCGAAAGAGGCGGCCGAAGTGTTCTCGCTCGCGCGCAGTGGTTGCGCGGGGGGTGAAGTGGCCGGCGAGCTCGCTCTGGAGCTCATCAGGGGTGGGGAACCAGGACATCGGCATGGCGTGGGTGCGGGTGCGATTAAGCCGGTTGAAGCGGCGGAAGGCCTCGCCGTTGGTGACGAACGCGAAGGGGACGTCGAGCTGCTCGGCGTGGCTGATCGCGCGGTCGAGCAGGTCTGCGGAGAGGGTGATGTCGGGGTCGATCAGGACTACGGCGACATCGTGAACGACGCCGTCGAAGGGCAGTGACATCACGATTGGGCCATCGGTCGAGACGGAATCGTCCCAACCGCGGTCCAATAGCGCGTCGAGCACCCGGTCGACGGCGACGGCGGCGAGGTTGGGATCGGGCCGTGCGGCGCGGGTGAGTTCGGCTTGCTGCTGGCGGGCCCACTCGGCCTCGTGGCGGCGGACCCAGGCCGGTTCGGCGTGGCGGTCGCGCGCTTCGGCCTCGGCGGCGCGCCGGAGCCGTTCTTCAGCCTCGCGGAGGTGTTGCTGATCGGCGCGGCGGATGGCTTCCGCTTCGGCCTCGCGGCGGGCGATTTGCTCCGCTTCGCGCAGACGCTCTGCCTCGGCAAGCCGAGCGGCTTCCGCCTCGGCTTCACGGCGGATGGCTTCCGCCTCGGCCTCGCGGCGGGCGCGCTGCTCGGCTTCGCGCAGGCGCTCTGCCTCGGCGAGACGAGCGGCCTCCGCCTCCGCCTTGCGGCGGGCGTCTTCCTCGGCTTCGCGGATGCGTTGTTCTTCGGCGCGGCGGGCGGTCTCCTGCTCGCGCGCTCGTCGGGCTCGCTCTTCGGCTTCGCGGCCGGCCTGCGTGTGTGTGGCGCCAGCGGCGCGTTGCGTCTGTTGTCGGCGGCGGCGGCGACGAACGTCTCGTTCGCGCTCGGCGCGTCGCGAGCGGGCTGATTCCTCGCGCCAGGCGCGCTGCGTCGCTTCTCGCTTCTGGCGTTCTTCAGCTTCGGTGCGGGCGCGTTGCTCGGGCGTTTGAGGTCGGGCGGGCGGGGCGGGTGGGGCGGATGTCCGCGTGACTGCGGTCTGGGCGGCAGCCTGGGCGGTCAGCAGGTCGAGCGCGACGTTGAGGTCGGCCATGCGTCGCGTGGCAGCGGCGTCGTTGGGATTGGTATCGGGGTGATGCTCGAAGGCGAGCTTGCGGTAGGCCTTCTTCACGGTCGGCACGTCGGCGCCGCGTCGGACGCCGAGCAGCGCTACCGCTTCGTCCTCCGTCATGCGATCAGACGCTCCCGATTTGGTGGCTGCACGGACGGCGCCAGCTTATCGGAGGGGTAAGCAGCCTCGACACAGGCCGGCTCGGTGCCGATGCTGACAGGGCGGATCTACGGGCTAAATACGTGGTCAGCCCCCCTCTGTCACTCCGTGACATCTCCCCCCGCGGAGCCGGGGGGAGAGGGGATCAGGGTTGTTCAGAGGTTTCCAAGCGTCTCCCTGAAGCGGCCGTCGGCGATGTCAGTGAAGATCTCGAATTCTGCGAACAGATCGTCGAGTTCGTATTCGGCTATTCTGAGACTCGGAGGTCTGGCCAAGCGAGATGCCGATGCTCAGTGACGAGCCGACCCGAGTCGAACTGATCGCTCTGCTTACAGGCTATCTGGATGGCCGGTGCAGCGCCGACGAGATTTACGCGTTCGAAATGGAGCGCTGCCGCGAGGACGCCATCGACCCCGCGCTGCGGGAACTCATGGCGCGCCTCTCCGTGGTCGCCAGCGAGGTCGATCGTCGCTGGTCGCCCGCTGCGGCGCTCGCGTGCGCCGTCGGTAAAGCGCTCGCCGAGCTCTCCGGCCAGATGCCGGCCGCTGAAGCCGCAGCCGACTGACCGACAGGCTCGCACAGCTCCCATGAACGCAGACGACCTGGCAACCAGCTTCGCAAGCGCGCTTGCGTCCGCTCAGGGAGACGTTGAGCGCGTCGACACGTGGGCCAGACTGCTCGAGCACGCTCGCACGATCGATCGCGACCCAATCGCGACCCGCGACATCCCGCTTGACGCGGTCGAGAAGCCGACCACAATCGAGGGGATCGCCGACCGCGCGGTGGGGATCGTGCGGGCGGCGCTGGCGGTGGCGGAGACGGGCTCGGTGTTGCTGGTGGAGCCTGACCCGGTGGACCGATACGTGTCGCTGCTGACTCGGCATCTGATTGTGGTAGTTCGCGAGGAGCAGATCGTGGCGACGCTGGCGGAGGCGTTTGAGTGGTTGGCGTCGCAGCCGCGGGCGGCGGCCTACGCGACCTTCGTGACGGGACCGTCGCGGACGGCGGACATCGAGCGGTCGCTGACCATCGGGGTGCAGGGTCCCAGCCGGCTGACAGTGGCGCTGCTGGGGGGAACGTCGGCGTGACGCGGTGAGGCGATGGCGGCTGTCGCGGTGGCGCTTAGCAGGCTGCTCAAGAGATCGGTGCGGGAGCGCTCTCTGCTCTCCCCCCGCTCTGCGGGGGGAGATGCCGAAGCCTGCCCCTGCGCAGGCAGGGGGCAGAGGGGGGCCCGCGTCCCAGGCTCAGCAGTGTGGTGGTACCTGGTCAGACGGGGCCGGCCCCCCCCTCTGTCACTCCGTGACATCTCCCCCCGCTCCGCGGGGGGAGAGGGGATCCGACTTGTTCAGGGGATTCGTAGGGGACGAGAACGACCAAGTGCGCGCGGAGCTCGCCGCCCCGGTCGAAGCCGCCGCCGACTGAACCCCAGCACTCTCGCTTAGCATCGTGCGATGACGAGTTTTGAGACTCGGTACCGGCGGGCGGCGGCGGACCCGCATCTGCGGCGCGGACTGCTGGACTTTCAGCGCTCATGGCGTGTCTCGCGGGATGGGCAGATCGCGGTGCTGGAGGGGCGGAGCGGCTCGAGCTTCGACGAGCTGCGTCGGGAGTTCGCGGCGATCAAGGACCACACGCACGAGCGAATGGACGGATACATCGCCGAGTTTCGCGGGAACGCCGAGGCGGCGGGGGCGACCGTGGTTGAGGTGGCGACGGCGCAGGATGCGCTGGAGTACATCACGCGGGTCTGTCGCGAGCGCGGGATTTCGCTGGTCGTGAAGAGCAAGTCGATGGTCTCGGAGGAGATCGAGCTCAACCATCATCTGGAGGCGGAGGGGATTCGGGCGATCGAGACGGACCTGGGGGAGTGGCTGCTGCAGCTGGCGAGCGAGCGTCCGAGCCATCTGGTGATGCCGGCGATTCACCAGCGCCGGGAGCGCGTGGCGGCGTTGTTGGGCAAGGAGCTTGACCAGGAGTTCGATCCCGACGACATCCCGGCGATGGTGGCCAGCGCGCGGGGCGGCTTGCGCGAGCACTTTCTGGACGCCGGCGCGGGTCTGACGGGGGCGAACGCGCTGGTCGCGGAGACGGGCAGCATCATGCTGGTCACGAACGAGGGCAACGCGCGGCTGGCGACGTCGCTGCCGGGCGTGCACTTCGTGACGGCGGGGATCGAGAAGCTGGTGCCGACCTGGGCGGATGCGGAGCGACAGCTACAGCTACTGCCGCGCTCGGCAACGGCGCAGCAGCTGAGCACGTACACGACGTGCATCACCGGGGCGCAGCCGGGCAAGGAGATGCACATCCTGCTGCTCGACAACGGGCGTCGCCGGATGGCGGCGGATCCGGGGATCGCGTCGGCGCTGCGCTGCATTCGGTGTGGGGCGTGCGCGAACGTCTGCCCGCCGTATGCGGTGGTTGGGGGGCACGCGTTCGGGCACATCTATACGGGTGCGATCGGGCTGGTGAACACACCGTTCCATCACAGTCCGGAGGAGGCGGCGGGGCCGCAGAGCCTGTGTGTGTCGTGCGGGGCGTGCGCGCAGGTCTGCCCGGTGGATATTCCGCTGCCGGACCAGATTCTGCGGCTGCGAAGCCGGCAGACGCATGCGCCGTTATGGGAGCGGGTTGCGTTGCAGGTGTGGTCGCGGCGCTGGGCGTTTCGGCTGCTGATGGGGTTGGGAGCGTTGGCCTCGCCGGTGTTGCGCCGGGTTCCGCTGCCGACGCGGCATCGCTGGCGCAGCGTGCCGCGGATCCCGTGGCGCACGGCGCGGGAGCGGATTCGGGGGCGCGCGGCAGGCGCGGCGATCGCGGAGACGGATGCGAGCGGTCGCGATGTGGACCTGTTCCTGCAGTGTCTGACCGACACGCTGCTGCCCGACGCGGGCGACGGGTGCGCGCGGCTGCTGGAGGCGGCGGGCGCGAAGGTCCACGTGCCAGCCGCGCAGCATTGTTGCGGCCTGCCGGCGTTCGACGCGGGCGATTGGGAGACGGCGCGGCGGATGGCGCGGCAGAGCATCGAGGCGCTGGAGTCGCGGGGGCAGCGGGACATCGTGACGCCGGCGGCGAGCTGTCAGGTCGCGATTCAGCGGCAGTGGCCTGAGCTGTTTGAGGATGACCCGGCATGGCTGAAGCGGGCGCAGGCGGTGGCGGGGCGGACGCATGATCTCGCGGAGTATCTGGAAACGACGGCGCGGCTGCCGGATGGGGCGCTGGCGGGGGGCGTGGCTGGGACGTATGCGGTGCATCGTTTCTGCCAGGCGACGAATCTGCTGGGGCAGGGGGACGTGGTGAGTCGACTGGTGGCGCGCTTGACGGGCGCGGAGGGCGAGGAGCTGGCGGAGGCGACGACGTGCTGTGGGTTCGGGGGGCTGACCTCGATCACGGCGCCGGAGGTGGGGCGAGGGATCCTGGAGCGGAAGCTGGATTGTGTGAGGGAGTCGGGCGCGGGAACGCTGATCACGAACAATCCAGGCTGTGTGCTGCACCTCGGCGCGGGCGCGGAGGCGGCCGGTCTGGCGCACGAGACACGCCACTACGCCGAATATCTTGCTGATCGCCTGCCAACCGAGAGGTGACGCCGTGCTTCCAGCCGTGATCGACGTCCATGTGCATCTGACGCGGACGGTGCGACAGGAGAAGCTGGTGTTTCCGCGGACGGATTATCCCGACGAATGGCGTTGGGCGAACGAGGAACGGGTCTCGGAGTACCTCACGAACGAGTCGATTGAGGCCATCGTGGCGGTCAACTACATGGTGCTGCCGGACATGTTCGATCAGCGCCGTCGGCGCAACCCCGAGACGCCCGAGCACGAAATCTGGGACGATTTGCGGGGGCGGGCTCGAGACTTCAATACGTGGATTCTCGACGTGCATCGGGCGGACTCGCGGGTGATTCCGTTTGTGTGCTGCGACATCGGGGCATGGCGCGACACGGACACGTTGATGGAGGAGCTGGAGCGCTGCATCGGTCTGGGGGCGATGGGCGTGAAGATGCACCCGGGGCTGGGGCGGTACTTCCCCGGCGACACGCGGATGTTCGCGCTTTATGCGCGGCTGGAGGAGGCGGGGCTGCCGATTCTGAGCGATACGGGCTCGCTGCGGAGGGGTCCGGGCGACGATGTGTACGGGATGCCGGACCACTTCCTGCCGGTGTTTGAGCGGTTCGAGCGGCTGAGCTTGATCATGGCGCACATGCCGAGCGCGTACTGGGATCAGCGGCTGCGGATCGCGCGGGATCATCCGCAGGTGCTGTTCGACACGGCGGGCGGGTTCGACGAGGAGCGGTACGGGGCGCGCGACGGGCGTCGGGCGTGCACGCTCAGCGATGCGGCGCGGATCATTCGAGATATCGGGGTCGAGCGGGTGCTGTTCGGCTCGGATGCGCCGAGCGGGGACCAGCGCCCGCAGATTCATCAGCTGTTGCGGTCGGGGCTGGGCGACGCGGAGGTGGAGGCGGTGCTGGGCGGGAATGCGCGGGGTTTGCTGAAGCTGGGTTGACGTTTTTGGAGTGTTACGCGACAATCGAGTCGCAGGGCGCGCGCTTCCGGCTCTCGTTCACCAGGGGGCAGGTTGACGCGCGCGTCTGGTTGCCTCCAGCGGTGCGGAGAGGGTCTTGTGCGATTGGACGTTTGACGGGTCGCCACGGCCTCTCACGCAGAGTTGGGCGATCAGGCACGCAGAGCGAGTTGACACCTGGAAGGAAACGGGACACAATTGCGGAGCAGGGGGCGAGCGCTTCCGCCTTTTATCTGCGGGGGCCAGGCGTTCTCGCCCGCCCGCTGCCTTCCCTCCCCCTCCATGTATCTGCTCTATATCGACGAGTCGGGGCCGTCAAACAGTGACTATTTCGTGGTCGGCGGCCTGCTGATCCATGAGCAGGAAGTGCGGCCGCTTGCGAACGCGGTCGGCGGAATCGCTGACCAGCTCCCAGAGGGCCGGCGTCAGCTGGAGTTCCACGCACACCACATGCGCAGTGGTTCAGGCGCGTGGCGACGCGTGCCTGCACCGCTGCGGAGGCGATTGACCGACGAGCTTGCGGAAACTGTCATCGCGCAGAGCGTCAAACACAATCGACCGATCAGGCTGCTCTCGGTCGCGCTTCACCGCCCATCCAACCGACATCACGATGTCATTGAGCGCGCCTACGAAGAGTTCTTCGCTCGAGCAAACGGCTTCCTGGGACGCCTCGCCAACGCCGGAGACCTCCACCGGTGCATCGCGATATCCGACGAGACGCGTGAGAAGGTGTATCTGCAGCCGCTGATGCGGAATTGGCAAGCCGGCGGTGGGACCACGGGCGCAAACATCCGACCGCTCACGAGCTACGTTGAGGTGCCGCTGTTCCTGGACAGCGAGCAGAGTCGCTTGGTGCAGTTGGCCGACTTTGTGGCGCACTGGGTGTATCGGGCGTACGAGCATGGCGACACCTCGATGCTGGACCGGCTGCTGCCGGCGTTTGACTCGGACGATCAAGTCATACACGGTCTCGTGCATCTGGTGCGCGACTATCGGACCTGCGACTGTGCGGCTTGCGGGTCGCGGCGGCGCTGAGGTCGGCGGCTTGGGCTTAGAATCTGGGGCATGACAGACACTGAACGACTGCGGGGGTTGCAGGACAAGACGGCGATCGTGGGCGTGGGGACCACGGAGTTTGGGGCGATCTATCGGGACCTCGATCCGGAGCGCTCGGCCTATGAGCTGGGGATGATCGCGTTTCGCGAGGCGCTGGAGGACTCGGGGTTCAAGAAGTCGGAGATCGACGGGGTGATCGTGTCGCGGCTTCCGCACTACGGGCGGATGTGCGAGGTGCTGGGGATCCGCTACCCGCGGTTCGTCAACGTGCTGCCGGGCGAGGGTCGGCAGTCGGGCATCGCGCTGCAGTATGCGGCGATGGCGGTGGCGAGCGGGTTGGCGACGGCGGTGGCCTGCATCTACGGGAACAACGGGCGCTCGACGGGGGCGCGCTACGGGGGTGAGAACCGCGGGGTCTCGACGCAGGCGATGTTCGAGGCGCCGTTCGGGATGACCTCGCCGGGCGCGGTGACATCGCTGATGTTCCGCCGGCACCAGTATCGCTACGGCACTCAGGTCGAGGCGCTGGGGCATCTGGCGATCAGCAATCGTCGCAACGCGGCGCTGAATCCGAACGCGGTGATGCAGGCGCCGCTGGAGATGGAGGACTACCTCAACAGTCGCTTCATCGCGGAGCCGCTGCGGCTGTTCGACTACTGCCTGATCAACGACGGTGGCGTTTGCTTCATCGTGACCTCAGCGGAGCGTGCGCGGGACCTGCCGAATCCGCCGGTGCTGGTTCACGCGACGTCGCAGGCGGCGGATATCACGCCGGTGTATGTGGCGGACGACTTCTGGTTCGAGCCGATGTCGCAGATCGCGGACGACCTGTTCGCGACCTCGGAGGCGCAGCGCGAAGACCTCGCGTTTGCGCAGCTCTACGACAACTTCACGCCGTCGATGCTGTTCACGCTGGAGGGCATGGGTTTCTGCGAGCAGGGCGAGGGCGGCGACTGGATTACGCCCGAACGAATCGGCCTGGAGGGCGAGCTGCCGCTGAACACCGGCGGCGGGCACACGAGCGAGTCGTACATGCAGGGCTGGGCGCTGCATGTGGAGGCGGTGCGTCAGCTGCGCGGAGAGTGCGGCGAGCGGCAGGTGGCGAACGCCGACTATGGGCTCTATGCGTGTGCGGCGCCGCTGGCGACGGGACACATTCTGAAACGGGACGGCGCGTAATCATGACTCAGAGCACCGACCTGAAACCGCTGCCGCCGATGACGCGGCTGACGCAGCCGTTCTGGGATGGCTGCCGCGAAGGTGAGCTGCGGATTCAGTTCTGCAACATCTGCGAGAAGCCGTGGTTCCCGCCGGCGGATAACTGCCCGCGCTGCCTGCTCGACGACTGGGAGTGGCGCACGATCAGCGGCCGGGGCACGGTCTGGTCGTGGATTCAGATGTACCAGCGGTATTTCCCCGGCTGGCAGCCGGAGGACTATCCGATCACGATTGGGCTGATTCGGCTCGAAGAGGGGCCGTACATCTACACGAATCTGGTGAATGTCGAGGCGGACGAGATTCGATGTGATCTGGCGGTTGAGGTCACGTTTGAGCGGGTGACGGAGACGGTCACGCTGCCGTTTTTCCAGCCGATCGGGTGATCAAGGGCGTCGGAGGGCTCCTGCGCTCACTTGTCAGTATGGCCCGTCGACGAGCACATGTCGCACACCCATCGTTGGCGGTTGCCGATGATCGAGAGGAGGGTTGGCCGGAGCGCGACTTTGATCCGTCCGCGCGAGATTATCTGCTCGATGAAGCGCGACAGAGAGTTCAGGAGCAACTCGCGCAGATCACGGCGCAGGATGTCAAGTGCGCCGCCATTATCACGATCAGCGTGTTGCTGGTCTCCGCAAGCGGTCTGATCGGCGAGCCGACGATCAGTCTCACCGTCGCTGGGGTCCTCACGCCGATCACATTTGGCGCAGCGCTCATCACGTGGATCCTCGGCTGGCTGGCCTATCAGTCGCGACCAGTCGGAGCCGGGGTCAATGTGTCGCTGCTACGCACTCACTATCGGCGGGCTTCAGCCGGAGCGCTTCGTGGCGCAGCGTTGGAGGCGCTCGTGCTGGACTTTGAGCAGAATCAGGTCGTGCTCACAGCCAAGGAACAGTGGCTCAGATATGCGGTGCGAGTGGCTGGGGTGCAGGGCGCTCTCTTGCTCGCGGTGCTGATCGCACGCGCCGTCGAAGGCGATATGTAGCCGACCACTCGGTGGTCAAGCCTGAAGTCAGCCCCCACGCAGCTCAATCGTGCGCGGTAACGGCCGACCCTTATGTACGGATTCAGTCTGCGCTGCGCTCGGAGTCGCGGTTTCCGTAGGCTCTCGTTGGTCCTCGGAGTGCGGCGTGGGCGAGTTCCGCTCGGACCGATCGCCGCGTAGCCGCTTCAGCCATTTCATGACGAGCTTCCCTACCACGCGCCACATGTGCGCTCTTCCCACAATCATACGCATCGGACGCTACGCCAATTCGGCCAGGACTTCAGCGGTGTGTTGGCCGAGGGTGGGGGCGGGGCGGGGGGGATGGGTGTGGGGGTGGACTCGAAGTCCCAGGGCGGCGGCGACCTGGGGGTCTGCGGCGAGGCGTTGGTAATCGTGCATTGGGAATGCCCAGCCGCCGCTGCGCTCGACTTTTTCGATCACCTCGGCGGCGGTCCAGTTGGCGAAGCCACGCTCCCAGAGGTGTTTGAGCTCGTGCGACCAGCGTCCCGCGCCGCCGGCGCCGTCGCGGAGGAGCAGGCCGAACTGCGGGTCGTCGCGGACCCATGCCATGTCGAGCTGATCGATGAGACCTTCGAGCGCGTCGCGGCCCATTCGGGCCTTCGAGAAGTAGATGGGCAGATCGGCGCACTGGTAGCCGTGGTCGGGGGGCTTGATGTAGGAGTCGAGGTGGAAGCCCCACCATTCGTCGGGATTGGAGAGCGCGACCCAGAGGGTGGAGCGCATGGCGAGCAGGCTGCCGAAGAGTGAGACTTCGAGACGCTGGCCGCCGCGGCGGCTGATGTCGCGGGCGTAGAGGGCAGCGCAGACGCTCTGGATGGCGTAGTTGGCGGCGTACATCGAGCCGGCGTCGTTGCCGAGCCTGACGGGTCGCTCGCCGGTCGAGCCGAGCGATGCGGTGGCTTCGCCAGCGAGCTGTGTGGCGAGCTCGCCGGCCGCGCGGTCGGCCCAGGGGCCGTTGGGTCCCCAGCCGGAGATGGCGCAGTAGACGAGCTGATCGGCGCCGAGCGCGTCCCAGGCGAGCTCGGTGGCAGGCCGACTTTGTCTACGACGGCGACGTCGGCCTGTTGGAGCAGCCGGCGGGCCGTCTCGAGATCAGCGGGCTTGGACCAGTCGAGGACGATGCCGCGCTTGTTGCGGTTAAGTGCGTGTCAGGCGGCCGAGTCGTCGCCGACGGCGGGGAACCAGCCGCGGGAGCGGTCGCCGGCGGGGGATTCGATCTTGACGACGTCAGCGCCGGCGTCGCCGAGCGACATCGCGGTGTAGGGGCCCGCGACCCCATCCGAGATTTCGACGACGCGGTAGCCGTCCAGCGGTCCTGGCATGGTCGGCTCAGTCTCCCGCTGCCTGGAGCGAGGGGATGCGGGCGGGGAGCGAATCGAGGATGTCTCCGGTGTGCTCGCCGGGCAGCGGCGTACCGATCCAGCGAGCGGGGGTGCCTTCGAGGGTCCAGGGCGGGCCGCCGGTCTGGACGCTGCCCCAGCCGGACGTCAGGACATCGCGGATGTAGCCGTTCTCGATGACATGGGCGTGGTTGCGGAGGACGTCCCAGGAGAGCGGGTAGCCGCACGGCACGCGGGCGGCGGTGAGGCGCATCATCCAGTAGTCGCTGGGACGTTGGAGCAGGGCTCGTTCGAGGATGGCGGCGAGCTCGTCGCGGTGTGCGACGCGGTCGCGGTTGGTGGCAAAGCGGGCGTCGTCGCGCAGGGCGGGCAGGCCGACGGCCTCGGATCGTTCAAGCGCGCTGACGAGGCGTTCCCACTCCGATTCGCTGGTGGCTGAGATGCCGATCCACTGGCTGTCCTGGCAGCGGAAGGCCTGGTCGGGGGCGGCGGCGGAGGCGGCGGAGCCGAGCGGCTGATGCAGCTCGCCGGTGGCGAGGTATTCGGCGATGCGGGCGCTCTACAGGGCCATGCCGGCGCACAGCATGCCGACGTGGATTCGCTGCCCCTGGCCGGTGCGGTGGCGCGCGAGCAGGCCCATGAGCACGGCCTGGGCGGCGACGTTGCCGGTGCTTGCATCCATCTGGGTGAAATGCCGATAGACCTCGGGGCGGGCGCCGAGCGCGCCGTTGGTCGACCAGAAACCGGTGAAGTATTGGCACTGGACGTCTGCGCCGGGGCTGTCGCGCATTGGGCCGGTTTCACCCCAGCCGGTGATCGCCGTGTAGACGACCTTCGGGTTGGCGGCGCGGACCTGTTCGAAGCCTATGCCGAGGCGGTCGGCGGCGCCGGGGCGCATGTTGACGAGGAAGACATCGCAGGTCTGGAGCAGGCGGTAGGCGGTCTCGCGGTCGGCCTGCGATTTGAGGTCGAGGAAGAGTCCGCGCTTGTTCATGTTCCAGGTGATGTAGCCGATCGAGGTGCCGTCGATCGAGGGCGGGACGCCGGCGCCGAGGGTGCGCGGGTCAACGCCGGGCTGCTCGATGTGGATCACGTCCGCGCCGAGCGCGCCGAGCTGGGTCGAGGCCCAAGGGCCGCCCATCCAGAGCGTCATGTCGAAGACGCGCACACCATCGAGCGGTCCCGGCGGTCATCTGCGCCTCCAACCGCAGCACTGTACCCACTTGTCTACCACTCGACCACCACAAGGCGGCACCGCAAGCCGCCAGGCGCCACGCCTGCGGTGATCGAGCGCCGCGGCGCAGGCACAAGGCTCAGCGATCGTTGGGAAGGTGGTCGCGCATGATTTCGGTGAACGTGGCGATGTAGTCGCCGCTGTACAGCCTGGCCAGCTCCGCCATCACAGCTTCCCAGGTCACGGGCACCGCGCCGGCCTGCACCAAGCGCTGCATGCCGCGCTCGTGCGCGTCCACGCTCGTTCCGCCGGACGCGTCGGAAACCGCGTATACGTCGTACCCGTTGACAAGCAGGTCGAGAGCCGGAAAGACCAGGCAGACCTCGGTCCAGAGCGCCGCCATGATCAGCTTCTTGCGCCCCGTCGCCTCGACAGCAGCGCGAAACGACGGTTCCTCCCACGCGTTGACGGCGCCGCGGTCGACCGTCGCGACGTCCGGAAGCAGACCGCGAATCTCATCCACGGTGTCCTGTTGGTAACCGGCGCCGACGCCAACCGTCGAGAGCACAATCGGCAGGTCGACCATCTTTGCGGCCCTGGTCAGCGCGACCACGTTGTTCAACAGGACGTCGCGTTCGATCGATTTCGTCCCCTCGATCAGCGAAGGTTGGAAGTCGATCAGAATCAGCGCCGCGTTAGCGGGGCTGAGCAAGTGATCCGCGACCGGGTCTCGTGTTGCTACCTGCGCCATTTCACTACTCCTTCTGCTGCTTGGCGCGTCAGTCCGTTTGACGCTGCCAGTCGTTGAGTTCCGGGTCCCCCAGCGGTTCGTCGTCGCCTGCCTCCTCACTGCTCGTCGCGACGGCTGTGCAGGGCTGCGGCCGTCTCAGCGTTGCGCAACATGCGCTCGATTGTCGCGATGCTCGCCTGCTGCTCCCGTCTGGACATGCCAGCCAGGAACTTCGCGTTGTTCGCACGCACCGCCGCGGCCAAGTCCGGCACCAGCGCCCTTCCTGCCGGGGTCAGATCGAGCCGTTGCGAGCGCCGGTCGTGCCTCTGCCGCCGTCGCCGTACCAGACCCTTGCGGACGAGCTTCTCCACCTGACGGCTGATCGCCGCGGGGTCCACGGGAATCACGCGCGCCAGCTCCATCAGGGTGTTCGCCTGGCCGCGATCACACATCTCCAGGATCGGCCACTGCGCCGCCGTAATCCCGAATGGCGACAGCTCCGCGTCCAGCCCCTTTCGCATCGCCGAGGCGAGGCTGCCCACCCAAAACCCCAGCCCGCCGAGCGCGTCGTCTTCGTTGTGCATCTCCATGACGAGACAATATTTGTCAAGACAGTCATTGTCAAGTCAACGAATGCAGCAAGCTCCGCACCCGTGCACCACCGGCGCGTCCACGTCCCTCGCTCGAAGCGTTCGCCGCGCCCGCGCGTCAGCGACGGCACGCGTCCCGTTCGCCGCCACTCAACCGGCGCGCAACCGACGCTCAGCCGACGCTCAGCCGCCGCCGCGCTGGGCCTTGAGCATGAATCGGTCGAAGACGGTGTCGGCGGATTGTTGGTTGATGGCGGAGAAGGTGAAGTAGTGCTCGTCGATGGTGGTGTTGAGGCGGGGGTGGAAGGGGCGCTGCTCGGTGCGCCAGACGACATCCCAGCCGTCGCCGCGCATCGCGCCGTGGGGGCGGACTGCGCCGTCGGGGTCGGCGAGACCGGGATCGGGGGGCTCGACATCGACAGCGCCGAGGTCTTCGAGGTAGTCGTGCAGGCGCCAGATGGGGACGCCGCGCAGCTCGACGCTGCGGACTCCACGGGGTTGTGACACGTCGCCTCCGTACCGGGGCACTCTAGGACCCCCTCTTTCACTCCGTGACATCTCCCCCCGCTCCGCTTGGGGAGACCTGCGCGTAAGTTCCCCTGCTCCGAGCTTCCCTGCCGGTGGCGATGTCACGAAGTGACGGTGGGGAGCTTCCGCTATCTGGTAAGGGCACGCGGAGCCCCCTCTGCCTGCGGCATCTCTCCCCGCTCCGCGGGGGGAGAGGGGAAATGGAGATTACGCGCAAGTCTCCGCGGGGGGCGATGGGATCGGGGTTGTTCGGCTGATAGAGCGGGTCTGGGGGCCCCATGCCTCGGCGGCCGAACGGGGCTCGGCGTCGGTACCGCGGCACTCGCGATCGTGGATACGCTAGACGCAGCATGGCAAACGTACTGGTCCTCGGAGCCAGCGGCTACATCGGCACGCACCTCGTGCCGCGCCTGGCCGCGCTGGGACACAGCGTGCGAGCCGCCGCGCGGCGGCTCGACGTGCTCGAGGCTCGCGCATGGCCGGGCGTTGAGCTCGTGCGCGCCGATGCGCTCGACGCCGATTCACTGGACCGCGCGCTCGACGGCGTCGACGTTGCGTTCTACCTCGTCCATTCAATGGCCGCGGGGGCGCGCTTCGCGGAACTCGATGCGCAGGCAGCCGAGTGTTTCGGCGCCGCCGCCGCGCGTGCCGGCGTGGGGCGTGTGATCTACCTCGGCGGACTGCAGCCGAAGGGCGACGCGTCTCCGCACCTCAGTTCGCGCCGAGAAACCGGCGAGCGCCTGCGCGCCGCCGGAGCGCCAGTCACCGAGTTACGCGCCAGCGTCGTGGTCGGCCCCGGCTCGGCCGCGTTCGAAGTGATCCGCGACCTTGTCTACCACCTGCCGCTGATGCTCACGCCGCGCTGGGTCCGCGCGCGCAGCCAGCCAATCGCGCTCGCTCAGTTGATCGAATATCTCGCACGCCTGCCCGACCTCCACGATCTCGGGCCGTTCTATGACGCCGTGGGACCCGAGACGCTGACGTATGAAGAGCTGCTACGTCAGTTTGCGCGGGTCGTCGGGCGCCCGCTCGCAATCGTGCCGTTGCCGGTGCTCACGCCGCGCCTTTCTTCCTACTGGCTCGACCTGGTCACGGCCGTCCCGGCGCGAATCGCCCGTCCGCTGATCGACGGCCTGCGACACGATCTGATCGCCGACGATCCGGAACCACTGCGACGCTTGATTCCATTGGCGTTGCAGACGTACGAACAAGCAACACGCGATGCACTCGCAGCCGAGGAAGCCGACTCTGTCCCGATCCGCTGGACCGAAGGTGCGTTCCGCTACCGGCAGGAGCGGCACGACATTTCGTGGTACAGCAAGACCGCACGGTTCAATGCCGACTCCGCCGCGACGCCGGAGCGAAGCTGGGAGCAGATCACGTCGATCGGCGCCGACCGCGGCTGGTACTACGCGACCTGGCTGTGGCGCCTGCGCGGGCTGGTCGACCGGCTCGGCGGCGGCGTCGGCATGCGGCGCGGTCGCCGCCATCCGCACGAACTGCGCGTCGGAGATCCGCTCGACTTCTGGCGCGTTGCAGCCGTCGAGCCCGGCCGGCGCCTCACACTGCTCGCCGAGATGAGGCTGCCCGGCTCCGCCGTCCTCGAGCTGGCGGTCGAACCGCGCTCGACGGGCTCACGAGTCAGCGTCGAGGCGCACTTCCACCCCGCGGGAGTTTCCGGCCTGCTGTACTGGTACGCACTCTGGCCGGTCCACCGCCCGATCTTCTCGGGACTCGCTCGCGCCGTCGCGCGCCGAGCGGAGCGAGCCGCCGACCTGAACGTGCGCCGACGCAGCCTCAAGACCGGCGCAGCTCCCGGACCGAAGTCCGGATGAGCGCCCGGCCTGGCGCGTGAGCGTCTTGTTGAGCATGGCCACTTCCGCCGAGTCAGGATCCCCACCCGAGTCCAGCGACGCCTGCCGCATCGCGTCGATCACGTCGTTCCCGGCGTCCGCCCAGCCGCTGCGGAAGCCCTCCGCCCACAGGAATCGCCGCATGCACCGGCGTACACGGCTCGGGGGGAGAGCGCGGCGGTCAGCGGAGGTCGGGGCGGGCCTCCCGCTCAGTCGCTGCGCGACAGCTCCCCCTCGGGGGGAGCGATTTCCGACCCCCGAAGATCGGAGGGGATCGGATTCCGCTGACCACTCAATGTGGTCAGCGGGGGCCTCCCCCTCAGTCGCTGCGCGACTGCTCCCCCGCGGGGGGAGCGATTTTCGAGCGCCCCGCGGAGCGGGGGGGGGGTCCTAGGGGGGTGAGCCGGTGCGACGGGGGACGTCGTCGAGCATTTTGACTTCGGGGGAGCCGGGGCGCGCGCCGGAGTCGAGGGAGGCGTCGCGCATGGCTTCGAGGGCGCCGTTCCAGCCGTCGGCCCAGCCGTCGCGGAAGCCGATGGCCCAGGGGGTGTCGGCGCCCTGTGCGTCTTCGGCGAGGAGGTCGGCGAGCGCGACGACTCGGGCGTCGATGACGGCAGCGGCGAGGGCGCCCTCCCAGGCCTCTGCGAAGGCGGCGCCGCGGGCCTCGCGCTCGATCTCGGCGATCCGGCCCTGGGGGGAGGTGCTGAGCGGGGCGATGAAGTTGGTGGCGAGGATCCCGATCAGCGCGGCGAAGGCGCCGCCGAGGATCACGGCGATGATGGTGTGCCGCCCGATCCAGTCGCGGTTGCGGCGCCAGCCGACGCGGTCGGCGTCGACCTCGCCCCAGCCGCGCAGTGGTCGGGGTCGTTGCCCGCTCATCGCAGCAGCTCGATCCACTGCGTGCCCGCTTCGCGGTCGAGCGTTTGGCGAGGGAGGCGTCGGGTGAGCTGGGTGATGGCGTCGTTCCAGGCGAACTCGAAGGCCTGATCGTAGGCCTCGTCGTGATCGCCTGACTCGAGCAGCCCAGCCAGGTCTGCGGCGGCGGCGGCCTTGCCGATCGGCCGGGCGTCACGGGCGGCCACGACGGAGGCGAGGTAGCGGCCGCGGCCTTCGCCGCTGAGCGCTGCGGCTTCCTCACCGACCGTCGAGGTGCCGGCGCGGAAGGATGGGGTGCTGGCGACGATTGCGATCATGATGGCGCCGATGACGACGAAGCCGATCGCGAAGGCGATCGTGGACTGCCGGGCCAGGTCGTAGCGGAAGAGTTCGCGGAGGCGTGACATCTGCACGGAGCTTACCTTGGCATTGGATGGGGGCGGAAAGTTGGGGCGCGCCAGCCCGCGCGGGCCTGGCATGCCGCAACAACGAGATGGCGACTCAGCGGCGTGGCTGTATTTGGGCGAGTGGGGGAGCCCCCCTCTGTCACTCTGTGACATCTCCCCCCGCTCTGCGGGGGGAGAGGGGATTCAAGCCGTGATATTTCTCCCCGTTCTGCGGGGGGAAAGCGGATCCGGCTTGTTCGGAGGGTTCCTGGCGAGTTAGTGAGATCCGGGCAGTCGCGGTTGAGTCTCGTTCAGCGTTTTGATCTCGATGGAGTCAGGGGCGGCTCCGGCGTCGATGGAGGCGCTGCGCATTGCGGCGATGGCGTCGTTCCAGCCGTTTGTCCAACCCTCGCGGAAGCCGATCGCCCAGGGCGCGTCTCCACCCTCTCCGCGGCGAACGACGCGATCGGCGAACTCGATCACCCGCGCCTCCGCGATCGCAGCTTCGAGGGCCTGATCCCACGCCTCGTCGTAGGCCTCGTGGAGGACCTGGTTCTCGAATCTGGCCGCGGCCGGCGGCGGATTGGCCTCGAGCTCAGCGGCCCCTGCGAGCAAGAACCATCCGAGGATCGCGGCGCAAGCGGCGCCGGCGAGCAGCGCCGCAATGGTGTGTCGCCCGAGCCAATCGCGGGGCCGGGGCGGGCTGAGGAGCTCGGGTACGGGCGGGCCGTAGTCGCGCGGGGGCGTGGGCGGCTCCCCACTCATCGCAGTAGCTCGATCCACTGTGTGTGTTCTTCGTTCGCGAGCAGCTGGCGTGGTACGCGTCGGGCGAGCCGATTGACCGCGTCGTACCAGGCATGGTCGTGGGCCAGCGCGTAGCCGTTGTCGCGGGAGCCGGTCTTGACAACGTCCGCGAGGTCAGTGTCGACCTGCCGCGTGACGAAGTCGGCGGCGCGGCGCGCTGCTTCGCGCTCGGCCAGGTAGCGCCCGCGCGTTTCGCCACGGATCTGGGCCGCTTCCTGTTCCGCTGCGCTGAGGCCATCGGGGAAGCGGGTTGTGCTGACGCCGATTGCGAGCACGACCGAGCCGACGAGCAGGAAGCCGATCACGAACGCAAGCGCGACCTGGACGACGCTGTCGTAGCGGAGGCGATCGACGATCCGCCTCATGCGGGGGAGCTTAGGAACCCTCTGAACAAGTCGGATCTCCGCTCCCCGCGCTGCACGGGGGGAGATTCCGCAGGCAGAGGGGGTCTGGCGCGAACATCTCGGTGGGAATTTAGATCCGCTCGTACGGAGTCGGGCCCCCCTCTGTCACTCCGTGACATCTCCCCCCGCTGCGCGGGGGGAGAGTTATTCCGAGCTTCCCGAAGGCCTGAGAAGCGCCTCCGGCGACGGGGGGGAAGATGTCCATGTCGCTGTTGGGGGGGATGGGGGTGTTGAGGCCTTCGAGGTGGCGGATGTCGCGCCCATTGAGCATCACGGCGACGAAGCGGCGGACCTGGCCGGCCTCGTCGAGGATCCTCGGCTCGAGGCCGGGATGCTCGGCGACGAGGCGCGCTAGCAGCTCGGAGACCGTGGCCGGTTGCGGCTCGAGCTGAACGCTCCGCCCGCCGACGAGCGGGCGGAGCGTGGCGTAGAAGCGGATTTCCACGCCGGAGGTCGTTGCTGTCTGCGCTAGCCGATGATTTCGAGTTCGCGAAGCTTGGCCTCGGGGACGACGCCGTCGTCCCAGCCGCGCGCGTCGTAGTACTGCTCTTTCATCTGGTCGAGTTCGCAGATCTGGCCTTCCGACGCGCCGGTGCCGGGCTCTTCGAGGAAGCGCCGCGGCAGCGAGTCGTCGGCGCCGCCGAAACCGGCCTGGTTGTTGAAGTAGCGCTCGAGGTTGTAGATGCGCTCACCGGCGACCATCACGTCTTCCTCGGTCATCGGCAGGCCGACGACCGATTCGTAGAGGGCGGCGTACTCGGGCGCGCCGACCGCGAAGGCGGAGAACTTGCAGAGGTCGAGCGAGTCGCTGAAGGCGTGCAGGTCCTGGAAGATTTTGAGCAGCGGACCCTTGCCGTCCCACTCGAGCGGGTCGGTCTTGACCGGGATGCCGAGCAGCTCGGAGGCGGGGGTATAGCCGCGCAGGTGGCAGGCGCCGCGGTTGCTGGTGGCGTAGCCGAGGCCTTCGCCCTTGACCGCGCGCGGGTCGTAGGCGGGGATCGCCTGGCCCTTGACGGCCATCGAGAGTTCGGGGTGTCCCCAGGCAGCTGCGGCCTTGGCGGTGCCGTTGGCGAGGTTGTCGCCGATCGCTCCGCGGCGGTGGGCCATGTCCTCGGCGACGCGAACCATGCCGGCGCCGTCGCCCCAGTCGAGCGGGGTGTCGACGTAGCCGCGCTGCGAGGCCTCCATGTACATGGAGATCACGTTGCCGATTTCGATCGCGTCCATGCCGAAGTCGTTGCACTGGTCGATGACCTTGGCGACGACTGCGGGATCGTCGTTGCCGCAGTTTGCGCCGATCGACCAGGCGGGCTCGTACTCGAAGGACTCCATCTTGAGGCCGGCGTAGGCGCCGTCCTTGACTTCGATCTCCTTCTTGCAGGCGACGGGGCAGGCGTGGCAGGTGGGCTCGGCGGTCAGGAAGTCGTCGCGAATGGCTTCGCCGGAGAGGGCTTCAGCGCCGTCGAAGTGGGTTTCCTGGGAGTTCCTGGTGCCGAGGCCGCCGATCGAGTTGACGACGTTCATGAGCACGTTGGTGCCGAACGCGGAGAGTCCGCCGGAGCCCTCCTTGAGGGTGCCGTCGGGATTGACGCCGGAGGGGGCGGTGACGGGCGATTCGAGGATCAGGCCGAGGTGGGTGCGCTGGGCGGCGCGGAACTTGTCGCGCTCCGCGCCGCGCTCGGGGCGCCAGCGGCCGGCGTTGGTGCCGACGGCGACGACCGCTTTGAGGTTCTTGCCGCCGGCGACAGCGCCGGTGCCGCCGCGGCCGGCGGCGCGGTCGTCCTCGTTCATGATCGATGCGAAGAGGATGCCGTTCTCGCCGGCCTGGCCGATGGACATGACCGAGATGTCGGTGGCGTTGCCGCTGCCGGAGCCGAAGTGCTTGACGGTGTCGTGGACGCCGAGGCCCCAGACATCGGAGGCGTCGCGAATCTCGACCTCGTTGTTCTCGCAGTGGAGGTAGACGGGGGAGTCGGCCTTGCCGGTGATCAGCAGGGCGTCGAAGCCGGCCCAGCGCAGGCGGGCGGCGCTCCAGCCGCCCATGTGCGAGTCGGTCACGGTGCCGGTGAGCGGGGACTTGGTGACGAAGGCGAGGCGTCCGCTCATCGTGACTTCGGTGCCGGTCAGCGGGCCGTTGACGACGGCGAGCATGTTGTCGGGGCTGTTGGGGTCGGTCTCGGGGCCGTTGTCGAGCAGGTACTTGACGCCGAGGCCGCGCGCGCCGATGTACTTGCGCGCGTCTTCCTCGTTGATGCCTTCGTAGGAGATGGTGCGGTTGGTGAGATCGATGCGAGCGACGCGATTGGCGAATCCACCGAGTGCCATGGTGTAGGCCTCTCTCTCGAGCAGTGATGCGCGCAGCGGGGCGCGGAGAATTGTCGATCAGATGGTAGCCGATCGGCGAAGTCGACTACCCATCCGTCATTCCCCTGTCCAAGCCAGGGGCAGGCTCTGCGCAGGCGGGAATCCAGGCGGGCAGAGGAGTTTCGGCAGGACTTCGGATGTTGGGCGGCGCTCGATCATCGGAACGGTGCGTTTGGATGCTTCGGCGGGACGTTGAAAGGGCGAGGACGTTTGTGAACGTTGGGCGGTCGCCTGAATTCCTGCCTGCGCAGGAATGACGGAGGGGAGCGCAGGAATGACGGATTAGGTGCGCGGGAATGACGGAGAGGTGCGCGGGAATGACGGAGAGGTGCGCGGGAATGACGGATGGGAGTGCGGGAATGACGGAGAGGAGCGCAGGAATGACGGATGGGTGCGCGGGAATGACGGATGGGAGTGCGGGAATGAGAGGAGCCCGCGAGGCCGATCGCCGGGCGGCTAGAATGCGTGGCGACTGTTCGCGTAGGGAAAGGAATTGCAGATGGAAATCGCTGAGCTGGGGAAATCACCCCACGCCGACTCGTTGGTCAAGACGATTATGGAGCACGACCTCGCTCGCCACATCGTGGAGCTGGACGCCTATGGCTTCACGGTGATCCCGCCGGAGAAGATGGGCACGTCGCCCGGATTCGCCGATCGCCTGCGCGACGCGATCCTGAACACCTATCAGCGTCGCCACGATGTCGAGATTGACGACTGGCGCACCGCCGACCTGCCGGCTCCCAACGAGCGCGCCTGGCAGCTGATCGACGAAGACGACGTGATCACGGAGGCCGTGCTGAATCCGGTCGTGCTGACGATGGCTCGCTGGCACTGCGGGCAGAGCGCGATCCTGGGCGGCACTTCCTCGATTATCAAGCCGCCGCACGAGCAGAACTACCTGGCGATCCACAACGACACGCACGGCGTGCCGCCGCCCCAAGCCGCGTACACGCACCTGGTCAACACCAGCTGGGTGCTGACCGACTACGACTCGCGCGAGGACGGGCCGACCGTGTTCGTGCCCGGCTCGCACCGCTGGGGCCGCGCGCCGGCGCCGCACGAGACGAAGTTCTGGGAAGAGGGCGCGACACTCGAGCCGGTCTCGATTACAGCCAAGGCGGGCTCGCTGGCCGTCTGGGGCGGCAACACCTGGCACGGGGCGATGAACCGCATGAGCACCGGCCTGCGGGTCACGATGGTGCTCGTCTGGATCCGCTCCTACATGCAGCGGCTGAACATGTGGGACGAAGGCGCGGTCTCGCCGGATCGGCTTGAGCGCTACCCGGAGCTGCACAAGATCCTAGGCTACGACCACCCCTATCCGTTCCGCGAGTCGGTCGACAAGGCGGACAAGATCGCGGAGATGATCGCTCCAGGTCAGGACCAGTTTGCATGATCGCGATCTGGGTCAAAGTCCGGGTCAAACCGGAGGGCCTTGAGCGGTTCCTGGCCGGAATCGAGACGGATGCGCTGGGCTCGGAGCGAGACGAGCCCGGCTGCGTGCGCTTCAACGTCCTCCAGGACGCCGAGGACGAGCTAACGTACTACTTCTATGAGGTGTACGAAGACGAGGCGGCGCTCGCGGCCCATCGCGAGGCGCCGCACTACGCGGCCTGGGCGGCGGTCTCGGACACGCTCGAGGGCGGAATCGAGATCACGCGAGCGGCCGCCGTGTTCCCATCAGCGAAGGGGTACTGGTGGAAGACGAATGCCGGCTACGACGATCTGATGGTGACGACTGCCCATCCCGCCGCTGAACGGCCGCAGCGCCTTAAGGATGCGTGCCGCAAATACCATGTGACGAGCCTCGAACTCGTGGGCAGGCCAGAGACGGTCGACTTCGAGTCGAGCCGCTCCAATCCTGAATTCATCGTGAGCTACGAGAAGGACTTCCGGCTGCCCTGGATGGCTGAGTACACCGAACTGCAACATGCGCTGGAGATGGTCTACGGCCGCCCGATCAGCCTCGTGCCGGAGGAGTCGGACCGCGGCAAGGACCTCCGCACAGGCGATTGTGTGACAACAGAGGTCTATGCCGCCTGACATGCGCGCGCAGCTCCTATTGGCCGACATCCAGTCCGCCGTCGAGGTCATCCAAGGGTTCAGTGCAACTCGATCGCTCGCTCAGTATGAGCAGGATGAGATGCTGCGCTCTGCAGTGGAACGGCAGCTCATTATCGTCGGCGAGGCCGTATCACAGCTCGCACACGTGGACGCAGATCTCGTGCAGGCGTTGACCGATCGGCGCGGCATGAGGGGACTGCGCAACCGCTTGGTGCATGAGTACCGAGATGTCGATCACCAGAGGGTCTGGAACATCATCCAGAGCCATCTCCCGCGCCTGCTCAATGAGGTGGCAACGCTGCTTGAAGACCCGACGGCATCCGCGGAATCCTGACCCGATGACGCTGCTGCATCGGTAGACTGCCCACGGCGTCCACTACGGCGACGCGCGGAAGGGCGACGACGAATGGCGATCGATGCGTTGGGGCTTGAGCGGGATCTGAACGGGCTGCGGGAGTTGGCGGCGGCGAAGCTGGCCGACGATCCGCTCCCGGCGGGGCGCGAGGCGGAGCGGCGGCTCTGGGCGGACATTGAGCGCTACGAGCTGCAGGCTGAGGTCGCGAGCCTGGAGACGAAGGGCTACGCGGTGATCGCGCCGGAGAAGGCGGCGCCGCTGGAGCTGTTCGCGCGGATTCGCGAGGCGATCCTGCGGATCGCAGGAGAGGATGAGGGTCCGCTGCGCCCCGGGCTGGGGCGCACGCTGCAGCATCTGCTGCCGCGCGATCCTGTCTTCGAGGAGGTGCTGACCTCGCCCGTGCCGCTGACGCTGGTGACGTACATGTTGGGCTGGCGGGCGAAGATCAGCCAGGTCACGGGGCTGGTCAAGGACACGCGCACGCCGCCGCTGACGATTCACGCCGACCACAGCGGCAAGTTTCCGGCGCCGTGGCCGACGCTCGCGCAGTACTGCAACCTGAATTGGATCACGGGCGACTACACCCGCGAGAACGGGGCGGTGTGCGTGATGCCGGGCTCGCATCGCTGGGGGATCAATGTGCCTCCGGAGATGCAGCAGGCGCACGACCATCCCGACCTCGAGGTGCTGGAGGTACCGAAGGGGTCGGTGATCGCGTGGCACGGGAGTCTGTGGCACGGAGCGCTGCCGCGGACGACGGAGGGTCAGCGGGTGACGCTGGTGATGCCGTTCGTGCGCGACCACGTGCAGACGCAGGAGCTGTATTGGGCGACGGCGACGCCGGAGATGGTCGAGCGGAACCCCGCGCGGTTCGCAACGCTGATCGGGCTGACGTCGAGGACCCCCTGGATTTCCGGGGACTTCCCGATTTCGGCGACGGCCGGGACGCCGAATGGGTCGCAGTGGGAGTAGGCCTCGATCGTGGCAAACTTGACAGGACCAACGCACGCGGAGGTTAGAGACCGACTGCTCGGCGAGGGCAGCGCGGAACTCCGAGAGGAATATGCGCGATTGCGCCTGCGTCGCGCCGCTATGGCGGTAGTTGAGCCGTCTTCGAACGCGGCGACGGCCGGGACGCCGAACGGGTCGCAGTGGGAGTAGGGGCGGGATGGCGCGCGAGCGGCGGGTGTCGTGGGATGAGGT
This sequence comes from Dehalococcoidia bacterium, assembly GCA_965262235.1. Taxonomy (GTDB): domain Bacteria; phylum Chloroflexota; class Dehalococcoidia; order Bin125; family Bin125; genus CATQGW01. The sequence continues at coordinate 603,235 of OZ253504.1, forward strand.
GACGCTGCGCGCGAGGCTGCTGCTTGAGCAGCATGGGCGGGGGCTGAGGTACTGGGGGATTCCGCGCGGTGGGAACTATGTGGCGGCGGTGCTCGCGGGGCTTGGGGCGACGGTGACTACGGACGCGGCGAGCGCCGATCTGGCGGTTGACGACATTCTGGACTCGGGGCGTACGGCCGAGCGGATCCGAGGACTGCACGGAATCGAGACGGTTGCGCTGTTTGACAAGGTCGCCGAGGGCTTCGAGGAGTGGCTCGTCTTCCCCTGGGAGGCAGAGCTCGAGCTGGACGCGCACGACACGGTGACGCGATTGATTCAGCAGATCGGTGACGACCCGAGCCGGGACGGCCTGCGGGGCACGCCGGAGCGAGTGGTGCAGGGCTGGGCGGAGCAGTTCTCGGGGTATCGGCGGGGCGTGGAGGGTGGCGCTGCCGGAGGCGAGGCGCCGGCGGGCGTCGCGGCGGAACCGGTTGGACCGACGAGCATGGTTGTTGTGCGGGGCCTGGAGTTTCGGTCCACGTGTGAGGGACATCTGCAGCCGTTCAGCGGCACGTTGGACCTCGCGTGTGCGGTGAATGGGAGCGGGATTGGAGCTGCTCAACTCGCGGGCGTGGTGGAGACGCACGCGCGACGGCTCACGTCGCAGCAGCGTCTGACGGCCGAGGTCGCGGAGGCGATTGTCGCGAGCGGTTGGGCGCGGGCGGTGCTGGCGCGCTCGACGGCGGTGCATCACTGCGTTGGGGCGAGTGGGGATTGCGGCGCCGGCGAGCTCCGAACGGTCGAGGCGGTTGGCGCTGCGGACGGCGCGGCCGACGCTGTCGTAGAATCACGGCTACGGGAGGCGATCAGATGACCTACGAACACATTCGAGTTGAGCCGTTGACGCCGACGATCGGGGCGACCATTGAGGGGGTGGATCTGACCGAACCGCTGGACGACGCGGTGATGGCGGAGATCAACGAGGCGTGGGCGGAGCACCTCGTGCTGTTCTTCCGCGACCAGCCGATGAACTCCGAACAGCATCTGGCGTTCGGCCGCCGGTTTGGGGACCTGCACATTCACCCTGCGGCGCCGTACGCCGAGGGCAACCCCGAGCTGATGGTGATTCACACCGACGAGTCGTCGTTTCGGAATAACGGGGAGCGCTGGCACTCGGATGTGTCGGCCGACGGGGAGCCGCCGATGGCGAGCATCCTGCACATCCAGCACGTGCCGCCGAGCGGCGGGGACACGTGCTGGTCGAACATGTACGCGGCCTATGAGGCGCTGTCGCCGGCGATGCAGGAGCTGCTCGATCCGATGACGGCGCTGCACACCTCGGACTACTCGGGGCAGTACGGCGGACACAAGCCGCAGCGGGAGTCCCCGAGCGCGGTGCATCCGGTGGTGCGAACGCATCCGGTGACGGGCAAGAAGGCGTTGTTCGTGAACGAGGTGTTCACGAAGCGGATCAACGAGTTGTCGCGCGATGAGAGCACGGCGGTGCTGGGCTTTCTGGCGGACCACGTGAAGAACGTGAACTTCCAGTGCCGGTTCCAGTGGGCTGATCACTCGGTGGCGATGTGGGACAACCGCTGCACGCAGCACATGGCGATTTGGGATTACTTCCCGGAGACGCGGTCGGGGATCCGGGTGACGATCAAGGGCGACAAGCCGTTCCGTTAGCAGGGTGCTGACAAATCGATGCGCTGGCGTTTTCCACTCTCCCCCCGCAAAGCGGGGGGAGATGCCGCAGGCAGAGGGGGGCGCTGCGGTCCCGGCCCGATGCCGTCGCTGCATTTGGTCAGGCCGCGGCGAGCCCCCCTCTGTCACTCCGTGACATCTCCCCCCGCTCTGCGGGGGGAGAGTGAAATGGGGGGGCAGAGTGAATCGAGCCTTCCTGGGACTTCGTGGGGATGATTACCATCGCGGAGATACGTGAGGGGGTGGCCGATGGAGCCGCTTGAGGGGATTCGGGTGGTTGAGTTTGCGATTGCGATTCAGGGGCCGCTGGCCGGTGGGTTTCTGGCGGATATGGGCGCGGATGTGATCAAGGTCGAGCCGCCGGGGGGCGACCCGAATCGCTGGCACACCGGGGTGAACTGGGAACACGGGCCGGAGACGCCGGGGGCGCAGTTCCTGTCGGTGTCGCATGGCAAGCGGTCGATTGCGCTCGATATTCATACCGATGTGGGGCGCGACGTGCTGTACCGGCTGGTGGAGCAGGCCGACATTTTTGTGAGCAACTTTCGCGAGGATTCGTTGGAGCGGCTGGGCGTGGGCTACGCGGAGCTGTCGGGCCGGAACGAGCGGCTGATCTATGCGATCGCAAACGGATTTGGGCATGAGGGGCCGGATCGCAACAAGCGGATGACGGATCAGTATGCGCAGGTGCGGAGCGGGATTGCGAGCGTGACCGGTGAGCCGGGCTCAGCGAAGGTGATTCCCGGGTCGGTGATCGGCGACACGAGCGGCGCGATGGGGCTGACGCTGGGGATCATGACGGCGCTGGCGGCTCGCGAGCTGCACGGGATCGGGCAGCGGGTGCGGACATCGTCGTATGGGGTGATGGTCTGGATGCAGGGCTGGGAGCTGAACCACTCGTCGGTCTCGGGCACGCTGCTGACCCGGGACGGTCCGCACCACCCGAACGTGGCGGGGATCGTGGGTATCTACGAGACGTCGGACGGCGGGGCGTTTTGCGTGGGGATCACGAGCAACGAAGCGTGGCAGGCGTTCTGCGAGGTCGGTGGGATCCCTGAGATTGGCACGGATCCGCGCTGGGACATGTTTGAGAAGCGCTCGCCGATGCAGGACTTCCGGTGGGTCGAGCGCTCGCGGGAGCTGCGTCCGCACGTGGCGCGGGCGATGCTGACGCGGACAACGGAGGAGTGGGAGGCGTTTTTCGATGAGCGTCGCGAGGAGATCATGTACCAGCGGGTGTTCGACTACGAGGATGTGATGGCCGACCCGCAGGCGCTGGAGAACGGGTACATCGTGGAGAAAGATGTGCCAGGGGTTGGCAAGCGTCAGATGGCGGGGCAGTTCGTGCAGTTCTCGGAGACGCCGGCGAGCGCGAAGCCGTGGTTTTCGCAGCTCGGCCAGCACACGGCCGAGGTGATGGCCGAGCTGGGGTTTGGCGAGGCGGAGATCGCGGAGGTGGAGGCGCAGCGGAATCCGCGTCAGCCGATGTCGCGTCGGGCGCAGGCGCGGCAGCGGTAGGGGTGGGGCCGCCTCGCCTGTGTGGCGGTGTCTGGCCGAGCGGAGGCGGCCCCCCTCTGTCACTCCGTGACATCTCCCCCCGCTTCGCGGGGGGAGAGGGGATCCGACTTGTGCAGAGGATTTGTACGAAGGCTCTGAATGACTCTCCCCTCGCGAAGCGGGGGGAGAGTGGGGAGAGGGGATCCGACTGGTTCGGAGCGTTACTAGGCGCCGATTGTGAAGGCGGCTAGGTCGCGGGCGGTGTCGCGGGTGATTTCGGGGCAGACCATGGGGAAGACGTCGGTGCCGTGGATGGTGCCCATCACCTGGCGGCCGCGGGCGGGGACGCCGGCGCGGAGCAGGAGGCGGTAGAACTCGATGCCCTCGTCGCGCAGGGGGTCGCACTCGTTGACGGAGATGACGGTGGGCGGGAAGCCGCGGACATCCGCTTCGCTGGCGAAGCCGGGCCAGGCGAGCGGGTTCTGGGCCTCGAACTCCTCGATGCCGTAGCTCATCGCGCCGTTGTTGTTGTGGAGGTCGAGGAGGATGCCGTTGTTTTCGATGGAGGAGGGGAGGTCGTCGCGGGGCCAGCTCCCGGCGATGTAGGGGCAGAGCGCGTAGAGGCCGCTGACGAGATCGGTGTCGCCCTCGCGGTTGAGACGCAGGCCGAGGGCGAGTGTCAGGTTGCCGCCGCCGCTGGCGCCGGCGACGACGATTCGAGAGGTGTCGACGCCAAGTTCGTCGGCGTGCTCGGCGACCCAACGCAGGCCCGAGACGCAGTCGTTGAGGCCGGCCGGATAGGGCGCGACTTCGGTCGTGACCGAGGGGACGATGGAGTTGCGGAACTCAACCATCGCGACGGCGACGCCGTGACGAGCGATCAGGCGTGCCCAGGCGCGGGCCCGATCCTCGAAGGAGCTGCCGGCCTGCATTCCGCCGCCGTGGATCCAGTAGACGCAGGGCAGTGCTTCGTCGCCCTCGGGGCGGATGAGCAGGATCGGAATCTCGTTGCCGTCGGGCTGCGAGCTGAACTTCACGGTGCGCTCGGTGAAGCCGTGGGAGGGCGCGATGGCCTCCATGTCGTACTGATCCCAGAGCGCCTCCATGCGAGCGGTCGCGGCGGCTGCAGCGGGGGAGTTGGCGCGCGCCAGCAGCTCCTCACGGTTGGCGACATCGGATGGAGAGCTGGTGAAGTCACCAAAGAATGCTTTGACTCGCGGGTCGATGCGGGGGTCGTCGGTGATCTTGCTGATCGGGTGCTCCCGGGTCTGGTCGCGTCTAGTCGCCGATTGTGAAGGCGGCGAGGTCGAGCGCGGTGGCGCGGGCGAGGTCGGTGCAGGGCAAGACCTGGTTGTCGCCGCCGTGGGTCGTGCCCATCACCTGGCGGCAGCGAGCGGTCTGGCCGGCGCGGAGCAGCAGGCGGTAGAACTCGACGCCTTCGTCGCGCAGCGGATCGCATTCATTGACGCTAATCACTGCTGGGGGAAAGCCCTGCACGTCTTCCTCGGTCGCAAACAGCGGCCAGGCCAGCGGGTCCTGGGCGTCGAACGCGTCCATGCCGTAGCCGAGTGCGCCGAAGTTGCTGTGCAGATCGAGGATGAGACCGTTGTTTTCGATCGAGGAGGGCAGCTCGTCGCGCGGCCAGCTCCCGGCGATATAGGGGCACATCGCGTAGACGCCGGTGATCAGGTCGGTGGCGCGCTCCTGGACCAGTTTGAGGCCGACGGCGAGGGCCAGGTTGCCGCCGCCGCTCTCGCCGGCGACGACGATCCGATCGGCGTCGATGCCAAACTCGTCAGCTTTCGAGATCATCCAGTGGAGGCCCGACATGCAGTCGTTCAGCCCGGCGGGAAACGGCTCGATCTCGGGCGCGGATGACGGGGTCACGCAGTTGCGGAAGTCGGCCATCACCACTGCGACGCCCTGATGCGCAATCATCCGTCCCCATGACTGGTACATGGCGTCGAAGCACGACGACAGGGCCATGCCGCCGCCGTGGATGTAGTACACGCAGGCGAGCGGTTCGTCCGCCTGCGGTCGGATGACCAGCGTCTTGATGGTGTTGCCATCGGGCTCCGAGACGAAGGTCTCGGTGGTGATCGTCAAGCCTTCAGTCGGCGCGACGGCCTCCATGTCTGCTTCGCTAAGCATGCCGAGCGCCGCTTCCATCCCCGCGAGCGCTTCGGGTGTGTTCATCGCCGCGACCAGCTCCTCGCGGCTCGAGAAGCTCGGCAGCGGGACTGGCGGCATCTGGCCGAAGGCTTCCTTGATTCGCGGGTCGATGCGGGGGTCGTCGTTGAGGCTGGGCATGTGTGGGTTCCCTGGCTAGTTGGCGCCGGCGAAGGCGGCGAGATCGCTCGCGGTGGACTGGGAGATATCGAGGCAGGCCATGGGGAAGATCTCGGTCGCGTGGATGGTGCCCATGACCTGTCGGCAGCGCGCGTTCTGGCCGGCGCGGAGGAGGAGACGGTAGAACGCGATGCCTTCGTCGCGCAGGGGGTCGCACTCGTTGACTGAGATGACGGTGGCGGGGAAGCCGGTGACGTCCTCCTCGCCGGCGAAGAGCGGCCAGGCGAGCGGGTCTTCGGCCTCGAAGGCGTCGATTCCATAGCCGAGGGCGCCGTTGTTGTTGTGCAGGTTGAGCAGGATCCCGTTGTTTTCGGTCGTGGAGGGCAGGTCATCGCGCGGCCAGCTACCGGCGATGTAGGGGCAGAGCGCGTAGAGGCCGCTGACCAGGCCGGCGTCGCCGGAACGGGTGATGCTGAGTCCGACGGCGAGGGTGAGGTTGCCGCCGCCGCTCTCGCCGGCGACGACGATGCGGCTGGCGTCGATGCCGAGTTCGTCGGAGTTGGCGGAGACCCAGCGCAGGCCGGAGACGCAGTCGTTGAGGCCCGCGGGATAGGGCTCGACCTCGGGCGCGGAGGATGCGGTGACGCAGTTGCGGAAGTCAACCATGGCGACGGCGACGCCGCACTGGGCGATGATGCGGCCCCAAGCCTTGTAGTTGGGGTCGTAGCACGAGCTGGAAGCCATGCCGCCGCCGTGGATGTAGTAGACGCAGGGCAGCGGTTCGTTCGATTCGGGGCGGATCAGCTGGATGTTGATCGTGTTGCCGTCAGGCTGGGACTCGAACGTGACGGTGCTGATTTCGAGTCCGGCGGAGGGTGCGATCTCCTCGGTGTCGGAGGGGGCGAAGAAGGCTTGCATGCCGTCGCGCATGGCGAGGGCTTCGGGGGCGTTGGCGCGGGCGAGCACTTCTTCGCGATTCGCCGCGGAGGGTTGGGTGAACTCGGGGAATTCGCCGAAGAGGGCCTTCAGTCGTGGGTCGATGCGGGGGTCGTCGCTGATCTTGCTCATGGGGTCTCCGTGGTCTGATGGGCTGATGAGATTATGGCGGATGGAGTGAGTTGGGGCTGTCGAGTGGCGCCGAGGCTCGAGACTGCGGCCCGCTGAGCGGCTGTCGGATGGCGCGCTCCAGCTCTGTGCCGGTCGCGGCATTTGGGAAAGCGTTGAACAACTCTCCCCCCGCTCTGCGGGGGGAGATGCTGGAGGCAGATGGGGGCGTGCGGTGCCGACCCACTGCCGTCGCTGTATCTGGCCGCGCGGGGGAAGGCCCCCCTCTGTCACTTCGTGACGTCTCCCCCCGCTCCGCGGGGGGAGAGGGGATCAGGGTCGTTTGGAGGTTTCTCGGTTGAGTCGCCTGCTCCTGCGCCGTTGCAGTGCGGCGTACCTGGAAGTTCAATCGAGCCGCAGCTCAGCGTGCCACTCGCGGAACCACTGTGCGGCTTCGGGCAACTCTCGATCGAGGCGGCGCAGGTACGCCAGCTCGCCGGGGTATTGCTCGGGCAGGCGATCGATGTGTTCTTCCCAGTCGGGGAAGCGTTCGTCGAGCTGCTTGAAGAGGCGCGCGTCCTCGGGATACATCTCGTCGAGCTCGTCGTTGAAGTCGCGCTGGTTGCGCCAGTCCGGAGTGGCGGCGGCGGCTTCGTTGGAGAGGCGAATTTCTTCTGCGTCGTCCGCGTGATCGGCTTCCGTGCCGTAGTCCATCGTGCGGAAGAATTCGGCGGCCCCTGAGTCGCCGCGCTCCAGCGCGATCTTGATCCGGCGCTCGCGGTCGCGGTCGCAGCGCTCTTCCCAGGTCAGCTTGGCTTCCGAGACCATGCCACGCTCCGTTCGTGCTCGTGTCCGCCGATCGTAGCGCGGCGGGGCGAGCATGTTCAGCGTGATCGGTGTGGGTGGGGGTAGTCGTCGTAGATGTCGTCGCGGAGCCCAATGCGGGTGATCAGGATGACCCGGTCGGCCTGCTGGAGTTCGAAGAGGAGGCGCCAGCGTTTGTTCAGGCGCACGCGCCAGACGATGTCCTGGCCGGCGAGTAGCGCCGAGCCCGGAAACTGCGGCCCGTTGCGCAGCCGACGCGTCGCACGCTTAAGCGCCTTGCGGGTCGCGGGATTGAGGTGGTTCGCATGCTCCTGCGCCTCTGCAGTGCGGCGCACCTGGAAGTTCAATCGAGCCGCAGCTCATCGTGCCACTCGCGGAACCACTGTGCGGCTTCGGGCAACTCTCGATCGAGCCGGCGCAGGTACGCCAGCTCGCCGGGGTGTTGCTCGGGCAGGCGATCGATGTGTTCTTCCCAGCCGGGGAAGCGTTCGTCGAGCTGGTTGAAGAGGCGCGCGTCCTCGGGATACATCTCGTCGAGCTCGTCGTTGAAGTCGCGCTGGTTTCGCCAGTCCGGGGTGGCGGCGACAGCCGCGGCGGAGAGGCGGGCGTCTTCGGCGTCTTCGGCTTCGGTGCCGTATTCCATCGTGCGGCAATACTCGACGTACGCCGGATCGCCGAGTTCCAGGGCGATCTCGATCCGGCGCTTGCGGTCGAGTTCGCAGCGCTCTTCCCATGTCAGCTTGGCTTCCGAGACCATGCGACGCTCCGTTCGTGCTCGTGTCCGCCGATCGTAGCGCGATCCGCCGTGACTTGCACGCATTGGCGCTGGGGAATCGGCATCTCACCCAACAACCGGGATTGAACGAGTCGGGGCGTCAGTCTCCGCGGCAGAACGCGGCGAGATCGCGCGCGGTGTCGCGAGAGATCTCGGGGCAGGCCATCGGGAAGACCTCCGTGCCGTGGATGGTGCCCATCACCTGGCGGCAGCGGGCGGTCTGACCGGCGCTGAGGAGCAATCGGTAGAAGGCGATGCCTTCGTCGCGCAGCGGATCGCACTCGTTGACGGAGATGACGGTGGAGGGGAATCCGCGCACGTCTTCCTCGTTGGCGAAGCCGGGCCAGGCGAGCGGGTTCTGGTTGTTGAACTCGTCGATGCCGTAGGCCATCGCGCCGGTGTTGCTCCAGAGATTGAGCAGGATGCCGTTGTTCTCGGTCGAGGAGGGGTACTCGTCGCGCGGCCAGCTACCGGCGATGTAGGGGCAGAGCGCGTAGAGGCCCTGGATCAGATCGGTGTCGCCATCGCGGGTGAGCTGCAGGCCGACGGCGAGGGTCAGGTTGCCGCCGCCGCTCTCGCCGGCGACGATGATGCGGTCGGCGTCGATCCCGAGCGCATCGGCGTTTTCGGAGACCCAGCGGAGGCCGGAGACGCAGTCGTTGAGACCGGCGGGGTAGGGCTCGACCTCGGGCGCGGAGGACGGAGTGACGCAGTTGCGGAAGTCGACCATGGCGACGGCGACGCCGTTCTGAGCGATGATCTTGCCCCAGGCGCGGTAGTTGCCGTCGTAGGCGGACATGATCATCATGCCGCCGCCGTGGATGTAGTAGACGCAGGGGGCGGGCTCGTCGCCTTCTGGGCGAATCAGCTGGATGTTGACGGTGTTGCCGTCGGGCTGGGACTCGAAGGTGACCGTGCTGATCTCCAGACCGCTGGAGGGCGCGATCTCCTCGGTGTCGGCGGTGGCGAGGAAGGCCAGGAGGCCCTCGGCCGCTGCGGACTGCGCGGGGTCGTTCATGGCCGCGAGCAGTTCGTCGCGATTGGCGGCGCTGGGCTGCGCCGGGGTGTCCATGCCGCCGAAGATCGCTTTGATCCTGGGGTCGATTCGGGGGTCTTCGCTGATCTTGCTCATTAGTGCGCCTCTCTGACTGATCGCTGGTTGTGCCGTTAGACCTGCATGGCGGATGCGCCGGTGATGCCCCACTTGCCCTCGCGCTGGGTGACGAGCACCAGTTCGTGGGTCGTGCTGTCGCCGCGCTTCAGCTCGATCGCGACGTTGACAGCGGTGCGGCCGGACTGCACGACGCGGAGGCTGGATTCGACCTCGGCGACCTCGCGGACTCGGGACGTCTCGAACTGAATCAGCTCTTCGGCCGTCTGGATCTGCGTGACGGCGCCGGGGCCGACGATGGTCAGCGGGAAGTGACAGGTTTGGGAGTGCCCCACGTAGTCGCCGGCGCTGCCGTGGTTGATCGCCGACTGCACGACGGCCAGGGCCGCCTGCTCGGCGGCGCTGGTGTCGCCGTCTCCGAGCCAGGTGTCGATCCCGAAGCGGGCCTGGATGCCCCAGCCGGTGTCGAGACGGGTGAGCAGGTAGGTGACGCGATTGGAGACGATTGGCTCGTCGTCCTTGTTGTAGCGCGTCCAGCCGCCCAGCAGGTGGACCATAGTGTCGGATTCGTGCAAGCGGACGGGCTCGACGCCCTCGGTGCGGACCCAGCCGGCGGCCTTGAAGGGTGACCAGTCGGCGGCGGCGGCGTAGTCCTCGGGGGTGGGGTAGTAGCGCGCGGTGGTGCGGGGGTTGACGCCCTCGCGGGGCGGGGCGACGCGCACGTGCGGGTAGCTCATGCACGCGGCCCAGCCGGCGGCGTCTTCGGCGGTGAATCGTTCGAAGAAGGCGAAGTAGGCGTCCTCGGGGGAATCGTAGTGACCCATGCGCAACCTCAGTTCCATTCGCGGTCGTCGGCGGGGCATACGATAGCCGCCGCGCCTTCGATGGCGATCGCTGCGGGGCGGAGGTGTCGACGCGGAGCGGGCACGTGGTTGGTGTGCGGCGGCTCGGGTAGTGTCCGGCTTGCAATTGACACCGTTGCCTTTGGCCCGCCGGGAGAGGCTGAGATTGGAGACCGTGATGGCTGCTGGCGAACGATTCGAGGGACGAATTGGGGTGAGCTGGGAGGACTCGGAGCCGTGGTGGGCGCCGCTGCCCGCGCACCGGGGGCCGAAGCGGCCGAACGTCGTGATCGTGCTGTTCGACGACACGGGATTCGCCAACTTCGGGTGTTACGGCTCGTCGATCGAGACGCCGAACCTCGACGCGCTGGCAGCGGCCGGGCTGCGTTACTCGAACTTCCACGTGACGCCGCTGTGCTCGCCGACGCGGGCATCGCTGCTGACGGGCCGCAACCACCACGCGGTGGGGATGCGGACGATCGGCAACTACCACGACGGCGGGTTCCCGAATATGCGCGGGGCGGTGACGAAGCACGCGGCGACGCTGGGGGAGATGCTGCAGGGGGCGGGCTACGCGACCTACGCGCTGGGTAAGTGGCACCTGAATCCGGCCGAGGAGAACTCGGCGGCCGGGCCCTATGACAACTGGCCGCTACAGCGCGGGTTCGACCGTTACTACGGATTCCTGGGCGGGGCGACGGACCAGTTCTACCCCGAGCTGACGTATGACAACCACCACATCGAGCCGCCGCGGACGCCTGAAGAGGGGTATCACGTCACTGAGGATCTTGTGGATCACGGGATCGAGTTCGTGCGCGACAAGGTGTCGAATCGGCGCGACCAGCCGTTTTTTCTGTACCTGGCGCTGGGGGCGATGCACGAGCCGCATCAGGCGCCGGCGGCGCATCGGGAGAAGTACCGCGGGCGCTTCGACGAGGGCTGGGATGTGGTGCGACAGGAGACCTACGAGCGGCAGCTCGAGTTGGGCATCATCCCTGCGGGGACGGGGCTGGCGCCGCACAATCCGGGCGTGAAGCTCTGGGCGGAGCTGACGGAGAACGAACAGCGCCTCGCCGCACGGCTGCAGGAGACGTTCGCGGCGTTCATGGACCACACGGACGAGCAGATCGGCCGGCTGGTGCGGTTCCTCGGCGAGATCGACGAGCTGGACGACACGATCTTGATCCTGACGGGCGACAACGGGACGAGCGGCCAGGGCGGTCCGACGGGCTCGTTCCGCTCGGGCGGGGGCGGCCCGCGCGGGGCGACGAACGATGGAGGGCTAACGGGCGAGGCGGATCCGGAGCTTCGCGGTCCGGTCTTCCTTGATGATCCGGATGCGGTGCAGCCTGAGCTGGATGACATCGGGACGGCGCGAAGCGTGACCGACATCCCCTGGGGCTGGTCGGAGGTGGGGAACACTCCGCTGCGCTGGTACAAAGGCGACACGCACGGGGGCGGCGTGCGGGTGCCGCTGATCGTGCACTGGCCGGAGCGGATTCGGGAGCCGGGGATCCGGCATCAGTTCCACTACGTGACCGACATCGTGCCGACGGTGCTGGAGCTGGTCGACGTGCACGCACCGAGCAACTATCGCGGCTACGAGCAGCTGCCCGTGACGGGGACGGGCTTCGCCTACACGATCGAAGACGCAGAGAATCCGTCGCACAAGCCGGTGCAGCACTTCGAGATGCACGGCAACCGCGGTATCTGGCAGGACGGCTGGAAGGCGGTCACGCGGCATGTGATCGGGATGGAGTATTCAGACGCCGAGTGGGAGCTGTATCACCTCGACGAGGACTTCTCGGAGCTGAACAACCTCGCGGAGCAGGAGCCGGAGCGGCTGCGGGCGCTGATCGATCGCTGGTGGATCGAGGCGTCGCGGGAGGGCGTCTTCCCGATGGACGACCGGATGGCCTTCCACGGAGGGCGGCCGAGCCGTCGGCCGGGCGGGGTGCACGAGGGGCTGAGCTACCGCTATCTGTGGCCGATCTCGCATGTGCCGGGACGAGCGTCGCCGCCACTCGGGATCGGCGATTGGCGCCTGACGGCGGACGTCGAGCGCGCCGACAGCGGCGAAGAGGGCGTGCTGTTCAGCGAAGGATCGATGAATGGCGGCGTCTCGGTGTTCGTGCAGGACAACCGGCTGTGTGTCGATTTAAACGCACGGACGCGGATCATGTCGGTGCGATCCGGGGTCGAGATTCCGGCGGGCCGGGCCTCGATCGGGGTGCGCGTGGAGCGGAATCGGGAACGGGGCGGCGGGGAGGTCACGTTCGTGATCAACGGTGCGGATGTCGATCGTGGGCATGTGGAGACGCTCGCCGGGACGTCGGGCCGGGGAGGCGCAGACGTGGGTCGGGACCGGCTGTCGCCGGTGACCAACAGCTACGCGGCGCCGTTCGCGTTCATGGGGACGATCCACTCTGTGGAGGTGCAGGTGAATCCCGGCAACGACGAGCGGGCCATCATGTCGCCGGAAGAGGCTAGCGAACGGAGCTGAGCCCACGGCGGTAGGTTCGGCGCAGCGAGCGTGAGACGAATGAGGGATCGCGATGACGAACGACGATTTGGCCTTCGCGACGATCGAGGAGCTGGCGCCGCGGATCGCGGCGGGCGACGTGTCGCCGGTGGAGCTGACCGAGGCGCAGCTGGCGCGGATTGGGGCCGCTGATGGGCGGCTGAAGAGTTATGCGACCGTGATGGCGGACTCGGCGCTGGCCGAGGCGCGCCAGGCGGAGGCGGAGATTGCCGCGGGCGACTACCGCGGGCCGCTGCATGGCGTTCCGATCGCGGTCAAGGACCTTTGCTACACCGAGGGCGTGCGGACGATGGGCGGATCGAAGGTGCTGGAGGATTTCGTGCCCGACTTTGATTCGACGGTCGTGGCGCGGTTTCGCGCCGCGGGCGCGGTGCTGCTGGGCAAGCTGAACATGACCGAGGGCGCGATGGCGGGCTACCACCGCGCGCGCCAGGTGCCGGTCAACCCGTGGGCGGCCGACCGCTGGACCGGAACCTCCTCGAGCGGGTCCGGCGTCGCCACCGCCGCGGGGCTCTGCTACGCCTCGCTCGGCAGCGACACGGGCGGCTCGATCCGCTCGCCCTCGGCGTCGTGCGGGATCGTCGGCCTCAAGCCGACCTGGGGACGCGTCAGCCGCTACGGCGTGCTGGCGCTCGCCGAGTCGCTCGACCACGTGGGACCGATGACGCGCTCGACCTGGGACTGCGCCGCCGTGCTCGAGGTGATCGCCGGCGACGACCCTCACGACCCCACCACGCTGCCCGAGCCGGCCCCCACGATCCTCGACGAGATCGGCGCCGGCGTCGCCGGCATGCGGATCGGCTACGACCGCCGCTACGCCTCCGAGAACGTGATCCCGCCGATCGCCGAGGCCGTCGCCGGCTCGGTCCGGACGCTCGCCTCGCTCGGCGCCCAGATCGTCGAGATCGAGCTGCCTGATCTGCGCCCCTACGTCAGCCACTATCTGACGCTCTGCGTCGTCGAAGCGCTCGCCGCCCACGCCGACCACTACCCCAGCCGCGCCGACGAGTACGGTGCCTTCTTCGGCGCCTGGCTCGCGGGCGGCGCCACCGTCAGCGCCGTTGACTACGCGGAGGCCTGCCACGCCCGCGACGAGCTGCGCGGCCGCCTGGCGCGCGCCTTCGAAGGCATCGACATGCTGGCCTGCCCGGCCCAGCGCGCGCTGTCCTTCCGCGTGACCGAAGAGATGCTGTACGGCGACACGCCGGTCGAGTTCGACCCGGTGCGCCTGCAGTTCACCGCGCCGTGGGACATGAACCGCGCGCCAACGCTGACACTGCCCAACGGCTGGAGCGATGAGGGTCTGCCGATGGCGCTACAGCTGGTCGGTCCGCTGGGCAGCGAGGCGGCGCTTTGCCGCGCCGGCTACGCCAACGAGCAGGCGACGGATTTCATGCGTCATCCGGAGGTCTGAGCCATGGCCACACGAGGTCAGACCACTGCGGGATACGTGTCCTCCGACTCGCCCAAAGTGGCCAGCTCCACGGCGAGAGCCACAGAATTCTCAGGTGGCATGAAGATCGCGGAGTGCGACTGATCAACGGCAGTCGGCAAGTGCTCGATCCGCAGCCCTAGCCCGGCACTGTCGCGAATGCCGCGCTTCGCGTCGCCGACACTGAGCACGACAAATCGCCCGTTCGGACGGACGTCAAAGCTCTGGCTCACCACCGCGCGCATGAGCTCGACCGCCGTGGCGACGTCAACTGCATCAAAGACCTCGAGCCAGTTGACCGACAGGTACTCCTCTCCGATTCGCGGCATAAACGCATCCGGCCCCGCGCGCCCCTGCTCGATCGTGCCGGGTCGGCAATATCGAGAGACGTGGTCGCTGTCGGGAAGCGGGTCGCCTGTCATTGACGTGCGATCAGCGACGTGAAGGGAGAGAGCGCAGCAAGCGCCTCGTCAATTGGCAGCTCGCCGTTGATGCTCGTTCGATCAGCCGCATGCTTTGCCGACGCCGAGATGGCGGCAAAACGGATCAGGCTGTCTGGCCGAAACTCAAGAGCCATCATGCCTTCAGGTGGCACGCGCCAGTTGGCCATCAGAAGCCCATCCGGCGTCACGCCGATCCCCGGATCCGGTAGCTGTCGGCCGCCGATCAGGAATCGCGCCAGCGCGCGTAGCGACTCAATTTCCATTGGCGGCTCCGCTGAGTCGTGCGCGGCTAGATTTCTCAGATACTGAAGACGCTCGCCGACCGCCGCCAACCCACACTCGCGCAGCGCCTCGATGATTTGCTCGTGGGTGTCTGCGGCTTCGATGCGGGCCTGGCTGGTCGCGGCGTTGATGACCATGGATCAAGCACGCTTTCGCGTTCACACCTGAACTTCAGGTCACAATCATAGCGCAGCCGCGTCGTCGAGTCTTGGCTTCGTCGGCTAGTAGTCGGTTGCCGCGCCCCGCGCGATTCGCTCTTCGCGCTCGTTCATCAAGTCGCGCATGCCGACCTTGCTGTCGGCTGGGGGCGGGGCCATGCGCAGCCAGGAGTTGAGGCTGGTGGTGTAGCGGAACTGCGCGCCCCAACCGAGCACGCGGACGATCATGTCGTCGGAGGAGGCCAGCGAACGGAGCTGAGCCGATGGCGGTAGGTTGCGGGCAGCGAGCGTGAGACGAATGAGGGATGACAATGACGAACGACGATTTGGCCTTCGCGACGATCGAGGAACTGGCGCCGCGGATTGCGGCGGGCGACGTGTCGCCGGTGGAGCTGACCGAGGCGCTACTGGCGCGGATCGCTGAGGCTGACGGGCGGCTGAAGAGTTATGCGACCGTGATGGCGGACTCGGCGCTGGCCGAGGCGCGGCAGGCGGAGGCGGAGATTGCTGCGGGCGAGTACCGCGGTCCGCTCCACGGCGTGCCGATCGCGGTCAAGGACCTCTGCTACACCGACGGCACACGGACGATGGGCGGGACGAAGGTGCTGGAAGACTTCGTGCCCGACTTCGATTCGACGGTCGTGGCGCGATTCCGCGCGGCGGGCGCGGTGCTGCTGGGCAAGCTGAACCTGACCGAGGGCGCGATGGCGGGCTACAACCGCGCGCGCCAGGTGCCGGTCAACCCGTGGGCGGCCGACCGCTGGACGGGTGTGTCATCGAGCGGCTCGGGCGTGGCGACCTCGGCGGGGCTGTGCTACGCGTCGCTGGGCAGCGATACGGGCGGGTCGATCCGCACGCCGGCGGCGTCGTGCGGGATCGTCGGGCTGAAGCCGACGTGGGGGAGGGTCAGTCGCTACGGCGTGCTGGCTCTGGCGGAGTCGTTGGACCACGTTGGCCCGATGACGCGCTCATCGTGGGATTGCGCGGCTGTGCTGGAGGTGATCGCGGGGAGCGACCCGAACGACGGGACGACCCTGCCGGAGTCGGCGCCGGCGATGCTCGAGGGCATCGCGGGCGGCGTGGCCGGGATGCGAATCGGCTATGACCGGGCGTATTCGGGCGTGGATGTGATCCCGCCGATCGCCGAGGCGGTCGCTGCGTCGGTCGAGGTGCTGGCGTCGCTGGGCGCCGAGATCGTCGAGATCGAGCTGCCGGATATGCGGCCATACATGGCGGCTTGGCCGACGCTGTGCTCGGTCGAGGCGCTGACGGCGCACCAGGCGAACTACCCGAGTCGCGCGGATGACTACGGGGCGTGGTTCGGGGCATGGCTGGCGCGCGGCGCGTCGGTCACGGCGGTCGAGTACGCCGAGGCGTGCAACGAGCGGGCCGAGCTGGCCGGTCGGCTGGCGGGGGCGTTCGCAGACATCGACATGTTGGCCTGTTCGGCGCAGGGCACGCTGCCGCATCGGATCACGGAAGACATGATGTATGACGACGGTCCCGGCGACTTCGACTCGTGGCGGATGCAGTTCACCGCGCCGTGGGACATGAACCGCGCGCCAACGCTGACGCTGCCGAACGGCTGGAGCGACGAGGGTCTGCCGATGGCGCTACAGCTCGTCGGCCCGCTGGGCAGCGAGGCGGCGCTCTGCCAAGCCGGCTATGCCTACGAGCAGGCGACCGATTTCATGCGTCACCCGGAGGTCTGAGCGGCGCCCGCCGGACGGGCGGGGAGGCACGGCTCGTCTGGGTGATGTAGCGGCGACGCGAGGCAACCACTATCCCGCACTGGACATCGGGTCGAGGCGGTCAACCAGCACTGCGCTTAGGCTCAAGGATTCGCGGGCAGTCGCACCGCTATGTCATGCACTTCAGCCGAATTGATGACCGTGCGCTGCTGATAGCGATCGGTGTGACCGGTCTGTGAAGCGGAGCGATAATAACCCAGGTGGGTCCCATCGAGTGAGAAGCCGACGGTATAGTCGTCGCGCAGGACGCTGACCGTCCGAATCCCGCGTGCGTCGATCTGAGCCTGCGCGCAGTCGACGCCACTCGGCGCACAGATGAAAACCCACACGCCCGTCGCCGCAGAGCCATCTGCATAGGTGACAGTGACCCGGATTGGATCCAGCGTCACCTTGGGCAGCACAATTTCGACAGTTCGAAATGACCCAGCCTCGAACACGGTTCTGTCGTCGCCTGACTTCGTAAAGCTTCCCGAGACGCCGGTACGGAAATACCCGATTGTCTGGAAGGCAGCTGTGGGCAGCCGAATCGAGTAGCTGCCGGCCACGATTGAATCCTCGAAGCGGCCCTCGGAATCTGTCCGAACCGGTCGGTAGCTCTCGCCCTCACCTGGTCGTTCGAAGACTAAATCGACACGCTGGCCCACGGCCGGGTTGCCGTCGGGACCGACGACCCGGACGCTGAACGTGTGAACCTCAGGTAGCCGCACCGATATGTCCGATACCTCGCCTGAATTGAACACAGTGCGCTGCTGATAGCTGTCCGTGAGGCCAGTCTGGGAAGCGGCACTATAGTAACCCACATGGGTTCCATCGACCGAGAAGCTGACGATGTAGTCGTTACGCAGAACGCTGACCGTCCGGACCCCGCTGTCGTCGACCGGACCCTGCTGGCAGTCGCCGCCACCCACCGCACAGATCGAAACCCACACGCCGATCGCCGCAGAGCCATCCGGCCGGGTGACAGTGACCCGGATCGGATCCAGCATTACGCCAGGAATCTGAATCTCGACAGCTTCAAAGTCCCCTGCACCGAACACGGTTCTCTCATCGGCCGAGGTCGTGAAGTTTCCCGCGACGCCAACACGGAGGTACCCGATTCCCTGGAAGGCATCGGTTGCCAGCCGAATCGAGTAGTTGCCGGCCGAGACTGACCTATTGACGCGGCCATCGGAATCTGTCCGCAACGGTATATAGCTCGCTCTCTCGCCTGGTTGTTCAAAGACTATTTCGACGCGCTGGCCGGTGGCCGGGCGGCCTTCGGGTCCGACGACCCGGACGCTGAACGTGTGAACCTCCGGTAGCCGCACCGATATGTCCGGTACCTCGCCTGAATTGAACACAGTGCGCTGCTGATAGGTGTCCGTGTGGCCGGTCTGGGAACTGGCGCTATAGTAACCCACGTG
Source organism: Dehalococcoidia bacterium (assembly GCA_965262235.1). Taxonomy (GTDB): domain Bacteria; phylum Chloroflexota; class Dehalococcoidia; order Bin125; family Bin125; genus CATQGW01. The sequence goes on from OZ253504.1 coordinate 621,312, forward strand.
TGTTCCATCGACCGTGAAACTAACGATGTAGTCATTGCGCAGAACGCTGACCATCCGGATCCCGCTGTCGTCCACCGGACCCCCCTGACAGTCGCCGCCACCCGCCGCACAGAGCGAAACCCACACGCCAGTCGCCGCGGAGCCATCCGGCTGGGTGACAGTGACGCGGATCGGATCCAGCGTTACCCCAGGAATCTGAATCTCGACAGTTTCGAAGTCCCCTGCACCGAACACGGTTCTCTCATCGACAGACGTCGTGAAGTTTCCCGCGACGCCAACACGGAGGTACCCGATTGCCTGGAAGGCATCGGTTGGCAGTCGAATCGAGTAGTTGCCGGCCACGATTGACGTTTCGAACCGGCCATCGGAATCTGTCCTTCCCAGTGTATAACTCCCCAATTCATCTGGCCCTTCGAAGATTACGTCGACACCCTGGCCGACGACCGGATCACCCTCAGGTCCGACGATGCGGACGCTAAGCGTGTGAAACACAGGTACCTGAACCATCAGATCGGCCAGCTCGGCTGAGTTGACTATCGACCGTTGCTGCAAGTCGAAAGTGAGGCTGCCCTCGGTCCCCGCCCGATAGAAACCCAGATGGACCCCGTCGCGTGAGACGTCTACAGTATATTCACCCCGCAGCAGCTCGAGCGACATGATTCCTTTATCGTCGGCTCTACCATACGCGCAGTCGCCACTCTCGAACCCGCAGATCACAGCGGACACGCCGGCCGCCGCTGAGCCATCGGGTTGGGTGAACGTGAATCGGATGGGGTCCACCCTCGGAAGGAGTAGCTGCATCTCTACAGCTCCTAACTGACCTGTATCCAACACAGACCTGTCCTCGCCCGACTTGGTGAAATTCCCTGGAGCTCCGGCGCGGTAGTATCCGATCGTCTGAAAGTCGTCGGTTCGCAGCCGAATCGAGTAGTCGGCGGGCGGTAGTCTTCGCTCGAATCGTCCCGCCGAATCCAATCGCACCGGCCACCAACGCGATACCTCACTAGCTGGTTCATCCACAATGTCAACGAAGTACCCGGAGATCGGCTCGCCGCTGGGGCTGAGGACTTGGCCCGAAACCTGGACCAACGCCGGTAGTGCCGCTGCCCGTGCATTCAACTCGTTCAGGTAGGCACCGAACCGAGCGTCGAACTCCTCGACGCTGAGGTCGAAGGCGTATTCAAAAGCGGCCTCCCAGCTCCAGGGAACACCCTCGGGACTCCATCGCCAGAGTTCGATGATCGCCGACTCGCCAACATGGTCGGCGAGCCAATGTGCTGCGACTTCGCCGAGGCCGTAGCTCACCCAAGCGTCGGAGGAGTCATAGGAGCCAGGATCGCTAAGCCGAATGCTGGCTTGCGCCGGATCTTCCTGCAACGCGAGGAGAGATCGCTCCATGTAGGCCAGTTCACGATCTGTGCCGTCATAATGAAAAGTCCATTGTCCGTATTGCGCCGTGCCTTCGACGAGCCACTCGGGCATATTACCGAAAATACCAAGCTGCGCCTGAAGCACGTGGAAATACTCGTGAGCGAACAGATATCTCCCATTGATCCACATTGAGCGCTTCCCGGCCCAGCCAGCCACGCCAAGAGGTCGACCGGTATCCGCCTCCAAGTGCTCTCCGTAATAGATCGCTAGACCGCGGGCGCTGATTGCGAAGCGATCGTAGAAGAATCGGCGCTGTTGTTCCAAGTCCTGGGTAATCGATTCGATCTCCCGCTCGGTCAGCCGGGGGCTGAAAATGACGGTCGGAAGCCTGTTGTCGTACGGGAGGAAGGCGCGATCGGCGGTGAGATTGATCTGTAACACGTCGCCTGTCCTAGCCGTGTCGCTTGTGGTCAGTTCTCCTCTCTTATCGAGAACGATCACCGAAGTCGCAGCTAGGCCGAGACCTTTCATTATGTGGCTGATGGAGGTCGATTCACTGCCTGTGAACGCGGTGTACACCGTTCCACGCTCGAGCGTCAGTGGTTCGCGCGGTTCAGGTGTGCGGAAGGTGATGGTATGTGGATCGTCCCTTGTCGCGTAGAGCCAGACCATGTCGCCATGGTTGACTACGAGTGGGGCGCCTCCAGCAGCGACGCCGCCGGAGCGCTGGAAGCGGGAGACGGATGTGTAGCGATCTCCCTGCGGCGACAGGACCGCGATCGCGCCGACGCTCGGAGCTTGCGCGAACAGGTCAACCGCTGTGATTTGGTCTCCAACCCAACCCACCAGGTTGGCGTCAGCCTCGAGCTCGTACGAGAACTCGTAGTCGGCGAGCGGCGCCGGGATGGTGACCACGAGTTTGGACGTCGCGCTGGCGCGTTCCAGCGAAATCGTGGTCGCGTCGGCCGGCGAGCGGGACAACGAGCCTGGGGCTTCGTCGTCGAAGAACCAGGTGATGTGTTCGTGGATGATTGAAAGGTGGAACGCGGCGCCTGGCAAGTCGACCGAGGCTTCGCCGTTCGCATCGACAGAGCCGCCATATTGGCACTCTCCCGGCGTGTGCCAGGTGCCATCAGTCGTGCATGCGCGAATCGTTGCGCCTGTCGCTGGCGTCCCGCCCTGTAGCGCCACTTGAACAGAAAGCTGATCCGTCTCCGCCGACACGGCCCGTGTGCAGATGAAGATCGCCAGCAGGACGAGTGCAAGGCGGACGATGAACTTGGCGCTCCGCACGTGGATCGAGCGCATGTTGGCGATTTGTGCAGGCGCCGCGCAACGAACGCTCAGCTTATCGCGCAGGAGCCGGCGCGCCTGCGACTGTCTCGGCCGCTCATCAGTGTCTCGCGCGGTCGTCATTTCGAGGGATGAGGCTAGCATCCGCAGGCGCCTGGATCAGGCCACCCTCCCAGCATCAGCGGTGGTCGCAGCTTGTAGCGGCTGATTGCGCGGGCGGGGCACAACCGCAGCCTGTCCAACAGGTGTGGGCGTGATTGACGACCGAAAATCAGAGGTAGCGTTCGGTTGCTCGACGCTTCGGGTGGTCAGCGGGGGATCGGCTGGGCGCACGCGCCTGGGTACTCCTGGCTAGTAGTCGGTTGCCTCGCCGCGGGCGATTTGGGACTTGCGGGCGTCCATGAAGTCGCGCATGCCGCCCTGGCTGTCGGCTGGGGGCGGGGCCATGCGCAGCCACGAGTTGAGGCTGGTGGTGTAGCGGAACTGCGCGCCCCAACCGAGCATGTCGGCCTGGGTGTGCCACATCTCCTTCTTGATCAGCAGGCTGGCGAGCGACGCTTCGGCGACGCTGGCGGCCATCTCGCGGACCGTGGCGTCGAGTTGGTCGAACGGCACTGAGCGGGTGACGAGGCCCCAGTCCTCGGCCTCGGTGCCGGAGAGCACGCGGCCGGTGAAGAGCATGTCGTTGGCGCGGCGCGGGCCGACGAGGTAGCTCCAGAACGGAATCGAGCTGGCGCCGCCCATGCGCATGAACGGCTCGCCGATCTTTGCGTCGGCGGCCGCGACGACGAGGTCGCAGAGCATCGAGATGTACATCCCGCCGGCCAGACAGTGGCCGTGCACCTGCGCGATGATCACCTTGGGGTTGTCCCAGATCGCTTCGTAGATGCCGCGCATGATGCGTTGGTGCTTGTGCCCGTTGACGATGTTCCACTCGGTCCCGCCGTCGGGCGGGTTGATGTAGGGGCTGCCGTCGATGTCGTAGCCGGCGCTGAAGGCGGGGCCGTTGGCGCGCAGGATCGCGACCTTGAGCGCGTCGTCATCGGCGACGACGTTGAGCGCGTGGAGGAGGTCATCGAGCAGGGCGTGGTTGAGCGCGTTGCGCTTCTCGGGCCGATCCATCGTGATGGTTGCGACAGGCCCGTCGGTCTCGAACTGGATCGCGGTGTAGGGCATCGTGCGCTCCTTCGGCGTTGCGTCGTGGCGGAGCGTAGCAAGATGGCCAGCCTGCCCGACCTGCCCAACATGCCTGGCGCACGGCGTCGTGCGGGGACCTGGATCGGAAGCGGATGGGCGAGCCGGTAGCTGGCTGCTCGCGGGATAGCGCGGGTTCCCTAGACTCCGATCGCCCAAGCCGACTGCGCGGAGACTGCTGCGTGGCGTAAAACAAGGGCTGTGCGGAACGAGGCTCAGGAACCATGCCGATCACCACTCCCACGATCGACTGCCAGGTCCACGCTTACGAGCGCAACACGCCGGAGAAGCCGTGGCGCGCCATCCTGACGGGGCCGGACGAGGTCACGGGCGACGACATGGTGGAGGCGATGGACGCGGTCGGCGTCGACGGGGCGGTGCTGATTTCACCGTTCGCGATCTACGGCTACGACCCCAGCTATGTGCTGTCTGTGCACGCGAAGCACCCGGACCGCTTCGGTTTGGTCAAGCCCTTCGATCCGCGTTCGGAGACGGTCGCGGACGAGGTCGACGAGTGGACCGCGCGACCCGGTGTGGTCGGGGCGAGGGTGATGCTCGGCGTCGAGGACATTGCTGCCGATGATCCCGGACTCGACCGGATCCTCGAGGCAGGCGCGCGGGCCGGCGTGCCGATCAATCTGTTGTGCGCCGGCAAGACGGCGGTCATGCGCGAACTCGCGCGGCGACACCCGAACACGCAGCTGGTCATGGATCACGTCGGGCTGAGGCAGCCGTTCTCGCCACCGGCGCCGCCGGAGCCGTGGGCGGACCTCGAAGACGTGGCGTCGTTGGCGCAGTTCGACAACGTGGCGATCAAGATCTCGGGGGCATGCACCCTGTCGCACGAGCCGTTCCCCTACCCGGACATCTGGGCGCCGCTGGGCAGGCTGTTCGAGGCGTTCGGTATCGACCGCTGCATGTGGGGCACCGACTGGACCCGGGCGGTGAATCTGCTGACCTACGAGCAAGGCGTCGAGGCGTTCCGGGTGACGGAGGAACTCTCCGATACGGAGCGGGCGGCGCTGATGGGGGGGACGCTGCAGCGGATCTATGGGTGGTCGCCGGGGGCGGCGGGGGGGGGATGAGGGCCGCCGACTCGGAGCGGCAAGCGGTGATGGTCGTTGGCACTCGCCCGGCACCGACGGCTTGGAGCGTCTCCGTGTGCCAAACGAACTCAGGCAGGCGGCGCCTGCCGTCGCTATGTTTCCGAGCTTATCGTTCAACGTGACGCTGAGGTCGTGATAAGGTCGCGCTGTCCGCTTGGAGAAGGTCGACGTGACGGTAAACGACATCAGCTGGAACGCGATCCGATCCCTCAATGAGAGCCAACGCGACGGCTTCGAAGAATTGTGCGCGCAACTGGCTCGCGCTGAGTCGCCCCCGAACGCCACATTCATCCGTACGGGTTCGCCGGACGCTGGCGTCGAGTGCTACTGCGTCTTCCCAAACGGCGACGAATGGGGATGGCAGGCGAAATTCTTCACGACTGCGCTACGCGACTCTCAGTGGAACCAACTTGACGAATCGGTCAAGAGAGCACTTGATGCTCACCCAAGACTGACGCAGTACGTCGTCTGTGCACCGCGCGATCGATCGGATGGTCGGGGTCGCGGCAGGACCACTGAACTGCAACGCTGGGAAACGAGAGAGGAGCGATGGTCGGCATGGGCGGCTGATCGCGACATGGATGTACAATTCGTGTGGTGGGGGTCGTTTGAACTGACCGAGCGCCTGATCGACAAGAAGCAGGCCGGCCGCGCAGAGTATTGGTTTGGAGACCCAACATCTTTTAGCCAAGACTGGTTTCGCAATCGTCTTGATGAGGCGATTATCAGCGTCGGCCCACGATACACTCCAGAATCGCACATAGATGTCTCAGTCGCGAAGAAACTGAAACTTTTCGGACGCGCAGCCGAAATGCTACGCGACATCCGCAAACGCGCGAAAGACCTGCGAGACACATTCGGATCGCTAGCGCTGAACGCCGAAGGGTATGCAGATATCGATGAGGCGGTGGCTTTCAATCGGCTCCAAGTGGCTGAGTCCAGCATCCCCGACGCGCTCAACCAGCTGAACGCCCCACCCGACGTCAGCTTCGACATTACCTCCCTGACCGAAGAAACGGAGGACGCGATAGCGTGTGCTGACAAGTTGATTTCAGCTCTATCAGAGCGGGCAGCGACCTGGCAACCTAACTTGGATCCTGAGAAGATCACTCAGGAATATCAGACGAATCCATACGAAGCCGAGCAAAGAACACTCTACAGGCTTCAAGGCGCTCTGGGGGACACACTTGAGCAACTTGAGGAAGCAGAACCACTGGTCAACGGCGATGTCTTGATCCTGACCGGCGAAGCTGGCATCGGTAAGACGCATCTTCTCTGCGACATTGCCCGCCAGCGAGTGGACTCTGGCCTGCCGACCATCCTCCTCACGGGTCAGCAATTTCTCACCAAAGACCCCCCGTGGGTCCAAGCACTCCAACACCTGGATCTCAGCGGTCTCGAAGCTGACGTATTTCTGGGTGCCCTGGAAGCTACCGCGCAATCGACGGACGCTCGCGCCCTGCTCATGATCGACGCCATCAACGAGGGGGAAGGCCCGGTCATCTGGCCCTCCAATCTCGGTCCGTTTCTCCAACGAGTTAAACGCTACCCCTCGATCGCGTGCATCATCTCCGTGCGCTCCACCTACGACGATGCGATGATTCCAGAGCAGGTGCGAGCAAACGCCGTAACGGTACACCATACAGGCTTTGCCGACCGCTCGTACCACGCGGCACGCGCGTATTTCGAGCACTATAGCGTGACGCTCCCCTCAGCACCCCTCCTACAGCCCGAGTTCGACAACCCGCTATTCCTCAAGCTATTCTGTCAAAGCTTAAGTGGGAAAGCGCCCCGAGAGATCCCACGTGGCTTCTACGGCATCAGCGAGGTCTTTAGCGGCCTGCTTGACGACGTGAATACGCGCCTAAGTACCCGCCTCGACTACAACCCAAACCACAAGCACGTCCACGCCGCTCTGTCGGCGCTGGCTGCCAATCTTGCCCAACAGCACAGCCGCTGGATCCCCCAGTCAGAAGCCGCCGCGATTGCAGACCCATTCGTTCCGAGTGCAGGATTCTCGCGGTCCCTCTATCGAGCACTCGTGAGTGAAGGTCTATTGCTTGAGAACCCGGACTTCCGTGATCGACGTGCCGGGGAGAAGATAGTCTCGATCGCGTTCGAACGGTTGGCAGACCATCTGATCGCGGAGCATCTCATCGATACGCACATCAACAAGGCCGATCCGGCCGCCGCATTTCAGCCCACCGGCAGTCTGCCGTTTCTCCTCGATGAGGGCAACTACATCTGGCGCGGCGTACTCGAAGCGCTGTGCATCCAGATTCCCGAGAGCTTCGGCTTCGAACTCCCCCAACTTATACCGACGCTCTTCGACTCAAGGTGGGGTCGATCCGCGTTCCTTACGAGCATTACCTGGCGCAGCCCCGGCGGATGTTCGGACGAGACTCGACATCAGTTCGTCGAGTTACTCCAACGCCGGGATGGACTGAGCCCAGCCGAGGTCTTCGATGTGCTCCTCATGATCGCAACGGTCCCCCATCATCCACTGAACGCCGACTACCTTCATGAGTTCATTCAGCGCTGGTCGATGCCGGACCGGGACGCTCGGTGGTCCGTCTATCTCCACAACGCTTACGCTTATGGAGATGGTGGACCCGTGCATCGGCTGCTCGATTGGCCGAATGATCTTTCGGCCGAAGCGCGCGACTCATTGGATGACGATGTCGTCGAGTTGACCGCGACTACGCTCGCCTGGATGCTAACCGCATCCAATCGCTTCGTGCGAGACCGCGCCACCAAAGGTCTGGTCTGGATCCTCACAGGCCGACCCGAGGCCACCAGGCGCTTGGTTAAACGATTCTGCGACGTAGACGACCTCTACGTTGTCGAGCGCGTATACGCCGTCGCCTACGGTGTGGCAACGCGCTGTCACGAGCCGGCGGACATCAAGGGCCTTGCAACAGTCGTGTATCGGTCGGTGTTCGCCAATGGAGAACCGACGCCTCATATTCTGCTTCGTGACTACGCCCGCGGCGTGGTCGAGCGTGCGCTACATCTGGGCGTGGATATTGACGCCGATGCAACTTTGATTCGTCCTCCCTACCGCAGTGAGTGGCCGAACATCCCCAGTGATGATGAGCTGCAACAGCTTGCCCCGAGACCTGACATGGCCGACGTTCCGCAGTTGGATCGAGTTAGGGCCGAAAATGCCATCCACTTTTCCGTGATGGACTGGGATTTCGCCAAATACATCATCGGCGCGGATCGCAATATGGGACCTTGGCTCGCTCAACGCCTGGGCGAACAACGATGGATACCACCGGAAGAACAGATGGAGGCACTCGTCGACGAGTTCTCGGACGCAGCCAACGCGACGCTGCGCGACTATCAGGCAACAAAGTCGAAGGTGCCGATGAGAATCCGACTCGTCCAGCCAGGAGACGATCCTTCAGAGCCGGATGCGTCCGACATTATCTTCCCTGGCCACAATATTACAGACGAAGAGTATGACATTTTGGCTGCAGAGGCTGCACGAGCACGGGACCGCTTTCTGTCCGTGCTCAATCCACAGCACCGCGAGAGGTTTCTTGCGATTGAACAAGCTCGCGGAGGTGACGGTCGGGGGCTAGATCCCAATGTCATTCAGCGATATGTCCTGTGGCGTGTGTTTGATCTCGGCTGGACCGTTGACCGCTTCGGGCAATTTGATTCCCAAGTGAATATGCGCCGGTGTGGCGAGCCTCATAAGCCAGAGCGCATCGGGAAAAAGTACCAGTGGATCGCGTACCACGAGATTCTCGCTTACATCTCCGACTACCATCAATTCGACTCTGGTTATTCCGACGATCCCAGTCGGCACCATTACAACGGTCCATGGCAGATATACCGGCGCGACATTGATCCAACCGCTTCCACGCGAACGCAGTCTCGTGACTTGAGCACCCGAGCGGCGCAGCCGGCTTGGTGGCGACGCCAGGACTTCGAGGACTGGCGACACGACTTGGGCGATCGTGAGTGGCTCAACCTCAAAGATGATCTGCACGACCCACGCGAGCTTCTTCAGGTCAGAAGCACCGAAGATGGGACGAGTTGGCTGAACTTTCGCGCTCTTCGCGCATGGAGGGAACCATCTGTGGTCGAGCTGGACAAGGACAACAGAGGTCGGCGTCAAGTGTGGATTCATGCCAATGCCTACCTGGTTGACGTCAATCGGGCAGACGAGTTCTACAGGTGGACGCAGGAGGTCGATTTCTTGGGCCGTTGGATGCCCGAGCCCCAATATGAGTCCGATGTCTTCCTCGGCGAACACGGTTGGTCTCCGGCCTCGATGGAGGGTCTTGGGGCGGATGTTGACAAGCCAGTTCAAGTCATACACGAGCCCGTTGATGGCCCAGTGCCTGTATATCTCACGGCGTGCGAATACCTTAGTGAGGCAAGAGGCTATGACTGCTCGATTGAGGAATCCCATATGTTCCTCGTGCCATCTCCGCTCGTAATCTCTGGCATGGAACTCCGTTGGTCGGGAAACGGTGCTGATTTCCACGACAGCGAAGGGCAGCTCGCCACCTTCGATCCTGAACCAATAGCGAGCGACGCATCCCTGTTGGTTCGGGAGGGCTTGCTGCGCCAGTTCCTTGAGCGTGACGGGCTTGCCCTTGTCTGGACTGTTCTTGGAGAGAAGATGGCTGTTGGCGGAACCGGGGATTGGGCTGGCTCACTCCACTTCACAGGAGCGTATCGCTACGAACCCGAAGCGACTGGCGATGACCGGATTCAAGGCGCGCTGCGTTTCCGCCAGCAGTACCCAGAGTCACGAAACGACTAGGATCTCTCATCCCCGAGTTGTAGCGGCGAGTACGGACGTGGTGAACCGAGGGGCCAGGAACGGCAACGAGTCGCGCTTTGGGATGAATCTGCGCATTGGGGTGGACGCATTGAGCGGAGTGAGGCGCGGCCTGCGCGGGGCTGCGGGGGATTCGCGGCGCAGGGCGAAACGAGGGGGGGTCGGGGCTGCTAGGGCATCCGAGCCCAGAGGAGGGTTCGTTTGAAGGGGTAGAGGAAGGGGCGGTTGTTGGGGAGTATTGAGAGTAGGCGGTGGCGGTAATCGGTTAGGTAGGCTTCGTAGTCTGCTGGGGACAGGCGATTGCGATAGTCGGTGAGCAGCGAGCCTTTAACCCACTCGATGACGTCCGCGGAGGTTGGCAGGCGGTGGAGGTAGACCTGTTCGCGGACGTGCTGGTCCACGAAGCCGAGGCGCGCGAACAGTTCGGCGTACCACTCGGGCTTGCGCAGCGGATACTCGCGGACGTAGCCGCCCAGCGCGGCGGCGTGCCGCGGCTCCCGCGCGACGACGTGCGCCGTGGTGTGCGACACGTGGTCGTTGTTCGAGGGCATCTGCACCGCCAGCTGTCCGCCCGGCTTGAGCGTCGAGGCCAGTCGCGGGAACAGCGTCTCGTGGTCGTCCACCCACTGCAGCGACGCGTTGGCGAACACCACGTCCAATCCGCTCCCGGCGAACGCCGTGATCTCACCCCGCTCGAAGCACACGCCCTCGCCGGCATGCTGAGCGCTCTGGTCCAGCATCGCGTCCGAGCGGTCCACTCCGACCGTCTCCGCCGCCTGGGTGTGCTCGTGCAGCACCCGCGTCAATACCCCGGTGCCGCAGCCCAGGTCGACCACTCGTCCGCCGGGGACGGGCGAGACCAGCGCCAACAGATCGTGGAACGGCTGCTCACGCTCGTCGCGGAAGCGCGCGTATTGGTCTGGTTGCCAAGCGTCACTCAGTGCATCGTTCATGCCCGTGAGCTTATCAACTTTTCGGGGGTGGGCTGATATCGGGTGGATCAGATGGGAACGACGCAGCTTAAGCGCAATTCGAACGAGGCACGACGCCTGCTGCTCCACGCTAGACGTCTACCTGTGAATCATCGCTGATGCTGGCCGGACTTGTCGTGCGGCCCAGCTCGCGGGGACCGAGAACGTACGGTCTCGTCCCCGCCCTGCGGGAACGGCGCGGTAGTCGCCGACCCGGCCGACTGTCCCGAGCTGGTGCAGGACTGCGAGATTCTGCTCGGTCTCGAGGACGCGTTGGCTGGGCGTGACGATCGCGGGAACGCCGCAGCGGGCGACCGAACTCAACCTGGCCAGCTTGGGCCTCAACGGGGAGCTGTCGGGACTACTGGGGGAGTTGGAGGCGCTGACCGAGTTGCGGCTCAACGGAAATGCGCTAACTGGCGGGAGCCTGTCAAAGCTGACCACTCTCACGAATCTGACTCACCCGTACTTGGCGGGGCGCGCGTTCGAGGGCTGTCCCCCGCCCGAGCTGAGAAGCCTCGCCAACAACGATCTGGCCGCCCCGGCGCAGATCGACTGCCGGGCGCCGAGCTACATTTCCTACGGCGAGCACACGCTGACGGCCGTGATGTTCGATGTGCCGACCGGACTGAATCTCGAGATCGTGGGGATCGTATGCACGGAGTCCGATGACGGCGATCCGACGATCGGGCTCACCCTGCGCAACACGTCCGAGGAGTCGTGGAATTGCGTCGACCTCGAAGCGGCCGAGGCGTGCGACCGCAAGATCGTCTCGAATGCCCAGCGGCAGCATCTGGCATCACCGCCCTCTTCGACCGCCTCGCCGAGTCGATCTGGATGGCCACGAGGCGATGCGGGCGATCATGGCGAACAAGCGCTGCATTGCCGTGCTATCGGCCGGGCTCCTGACGATGACCGGCGGCGCAGCTCGCGGCCCTGTCTCAGCTCGGACTGGGGTCGGGGCGCCACACAACCGCTCAGCGAACGCGGGCACGACCGATCCCAGCTTGGACTTGTGAACGCAGTGGTGCAAGAGACGCCCCCCCCCCCGGTAACGGGTGTCTTCACCTGGTGTGCGATCCGTACTGCGCGACCGTCGTGCACGACCACAACTACGTTGTCGGGCTTCCAGCTCTGCCACTCCCGATTGACCGATTGAGAGTCCCGAGCACGGCGCGCCCCGCTTCCCGACGGCGAACGTGGGATGCCACCAACCATCAATGCTTGCGGCTCACACCTCCTGACCGACGTGGGAAAGGGGCTGATCGCAGGGCTCGAACGGGCGTCAGATGGAAGGCCCCCGCTTTCGTACTCTTTCGGTCGATCGGAACGTACCGACAGCGACGTTTTTGCGCTGAGCTCCCTACATGAGGAGCCGGACGGCAACGCCGGCTTAGACCCCGGGAGCCTCCGGCCGGCCCGGGTTGTAGGCTCCTCCATCCGCGTTGCGGCCATCCACGCCGCGTCCCGCCAGGGGCGCGAGGATCGCCCCTACTTTTCCGCCTGCGCCGCACGCAGATAAGACAGTCGCGGCCGCATCGAGAACGCGGTTCACGGGGTGGCGGTGGTCGTTGCCGTTGACGAGAGCGGCCTCCGGCTTGAGTTCCACCAGCTTCCAGCCGTCATCCGCCCGGTACTCCTCGGGGGCCATCTCGGCATCCGGGCTTAGGCATCAGTGGCTGAGTGCTGTCACAATCGGGTTTGGAGCATCGGCGGGTTGGGTGGTCCGCTCCTGGTACTACAACGGCGGATCGCTAACCAACACAATCACCTGATCAACCGACCCAGTCTTCCATGGGGGTGCGCGCGCATCTTTCGGTCGGAACCGAGGGTGTGCCGAGCCTCAGCGAATCGGGTGAATAAGCCGGACAGGACGGCTGGCGATGCTTGCCGCACTACGACGAGGGGGCGACCTCCACCGTGATGATATCGATATCATGGTACTTGTTGTGCTGGACTGAGGATGCGTAGTGACGCAAGAGACGGAAGGATATTTCGCGCTCGTCCTGGACCTCGGGCTGTTCGCTCAAGTAAGCCAGCTTGTCCTCCAGATTCTCGCCCTCGGTGGTCACTACGAATTCCATCTCGATGGCGGCGTCTGCACGACGGACGGCGACGATGAGGCGCTTCCCGGCGTTTTCTTCCGGCTCCTCATCGTGCGACAGCAAACTCGACAGCGTTTCCTCGCCGGCTGACCTCAGCCGATCTATTGATGCCTCATTCCAGCCGGCGCTGGTAGCGAATCCGTGGAGGAAGGAGTCGATTGCGGGTAGCGACGAGAAATCCATCGCCACTTGCAACTGCTTCCTGCGCCTGGAAGTGAACTCCATTAGCAGAGTGAGTAAAATCACGCAGACTGCGCCGGTTGTCATGCCGCTGCTGAGCAGCGTCCCCACAGTGCCAGTCAACAGCTCGGGCAGAATCACCTGGTTTTGAAATCCTATGCCGATCCAGACAGACACCCCTACTATCGCGGCCTTTCGAGCATCTATGCCATCCCCGAAAACGGTCCGCATACCCTGCACGAACAGGAGCGCCAGCATAAAGAAAATATAGGCCACCAGCACGGGGCGTGGAATGGCGACGACCAGCGCGATCAGCTTGGGAGAGAACGCTACCATGATCAGAATCAGGCCGGCATACACCCCTACTCGGCGCGCTGCGACACCGGTGAGCAACACCCGCGCGGAGTTGGCCGCTCCGATGCTATTGGGAAGCGTGCCCAGGCCGGCGGCCAGCAGATTAGTCAAGACCAGCAGGTTATGCGCCCCTTGCACTACGCGGAAGTCGGTGGCCCGGGGACGGCGCCAGGCCACCTGTTGAATTGATACGGTGTCGCTGATCGAGTTGATCGTGATCGCCATGTTCACGATCACGAAGCCCGGCAAGACGCCCCAGAAGGTCGCGTCGAAGCTCAGGTCGAAGCTCGGCCAGGAAAGACTGGGCAACCCGATCCATGGGGCATCCACCACGCCCCGCCAGTCATATGCGCCGAACGGGACCGCGATTGCGCAGCCGACCACGATGGCGACGACCGGCCCCCATTGCTGCCACTTGGGAGATGCGAACAGTCTCAGCACCATCAGGATGGTCAGGGCCGTTGCTGCCAGAACGGGCGCCGCCGCTGAGGCAGCGGCTTCCGGCAAATCAGAAAGCCTACTGAGCACGACGGTCATGATCGTCGCGGCCAGCAACATCAGGACCGTGCCGGCGACCACCGGGGTGATGACACGCCGCAACCAGGAGAGCCGGGAGATGAAGACAAACTGGATCAACGCCGACGCGACGATCAGGCTCGATAGCAACGCAGGGCCGCCCGCCACGAGCGCTGAAATACAGATCGCGATGAAGGGGGATCCAGAACTGACGTTAAGGGAGTATCCCGAACCGAATCTCCAGAATCGAACGGTTTGCAGAATCGAACCGATTCCGCAAACCACGAGGACTGAGAAGAAGATCCAGGACAGATAACCCTGCGACTGTCCGCCAGCAACAGCGATGATCGACGCCGCGGCAGCCATTGCCGCCATGCGGGTCATGACATTCTGGAATCCGTGAGCCAGCGATGCCGGATGGGTTGGTTGCTCATCCGGCTGATAGAGAATGTGGTCGTTGAGCTGCGCCACGCTTACCCGCGACACTCGGAATACTGGTTTCGCGTCAGGATAGCCCAACCAGACCAGGGCGTGCCAGCGAACTACAGGCAGAGTCGAATCGACCCGATGTGCGGCGCCGCGGGGGCAGTTCTCCGCCCGCTTCTCGTAGCGGGTGGCAGTCCTTCGGAGCTGCTCGAGCCGGTTGATGGCCCGCGCCACCAGATGGCCGGTCGTAAGGCTGCCCGGTAGGCTGCCGCCCTTGATGATCCCGTTCCGAGCCAGCGATCGATCGAGCGCTCGCACTACCCTGCCCATCCCCATGCCGAGGGAGAGTCCTCGAATGGGCCGGGCGACGCACGGATCGGACTAAATGGTCACATTCTGAATAAAGGAGATGATGGTGGGCCATCCTGGACTCGAACCAGGGACCTCAGTCTTATCAGGACTGCGCTCTAACCTGCTGAGCTATTGGCCCGAGGTGGGTGGCTGCCGAAGCGGGCCGCCGCGCATGCCGCGCGGCTGGCCGGCCTTAGCACCTGGCGAGCGGAAGTCAGCGCATTGAGTTGACCGTCATCCATCCATCGAAACAGATGGAGATCGACCTCGGATTCCCGGCTGGTCGGCGCCGAAATGCCGGCCAGCCGATGGAAACTCCCTGGAAACGAGATGATCCAGCCGCAGCTTCCGCTACGGCTAGCTTGTTACGACTTCGTCCCAGTCGCGAGTCCCAGCTTCGGCGGCTGCCTGCGAAGTTGGCGCACCGAGCTCAAGTGTTACTCACTCCCGTGACGTGACGGGCGCTGTGTACAAGGCCCGAGCACGTATTGACAGCAGTATGGCTGATCTGCGGTTACTAGACACTCCGGCTTCATGCAGGCGAGTTTCAGCCTGCCCGACGGTCCGCTCGGAACACCAGATCGGTCAGCGGTTGCGCTACAACATGCTCTTCAAGCGGTTCCTGGACCTGAACCGGGACGGCGAGCCGGTCAACGCCTCGAGCTTCTCGAAGAATCGTCAGCGGCTGTTGGACGCCGATGCGGCGCGGGCCTTTCTGGGCGAGGTGGTGTTGGAGGCGCGTCGCCGGCGCCTGCTGTCTCGGGACCACTTGACCGTCGACAGGACGATGTTTCAGGCCTGGGCCACGCACACGAGCTACCGTCCGCGCGACGGGCTGCCGCCGCGAGACGCACCTCCCGACGACGGATCCCGGGGCGCGGCCCTGGGAGGCTGCTGAAGAATCGGGTTCCGAGCGCTGATCGTTCCTTTTCGTCGTTTCGGGGAGCGCAGGAATCCATGGCTGAGCAGATATGGAGAATGGATTCCTGGTCAAGCCAGGAATGACGGATTTGAGAGCCGATGGCTTTTCAGCATCCTGCTAGCGCACGGGCAAGCAGCGGGGCGCGCAGCCGCGCTATCTCGGTCGCGCACGCAACCAGCTTTGGTTCAAGTTGAGGCGGCGCTCGACTCGCCGTCCGCGCGCGGGATCGAGGCCCAGTTCTCGGTCTGGGACCCGACCACCGGCCCGGCCAGCAACGCTGAAATCATTGCCGAGTTCGACGACCCGAGGGAACTCGATCAGTTCGAAGCGCTTGCGGCGCAAGACTGGCGCTTCGCGGAGCTGCGGTGCGCACTGAGGGATGCGACGGTGTTTGAGTCTGCGGAGATTCGTATCTGTCGCGAGCTGGTCTCGGTGCGGGTGGCGGATCCTCAATCGGTTGGGTTCTGCCCGCCTTGGAGATCTCTGCGTAACCTCCGATGTTCTTCGCTTGCCCCTGCGGGGGAAACTGTCGCGTAGCAGCCTGCCCGCGGCTTGCACCGGGCACTGAAGGAGGCCCAGCTCCCCGCACGCCTGATAGATGGGGCGATCGCGACGTGCAGCCCCCCTTGTATGTTCGCGCTGGCTCGGCGGCTGTTGGAGACGGTGCGTCCAAGCGCGGCGGGGGTTGGCTGGCCCCAACGTGAGGTTCGTCACTCGGCCCCGCGATGCGGGGCAGTGGGCCGCCCCGGACCGCCGTTGGGATTCACATGGTCTCGCGCCGCGGACGTTCGCACGGCAGAGCTATTGGCCCGTATCGCCGTCCCCGGTCGCGCTGTCCTGTTCAGACATCAGCCCGCCGTCGGTCCCCGGCAAGGCCGGTACGCTGCCGTTGGCCGGACTCATCCAGAGGGAGTCGGAGAGGTCACGCTGCGCGCGCTGGGCGCAGTCGTCCATCACGGTGTGCGTGAACCAGCCGGTCCATTGCCAACGATCAACGGTCGCGGTGCGCCAGTTGAAGAAGCGTGGCGTCGGCTCGATCCGTTCGAGCTGCCCGCATCCGGCGAACTGAAACTCGATGCTGGCGGTGGCGGACGCCTTGTGCCCGGAGATCTGGCCCAGCGTGCAATTCTCATCGCCGTCGTAGTCGGCGTAGACCGTGCTGCCGTTGTACCAGCGGTCGTCATTACCGCCGCGCTGGCGGCGCCGGCGTGCGCACCCCGATCAGGGCTTCCAGCGGGGCTGGCGGCGGGTGGCCGCCGCAGTGAGATGACGGCTCGACGTGCCCCAGAATGCCTGGAGCACCAGTGTCAACAGGCGGTGTAGGCGAGTGTTCCGCTGAGCGCCATGCCCAGCATGATCGCGCCACTCCAGACCGCGTGCGACACCGGGCGCTGCTCTATGCGTATCTCTTCGTTAAGCCACGCCCGAAACCTCGGGCAGAGCGCGCCGAAGGCCCACACGAACGTTGCTAGCAGGCCTAAAACGACGGCCCCCGCCGGCGATCCTTCGAGTCCTGGGGTCGTATGCCGGCATGCAGAAGCCAAAGAAGGTGCAGCCAATGATTGCGAAGAGGGCGGGGCCGGCGATCAGCCCGGCCAATATCGCCGTGATTCGGGGGAAGAGCGGCATCCAGAGCCACGCGAAGCCCGCCGCGAGCACAATCCCCAGCCAGCGCAGCACGCCAAAGTCAGGCTCCGCCGCAAACACGGGTCGCGGCGTCACCCAAGTCCACAGCAGGTACGCGGCCAATCCGAACAGCGCGGCTGCCATCAGCAGCGGGAGCAGGGGTCCTGCACGGCCCGCGCGGAGCGCCAGGATCCGGTCCGCGCCGAAGCGCAACGGGGCGGCGGCGATCGCCGCGAGCGGGACGATGGCCAACTCAATGCCTGGCAATGTGGCCTCGACCCACCAGCGCTCGACAAGGAGATGATCTATGCCCGTCCCTACGAGCGCGCCGAAGGACCACATGAGAGCTACCAGCAACGCCAGAAGCACGACGCGGACTCGGTCGAATCGGTGTTTGAGCAGACCCAGCGTGTCGCGGCCGACGCTGCGGCGCTGCTGGTTGAGGACGCCTGCCGGCCCGCCGGGCCGCAGCCGGATAGCTCGAATTGCCCGCGGGGAGGTGATTGCCAGCTCAGCAGTGAGCTCCCCGGCGTTCATGTGTAGCGAGCTTCTTCGCGGCCGCGGGGAGTTGAGCTGAGAGCCGTTCTGATCGCCTGACTGAGGCTTGAGTGTCCTCCCGGATCCAGAACGCCGGACCGGGCACGCCCAGACCGGGACGCTTGCGCTCGTTGCCTGTGATGGTGCGTCGGAGCTCGCGGCCGTGTGGATTCTGCGCGAACACCAAGGCGTTGGCGCAGCGCAGACTGCCTGGTTCAACGAGTCGGTCATGGAGCGCGCAATTGGGGGTCCAGGCGTCAGGATCCAGGCGTGGATCAGTGAATTCGTCCACGCCGTGACTCAATTCCATGGCCGCCGGCGTCCTTCGGTACGTGCCGGAGCAGACCGCAATGGCTGAGACGGGTGAGGTCCGGCGCCAATCCAGATGCCCCGATCGCCTTGAGCTGTTGCCCTCACTTCGCCTCGGAGATATCTTTTCTTACTGGTCTACTTCTACTGACGGGCTGGAGACGAGATACATAGAGGATGTATACTGGCATCGTTCCAAGCGATTGTTGTGCCCTGGTCCCGGCTGCCCCACTCGGCGACCGGGGGTCTGACCGGTTCGTCGGGGACGCCCAGCATCAGGACCCTTTCTGCGCGCAATGGGGAGCTCGTGGGCACTTGGAGCACGCCCGCCAGTGACGGCCGCGCTGCTAGCGCTCGGTACGACTCCGCCAGATCCGAAGCGACGAGGAGGATATGACCGACAACCCCCGATGGACCGTGCCAACGAACGTCCAGACGCTCAATGCAACTGAGAATGCGGCGCGCGTCCCCGACCTGGCGAACGACGTGCAAGACGACCCGCAGGCGCGCGCCGTCGACAGCGTGGGCGCAGGTTCCTGGTCCATGACCGCGACCGGCACGCCGTTGGTCCCGAACGGCGGTGCCATGTTCGTGGCGAGCGAGACCGGCAGCCGCGGCGTGGCCGAGAAGACCGCCGCTGGTCAGGCGTCGGCGCTGCCTTGCAAGCTGAGGATCCAGAAGACGACCCTCCCACAATCGCGAGCTCACCTGAAAGCGCCCGCCCGCTCTTCGACATCGACCGTTCCACGGGCCGGCTGCTCACGAAGGCAGCCCGCTCCTCGCGCTTCTGTCCGTCGTCTTGTGACGGAATTCGCCGACTTGACAACGACTGGTTCCCGCTTACCTAATTCAGTTAGGGGAGATCGTTCGTCCCCAGCTGAGTATTTGCCATTGAAACCGCGCACCCTGGTCGGCCCGAGTTCGTGAACCGCCCGTTCATGGGGCTGTCCTGCATGTTCAGCAGCCGCGCGTGGACTACCGCATGGTGGAGGGGCGAGACGCTGAGGCGGGCGCACGGTGACGGTCGGGCGCCGGGAGCGACGGTCCCGGGGGACTCGCTCACTCGCTGGCGTGGGCCCGGCGGAGGGAACCGGGCATGGTGGGGCGGGCTGGTGCGGTATGCGCTCGCGATCGTCAGCGTCGTGCTCTTGGGCCTCGCGCTCGGTCCGCCGCGAGACGCGCGGGCGCAGGCTCCCCCGACGGCGAACAGCGAGCCACGGTTCCCGCCCGAGGAACGGGGTACCCGCGACGTAGTCGAGAACACGGGCGCAGGCGCGGCGATCGGCGCACCGCTAGCGGCCACGGATGCCGATAGCGACCGCCTCACCTACGCCATCTCGGGAGATGACGCCGGCTTCTTCAGTTTCGACACCTCCACCGGTCAGCTGCGGACGAGGGCGGCCTTGGACCATGAGGACAGGACCCACTATCGGTCCCTCACCGTCTCGGTGCACGACGGCAAGGACGCGCAGGGCAACCCCGACACGTCGATCGACGCCGAACTGGCGGTGTGGGTCTATGTCATTGACGCAGACGAGGCGGGGAGCGTATCCCTCTGGCCTGCCCGTGCCCGGGTCGGCGCGGTGCTCCGGGCCGGCCTCAGCGACCCGGACGGGGTTCGGTACCGCTCCTGGGAATGGTCCAGCTCCGCGGACCGGAGCGACTGGACGATCGTGAGCGCCCTCGGCTATGACGCCCAGTACACGCCGCGTCCTTCCGACAGTGGCAGGTATCTGCGTGCCGTCGCCGAATACACGGACCACGAAGGTGGTGGCAAGTCGGCGGAAGCCGTCACCACCTACCAGGTCGGCGACGCGACGCCGGCGCCGCAACTCGTCGTCACCACCCTGGTCTCCGGCCTGACCATCCCCTGGGACATCGCCATTGCGCCCGACGGGACGATGTTGTTCACGGAGCGAGGCGGCAAGCTGAGTGCGAGGACCGCCGACGGCACGGTCCAGGCCGTCACTGCCGACCTCGGCGACCTGCGTGTGGCGGGCGAGACCGGGCTGATGGCCATCGTGGTCGATCCCGGCTTCGCCACGAACCGGCGCTTCTACACGTGCCAGGGTCACACCGGTCCCGAGGTGCAGGTGATCGCCTGGACGATCGATGATGCCTACACGTCGGCCACCCGCGTCGCCGACCCGCTGGTCGGGGGTATTCTCGCCGACAGCCACGGTGGTCACGCCGGTTGCCGTCTGCGCTTTGGCCCCCAGGGGCATCTGTGGATAGCGGTCGGCGACGCAGCACTTGGCGGGGTACCGCAGTCCCTGACGGCGCTGGGCGGGAAGATTCTGAGGGTGCAGCCTTCCACGGGGGCGGGCGTCGCGGGAAACCCGTTCCCGTCATCGCCCCTGGTGTACAGCTATGGCCACCGCAACCCCCAGGGGCTGGCCCAACGGCCGGGCACCAGCCAGATGTGGTCGGTGGAACACGGCCACCGGTCCGACGACGAGATCAACTTGCTGGTTCGCGGCGGCAACTACGGCTGGAGCCCCGTCGTCCCGGACCCTCAGACCCCCTTTTACATCGACCACGGCCCGATGACGGATCTGGTGAAGTTCCCCAGCGCTATCGAGGCTAGGTGGTCGTCCGGTACCCCGACCCTGGCCACCAGCGGCGGCATCTTCCTGGAGGGCGACGCCTGGGGCAGCTGGGAGGGGCGGCTTGCGGTCGCCTCCCTGGCCAACAGCACCCTGCGCGTGTTTGAGTTCGGCCCGTCTGGCGACCTCCTGAGCGAGGTCGTGGTGCGTGAGTTGGACGGATACGGCCGGCTCCGCTCGCCCGTGATGGGGCGCGACGGCGCGCTCTACGTCACCACATCGAATGGCGGCGGCGCCGACAGGATCCTCAGGGTCGCCCCCGTGCAGCCGTTCGTGCTGACCGGCCCGACCGTGGTGTCCTACGCGGAGGGCGGCTCTCGCCCGGTGGCCTCATACAGCGCCCGCGCGGCGAACGTCACGATCGCCTGGAGTCTGTCCGGGGACGACGCGGCCGCCTTCAGACTCGATGGCGGCGTGCTCCGCTTCCGGGCGCCTCCCGATCACGAGACTCCCACGGACGTCGGCGGGGACAACCGCTACGACGTGACGGTCCATGCCTCCGACGGCATCGAATCACGCGAGCTGGACATCACCATTACTGTGACCACGGAAGGGCCGCCGCCTCGCATCGTTGTTGGCGGTGGTAGTGGCGGCGGCGGTAGTAGTGGCGGCGGTGGCGGAGGCGGTCCTCCGCCGGTCCCCATTCCATCAGACGCCGACTTCGATTGGAATGTGACCCGCGACATCGAGTCGCTCGACCACGAGAACGACACTCCGACCGGTCTCTGGTCGGACGGGCAGACGCTCTGGGTCCTGGAGAACGCCGCCTCCGGCGCCGACTCGGTGTTCGCTTACGGGCTGGAAAGTGGCGAGCGTCAGCCGGAGCGCGAGTTCGAACTCGACCGGCGCAACCGCTTCTCGCACGGCATCTGGTCGGACGGCGAGACCGTCTGGATTGCCGACTCAGGCCAGGATCTGCTCTTCGCTTACGTCCTCGAGAGCGGTGAGCGGAACGAAGGGCGCGAGTTCGAACTGGCCGAGCGCAATCGAGACCCGCGGGGCATCTGGTCGGATGACGGGGTGATGTATGTGCTCGACAGCGTCCAGGACTCGTTGTTCACCTACAACTTCGCAACGGGCGAACTCTTGATCGAGCACGCGCTGGACAAGCTCAACCGCAGCCCGCGCGGGATCTGGTCGGACGGCGTCACGATCTGGGTCTCGGACGACGGCGCCAAGCGGCTGTTCGCCTACGAGTTCGATGGCGAAGCACTGCAGCGCAACGAAGACCTGGAGTTCACGTTCCGCTCGCTGCTCAAAGCCGGAAACGGCAGCCCGCGTGGCATCTGGTCGGACGGCGATGTCATGTACGTGGTCGATGAGCAGGACGACAAGATCTACACGTACAACCTGCCCGACGCGATCATTGCGCAGTTGGCCTCGCTCAGCCTGAGCGACCTAGAGCTCGAAGAGTTCTCACCCGACCGCCGCGCATACACAGCTATGGCCGACTCCGGTGCGACCGTTACGACCGTCGTGGCCATCGCTACACAGGAGTCAGCGATGGTCGCGATCGCTCCTACTGACGCCGACAGCGAGCCCTCGAACGGCCACCAGGTCACGCTGGAATCAGAGACGACGATCACCGTCATGGTCAGGTCCGCGGACGCCAGCCGGACCAAGAGCTACGTGGTTCAGGTGGCCAAACCGCCCTGCCTGGAAGGACTCAACGATGAGGATCTAAGCGAGGTCACGTTCGCCGGCGGCACTGTGAGCGAACTTGATGCTTGTGCTCGAAGCCTTGATGTCGATGCGCTCTACCATCGGCTGGACGGCGTCTGGACCGCCCTTTTCCTGTCCGCGGACCTGCCCGAGTTCATCAACCGGCCCTTCCGCACTCGCTTCCCTGAAGGTCTCCCGCCCGGCGAACCGCTGATCGCCAGTCGCCAGATGATCGTTGTGACCACACCTGGAACGCCTGACTCCAGCTGATCGCGGGCTGGAAATCTCCTGCCCCCGGCCGCGGCGGTCGGCAGACGGCAGTTGGGTCGAGCGGATGACCGCTCGCTCACGCCAAGAGCTTGGCGGCTAACTCGATGAAGTCGTCGACGATGATGTCGGGCTGGTACTCCGAGTCGTCCGTCGGCAGCGTGTACCGATTGACGTAGGCCGCCTTGAATCCGCAGAATTGGGCGCCGAGGATATCGAACGCGTGCGCGGCGACCATCATGATCTCCCCGGGCTCGCAGCCCAGCCGCTGTATCGCTTTGCGGTATACCCCTGGGGACGGCTTGAATGCCCAAACCTGGTCCACGGAGATGATGGCGGCGAACCTGATCGGGACGTGGTTCTCCAGTAACCGCTCCAAGTACCACTGCTCCCCGTTGGACAGTGCAACCAGGTGGTAGCGCTCTGCCAATATCTGTAGCCCTTCAATGGCATCAGGGTAAGGCTGCAGGCCGTGGTAGACCTGCATAAACTGCTGGACCTCGCTGCTGGTGTACGTCACGTTGTGCTTCTTCAAGCAGTAGACGAAAGCCCGGCGGCAGGTTTCGAGGCAGCCACTGTGTCCCAGCATCAACAGATTGTCCTGGTACTGCTCAATCCGTTGCCGCCCCCTCCAATCTTCGTAAAACTCTGGGCCTGTCAGGTTGGAGCCGTGGGCCGCCAGGAAGTCGCCGGCAGGACCGGTCAAGCTGCCGGTCAGGTCCATGATGGTGCCGAAGATGTCGAAAGTCAGGTAGTTCACGGGAGCCAGGAATCCGTCGGCCATGCAATGCCCCCCCGATTGGAACCAGTCTGCAACCCGTTCTTCGATCAAGATTGCCGTGGCGCCGGTGTTGGCTCGGACAACAACGGACATGACCGAGGCGTCCACTCCCCGCAGGTGATCCAGGCCCTGAACCCGACAGCGTTGGACGGCCAACCTGAATTTCAACTGCCAGCTTCTCAAGTCCAACCTGCCGCCGCGACAATTGTAATCCGGCATCACGCGGAAGGACGTACGGCAGTCAGACGCTGAGCGCCTTCCTCCCAACTGACATCCTCCGGCGCCGATGTCTGTCACCCCACCAAGACCCACTGACCACGGACCGCGATGTCGTCGAACACCGCGATGGCGTGGCGGCGGTACCCGGTTCGCACGAACTCATCAATGGGCGGGTCGTCGACTCAGATCGACAACCTGGAAACATGCAACCGCAGAAAGTCAGCCTTGCGGGAATAACTGATCAGTCCAGGGTCAGCCTTCAATGGGCGTTCGACTGTCCAGGTACCCCTCAAGAACCGCCACAGCTTCAACCAGTTCTTCAGCTTGAGACGGGTCGCTACAACGGTCGCTGAAGATTCCTGTATTTCCGATCGTTGTGCCGCCGCAAATCTTCACTACCTGTTGGTCCAGCCGCGGCATTGGTCGCACGAACAGATGACCTGCTCGCCACCCAAGTCGATAGCCACACCGTGCGTCACCGGAGCAGCGGAACATCAATCGCATCGTGAGCCCCTCGCGCAGGGCGGGCGCCTTGCGGACGGAGGACACTGAGATGGTCCGCTCACGACTTGGCAGTGGAAGGAATCCGATGCCTGCGCCCTTCACAGCGCTCAGCCTCCGCCACGCCACGCGGACACGGGAACTAGGCCTCGGGCGCAACGCCCAACCCGTAAGGTCAACTCGACGCTCTTGATTTGGGACGGTTTCGTGGGCCTATTTTGCCGATCGGCAGACCGATGCTCAAGATGTGGCTCGCGGCGCTGCAGGAGTACTAGCACCTTGGGCAGGCCCATTATGGCGCAGCACGACAGAGGGACGCAAGCGTTGTCACGGCACCGGGGTTCTGACCGCAACAGCATCCCCTAGCTTCCGGGCGGATGGGAAGCTGCGTAACAACACCGGCAGACCAGTCGCAGTACACATAGACGCCAAAACTTGCGGTACGCGTGGGCAATGAGAGTGGAGCTAGCCTATCCTCGCGCATGACCGTCAGCGTCAAAGAAGGTCGCGAGCATATTGAGCGATTCGAACCTCTTGTTGTAGACGCGCCCGGCCTGGCCACCCGGGCCACGATCGCGCTTATCGTCCGCCGCGCGATATGTATTCCTCCACGGCCGCCTCTATAATCGAATTCAGCACTGTGTGTCGAGTGGTAATGCCGACTTCAATCTGCTCGTGAAGATAGCGCCAATCTTGGAAGTCATTTCTATGGTTGTTCAGCACCTGCAGCAAAGAGTCTGTCTCGCCAGAATATACCCCTCGGCTTATCTTCTCCTGGCGTATCCGAGCGAATCTTCGCTCGACCACGGCCTGCGTAGCCGGTTCCAAACTCTCGAACAAGATCTTAAGATCGTGCGCGTGCTTTGCTTCACCACCCGTTTCTTGCATGTACAACGCCTTCAAGGCAAGTTCAGTGGCGAACGCGCGCAAAACTATGGAGGTTATACTGCACCCAGCGACCGCAAGCTGATCGCGAACGATGACCGGGTTGGCCAACAAACCATCTAGATGTCGGTCAGCCCAATGGAACGCACAAGCCATCCCCATTGCAACTTGATCCCCATCGGCCATCACAACACCCCTCCAACGACAACCGAGTCGGCGTTGCCTCTGCCAACCCGGCTCCCCGACCTTCCCCAACCCCCCCCCTGCCCTGTCTCCTTAGCGGACCCGCCATCCGGGGGGCTTGCCTCACCCGCCAGTTCAGCGCATGCTCACTGCCCTCGGCACGGGACAGATTGGTGGGCCATCCTGGACTCGAACCAGGGACCTCAGTCTTATCAGGACTGCGCTCTAGCCTGCTGAGCTAATGGCCCGAGGAGGGTGGCTGCCGAAGCGGGCCGTCGCGCATGCCGCGCGGTAGGCCGGCCTTAGCATCTGGAGAGCGGAAGTCAGCGCATTGAGTTGACCGTCATCCATCCATCGAAACAGATGGAGATCGACCTGGGATTCCCGGCTGGTCGGCGCCGAAGCGCCAGCCAACCGATGGAAACTCCCTAGAAAGGAGGTGATCCAGCCGCAGCTTCCGCTACGGCTACCTTGTTACGACTTCGTCCCAGTCGCGAGTCCCACCTTCGGCGGCTGCCTCCCAAAGGTTGGCGCACCGACTTCAAGTGTTACTCACTCCCATGACGTGACGGGCGGTGTGTACAAGGCCCGAGAACGTATTCACCGCAGTATGGCTGACCTGCGGTTACTAGCAACTCCGGCTTCATGCAGGCGAGTTTCAGCCTGCAATCCGAACTAGGACCGGTTTTAAGGGATTCGCTCCAGCTCACGCTGTGGCTGCCCGTTGTACCGGCCATTGTAGCGTGTGTGTCGCCCTGGGCGTAAGGGCCACGCTGACTTGACATCGTCCCCACCTTCCTCTGCGTTGTACGCAGCGGTCTCGCTAGAAAAATATAACTAACGACGAGGGTTGCGCTCGTTGCGGGACTTAACCCAACACCTCACGGCACGAGCTGACGACAGCCGTGCAGCACCTGTGCACCGGCCCGAAGGCAACGGCCTTTCGACCGTCTTCCAGTGCATGTCAAGCCCAGGTAAGGTTCTTCGCGTTGCATCGAATTGAACCACACGCTCCGCTGCTTGTGCGGGCCCCCGTCAATTCCTTTGAGTTTTAGCCTTGCGGCCGTAGTCCCCAGGCGGCATGCTTATCGCGTTAGCTGCGACACGGAAAGGGTCGATACTCCCCACGTCTAGCATGCATCGTTTACAGCGTGGACTACCCGGGTATCTAATCCGGTTCGCTCCCCACGCTTTCGTACCTTAGCGTCAGGTAGCGTCTGGCAAGCCGCTTTCGCCACTGGTGTTCCTCCCGGTATCTACGCATTCCACCACTACACCGGGAATTCCACTTGCCTCGACGCACCTCAAGTGTCGCAGTTTCCACCGACCCCTCCCGGTTGAGCCGGGAGATTTCACAGCAGACTTACAGCACCGCCTACGTACCCTTTACGCCCAGTAAATCCGGATAACGCTCGCCACCTACGTCTTACCGCGGCTGCTGGCACGTAGTTAGCCGTGGCTTATTCGACGGGTACCGTCAGAGCTTCTTCCCCGTCAAAAGGGTTTTACAACCCGAAGGCCTTCGTCACCCACGCGGCGTTGCTGCGTCAGGCTTTCGCCCATTGCGCAAGATTCCTCGCTGCTGCCTCCCGTAGGAGTCTGGGCCGTATCTCAGTCCCAGTCTGGCTGATCATCCTCTCAGACCAGCTACCGATCGTCGCCTTGGTGAGCCGTTACCTCACCAACTAGCTAATCGGACGCAGGCCCCTCCCAAGGCGCCGGAGCTTTCCCCACCGCTGAACGGTGGGCTCATGCGGTATTAGCTCGCCTTTCGACGGGTTGTTCCGCACCTCGGGACAGGTCACCTACGCGTTACTCAGCCGTTTGCCACTCAGTCTCCCACCGCGAACGGTGGGGCTTCGTTCGACTTGCATGCGTAAGGCACGCCGCCAGCGTTTATCCTGAGCCAGGATCAAACTCTCCATTGGATTCGACCGGTCAAGCCGGTCGACGTATTCGGAGATTCAACCGGACACCCACATCATTGCTGCCCCTGAGGCGAACCTCAGCGGCGAACCGATGCCGTGTCCGGACTTGGGGGCCAACCCAAGTCACTGGACTTCCGCTCTCCAGTTGTTAAGGACGGCTTGCCGTGGCGCTCGCCCCAGCCGTTGGCCGGGGTGGCGCTCGCGTCATGCGCAGACGGGCATCATACGCACGCCCGCGAGGCACTGTCAACACCCGCCAGAGTCGCCCTCGAGACAGACCCGCCCGCGGCCCACCTGCAGCGTCCAGCCCTCGCCCAGCTCGACCCGCCCGTGGCCCCGCTCGATCACTTCCAGCGCGGCCTGCGTGCGTTCCGCGGTCAGCTGCAGTCCGCTGCGCGCCGCCAGCAAGCGAACCACGCGAGGCCTCAGCGGCGCCGCGATCTCCAGCAATTCATGCCGCGACCACGGCCCCGCTGCCACCCCCAGGCCGTCCGCCGCCGCTGCCGCGAGCGTCTCGAGGAACGCACGCTCCGTCCCGGTCTGCTCGGCCAGACGCGCCAGCGCCGCATCCACCTGCGGGTTCGTTCGTCGCAGCAGGGGCAGTGTTTCCGCGCGAATTCGGTTGCGCGGCACTGTCAGGTCGGCGTTGGACGGATCCTCGACCGGTTCGAATCCCCATGCGCGGCAGACCGCCTCGGTGTCCTCCCGCGTCAGCCCCAGCATCGGCCGCACCACGCTTAGCCGGGGCGCCCCGGGCAACGGCCCCAGCGCGGGGATGCCTGCCAGACCGTCAATCCCGGCGCCACGAATCAGCCGCGCCAGCACCGTCTCTGCCTGATCGTTGCGGGTGTGCGCGGTCGCCACGACGGTCGCGCCGAGCGCCTCCGCGCGCTCCGCCAGGGCCGCGTAGCGGACACGCCGCGCCGCGGCCTCCGGTCCGCCGCCGGCCCGGCGCTCCGCGACGGCGTCTCGCGACACCACTTCCAGCGGCGCCTGCGCGATCTCCGCCGCAGCAGCGGCCGTCTCGCGAAAACTCCTGCGCACGGCCGCCGAGGCGATCCGGTGGTCGACATGCACCGCGTGTGGCCGCCAGCCCACGCGCCCCTGGAGGTCGGCCAGACAGAACAGCAGCGCCGAGGAATCGCAGCCGCCCGACAGGGCGACGACCAACGGTCGCCCTCTGCCCTCGCCGATGTCGCCCTCGCCGATCAGGCCAACGAGCGACGCCTCTACGTCATGCAGGATTCGTCGAATCGCGCGTGCCTCACGTGCAGGATGGTGTCCCGGCTGGGGTCCGGGCTGGCGAGTGTGGGCGCCGCTCACGGTTGAGCCTGCGAATCGTGCTCAATCGACCGCGCTCTCCGGCAGCAGATTGGCCCACCAGGGCGAGCGCGTGATCGCCAGACCCTCGCGGCGCGGCGCGCGCACCGCGAACGCCTCCTCGCCCGGCCGCACGAGGCCGAGGTCCTCTCGGGCCGACCACTCGACATACGCATCCGATTCCAGCCAGGCGACCAGCGCCGCCAGCTTATCGGCGTCGCGCCGGAGTTCGTCGATTTCGGCCTGCGTCTCGGCGATTCGCGTCTCGACCACATTCGATCGGAGCATGCCGTTGACGGCTGAGAACGCGACCCAGCCGGCCAGCAGCAATGAGGCGAGAAGGGCCGTCGCACGAAACACGCGCCGCGCCGCCGTCGCGCCTGAGACGCGTGCTGAATCCGGCGTCGCGTTCGCGACGCCCGAGTCCTCGTCGACCCACTCGGCCATACACGACCCCAAGCCACGCCCGCACTCTAGTCCGCCCACACCCCCGATGCGCAAGCGGGGCGGCGGCGTTGACGGGCGTTGTTCGCGCAGGCTTATGTCGCACCTTCCGATGGCGCGCGTGGCTGGCACGATGGAATCAAGTGCGCTGGAAGCGATCGGACCGCACAGATCATGACCATCCGTATCCAACCCCGCGACATCGAGGTGCCCGCCGACGATCCGTTCGAACACGACCTGCTCGGCCGCAAGGAATCGATCGAGGCCCTGACCAACGTCATCAGTTCGCTTGATGGTCCCTGCGTGATGGCCGTTGACGCCGGTTGGGGCATGGGCAAAACCACGTTCCTCAAGATGTGGGCACAGCACCTTCGCAACGAGCGATTCCCCGTCGTCGAGTTCAACGCCTGGGAGACCGACTTCGCGCAAGATCCATTCATTGCGCTCTACTCAGAAATCACGGGCGGGCTGAGTGAACTCCCAGGTGCGTCCGGGCGCATCGATGGGCTCCGTGCGGCCGCGGGCGCGGTGTTTCGCGCACTACCGGCGGCTGCCGCTCGAGTCGCGCTTTCAGCCGTGCCCCAGGTCGGCCCTCAACTCGTCAGCGAGGTCAGCTCGCGACCGCCGACGCCGCGCGAAGCAGTCGCGGAGTCCTATCAGGAGGCGAAGACCGCGCTCCGGGCCTTCCGCGATCAGCTCGTCGAAATCGCGGCAGCGATCGCCCGGGAGAACGACAACTTGCCGCTCGTCGTGATGATCGACGAACTGGATCGGTGCCGGCCCACCTATGCCATAGAGCTGCTCGAGGCAGCCAAGCACTTCTTCAACGTCGACCACATCGTGTTCGTCGTGTGCCTGGACCGCGCTCAGCTCGCCCACTCGGTCAAGGCGGTCTACGGCGCCTGCTTCGACGCCGAAGGGTATCTCTGGCGCTTCTTCGACATCGACTACCGGCTGCCAAGCCCCGACCGGAAGAGGTTCGTCGATGCGTTACTCGCTACGGTCGGGATCGCTGAGCTCCTACAGAGTCGTCGCGCGCCTATCTCACCGCGATACGGAGTAAACATATTGCAAGAGTTCTTCAACAGCCCACAGTTCACGTTGCGCCGCGTGCAACACGCCATACGCCGGCTTGCGGTGGTCTTGTCGTCAGTACCGACATCGCAGTTCACAAACATGGACACGCTCGTCGTCCTATTGCTCGTGCGTACCGTGTTACCGGATCTCTACAGACGCATCGTGATCGGCGAGGCGACGGACGAAGAAGCCGTCAATACGCTGTTCAACAGACCCGGATTCGGGAACGTCCGCGGCGTGCACGTTGGCTCGCTCGCCCGTACCGTCCTTATCGCGTGCGTACTGCTTTCGTCTCAGCGACAGGATGGCACGATCGACATGACAAAGCTCCCGCTGCTCCAGCGATATCGGGACGTGATGCAGAGCGAGGAAAGCGAAGATCAAAGCAATCCAGACGAGCGACGAGATGCGCAGGTCGCGACACAGTTTATTGATAGACGCTGGCCACTGGACACCCTGCAAGACTCTGATGAGGTGCAAGTCGGCTGGTCTGACGTCGGCTTCGAGGACGCGGTCCGGCGCATCGAACTCTTTTCCGATGACCTGACCGGAAAAGAACTCGGCTAGCCAACACGGTTCATTCGATGCGCTGGAGCACTCACCCCCTCCGGCCGCGGAACCTCCCCGCGCAGCGGTAGGAAGGAGAGCTAGATGTCACTCCCCGGCGAGACACTCCAGGTGCGCGCGGTCGTTTAGGCGCTCGAGGACCGGGACTTCG
Organism: Dehalococcoidia bacterium; assembly: GCA_965262235.1. Classification (GTDB taxonomy): domain Bacteria; phylum Chloroflexota; class Dehalococcoidia; order Bin125; family Bin125; genus CATQGW01. The sequence goes on from OZ253504.1 coordinate 651,965, forward strand.
CCGGCGGCGTTGATTATGCAGATGGAGGCCAGGCCTACGTCGATCCGGCGCCACTCGACGATTGGCATCGCCAAGGTGCGGACCAGCAACATCTTCACTACGAAGTTGTGCGAGACGACCACTGTGGTGCCGTCGCCGCCGAACAGTGCCTCGAAGACCGGCCAGGCGCGCTGCTGAACGTCGGCCAGCGACTCGCCGCCTGGCATTGGGACTGTGGCTGACTCGCTTGTGCGCCAGGCATCGAGGAACTTCCCGTAGCGCTGTCGCGCGACCGACCACTCCAGACCCTCCAGCTCGCCCACGTCCATCTCCAGCAGGTCGTCGACCCGCTCCGCCTCGACGCCGTGCGCGGCGGCGATTGCGTCGGCCAGACGACTCGCGCGCTGTAGCGGGCTGGTCAGCACCCGCGTGACCGATTCGCCAGCCAGCGCCTCAACGGTCAGCTCAAGCTGACGCAGGCCCAGCTCGGTCGGCGGAGAGTCGGTGCGGCCGAGGCCGACGCCGGCGCGATTCGCCTCGGATTCGACGTGCCGCAACAACAGGATGCGCGCCACCATCGCCTACGACGCTCCCGCCGCAGCCACGCCGGCCGGCGCGGCCGCTTCGTGGAGCTCCAGCCGCACGCGATGCACGCGCGCCGGGGCGCGCTCGGCGCCGAGCGCCAGCGCGACCTGCTCCGGACGTCCGGCCCCGCGTTCGTCGTGACGCAGGCGCATCCGCAGCGTCGTCCGTCCGTGGGCGCAGGCCGCGATGGCCAGATCGAGGACCAGCGGGCGGAGGTCGTAGTGCTTCACCTTGTCGCCGCGCTGTTGCTCGCGCGGCAGCGTCTCGGCGGCCAGCAGCTCGGTGATTGCCCGCTCCCATTCCTCGCGCGAGCGGGGGTCCGCGACCTCGATCTCGTACTGCGCAGCGCGGACCTGCGACTGCAACGACGCCTGCTGCAGCCGCGCCTCCGTGAGGTCGAGAATCTGCAGGCCGCGCGGCGCCTGCGCCTCGATCGCCGTCCGCGCCTCCGCGGGCTCGACGTATCGCGCCAGCAGCAGATCGATCAGCTCGGCCTCCGAGGTCATCCCCACGGCGAGCGGCGCGGCCAGCGCGATCTTCGGTCGGGGCGAGAATCCCTGCGAGTGACTCAGCGGCAGCCCGGCACGCTTGCAGACGCGCTCCCAGACGCGCATCACGTCGAGGTGCGAGACATAGCGCAGCGCGCCGTCCGCCCCGAACCGCACCCGCAGTCGCTGCACCTGCGCCAGGGTGGGTTCGTCCATGCAGCGAGCCTACCAGCGGCCGGGCAGCCCTCGACTCGCTGGGAGCTGAGCCAGGCGGTGGAGGCGGGTGTGTCGCCATGCCGTTCACGGCGTGAAGCGGCAGTCGTGCGAAAGGAGGGCGCGAACGTCTATCTGGCGCTCTCGTTCTAAGGCCCGCTGCGCGCGACGCCCACGATCAGCCCTCGACGGCCTTGCCGACATCGCGCCGGGCACGCTCCCGAAGGACGACGGGTTTCGCGGTCACCGCTGGCCGGCTTCGCGGGCACGATCGCGAAGCCGGCCGAAGTAGTCCGCATCCGCGCTGACCGTGGGCGGCGACGCTGCGCCTTCGAGGAGCAGGCCGAGCAGGCGCTGGCGATCCTGGTCCTTGCGGATCAACTCGCGGACGTACTCTCTTGACGAGCTGTAGCCGCGGGTGCTGACCTGCTGGGCGACGAAGGACTTGAGGGTCTCGGGAAGCGAGATGTTCATCGTGCTCATGAGGCGACGCTGGGCGCGCTGGCAAAGCTTGGCAAGACGTCTCGCTGGCCGCGGTCTGTCGACCAGCAAACGGCGGTGGGCATCAAGGCGGCGCGCTCGTGTGCAGTGGAGTGCGACGGGTTCTTCATGGCGTCCACCGTTGAGAACGAGGCGGCGGATGGCTGGAAGCGTTTCTCCGCCTGCGCGCAGGGATCGGGTCCCTGCGCGGGCACCCGATCGGCCGCCTGGAAGCGTGGGCTCCAGCTCGTTGACGCTGCGTGTTTCGGAGCGCACTGACCTTCCGCCCCAGCTGACGGTGCTTATGTCATCACGGACTTCACTTGACTCCGTGAATTCAGGAGAGCTACAATCAGACCGGTGCAGAAAGGAGGCCTAACGATGGCCACCCAGAAGAAGGTCTCGATCACCATAGTCGTCAACGGCCAGCCGACCGTGGTCGATGCCGCCGAGAACGATCCCCTCCGCGCGATCATCCCCGACGCGCTGCGTCAGACGGGGAACTCGGGCCAGCCGCCCGAAAATTGGGAACTCCGCGACGACGACGGGAACCTCCTCGACCTGAACAAGACGATCGAGGACTACGGGTTCGACGACAAGGTCCGGCTCTTCCTGAACCTGAAGGCTGGGGTCGGCGGCAATGGCTAGCGCCGCGGCTCAGACAGTGGATCCGGCAGTGTCCCGAGCAAAGTTCGACCGCGAGATCGCTGAGTACGTCGCTCTCGACGCTGACTACCGGGCCCGCGGCTGGTTCCTCGTAAAGGCCGAATGGCCTCTCGCGATCGTCCTTCTCGCCTCGAACAAGACCAGGCCCCCGGCTATCGTCACCGCCGTCCAGTTCGACTATAAGAACTACGACGCTGAGCCTCCCTCCGTCATCTTGATCGAACCGTTCTCAGGTCGACCCCTTCTGAGCAAGGAGCTCCCGACCCGATTGCCCCGCATGATCCCAGGACCGGAGACGGTCCTGCCCGACGGTTCCAAGGTGCAGCTGAGGGGGTCGCAGGATCTGATGCAGGCTCTCTCGACGGACGACGTTCCCTTCCTCTGTATCCCCGGGGTCAAGGAGTACCACGACCACCCGGGCCACACCGGCGACCCGTGGGAACTGCACCGGCTCGCTGGCGCGGGTCGATTGGTTCGCCTTTTGGAGGTGATCGCGAAATACGGCATCGAGCCGGTGACGGGCTTCAACGTCAACCTGGTGCCGCAGGTCACCTTCGCCATTTCGGAGATGCCGGAGTGACCCTCCAGGGCGTGCGGCGGCTTCGAATTCGGGCAAGCGCGGTCCGCGAGACCGAGGAGGCGATTCGCTCGGCAGGGCTGGACGGCTACGAGTTGTTCGTAGTCTGGTCGGGTACACGCGATGGCGACACATTTGTGGTCGAGGAGGTGCACGTCCCTCGCCAAGTTTCGTACAAGCTCGACGGCGGACTCTGTGTGAGGGTTGATGGGCCCGAGCTTCATCGGCTGAACGTGTGGCTCTACGAGGCCCAGCAGGTTGTGGGAGTACAGATCCACAGCCATCCGGGAGACGCCTATCACTCGGAGACCGACGACGCCTACCCGATCGCCACGATGGAGGGCAGCCTATCGATCGTTCTCCCCTGCTTCGGCCGTGACGGCTTCGGATCGAGTGACGTCGCCGCCTACCGGCTGGCGCGAGGCGGCTGGCTCAGAGTATCCGCCTCCCTGAGCGACTTGATGGAGGTTGTTGTCGATGGCGCTAGCTGACTTCTTTCGGCGCGACGCGGTCGCGATCTCGCAAGTACTCCAAGGCTTTGAGATCGACGTCTTCATAGAACAGCTCGAGGGCGTCCGAGTGGCAATCACGTTCGGGGAGGAGGCGGCCACCAAGCGCGACGGGCGCGAACTCCTCGATCTCTCGGTCCGGCTGTTGGCGCGCCTGTACCCGAGCCTGGTGTTCGTCACTGTTCCCGCCGGCCAGAACTTTGCCGATGAACTGATAGCGCTGGCCAAGAACATCAACCCCAACATCGAAGCGTCCATGACGGGTACTCCCGGCGTTGCTCTCGCGGTCGGAGCGGGCCCGCCGCCCGCTGGCGCCCCGACCGTATACGCCGGCTGCGATGGGTGGGTGGGCCACGTGGGCACGGGGGGCCCCTACTCGACCAGCGATCTGGGCAATCCCTATGGCGCCGGCTTCGCCGCCTGCCTGGCGGCGGCCAACCTGTTTCGCTTCCTTTTCCTCCCCGAAGGCACAAGCCTGCTCGACGAAGACATCAGGTTCCCCCCCGATGCCGCGTCCTTCCCCACCCTGGCGGCGGCGACACTGACTGATCCCCTAGTGCTGGTCGGCGCAGGAGCGGTCGGCAACAGCGCTGCGTGGGCCTTGGCGCGTACACCGCTCGCCGGTCAGCTCTACCTAGTCGATCCAGAAACCGTCGAGCTCAGCAATCTTCAGCGCTACATCCTATGTGGGCGACGCGACGAAGGTGGCGTCAAGGTCGACATCGCTGCCAGGGAGTTCAAGGGCGCGCTGCAACCGCTCCCCCACCGAGGGACCTGGGCTTCCTTCCTGGAGGCCAACGGTTACAATTGGGAACGCGTCCTGGCCGCCCTCGACTCCGCGCGCGACAGACGGGCCTTGCAGGGGAGCCTCCCGCGGTGGGTTGCCAACGCGTGGACCCAGGTCGGCGACCTCGGCGTCTCCTCCCATTCCTTCCTTGGGCAAGACGCCTGTCTTGCCTGCCTCTACCTGCCGACCCAGGAAGCCAAGAGCCAAGACCGGATCATCGCCGAAGGCCTGAGGATCCCTGAACTACAGGACCAGGTCCGTTTCCTTCTGGGCGGCGGGCAAGGAGTCAACGGTGAAATCTGCGCCGCAATTGCGACCGCTTGGGAGATCCCAGCTGGTAAGCTGGAGCGCTACGTGGGAAGGCCGATACGCGAGCTCTGGGTGGAAGGTGTATGTGGGGGCGGCATCATTCCCCTGGGGGACGCCGGACCAACACCGAGCGATCTGCATGTTCCGCTCGCGTTCCAATCGGCTCTCGCTGGCGTCCTGCTGGCTGCCGAGGCTGTCCGCGATGTACTGACCACTGGGGCTCAGCGCAAGACTTTGGTGCGACGGGTGAACCTCCTGCGTCCTCTCGGCGATACGTCGCCCCAGCCCGCACTCAAGGCTGGGAGTGGCCGGTGCATCTGCGAAGACCGCGACTTCGTTTCCGCCTACCGAGCAAAATATGTCCTAGACTCCCCACGGGCCTAGGCGTGGGGTCATGGCTAGGCCGTGAGAGGCCCCGCCGTGGAAGAGTCACCCAGAGCGCAAATCGCCTTCCTGTCCAGCTTGATCCGCGGATCGTTCGACGGCGAGCCAGCGGCCACGCTGTTGCTCAAGGACCGTCATCGGGCCGCTCTGGCTCGAGATCGTCTAGCTACACAGCTCCGCCATCTCGATGCTCCACAGGTTGTTGTCCTGGATCTCGCGGGAGTCGCGCTAACTCCCGCGACTCTGCAGGAGCTGGTTCTTCCGCTCGCCCAGCGGATTCGAGGCGGGGAATACGGAACGGTCCGCCTCGTCATCTGCACCCCCGATTCAGGAGTCGCCGACTTCGTCCGGTACATGGCCGAAGCTCATCAGCTGGCGCTCTACCTGTCCGCCTCGTCATCCGATATTTTGGAGGGCACCCCGATCGGGAAGTTAACGCCGACGGAGAGCGGAACACTGGACACCATTATTCTGCTAGGCGGGCAAGTGACGGCATCCAGGCTGGCTGAGACGGAGGGCATACGGCCGAGCGCCGCGACAAATCGACTGGTGAACCTAGATCGGGAGGGCTATCTTCTCCGGGAGTCACGCGGCCGCCGTGAAGGTGATGTCTACATCGAACCCCGGTCTGCGCGTCCAGTCCCCATGGTCTTCTTCGAAGAGCCGTTCGAATTCGGCACCGGACCCGGCAATCCTGTCCGTCCAGTTCTGTCCGTCGAGAACGATTCTCGGACCGCTCGCTGACCCGCGCGTTCACTTGCACCCCCGAGTGAGCACGGCTTGCTCGCGGAGGTCTCGAAGCGATCGCCTCAGCGCGGTGGTCCGCCTTTTTACCGCCCAGCGCTTCCACGGCCTGACTACCGAGGCACCGCTCCAGGCGTGGTTGGATTTTGCGGACGCGTATCTGGTCGCCAGCGCGGAGCGCACCGGTGTTGGGGTAGTTGCGTCGTTCGACCGAGGGATCGACCGGGTTGGCACGATCCGGCGAGACGAGCCCTCGTGAGTGGCGCGCCAAGTGGCGTCGCGTCGCGACGGTACGCGCAAGGAGGGGGCGAGCTTGACGACTCTCCCTGCGACGCAGGGAGTGTCGTCAAGCGACTGATGGGGGCGGCCCACCGCGGGGCCGCGGAGCCGCCCCCCGGTGTCGAGGGGGACTAGGGCGCGTAGACGCCTGCGCCGGGGCCCTCGGTGGTGGCCCAGAACTTCGCGGAGACCTGATCGATGAGGTCGATCAGCTCCTGGCCCTTGGCCGGGTCGTTCGTCTTCTTGGCTTCGCCGGCGACCTTGGTGGCGTTCCACATCAGCTCGTGGATTGACGCGTCGGCCTCGAGGTGATGCGGCTTGAAGAAGTCGGTCCACAGCACCCACAGGTGGTGCTTGACCTCGTCGGCGCGCTGCTCCTTGACCAGCAGGCAGCGGGCCTTGAAGTCGTGGTCGTCGGAGTCCTGGTACTTCTCCATCGACTTGAGGACGGACATTGCCTCGATCTTGGCCTGCGCGGGGTCATAGACGCCGCAGGGCAGATCGCAATGCGCAGACACGGTGGTGGTCAGCAAGCTCATTCAGTTGCTCCTTGATGCTTCAGCGGCGTTCGCCGCCTTGGTTGCCAATGCCGATCTTACTCTGCGGGCGTAATCACGCCGCAGCCGACGCGCGCGCCAGCGCCCGCGTCCGCTCCGTAGCTGTCGGGCAGGGCGTGAATGACGATCGCCGATCCGTCTGCGTCGAAGACCGAATGGGCGAGGTCGGTGGCGAGCGTGACGGCGTCGCTGTAGAAGTCGGCCGCTGCGGAGCCGTCAGGGTGGGCGTGGATGTTGGGTAGATCACCAGCGTGCTGACCGCCCTCGTGCAGCGGGCCGTGCCCAACAGCTGTGGGGTTGAAATGTCCACCGGCGGCGGCGAAGTCGGGTTCGCAGCTGCCGATCGCGTGGATGTGGAAGCCATGCGCGCCGGCGCTGAGCCCCCGCACCCGCGCCTGGATCAGCACACCGCGCGGGCCCTCGGTCAGGCGCACGATGCCGATCTGATCGCCCTCCGGACTGCGGATCGTGGCGCTGGCGCTGGCTCTGCCGCTGAGGCGGACGGGGTCGGGCGGCACGCCGACGTCGGCGGACATTACGTCGGGCGGGTCCAGTGAAATCGGCGAGCCGACCAGCCATACACCGGGTCGGGCGTCGGCCGGGATGAAGCGGGATTCGGGCCGGACGCGCTCGCTCCAGGCGCCGCCGGCGCTGCGCTGTTGCAGCGCCGTTTCCACTCGCCCGTCTTCCAGCGCGCGGGCGACGATTCGTACTTCGCCGCCGCTCGTTGCCGCGCTGACCAGCGCGAGCGTGAGTGCGCCGATCAGCAGCCCGATTGCAGTTGCGCCAGCGAGGTTGATGCGTGGTCTCATTGGCCTCAATCCTCCGGGTTTCGTCTCCCGGGGAGGCTACACACGGTGAGGCTACACGCGGTGCCCAAGCTCCACTATCCCGAGCCGGCCCGGCTGCGCATGGCGAGGGCGGCGATGGTGAGGGTGAAGAGCCCAAATCCGATCAGCGAGACGAAGGCCCAGAGCATCCGCTCGCCGTCCCAGCCGTTGCCGAGCGCGGCGGCGATGGCTTGCTCGCTGCCCCCCGCCGCCTTGACCGCCGCCGCAGAGGCGTAATCGCCGAGCACGAGCTCGCGGATGCCTTCCATCATGTAGGTGACGGGATTGACGGTGGCGACTGCCTGCATCCAGGGGGCGAAGATCTCTTTGGGCGCGAAGGCCGGGGCCATGAAGAGCAGCGGGAAGAAGAGCAGGAAACTGGCCTGCGCGGCCTGCGCGTTGGCCGTGCGCATCGCGACGAAGATGCCGATTCCGGAGTAGGCCGCGCCGAACACGGCTGCCATCAGCAGCACGACGAAGACCCCGCCGACGCCGGCGTGCATGCCGGAGCCGAAGATCAGCGCCGCGGCCAGCATGACCGCGCTGAAGAAGACGGCGCGGACCGCGTCGGCGCTGACGCGACCGATGATCAGCGACCAGCGCGAGGCCGGGGTGAGCAGCAGCTTGTCGAAATAGCCGCGCTCCATATCCGTCACCATCGCGATGCCTGACGCGCTCGATGAGCCGGCCACGGCCTGCAGCACGGCGACGGGCAGCTGGAAGCCGAGGTAGTTATCGACCCCGAAGGCCCGCCCCGCGACCTGACCGATTGCCGCCGTTGAGACCGCGAGGAAGAAGAGCGGGATGAATATGTTGGTGACTTCGACGCCGGGCTGGCGCAGCGATTCGCGAATCGTCCGCGCGGCGAGGAAGCGCGCGTGGGTCATGACGTGGAACACGCCGCTGTGTGCGACGCCGTGGGCCGTCGCGGTTGGGGTCGACGTGACCACTACGCGCCGCCCTCGCTCGCATCGGCCGCGCTGGGCGGCTCCATGCGGTGACCGGTGGCCTGGAAGAACACGTCATCGAGCGTGGCGTGCGCGAGTCTCAGGTTGTCGAAGGGGAGTCCCGCGTTGTCGAGCGCACGTACGACGGTCGGAAAGACCGCGGTGCCGCTCTTGGTAAAGATCGACACGCCGATCAGCCCGTCGCCGCTGACGTTGTCGACCATCGGCAGGCCGGAGACGGCGCCGATCGCACGCTCACGGCCGTCGCCGTCGCCGGTGATCTCGAACGAGATGACATCGTCGGAGACGGTGTCCTTCAGCGCTTTGGGCGAGCCCTGCGCGACGATCACGCCGGCATCGAGGATCGCGATGTCGTCGCAGAGCTGGTCGGCCTCTTCGAGGTATTGCGTGGTCAGGAAGAACGTGACGCCGTCGTCGCTGTTCAGCCGCACGATGTATTCCCAGAGGTGCTGGCGGCTGACCGGGTCGAGCCCCGTGGTGGGCTCGTCGAGGAAGATGATCCCGGGGCTGTGCACCAGCGCCGCGGCGAGGTCGAGCCGGCGCTGCATGCCGCCCGAGTACTCGCCGACCCGACGGTCTGCGTCGCCGGCGAGGTCGACGACATCAAGCAGGTAGGAGATGCGCTCCTCGATGTCGGCGCGGGGCACGTTGTAGAGCCGAGCGGAGAGACGCAAGAGTTCGCGCCCGGTCTGCATCAGGTCGAGCCCGGCGTCCTGCAGCGCGACGCCGATCGACTGCCGGACCTGTCGCGCCTCACGGCGCACATCGAGCCCAGCGACCTGCGCTTCGCCGTCCGTCGGCTTGAGCAGCGTGGTCAGCATCCGCACGGTGGTGGACTTGCCCGAGCCGTTTTGCCCGAGAAAGCCGAAGACCTGCCCGACGGGCACGCGCAGCGCGATCCCGTTGACGGCGTGGATGTCACCGAAGTGCTTGGTGAGGTTGTCAGCGCGGATCGCCAGTTCCGGCGCCGGACCGTGCTGACCGGCCGGCCGGACCAGCTCCGATGCAACATCTCCGGCTGGTCCAATAATTGACGACATCGCCGCCATCCTATCCGCGGGATCTGGGGGGGCGTTGCCGAGCTTGTGTCCTATGCGACACTCGAAACGGATACGAGCCGGCGGGGCTGCGGCGACGCAAGGGCGTGGCGTATGTGGTCCGGCACGGCAGGGCCCCCTTGTATGTTGCGGCGGCCTTGGGAGCTGCTGGTTCCGTCATTCCTGCGCAGGCAGGAATCCAGGCGATCTGTGGGGGTCAAGGGCACTCCCAATGTTCGACGGCGCCCGATCACGCGCGGTGCGCTGGGGGCTCTGGTGGGCCGTCGGGCGGATGGAGGCTCGTCGCACGGTTGGGCGGTCGCATGGATTCCTGCCTGCGCAGGAATGACGGACAGGGCCCCAGCAGCGCTGACTGAGTTGATCTTCAACACAGTTGCTCTGTCCCTACGGGACATCCCCGCCCCGCAGAGCGGGGGGAGAGTGGATCCGGCTCGTTCAGAGCTTTCCTAGACCGGGCGGAAGACGGGGATCGGGTATGCGCCCTCGGACTCCTGCGGCTCGAACTCGACCTGGACTCGCTGGCCGATTTGGATGTCGGTGGTGGGGTTGGCGACGCCGACGATCGTGCTGAGCATCCGGAAGCCCTCGTCGAGGTCGATGTAGGCCACTGCGTATGCGCCCAGCTCCTGGAAGCCGGGCATGCGGTTCTGGCGCACGACGGAGAAGGTGTAGACGGTGCCCAGCCCGGCGGAGACATTCCAGCTGAGCTCGCGGTCGCCGCTGACGGGCGAGTGGGAGCGCGGGTAGAAGACGACGTTGTCGTCGGCATCGGTCTGGTAGCGCAGCTCGCCCGCCTTGCAGCCGTCCCAGAAGTGCTGGGTGTCGGGCTCGGGGAAGCTGGGCTGTGGTCGGTTGGCCATGATTTGCGCCTCTCGGTCTGGTCGGGTGGGGTGTTCAGTTTGGTCGGTTTTGTTCAGTCGGCGGCGAGGATCACGGTGCCGCCGGTGTGTGTGCCACCGAGCAGTCCGCCGTTGCCGTGGGCGACGGCGAGCCTCGCGCCCTCGACCTGCGAGGTCGATTCGCCGCGCAGCTGGCGCACCGATTCGAGCAGCAGGAACAGCCCGCGCATCCCGGGGTGGTTCGATGAGAGCCCGCCGCCGTCGGTGTTGAGCGTCAGCCCGGGCTGGTCGAACGCGAGGTGGCCGTCGTCGATCCAGGGGCCGATTTCGCCCTTGCCGCAGAACCCGAGGTCTTCGAGGCAGACCGCGACGGTGATGCTGAACGAGTCGTAGATCATCGCGATGTCGATCTCGTCGGGCGTGACGCCGGCCTGGGCGAAGGCTGCGGGCGCGCTCTGCGCGCCGGCGCTCGTCGTGATGTCGCCGCCGTTCTCGCGGTACTTGGTGGCCTCGCCGCTGCCGATGATCCAGACCGGCTTCTTCTTGATGTCGCGGGCGACATCGGCGGAGACGAAGACCGCCGCGCCGCCGCCGTCGGAGATCATGCAGCACTCGAGCAGGTGCAGTGGGTCGGCGACGATCCGCGACTCGAGCACATCCTCAACCGTGATCTCGTCGACCTTGACGAACTGCAGGTCGGTCATCGCCTTGACCGCTTCGGGGTTGCGCATCGCGTGCTTGCGCGTCGCGACGGAGATCTGCGCGAGCTGCTCGGTCGTCGTGCCGTAGTCGTACATGTGCCGGTTGGCGACCATCGCGTAGTTGGCGATCAGGGTTGAGCCGTAGGGCGTTTCCATGTTCTGCTGCCAGGAGGCGCCGCCGCGGCCCATGCCGCCGGTGCCGATCGGCACGCGCATCGACGCGGAGGTCGAGCCGTAGGTCGTGACGGCCACGTTGCAGCGCCCCGCCGCGATGTCGCGCAGCGCGTGAGCGGCGTGGAACTCGTAGGACGAGCCGCCGACCTGGGTGGTGTCGATCATCCGCGGGTTGATGCCGAGGTAGGCGGCGAGCCCCAGCCCGCCGCCGCCATCGCCGTCGAGGGCGTCGTAGAGCCCATCGACATCGCCCCAGTTGAGGCCGGCGTCGTCGAGCGCCTGCTTCATCGACTCGGCTTTGATCTGCATCGAAGAGACGCCCGGCGCGACGCGCAGCGGGTACTCGTGAATTCCTGCGATCGCGGCGACGCGCTCTTGTGCCATCTTGATCCTCCGTGCCCATGGGGCTGTTGCAGTTGCGGTGGCTGCTGCTCTGGTTGCTGTTCGGGCAGCTGCTGTTGGCCAACAGGTTAGAGCGCCGCGGATATACAGCGCGTCAGCGCTCGTGCGCCCGTGTGGGCGCCTGATTGCCCGCCTCGGCCGGCGCGCCTAGCCTGCGATCATGAAGATCGGTCTGATCTCCGACACCCACCTTCCGCAGCTGCTCTTCTCGCTCGACCAACTCGGGCCGGAGGTCGGCGATGCGCTACGCGGCGTGGACCTGATCCTGCATGGCGGAGACGTCACGGTGAAGGCCGTGATCGACTGGTGCGAGCAGTTCGCGCCGGTGCTCGTCGCACGCGGGAACAACGACATCTTCGACGATCCGCGCATGAGCGAGCAGCAGTTCCTCGATGTCGACGGCGTGCGGATCGGGATGGCGCACGAGCTGCGGCCCGAATCGCGGCCGATCGCCGAAATCCTGCGCTCATCGCTCGACGGTGAGCAGGTCGATGTGCTGATCGGCGGCGATACGCACGTCGAGCGGCTCGAATACCGCGACGGCGTGCTGCTGATCAACTCCGGGTCGCCCTCGCTGCCGCACCACTTCTCGACCCGGCTCGGCACCGTCGGGCATCTGACGATCGAGCACGGCCGGATCGAGGCGGAGATCTTCGCGCTGGGGCCAACGCCCGGCCAGCGCAACCCGGGACGGCCGCAGCGCGTCGTCATCGAGCACGGGCGCGTCGTCAAGGCGACTCTCTGCGGCGAGACGCTCACAGAAGCGGAGTTCCTCAAGCCGCCCGGCGAACGAACACTGAGTAACGGCGCGAGCTAATCGCGGGGAGGACACAGACATGGACCTCGAACTGACCGGCAAGCGGGCGCTCGTCACGGGCGGCAGCCGCGGCATCGGCAAGGCGATCGCGTTCGATCTGGCCCGTGAGGGCTGCGAAGTTGCGATCTCGGCGCGCGACCCGGAGCGTCTGGCGGCGGCCGCCGCGGAGATCGGCGCGGAGGTCGGGCGCGAGATCCACTGGTTCAGCGCGGAGGCATCGGACGACGCCTCAGTCAAAGCGATGGTCGCCGGCGCGGCCGCGGCGATGGGCGGGCTCGACATCCTGGTCAACAACGCAGCCTCGCCGGGCAGCGTCCACGGACCGAAGCCGCTGGCCGAGCTGACCGACGAGATCGTGATGGCCGATATCAACGTCAAGGTGATGGGCTACCTGCGCTGCACGCGCGAGGCCGCGCCCTACATGCAGGCCGCCGGCTGGGGCCGGATCATCAACATCTCCGGCCTTGCCGCGCGCGGCAGCGGCAACACAGTCGGCAGCATCCGCAACGTCTCGGTCGCCGCGATCACCAAGAATCTCGCCGACGAGCTCGGCCCCGACGGGATCAACGTGACGGTCGTGCATCCGGGCCTGACGCGGACTGAGGCGACGGCTGAGCGGATCGCTCAGATCGCGGCGTCGCAGTCGATCACGGAGGAAGAGGCCGAGGCGCGAATGGCGTCAGGCAACTCGGTGCGGCGGATTATCGACTCTGAAGACATCGCAGCGATCGTGACGTTCCTGGCCTCGCCGAAATCAATCGCGATCACCGGCGACACGATCGCCGCCGGCGGGGGTGTGGGGCGGGGGATCTACTACTAGGTCTGAGCCTTCGCGGCCTCCCGTTCCGCGTCGCGCTCCAGCGTGAGCTGATAAAGCGTTGTCAGATTGGCCCATCCTTCCCACGAAGTGTCGAGCGCCAGCGCAATCTTCCGCGCGACCAACTCAGTAATGATTTCGCGCTCGCTGACGATGTCATCGACGACCGCCACAGGCAGATCCGCAGCGCGGGCAAGGTCAGCGCCAGTCATCCCCCGAGCGTCAAGCTCTTCTCGAAGAAATTTCCCGGGATGCGTCGGAAATGCTGGCAGCAGCTTGGGCTTGAACTCATTCATGGTAATCCTCGACATCCACGATGTTGATCTGGTCGCCCGTGGCGCCCGGCCTCACGATCAGTCGCCACCGCCCCGTGAGCCGAACTGCGTAATCATCACTGCGTGGTCCGCGAAGTCGATGCAAGCCAAGTGGACGATGCTCAAAGAGAGCCTCCCACCTGGGCAAGGCGCTGATCCAGTTTAAGCGGTCAACGTAGCGCCCGCCGATGTCGGCACCCCACAATCGCATCGCCCGTCGTGGGTCAGTGTAGGCCCGTTCCAACCGCGTTGTTCGGAAGCGAAGCTCCAACGGGGCCACCTCTCAGGCCGACGCATCGCAACCCTGCCAATCGTGCCCGATCAGATTACCGGTTCCGGTGTGCAGACATGAAGCAATATATCCCGACTGCACGGCGGTGCGGGCCGAATCCCGGCATCACGACGCCTGCGCCGCCTGGACGAACGACTCCGGCGTCACCACCTGCGTCAGACGGGCCGAACGTTCAGACTCGTCGCGCATCGCATCCCCCTCCCACGTTCGCGATCACCGCCTCCCATCGGCACAGCCGCCTTTCGCAACACCCTGCTGAGGCTGTCGCACAGCCCCTTGATCGCCCCATGCTCGTCATTCCCGCGTTGGCCGGCATTGGAGCTGAGAACGACGCGATTCTGTGGCTGAGTGTGAACAGGCCCTAGCAGGCAGCGGAACCGCGATCGGCCGCGTGCCTCGCGTTCCGCTCCAGCACCATGTAGTAGAGCGTCGTCGCGTTTACCCAGGATTGCGCGGAAGTCCCCAAGGCACGCCCGATGTTGTCCGCGACGTCTTCGCGGATCACGTCGCGTTCGCTGACAATGTCGTCAATGACCTGCAATGCGAGCCCCGCACGCTCTGCGAGCTGCGCCGGCGTCATGCCGCGCGCCTCAAGCTCGTTGCGGAGGAACTCGCCAGGGTGAATGGCCATGTCCGACAGGATCGTCGGATTGAACTCAGCCATGGTAATCCTCGACATTCACAATAACGATCTCGCCGACCGTCGCGCCGCGCCGAACGATCAGCCGCATCGCCCCGCTGAGTCGTATCGCGAACTCCCCAGCTCGATCTCCGTGCAGAGGATGCAGATCCAGATCACGATAGGCGTACAGATCATCCCACCGTTCGACGAACTGGATTCGGTTGAGGCGTCTGATGTAGTTCCGGCCAGCGTCTGGACCCCATCGCCTCATCGCCAGCGCCGATTCCTCGAAGCAGCGACGCAGCCTCGTGGCTCGAAAGTGAAGCTCCACGCCGCCTCGTGCTCCTGACGCTCACCGTGCATCGCCTCTCACGATCGGAACGAGCAGTGCGGTGTCGATTTCGCGACGCTGCGTCGCCCACACGATTCTAGCGTCATCTAAGACGCTTGCGCGGCCTTGACGAGGTTGCGCATCAGGCGGATGGCTTCGTCGTGCGGGACGCGGCCGCAGCCGCATGATGATGAGACGAGCAGGCGGTCGTCGGGGATGACTTCGCGCAGCGCCTGGATCTTCTCGCGCAGGGCGGTGACGCTGGCGGGCCGCGACTTCACGTCGGCGATGCCGGCGATCACTTCGATCGACTCGGGGACCTCGGCCAGCAGCGCGCGGTCGTCCCACTGGCCGCTGTAGGAGCACTCGACATGGACCCGCTCGACGTGGCCGTCGAGCGCCTGGAGGAGCGGCAGCAGCGCGCGCAGATTCTGTACCTCGATCGAGGGCTTGCGCGCGATGTCGCCGAGGCAGAAGTGGACCGAGCGCCGGATCCCCGCGGCGGGCGCGAGCGGTTCGACGACCAGCGGTAGCAGCTCCTCTACCGTGCGCGTCCCGGACACGAGCCCAATCGCCTCGGCCGGCGCGTCGAGCTGCAGCTCGGAGACGCCCGCGTCGACCATGTCGGCGATCTCGTCCTGCACGATCGCGATCAGGTCGGCCAAATGGTTGGCGTCGTCCGCGGCGCGAAAGCCTCCGCCGATCGTCAGCGGTGACGGCACGGACGCCTTCGCCAGCGTCGGCTCGATCGCCAGCTCGCGCCGATAGGCCTTCGCATGGCCCGTCCCACGCGGCGCCGTGACCCGTCCGGCGACCTCGTAGACGCCGACGCCCTGCTGACCGGCCGCGGTGAGCCGGGGCTTCACGGTCTTGAGGCCATCGAGTCGCGGCGGGACGTGGTGCAGAAAGTCGGGCGCGAAGACCTCGCCGCCCATGATCTGGTCGAGGCCGCAGGCGAGCTGCTCGTCCATCGCGATCCGCGCCGCGGCTTGCAGGACGGCGTGCGCGTCCTCGTCGGAGGTCTCGCCCGCGTAGTAGCGCTTCAGCTCGAGCCGCTGCCCGAAAGGAATCGGCCACGAGCCGACGACGGTAGTGCGGATGGGCATCTCAGTCCTCCTGCCTCAGTCTTCCTGCGTGTCGTGAGGGGCGCGAGGGGCGGGATCGGCGTAGACGCGGAAGCCGTAGTCGTTGTAGCGGTAGCTCGGCGGGAGGCTGGAGCGCGCCGAGACGCGCGTGAACTTGACCCGGTGGCGCCACGATCCCCCGCGGCTGGCGCGGCGCTGCCCGATCGGCGGGCCGGTTGGCGCCGCGCTCGGCGAACGCTCGTACCACGAGCGGTCGTACCAGTCGGAGCACCACTCGTGGACGTTGTCGGCCATGCAGAACAGCCCGAAGCCGTTGAGGCAGGCGTCGAGTGGCGCGTGCGGCTGTTCGGCGAGGGCGACCGCGCGGCGGACCTCGGCGTCGGGCCATGCGTCGTCGAATTCAGGCCAGGCCGCGGCTTCGATCCCGCCACGCGCTGCGAACTCGCGCTCGGCCTCGGTGGGCAGGCGGAAGCCCGTCTCGCCCTGCTCCGACAGCCACGCGCAGAACCCGACCGCGTCGTGCCAGGAGACGCCGACCACCGGCTGTTCGGCGCCGCAGAACCCCTCCTGCGCCCAGAACGGCGGCGGGGCGACCCCCGACGCTTCGACATAGCGCGCGTACTGCGCGTTGCTCACCGGTCGTCGCGCGACCAGAAACGCCCCAACCGAGACGGCGTGCGCCGGACGTTCGTCGCGCCGGTCGGCGTCGGAGCCCATCACAAACTGCCCACCCGGGAGCGCGATCAGGTCAAGCTCGTTCGCGTCCATGGCCGGCATGGTAGGAGCAGCTCAAAGCGCGGGCGGTGGCTGAGCGGCTAGGCCGGATTCTGCTCCATTCTCCGGGCGAGCGCGCTCGAACGGCTGCTGGGGGGGGGCTGCGCGACGCGCGTCGCCTATCATCGCGGTCGCGGGTTTATCCACTGGGTGGCTGACACTGTTCGTGTGACCTGGGGCTAGACTCGGCGCGGGACCTTTGGCGCGGTAGAGGGAGGACCCGATGGCGCTGCTGGACGGACGCAAGGCACTGGTCACGGGAGCGAGCCGGGGCATCGGCGCGGATATCGCTCGGGGGCTGGCGGCGCACGGGGCAGCGGTCGCCGTAGCGGCGCGCTCCGACGAGGCCTCGCCCGATCCGCGCCTGCCGGGCACGATCCGCACAGTCGCCGAGGGGATCCGCAGCGCCGGCGGGACGGCCGTGCCGGTCCCGCTCGACGTCCGCAGCCCCGAATCGATCACCCGCGCGGTCGAGCGCACCGTGGCCGAACTCGGCGGTCTCGACATTCTGGTCAACAACGCCGCGGTACTGGTTCCCGGCACGCTGGAGTCGGTGCAGGACCGGCACATCGACCTGATCTGGCAGCTCGACCTGCGCGGCCCGGTGCTGCTCTGCAAGGCTGCCGTTGCGCATATGAAGGAGAGCGGGGGCGACATCATCAACATCTCGTCGGGCGCCGCCGACGCGCCCGGACCGGGGCCCTACGACGACCCGCGGTCGGGCGGGCAGTTCTACGGCATGGTCAAGGCGGGGCTGGAGCGCATCACCCAGGGCATGGCGATGGAGCTGCAGCCGTACGAAATCGCCTGCAACGTGCTAACACTGCGCTACCTGATCAAGACGCCCGGCCACTGGTACGCGCTGACCACACCCGACAATCCGCAGACGGAGTTCGACGAAGCGACCTGGATGGCGCGAGCCACGGCCTGGATTTGCACCCAGCCGCCCAGCTACACCGGACACATCGTCGACGACCGCGACCTGCGCGAGGAGCTCGCCAGCCTGTAACGACCGCCGCCACCAGCCGCATTTGACATCCCGTGGGAGCCCGAGATGCCAGACCTGATCTACGAGAAGTTCGACCATTACGCGATCCTGACGATGAATCGCCCCGAGCGCCTGAACGCGTTGGGCGGCGACCTGCGGCGGCTGACGACGGAGGCGGTGGCCGACTTCGAGGCCGACCCCGAGATGCGCGCTGGCATTCTGACCGGGACGGGCCGTGCGTTCTCGGCGGGCGCCGACCTCAAAGAGATGAACGAACAGAATCAGTCGCGCGGCGGTCAGCGCGACACGATGGGATATAGCCTCGCAGATTCGATGCCGTTCTCGCGCTGCCGCAAGCCGTTCATCGCGGCGATCAACGGACTCTGCCTCGCCGGCGGTCTGGAGCGCGCGCTAGATTGTGACATCCGGATCGCCTCGAGCGAGGCCTACTTCGGTCTGTTCGAGGTGAAGCGCGGGATCATGCCGGGCTACGCGATTCACCACCTGGCGCGGATGCTGCCGATCGGCGAAGCGCTGTACATCATGCTCACGGCCGACCGGATCGAGCCGCCCGACGCGCTGCGCATCGGTCTGGTGCGCGAAGTGCTCGAGCCCGATCAGCTGATTCCTCGGGCGATCGAGATCGCCGAGATGATCGCGGCCAACGCGCCGCTGGCGGTTGAGGGCACCAAGTTCATGGCGCAGCAGTGGCGCCAGCTGCAGATCGACGAGTCGTACCGGGTGGGCCAGTGGGTCTCGCGGACGGTGCTGAACTCGGAGGACGCGAAGGAAGGTCCGCAGGCGTTCGTCGAGAAGCGAGCGCCGAAGTGGACCGGCCGCTGATCGTATAGCCGCAGCCGACTCGTAACGCGCGCGCGCACGGCAGCGATCAGTGCTGCGTGCCGCTTGTTGCCTACTGGTACTCCTATCCGCGGTTTCGCTGTCGCTCGTCGTAGTCCGGGCTCAGGAACCGCTCACACCGGAGTATCGAAGCGGACAGATCAACGGTTACCGGATATCGCTCTCATTCAACGAGCTGCTCGACCCATCGATTGTGCCGCCCCCTCAGGCGTTCGAGATCAGCGGTTACGCCTCCACTGTCCGCAGCGTCTCGATCAACGGCGCAGAGGTGCGCCTCACCATCGTGCCGCCGATTCCGGAGGCCGCCGACGCGGTGCTGATGTATACAGCGCCTGCGACGGGTGGGATCGAGGCGCTTGATAAGCCGTCGAACCCGGCCGCGTCGTTTTCGACCGCCAGCCGACCGCTCAGCAACAACACGTACGGACCTGTCGTGACAGCGATCTCCGTCGACGCAGGCTCGGTCGTGCTGACGCTCTCTGCGCGAGTGAGTGTGGACGGCACGTTTAGCGGAGCCGAGTTCAGATTCTGTGCATCCGAATTCGCGTCCAGCGATACATGTCCGAGTGCGACAGGAGTGGTTGCCAACGGCGCGATCGTGACATTGACCGTCGCTGCAGACGCGCTGCCCCCCGACTCCGCGCTGTGGCTCCGCTATTCGGAGGGATCGAGTGGTGCGCGACTGGTCGATCAGGACTTCGGCGTTGCCGTTGAGGCGATCACCGCTCATCCCTTCTCGACCCCTGCCGCGCCGGTAGTCGTTGACCCGCCGAGCCTGGTCTCAGCGGTCGGCGACTCGACGACGGTCACGCTGACGTTCGAGCGCGTCCTCGACGCGGCATCCACGCCCCCGCTCAGTGCATTCACCGCCAACGGCAGCGCACCAAGCGCAGCGGAGCTCGATGGATTAACGGTCACTCTGACACTCGCAGCCGCGCTCGCGGACGGGGAGTCGGCCGCGGTCAGCTACACGCCGCCGGAGGCGAACGCCCTACAGGATGCGGACGGCGTACGCGTCGCCGCGTTCAGTACGCCAATCGAGAATCGCACTGATTCCGCGCCTATCGCCGTGTCGGCGGCCATTGATGCGGGCGGCGCGTCGCTGACGATCACGTTCAGCGAGGCGCTCAGCGAGGAGCCGTTGCACCAGCCAGCCTCCGACGCGTTCTCGATCAGCGGCGGCTCCTCGGCGATCACCGCCGCCGACGTGACCGAGACGAGCTTGATCCTGACCCTCACCCCGGGTGTGTTGCAGGGCCAGACGCTGCGAATCGCCTACACCACCCCAGCCGGAGGGCCACTCCGCGACGCTGATCAGGGCGGCCTGAGCGTCGCGGCGTTCGAGCTGGACATCGAGAACAACAGCGAGCTCACGCCGGCTCCGACGCCCCTCGATACGGGCGGTCTGGTCGATGCGTATGTGATCACGCTCGACTTCAGCGAGGCGCTCGACCCGGACGCCGTCCCGCCGCCAACGGCGTTCGCGATCTTGGGGCACGAGGCGCAGGTACGCGCGGTTTCGGTCGTCGGCGCCAAAGTGTTGCTTCAGGTGCTTCCGCCCTTCGCGCCCGACCTGTTCCCCTCGATCAGCTACAGCCCGGCTCAATCAGGCGCGCTGGAATCGCTGCTAAAGCCGGCTTCCGCAGTCCCAGCGTTCACCCGTGAGCTGAACAACACCACGTCAGGGCCGGTGGTCACAGCGATCGCGGTCGACGGAAGCGGAGTTGCGCTCAGCTTCTCAGCGCCCCTCCGGGCGAAGGGAACCATCTCGCCCGCGACGTTTGGCATATGCCATGCAGCGGATGCCGACGAAGATGATTGCACGGCTGCCACCATGCTCACCGTCGACGGCGCCGTCGTCAGGCTCACGGCGCCGGCCGACGCACTGCCCGCCGATACGGAAGTCTGGCTGCGCTACTCGGGCGGCTCCGAATCAGATCATCTGCACGACCAGTACAACTCCAGCGCGATCGTTCCGGCGATCGCAGGCCACCCCTTCCTAACGCCCGAAGCGGCGCCGACCCCGCCGGCGTTGCTGGAGGCCATCGGCGACGGCACGATCGTGACGCTCACGTTCGACCGCGCTCTCGATGCGGGCTCGGTTCCCACTGTGGCTGCGTTCTCGTTGAACGACGCGGCGCCGAACAATGTGGTGCTCGACGGCGCCGTTGTCACGCTGACGCTGGCTGCGGCTCTGGCCGATGGTGAGGCTGCTTCGGTCAGCTATACGCCGCCCGAGGAGGGAGTGCTGCAGGGCGCCGGTGGCGTCGCCGCGGCGGCGTTCACGCAGGCGGTCGTCAACCGCACTGACCATGCTCCGGTTGCGGAGTCGGGCGAGGTCGATGCCGCGGGCGCAACGCTGACGATCAGGTTCAGTGAGGCCTTGAGTGAGGCGAGCGACGCCACCTCGGCGGTCACCGCGTTCAGCTTGACCGGCACGAGCGCCGCGGTGTCAATGGTCACCGTGTCGGGCTCGGCGGTGACGCTTTCGTTGTCGCCTGCGGCGGTCGCCGGTGACTCGATCAGCGTCGCCTACAGCCCACCCATCGACCCTCCGCGCCTGCGCGACAACGACCAGGGCGCGCTCGCCGTCGCGGCGTTCTCGCTGGTAGTCGACAACGGCGCGCTCGGCCCGCCAATGCTGCTCTCCGCCATCGCGGACGGCGCGGCGGTGACGCTCACGTTCGACCGCGATCTCGACGCGGGCTCGGTTCCCACTGTGGCTGCGTTCTCGTTGAACGCCGTGGCCCCGAGCCAGGTGATGCTCGACGGCGCCGTTGTCACGCTGACGCTCGCGACAGCACTCGACGATGGCGAGGAAACGTCGGTGACCTATACGCCGCCGAACTCTGGCGCACTCCAGGATGTGCAGGGGATCGCCGTCGCCGCGTTCACGACCGGGATTGACAACCGCACGGACGCCGCGCCGGTCGCGGAGACGGCGGAGATTGACGTGACCGGCGCGACGCTGACGATCACGTTCAGTGAGGCGTTGAGTGAGGCGAGCGACGCCACCCCGGCGATCGCCGCGTTCAGCCTGACCGGCACGAGCGCCGCGGTGTCAATGGTCACGGTGTCGGGCGCGGCGGTGACGCTCTCGTTGTCGCCTGTGGCGCTCGCCGGCGACTCGATCAGCGTCGCGTACAGCCCACCGATCGACGCTCCGCGCCTCCGCGACAACGATCAGGGCGCGCTCGCCGTCGCAGGCTTCTCGCTGGCGATCGACAACGGCGCGCTCGGCCCACCGACGCTGCTCTCATCCATCGCGGACAGCGCAACGGTGACGCTCACGTTCGACCGCGCTCTCGATGCGGGCTCGGCGCCCGCCCCGGCCGCGTTTTCCGTGGAGAACGGCGCCGTGATCGACGTGGCGTTGGACGCAGCCGTCGTCAGCCTGACGCTCGCGACAGCACTCGACGATGGCGAGGAAACGTCGGTGACCTATACGCCGCCGAACTCTGGCGCACTCCAGGATGTGCAGGGGATCGCCGTCGCCGCGTTCACGACCGGGATTGACAACCGCACGGACGCCGCGCCGGTCGCGGAGACGGCGGAGATTGACGTGACCGGCGCGACGCTGACGATCACGTTCAGCGAGGCGTTGAGTGAGTCGACCGACGGGCCTCCTGCAGCGTCGGTGTTCTCGTTGGCGGGCACGAGCGCGACGGCGTCGATCGTGAGCATCGAAGCAACGGTGGTCACGCTCCAACTCTCGCCCGCGGCGCGCGAGGGCGACGCGATAGTGCTCAGCTACGACCCGCCGTCGACCGGCGGACTGACCGACGCGGACCAGGGCCAGATTCCTGTCGCGATTTTCTCGCTGATCGTCAGGAATCGGACTGATACGGCGCCGGTGCTCCGGCACGGGGCAGTTGCGGATGACCTGATCACGCTGACGTTCGATCAGGACCTCGATGAGACGAGCGTGCCACCAGTGATCGAACAGGGGCTGAGCCCGAGCAATGCGATCACCGTGACCGCGGACCAGATCCGGGCTTCCTTCACAGCGGTAACGGTGGCTGGCCGGGAGCTGCGATTGACGTTGGCTTCGCCCGTGCGCGCGGGCGCCCAGGTCAAAGTCCAGTATCAGCTTGGCACGGCGTCGCCGCTGCGCGACACCTCAATGCCGCCGAACGTGACGGACTCGTTCGATAGGTTCCAGCTGACCAACGTCACGCCTGCCGGCCCGCTGTCGGCGGAGATCGTGGGCTGGACGCTGCGAGTCACATTCGACGCCCCCCTGACGGCGAACGACGCGATCGGCACGGCCGGGTTCGGCGTCGCCGCCGACGCTTCCGCCGTTGCGGTCAACGAAATCTCCGCGGACCGCGCGGTCCTCGTGCTCCGCACCGCCACCCCCGTCGCCACGGGCATCGCCGTCACTCTGACGTACGATCCGCCGTCCGAGGATGCGCTGTCCGACGCCCACGGGAACGCGGTGCGTGCGTTCGCGCTCAACGTCGGGAATCTCACTGACAACGGTCCCGTCGCATCCATGGCGACGGTGGACGGGAAGGCTGTCGCTGTCGAGTTCGATCGGGAACTGCTCGCCGATCCGGCGCTCTCGGCAAGTGCATTCGAGGCGAACGGTCGGCTGGGAACGGCCGTTGCGGTTGACGGCAAGGTGCTCCGCATCACGCTCGCAGAGGCGGTCGCGGAGGCATCGGAGGTGGAGGTCACCTACGCGCCTTCGCCGCAAGACGCGCCGTCAGGCGTGCTGCGGGACGTGAACGGCATCGCCGCCTCGGCGTTCGCGCTCGAGGCGACGAACCTCACTGACACGGCGCCGGTTGTCACCGAGGTAGTCGCGACGGCGCGACTGGTGACTGTCACCTTCGACCAGGCGCTCAGCGCGGGAGGAATGCCGCCGGCGGCGGCATTCCTCCTTGAAGGAGCCTCCCCGCACGTCAGCGGCGTCGGGATCAGCGGCGCGACGCTCCAGTTGACGCTGGGGTGCTGCCTTGAGGCCGACGCCGACGTGAGTCTGGTCTACACGCCGCAGGCGGTCGACGAACTGGAGGATCCCACCGGCAACGATGTCGCTGCGTTCGCGCACCCCATCGACAATCGCACCGTTCCAGGACCCGCGCTCGAGTCGGTTGTGGTCCAGGGACGGGAGCTGCGGCTGACACTCGGCGCCGAACTTGATGCGGCGCCGATGGTCCCGGCCGACTCGTTCGTCGTCACAGTGGATGGGACTGGCGTCGCGATCGAATCCGTAGCGGTCGACGGCAGCGATGTCGTTGTGACGCTCAATCAGTGGGTGGCGGGGCACTCTGCGGTCACGATCACATACACGCCGCCGGACGACGACGCGCTGCGTGCTGCTGATGGTGGGTACGTGCGCGGTATCGACCAGCGGACGGTCGAGAATCGAAGCGCCCCGCGGCTGGAGTCGGCTGAGGCGAACGGAACGCGGCTCACGTTGGCGTTCGACACGGCGCTGCGCGGTGACGGTCCGTCGGCTGGTGTGTTCAGCGTGCCCGGTGCGATCGTTGCGAGCGTCGCGATCTCCGCTCAGGCAGTGGTCCTCACGCTGTCGGTCGCGGTGATGGAGGGGCAGATCGTCAGCATCTCGTATCGGCCAGTGGCCGTGGCGCGGGATGCGATCGTCGGCGCGAACGGGGTTGCGGCGGAGGGCTTCGAAGCTCGGGCTGTACAGAACCTGACCGACACAGCCCCGGTCCCGATTGGGGCGCAGGTGTTAGGAGCGGCGCTCACGATCGCGTTCGACCAGGCGCTCGACGCGTCCGGCGTTCCGCCGCTGGCCGCCTTCACGGTGGCGATCGACGGGGTGGCGATCGGCGTGTCCGAGGTCTCGATCGGCGCGGACTCGGTCGCGCTGACGCTGGCACGGGAAGTCACGGCTGCGGAAGCGGTCGCGGTGGCGTACACCCAGCCGGACGCCGGAGGGCTCGTTGACGCGACAGGCAACCGCGCGCGCTCGTTTGAGCTGGACGCAGAGAATCTGACCGCTCCCAAACTCGCGGATGCGGAGGTCAACGGCGACAAGCTGACGCTGACATTCGACACCGCGCTCGACCCGGCGTCGCGCCCGGGCAGCGAGGCGTTCACCGTCCACTTCGCGACGATTGTGGGCGTGACCGTGGTGGGAAGGGTGGTGACGCTCGCGCTCAATCCGCCCGTAGCCGAAGACACGTCGGTGACACTGTTCTACGAGCCACCGGCGGACCCGACCAAGCGGCTGCAGTCCGCCCACGGCGCTGAAGTCGAAGCGATTCCTGGAGTCGCCGTCACGAATCTGACCGACACCGCCCCGCTCGTGGTCAGCGCCGGCGTGCAGGACGCGTTCGTGACGCTCAGCTTCGACCAGGCGTTGGAAACCAGCGTGAACCCGGATCCTGACGCGTTCAGCTTGGCTGGATCCGATCGGTTCGCGATCACCGCCACGGCGCGGAACGACGCCCTGACCAGCGACGGCGTCGTCACCTTGACGCTCGACGGATCGGTTAGCGAGGGCGCCGATATCTCGGTGGCGTACCGACCGCAGATGGCTGCGACGGACTTGCGCGACCCGGAGGGGAACGGGGTTGCGGCGTTTGATGTCGCGGCCGAGAACGCCACCGACACGCCGCCCGTCGCGCTGTCTGGCACGGTCGACGGGTCTACAGCGGCGATCACGTTCGACCAGGCGCTCGGCACAACGAGCCCGGACGCGACGGCGTTCAGCCTGACGGGCACGGTCGCGGTTGTGACACGCCTCGACATCGCCGGTGCGAGGTTCACACTGACGCTTGAGCCGCCCGTCAAAGAGGGCGAGGGGGTGACGCTCGAATACATCGAGCCAGCGCTCAGCCCGTTGCAGGACGCCACCGGGAATCGCGTCGGCGGCTTCAAGCGCGTGCTCGTGAATCGAACCGACACGACGCCACGTGTCGAAGCGGCGACGGCGAACGGAGCCGCGCTCTTGATCGTGTTCGACCAACCGCTCGACGAGGGATCGACGCCGCGCTCGGAGGCGTTCAGCCTGACGCAAGGTCCGCTGGTCAGCGGTGTTGAGACTGACGGCGCCACGCTGCATCTGACGTTGGAAGCCCGCGTGGGGGACGGCGACGAACTGCGAGTGACGTACGTGGCTTCATCGGACCATCCGTTGCAGGACGCAACGCTGAATCAGGTCGAGCCGTTCGAGATCGACGTCGTCAACGACACCGATGACGCACCGACTGCGCTGTCTGCGAGCACGGACCTGAGCGGCGCGGCGATCACGATCGTGACCAGCGAGCCTGTGCACGTCGCCGACGGCGTCGCGCTGAGTGCGTTCGCCCTCGCTGGATCCACGGCGCGAGTTGTATCGATCGAGGCGACGGAGGGAGGGTTGTCGCTCGAGCTCGAGTCGCCAGTGCACGAGTTGGACGAGCTCATCCTCAGCTACTCCCCGGACTCGACGCAGCCCCTGTTGATCGACGCCGATCAGGCCGCGCTGCCGGTCGCCGCGTTCGAGCTGGCGGTCGACAACGGCGCCGATACAGCGCCGGTCGTCGAGCGGCTGCATGTTGACGGTGAGACGCTCACGTTGACATTCGATCAGCCGTTGGTGGGACCCGACGGGCCGCCGTATCTGGCGGAATTCGATGATGGGACGGTGGTTGATCCGCCCGTTCCAATCCACGCATATCGGGTGCTGGTGAACGAGGCGCTGGAACCTGCGGCGTTCGGAGCATCTGAGGTGCACGACCGAGTCGCCCGCCTCACTCTGCTGGCTCCGGTGCAGATTTCCGACGTCGTGACCCTGCAGTACCAGCTCCAGACGACGAGGCCGCTGATCGACCCGACCGGCCATGAAGTCGCATCGTTCGACCCGCAGCCCGTCGAGAACATCACCGCCGCCGCGCCTGTGTCGGCGCTGGTGGACGAATCCTTGCTCACGATCACGTTCGACGCGGCGCTTCAGGAGGGCGGGGAACTGGGCGCGGCGGCGTTCAGCGTGAACCAGGCGGCGCCTCTGGCGGCGGCGGCATCCGCCGCCGTGCTGACGTTGACGCTCTCCGCGCCGGTCGGCGAGGGCGAGGAGGTCACCGCTCGCTACATCCAGCCGGCTGACGCGGCGCTGCTCGACTCCGCCGGCGGCCGCGTGAAGTCCTTCGAACTCACAGTTGAGAACAAGACCGATACTGCTCCCACCGCGGTATCGGCGCTGGTTGACGCCACATCAGCTGAAATCACGTTCGACCAGGAGCTGTCGCCAACCGCCACACCCGCAACGGCGTTCAGCGTGACTGACAGCGAAGGACCGATCGCGGTTGACTCCGCCGCGGTCTCGGGGCGGGCGGTGTCGTTGTCACTGGCCCGGTCCGCGGAGGAGGCGGCGGTCGTTCAGGTGGCATATTCGCGCCCTCCGACCGAGGCGCTGGCCGACCAGACCGGCAACCTGGTCGAGGCGTTCTCGATCACCGCGGAGAATCGCACCTTGCAGGGACCGCGGCCGGTGCTGGTTGAGTCGTGGCTGACCGACCTGGTGGTGACGTTCGACGAGCCGCTGGATCCCACGGCTCTGCCGGCCGCTGAGGACTTCGAACTCAGCTGGGCGCCCGATGTCGCCGAAGTGGTGGCAATCGACGGCGCGATCCTGCGCCTGCGGCTGAACGAGCCAGGGGCCGGCCCCGACAGCCGAATCCGCCTGAAGTATGAGCCCAGCGCGAATCATCCACTTCGCGACCTGCTCGGTACAGCGGCGGATTCGTTCGCGATCGATGTGACGGATCGAGGCAGCGCGCCGCGGATGGTGAGCGCCATCGCGATCAATCGGATCGTCCTGATCTACTTCGACGCCCCGCTCGACGCCGGGCGAGTCCCGCTGCTGTCGTGGTGGCTCGTCATGGCCGGCACGCGGGTTGATGTCGCGGAGGTCTTCGTCTCGCGGTCGGGCAACGTGATGCTGCTGCTCAAGGAGCCGGGCTTGCCCGAGGGCGGCGACGAAGTGTTCGTCGCATATCTCCCGCTCAACAGCGGCAGCCGCTCGCTGCGCGGCCTGGCGGGACACCTCGTCGCCGGCTCGGGCGTCCTCGCTCCGAACTACACCCAGCTCGACCCCGTGGCCGTCGCGGCGGCCGCTAGCGCGACGACGGTGGAGGTCCAGTTCAGCGAGGTGATCGCGCCGCGTGCCACCGAACCCGACTGGTTCGCGGTCGTCGCCGGCCGTCGCACGATCGGGGTGACCGGCATCGAGTGGGGCGAGACCACTGCGGTCTTGACGCTCGACTCTGAGGTGACGGCCCGCGACGCCGTGACGTTGAGCTACGAGCCCAAGTCGCGCGACGGCGCCGTCGACGATGAGCATCGGCTGCTCGCTGCGTTCAGTCTCCCCGCGACGAATGACATGACCGTCGCGCCGACTCCCGAAGGCCGGATCGAAGCGGCGCAGCTTCGCGCTGCGGGTGATCCCACCACTTCGATCGAGGTCGCGCTGCGGCGCGAATTGGTGCGCGAGTTCGCCTGGCGCGGCGGCGTGTACGAGACCGTCGAGGTGGCCGCATTGACCGATGAAGCGCTCGCGGCCTTCCACGAGGACGGGTTGCCCGCAGTTGTGGTGCACTCGATCGGCACCGCGAGAGATCTTCGCGAGGCGCAGATTGAGCTGCGACCCGTCACCCACCGGGCGCTGCTCGGCGGCGTGCTCGATGACGTCTCGGCGCTGGCCTGGAAGGCGGACGCCGACAGGGCGACGATCCTCAGTGCGTGGCGGATCGGGCTCAGCGACGAGCGGGGCACCCCAGTCGATGGCCGCGCGCAGGTCACGGTGCTTCTGCCGCTGCCCGCGGCGACCCGCCCGCTCGCATACGTGGCCTTCGATCTCGGCGCAGACTCGTGGCAGCAGGCGACCGCGTGGGCGCTCTGCGATGACCAGCCTCACTCCGCAGCCGAAGCCGCCCCGGCGCCCCAGGGTCCGGATGCGGTCGCAGCGATCGACCCGGGCGACGACCCTGAAACGGACCCGTGCGATCGGCTGGCCCGCGAAGCTGAACCTGATCGCGAGGCAACCGAGACGCCCGACCAGGCAACATCCGCTGGCGAATCCGCCGAGCCGGAGCCAGCCACGGCGTGGATCGCGATGCGCGTCACCGCGCCGAGCCTGCTCGCCATCGCCGAGATGCCTGCCTATGACGTCTCGATCCGTCCCGGAGCGACGCCGTTCGTGTTCCGCGGATTGAGCGGGACGCCGGCGCGCGAGTTCGCGAGCGCGCTGGGCCCCGCGGTGATTGGGATCGGCGTCCCCACTGGCGAGCCGCGCGACTGGCGCTATATCGACGCCGCCGGCACGTGGGGAGACCCATACGCGCTCAGCCACGGGGAGCGCATCGTGATCGTTTGCGACATGGCCGCGCCGAGGGTCACGCTCACTCTGGCCGCGGATTTGCCGCTCGTGGGGGGCGGCGGCTGAGCGCGGGGGGGAGTTCTGAGCTCAGCCGGGGCTTCAGACGTCGCGGACGGAGACCTCGCCGGCGATGATCGTGTGCAGCGCGCCGAGGCTGTCGCGCACCAGCAGCGCCCCATCGCGCGTCACGTCCTCGGCGACGCCTTCGACTTCGACCGTCTCGCGGCCGATGATCTGGACATCGCGGCCGAGCGTGTCAAGCCGCGAGCGCCAGGCCTCGAACACTTCGTCCGAGTCGGCGTGGTCGTACGCGGCCTCGAACGCGTTGAGCAGGGCGGCGAGCACGGGCTCGCGGGGGGTCTCGTGGCCGAGCTCGATCATCAGGCTGGTCGCCGGGCGGTCGATCTGAGCGGCGTGCGGGGCGGGGTCGAAGTTGACGTTCACACCGATCCCGATCAGTGCGTAGGTCGGGCCGTCGCTGCGCCACTCGCCCTCGATCAGAATGCCGCCAAACTTGTGGCGGTTGATCTCGACATCGTTGGGCCACTTGAGACGCGGTTGCAGGGCGGAGACCTGCTCGACGGCCTGGGCCACGGCCACCGGTGTGACGATGCTGAGCCGCTTCATCTGCTCGGCGTTGGGTCGCACGACCAGCGTGGTGTGGATGCTCTGACCGGGCGGTGAGACCCAGGAGCGGCCTTTGGTGCCGCGGCCGGCGGTCTGCTCGTCGGCAACCACTGTCGCACCGTGCGGACAATCTGCTTCGGCGAGGCGCCGCGCGTCGTCCATCGTCGAGTTGGTCACGCGCAGGTAGTGGAGGTCGCGGCCGATCGCGGTGGTGCGGAGCGCCTGCGCGACCTGGGGAATCTGGAGGCGCTGTTGCGGCGTGAGCAGGTCGGGCGCGGCCATGACGCTGAACTCCGGTCGAGCATTGAGGTGAATTGGAGCTGAATTTGAACGACCCCAAGGTGGGCGCCCTGGGGTCGTCGATGTGTACTTCTGCCCAGTCGATAGGGCGAGTTACGCGGTCAGGAGGCGCCCACCTCCGCTGCGATTCGGAACCTACCACTGGGCGAAAGTTGACTATGTCCCAATGTGCATCACCTCCTTTCTTGCCGCAGAGAGTAGCAGACGGAGGCGAGCGCGCAATGGGCGCAGACTGTTAAGCGCCTGCGGTGACCTCGCGGACGGCGTCCTCAACGATGCTGAGAATGTCGTCAACCTGCTCGGCGGTGGCCACCAGCGGCGGGGCGAGCAGATAGGCGTCGCCGCGCACGCGCGAAATCAGGCCGCGTGATTGGCAGGCCCGGAGCAGCTTGGCGCCCATGCCCGCTGACAGCTCGAAGGTCTTGTCGGCTTCGGGGTCTTCCAGCAGGTCGAAGCCGCACATGAAGCCGAGCCCGCGGACGTTGCCGACATGCGGGTGCTCGGAGAGCCGCTGGAGCCCGGAGAGCAGTTGGTCGCCGCGGGCGGCCGCGTTTTCGACCAGGCCTTCATCCTCGAAGATCTGGAGGTTGCGCAGGCCAACGGCGGCGGCGGTGGGGTGCCCGGCGTTGGTGTAAGCGTGCATGAACTTCTGGCCGTTGGCCCCGCCGGTGATCACGTCGTGGACCTGCTCGGAGAAGATCGCCGCGCCGAGCGGGACGTAGCCGCTGGTGATCGCCTTGGCGATCGACATCATGTCGGGCTCAACGTCGAAGTGCTCGAGCGCGAACCACTTGCCGGTGCGGCCGAAGCCGGTGATCACTTCGTCGGCGATGAGCAGGATCTCGTAGCGGTCGCAGACATCGCGGAGCTGGCTAAAGTAGTCGGCCGGTGGCGGGTAGACGCCGCCCGCGCCCTGCACCGGCTCGGCGATCACGGCCGCGACCGAGTCGGGGCCTTCCTTTTCGATCGTCGCGACGATGTTGTCGATCATCACGTTGCCCGCGTCGATCCGCCCGCCGCCGGAGGGCGTCGCGTTCGGCGTGTCGGCGTTGATGATGTTCGGCACTAGCGGACCAAAGTTGCCGTGGAACACCTTCATGCCGGTCGCCGAGGTCATCGCGATGGTGTTGCCGTGATAGGCCTCAACGCGCGTGATCACCTTGTGCTTTTCGGGCCGGCCGAGCTGGTTCCAGTAGAACCGCGCGGCCTTGAAGTTGGTCTCGTTCGATTCGGAGCCGGAGTTGGTGAAGTAGAGGGCCTGCATGTTCGGGTAGGCGAGGCCGACGACCTTCTTGGCGAGCCGGATCGCGGGCTCGTTGGTGTAGCCCTCGTAGGAGTTGTTGAAGCTCAGCGTCGACATCTGCTCAAGCGCGGCCTCGCCAAGCTCGCGCCGGCCGTGTCCAACGGCGACGTTCCACAGCGCGGCGAGGCCGTCGATGTACTGCTTGCCGTCGTGGTCGTAGACGTAGATCCCCTCGCCGCGTTCGATCAGCATCGGCTGCTGGTGCGAGGCCGGATGGAAGAGCGGGTGGACCCAGTGGTTGAGGTCGTCCTCGACGAGGGATCGGTACGTCGCGTCGTCCATGCTGGCCTCCTGAATGGCGGGGGATGATCAAATGGTATGAGCAAGTCGGATATGGGGGTAGCGGGCGTTGGGCGGCGCGCGGGAACGACGGTCGGGGGTGCGAAGGGAGGCTGGGAAGGCTCGAAACAACTCTCCCCCCGCTTTGCGGGGGGAGATGCCGAAGGCAGAGGGGGGCTGCCGCGAACATCTCGGTGGGAATTCACATCTGCTAGTGCGGAGCCGGGCCCTCCTCTGTCACTCCGTGACATCTCCCCCCGCACGGCGGGGGGAGAGTTATTCAGAGGATTCCTGGGTGACGAGGCGGGTGAGTTCTTCGCGGGTGACGGCGCGATCGTCCCATGGGTCGGTGTGCGTGGCGAAGATGAGGGTGGGCTCTGCGCCCTTGCCGGCGATCAGGACCAGGTCGTCGGGCGCGGCGTCCGCGAGCGCGCGGCGGATGGCCTGGCGGCGGTCGGGCTCTTCGCTCAGGCGGTCGCCGGCGTCGGCGCTGCGCATCGCGGCGGCGATGTCGGCGACGATCTGCGCGGGGTCTTCGGAGCGGGGGTTCTCACTGGTGATGTAGCTGCGGTCGGCGAGCTCGGCGGCGACCTGACCCATCGCGGCGCGGCGGGCCGGGTCACGCTCGCCGGCGACGCCGAAGACCAGCAGCAGACGCCCCGGCACATGCGGGCGGACGGCTTCGAGCGCGACGCGCAGCGCGGGACCGGTCGCGGCGGCGTCGACGATCACATCGAAGGGCTGGCCAGCGTCGATGGTCTCCATGCGTCCGGGAACGGGTCGGGCGTCGGCGAAGCCGCGCTGCAACGCGACGGGGCCGGCGCCGAGCGCCCAGGCCGCGCCGACGGCGAGCGATGCGTTGCCGAGGTTGAAATCTCCGGGCAGATTGAGTCGGCAGGCGAGCGCGCCGGATGCGGTGACGACGCGCACCAGCGCACCCGCGGCGTCACGCGAGAGCGCCTGGATTGAGACATCGCTGTTACCCGCGCTGATCGAGGCGGTGATGGTGCGCTGAGAATGGGCAGCGGCGATCTCATCGCTCAGGGGGTCCTCGGCGCGGACGACGGCGAAGCGGGAGCGATCTCCCGCGGTCGCGTCGTCGAGCGCGCGGAAGAGCGAGAGCTTGGCGTCGAGGTAGCGCCGGCGCGTGCGGTGGAAGTCGAGGTGGTCGTCCGAGAGGCCGGTGAAGATGGCCACATCGAAGTCGCAGTGGCGCACGCGCTGAAGTTCGAGGCCGTGCGAGCTGGCTTCGATCACGGCGTGGGTCTGGCCTGCGGCGACCATCTCGGCGAGCAACGCCTGAGTCACGTCGGCCTCGGGGGTCGTTTCGCCGGTGGCGTTCGAACGCCACTCGTCGCCGACCTGGAACTCGACGCCGTTGACCAGCCCGGTGGCGTGGCCGGCGGCGGTCAGCAGCGCGTGGGTGAGATAGGTCGTGGTCGTCTTGCCGTCGGTACCCGTGACGCCGACGACGGTCAGCTTGCTCGCGGGGAACTCGTGCCAGGCGGCGGCCAGATCGGCCAGCGCTGCTCGGGTGTCTTCGACCTCAACGATCGTGAGACCGGGGGCGTTGCCGACCAGCTGGTGCACCTTGGAGTGGTGATCGTCCTGCACGATCACGGCGCTCGCGCCGGCGTCGCGGGCGTCGATCAGGAAGTCATGACCGTCGGCGCTGAAGCCGGGGATGGCGACGAAACAGTCGCCGGGCCCGACCGCGCGCGAGTCCTGACGAACCGCCGCGATCAGCGGGTCGGCGTCGCCCGCGATCAGCCGGTGCGGCGTGTAGGCGAGCAGGGTGGTCAGTGGTTGGGCAGGCATGGTGGTGTTTCTTCTGCGGAGGTTAGGGGCTGTCGGTGCTTTGGTCGCGGCGTGCGAGGGTCCCCCTCGGCGAGCGGCTGGGAGCGCAGCGAAGGGCTCGTGGGAGTGGGATGCCAGGTCGCCTGTAAGCCGGGTTCTGTGACCGCGTTGCGGCGGCGGTGGCCATCCATCTGGAGCGACGGTTGCCCGCCGCTTCGAGCGACCTACCCGGAGACGACGCGGGACGCGCCTGCGCTGCGATGGCCGTGACGGCCCGCCGCGCTGCCTCCCTATTTGGTCTTGCTCCGGGCGGGGCTTGCCCAGCCGGCCGGTCTCCCGACCGCTGGTGCGCTCTTACCGCACCATTTCACCCTTACCGCGAGACGGATCGACGTGTGCCGAAGCGTTCGCGGCGGTTTGTTTCTGTGGCGCTATCCGTCAGGTTGCCCTGCCTGGGAGTTACCCAGCGCCCTGTCCCGTGGAGCCCGGACTTTCCTCGAGCCGGCGTTGAGACCGGCCCGCGGCCACCCGGCGACCTGGCGGAGTCAGCTTACCGCCGCCGCAGCTCGTCGAGCGCGGCGTTGGCGAGCCCGTCGGCGCGGGCGTTCTGTTCGCGCGGAACGTGGCGCATCTGAGCGTCGTCGAATTCTTCGAGCACGTCGAGCAGCCGGTCATAGAGCGGTTTGAGGGCGGCGTTGCGGACGCGGTAGCGGCCTTCGACCTGGCGAACGACGAGCTGGCTGTCGAGTCGCAGCTCCAGCTCGTCGGCGCCGGCGCGCAGGGCGGCCTGCGCGGCGGCGATCGCGCCGCGGTATTCGGCGACGTTGTTCGTGGCGCGACCGATCACCTCACCGCCGGCGTCGACCTCAACGCCGTGCTCATCGGTCACGACGTAGCCATAGGAGGCGGGGCCGGGGTTGCCGCGCGACGCGCCGTCGGCCCAGGCGATCACTCTCATCGCGGGCTACGGCCGCAGGATGGTCTGGATGCGGTCGTCATGGACGACGACCCGCTCGATCAGGTCGGCGAGCAGGGCTCGTTGGGCCTCGAAGCTCAGCTCATCCCAGCCGTCGTTGAGGCGGGTCAGCATCTGAGCGCGACGCCGCCGCCGCTCGGCGTCGGTCGACTGCGCGGTGAGGCGCCCACGGAGGCGTTCGACATCGACCTCGGCGCGCTCGTACTCCTCGATGATCAGGGCGGATTCGTCGCGCAGGCCGCGCATCGGCGCGCCGCGGACGCTGACGGCGTCGAGCGCGTGGCCGAGTCGTCGGTCGAGGGCGCGAAGCCGCGAACGGGCGCGAGACAGCGCCGAGGTGGTCTCGGCGACGACGGCGTTGGGATCGCCGGCGAGCGCGAGCGCGGGTGTGGCGTCCTGACCGCCCTCGCCGCGGAGGTGGCTGACGACTTCATCCTCGAGGTCGTCCGCGCGGCGCGTGTGATAGTCGCCGACGGACTGGTTGGTGCGGGCTTCGCTCTGGTAATAGCGATAAACGCCGCTGCCCGTCTCGCCGTCACGGAGCTGCCAGCTCTGGCGGCGCGTGACGCCGATCATGCGGCTGCCGCTCTCGCCGCACCAGAGCAGGCCGGCGAGCAGGAACTGGCTGCGGGCCGACGATCCAGGCGCGGTGCGGCGGGCGACCATCTGCGCCTGGACGCTCTGGAAATCCGCCTGCGAGATCAGCGCCTCGTGGTTGTCGGGAACGCTGACGCCGAAGCGCTGATAGGTCCCGATGTAGACCCGGTTGTGCAGCAGGTCACGGATGGTGACCATGCTCCAGGGCCCGTCGCGGCGCGTGCGATAGCCCTCCGCGTTGAGGCGTTGGGCGATTCGGCGGATGCCGAGACCTTCGTCGACGTACATGCGGACGATGTACCTGACGACCTCTGCCTCTGCCGGGACGGGCTCAAGGCGGCGGTCGTCGCCGATGTGATAGCCGTAGGGCGGTCGTCCCATGGCGTGGCCGTAGACGGCGCGGCGGCGCATGCCCTCGCGGACGCGGGCGCTGCGCTCGCGCGGCTGCTGACGCTCCCAGAGTTCGAGCGTGCGGGCCTCGTCGAGCGCGCCCTCTTCGAGTGAGACGACCTGGGCGCCGCGGGCGCGTAGCTGCATCACCGAGCGGGCGCTCTGATTGGCGTCGCCGCCGAGGCGCCGGAAGGCGGGTACCACCACAACAGTGAAGCCGGGGCCATCTTCAGACTCTTCAGAGAGGTGGGCGAGCAGTTGGGACATGCCGATCCGGCGGTCGCCACCCGCGGCGTCGAGGAAGGTGGCAGCCGGTTCGTAGCCGTGTTCGTTGCAGAACTCGAGGAACTCAGCGTTCTGTTCCGCGAGCGTGGGCGTGGCCTCATCGGCGTTTGGTTCGCACCGACTGAGGTAGCCAAAAGCGCGCACGGTCAGGCCACTCTCACCTCAGGCAACTCGGACGAGACATCCGCAGGAGGGACACTCGATGGGGCGGTCGGCGCGTCGAGCGCGGGTGATGATCATCGTGGGGAGGGTCAGCCGGCACTCTTCGCAGACGCCGCCGGCGACCCCGGCGACGACGCGCGGACGGCGCTGGCGGTACTCGTCGTAGGTGCGCAGGTCGCTTTCGTTGAGGTGCACGCGGCGCTGCTCGACGAGCACGCTCAGGTCGTCCACGTGGTCCTGCGCCTCGTCGCGTTCGGCGCGGAGCTGGGTCTGCCGAGTGTTCCAGATTGCGAGGGCCTGCTCGCGGAAGTCGCGCAGCCAGCGCTCGGCGGTGGCCGCCTCTTCGGCGCCCTGACGCGCCGCGAGGTTCGCGTCGCTGAGCGGGCCGAGGTTTTGGCGTTGTGAGTAGAGGTCGCGCTGGAGCTCTTCGAGCGTGCGATGGTCGGTGATCGTGCCGCCGTAGAGTCGGTCGTCGGAGGCCTGGATGCGTCGCTGGGCGGTCCCGACGATTGCTTCGGCTTCGCGGGATTCGCGGGCGGCGGTGAGGCTGAGCAGGGCCTGGGCCTCAACCTCGCCGTCAAGCGCCTCGACAAACGGTGGGTCGGTGATCTGCTCGACGACCGCCTGGAGGACGCGTTTGGCGTCGTCGCGCTGCAGGTCAACCTGCTGCAGCTCCTGCATTTCCTCGAGATCCATGTGGTGTGGTTTCTCCGCGGGCCGGCGACGCTTCAATCAGTCTATGCGCGGACGGGGTGCGTGCCAATGAACACGACGGAGATGACACAACGGGCGGGCCGCTGTGCGCTGATCGGCGCGCTGATAGGCTAATTCGGCCATGGACGATGCATCGCGCCCGGCCGAGCCCCGGCAGCTGAATTCGCTGCTGATCAACGTTTCGACTCTGCTGCAGGAGTCGATCGGGGCGCTGCGCCTGTGCGAGCTGGCGGAGGCCGAGTTCCGTTATGGGGACGGCGTTTGCCTGGTCGCGGGTCCGTTGCGGCTGCTGCGCACCGATCAATCGGTGATGGCGAGCGCACAGCTCAACACGAGCGCCGAGGAGATCTGCGGCGTCTGCCTGGGGCCGGCGACCGTGGAGCTGGAGCTCGAGTTCGACGAGGAGTTCTGGCCAGGGAGCGACCCGGTGACCGGTCGGTCCGTAGAGCCGCCGCCGGAGCGGGACGGTTTCGCCGTGATCGACGGGCAGATCGACTTGAACGAAGTCGTGCGACAATATGTTGAGATGGCGAGGCCGATGAGTCCTCGTTGCGGTCCGGCGTGCCCGGGAGCAGGACTTCCGGCGGCCGACGACGAACAGGCGACTGATCATCGGTGGGCGGCGCTGGCAGCGCTGCGAGAACGGCTCTAACGAGCGCCCACTTCAGCCCGAAATACCTGAGCCCAGCGATGGGGGAGGACGACTGAGATGCCACCACTTCCGAAGCGCAAGTATGCGAAGACGCGCCAACGGCTGCGCCGCCAGCACCACAAGGTGCAGCGACCGAAGCTGGTCAACTGCCCCCAGTGCAACTCGCCGCATCAGGCGCACCACATCTGCTGGGCGTGCGGTCAGTACCGCGGCAACGCCGTGATCGAGATCGAGGACTAGCGCGTGGCCGAAGAGCCGAACGCCGCGATCAGCACAGGATCGAGCGCAGAATTGAGCGCCTGGCTGTTCCCCGGCCAGGGCGCGCAGAAGGTCGGGATGGGACGCGATCTCTATGACGCGTACCCCGAAGCGGCCGCAGTCTTCGATGAGGCGGACGCGGCGGTCGGTCGATCGCTGTCGCGCATCATCTTCGAGGGTCCCGACGACGAGCTGCGACAGACGGTGAACACGCAGCCCGCGATCCTGGTCACGAGCCTCGCAGCGTGGGCCGCCGCGCGGGCGGTGGGGCACGCGGCGCTGGCTGAGGCGCCGGTCTGTGTCGCAGGGCACAGCATGGGCGAATACAGCGCGCTCGTCGCGGCGGGATCGCTGACGGTCTCCGAGGCGGTGCGTCTGGTGCAGCGTCGCGGCGAGCTGATGCAGGCGGCGGGCGAAGCGCAGCCCGGCACGCTGGCGGCGGTGCTGGGAATGGACGAGGACGTGGTGCAGGCGGTCTGCG
Source organism: Dehalococcoidia bacterium (assembly GCA_965262235.1). GTDB lineage: Bacteria > Chloroflexota > Dehalococcoidia > Bin125 > Bin125 > CATQGW01. The sequence goes on from OZ253504.1 coordinate 689,552, forward strand.
CGGAGACGGGAGCGGAGGTCTGCAACGTCAACGCGACTGGGCAAATCGTGATCGGCGGGCCTCCCGATGAGGTCGAGCGTGCGGCGCTGCTGGCCGAGCAGCGGGGCGCGCGGCGGGTCGTGCGGCTCAACGTGGGCGGCGCATTCCACACGTCGCTGATGGCGCCGGCCGCGGAGCAGATGGGCCCGGTGCTGGACGCGGCGACGCTCTCGGCCCCGTCGATCCCGGTAATCGGCAACGTTGAAGCGGCTGAACTCACGAGCGCCGAGGCGGTTCGCCAGGACCTGAAGGCGCAGATTCGTCGGCCCGTGCAGTGGCGCGACACGGTGTTGCGGATGCGCGAGATGGGGGTTGGGACGTTCGTCGAGATGGGTCCGGGGTCGGTGCTGACCGGCCTGGTGCGCACGACGCTGCGGCCCGAGCGACCAACGTTGATCAATCTAAGCGACCTCGACAGCATTTCAGGCGGTTCGGCCTGAGCGCGCCATCGGTCGGCAGTCGCAGCAAGTTGCAACACCGCGTGGCCCGCGCGCGCGCGTTTGAAGCGCTGTTCGAGGCGGAGTTCGAGCGGATCACGGGCGCGGCGGCATTGCGGCGGGAGCAGCTCAGCGAACCGCTGGACGAGCCCGAGCACGCCTATGCGCAGGCGATCGTCGACGGCGTCAACGCTCGCCTGGGGGAGATCGACGCGATCGTGCGAGAGACGGCGACACAGCGGCCGCTCACGCAGATGGCGTTGGTCGACCTAACGGTGCTGCGGATTGCGCTGTGGGAACTGCTCTTCAATACTGAGGCGGTACGCGCGACCACCGCCGCCAACGAAGCGGTGGAGTTGGCCAAGCGGTTCGGCAGCGATGGCAGCCGGCGGCTGGTCAGCGGCGTATTGGGTACGATTCGGCGAACCCGGCTCGCGGAGCCGGTGCAGGAGGCTTCCGCAGTGGCACTGTTCGATCGCATCCAGGGGATCATTGAAGAGCAACTCAGCGTCGAGCCCTCCGAGATCACGATGGACGCATCGTTCATCGACGATCTCGGTGCGGACTCGCTGGACCTCGTTGAGCTGATCATGTCGTTCGAGGAAGAATTTCGCGACGAGGTTCCGGAGCTGGAGATTTCCGACGAGGACGCGGAGGGGATCGGGACGGTTCGCGACGCGGTGACCTTCCTGATCGGAAAAGGCGTCCCCGAGTAGTCGGGGGCGCGAGCCGGGGCGTTGGGTCCCAGAGCGCAGCGGCACGGCGTACGGCGGAACCCGAGGCAGGCCACGAGGGCTGCCCCAGCAAGGCTTCGTGGGCGTCGCCGCCGAGCGGGGCAGCGCGGCGGGGGAGATCGGATAGGCTGAGACGAACGCGTATGCGCGCCTGAGCGAGGGCGTGGAGCGCGGGGTCTCGCGGGGGCGCGCATGAATCTCTTCGGCGTCGGCATTCCCGAGATTCTGGTGGTGTTGCTGCTGGCCGCGGTGATCTTCGGTCCCGGTCGGCTTCCTGAGTTCGCTGGACAGTTCGGGCGCGCGATCCGCGAGCTGCGCGAGTATGCGCGCGACTTCCGCGATGAATACCTGACCGACTTCGAAGAGATGCGCGAGGAGTACATCGAGGTCCGCCACCATCTGGAGGAGACGGACCAGGACATCCGGCGCGACCTCGAGGAGGCGGAAGCGGACATCCGGGCGGCGGCGCGCGACGCGGAGGAAGCAACCGCAGACGCGATCTCGACGGCGCGCGACGGCGGAACGCCTGCAGCCGCCGGGACGGCGCCGACACCGGTCACAGCGGCGGCCGTTGAGCCGGGTGAGACTCCGACCGAGGAGCGACGGGTGCGGCGGCGGCCGATCGTGCGGCGGCGCAACGTCCGCGCGGCCGAAGCGGCTGAGGCGCCCGCGCGGCCCGCCAACGTGATTTCGCTCAACCGCCGCCGGCGCGACGTATAGCGGCGCGGACGTACTGAGCGATGGCCACGCAACCGACCACCGAGCCGCCCGACGAGCCGCCCATTCCGCCGCCCGACGATCCGGAGCTGGTTGAGGAGTTCGACGGCGACCAGGGCGCGGAGCTGACGCTCGGCGAGCATCTGGTCGAGATTCGCCAGCGGCTGACAGTCGCGACGCTCAGCATCGTGCTGACCACCGTGGTGACGCTGGTGTTCGCGGAGCAGATTCTCGACTACCTGCTGCAGCCCGGTCGCGACGCGCTGCCCAACTTCCGGCCGATCTACACCGAGCTGCTGGGCTACATCGGGGCCTACATCAAGATCAGCCTGATGTTGGGCATCGCGGGGGCGATGCCGGTGATCGTCTATCAGGTCTACGCGTTCATCCACCCCGGTCTGACCCGCGCGGAGCGCCGCTGGATTCTGCCGATCGTGTTCGTGGCGACGTTTGCGTTCGCGGCCGGCGGGGCGTTCGCGTTCTACCTGGGCTGGCCGCCGGCGCTCGATTTCCTGCTCAATTTCGGCGACAACATCGCCGAGCCGCAGGTGCGGATCAACAACTACATCGACATGCTGACGCGATTCGTCTTCTGGACCGGGATCATCTTCGAGATGCCGCTCTTCCTGATGGGTCTGGGCGCGTTCGGGCTGGTCACGGCCAAGAAGCTGGTGGGCATGTGGCGCTGGGCGATCATCGGATCGTTCCTCTTGGCGGCGCTGATCACACCCTCGATCGACCCGGTGACGCAGACGATCGTGGCCGTGCCGGCGATGGGCCTCTACGCGTTGGGGGTGCTGCTAGTGCGGATCGTGGAGCCGCACGCGATCATCCCGGTGATCGAGTCGGACCTCGACGCGGAGGCGTAGGGAACGCGCGTGTCGCCGATATGTCGTGCGCGGGTGGCTCCGGTTGGCGCTCCTAGACTCGCGGCATGGAATTGCTTGAACTGGCTGACTTGAACGAGCGGGTGGCGGGCTGCGTCGCTTGCGGCTTGAGCAAAACGCGGACGCGGACCGTGCCGGGGGACGGGGACCCGAATGCGGAGCTGCTGTTCATCGGCGAGGGGCCGGGCTTCCACGAGGATCAGCAGGGGCGCCCGTTCGTGGGCCGCGCGGGCCAGCTGCTCGATGACCTGCTGGCGGGAATCTCGCTCACACGGGCGGACGTGTTCGTGGCAAACGTAGTGAAGTGTCGGCCGCCGCAGAATCGCGATCCACAGGCGGTCGAGATCGGCGCCTGCGAGCCGTTTCTGACGGAGCAGATCGAGGGGATTCGGCCGAAGCTGATCGTGCCGTTGGGGCGCTTCGCGACGCAGTACTTCATTCCCGGGACCACCATGGGGCGCTCGCGGGGCGTGCCGACGCGCGTGGGCCGCTGGCTGGTGTACCCGGTCTATCACCCGGCGGCGGCGCTGCGGCAGGGCGCGTTCATGGACGTGCTGCGCGAGGATTTCGCGCGGATTCCGCAGCTGTTGGATGAGTCGGAACGGCCTGTTGCGGCGGCGCAGGCGGGTGCCGTCGCAGTCGCGGCGACGGAGGATGAGACGCAGGGCACACAGCTGGCGCTGCTCTAGGCTGGCTCGAATACGCTCGAACGGACCGGGCGCCGGTAGAGCGTCGGTCAGTCAACATCTGGAGGCGACGAGTGAGCGACGTGCGGCGGGACGGGCTGCGGGTGGTGCCGTTGGGCGGGTTGGGCGACATCGGACGAAATCTGATGGTCTACGAGACCGACGACGACATGGTCGTGGTCGACGCGGGGCTGATGTTTCCCTCCGAGGAGATGCACGGGGTCGACTACATCATTCCCGATGTGTCATATCTGGAGGAGCGGCGCCACAAGCTGCGCGCGTGGCTGATCACGCACGGTCACGAGGACCACATCGGCGGGCTGCGCTTCCTGCTGCCGCGGCTGCCAGCGCCGGTCTACGCCGCGCGCCTGCCGCACGGTCTGCTGCGGCTGAAGCTGGAAGAGGCGGGGCTGTTGGACGTTAATCAGGTGACGATCGAGGCGGGCTCGAAGCTCAACTTCGGTGAGATTTCGGCCGAGTTCTTCCCGGTCGCCCACTCGATTCCCGATGCGTTCGGGATCGCCTTGCGCACACCGGCGGGCCTGGTGGTGCACACCGGCGACTTCAAGATCGACCACACGCCGGTGATGGGCGCACCGACTGACCTGAACGCGCTGGCTCGCTACGGCGAGGAAGGCGTGCGGCTGTTGTGCAGCGACTCGACCTACGCCGACCGACCGGGACACACGATCTCCGAGCTGGTGGTCGGCGATGCGCTGGAGCAGATTCTGCTGACGGCGCCCGGACGGGTGATCATCGCGACCTTCGCGTCGCAGATTGCGCGCGTGCAGCAGATCATCGACGGGGCGGAGGAGGTGGGGCGGACGGTCTTCCCGACGGGTCGGTCGATGGAGAAGAACATCGGCATGGCGATGGAGCTGGATTACATCAGGGCCAGCGAGCGGCGCATCCGCAGCATCGGGGAGCACCGACACGTCTCGGATGAGAACTCGGTGATCGTCTGCACGGGCGCCCAGGGCGAGCCGATGTCCGCGCTGTCGCGAATGGCGAGCGGCGACCATCGCGATGTGACGCTGAAGCCCGGCGACACCGTGGTGCTGTCATCGACGCCGATCCCCGGCAACGAGGCGGCGGTCAACACGACCATCGACAACCTGTTCCGTCGCGGCGTGGACGTGATGTACTCGGGCGGCGGGCACGAGCACGTGCATGTGCGCGGCCACGCGGGTCAGGAAGAGCTGAAAACGGTGATCGGGCTGACGCGGCCGCAGGCATTCGTGCCGATTCACGGCGAGTATCGGCACCTCACGATGCACGCGCGGCTGGCGATGGCGATGGGCGTGCCGGAGCAGAACTGCCACATCGTGCTCGATGGCGACGCGCTGGAGCTGACCGCAGACCAGTCGGAGGTGGTGGACCGGGTGCCGGCGTCGTACGTCTACGTTGACGGCGTCAACGTGGGCGGAGTGGACCACACGGTGCTGCGCGATCGCCAGAAGCTGGCGCAGGATGGCGTGGTGGTCGTGGTGGTGCCGGTCGACCACCAGACGGGCCAGCTGGCGGGCGATATCGAGCTGGTGGCGAAGGGGTTCGTGGAGCTGGAGCGGTCGCCGGAGCTCCGCGACGGGGCGATCAAGAAGGTCAAGGAGCTGCTCAAGCGCGATGCGCACCCCGTCGAGTGGAGCCAGCTCGAAAATGGGCTGAAACGACAAATCTCGACGTACTTTTACCGCGAGTCCCGCCAGCGGCCTATGGTGATTCCTGTGGCGGTTGAAGTCTGAGGCTCGCGTTTGGGGTCTCGGGCGGGAAGTGGGGCGGCTCCGGCCTGCGTGCCGGAGGGTTTGGCATGGCTCGAAAACGATCGACGCGCCGGACGCCGCGACTGGGGCGTCTTGGTCGCTGGCTGAGCGCCGAGCGGACGCCGCTGGCCGGACTCGCCGTGGTTGGGATCGCGACGCTGTTCGCGGTCTGGGTGTCGCTGGCTGAGGCGCCGGTTCCGGCACAGCGTGAGGCGGTGATCGGCGCGTTCGGCGGAGGCGTGTACCTGGTTGGTTTGATCCTGGCTGGTCTGGGCACGGCGCTGGCGCTGCGGCTGCGGCGTCCGAACGGGGTGCAGACGCGACGCGGGGCGGGGGTGGTGGCGTTGCTGGCGGCGGCCTGGGGGATCGCGGGGGCCGTGAGCCCCGAGGCAACGCTGGGTGGGGTGTCGCTCGCGGAGAATTCGCTGGGTGGGAACGTGGGTGCGGCGCTCGCGACCGGGCGCGGGGCGATCGTGATCGCCTTGCTGGTGCTGGGCGGCATAGCGCTGATCTCCCCGCAGTTCAGTCGCAGCGCGGCGCTGGTCGCTGGTCGGCTGATGCGCAGCGGCGGCCGCGAGCTGGCGGCCCGTGGACCGGGAGTGGTCGCGGCGGTGGCGGGCGCCATCTGGGCGGCGATTCGCTGGTATTTCCAGCTGGTCGGCGGGGCGCTGGCGGAGATCGTGGTGTCGACGCGCGCGGCGCTGGAACGTCGGCGGCTGCGGACGGCAGCAGCGCCAGTCGCAGCGCCGGTCGCCGTTTCGATCGCGGCGCCGCGCTGGGCGACGCAGGTGTCGGTTGGGCCTGAGCCGAACGGCGTCGAACCGCCGGCTCCGCCGCCCCTGGCACCGCAGGCTGCGGCCGTTGTCGAGACGCTCGAGCCGCTGACGCCTCCTCCTGCGCCCGCGCCGACGAAGCGGACGCTGAACCGACAGGCTGCGGACGGCTGGCGGCTCCCGCCACTGAATCTGCTGGACGGTGACAGTGGGATGATTTCGCTGGCCAGCGCGGACGTGAACGCCAAGATCATCGTCGACACGCTGGCATCGTTCGGGGTGGACGCGAGGGTGGCGGAGATCAATCGGGGGCCGACGGTGACGCAGTTCGGGATCGAGCCCGGCTGGGAGGTGCGAACGCGACAGGTCCCGCTGCGCACTGCGGAGGGCAAGGCGCTGCTCGACAAGGACGGTCAGCCCCGGACCAGGATCGAGGAGGTGGCGCGGACCCGGGTGCGGGTCAATCGGATCACGCGACTGGCGAACGATCTGGCGCTGGCGCTGTCAGCTCCGTCGATCCGCGTCGAAGCGCCGGTGCCCGGCAGGCCGGTGATCGGGATCGAGGTGCCGAACGACGAGACGAGGATCGTCGCGCTGCGCGGGCTGCTCGAATCGCCCGAATATCGCGAGGCGGCGGCCAAGGGCGGCCTGCCGATCGCGCTGGGCCGCGACGTGCGCGGGCGCGCCGTGGTGGCGGACCTGACGAAGATGCCGCACGTGCTGATCGCGGGCGCGACCGGATCGGGCAAGAGCGTGTGCATCAACACGATCATCACCTGCCTGCTGATGCACGCATCGCCGCTGCAGCTGCGGCTGGTGCTCGTGGACCCGAAGCGGGTCGAGCTGACGGGCTACGGATCGGTGCCGCACCTGGCGTTGTCGCGGGTGGTGACCGAATCGGATGAGGTGGTGCGAGTGCTGGGCATGGTTGTGGCGGAGATGGACCGGCGCTACCGGCGGCTGGAGAAGCGGGGCGCACGGAATATCGCGGCCTACAACGCACTGCCCGGCATCGAGCAGCCGTTGCCGTATTGGGTAGTGGTGCTCGACGAGCTGGCGGACATGATGATGGCCGCGCCGGTCGAGGTGGAGCAGCAGCTGGTGCGGCTGGCCCAGCTGGCGCGGGCGACGGGGATTCATCTGGTGGTGGCGACGCAGCGGCCGTCGGTCGATGTGGTGACGGGGCTGATCAAGGCGAACTTCCCGACGCGGATCGCCTTTGCGACCACGTCGCAGACGGATGCGCGGGTGATCATGGATCGCGCCGGCGCGGAGAAGCTGCTGGGCAAGGGCGACATGCTGCTGATGAGTTCGGACAGCATCGCGCCGCGGCGAGTGCAGGGCGCGTACGTCTCGGACGAGGAGATCGAGCGCGTCATCGAAGCGTGGGACGCGCCCGCGCAGCCCACGACTGAGCGTCCCTCGATCGATGAGATGCTCAAGGACTTCGAGGCGGAAGCGAACCTCGCGCCGGATGTGCGCGAGGTGCTGCGGGCGGAAGCGGACGCGAAGTCGCTGCGGGGAACGCTGCGCTCAGCGCTCACGAGCGCGCCGGCCGAACCGGACATCGTGGGGCCGGACGATCCGCTGGACCTACCCGCGGGCATGCGGCGCGACCATCCCTCCAACAAGGCTGACAGCAGATTCGATGAGGCTGCGGCGCTGGCGCGGGAGCATCGGCGGGTGTCCGCGTCGCTGTTGCAACGACGGCTGCGGGTCGGCTTGCCACGGGCTGAGCGGCTGATCGAGCTGCTGGAGCAGGCGGGGATTGTCGCCCCGTCGGAAGGCGGCCCGTCGCGGCGAGTGTTGCAGCAGTCTGAGTCGGGGATTCAGTCGCTGGACTAGTCGGGCGCTAGTGGACGGCGGCGAGCAGGGGGTCGAAGGGGTCGAAGGATTCGTCGCCGTCGGAGCGCATGGCGTCGGGGCCCGCGTCCTGAGCAGCGGCCTGCGCGCGGAGGTAGTCGGCCCAGTTGAGCCGGAAGAGACGCTCACGACGGGTCATACCTCGGATCCGCCGGGCGCCCATGTCGACCCAGAAGCGAGGCGGGATCTCGTGCGCCACCTCGGCAACGTAGGCCGACGACGCGAGGATCATGCCGCCGTCGGCTTTGGCGACGATCCGACTGGCCACGTTGACGGTGCGTCCGAGAATGTCGCCGCCCGGCCGGAGGATCACATCGCCGCGGTGAATGCCCACGCGGACGCTGACCGGCCAGGTGGCGCCGCGGTTGGCCGAGCGGAGCGTGACGCGAGCCTGGAGGCGAGCCGCGCAGCGGGTGGCGTCGACCTCATCAGCGAACACGATCAGGAAGCCGTCGCCGGTCAGTTTGACCTCGAAGCCGCGGTGCCGGTGCAGCTCCTCGCGCACGATGTCGTTGTGCTCGTCAATGATTGCTTCCCAGGTCGCGTCCCCCATCCGCTCGGTGAGTTGGGTGGAATCCTCGATGTCGGTGAAGACGACGGTGAGCGCCTCGCCATGGGCGGGCATCAGGGCGGCAGTGAGGGCGCGACCGCAGTTGGGGCAGAACGACGAGGCGGGCGGCGCGAGTTCGCCGCAAAATGCGCAGTGCCGGCCGCCGGGGTCGCGGGTCTCACCGCCCAGCCAGGACGGCGGCGCATCAGCGACCGGCTGCGCAGCGACGGCGCGCCGTCGCTCGGGGATCGGATCCAAAACCACCGGGACGCCTCTCCGAGGCAGATCATCTCGATCTGCCGAGACAAAATCACCCACCGTGCGGGCCGGGTGGGTGAGAAGGGTCAGCGCCTGCGACGGTCAAGCGGGTCAGCGGAAACGGTTGAGCATCGCTTCGTGGTGGCTGGTCCTCGACACGCAGGGGCGCATCAGCGCGACAGTACCAGTGTTTCGCGCGGGGCGTCAAAGCGCTCGCCGAGGATTTACCTCCCGCGGCCGGCGCGGGCGGGCTCGCGGCGGCTGCGCGGCCGCCGCCGGCGGCCGTAGGCCTGGTCAACCCACGGCTCGAGCTCATCGGGGTCGCCGGCGAGCTCGCGACGCAGGTCGACAATCTGGTCACGCAGAATGGCGGCCTTCTCGAACTCGAGGTCGCGGGAGGCCTGCTTCATACGCAGCTCGAGCGCCTTGATCGTGCGCGCGATCTGATCGGGGCTGGCGTCGGTCGGAAGCGTGGCGCCCGCGTCGTACTCGAACGGGACATCCTCGGCGACTCGACGGACCTGGTCGGTTATGTCGCGGATTTCCTTGGTGATCGAGACGGGTGCGATGCCGTGGCGATCGTTGTACTCGGCCTGGAACACGCGGCGACGATGCGTTTCGTCGATCGCGCGGCGCATCGAGTCGGTGATGCGGTCGGCGTAGAGGATGGCGTGGGCGTTGATGTGCCGAGCAGCGCGGCCGATCGTCTGCACCATCGTGGTCTCGTTGCGCAGGAAGCCCTCTTTGTCGGCGTCGAGCACGGCCACGAGGCTGACCTCGGGAAGGTCGAGACCCTCGCGCAGGAGGTTGATCCCGACGACGCAGTCGAAGACGCCCAGCCGCAGGTCGCGCAGGACCTCGACGCGCTGGAAGGCGTCCTGCTCGCTGTGCAGGTAGTAGGTCTTGATCCCGACCTCACGCAGGTAGTCGGCGAGGTCTTCGGACATCTTCTTGGTCAGCGTGGTGACGAGGGTGCGCTCGCCGCGCGCGGTGCGCTTGCGGATTTCGAAGACGAGGTCGTCGATCTGGCCGTCGGTGCCGCGCACTTCGACGACCGGATCGAGCAGGCCGGTGGGGCGGATCAGCTGCTCGACGATCTGCTCGGAGTGATTGCGCTCGTAGGCGGCGGGTGTGGCGGAGACGAACACGACCTGATTGATGTGGCGCTCGAACTCGTCGATGTTGAGCGGACGATTGTCGATCGCCGAGGGCAGGCGGAAGCCGAAGTCGACCAGCGTCTGCTTGCGGCTGGTGTCGCCGCCGTACATGCCGCGCACCTGCGGGAGGGTCATGTGGCTCTCGTCGATGAAGAGCAGCCAATCTTCGGGGAAGTAGTCGAGCAGCGTCCAGGGAGTGCTGCCGGCTGCGCGGCGGGCGAGATGCCGGGAATAGTTCTCGATCCCGGGGCAGTAGCCGGTCTCGCGCAGGGTCTCGAGGTCGTAGTTGGTGCGCTCTTCGAGCCGCGCGGCTTCGAGGATGTGGTCCTCCCGGCGAAACTCTTCGAGGCGCTGTTGAAGCTCGACCTCGATGTCGGTGACGGCGGCGGACATCCGCTCGTCGGTGGTCACGAAGTGCTTGGCCGGGTAGATATCGACGCGGTCGCGATCGGCCAGGATCTCGCCGGTCAGCGGATCGAGCTCGACGATCCGCTCGACCACGTCGTCCCAGAACTCGACTCGCACGGCGAGGTCCTCGTAGGAGGGGTGGATCGTGAGGGTGTCGCCGCGAATCCGGAAGCGGCCGCGACTGAGCGTCATCTCGTCGCGCTGGTACTGCTGGTCGATCAGGCGGCGCAGGATCAGGTTGCGCGCGACGTGCTTGCCCTTCTCCATGGTCAGGACCATGCCCTGGTAGTCGTCCGGCTCGCCGAGACCGTAAATGCACGAGACCGAGGCGACGATCACGACATCGCGGCGCTCGAACAGCGCTCGGGTGGCCGCGTGGCGGAGCTTGTCGATCTCCTCGTTGATGTCCGACTCCTTGGCGATGTAGGTGTCGGAGCGCGGGATGTAGGCCTCAGGCTGGTAGTAGTCGTAGTAAGAGACGAAGTACTCGACGGCGTTGTTGGGAAAGAAGTCGCGGAACTCCGTGCAGAGCTGGGCGGCGAGCGTCTTGTTGTGGGCGAGCACGAGCGTCGGGCGGTTGAGCTGTTCGATCACGTTCGCCATCGTGAACGTCTTGCCGGACCCGGTGACGCCAAGCAGCGTCTGAGAGTGGTGGCCGGCCTGCAGCCCGTCCACGAGCTCACTGATGGCCTGCGGCTGGTCGCCGGTCGGCTGGTAGTCGGCAACCAGGTCGAAACGGTCGGTCGAGGTCACTTGCAATCCTTCGGCGCGGTTACAGCCTAGCCCGATGTCGGTCCGTCAGGCGTCGCCGCCGAGGCGCTGGAGCACGGCGCGCAGCATCGTCTCGGTCGTGTCGGCGGCGGTCGTCACGGGAGCCAACTCTGCCACCCAGCGCTCGGCCTCGCGGCGCTGGTAGCCAAGGCCGATCAGGGCGTCAACGGTGTCGGCGGCGACCTGGTCGGGGGCGCGGGTGGTTGCGGGGGCGTCGGCGCCGTCGAAGCCCTCGTCCTGCAGCAGCGCCTCTTCCACGAGCTTGCCGCGCAGCTCGGCGATGATCTTGTCGGCCTGGCGCAGGCCGATCCCGGGCAGGCCGCTGAGCGCGCGTCGATCGCCGGCCTCAATCCAGCGGGCGATCGTCGAGACGGAGGCGGCCAGCGCGCGTTGCGCTTTGGTGACGCCCATGCTGTCGACGGTCAGGAGCTTGCGGAAGAAGTCGCGCTCGGTGGGGCGCTGAAAGCCGATCAGGACAGGGGTGGGGGCGCGATCGGGCACGTGGTAGTGGGTGAAGAGGTTGAGCTCCTGCTGGTCTTTGTCGCGCAGGGCGCGCCAGCAGATCGTCGGCAGGCGCACCTCGTAGACGAGCCCGCCGACCTCGACCTCAACGCTCTGCTCCTTGTCGTTCCAGTCGACCCGCTCGCCGCGGACTCGCGAGATCATCGGGTCGCCAGCGGGAGGCGCCGCGACATCAGCGTGTGGCAGTAGGCGACGGCGAGGGCGTCGGTTGCGTCGTTTGAGGCTTCGAGACGACCGAGCTGCAGATGCCTGACGAGCGCGGTGGCGACGGCCTGCTTGTCGGCGGCGCCGTCGCCGACGACGGCCTGGCGGACAGCGCGCGGGGCGTACTCGGCGACATCAAGGCCGGCCTGCGCGGCGGCCATCATGGCGGCGGCCTCGGCCTGGCCGAGCGCGACAGCGGTGCGGATGTTGCGGTTGAGGAAGGGTCGCTCGACGGCGGCCGAGCGGGGCGCGTAGCGCTCGATGACATCTGAGATGCCTGCGTGAATCTCGACGAGCCGCTCGGCCAGCGACTCGGTGCTGGGGCGGATGACGCCCCAGGCGAGCTCGACGCCGCCGTCGTCGTCAACCCTGAGCACGCCCCAACCGGTCGCACGCAACCCGGGGTCAACGCCCAGCACGCCGCCCAACACGCCACCCCGCACGCCGCCAGTGATGCCGGCTGGGCGCGCGGGCGTCTGGCTCACCGACTACGCCTCGGCCAGGACGGCGTCCGGGAAGTCGGCGTTGGTGAACACGCGCTGGACATCGTCGAGATCCTCGAGGGCATCGATCAGGCGCAGCAGCGTGCGGGCCTGTGAGACGTCGACCTCAACGGTGTTGGTCGGGCGCATGACGACTTCGGCGAAGGCGACCGAGACGCCGGCGCCCTCGACGCTCCTGCGAGCCTGTTCGAGGTCGTTGGGGGCGGTGATGACCTCGACGAGGTCGGATTCGACCTCGACATCCTCAGCCCCGCCATCGATCGCGGCGAGGGCGACCTCGTCGGCATCGACTCCGGCTTCGAGGTCGACGCCGATCACGCCCTTCTGCTCGAAGATCCAGCCGACGGCCCCGGACGCAGCCATGCTGGCGCCGGCGCGGGTGAGGGCGGAGCGGACGTCGGAGACGGCGCGATTGCGGTTGTCGGTGAGCGAATCGATCAGAATCGCGGCGCCGCCGGGACCGTAGGCCTCGTAGCGGATCTCCTCGAGTTGCGCGGCGTCGCCGGCGTTGGTCGCGCGGTCGATGGCACGCTGGATGTTGTCCTTGGGCATGTTGCTCTGGCGAGCGCGCTCGATCGCCAGGCGGAGGGCGGAGTTCTCATCGGGGTTGCCCCCACCGCTGCGTGCCGCGACGGAGACTTCGCGGCCGAGTTTGGTGAAGAGCTGGCCGCGCTTGGCGTCGGTGACGCCCTTCTTGCGCTTGATCGACGACCACTTGGAATGTCCCGACATCGCAGCGTCTCCGAAAGTTCACGCAGCGCCTCATTGAGCGCCCGCCCGCGGATCGTAGAACGAGAGTATCACTCAGGGCGGGGCCGATCGGGACTGCGTTAGAGCAGGTCCAGGTCGGCGATCGCAGAGCGGGTCGGTTCGAGCGCGGCGTGCGCGGTGATGTCGTTGTGGAGCGGGGTGATCGAGACGGCGCCGCGGATGATCGCCGCCACGTCGGTGCCGGCGGGAAGTTCGACGCCTTCGCGGCGGACGAGCTGGCGCCGGATTGAGCCGTCGGGCTCCATGAAATCAACCACGCGGTCGAGCGAGATGTCGCCGGTGTGGGTGACTTCGACGCCGATCAGCTCGGCGCGCGGGAGGTTGGGGACGTTGACATTGAGCAGCTGCGCCTCGCCGCGCGCGAGCAGCCAGCCGGCGACATCGGCCCCGATCCGGGCCGCGACGTCGAGGTTCGTTCCGCCGAGGCTGGCGGAGGAGACGGCGACCGAGGGAAGGCCGCGCACGTAGCCCTGCATGGCGGCCATGACGGTGCCTGAGTGGAGGATGTCGCGTCCGACGTTGGGACCGGGGTTGACGCCGGAGACGATCATGTCGACGTGGCGTAGCGCATGGCGGCGCAGCCCGAGCACCACAGCGTCGGCCGGGGTGCCGCTGACCTGCCAGGCGTCGACGCCGTCGATCCGGGAGTGCGCGCGCTCGGATGCAAGGTCGCGGTGCAGCGTGAAGGCGGCGCTCATGCCGGACTGGTTGAAGGCCGGGGCGACGACCATCACCTCGCCGTATTCGGCGACGGCCTCGGCCAGGTGCCAGAGGCCGTCGGCATCAATGCCGTCGTCGTTGCAGACCAGGATCAGAGGTCGTTCCGTCATGCTGCCTCCTTGCGCGCGCAGGCTAGAGCGAGGCTGAGCGAGCTGGGGAACAGCTGGTCGACCGGAGGAGCTCGAAAGCGTGCTCGAAAGCAACTCGAAAGAGTGTCTTTCGAGTTGCTTTCGAGCTCTTTCCCCCATAATCGCCGGAGATCGGAGGGGTCGCCGGGGGAACTCTCACGCCAGCTGGAAAGAACTCTAAAGACAGCGTTGCGAGTTGGCTTCGAGCCGTAGCGGGGCGGGTTCGGCGCGCAAACGGCGCGCTCGCCGCCGCACGCCTGTAGGCGTTGTGCGGGGAGGGTCCAGCTGGCAAGAACGGTGGAAACAGCTGGAAACGAAGTCTTTCGAGTGGCTTTCGAGCTGCTCTGCTCAGGACGGCGAGTCGATGACCCAGTAGGCCGACGGATCGCGATCGTGACGGGCGACGCGGCGCACCAGGTGGGCGGCCTGCAGGCCGTAGAGATACTTCCGCACCGTTGGCGCGGAGACGCCACTGAGCTGCACCAGCTCGCCGGTGCGCAGCTGACCCGCGCGCTCAATGTAGGACCGTAGCTGTTGCGCGAGCGGTGCCATCGCCGCGGCGTGATCAGGGGCGATGGCCGCGCCCCACAGCGTCATTTCCACACCATGCGATGACTCGCGCAGTGATGGGGGTCGCCGACCAATTGATTGCATCTCCGCGACCATGCGGCGCAGCCCTTCGCCGAGTTCCTGGCCGTATGCCATCTCCGCCATGACGCGCGCGATTCGGGGATTGCGGGCAAACCGATGCACCTTGGTGAGGTCCGACAGATCGAGCGGTGAGCTGACGCCGGGGAAGCGACCGGGACTGGAAACCTCGACGCGGTCGTCGAAGACGGCGATCCGGATGTGGTCGCCGAAGTTGCTGTAGGCGCGGTGCACCACGGCGTTGACCAGGGCTTCCTGCCAGACCACTTCGGGCACGATTCCGAACCAGTCGAAGCGCCCGTCGGGCCCGAGGGCGCGGCGCTGCGGGATGACCTCGCGCACCACGTCCTGGGCACGGTCAACCTGCTGCGGCAGCGGCCCGTCGCAACGGACATCTCGGACCAGATTCTGCTCAGCTCCCCAGCGTTGATCAGTGCCGCTAAAGCGCAGAACTCGGACGTAAGCTTGAGGGTACCCGCGCTGCACGTCGGTTCCGAAGAGCAGCTGGCCAGCCGTCAGCAGTTCGCCACGCTCCGAGACCAGTCCCCGCGCATGAAGCAGCCGCTGCGGGTCTGGATGTCCGATCCGATCGGCGTACTCCGCCAAGCGGTCGTGATCGAGCGCGACGGCGCCGAACGTCCTCGCAGGGGTTAGCTCGAAGGTCGTATCGCCACGGTCGTAGCGCAGCTGCAGGCGTCGCTCGAACGTGAGTTTGCGGTTCTCGTCACCGACACGCAGGTAGACCTCATCGGCGGTGGTGGCATGAACGCCGGCGCCGGGTTGCACCGTGACAAGGAAGAGGTGGTCGGCAGCGCCGGCAGCGTTCACGCATTCAACAAGCGTGGCTCGAAAATGAACGGCGGGCTCGGTGTAGTCGAGGCCTGCCTCCCGCCAGGCGTTTTGCGCTTGTTGCTGGCTGTCGACACCCTCGCAGGCGCCATCGCGCAGGCCGATCGCGATCAGGCCGCCCTCAGCGTTTGCCATGGCCACGAGCGACCTTGCGAGTTCGCGGGCTGCGATCCGGGCGCTCTTGCGATCGAACCACTGGCCTTCCGGCTCAGCGAGCAACCGCTCCGTGACGGCGGCGGGCGACATTGTCTTCAGTTGCTCGGCGGGCGGAAGCATCTACGTGATAGTAGCAAGCTAGAAAGATTTTCTTGCGAGTTGCGAGCGTTGTGTTCGCTCAGCCGCGGGTCGCCGACCAGTCGGAGGCGGAGGGGACGCCGGCGAGGCTGGTGGCGTGTTGAACGCTGCGAAGCGTGGCGGCGGTGATCGCTTCGGCGGCCATGACTCCGACGAGGGTGAGCAGCGAGGGGACGGCGGAGATGTCGATCTCGCCGGTCGCGAGGGTGAAGATCGAGTCGCCGTCGGCCGGGGTGAAGGCGGGGTCAATGGTGCGAGCGAGGCCGGCGGAGGCCATGATCGAGATGCGGCGGGCCTGGCCCTTGTGCAGGCGTGCGTTGGTCGCCACGACGGCGAGGGTCGTGTTCGCGCCGGCCATCGCGGCCTGGGCCGCCTCCAGCTCCGCGAGGTATTCGGCGTAGGGTTTGTCTCGCACGATCACGGCCCCGCGGGCCATCTC
Organism: Dehalococcoidia bacterium; assembly: GCA_965262235.1. Taxonomy (GTDB): domain Bacteria; phylum Chloroflexota; class Dehalococcoidia; order Bin125; family Bin125; genus CATQGW01. The sequence goes on from OZ253504.1 coordinate 705,670, forward strand.
ACCCTGCTCGCCGACGCGAACCCCCGCGACGAGGCTGCCGTCGGCGGGGTTGACGATGTCGCCGACCGAGTTGGTAGCGACGGCCGCGCCGACGATCAGGCCGGAGTCGTGATAGGCGGCGGCGGTGCCGAAGCCGCCTTTGGTTGACTGCCCGCGCGGGCCGGCCTTGCCGACAGTGCAGCCGGTGCCGACGCCGACCGAACCCTGCTCGACGCCGCCGGCGCGGGCGTTGCGCGCCGCTCGGTAGCCGGAGTCGCGATCGGGGTGGTTGGGCCGCCCGATCGGGAGGTCGAAGACGACGGCGCCGACGACGATCGGGATCGACGGGAGGCCGGGAGCGAGGCGCTCGCCGACGCCCCGCTCGGCCAGATAGCGCTTGATCCCGCTGGCGGCCTCGAGGCCGAAGAGGCTGCCGCCGGTGAGCAGCACGCCGTGAACGCGCATGATTGAGTTCTCGGCGCGGATCAGGTCGGTGTCGAGCGTCCCGGGCGCGCCGCCGGGGCCGAAGTAGCCGGGCACGGCGCCCTGCTCGCAGATGATCGCGGTGCAGCCCGTGGCCCAGCGACGGTTGGTCCAGTGGCCCAGTCGGATCCCGGGCACGGCTGTGATCGCATCGTGGCGTGGGGCGACTCTGTCACTCGGCATCGGCGGCTGCAGTCGATACGTCGCTCGTGATCACGAGCGGCTGTCGTGGGGTGCGATTCCAGTGCAGCTGGAAGACATCGGGACGGCTGTAATGGCCGACGCTGTCGACCCAGCGCTTGGACTCGATCGTGGCGCGCGGGTCGATCTCGGCGTAGAGGATGGTCTCCTCGCCGGTCACGGGGCCGGCGATGTACTTGCCGCCGGGAGCGATGATCGCGCTGCCGCCGTCGGCCTCCCAGAAGGGTTCTTCGGCGAGCGGCGTGCCGGCGGGCAGGCGGTCGGCGGACATGACCTCGCGGGCGACGACGACGAAGCAGGCGTTCTCGTAGGCGAGCTGGCGGGTGGCGGCGTCGACGATCTCGTGCAGCATCTCCCAGCCCGGCCAGACGGAGGCGTGAATCTGGATCCCGAGGCCCGCAAGCGCGTAGCGAGCGGGGGCCATGTGGTGCTCGTAGCAAATCAGGCCGCCGAGCCGGCCGCGCTCGGTCTCGTAGACATCGAGGTCTGAACCATCGCCGTAGCCCCACACGAGCCGCTCGGAGAGCGTCGGCACGAGCTTGCGGTGCTTGCCGAGCAGCCGGCCGTCGTCGCCGATGTAGGCGAGCGTGTTGTAGAGCGTGCCGCCGGTCGCGTCGCGTTCGTTGATCCCGATCACGACGGTGGCCTGTGCGTCCCGCGCTGCGTCCGTGATGCGGGTCCACTCGGGCGAGCCAACCACCATGCTGTGCTCGAAATGATGCTCGTAGAGCCGCGTGAAGGCGTCGCGGTCGGCGGAGCGAGAGTGGAAGTAGGGGTAGCTCGGGATCCAGGTCTCGGGGAAGACGATCAGCGATGCGCCCGCAGCGGAAGCCTCTTCGATCGCCGCGATCGCGCGCTCCACACCGTCGCTCAGCGTCAGCCCGGGAGCCCACTGCACGGCGGCGGCGACGAACGGCTGAGCGGACATCTGAACACCCAAATCAGCTTGGCGGCGGGTCGAGCGACCAGAGCCCGTAGCCGCCGGTGACGGGCAGCACGGTGCCGGTGATGTAGCTGGCGGCGTCGGAGAGCAGGAAGGCCACAGCGCCGGCGACTTCATCGTCGGCGCCCAGCCGTCGCATCGCAGTGTGCTCGGTGACGCGCTCGCGGTACCAGGACGGCATCGGCTCGGTCAGCGGGGTGTCGATGAACGCGGGGGCGACGCAGTTGACGCGGATCGGTTGGGGGATGGCGTGGGCCCATTCGGCGGCGAAGGTGCGGGTCATCGCTTCGATCGCGGCGCGGGTCATCGCGTAGGGCGCCTGGCGGGGCAGGCCGTACTCCGCGCCAACCGAGGAGATCGTGACGACGCTGCCGCCGCGGCCCTCGCCGATCCAGCGCGCTGCGACGTTGCGGGTGAGGAAGAAGGTACCGCGCTGATTGACGTCCATGATCTGGTCGTATTCGTCGGGCGTGACGCGCTCGCCGCGTTGCAGGATCGGGCTGATCCCGGCGACGTTGACGAGACCCGTGAGTGGGCCGACCGTCCGCTCGACGTCATCGATCAGGCCGACGTGGTCGTCGATCTGGGCGAGATCGGCGCGGAAGGCCCAGGCCTGGCCGCCGTCCTCGCGAATCTGCTCGGCGACTTCCTCCACCTGCGCCGCTGTACGGGCGGTCAAGGCGACGCGCGCGCCCATCTGCGCAATGAGCTGCGCGGCGGCTTTGCCGATCCCGCGGCCGGCGCCCGAGACGAGCACCACGTGGTCTTCGAGTGAGAAGGGCGAGGTACTCATGCGTTGTCCTGTAGGGCCATGGTGTCGCGGACGTGAAGGTAGAGCCAGATCAGATCACGCGCGGCGCCGGTGATCTTGTCGATCGCGTCGATGAAGACTTCGAGCTGTGGTTCGTGGATGGCGAGCACGTGGGTCAGCACGACGCGGCGGCGGTTCTCGACCACGACGAGCGCAACCTGATCGGGGTTCATCGCGCGTTCCGGCAGCCAATCGAGCTTGTGCGTGAGGGTCGAGGAGGCGCGCAGGCCGTCGGCGAGTTCGAGCAGCACACCCTGGTCGACCTTCTGAACACGCTCGATCCCGTGGGTCACGGCGGATGTAGCGGCGGCGAAGGCTCGATAGTCCTGCTTACGGATTTCGCCTCGTGCTGCCTGGACGTCTGAGAAGCTCGGCAGCTGCAGGTCGCGCAGCAGTTCGGTCGAGCTGCGGCCCAGAGTCAGGGCGCGGAAGGCCGCGACGGACGGCGCGTTCAGCTCGAAGTTCATGAACGTGGTCAGCAGGGGCTGCTCGTGGCGGCGTCGCATGGCGAGATAAAGCGCCATCAGCTCCTGAGCGGCGTTGAGGTATTCCTCGACGATCCGCATCCCGATCACCTTGCGGTCGTCGGGGTCGGCCAGAGCCTGGGAGCGGAAGAGCGCCTCGGCGACGGTGCGGTGGGCCTTCGCGCCGAAGCGCGCGTAGTTCTCAAGGAAGGAGATTTCGACGGCGTGCAGGGAGCGATCGAAGCAGGGCGCGCAGACGCGGGCTCGCGCGTCGGCGGCGGCGAGGTCGAAGTCGGCGCCGCAGTCTTCGCAGGTGGCGATCGCGAGGCGCCGGTCGCGATCGGCGCGCTTGGGCGCATAGGGCGTGCGCGGGTGCGCCTGAGTCGGTCGGCGAGCTGACATGCGGCTGCCTCCGGCGCGAGGCTAGCACTCAGAGTCGGCGCGTCTCCGCCGGCGCGCCTTTGCGCCGGCGCAGCTTGCTGTTGACCTGCCGGGAGGCTTGCCGGGGATGCTGGCACCTGGGGCACCAGTGGGTGGCGCGGCCGCCGACGACGCTGCGGCGGATGATCGCGCCGCAGTCGTCGCAGGGCTGCTCGGTGCGCCGGAAGACGCGGACGAAGTGTTGTTGTGAGCCTTCGCCGCCCGCGACGTTGGTGTAGTCGCGGAACGATGCGCCGCCATGGGCGACACCCTCCTCGAGCACCTGGCGGATCGCCGCGTGCAGCGCGACGCGTTCCCTGGGCCGTAGCGAGCCGGCCGGAGCCTCCGGATGGAGGTGGGCGAGGAAGAGCGCCTCGTCGGCGTAGATGTTGCCGATCCCGGCGACGCTGCGCTGGTCGAGCAGCGCCGCTTTGACGGCGATCGTGCGGCCGCGCAGGGCGTCCCAGAGGGCGGTCACGTCGAAAGCGTCGCTGAGCGGCTCGGGGCCGAGCTGGGGCAGGGCGTCGGCCATCTGATCGACAACGTCGATGGTGCCGAACTTGCGCACGTCGACGAAGCGCAGCTGGTAGCCGTCGGCGAACAGGAATGTCGCGCGGGTGAACCGGTCGGGCTCGCCGTCGGGTTCGCGGAAGCGCAGCGAGCCGGTCATGCGCAGATGGACGACGCAGCAGGCGCCGTCGTCGAGACTCATGCCGAGGTACTTGCCGCGGCGCTGGATCGAGTCGAAGCGGCGGCCCCGGAGCTGCGCGCTGACGGCGTCCGCCGGGACGCCGCGCAGGACGCGGCTCGCGCCGGGGGCGACGGAGAAGTCAGCGATCTCGCGTCCGCGGATCAACGGTTCGAGGTCGCGGCGGATGGTTTCGACTTCGGGGAGCTCGGGCATCCGGGACTAGGGGGCCCAGGCATCGCGCAGCAGCTGCTCGTCGAACCACTGGTTGGACTTGCCCTCCGCGACCCACTCGTACAGCGCGGCCTTGAAGATGCCCTCCATCGCCGCGACGGTGGCGATCGCGATCCCACCGAGGATCACCGCGGCGATGATCGCGAGAATCGGCCAGATGAACGCCAGGATGATCACGGGGATGGCGGCGATCAGCAGAGCGACGATGTAGATCAGCATGAACGAGAACTGAGCGGTGAGCTGCTCGCCCCAGCTGCGCTTGAAGTAGCTGGACGAGCGGCGAATCGCCTGGATCGGGCCGACCCGCTCGGCGACCAACACAGGTACGACGAAGAACGTGATGTAGGCCCAGACGGCGCCGACCATGCTGACGAGGATCGATCCGACGATCCGCATCATCTGGTTCTCGGAGCTCTGCGCAGCGGCCTGGAGCGCGCGCAGAATCAGGCCAACGGTGCCGGTGATGAGCGTCCAGCCGAGGATCGCGAGCCACATCCCGCGGACGGCGCGGAAGCCGCTGGCGACATTGGGGTCGCCGCCTTCGAGCCGTTCGCGAGCCGCGGCGATCAGCGCGGCGTTGCAGAAGATGATGACGTAGATCGAGGCGAAATAAACGACCACCGTGATGATCACATCGACGAGATTGAGCTGCGTGCCTTCCTGGCCGATCCGGTCGAGCGTGCCGATCCCGCCGAACACGCCGGCCGCGATGCCGGCGATCACGAGCACGCCGAGGCCGGAGAGAATCGGGAAGACGATCAGCTCCCGGTCGAGCTGAAGGACACGCCAGGACATCTTGATCAGGTTGAAGGTGTTGCCGATCGTGCGGAAAATTCCACCCATGCTGATTGCCCTTCCGAGCTACCTCGTTGTTGCCTGGTCGGAGCTGAGCGGCGCGAGCGGTTCGAGGTCACGCCAGTTTGAGCCGCGCCGCACGTCGATCTGCAGCGGGACCACCATCCGGATCGCGGTCGGCATCGTGTCCTGCAGCAGGCCGACGAGGTCGTCGACCTCGGCGCCGGGGAGTTCGAAGATCAGCTCGTCGTGGACCTGCAGGAGCATGCGGCCGCGCAGCTCACGATCCTTCAGGCCGCTGTCGATCTGCAGCATCGCCTTCTTCATCACGTCGGCGGCCGTGCCCTGGACGGGCATGTTGACGGCCATCCGCTCGGCGCCGAGGCGGGCCTGGAAGTTGGACGAGTTGATCTGCGGCAGGAAGCGGCGCCGGCCCAGCAGGGTCTCGGCGTAGCCGAGATCGCGGGTGCTCGCCTTGATCTCCTCGATCCACTCGGCGACCCGGGCGAAGCGGCCGAAGTAGGAGTCGATGAAGGCCTGGGCGTCGGAGCGGGCCATGCCCGACCGCTGCGACAGACCATGCGCGGTGAGCCCGTAGATGACGCCGAAGTTCATCATCTTGGCCACGCGGCGCATCTCCGGCTGGACATCGTCGATGGTCACGCCGTAGGCCGCCGAGGCGGTGGCGGAGTGGATGTCCTCGCCGCGGTTGAATGCTTCGATCAGGCCGGGGTCGTCGGACAGATGCGCGAGCACGCGCAGCTCGATCTGGGAGTAGTCGGCGCTGACGAAGCAGACATCGCCGCTGTGCTTGCCCAGGGCTTCCCAGGCGCGGGGCACGAATGCGGCGCGGATCTGGCGGCCCATTTCAGTGCGAACGGGGATGTTCTGCAGGTTGGGGCGCTCGGACGAGAGCCGGCCGGTCGCAGCGACGGTCTGGTTGTAGTCGGTGTGGATCCGGCCGGTGCTCGCGCTGATCAGCGGCGGGAGCGACTCGACGTAAGTCGAGCGCAGCTTGGTCAACTCGCGCCAGCCGAGCACGTGCTCGACGATTGGGTGACTCTGGGCGAGACGGTCGAGCTGCTGTGCGTCGGTTGAGAAGCCCTGCGATGTCTTGCGTGTCTTGGGCAGGCTCAGCTCTTCAAAGAGGACGACGCTCAGTTGTTTGGGCGAGCCGATGTTGAATTCGTGGCCGGCATCCTCGTAGATCTGGGCCGTGGTGGTCTCGATCTCGCGGTCGAGCGTGGCGTCGAGCTGCTCGAGCCGGCTGGTGTCGAGGGTGACGCCGGCCAGTTCCATCTCGACGAGCACGGGGATCAGCGGCAGCTCCAGCTCGCGGTAGAGGGCGGCGAGCGACTCATCCTTTTCCAGCTCGGGAACCAGCACGGAGGCGAGACGGAGGGTCATGTCGGCGTCTGCGGCGGCGTAGGGGCCCGCCTCCGCGGCAGGGACGTCAAGCATCGTCTTCTGCTTGCGGCCCTTGCCGATCAGTTCCTCGATCGGGGTCATGTTGACGCCGAGGCGCGACTGAGCGAGCGCCTTGAGCCCGATCTGGGGCTCAGTGAGCAGGTAGGCGACGAGCATCGTGTCGTGTTCGAGGCCCCGCAGCTGGATGCCGTGGCGGGCGAGGACCTTGGTGTCGAACTTGGCGTTATGCAGGACCTTCGGCACTGAGGGGTCCTCGAGGACGGGCCGCAGCGCCTCGCGCACGAGCTCAGCGTCAAGCTGGCCCTCGACTTCCACGCCGAGCTCGCCGCGGTGGCCCACGGGGATGTAGGCGGCGCGGCCCACAGCGTCGGCCAGGGCGTAGCCGGCGATCTGGCAATCGATCGGGTCAAGCGCGGAAGTTTCCAGGTCGACAGCGAGGAGCGGGGCGGCGGCGGCGCGCTCGATCCACGCATGCAGCGCCGGCTCGTCGCGCACGAGGTCGTATTCGACCTCTAGTTCAGGCTCAGGCGGCGCCGCCGCGGCGAAGGACTCGGCGCCGAGCTGGCTGGCCCACTCGGTCAGCGAGCGGAACTCGAGCTCCTCAAACTTGGCGATCGCGGCGCTGCGGTCGAACTTGAGCAGCGACGCCGCATCGAGATCGAGCTGGACGGGCACCTCGTGGTTGATCGTCGCGAGCCACTTGGAGTGAAAGGCGACATCGCGTTGTTCGCGAAGCTTCTTCTGCGTGCCCGCCGGCTTGACCTCGTCGAGGTGCTCGTAGATCTCTTCGAGCGTGCGCCAGATGTTCAGCAGCTTGACCGCGCCCTTGTCGCCGAGGCCCTTGACGCCGGGGATGTTGTCCGACGTATCGCCGACGATCGCCTTGTAGTCGATGACCTGGATCGGATCGATGCCGTAGCGCTCGCGGACCTTCGCGTCGGAGTCGTAGCGGACGACATCGCGCTGGTAGGGGCGGAACATGAAGACGTTGACATCGTCGCGGACCAACTGCAGGAGGTCGCTGTCGAGCGTGGCGATCCAGGTTTCGACACCCTGCGCTGCGGCCTGATCGGCGAGCGTCGCGAGCACGTCGTCAGCCTCGAACCCCGGCGCCTCGAAGACGGGGATTGAGAAGGCTTCCGCGACTTCACGACAGCGGTCGATCTGGGGCGGGAGGTCTTCAGGCGGCGCGTCGCGATGAGCCTTGTAGTTCGGGTCTCGCGCGCGCCGGAAGGTCGTGTCGTCGGAGACGTCCAGTGCGAGCGCGAGGTGGGTCGGTTGCAGCTCTTCGATCACGTTGCGCAGCGTGTTGGAGAACTGATAGACCGCCCCGACCGGCTCGCCCGTCGACTTGACGGTCAACGGCGCCGCCGCCCGGGCCATCGCGAAATAGGCGCGAAAGATGATCGCGTGCCCGTCGATCACGACAAGCCGCTCACCCAAACGCTGTTGACCCTCACCGGCGGCGCTCATGGTTCGAGTATACGGAGAGAGGCGAATCGCGAGCGGGCCGCTGATAGAGTGGGTGGGGAGCCAGCCGAGACCGCCCGTATCTGGAGCCGTTCGTGCCGACCGACAAGATCGTGGTCCGCGGCGCCCGCGAACACAACCTCAAAGACATCGACGTGACCATCCCACGGGACCAGCTCGTGGTGATCACGGGGCTCTCGGGGTCGGGCAAGTCGTCGCTGGCCTTCGACACGATCTACGCCGAGGGGCAGCGTCGCTACGTCGAGTCCCTCTCGGCCTACGCACGGCAGTTTCTGGGGCGGATGGAGAAGCCCGATGTGGACTACATCGAGGGCCTCTCGCCGGCGATCTCGATTGACCAGAAGACCGGCTCGCGGAACCCCCGCTCGACCGTCGGCACGGTGACGGAGATCTACGACTACCTGCGGTTGCTGTTCGCGCGGGCGGGTCGGCCGCACTGCCCGATCTGCGGGGACCCAATCGCCCAGCAGACCGTTCAGCAGATGGTCGACAGCGTGCTCTCGCTGCCGCCGGAGTCGCGACTGCTGGTGCTGGCCCCCGTGGTTCGGGACCGCAAAGGTGAGCATCAGCAGGTGCTCGAGGATGCGCGTTCGCGCGGGTTCGTGCGGGCGCGCGTCGACGGCGAGGTGCTCTCGCTGGATGACGAGATTCCGCTGGAGAAGAACAAGCGACACACGATCGACGTGGTGGTGGACCGGATCACGTTGCTCGGCGCGGACGCTGATGAGGAAGAACAGAACTCGCTCGCGGGTCGGCTGTCGGACAGCATCGAGCAGGCGCTGCAGCTCGGCGAGGGGCTGGTGCGGATCCGCGCGCTCGACGAGGACGAGGATCGGATCTATTCCGAGCAGCTTGCCTGCCCGCGCGACATGTTCGCGTTGGGCGAGATCGAACCGCGCTCGTTCTCGTTCAACAGCCCGCACGGGGCCTGCCCCGCCTGCACGGGGCTGGGGATCACGATGGAGGTCGACCCGGCGCTGGTCATTCCCGACGATTCGAAGTCGCTCGATGGCGGCGCAATCGCGCCCTGGGCGAAATCGTCTGCCCACTCGGGCTGGCATTCGCGGATCCTGGAAGCGGTGTTCGAGCGCTACGGCGAAGACGTGAACCACCCGTTCCGCGATCTGTCGGAGGAGCTGATTCAGGCGGTGCTCTACGGCGACCCGGAGCCGATCGTGATCGATTGGACCAACCATCGGGGGCGCTCACGGAAGTATGAGACGAAGTACGAGGGGGTGGTGACCAACCTCGCCCGGCGGCACCGCGACACCGACTCGGAGTGGTCGCGGACCGACATCGAGCGGTACATGACGGCCGTGCCCTGCACGGCCTGCGGCGGAGCGCGGCTGAAGCCCGAAATCCTCGCGGTCCACGTCGACGGGCGCAGCATCGTCGAAGTGACGCGAATGGCCGTCGCCGCCGCCGCGACCTGGGCCAACAGCCTGGAGGGCGATGATTCGCCGCTGTCGTCGCGCGAGCGGGCGATCGCGGTGCAGATTCTCAAGGAAATTCGCGAACGCCTCACGTTCCTCGTGGACGTGGGCCTCGACTACCTGACGCTGGACCGCGCGGCCACCTCGTTGAGCGGCGGCGAGGCGCAGCGGATCCGTCTGGCCACGCAGATCGGTTCGTCGCTGATGGGCGTGCTCTACGTCTGCGACGAGCCCTCGATCGGGCTGCATCCGCTGGACGACGAGCGGCTGATTCGCACGCTGAAGCGGCTGCGCGACCTCGGCAACACGGTGCTGATCGTGGAGCACGACGAGGCGACGATGCGCTCGGCCGACTGGATCGTCGACATGGGCCCGGGCGCCGGCGAGGCGGGCGGGTACGTCGTGGCCTCGGGCACGCCTGAACAGATCATGAAGCGACGTAACTCGATGACCGGCGCCTACCTGAGCGGCCGCAAGCGGATCCCGATGCCGGCCGGACGCCGGCCCGGCAGCGGCGACATCCTGCGCGTCGTCGGCGCGTCGGAGCACAATCTGAAGCAGATCGACGTGGATTTCCCGCTCGGGACGTTCATCTGCGTGACGGGCGTGAGCGGGTCCGGCAAGAGCACGCTGGTCAACGACCTGCTGCACGCCGGCGTGGCGCAGCAGCTACACGGCGCGCGACGCCGGCCGGGGCAGATGCAGGGGATCGAGGGTCTGGACGCGGTGGACAAAGTGATCGACATCGATCAGTCGCCAATCGGTCGCACGCCGCGCTCGAACCCGGCGACCTACACGGGGCTGTTCACGCCGGTGCGCGAGCTGTTCTCGTCGGTCCCCGAGTCGCGGATGCGCGGCTACAAGCCGGGCCGCTTCTCGTTCAATGTGAAGGGCGGTCGCTGCGAGGCCTGCCGCGGCGACGGCTACAACACGATCGAGATGCAGTTCCTGCCCGATGTGACGGTGCCCTGCGAGGTCTGCGGCGGGGCGCGCTACAACCGCGAGGCGCTGGAGATTCGCTACAAGGGCTTCACGATCGCCGAGATTCTCGACAAGACGGTCGAGGAGGCGGTCGAGATCTTCAACGCGAACCCGACGATCCGGCGCAAGCTGGAGACGCTGCGCTCGGTCGGGCTCGGTTATATCAAGCTGGGCCAGCCGGCGACCACGCTCTCGGGCGGCGAGGCGCAGCGGGTCAAGCTGAGCACCGAGCTGTCCAAGCGCTCGACCGGCCAGACGCTGTATCTGCTCGACGAGCCGACCACTGGCCTCTCGTTCCCCGATGTGGAGGCGCTGCTGAGCGTGCTGCAGACGCTCGTCGACCAGGGCAACACGGTCGTGGTCATCGAGCACCACCTGGACGTGATCAAGAACGCGGACTGGGTGATTGATCTCGGGCCGCTGGGCGGCGACCGTGGCGGCGAGCTGATCGCGGCCGGCACGCCGGAGCAGCTGGCCGAGACGGAGGGCAGCCACACGGGACGCTTCCTGCGCGTCGCGCTGGCGGCGCACGCCGGGCCGAACGGCGCGAAGCACAGCCGCAAGGTCAGCCCGAAGGCCCGATCTGCAAGCGTCGACAAGGCGAAAGCGACGCGGCGCAGCCCGGCCAAGGCATCGAAGAACGGCGCGAACGGCGGGGCCGCGAAGGTCAAGCCGGCGAGCCGCAAGCGGACGCGAGGGACGGCGCCGGCGCGAGCTTGAGGGCAATCGCGCGCGGGGTATTGCCCGCGACGCCCAGCGGCCCTATAACGGTGACTACGAGCGCACACGAACGGCTGCCCGCAGCCTCGACGAGAGGACGTTCCCCGAATGACCTACGTGATCACTGAGCCCTGCATCGACGTCAAAGATCAGTCCTGCGTCGAGGTTTGCCCGGTCGACTGCATCCACGCCGACGACGAAGACCGCATTCTCTACATCAGCCCCGACGAGTGCATCGACTGCGGAGCCTGCGAGCCGGCCTGCCCGGTGACGGCAATCTTCGCCGAGGACGACGTGCCGGACGAGTGGATGGGCTTCACCGAGATCAACGCGGAGTGGTTTGAGGACAAGGACGCGGCGCGCGAGAAAGTCGAAGCGCTGGCCCCCTAGCCCCCCGCGCCCACCGGCCCCACCTCACCAACACCCCACATGGGCGCCCCTCGTGGGCGCTCTCGTGCTGGAACGCCCGACGGAAGACTGCCCCACGATTCGCCCGCTGCCGGGGGTCCATCGCTCCCCCGGCGGAGACCTGCGCGTAATCTCCATTTCCTCTCTCCCCCCGCTCCGCGGGGGGAGATGCCGCAGGCAGAGGGGGGCCCCGGGCGCGCCCTCACCAGATAGCGAAAGCTTCCCACCGTCACTTCGTGGCACCGCCACCGGCAGGGAAGGTCGGAGCAGTGGGACTTACGCGCAGGTCTCCCGCGGGGGAGCTGTCGCGCAGCGACTGAGGGGGAGGACGGAACGCGGGTTAGAAGCCGAGGCGCGCGCGCAGCTCGTTCGCTAGCTCGGCGATGGGCAGGCGGTCCTGCTCCTGGGTGTCGCGGTGGCGGATGGTTGCGGCGTTGTCGTCGAGGGATTCGAAGTCGACGGTGACACACCACGGCGTGCCGATTTCGTCCTGGCGACGGTAGCGGCGACCGATACTCTGGGTGTCGTCGTACTGAGTGGTCCAGTGGGGGCGGAGCTGGTCCCAAACCTCGCGCGCGAGATCGGCGACGGGTTGCTTGCGGCTCAACGGCAGCACGGCGACGGTGACCGGCGCCATCCGCGGCTCAAACGCGAGTACCACGCGCGCGTCGCCCTTCTCGTCGGGGATCACGCGGTAGGCGTCGCACAGCAGCGCGAGCATGATCCGGTCGACGCCGACCGCGGGCTCGATCACGTGTGGGATGACGTGCTTGTCGGCGGCCTGGTCGAAGTAGTCGAGGCGCTTGCCCGATGATTCACCGTGCTGGGTCAGGTCGAAGTCGGTGCGATTGGCGATGCCTTCGAGCTCGTCCCAGCCCCACGGGAAGCGGTACTGCAGGTCGGTCGTGCCCGCGGAGTAGTGCGAGAGCGACTCGGGCGAATGGACATCGCGGCGCAGGTGTTCGGGGCGGATGCCCAGGTCGTGGTACCAGGCCTCGCGCAGCTCGATCCAGCGCTCGTACCACTCGTTGGACTCGGCCGGGTCGACGAAGAACTCCATCTCCATCTGCTCGAACTCGCGAGTGCGGAAGATGAAGTTGCCGGGCGTGATCTCGTTGCGGAACGACTTGCCCTGCTGGGCGATGCCGAAGGGCAGGCGGCGGCGGGTCGCGCCGAGCACGTTTTCGAAGTTGATGAAGATGCCCTGCGCGGTCTCGGGCCGAAGGTAGGCAGTGGCGGCGGCGTCTTCGACGGGGCCGACGTGAGTGCGGAACATCAGGTTGAATTCGCGCGCCTCGGTAAAGGAGCCGGTCGCCCCGCAGGTCGGGCAGGCGTCGCCTTCGAGGTGATCGGCGCGGAAGCGACCCTTGCATTCGCGGCAGTCGACCATCGGGTCGCTGAAGTTCTGGACGTGACCGCTGGCCTCCCAGACGCGCGGCGACTGGATGATCGCCGTATCGATGCCGACGATGTCGCTGCGCTCGCGCACCATCGAGCGCCACCAGGCGTCCTTGATGTTGCGCTTGAGCTCGACGCCCAGCGGTCCGTAGTCGTAGGTCGAGCCGAAGCCGCCGTAGATTTCGCTGGCCGGGAAGACGAAGCCGCGTCGCTTGCAGAGCGACACGAGCGTGTCCATGCTGACCTGTGCGTCAGGTGCATCGGCGTGGTCGGTGGTGGTCATTGGGCGCCTCGGCAACGGGAGCGGGTAGGCAACACGCGCCGGTTGCGCGCCGCGGGTGTCACTCACGCTATTGCGGCGGCGCACCGGCCACAATCGGCGCGTTGACGCGTAGGCAACGCGGGGCATAGGTTCGGACCATTCGCGACCGGGACACCAGGGGAGGACGGGTGGGCAGTGAAATTCGTGATCGGACTCGTGCTTGGGCTGATCATCGGCGGCGTGCTGACGACGCTGGCTACGGGCAATGCGGGTCGCGCGGTGCAGGCGCAGCTCCGCGAGCGGGTCGGCGAGAGCACTGAGGCGTAGGCGAGGGCTCCCCTGCGACGCGTGGAAGCCCTCGGAAGGAACGCGTAGCCGCTCCCCCGGCGTAGCGGGGGAGCGGGAAGCGGCTAGAGGAAGAGCGGGCCGAAGACGACGGCGACGATCGACATCAGCTTGAGCAGGATATTGAGCGACGGGCCGGAGGTGTCCTTGAACGGGTCGCCGACGGTGTCGCCAACCACGGCAGAGGAGTGGGCGTCGGAACCCTTGCCGCCGAAGTGGCCTTCCTCGATGTACTTCTTGGCGTTGTCCCAGGCGCCGCCGGCGTTGGCCATCATGATCGCCAGCATCGAGCCAGCAGCGATCGAGCCGATCAGCAGGCCGCCCAGCGACTCCGCGCCGATCACCGCGCCGACGAAGATCGGCACGATCACGGCGAGCAGGCCGGGGATGATCATCTCCCGCAGGGCGCCGTCGGTCGAGATGCTGATCGCGCGCTCGTAGTCGGGCTCTTCCGTCCCGTCCATGATCCCGGGATGCTCGCGGAACTGGCGGCGGACCTCCTGGACCATCGCCTCGGCCGCGCGGCCAACCGCGCCCATCGAGAGCGCGGAGAAGACGAACGGCATCAGGGCGCCGATCAGAATCCCGATCAGGACCTGGTACTCGAGCAGGTTGAACACGGTGATGCCCGTGGTGATGGCGTAGGTGGCGAGCAGCGCGAGCGAGGTCAGCGCTGCGGAGCCGATCGCGAAACCCTTGCCGGTCGCCGCGGTGGTGTTGCCGAGCTGGTCGAGCGCGTCGGTGCGCTCGCGGACCTCAGGGTCGAGCCCGGCCTGCTCGGCGATGCCGCCGGCGTTGTCGGCGACGGGGCCATAGGCATCCGTCGCAAGCGTCACGCCGAGCGGCGCGAGCATCCCGACCGCGGCGAGCGCGACGCCGTAGAAGCCGGCAAGCTCGAACGAGATCACGATCGCCACGACGATGGTGATCAGCGGAACCAGCGTCGACATCATCCCGAGGCTGAGGCCGCCGATGATGATCGGGCCCGTGCCGGACTGCGCCTGGGCGGAGAGGTTGACGGTTGGGCTGTAGCGCCGGCCGGCCAACGCGAAGCCTTCTGAGGAGGTGAAGCCCTCGGTGACGGTGCCGATGACCTGGCCGGCGATCAGTCCGACCAGGATGGCGAGGAAGAACTCGACCTCGAGCCCCATCACGGCGACCGCGATGCCGGTGCCCAACAGCACCAGCCCGGAGGCCCCGAAGACGCCGGCGCGCAGCGCCCAGAGCAGCCGGCCCTGATCGGCCTCTTCACCGGTGCGGACCAGGAAGGTGCCGAGCACCGCCGAGATGATCCCGATCGAGGCGACCAGCATCGGCAGGACGAAGAGGTTGTCCTTCCAGCCGACGATGTCGGTGGCGAACAGCGTGGCTGCGCCGGTCGCGAGGGCCATGGTGGCGACGATCGAGCCGACATACGACTCGAACAGGTCGGCGCCCATGCCGGCGACATCGCCGACGTTGTCGCCGACGTTGTCGGCGATCGTGGCGGGATTGCGCGGGTCGTCTTCGGGAATCCCGGCCTCGATCTTGCCGACCAGGTCGGCGCCGACATCGGCAGCCTTGGTGAAGATGCCGCCGCCGACGCGGGCGAAGAGCGCGATTGAAGAGGCGCCGAAGGCAAACCCGGCGAGCGGACGGTAGTCCTGCCAGATCAGGTACATGATCACGAGGCCGAGCAGGCCGAGGCCGACCACCGTCATGCCCATCACGGTGCCGGAGTTGAAGGCGGTGCGGAGTGCCGGGTTGAGACCCTGCTGGGCCTTCGCCGCGGTGCGGACGTTGGCGCGGACCGCAATCAGCATGCCCAGGTAGCCGGCGGAGGCTGAGAGGATCGCGCCGACGAGGTAGGAGATCGAGGTCCAGCGCTGATTGCTGCCGGCAAACTTGTCGAGCAGATCGATGTCGATGAAGAGCAGCAGGACCACGAAGACGACGGCGACGAAGACGGCGATGAAGGTGTACTCCCGCCTCAGGAAGGTCGCGGCGCCGAGCTGGATCGCCTTGCCGATGCGGCGCATCGCCTCGTTGCCTTCGTCTTCGGCCAGCACGTCGCGGGCGCGCACGGCAGCGAAGAGCAGCGCGATCGCGGCTGCAATCAGTGCGATGATCAGAATGGTCATTCGGTTCCCCTCAGCCGGACATCAATGGAGCGGTAGGCGGACCCTGCGCGGGGCGCACGGCGACCGGAGCAGAGGTCGGGGCGCACGCGGGCAGACCGCACCTTATCGAGCCTCAATCAGTTGGGCAATGCGCCGCGGGACACTAAGCCGAGTTGCGCTGCGCTACAGCTGAACTCCGCTGGGGACGTTGCTGAAGTACAGCTCAGCGGGCAGGCGAAACGCGAGCGTGAGCGCTCCGGCGCCGAGCAGATCGCGCCCAAGCAGGCTGGGCGGCGAGCGACCGGGCGCGCCGGCCGGCGTCTCCCGCATCTCCGGAATCAGGACGGGCGCGCGCAGCACAAGCGGGATCCCCGCTTCGGTTCGGAAGGACAGACTCAGCTCACGCGTGGCACAACGCAGATTCTCGGTGATGCCCCGGATGACTACCCGATTCGGATCGCGGGCGAAATCGATTGAGTAGTACGCATCGCCGAACAGCTGTGCGGCCCCCTCGGCGCTGATCATCGTCAGATCAGCGCCGGTATCAACAAGAAAGCTCTCGAACCAGATCCGGCCCGCATGCGTGACGGTCACGTCAACGAACGCGCGGCCAGCCAGCGGCCACCCCAGTGCGCCCACGCTCGTCGCGGGCGAATCAATCCAGACTGAAATTCGCGGCGGATCGTTCATCGAGCCAAAAACTGGGTATCTGGATCACGTCCGTCAAGTGCCAGATGAAGGCGGTGCTCAGCAGCTCATCGTCGATCTGATGGCGCATCTCGAAGTAATCGTCGCCAATCAAGAGCTCATTGTCTCCGTAGACGATCACGCACTTGCCCGGGTGTTCCTCGTGGAGATCATCTCGACGACTCTGAAAATACTCCCGATGGCGTGTGTACTCCGCGAACCCTCGCAGGATTCGCTCCCCCTCGACCGGACTCAATTGCCGGACCTCGTAGTACGTGGGCAAGCCATCCGACTCGCCGGCTGGGGTTGCCATGGCGCGCCTCCTGCCCGCCAAGCGTAGCGCGCGTCAGAGATCCTTGACCGGGGCCGGAAGTTCGCCGGTGCGCGCGGCGTCGATCATCTGCTTGGCCTCGCTGGGCATCTCGACGCCCATCTCCTCGAAGCGCTGCTCGGCCCAGCGGCCGATCTGGCGCGGGTCACGGTAGGCGTCGGGTCCTGCGCCAGGACCGGGGGAGCCGTATTGCTCGAGCACCTGTGACTCGGTCTTGGGCGTGGCGAAGCGCGAGACGGCGCGCTGCAGACCATCGGCGCCGCACTGCTCACAGGCCGGCGTCGCGGCGCGCTCCAGCGAGCGGTGGAAGGCCTCGGTGATCGAGCGGCACTTGGGGCAGCGGTATTCGTAGATCGGCATGGGTCACCTCGTCCGCAGGGTCACATTACAGGTCGAAGGGCAGCTCCTCGGCAGCGCCGACGGACTGGCGCCACGCGGCGACCGACTCGTCGTCCTCGTCGTCGACGTCATCCATCGTGCCGAAGCCGGCGAATGACAGATCGGAGCGCGCGGAGAAGCGCGAGAAACGGGGCTCGAGCGCGGCCGCGCCGCATTCGGGGCACGCAGGCGGCGTATCGCCCTCGGAGCGGGTGCGGCGTTGAAAGACCTCGACGCCGCGCCGGCAGGCGGCGCAGTGGTACTCGTAGATGGGCATCGTCGTCTCAGGATACCCGTGTCAATCCCATCGGCCCCCATCAGCCCACGTGACGCTCAGACGTCCTCCACGGCGTTGCGGACGTGCGTGAGCACATGCAGCCGGCCGTCGGCGTCGCCGCCGATCACGATCACGTCGATCCGGATGTCGAAGTGGCGCTCGCGCTCGGCCAACATCCCGCGGGCGATGCGGCGCAGCTGATGCTGCTTGCGCGCGCCGACCGACTCGAGCGCCTCGAAGTGGTAGCGGGCGTGACGGCGGGTGCGGACCTCGACGACCACGGTGACGCCGTGGCGATCGCGGGCGATGATGTCGGCCTCACCCCAGGGGCGGCGGTAGTTGCGCTCGAGGATCCGGTAGCCGCGAGCGCGCAGCCAGTCGGCGGCCAACGTTTCGCCGGCCTGCCCGAGCGACTTTTTCCGTCGGTCAGCCGACGAGGGCGGGCGTCGCGGGGGCGCGCGGCGCGAACTGGAGCGCCTGCGCGACGGGCGCGAAGCAGCGGCGGTGTTCGGCGCAGGGACCGTGGGCTTCGAGCGCGGCGCGATGTTGCGCGGTGCCATAGCCCTTATGACGTGCAAAGCCGAACTCAGGAAACTGCGCGTCGAGTTCCACCATGTAGGCGTCACGAGCGACCTTCGCGATGATCGAGGCGGCCGCGATCGAGGCGACGCGCGCGTCGCCGCGCACCACCATCTCGGTCGGCCAGGGCAGGCGCAGACGGTCGGAGCCGTCGGCCAACACAATATCGGGGTCGGCGCTAAGGCCCGAAAGGGCGCGTCGGTACGCAAGCCGAAGGGCGGCGGCGAGGCCGAGCGCGTCCAGCTCGGCGGCGGGCACCCAGCCCAGTGCGGTCGCCGCGGCGTCGGCCTGAATCAGGGGCGCGAGCGCTTCGCGAGCGGCGGCGCTGAGCGCCTTGCTGTCGCGAACGCGGCTGAGCCACCTCGGTCGCGAGCGCGGCGCGAGCGCGACCGCGCCGACGACGAGCGGCCCGGCCCAGGGACCACGGCCCACCTCGTCGGCGCCGACGACGATCGTCGCGCCGGCACGCCAGTGCCGGAGCTCGTGTCGGCGCGTGGGCTTGGTGACCATCGGGCGACTCTAGTTCGCGGGGCCGCCCGGTGATGCGCCGTGATGCCTCGTGAGTTGACATTCGCGTGGCGCGGACGGAGCGGCGTGGCGACCGTCGAAGGCGGAAATTTTGCGGATCTTGTGAGGTCGTGAACACGCGGGCCGGTCGGGGATCGCTACGGTATGCTCGCAACGATGGTTGGTTGGCGTCGCGGCGCGATGCGCGCCATGGATTCCGTGGGAGGCGCTGGATATGGGTGGTCGCGGACGCAACTTTCTCGTCTACGGACTGATCCTGATCGTCTTGATCGTCGTCGTGTACGCGATCCTGGGCCGTGGCGGCGGAAGCTCGCAGACGGTCCCGCTCGCCGGCGGCGGCGGCGAGGATCTGCTCAGCCTGATCGAGCGTGATCTCGGCCAGATCGAGTCGATCCGCGTCTCGCCCAACCAGGTCACGCTCGACTATCGCGACAACGGCGGCTCGACCTCGGCCAACACGCCCTCCCAACCGTGGGACGTGTTCGAGTTCTTCAGCAGCCACGGCGTTGACATCACCTCGCAAGGGTTCCCCGAGGTGGTAGTGCGCGGATCGGGCGGTTTCGGCAGCGTGGTCGGCGGGCTGCTGATCAACTTCCTGCCCTTCATCCTGATCTTCGGGATCATCTTCTTCTTCCTCTTCCGCCACGCCCAGGGCCAGGGCTCGCAGGCGATGTCGTTCGGCAAGAGCAAGGCGCGGTTGGTCACGGCCAACCGACCGACCGTGACCTTCAATGATGTCGCGGGCGCCGATGAGGCCAAGCAGGAGCTGCAGGAGGTCGTCGAGTTCCTCAAGTTCCCCGAGCGCTTTGCCTCGCTGGGAGCGCGGATTCCGCGCGGCGTGCTGCTGGTCGGCCCGCCCGGTACGGGCAAGACGCTGTTGGCCCGCGCCGTCGCCGGTGAAGCGGCCGTGCCGTTCTTCAGCATCTCCGGCTCAGAATTCGTCGAGATGTTCGTCGGGGTCGGCGCCAGCCGGGTGCGCGACCTGTTCGAACAGGCCAAGCGCAACGCGCCGTGCATCGTCTTCGTTGACGAGATCGACGCGGTCGGCCGTCAGCGCGGCGCAGGCGTGGGCGGCAGTCACGACGAGCGCGAGCAGACGCTGAACCAGATCCTCGTCGAGATGGACGGCTTCGACACCAATTCGAACGTGATCGTCGTCGCCGCGACCAACCGGCCGGACATTCTCGACCCGGCGCTGCTGCGGCCCGGCCGCTTCGACCGCCGCGTGATCCTTGATGCGCCCGACGTCGTAGGCCGTGAGGCGATCCTGGCTGTCCACGTGCGCGGCAAGCCGCTCTCGGACGAGGTCAACCTCCGCACGATCGCCAGGGAGACGCCCGGGTTCTCGGGCGCTGAACTGGCCAACCTGCTGAATGAGGCAGCGATTCTGGCCGCGCGCCGGAGCAAGAAGCGCGTCACGCAATCGGAGATCGAAGAGTCCGTTGACCGCGTGATGGCGGGCCCCGAGCGCAAGAGCCGGCTGCTGGTCGGCCGCGAGCGCGAAGTGGTGGCGTTCCACGAGGCCGGCCACGCACTGGTCGCGGCGCACATCCCCGGGCATGACCCGGTGCACAAGGTCACGATCGTGCCGCGCGGCATGGCCGGCGGCTACACGCGCTACCTGCCCGAGTCCGAGCACCGGCTGGCGAGCAAGAGCTACTACGAAGGCTTCATGGCCTCGGCGCTCGGCGGCCACGCCTCCGAGGAGGTTGTGTTCGGCGAGATGACGACCGGCGCGCACGACGACCTCTCGAAGGTCACGCAGATCGCGCGCGCGATGATCACCCAGTGGGGCATGAGCGAGCGGCTCGGGGCGCGCACCTTCGGCAAGAAGGAGACGATGGTCTTCCTCGGGCGCGACATCTCCGAGCAGCGCGACTACTCGGAGAAGATCGCCGAGCTGATCGACGAAGAGCTGCGCGAGATCATTGACCGCGCTCGCGACCGCGCTCGCACGATCCTGCGCCGCAATCGCGAGCAGCTCGATCTGCTGGCGACGACGCTGATGACCCGCGAGACGCTTGAAGGCGACGGACTGCGCGCGATCCTGGCCTGGCAGCCGGGCGACGCTATACCTGAGGCGCCCGCGCAGCCGCCGCCCGAGCCAGCGGCGCCGGCCGCGCCGAGCGAACCGAGCGGCGACGACGCGCAGCGCGGGCCGCTGATGCCTCCGAAGCCGGGCCTCGCCTGGGGCGGCAACTCCAACCGCTACCAGTCGGGCGATGAACAGACGGGCGTCTGACAGCCCCACCACCGCTTGACCCACGCCGCCCGCGGCCTACGCTGATAGAGTTCCCCAGCTGAGGACAAACATGAGCAGAGACGTTTACGCCGTCATCCGAACCGGCGGCAAGCAGTATCGAGTGTCGCCCGGCCAACGGCTCGCTGTGGAGCGGCTCGACGGCGTTGACGGCGACGAGATCACCTTCGACGACGTGCTGTTGGTGCGCGACGATGTCGGTGCAGTCGCCGTCGGCGCCCCGCTCGTCGAGGGCGCGTCGGTGACGGCCGAGATCGCCGCTCAGCGGCGGGCCAAGAAGATTCTCGTCTTCAAGTACAAGAACAAGACGCGCTACCGCAAGCTGCGCGGCCACCGACAGCATCTGACCGACCTGCGAATCTCGCAGATCGCGCTCGGCGACCGCTCGTGGAAGAGCGAGCCGCGGACGCGTCCCGTCGAGGCTCTTGAGACTGTCGAGGCTGAGGTGCCAACCGATGACGCCGAGGGCGTCGCGGACGTGGAGGAATAGACATGGCTCACAAGAAGGGCGTTGGCTCCTCGCGCAACGGTCGCGACAGCAATGCAAAGCGGTTGGGCGTGAAGCTATTCGACGGCGAGCTCGTGCGCACCGGCGGGATCATCGTCCGCCAGCGCGGCACCCGCATCCACGCCGGCGACCAGGTCGGCGTCGGTCGCGACCACACGCTGTTCGCGCTGGCCGACGGCAAGGTCAAGTTCTCGCCCTACGCGCGCGGTCGGCGCAAGAAGGTCAGCGTGCTCCCCGTCGTCGCAGAGTCTGTGTGAGGGGGACGGCATGAGAGCCAAGATTCACCCCAAATACGTCGACGCAACGGTGCGCTGCGGCTGCGGGCAAAGCTGGCAGACACGCTCGACCAAGGAAGAGATCCGGATCGAGGTCTGCAGCACCTGCCACCCGTTCTACACCGGTGAGCAGCGGATCGTGGACACCGCGGGCCGGGTTGAGCGCTTCCGCCGCCGCTACGGCATCAGCGCCGACGCCGAGTAGGCGCGCGAGTTCGCCGCCCACCTCGCCGTCCCCGAGGACGCGTCGCAATACGTACCGTGGGCGATCACCTATATTCTGAACATGTCTGAACCGTCCCTGACGGACCAGAAGCCCGCGCGCAGCGGAGCCGTGGGCTACGGCGGCCAGGCCGTGGTCGAGGGGATCATGATTCGCGGGCCGCGTCATGCGGTCGTCGTCTGCCGACGCCCCGACGGTTCGCTGATCTCGCGCAGTCGCGAGCTCGGCGTCACCTCCGCGACGCGCGCCCGACGGATTCCCCTATTACGCGGCGTGCTGACGCTGGGCGAGACCTTGCAGGTCGGTCTGTGGGCGCTGATGTTCGCCTCGCGCGTCGCCACGCAGACGAAGACAACGGGGCTGCAGGCGCGCCTGGCGCGTCTCGAGGAGCGGGTGCAGGAGGCGCAGCTGGCCCACGGCATCGAGCCGCCGCCGGAAGAGGACCTGGAGCCGGACGGCGAGACGGGCGCCGATGGGCTGGTCGCGATGGCGCTCGCGCTGAGCCTGATGATCGGGCTGCTGTTCGTCCTGCCGGTCCTTGCGACGCACTGGATCGAGAGCACGGCGGCGCCGGCGATCGTCTCGCCGATCGCCGAGGGCGTCCTGCGGCTGCTGATCCTGCTCGGCTACATGCAGTTGATCGGGCGCGTGCCAAGCATTCGGCGGACGTTCCAGTACCACGCGGCCGAGCACAAGACGATCGCGGCCTGGGAGGCGGGCGATCAGCTCACGCGCGAACGCGTCTCGCGCTACAGCCGCGCGCATCCGCGCTGCGGCACGTCGTTCCTGCTCGCGCTGGTGATCGTCGCGTTCATCGTGTTCCTGGCCCTGGGCAACCCACCGCTGTGGTTGCGGCTGGTCAGCCGGATCGCGCTGATCCCCGTCATCGTGGCGATCGCCTACGAGATGATCCGCCTGGGCGGGAAGTACCGGCACCATGCGATCGTCGCCTGGCTGTTCGCGCCAAATCTGTGGTTGCAGGCGCTGACGACGCGCGAGCCGGAGCCCGCACAGATCGATCTGGCGATCGTCGCGATGGAGTCAGCGCTCGAGCTGGAGCGCGAAGCCGACGCCGCGGCGTAGTTGCGGTGCAGCTGTCGCTGACGCTGGGTTCCCCACCACTGACGGCGCTCCGGCGGCCCGGCCGCGGATCAGTCCTCGTCGAGGCTGCGGTAGAAGCAGGAGTTGTGGCCGGTGTGGCAGGTGGGGCCGGCGGGATCGGCGCGGACCAGCAACGCGTCGACATCGCAGTCCTTGTGAATGCTGTGCAGGCGCAGGACGTTGCCGCTGGTCTCGCCCTTCGTCCAGTATTCGGAGCGGCTGCGGCTCCAGAACGTGACCAGCTGCTTCTCCAGCGTGCGGCGCAGGGCCTCCGCGTCCATGTAGCCGAGCATCAGGATCTCGCCGCTCTCGTGGTGCTGCACGATCGCGGCGATCAGCCCGTTGGCGTCGTACTTGAGGTCGGGCAGCTGCTCAGAGGACGTCGTCATAGTCCACGTGCTCCATTCGTACCGGGATGCCGGCCTGCTGCATCTGCGCCTTGACGTCGGCGATGCGGTGGGTGCCGAAGTGGAAGATGCTCGCCGCCAGCACTGCGTCGGCATGGCCGTCGCGGATCGCGTCGATCATGTGTTGCGAGTCGCCGGCGCCCCCGCTGGCGATCACCGGGACCTCAACGGCATCTGAGACGGCGCGCGTCAGCGGGATGTCGTAGCCGTGCTGGTGGCCGTCGGTGTTCATCGAGGTCAGCATGATTTCGCCCGCGCCGCGCTCGACGACCTCACGCGCCCACCCGATCGCGTCGCGACCGGTGGGGCGACGGCCGCCGTGGGTGTAGACTTGCATGCTGCCGTCGGCTTCGGTCCGGGCGTCGATCGCGACGACGATGCACTGGCTGCCGAAGCGCTGCGCACCCTCGCCGATCAGCTCGGGGCGTTCGACGGCGGCGGTGTTGATCGTGATCTTGTCGGCGCCCGACTCGAGCATCAGGCGCATGTCGTCCGTCGTGCGCAGCCCGCCGCCGACGGTGAACGGGATAAAGACGCGGTCGGCGGTGCGACGGACCATGTCGACAACGGTGTTGCGCGCCTCGTGGGACGCGGTGATGTCGAGAAAGACGAGCTCGTCGATGCCTTCGTGATCGTAGACGGCGGCCATCTCGACGGGGTCGCCGGCGTCGCGCAGCTCGACGAACGAGATGCCCTTGACGATCCGTCCGTCGGCGACGTCGAAGCAGGCGATGATTCGTTTGGTCAGCATCTGTTCAGCATTCGGTCAGCTTTGGTTAGCCCGTGGTCAGCATGTCGGCGCTACCGCCGCGGCGACCGCGCCGGCAAGCGTGAGGCGTCCGTCGTAGAGCGCGCGTCCCAGCACGACACCGGCCGCGCCGGCTTCGCGCAGGGCGCAGATCTGTTCGGGGCTTGCGATGCCGCCGGCGGCGATCACAGGGATCGAGACCGCCGAAGCGATTCGCGCGAGCGCCGCCTCGTCGTGGCCGCCGAGCATGCCGTCGCTGGCGATATCGGTGTAGATCAATCGTCCCACGCCGGCCTGTTGGAGCTGGCGGGCGAGTTCGACCGCGTCGCGCCCGCTGGTCTCGGTCCAGCCCTCGATCGCGACTTCACCGCCGCGGGCGTCGACCGAGACGACGACATCCGCGCCGCCGTCCGAGAGAGCCACGGCGAGGAACGCGGGGTCGGAGATCGCTGCGGTGCCGAGGATGATTCGCGCGACGCCGGCGGCGCGGTAGCGCTCGACGGTCGCCATCTCGCGGATGCCGCCGCCGATCTGCACGGGCAGGCCGAGGCCGACGATTCGCTCGACGGCGTCGGCATTGACCGCTCGGCCCTCGCGGGCCCCGTCGAGGTCGACCACGTGCAGCCGGGTTGCGCCCTCGTCGACCCAGCGTCGAGCGGCGGCCACGGGGTCCTGATCGAAGACCGTCTCGCGCTCGTAGTCACCCTGCACGAGACGCACACAGCGGCCGCCGCGGATGTCGATCGCGGGGAGTACCTCGATCATCGCGCCTCAGCCACGTTGGTCGGCATGTCGGTCGTCAGGTTGGTCGGCACGCTGGTCAGCACGTTGCTGAGGAAGTTGCGGTAGACGCGGAGCCCGTAGGCGCCGCTCTTCTCGGGGTGAAACTGGGTCGCGACGAGGTTGGAGCGCTGCACGACCGCGGTCACGGAGACCCCGTAGTCGGTCGTGGCCAAGATGTCGCCGGCGTCGCTGAGGTCGCAGTAGTAGGAGTGCACGAAGTAGAAGTAGCTGCCCGCCGGGATGCCGTCGAACAGCGAGCTCTCGCGCTGCGGCCAGACGCGGTTCCAGCCCATGTGCGGCACCTTCTGCCCCGAGGGCAAGCGCACAACGCGGCCAGGCAGCACGTCCAGGCAGGCGTGGTCGCCGCCCTCGTCGGATGCCGTCATCAGGGCCTGCAGGCCCATGCAGACGCCGAGGAACGGTCGGGCGGCGGCGATGTACTCGCGGAGCGGCTCAACGAGGTCGCGTTCGCGCAGGTTGCGCATGGTGTCGGCAGCCGCTCCGACGCCGGGCAGGATCACCACGTCGGCGTTGTCGAGCGCGGCGGGGACGGAGGCGACCTCGGGCCTGGCGCCGACGCGCTCGACGGCGCGCACGACCGAGCGCAGATTCCCTGCGTCGTAATCCAGGATCACGACGTCGAGTTCGCCCAAGTCGGCAAGGCCGTCTAGTTCGTCAAGGTCAACCACGATGATTTAAGGCTACCAGCACGGTCGGTTCCTCCATATACTCGATTCTGATGGCTTCTGTAGAGCGCCCGACAGGTGACAGCGTCCGAATCGACGCGCGCAATCGCGTCGAGGAGCTGCGCGAACTCGTCCGCCATCACAACCGCCGCTACTTCGTCGACGACGACCCCGAAATCAGCGACGCGGACTTCGACGCGCTGTTTCGCGAGCTGAAGGAGCTCGAGCAGCGCTTCCCCGAGCTCGTGACGGCCGACAGCCCCACCCAGCAGGTCGGCGCGGAGGTCGAGGAGACGACCTTTGCGGTGGTCGAGCATCCGTTGCCGATGCTCAGTCTGGGCAACGCCTTCAACGCCGATGAGCTGCTCGAGTGGCACGGGCGCGCCTCGCGGCTGCTCGACCGCGAGTCGTTCACGTGGGTCACCGAACCAAAGATCGACGGTCTCGCGATCGCGCTGGTCTACGAGGACGGCCGGCTGGTGCAGGCCGCGACGCGCGGCGACGGCCGCCGCGGCGAGGATGTGACGCCGAACATCCGCCGCATTCGCTCAGTACCGCACGAGCTGAAGGGCGACCCGCCGCGGCGCTTCGAGGTGCGCGGCGAGGTCTTCATGCCCAAGGCGGGCTTCGAGCAGCTCAATCAGCGCATCGCGGAGAGCAATGAGCAGCGGGTCAGCGAGGGTCGCAAGCCGGAGCGGCTCTTCGCCAACCCGCGCAACGCGGCTGCGGGCGGCGTGCGGCAGAAGGACCCGCGGGTCACCGCGCAGCGGCCGCTGGACATCGCGATCTACCAGCTGGGTTGGGCGGAAGGCGGCGAGCCCCCGGCCACACATTGGGAGACGCTGGCCTGGCTCAAGCGGATGGGCCTGCCGACATCGCCGCGCGCCGCTCGTTATGACGACCTCGAGCAGGTCGTCGCGGCGTGTGAACGCTGGACGCGGCGGCGCGACGATCTGCCCTTCGACATGGACGGCGTGGTGGTCAAGATCGACGACCTCCGGCTCCAGGCGGACCTGGGCATCGTCGGACGCGAGCCGCGCTGGGCGATCGCCTGGAAGTTCCCGCCGCAGGAGGCGACGACGCTGCTGAAGCGCATCCTGATCAACGTCGGACGCACCGGCAGTCTCAATCCCTACGCGGAGCTCGAGCCGGTCCGCGTCGGCGGCGTGACCGTGGAGCACGCGACGCTGCACAATCTCGACGACATCCACCGCAAAGATGTCCGCGAGGGCGACACCGTGGTGGTGCGCCGCGCGGGTGAAGTGATCCCGCAGGTCGTCGGGCCGATTCTGGCCAGCCGCCCCGAAGATGCGGAGCCCTGGCAGATGCCCGCGGTGTGCCCCGCATGCCCGAAGGCAGTCTCGCGCGACGAGGGCGACGCGATGTTCTACTGCAAGAACCCACAGTGCCCCGCAGTGCTCCAGCGCAGCATCGAGCACTTCGCCGGGCGCGGCGCGATGGACATTGAAGGGCTGGGGGAGAAGCGCATCGGCTGGCTGATCAAGAAGGACCATCTCCACAACGTGGCGGAAATCTACGAGCTGCCGCAGCGCCGCGACAGGCTGGGGACCAGCGAGCAATTCGGCGTCAAACCGAAGCGCAAGGCCGATGGCGAGCAGCGCGTCCCGGGCAAGGCGCTGGAGAATCTGTTCGCCGCGATCGAGGCCAGCAAGCAGCGCGGCCTCCCGGCCTTGCTCACCGGCCTCGGCATCCGTCATGTCGGCGGCGAGGTAGCGACGCTGCTGGCGACGCGCTTCGGGTCGCTCAGCGCGGTGCTCGAGGCGGAAGTCGAGACGCTCGCGTCGGTCGACGGCGTCGGCGAGGTGATCGCTGCGAGCATCGTGGAGTGGGCGGCCGACGAGGGCAACCAGAAGCTCGCGGGGCGGCTGATCGAGGCCGGGGTCAAGCACGAGCTCGAGCTCGAAGCGACGCCGGACGCGACCCCGTTGGATGGCTTTCGCTTCGTGATCACGGGCCGGCTCGACTCGATGAGCCGCCCGCAGGCGCAGGCCGCGCTCAAGCGTCTGGGCGCCGCCGTGTCGGGCGCCGTGAGCAAGAGCACAACGGCGCTGGTCGCCGGCGAAGCGGCCGGCAGCAAGCTGGCGAAGGCGAACGAGCTGAACGTCGCGGTATGGGACGAGGCGCGACTGCTCGCCGCCCTGGACGATCCGGACGCGGCGGCGGCGGAGCTGCGAGCCCCGGCTGCGGAGGCAGAAGCTGAGGCGGAGGACGAAGCAGACGAAGCGACGGGGGCAGCGACGCCCGCCTGAGCGTTGCCGCATCGTAAGCGTCGGCCGTCGGGGCCGCGTCGTAGACGACCATACGGAGTATCGTAAGAAGGATCGCGCGGATGGCGCGCTTTTCGCCGTGCGTGGAACCCGACCTGCTATCTGGAAAGCCACGCGATGGTTTGGCGCCCTCTGAGCTGGATCGCGAACCGCTTCTCCCACGACATTGGGATCGATCTCGGCACTGCGAACACGCTCGTGGCCGTGCGTGGCCGTGGGATCGTGATCGACGAACCGTCGGTGGTGGCGATCGACCGCCAGACCCGCACCGTGCTGGCGATCGGCGCGGAAGCAAAGACGATGGTTGGCCGCACGCCGGCCCATATCGTGGCGGTTCGGCCGCTGCGCGACGGCGTGATCTCCGACTTCGAGGTCACCGAGCGGATGTTGCAGTACTTCATCCGCTCGGCGCATGAGCGCAGCGGAATCGGGCTGCGTCGCCCGCGGGTGATGGTGGGGATGCCGAGCGGCGCGACCGAAGTCGAGAAGCGCGCGATCTTCGAGGCGACGAAAAGCGCGGGCGCACGCGAGGTCCATCTGATCGAGGAGCCGATGGCCGCCGCGATTGGCGCCGGCCTGCCGATCTTCGACGCGCGCGGCAGCATCGTGGTCGACGTCGGCGGCGGCACCACCGAGGTGGCCGTCTGCGCGATGGGCGGGATCGTCGTGAGCACCTCGATCCGAGTGGCCGGCGACGAGATCGACCAGGCGATCGTGACCTACGCGCGTCAGGTCCACAACATGCAGATCGGCGAGGCGACGGCGGAGCGGATCAAGCTGGAGGGCGCGTCGGCGTTCCCGCTCGAACGTGAGCGCACCGTCGCCTTCCGCGGTCGCGACCTCTCGTCGTCGCTGCCGAAGACGGTCGAGGTGAGCACCGTGGAGCTGCGCGATGCGATCTCGCGGGCAGTCGCGGCCGTCGTCGACGCTGTGCGACGCACACTCGAGATCACGCCGGCTGAGCTGGTCACCGACATGATGACGCAGGGCATCGCGATCGCCGGCGGCGGCGCGCTGCTACCCGGTCTCGACCGCCGGGTATCGCAGGAGACGCGCTTCCCGGCATACGTCGCGGAGTCTCCGCTGACCTGCGTGGTGCGTGGCTGCACCGAGGCGCTGATGGCACGCGACGCGCTGAACACCGTAGATTCGCGGTCGGCGTCGTCGCGCAGATCCTAGGGTGAGGCGATGCGGTTCGGTCGAGCGCGGTTGCAATGGTCGCTCGCAATCGTTGCGCTCGTCGCGCTGTTGGCGCTGATCTCCTGGCAGGGCTGGGCTGCGCCGGTGGAAGACGAGACAGCCTCGTTCTTCGCGCCGGTCCAACGCGCGCTCCGCCAGGCCGCCGAGCCGATCGCGAACCTGCTCGCTGAGATCGACGACTTCGACCGGCTGGAGGAGGAGAACCGCGCGCTGCACGGGCGGATCGAGCAGCTGGAGGCCGAGATCGCACGGCAGCGCGAGCTGCAGATCCAGGTCCGCGCCCGCGCCGAGCTGCTCGCCGTGCAGGCCGAGTCCACCTCGCCGCTGCTGCCCGCCAACGTGATCATCCGCGACCTAACCGGCCTGCGCACCGTCGTGGGGCTGGACCGCGGCCGCGAAGACGGCATCGCAATCGGGATGGCCGTCATCGCCGCCGGCGGCACGCTGGTCGGCAGGGTGATCGAGGTGCGCGCCAATACCTCCTTCGTGCGGCTGATCACGGACCCCGACAGCGCGATCCGTGTGTTGCATCAGCCCAGCCGCACGGAGAGCGTGGCGACCGGCGACACGCTGGGCAACCTCGAGGTACTGCTGCCCTGGAGCGCCGAGGTCGAGCTGGGCCACATCTTCGTCACGTCCGGTCTCGACGGTCTGCTGCCGCAGGGCCTGCCGGTCGCGCGCGTCTCGTCGGCCACGGGCAGCCCGCAAGAGGCATTCCGCGAGGTGCGGCTGCAACCGCTGGCGCCGCTCGACCAGCTCGAACAGGTGCTGATCCAGCTCACCTTCCCGCCGCCGCTGATCGATCTGGACGATCCGGCGACCGCCCAGGCGACGCCATGAGATGGCCGGTACTGGTCGCCCTGGTCGTGCTACTGGTCCTCTTCCAGACGTCGATCGCGCCGGTCTTCGAGGTGTTCGGGGTCGGGCTCAACCTGCTGTTGGTCGTGCTCTGCTGCATCGCGCTGTTGCGCGACCCGGAGGAGGTCGTGGTTGCGGCGCCGCTGGCCGGCGTCGGCATGGGGCTGCTGGCCTTCCAGGGCCTGGCGGTCAGCGTGGCCGCGCTGGCGCCGATCGCGTTCGCGGCGATGCTCTGGTCGGGCCAGCACAGCCTGCCGCGCTGGCTCGCCGTGCTGCTGCTGATCGCGTTCGCCAGCGTGGCGCATTTTGCCGCGCTGGCGGTGGCCGTCGAGATCGAAACCACGGGCGTAAATTGGGTTGAGGCGGTGCGTGACGTGATGCTGCCCTCGATCGTGACGAACGTGGTGCTGGGCATCCCCGTCTATGCCGTCGCGCGGATCCTCGCCGCGCCGCGGCGCGAAGCGGCTCCGATCTGATGGCGCGCGTACCGGGCGCCTTGCAGCCGCCCGTTGAGGGCTTTCCCGTTCGACTCAAGGTCTGGGTGCTCGGTGGGCTGGTGCTGCTGCTCTTCGGGATCCTGACTGCGCAGCTGGTGCGGCTACAGCTGCTCAAGCACGAGGAGTATTCCGCGCGAGCGGACATCAACCGCGTCCGCAGCTTCAACCTCGCGCCCGCGCGTGGGCTGATCTACGCGCGCGACGGCACGCCGCTGGTCGAGAACAAGGCCGCCTACCGCATCTTGCTCGTCGCCGCCGACATCCCCGACGGCGAGGAAGCGCGGATCGCCGCGGCGATCGCCGCCGTCTTCGAGGTTTCGGCCTGGGAGATCGAGCAGGCGATTCTCAGCCGCAAGGCCAGCAACGACCCCTTCCTGCCCTTCGTGATCTCCGACGATCCGGGCGCCTCGGCAGTGCTCGATCTAACCACGCGCAGGCGCGAGCTGCCGGGCATCGTGGTCGAGACGGTCTCCGAGCGCCGCTATGAGCACGCCGAGCTGCTCGCGCACATCCTGGGCTACGTCAACTGGATCACTGAGGAGGAGTACGCCGAACTGGCCGCTGAGCGCTACCTCTACAGCGACAAGATCGGTCAGACGGGCCTCGAGGCGAGCTACGAGTCGGTGCTGCGCGGCGCGGCGGGACGACGACAGATCGAAGTCGACGCGATCGGCCGTGAGCTGCGTGTGCTCAATGCCGAGGACCCCGTCCCGGGCCACAGCCTGGTGCTCACCATCGATCTCGAGCTACAGGCGCGTGTGCAGGAGATTCTCGAGCGGAACATCGGCGCATCGCTGTTCGCCGCCTCGGTCGTGCTCGACGTGCGGACCGGCGAGGTGCTCGCGCTGGTGTCGATCCCCACCTACGACCTGAACATCTACAACGACGGGCTGACGCCGGAGGAGTGGACCGAGTTGCTCGAGGAGCCGGGCCAACCGCTGCGCAACCACGCGATCTCCGACCAGCTCCCGCCCGGCTCGACCTTCAAGGTGGTGACCGGGGCGGCGGCGCTGGCGGAAGGGGTCGTGACGCCCGACACCCGGATTTACTCACCGGGCGAGCTTGTCGTGCACAATCAGAACAACGTCGGCATCGTCTACAGGTTCGGCGACACGGTGCTGGGCACGTACGACTTCCGTCGCGGGCTCTCGGAGTCGAGCAACGTCTACTTCTTCTACCTCGCCGGCGGCTCACCCTACCGCCATCCCGACGCGCCGCCGCGCACCCAGTGGGAGCAGGACCAGATCGCTGCGGCGCTGGCCGACGGCGCGATCGCCGGCGATGTCGAGTTCGAGGGCATGGGCCCGCGCGCGTTGGCCTCCTGGGCGCGGAAGTTCGGCTTCGACAATCCCACCGGCATCGACATCGCGGGCGAAGTAGGCGGACTGATCCCCGATCCGGAGCTCAAGCGGGAGACGTTCGGCGAGTCGTGGGTCGACGGCGATACCTACAACTTCGCGATCGGTCAGGGCTTCGTGGCCGTCACGCCGCTACAGATGGCGGTCGCGGTGGCGGCGATCGCAAACGGGGGCACCGTCTTCGAGCCGCGCATCGTCTACGAGGTGCGCGACGTCAACGGCGGCCTCGTCCAACCGTTCCAGCCCGTCGTGCGCCGGCAGCTCGACATCGACCCCGAGCATCTGCGCGTGATCCGCGAAGGGATGGCGCTGTCGACCCTCGCGGGCACCTCGCACGACGCCTACGTGGCGCTGCCGGAGATGTTGATCGGCGGCAAGACGGGCACCGCCGAGTACGCCCAGACCGGGCCGGCCAGCGGTGAAGAGGGCCCCACCCACGGCTGGTTCGTCGCGTTCGCACCATTCGACGATCCGCAGGTCGCGATCGTCGTGTTCTTCGAGTTCAGCGCGGGCTACCTCGCCGCGGGCGCCGGGGGCGAGATCGCCCGCGCCTGGGCCGAGACCTCAGGGGCGATCGACGCGGCGATCGCGCCGCCCCATGCGCGCATCAACATCTCGGACGAGGAGAACGAGCGTCTGTTCCGAGAGATTCGCGCGAGGTCGCCCGAATGACGGGCCACTCCTGGCGCCACTTCGACCCGCTGCTGCTCGTGGCGGCGCTGGCCCTGACGGTCTACGGCACGCTGGTGATTTACAGCGCCTCGCTGCCGCGCGGCGCCGAAGGGATCGTGCTCTCGACCGAGGTGCAGCGCCACATCACATTCGCGATCGTCGGCGCGCTGCTGATGATCGGGATGGCCCGAGTCGACTACCGGCTGATCGACACGTTGGGCTGGTTCGCCTACGGCTTCGGTGTCCTGGTGCTTGTGCTCGTGCTGCTGGTCGGCAGCGACGAGTTCGGCGCGCGGCGCTGGTTCGATCTCGGCTTCACCGTGGTGCAGGCGTCCGAGATCGGCAAGCTGATGATGATCCTCGGCCTTGCCAAGTTCCTCACCGACTATCGCGATCGGCTGCAGGAATGGCGCATCTTCGCTGCGTCGCTGGCGATCGCCGTAGTGCCGGCGTTTCTGGTCTTCCTCGAGCCCGACGCGGGCAGCGCGGTCGTCTTCCTGGCGCTCTGGCTGGTGATGACGGCGTTCGCGGGCGCGCGGCTGCGTCACTATGCGACGCTCGCGGCGCTGGGACTTTGCATGATTCCTGTCGGCCTCGCGGCCGGCGTCCAGGATTATCAGCGCGACCGGATTCGCGCCTTCATCGACCCCACGACCGACCCGCAGGGCGCCGGCTTCAACGTGATCCAGGCTGAGACGTCGGTCGGCTCGGGCGGTCTGTGGGGCCAGGGGCTGACGCAGGGCACGCAGACCCAGCTCGACTTCGTGCGCATCCAAACGACCGACTTCATCTTCAGCGTGCTCGGCGAGGAGCTGGGCTTCGTGGGCGCGATGGCGCTGTTCGCACTGATGCTGTTGCTGCTGTTCCGCATCCTGCGCGTGGTTGGGAAGGCGCCCGAACCGCTCGGCCAGCTGCTCGCGGTCGGCATGCTGACGATGATCACGATGCAGGTGTTCATCAACGTCGCGATCAATATCCGGCTGCTGCCAGTCACGGGCATCCCGCTGCCGTTCATCAGCCTCGGCAACTCATCGCTGCTGATGCTCTTCGTGGGTCTCGGGCTGTTGCAGAGCGTGCTGGCCTGGGCAGACGACAGCCGCCCGCGACCGACGTGACCGCCGCATTCGATCCTCCGAGTCGTCTGCGAACAGCCGAGCTCCGGCTCCGGACGACGTAGGAAGCCTCCGAACAAGTCGGATCCCCTCTCCCCCCGCTTCGCGGGGGGAGATGCCGAAGGCAGAGGGGGGCGACCCGTTGCGGAGTGGGGGAGCCCCCCGTCTGTCCCTACGGGACATCTCCCCCCGCTGCGCGGGGGGAGAGCAAGAACGGACGCGATGACTTGTTCAGCAGCCTGTTAGGGCAATACACGCCCCATCAAGGCGGCGCTTCCAAGGCGCGGAGCGAACGGAGGCTCAGGAGGTGACGATCGCTTCGCCCTCTTGCTGCTCCGCCTCGCCCGGGTCTTCCTCTACCACCACGGATTCGACGGGCGTGACTTCGACCGCCCGGGGGACGCGCTCGTACTCGACGATCCCAACCCGAGTGGACGAGACGCCGCTACAGCTACTGGAGCTCCTGGTTGTCGCCACTGCCGGATATCTCTCCTGTGCCCTCATCCGCTTCTCCGCCGCAGGTAAACTCCGCCACCCAATACACGCTCGGCGCGCGCCAACTTAGGTCCCGCACGATGAATCCGTACCGTGTCGCCTGCGATGTGCGCGGTCGCGCTGAACTCACATGCCGCTCGTCCGAGAAGAGCCACACCGCCTCTTCTGCGTAATAATGATCATTGTCGCTGACACGATGTTCCAGATAGGCGAGTGCCTCTGGCCCGATAGACCACGTTGACGGCGAGTTAGCTGTGATGCTGACTTGGGTCAAAATGCACAATTCAGCGACATCACCGCCTGTGCCCCAAGTTACGTCGTCGCTGTAGCCCCTGATTAGCCTTGCAGGCGTAACTGGGGCGGTGATCGAGACCGTCGAGCTGCGCAGCCATTCGCCCTGCCGCTCCTCGATGAGCCGCGGAGACAGGTAGCGGACGTCCGGCAGGATGCGGTGGCCCTGGTGTTCAAGCGCGAACTCGATTCGACCGTCGGCCAGCGGCTGCGCGACCACGTACACCTCTTCGCTAGGCACGCCGAAGCCAGGCGAGTCCCACGCTCCGTCGATGTCGCGGTACAGCGGTGACTCGGCTCCTGCTGCGGCCGCAAGCGCTGGCGGTGCAGTTGGGACACCGATAACTCGAATGGCCGTGCTCGTGAGCCATTCCCCGACGCGTTGTTGGATGAGTTCCGGCGTCAAGAACCGGGCTTCCGGCAGAAGCCGCTCTCCCAGGTACTGAATCCCGAACTCGATGCTCCCGTTCTCGAGCGGCTGAGCCGTAATTTGCACGTCCAGCATCGTCGTGCCGTCTTCACTGGCGGCTGCACCCCCAACAGCAGCGTATGAGAGAATCACGAGCAGGAACGCAGATAGCCCAATGCGGAGCATGGAAGCCGCCTCTCGCCGTCGCCGCACGAATCTTAGAGGAATTTTCGAAACAGCCTACGCAATGCACCGTCGATCGAACAGCGAACTCCCATTGATGCCACCTGCCGGCCTTCGGCAAGGGCCTGCAGAGTATCCGCTCAGGATCAAGATGCTCCCAGAAGGTGACCGCGGACCACGTCGGTGGGAGTCCTTGCTGTGCCAGCGCCTCGTTCAGCTTCATCACTCCACTAATCCGGCCGCCTTGCGATTTCACGATTGATGCGACTGCGTCGTTTTTCTCCTTCCACTCGTACGTGTTTGGCGTGCAGTCGCGGTCGATCCAGAATTGATCGAGCTGCATTTCGTCAGCTCGGCTTGCGTGACCCTTCCCTGAGCGCCGCAACTGACGAAAGAGGGCGAAGTAGGCGTCGTGGGTTTCCGGCGTACGTGCTTCCGTCATCGGGCGAACATCCCCCTCCGCTGGTCATCAAGCGGGCCATCAGTGGCAACCGGGCTTACGAAGTGGCGATCGCTTCGCCCCCTTCCTCTTCCGCCTTGCCGGAGTCTGGCTCGACCAGCATGGATTCTACCGGTGTGATCTCGACCGCCTGGACATGCCACGTACTCGACGATCCCGGCCCGTCTGAACGGAACGCCGCTACAGCTACCCGAGATTCGCGTTGTCGCTACCGCCGGCTACTTCTCCTGTACCCTCATTCTCCTCTTCGCCGCAGCTGAACTCCGCCACCCAATAGACGGTCGGCGCGCGCCACTGGAGGTCGCGCACGATGAAACCGTACCGTGACGCCTGGGATGGACGCGGTCGCGATGAAATCACATGTCGCTCGTCCGAGAAGAGCCAGACCGCCTCTTGATCGTAGTAATGGTCATTGTCGCTGACAAGATCTTCCAGGTCGGCGATCTCCTCTGGCTGGGTCGGTCGCCCTCCCCCGAAAGCCCCCCAGTTGGACGCGAAGCCGACTCGGGTCAGAATGCACAATTCAGCGACGTCACCGCCTGTGCTCCAGGTCACCTCGTCGCTGTAGTCCCTGATTGTTCTTGCAGGCGTAACCCGGGCGGTGATCGAGACTGTCGAGCTGCGCAGCCAGTCGTCCTGCCGCTCCTCGATTAGCCGCGGAGACAGGTAGCGGACATCCGGCAGGATGCGCTGGCCTTGGTGTTCAAGCGCGAACTCGATTCGACCGTCGGCCAGCGGCTGAACGACCACGTATACCTCTTCGCTGGGCACGCCGAAGCCAGGCAAGTCCCACGCGCCGTCAATGTCGCGGTACAGCGGTGACTCGGCTCCTGATGCGCCGGCGAGCGCCGGCGGTGCAATTGGGACACCGACAATCCGGACGGCCGTGCTCGTCAGCCATTCCCCCACGCGTTGCTGGATAAGTTCCGGCGTCAAGAACCGGGCCTCCGGCAGAATCCGCTCTCCCAGATATTCAATCCCGAACTCGATGCGCCCGCCCTCAAGCGGCTGCGCGGTGATTCTCATGTCTAGCATCGTGCCGTCTTCTTCGCCAGCGGCTACAGCCTCAACAGCAGCGAATGAGAGAATCACGAGCAGGAACGCAGATAGCCCAATGCGGAGCATTGACGCCGCCTCTCGTGGTCGCCGAACGAACCCTAGATGAGCTCGAAACAGCCTAAGCAATGCACCCTTGATCGAAGCGCAAGCTCCCACTGGTACCACCTGCCATACTTGCGCACCGGCCTGACGAAGATCCGCTCGTGATCAAGATGCTCCCAGAAGGTCACCTCGGACCATTCACGCGGGAGTCCCTGCTGTGCCAACGCATCCTCCAGCTTCCCCACTCCACGAATGTGGCCGCCGCGCGATGTCAAGACTGCTGCGACGGCGTCGTTCTGCGCCTTCCAGTCGTCCGTATCTGGCGTGCAGTCCCCGTCGATCCAGAATTGATCGAGCTGTATTTCGTCATCTCGGCTGACGTGGCCGGCCCCTGAGCGCTGCAACTGCCGAAAGGCGAGGACATAGCGGTCGTGCGTTTCCGGCGTACGTGCGTCCCTCATCGGGCGAGCCTGTCGGTCTGTCTGGCCATCAAAGTGGGCGACACTAGCAACGTACGCTCAGGAGGTGACGATCGCTTCGCCCTCTTGCTGCTCCGCCTCGCCCGAGTCTTGCTCGACCACCACGGATTCGATTGGCATGACCTCGACGACCCTGGGGATGCGCTCGTAGCGGAGCATCTGCTCCTCGGCGCCGTTCTCGTTGATCTCAGTGCTGAGGTCAACGCGAATCGTGTCACCCGCCTCGAAATCGCCGCGCAGCAGCGCTTCCGAGAGCGAGTCCTCGAGCCGCTCCTGAATCACCCGGCGCAGCGGTCGCGCCCCGAAGATGGGGTCGTAGCCCTTCTCGCCGAGCCAGTCGCGGGCCGGTTCGGTGACGTCGAGCTCGACGTGCTTCTCGCGAATGCGCGAATCGACCTCGGCCAGCATCATGTCGACGATCAGGCGGATGTGCGCCTTGCTGAGCGGGTGGAAGACGAGCGTGGTGTCGACCCGGTTGAGAAACTCGGGCCGGAAGACCCGCCGCATCTCCGTCAGGACCTTGTCCTTCATCCGTTCGTAGCGCTGTCGGTCGTCCTGCTCCTCGTTGAGATGCGCGGCGAATCCGAGGCTGTTTTCGCGCCGGATCAGGTCCGAGCCGACGTTCGAGGTCATGATGATGATCGTGTTGCGGAAGTCGACCCGCCGACCCTTGGCGTCGGTCAAGTGTCCATCGTCGAACACCTGCAGCAGCATGTTGAAAACTTCGGGGTGCGCCTTTTCGATCTCATCCAGCAGGATCAGGCAGTAGGACTTGCGCCGCACCGTGTCGGTCAGCTGCCCGCCGTCGTCGTAGCCGACGTATCCCGGAGGCGCGCCGACCAGTCGGGCGACGGTATGGCGCTCCATGAACTCCGACATGTCAAGCCGGATCATGTTGTCGTCGGAGCCGAACATGAAGTCGGCCAGCGCACGCGCCAGCTCGGTCTTGCCGACCCCGGTGGGGCCGAGGAACATGAACACGCCGATCGGTCGGCGCGGGTCCTTGAGACCTGCGCGCGCACGCCGAACGGCCTTGGCCAGCGCCACGATCGGCTCGTCCTGGCCGACGATTCGCTTGTGGATGTCCTCTTCCATGTGCAGCAGGCGCTGGGATTCCTCCGTGGCGATCTGCACCACGGGGATGCCGGTCCACATCGAGACGACCTCGGCGATGTCCTCGGCGAGCACATCCGACGATTCGTGTTCGCGCTCCTGGTCGAGGTCGGTCTCGAGCTGAGCGATTCGCTCGGTCAGCTTGAGCTCGCGGTCCCGAAGGTCGGCGGCATACTCGTACTGCTGTTGGTCGATCGCCTGTTCCTTCTCCTTGCGGATGCCCTCGAGGCCGACATTGGCCTCTTTCAGCGAGGGCGGCGTGTAGGAGCGGCGAATCCGCACCCGCGAGGCCGACTCATCGATCAGGTCGATCGCCTTGTCGGGCAGCGCGCGGTCGCTGATGTAGCGCGACGACATCTCGGCCGCCGCGACCAGCGCCTCGTCGGTGATCAACAGCTTGTGGTGCTCTTCGTAGCGGTCTTTGATCCCGCGCAGAATCTCGATCGTCTCGCTGACCGACGGCTCTTCGACGACGATCGGCTGGAAGCGGCGTTCGAGCGCGGCGTCGCGCTCAATGTGCTTGCGGTAGTCGTCGAGCGTCGTCGCACCGATCGTCTGCAGCTCGCCGCGGGCCAGTGACGGCTTGAGGATGTTGGCCGCGTCCACCGCGCCTTCGGCGGCGCCGGCGCCGACGAGCATGTGCAGCTCATCGATGAATAGCACGCAGTTGCCGGCGCCCTTGATCTCTTCAACAACCTTCTTGAGTCGCTCCTCGAACTCGCCGCGATACTTGGTGCCCGCAACGAGCGAGCCGATATCGAGCGTCAGCAGGCGCTTGCCCTGCAGCGTCTCGGGCACGTCGCCACTGGAGATCTGCTGCGCGAGGCCCTCAACGACGGCGGTCTTGCCGACGCCCGGCTCACCAATCAGCACGGGGTTGTTCTTCGTGCGCCGCGAGAGAATCTGGACGACGCGCTGGATCTCCTTTTCACGGCCAATCACCGGGTCGAGTTCGCCGGCGCGCGCCGCGGCCGTGAGGTCGAAGCCGAGCTGGTCGATCGTCGGCGTGCGGGTCGACTGGCGTGCGCCGGAACCGGCGCCCGCGCCGGCCGTCTGCGGCCCGCTCTGCGAGAGGATCCGCGTCGTCTCGGCGCGCACGCGCTCGAGATTGACGCCGAGGCTCTCAAGCACGCCTGCGGCGATGCCCTCGCCCTCACGCACGAGCCCGAGCAGTAGGTGCTCGGTGCCGATGTAGTGGTGATTGAGCCGTCGCGCCTCGTCGACGGCGAGCTCGATCACCTTCTTGGCACGCGGCGTGAGGCCGATTTCGCCGAGCACGGCGCGGTCGCCGCGGCCGATGATGAACTCGACCGCGGAGCGGACTTTGCCCAGCTCGACGCCCAGGTTCGAGAGCACTTTGGCGGCGACGCCGTCGCCCTCGCGGACCAGCCCGAGCAGCAGGTGCTCGGTGCCGATGTAGTTGTGATTGAAGCGCTGCGCTTCTTCCTGCGCCAGCGTCAGAACACGGCGGGCGCGCTCGGTAAATTTGTCAAACCGGTCTGCCATGTCGCCCTCCAGTGCGCACTCGCTCAGGTCGGGCCAGCGTATCAGCTACCCGTGTGGAGCGTCTGTGAATAACGTGCCGCGCCGTGCGTGCGGGCATGGTTGCCAGCATGCAGGCGCGATGTGAGCTGCCATCCAAAGGCGGCGGCCAACGAATCGGCTGCCGCCAGCCGCGAAGCTAGTCCCGGCGGGAGCCCGATCCGAAGTCGCGCTCGGTGAGGCCGGCGCGTTGTAGCGCCTCTTCCATCGCCGTCGTCGCCGCCGGCAGCTCGGCTTGCGGGTCCTGCGCGGGCGCCGACGGCGCTGCAGCAACCTGAACCGGCGCTGGCGGCGGTGCCGGAGCCTCGCCCTGCACGACCCCAAAGCGCTCTGCGACATCATCGGGCAGGCGGGCGATCCCGCCTTGATCGTTGAAGATCCAGCCGGCCCGCTCCGCATCGGTCCGCGCCTGCCGCAGGCTCAGCCCGAGGCGATGCCGGTCCCGCTCGATCCGCACGATCTTGACCGGGATGATGTCGTTCTCGAGGACGACCTCGCGCGGATGCGTGATGCGCCGGTCGGCGAGCTCGGAGACGTGCACGAGACCTTCGACGGGACCTTCGAGACGCGCGAATGCGCCGAAGGTGACCAGCTTGGTGACCGTGCTCGGGACCAGCTGGCCGACCTCGAACTGGCCGACCACTTCGTCCCACTGCTCCGGCGACGCACGCCGGATCGAGAGACCAATCTTCTTGGACTCTTTGTCGATCTTGGTGATGTAGACGTTGACGTTCTGGCCGATGGTGAACATCAGCTCGGGGTCGACGTCGCGTTCCCAGGAGAGCTCCGAGAGGTGCGCGAGTCCGTCGGCGCCGCCCAGGTCGACGAAGACGCCGAACGGTCGGATGCTCGTGATCCGGCCGGTGCGAATCTCGCCCTCGTGCAGCTCGTCAAGCAGACGGTCTTTCTGCTCGGCGCGCCACTCCTGCACCGCGGCGCGCTCCGAGAGGATGACGCGATTGCGGCGGCGGTTGATCTCGATCACCTTGAAGCGCAGCGAGCGGCCTTCGTATTCGCCGAGCTGCGCGATCGCCTGCTCACGGTCGCCCGTGATGCCGACGATCTGGCTGAGCGGCACGAAGGCGTTGACGCCCTCGACGTTGACCAGCAGGCCGCCCTTGTTGCTGCCGGTGATTCGCCCGTCAAAGACTTCGCCTTCGTCGTGGCGGCGCTGCAGCTCGTGCCAGCCCTGCTCACCGCGGGCGCGGTCGATCGACAGCTCCAGCGTGCCGCCCTCGGCTTCGGAATCCGTCACGTAGACGTGGATCGGATCGCCGGTCTTGAGCAGATCGCGGTCGGAGATGTCGAGCGAGCGCATCTCCTCGGAGTGCACGACCCCTTCGGATTTGGCTCCGACATCGACGATCAGTGCGGTGCCGCTCCAGTGCACGACGACGCCCTCAATGACATCGCCGCGCTGCGGGTTCAGTGGCTCGCGGCCTTCCTCGGCCAGCAAATCTTCCATCGTCAGCTCGGCTGGCGGTGTCATCGCAGGCGCGGGATCAGTGGCTACGGGAGCAGTGGGAGGCGGCGGGGCCGCCTCAACGGTGGTCGGTTCGGTTGTTTCTGTCGTCAAACTTACTGTGGGGCGCAGCCGAAGCAGCGCCCTCCCCCTTTCCAGGATGGGCAGCAGCATATCACAGGGCCGCTGGCGGTCGGCCGCCGAACCTTGGTTGGCGGCGGACGGCCAAGCGGGCGGCCAGGCGGCCAACGCAAAACCGCCCGTCGTGTGACGGGCGGTTCGCAATGGGCTGGCGATGGCCTATTTTCCGCAGAGGGTTGCCCCCCCAGTATCGTCAGCGCTGCGGCGTTTCACTGCCGTGTTCGGGATGGGAACGGGTGGTGCCGCCGCGCTCTAATCACCAGCACCACGGCAACCATATCACGAGCCGCGGAAGACGCCAGCACCGAGAGCGGGGCCGGGTGTCGTGGCCGGCGTCACGCAGATGCCAGACGTGCTGGCTGAGGCGCAGCGTGGTGCGGCATGGTGGATTGTCCGACGCGGTCGGCGCTGGATGACGGGTTGTCGGAGATCTTGGGGCTGCCAGACCTGACTGGGTTAAGGCGTCTGCTGGCGTCGGAGCCGGTTGTCTCGAATCGGCGGTTGTGATTCCCTCTTTACAAACCGCTCAATTGCTTGATCGCATCCTCTAAAGTGGGAGCAGGAGGCTTTTACAAACCATGCCAATCCCTGAATCAACCCTTGACCGATGGGCCGCGGCCGTACCCCCAGGCCAGTCCAGCCATACCTACGAGGTCATCAAGGCCGCATTTTCCCGCCATCCTTGGCCCAACGACATGAGCCACGATGTCTATCTCCAAGGCTCGTACCGGAACGACACAAATATCCGTCAAGATAGTGACATCGACGTCGTCATGGAACTCACATCAGCATTTCATCTTGACAACGCCGCACTTCCTGAGTACGCCCGAGCCGCCCACTCCAACGCATTCCCCAATGCGACACACTCTCTTGAGGACTTCTACCCGGAGACCGTCAACGTCCTGCGTCAGGAATTCGGGCATCATCAGATATCCGTAGGTAACAAGGCAGTGCGAGTAGAGGCGGCTGGTGGCCGCCTCCCCGCGGACATCGTTGTCTGCCAGACATATCGCCGTTATACCAACCAAGCCCACTACCACAGAGGAGTCACATTCCGCACTCGCCGTGAAAATCGCCAAGTCATCAATTTTCCAAAGCAACACTACGACAACGGTGTCGCGAAGAACAACAGCACCATAGGGCAATTCAAGCCCACGGTCAGGATGATCAAGAGAGCACGCAATCACATGGCAGACCGTGGCACATTCGACAAAGACCAGGCTCCGTCCTATTGCATCGAATGCTTGCTACACAACGTCCCCTCCGCAGCTTTCCACAGGAATCGCACCGCAACCTTCACCGATATCTTGGCTTGGCTTGCCAACGCGAACCTTGAACACTTTTGTTGCCAGAATGGCATCCAAGACCTGTTCGGCCCCTCTCCGGATCAATGGTCGGTTTCATCTGCCTACGACCTCATCCGCGCGTTGCTGAACCTCTGGCAGACTTGGAGATAGGCGCACGTCGATGCACTCGTACGACCTCGCAGGGCGGACTCAGACTCTTGCGAAACTCGCACTCGTGGCGTACGGCATCGCAGGGGGCACACACCATCTCGCGTGGGGACCCGAGTTAGACATTGAACGGTGGGTCATCGTTCCCAGCTTCGGCCTCACGTTTGCAATCCTTCGAGGGCTCGTGGACCGCTGGGGTTGGCGTTTGCCGTTCGTCCGACAGGCACTTGGCATATCGGTGCGAGACTTGCACGGATCATGGCAAGGGCATCTGTGGTCGTCCTATGGGCCGTCGCCTGATGACCCTTCTGGTCGTTACGCTGTGAAAGTCACGATCCAGCAGACTTGGACACAGATATTCATTCATTTGCAGACGGATCGCTCGGCTTCGGACTCCATTTCAGCAGCTTGGCGCGGATCTGGAACAGCCGATGGTGAGCTGGTATACACCTATGAGAATCTGCCCTTCGCCGATAGTCCGACGACGATGGAAAGACATGGAGGGACGACTATTCTTCGAGTGCGGGATGGGAAGCTTATCGGTGAATACTATTCAGGACGAGGCCGCCAACAGCATGGTCAATTTGAACTACAAAAGGACTTGGGGTGAGCAACTGATCCGCCCTCGGTTTGACAAGTAAGTCGCCTGCGCAGCACTAGCTAGGAAGGTCAACCCCTCTACACCCGCAACAGCGGACGATCCGGCGACTCCGGTCTCGCCGTCAACGTCTGATTCGCGCAATCCGCGATCAGGTCCAGCCGCTCCATCGCAATCTGACCAAGCAGCGCCTCCGCGCCTTCCGGCACCACGACGCAGTCCGTCTGCATTTCGCGCTCGCCGAATCGCAGCATCATGTAGCCGGCGACTGGCAACTCACCGCTCCGACCGTCCGCGTA
The DNA here is from genome assembly GCA_965262235.1 of Dehalococcoidia bacterium. Lineage (GTDB taxonomy): Bacteria > Chloroflexota > Dehalococcoidia > Bin125 > Bin125 > CATQGW01. The sequence goes on from OZ253504.1 coordinate 749,036, forward strand.
GACAGTCGCCACGCGCTCTACTTCCGCCAGGCCCAGGCGGTCGACCACATCCTGTGGTAGAGCCAACATCCGCGCACCCGTATCTGCCACCGCCCGAATCGTCTCTCGCCGCACAGCCCCCCCGCCAATCCGCCCCCGAAGCGCGTCAATCCGGTCCTCGAAATTCTCCAACTCGATCTCCACGACAATCTCGCCCACAACAACCTCCCAACACCGTTGTGCCGATCCCCATCCTACACCCGCAGCAACGGACGATCGGGCGACTCCGGCCTTGGACCCAGCGTTTGATTGAGCGGGTCGGGGATCAAGTCGAGTCGCTCCATCACCAGTTGACCAACCAGCGCCTCCGCGCCCTCCGGCACGACGATGCACTCCGTCCCCATTCGCCGATTCCCAATCCGAATCGTCAGCGTATCGGTCACCGGCAACTCGCCCCGGCGACCGTCGGCATAGATCGTCGTGATGCTGTCCACCACCGGCACGCCAAGCCGCGCCACGACATCCTCAGGTAGCGCGAGCATCACCGCGCCGGTGTCGGCCACCGCCGAAATCGTCTCCCGTCGAACCGCGTCCTCCGCCCGAAATCCAGCCTGAGCCAGTTTACGATCGCCGATGTTCTCCAACTCAATCTGCACAACAATCTCACCCACAACACCCTCCAGGCTCCGCTGTCGCGGTTCCCATCCTACACCCGCAACAACGGACGATCCGGCGACTCCGGCCTCGGACCCAGCGTCTGATTTACCGGGTCGGGGTGGAGGTCCAGCGCCATGGTCACGGCTCGTCCGATTGCGGCTTGGGCGCCCTCGGCGACGACGATGCAGTCCGTCGTGGTTCGGCGGTCGCAGATCCGGACCGTCAGCGGCCCGGCGACAGGCAAGTTGCCGCGGCGGCCGTCCGCGTAGGATGTGGCGATCGTCCTCACGACGCCCAACCCTAGCCGCCGCACGACATCTTGAGGCAGCGCCAGCATCACCGCGCCCGTGTCCGCCACCGCCTTGATCGTCTCACGCCGCACGGAGTCCTCGCCGCGAAATCCAGCTTCGGCCAGATTCCGATCACGCGTGTTCTCCAGTTCAATATCGACGATGATCTCTCCCACGCCGACCTCCAAGCTTCGCTGTCGCAACGCCAACATACGCTCGCTGAGGCGGACGCCGAGCTGGTGATCGGGGAATTCGTGGTGGAGCCGAGGGGGCTCGAACCCCTGACCTCCGCCGTGCAAGGGCGGCGCTCTCCCAGCTGAGCTACGGCCCCAAATGGGACCGCCTCAGCCTACTCCGGCAACGAGGGAGCGACGACGTTCGCCGTCACTCCTGCCGAATCAGGGAGTCGCGCAGGGCTTGCATCTCCTCGGCGCCGGCGATCGTCGGCGTGATCAACACCTGTGCGCCGTTGAAGTAGGCCCAGGGGTCGACCCGCAGGCGCTCCGCGATCACCGACGCGACCGCAATCAGATACGGCTGCAGCTCGGGGTGGTCCAGGATCGTGAACATCATTCGCTCCTCAGCGACCAACTCGCCGATCAGGCGACTCCAACCGAACGTTGCGGCGGGGATCTCAGCGTCGGCCAGGAAGATGACGATCCGGACCACGGTGCCTGAGTCCGAAGACAGCGCGAGCACGCCATCGACGTTGCCCTCCGCAAGCCGGGCTTCGAGGTCGTCGGTGTCGGTCTCGACGCTGGTCGGACTCCAGCGCTCAACGGTCCCGGAGAATCGTTCCTCGAACCCATCGCAGCGGTCGTGCAGACCGATGTTGTTGGGCTGGTGGATCACGCAGAGCACGTTGCCCTCGATGCCGCGCGCGTTGAACTCGTCACCGGCGATGCGCCCGCCTGCGCGGTCGTCGAGCGAAATGTGCATCACTGTCCCAACGTCGGACGCGGCTTCCGCGCCCGAGTTGAACGAGACCACCGGGATCCCGGCGTCGATCGCTTCGCGCACCGCCGGCTTGAGGACTTCCGGCTCGGCCAACGTCGTTGCGATGCCCGTGGCGCCATCAGCAACGCAACGGCGAATGGCCTCGGCCTGCTCCGCCGCGAGGGCGTAAGACTCCGAGCGGACGTCGATGTGCAGCGCACCCGCCGCCGCGACCGATGACTCAGCAGCGAGACCCCAGAACAGGTCATCTTCGCCGCCGTGGCTGATCAGGCAGTACAGGTTGTCCTCGGGGGGCACGTGCGGATCGACCAACTCGATCCAATAGCTCGCGGGCACGTACACGCGGGTCGCTTCGACGACCTGGTCGTACACGTCCGCGGCGGCAACGCTCGTCGAGAAGAGAGCGCCGAGCTCCTCATCCTCAAGGAGTCGCGTTTCCAGCTGGGCGCGAAGATCGCCGTAGTCGGCTGTGGAGAGACGCTCGACCGCTCCTGGCCAAGCTGATTCCAGGCCGTCACAAAGCTGACCGATGCCGGGATCGTTCAGATCCTCCACGCAGAGCATCAGCGGCAGATCCTCGGTAATCCCTACGGACTCGAAGTACCCCGTGAAGGATTCTGAGACCCCTTCGCCTGATTCGAAGAGATAATCGGCGTAGTTGTTCGCCACCATCTCATGGCGTGTGTCGGTGTCGACCACGATTGGTGAGCTGTGCAGCGGTGTGCCAATCTCGGCGTCCGCGGGCACGAAGCGGAGCGGCGGCCGCTCGGTCTCGCCCCACTCGCCGTCGCCCTGTCGCTGCTGCAGTCCGACTTCCACGCGGCCGTCTTCGAGCGGTTCGGCGATGATCCGCAGCTCGACCGCTCCATCGCTCCCCGGGGACGTCGCAGCGACCGCGCCGATCGCTGCTGCGCCAATCAGGATTCCCAAAACGAGTAAGCCAATCGCTCGCATCATTCCTGCCCTTTCCGGTGTGAGGTGACCGGTATTGCCGGGCATCGTACCCTCCTCGCGATCGGTCTAAACACGCGCCGAAGCACGCGCTTCGAATCTGCATCTCGACTCAAAATACCCCTGCTTGACTGGCCGCCGTCACTTCCGGCTTGGCCAGCAATCCCGACCCGTGGAGATCACGACGCGGCGCCGGCCCCCTGCGTGAGCACCGCTGGCAGGTCGACTGATCCCCCACCTCATTGCGCACTCGAATGGCGGAGTCGTACTCGATTCCCCCGCCACGTCTTCCCTGGCGGACGAATCCACCACTCGACGCATCATCTTCACCGCCGCCAGCTGACCGCGCACCTGCGGCACGCTCGCCCGTTGCATAAGACTGAATGTCATTCTGTACTCCGATACCGATATCTTCCGCCTTCGGGAATCGCTCCGTGAACACCGCCGGGGGTTCAGCACGACGAGCATTTCGATCTGTCGCCCCGGTTCCGGCGTGCCGCTGCGGCAGCGTCGTCAGTCGGCCCATCGGCGTCCTCACATTCTCGAATGTCGGCGGAGAAGCAATCGCTGTGATCCCTGCAAGCCGAAAGCGAACATCGATCGTCGTGCTGGCGCTCTGCTCGCTGCTCTGGCACGTAGCGCTGGCCGCCCCGGTGGCGGCCCAGGACGGCTCTGCGCCGGCTCGTCCGACCGGGTTGATCAGCGACGCGACGCACGACACCGTGACCCTCCATTGGCACGATCCGGGCGACCCCAATATCAGCGGCTACCGGATTCTGCGGCGGGATCGGGCGCTGGACGCGCCGGGCCAGTTCCACGTGATCAACGAGGACACCGGCTCGGCTGCGACGAGCTACGTCGACCGGACCGTCGCGCCGGAGCGGCGCTACGTCTACCGGATCAAGGCCGTCAACGCCCACGGCGAGTCGCCGCGGTCGGGATACACCAACGCCGACACTCCGCCAGCACCCCTGCCAGCGCCACAACTGGTCACACAACAAATCGAATCGTCTGAGCAAGGTGCGTCGGTGGAACCGGTGCAATCTGCGCGGGTGGCGACATGCGACGCAAATCAAGACCCGCCCGGGCCAACCGATGTCAGCGTGACGGCGGCGCCGATCGTGGTCACGTCCACGACGGCGGACTACTTCGTGCTCTATGTGAGCCACGACGTCAACGGCTCCGATATCGAGATCCCCGTCCTCGTGAAGCGAGGAGCGGCGGGTTCGACCACGCTCGGGGAGAACGTGGAAGCGCTTCCCGCGGGTCGCTACCGCGTGGAGCAGTACCTGATCGCGACGCCGGCCGACATCGACGGCGATTGCGTCGACGACATCACCGAACTCGACGGCCTGAGCAGCATGAATCCGCTGAACCCCGCTGCCAGCCTCGAACTGGCCGATGGCGCCCTCGCCATTCCTGACCGTGCAACGTTTGACGCGCTTGCCCACGCTGGCCAATTCCTCAAGTTCATCCTACTGGATATCGACACTGATCGCCCGCGCGCCTACTTTCAAAACGCCAACCGTTACGTGGAGCACGCCTCGTTTCTTGCGGCGCTGGGTATCGAAACGGGCACCTCCGGGATAATCACGGGTAGCATCCGATACTATCCGGATGTCCTCGCGCCGGACGGCAGCTACGGCCTCTACAGTTACAGTTTGCGGCGAATCAGTCCCTTCAGCCGTGTAGCGCGTTTGTACACTGTGCTCGCTGCCAGCATGGGGCTGCTTCGGGACAACTTGGCCCATCGCATCCCACGATCTCGACTGCTCACTTATCAGCGCGAGTTGCCGGCCTATCACGCGTCCCGGATTAACCTCTTGTTCGACCAGGACCTCGTCGCCCAGCCTCGTTTCACGGCATTGAACCAGGGCGAAGGCTACGGCCTGTTGCGTGTGATGACCCTCGAGCAGCGCCCCAATCCCCGCGATGTAGTCATCTATGACGTGCTGCCCAACGCGCTGCCCCGCGTCGCCGGCATCATCACCACGGTGCCGCAGACGCCGCTCTCGCACGTCAACCTGCGCGCCGTGCAGGACGGCGTGCCCAACGCATATGTGCGCGACGCCACGCAACAAGATCTCAGCACTCTGATCGGCAGATTCGTCCGCTACACGGTGACCGAGAACAGTTGGGACCTACGCGCGGCCACCGAGCAGGAAGTCAGCGACCACTATGAATCGTCCCGGCCGCCCGAGGCGCAGGCGCTGGAGCGCGACCTCTCGGTCCAGAGCATCACACCGCTCAGCGAGATCGGCTTTGATGGCTGGACGGCCTTCGGCGTGAAGGCGGCCAATGTGGCCGTGCTCGGGGCGCTCGGCTTGCCGGAAGCCGCCGTTCCCGATGGGTTCGCCATCCCCTTCTACTTCTACGACGAGTTCATGAAGCACAATGGCTTCTACGACGACATCAGGGAGATGCTGGCGGAGCCCGACTTCCAAACGGACCTCGACTTCCGGGAGCGGAGGCTCAAGGATCTGCGCAAGGCCATCAAGAAGGCTGAGACCCCGCAGTGGATCATCGATGCCATTGTCGAGATGAATCAGTCATTCCCCGACGGCATCAACCGACGCTACCGCTCCAGCACCAACAACGAGGACCTGCCGGGGTTCAACGGCGCCGGTCTCTACGACTCCAAGAGCCAGAAGCCGAAAGAAGACGAGGCTGACCTCGCCAAGTCCCTCAAGGAGGTGTACGCCAGCCTGTGGAACTTCCGCGCCTTCGTCGAGCGCGACTTCAACCGCGTCGACCACCTCGCCGCGGCCATGGGCATCCTCGTCCACCCCAGCTACCAGGACGAACAGGTCAACGGCGTCGCTGTCAGCTTCGACCCGATCCTCGGCACGGCCGCCGACTACTACGTGAACAGCCAGGTCGGCGAGGACCTGGTCACCAATCCCGACCCGCTTTCGGTGCCGGAGGAGGGCTTGTTAACCCCGTACCATTTCTACAGGGTTCTTGCCACCTCCAACCAGGTGGCGCCGGGAATCCTGTTGATGACCGGTAACCAACTCGTCCAGCTGCGCAGAAGCCTGACTATCATCCACGATCACTTCGAGGGATTGTACGAGCCCGGGCCGGATGAACCGTTCGCCGTCGAAATCGAGTTCAAGATCACGAGCGACGATGTCCTGGCGGTCAAGCAGGCCCGCCCCTGGGTGTTCAGCGATGCGGAGCCGGAGGCCACGATCCCGGGCTTGAACAAGCCGCCGGCATTTGCTGCCGCCCGGACGACCCGGCTGGTCGCAAGGGGCGCTGCGGCGGGAACGAACGTCGGCGCGCCCGTGACCGCTACAGATGCGGACGGCGATAGTCTCACCTACAGTCTGAGTGGCGCCGACGCGAGCTACTTCTCCCTCAACCGATACAGCGGCCAGATCACGGTGCGCTTCGGTACCGTCTTGGATCCAGCCAGCAGGGCCGCCTACACGCTGATGGTGAGCGCTCGCGACCAAGAGGGCGCCCGAGCCCAGGTCGAGGTCGCAATCACGGTGGTCGAGCAGATTCAGCCGCGTCGCGTCACAATCACAAACAGCGGAGGCGGAGGCGGCGGGGGCGGAGGCGGAGGAGGAGGGCCGCCCCCGGTCCCGATTCCCTCGGACGAGGACTTCGACTGGAATGTGACGCGCGACATCGAGTCGCTCGACCGCGACAACGGCCTGCCCTCCGGCATCTGGTCGGACGGTGTGACGCTGTGGGTCCTGGAGAACGCCGCCTCCGGCGCCGACTCGGTGTTCGCCTATGACCTCGAGAGCGGTGACCGCCAGCCGGACCGCGAGTTCGAGCTCGATCCTCGCAACCGCTTCTCCCACGGCATCTGGTCTGACGGTGTGACGGTCTGGGTCGCGGACAGCGGTCGGGATCAGCTCTTCGCCTACGCCCTCGAAACCGGTGAACGGGACGAAGAGCATGAGTTCGATCTGGCCGAGCGCAACCGGGACCCGCGAGGCATCTGGTCCGACGACGAGACGATCTACGTGCTCGACAGCATCAAGGACGCATTGTTCGCATACGACCTCGAGTCGGGCGAGCTCATCGGCGAGTACCCGCTGGACAAGCTCAACAAGAGCCCGCGCGGGATCTGGTCCGACGGTGTGACGATCTGGGTCTCGGACGACGGCGCCAAGCGCCTCTTCGCCTACCGCATCGACGATGGGACGCTCAACCGCTACGAGGACGAGGAGTTCACATTCCGCTCGCTGCTCAAGGCCGGCAACGGCGACCCGCGCGGGATCTGCTCCGACGGCGATGTCGTCTTCGTCGCAGACGTACAGGATGACAAGGTCTACACCTACAACCTGCCTGACGCGATAGACGCACGGCTGGCGTCACTCACGATCAGCGATGTCGAGATCGGCGAGTTCTCAACGGGCCGTCTCACGTACACGGCACTGGCCGATACCGGTGCGACCCTTACGACCGTCGAGGCGATCGCGACACAGGAGGCGGCGGCAGTCGTGCTCGCGCCGACCGACGCCGACGGCGATGCCGAGAACGGCCATCAGATCGCGCTGGACGCCGAGACGGAGATCACCATCACCGTGACCTCAGGCGACGGCTCCCGGACCAAGACCTATCGCATCCTCGTCGAGCAGCCGCCCTGTTTGACCGGGCTGACCGCCGAGCGTCTGAGCGAAGTCACATTCGGCGGCGGCAGCGTCGATGATCTCGGCCGCTGCGCCCGCGAGCATGGTGTGAGCACGTTCTTCTACCGGACCGGAGAGTCCTGGCTGCTCTACGCCCCCGACGCGCCTGAATTCCTCAGCCGCCAGTTCCGCAGCAGCTTCGAAGCCGGCATACCGGTCGGCGCATCACTCATCGCAGCGACTACCGAGGACCGAAGCATTGACAACTAACAGGCTGCTGAAGAAGTCGGGCAACCCGCCAATTCCGTCATTCCCGCGCAGGCGGGAATCCAGTCCTGCCCAGATATGGAGAATGGATTCCCGGCTGCGCGGGAATGACGAGAACGGGGCGATCAAGGGTGTGCGCAACAGCCTCAGCCAGTCATTCTTGGGCAACCGCGGCCTCATTGGTCACTGCATCGCCATCGGTGAGCACGGCGTTGAGGCTGGCGACGTTGTTCGCCTGGCGGATGGGGCAGTTCTACAGTCCGACCGCCCACGCGACCGAGGCCCGCCTGGCAGAAGCTGGGCTGACCGCCTGCCAGGACCCCCTGATGATCGCGGAGATCCTGTCCTTGATTGGCGTCCTGACGGCGCTGCTGATGAAAGTGGGACATGCCGAAGCGGCGGAGGGCTTCGCCCGAGGCCGCTCCCGCCAACGCCGCCGGAACAGCAGGATGGCAGCGAGCACGCAATGATCGGTTGACAACCGGAAATGGTTCGTATCAGAGTGCATCTGCCGGAGTGAAGTGGGACAATCGGGTCTCGCATTCCGCGTGCGGCGCATTGGACGGTAGGGAAGCCGTCAACCCGTAAGTCCTGGTGAGGAGTGTCGAACGATGCCAACCCCGCCACGGGAGCCCGCGAACAGCTCGTTGGACTCGCTCCCGCCGTTTCCCGAGGGATGGTACTTCGGGGCTAGCCGTCAGGACGTGCTGAAGGCCAAGCTCATCCAAAAGACCTGGATGGGTGAGAGCGTCGTCGTCTGGTACGACGAGAATGGGCGCGTCTGTGTCGCCGAGTCCTTTTGTGCGCACTTGGGCTCCGATCTGGGGCCCGCCGCGGGGGGACGCACCAGCGGCGGCCGGCTCGTCTGTCCCTTCCATGGCTTTGAGTACGATGCAACCGGCCAGTGCGTCGCCACTCCCGACGCCGACCCACCCCGGACCGCGCGGTTGCGAGTCTTCGAGACACAGGAAGTTCTGGGCCTGATCTTCGCCTGGTGGGGCATCGGGGGGCGGGTGCCGCAATGGAGCCTGCCCGCGGATCCGCCGGACCAAACCGGTTGGACCGACTTCAATATTCGGACTCTCCGCTACCCCGGTCGTCCCCAGGAAACGACGGAGAACTCAGTGGATATGGCCCACCTGGGCTACGTCCACGGCTACGGAAACGTGAAGCGCGTCGGACCGGTATCGGTGGATGGGCCCCGTATCGAGAGCCGCTTCGACTTCAGGACCACCCGGGCAATCGCCAGAATCGCGAGGCTCACGCTTGATTTCTCCGTCAACAGCCTTGTGGTTGGGCTGGGTTATTCGTTCGTGGATTACCGCGAGCACTCGATCGGAATGGATATGCGCCTGTGGGTGCTGGCGACGCCTGTCGACGGCACGCTGATCGACTTCTCGCTGGTCTCGCAGATTCGTGAGATACGCAACCCGGGGCGCCGGATCGCAGGCCTGGCGTTCCTCCCGCCGCGGCTGCGCGCGCCCATCATCAACAAGGTGACCGCTTATTTTCAGCTCCGCGACGTTGAGCAGGATGTGGTCATCTGGAGTCGTAAACGGTACCGGTCCAACCCGCGCCTGTGCCGATCCGACGGCGAAATCATGACCTTCCGAGCCTACTGCGCGCAGTTCTACCCCGATCCGCGCGATTCGGCGAGTCTGAGCAGCGTCGCAGCGGCAGTGCAGCATACGGCGAGCCGCTCTCGCCGGCGGGCGCCGGCTCTTGGGCTTCCTGAGGTACGATCGCGTTCCCGAGCTTCCGCGGATAAGCATCACACGCCATGAACCAGATACTCGATAAGCTGACCTGGCTCGTCACAGCCCGACCCTACGTCACGCTGGCCGTCCTGCTTGTTGTCACTGTCGTACTGGCAGCGGGAGCGTCGCTGCGCGGCGAGCTGTCCGAGACCGAAGGGTTCCTGCCACCTGATAGCGCTATCGCGCAGGCGATCGACGACGCCCGCACCGTGCCGGAGATCCAGGCAGGGATCGACGCGATCACAGGAATCGACGCCGATGGGACACCGGTCGCCCTTGCCACGATCCGTCTGCTCGAAGCGGATGTGGAGCAACGGCAACAGGCTGAACGCAGGATCCGAGCTGGCCCTCGAGGCGGACGGCCCGCTGCGCGTGAGCAGCGTGTCACCGACGGTGGTGGAGGATGAATACCTGTAGGCAACCAGGACAGGAACGTTGCCGCTGATTGGGATCGCGCTGCTGTTGATCGCGGCGCTGGTCCTGCTCTTCCTGCGCTCGCTCACCGACCTGCTGTTCACGTTCACCGGTCTCGTGTTGTCGCTGATCTGGTTGGCGGCATCGAAGGTTGGCTCGGTCCGGGTGGGTTGGCGCTGATTGGCCCGCCCAGCGGGATCTCGGTGATGATCCCGATCATCGTGATCAGCCTCACCGTGGACTATGCGCTCCAGACGGTCTCGCACTATCGGGAGCAGCGAACGGGCGACGTGCCGGTGTTGACGGCCGTACGGGCTGGACTGCGAATGGTGGCCGTCCCGCTCACCCTGGCGGCCGTCACGACGATCGTCAGCTTCCTCGTGGCATTGCTCTCCCCGATCCAGGCGGTCAGCGACTTCGGCGTGCTGGCCGGGTTGGGTGTGGGCATGAGCCTGATCGTCATGTTGACGCTGATTCCGGCAGGGAACGTCATCCTCGATCGGCGCCGAGAGTCGCGCGGCACGCTGGCGCCGCCGCGCCTGGTCGCGAACGCGCTGCCCGGCGTCGGCCGGTTGGCTGAAGCGCTGGGCCGGTCCGTGACGCGCCGGCCGGCGCCCTACATCGTCGCGGTGGTTTTGGTAACGATCGGACTCGGCTTTGCGTCGACGCGAATCGAAGCGAAATTCAGCATCCGGGGTGTCCTGCCACGAGGCGGGAGCGTACTCCACGATTTGAACACACTGGAGTCCGCGGTCGGCGGCTCGACGGAGATGGTCAACCTGATCGTCAGGGGCGAGGCGACAGAGACACGCACGTTGCTCAACCTGCGTGACCTCCGGCTCGCCTTCGAGGACGAACAGCGCCGACCGCGAGCGGCGGTCGGACCACTCCATGCCTCGTACGAACTGCTCGCCAACGACTGGATCGAGCACAGCGGCGAGCCCGGCGACCGATACGATCCGGAGCTCGCGGCGTTGTTCCGCGAAGCGTCCGCTGACCTGCAGCTCGATCCGGTGCGAATGCAAGTGTTCCTCGATCGACTCATGGAGAGGGAGCCAGCCGTCGCGCAGTACGTGAGCGAGGATCCGGCCGGGGTCGACACGATGCTGGTCCAATTCCCGGCCTATGCGCTTGATCCGGAGCTGACGAAGCGCATCCAGGACGACATCGAGCTGATCTGGCACGGTGACGACGACGCAAGTGTGGCGACGTCGCGAAGCATCATATCGACGACCGTTACGGACGAGACTACGAGCCGGCAAACAGAAGCGATCATCACCACGATCGCCGTGGCGCTCGCGATCCTGATCCTGTTCTTCTGGGTCACGCTCCGGCAGCCGGCGCTGGCCTTGATCGCCGTGGGGCCGATTGTGCTGGTCTTGATCTGGGTGCTGGGCACGATGGCGCCGTTCGACATTCCATACACGCTGACGACCTCGATCGTCACGGCGCTCTCGATCGGGATCGGCGTGGACTACACGATCCACGTGATTCACCGCTACCGCGAGGAGTTCTCGCGCTCGCGCAACCCGGAACAGGCCGCGATCCAGACCCTCTCGAACACTGGTTCGGCGTTGCTTGGCTCCGCCCTGACGACGGCGCTCGGACTCGGCGTGTTAATCTTCTCGCCGGTGCTCGCGTCGGCACAGTTCGGCGTTACCGCGGCGATCACCATCGTCTACGCGTTGTTGGTCTCCACTCTGCTGGTACCGCCGGCGATGACCATCTGGGGCGCGTACCAAAACATGCGGCTGCGCTCGGAGCTGCAGCGCATGTGGGACGATCTGGATGTCGCGCTTGAGGATCCGGCGCAGCCCCCCGAGCCTGGCGACGGCTCGACGTCGGACTCAGACAGGCAGTTCGTGCCGCTGCTCAGCGATCCGGAATCGTATCTTGTCGCTTGGTGACTGCGACGGGAATGAGTTGATCAGTCGCTTGGGAGGACTGGACGCCAGCTCGAACCTGAAGTAATGCGTGAGCATCAGCAGGTTAAGCGCCAACTGTACCTCGGACCAACGAAAACCCATACAGGCGTGCGTGCCCAGCCCATACGGAGCGTAGCTCGTACTGGCATGCTCGTTGCGGGGTGGCAGATAGCGGTCAATGTCGAACGACAGCGGATCGGGGAACAGGTCCTCCATATAGTGCGCAGCCGTCGAGACAATGATCACTCGGGCGCCCACGGGCAGTTCAAAGCCCTCGACCACGCACGTATTCATCACGTCTCGCATCGCCATCGCGACGATCGGATACAAACGCAGCGTCTCCATCATCAATCGATGGGTGACGTCGATGTTGGCCGGACTCAGGTCCTGATCATCCGGATCGCCGTCCGCAAACAGCGCGTCGGCTTCAGCCCGCACTCGCTCGTACAGCTCAGGGTGCGTGACCATGGCGTAGACGGCGAAACCGAGTTGATCGCCGAGATACATTCTCGCCATCAACATCGTGCCGAGGGGCACGTTCAGGTCCGATTCCGGCAAGAACTGGGGATCGCTCGCGTTCAGACCGAGATAACCGTCCGCCACGTCGCGCGGTTGTCCGAGCCGTTGGGCAGGTGTGTGAGTCCTCTGGATTCGGTCGACCAGTTCGCTCACGGCCCGCGCATGTCGTCTCATCGACGGTGTGTGCAGCGTGAAGCCCGGCAGGACATTCACCAAGCCGACATTCAGCGCTCGAACCTTATAGTCGATCACTTCATTGATGATGTCTTGCGTGTCAGTACTGATCAGCAACGGTGAGATCTGTGCATTCATCAGTTCTCTGAGGCTGCCCGACGCGGCGAGCGAGTCCCCAACCGCCCAGGTCGCCATGTGGGTCCGCGCATTGCGATAGACCTCGTCCAGCCTGTTCGTCAATGCCTCTCGAGAGTACGAAGGCTGCATCGCCTTGCGATAGCGGAAATGATCGGCCCCGTCCATCGAGTGGATTGAACGGGACACCCCATAGATCTCCCCGAGGCGCCGAAAGTACTCCTTGGCTCTGAGGTGCATCCGCCCGTGGCGGTGCGCCCACTGGTTCGTCTGCTGCCCGGCGAGAAAGATCATGCGTTCCTTGCGAAACGGGACACTGAGCTCGAACACTGGACCGTGCCGCTTCGCCAGATCGGCAAACAGCGCGGGCAGATTGCCCTCGCGAAGATGCCGGTTGAACAGCAGGTCGCGCAGGGGCGCCTTGGGAATCGGCTTGGTCAGAGACGGACGTTGAAGCAACGGAGCGACCAGGCTTTTGGTGACCGCTTCCCCCAGGGATCTGCCGATTACGTCAAGATTGCTGATGAACGTGATACGAGCCTGTGATGCCTCGTCGAGCTCGAAGATGAACCGGAACACGTCACAGGCGTTGACGAGACTGATAATAATCATGTCTCGCGGGTCGGGAATCTCGTTATCAAAAATCACTCCGCTAATGCGGGTGCGGACGAAATCGACCACCGTGCCGTCACGCGAGGTCATGTACTGGTCCCACTGGCCCGAGTTGGGCGCCAGGGTCCAGAACTCGCCGGCATGGTGTCGGAGAATCCCGTTGGCGACCAGACGCTCCAGCGTCGTGTCGATGATCGACTCGGCATGCGCGGCGAGTCGCTCGACCCAATACTGGACGTTGTGCTGCTCTGGTTCGCTTGTGATTTCCTTCAGGATATCGTCCAGCGCAGGGTCATCAGTCGGTGTGTCATCCAGCAGGATCAATGACTCGAGGTCCGAGTTGATGCGAGACAGCAGAGACAGTTCGGCGAGCGCGGCGCCGGCGATCGTACAGCTCAGGGTCCAGCCGGGCACCTGGTGAAAAAACCGCTCTCTTCGTTGAGCAGCATCAGGATGAGCTCTTCGGGCAGAGTGGGTGGTTCCGCAGTCGTGCCTTCGATCGAAAGGGTCATCAGCAATGTCTTCCGTGAAGCGCACAACGGCCCCAGGCCGCGTAGGCTCGCCGTAATATGGGTCAGTATACCTCTACGGCGGAGGTGCGGGCAAACGGTTGATCAGCAGCGGACGCGGGGCGCGCATGAGCATGGTACGGACGAGGCGCCTCCGGGCGGCGCCATGCCGACCGGATGGTGGGCCGCTGCAGTGTGCTCCAGCCAGAGCCTGCTGCGGGCGAATCCGACCCTCTCCGCCGGCTATCTGCTCAGTTTCGTGACCGTCACGTCAGCTGCAGGAATTGCTGAATCAGCGGCACAATGATCTCCGGCGCGTCCTCTTGGCTGTAGTGGCCGGCGTTGGGCAGCCTGGTCAGCGGGCCGTCCGGGTAGAGCGCGCGAAACAGCATGATCGCATCATCGGGGTTGTGCCCGTGGTCCTTCATCCCCTCGACCATCATCGCCGGCTTCGTTGATAGTTCGCCGATGCGATCTAGTGATGCAAGCACGTACTCACGCGGACGGTTCAGCAGCGCGTCGAGCGGGAACTCGATCGCCCCGATGCACGATTGCTTATCCGGGAAGGCCGCCGAGTAGGCGCGAATCCAGGTGTCGTCGACGACGGCCAGGTTCTCGAACCCAACGATCTTCATGATGCTGAGGACGTTGCTGCTGAGGTTGCCGAGGGTCTCATGCAGCGTCCCGGCCTCGTGGTGAGCCTGGACCCACTGGAACCAGGGCGCCTGTGGCGAATCGCTCGGCGGCCGCGCCGCGCCGGGAATCAGCGCATTCACAAAGCAAAAGCGCTTCACCCGGTTGAGATGGCGCACTGCGTACTGGGTCCCGATCGGACCGCCCCAATCCTGCAGCACGAACGTGATATCGCGAAGATCGAGCTCGTCGATCAACGCGGCGAGGTTCTCGACGTGGGTTTGCAGCGTGTAGTCGCGATCCTGCGGCGTCTCGGTCTTGCCGAAGCCCATCTGGTCGGGCACGATCACGCGATGTGTCTTGGACAGCTCGGGAATGAACTTGCGATAGAGATAGCCCCAGGTCAGTTCACCGTGGAGCATGACGATCGGCTCGCCCGCTCCCTCATCGACGTAGTGCATCCGAAACCCCGGAGCGTCGCTGAAGTGCGGTGCGAAGGGGAACGTGCCATCGAAGGTCTCGTCGGCCGGAATCATCGTTGGGTTGTCTTTTCGGGTCGAGCGTGTCGAACTGGCGGACTCAGAGGTCAAGTGGCGGGTCGCGATGCGTCTCGGCGGCCGCCGCCAACTCGCCCCGGACAGCCCTCTCGCCCAGCGCGAGCGCCAGCGGCCTTCGCCCGCGGCATGAAGTCCTGTCGCTGCTCAACGACATGCATCTTGTCGTCGATGATGCGAACGGTGTGTCCGCCCGACTCGAGCGCGCGAGCGACGCGCTGTAATTGCGTTGGCGCTACTGCACCTTATGCGAGCGGATGCCGCTGGCGCTTCCGGTCGGCGCGAGACGGCCGCATCGCCGACGCGACGGCAAGGTCGGCAATCTCCAGACCGAGCTGCTGGTCTGCGGTTTCGATCATGGTATCCCGTGCGGTCTGCGAGGTTGACGGCACGACCACGTCCCGATTGGGACTCAGGCTGAGCTGCGCCCGTACTCGGAGCGCGCCGTCGCGATGAGGCCGAACGCGAACAGTGGCGGCTTCAACGCCCTCGATGCCCAGGACGGCGATCGTCAGGTACGACTCGACCGACTCTCGCTCGATCGTGGTGATGCCCAGCTCGTCATCGCTGATCATCAGCTCCGTCGCACCGGCGGGAAGCAACAAGCGCAACTCGATCAGCGCCGTGAGCAGTCCGAGAAGCGCGACAACGACGCAGAGCGCGTACGCGAGCGCCTCCTCGCCCCCGCCCAGCGCACGCGCTTGCGCCAATGCGCCCGTGAACCAACTGAATGGCACGGCGCGCTCGGGATCGAGCGCGCCGCTCATGACCAACAGCACGCCAACCGCGGCGAACGCCAGCCCGGCTGCCGCCACCGCCGCGGTCAGGGTATTGAACCAGAGTGCGGAGCTACGCATGAATTGGCCTTCCGTTCCAGCCGAGCGTGAACTGCCACGCTCGGCTGGACGTGGTGGGAGTGCCTTACGCCAACCGCCGCCCTTCTTCTTCTTCCTCCCGCGCGATGTCGCGGACATGGATGTTGACTTCGACCGTTTCCAGGTTCGTCATCTGCTCGATCGTCGCGGACACGTTCGAGCGCACGGCCTTGACGACGTTGGGAATGTTGTTCCCCCAGACGACGACCAGATCGAAGTCAAACGCGGCTTGGCGCTGGCCGTGTTCCGAGGACACGCCACCACCGCGGACCGAGTCGATCGCGCCGGCGATGCCGCTTCGCCCGAGCGAGTGCACGCCCTCGACTTCCTCCGCGGCTATGGCCGCGATCCTGTCGATCACGCTGTCCTCGACCACGAGCTCCCCGGTCACCGAGCTGTCGTTTTCATTCGTTGTCATCAGAGATCCCTTTCTCGTACCCGCGGCATGTGTTCCGCGGCTAGTACCAAATTTTCCGGCGCGCCTAGATCGCCTCCCGCATGAACATCGCGTTGGGCAAGGTGTGCTCTGCGCCGTCGCTCGTACGGAGCACCGTGGCGAGCAGCCCGATCGCGCGGATCTGCGCCCGATCGGTGCGGAAACTGACCGTCTGTCCCTCGATGTAGTGCTCTTCGACGTAGCGCGCCGCGAGCAGGTTCTCGAGCAACCCGCGTGCGCCCAGCAGCAGCGCCGCGACGACGAGCACGAGCGCCCCGGCGAGACAGATCGCCAGAACGATCACGGGAAGGTCGGCGGTCACGCCGGAGGTTTCGAGCGCGAGCGCCAGCGCGCCCGCAAGGACCGCGGTCCGGACCATTCCCGCCGCCATCGCCGGAGGCACTACGCCGCTGCGCTCGGCAGCCGAGCGGGCGGCTCGAGCCGACCGTTCGCTGAGTGCCGCGCCAAAGAACAGCACGGCCAGCACGATCACGAGGATCGGCGCAATCCCCACCAGGCGGTCAATCACGCCGGCGACTGCATCGAGGTCCAGGAAACGCGCAGCCTGGGCAATCGCGACGACAATCACCGTCCAGCGAATCAGCCACCTGAGTGCCTGACTCGGGGTCGCATTGATCCCGAACACCGAGAAGAGTTGCGTGAGTTGTTGGCCCGGGCTGGAATCATCGATGCCGAAGCGTCGACATACTGCCTGAACGGCGCGATCGAGCAGCCAGGCGAACACGCCGCCGACAATCAGGAACGCGGCCGCACCCAACAGACGCGGCGCGAACAGCGCCACATCGGCGCCGAGCGTTTCAAATCGCTCGATCAGCTGTTCCATCTCAGACCCGCCTCTTCAGTGGCGACGTGGTCAGCGGCGACGTTGTCAGCAGCGCCGCAATTTCCCCGAGCGCTCGGCGCCGGTAGGAGTGTCGGCGGATGGCTCGCACCGCCTCTACAGCGGGGGTCGCCAAGGGCTGTTGCGTGTCCCGAGTGATCAGCCGGGCAAGGCTCAGATATCGACCCTGAGCAATCACTCGAGCTTCGCACCCCGCGCAACCCTCAGTGCTGGGCGGCCCGTCGAGTCCGCTGATTGTGGCTCGCGCCGCTTCGTCAATCTGTTCGGCGTCCAGATGTCGGTGTTGGAATTGGGATTCACTCATGACTCTATTCCTCCCCTTGCCGTCCGTATGGGAACGAGGACGGCACGCGCCCGGCTCAGTCGCATCTTCACCGCCGCCTCGGATATACCAAGCTGTTCGGCGGTCTCGCGGATCGAGAACCCTTCGACATCACGCAACACGACGGCTGCGCGCTGCGCGGCCGGCAGTAAGTCCAGGCGCGCGCGGAATTGCTCCAACGCGTCCAGGGTCTCCACTGCGTCCGCGGGACCCGGGCACGTGTCCGGTTCGTCTTCCGACAGTTCGACGAGCGTTCGTTTGCGCAGCTGATCGGTCGCCAGGCGGACGGCAATCTGTCGAACCCAGCCGCTAAACGCAGCCGGTTGCCGCAAATCGGCACTTCGTTCGTGCGCCCGCAGGAAGGCGTCCTGGCTGATGTCCTCGCTCAATGCGTGATTACGCAACAGCCGGAAGGCCGCCGCGTACACCATTGCTTCATGTCGGTGAATCGCAATACTTGCCGCCGCAATGTCGCCACGCTGCCAGCGCCGCACCAGGACTGCGTCGGACTCGTCGTCAAACACAAACAGGTCTGCGTCTCGCTGAGAGTCGAGATCGCCGGCAGCGCCTTGCCCTCGACTGATTCTGATCTCAGCCACGTCCGATCCCCCTCTGCGCGATCGCCCACAAGGCGCCACCGAGCCCACCGCCCATCGCCGTAGCGAGAATCGTGAGCAACAGTTCATCACCGGAGAGGAACACGGTCAGAGGAATCAGAACGCCGAATAGCGCGCCGATCGCCATCCAGGTTGTCCAGGCAGACCAATCGAACTGAAGTCGCACGAGCCTAATCCCTCTCTGCCATTACGAGGGATCGAACCGCCAAAAGGCAACTCTGACAGCCGGCGCAGGTCCGTGCGTTACCCGATTGTGCGCTCCTGAGCTGATCGCCGGGCTGAGCCGACGGGGTTGGCGCCGAGCCCTGCGGTCGAAATCAGCGGGAATCACCCAGGCAGCGGGCGAGGCGAATCAAGCATTCAGACTGTGCTTCGAGCGTCCAGACTGTCTCCTCAGCGTTGCGCACGGCACGCAGCGAAGAACTCAACGGGCGCACCTCGCAGGACGCGAAGTCCGACCCGAAGGCTCTTGATTTCGTAAAGTCTGGTGCGCTTACGATGCGGTTCAGGGACCTGTGGGCGCCATCTGGCGGGACGAACGCCCGCAGGCGCTGGCAGGGTCAACGCTGACACCGGACCGTGCTCAACGTCACGAGCTGCCGCAGGCAGGGGCAGCGGGACGGAGACACCGGTCCTCCCATTCAGAGTAGACTGCGCGAACCAGCATCGAGAGCAGCCTTGAGGAGGCGGAGCACATGGGAGTCAGCGTCGAGCGGGAGGGCGGGATTGCCATCGCCAAGGCCGATGGACGCATTGACGGCTCAAACGCCAGTCAGTTCCAGGCGGACTTGCAGGCCGTCATTGACGAGAGTGATCAGGCGCTCATCCTGGATTTCGAGCGGGTCTCTTACATCAGCAGCGCCGGCCTGAGGGTTCTACTGCTGGCGGCCAAGACGCTCGAGGGAACCGGGACGAAGCTGGCGCTGTGCTCGCTCTCGGAGCCGATCCGTGAGGTGTTCCGGATCAGCGGCTTCGACTACATCATCCCGATTCACGACTCCCAGGCTGAAGCAACTTCAGCCGTCGATGCCGAGCTCACGCCCTGACCCAGCCAGAGTTGGCCCCCCGATGCGACACAGATGACGTACAAGATCCTCGTTGTCGACGACGAACCTGACCTCGAACCGCTGATCCTGCAGCGTATGCGTCGGCACATCCGCCGGGGTCGATACGAGTTTGTGTTTGCACACGACGGCGTGGAGGCGCTGGAGAAGCTGGAAGCCGATCCGCAGATCGATATGGTCGTCTCGGACATCAACATGCCGCGGATGGACGGCCTCACGCTGCTGGAACAGATACCGAAGGTAAACCCGGACATCCGCGCGGTGATCGTCTCCGCGTATGGCGACATGGAGAACATCCGCACCGCCATGAACCGCGGCGCGTTCGACTTCGTGACGAAGCCGGTGGACTTCGACGACTTGCAGCTCACAATCGATCGAACGCTGGAGACCATCGAACAGTGGCGCGAGGCGCTGAGCTCGAGAGACAAGCTCGTGGTGCTGCAGAACGAGTTGGATGTCGCCAGCAGGATGCAGCAATCGATCCTGCCAACGACGTTTCCCAAGGGCCCCTCCTACCAGACCTTCGGCAGCATGCACGCGGCGCGGAACGTGGGGGGCGACTTCTTCGACGTTGTGCGACTGGAGGACGACCAAATCGGCCTCGCGATCGCGGACGTTTCAGACAAGGGCGTGCCCGCCGCCTTGTTCATGATGTCGAGCCGGACGCTGCTCAAGGGTGCGGCCATCGGCGCGTCGGGCGGCCCGGGCGGCGTGCTGACTGAGGTCAATAATCTCCTCAGTGCAGACGACACCACGGGGATGTTCGTGACCATGCTGTACGCGGTCTACGAGCCCACGAGCGGCGTGCTGACCTACGCCAGCGGCGGGCATGATGCCCCGCTGATCGTCCATGCTGATGGATCATCGGAGCTGAAGTCACTGACCGGCGGCATCGCCCTGGGAGTGCTGGAAGGCTTCGATTACGGGCACGCGTCGCTCCAGCTCGAACCCGGGGACACGGTCTGTCTCTACACCGATGGCGTCACCGAGGCGACGAATCTTGAGGGAGAGTTGCTGGGGATCGAGGGCGTGCGCGAAATGTTCGCAGCGGCTCCCCCAACAGACGCTGAGCAGGCCGGCCGCGCGATTATGGAGGCAGTGGTGGAGTTCACCGGCGAGGCCCCGCAGCACGATGACGTCACCTGTCTGACCCTGCGCCGGGATTGACGATGGGCGCCACCCTCTCCATGGCAATCCAGACGTCCCGCGATGAACTGGCGCGTATCACGACCGCGATCGAAGGTCTGGGCCAGCAGGACGACTGGCCGGACGACCTCGTGTTCCGGGTGAATCTGGTGCTCGAAGAGCTGGTCCTGAACATCATCGATTACGGCCAGGACGGAGGCGATCCAGATATCGCCCTTGTAGTCGAGTCTGAAGCCGACTCAATCAGAATCGAGCTCAGCGACCGTGGCCGGCCCTTTGACCCCTTGACCGAGGCCCCCGAGCCGGACCTGACCGCGCCCCTGGCCGAGCGGAGCATGGGCGGCCTCGGCGTTCACCTGACGAAGACGTTGATGGACGAGGTGCGCTACTCGCGCGAAGCCCACAGAAACCGGCTGAGCATCGTCACGCGCAAGGTGAGATGAGGTCAGATGAGGCGAGCGCGTCTCGCGAGAGTCGCCTGGCTGGCAGGCGTCTGTTCAGTCCTGACCGCCTTGTTGATCGTCGGCGGCTGCTCGGGGAGCGGCGGGGGCGAGACCGGGCGACCGGTGTCGACGGATCCAGCAGCGACGGAGACGGCCGAGACGACCGAGACAGGCACGCCGGGCGTCTCCGATGACCGCGTGCTCTTCGGACAGTCCGCCGCGTTCAGCGGACCCGCCCAGGAGCTGGGCAAGAACATGCGGCTGGGGATTGAAGCTGCCTTTCACGAGGTGAATCAGGCGGGCGGGGTGCATGGCAGGATGTTGGAGCTGACCTCGCTGGACGATGCCTACGAACCCGAGGCGGCCGTCGCCAACACGCAACGCCTGATCGGGGAAGGGGTGTTCGCGTTGATCGGGGCCGTTGGCACGCCAACCTCGCGCTCCGCCACGCCGATCGCGGCGGAGGCCGGGGTTCCCTACATCGCGCCCTTCACGGGGGCGGCGTTCCTGCGTGATCCGGAGTGGGAGAACATCATCAACCTGCGGGCCTCGTACGCGCAGGAGACCGAGGAGATGGTCGAGCGGCTGACGGTCGACTTGGGTATCGAGAGAATCGGCATCCTCTACCAGGACGATTCCTACGGCCGCAGCGGCTACGACGGCGTGCAGGACGCCCTGGCGCGCCGCGGCAGCACGGCCGTAGCCGTTGGCCGCTACACCAGGAACACCTCGGCGGTGAAGACAGCGCTACTCGACCTCCAGGAGGGCGATCCCGAGGCGGTGATCATGATCGGCGCCTACCAGCCGATGGCGGCGCTAATCAAGTGGGCCAGGCTGACGGGGATGGACTGGTTGTTCCTCAACGTCTCGTTCGTCGGCAGCAACGCGCTTGCGCAGGAACTGGGCGCCGATGGCGTCGGCGTGCTGGTCACCCAGGTCGTGCCCTTCCCGGAAGATGATTCGCTGGCGGTGGTCGCGGCCTATCAGCGCGCCCTCGCGGCCTATGCGCCCGACGCTTCCCCTGGCTTCGTGTCGTTCGAGGGCTATCTCGCCGGCCGCCTCGCCATCGCCGGTCTGGAGCAGTGCGGCCCCGACGTCACCCGAGCGCGGTTCCTCGCGAGCCTGCGAGGGTCGCAGGCCCTCGATATCGAGGGGTTCTCACTCCAGTACGGTAAGGACGACAATCAGGGCTCAGACAAGGTATTCCTGACCGTGATCGGCCGCGATGGCCAATACCGCGCGATCGAAACACTTCGCGGGATCGATACGCTGCTGGAGTCGGGGCGATGATCGACCGCCTGAAGAAGCTCTTGGCCAGCCGGTTCCGGATCTCGACCCAGCTCTATCTGGCGGTGGGTGCAGCGGTGATGCTGACCCTCGCGGCCAGTCTCGTCGGCTGGTTCTCGTTCGATCGGGTCGGTACCGCGCAGGGCCGGGTGAACGAAGCAAGCGTGCCCGAACTGGTGGCCGCGTTCGGCGTCGCTCGCTACAGCGGCGTGCTGGTGGCAGCAGCTCCCAACCTCACCGCGGCGGCCACGCCCCGGGAGTTCAATCAAGTGCTCACGAACATCGACGACGCCTATCGCTCGTTCGAAGCGCGGATGGCCACGCTGGAAGCGCGAGAGGACACCGACACCGAACGGGTCCGCCGCATCCGCGGCCACGCCGACACGCTCATCTCAAACATCGCGGAGATCAGGAGCGCGACGTCGGGCGTGTTCGATCTGACCACACGCCGAACGCTGCTGCAAGACAGCTTGACGGAGGTGCGCGCCGAGCTGGACGACATTCTGGCGCCAGCCATCGACGACCAGCTTTTCTACACGCTGACCGGGTTCAGCGCCCTCAACGAGTCGGCGGCGCCGCGCTCGGAGCACTTCGCGGAGGCGGAGATCGTGCGCTACCGGCGGCTCAGCGAGCTGCAGGGCGACGTGAACATCGCGACGGAGCTGCTGGCGAACGCCTTCACGCTGTCGGATGCCTCACTGATTGAGCCGCTGCGGGAACGCTTCGAAGCTGCGATCAACCGCATCGAACGCAACCTGGGGACGCTTTCGGGGTCGGCCTTCCACGACGAAGCGGCGCCGATCTTCGACCGACTGTTCGCGCTCGGGCTGGGCGAGCAGAGCGTGTTCGGGGTCTTCGCGCGGGAGCTTCGGATCGAGAGCCGCCAAACCGAGCTGCTCGCTCACAACCGCGACCTCTCGATTGACCTGGTCGCAGAGGTCGATGGGCTGGTCATCGCCTCCCAGGCCAGCGCCGCCGCGGCCACGGATGCGTCCTCTTCGGCGATCTTCACGGGCCGCACGCTCCTGCTGGTGATTAGCGGAGTGAGCATCGTCGGCGCGGTGCTGATCATCTGGCTCTACCTCGGCAGGATTCTGCTGCGGCGCCTCAACATGCTCTCGAACTGGATGCTGCGGATGGCCGGCGGGGATCTGGAGACCAGTGTGGAGATGGAGGGACGGGACGAGGTGGCCGACATGGCGGCTGCGCTGGAGGTGTTCCGCCGGCACGCCCTGGAGGTGCAGCGTCTGAACCTGGTCGAGCAGCTCGCGACCGAGCTGCAGGGCAAAAACGTCGAGCTGGAGAGCACGCTGGGAGCGCTGCACAAGGCGCAGGACCAGATCGTGATGCGCGAAAAGCTGGCCGGCCTGGGGGAGCTCACCGCCGGCGTGGCCCACGAGATCCGCAACCCGCTGAACTTCGTCAACAACTTCTCCGAGGTCTCGGTCGAACTCCTGACCGAGCTGCAGGAAGTGCTCGAAGAAGAGGGCGTGGAGCTCGGCGAGGAGCAGAAGTCACTGGTCGCGGAGATCACCGGCGACCTGACCAGCAACCTCGGCCGAATCAGCTCACACGGGCAGCGGGCGAACCGGATCGTGGAGAACATGTTGCGCATGGGGCGAGGCTCGGGGACCTCTCAGCTCACCGACATCAACGCGCTGCTGGAGGAACACGCGCGGCTCGCCTACCACAGCGCGCGGGCCACGGACTCGGACTTCCAGCTCGACATCCAGGAAGAGTTCGATCCGAACGTCGGCGAGCTCGACGTCGTCCCGCAGGATCTGGGCCGCGTGTTCCTGAACATGGTGACCAATGCCGGCCACGCCACGAACGACGTGCGACGCGCATCGACTGGGGCGGACAACGCGGGTCGCCCATACATGCCGACCGTCTGGCTCAAGACCAAGCGGGAGGACGACCACATCGAAGTCCGCATCCGCGACAACGGCACCGGCATGCCACCAGAGGTCATGGAGAAGATCTTCAACCCCTTCTTCACCACCAAGCCCACCGACCAGGGCACCGGCCTCGGCCTCTCCCTCTCCAGCGACATCGTGCGCAGCCACGGCGGAACCATCCGCGTCGAATCAGTCGAGGGCGAGTACACCGAGATGATCGTCGAGCTCCCCCTAGAACGCCCCGCCGAACCCATCGCCGAACCCGCCCAAGCCCCCGCCTGAACGCTCCCACGCGCACCGCCGGCGGCCATCGTCGGAGCGACCGGCTCGGGGCCCTCTCCCCCGGCGTGTCCCGATCGTCCCCTGCGGGCATCACACTCAGCCCCACGTACGCCAGCAGCCGTACTTCACCTGCGCCGAGTTCATGGACGAGCAGCCAGAGCCAAAGACGCAGCCCAGGCGCAATCCGCAACTTGTGTCTCAGCCGTTGTCCGAGCGCCGCTGCGAACACTCGGTTTCGCCGCTGAACTCGTCTGCGCGAAGGCGGCGCGGCTGCCTCTGCGCGACGATTGTTGGCGCGTTCTTCGTTCGAGCGTCTCTCCTGGGATTCCGGCAGACCAGTGCTATTCTCCCGACATGGATCGAAACTGCTCATCCAATTGCGCGATGATTGTTGACGAGTTTTTGGTTGTAGCGCCCCTCACACGATACCATCAGACCAGTGCTGCGATCTCGCCGTGCATCGACACTGCTCATCCATCTGCCGCGCGGCGATGCGAGAGAGATCGGAAGTCGTGGTAGACGAAATCGTTCGGCCGCGACGACTAGCCGTGACTCCGTGGCGCCAACGACCACGCGTCGTCCCACTCCTATTGCTGCTCGCGCTTCTCCTCTCGGCGATTGTGGCCCCTCAGGCTCTGGCGCAAGGGACAGCTCCAGAGGCGCCGACGGCGGTCGCGGCTTACAGCATCCACACGACTGAGCTGGAAGTGCGCTGGTCTGCTTCGGATTCGCCCGCCGCCACGGGATTCAAGGTTCAGTGGAAGTCCGGCGCCGAAGACTTCGCTACCTCGCGTCAAGACCTCGTGGAACCTGCTGTGAGCGCGGTACCGGGGGCGAGCCAGCGGTACAAGCACGAGATCACGGGGTTGACGGACGGCGCCGACTACACGGTCCAGGTCATTGCCACCAACGCGGATGGTGACGGCGACCCGTCCGCGACTGCGACTGGCGCCCCACAGCCTGAGCCCGGTGAGGCACTGGAGTTCTTCGAGAACGAGGTCGTCTCTCTCAACGAGGGCTCGTTTCCGTGGCTACGTGCAGCGCTCGACCACATCGAGCAAATGGGCGTCCGCCTTTCGTTTGATAGCTCTGCGGATGGTAGCGTATACTTCAGTTTCTGCAACCCCTTCGATGTCTTCGACTACTGTCAAGCCAGCTCCGTTGAGGTTGCGCGCCATTCGCCGGCGCTCCTGATGACGATCACTCGCCACCTGGCTTACGTATTCACCCTGTCGGCCCCCTCCCCGAGCGAGCCGGGACCGCTTGGGATCGCCCATCTCTATTTTTCGAAAGTGCACACTCGGGGCACCAACTGCGTGGCGGCGGAACTCTACGTGGATGAGATGACGCGTCTCGTACATGGCGCTCGTGTACACGAGTATCCCACCTACTGGGCCAGATGCACCGGAGGCCACGGAGACCCCCTCGCGGACGAAGCGTTAGCCGTGGTCCGCAGCGCTGCAGCCGGAACCATGCCGTCCTGGTTCTCTACGACCTACGACGATCAGGATGGTGAGCCCGATCTTGAGCGCGTCTGGACGGACGTGAAGAATATCTCGAACGAGATCCATCGGAGGATTGTGGCGGTCCAGCTCAGCGACGAGTTCGGCGGCTACTGCGACGCTCAGAAGGCCGCGCAATCCATTTTCGGCAGCGGCGTCACAAGAAACCCATGGGCGGACGGCGGATGTGTCTCCGAGGCGCCTGGGAGCTTGACTGTCACTCCCGTCGGCAATGGCCGGCTGGCTCTGTTTGGGACTCTGGCCTCACCCGTCTCCGCCCAGGACCCGCCCAATGACGACGCCAGCCTGAGCGGCCTGACGTTGAGTCCGGGTTGGCTCAGCCCAGCCTTCGCCAGCGCCACGACGGAATACAGCGTCAGCGTGGGCCACAGCGTTGCTCAGATCACCGTGACCGCGAGCCCGACCGACGGCGACGCCTCAGTCGCCTTCCTGGACAGCAGCGACGCCGTGCTGCCCGACCGCGACACCGTCGCCGCCGGGCATCAGGTCGACCTGGTTGCGAGTGAGACCGTGATCAAGGTCAGGGTGACCGCGGGGGACAACCTGACCACGGAGACCTACGTCGTGACCGTGACGCGGGTGGAGGAAGACACCGCCTTGAGTCCGCCGGCCAGCGATCCGTCGAGCTCCTTCGCTTCAAGCGCTGTGTATCTGGTGACCTTCAGCGGCGCCTGGACCAACGCTGCCACACCGGACGGCGTTCCCAGCAACGCGCACTTCTCCCCACTGGTCGGCGGCGTTCACAATGCCGACGTGACCTTCGTCGAAAGTGGCGGGACTGCCAGCGCGGGCGTCGAGTCGATGGCGGAGGACGGGGGAACGGCGGTCCTGGAAGCCGAGGTGACCGCCGCCGTGCCCGATGCGCTCGCTGCGCTGGTCGGCTCCGGCAACATCAGTACGACCGGGACGCAGAGCCTGACGGCCGCGCTGACCAGCGAGCATCCCCGGGTCACGCTGCTGACCATGGTAGCGCCGAGCCCGGACTGGTTCGTCGGCGTCGCGGGGCTGCTCCTGCTCAACGCCGAGGGCCTCTGGCTGCGCTCGCATGAGCTGAGTCTCTACCCCTGGGACGCCGGTACCGAGGACGGCGGTGAGTTCTCGCTGACCAACGATGCGACTGTTCCGGCAGGTGCGATCACCAGCATCCGCGGCTCCGGCAAGTTCTCGACCGAGCCGCTGGCGAGCCTCAGCTTCACCCTCGAGTCGGTCCGCACGACCCGCAGCGTGACCGAGAACACGGCGGCGGGCGTCGACATCGGCGAACCGATCGTGGCCACGGACAGCAACGGCACGGTCACGTACTCCCTGGGCGGCGCCCACGCCGCGTCATTCGAGATCGTCCCGGCAACCGGTCAACTCCAGACCAAAGCCGCCCTCGACTACGAAACGAAGTCAAGCTACGAGGTGACGGTCACCGCTACAGGTACGGACGGCTCCACGGATGTCGCTGTGACGATCAACGTCGGCAACGTCATCGAGGTATCGATCAAGTCGGGACCGAGCCCGGTGACCGAGGGAGGGAACGTGACGTTCACGCTCACGCGCGACGAACCGTTGACAGATCAGCTCATAGTCAACGTCAGCGTGACAGAAACGGGCTCGATGCTCAGCGGCGCACTGCCCGTATCGGCAACCTTCGAGGCGGGCGCCGACAGTACGAGCCTGACCCTGACGACAGAGGACGATGCTCCGATTGAGGATCCAAGCACCGTGACCGTGACCCTCGATGCCGGTATCGGATATCAAGTCACGGCGGGCGCGGCTACGGCTGACGTGGTTGTACTCGACGATTTGCCACGCTTCGTCCTGAGCGTCGGCCCTGCGGACGTCACCGAGGGCCGGGGTGGAGCTGTGACGGTCGAAATCACCAACGGCGTCAGCCTCACGACCGCCCAGACGATCTCGCTGGCGATCGGCGGCACGGCGATGGCAGACGACTTCACCTTGTTCCACACCAGCGGAGCGACCCTTGCCGCGCCCTACACACTCACCATCCCGCCGAACGACCGCGTGGCTGCGGCTTACATCAGCATCGTGAACGACGCCCTGGAGGAACCAGAGGAGACGCTAGCGATCACGGCTAGCCACAACGGAACCGAGATCGCGACCAAGACGATGACGCTAAGAGCGAGCCCGCTGCGCCTGGAGCTATCGTCGCTGGCTGCGGGCGGCGGCGGTCGAGCAATGTATCCGGCGTTCGACCCAGGCACGCTGCACTACGCCGTGGGCTGCGACCCTTCCCGATCGCTCACACTGAGGCTGTCCACACAGGACGCCACGACGCGGCTCGCGGTCAACGGGATCCAGCAAGTCAATCAGAACGCCGTGGTCGAGCTGAACCAGCTCGATGGGGACGACGAACTCCTGATCACCCTGAGCAATGCTGCCGGCGCTGGCACGACCTACGTCGTGCATTGCATGAACAGCGACGATCCGTTCATCAGCGTCGTGAAGCGGGCGGGAAGCTCGACCGAACTGCTCGCGGGCAGCGTGATTGCGAGTGGCTCGCTTCGAGGCGGCAGAGGACACTTGATGGTTACGGACACCAACGGCGTGCCCAGGGTTCATCGCCGAATCAACAACCCTCGTGTGGCCCACCTCCGACCTCAGGACAACCAGCAGCTCCCGTATTCTCATGCCCTCATACTGCCCGAGCGGTTCCACTCGCCGTGGGGCGCGCGCCGCGACTTCGAAATCGCCGTACTCGACCGGGACTTCAACGAAGTCCGGCGGGTGACGACGACGCCCGCGATCGAGCACACCGACCAGCACGACTTTCTGATCAAGGCGAACGGCAACTTTATCGTCATGGCGTACGAGCCCGTCGCGCATGATCTCAGCGAGTTTGTGGATCGCCACGGCAATCCGTACAGCACGATGGAGCTGGCGGAGGACTCGCTCATTGAAGAAGTGACACCGGACGGAGAGCGAGTCTTCTTCTGGAGCACGTATGACCACGTGTATCTCGGTGACTGCATGCTGATGCCGAGTCAATTTCCCGCCAACTATGCTCACCTCAACTCGCTGGAGCTGGTGGCGGGAGACCTCGTCATCTCGCTTCGGAACTGCTCGCAGATTCTGAGAATCGATGGGACCAGCGGAGCGGTGCAATGGAGACTGGGGGCAAGCAACCGCAGCGACGCGGACTGGGAACGGCTCGGCCTTCGCCCTCCGCTTCAGATCATCGGCGACCCCTACGTAGAGTTTTGCGGGCAGCATTCCGCGAAGCTGTTGCCCAACGGTCACTTGCTCCTCTACGACAACGGCTGGAACTGCCGAGTCGACCCGACAACCGGCCGTCCGCGCCGTCCGGAGTCAACATTCAGCAGGGTGGTGGAGTACGCGCTTGATCTTGCTCGGGGTACGGCGACGTTTGTCCGTCACCATTCGCTGGGCCACAGCTTTACTGTTTTCAATAACGTCCAGGGCCTCGTGGCCCCGATGCGTAATGACAGCTGGCTCATCAGTTGGGGTTACTCGTTCGCTGGTTACGACAACCCTCCCGACACCACCGCGACTGAATACAATCCAACGACGGAACAGGAGCTGCTCTCACTGACGATCAGGCGCGGGTCCTCAGGGAGAGTGCTCGATAGCCGCACCTATCCTCTGGGATTCGACGTGCTGGAGCAGCAAGCCGATCCGCTGGCGGCAGAGTTGCCCCAGAGTGCGCACACCTCCGTCTTCAGCTTCGGCGCAACGGACACGCCGACGGTCCTGGTCGCCTTCGGCCAACCCGTCACGGACGTCGCCGCGGATACGCCTTCGGTCCGCGTGGCAGGTGCGACCATCGCCAGTGTCGCTCCGCATATCGCGGCGGGTGAGCCGGCGAACGCCTACCTGTTCACGCTGACACCGGACGGCGACGACGCCATCACATTCAGCATCGTCGCCAACCGGCCCTGCGGCGACGGCGGTATCTGTACTGCGGATGGCGCAATGTTGTCGGTCGTGCCCGACGCGTACACGATCGAAACGCCGGTGAGCGTGTCCTTCACAGAGACGAGCTTCACCGCCATGGAAGGCGCATCGGCCTCGGTCATGGTGAGCCTGAGCGCGTCCCGCGTGTGGCCCTTTGGGATCACGATTCCGATCGTCGTCACAGACGGCGGCACCGCGTCCGCGGAGGAATACACCGCGCCAGGAGTCGTGCTGTTCAGCAGCGGTGAGGCGCGGCAGACTGTTTCAGTTTCGATTCGCGACGACGCGTTGATCGAAGGTGACGAGACCATCGTACTCGCCTTCGGCGAGTTGCCCACAGGCGTCACGCTGGGAACCAATTCCACGACGACCGTGACGATCAACGATCTAGACACCGCGCGTTTCAGTTTCGCGATCGATGACGACGAGGTGGAGGAAGGCGCCACAGTGGAGCTGACCCTGACCCTCGATGGCGACGCCAGCTTCGCCGTCGCGCAGACGATTGACCTCACCTTTTCCAGCGGCAACCCCAGCGCGGGAGTCGACTTCACCGTCGCCGATTCACTGGGACGAACACTGACGGCCCCCTATGCGCTCACCTTTCCCGCGGGCTCCAGCTCGCTGGCGGCGACGATCAGCATGGTTGACGACGACGAAGAAGAGGGCGACGAGACCATCGTGGTCAGTGCCCTGCATGAAGCCGTTTCCCTTGGCTCCAGGGTCATCACGATCCTGGCCAACGATGCTGTCCTCCCCACCAACAACCCGCCAGTGTTCAGGGAGGGTCGGACGGCCGCCCGATCGATCGCCGAGAACACCGGGCCAAACATGAACATCGGCATCCCGCTCACGGCGACAGACATCGATTCGGGCGACACGCTGTCCTACTCGCTGAGCGGCGCGGACGTTGACGCCTTCACCGTCGTCCCGACCAGCGGACAACTCCGGACCCGGCCCGGCGTCAACTACGACCACGAGGCGCGTCCGCGCTACGAGGTCACGGTGAGCGTCTCGGACGACGAGGACACTGCATCGATCGACGTGACGATCGCGGTGACCGATGTGGACGAGCCACCTGCTGCGCCAGATGCGCCGGCGGTGACCGCGGTCGCCGCGTCGCCGTCGACGAGCGTTGCGGTGACGTGGCTGGCGCCCGCCACTCCTGGGCGGCCCGCGGTCAGAAACTACGACCTGCGGTACAAGCTGGCCACGCAAAAGACGTTCATCAACGGCCCCCAGAACGTGAGCGCGATGAGTGCGACGATCGGTGATCTGATGCCAGCCTCCACCTACGAAGTCCAGGTGCGAGCGGGGAACGATGAGGGCGACGGACCGTGGTCGGCGTCGGAATCGGCCGAGACGGCCATGGTGCCGACGGTGACCCTGGTCCTGACTCCGCCGTCCATACCTGATAACCGGGGGATGAGCGAGGTGACCGCGACCGTGTCACCAGCCTCGCCCACGCCCTTCTCGTTGAACATTTGGGCAGTGGCCGTCCCGCCGATCCCGGGCCAATTCGAGACCAGGGGGAGTAACATCCTGAGCTTTGCCGCGAATGAGACGCAGAGCACTGGCTCAGTAGTAATCACGGGCCTCGTCCCGGTGCAGGTGCTCGTCAACGGTACCGTGTCGCCGGTGGGCGTTCTGGTGAATGCGCCGGCGCTCGTGCGACTGCAAATCACCGAGGCCGACACGAATAAAGAGATGATCACCACGACCACATCCACCACCAACAGCGGCGGAGGAGGCGGAGGCGGGGGCGGAGGTGGCGGACCGCCGCCTGTGCCGATCCCGTCGGACAAGGACTTCGACTGGAACGTCACCCGCGACATCGAGTCGCTACACCGCGACAACGACTTGCCGACCGGCACCTGGTCCGACGGCAAGATGCTCTGGGTCATCGAGAACTCGGCTTCGGGCGCGGACCGAGTCTTCGCCTACGACCTCCTGACCGGCGAGCGCGAGCAGGACGCGGAGTTTGAGCTCGAAGCTCGCAACCGCTTCACGCACGGCATCTGGTCGGATGGCGAGATCGTCTGGGTCGCGGATAGCGGTCAGGATCAGCTCTTCGCCTACGTCCTTGAGAGCGGGGAACGGGACGAAGCGCGTGAGTTCGCACTGGCCGAGCGCAATCGCGACCCGCGGGGCATCTGGTCCGATGGCGAAGTGATGTACGTGCTCGACAGCGTCAAGGACGCGCTCTTCGTCTACGACCTCGAGACAGGCGAAGTGGTCGCCGAGTATCCGTTCGACAAGCTCAACAAGAGCCCGCGCGGGATCTGGTCCGACGGCGTCACCATTTGGGTCTCCGACGACGGCGCCAAGCGGCTGTTTGCATACGAAGTCGACGGCGAAGCACTGACGCGAAACGAAGACCTGGAGTTCACGTTCCGCTCGCTGCTCAAGGCCGGCAACGGCAGCCCGCGCGGGATCTGGTCGGATGGCGACACCATGTACGTCGTCGATGAGCAGGACAACAAGGTCTACACCTACAACATCCCCGACGCCATCATCGCTCAGCTCGCTTCGCTCAGTCTGAGCGAAATAGAGCTCGAAGAGTTCGCGCCGAACCGTTTCGCATACGCAGGCTCTGCGGCCCACGATCTGGCGGCCACGACCGTCGCGGCGGCAGCAACGCAAGAGGCAGCCGGAGTGAAGATCGAACCCGCCGACGCGGACGGCGATCCCGAGAACGGCCACCAGGCAACCCTCGGATCTGAGACGGCGATCACCGTCACGGTCACGTCCACGGACGGCAGCCGGACCAAGACCTACGTGATTCAGGTGAGCAAGCCTCCGTGCCTGAGCGGTCTGACCGAGGAGCGCCTCAGCGAAGTCGAGTTCGCCGGCGGCAGCATCAGCGACCTTGAAGCCTGCGCGCGCAGCTTCGATCTCAGTACGCTTTACCATCAGCGCGATGGCGTCTACGTCGCGCTCTTCCTCATCCCCGACCTGCCCGAGTTCCTCAGCCGCCCCTTCCGTACTCGCTTCCCAGAAGGTCTAGCGCCGGGCGAGCCGCTGATCGCCAGTCGCCAAGCGGCTGCCGCGACCGCGACCGGAGCGCCCGACGCCAACTGACCGTCAACCGCATGTCGGGTCGCACTCGCAACAGCGCTCATCGACTCGAAGGTGCCCGATGCCGTCCAGGTCGCCGAATCGATGCGGCGAACCGCGTCACGGCCAACGTCAGCCGCCAGCTTCAGCGCCCCGACGCGCCGCCTGGATGTGCGCGACCAACGCTGCGGCCGCCGACTCCTCACCCCCGTCGGGATTCATCACCACGTGGTCAAACCAATCCGCCTCCGCCATCTCGGCGTCGGCCTCGTCGAGCCGGCGCTTCATCTCGGCCTCAGAGTCGGAGCCGCGATGCTCCATCCGTTGCCGCAGCATCGCCCGGTCGGGCACGGTCAGAAAAATCAGCAGCGAGTCGGGCAGCCGCTCGCGCAGCGTCCGCGCCCCCTGCACGTCGGTACGGATGATCACCGACTTGCCCTCGGCAAGACACGCGTCCACCGCCGCCCGCGGCACCCCACTGCGATGCCCATAGACGGTCGCGTGCTCAAGGAAGTCGTCCCGTGCCAACCACTCGTCGAACTCGTCCTCGTTGAGGAACACGTGATTCACGCCGTGCCGCTCGCCGGGACGCGGCGCGCGCGTCTTGGCCGTCGCGATCGTGGCGAGCGACGCGTCGAGCTCAAGCGCGCGGTGCAGCACCGTGTCCTTGCCCGCCCCCGATGGGCCGGAGAGCACCACCACCACCGGCGACTCGCTAGCCTCCGACGCCATCGCGGAACCGCTCGAGATCGCGCCAGAACTCGGGATACGAGATGCCGACCGATTCGCTGCCGCGCAGCTCGGTGTCGCCATCCGCGACCATCGCGGCGACCGCCGCCGCCATCGCGATCCGGTGGTCGCCCTGCGACTCGACCGCTCCGCCGCGCAGCGTCGCGCCGCCCTCAATCCACAGCCCATCCGGGCGCTCTTCAACCGCCGCGCCGAGCGCGCGGAGCATCTCCGCCGTGGTGGCGATCCGGTCGGACTCCTTGACGCGCAGCTCCTCGGCGTCGCGAATCTCCGTGGAGCCCTCGGCGAGCGCGGCGGCCACCGCGATCACGGGCCACTCATCGAGCGCCCGCACCACGAGATCCCCCGAAGCCTCGAACCCGTGCAGCGGCGCGGAGCGAACGCGGATATCCGCGACCGGCTCGCCGGACACATCGCGTTCGTGCTCCAGTGCGACATCGGCGCCCATCGCGCGCAACGCATCAACGATCCCGGCGCGCGTCGGATTGACCCCCACCGCCGGCAGCGTGAGGTCGGAGCCCGGCACGATCGCCGCCGCCACCATCCAGAACGCGGCGGCGCTGATGTCGCCCGGCACGTGCACATCGCGCGGACGCAGCGTCGCGCCCGGTCGAACGCGGACGGTCGCGCCCTCGGTCTCGATCTCCGCGCCCATCGCCCGCAGCATCCGTTCGGTGTGATCGCGGCTCGGGCCGACCTCGACGATCTCGCTCTCGCCCGTCGAACAGAGCGCGGCGAAGACCAGCGCACTCTTCAGCTGCGCACTGGCGACGGAAAGCTCGCCGCGGAAGGGCTGCAGCCCATCGGGCTGACCGCCAATCGAGAGCGGTGCGCGTCGCCCGCCATCCGAACCGGCCGTTGCCGCGCCCATCCGCGCCAGCGGCTCCAGCACGCGGGCCATCGGTCGACTCCGTAGCGAATCGTCGCCGTCGAGCGTCGAAGTGAATGGCAGCGTCGCGGCGATTCCCGAGAGCAGTCGCATGGTCGTGCCGCTATTGCCGCAGTCGAGCGTGCCCGCCGGAGCGTGGAAGCGCTCGAGCCCGGGGCTGCGCACGATCAGCGCCTCCCCGTGGCGCTCAAAGCTGACCCCCCAGCGCTCCAGACAGGCCATCGTGCTGAGGCAGTCGGCGCTCTCCAGCAGGTTCGTCACGCGCGCCTCGCCGCGCGCCAGCGCGTTGCAGATCAGCGCGCGGTGCGAGATCGACTTGTCGCCAGGCACCGTCAGCTCGCCGCGCAGCGCGCGAATCGGGCCGAGCCGGATCGATTCCGAGCCAGTCGCCGTCATCGCCGCCGTCACCGACGCTGCGGCCGACCGCGCGTGTCGCGCGCACGCTCCTCCTGGCGCTTCGACATGTCACGCACGCGGTCGTAGAGACGCTGCGAGACGAGCAACGCGGCCAACTGCGAACGGCTGTCGGGGATGTCCGCCGCGTGCTCCTCAGGATGCAGATCGTCGCCGTGCAGGAAGCGGGTGTAGTTCATCTGGGCGTTGGCGAACTCCTCGAACACCTCCTCTTCCTCGCCGTCGAGCACGTTGCGCAGCCGGGTCAGCTCGACGATCAGACGGTCGAGCCAGTGCTGCACCTGCTTGCGATTGGTGATCGCGATCTCGGTGGTGATGCTGGGGTCGCCGGAGTTGTATGCGGTCATCGTCTTGAACGTGTCCGCTGCCCCGCGCCCGAAGTCCATCCAGCCCTCGCTGCCGCGCAGCATCGTGAAGAGCGCAGTCGAGACGACCAGCGGCAGGTGGCTGACCGCGGCCATCATGTAGTCGTGCTCTTCCTCGTTGAGGAACGACGGCTCCGCGCCGAGCTCGCGAATCATCCCCAGCACCGAGCGCACCGACGCCTCGGACGCGGTGGGAGTCGTGCAGACAAACCAGCGCGTTCCCTGGAACAGCTCCGCGTCGGCGTTCTCGATCCCGAACGTCGCGGCACTGCCCGCCAGCGGGTGGCCGCCGACGAACGACACGCCGCTCGGCAGGTGATCGGCGGCGGCCGCGTGGATCACGCGCTTGGCCGCCGCGACATCGGTCACAGCGGCGCCGCGACCGAGGTGCGAAGCCATCTCCTCGAGCATCTGCTCGACCGCAGCTGGCGGCGTGGCGATGATCACCAACCCGGCGCCGTCAACGGCCTCGCGCACGCTGTTGACCGACTTGTCGACCACCTTGCGCTTCTCGGCGTCGCGGCGCGCGCGGCGCCAGTCGTCGAAACCGACAATCTCGGTGTTCTTGAGCTTGGCCTTCATCAGCCCAAGGCCGATTGAGCCGCCGATGTAACCGAGCCCAAGGATGGCGATTCGGGCCACTTCGTCCTCCCGCATTGATGGGTGCTGTGAAGTCAGATTAGCAGCGCACCGATCGGCAACAGGGGGCGGCCAATCGGGGCCGCCTGAGCGGCCGATTCTGCGCTCCAGACCCGTGATAGAGTGCGCTCGCGTTGGCGGATGGGCGCGGATTCTCCCCCACATGTCGCGATTCGATACACCGCGGGCGGTGCTCGCGGTCGGATGCCTCCTTGCGTCAGTCGCCTCAGTTGCGCCGCAGCGCCGGCGCGCGCTGCTCGCCGCGGCACTGCTGGCCGTGATCGGCGCGACGCTGTGGCTGCCCTCACCCACGCTCGCAGCGCCCGGCTCGTGCCCGTTTTCGGGCGGCGGTGCGCCGTACGCGTTTCAGTCGTGGGAGGCCGACCGCGATCGCTCGCTCTATCTCGATGCCCAGCGCCTCGCCGCGCAGAACGAGCTGTTTCCCGACGACGCGGAGTTCGCGCTACCGACACTGATGGTCGGAACCGGCAGCGCGCGCCGCGAGGACCCGCTCGCCACGATTCCCGCCCCGCTGCTCTTCGCGATCGGCTGGGTTGAGAGCTCGACCAATCAAACCGCGATCGGCGTGCACTATGGCTCGACAGGACCGGCGCTGGTCTCGTTCGACTGCGGCTACGGGATCATGCAGATCACCAGCAAGATCATCAACGACGGCGACCCGCCGACACGCTTCGAGGCGCTGGTCGGCACGCACTTCGCCTACAACATCGCGGCCGGCGCGCAGGTCCTGGCCGAGGCCTGGAACGAGCAGTTCTTCCCCGTCGTCGGCGACGCCGACCCCTCACGCATCGAGTCCTGGTACTACGCGCTCTGGGCCTACAACGGCTGGGCGCTGGAGAACCACCCGGCCGGGCCGGACGTCGATCCATCCCGCACGCCCGGGTATCGCTGCGACGGCCGGCGCGCGGGCTACGCCTATCAGGAGCTGGTACTCGGCTGCATCGCGCATCCGCCGGAGGTCGATGGCAGGCCGCTCTGGGAGGCCGTTGATGTCGCGCTGCCCGACCTCGACGTGCTGGCCGCGCAGGGCGGCCCGCTCGACCCGGTGCACTTCTACGAAGGCTGGAACCGGCTGCGCTCGTCGGCATTCATGCTCGACGCGGGCGCATCGGCGTTCGCTGAGATGGACATGCCGCTGCCTTCGGCGAGCCGCATCCACGAAGGACCAGACCTCGGCGGCGCGGCGGGTCGGCAGCTGCGCGAGCGCGTCGTCGGCGCCCCGCTGCTCGAGCTCGATGTCGAGGAGCTGGAACTCGCATCGTCGGACGGTCCCCAGTCGGCCGCGACGCTGGTGATCGGAAACGGCGGCAGCGGGCTGCTGCCGTGGCGCGTCGCCGAAGCGCCGTCGTGGCTGGATTTCGATGTCTCGGCGGGCGTCGCCGTCGGTGGCGGCGACTGGTTCGCGAGGGGCGGCGCTGAGCTGCCCTCGGTGCTCCGCGTGCGCGCCTCCGCGGGCGGCGTGCCGGAGGGCGAGCACGTCGGCGAGCTGCGCCTCGAGGCGTCGCTCGTGGACGGTTCAACGACCGAGCGGACTGTTACCGTCTACCTCAACAAGCTCGGCGCAGCGTCCTACCGCGCAGGCACGCCACAGAGCTGAGCCCGCGCCCCTGTAGCTCAACGGATAGAGCGGCGGACTTCTAATCCGCAGGCTGGAGGTTCAAATCCTCCCAGGGGCGCCACCGCTGATCATTCTTATTCAGGCCCCCGTAGCGAAGGATCGAGTCGCCGCCCGACTTGTGCAGCTGGTCGCGGCTGCTGGCGCGGCTGTCTGAGGGGACTTCGCGCCCGCCGGGGGGGGGGACGAACGATCGGGGTCGCAGCCAACTCTAATGCGAAGAAGAACTGCGACGCGGCCTCTCGCTCTCGGTCCTGCCTGTCTATTTCGCGCCTACGGTTCCCCGCGAGCGGAGGACCGATCGCACCACCGGGCCCCATTCCAAGCCTTCACGTCACGCGTCGTTGCACGTCCCAGCGTCTCCGAATATAATGGCTGAGTGCCTACGCTCCTACACATTTCAGACCTGCATCGCACCTCAGGCCCTCGCGTCCGCAACGATGAGTTGTTCGCGGCCATGGCAAGTGACGCCAAGAGGTGGGCGGATGAAGGAATCCCGCGTCCAGACCTAGTCGTCGTGAGCGGTGACTTAGTGCAAGGGGTGGGACTGGACACTGGTGACCCCGACGCAGAGATCGCTGCCCAATACGCCGAAGCAGGTGATCTCTTGCACCGGTTGGCGGCCGAATTCGTCAACTCTGACCGCTCGCGTGTGCTCATCGTGCCCGGCAACCACGACGTCCATTGGGGGCGCGCCAAGAGCGCGATGGCGCCCCTTCCAGACTGCCCCAGAGGTGTTGCAACACAGGCCTACCAGCCCGACTCGCAAATCCGCTGGAACTGGGAAGACCAATCAGCGTACAGGATTACGGACCGGCAGAGGTACGGCTCACGTTACGATCACTTCCGTCAGTTTCGGACGGACTTTTACGCTGGGACCGGCCCCAACCCCCAACTACACCCTGATACGGATTTGATCTTTGCCGAGTACCCGTCGCTTCGCCTGGCAGTTGTCGGGTTCGCTTCGTGGCATGGCAACGATTGCTTCTGCCATATCGGCGAGATTGACCCCGCGGCGGTCGCCGCATCGCAGCAGTTGCTTTCGGACTCATCGGCCGTGGTATCGGTAGCCATGTGGCATCACAGCATCGAGGGCGGCCCTCTCGCGCAGGACTACATGGACCGCCGTGTCGTTCACAGGCTCATCGACTTCGGGTTCAATATCGGGCTCCACGGACATCAGCACTATCCCGGTGCCGCACCGTACGACCTTCGCCTCCCAAACCGAACGTCGATGGTCGTGGTTGGTGCGGGCTCGCTTGCCGTCGGGGACTCGGAACTCCCCGCAGGTGAACGTCGCCAGTTCAACATCGTTCATGTTGACACGACGAAGGGCTCGATCACAGTTCATGTGCGAGCGATGTCGTCCGACGGTGTGTTCACGGGTTCGCACCGAGATGATTTCGGTGGCAAAACGTCTATCACGCTCGAACTCCCGATCTCAAGCGCCAGTCCTCCAAGACCCACATCAACGAGCTTGCTCGACGAGGCAATCGCGGCGGTAGGGCGCCAACACTATGCGAGAGCCCTAGAACTCGTTCACGCCATCGGCGGCTCTTCGCATACGTACGCGAAGCGCCAAATCACTATTGAGGCTCTGGGAGGTCTCGGGCACGTTGACGAGCTGCTCCAAGTTCTGACTCCTCCTCAGAACGCGGACGAGGCCATGAGAGCGCTGTCATTGCTCCTTGCAACCGACCGCTATGACGAATCACTGGCAATGCTTGAAGCCTCAACGGAGTTGCTGGATCCCGGTACTTACAGGGCACTAGCCGAGCAGATAGCCGTCAGAAAGGCGATCTCATGACGAAAGCTGAGCGGAAGATCGCCTTCAAGGTCGAGTTTTCTCGAATCCTTGAGCTTCTCGCCGATCAGATTTACCAGTCGCCACTCGCCCTCCTCCGGGAGAACACACAGAATGCATTCGACGCAATTCGCATGCGGGAGGCCGAGGCTCAGCCATTCGAGCCCTCAATAGCAGTGCAGGTTGACGATGAGCTGATCACGGTCGTGGACAACGGAATCGGGATGACTCCGGAGGAGATCGAAACACACTTCTGGTGGGCGGGTAGGAGCGGGAAGAACACAGACGCTGCCCGCGCTGCCGGTGTCGTCGGCACATTTGGCATCGGTGCTCTCGCCAACTTCGGTGTTGCTGACGAGCTTTCAGTCGAAAGCCAGTCAGCGATCACCGGCGAACGCACCCTCTCAAACGTCCGAAGGTCAGAGTTGTCAACCGAGACTGAGGGAATCTCAGTCATGCCGATTGATCCAACCGAACTCCCTGGGACCATTGTGCGGGCCCGGCTCAGCGCTGAGCGAAAGATATCGCTCCAGGAGGCAAGGGCATATCTCAAGGAATTCGTGCAGTTCGTGGATGTACCCGTTTGGTTCAATGGGGAGATGCTCAGCGGTGCTCGACACCGGGATGCGCTCCCCTCCGAGAGACACAAGTGGGCCGAATCCCTCGAAGGCGTGTCGCTACCAGGCATCGTCTCAGCTGATCTGGATCTGACGGGAATGGCATCGGGCGAGCTCCGCGTGGTGCTCGAGAACATACGAACAACGATGGGTGTCGGCAGGCCCGGCTCCATCGTCCTCATCCAAGGGCAAAACGCGATCAGAACCCTACGATCGGGGTTCGGTCTGGCCACCGTCGCCGTGCCGTCTTACTATCAATGGGGAGGCGTGATTGATCTTCCCTTCCTCAAGCCCACCGCAGGGCGCGAGGCTCTCGACGCCTCTTCGAATCAGCTGCTCCAGCAGATCGTCGCATCCCTCGACGAAATAGTCTCGCCGCTCGCGGCGCAGCACCCTGAATCATTTTCCAACGGGAGCGTTCTCCAGTGGATCGCTTCGACGGAGCAATTTCACCTCTGCGGTCCACTTGAGGTCACGCTTCGTCCCGCGCGAAACGTCGAAACACTTGCATCAGCGGTACAGCGCAGTCACCTTCGATACTACGGCGGAAACGATCAGTCGGTGATTGACACATACACAAGCGAAGATCAGCCGCTCTTGCTCCTATCTAGGCGCTCGCCGCGTCGTGCCTGTGAACTCGGCTACTTGGTCACAAAGAACATCGAGCAAGTCGACACCACGCCCCGGGTCAAGGAGGAACTTCCGTTAGGAAGCCAGAGCATCGCTCACACGGCGCTTTCAACCCGGATCACGAGAGTGCTTGAAGAGGATTATTTCCTCGCGGCCGACATTCGCTACGGTGCATTGACGGGAGGCTTGCCTCTCCTCGTCACTGACAGGGAAACTCCCGTAGTGCTGTACTTGGACGCGGCGTATCCTGGCGTTGCGACTCTTCTCGCCCTCTATCGCGACGACTTTGTGTCGTTCGGGCCCTTGGTGAAGGACTTTGTGCGTCACTCCGTTTTCCCGCGCATATCCCACCTTGTGCCTAGCAGTACCAAGGAAGGAGCCGAGGCCTTTTTGCGGCATCTGCGCACGAATCGAGAATGGTTCGAGTACGAGCTCGACGACAGAGCGGATCTTGAAGAGATTCTCGAGGAGATACGAGCGGGCAGGCTAACACTTGCGGCGGCGACGAGGAAATTGACCGATGCGACCACCTCTGTGGTTGAGGTCACGCCCGGTGCCCAAGCACCTCTATCAGCAGTCATCGGTGGCATGCCGGAAGAACCCGAGGATGACAGCATGTCCGATCCCCTCGCACCGCGCCCAAGTATCGATCGTCGAGACGAAGCTACGAGCGCTCGAATTCTTACGAGTGACGCGTCGGACCTGAACGGCTACACGTGCTTCTTGTCGATTAGCGATCGGGTCCAGCGCGAAAAGGGAGACTTTTTCTTACAGCCCCATTCAACCGCAATTGTGTGGGGTGGCGGAAAAGTTGTGTTTGTGTTCCAGCACCACTCTGGCCAGTTTGGCCTGTACTATGACATCCTCTGTCAGAGTCTTGTCGCGGAAACGGCCGGAGGTGGCCCCACAGTCACATCGACGATACTCACGAAAGATCGCACATTCATTCCGATACCGGACGAACTTTCCGCCTCGTTTCTCCCTAACCCCGGAGAGACTAAACGCCTCGAAATTAGATGCGATGTCCTGTATCTGGACGAGCACAAGCGCCCTGCCTGATCGTCCCGGGACGTTGGCCATTGGTCTACTCCGTGCCACTTGACGCGCCGCGCACCGCAGGAGCGACCCCCCGACCGAGGTCGCTCGTCGCGATCTTCGATATCGGCGAGTTCTCGCCGCATCGCGTTGCCCGCGCATGCATGATGGCCGTGGACGCTAGGAAAGGCCCTCGCACCAACCCTTGATGGCCCCACAGTTGCCGCTCGAGCGGAAGATCGAGTCTCGCTCACACAGACTGTGCAAGTCGAACGCGGCAAGATGCCCGATCAAGCCGACCATGACCGAAACGTCATTCCCCCTACCCCCCTACCCACCCACCCAGGCGTCTGCGGCGGAATGCGGGTCCGTTGCGCGATCTGCTACGCGGTGCGTTAGCTCCTCGAGACGGCCCTCGCCCATCTCGCTGAGTAGACCGGCCAGCACCCGACCCCTTGCCAGCGCGACGATCTGCTGGCGCGCCCGCGCCGCCTCGCTTGAGGCCATCTTGCCTGTTTCGATCAGGTGCGCGTAATGGGTCTCGCACGCGTCGGCGAGCGCCTCAATCCCATCGCCCTGCGTCGCGATCATCCGCAGCACCGGCGGTTCCCAGCTCTGATCGGGCGCCAGCGAGAGCAACGCCTTCAGCGCGCTGACCATCCGGGCGGCGCCCGGCAGGTCAGCCTTGTTCACGCCCAGCACGTCGGCGATCTCCATGATCCCGGCCTTCAGCGTCTGCACCTCGTCGCCCATGTTCGGCGTGTTGAGCAGCACCGTCGTCTGCGCGGTTGAGGCGATCTCGACCTCATCCTGGCCCGCGCCGACCGTCTCAATCAGCACCACATCCTTGCCGAACGCGTCGAACACGTGCACCACATCCTGCGTCGCCGCCGAGAGACCGCCCAGCGTGCCGCGGCTGGCCAGGCTGCGAATGAACACGTCCGGGTCCGAGTGCAGCTCCGCCATCCGCACCCGGTCGCCCAGAATCGCCCCCTGCGTGTACGGGCTGGACGGGTCGACCGCGACGATCCCAATCGTCTGCCCACGCGCGCGGCAGACCTTGGCCAGCTCGTTCGTGACCGTGCTCTTGCCCGCCCCCGGCGAGCCGGTCAGGCCGATGATCCGTGCCCGCCCGCTGCGTGGATACAGCCGCCGCGACATCTCACGCCCGCGCGCGTCGCCGTTCTCAACCCACGTGAGCACGCGCGACAGCGCGCGGCGGTCGCCGCCGAGCAGCAGCGACTCGAGCTCGTCGAGCCGCTCGCTCACGACCGGTCGAGCGCCGGCACGTGTTCGCGCACGTACTCCGCGATGTCGCCCGTATGCGACCCCGGCCCGAACACCGCGCTGAATCCCACGCCCTGCAGCGTTCGAGCATCGTCGTCGGGAATGATCCCGCCGCCCAGAAACAGCGTGTTCTCCGGCGTGATCCCCCGCTCGCGGCAGGCCGCCACGATGCGCGGAAACAGTTCCAGATGCGCACCCGAAAGCACCGACAGCGCCACCACGTGAACGTCCTCCTGCAGCGCCGCCTCAGCGATCATGTCCGGGGTCTGGCGAATGCCCGTGTAGATCACTTCCATCCCGGCGTCGCGCAACGCGCGCGCCACGATCTTCGCCCCGCGGTCGTGACCATCGAGGCCCGGCTTCGCCACCAACACGCGAATCTTGTCCTGCGTCGTCGTCATCCGTCATGACCTCCGCT
The DNA here is from genome assembly GCA_965262235.1 of Dehalococcoidia bacterium. GTDB lineage: Bacteria > Chloroflexota > Dehalococcoidia > Bin125 > Bin125 > CATQGW01. The sequence continues at coordinate 792,172 of OZ253504.1, forward strand.
GCGACCGCCAGCGCTTGCCGGGCAGCTTAAGCCCTCCGCTGCGAGAGCGGCCACACTCGCCCGTCCCATCCGCCATGCGGGAGGTCAGATCGGCTAACGTCCGGCCTGAGCCGTCTCATTCACGCTAGCGGGGACCGCGAGATGACGAGACTCAGAACGACGGTCCTGCTCCTGCTCATCGCCGCGCTCGGCGCCGGAGTCGCGATCGGCTGGGCCGCCAGTCAAAGCAACGAAGTCGAGGTGCGCGTCGTCGCGCGGTCGCACGCCGACGGGCGGATCGAGATCGCCGTTGAGCACGATGGCCAGCGGCTGCTCCCAAGCCAGCGCTACGTCACACCGGAGCTGACGCGCACCCGAGTTGGCGTCTGGCTGCGCAGCTCGCCCGTCACCCTCGACCTGTGCGACGACGACGACCGCTACGACGACGACGACCGGTATGACGATGATGACGGGTACGACGACGACTGCGACGACGAACGTGATGACGATGACCGCCACGGCGGCGGACACGATGACGACGACGACGATGATGACCGCGGCGGCGGCGGACACGATGACGACGACGACGACGATGACCGCGGCGGCGGCGGACACGATGACGATGACGACGATGACCGCGACGGCGGCGGACACGATGACGACGACGACGACGACGACGACTGATAGCCGCCGCCGTGCGGCGGCAAGAACGGCCTCAGAGCCTGTCGGCCTCAGGGATGTTCAGCGCTCGCCCGGCCGCAACAGTCATCGCGGCCGGAGACACGCGAGCTGTTCCGGTTGAGCCGTCCGCGGGCTACGCGCCCGACAGCCGCAGCCTCGTCCGATACGTTCCCCGCGGCGAGATGAACCCGCCCTGCTCGGCGTCCGTCACCGTGATCCCGTGCTCGCGCAGCATCGCCACTGCCGCCGCAGGGTCGCGCACCGTCAGCGCCGCCATGAACATCCCCTCGCCGCGCTGCAGCTGACGCTGGAGCGGCCCCTCCGCCGCGCCCGGCAGGCCCGTCACCAGCTCGATGTCGGTCCCGCCCAGATGCATGAACTGCGCGTCGATCCCCAGCGCTTCGTTCGCTCCGCGACGCGTCGCCGCCATCCCGTACTTGGCCGCCAACTCATCGCGCACCCCATCGACATCGTGCACCGCGACCGTCATGTGATGCAGCGCATGCGGCGACGCGTCACCGCTCGGTCCCATGTGCCGCGGCGCGTCGGCCGGTGGCTGCGCAAACTCCACGAGCACGCCATGATTCTCGCGCGGATGGATGAACCCAATCATCCCCGTCAGCCCCTGACGCGGCTCGGTGTCGATCATCTCCATGCCCGAAGCAGCCGCGGCCTTCAGATCGGCGGCGACATCCGTCGATTCGAAGCAGATGTGGTGAAACCCGGCCCCGTTGGTCTCGATGTACTTCGCGATCCCCGTGTCCGGCCGGGTTGGTTGCAACAGCTCGATCTCGCAGTTGTCGAGCGGGAAGATCACCCCACGCACCCCGTGTGCCTCCAGCTCCATATCCAGCGCGACCTCGAGTCCGAACACGTCCTGCCACAACTTGCCCGCCTCGTCGGCGTCCTCAACCGCAATCCCGATGTGATGAATCCTCGTCAGCGCCATGGCTTACTCCTTTGTCACTCTCGCTGAGCAGTATCGCCCCGCGACGCGATCCACGCTTCGAGCTGCTTGCGATGCTCCCGATCGTGCTCCAGCGCCACCCCCAGCAGGATCCGCACGGCGTTGCCCGCGGTCTCCAGGTCGCGGTCGGCGACCTCCTTGAGCAGCTCCCGACTCTCCGCCCGGTAGTCCTCGATCGCGCCAATCAGCGCCGACGGCTTGTGCGTCCGCAGACGCTCGACCGCCTTCCGGTTCGCCGTGTCGAGCATCTCCACCGGGAACTCCAGCAGCTCCGGCGGTTTGCCCTTCACGTACTCCTGGTAGGCCTCCAGCTCCCACGCCTCCCAGAACGTCCGATGCGCCAGCAGCTCATGGCACGACCACTCACCCTCGCCCATCGGCTCGAGCCACAGATCCGGATTGACCCGCGCGAGCGTGCTGAGCAACCGCTCCCGCTCCACCTGCCACCAGTACCGAATCCGCTCGGCCTCTGCATACGTGCGCTGGGCGGCGCGGTCCGATGTCATGCTCTCTGCCTCGTCGCAGCCCGGCGTCCGGCGCCGCGCACCCTCGCGGTCTGCACCGCGCTCAAATGACGATCCGCTCGCGGTACTCGCCCCAGACCGAACGCAGCGCGTCCGAAACCTCGCCGAGCGTCGCCGACGCCTGCACCGCCGTGAGGATCAGCGGGACGAGATTCTCAGTGCCGCTGGCAGCCTGCTGCACGCGGTCCAGTGCGACCCGCGCCGCCTCCTCGTCGCGCGCGCTGTGCAGCCGCTCGAGCTTCTCCATCTGCCGCGCCCGCACGGTCGGGTCCACGCGCACGATCTCGATGTCGTTGTCGCCCTCGGTCTGGAAGCGATTTACGCCCACGATCACTCGCCCGGTCGCGCCGGTCGCACCCCCGCCCGAACGCGCCATCTCCTGCTCGGTCTCCACCTCACGCTGGAACTGTGACGCCGCCTCCAGGATCTCCGTTTGCTGGTAGCCCTGCTCGATCGCCGCCACCGCCCCGCCGAGCGCGTCGATCTGGGCGATGTAGGACTCCGCCTCCGCCTCCAGCGCGTCGGTCATCTGCTCGATGTAGTGCGACCCGCCCAGCGGATCGATCACGTCGCCGACGCCGCTCTCATAGCCGATCACCTGCTGCGTGCGCAGCGCGATCTCCACCGCGTGCTCCGACGGCAGCCCGAGCGCCTCATCGAGCGAGTTGGTGTGCAGCGACTGCGTGCCGCCCAGTACCGCCGCCAGCGCCTGCAGCGTGGTCCGCACCACGTTGTTGTCCGGCTGCTGCGCCGTCAGCGTCACGCCGCCCGTCTGCGTGTGGAAGCGCAGCATCTGCGCCCGCTCGTTCTGCGAACCGAAGCGCTCCCGCGCGATCCGCGCCCACAGCCGGCGCGCCGCGCGGAACTTCGCGATCTCCTCCAGGAAGTTCGAGTGGCAGGCGAAGAAGAACGAGAGCCGCGGCCCGAAGCTGTCGAACGCCAGGTCCGCAGCCTGCGCCGCCTCGACGTAGGCGATCGCGTTGGCCAGCGTGAAGCCGATCTCCTGCGCCGCCGTGCAGCCCGCCTCACGCATGTGGTAGCCCGAAATCGAGATCGTGTTCCAGCGCGGCACCTCGCGCGTGCAGTAGTCGAACGTGTCCGTGATCAGCCGCATCGAAGGCTTCGGCGGGTAGATGTACGTCCCCCGCGCGATGTACTCCTTGAGGATGTCGTTCTGGACCGTCCCGCCGATCTGATCCTTGCCGATCCCCTGCTCCTCCGCGACCGCCGCGTAGAGCGCGAGCAGCGTCGCCGCCGTCGAGTTGATCGTCATCGAGGTCGTCACCCGGTCGAGCGGAATCCCGTCGAACAGCGTCCGCATGTCCTCGATCGAATCGATCGCCACGCCGACCTTGCCCACCTCCCCCTCGGCCACCGCCGCGTCGGAGTCGTAGCCGATCTGCGTCGGCAGGTCGAACGCCACCGAGAGCCCCGTCTGACCCTGGTCGAGCAGGAAGCGGTAGCGCCGGTTGCTCGCCTCGGCGTCCTCCTGGCCCGCATACTGGCGCATCGTCCACAGCCGCCCGCGATACATCGTCGGCTGGATCCCGCGCGTGTAGGGGAACTCCCCCGGCAGCGGGATGTCGTCGCCGTTGTCGCCCACATAGACCGGCGCCAGCGGCTCCCCGCTCGAGCGCTGGAACGCCGCCCGACGCTCCGGGAACCGCGAGGTCGCCTTCGCGTACGCCCCATCCAGCCATCCCTGCAATCGAGAGGTCATCGCCTTCTCCAGTCGTGTCCTCGGACGAGGCGCCACAACACGGCGCATCGCCGTTGCGGGCAGCTCTGCAGACGCGCTTACCCAGAGGCTACTAGAGGCCGATCTGGGCTGCAGCGCTCGAAATCAGGCCGGCGCAATCTCGCGCAGGCGCTCGACTCGATGGTCAATGATCGACGCCCACTCACCGTCCGCCATCTCCGCTTCCACGACTTCGCCGACGTAGGCGCTCGGAATCACGATGTCCGGCTCGAGGTCCCGCAGCGTGCGCAGGCTCTCTTCCATCGCCTCGAACGTCCCCCCGTACTGTTCGACGACAAAGCACGACCAACGCCCGTTGATCGGGAGGATCGCGTCGCCCGTGAAGAGGTAGCTCTTGCCGTGCGGCGACTGGTAGCGGAAGCTGATGCTGCCGTCGGTGTGCCCGGGCGTCTCAAGGATTTCGAGACCATCAAGCGCCGGATCGTCGCAACCCGGTCCGACGATCAGGTCCGGCTCAGCCTCAGCGCTGACCGCTCCCACCTCAAGCTCGCTGCAAGCCAGCCGCGAGCCAAACCGCTCGCGGACCTCGTGCAGCGCAGGCCCCAGCTCATCACGATGGCTGAGCACCTGCACCGCAACTCCGCCCAACGCCTCCATCGCGTCGAGGTCGTCGCCCTGCCCCTCACCCATGCCATAGATCAGCAGGTTCCCCGATGGCCGCGTCAACAAGTACGCATGCGTCCCCACCGTGTCGTCAATCGCTCGCGCCGAAGTCCGCCAAAGGTCCGGTTCAATTTGCCTCATGATCGTCCCCCTCCGTGACCCCCAGCGTACCGCGACGCGGAGCCCGTCCACACCCCACTCACAGAGCCCCGCTCGGGCCCGCGCTCTGGAAGCCCTCGCCCCTGGGAGACTTGCGCATAATCTCCATTTCCCCTCTCCCCCCGCTTGGCGGGGGGAGATGCCGAAGGCAGAGGGGGGCTGCGGTCCCGACTCACCGCCGTGGCTGTATCTGGCCAAGCCGGGGCGAGCGACGGATAACCCGCACAGCACGTTCAGGAAGTTGCTCCATGAGTTGCCCATCGCGTGGACGGCCAACACGTAGAGGCTGCTGGCGTTATCAAGCGGCCGCCAGTTCAGCGAGTCGCCGTCGAGCCCCTCAAGGCAGCCCACGAACCCGTCGACGCTATTCCTGATCTCCTCCCAGAAGAGCCCAATCTCCCGCGAGCTCTGCATCGTGCCCCCTACGTGGAATCGAAGCGCCGCCAGCCGTGCCGACACTCGACAAGCCCGCCACTCCCTCGGAAGCGACGGAGCGGGACTAGCTCCGGCAACAGGTCCAGAACGACTCTCAGCGCGTAGCATCGTGAGTTCATCCAAGTGGATTGGGCCTACTCACACGAGAGAGGCGCCGGCCTATTCACCATCCTGCTGCGCGGCATAGCGGCGCACCCGGACGCAGGCTTCTCGACCACAAGGTCGCCTTCGAGTACACTCCACCCAGCCATCCCCGAAGCTGATTGATCATCCCCTACTCCCCACCCTTCCATCTGAGGCAAGGAAGCCGAGACGATAGAGGTCGACGCGCCCGCGAACGCTCCGACCGAGTCTCTGCGGAACGAGTGCGGGGGACCCCATCGAAATCCCCGCCCCTCAAGCCGACCGCGTCCCCCGTCGCGAGTGATCGGATCGACGCGCCGGGCTACACGGAACGAAACCCGTCGTGACTCGGCTGGAATGAAGAGAGACTCAGGAGCTCCCGAGTGCACCACAGCTCCGATCGTCCTACCGCCTTTCGTATTGGTAGACTCCCTTGATGTTCTCATTAAGGTATGTCCCGGGGGACGGTGCGGCCAGAAACTCGCCAAACACCCAATCATCAACATCGAAGTACACATACTGCCCGGAGCGCAGGAACCACACATGGAGTTCACGCGTGGACGATTCATACCCTATTGCCTCAACGTTGCTCGAATCTACATAGTGCATCTCAGGCATCTCGACTATCGCCGTTCCCCATAGGTCTGTTCGGGGCCCGCATGGTGGATTGTGCGCGCCAGTTCGAAAGTGCAACCGCATAGCCAGCGATATCCGGTCTCGGCTCCGCAAGCCATACATCGGGGAGCTTCGGATCATCTCCGACAGGTTTCTCACGAGCCTTTCGCACCCTGACACGCGTCGGGATCGGCATCATCTCACCGAGGCATATGCCCTCACCCGTCCGCAAGGACGGTAAGAGGTCCACAAGTCCTCCTAGATCATCGGGTACCATGGATGCAACCTTTCCGCGATCGGACGAGTTAGTAAGTCGCATCGCGATCAGCGATCCGCACTGGCTCAGCACGGTGCTGTCAAGCTCGGATGGGCGCTGCGATACGAGGACGAGCCCCACACCATACTTGCGGCCTTCCTTCGCGATCATTGAGAGAGTGCGGTGAGCTGAAGTGCTATCGCCCTCTGGAACAAACAGGTGGGCTTCGTCGATGACGATCAGTAACGGCTGCTGCCGGCCGCCAATTGGAAGTTCCTGACCCCAAAGCAACGTATCGTAGATCACGCGTAGCACGGTGCCAACGACGGTCGGCAATATCTCCGATGGAAGCGACGATACATCGAACACGGAGACTGGTCGCTCCTGCCCAACCCATTCGGCGACGAGGGTATCCAGATCCGAGTCGACTTCCCCATCTATCGATGGATTGAATCCGCCGCCTGGGCAGAAGAGGAACGCGAAACGGGAGTCCCGCAATCGGCTCGCCATTAGGTCGAGGTGTCGCTCGATATTTCTCTTCCGTTGATTCTTGTACGGAGCTTGATTGTACGGGCTCGCGGCCGGGAACTTCGCAGGCCTGAGCGCATCAGCATCACCAAGGTCCTCGGGTGCACATTCATCCTCAATGGTTTGCTGATTCCCCGACTTGTTGAATGTCACGCGTTCGAATCGGTCCAGCTCGTGCCACAGCTTCTTGATGCTGAACGGGATCGGGGAATCCGCGTTCAGAGTTTCCGGCCGGGGGGCATTCTCCAAGCGCTCCGACGCGAGAGACTTCATCCGTAGAATCTCATCTCTGATCGCGGATTCCTGTTGTTGCTGAAGTCCGCCCAGGGTCAGTTCTCGCAATTCGTCGAACGGCAGGGCCCAAAACGGGACCCACAGCGGCTTCTCACCGGCCGCGGTGTTCGGGGACACCCTGAACACGGTCGAACGATCGCCTAGCGAGGATCCGTACTCCCCATGCGGGTCTATCACGATGACACGGGCCTTCGGGAAGGTGCCATCGGACACTGCCTCCAGCAAGACGGTCACCAGATTGGATTTCCCAGCACCAGTCGAGCCGACAACTGCACAATGGCGACTGACGAGACCCGCCACGCTTAGCTCCGCGGGCAGTCCCGCGGTCGCCGCTATCTTGCCGATGGGGACCGTCCCAGTGGTCATCTTCGCCCAGCCATAGATCGTCTCCAGATCAGCATTCGTGACCAGATGGACTTCATCGCCGACCGTGGGATATTCGCCGACCCCTCGTTCGAACTGGCCGGCAACGCCCTCACCGAACAAGACAGCCGTCATCCAGCGATATCCAGAAAGCGCTTGTCCGTCATCATCCTCGAGGCTCCTACTCGCCTGTGTGTCACTTCGCGATGGCGGCGCTGCATCCGCACCCACCTGCGTGCATACTGCATAGAGGTTTGCATACCCGAGGGGTATTCGGAGGAACGCACCCAGCTGACCCACGCGATACGATTCACCCTCGATCATGACGAGTGTCGACAAAATGTCACCCCGCAGACGGACTCGCACGACACCTCCAGCTACGGAAACAACTTGTCCGATGAGCGTGGGAGGAACATATGCCATGATCGGCTCAGATTGCTACCATCGAGGCCAAAAAGTCACAGAAACAAGAAAAGTCGCCGATCGTCATCACAACCTGCGGCGAGTATGACCTCTCATGCTGTTGAACTGCCGAATCATCGCGCGGTCGGGCCCCGAAAGTGCCGTCCAGATAGTTTCCCCATTCCGCCCTTCGTCCACCGATGATTCCTGTGTTAGGACCGATGACCACAATGTTATGTCCGATAAGACTCCGTGCCACCAGATCCGAGTTGTTGGTCTCTTCGCTATACTGGAGAGCGTACACATGAGTTCTCGGACGGTTCTCTAGCGCCTCGAAGATCACGGTGTTGATGTGTTCGTCTCCGAATCCGAATCCAGCGACCACCAGCAACGCGTCGTCTTGCTCCAAAAATCGCGCCAGTCGGTCCACGAACGCCGCGTACGGCTGCTGGCGGGATTCATCGTACTTCTGAAAGGAGGGCAGGATCATCTCGCCAGCTTCGCTCGGCTCCCCTCGGACCACTCGCACCCGACCATCGACCTCCGCCTTCCGCCAAGTCACTGAGCCATGCATTTTCCAAAGCCTGGTCCAGTTGATACCCGGAGCGGAATCCGCGCGGCGAACGCTATCGGCATGGAAGAACGGTTGGTAACTTCCCACGAAGCCGTCGAACACGGGAACGCGCTCCGCCTCAAGAGCTAGCTCGAATAGAATATCGTAGTTGACGGTGAAGATCTCGATTGGGTGCTGGCGAGTGACTCGGGTAAGCCATTGTGCGAAACGTCGGTGCGGCAGCGCGTCGAGAACATGCTCGGTCGGGGGGTTGACCGCTTTCGCGATCTCCTTGCGCACGGTTTCCTCGAGCTTGATCAGGTCAGCTTTCGGCAGACCAGCGAGCGTGTCTGATTCTCCGATCGCCTCTAGCATCATGCGCAATCGGGAAAGGACATCCTCGATATTGGGATTTGGTTTACCCCGTTCACATTCCGTGAGGATGTGCTCCCAAGCACTCGCGTAGCTCTCGCCCATCGCAACCGCCGCCGTCGCACAACATTGCGTCAACCCGACCACGTCCGGAATCAGAGAGCTCGCCTCCGCGTCGTCCTGTGCTGAGGCCACTTTGACTGCACACGACGTGCCCGCACCAAACAGAAACGCGATCGGTTTGTCGTGCCGTGCTAGGTGATCGCGCAGATCCCCTAGCAACTTCTCTGCATCGTGTGTTGCATTATCCACGCTGCCAGACTACCGTTGCTCGCCCGATGCTTGCATTTCGCGTATGAACGATGCAAACGGAGGGCTGGTGGACAACGGAGGACTCGGCCCCCCGACCTCCCGGGTGTAAACCGGGCGCTCTAGCCACCTGAGCTACTCACCCCGACTCACGCTGGCACAGCGCTCAGCTCGATCTCCGCGCGCCTTCCAGATCATCCGCCGCCGCGCCGTCTAGCAGTTGTCGTGCTGCGTCCAGCCCGCTCGGATCAGCCCCCTCCACCGCCTCACAATCCTTCGCCCCCGCGTTCGGGATCGACCTCAGCCACGCCGCAACCCCAGAATCCCTGAAGCGGCGCAGCCCCCCACTGTCCCAGTCCCAATGGGTGGATCCCCAAACAGGGCGGTCGGCGCTGATCTTGGACCGCGCCGGCGAGGGCGACGCAATCCGGGCGCTGGTTGAAGGCTTCTTCCGTCGGATCACCCCCCCGACAAGCTGGACCCGGCTTCGCCCCTCCTCACCCCCGCCGCCCCTGTCCTCGACGCCGATTGACTACCCTGACCGGGCCCTAATAGATGAGGACTTCCATGTACGACGACATCGTCATCGGTGCGGGTTCGGCTGGAGCGGTCATTGCCGCACGACTCTCTGAAGATCCCGAGCGCCAGGTGCTGCTGATCGAGGCCGGCCCCGACTACAGCCGGATCGAAGATCTGCCGGACGATCTGGTCAAGCCCTGGATCTCGTGGGTGGACCACGACTGGGGCTTCAGGGGCACTGCACGCCAGGGCCGCGATTTTCCCATGTACCGCGGCAAGGTCATGGGCGGCACCTCCGCCATCAATGGCGCGATCGCGCTGCGAGGCGTGCCCGCTGACTTCGACGCCTGGGTCGAACTCGGCTGTGATCAGTGGTCGTACGAAGACGTGCTGCCCTGGTACCGCAAGCTCGAGTCCGATCCCGAGGGCGGCGACTTCCACGGCACGAACGGCCCCGTCCCGATTGAGCGCAGCCCCAAAGATGCCTGGCAGCCGACCCACCGCGCCTTCTACGACGCCTGCCGCGAGCAAGGCTTCGACGATGTCTGGGATCACAATCGCCCCGAAGCGACCGGCGTCGGTCCGTGGCCACGCAACAAACGCGACGGCCTGCGCATCTCGACCAACATCGCCTACCTGATGAACATCCGCGACCGGAAGAATCTGACCATCCGTCACGGCGTGATGGTCGACCGCGTGCGGCTGGAGCACGGTCGCGCCACGGGTGTCGTGCTCGCCGATGGAAGCGTGGTCGAAGCGCGCCGGGTCTGTGTCAGTGCAGGCGCCATCGTGACGCCGGCGATCCTGCTTCGCTCGGGTATCGGGCCGGCCGAGAAACTCGCACCGCACGGCATCGAGCAACTCAACGCGCTTCCGGGCGTCGGCGAGAACCTCACCGACCACGTCGCGATCGGCGTCGGGGCAAATGCGAAACCCGGCGTCACCCACGACTCCGACGTCGTCTTCGAGGTCGGCCTGCGCTACACCGTGCCCGGCAGCGACCTGTTCAACGACATGCAGATCGGTCTCTGGACGACCTGGGACCGGGAGCACGTGCGAGGATTCGAAAACGCGCCTGGCACAGTGCCGAACATCAATTGTTTCGCGATGCTGGAGCGGCCGTACTCGCGAGGTTCGCTCAGGCTGCGCTCCGCTGATCCCGCCGAGCAGCCCCAGATCGAAATGAACTACGCCAGCCATCCCGAAGACCTGCGCCGGCTGATGCAGGCGGCGCGGCTCTCTTGGGAGATCCTCAACAGCGAACCGTTCCGGCCCTATGTCGAAGAGGTCATCACGCCTCACCCTGAGGTGTTCGAGTCGGACCGGGCCCTGGCCGACTACGTCCTGGCAGCGCTATCGACGACGTGGCACATCACCGGAACCGCGCGCATGGGACAGGCTACCGATCCGCTGGCGGTCACGGATCAACAGGGACGTGTCCACGGAGTGGACGGCCTTCGGGTGGCCGACACAAGCCTGCAACCGGACATCGTGAGTTGCAACACCAACCTGACCAGCATCATGTGCGGCGAACGGATCTCCGATTTCATGCGCTCGGAGTGATTCAGCTCGACTCTCCCGCTCCCCCTTGCAGGAGACCTGCGCGTAATCCCCATTTCCCCTCTCCCCCCGCTCGGCGGGGGGAGATGCCGCAGCCTGCCCCTGCGCAGGCAGGGGGCAGAGGGGGGCTCCGGGCGTCCCGCCTCCCATCACACAGCCAGAATGGCTCCGTTCTACCTCTTCATCACCGAATCTGGACGGGCCCCAGGGCCCGTTCACACTACGAGGTCGGGTCGTCGCCAGCTCCAGATATTCCGTCATTCCTGCGCCCCTCCAGTCATTCCTGCGCCCCTCCCGTCATCCCTGCGCCCCTCCCGTCATTCCTGCGCCCTCCCGTCATTCCTGCGCCCCTCCCGTCATTCCTGCGCCCCTCCCGTCATTCCTGCGCCCCTCCCGTCATTCCCGCGCCCCTCCCGTCATTCCTGCGCCCCTCCCGTCATTCCTGCGCAGGCAGGAATCCAGGCGACCGCCCAACCCTCGCCACGGCACCGGGCTCGCGACGGCCTCGCCGGCATTCGCCCACGCGCCGTCGAACATTCGAGGCCAAACACTCCCATCGTTCGCCTGGCTTCCTGCCTGCGCAGCGCCTGCCCCTGACTTGAACAGGCAAGTGACGAGCTTGGCGTTGAGCACAATGCCATCCCACCGCTCAGTGTGAACAGGCCCTACTCCGAGCCTTGCACGGCGGGCACCGGCACCTCAATCTCCAGCAGCGGCGCGTACTGCTGACCACCGAAGCAGTCGCTGTCACCGAGGTCGCCTGAAGCGATCGGCCTGGGGAATGAGAACTTGATCGCCAGCGCATTGTCGCAGTTGAAGAAGAGCACGTCCGCCTCGTTCTGCTGATACATCTCCGCCACCAGCTTCTTGTTCAGCACCCCCGAGTCGCGGACCTGTTCGTACACCTCGGCGTCATCGAACATGATGTCGAAGGTGAGCACGAACGGTCCGGCGTTCTTGCTGCGCACCAGCTTGGTGACTTCCCAGAGCTTTGCCATGACGCGCCTCTAGACCCTCGCCATCTCAATCGGGAACATCTCGTAGGGATCAGCAGGTTCGACCACGTGGTTCAGGTTGAACCGGTGAGTCGCGCCCCGGTGCAGTACTGCGGGGCTGTAGGGGAACGCCAGGACGCTGATCAGGCCGTGCCATTCGGGCACCGGAAAATGCAGCGCCAAGTGATGAGCGACTTCGGCAAGTTCTCCGGCCAGGTCCGGGTCCGAAGCGGTCACCTCGATGATCAGACACACCTCGTGGGCAGGCGTCGTCACCGGCTCCAGCGCGCCCATCGTTCCGTCTCGACCGTAGACGCGGAAGAAGACCGAGTAGTCCTCGTCCATCTCCAGGCCGTCGAACGCATCCCTGATCCGCAGGGCCAATCGCTCCTTCATCCGGCCGAGCCAGTCGTCGAGTTGGCGGATGATGATCGGGTCTCTGATCGCTCCGATGATGATGCTCTGGTAGCCCGCCAGTTCAGCTCCTTCGAGCTTCACGGTGTAGCGCTCCGCCGGAACCCAGCGGCTGTTGGAGACCTTGACGGCCCGGTCCGAGACAGCCTCATACACCGAATCGGTGGTGTCCAGCATCCCCGACGATTCGTACAGGTGGAAGGGATCGGCGTTCTCATACAGCGTGTGAGAGGCGACGCTCTGCGGCGTGCACCAGAGTTCCTCGGCCGGCGGTTCGACGATGAAGTGGTCGTTCCGGACGGTGGCGAACATGCAATCGGGCGACTTCCTCAGCGCCACGGACGCGGCTCCGCACTCCAGGATCTTTGCTGCGTGCCAGACCGGACCTTCAGCGAATCCCCGCGCCAGTGGCATGGCGGCAAAGAGCGTGGTGTCGCTGGCTCGTCCGCCGACGATCACCTCGGCGCCGTCATCCAGGGCCTTTGCGATCGGCTCGGCGCCCATCATGCCGACGATGTGCAGGCTCTGGTCGATCACCGCTTCGTCCAGATGCGGCGCCGGCTTTAGCGGCGTGATCTTACCCGCTCTGAATTTGGACTTCAGGTACTCCCGGTCCTGCTCCGAGCGGATCACCGCGAGCTTGAACTGCAGTTCCTCTTCCCTGGCGACCTCTTCGACGATTTCCACCGTCCACTGGACATTCAGGTCCCCGCCGGCCGACCCGGCCGAGCCGATGATCACCGGAATGCCCGCCGCTCGCCCGGCCTGGAGGATCAGCCGGATGTCCCGTTTGACCGCGGTCCGGGGAAAGTTGCTCCTCCCGGTGGCGAGCGCGTCCGGTCCGCCATCGGTGGTGCCCGCGTCGGCTGCGATGAAGTGCGGCTCCCATTCCATCGCCCGCTTCAACGACGCTTCCAGGAACCCAGATCCGACCATCCCCGTCGCCGAAAGCGCTCTAATCTCATCCACAACGAGTCTCCCGAATCCCCAATCCTCGAAGTCCCGCCGCAGCCCCTCCGACGCGCGATTTGCGCCGCAGCATACCTGGCCGGGTGCTGAAAAAGTCATCGCGCCCAGCCCCCCCCTCTCTGCGGGGGGAGATGTCCCGTAGGGACAGAGGGGGGCAACCGTGCCGACACTCGACAACCCCGTCACGCCCCCGGAGTCGACCGGACGGGATTGGCTCCCGCAACAGGCCCAGACCGAGCCTAAACGCGAAGGACCTTGATGTTGTCCAGCTTGGCGGACCTAGCGAGCCCATCCTGCGCGGTTTCCGCTGGCCGGTCGCCATCCGAGATAGCGCGGCCGGGCGCGCCTACCTGTTGCCGTGTGGAATGGGTGGGGTCTGATCGTCAGGCCGGAACATCCAGCCCTGTACGGTTCCTAAGTTCTCCTGGTAGCTCGGAGCACGCAGAACTGCCCAACTCGCCGCTATCGACGTGAGCAACTCGCTCGGTTCGAATCCGAGCAGCGAAAGCGCGCTAGTGTGCCCAGTTCCGGCGTGATTACGCAGATCTTCGCCCCCGGAACCGGGACCGTCGCCGTCGACAAGCATGCCGTCGAGCCGATTAAGGAGCTCAGTTGCCAAGGCATATCTCTCGGGTGCTTCTCTCGCTTCCGGGTGCTTTCCCTGTACATTCCGTTCCAGCAGGCTGGCAACGTGGGATACCAACGCTAGCCGGTGCATGAATGGGGATTCGTAATCGGGGCACATTGCGCACATCTCGGGCTCGAACTTCGCTGCGGGTAGTGGCGTCTCATCGGGGCCTATGATGTGTTGTAGTGTGCTATGCACGGGCTCGAACCAGGAATCCAACTCGTGGTCATCCCATCCCATGAGGGATGAGTAGGCATGTAGCGTCTTCATATAGACCGACAATCCAATGTCCAGAACGGTCAACGCCCTCTTAAGGAGGACTTCCGGTTCCTCCGAAATCGAAAACGCCATCAGGAAGGGCTGCGAATGGGTGGCGCCACTCAGCACGCTGTACACGTCTTTCCAGTAAACCGGTTCACCCTGGCCTGCCAAGACGACTGCCTCTTTGTGACCGGGGATTTCAGAAATCCAACGGCTACGATTGATGGACTTACCGTTCTGGCACTTCCAACCCTGGGCGATAGCCCACTGTAATGCCGTGTCTCTCACTTCCAGGCATGTCTCCCTCACGGCCGGATCGACCGTCATGAAGCGACGGTACGAGCCTTGATCGTCTGGGAGTACGTTTAATATCTCGTGGCAGCCTCGCACGAGCATCTGGTTTGTGCGGCGAAGGCGGGTGTCAAGATCGAGACCGGGTTCAACCAACCAATAGCACGCCGCTGAAGCTTCGATCAGGGACCGTGTCAACGCCAACGAGGACCACCGGGCGTCCGGGCCAGTGTTCAAGGCGGCGTTCGTGGCTGCTTTCAGGTATTCGACGCCACTGTTGAGGAAACTCCTCGCAAAGTTGGTTGTGTATGTGAGCGTGGTCTTGTGATCGCCCAACGCCGCGTAGTCGGTCTCACATGCCCTTTCATGCAGCGAGAAGACGGAGCCAACTTCGGCCTCGCGATGGAAGTGGTGGAAGGAGTTCCAGACCAGGTCAAGGGCACGATTGAGGGCTGTCTGGAGCGTGATCTCCTGCAAGACATCCACCATGGAAGAACGGCTGGACACACGCACTCGTATCGGTTCGGCTGCACGGTCATCGGAGGGCATGGCGGAACCTCTCGGTCGACGGCAGCCTCGCGTGTGCCGCAGTTCTGGTGGGCGATGGAGGACTCGAACCTCCGACCTCCCGGGTGTAAACCGGACGCTCTAGCCACCTGAGCTAATCGCCCCGACTCACGCTAGCGCAGCGCTCAGCTCGATCGCAGCGCGCTCTCCAGGTCATCCGCCGCCGCCCCGAACGCCGCCGCCGCCGCGTCCAGCAGCTGCCGCGCTGCGTCCAGCTCGCCTGGATCAGCACCCTCCACCGCCTCACGCACCATCGCCCCCGCATCCGTGATCGACCTCAGCCACGCCGCCACCTCAGCGTGCAGCGACGCCACCGCCGACGGCGCTTCCAGCTCCTCAGCCTCCGCCGCCAGCGCATCCCACACCCGCGTCTGCGCCACGATGTTCCGTTGCCAGCCCGGATCTCCGAACAGCGAGGGATTCGCCGCCCAGTCGTCGAGCAGACCGCTGCCCACCCCGAAGTTCGCCCGGCCGGAATCGATCAGGTTCAGCGCCTGCGCCGCATATTCCGGCGTCACCGGCGCCTCGCTCCGATCCGCCACTCCCTCCCCGAGCAGACCCGCCGCCAGCCCACGCATGTCCGCCAACGTGTGAATCCCCACGCGCACGTCCCGAATGATCCCCTCCGCGTCGATGTAGAACGTCGTCGGGCGACCGATCAGCACGTACGGACCGTTCGTCAGCGCCGTCGTCGGGTCCAGCAGCACGACGTACTCCACGCCCGTACGCCCCTGGAACTCCACCGCCGTCTCCAGGTCCTCCCCGTCGTTGACGCCGATCATCGTCAGGCGATCACCGAATTCCTCATGCACGAGCTGGAAATCGGGCATCTCCTCGACACACGGAGCGCACCACGACGCCCAAAAGTTCAGAATCACCGGCCCGTCGACCTCTGAGAGCAGGAACGGCTCCCCATCCAGCGTCAGCAGCCGGAAGTCCGGCGCCTGGCCGCCCACGCGCGTCTCGTCGCCCTCGCGCTGCAGATAGCCCAACTGTGTCGCCGCGCGGAGCTGCTCCACCAGCGCGGCCGCCTCACGGCCGGCGCCGCTGTCCTCATCGCCCGCGTCCCGCAGCTCATCCAGCTCCAGCTCCGCGTCCGCCAGCTCGGCCTGCAGCCCCCGAAACATCGCCCCCGCGCCCTCCGAGACGTCGCCTGAGCCGCGCCCCAGAAACACCGGAATCACCGCCGCCGCCACCACCGCCGCGATCATCAGCACCCGATTGAGCGCATCCCGACGGCTGCGCGGACGCTCCAGCACCGCCAGCTGGACCGCCGGTAGGCCGATCCCGCGCAGCCGGCTCCAAATCGCCTTCAGCAGCGCGTTCATCGGCGCTCCTAGTTGTTCTCGCCGAGGGATGAATGCCCCGGCCGCAGCACCCGACCGGCCGAGGCCTCGCCGACCGCCATGTTCCACAGCACCGCCGGATCGGCCGTCAGCAGGTCGAATCCCGCCGAGTCCAGCACCAACCAACCGCCGGCGTCGATCTCCTCCTCCAGCTGGCCCGCGCCCCAGCCGGCGTAGCCCGAAAAGATGCGCATATCGCTGATGATCCCCAGCAGCTCCGTCGGATCGCGGCTCAGGTCAACCATGCCGAACTGCTCCGAGAGTGGCGTGAACGCGCCCTGCGGCGCTGCGATCCCCGAAGGCCTCGCCAGCGCGATCGCCGCCGTGCGTTCGACCGGCCCACCGCTGAAGATCACTTTCGGGGCGCTGATCAGCTCGCTCCACTTCGGCGCCGCCTGCTCGATCGTGACCGTGGTCGGCCGATTCAGCACCACGCCCAGCACGCCCTCGCCGTGCTCCAGGATCAGCACCACGGTGCGAAAGAAATTCGGATCGCCCAGGTTCTGCGAGGCCGCCACCAGCCGGCCGCGCAACGACGCCGAGGGATGTCTGGGTACCGCCATCCGGACCTGCTCCCCTCCGCGGTCGCAGCCTCGGCGCAACGTGGGCGCAGCTTGGTCGCAGCCTCTGTGGCTCGTCTCCCATGGTATGAGCACCCGGCCGCTCCGGCGCACCCACCGACCGATTCGAGCATCTCACGCGTTTGCCACAACACGCCGCGACGCGATAGCGTGGCCCAGTCCGTAGGCGTGTCTGCGAGCGTGGCAGCGTAGCTCAGTTGGCAGAGCAGGGGACTCATAAGCCCCGTGTCGCAGGTTCGAGTCCTGCCGCTGCTACCAGCCGCGCTACGCTCTGCAGACCATGCCTCGACCGCACCAAATCTCGCGATTCGCGGGGGCGATTAGCTCAGCTGGCTAGAGCGTTCGGTTCACATCCGAGAGGCCGCAGGTTCAAGTCCTGCATCGCCCACCAGCCCCTGCCAGCCGACCGCGAGCGCGGCGCGATCGAGGACTGCGACATGTGCCGACGTGGCGAAATTGGCAGACGCGCTACGTTCAGGGCGTAGTGAGCTTAAGCTCGTGGGGGTTCGAGTCCCTCCGTCGGCACCACCCCCTCCCCTCCGTTCCGCGAACTTGGCCAAGCGTGCCAGCCGCCCTCCTGCGAGGGGAGCGATGGTGAGCGGCGGTCGCGAGGGCTGTGTGGAGCGCGCAAAGTGGGTGTGCTGAGCTCATGACACAGCGGACGCAGTATCACGACGCAACCGGACGCGAATTCCTGGCCAAGGCGTGGGCGTATCTGGCCGAGGACGATCTGCTCCAGGCGTCGGAGAAGGGCTGGGGCGCCGCCGCGCGGATGGTCAAGGCCGCCGCCGAGGCCAGAAGCTGGCGGCACAGCAGCCACCGAGACCTCTACCAGGCGATCGACAGGTTGGCGGCGGAAGCAGATGATCCGCAGATCCTGCGCCTGTTCAACTCGGCGGGCGCTCTGCACACGAACTTCTACGAGGGCTGGATGACCCGCAACTCCGTGGATGCCGGACTCACCGAAGTTGAGCAGTTGGTCCGCAAACTGGACGCGCTGGAGATGTAGCACCGCCCCTCAGTCCCCTTGACTGACGCGCGGGCAACGACGATGCGCCGTCGCCTGCGCGGCCTCGGTGTACGCCGATCCGCGTGCGCCCGTAGCTCAGCGGATTAGAGCGCTGCCCTGCGGAGGCAGAGGCCGCAGGTTCGAGTCCCTCCGTCGGCACCACCCCCCTCCTGTGCGTTCCGCGAACTTAGCCAGGCGCGCCAACCGCCCCCCTGCAACGGGAGCGATGGTGAGCGGCGGTCGCGAGGGCTGTGTGGAGCGCGCAAAGTGGGTATGCTGAGCTCATGACACAGCGGACGCAGTACCACGACGCAACCAGGCGCGAATTCCTGGCCAAGGCGCGAACGTATCTGGCCGAGGACGATCTGCTCCAGGCTTCGGAGAAGGGCTGGGGCGCCGCCGCGCGGATGGTCAAGGCCGCCGCCGAGGCCAGAGGCTGGCGGCACAACGGACACGCCGAACTCTATCGGGCGATCGACAGGTTGGCGGCGGAAGCAGGTGATCCTCAATTGCGTGTGCTCTTCGCCTCCGCCAGCGCACTACACATGAACTTCTACGAGGGCTGGATGCCACGCGCGATGGTCGAGTCGTCTCTGAGCCAGGTCGAGGACTTTGTGGCCAAGCTGGACGCGCTGGAGACGTAGCGCCGGCCCTGAGTCGCCTTGACTGACGCGTCGGCGACGAAGATGCGCCGTCGCCTGCGCGGCCTCGGTGTACGATGGCCAACGTGCGCCCGTAGCTCAGCGGATTAGAGCGCTGCCCTGCGGAGGCAGAGGCCGCAGGTTCGAGTCCTGCCGGGCGCGCCACCCCTCTCCGCCCCACTCCTCTCCGCCCCACCTCCCTCACCTCACCGACCGACCTACCCTGATCTCGTGACCACCGATCAGCTGCGCGCCCAGGTCGCCGCACAAGTCGCCGCTCTGCCGACCAAGCCCGGCGTCTACACCTTCCGCGACGCCGCGGGCCGCGTCATCTACGTCGGCAAGGCCGCAAACCTCCGCTCCCGCGTCCGCTCCTACTTCGGCTCGCCGCGCGCGCTCGAGGGCAAGACCCGCCAGCTCGCCGCCAAAATCGCCCAGCTCGACATCGTCACGACCCGCACCGAGCAGGACGCCCTCCACCTCGAAGCCACGCTCGTCAAGCGCCACCAGCCGTTCTTCAACGTCCGCCTCAAGGACGACAAGCACTACCCCTACCTCAAGGTCGATGTCGACTCGCCCTGGCCGCGCGTCACCATCACCCGCCGCGTCCAGAACGACGGCGCTCGCTACTTCGGCCCCTACGCCTCCGCTAAATCAATCCGCACCTCGCTCGACCTCGTCAAGAAACTCTTCCCCTGGCGCTCCTGCGACAAGGAGATCACCGGCTCCGACCCGCGTCCCTGCCTCGAGTACTACATCCGCCGCTGCATCGCCCCCTGCACCTCCTACTGCACGCCCGACGAGTACCGCGAAGTGATCGACCAGACCATGCTCTTCCTCGACGGCAAAAGCTCCGTCGTCGTCGAGCAGCTCAGCGACGCGATGGGCGAGGCCGCCGAAGAGCTCAACTTCGAGCGCGCTGCGATCCTCCGCGACCAGCTCTCCGCCGTCCAACGCGTCACCGAGCAGCAACTCACCGCCGACTCAACCGAATCTGAAATCGACGCGTTCGGCATCGCGGTCGACGGCGACGAAGCCGTCGTCCAGGTGCTCTTCATCCGCGGCCAGAAGATGACCGGCAGCGACCATTTCTCGCTCGCCGGCGTGAAGGACGAGCCGCTCGAGACCGTGCTCGCCTCCTTCCTGCGTCAGTACTACGAAGGCGCTGTGCAGGTTCCCCGGCTCGTCCTGATTCCCAACACCGTCGACCAGATCGAACTGCTCAACGGCCTGCTCGCCGAGAAACGCGGCAGCGCCGTCGAGATCCGCCACGCGCAGCGCGGCGAGAAACGACGCCTCGTCGAAATGGCCACCGAGAACGCCCGCGAAGCGCTCGACATGCAGCGCGTCCGCTGGATGGCCGACCGCGGCCACACCGCCGCCGCCCTCGCCGAGGTCGAGCAGGCGCTCGCGCTGCCCGCCCCGCCCAACCGCATCGAGTGCTACGACATCTCCCACAACCAGGGCGACAGCACCGTCGCCTCGATGGTCGTCTTCCTCGATGGACGCCCCGCCACCCGCGAATACCGACGCTTCAAAATCAAATCCGTCGACGGCCCCGACGACTTCACCTCGATGGCAGAAGTGATCCGTCGCCGCTTCCGGCGTTTGGGCGAGCTTCGCCAGGCCGAGGCCGCCAGGGGCTACGACATCCCCGCCGACCTCGCCAACACCAACACGGCAGCCGCGGCCAACGGCCAATCCGATCCCTCGGCCAACCGCGACGCCGACGCCGATGCCGACGCCGCAGAGCAATCCACCGACGAGGGCTGGGGCGCCATCCCCGACCTCGTCATCGTCGACGGCGGTCGCGGCCAGGTCTCCGCCGCGCACGACGTCATGCGCAATCTCGCCGTCGACGACATCCCGCTCGCCGGCCTCGCCAAGCGCGAGGAGCTGCTCTACGTCGTCGACACCGCCGAACCGATCCGCCTCGACCGCCGCTCGCAGGGCCTCTATCTGGTCCAGCGCATCCGCGACGAAGCCCACCGCTTCGCAATCACCTACCACCGGCGCCTGCGCCGGCAGCGCGTCACCGAGAGCCCGCTCGACCGCATCCGCGGCATCGGCCCCACTCGCAAGAAGGCCCTGCTGCGCAAATTCGGCTCGCTGCAGGCCATCCGCGACGCCTCAGTCGCCGACATTGCGTCAACTCCGGGCATGACGAAACGCGTCGCCGAGCAGATCAAGACAGAACTCTGAGCGCCTCGTCAGCTCCACCGTGGACAGCTCCGCGCTCCATCCACGGGACCGTCCACGGCATCTTCCAGTCCCCCGGCGACCGCCGCCCGACTGCCGCGAACGCGTAAAGCCTGCCCATTCTTCGCGCCGATCGCTTGTTCCGGCAGTGCCCGCATCGCTAAAGCGGAATTGGCGATTCCACGGTCTCCACAGCTTCCCGCGTGGATGCTGTCGGCGCCCGTTGGCGATCTGCACGCCCCCATATGAAGGTAGGAGCCCAGCGAATGACTCTGATTCTCGAAGGGCCGGCCGAGCAGATGGAGCGAGAAATCCGCCAATTCCTCAGTTTCATGGCAGTCGAGAAGGGATCCTCCCCCAACACGATCTCCGCATACCGTAACGACCTCGCGCAGTTCCGCGCCTTCTTTATCGAGCGCGCCGGAGCCAGCGCCGCAATCGACCCCCGCCGCTCGCAGCGGCCCAACGGCACCACCCACCCCGGCGCCACCCCCCAGCCGCCCGTCGCGCCGGCCCACCAGGACATCACCGCCGTCGGCGAGGCCGAGCTGCTCGAATACCTCGCCTATCTGCGCGAGCAGCAGTACGCCGAGGCGACGATCGCCCGCAAGGTCGCGGCCGTCAAGAGCTTCTTCGCCTATCTCCACGCCGAGAAGATCATCGAGGACAACCCCGCCAAGCTGGTCGCCTCGCCACGCGTCGGCCGCACCCTGCCCCAGACCCTCACCGTCAATCAGGTCGACGCTCTGCTCGAGCAGCCCGGCCGCAAGAACACCCCCGAGTCCAAGCGTGACAAGGCGATGCTCGAACTGCTCTACGCCACCGGCATGAGAGTCAGCGAGTTCGTCTCGCTCGACCTCGACTCGATCGAGCTGCACAACCAGCGCGCCTCCGTCCGCTGCGTCGGCAAGGGCCGCAAGGAGCGCCTGATCCCCATCCACGACGCCGCCGTCGCCGCGCTCTGCACCTACCTCGACGAGTCACGACCCAAGCTCGCGCGCCGCCGCGGCGAGCGCGCGCTCTTCATCAACCGCCGCGGCGAGCGCCTCACCCGCCAAGGCGTCTGGCTGGTGCTCAAGAACTACGCCCGCGCGGCCGGGATCGATCACGTCACCCCGCACACCCTGCGCCACTCGTTCGCCACGCATCTGCTGCGCGGACGCGCCCCGCTGCGCAACGTCCAGGAGCTGATGGGCCACGCCAACATCTCGACCACCCAGCTCTACACCCAGCTGGCCGACGAGCACATGCGCGAGGTCTACGACCGCGCCCACCCGCGCGCCAGCTAGCCCCACCCACCTGCAGCCCACCTCGCGCTCAGCTCCCGCTAACCTCGCGCCCATGCCCACCGACACGACCATCACGCGCATCCACGCGCGCGAAATCCTCGACTCGCGCGGCAATCCCACCGTCGAGGCCGATGTTCATCTCGCGGGCGGTGCGCTGGGCCGCGCCGCCGTCCCATCCGGCGCCAGCACGGGCTCCCACGAAGCCGTCGAACGACGTGACGGCGACGCAGACCGCTACCGCGGCCGCGGCGTGCTGGACGCCGTCGAGGCCGTCAACGACGAAATTGCTCACCACCTGCTCGAAGCCGACGCCAACGACCAGGCGATCATCGACAACGTCCTGCTCCAGATCGACGGCACGCTGAACAAGGCCCGCCTCGGCGCGAACGCCGTCCTCGCCGTCTCCCTCGCCTCCGCCCACGCCGCCGCGGCCGCCGCCGGCCAGCCGCTCTACCGCCACCTCGGCGGCGCCGACGCCCGCACGCTGCCCGTGCCGCTGGCCAACATCCTTAACGGCGGCGCTCACGCCGCCGGCGGCACAGACTTCCAGGAATTCATGATCGCGCCGATCGGCCTCCCGACCTTCGCCGAGGCGATCCGCGCCGTCGTCGAGACCTACCACGCCCTCGCCCACATCCTGCGCAGCCGCGGGCTGCCCACCACCCTCGGCGACGAGGGCGGCTTCGCCCCCGCGCTCGAGAGCAACGAGGCCGCGATCGACCTGATCCTCGAAGCGATCGACGCCGCCGGCTACCGAGCTGGCCCCGACATCGCGATCGCCCTCGACCCCGCCACCAGCGAAATCTTCGCCGACGGCCGCTACCACCTCGCTTCCGAACAACGCTCGCTCAGCTCCGCGGAGCTCACCGATCTCTGGTTCGACTGGTGCCGCCGCTTCCCGATCATCTCGATCGAGGACGGCATGCACGAAGACGACTGGCCCGGCTGGACCGCCCTCACCGCGCGCATCGCCGACTTCGCACAGTCCGTCGGCGACGACCTGCTGGTCACCAACCCCTACCGCCTCCGACGCGCGATCGACGAACACGCGGCCAACAGCATCCTGATCAAGGTCAACCAGATCGGCACCCTGAGCGAGACGCTCGAGGCGATCCGGCTCGCCCGCGACGCCGGCTGGACCACGATCATCAGCCACCGCTCCGGCGAGACCGAAGACACCACCATCGCCGACATCGCGGTCGCCACCAACGCGGGCCTGATCAAGACCGGCGCGCCGGCCCGCTCCGAGCGCGTCGCCAAGTACAACCGCCTGCTGCGCATCGAAGCGGAGCTCGGCGACGACGCCATCTACGCCGGTGCCGACGCCATTCCCCAGGCCGCGCGACTCATCACCTAAGCCTGCGATACCATTAGGACGTGACCGCTTCCGCTTCCGCCGCGCCCACGCACGAAGCCCTACGCCGCTGGTGGCGCGAGGGCGTGGGCGGCCCGCTGCTCTACCAACAGCTCCGCCGCGCCGGCCCCGAAGGCTGGTCCGCAGCGCGCGCTCGCATCCCCGAGGACGACGGCCCCGAGCCGCTGCCCGCGCCCGATCGCCCGCCCGCCCGCATGATCGACCTGCCCGAGGTCCTCGCCCTCCGCGCTCTCCTGCAGGACCGCCGCGTCGCCTTCGACACCGTCGAGCGCTGGATCCGCGCCCTCACCCAGTCGGCCCGCAGCCTCGACGAGACCCGCCCGCTCGAATGGAGCGCCGACCACGTCGCACAACGCTGCGCCGACCTCGCGCACGGCGCGCAGGGCAGCCTCTGGTCGACCCTCGAAGTCGTTCGCGAACTCTGGGAGTGGCACCCCGACCGGCCGTTCGTCGAAACCCAGAGCCGGCGCTTGCTCGTCTTCCTCGAAGAAGTGATGCACCACGGTCAGGCCGACCAGAGCCGTGACCGCTGAACCCTCCGACCCACAGCGCCCGCCACCTGCTCAGCGCATCTCTGGGATCACGTTCCCCGCGGAGCCCCCGGGCCTGCCCAAACCGCGCGACGACGAGCCTCAGATCGTCCGCGACGCCTTCCGCGAAACCTCCTTCGCCCTCTCAACCGACATCCGCTGGCTGCTCGACGCCCTCCGCCTGCAGCACCGCATCGTCGAGCAGAGCAGCCACAGCCGCTACCGCAACCGCCGCTTCGCCTCCGCGCTGCTCTTCTGGTCGCGCGTCCACCGCGCCGGCGTCGACCTCCTCGCGCTGACCAGCCGCGCCTCCTACAGCAGCTGCCCCCCGCTGATCCGCGCCGCGCTCGAAAACCTCGGCGCCGAACAGGCCGTCGTCGGCGACGAACAGGTCGAGTTCGAAGATTGGCTGCGCGACGCCTGGCAGACCAACCCCGACCATCACGCCACCGACATCGGCATGGGCCAGTACATGGCCGGCCAGCAGATCGCGATGGCCGCCGACACCGCCGACGCCTACCGCGCCGTCTCCGAACTGTCCCGCCCCCACTTCGGCCCCTCGGCGCTGTTCAACGCCGCGGAGTCGCACGATAAGCGACTCGCGCTCAACTGGGCCGACCAGCATTTCCACCACGGCTGGGCGCAGCTGCTCTTTGGCTGGCAGATCACCATGCAAGACCGCCAGTGCCGCTTCGCGATCGGCTGCGGCCTCTTCGGCGTCGAAGCCGCTGACCGAGCCGAGTACCAGCGCCTCCACCGCCAGCGCGAAACCCTGCTCAACGCGCGCGACCGCTGCACCGCGCAGTGGATCGTCGATCAGGGCCGCCAGCGCCTGCTGATCGACAACTTCCGCCGTCAGCCCTCCGCCGCCCCCAAGCGCCTGATCCTCTAACCACACCCCCAATCCCCACGATTCCCCCTCCGCAGTTGTCCGCATCCCCCACCTCTGGCAACCTGCGTACAGCGCGAGCGCCCACGAGACCCACCGGACCGACAGGAAGAGCACCAACGTGGTCACCAAAATCGGCATCAATGGCTTCGGCCGGATCGGACGGCAGGTCCTCAAGGGCATGCTCGACTTCCATCAGGACGAGCTCGAAGTCGTCGCCATCAACGACCTCACCGACCCCGAGACCAACGCCCACCTCTTCAAGTTCGACACCAACTACGGTCGCTACCCCGGCACGGTCGAAGTCATTGACGGCGACCTGGTGATCGACGGCCACCGCCTCGCCGTGCTCTCCGAGCGCGACCCCGGCCAGATCCCCTGGGGCGACCATGGCGTCCAGATCGTCGTCGAAAGCACCGGCATCTTCACCGACGCCGACAAAGCCCGCGGACACCTCAACCACGGCCCCAGCAAGGTCGTGATCTCCGCCCCGGCCAAGAACGAGGACCTCACCATGGTGCTCGGCGTCAACGACGCCGTCTACGACGCCGCCATGCACCACGTCGTCTCCAACGCGTCCTGCACCACCAACTGCCTCGCCCCGGTCGCCAAAGTGCTCGACGACACAGTCGGCATCAAGTCCGGCATTATGTCCACCATCCACGCCTACACCAACGACCAGGCGATCCTCGACACCGTCCACAGCGACCTGCGACGCTCCCGCGCCGCCGCGATGAACATCATCCCCACCTCCACCGGCGCGGCCAAAGCCGTCGGCCTCGTCCTGCCCCACCTCAACGGCAAGCTCAACGGCATGGCCTACCGCGTGCCCACCAGCACCGTCTCCGTCGTCGACCTCGTGATCGACGCCCAGCGACCCACCACCGCCGAAGAGATCAACGCCGCCTTCGAGAAGGCCGCCACCGACCGCGAATCGCCGCTCTTCGGCATCCTCGAATACGAAACCCAGCCGCTCGTCAGCAGCGACTTCAAGGGCAGCCCCGCCTCCACGATCATCGACGCGCTCAGCACCATGGTGCTCGAAGGCACCCAGGTCAAAGTCGTCGCCTGGTACGACAACGAGTGGGGCTACAGCGTCCGCGTCGGCGACCTCTGCGTCCGCATGGCCCAGGCCGGCCTCTAGGAAACCTCTGAACCACCCTGATCCCCTCTCCCCCGCGGATCCCCTCTCCCCCGCGGATCCCCTCTCCCCCGCGGATCCCCTCTCCCCCCGCTCTGCGGGGGGAGATGTCACGGAGTGACAGAGGGGGGCCCCGCCCTGTCCCGCCAGATACAGCAACGGCAGGAGTCGGCGCCGCAGCCCCCCTCTGCCTTCGGCATCTCCCCCCGCAGAGCGGGGGGAGAGTTGTTCAGATGATGCTGAGAACGACAAACATGGCGCGCGCGAGGGCCACGAAATCCCCTGGCGAGCCCGCCTGAACAGGCGCTAACCTTTCCCCATGGCGATGTTCGACTCCCTCAGCGGCAAACTCCAAAACGTCTTCGCCTCCCTCGGCCGCCGCGGCAGCATCTCCGAACAGGAGCTCGACGCCGCCCTCCGCGAGGTCCGCCTCGCCCTGCTCGAAGCCGATGTCAACTACAAAGTCGCGCGCGACTACATCAAGGCGGTCAGGGCTCGCGCCGCCACCCCCGAGCTGCTCCGCTCCCCAACCCCGCTCAACCGCCTGATCGAGATCATCAACGACGAGCTCGTCGCCCTGCTCGGCACCGAGTCCCCGCGCCTCCAGCGCGCCTCGCAGCCGCCCACCATCATCCTCATGGTCGGCCTCCAAGGCTCCGGCAAGACCACCACCGCCGCCAAGCTCGCCCTGCGCAGCAAAAAGGCCGGCGACCGCCCCCTGCTGATCGCCGCCGACATCTATCGCCCCGCCGCAATCGACCAGCTCAAGGCGCTCGGCAAACAGCTCGACATCGAAGTCTTCGACCGCGGGACCGACACCGCGCCGCGCAAGATCGTCGCCGAAGGCCTCAAACGCGCGAACAAGATCGGCGCCGCCACCGTCATCGTCGACACCGCCGGCCGACTCCACGTCGACCAGGCCATGATGGCCGAGATCACCGACCTCCGCGACCGCTTTAAGCCCACCGAAGTCCTGCTCGTCGCCGACGCGATGTCCGGTCAGGACGCCGTCAACGCCGCCTCCGCCTTCCACGACGCCGTCGGCATCTCCGGCGTCGTCCTCTCCAAGATGGACGGCGACGCCCGCGGCGGCGCCGCCCTCTCGATCCGCGCCGTCACCGGCGCCCCGATCAAGTTCCTCGGCGTCGGCGAACGACCGGACGCGCTCGAGCAGTTCCACCCCGACCGCCTCGCCTCCCGCATCCTCGGCCGCGGCGACTTGGCCACCCTTACCGAGCGCGCCAAGGAAGAGTTTGGCGAGCGCACCGCCCAGGAGCTGCGCCGCCGCCTCCAGGAGGGCCAGTTCGACCTCGACGACTTCCTCCAGCAGATCGGTCAGGTCCGCAAGATGGGACCGCTCAACCAGGTCATCGGCATGCTCCCCGGCCTCGACCGAATCAAAAGCCAGATCAACGTCGACGAGATCGACGACGACTTCTTCATGCATTTCGAAGCGATCGTCCACTCAATGACCCCCGACGAGCGCCGCAAGCCCGAAATCATCAACGGCTCCCGCCGCCGCCGCATCGCACGCGGCAGCGGCACCCAGCCGCAAGACGTCAACCAACTGCTCAACCAGTTCAAAGAAGCCAAGAAAATCATGAAGGCGCTCGCCAGCGGCAAGCTGCCCGGCGTCGCCTCGGTCGGACGCCGCTAGACGCGCGCCAGAAGCAAACTCAGGCTAAGCTCAAGTCAAGACACCCTCGGAGGTACTACACGTGCTCAAAATTCGCCTCGCTCGACACGGGCGCAGCGGCCGGCCCTACTACCGCGTCGTCGTCCAGGACAGCCACGTCCAGCGCGACGGCCGCTTCATCGAAATCCTCGGCCAATACGACCCCGTCGCCGACCCGGCGGTCTTCAACGTCAACCCCGAGCGCGTCACTCACTGGCTCTCCGTCGGCGCCCAGCCCACCGAGACCGTCCACCGCTTCCTCGCCAAGCAGGGCCTGATCGCCCCGCTGAAGCCCAAGCCCCGCAGCAAGCGCGCCGACGCCAAGCGCGCCGCCGCCGCCGCGAGCAACGGCTAACCACTCATGGAACCTCTCGTCGAATACATCACCAAGTGGCTCGTTGACGAGCCCGACGCCGTCGAAATCATCACCGAAGAGCACCCCAACCGCGTCACCATCCAGCTCCATGTGGATGAGAGCGACATGGGCCGCATCATCGGCCGCGACGGTCGCCTCGCCACCGCCATGCGCACCCTGCTCTCGGTCGCCGGCCACGTCCGCGCCCAGGAGACCTCGCTCGAGATTCGCTGATGCCCCTGCGGCTCGGTCGTCCCTCCCGTGGCGCCCGCCGGATCGATCCCCGCCCCGGCTATCGCGCCGTCGCCATCATCGAGCGCCCCCGCGGCCTGCGCGGTGAGCTCAAGGCGTTTCCACTGACAGATTTCCCCGAGCGCCTCGACCCTGGCGCGCTCATCTACATCTCCGGCGAGCGACGCACTATCACCCGCGCGCTCTGGCACGCCGACCGCGTCTACCTGACCATCGACGGCGTCGACGACCGCGAAACGGCCGACACCTTCCGCCAGCTGCTGATCGAAATCCCCGATGTCCATCGTCCCCCCGCCCACGAGGGGCTCTATTACATCGACGACATCGAGGGCCTCAACGTCGCCACCGTCGACGGCGAACCGCTCGGCCAGGTCCGCGAAGTGCTCCGCAC
Organism: Dehalococcoidia bacterium; assembly: GCA_965262235.1. Classification (GTDB taxonomy): domain Bacteria; phylum Chloroflexota; class Dehalococcoidia; order Bin125; family Bin125; genus CATQGW01. Next base: position 820,971 of record OZ253504.1, read on the forward strand.
CGGCGCCAACGACGTCTGGATCGTCGACCGCGACGACCAGCCCGACCTCCTGATCCCCGCCCTCCTCGACATCGTCCGCAAGGTCGACCTCAGCGCCGGCATGATCACCGTCGATCTCCCCGAAGGTCTGGCGCCCAACACTTCAAGCGATTGAATCAGCCCAATCGACCGCTGTACGCTGGCCCTCCGCTCAGGCGGAGCCGGCAGACCATGTGGGGATATAGCTCAGTTGGGAGAGCGCATCGTTCGCAACGATGAGGTCGGGGGTTCGAGTCCCCCTATCTCCACCACCACCCGCTCTCGGCGCTGAGCGGGGCACGAAGTCGGGATCCCACCGCTACGCACGCTCTGAATAACTCTCCCCCCGCCCCGCTTCCCGCGCCCCGCTCCATTCCCCTCTCCCCCCGCTCTGCGGGGGGAGATGCCGCAGGCAGAGGGGGGCCCTCCTCCCAGTACCATGGCGCCAGCGCGGCTCCCCCGCGTCGCCCCAGTCGGATATGTTCCAACCACGCCGCAGCAGCCCCGTCCGCTGGATCACACCGTGAATGCCGAACGACTCCCCGGCCGCCTCATCGTCGTCGAAGGCATCGACGGCTCCGGCAAGAGCACCCAGCTCGACCTGCTCCACAAGTGGCTCCGCAGCGAGGGCTACGCGACCGTCTTCACTGAGTGGAATTCGTCGCCGATCGTGCGCGGCACCACCCGCCGCGGCAAGCGTCGCAAGCTGCTCACGCCGATGTCCTTCAGCCTCATCCACGCCGCCGACTTCGCCTCGCGCACCTACCGCGAAATCCGCCCCGCCCTGCAGGCCGGCGTGATCGTCCTCGCCGACCGCTACTTCTACACCGCCTTTGCCCGTGACGCCGCACGCGGGGTCAACCGCGCCTGGCTGCGCGACCTCTACAGCTTCGCCATCCCCACCAACCTCGCCTTCTACTTCGATGTCCCGCTCGAAGAGTCGATCACCCGCATCTCCCGCGGACGCACCTCCCTCAAGTACTACGAGGCCGGCCTCGACATGGGCTTTGCCAAAGAACCGGTCGAATCGTTCCGCAAGTTCCAGGGCCGCATCCTCAAGGAATACGACGCCCTCTGTGAGGAGTTCGACATCACCCGCATCGATGCCACCCTCCCGCTCACCGAGCAGCAGGAGCAACTACGCGAGCTCGTCGCCGTTCAGCTTGTCGGCGTCCCCCGCGCCCCGCGCAACGAAATCAACGACCTGCTCCAGAAAACCGGCCTCGGCGGACACTACCTCGCCAACGCCCCCCGATCCTGAACAACCCCGCATGACCGACCTCCGCTTCTACGGCGATCCCGGTGGAAGACACACAGTCTTCCACCGAATTCGACTCCCCCGTTCGTTCTCGGTCACACCGGTCCCAACCGGTCGGCTCCAGCGCCACCAGCTCGCCAACCGCACATCGTGGAGCAACCCACGATGACCGACCTCCGCTTCTATGGCGATCCCGGTGGAAGACACACAGTCTTCCACCGAATTCGACTCCCCCGTTCGTTCTCGGTCACACCGGTCCCAACCGGTCGGCTCCAGCGCCACCAGCTCGCCAACCGCACATCGTGGAGCAACCCACGATGACCGACCTCCGCTTCTATGGCGATCCCCCCGCCGGCCTCACCGACGAAGCACTCCCCGGCCGCCTGATCGTCATCGAAGGCACCGACGGCGTCGGGCGTTCCACCATGATCGCGCTGCTCAAAGAGTGGCTCGAAACCTCAGGCTTCGCCGTCGTCGACAGCGGCCTGACCCGCTCGCCGCTCGTCGGCCCCGGGATCGAGCGCGCCAAGCGCGGCCACGTGCTCGACCCCATCACCCTCAACCTCTTCTACGCCACCGACTTCTGGGACCGCTTCGAGCGCATCATCCTGCCCGCCCTGCGCGCCGGCATGGTCGCCCTCGTCGACCGCTACATCTTCTCCCTCATCGCCCGCGGCAACGTCCGCGGCACCTCCCGCGAGTGGCTCGAGCACGTCTACTCCTTCGCCCTCGTGCCCGACACGACCATCTACCTCGACATCGATGTCGAGCAGCTCCTACCCCGCGTCACCGAGCGCGGCTTCGACTACTGGGAGTCCGGCGGCGACTACCTGCAAGGCCTCAGCGTCTACGACGCCTTCGTCCAGCATCAGCACGCGATGCTCGAAGAGTTCCGCGCCATGGCCGACCGCTACGACTTCCAAATCGTCGACGCCCGCCGCTCCGCCGACGCCGTCTTCGAAGACATCCGCGCCCACGTCGACCGCGTCATGGCCGACATCCCCCGCTCCTAAGCAACCTCTGAACAAGTCGGATTCCATCTCTCCCCCCGCAGAGCGGGGGGAGATGTCACGGAGTGACAGAGGGGGGCCGCCCTGCTGAGCCAGATACAGCGACGCCGGTGATTTGATCCTCAACACAGTTGCTCTGCCTCCCGCAGCTCCAGCTCCCAAATCGCTCACCCCGAGGAGACCTGCGCGTAATCTCCATTTCCCCTCTCCCCCCGCGGAGCGGGGGGAGATGCCGCAGGCAGAGGGGGGCTCCGGCGCGCCCTCACCACATAGCGGAAGCTCCCCACCGTCACTTCGTGACACCGCCACCGCCAGGGAAGGTCGGAGCAGTGGGACTTACGCACAGGTCTCCCGAGGGGGAGCTGTCGCGCAGCCACTGAGCGGGAGGCTCCCAACGCCGCCACCACGGGGGCCACACGCACTCCTCCTCCGCCTTCGGCAGCTCCAACTCCCAAATCGCTCACCCCCGAACGACGCACGAAGCGTCGTTCGGAATCCCCCGCTGTCAGCCCTCCAACGCATCGACCGTCCGCCGACGCCTGCCCCACCGCACCCCCAAACCCCGATCCCTCTGCATGGTGTCCGAACCGTGCCAAGGTAGCTCAGTCGGTAGAGCACACGACTGAAAATCGTGGTGTCGGCAGTTCGATTCTGGCTCCCGAACGACACATTGAGTGTCGTTCGGAATCCCCCGCTACCAGCCCTCCAACACATCCACCATCCGCCGCGGCCTACCCCACCGCATCCCCCACCCCATCGCTCCCCAAACCCCGATCCCTCTGTACACTGTCCAAACCCTGCCAAGGTAGCTCGATCGGTAGAGCACACGACTGAAAATCTTGGTGTCGGCAGTTCGATTCTGCTCCCCCGAACGACGCACAAAGCGTCGTTCGGAATCCCCCGATGCCAGCACCCCATCGCATCAACCGTTCTCCCGACTCACAACCCGACTCACAACGCGTCGTCCCGCCCCATCCCGCTCCCCAAACCCCGATCCCTCTGTATGCTGTCCAAACCCTGCCAAGGTAGCTCAGTCGGTAGAGCACACGACTGAAAATCGTGGTGTCGGCAGTTCGATTCTGCCCCTTGGCACCACGCTCCCCACATTGAGTGGGGAGCGTAATTCGGTCCCTTGAATGGGAAACGTAATCCGGTCCCCACGTCTCCCCCTCCCCCCTACCCCAACCCCTCCGCCAACCACTCCACCACATGCCGCGGACGCGCCGCCGTGAAGTGCCCGATCTGCTGCCGACACGACACCCCCGTAATCGCCACCGGCGTCTCTCCAGCCGCGCGAATCGCCGGGAACAGCCGCAGCTCCCCCATCGCCTGCGACATCTCATAGTGCTCAGCCTCGAACCCGAACGACCCCGCCATCCCGCAGCACCCTGAATCGATCAGCTCCGCCGCATAGCCCCCCGCCCGCAACACCGCCAGCGTCTGCCCGAACCCCGCCAGCGCCTTCTGATGACAGTGCGCATGCACCAACAGCGACCCGCGCTGATCATCTGAGAAGATCTCCGGCGCTCCCGCCACCGCAAGCTCCCGCACCAGCCACTCATCGAACAGCAGCGCCCGACTTGCCACGCTCCGCGACGCGTCATCCCGCAACAGCAGCGGATACTCATCCCGCAGCGTCAACAGGCACGAAGGCTCCAGCCCCACGATCGCCACGCCATCCCCGGCATACTCCGCCAGCGCCGCCACGTTCACCCGCGCCAACTCCCGAGCCTCGTCGAGCAACCCTTTCGAAATCGACGGCCGCCCGCAGCAGCCCGTCCGCTCGACCAGCACGACGCGGTACCCTAGCGCCTCGACAATCCGCGTCGCCGCCATCCCGACCTCCGGATGGAAGTGATTCGTGAACGTGTCAATAAACAGCACCACCCGACCCCGCGTCGCCACAGGCGCGCGCCGCCGCCCGAACCACTGCTCAAACGTCCGACCCGCGAACCGCGGCAGCGGACGCTCCCGATGCACGCCCGCCCGATGCAGCAGCGGCCGCACGCCCGGCAGCTGCGAAGCCGCGTTCGCCAGCCACGGCGCCACGCTCCCCGCCTGCGCCAGCCTCGCGATATTCGCGAACGCCCGATCGCGCAGCGGCGCCCCATGCTCCCGCTGACGATGCCACAGCACCTCGTACTTCAGCTTCGCCAGATCCACGCCCGAGGGACACTCCGCCTTGCACGCCTTGCACTCCACGCACAGATCCAGCGCCTCATGCAGCCGGTCGCCAGCCAGCTCCTCGACCGGCAGCGCCCCGTTCAGAATCTGCCGCAGCAGATTCGCGCGGCCCCGCGTCGAGTGCTCCTCATCCTGCGTCACCTGGAACGACGGACACATTCCCCCATCAAACTTCCGGCACGCCCCCTGCCCGTTGCACAGCTCCGCCGCCCGCGCCAGTCCGCCCTCCGACGTGAAATCCAGCCCCTGCGGCGGCGCAACGTTGACCGTCGCCGGACTCAGCCGCAGATTGTCGGAGAAGTCCGGCGTGTCGACGATCTTGCCCGGATTGAACAGCCCGTCCGGATCGAACAGCCGCTTCGTCTCGCGGAACGCCTCCACCATCCGCGCTCCGAACATCTTCTCGATGAACGCCCCCCGCACGATCCCGTCGCCATGCTCGCCGCTCAGGCTCCCCCCGAATTCCACGACCAGCTCCGCGATCTCCTCCGCCAGCTGCTCCGTCTCCTCCAGCCCGCGCGGGTCCTTCACATTCACGATCGGACGGATGTGCAGACAGCCCGCCGCCGCGTGCCCGTAGTAGCCCGCTCGAAGCCCCCGCGCCCGAATTGCCGCGTCGAACCGCGCCACAAACTCCGGCAGACTCTCCGGTGGGACCGCCGTGTCCTCCACGAACGCCACCGGCTTCGCATCGCCGTGCATCGACATCAGCAGGCCCAACCCCGCCTGACGCATCTGCCACATCCGCGCCTGCGCCGACGCATCAACCTCCACGACCGTCGCATAGCCCATCCCGCGCGCCGACAGGTCCGCCGTGATCGCATCGAGCTGCTCGTGCAGCGCCGCGTCACTCTCCGCGAAGCACTCGATCAGCAGGATCGCGCCGGGCTCGCCAACCACGAAGTCGGCCAGCGGTGCATACCCCACGCTGCTCCGACACCGCTCCACGATCACCGCATCGATCAGCTCGACCGCCGCCGGCGCGAACGCGTTCGCCGCCACCGTCGCCTCCGCCGCCTGCACCAGCGTGTGGAAGTGCACCGCCGCAATCCCCCGCCGCCTCGGCAACGCTGCCAGCTGCACCGTCGCCGATGTCACCACGGCCAGTGTCCCCTCCGACCCCACCACTAGCTGCGCCAGATTCACCGCATCCGGGTCCAGCAGCGCATCCAGGTTGTAGCCCGACACCCGCCGCGGAATATCGGGAAACCGCGCGGCGATCTCCCCCCGCTCCCGCTCCGCCAGCTCGCGCAGCGAGCGATACAGCGACCCTTCGCGGTCCCCTCGGTCCATCAGCGCCCGCAGTTCAACCCCCTCGCGACGCGAAAACTCCAGCGCGCTCCCATCAGCCAGCGCCACATCGACCGAATCCACCACATCGACCGTCTTGCCGTACAACCCCGAATGCGTCCCGCACGAATTGTTGCCAATTCCCCCGCCGATCGTCGCCCGGTTCGCCGTCGACGGGTCAATCGGATAGTGCAGCCCAAACTCCCGGGCCGCCCGGTTCAGTTGCGCCAGCACCACCCCCGGCTGCACCCGCGCAATCCGGCGCTCCGCATCGATCTCGTGAATCCCCGCCATATGCCGCGTGAAATCCAGCACCACCGCGTGATTCACGCCCTGGCCCGCCAGACTCGTCCCGCCCCCGCGCGGCAGGACCGGCACCCCGTGGCGCGACGCCACCTCGATCGCGGCCGCGACATCCTCCGCCCGCCGCGGAAACACCACCGCGACCGGCTCCATCTCATACAACGACGCGTCAGTCGCGTAGAGCAACCGCGACGGACGGTCGATCAGCACATCAGGCTCACCCGTCAGCGCCGCACCGAGATCGTCCGACAGCCGCCGCAGCGAGGACGGCCCATCACGCAGCAGCTCGCGCGCCCGCTCGACGCTCGCGTAGCGCGAACGCCCCGTCCCCTCCACCACGCCGCGAATCGTCATGCCCGCAGGCTATCCCTCACGACATCCACGATCGCCCGCGCCGCCAACCCCGGCTGATCCGCGCTCAGGATGCCCGCCCGCACCGCCACCCCCCACGCCCCCGCGAGGATCGCATCCCCCGCATTCTCCCGCGTGATCCCCCCAATCGCGTAGCACGAAATCGGCGCCAGAGCCTCCACCATCACCCGCAGATGCTCCAGCCCATCACCCCGATGCCCCGGCTTGGAAGAGGTGGGGAAGATCGTCCCGACCACCGCGTAATCAACCCCGTCCCCCACCGCCACCCGCGCCTCATCCGCGTCATGCACCGACCGTCCCAACGGCCGCGGATCGTCACCCCGACGCATCGCAACCGCTGGCAGATGTAACCCCACGCCCAAGGCCGTAGCCACCGCCACCCGATCGTTCACCGCCATCACCGCCCCCGCCCCCAGCGCCGCCAACACCTCAGTCGCCAACGCCAGCAGCTCCTCGTCGCCCAAGTCCTTCTCCCGTAGCTGCACAAACACCTCCCCGTCGAGCGCATCCGAGACCCCCCTCGCCACCGCGCTCAACGACCGCCCCCGCGTCACCGACCGATCCGTCACCAACATCAGCCGCGGCAGGCTCACGACTCCCGCCTCGCGAACCGCCACGGAATCAGCCGACGCTCCAGCAGCACGACCGACAAAAACAGCAGATACGACAGCGCCGCCGTCACAAAGATCGCCCCGAAGACCAGATCAGTGCGAAACGAGAGCCGCGACAGCTCAAGAAAAATCCCCAACCCGTCCGTCGCCCCGGCCAGCTCCCCGAAGATCGCCCCCAGCACCGCGTAGATCGCCGCAATCCGCAGCCCCACGAACAGGTCCGGCAACGCCGCGGGGATCTTCACGTAGCGATACAACTGCCAGCGCGACGCCCCAAACGTCCGCATCAGATGCAGCGCCGACCGGTCGGTCGCAGCCAGCCCCGCCGCGAATCCCAGCACGATCGGCACGAACGTGAACAGCCCGATCACGATGATCTTCGGCAGGATCCCAAAGCCAAACCAGATGATCATCAGCGGCGCCACGACCGGAACCGGCACGGTCTGCGACGCGACGACCAGCGGGTACACCGCGCGCCGCAGCATCGGCGACAGGTCGATCAGCAGCCCCAACGCCAGCGCGAACGTGATGCTGATCGCAAACCCCGCCCCCACCTCCGACATCGTCACCAGCGCATGCGCCCCAATCGTCTCGGCGTCCTCAATGCTCTCGCGAATGATTCGAATCGGACCCGGCAGCACCTGCGGACGGATGTCGCTGAGCCACACGAACACCTGCCAGCCAACCAGCGCAGACGTGGTCAACAGCACCGGCGCCGCCACCGCCGCCGCCAGGCTCAACGGGCCACGCCTCCAGCGTTCATGCCAGCGCTCCTTTTCGCCCGTGCGGATCATCAGGACACGCCGCCCGCCTCCCGCTCAGTCTCACGTCGCAACACATCGATCAGCCGGTGCGCCGCCTCAGTCTCCGCAGCCGCCGCGCTGCGCGGGCGCGGCAGCCCCACTTCAAACACGTTCGTGATCCGCCCCGGACGCTGACTCATCACAAACACCCGATCGGAAAGCGCCACCGCCTCGTGCGGATCGTGCGTGACCAACAGCGCCGACCCTCCGATCTCACCCCACACCTCCACCAGCCAGCGCTGCAACTGCGAGCGCGTGATCGCGTCCAACGCCCCGAACGGCTCGTCCAGCAGCAGGAACGGACGCCCCAGCAGGTAGGTCCGCAGGAACGAAGCCCGCTGCCGCATCCCGCCCGACAGCTCATGCGGCTGCCGCTGCTGGAACCCGTCCAGTCCGAACTGCTGAAACAGCTCGTCGGCCCGCGCCCGCGCCTCGGCGCGCGCCACACCCTGCACCTCAAGCCCCAACGAGACGTTGTCCAGCACCGACCGCCAGGGAAACAGCAAGTCCTCCTGCGGCATATACCCGAACCGCTCCAGCCGCTCCTCCGCCCCCAACGCCTCCCCGTCGACCCGAATCTCCCCCGCGTCGGCGCTGTCCAGCCCCGCGATCAGGTTCAGCAGCGTGCTCTTCCCGCAGCCCGACGGCCCCACCAGCGCGGCGAACTCACCATCCCCGACAGCGAGCGAGACTCTGTCCAACGCCCACACGACGCCGTCGTCGGAGCGGTAGCTCTTCGAGACGCCGTCAACGCTGAGCACTCACTCCTCGCGCGCGGCGTCGTAGATCGCGGTGGTGAAATGCGCCGCATAGTCCGGCGCGCTCGTCAGCGGATCTCCCTCCGCGTCCAACAACAAGCCCTGCTCGAACAGCCACCCCGTGTAGCCGCTCCAGTCGTCGAGCCGCTGCGACCCCCAGCGTCCGTCCGCATCGAGGTAGTACTCGTCCGCCAGCAACTCAGCCGACGCGAACACCAGCTCGACGCTCGGGAAGGCGTCCTCGCCGGCGACATCGATCAACATCTGCGCCGCCTCCTCAGGATTGGATGCCGCGAACTCATACCCGCGAATCGTCGCCCGCAGGAAGCGCGTCAGCAGCTCCGGATCGTCATCGATCAACGCCCGCCCCGCGATCAGAACTACCCCCGGGTAGTCGGGGATGCCGAACTCGGTGTACTTCCAGGTCCGCAGCTCGATCCCGCGCTGTTCGGCCTCGATCCCCTCCCACGTCACGAACGGCTCGACAGCCTGCACCCGCCCGGCGTAGAGCGCCTCGTAGGCCGCCGTATCGAGAATCACCCCCTCGATCTCCCCTTCGCCGCCATCGGCCTTGATCACCCACTCCCACTGCGCCTGCTCCGCCGGCGATCCGAACCCCCCATACGTCCCGCCGTCCAGATCGCGCGGCCGCGTGATCTCCCCGTCTGCCAGCACCGCCATCTCCGTCGGATTCGACTGCAGCACCGCAGCGATGCTCACCACATCGATCCCCGACGCGCGGAAGTACGGCACATAGGTCGGGAACGAAAACGCCACATCGGCCACGCCCTGGTCGATCAGCACCTCGCCGGTCGCGCCGCTGTAGGGCAGGATCTCAATCTCAATCCCCTCCTCCTCATACCACCCCTGCGCCATCGCCACGTACACCCCCGTGTGGTTCGTGTTCGGCAGCCAGTCCAGCTGCAGGCGCACCGCATCGAGTTCAACTGGTTCATCAGCGACTCCAGCCGACTCGAGATCGACTTCATCCAGTTCATCGGTGCAGGCCGCCGCGAGTACCAACAGCGACAGCGCCGCCGCAATCAGCAACCAGCGCACGAGTGACGCCTTCACGGCTGTCCCCCGTGCACCCACGCCGAGTCGAAGAAGTTGTACTCCAGCTCCATCGCCGTGCGGTACTTCACCGCCTCCCGCCGCCCCACGTCGGCGTTCTGGTCCAGCATTCGCTCCACGACATCGACTTTGGCCAGATAATCGCGCCCCGAGTACATCCGGATCCAGAAGCCGAACTTGTCATCGTGCGGCGCATCGGCGAGCCGCTGCCCGAGCCAGCCATACAGCCGTGAGCACGGCGCCATCGCCGCGATGTGCTCGCCGATCGTCCCCGTCGCCGCCGTCGCCAACAGGAAGTCGGTGTACTCCCGCGCCGCCGGCAACGGCTGCACATCCTCCAGCGACACTCCCAGCTCCGGCGCAGTCCGCTCGTGCAGCGTCCCCTCGGTCAGAATCCCCGCCAGCAGCTGCCCGAACTTCCGCCGCGTCGCCCAGTCCGGCGCTCGCACCACCCCGAACGCATACGAGCGCGCATACGCGTCCAGATAGAAGTGGTCCTGCTGCGCGAACAGCCCGTACCGCTCGTCCGACAGCGACCCATCCGCCAAACCCTGCAGGAACGGGTGCTCGAGGCACGCCTGCGCCAGGTCCTCGTTGTCCTGCCAGAGCTGTTGCGACAGTCTCATCTCGCTCATCGATTACTCCGCTGCATTGCGGTCAGCGATCTGGGCTAACCGATTCGATCATGCCTTCAACCGGAGACGACGCCTCCGCATAGAACTTGCGCGGCATCCGCCCGGCCAATCGCGCCGCGCGACCGGCGCGCGCCGCATGATTCATCGCCGTCGCCATCCGCACCGGGTCCCGCGCCCGCGCCACCGCCGTGTTCATCAACACACCATCGACGCCCAGTTCAAACGCGATCGCCACGTCCGACGCCGTGCCCACGCCCGCATCGACGATCACCGGCACGTTCGCCCGCTCCACGATCAGCTGGATGTTGTGCGGATTCCGAATCCCCAGTCCCGACCCAATCGGCGCCCCCAGCGGCATCACCGCCGAGCAGCCCACATCCTCGAGCTTCCGCGCCATCACCGGGTCGTCGTTCGTGTATGGCAGCACCTGGAATCCGCGGCGCACCAGCTCCTGCGCCCCCTCCAGCAGGCCCTCCACATCCGGCAGCAGCGTCTCGTCGTCGGCGATCACCTCCAGCTTCACCAGCGACGTCCCCAGCGCCTCCCGCGCCAGCTCCGCCGTCAGAATTGCATCGGCCGCCGTGAAGCACCCCGCCGTATTCGGCAGCAGCTGCATGCCCCGCTCGATCAGCACATCGTAGAGATTCTCCCCGCCGCCATCCGACAGATCGACGCGCCGCACCGCCACCGTGACCAGCTCCGTCCCCGACGCCGCCAGCGCGTCGAGCAGCACCTGGCGGCTCGGATACTGCGCCGTCCCCAGCAGCAGCCGCGAACCCAACGTGCGGCCCGCCAGCTCCCAAGTGTCCGCTGCGCTCATGATCAGCCCCCCTGTCTCGCGCCGACGATCTCGAGTCGATCGCCCACCGAAATCACCGTCGCCGCCCACTCGCTGCGCGGAATCACCTCGGCGTTCAGCGCCACCGCGATCCCGCGCTGCTCCGGGTCGTACTGCAGCGAGCACAGCACCTCCGGCAGCGTCGCCGCCGCCACGCTGTGCGTCTCTCCGTTGATCATCACGTCGATCGCAGCACTCGTGTCGGTCATTGGCCGACTCCCTCCAACTGCCCGCCCGCGATGCGAGCGATGCTCAACTCTTTCAGGATCGCCGGCGTGCCGCCGCCGCTGATCGCCTCCGCCAGCCACCACGCCGTAGCCGGCGCGAGCAACACCCCGCTGCGATAGTGCGCCGTCGCCACGTACACCCCCGGCGTCGCCGTCGGACCAACGATCGGCATGTGATCCCGCACGGTCGGCCGAAAGCCCACCCGGATCTCCTCCAGATGCAGGTCGTAAATCCCCGGCAACACTTCCCACGCACGCTGCAGCAGGTCCAGCACCCCGCCCGCCGACGGCTTCGGATCGAACCCCTGCTCCTCCTCCGTCGCCCCGATCACCAGCCGCCCGCCCCGCCGCGGCACCAGGTAGACCTCGGGGTCCGGCGTACGGACCACATGCTGCAACAACTCCGGGCCACTCAGGTGCAGTACCTGCCCGCGGACCGGACGCAACCCCATCGGCGGCGTCGGCGTGATGATCCCGTCCTCGCTCCACACCCCCGCCGCCAGCACCACCACCGACGCCATCAGCTCTCCGGCCTCCCCGTCTTCGGCGCCCGCCACATGCACCCGCAAGCCCTCCGCCTCGCGCTCCACAGCCGTCACCGACATCTGCGACCGCACCGCCACCCCTGCCCGCCGCGCCGCCGTCTCCAACGCCGGCAGCAGCTGGACCGGGTCGATCTGATGATCGCTCTCCACGAACAACCCGCCGATCAGCCGCGGCGTCAGATACGGCTCCAGCGCCCTTGCCTCGCGACCGCTCAGCCGCTGCGCCGCCAGCCCGCGCTCCGCCTGGATCTGCGAGACCCGCTCCAGCTCCAGCTCGTCATCCCGATTCCGCGCCGCCCACAGCGTCCCCTCCGTGCGATACCCGCACTCCATCCCGCTCAGCTCCTCGATCGCCGCGACGAACTCCGGGTACCGCCCCAGGCTGTCGATCTGGAACGCCGTCAGACCCGAGTCCGTCTTCTCCACCTCGGAAGTCGGCGCCAGCATCCCCGCCGCCACCGTGCTCGTCGCCGCGCCCGGCTCGCCTCGCTCGATCACCACCACCTCACGCCCCCGCCGCCTCAGCTCCAGCGCGATCGACAACCCGATCACCCCACCCCCGATCACCGCAACGTCGACTCGCTCAGTCACCGCGTTGCTCATCGCGTTGCTCACTGCGCCGCTCATCGCAGCACCGCTGCGATCACCGCGTGGATCTCCGCCGTCGCCGCCTCTGGATCCTCCCGGCACACCACCGCCGACAGCACCGCCACCCCGAACGCCCCCGTCTCGATCACCGACGCCACATTCTCCGCAGTGATGCTGCCAATCGCGATCACCGGCTTGTCGATCCCTTCAACGATCTCCCGCAGCCGCTCCAGCCCCAGCATCGGCGCCGCCCGATCCCCCTTCGAAGTCGTCCCGAACACCGGCCCCACTCCCAGATAGTCGACTGGCGTCGCCGCGACCCGCTGCGCCTCCTCCAGTGAGTTCGCCGTCCCCCCAATGATCGCCTGATCGCCCAGCAACCGACGCGCCAGCTCGGCCGGCAGATCGTCCCGCCCCAGATGCACCGCGCCGCCCACTGCCGCCGCCACGTCGACCCGATCGTCAATCAACAGCGTCGATTCCGCATCGCCCATCGCCGCCGTCATCGCCTCGGCCGTCTCGATCAGCTCCCGCGTCGTGCGTGCCCGCTTCTCGCGAAACTGGATCGTGTCCGCCCCGCCTGCCGCCGCCAGCCCCGCCAGCTGCGCGTGCGTCCAGCGCGATTGCAGCACCTCGTCGGTGATCACGTGCAGCCGGCCCACCTCGCCGCTCATCGCGCCACCGCCTCACGCAGCATCCAGAGATGATCGGTCGGCCCCACCCCGGCGCCAATCGCGAACCCACCGCGAATCGCCTCGGTCACGTACGCCTTCGCCGACCGCACCGCGACCGGCAGCTCCTCCTCCAACGCCAGCCTCGCCGCGATCGCCGACGCATACGTGCAGCCCGTCCCATGCGTGTGCCGCGATTCCACCCATTCGCCCTCGATCACATCGACGCCGTCTCGCGTCACCAACACATCGGTCGCGGGCGCTTCCTCCAGGTGTCCGCCCTTGACCAACGCCGCGCCGACACCCGCCTCCAGCAGCCTCCGGCCCGCAGCCTCCGCCTCCGCCACCGTCCGAACCCGCAACCCGGTCAGCGCCTCGGCTTCGTGAACGTTCGGCGTCACCAGCGTCGCCAGCGGCAGCATGCGCTCCAGCAGCGTCGAGATCGCGGCCCGCTCCAACAACGCAAACCCCGTCTTCGAAATCATCACCGGGTCCACCACCACGAACCCCGGCCGGCGCGCGACGAGCTCATCCGCAATCGCCGCGATCATCGTGGCGTCGCCCAACATCCCCGTCTTCACCCCCACCACATCGAGATCATCAAACACCGATGCGATCTGCGCCCGCACCACATCCACCGGCAGCGCATGCGCGAGCTGCACGCCCACCGTGTTCTGCGCCGTGATCGCAGTCAGCACCGAAGCCGCGTAGCCGCCGTTCGCCGCGATCGCCTTGATATCCGCCTGGATCCCGGCCCCAGCCGACGAATCAGAACCTGCGATGCTCACCACGACGCGCACGGCACACCTCAACGCAGCTGTGGGTGGTGGCCTGGCGTCGCGAACGGGATTCCGTTTCACACTCAATGTGTGAAACGGGGGGCGAGCCTGCTTGCGCTCCCTGCGCCGGCATTACCCGGATCAGGTTCAGCGGGTGTGTTCTCAGGCCTGCCCAGCCATCACGCTGGCGGACCACCCCGGCATCTCGGACGAAGCGATCTTAACACACCGCGCCCCACTCACGCCCTACCCCCCACGCACGGCCTGACGCGCCCACGGCGCGCCCGTTACGCACCCGACGCCGGGCGCCTCCCCGCCATGCCGCCGCTCGTCACCGCGGGCGCAAACGAGAGTGTCCGAACGCCCAGGATGTAACCCCACGCGTTCAAGCCACCCCACGACATCAAGCCCAGGCTGTTGACTCCGCCAAACGACACCAGGCCCATGCTGTTCAGCCCCCCGATCGTCACCACTCCGATCGAGTTCGCGCCGCCGATCGCGATCAGTCCAATCGCGTTCCAGCCCCCAATCGCCACCAACCCAATCGCGTTCGCCGACCCAATCGCCACCCAACCAATCTCCGACACCGGCACATCACCAAACAGCCCCCATTGCCCCGCCGCCACAGCGATCATCACCCCGCCCACCACCATCATCGCCCAAAAGGCGCCCAACCCCTTCAGTTGCTCCTCAGTCATCTTATGCGACATCGACTCAGCCATGATCACGCCTTCCCGGACGAACGCAGCTGCCCTCCGCTCCTTCTCTCCCCCCGCTCCGCGGGGGAGAGCCGGTCGGATCCCCTCTCCCCCCGCTCCGCGGGGGGAGATGTCCCGTAGGGACAGAGGGGGGCCCGCCCCCGCGTCCCTAGTCCGAAACCAGCACCAGCGTCCCCGTCGTCGACAGCGACCCGCCGGTCCCGTTCACCACGCAGGAACGCGCATCAGTCTGCTTGCCCGGGTCCCCGCTGAAGCCGTCATCCTCGGCCGTGCCCGAGAGCTGCCGGTACGCCTCGACCAGCAACTGCATCCCGTACATCCCCGAGTGGTTGAACGAGAGCCCGCCGCCGTTCGTGTTGATCGGCAGCCGGCCGCCCGGCGCCGCGTGCCGGTCCTTCCAGAGCGCGAAGCCCTCGCCCGCCGGCGCCAGCCCCAGCATCTCTGCCGTGATCCCCGCCGTGACCGTGAACGAGTCGTAGATCATGGCCATTTCCATGTCTTCCGGACCCATCCCGGCCATCTTGTATGCGGACGCCGCCGAACGCGATGCCGACGTCGCGGTGAAATCGTCCATCTCCAACATGTTCCAGTGCGAGATGTTCTCGCCCGCGCCCGCAATCCAGACCGGCGGCGTCTTCGACGTGCTCGCCAGCTCCGGACCGGTGATCAGCACCGCGCCTCCGTGGTCCGTGACCAGGCAGACATCAAGCAGCTTCAGCGGCCACGAGATCATTCGTGAATTCATCACGGTGTCGACCGTGATCGGGCCACCGAACGGGTGCCCCTTTTTGCCGCCGCCCGGGTCGCCGTCCGGCAGCGCCGGCACGTCGCCCTCGCCCGCCTTGCGATACATCACCGCGCGCGGGTTCAGCGTCGCCCACTCGCGCGTCACGACTGCAATCTCCGCGAAGTCTTCCTGCGTCGTGCCGTAGCGGTGCATGTGCCGGTTCAGCGCGTGCGAGTAGCTCGTCGGCGCCCCGCCCAGGCCGTACGCGCTGGTGTGCTGCGACGCCGGATCCCACGGGTCGCCGCCGCCGCCGAAGCGCGCGCCGGTCCCCCGGCCGCGCGTGTGCCGCGCGTTCCAGCCCATCTCACCGTGCGAGACCAGCGCCACGTCGATCACGCCCGCGTGAATCGCACACAGCGCGTGATGCACGTGCATCTCGAACGAGCAGCCACCGACCGAAGTCGTGTCGATGTACTTGGGATGCAAGCCCAGATACTCCGCAAGCTGCGGCGACCAGCCGGCGCTGAAAATCCCGTCGATCGCACTGATCGGGATGCCCGTCATGTCGCAGACGTTCTTGATCGCCTCGATGTGCAATCCCAGCGACGTCTTGGGCGTCGAGGGATAGCCGATTTCGTTGGCTTCGGCGGCGCCAACGATGGCGGCCGCGCGCGATGCTGGACCTGGCATGTCTCAGTCTCCTGGTTCGATCAGCGGTTCGTGGAACGGTTCGTCGGCCGGCGCGTCAGGACGCGACGCGCCAGAAGGGAATGTGCACATCGTCGCTGGCGGGCTCGAATTCGATCTCGACCTTAGCGCCAATCTTGATGCTGTCCGGATCGTTGGCGTCAACGCCGCGCAGCACCGTCAGCATCCGGTCGCCCTCGACCAGGTCGATGTACGCCGTCACGTACGGCACCTCATCGGCCCAGCCCGGCCCCCACGGCCGCACCTGCACCGCGAACGTGTGGATGTAGCCCTGCCCCGACGCGGGCACCCACTCGATGTCAGTCGAGTGGCAGAACGGGCAAATGATCCGCGGGTACCAGTGCACCCGGTTGCAGTCGCTGCAGCGCGGCAGCACCAGTCGGCCCTCTTTGGCCGCGTCCCAGAACGGCTGGGAATAAGGCTCAGGATCAGGAATCGGCTTGTTGTATTCGGCCACCACCACGCCCTCTCAAAACAACCACGCCGCTCCGCGCGGCGACTGGCGCAGTCTATAGCCACCCCCCACTTCGCGCCGAATCCACCTCCCCCACCGCGCATCGGCGCTCCCTCATGCCTCCGTCGCCACGAATCCTCCAAACAACTCGAATCCCCTCTCCCCCCGGCTCTGCGGGGGGAGATGTCACGGAGTGACAGAGGGGGGCTCCCCGCTTGCCATGACCCAGCCACGCTGACGAATCGGAACCGCCCCCCCTCCGCCTCCAGCATCTCCCCCCACTGTCCGGGGGGAGATGCTGTTCAGCGGATTCCTGGCTACCGCAAGCGGTAAGGACCCGCATCGATCTGCAGCGGCCGCCCAGCCCCGAACGCCGGCGCCGGGAACAGCCAGCCCTTCACGATCGACGGAATCTTGGCCAGGTTGATCGACAGCAGACTCCGCCGCGTTTCCCGCGGCAGGTCACGCCGGTGCTCCCACGCGCGCTCCAGCTCCGCCTCGCGGAACTTGATCTGGTAGCGCACCATCGTCTCGTTCATCATCATGTCGGGCATCTCCGCCGTCCTCTCTCGCTCGCTCGCCGCGCACCTCCGACAGCCGGAGTCCGCGCCTGATCCGAACGTATGCAGACGCCCGATCCGCCGTTGTGAAGCCCGTCACACTCCCCCGCCCCGCGTCCCACGCTTGACGCAGAGTTAGCATCTCAGCACACACCCGTGACCATCGCCATCCCTCGGAGCCGACCAAAATGCTCAAGCAGTTCAAAGTCCCCGACGACATCGCAGTCCGCGTCCCCGGCGACGTTGTGCGCTCCGCCGTCGAAGACATCTTCACCCGCCTCGGCATGCCCGACGACGACGCCCAACGCTCAGCCGACACCCTGCTCTACGCCGACCTCCGCGGCATCGACTCGCACGGCGTCTCCAACATGATGCGCTCCTACGTCGCCGGCCTGCAGAGCGGCGACATCAATCCCACCCCCGAGTGGAAGCTCGAACGCGACGCCCCAGCCGCCGCCACGATCGACTGCGACGGCGGCCTCGGCCTCACCGTCGGCCCCCAGGCCATGCAGCTCGCCATCGACAAGGCCCAGCAGATGGGCGTCGCCACCGTCGTCGCCAACAACGGACGCCACTTCGGCGCCGCCGCCTACCACGCGGCCATGGCCATCCCCCACGACATGATCGGCATCTCGATGACCGTCGGCGGCCTCATGGTCGCCCCCACCCACGGCGCCAAAGCGATGGTCGGCCTCAACCCGCTCTCGATCGCCGCGCCCGCCGGCGAAGAGCCGCCCTTCATCTTCGACGCCTCCATGTCCAGCGTCGCCGGCAACAAGGTCCGCCTCGCCCAGCGCCTCGGCGAAGACCTGCTGCCCGGCTGGGTCGCCATGCCCGACGGCACCCCGATCATGGAGCCCCAGCAGGTACCCGAGGAGTTCCTCATGCTGCCGCTCGGCGGCACCCGCGAGATCGGCTCCCACAAGGGCTACAGCCTCGCCATGGGCATCGACATCCTCTCCGGCATCATGGCCAACGCCGGCACCGCCCTCCACCGCTTCAACGGCGTCGGGCACCACTTCACCGTCTTCAACATCTCCGCCTTCACCGATGTCGACGAGTTCAAGGGCCACATGGACACCTACCTCAAGGCCCTGCGCGAAACCCCCACCGCGCCCGACGCCGACCGCGTCATCTACGCCGGCCTCGAAGAGCACGAAGCCGAAATCGAGCGCAGCGAACGAGGCATCCCCTTCCACCCCGAAGTGATCGAGTGGTTCCAGTCCTGCCTCTCCGACCTCGGCCTCCGAAACCACTTCGCCTAAGAGCGCCTGACCAAGTTTGATCCTCTCTCCCCCCGGCGGGGGGAGATGCCGCAGGCAGAGGGGGGCTCCCCGCTCCCAGCTCGCTCCCAACCCGCTCACTCCGCCTCAGCAGCCCCTTCCGGCTCAGCAGCCGCCTCCGTCGCTTCGTCCGCCGCCTGCTCCAGCGCGCGTCGCCGAATCGACTGCTGAATCAGCTGGTACGACCACCAGACCAGCGCCAGCCGCAGCGGAATCCCCACCCCGCGGCTGATCCACGGGAACAGCGACGCCGACACCTCGTCCAACAGCCACACCCGCACGATCCCCATGATCAGGTTCTCCATCGCGAAGATCGCTGTGATCTTGAAGAACGCCCGATCGTCCGCCGTGAGCTTCTCCCGCACGCCCGGGAACACCTCCCGCACCACCATGCCCATCACCGGCCGGCCGAGCAGCAAACTCCCCGCGAAGATCGCCGCCGTGATGAAGTCACCCACCGGCGACGCCGCGAAGAACGCCTTGTCGCTGTCCAGAATCCAGCCCACGATCGATCCGCCCGCAAGCAACACCAGCGCCAGCACCGCCAGCCAGAATATCGCCCCGCGATTCGGCTGCACCCGCCGCTGCACGAAGAACACCACCACCGCCGAGCCGAAGCCCACCCCAATCGCCGCCCGCGTGCCGAACAGCTCCAGCACCAGCACGTAGAGCAAGACCGGCAGAATGCTCAGCCCCACCCACGGGTCATAGTTGGGAATCAGGCCCTGCCAGCGCTCCAGACGCTCGACCTTGCTCTGTACCCGCTGCAACTTCAGCAGCTCCTGCTCCAGCTCGCTCAGGTACTTCACCCGCGCCAACAGTTCGGTCGACCCCTCGCGGCCCTCCAGCAGCCGCTCGACCTCGGCCTTGTACTCCCGAACCTTCGCCAGCTCGCGCTCAATCCCTCCAGGCTCTCGGAGGGCCTTGCCTGCGGCCGTCAGCTCCGCCACCGCTGCCTAGTGCTTCCACAGCGGGCTGGCCACGTTCAGGTCCACCCGCCCCACCACATCCGACTCGCACACCGCCTTGATCGTCACCGTCTGCGTCACATCCGCCTCCGGCGACGAGCGCGCGTGCTGCTCCGGGTACCAGTTCACCTCAGCGATGCCCCACTCGTCCGACGCGACCGTTCGCTCGCGGCCGCCCGTGCTGGCCAGCGTCCCGGGACCCACCTCAATCGTGAACGCCACCGGCGCTCCCGCCACCGATCCTTCGCGGCTGCTGATCGACGCGGAGACCATCCGGTACCCCACCTCGCCCCGGTCCGCCATCCGCACGCTGATCTCAATCGTGTCCTCGGGCATCGCAACCGTTCCCTCCACTACTCGCGCCGCCCACTGATCGTAACAGCGCATCCAGTCTTCCCCGCTCCCCGCGTCCCAAAGCAGCGCTGGCGGCCCACCCGAAGGACGTTTCCGTAGAACACGACCTCCGTGTAGGGGCAATCCTTGTGGTTGCCCTCCCCGTTCACCCTCTCAAACGCGTCACCCGCAGCGCCGCAGGTCGCCCGCGCGCCGCCTGTCTGGTGAGGCACCGGGCAGCCCGCCGAATCGACACGCCTGAGACATGCTCCGTTCCTGTACCCACCCCCGCTCGGCGGCTAGCCTTGATCCTGCCCCATACGGAGGACATCATGGTTCGTCTCGCAGACCTTCACCCCGACATGGCCAAGAACCTGCTCGGCCTTGAACTCCCCCAGCTCGCCGGCGCCGACTGGATCACCCCGCCTCCGCTCAACGAGGCAACCATCGCGATCGTCACGACCGCCGGCCTCAGCCGACGCGACGACCGGCCCTTCACCCCCGGCGCACTTGAGTACCGCCTGATCCCCGGCGACACCAAGCCCGCCGACCTGCTCATGTCCCACCTCAGCGTCAACTTCGACCGCTCCGCCTGGCAGCAGGACCACAACATCGCCTTCCCCACCGACCGCCTCCGCGAGCTGGCCGACGCCGGCGAGATCGGCGGCGTCGCTCCGCATCACTACTCATTCATGGGCGCACAGCCCCAGCCGGCCCGCCTCGAAGAGGTCGGTGAAGAAGTCGGCCGCCTGCTCCGCGAAGCCGATGTCGACGCCGCCTTCCTCACACCCGTTTGACCCTTCTGCACGCGCTCCGTTGGAGCGCTCTCCCACTTCATCGAGCGCCAGGGCGTTGCCACCACCGGCGTCAGCCTGATTCGCGAACACACCGTCGGCATGGCCGTCCCCCGCTCCATCGCCGTCCCCTTCCCCTTCGGGCGACCGCTCGGCCTCCCCGACCAACCCGACCTCCAGCGCGACATCCTGCGCAAGTCCCTCGCCCTGCTCAACACCGCCACCGAATCGACCGTCGTCGACTACGAATACGACCAACCGATCGGCGATCCCGCCGGCGAGTGGGCCTGCTCCATCATGCTCCCCCAGCCTGAGATCACCGACGAAGCCGACGCCCTCATCCAGGGCCTGCTCAACGAGGTCCGCGCCCTCGCACCGTGGTACGACGAGGCCTTCCGCGCCCGCGGACGCACCACCGTCGGCGCGACCGGCCTCAGCGCCGATCACATCGAGGTCATGGCCGCCGAAATCGCCGCCTACGCAGGCGGCGCCGACCTCGGCGACGACGCCGAAGAGGCGCCCGCCTGGGCCCACCCCAACCCGGTCCGGCTCAAGTTCATCGCCGACGATCTCCGCGCCTTCTACCACGAGGCGATCAGCGCCCAGCCCGGCTCGCCGCCCTCCTCCGATGTCGACCTCAACACCTGGGTCTTCGGTCAGACCGCGCTCGGCGAGGTCATCCGCCTCGTCGCCGACCGCTTCCAGGGGAGCGGCGACCGCCGCCTCGCCGGCCTCGTCATCGGCCTCATCCCCGGAGGCTTCCGCTCCCGCAGCCTCCGCACCTGGGGCTGACAACGCCGATCGCCCAACCCGGCTGACGCGCCAAGCAACCTCCAAACAACCGTGATCCTCTCTTCGCCCGCTATGCGCGGGGAGATGTCGCGAAATTGGATCCCCTCTCCCCCCGCTTCGCGGGGGGAGATGTCACGAAGTGACAGAGGGGGGCCCGCCCCATCTCCCCTACGCCCCCGATTCCCCGCACCAACTCCCCCCGCACAGCGACACGCGAGCTGCCCACAGCCCCCCTACCCCCGCACCGGACTCAACGGATCCCCCTCGTCATACGACAGCGTGAAATCCACCCCCACACCCTCCAAATCCCCGCTCAAATCCTCCCCCAGCGGCTTCGCCCCAAACTCCACCCACGAAACCATCGCCGCCAAGGTCGACGCCGCCTCCAACGCGCTGAAGTTGCAGTGCCCCGCCCGACGCACCGCGCGCATCGCCAGATTCTCCCCGTAACCCGCCGCCTCGACCAACCGCTGATAGTCCCGGTCCAGATGAATCGGCGTATACAAATCCCCCGTCGTCTTCAGGCACAACAGCGGAACCTCCAGCCGCCCGCTCGGCACACCCACACCTGGATCGCTCCGTCGCCCCGCGCCCGAACGCACCCGCACCACCTCCGCGTTCAAGCGCTCAAGATCAACATCAACCCCATCAGCCCCACCCGACAGCCTGAACTCAAACCCCGTCGTGTCAAACGGAATCTCCGCATCGCCGAGCTCAATCACCTCCCCCGCCGCAAACGGCGCAGAGCCGATCAGCGTCGGCCACGTCAGCGCACCCACCTCAAACGAGCGCTCCCACTGGTCCGCCAAGCCCTCACGGAACGCCCAGCGCGGCCCGCCCGTCAGCTCCTCGATCACCGCCGCGAACCGCTCACCATCCCCCGTCAGCTCTAACCGGCCAGCCGCATCAACCTGACCAAGCGCCGACCCCCACTGAACGAGTCCAACCGCGTCTAACCGCTCCGGCGGCTGCCCGATGAACCACATCGCCAGCGTGTGCCATGCGGCCAGATAGTCCGCCACCCAGACATTGCCCAGCGCCCCGCAGAACGCCACCGCCCCGCTCAGCTCCTCCGGAAACTCCTGCGCCATCAGCTGCGCCGTCGCGCCGCCCATCGATCCGCCCGCGCAGAACGTCCGCAGCGGCGCCCCGAACAGCTCGCCGACCCGGTCCTTGACCAACAGCAGGTCATCCACCCCCACGCCCGGCACGTAGCCCGAGGACCGATACGTGCTCGTCGCCCAGCCATAGCCCAGACCGATCACCAGCTCCCGCACCGGCATCGAGAAGCTCAGCCGCTCCGTTGGACCCGTCCCGCTCTCATTCAGCCCCGAAAACCCTTGCGCCCACAGCAGCAGCGAGCCGTTCCACTCGTCCGGGACCTCGATCCGATACCCCGCCCCCTCGATCACTCCCCACTCCGCCCGCGCCCCGGCGAGCGGCGCGAACTCAGGCTCCTCCATCGAGCAGCTCCCGCACTTCGCGTCCGGCACAAGCCGCCGCCGCCCCGCCACAACCGGCTGGACGACCTGCTGCCCAACCTCCTGCTCAGCCACCTCCTGAACGCGAACCTGCTGCTGCGCCGCCTGCACCTCGACCTGCTCCTCCGCCCGCGCTGCCTCCGGAGCCGCCTCAGCCTCCGGGTCCGGCTCGGACTGCTTCCCACCTGCCCCCTGAACCTGCTCTTGCACCACACCCGCCGCCGCCGGCTCCCCCTCCGGCGACGCATCTGGCAGCGGCGGCTCCTCCGACTCCCCGCATCCCACCAGCAGCAGCGCCCCCACACCCGAGCCGATCTTCGCGCCCCGCACCATCAGCTGACGCCGGGTGAGCGCTGCCATGCTCGCGAGCGTATCGCCGCCGCGATTGCGACAGCGCAGACGCGCGGGTATGTTCGCAATCGTCACCGAATCCCCTACGAACTCGTGCACACTCGCTCCGAGCGGCACGCAATGGATGAGCGTCGCCTGTGAATATCCACGAGTACCAGGCCAAAGCAATCCTCCGCGCCCACGGCGTGCCTATCCCCGCCGGCGGACGCACCACCACCGTCCGCGACGCGCGCAGCATCATCCGCGAACTCGGCGGCAAGGTCGTCGTCAAGGCCCAGGTCCACGCCGGTGGCCGCGGCAAGGGCCGCGTCGTCGCTACTGCCGGAAGTACCGCCGAGATGTACGAACGCCTCGAAGCCGACCCCGCCAACGTCGAAGGCGCCGTCGTCGGCCCCCGGCGCGGCGGCGTCCGCCTCGCCGAGGGCATCGAGAACGCCCTCGAGGAATACCGCGGCCTCGCCGGTCACTTTCTCGTCACCCACCAGACCGGCCCCGGCGGCGCAAAGATCTCCAGCGTCCTGATCGAGGAACAGACCGATATCGCCTCCGAGTTCTACGCCGCCGTCCTGATCGACGGCAGCATCGGCAAGCCCGTCGTCGTCGCCTCCACCGAAGGCGGCCAGTCCATTGAGGAGGTCGCCGCCGAAAAGCCCCGCGCCATCATCCGCCAGCCCGTCGACCCCGATGTCGGCTTCCCCGCCTTCCGCGGCCGCCAGCTCGCACGCCGCCTGCGCCTGCCCTCCTCCGCCATCCGCCCCACCGGCGAGCTCTTCGCCGGCCTCTACCGCACCTTCGTCGACATCGACGCCACACTCGTCGAACTCAACCCCTTCTGCCTCACCGGCAACGGCGGGATCATCGCCGTCGACGCCAAAATCAACATCGACGACAACGCCAGCTTCCGCCAGCCACTCGAAGACCTGCGCGACCTCTCGCAGGAAGACAAGATGGAGATCGAGGCCGAAAAGGCCGGGATCGGCTCCTACATCAAGCTCGATGGCAACATTGGCTGCATGGTCAACGGCGCCGGCCTCGCCATGGCCACCATGGACTCGATCATGCTGCACGGCGGCGAGCCCGCCAACTTCCTCGACATCGGCACCGTCAACCGCGTCGACCGCGTCATCTCCGCCCTCCGCATCATCCAGCAGGACCCCGCTGTCAAGGCCATCCTGATCAACATCTTCGGCGGCCTCGCCCGCGTCGACATCGTCGCCGAAGGCGTCGTCGCAGCCGTCAAGCAGCTCGGCATCACCCAGCCCATCATCGTCCGGCTCAACGGCTCCAACGTCGCAGAGGGCCGCAAAATCCTGATTGAGTCCGACATCACCGTTGAATCCGCCGACGAGCTCGCCGAAGCCTCACGCCTCGCCGTCGCAGCCGCCGCCCAGCAGCAGTAAGTAGCAACGGCAAGAAGTAGCAACGGCAAACCCGCCAAGCGGCCCAACCGCCCGACCCAAACGAGTTGAAGGTCCCCACATGAGCATCCTTCTCAACCGCCGCACCCGCGTCATGATTCAGGGCCTCGGCAACGAGGGTCAGAACCAGATCCGCCGCTCCCTCGCCTACGACACCAAAGTCGTCGCCGGCGTCCACCCCGGCTTCCGCGGCGGCACCAGCTTCGAGGGCTTCCCCGTCTTCCCCACCGTGCAGGACGCCGTCAAGCGCACCGACGCCAACTGCACCATCATCTACGTCCCCGCGCCCGGCGCAGCCGACGCCATCCTCGAAGCCGTCGACGCGGAAATCCCGCTCGTCATCTGCATCACCGAAGGCGTCCCGATCCACGACATGGTCCGCGTCCGCCAGGCGCTCGCCAGCTCCAAGAGCCGCCTGATCGGCCCCAACTGCCCCGGCGTCATTCACCCCGCCTCCAGCTGCCGCGTCGGCATCATGCCGACCGACATCTTCCGCACCGGCCGCGTCGGCGTCGTCTCCCGCTCCGGCACCCTCGTCTACGAAGCCGTCGACCAGCTCACCCGCGCCGGGATCGGCCAGTCCACCTGCGTCGGCGTCGGCGGCGACCCCATCATCGGCACCCAGCAGGTCGAAGCCCTGCGCATGTTCAACAGCGACCCCGAAACCGACGCCGTCGTGCTCATCGGCGAGATCGGCGGCACCGCCGAGCAGGCCTCCGCCGCATTCATCAAGCGCCGCATGAACAAGCCCGTCGTCGCCTTCGTCGCCGGTGCCACCGCCCCTCCCGGTCGCCGCATGGGCCACGCCGGCGCGATCATCGAGGGCAAGCACGGCACCGCCGAAGCAAAGCTCGCCGCCCTCGAAGAAGCCGGCGCCGTGATCAGCCGCAGCCCCGCCGAGATCGGCTCGACGATGGCCCGGGTCCTCCACGAGCACGGCCTCGAAGCCGCGATCAACGGCTAGCCCCAATGTCCTCACACGACCAGCCTCCAACCGACGACGACCCCTCGATCACCGGCGCGGTCCGCCAGCAGCCCGGCCTCGCCGCACGCGCCGGCCTGCTCGCCCCCCTCCTCGGCATCGCCCTGCTCGTGATCCTCGGCCTCACCGTCAACGTCTGGCTCGGCGTCGCCGTCGGCTTCGCCACCACCCTCATCGCCCTCCCCCTCACCCTCTGGCTCCTCTCCCGCCGCCGCTGACCAACCCCTCCGGTGGCCCAAAACCTCCCTGTAGGGGCGACCCTTGTGGTCGCCCTCCCCGCTCACCGAACCTCAGCCCGTCCGACTAGTCGTCGTCGTCATCATCCCCGTAGCACTCGAGAAACGCGTCCGCCTCCGGCGCCTCGTTCCTCACCTCCTTGCCCTCCACCGACCCCGGGTCCGCCAGGAACGCCACAATCTCCGCCATCGTCACCGGTCCCAGATCGCCGTCATCGACGATGTTCGTCCCGTGCAGATCCGTGTCCAGCACCACCAGCCGCGCCGGCGCCGCCGAACGCTCGAAATACCGCTCCGAATACAGATACGCGCACCGATTCGTGGCGCCCACGATGAACAGCTTCGGGACCGTGATCTCGCCGACCGTCTTCAACCCGTCCAGCCGATCCCAGGTCGTCCCGTCGTATCCGCGGTAGCCGTCCTCCACCCGATTGCGGAAGACGTTCGGGCTCGAAATCGCCCCTACCGCACGGAACTCGTCGCGATAGGCCGCCACCTGCATCAAACTCGTCCCGCCGAAACTCGCCCCGAAGCCTGCGATCCGCTCCGCCCCCTGATCGACCGCGTAGTCGATCGCCGCCTCCCACTCCTGCCAGACATCGGGAACGTCATCGTTCTTCGCGTTGCTGTACACACACGGGCTCTCCCCGTGGCAGCGGAAGTCCCACACCATCACCCGGTACCCCTCCTCCAGCAGCCGATCCGCCAGACGGTCCCAGGTGTGCCGATGCGTCGGGAACTGGTGACCGAGCAGCACCCAGTCGTCGCCCGTCCCACGCACCTCAGCGACGAACCGCTCGCCGTCCAACGAGCGCAACACGAATGCATCGCTAACCGTCCCCAGCGCCAGCGGAACCGCGATCGCCAGCGCCACCACCAACGCCCCCAACGCCGCCATCGGACCCAGCAGCCGGTGCGTCAGCGCCGATCGCGCAAGCCTCAACAGACGCTCGCCAACCATGTTCAGCCGTTCACGCTCAACGATGATTCGCCGCAACATTCGCACAGGCTACCGCCCGTCCGGTCGACCGGTCCGCTGCTACGCTCGCTCTGGAGGGTTCGCATAGTGGCCTAGTGCGCCCGCCTGCTAAGCGGGTTCCGGGGAGACTCGGTCGTGGGTTCGAATCCCACACCCTCCGCCACGGAACCCCCCATTCCCTCACGTGCCCTCACGCACCCCCATCGAGAGCGCCCCCAAACCCGGCCACGAGACCACCCATGCCTCAGTTTCACATCTGGACCGTCGGCTGCCAGGTCAACACCGCCGACAGCGCCAAGCTCGCCGCCGGCCTCCAGCGCCTCGGCTACGAACAGACCGACCAGCCCCGCGACGCCCAACTCGTCGTGCTCAACACCTGCGCCATCCGCCAGCACGCCGAAGACAAGGCCAGCGCCAAGCTCGGCACGCTCAAGCGCATGCGCCTCGACCGCCCCGACATGCGCGTCGCGGTCATGGGCTGCATGGTCGGCCCCAAAACCGTCCGCCGCGATGATCCGCTCTCCAAGCGCTTCCCCTGGGTCGACGCCTGGGCTCAGCCCCAACACTTCGACCCCATCCTCGACCTGCTCGACCTCCCCCAACTCGAAGACGACGGCGGTGAGTTCTGGCCCCAGATCTTCCCCGATGTCACCAGCCCCACCGCCTACGTGCCCGTCGTCGAAGGCTGTGACAAGTTCTGCACCTACTGCATCGTCCCGCTCCGCCGTGGACGCGAACGCAGCCGCCCGATCGACGAGATCCGCCGCGAGATCGAGGCTCACGTCAAGCGCGGCGTGCGCGAAGTCACCCTGCTCGGCCAGACCGTCGAGGCCTACGGCAAAGACCAACCGGCTGTCGCGCCCGGCACTGACCACGCCGACCTCTTCGACCTGATGACCGCCATCCACGACCTCCCAGACCTCCTCCGCATCCGCCAGCTCACCTCCTACCCGCCTGACATGACCGACCGCATCCTCGAAGGCATGGCCAGCCTGCCCAAGGTCTGCGAAGCCTTCTCGCTGCCCGTCCAGTCCGGCTCCGACGATGTGCTCACCAACATGCGCCGCGGCTACTCCGTCCACCAGTTCCGCGAGCGCGTCGAAAAGGTCCGCTCCCTCTGGCCCCATACCGGGATCAGCACCGACGTGATCGTCGGCTTCCCCGGCGAAACCGACGCCGACTTCCAGGCCTCCCACGATCTCCTCGCCGAGCTCCGCTTCGACAAAGTCCACGTCGCCGCCTACAGCCCCCGCCCCGGCACCTTCGCCGACCACCGCCAGCCCGATGATGTCCCCGCCGCGATCAAATCCGAGCGCCTTCACGCCGTCGAAGACCTCCAACGCCAGGTCTCCAGCGAGATCAACTCGACCTACCTGCTACAGGACGTCGACGTGATCGTCGAACAGTCCAAGCCCGCCGACGACCCGGCCAACGAGCGCCTCACCGGCCGCACCCGCACCACGAAACTCGTCCACTTCGACGCCCCGACGGGCCGCTACCAACACGGCGACCTCCTCACCGTGACCGTCACCCGCACCGGCGCCTGGTCGCTCCAGGGCATCCCCGCCAACCCATGACCACCACCTCCGAGCCTCCTGCACCCGCATCTGCCGGCGTTCGCCACCCCGATGTCGCCGTCCTCGTCGTCATCTTCACCGTCGCCGACGACCGCCTGCAGGTACTCCTGATCGAGCGCTCCGCGCCCCCGGAGGAGGGCCTCTGGGCCGTCCCCGGCGGCCGTCTCGAACTCGACGAATCGCTCGACCACGCCGCCGTCCGCAAGCTCGCCGAGGAGGCCGGCGTCACCGACATCTTCCTCGAGCAGCTCTATACCTTCGGCGACCTCGACCGTTCCTCCGACCAGGGCAGCGTCGCCGTCGCCTGGTTCGCCCTCGTACACCACCAGCGCGTCACACTCGCCCAGCGCACCGCCTGGCGCCGCGGCTGGTTCCCCGTCGACGAGATCCCCGAGCTCGCCTTCGAGAACGAACGCGTCATCGAGACCGCCCGCGAGCGCCTGATCAACAAGCTCGAGTACACCGACGCCGCCTACAGCCTCCTGCCCAAAGACTTCACCATGCGCGAACTCCAGCGCGCCTACGAAGCGATCCTCGGCCGCAGCCTCGACAAGCGAAACTTCCGCCGCCGCATCATGGCCACCGAGTTCATCGCCGCCACCGACCAGGTCCGCGCCGACGGCCCCCACCGCCCCGCCCGCCTCTACCGCTTCAGCCAACGCACCTGACATCCGCTGCCCTTCCCTATCTGCGCCCCACGCCGCACCGACCGCGCGCAGCCACTTGACAGATCACCCCCAGCTTTGCGACACTCTCCGCATGCCGTTAGTGTCAGATAGACACTAACTAAACCGATCCCCCGCGGACCCCGCTGCCGCACCGACCGCACGCGGCCACCTGAGAGCGTTGACGAGATGACCACCACACTCGTACCCACCGCCTACACGCCCGAACGCCTCCCCCCCAACCTGCCCAACGACGCCTGCGAAACCGACCTCGTCACGATCCCACTCGTCGCCGAACCGCACCTTCCCGCCTGGCAGCCTGAGATCCCCGACGCCTACCTCGACCTCGGCCCCGACGAACTGCGCGAACGCATCCGCGTCGCCCGCGCCCAGCTCGCCGACCGTCTCGTCATCCTCGGTCACCACTACCAGCGCGACGACATCATCGCGTTCGCCGATTTCCGCGGCGACTCCTTCAAGCTCGCCCAGCAGGCCGCCTTCCGCGACGACGCCGACTTCATCATCTTCTGCGGCGTCCACTTCATGGCCGAGAGCGCCGACATCCTCACCACCCCCGAGCAGATCGTCATGCTCCCCAACCTCGCCGCCGGCTGCTCCATGGCCGACATGGCCCAGCCCGACGATGTCTACGCCTCCTGGGACGAGCTCTCCGAGGTCGTCGACACCGCCAACGTCGTCCCGATCACCTACATGAACTCCGCCGCCTCGCTCAAAGCCTTCGTCGGCGAAAACGGCGGCGCAGTCTGCACCTCCTCCAACGCCAAGGCCGTGCTCGAGTGGGCCTTCGAGCAGGGCGACCAGGTCCTCTTCTTCCCCGACCAGCACCTCGGGCGCAACACCGCCAAGCAGCTCGGCATCGACCCCCGCAGCGAGACCGCCGTCTGGAACCCCAACAAGGCGCTCGGCGGCCTCCGCCCCGAGCGCGTCCGCAACTCCCGCGTCTTGCTCTGGCAGGGCCACTGCTCCGTCCACATCCGCTTCCGCACCGACCAGATCGAGCGCGCCCGTCAGGAGCACGACGGCTGTCGCGTCGTCGTCCACCCCGAATGCACCGAACCCGTCGTCGACGCCGCCGACGCCGTCGGCTCCACCGAGTTCATCATCAACTACGTCCGCAACGGCCCGCCTGGCGCCTACGCCGTCGGCACCGAGATCAACCTCGTCCACCGCCTCCACCAGGAGGTCGCCCACGAAGGCAAGACCGTCTTCTGCCTCGACCCCGTCATCTGCCCCTGCGCCACGATGTACCGCGTCCACCCCGCCTACCTCGCCTGGGTCACCGAAGAGCTCGCCCAGGGCCGCGTCGTCAACCAGATCTCCGTCGCAGGCGAAACCCGCCGCTGGGCCCGCGTCGCCCTCCAGCGCATGCTCGACATCGTCTAGCCGCGCCGACGTCC
Organism: Dehalococcoidia bacterium; assembly: GCA_965262235.1. Lineage (GTDB taxonomy): Bacteria > Chloroflexota > Dehalococcoidia > Bin125 > Bin125 > CATQGW01. The sequence continues at coordinate 851,380 of OZ253504.1, forward strand.
TGCACGCCGACTCGCACGCCGCCTAATACGCCGATTGCACGCCGACGCCATGACCGAGCACGTCAACTTCCTGATCATCGGCACCGGTCTCGCCGGCCTCAATGCCGCCCTGCTCGCCCGTGAGCACGGCTCCGTCTGCCTGGTCAGCAAGGGATCCGTCAGCGAGACCAATACCAACCGCGCCCAGGGCGGCATCGCCGCCGCCGTCGCCGCGACCGATGATCCCCAGCGCCACGCCGCCGACACGATCCGCGCCGGCCACGGGCTCTGCGACGAACCGGCCGTCGAAATCCTCACAGAGGAGGGGCCCGCCGCCGTCCGACGCCTGATCGATCTCGGCGTCGACTTCGACCGCGCCCCAAACGGCGCTGTCGCGCTCGCGCAGGAGGGCGCTCACTCCCAACCCCGCGTCCTCCACGCCGGAGGCGACCGCACCGGGCTGCACATCCAGCGCGCCCTCGAACAGTGCGTCGAGCGCGGCGACATCGACCTCCGCGAGGCCCACGCCGCCGTCGAGCTCGCACTCGAAGCCGGCCGCTGCGTCGGCGCAGTCATCGCCGACCCGACCGGCAAGCACACCACGATCACCGCCGACGCCACCATGCTCGCCACCGGCGGCGCCGGCGCGCTCTACACCAACACCACCAATTCCGCCGTCGCCACGGCAGACGGCCTCGGCCTCGCCCTCCGCGCCGGCGCGGTCGTCCGCGACCTCGAGTTCGTCCAGTTCCACCCCACCGCGCTCGTCAGCGGCGACGGTCCCGCCTTCCTCGTCTCCGAAGCCCTCCGCGGCGAGGGCGCGGTCCTGCTAGACGCCGCCGGCAACCGCTTCCTCGCCGATCTCCACCCCGACGCCGAGCTCGCCCCCCGCAGCGTCGTCGCCCGCGCCATCTCCGAATCCATGCGCCGCGACGACGCCCCCAACGTCTGGCTCGACATCTCAGACCAACCGGCCGATTTCCTCCGCACCCGCTTCCCTGGCGTCCACCAGGGCTGCCTCGAGCGCGGCCACGACCTCACCGCCGGCCCGATCCCCGTCGCGCCCGCCGCGCACTATCACATGGGCGGCGTCTGGACCGACCTCCACGGCCGCACCACGATCCCCGGTCTCTTCGCCGCTGGTGAAGTCGCCACCACCGGCGCTCACGGCGCAAACCGCGTCGCCTCCAACTCCCTGCTCGAAGCCGCCGTCTTCTCCGCCCGCGCCGTCAACGCCGCCACCAGTGACGCCGCCACCAGCCGCACGGCCGACGCGCCAACGCCGGCCGAACCAGTCGAGCCGCTGCCCCTTCCGGCAGTCATGGCGGGCATCGGCGCAGCCCCCTCGCTCGCGCAGCTCCAGCAGACCGTCACCAACGGCGCAGGCATCGCCCGTCACGCCCACGAACTGACCGCCGCCCTGCGCCAGCTCGAAGCCTGGAGCGCCGACACCAACGTCAGCACACCGCCCGGCCCAACCCTGCAGCTCGCCACCACCGCCGCACACGCCATCGTCCACGCCGCCCTGGCGCGCACCGAAACCCGCGGCAGCCACCTCCGACTCGACCACCCACGAACCGATCCCGCCTGGCGCCGCCGCCTCGCCTGGCGCATCGTGCGCGAGTAACCACACCCATGCCCGATCTCACCCCGCTCGACGACGCCCTGGTCGAACGCCTCGTCCAGGACTCGTTGGACGAAGACCGCGTCGATCTCGACCTCACCACCCAATCGATCGCCGCATCGCTCAGCGACGGGACCGCCGAGATCATCGCCCGTGCCGACGGCGTCATCTGCGGCCTCGCCTTCGCCACCGCCGCCTTCGAAGCGCTCGATCCCGACGTCGAAATCACCGCGCATTGCGCCGATGGCGACACCGTGGCCGCAGGCGAGGTGCTCGCCACCATCCGCGGCCACGTCCTGCACCTCCTCCGCGCCGAGCGCACCGCCCTCAACTGGCTCCAGCGCCTCTCCGGCACGGCCACCCTCACCGCCGCCGCCGTAGCCGCCGCCACCGCCGGCGGCCACGCCCAGATCCTCGACACTCGCAAAACCACCCCCGGCCTCCGCGCCGCCGAACGCTATGCCGTCCGCTGCGGCGGCGGCCTCAACCACCGCGACTCCCTCGCCGCCGGCATCCTGCTCAAAGACAACCACATCGCCGCCGTCGGCTCGATCACCGACGCCGTCCACGCCGCCCTCGAGCACTCCGGCCCCGCCACCGCGGTCGAGGTCGAAGTCGCCAACATCGATCAGGCCCGCGAAGCGCTCGACGCCGGCGCACCCGCCCTCCTGCTCGACAACTTCGCCATCCGCGACCTCCCCCGCGCCGTCGAGCTCGCCCACCGGTTCGACGCCGCCGTCGAAGCCAGCGGTGGCATCACTATCACCCAGATCACCGTAATCGCCGCCACCGGCGTCGACTACATCTCAATGGGCGCACTCACCCACTCCGCTCCCGCCCTCGACATCGCCCTCGACCTCCGCCCCTGACGCTCAGCCCTCAGCCCTCAGCCCACTACCCCCGCCGCGACCGATCCAGCTCCGCCGAATCGATCACCACCGTGAACGGCCCGTCGTTCACCAGCTCCACCTCCATCTCCGCTCCAAACTCCCCACGCGCCACAATCAAACCACTCGCCTCCAGCTGCCCCGCGAAGCGCTCCACCAGCGGTTCCGCGACATCCGGACGCGCCGCCCGCGTGAAGCTCGGCCGCCGACCCTTGCGCACGTCCGAAATCAGCGTGAACTGGCTCACCACCAGCACCGAGCCGCCCACGTCCGCGACGCTCTCGTTGAACCGCCCCTCTGCATCCGAGAAGATCCGCAACCCCGCGACCTTCGCCGCCATCCGGTCGGCCTCCAACTCCCCATCGCCGTCCGCCACCCCCACCAGAGCCAGCAACCCCACCCCAATCTCGCCGACCACCTCACCCCCAACACGCACCGAAGCGCGACTCACCCGTTGCAAAACAACCCGCATCGAAATCCCACCTCCGCTCTCTCTCCCCGCTCTGCGGCGGAACCTCCGCTCTCTCCCCCCGCTCTGCGGGGGGAGATGTCACGGAGTGACAGAGGGGGGCCGCCCCGCTCGCCCGCCCCGCTCGCCTGCCCTTGCGCCTGGTCAGTCTCCGGCAGCCGCGTCCGCAACCACCTTCTCCGACGAGCCCTCGGACGCGCCGTTGCGTTCGGACCCGCCATCGCGTTCGGAGCCGCCATCGCGCTCGGAGCCGCCATCGCGCTCGGACCCGCCATCGCGTTCCGAACCACCATCACCGTCCGACTCGCCGTCGGAGCCATCGCGGTCTTCGTCCGCGCGAGCCTTCCACGACGACTTCCGGTTGTCCGTCGAGTACCAGCCCTTGCCCTTGAACAAGATCGCCGGCGCGCTCGGGATCCGCTGCATCAGCTCCGCGCAATCCGGACACGGCTGCTTGGCTAGCGCGTCCCAGCCCTCCAGCTTTTCCTCGGCGTGACCACACTCAAAGCACTCATAGGCGTAACGGGGCACGAACGTTCCTCACCCTCGGGTCCACAATTGGGCCGTGCGGCGCCCTCGCCGCACAGAATCACGCGCAAGGTATCACGATCCACGCCCGCTCCGCGACCCTCCCATCACCAGGGCGCCTCCTGTTCGCCACCTGACAGACACCGCACAGACACCGCACAGACACCGCTTCGCGAGCTGCACCACACATTCGCCCGAGATTCGCCCCACCTTCGTCCCCCACAACGGTCGCACCGCCGACAACCCGTGCGTATACTCTCACCCAGTGCGTCCCCCGCCGCCGTCTGCGCGTGCCCGCAGCCGGCCCCCACGCCGCGGGCGCTGCCCAAGCCCTTGCCCTAGCTCAGGAGCACGATGACGACCCAACTCTCCATGCGCGACCTGCTCGAGGCCGGTGTCCACTTCGGTCACCAGACCGGACGCTGGAACCCCAAAATGGCCCCGTTCATCTACGGCGCGCGCAACGGCGTCCACATCCTCGACCTCGCCCAGACCGTCGGCCGCCTGACCGACGCGACCGACTTCGTCCGCGACACCGTCGCCGACGGTCAGCGCGTCCTCTTCGTCGGCACCAAGCGCCAGGCCCAGGACGTCATCCGCAACGAGGCCGACCGCGCCGGCATGCCCCACGTCGTCACCCGTTGGCTCGGCGGCACCCTGACCAACTTCGCCACCATCCGCAGCCGCGTCGACTACATGATCGAGCTCGAGCGCCGCGAAGAGATCGGCCAGCTCGACCTCCTGCCCAAGAAGGAAGCCCTGCGCCTGCGCGACAAGCTCACCCGGCTGCACCGCTACCTCATCGGCCTGCGCGACATGACCGTCCTGCCCGGCGCCGTCTTCATCGTCGACGTCCCCCGCGAGCACATCGCCGTCGCCGAGGCCAAGCGCCTCCACATCCCGATCGTCGCCGTCTGCGACACCAACTGCGACCCCCGCAACATCGACTTCCCCATCCCCTCCAACGACGACGCAATCCGCGCCGTGCGCCTGCTCTCGTCCCAAATCGCCGATGCCGCCGCCGAAGGCGCCCTGCTCCGCCAGAGCGCCCGCCGCGACGCACAGTTCGAGGACGCCCAATCCCCCCAGCCCGCCAACGCCTAGCTATCCGTCATCGCTAGCGGGCCCTCCGCCCGCCGGCCAGGCGCCCACAACCCACCCCCAACACCACTAGGAGCTTCCATCGTGGCCGTGAGCATCGACCAAATCAAAGCCCTGCGCGAGGAAACCGGCGCCGGCGTCATGGACTGCCGCGGCGCCCTCGAAGAGTCCAACGGCGACCTCGACGCCGCCCGCGAACTGCTCCGCGAAAAGGGCGTCGCCACCGCCGCCAAGCGCGCCAACCGCGCCACCGGCCAGGGCCTGATCGAGTCCTACATCCACAGCGGCCGGATCGGCGTCCTCGTCGACCTCCGCTGCGAAACCGACTTCGTCGCCCGCACCGAGCCCTTCAAGGAGCTCGCCCACGACATCGCCATGCAGATCGCCTCAATGCAGCCCGCCGCCGTCTCCGCCGAACAGCTCGACGACGACGACCCCGAGGCCACCGCGCTGCTCGACCAGCCCTTCATCCGCGACGCCAGCCAGACCATCGCCGACCGCATCAACGATGTCATCGCCTCCGTCGGCGAAAAAATCGAAGTCGCCCGCTTCATCCGCTACGAAGTCGGCGAGTAGCGCCGACCTGGGAGACCCTTGCACACCACAGGCCGTCGCCGCAGCCCGCTCTTAGCACTGCTCCGAGCAAGTTTCCGTCGCTCCCCCCCGCGAGACCTGCGCGTAATCCCCATTTCCCCTCTCCCCCCGCTCCGCGGGGGGAGATGCCGCAGGCAGAGGGGGGCTCCGGGCGCGCCCTCACCAGATAGCGGAAGCTCCCCACCGTCACGTCGTGACAACGCCACCGGCAGGGAAGGTCGGAGCAGTGGGACTTACGCGCAGGTCCCCCTGCGGGGGGAGCTGCCGAAGGCTGCGGGGGAAGTGCACCGCCACCTCCGAGGCACGCCGTCTCCCGACTCCGCTCACTCGCTCCGCCACAGCTTCCACCTGCATGGGGGGCTCCAGGAACGCGCGCAAAAATCTCCCCGCCAGCCGAGCAGCGCATGACCGATCCCTCCCGCCGCATCCTGCTCAAAATCAGCGGCGAAGCGCTCCAGGGCGACCTCACCACCGGCCTCGACCCCGCCGCCGTCCGGCGCATCGCCCTCCAGCTCGTCGACTGCGTCAAATCAGGCGTCCAGCTCGCCGTCGTGGTTGGCGGCGGCAACATCGTCCGCGGACGCGTCGCCGCCGCCGCCGGCATGACCCGCATGACCGCCGACTACGCCGGCATGCTCGGCACCATCATCAACGGCCTCGCCCTTCAGGACGCGATCGAAGCCGAAGGCCTCCAGGTCCGCACCCTCTCCGCGATCAACGTCCCCACCGTCGCCGAGCCGTACATCCCCCGACGCGCCCGCCGCCACCTCGAAAAGAACCGCATCGTGCTGCTCGTCGCCGGCACCGGCCAGCCCTTCGTCACCACCGACACCGCCGCCGCACAGTTCGGCGTCGCCGTCGGCGCCGTCGAATTGCTCATGGCCAAGCGCGGCGTCGACGGCGTCTACACCGCCGATCCCGCCACCCACCCCGACGCCAAGCGCTACGAATCGCTCAACTACCGCGACGCCATCACCCAGAACCTCGGCGTCCTCATGGACACCGCCGCGCTCTCCCTCTGCGAAGACAACAATCTACCGATCTTCGTGTTTGATATCGACTCGCCGGACGCTATCGTGCAAGCCGTACAGCATGGTCTGGCGGGCACCCGCGTCCACGCCGGACCCACCCGCCTCGCGTAAGCGCTCATTATGGCCGACGACGAACTCATCGAGCTGGCATTCTCCGACGCCGACGAGCGCATGCGCGGCGCGATCTCCGCGCTCGACCGCGAACTCCAGGCCATCCGCACCGGCCGCGCCCACCCCGGCCTCGTCGAACATGTCCGCGTCAACTACTACGGCACCAGCATGGCCCTCAACCAGATGGCCACCATCTCCGTCCCCGAAGCCCGCCTGATCGCCATCCAGCCCTGGGACAAGAACGCCTTCGGGCCCATCACCAAAGCGATCCAGACCTCCGACCTCGGCATCAACCCGCAGAGCGACGGCATCCTCATTCGCCTCATCCTGCCCGAACTCACCGAGGAGCGCCGCCGCAGCCTCGTCAAAGTCGTCTCCCAGAAGGCCGAAAACACCCGCGTCGCCATCCGCAACATCCGCCGCCACATCCACGACGACCTCCGCGGCATGCAGCGTGACGGCGACCTCTCCCAGGACGAGGAACATCGCGCTGAGGCCCGACTCGACAAACTCACAACCGAATTCGTCGCTATCGTGGACAAGGTGGGCGAGGACAAGGAGCGCGAGCTCCTGGAGGTCTAGTTGTGACACGATGGTCCACCGCCCGACTGCCCGCTGCCGTCGCCCACACTCCCCCGCTTGCCGATCCGCCGCCCGCTGAATCCGCTCCCTCCGTCGCTCCCTCACTGGCCCCCAACGCGCCCACCCCCTGCCACGTCGCCGTGATCATGGACGGCAACGGACGCTGGGCCGCCCAGCGCGGCCTGCGACCCACCGACGGTCACCGCGCCGGCACCGAGAACATCCGCGCCGCGATCGAGTCGTTCGGCGAACGCGGCATCCGCTACCTCACGCTTTTCGCCTTCTCCACCGAGAACTGGAGCCGCCCCCGGCCGGAGATCCGCGGCCTCATGCGCATCCTCTCCAACACCATCGACCGCGAAGTCCAGCCGCTCCACGAGGCCGGCGTCCAGCTCCGCTACATCGGCCGCATCAACGCCCTCTCCGACCACCTCCGGCGCAAAATCGACCAGGCCGTCGCGCTCACCGCCAACAACACCAAGATGACCGTCTGCATCGCCTTCAACTACGGCGGCCGCGCCGAACTCGTCGACGCCGTGCGCCGCATCGCCGCCGACGGCATCCCACCCGACGACATCGATGAAGCCCTGATCAATCGCTACCTCTACACCGGCGGCATGCCCGATCCCGACCTGATCATCCGCACCGGCGGCGACCAGCGCCTCTCCAACTTCCTGCTCTGGCAGGCCGCCTACGCCGAGTACGTCTTCTCGCCCACCTGGTGGCCCGATTTCTGCGCCGCCGATGTCGACGCCGCACTCGACGCCTACGCCCGCCGCTGCCGCAACTTCGGCGCCCGCCAAGAACAGTGACCGCGCACCCCACCGAATCAGCAGCGCCGGATCCCCACGCGATGTCCCCGGACCTCCCCGTAGGGGCAACCCTTGTGGTTGCCCTCCCCCTTCACCGCCCCCAACGCGTCAATCACCGCCAGCACGCCCCACGCACCGCGCACCGCCCTCGCGCGATCAACCGTGCGCTCGCACCAACCCTCCCTGTAGGGGCAACCCTTGTGGTTGCCCTCCCCCTTCACCGCCCCCAACGCGTCAATCACCGCCACAACCGTCGCCCACCCAACCCCCACCCCCGACGCACCGCGCGCCGCCCCCGCGCCAACAACCGTGCGCTCGCACCAACCCTCCCCGTAGGGGCAACCCTCGTGGTTGCCCTCCCCCTTCGCCGCCCCCAACCCGTCAATCACCGCCACAACCAGCGCCCACCCAACCCCCAACCCCCACGCACCGCGCACCGCCCCCGCACGAACAACCGCGCGCTCGCACCAACCTTCCCCGTAGGGGCAACCCTTGTGGTTGCCCTCCCCCTTCACCACCCCGAACCCGTCAATCACCGCCCCAACCGGCGCCCACCCAACCCCCAACCCCCACGCACCGCGCACCGCCCCCGCGCAAACAACCGCGCGCTCGCACCAACCTTCCCCGTAGGGGCAACCCTTGTGGTTGCCCTCCCCCTTCACCGCCCCCAACGCATCAATCACCGCCCCAACCGCCGCCCACCCAACCCCCAACGCACCGCGCTCCGCCCCCCCGCGAACAACCGTGCGCTCGCACCAACCTTCCCCGTAGGGGCAACCCTTGTGGTTGCCCTCCCCGTTCACCGTGAAGAGCGCGTCAGTCGCAGCGCCGAACGTCGCCCACAGCTCGCGACCGCTGCAGTTACATCGCGCGTCACCCGATTGCAGGGCGCGCCAACCAACGCTGACTGGCTCCGATCGTGACCGCCCTCCAGACCGCCCTCCAGACCACGCGCGCCCGCGCGACCACCCAACTCGGCCTGCGCCTGCTCAGCGCCGCCGTTGGCCTGCCGATCATCATCGGCGCGATCCTGGTCGGCGGGCCGCTCTTCACCGCGCTGCTCGGCCTCGCGATGCTCGTCGCCCTCGGCGAAATCGCGGTGATCTGCGGCCTCCGCCTCACCTCGCCCGCCTTCCTGCTCGCCGCCGCCGGCCTCGGCGCAACCCTCGGCGTCAGCCTCACCGGCGCTGTCCCGCTCTTCTGGACCATGCTCCCGGCGGTGCTCGGCATCTTCGCCGCGACCACCGTCCACGCCACACTGCGCGAACAGCAGCCCGATCCCGTCGCGCTCACCCGCCACCTGCTCGATGCCGGCGTCATGACCGCCGCCCTGCTCTACCTCGCCCTCCCCGCCGCCGCCTTCGTCCTGATCCGTCAGCACGCCGACGGCGCAGAGTGGCTGCTGCTCGCCGTCCTCGCCATCGCTGCCACCGACACCGCCGCCTACGCCGGCGGACGCACCCTCGGACGCCACCGCCTCGCCCCCGCGATCAGCCCCAACAAGACCGTCGAAGGCGCGATCGCCGGCTGGATCGGCGGCCTCGGCTCAGTGCTCGCGCTCGACGCGATCTTCGGCCTCCATGCCGGCATGTGGCCCCTGATCCTGCTCGCCCTCGTCCTGCCCGTCGTCGGGCAGATCGGCGACCTCGCCGAGTCGCTCTTCAAGCGCGCACGCAACGTCAAAGACTCCTCCAACCTGATCCCCGGCCACGGCGGCGTGCTCGATCGCCTCGACAGCCTCCTCTTCGGCATTCCCTGCGTATACTTTTTCCTTGTATGGACGTAACCGTGGATCGCAACCCCCCATCATGACGACATGACCGACGACATGCCTGATCACCCGACCGACCAAAAAACCACCTTCGTCCTGCTCGGCTCCACGGGCAGCATCGGCACCCAGACGCTCGATGTCGTCCGCTCGATGCCCGAGCGCTACCGCATCCTCGGCCTCGCCGCCGGACGCAACCTCACCCTGCTCGAAGCTCAGGCCCGCGAGTTCCGCCCCCGCTACCTCTGGGCCGCCCCCGACGCCGACGGCGCTCCGCCGCCCGAACTCCAGGCCATCGCTCGTGATGTGGGCGCAGAAGTCCGCCCGATGGACCACATGGCCGCCGACCCCGATGGCGACGTGCTCGTCGTCGGCACCGCCGGTCGCGCCGGCCTCGAACCAACCCTGACCGCCCTCAGTCGCGGCGCAGACGTCGCGCTCGCCAACAAAGAGGTCGTCGTCATGGCCGGCGCGCTGGTCCGCGCCGCCGCCGACGCCGGCGGCGGTCAGCTCCGGCCCGTCGACTCCGAGCACAGCGCCATCTGGCAGTGCCTCTGGGGCGAAGAACAGCACGAAGTCCGGCGCATCATCCTCACCGCATCCGGCGGCGCACTCCGCGACCTCCCCGCCGATCAGCTCGCCGACGTGACCCCCGAGCAGGCGCTCAAGCACCCCACCTGGAACATGGGCGCGAAGATCACCATCGATAGCGCCACCCTGATGAACAAGGGCATGGAAACGATCGAAGCCCGCTGGCTCTTCGATGTCCCCTACGACCGCGTCGAAGTCGTCCAGCACGCCGAATCGATCGTCCACTCGCTGGTCGAATTCGGCGACGGCTCGGTCAAGGCCCAGCTCGGCTACCCCGACATGAAGCTGCCCATCCAGCTCGCCCTCTCCTACCCCCTACGCCTTCAGCCCACCACCGACCCACTCGACCTCGCCGCCGTCGGCAGCCTCAACTTCTCCGCTCCCAACCTCGACCGCTACCCCTGCCTCAAGCTCGCCATGCGCGCCGGCCTCGCCGACGGCACCTATCCCGCCGCCATGGCCGCCGCCGACGAGGTCGCCGTCCTCGCCTTCCTCAACCACGAGATCCGCTTCGACCACATCCCCCAACTCGTTGAGCAGGCGCTCGACGCCCACGACAACACCGACAACCCCACTCTCGAAGCGATCGACGCCGCCGACGCCTGGGCGCGCGACTTCACCCACGCCAACATCGCGGAGCGCTCGTGGTCCTAGTCACCTACGTCCTCCCCTTCGTAGGCGTCCTGCTCGCCCTCGTCGTCCTGCACGAGCTCGGCCACTACGTCGCTGCCAAGCTCGCCGGCGTCCGCGTCGAGGAGTTCGGCATCGGTCTGCCCCCCCGAATCGGCGGCAAACAGTTCGGCGAGACCCTCTATTCGATCAACTGGCTGCCGATCGGCGGCTTCGTGCGCCTCACCGGCGAAGAATCCAGCGGCGTGATCGTCGAACGCGTCAGTCGCGGCAACTCGGCCAACAGCAGCCTGCATCCCGGCGACCGCCTCACCCACGTCAACGGCAAGCGCGTCAACTCCCCGCAACAGTTCGCCGAGCGCATGGCCGAGATCGTCAACGGCACGAAGCTCGAGTACAGCATCTCCCGCAGCCAGCCCAACGGCGGCCGCAAGGCCTACGTCCTCACCCTCACCTCGCTCGACGACTCCCCAATCTCCGATCGCGCCATCGCCGCCGACCCCGCTGCCGTCCCTGGCGCAATGCCCGCCGTCGACCGCGACGACCCAAACCGCACCACCTTCTTCGGCGTCACCGTCGGCGGCGACCCGGGCTCGCTAGCCGTCCAGGGCCGCTTCACCCGCATCGGCATCCTCGCCGCCGGCGCCGCCGTCAACGCCGTCCTGCCGATCTTCCTCTTCGCCCTCGGCGCGATCATCCCCGACAACATCTCCGCCGGTCCGGCAGTGGTCACTACCGTCGTCCAGGGCGCCCCCGCCCAGCGCGCCGGGATCGAGTCCGGCGACTACATCGTCGCCGTCAACGGCGACGAAATCCGCAACGCACAGGACCTCACCCGCGCCATCCAGCTCAACCTCGGCAAGACCATCACCGCCACGATCGAGCGCAACACCGTCGTCGACTCCTTCACCGGCGAGACAGCCACCGAGCGATTCGATCTCGACGTGCACGCCCGGCTCGCCCCCCAGCCCCTCACCCACGTCGTCCAGCAGGGTGAATCGATCCCCCAGATCGCCGAGCGCCTCGGCGTGCCCGCGCTCTTCGTGATCGGCGCCTGGGGCGTCGAAACCAGAGAGCTCGCACCCGGCACGGTGCTCAACCTGCCCGGTGGGCGTACCTACACCGCCCAGCCCGACGACACCATCGCCAGCATCGCCGTCGAACAAGGCATCCGGGTCGACGCGCTGTACTACGCAGTCGGCCTCGACCCACGCTTCCCACCCGCCGGCACCGTCATCGAGGTGCGCCAGGGCGCGACCGGCATCACCGTCGGAAACGCCAGCTCCCGCGTCGTGCGCGATGGCGCCAGCGTCGCCGAGGCCATCCCCGAGGGCTGGGACCAGACCGTCGCCACCTTCGTGCTCGTCCGCAACCGCATCCGCTCCTGGATCGCCGGCGGCGAGGCCATCGACCTCTCCGGACCCGTCGGCATCGCCCGCGTCACCGGCGAAGTCATCGAGCGCGCCGGCTGGCTCCGCCTGATTGAACTCGCCGCCCTGCTCAGCCTCAACCTCGCCATCATCAACATCCTCCCCCTCCCCATGTTGGACGGCGGCCGCATCTTCTTCGTCCTCGTCGAGATCGCCCGCCGCGGCAAGCGCATCTCCCCCGAGCGCGAAGGCCTCGTCCACCTCGCCGGCTTCGTCGCCCTGCTCCTCTTCATCGTCGTCATCTCCTACTTCGACATCGTCAAGGCAATCTCCGGCGAGTCCCTGCTCGAATAGCCCCCCACGACCTGACGCTCCCCGCCGCCCCCTGCCCCTCCACGCCACAGCTCGATTTCAACCGTGTATCCTCGTCTGTAGCCTGCATTGCATCACGCTTGTCGCCAGCTCCGACGGAGGAACCATGGCCTTCACCACGTTTATCGACGCCGACACCCACATCACCGAACCCGCTGACCTCTGGACCAGCCGCGTCTCCAGCAAGTGGGCCGATCAGGTCCTGCACGTCAAGCAGGACAACGAAGGCACCAACGCCTGGTTCGTGGGCGACAACAAGGTCGCCAATGCCCCCTCAGGCGTCTTCGCCGGCTGGACCGGCAAGTTCCCCAACTCCCCGCCCACCTACGAGGCCGCCCATCCCGCCTCGTTCGACGTCCACGAGCGGCTCAAGATGATGGACGAGACCGGCGTCTACGCCCAGGTCCTCTACCCCAACGTCGCCGGCTTCGCCTCCCAGCGCTTCCTGCAGCTCGGCGAGCCCGAGCTCATGCTCGAATGCGTCCGCGCCTGGAACGACTTCCAGCTCGACTGGATCTCCGTCGCCCCCGAGCGCTTCGTCGCCAACGCCTCCATCCCCTTCTGGGACGTCGAGGAGTCGGTCAAGGAGATCGAGCGCGTCGCCCAGCGCGGCATCAAGGGCATCCTCTTCACCGGCGACCCCCAGTCCCACGGCCAGCCTCTGCTCGGCGACCACCACTGGGACCCGCTCTGGAACGTCGCCACCGACACCGGCCTCCCGATCTCCTTCCACATCGGCTCCGGCGACTTCACCGACGGCTTCACCCCCGAGCGCCTCAAGGTCGACGGCCCCGAGGTCACCTACGCACGCACCTCAACCACCCTGTTCCTGGCCAACGGCCTGCAGATGACCGACCTGCTGGTCTCCGGCGTGCTCCCGCGCTTCCCTGAGCTCAAGTTCGTCTCCGTCGAGAGCGGCATCGGCTGGGTCCCCTTCTGCCTCGAGTCCTGCGACTATCACTTCCTCGCCGCCGACGTGCCCAGCGCCCGGCCCGAGTTCACGATGCTGCCCAGCGACTACTTCCGCCGCCAGGTCTACGCCTGCTACTGGTTCGAGAAGGTCGCCCCGCAGAAGCTGATCGAAGACATCGGCGAGGACAACATCCTCTTCGAGACCGACTTCCCCCACCCCACCTGTCTCTACGGCAACGTCCAGGAGACCATCGAAGACGGCCTCGCGGGACAGTCGGAAACGACCCGCCGCAAGATCCTCTGGGAGAACTCGGCCAAGCTCTACAACATCGAAACCCCCGCCGAAATGCCCGTCGGCCTCGCCGCTGCCGGCGGTGGCTAGATGCAAATCGCTCCCCCCGCTCCGCGGGGGGAGCTGTCCCGTAGGGACTGAGGGGGGCCGCCCCCGCCCCAACCACGGCGCACCTGAATCGCTTGGAAATCCGATGACCTTCACCCCCTTTATTGACGCCGACACCCACATCACCGAGCCCGCCGACCTCTGGACCAGCCGGGTCTCAAAGAAGTGGGGCGACCGCGTCCTCCACGTCAAGCAGGACAACGACGGCGTCAACGCCTGGTTCGTCGCCGACGAGAAGGTCGCCAACGCTCCCTCCGGCGTCTTCGCCGGCTGGAAGGGCAAGTTCCCCTCCTCGCCCCCCACCTATGAAGCCGCGCACCCCGCCTCCTTCGATGTCCACGAGCGGCTCAAGCTCATGGACGAGACCGGCGTCTACGCCCAGGTGCTCTACCCCAACGTCGCCGGCTTCGCCTCCCAGCGCTTCCTCCAGCTCGGCGAACCCGAGCTGATGATGGAGTGCGTCCGTGCCTGGAACGATTTCCAGGTCGACTGGACCTCCCCCGCGCCCGAGCGCTTCGTGCCCAACGCCTCCGTCCCCTTCTGGGACGTCAAGGAGGCTGCCACCGAGATCGAGCGCGCCAAGAACATCGGCCACGGCGGCATCCTCTTCACCGGCGACCCCCAGTCCCACGGCCAGCCCTTCCTCGGCGACCACCACTGGGACCCGATCTGGAACGCCGCCGTCGACGCCGACATGCCGATCGCCTTCCACGTCGGCTCCGGCGACTTCAACGACGGCTTCACCCCCGAGCGCCTCCGCGTCGACGGCCAGGAGGTCACCTACGCGCGCCTCTCCACCCAGCTCTTCATGACCAACGGCTTCCAGCTCGTTGACCTGCTCCTCTCCGGAGTCCTCGCCCGCTTCCCGACGCTCAAGTTCATCTCCGTCGAGAGCGGCATCGGCTGGGTCCCCTTCGTCCTCGAATCGGCCGATTACCACTTCCTCGCCGCCGACATCCGCAGCGCCCGCCCCGAGTTCGACATGATGCCGAGCGACTACTTCCGCCGCCAGGTCTACGCCTGCTACTGGTTCGAGAAGATCGCCCCGCAGAAGCTGATCGAAGACATCGGCGAGGACAACATCCTCTTCGAAACCGACTTCCCCCACCCCACCTGCCTCTACGGCAACGTCCAGGAGACGATCGAGGAGGGTCTCGGAGGCCAGCCGGAGTCAATCCGCCGCAAGATCCTCTGGGAGAACTCCGCCAACCTCTACAACATCGAAACCCCCGCCGAAATGCCCGCCGGCTTAGCCGCCGCCGGCGGCGGCGGCGCCTAGCCCCAACAGCTCCCCCCCCACCTACGGGGGAGCCGCTCCGTAGATCCCAATCGCTCCCCCCGAGGGGGAGCTGTCGCGCAGCGACTTAGGGGGAGACCTCCCCCGTTTACAGGCGGAGCTGCCCCGCAGACTCCAATCGCTCCCCCCGAGGGGGAGCTGTCGCGCAGCGACTGAGGGGGAGAGCCCCCCCGCTCACGGAGTGAGCTGTCCCGCACACTCCCATCGCTCCCCCCGCTTTGCGGGGGGAGCTGTCCCGTAGGGACTGATGGGGGCCGCCCTCCCGCCGCCCCCCATCCCCCACCCCACCCCTACCATCACCCCACAGCGCCACCCCGACGGCGCCCCACCATGCAACGAAAGCAGCCAACTCATGGAGATCGCAGGCAAAGTCGCAGTCGTCACCGGCTCATCATCAGGCGTCGGCCAGGCAACCGCCGAACTGCTCGCCCAGCTCGGCGCCTCTGTCGTCGTCAACTACTTCCACGGCGCCGACGCCGCCAACGAAATCGTTGAAGGCATCCGCTCCAACGGCGGCCAGGCCATCGCCGTCCGGGCCGACCTACGCGACAACGCCGACTGCCAGCGCCTCATCCAGTCCGCCGTCGACGAGTTCGGCGCCCTCCACATCCTCGTCAACAACGGCGCCATGACCTACTTCATCCCCCACGACGACCTCGACGCCGTCACCGACGAAGTCTGGGACGACGTCCTCGGCGCGAATCTGCGCGGCCTCTTCAACTGCAGCCGCGCCGCCGCGCCGCACATGCGCGCCGCCGGCGAAGGCGCGATCGTCAACGTCTCCTCCGTCGCCGGAGATGGCGGCGGTGGCTCCTGCATCCCCTACGCCGCCTCCAAAGCCGCCGTCAACGTCATCACCAAATCGCTCGCCCGGGTCCTCGGCCCCGAAATCCGCATCAACACCATCGCCCCCGGCTTCATCGAGGGCCGCTGGCTGCGCGGCGGACTCGGCGAAGCGACCTACGAAGCCGGCCGCACCCGCCTCACCGCCACCGCCCCCCTCCGCGGCGTCGCCACCCCCCAACTCTGCGCCGACGCCATCCTCGCCCTAATCGAACGCAACACCTTCGTCACCGGCCAAACCATCACCGTAGACGGCGGCGCCACCCTGTAGCGCCTACCCCTTCCGGCTCGCTCACTACCCACCTAGCCTCTCTTGGACGGCAGCATCGGCCGGCCGTGCAGCAGAACGGAACATCTATGGCCGCCGCCGTACGGGAGCGGATCAGCCGTCGCGCTCTGATCAGCTTCGCCACCAACTACAACTCCGCCTCCGAAGCCATCATGGAGCTCGTCGACAACCCGCTCGACTATCGCGGGCAGCGCCGGCTGCATATTGACATCGATATCGACAAGCGCAACGACCGCATCTCCGTGCGTGACTACGGCGGCCAGGGCATGGACCGGACAGCCCTCGTACACTGGCTCGACTGGGGTGGAATCGACGATCACGCTCAGACCGACATCGGCCAGTTCCACGTCGGCGGCAAGCTCGCTGCGATGTACCTTGCTGACGAAATCCAGATCGCCTGCCGTGCTGCCGGTGACGGTCGCATCTGGGGATTCGCCGACCCCGAATGGGGCAGCCGCGAACAGTTCGACGACGCCGTGCAGATCGAAGCAATCGAGTCAGTCTCACCGTATACCTGGCTCGGGAAGCTGGAACACGATGCCGGGTTCGTCCAACTCACCTTGGCCGGGCTCAAACAACACGGCTTCGACGAAGCCATCTTGAGCGGGCGAATCACTGATACGTATGAAACGCTGCTCGAACGTGGGGATGTGGTCATCCGCGTCAACGGATCGATCCTCGAGCCGTACGCGCTGCCCTGGCTCGACGCGATCGAACGACGAACAATTCCGCCCACCGACGTTGGCAACGGGGTGATCGTGGACGGATTCATCGCTGCTCTCGAACGCCGCCAGCTGCCTCAGGGCCAGGCGGACCGCGTGCAGCCGGGCATCCGCACCACGTTCAACGGCCGCAAGATCAGTGACGGCGAGACGTTCGGTATCAACCTCGGTGGACGCGGCACCAGCCAGCGTCTCTTCGGCGAGATCGGGATCGCCGGCGCCGGCTTTCGACCCAATCAGAACAAGACCGGCTGGGATGTGGACAGCCAACCGTGGGGCGCCATCACGGAGTTCATCGTGCCGACCATGCGCGACGTACTCGATGATTTGAATGCGCTGTCGGGTAAGCAACTCAGGGACCCGAACACACCGAAGCGGAAGAAACACGCGCTCTCGTTCATGATGCAGTGGCTCAACGAGGGTTACGAACGCGAGGAAGCGCAGCGCGTGGAACAGGCCGCCCGCGAATCACGGCTGAGCCCGAAGGAATGGGCCCGCAAGGTCGTTCGCCGGGCGCTTCTCGATCAGGACCCGGATATCGTCGCCTGACCGCCCCACAACCTCTGCCCCTACTCCCCCCGAAACTCCGGCGGCCGACGCTCGAACAACGCTCGAATCCCCTCCCGCGCATCCGACGACCCACGCGCCGCCTGCACCAGCTCATCCACATCCCCATGCTCGATGTGATCGCGGAAATCCATCTCCCGCACCAGCAGCGCCTTCATCGCCCGCAACGACAGCGGAGCATTCCGCGCCAACCGATCAATCACCTCCGCCGCGGCCTCCTCCAGACGCTCCTCCTCCGCGACCCGCGCAATCGCCCCGATCTCATGCATCCGCCACGCCGGCACCCGGTCGCCGAGCAGCAAAATCTCCCGGCTCGCCACCGGGCCCGCCACCTCCAGCAGCTTCTTCGCCAGGAACCAGTTCGGCGCCAGCCCAATCTGCGCCAGCGACATCCCAAACTTCGCCGTCGTCGCAGCGACCACAAAGTCACAGTGCAGCGCCAGCTCATTGCCGCCCGCGATCGCATCCCCATGCACCACCGCCACGACCGGCAGCGGCCAATGCTGAATCGCATCCAGCATCTGCTCGATCGAGACTTCGCCAGGCGGCAACCCGCCCTCGCGCTCCCGCAGGTCCAGACCCGCGCAGAACACCGGGCCCTCCGCGCGTATCACCGCCACCCGCTCCTCGACCTCCGGCTCGCCTGAAAACGCCGCATACAGCAGCTCAAGCATCTCGCCGTTCAGCGCGTTCCGCTTCTCCGGGCGGTTCAGCACCACCGTCCGCACCGCCCCGCTCACCTCGACGCCAATAATCTCATCGCTGCTCATGATGCCGCCTCCCCCATTCACGACCGCAGCCTAAGCCACCGTCGCTCAACCAGCGGTACCCTCACCTCACGCCGCAACCAGCGAAACGCGAGCCACCCGCGATGCCCAACTCCCCCTCGATGCTCGGCCGCTACGTCCCGCCAGCACCCGACATCGCCGACGGCTACGACCGCGAATCGCGCTACGTCACCGTCGACGACGGCTGCCTCATCGCCCTCGACATCCTCCACCCCGCCACCGCCGGCCGCCGCCTCGACGGCCCGCGCCCCACCGTCCTGCACGCCACCCCCTACCGCCGCGCCTGGCTGCGCAGCGAGAGCAGCCGCACCGCCGCCCGCTACGAGCAGGCCCTCGCAGGCATCGAGCCCGGCCAGCTCGTCACCCAATACGAATCCCGCCCCCTCGCCACGACCCTCATCCACCAGGGCTACAACTTCGTCTCGCTCGACCTCCGCGGCACCGGCGCCTCGTCCGGAGCCAGCTACATCGATTCCTGGCGCGCCGGACTCGACATCGCCCAGGTCATCGACTGGATCGTCGATCAACCCTGGGCCACCGACAAGGTCGGCATGGTCGGCATCTCCTATGAGGGCATGGCCCAGTTCTTCACCGCGGCCTTCGCCCCCGCCGGACTCGCCTGCATCGTCCCCCAGTATCCCGGCCTACCGCAGTGCTACGTCGACGGCGGTCTCGCCATCTCCGGCTTCGCCCGCACCTGGGAAGCGCTCCACAAAGGCATCTCCGAAGACGAACCCTCCGCTCCCGTCGACGGACCCGACGGCCCGCAGCTCCGCGCCGACGCCGAGGCCGAACGCGACCCCAGCCGCTACGACTGGGTCGAGACCTTCGCCCGAATGGATCCCCGCGACGTCACCCGCATGGCCGCCCACGACGGCATCCTGCGCGAACGCGACCGCTCCGACCTCGGCCTGCCCCCGGTCGCCTCCGGCTGGATCGGCGCTCACGATCTCATCAACGCCGCCGGCGTCCCCACCTACATCGTCACCGGCTGGTGGGACCTCACCTTCCCCGGCTTCCTGATCGACGCCTTCAACCGCCTGACCGTCCCCAAGAAGCTGATCGTCGGCCCCTGGAACCACGGCCAGGCCGGCGACCCCGAGGCCATGCGCTGGCTCGACCATTGGCTCAGGGACATCGACAACGGCGTCACCGACGAACCGCCCGTCCACTACGCCACCAGCGAACCCTCCGGCGCCCAGACCTGGAGCTCCGCGCCGCGCCTGCCCCTGCCCGAAGCGCAGTCGCGCTCCCTCTACCTCTCCGCCGCCCCCTCCGCGACCATCAATTCCGTCCACGACGGAACCCTCGCCGCCACGCCGACCGCCTCCGCCGAGTCGGTCGACTACGCAGTCGACCACGACGTATCGCTCGGTCTCCTCACTCGCCACACCTTCTACACCGCCGACCTCTACATCACCACGCCGGACCTCGTCGCGCGCGGCGAGCGCTGCCTCACCTTCACCGGCGCTCCGCTGCCCGACGACATCGAGATCGTCGGAGCGCCCGCGCTGGAGCTACAGCTCGCCACCACCTCCGACCGCGGCGCGATCGTCGCCACCCTCGAACAGGTCTCGGCCGACGGCGGCGTCGCCTACCTCAGCGAGGGCTTCCTCAACTTCGAGCACCGCCGCACCGCCGACCCGCCGCTGGGCCACGCAGGCCCCGTCTGGCACAGCTGGTCCAAAGCCGACCTCATGCCCGTCGTCCCCGGCCGCCCAATGCACCTACGATTCGAGCTCTATCCCATCGGCTGCACCATCCGCGCCGGCGACCGCCTCCGCCTCACCCTCGCCGCCGCCGACGCCAACAACCTGATCGTCCCCACCATCGGCGACGACGCCACCCTCACCCTCACCCTCGGCGGCGAACATCCCCCCAACCTCCAGCTCCCCATCATCAACCCCAACCTCGCCCCCACCGCCCAAACAGTCACCCACGCCTTCACCCACACCCCCACCTCCCACGCCTTCCGCCGCCCCCAGGACCCTCCGCTCACGGATCAGGCCCGCCAGGAAGGCTCCGAATAACTCTCCCCCCGCTTTGCGGGGGGAGATGCCGAAGGCAGAGCAACTGTGATTGAACTCAAGCGGCGTGGCCGACGTGTGCGGTCCGTTCGTCCCAGGGGGTGTGGTGCTTGAGCATCGCGTTGAGGACCACCAGCAGCTTGCGCATGCAGGCGGTGAGCGCCAGCCTCTTCGGCTTGCCGGCGGCCAGCAGGCGTTGGTAGAAAGCGCGGATCACCGGGTTGAAGCGGCTGAAGCGCAATTGCGCGATCAACTGCTGTCCGTGTATCGTCAGCTTGTAGAAGAATCTCCAGGCTTGGACGAATTTCCACAAGTATCTCTTTGGTTCGACGATCTTCCGCCTCTGATGGACTCGTTTGCACGAGAGCTTGAGCGAGAGCGGCCAGAAACGCCTTGATAGCGTTGGTTGCGTCGTGGGATTCTGGCATGGTGACGCCGCCTGCTATGAGTGCGTTCTCGGAGGGCAAAAGAAGAAGACCGTATGCCAACTAGACGAAGCGGACTCCGAAACAGCGTACAATGTTAGAGACTCGCCAGTACGCCAGATACTGTACGAGTTATTGCCGAACTCCATGCCAGATCCATCGTTGATGGTGCCCTCGGCGATTCGCGTGAAGTCTTCCAGCGTCCAGCCCAAGAAGTGAGGCTTGATCGGTCCTGTGCCGGGTCCACCTTCGGGGGTGTATCCGCCACTGCGAATCACGCCCGCGTATGATGGTACGCAGAGTTCGGTGAAGTACCGAATATAGTACTCCTCGGAGGAGATGCCCTGAGTGTCCCACTCAAGGCGAGTCAGATCACTAAGCTCCTCCATGTCGTGGCATGAGAAAAAGTCAGTGGCGCTTTCGTAGCAGTCGAAGACGTTGAAGTCGGCCTCTACTGCGACTGGTGTGCTGGAAAGCCATCGTCCAGGCTTCGCATTCTCGGGGAAGAATCGCGAATGCGGAAGGATGCGCTCTCCCCACGCCACGCCAGATTCCAGTTGCTGGAGGCCGAACTCGGTCCTCCCATTCTCCTCATTGACCCGCGCGACGATGCGTACCGTCGTCGTTGTTGTTGCAGCCTCAGCCACGGCAATGCCGACCACCGCCACGAGTGCCAGCATCCAGAGCAGGCGCTCAAACCTTCGCTGCTTGATGAACGCTGGGAGAGATGGACGGCGAGGCATATGAAAACCCTTTCGACACAGGATGGTGACTCCATCGCCATTCTGACACTATGGCGCCACCGACAGAGGATGAAGACAGGAAGGATGTCCGTGATGACTAACCCTGAGACTGACGGCGGCGCTGAGCGTTGTCAACGGATCGATGCAGCTGCTGAAGCAGCTGATACGTATCAGCCCGCTCACCAGCAGTCAGTATCCCGACGCTCTGCGTCAGCGTCTGACTAAGATGCACCCGTAGATGATCCAGGAACTGGTTTGCTTGGCGGCCTCCCTGGTCTGATGGATGAGTTCCATCAACGATTGCTGAGCCAAGCGCAGTCAGAAACGCAGCGATGACTCTGGTCTCGCTTGTGGGTTCCAGCATAGCGTGCCTTTCTATCGCCTGAAGTACAGGGCAATCGTGCCTGAGTGATACCAGCCCGTCTCCGGGTTGTGCGTCCAGTTCCCGGCGGAATAGACGTGGCACGCGGTTGGCCATTCTGCGTCGTCCTCCACTGCCACCCAGATCGCGCCGTCACTGCGTGGTCGAATGGCGATACGCACGGCGTGGCGGAACGATTCTCCTACGGGTTGCTGGTTCATTACCAGGTCGAATGGATACTCCGTGCAGGCCGCGGCTCCCGGCGTCGGGTTGATGGTTGCCTCACTCCATTCCGGCGGCTTCGGTCGTTTCAATTCTCGAAGCGCCTCAATGGCGGCGGCTCCAGCATGCGCAACGGCTCGTTCCACTTCAGCGGCCTCGATGAGGTGGTCTACGTCTGGGCCGACCCGTGCGCATGAGCCGAGAAACCCGATCGGTTGGCCGGGAATCACGATTGTGTACACTCCGCCTTTCAGCTCGCGCCATGGCGCTTCAAGGTCAAGCTGCCACGTATCGCTGCCGTCCACGTGCTGGAACACGAGCCACATTTCAGGTTCTTCATACAGCAGGCAATGCCAGCCGCCGCCAATCAGGTCAACGGTGGTGTTATTCAGCGCGTAGTCGAGAATCAGCATGGTCGCGGGCGGCGCGATTGCCTGTTGCTCCTGCGGTGTTGGCTCGGCCTGTTGCTGCTGTTCCTGCTGTTCCTGCTGCTGCTGTTCCTGCTGCTGCTGTTGGGCCTGCTGAACGGGCGTTACTGCGGGTTCTGGGGCGGGCGCGGGCGGTTCCGGGGGCGTGGCAGTGCCGCCACAGGCGGACAATACCAGCGCCGCACAGAGGATGACAGCGAATAGACGGCGGGACACATGGGCCCCCTTTCGGCGCAGGATGGTGACTCCGTTGCCACACAGCGCCGCTGTCCTGATGGTAAGCCGGAAAGGGGGCATGTTGGCCCCCATCCGGTGCGTGACAAGCTCACCATGCGGACGGTGCGCTCGCTGTGTGGCGCGCCGAGTCTAGCGGGTTGTCCTGGAGCTCACCAGGACGTAGGATCAGATTGGTGGACCGTAGCGAAATCAAGCCCCCTTCGACGAGGGTGTAAGCCCGGTGGAGCCTCACGCACGGCCCGCTGAGCTTGGCAGGATGGCGGACCTAAGCCGCTACCCTGCCAGCATACCACCTACACGGCAATGTGAAACTGCCCCGCACGCACTTAGCCAGCGGCGAGCCACGCGAATCAGCGAATCGTTGACGGCGTTACCGAACAGTGCGAAGAGCGTGCGCGAGCCACTCCACGTCACCCTCGGCCCTCGATCGACCTACGCCCGGAGTTATACCACCCGCCCGCCGCGTCCCGGGAAGCCGTCGCAACGCGCCCGACCGCCGTCCCCGCCGCTCCTACCCCCCACGAACCTCGTAACTGATCGGCAACCGCTTGATCCCCCCGATCAAGCCCGAGCCCAGACGCTCCACATCCCCATCCACCCGAATCTCCTCGAGCCGCCCCAGCAGATGCCCGTAAATCCCCCGCAGCTCCAGACGCGCCAGGTTCGCCCCCAGACAGAAATGCTCCCCGTAGCCTCCGAACGCCAGATGCTCATTCGGCGCCCGACCGATATCGAACACCTCCGGCTCGTCGAACACATCCTCATCCCGATTCGCCGACGGGTACCACAACGCCAGCGTCTCCCCCTCGCGAAGCAGCGTCCCACGCATCTCCACATCCCGAGTTACCGTGCGCGCGAAGTGAATCACCGGCGAGGTCCAGCGCAGGATCTCCTCGATCGCGCTGTCCAGCAGCGCCGGCTCCGCCCGCAGCCGCTCAAACTGCTCCGGATGCTCGATCAACGCCAACAGCCCCCCCGATGTCGCGTTCCGCGTCGTCTCATTCCCCGCCAGAATCAGCAGGGTCGCGTACGACAGGATGTCCATCTCCGACAGCGGCTCCCCATCGATCTCAGCCTCCACCAACGTCGTCATCACATCGTCCGCCGGCTCCACGCGCCGCCGCTCAATCAACTCCCGAAACGCACCCATCAGCCCCCGCATCCCCGACTGCCACGTCTCCCGGCGCGTCCGCCCCTGCTGATACTCCGGGTCCTCCGCCCCCAGAAACTCGTTGGTCCAGTGAAAGATGTCCGGCCACGCCGCCCGATCCACGCCCAACATCTCGCAGATCGCCGCCATCGGCATCTTCGCCGCCACATCCGCCACAAACTCGGCCTGACGACGCCCGCTCACGTCATCAACGATGTGCGACGCCGCATCGTCGATCGCCCGTTCCGCGATCTCGTCAATCCGCTCCTCCAGAATCCGCATCCCCCGCGGCGAGAAGCGACGATTTGTCGTCGCCCGATACTTGCCGTGCTCGGGCGGATCCATCGCGATCAGATTGGGGATCGCCAGCGACGGATCGCTCGCCCCGCCGTCGCCCGACCCCGCCGCGCGAATCACCAGCCGCTCGCTGCTGATGAACGTCTCCGGATCCCGCGAGATCTGCTGGATGTCCTCATGCTTCGTGATGCACCAGAACGGCGCCACCCCGGCCCGCTCATACCAGTACACCGGCGCCTCACGACGCAGCAGCGCCCACTCCGCCCACGGATACCCACGCTCCTGGTACAGCTCCACGCTCGTCAGGTCGATCTCGTCCAGTCTCGAGGCCAGACTCGTCATCGCGCCCTCCCCGCCTCCGGCGCGCTCCAGCGCCTGATGCCTCAAGCGTACCGACTTCAGCCGCTGGTCCCGATCCGCTCGGGCACGCCAGCCACAACCGGACGCGGCCTAAGGCTGATCGGCAGGTGCTTGATCCCGCCGACGATTCCCGAGCGTAGCCGCTCGACCTCGCCATCGAGCTCAATCTCGTCCAGCCGGCTCAACACCTGCCGAAAGATCGCCCGCAGCTCCAGCCGCGCCAGATTCGCGCCCAGACAGAAGTGCTCGCCGAAGCCGCCGAAGGCGAGATGCTCGTTGGGCTCGCGTGCGATGTCGAAGACCTCAGGCCGCTCGAATACCTCCTCGTCGCGGTTCGCCGACGGGTACCACAGCACCACCTTCTCCCCCGCCGCGATCGCCTGCCCGCCGATCTCCGTGTCGCGCGTCACCCGCCGAGCCATGTGCGTCACCGGCGATGTCCAGCGCAGGATCTCCTCAACGGCGCTCTCCAGCAGCCCCGGGTCGGCCCGCAGCCGCCGAAGCTGTTCGGGGTGCTCGAGCAACGCCAGCATCCCACCCGATGTCGCGTTCCGCGTCGTCTCATTCCCCGCGATGATCAGCAGAAATCCGTAGCCGATCACATCCTCCAGCGGCAGCGGCTGACCCTCGAACTCCGCCTGCACAATCGTCGTCATCAGGTCGTCAGCCGGGTGCTCGCGCTTCTCCTCAGCGAGCTGCGCAAAGTACTCCATCAGCTTCCGATTCGCCTCGCTCGACGTCTCGCTCGACGTGCGGCCCTCCTGATACTCGGGATCGGCCGCCCCCACGACCTGATTCGTCCACAGGAACATGTCACCCCAGCGCTCCCGCGGCACCCCGAGCATCTCCCCGATCGCCGCGAGCGGCAGCCGCGCAGCCACCTCAGTCACAAAGTCAATCCGGCCTCGTCGCGCCACATCGTCAACCAACCGCGCCGCCGCCCGCTCGACCACCTCCGCAGCGATCGCCTCGATCCGCTCCTCAACGATGCTCATCCCTCGCGGACTGAACCGCCGGTTGACATACCCCCGATACCGCCCATGCTCAGGCGGATCCATGTTGATCATCAGCTGCGTGCCCGAGCTCTCGTCCGCTCCATCCGCCTCCGCGCCGTCGCCCCCGTCGTCGTCGCCCTCCCCGTCGCTCTCCGCGACGAAGAGCTGCACATCACTGGAGAACGTCTCCGGATCCCGCGAGATGCGCTGAATGTCGCGGTACCTCGTGATCGCCCAAAACGACTCGCCACCCGGCCGTTCATACCAATACACCGGCGCCTCCCGGCGCAACAGCGCCCACTCCTCCCACGGGTAGCCCCGCTCGGCATAGGACCCCGCGTTCAACAGATTGATCTGATCGAGCGACGAACCGCTGCTGGTCATCAATGGCTCCAGGTCCCGGAGCGGCCACAAACCGCCCCGTCCGACGCAGCCAACCTACCCGTCAACCCACCCCACAGCGCATCGACTCCAGGCCCACGCTGTAATCCCGCATACACCGCTTCCGCGTCAGCCGCTCCCCGTGCGCCCGAATCAACCGACGGAGATGCGTGTGGAGCTGTATCCCATCTCCTGCGGCGTCCGCGCCGCTCAGCTGTTGCAGCTCCTGATCGCCGGCGGCGACGCAGACAGTCTCGTCGCCTTCGCGCAGCGCTACGAAAGCAAGTTGCGCCTGACGATCGCCGGCGAGTGCTACCCAAACCTGCCGCCCTCGATCGCCAATGCTGCGTTCACGACAACCGCCGCGTTGATAAGGCACGGATTCGACGGCGGCTCCGTCGGCCTTGCACTTCGGTGCCCTGACGTTCCGCGGCCGCGCGAATGACCCGCTCGCACGCACCATCGGCTAACACTAGCCCCTATTCCGCTTATTTGCTTCCCACCGGCCAAGTGGCCCACACTCCGCCGAAGTCTGAGATCAATCCAACGCCCACCTCGCACGTCTCCCGCGGACCACACCAACCTTCCGCGCCCTGCAATCGAACCGTCGCCAGTTGAACACACGGGAACGACCCTTGCGTCTCCGGTGCGCGCCTCATACATTCGAAATCAGCATCCGCGAAATAGGCGTGCACCATGGCGGGCGATGACAACACGAAAAGGCTCGAAGAGATCTTGGCAATGTCGAGAGCGCTTCTCGCCTCCATGGACCACGTGATATCGACTGTGCCGGATAGCGGAAGCGGATGGCACTTTTCAACGTTTCGCGATTACGCTCTGCATTACAATAAGCTCGCTGAGGCTGCTGCGGAAGAGGAGCCGTCGCTCTCCCCCCTCCTCTTCGTATACGACCAGGCGAAGTTGCCTAACTTTGCCAATACGGTGGGCATGGAACAGCATTCGCTGTTCCAAAATGTTCATGGGAGCATGTCCATGCTGTGCGCACTCCTAAGCTCCAACTTGGGAAGCAACAGTAGTTCCGTCGACGCAAGAGAGCTGGAGGATTTCCTCAGCTCCTCGTTGCGCCGCGCAATGCTGAGTGGCGAACCCAAGGACGAGGCAGAAGTCCAAGACACAATCGAGACGCTCTTAGTCGGACACGGCATGGCGAAAGGAATTGATTACGACAGGGAAACAGGACGGGTAAAACACTCAGGCAAAGAGTCGATTCCAGATTTCATCTTTCGCCCATCATCAACAGCACTTGAAGTGAAGTTCACAAAGAGCAAACAGAGCCGATCGAGGATCGTGGACGAGATGAACGCCGATATATCCGCATACAGTAAAGTCTACGAACATGTCATTTTCCTCGTCTATGACATCGGCTCGATCAGTGATGTCGAAGAATTCAAGCGCGACATCGAATCTGTTGCAGACGTGAGGGTGCTCGTTGTAAAACACTGATTCCACACGGCATCAACATTGAACACTGCCTCGTAAGTCTGCTTTTATACGATTCCTCCAATGCGCTTCCTGCTAGACCAGCCGATGCTGGCTCAGACGAGGGATCGGGTAGCTTCGCGGTTCGCCGTCCTGACGATCGACCGCTGATCGCCTCACCGTCAGCTAGTGCCCGCTTCCGCGTCAGCCGCTCCCCGTGCTCAGCAGATCTCGCGCCATGATGATCCGCTGCACCTCGCTCGGACCCTCCCCGATCCGCCGAATCCGCATCTCCCGATACCAGCGCTCCAGCGGCAGATCCTTCGTCACCCCGATCCCACCGTGAATCTGGATCGCCCGGTCCACCACCCGGCTCGCACCCTCCGTCGACGTCAGCTTCGCCATCGCCGCCTCAAATCGGAACGGCTCGCCCAACTCCGCCTTCTCCGCCGCCGCCAGATACATGAACCGGCTCGTCCGAATATCAATCTCGTTGTCGACGACCATCCACTGGATCGCCTGCCGCGACGACAGCGGCGCACCAAACGTCTCCCGCTGCTTGCTGTACGAGATCGCCAGCGCCTGCGCCGCCACCGCGATCCCCACGCACGTCGCCGAATACGGAATCCGCTGACGCGTCAGCGCCGCGTTCGCCAGCGAGAACCCGCCACCCTCCTCGCCCAGCAGATTCGCCGCCGGCACCCGCACGTCGTCAAACGACAGCTCGGTCCCATAGTTCGCCGACCGCAACGTATGCACCACCCGCCGCACCTCGAACCCCGGCGTATCCGTGTCCACCAGAAACGCCGATATCCCGCGCCGACCCTTGGAAGGATCCGAGCGCGCAAACACCAGCCCAAAATCCGCCCGGTCCGCCCCCGAGCTGAACAGTTTCGACCCGTTCAACACCCAATCGTCCCCATCCTTCACCGCCCGCGTCTGAATCGCCCGCGCCGGGTCCGATCCCCCGCTCGGCTCCGTCAGCCCAAAGAACGACCGCTTCTCGCCCCGCAGCATCGGATACAGATAGCGCTCCTTCTGCGCCTCGCTCGCCGAATACAGCTGCGCCAGCCCCGCCGACCCAAACGCCCCGTAGCACGGCAGATACAGCCCCGCCCGATGCTGCGACATCTCCTCCGCCACCAGCCCCCGCGTCGTCAGCGGCAGCCCCGGCCCGCCGTGATCCTCCGGCACATCGATGTGATACAGCCCCATCCCCCGCACGATCTCCTTCAGCCGATCCAGCTCCCCCGGCGGCAGCTCCACCGCGTCCGGATCCAGATCCCGCTCCAGCGGCGCGACCTCCTCACGCACAAACCGACGCACCGCGCCAGTGATCATCCCCTGCTCTTCCGTCATGTGGAAATCCATCAGTCCCCCTCCGTGCCCGCTCGCCGGTCGTCCGATCTGCGCAGCCGCCCCAGCTGCGGCTGATCCTGCCAGTCGCCCGCCGCGTTGCCCGGCGGCCAGTCGACCCGCTCATCCCGCTGGTACTGCATCAGCATCTCCAGCCGCTTCGTCGTGTACTGCTGATTCGATTCCCAGCGAAAACTGTGCGCCCGCTCCCGCAGCACTGGATTCGCATCCGCCCCGCCGAAGTGCAGCGCCAGCCGCGATCGCAGCCCAAACGGCTCCCGTCCCCCAGCCTGCCCGATGTACAGCAACGACCCGTCCCGATCCGCGATCTCATACACCCCAAGCACCGCCGGCACCGACCGAATCGCCTCCGCCGACCCCACAATCCAAGGCTTACGAATCCCCACGAGCCCTCCTCAACTCCCCAGATGCTACCGCCCGATCGCTCCCGCCCGCCGCGGGCCCAGGAGGACACTTCACATCAGACCAACGTCTCAGCAACCACCCCCGCCGCTACCAACCCCCCAATTCGCTCTGCCGAGTACCCCAAGATCTCCCCCAACACCGACCGCGTATCCGCCGCAAACAGCGGCGCTGCCGACTTTGGCGGCGACGGCGTCTCCGACAGCCGATACGCCGCCTGCGGCGCCGGCGACGCCCCAACCTGCGGATGCTCCAGCGCCCCCACGGCCTGGCGCGCCACAATCTGCGCGTCCCGCAACAACGTCCTGGCCCCCATCACCGCCGACGCAGCAACGCCCGCCCGCTGCAACCGCTCGGCCAGCTCGATCGCGTCCCATCCCATCGTCCACACTCCCAGCGCCGCGTCGAGCGCCTCGCGATGCTTCCAGCGCCGCAGTGATGTCGAAAACCGCGAGTCGCACGCCACATCCGCATCGCCCCACTCGCGCAGCAGCGCAGCCCACTCGGCATCGTCGCGACACGCCACCGCGATCCACGCATCCGGATCATCCTCACTCGCACGCGCCCGATACACCCCATGCGGCGCCCACGACGTGTGCTCGTTCCCAATCCGCGCAGGCTCCCGACCCGTCAGCTGCGCCGCCACCAGCGCATCGCCCACCAGCTGCAGCTCCCCCTCCAGCATCGCCAGCTCAACCGTCTGGCCCACGCCGTCCCGCTCCCGCGCTCGCAGCGCCGCGATCGTCGCCGCCGCCGCGTGCAGCCCCGCGTTCTGGTCGCAGTAGAAGTTGCCCGGCTTCAGCGGCGGCCCATCCCGATATCCCGTCAGCCACGACAGCCCGCTCATCGCGTCAATCCCCGGCCCGTATGAAATCCGGTCCCGCCACGGCCCGCTCATCCCGAACGCAGGCATCCGCACATGAATCAGCCGCGGATTCCGCGCATGCAACACCTCCCAGCCCAGGTCGAAGTTCCCCATCACCCGCGGCGAGTAGTTCTCCACCACCACATCACTCACATCCACCAGATCGAGAAACACCTCGCGTCCCGCGGGCGTCGCCAGATTCAGCGCCACCGACCGCTTGCTGTTCGCCAGCTCGTTCAGCCGCGGCTCCCGATTCCACGGCTCGTCGGGACCGCCAGCCGGCGCCGCGAGCGCCGATGTGGGATTCCGCGGCCGCCCCCACGGCGTCTCGATCCGCACAACCTCCGCACCCAGCGCCCCCAGCAACAGCGTGGCCACCGGACCCGCGACGGCGACCGTCATATCCAGCACCCTGATACCCGCCAGCGGCCGCCTCGACACCGTCGGATACGCCGCCAACTTCGCCTCAGCTAACACCCGCGCGCCTCCACCTCACCCGCTCAGCCGGCCCACCCAACAACTCCGCCGCGTCGTCCAGCCGCGGCGCCGCACCATCAACCCACGCCGTCTCGCCAAACCGCATCGCCGGACCCGGGGCGAGCACCGTCGTCCCGTCGCCCACCGCGACCCGCTGAAAGAAATCACGAGCCGCGTGCTGACCATCCACGTCCGCCAGCACCTCCGACGGCTGCAACACCTCCGTGAACGGCAGCCGCAGCTCCTGCGCCCGCCGCACCACCTCTCGCCGCGGCAGCGTCTCCAGCAGCGGCGCCATCAGCGCATCAACTTCGTCCGCCCGACCCATCAGCGACGCGATCATCTCCCGCGCAGCCAGCCGCGGCTCGTCGAACAGCACCGCCATCTGCTCCGGATACCGGTTGTTGCAGTGCGCGTGAACCCACCCATCGGCGCACGGCCGGATCGTGCTCGGATACAGATGCCCCGGACCAAAGCCCACCAGACGCGCCCCATTCCGCATCGGCTCGCGGTCGTGAAACCAGGCGTGCTGGTAGCCCCCGCCCAGCAGGAAGGCCACGGCCTCCTCGATCGCGACGTCGATGTGCTGCCCGCCGGCCTGACCACACGCTTGTGCGTGCAAAGCGCCGAGAATCCCCAGCGTGGCGTGCACCCCAGCCTGCAGGTGCGCCTGCTCGCCCCACGCCTTGACCGGCTCCCGCTCCGGCTCGCCGCCGATCCGCAGATACCCGCCCGCCGCGTACGAAGTCAGCTCCGTCGCCCGCCAGTCCGCCTTCGGCCCCGTCCAGCCATACGGAGTGATCGTGCAGACCTGCAAGCTTGGATGCCTCGCCCGAAGCTCCGCCGGTTCGATCCCACGCTCCCCGCACACCGCTCGATCCAGGTCGCTCACCAGCACGTCCACGTCATCCAACAACTCCCCAAGCAACCGCCGTCCCGCCGCCGACCGCAGCTCCAGCCGCACCGACCGCTTGCGCCGGTTCAGATGCAAGTGCATCGCCGACCCCTCGCGGTCCGGAACATCGCCCCGAAACCCGCCCCACCTCCGCAGCCCCGTCCCGCCGGGCGGCTCCACCATCAACACCTCAGCCCCCATCCCCGCCAACAGCCGACCCGCGTACGCCCCCGCCGCCGACTCGGAGATCTCGATCACGTAAAGGCCATCCAGCGCAGGCGCAGACACACCGCCAAGAATACCGCCACCCCCCTCCGTCATCCCTGCGCCCTCCGTAATTCCCGCGCCCTCTCAGTCATCCCCTGCGCCCCCCTTCCGTCATTCCTGCGCAGGCAGGAATCCATGCGACCACCATCGCATCAACCACGCCCGAACCCTCCGACGGCCCTCCGATCCCCCAACCGCCGCGCTTCCCCCCCCGTTGCCGTACGCCCCCGCCGCCGTCTCCGGGATATCGATCACACAAAGGCCATCCAGCGCAGGCGCAGACACGCTGCCGAGAACACCGCCACCCCCCCCCCCGTCATTCCTGCGCAGGCAGGAATCCATGCGACCACCATCGCATCAACCTCGCCCGCACCTTCCGACGGCCCTCCGATCCCTCAATCGCCGCGCTTCCTCCTCGTTGCAGTGGGACCCGCCGATCCTCATCCCTGCCCCCCCCGCGCGGGGGGAGCTGCCGCAGCCTGCCCCTGCGCAGGCAGGGGGCTGAGGGGGGAGGCCTCCTCCACCGGAGCGCCACAATCCCTCCCACTTGACAACTCCCACGCCAGTCGGTCTAATGCCTCCACCACACTAGTACGGACGTTCTCCCATGCACATCCCTCCTCAGCGCCGCACCCGCATCCTCGAAGCCCATCGCCTCCGCCGCCGTGGTCGGTCGCTCCGCAAAATCGCCGAGCAACTCGATGTCTCCCCCGCCACCATCCACGCCGACCTCCAGTTGCTCGAATCCAACTGGCCCGACATCGCGCGCCCCACCGCACAGGACGCGTTGCTCGAACAGCTCACACGCCTTCGCGCCCTCGCCGACCGCCTCACCACCGACGGCCCGCTCGCTCCCCTGACCCACTTGGGCTACGAAGACAACGGCCGCCATGTCAATCTCCTCGACCGCTTCGTCACCCAACATCCCCAGCTCGTCACCGAGCTCCATCGCATCCACTACCACGCCATCGCCGCCGTCTCCCGCGAGCTCCGGCTCACCGCCGACCGAATCCTCGCCACCTCGCGCGCCGAGAACGCCGACATCGCCGACATCGATCCCACCGACACCCCCTCAGACCAGCTCACCGACGCCCTCGGCGAATCGCTCCTCGAACCCGACGAGCACGACACCCCCGAGACGCTGCCCGAGCCCACTCCAGACGCGGCCCAATCGATCACCTCAACTGATCCACACCAAACCACGCTGAACGGAACCGATCACTCGGCGCCCATCCCACCAGATACAGAGCCCGCGCCACTCGGCGAGGAAGCCAAATTTATCAGCGAACTGATCACCGACTTCCCGGGCGCCCCCGAAGAACACCAGGAATTCCTCAGAGAACTCGAAACCCAACTCGCCCAACTCGGCCACCTCCCCGAAATCCCAGTCCCCACCCCTCGATAACCCCCCTCTGCCTGATCCGCCCTGCCGGACGACCCCACTAGCGCAGTCGTCAGCGCTAGTATCTACACGAATAACGACCAGCCGGCGGAGCGAGCGAATGACCACCGAGCCAATCGAGAGCCACGCCGTCCACAGCCGCCGCATACTCGACCACGCCGACGAAATGATCGCGCAGGGCGACCGCCTCCAGGCCTCCGAGAAGATCTGGGGAGCCGCCGCGCACCGCCTCAAGGAGATCGCCGCCGAGCGCCAATGGCCCAACGACAGCCACGCCGACGGGTGGGCGATCATCCACCACATCCGACGGCAGACCGGCGACAGGCGGATCTCTGATCTGTTCAGCATCGCCAGCGACGCGCACCAGAACTTCTACGAGGATCGCTTTTCGCTCGAGATCTTGGCGGACAAGCTCGACGCGATCACTGAGCTGCTCTCCCTGCTCGACGACGCACATCAGACCCTTCCCCCCGACCTGCCCATGCCCGACGACCGCCACTACCGCAATCGCCACCGCTAGTATCTACACGAATAACGACCAGAGGGCGGAGCGAGCGAATGACCACCGAGCCGATCGAGAGCCACGCCGTCCACAGCCGGCGGATGCTCGACCATGCAGCCGAGATGCTTGCGCAGGGCGACCGCCTGCAAGCCTCCGAAAAAATCTGGGGCGCCGCAGCGCACCGCCTCAAGGAGATCGCCGTCGAGCGCCAGTGGCCCAACGACAGCCACGCCGACGGCGCGGCGATCATCCACCACATCCGGCGGCAGACCGGCGACAGGCGGATCTCGGATCTGTTCGGTACAGCCAGCGATGCACACCAAAACTTCTACGAGGACCGCTACTCGCTGGAGCATTTGGCGGACATGCTTGCGGCGGTCACCGAGCTGCTCGCCCTACTGGACGACGCCCATCAAGCCCTTCCGCCCGATCTGCCCATGCCCGACGACCGCCACTACCGCAATCGCCACCGCTGAGATTCGCGCGAGCAGCGACCAGACGACGGAGCGAACGAATGACCACCGAGCCGATCGAGAGCCACGCCGTCCACAGTCGGCGGATGCTCGACCACGCAGCCGAGATGCTGGCACAGGGCGACCGCCTGCAAGCCTCCGAGAAAATCTGGGGCGCCGCCGCGCACCGCCTCAAGGAGATCGCGGTCGAGCGCGAGTGGCCCAACGACAGCCACGCCGACGGCTTTGCGATCATCCAGTACATTTCGGACCAGTTTGGCCACAGGCGGATCTCGGAGCTGTTCGGAGTCGCAAGCGACACGCACCAGAACTTCTACGAGGACCGCCTCACACTGCCCACGCTGGAGGATCGGCTCGATGCCATCCGAGACCTGCTCTCCCTGCTCGATGACGCCCACCGAACCCTTCCGCCCGAACTGCCCATGCCCGACGACCGCCACTACCGCAATCGCCACCGCTAGTATCTACACGAATAACGACCAGACGGGGGAGCGAGCGAATGACCACCGAGCCAATCGAGAGCCACGCCGTCCACAGCCGGCGGATGCTCGATCACGCGGCCGCGATGCTCGCCCAGGGCGACCGCCTGCAAGCCTCAGAAAAAATCTGGGGCGCCGCAGCGCACCGCCTGAAGGAGATCGCCGTCGAGCGCCAGTGGCCCAACGACAGCCACGCCGACGGCTTTGCGATCATCCAGTACATCTCGGACCAGTTTGGCGACAGGCGGATCTCGGATCTATTCGGAGTCGCGAGCGACACGCACCAGAACTTCTACGAGGACCGCCTCTCACTGCCCACGCTGGAGGATCGGCTCGATGCCATCCGAGACCTGCTCGCCCTGCTCGATGACGCCCATCAAGCCCTCCCGCCCGACCTCCCGAGGCCCGACGACCGCCACTACCGCAACCGCCACCCCTAAGATTCGCTCAGGCCGGTTCTCGCCGGCCGTAGCCCGCGCGAATGCGTCGAGAGGGATCCCCCATGGACATCGGCTTCATCGGCACTGGCAACATCGGCAACCCCATGTGCGCCAACGTCATCAAGGGCGGTCACCGCGTCATCGTCAACGACCTCGTCGAGGAGCACGCCGCCAACCTGATCGAGCTCGGCGCAACCTGGGCCGAGTCCCCCGCTGCCGTCGCCGCCCAGAGCGAGATGATCCTCACCTCGCTCCCCGGCCCGCCCGAATTCGAGACCGTCCTGCTCGGCGAACACGGCATCCTCTCCGGCGCCGCTCCCGGCGCCGTCTGCTTCGACCTCTCCACCAACCTGCCCTCCGCGATCCGCCGCCTTGCCGCCAAAGCGGCCGAACAGGGCATCACCCTGCTCGACTCCCCCGTCTCCAACGGCGTCGACGGCGCAGAGCGCGCCGAACTCGCCGTCATGGTCGGCGGCGATCGCGCCGCCTTCGACAAGTACAAGCCCGTCCTCGAATGCATCGGCAACAACGTCTTCTACATGGGCGAACTGGGCATGGGCGCGCTGACCAAGGTCATCAACAACATGGTGGGAATCACCTGTTCGCAGGTGCTGATGGAGGCCACCGTGCTGGCCCGCAAAGCCGGCCTCGACCCGCAGCGCGCCTACGAGGTCATGAGCGTCGCCTCCGCCCGCACACATCTGCGCGCCATGCCCCAGCTGCTCGAGCGCAACTACGACAACCCCTCCTTCTTCCTCCAGTGGGCCGCCAAGGACGTCTCCCTCGCCGTCCAGATCGCCGGCGAGGAGGGCATGGCCCTGCCCCTCGCCAGCGCCGCCGCCGACTACCTCCTCCGCGCCAGCAACCGCGGCCTCGGACGCGCCTCGGTCACCGCCGCCCTCCAGGTCGCCGAAGCGGACGCCGGCCTCGACTAGCGGATCTCTCTGAATAACTCCCCCCCCGCTTTGCGGGGGGAGATGCCGAAGCCTGCCCCTGCGCAGGCAGGGGGCAGAGGGGGGCTGCGGTCCCGCCTCACCGGCGTGGCTGTATCTGGCCAAGCGGGGGCGCCCGCTCTGTCACTCCGTGCCACCCCCCCCCTCGCGGCGGAGAGCTGCCCAACCCAATTCCCTTGCTCCCCCCCGAGGAGACCTGCGCGTAATCTCCATTTCCCCTCTCCCCCCGCTCTGCGGGGGGAGATGCCGAAGGCAGAGGGGGGCTCCGCGCGCGCCCTCACCAGATAGCGGAAGCTCCCCACCGTCACTTCGTCACACCGCCACCGGCAGGGAAGGTCGGAGCAGTGGGACTTACGCGCAGGTCTCCGAGGGGGGAGCTGCCGAAGGCTGAGGGGGGAGCTGCCGAAGGCTGAGGGGGGAGCTGCCGAAGGCTGAGGGGGGAGGCCACCCCCACTCCCCCACTCCCCCCAGCGAGCGGTACACTTTCCCCCATGGCCATCGCCGAAGCCATCCCGACAGGCGCACCGACCACCGCCCGGCGCGTGGTCTTCTTTCATGCCCTTGCGTTCGTCTTCGGCTTCAGCGTCGTCTTCGTCGCCCTCGGCGCCCTGCTCGGCGCGCTCGGCTCGGCCTTCAGCGACGAGCTGATCTGGTTCCAGCGCATCGCCGGCGCCCTGCTCGTGATCCTCGGCCTGCAC
The DNA here is from genome assembly GCA_965262235.1 of Dehalococcoidia bacterium. Taxonomy (GTDB): domain Bacteria; phylum Chloroflexota; class Dehalococcoidia; order Bin125; family Bin125; genus CATQGW01. The sequence goes on from OZ253504.1 coordinate 887,943, forward strand.
CTCGCCGAAGTCATTCGCATCGGCTTCCTCTACCGCAGCTTCCAGGTCGGCGGCTCCTCGCCCTCGCCGCGCGCCACAGCCCGCGCAACCGGCATCCGCGCCAGCGCCGACTACGCCCGGTCGCTCGTCGTCGGCGTCGCCTTCTCAATCGGCTGGACCCCCTGCGTCGGCCCCATCCTCGCCGGCATCCTCGTCCTCGCGCTCGACTCCGCCTCCCTCTTCCAGGCCACCATCCTGCTCGTCTGCTACGCCGCCGGCCTCGGCATCCCCTTCCTGCTCGTCGGCGTCGCCCTCGGCGCATCGACCAAGTTCCTGCGCAAGATGAACCGCTGGATGCCGCTCGTCGGCGTCATCTCCGGCGTCCTGCTGATCTTCGTCGGCATGCTGATCGCCCTGGACCGAGTCGTGGTGCTCAACGACGCCCTCGGCTCAATCGGCCTCGACATCGTCACCAACGACGGCAGCGAGATGCTCGACCTCAACCTCGGCTCTGCCCTGATCGCCTTCGTCGGCGGCTTCGTCTCGTTCATCTCCCCCTGCGTGCTGCCGCTCGTGCCCATCTACCTCGGCCATCTCGCCGGCATCGGCGCCGAGCGGGTCCACGCCCCCCAACCGATCGTCGCCGCCGACTAGCGCCGCATCTCCCGCAAAAAGTCCAGCGGCCCGTCGGGGCTGGCGTCGCTCAGCAGCGCGCTGGCGTTGGCCACATCCTCTGGATCGCCCCCCAGCGTCACCCGGTCATGCAGATAGAGCGGCGTGTCACCTGCGGGGATCACCGCTTCGCCGCCGCGCAGCATCACCAGCACCCGCGTGCCCCCGGGCCAGGCGACCTCGCTCAGCGCCTGCCCATGCAGTCGCGGGTTGCGCATCACCACCTCGACCAGCCCCGAGTCCCGATCCGACAGCGCCCCGTAGAGCCCGGGGCGCAGCACCGCGCTCTCCAGCGCCAGCGCCGTCGCCTCCGACGCGTGGTACGTCTCGACCTCCATCAGCTCAAGCTGATGGTTGAGCTCCGTGACCCACGTCACCACCCGCAGCTCCGCGTCTACCGCCCGCAACGATCGCGCGATCGCCGCGGCGTCGGCCGGCGCCGCCGACTCCGTGATCACCGCGACATCCGCACCCGCCGCGTTCGCCGCCTCCAGCGTCGCGACGTCCGTCGGATCGCCGATCACCACTGTCACCCCGGCCGTCGCCACGGAGCGCGGCAATGACTCGTGGGGTCCGTGGATCACCACCACCGACCGGCCCGCGACACTCAGCCGCTCCGCCAGGATCGCCGCCAGCTGCCCGCCGCCGATCAGCAGCGCATGGCCGCCGCTCCGCGCGCTGCGCCGACCCGCCAACCAGGCGAACAGCGGCGGCGCGATGACCGTCGAAAGCAGCGCCATCAGCAGCAGCGCACCGTGCTGCCCGGCGTCGATGATCCCCACCTCCTCGGCGATCGCCCCCGCCGCCAGTACCAGGCTCAGGTTCGCGGCCAGCAACGCGCCGCCCGCCAGCCCGCGCCGCACGCCGAAGACCGGCGCGAAGCCCAGCAACGCCGGCGCCATCTTGGTCGCAAACGCGACCGCGAGCAGTAGCGGCGCAAGCAGGAACGCATCCCACGAATCAAACACCGCGCCCAAGTCGAGCGTCGCCCCCGCGTGGATGAAAAAGATCGGGACGAAGAACCCGTAGCCCAGCGCGTCGAGCTTGACCCGCACGATCGAACCGTGCCGCGGCGAAATGATCGTCGCCGCCAGCCCCGCCATGAACGCCCCCAGCACGAGCTCGGTCCCCACCGTCTGCGAGAGCGCCACAAACATCACCAGCAGCGCCAGCGCCGCGCGGATCTTCAGCTGCGACGAGGTCTGCGCGAGCTCGTGCAGCGTCTTCGGCAACGTCGGGAAGCGGTCGCTGCCGTAGTTGACCAACCAGACCAGCAGCCCGAGCGCCCCGGGAATCGCGAGCAGCAACGCGAAACGCCAGCCGATCCCGCCGCGCTCCAGCGCCGCCACGACCCCGACCCCAATGATCGCGACGAACTCGAGCAGGAAGCCGGCGATTAGCAACGGCTGACCGATCCCACCCAGGTCGGGGCGATCCTTCAGCACCGGCACCACAACGCCAACCGCGGTCGCCATCAGAATGAACAGCAGCATCGGCAGCTGCGCGCCCTCGATCAGCCCGATCCGCTCGAGCCCCATCAGACAGCCCCACGTCGCCGCCATCACCAACCCCAGCATCAGCACCGCCGAGACCAGCGGGTGGCGCAGCGCCACCGCGGGAACCCACCACTGATCGCCCGGCCGGCGCGCGATCACGCCGAGATTGATCTCCAGCCCCGAGAGGAACATCAGGTACGCGAAGCCGAACAAGGCCAGAAACGTGAGCCACTCGTTCTCGTCGATCAGCCCCAGCACCGAGTTGCCGAAGACCATCCCGAGCACGACCTCGCCGACCACCGCCGGCAGCAGCCCACCGGTCAGCCGCCAGGTCACGAACGGGATGACGACCGCCAGCGCCGAGACCAGCAGCAGCGGAGTGAAGTCGACCGTGCCTTCCATCACTTACGTGCCAACGCCTACGCGCCCGCCGCCGCTGCCGCATCCGCATCGAACTCGCTGAAGAAGTTCAGTGCAGCGGCGTTGAACTCTTCAGCGGCGCCGATGTTCACCGCATGCGGCGCCTGCACCCGCACCACCCGCATGTTCGCCGCGTGCTGCTCCACCCATTCACGCGCCGGCCGGAACGCCGCCTCACGATCCCCGGCGACCAGCAGCGTCGGCACCAGGTTGCTGGGCAGTCGCTCGCGCATCGAGGTGTGAGGCGAGGTGTGCAGCATCGTGCGCGAGATGCCGATCGGCGTGCTGCGCCGCATGTCGGCGTCGAACTGCGCCTTGAGCTCGGCCGACAGCGCCCGCGCGCGACTCGGGTACAGCGGGTGAGACATCACCGCTTCGATCCCACCGTCCGCGATCTGCATTGCGCGCGCCCGCGCCGCCTCCGGATCGCGGACCCGGATCGTGTCCGAGAAGGCCGAGTGCGAGTTGGTCACCACGTGGGCGATCACGTCGTCGGGATGGGACATCACATAGTTCAGCGACAACGCCGCCCCCAGCGACTGCCCGACGACAAACCAGCGCTCGGAGCCGATCGACTCGCGGATCGCATCGAAGCGCTCCGCGTAGCGGTCGGGGTGGTAATCCTCGGGGTCTTCCGGCGCCGGCGAACGACCGTGGCCGAGCAGCTCGACCACGACAGTGCGATAGCGCCGCTGAAACGCCGGCAGGTTGAGCAACCAGTGCGCGCGGCAGGTCAGAATCCCGTGGACGAACAGCACCGCCGGCGCGCCTGGCGGGCCCTGAACGTCATAGCTGATGTCGATGCTCACGGCCATACGGTAGCCGCGCTAGACGTTGTCGCCAGCGCTCTCGGCGATGAGATCGGGATTCAACGTCTTGAGCAACGGGTCCTGACCGGCCAGCGGCAGAATCCCGACCGCCTCCCCGTGGCGCTCGAACCCGGCCTCGTGCAGCCGCGTCACATAGTCGCGGTACTGCTGCGCGCGCAGCTTGCCCAGCGCCTCAACGCCCGCGTCAATGCGCTCGACGCCGTCGGCGAAGAGCACGGCCAGCGCTTCGCGCTCGACGTTCGATAGCAGCAGCTCGGCGGCCAGCCCGCCTTCGGCCTTCGCGAGGAAGATGTTGACGTGCTCGTGACCGCGGTTCGAATAGCGCAGGTACCACTCGAGGTGCTTCAGACCGTACTCAAGGTGCCGATGCGAGTCGGCCGCCAGGCGGCTGAACAGGTCGCGGTCGAAATCAGTCCGCGCCCACTCCCCGGCCATGTCGAACGCTGTCACCTCATACGACTTGTAGACCACGTTGAGCGCGACCATCATGTCGGTGTACGTGAGCGCTGAGTACCAGGCACTGGTGATGTCGCCGAGCGGCGCCTTGCCGATCACCCCGCTACCGATCAGCGCGCGCTTGCGCAGCGCCTCGACCTTGCGACCCGCGTCGTAGACCTGCGTGGCCAGGAACAGCTTGACCTCGTGGAAGCCGTAGGAGATTGACTCCAGCCAGCGGCTGATGATCTTCTGTTCGGCAATCCCGTAGGTCGAATAGACCGCGCAGATCTGCCCCGTCGCCCGCTCCACGTCGGGTGACAGCTCCGGCAGGCCCGCCCAGTCGAGATCGGTGGCGGGAACCCAGCGGTCGCGAATCGCATCCTCGTACAGGTCGCTGACACCTTCGGCCCAGACCTCGTTGCGGTTGAAGATCGTGTAGAGCCCGGGCATGTGCAGGCCCGGCGCCGGTCGCGTCCCGCGCGGCGTGTCATTCTCCAGGTCCCACGAATCCGGCACATTGCCGTAGGAGCCGATATCGACATCGCTGAGCCGCATCCCGTCGGGCGACGGCGTGGGCCTGAGTCCCCGTTCGCCGCCCGGCTGAAACATCACGAACTGCGCGCCGGTGGCGTACGGATGATCGGGATCGGCCTCGACCCAATCGAGCCACTTGCCGATCCGCTCCGGATCGATCGTGATGTTCAGCAACGCTTCGATCTGCGCCGATCGCGCAACCGACCCTTCGATCCGAGCGATCAGCTCGTTCGACCAACCACGCGCGCTCGCCCGCATCTTGATTGTCTGGCTGAGCTCCATGCTCCGCCTCCCTGCTGCGATTGCCCTGCCCTGAGTGCCCTGCTGTGACCGAATTGGGGGCCGAACGGCCCGGCTGGGCCTGCGCTACACGTCGACCAGTTCTCGCATCCCGGGCGCCATCCGATCGAGTCGGTCACCGAGCCCGACCACCTTCAGCCGGTGGTAGTACTCGTTGATCTGCTTCTTGCGCATCAGCAGCAGCAGCTTGTAGCCCTCGTCGAGGTGCTCAAGCCCGCCGCCAGCCAGCAGGGCCAGCGCCTCGCCGGTGATCGGGTTGGTCGTCAGCCCGGCCTGCGTGGTCTGGATCCGCTCGTTGATGTCGAGGTAGTGGTGCAGCTCCTCTTTGCGCCAGGGCTGCGTCTCGACGGTGTACTTGGTGTGCGTGACGCCGAACGCGAGGTGCCGGCTCTCGTCCTGCGCGGACAGCCGGAACATCCGCTTCTCGGCCTCGTTCTGGCCAATCAGCTCGCCCATCCGGAACAGCGACTGAACCAGACCCTCGGCGAACAGGTGGAGGATCGCGGTCATCTCGGTGAAGTCGTCGATCGCCAACAGGCCGGCCGCGCCGAAGCCTGAGAGCGAGAAGCCGCCGCCGTTGACCAGCGCGCGCTTGCGGAACACGTCGAGGTGACGCGCCTCGTCCATCAGCTGCGTGCCGAGGAAGAGCTGCGATTCGAAAAAGTCGGGATGCACCGTCTCCAGGAAGCGGCCCGGCACATCGCCGGCGATGAATTCGACCTGCGTCAGGAACGTGCACAGCGTGCACATCGCCCGCTCAATGTCGTCGGGCTGATCGACGATCGTGTCCCAGGGGATGTCGCGCGCGCTTGACCACTGGCGCTGCAACGCCTCCTCGTAGAGCAGCATCGCGCTCTCAGACCAGACATCGCCCTTGTCGCGATACTGGCGAGCGTGCGCGACGGAGCGGGGGTCGGCGGTGATTCCGCGCGGCGTAAACGAGCGCGAGTCGGCCTCGTCATGACCGTCGGCCGAGACCATTCGCTGGTTGATCGCCGCCAGCGTGACGCCTTTGCGACCCGCCACGACCTCAAACTCCTCATCCGTCTCCAGGTTTAGCCAGTCGAGGTACAGTCCAGGGGTCTCGATCGAGGTCACCATCGCGAGGCTCCGCTCTATTCCAACGGAAGTTCCGGTCACTTCGACCATATCAGGCACATCACTCGCTCGACACTCGATCTGCGTCGCGATTTCAGGGCGCAGCGGCGGCGATCGGGTCGAAGCGATCGCGCAGATAGTTGACTAGATCCCAGCGCTCCTGCTCGCTCAGCTGGTCCTGCCAGGCCGGCATCCCGGTCCCGCGAATACCGTCGCGAATCCACGCGAACAGCACGCCGTCGGGGTGGAACGGCACGTGCACGGTGAAGTTCGCCGGGGGCGCCGGCAGCGTCTCGGCCAGCGGGCCGTCGCCGGCGCCCGTCGCGCCATGACAGCTGGCGCAGTGGCGCGCGAACAGCGGCTCGCCGCGCTCGATCGACTCGACAGTCCGCTCGACGGGATTCTGCAGCGTCCGGCCGGGATCGACGTGCAAGCCGGTCAGCAGCACGACCGCCACGATGATCCCGAGCACGCCGCCGACCAGGCTCGCGTCGCCGCCTCGCACCCCGAACCTGCCGCGCAGATGCCGGCGGTTGACCAACACCAGCCCGCCGAGCACGAACGCCCACAGCGCGCCGACGCCGTTCCAGTCCATCTGCGTCAGCGGCAGCGCCAAGGGACCGGGGATGCCCGTGTCGAACGGCAGCACGGTCTGGTACCCCGAGACGACATCGCTTTCGACCGCCACGACCAGATCATCGCCGCTCGCCCGCCGCATCTCGGCCTCGACGGTCCAGCGTCCCGCCAGCCCGAAGTAGGCCCCGTCAAGCGAAAATCGCCCGTCCCCCTCCGCGACGGTCGCGACCGTGACCGGACCCACCGCCGGATCGGCATAGCGGAAACGCAGCCGCAGATGCTCGACCGCGTTGGCCAGCGGCTGCCCGTTCGCGTCGGAGACCTGCACTTCCCAGCGGTTGAAGCCGACCAGGTTCGGAGTGATCGTCAGCTCGGCGACGATGTCGGCCCGCGCAACGGTGCGGACGATCGTGTTGTCGCGCTGCTCGGTCTGGGGCAGCACGCTCGCCGGTGAAGGCAGCTGCGTCAGCACGCCGGTCACCACCAGCACCGCCACGCCGAGCGCCAGCTCGACCCGCATCATCGGCCGGAACCAGCGCTCCAGTCGCTCCGCGCCGCCCGCCACGCGCGGCCGCAAGACCGTGGCGTTGAGCCCCGCGACGCCGAACAGGATCAGCAAGACCACCAGCTTGACGATGAACGCCGCGCCCCAATCGGTTTCGACGAGGCCGCGAGCGCTGGGCACCTGAATCAGCGCGTTGAGCAGGCCGGCGGCAAGCAGAATCGGCACGCTCGCCGCCGCCACCATCGAGAAGCGCTGCACCAGCGCGACGCGCCAGCCGGCATCGCCACCCATATCGGCATGGGGGCGCCCCCGCCAGAGCACCGCGATCAGTAGCGCCAGCATCCCCATCCAGACCGCCGCCGCCGCCAGGTGGAGCGCGTCGAACAGCGCTCCCCAAATCCCACCGGAGGCCAGCGCGGCCCCGTGCGAGACGCCGGCCGTCGAAGCCAGCCAGGCGACCGCAAGCAACGCGAGCGAGCGCGACGCCCAAGCGGGCGCCGGCCCCCGCGCAAGTCGAGCGACGAAGGCCGCCGCGAGCAGCAGCGCCGCCCAGCGGGTATTGAGCCACAGCCCGAGCCGGGTATCGAACAACACCTCGTCCAGCAGCCCGATCCCGCCGAGTTCGAGAGCCGCCGAGATCGCCTCGTAGCCGGTCGTCAGCAGGCCCAGGCCGACGCCGATCGCCAATGTCGGCGCGACCGTCGACTCGACCAGGCGAGGCCGCGGAGTCGGCAGCGTGCCCGCCGCCAGCCAGAACGCGACCGCGCCCACGAACAGCACGAGCGCCGCCAACGCGACCGCCTTCGCCGCAGCGTCGGCAGCGGGCGGCGGCCCCGATCGCCCGAGGTCCACGACCAGCCCAACCCCCGCCGGCGCGCTGCCGTCAGGGTTGAGCACCGAGAAGACGTAGGAGCCGTTCCAGGTGTGCCCATCGACCTGCGAGAGCGTCCGCCAGACCACGGTGTAAACGCCCGGCGGCAGCCGCAACACGTTGACGCGCATCTGCGTCGCGTTCGCCTCGAAGAATTCGGTGTCGCCGATGTCGCGCCGATCGCCGCTGCTGTCGAGCACGCGCACGCTGCTGTAGTCGCGCTGCAGCGGCTCGGTCATGAACACGCTCACCGCCGAGGGCGATTCGCGCAGTGCAGCGTTGATCGGCGGGTCGGCGCGAGCCAGCAACGCGTGAGCCGCCACCGGCGGCGCGTCCTGCAGCACGGCGATGGCCGCCGCAAACAGCACGACCGCTGCGAACAGCCAGCTCCTCACTGCGCGCCCGACTGCGCGCCCATAGCGGCGCGCTCGATCAGCTCATCCCACTCGTCGTCGGTCAGGCTGCCGCGCCAGTCGTGCCAGCCGTGGAACTCGCCCGGCGCAACGGCGAACGCTGCGCCATCGCCGTCGACCGCAACGAGGTAGACGCCAAACGAGCCGCGCGCCAGCACGTGGCGCCCGTCGCTGGAGAAGGCGAAGTCCGGCTGGTCCTCGGTCAACGCGGCGATCAGCCTCGGTACGCCCCCGGCCGCGTCGACGCGCCAGATGTCTTCGGGCCCGTTCGCGCGCACGATCACCCGACTCGAGATGGTGCTCAGCTCGACCGAGCCGGCAAACACGATCGACTGCCCGTCGGGCGACCATCTAGGCACGCGCACGAACTGGACCGGCCAGACGCCGTCGGGATCCAACGGGTACTCATCGCCCGTCGCGAGGTCGCGCACGACGAGCCGCGCAGCGCCTCCGTATGGGTCGTCGAGAAACACCAGCCGAGAGCCATCGGGTGAGATGTCGCCGTCGCGCGCGAGCGTGCGTAGCACCGTGACGGCGCCCGTCGCGAGATCGACACGCTCGATCGAGATCTCGATGTCGGGCGCCTCGTGCGTGTAGACGATTGAGCCGCCATCTGAACTCCAGCGTGGGTACCAGAAGTACTCCGCCTGCTGGTCATGTTCGAGCACGGTGCTCACTTCACCGTTCGCGTCGGCGATCATCAGGTCGGCGCCGACGCTGAGGTCGACTCCGCCGGTCAGCTGGAAGCGCACGAAGGCGATGCGCTCGCCGTCGGGCGAGAGCGCGGGCGCGAGCACCTGCCGGCCCTCGCCCGGCTCGACGAGCAGCCGCTCCTCGCCGTCCTCACGCAGCCACAGGTCAACGCCGATCGTGAACGCCACGGTCCCGGGCACCGGCATCAGTGCGGGGCGATCCGGGTCGCCGCCGCAGGCGACGGCCACGATCGCGGCCAGCAACAGTGCGAGGATCGCGCGGGGCATCACGTCGTCCGCCGGCGAACGACCCAGGCCGCGCCGAGACCGACGAACGCGACCGCGCCGACGGCGAGCCAGAGCGCGGCGCCGATCGCGAGACCACCCGTCGGCTCAGCCTCGCTGCGCAGAACGGTGGGGGCTCGCGCTTCGACGGCGTCGCCCTCCGCCGCGTCGGCTTCATCGCCGGGATAGGGGATCAGCAGGTCGCGCGCGATCTCGCGGTCGGCTACCTCCTCCGCTTCGGTGGGGCCGCGGCCGACGTAGAAGGGATACGTGCCGCCGTCGTCGTCGCCGTCGTCGGCTGAGAGGTTCTGCCAGCTCACGAGATAACGCCCGGCTTCGAGCGTCTCCAGCACATCGGCGTGCATCGCGGCGCGGTCGGCGTTATCGATCCTGATCCGGCCCAGCCCGATCGACGCGCCGTCAGCCGCCCGCTCGAGCCGCATCGTGTTCGCGCCGGCGCGGCGGAACAGCTCCTGCGAGAAGCGCAGCTCGATGCTCTCGGGAGCGTCGTCGAGCACCTCGGCGAACGCGGGCGTGGACGAGGCGTATGCCGCGTGCGCCGCCACGGGCTCGATCGGCGCGAGCGCCCCGACGAGAGCCGCCATCGCGATCACCGCGATGACTGCGCCGACTGAGGCGTTACTCGCCGCCGTCCGAGTCCTGCTGATGGTCATCGCTCTCTTCGTCGTCCATGCTCATGCCTTCGTGCTCGCTGCCTCCATCATCGCTCTCCGACTCCTGCTGGTGAACCGGCGGCTCCAGCCCGGCGAGCGCCGGCGGCGGCGGGACCGAGGCGCCATTGAGCCACGCCTCCACGTTGGCCTCGAACGTGTGCGCCAGCGCGTGCACGATCCGCGAGGGCTCGGCCGCCGCGGCTGCGTCGTTGGCCTTCAGCGCGCCGAGCAGCGAGTCGAGCCACTCGGCGTACTGCGCCACGTGGTCGCGCAGGTCGGCCGGCCAGGAAACCCAGCTCAGCGTCTGGCGAGCGCGCTCGGCCCAGACCCGCGCGTCGGTCGGCACGCGGGCGTCGTCGCGAATCATGCGATCGAGCTGGTGGTAGCGCAGCGGGTTGAGCGGTTCGAGCGCGGCGATCAGCTGCGCCCGCTGCGCCTCCGCCGACAGGACGGCGATCTCACGCGCCCGAGCATCCTGCTGCTCCTCAGCGACGCCGCCTGAACACGCCGCCATGAACGCCCCCGCGAACACCGCCGCGATGGCGAGCACGGCGAGCATCGGGCGGGCAAGCGTCGTGCCGATCACGAATCGAGCGTAAACTGATTCTCCCGTCGTGGCCGCGAACCGGATGGAGCCGCCGATGTACCTCGCAATGAACCGCTTCCGCGTCAAGCTCGACTGCGAAGAGCAGTGGGAACAGATCTGGAAGCAGCGCGAGTCGTATCTGGCCAGCGTGCCGGGCTTCGAGCAGTTCATGCTGCTGCGCGGCGCCGAGGCGGGTGACTACATCTCCTTCTCGGCCTGGGAGGATGAGGCGGCGTTCCACGCCTGGACGCGCAGCGAGTCGTTCCGGCTTGCTCACGCGCAGGGCTCGATCGGCGAGGTCCTCGCCGGTCCGCCGGTGCTCGGACTGTTCGAGCCGGTCATCACCGAGACCCCGACCACCCGCGAGATCGCCAGCAGCTCTCCAGTGCCCGGCCGTCAGGGTCCGCGCCACTAGCCTCGATCAACATCACCGAGGCGCGCGTTCGAGTCCCTCGTAAGCGAACCTGCGGCGGCGGACGCGCGTGATGCGGATCACTCGCTCTTCCGGCTGGAGTTCGAACACCATCCGCCAACCCTTATTCAAGCGCACGCGCCAGACATCCGGATGGTCGTCCAGCTCCTTCGCATCGGCGGCGAGCGGACCCTCACGCAGCTGGCGCACTGCGTCGTTCAGAGCGCGGCGCGTGTCTGGACTGAGGGTGCTGATTTCGTGTTCCGCCGCCGCGGAACGGACAACTCGGTATCTCAAGGGAGGCGAAGGTCATCGTGGTGCTCGCGGAACATCTTCGCGGCTGCCGGCAGCCGCTCATCGAGCTGACGCAGATACTCAACCTCTTCCGGATACTCCTCCGGTAGACGCTCGATGTGCGCTTCCCAATCCGGGAATGCCTCATCGAGCGCCTTGAACAGGCGGGCGTCTTCGGGATACATCGCCTCCCACTCAGCGTCGAAGTTGTCGAAGTCGTACTCGATCCACTTACCCTTCGCGGCGCGCTCCTTCGAGATCCGAGCATCGTCCGCGTCCTCTTCAGGCGTGGACTCATCATCGTACTCGGCGAGGCGGTACATCTCGGCCAGCTCCAGATCGCCGGCTGCCAGGGCGCGCTCGATCTGCTTCTGACGATTGACCTCGCGGCGTTGCTCTCGGGTCAGCTCGGTCCCCCACACCATGTGACGCTCCCGTCGTGCCGATCTACCAGCAGAGTAACGCGGTCCAACCCCCGCACGGCCCGCCCAATGTGACAAACGAAGGGCAGTGATAGCCTCCTGAGAGCGGCGGTCCGCGCCACTAGCGACCGATGGTCATCACGTCTGGGGTGTCGCGCTCGAACGAGCGCGCCGCGTCAGCGTGGCGGCTGTTCGAGACCCAGGTAGGCGAACCTGCGACGGCGGACGCGGGTGATGCGGATGAGCCGCGCTGCTTCGTCCAGCTCGAACACCATCCGCCACCGCTTGCCCAGGCGCACCCGCCAGAGGTTGTCGTGGCCCGCGAGCTTCTGCGACTCAGGAATGTGAGGGCCGTTGGCGAGTTGCCGGATCGCGCGGTGGGTCCGTTGGCGGGGATCCGGGCTGAGGCGGCGAATCTCTTCAAGCGCCTCGTCGCTTCGGATGACGCGATACCTCAATCTCGGCGTTGCTCGTCGTGCCAGTCGCGAAAGAACGCCGCGGCTTCGGGCAACAGCTCGTCCAGGCGGCGCAGGTAGTCAAGCTCCTCCGGATGCTCCTCCGGGAGCCGGTCGATATGGGCGTCCCAGTCGGGGAAGGCTTCGTCGAGCTGCTTGAACAGCCGAACGTCTTCCGGATACAGCGCTTCGAGCTCCTCGATCACATCGGGCTGCTCGGCCCGGTCCGTCATCCTGGCGATCCGCTCGGTGGAGATGCGGGCGTCCTCGGCGTCCTCTTCCGGCGTCGAGTCATCGTCATACGCGGCGCTTCGGTAGATCGCTGCGAGCTCATGATTGCCCGTTGCGAGCGAGCGCTTGATGTGGCGTTGTCGATCGATCGCGCAGCGCTCGGCCCACGTCATTTCAGGTTCGGCGACCATCCCAGACTCCGTTCCCGCGTGCACACATCGATCATAGCGCTACCGGAGGGACCAGCGGCAGTGCGGCGCAACGCGAACGACCCGGACTCCGTGGCGCACTCACTGTGGGCAATGAGGCGTCGGTGATAGCCTCAGTGTGGCGTGTCCCGCGAGCGATGCGCCTCGAACTGAGATCAAATTCGACACGGCTGCGAGCGGAAGGACAACTCACTATGGGCATGCTTGACAATCGGGTGGCGGTGGTCACCGGCGCGGGGCGGGGGATCGGCGCTGAAACCGCGAAGCTGTTCGCCGCCGAAGGCGCAAAGATCGTCGTCAACGACCTCGGCGGCGCCGTTGACGGCAGCGGCTCGGCCAGCACGCCGGCCGACGAGGTCGTGGCCTACATCAACGACATGGGCGGCCAGGCCGTCGCCAACTACTCCTCGGTCGCCGACTACAACGCGGCCGAGAGCATCGTCAAGGACGCGCTCGACAACTTCGGCGACCTCGACATCGTCGTCAATACGGCCGGCATCCTGCGCGACCGGATGGTCTTCAACATGACCGAGGCCGAATGGGACGCGGTGCTCGATGTGCACCTCAAGGGCCACTTCAACCTGACCAAGTACGCCTCGATTCACTGGCGCGCCAACCGCAAGGGCCACTACCGGCTGATCAACTTCTCATCCGTCTCAGGCATCTTCGGCGCGCCCGGCCAACCCAACTACGCCGCCGCCAAGATGGGCATCGTCGGCTTCACCTACTCCTGCGCCAACGCGTTGCCGCGCTACGGCGCGACGGCCAACGCGATCTCGCCGGGCGCCTCGACCCGCATGACCGACACCGTGCCCGAGGACCGGCGCCAAGCCGGCTCGATCGATTCGAGCGCCGAAGACCCGCGCCGCTCGCCGGCCAACGTGTCGATTCCGCTCGTCTACATTGCCTCCGAACAGTCCGACTGGCTGAACGGCCAGATCATCGGCGCCTCCGGCTACGACCTCCAGCTCTTCAACAAGCCGGCCGTGATCCGCCAGATGCGCGGCACCGAGCGCTGGACCGTTGAGGGCGCAGCCGAGCAGTTCGAGCAGATCTTCAAGCCGGTCGTCGAGGGCGGCGGCTTTTACGGCTAGCAGCTGACCCGACAGCGGGCGGCGGGAAGGACGTTTGAAATGGGAATGCTTGACAACCGAGTCGCGATCGTGACCGGCGCAGGCCGGGGCATCGGCGCGGAGATCGCGAAGCTCTTCGCCGCGCAGGGCGCCAAGGTGATCGTCAACGACCTGGGCGGCTCCGTCGACGGCGACGGCGCGGCCGCGGGACCGGCCGATGGCGTCGTGGCGCTGATCAACGACACCGGCGGCGAGGCGCAGGCCAACTACGCCTCGGTGGCCGACTACAACGCCGCTGAAGGCATCATCCAGCAGGCGCTCGACTCCTACGGGCGGCTCGACATCCTCGTCAACGTCGCCGGCATCCTGCGCGACCGGATGGTCTTCAACATGACCGAGCAGGAGTGGGACGCGGTGGTCGACGTGCACATGAAGGGCACGTTCATCACCACCAAGTACGCCTCGATCTATTGGCGCCAGCAGCGTGAGGGGCACTACCGGCTGATCAACTTCACCTCCGGCTCCGGCCTCTTCGGCGCGCCCGGTCAGCCCAACTACGCCGCGGCCAAGCTCGGGATCGTGGGCTTCACCTACTCCTGCGCGAACGCGCTGGGTCGCTACGGCGTCACCTCCAACGCGATCGGCCCCGGCGCGGCCACGCGGATGACCGACACCGTGCCCGACGAGCGGCGCGGCAGCGGCATCACCCAGAGCACGGAGGCCGACCCACGCATGTCGCCGGCCAACGTCGCCGTGCCGATCGCCTACATGGCCTCCGACCAGTCCGACTGGCTCAACGGTCAGGTGATCGGCGCGATGGGCTACGACATCTCGCTCTACTCGCAATACGAGGTGAAACGTCAGCTCGCCGGTACCGAGCGCTGGGACGTTGACCGCGCCGCCGCCGAGATGGAGCGCGTCTTCAAGCCCGCCGTCGTGGGCGAGCGACGCGTTGGCTGAGCCAGGCAGCCCCGAGCTCACGATCCGGCCGGCCACGGTCGACGATGTCCCGGCGCTGACGGCGCTGTACAACCACTACATCGAGACAACGGCGGCCACGTTCGACCTCAAGCCGTGGACGACTGAGCGTCGCCGCGACGAGTGGTTTTCACGCTACGCCGAAACGGGCCCCTACCGCCTGTTTGTCGCTCAGCAGGGCGAGCGGATTGTGGGCATGTCCTACTCGGGGCCGTGGAATCCCAAAGCGGCCTACGACACGAGCGTGGAGACGAGCGTCTACTGCCTTGACGGTGAGACGGGCCGCGGGCTCGGCCGCGCGCTGGTCGGCGCGCTGCTGGAAGCGCTCGAAGAGGCGCACGTGCACCGCGCGTTTGCCCTGATCACGCTGCCCAACGAGCCGTCCGAGCGGTTGATCGAGCGGATGGGCTTCAGCCTCGTTGGCATCCTCCCCGAAGCGGGCCGCAAGTTCGACCAATTCTGGGACGTCGCCATCTGGCAGCGCCCGATCGGACCATCCAGCCGAGACCGTTGAGCAGTCAGGCGAGGCCCAAGGCCCTCCGCCGAGGAAGACTCGGATCCTCTCTCCCCCCGCAGAGCGGGGGGGAGATGTCACGGAGTGACAGAGCAACTGTGTTGAGGATCAACTCAGTGGGCGCTGTGGGGGCTCAAGTCGCGCCAGGGCGTGTGGTGTTTGAGCATCGCGTTGAGGATCACGAGCAGCTTGCGCATGCAGGCGGTGAGCGCCACCTTTTTGGGCTTGCCGGCCGCCAACAGGCGTTGGTAGAAGGCGCGGATCAGCGGGTTGTGGCGGCTGGCGCTGAGCGCGCCCATGTAGAGCACGGCGCGCACCCGGGCGCGCCCGCCCCAGATCGTGCGTCTGCCGCGCAGTCGGCCGCTGTCGCGGTTGAAGGGCGCCACGCCGACCAGCGCGGCGGCCTGGCGGCGGTCCAGCCGGCCCAGCTCCGGCAGCTCGGCCAGCAGCGTCAGTGAGAGCTGCTCGCCCACACCCGGCACGCTGCGCAGCAGCGCGTCACGCTCACGCCAGACGGGGCTCTGCTGCAGCGCCTGGCGCAGCTCGTCCTCGAGCGCGCTCAGCTGCTGCTCCAGCCAGGCGATGTGGGCCTCGATGCCGGGCCGCACCGCGGCGCCGGCGCGGGTCAGCCGCTGGCCTTCGGCGACCCGCATCCCGACCAGCTGGCGACGCCGCGTGAGCAGCTGGCGCAGGGTCTGGGTCTGGGCGTCGCTGAGCGGCCGCAGCGGCGGCCGCACGGCCTCCGCGAAGTGCGCCAGCACCGCCGCGTCGAGCGCGTCGGTCTTGGCCAGCGTCCCGGTCGCGCGGGCGAAGTCGCGCGTCTGGCGCGGATTGACCACCACGACCGGCAGCGCCGCCGCGGCCAGCGCGCCGACCAGCTCCAGCTCCAGACCGCCGGTCGCCTCCAGCACGACCCGGGCCGGCGCCGCGGCCAGCGCCTGCAGCCGCGCGACCAGCTGCTCCAGCCCGGCCGCGTCGTGCGCCACCCGCCAGCGCTCGCCCGTCGGCCGCAGCGCCACGTCGAGCATCTCCTTGGCCACATCGATCCCCACGTAGGTCGCTTCCTGCTGCATCGCACGCTCCTATCCTTGAGTGGCCCGTCCTTGCAAGATGCGGGCTCGGTTGGCCCCGGCAACTGTTCGGGCTCAATTCGTGGACGGGGTGCGGCGACCCAAGCTCTGTCACGGCCTTCGCGGCCCAGGGGGCACCGGTCTGCCGCACCCCGGTTCGACTCAGAAACCAGCGGCTCCCGAGCCAGCGCGAACATACAAGGGGGGCCGCCCCAGGTTTGTCAGATACAGCCACGTTGGCGAGTCGAGACCGCAGCCCCCCTCTGCCTTCGGCATCTCCCCCCGCAAAGCGGGGGAAGAGGGGGTCCGAGTCGGCCGCAGGATTCCTAGCGATCGATGTCGTAGAGCTCCTTGACGGTGTCGTTGCAGATCGCGGCGATGTCCTCGCTGCCGACGCCCTGGAAATTGAAGTTGATCGTCGGGCGCGACTCCGGCCAGGTCGAGTCGCCGTGCGGGTAGTCGGAGCCCCACATCAGCCGGTCGACGCCGATGTGCTGGCGCGTCTGCACGCCGACCGGGTCGCTCTGGAAGGTGGCCCAGATGTTGCGGCTGAAGTACTCGTTGGGCGAGAGCTCCTGCTCGAGATTGAGCATGTAGCGGAACTCGTCCCAGCCGTGCTGCAGGCGGTAGAGGAAGTGGCCGAGCCAGCCGATGTCGTTCTCGACCGAGACCACCTTCAGATTGGGGTGACGCGTGAACACACCGCTGCAGAGCATCGCCGTGAGCGACTTCATCGCCGGGGCGGGCAGGTCCATGTACCAGACCAGCCAGGGGTCGGCGGCGGCTCCCACGGAGCCGTAGCGGCCGGTCAGGATGTGCATGCTGAGCGGCATCTCGAGCTCGGCGGCAGCCGCCCAAACCGGGTCGAACGCGGGGTCGCCGTAGGTCGCTTCAGGTGAGAGCGAATTCGGGATCAGCGCCCCGCGCAGGCCCAGCGAACGGGCCCGCTGCAGCTCGCTGACCGCGTGCTCGACGTCATCCAGCGAGATCATCGCGAGCCCGACCAGGCGCTTCGGGTCGTGCGAACAGAATTCGGCCATCCAGTCGTTGTAGGCGCTGAAGACCGCCTGCTGCAGCCCCGTGTCGGGCAGCGAGAAGTAGGGCATCGCCATTGAGGGGTAGATGACCTCGCAGACGATCCCGTCGATGTCCTGGTCCTTGAGCCGCTCGACGGGATCCCAGGCGCCCGGACGGATCTGTTCGTAGCCGCGCTTGTTCGCTTCGGCGCGGTCCTTCGGGTCAACGTTGGCAACCGCGAAGCCGGCTACGCGTTGCGGCGTGCCGCCGTCGACGACCATGAACTGGCCGTCCTCGACCTCGCCGCTGGGCATCTCGGCCTGCATCTCGATGTGCGGGCCGCGCTCGCGATAGGCGGCGTCGATCCGGCTGGTCCACAGGTCGGCGGGCTCGATGATGTGCGAGTCGGCCGAGATCACCGCCTGGGCCGGCGACAGCGCCTCTTCGAGCTCGGCGCCGTAGCGCTCGCGGGCGAGCGTAAACGCGGTGGATTCTGCAGCTACCTGCTCGGCTGTCGTTTCGGTGGTCATGGCGGGATGCTCCTGCTGGGCCTCAAGGTGGTCATCCCGGAGCATAGGCGGCGGCGAACCGCCTCTCCAGCTCGGCGGACAGCCGTGTCGCAGATCGCTAGCATTCGTCGACAGCAGCCCCTGACTGAACGGCTGAGTGACCACGAAGACATCATGGAACACCCACCCGACCAGTATCCCGCGCGACTCGAAGTGGACTATCCCGAGCGACTGGGTGGGCTGAGCACATTCTTTCGCCTCCCACTGATCATTCCGATTTGGATCTTGGCCGGCCTGATGCCGGTCGCTCCAGTGCTGTTCTTGTCGCTCGCCGCTGAGGGATTGATCGACGGCGACGCAGCGAACAGCATCTTCGGGGCAGCGTTTTTCTTGCCGCTCGTCCTGATGCTGCTCTTCCGACGCAAGTACCCGCGCTGGTGGTTTGACTTCGTGCTCGAACTGACCCGCTTCCAGGCGAGGATGTCCGCCTACATCTCACTGTTGACCGACAAGTATCCCTCCACCGATGAGGAACAGTCCGTTCACCTGGAGCTTGACTACCCCGAGGCCGAGCAGCTCAACCGCTTCTTGCCGCTGGTCAAGTGGATCCTGTTGATTCCCCACTACATCGTGATCCTTTTGCTCTTCGTGCTCTCGCTCGGCGCGTTGGCGATCGCCTGGTACGCGATCCTGTTCACCAACCGGTACCCGCGACCGCTTTTTGACTTCATAGTCGGCGTGACGCGCTACTGGCTGCGCGTGACGGCCTACGGCTTCATGCTGATCACCGACCGCTACCCGCCGTTCCGGCTCGGCCCGTAGCTGCGTCGGAGACGGCTGCTAGCCTCAAGCCACGCGCGACCGCCTGCAGGACGCTTGAAGGACCAAGACATGAGCGACCGCATCGGCATGGGCATTGCAAACTTCCCATTCTCCGACGTCAAGACGCTGTGGCGCTGGGTCGACCTCTGCGAGGACGCCGGCGTCGATTCGATCTGGCAGACCGACCGCCTTATCTCCCCGCAACCGATGCTTGAGTCGATGACCTTCATGGCTGCGCTCGCCGCGGGTACCGAGAAGCTCAAGTTCGGCATGAACGTGGTGGTCGTCGGCTTCCGCGACCCGCTGGTGCTGGCCAAGCAGTGCGCGACGATCGACTTCCTCAGCAACGGACGCCTGCTGCCGGCCTTCGGCGTGGGCGGACCGATCGCCCCGGAGTGGCGCGTGACCGACCGTCCGCTCGCAGGCCGCGGACCGATCGCCGACGAGGCGCTGACGCTGATGTCGCGGCTCTGGAATGAGGAGTCGGTCACCTTCCACGGCGAGCACTTCCACTACACCGACGCGGTGATGGAGCCCAAGCCGGTGCAGCAGCCGTTGCCGCTCTGGATCGGCGGGGCGAGCAAGGCCGCGATTCGGCGCACTGCGCAGATCGGGACGGGTTGGGTCGCCGGCGTCCAGGGCGCCGACGACGTGGGGCCGGTGATTCAGAAGATCAAGGCCGCGCTCGCGGAAGCCGGGCGCACCGACTACGAGCCCGACCACTTCGGCGCCGGCTTCGCCTACCACTTCGGCAGCTGGGACGACGCGGATGTGCAGGCCCAGATCGCCGGTCTGAAGCGCCGGATTCCCGAGATCGACCCGAAGAAGTTCATCGCCATCGGCGACGCTTCGGACATCCTGCAGCGGGTCAACGAATATCGCGCCGCCGGCGTCAGCAAGTTCATCATGCGTCCCATGGCCAGAGGCGACGACGCGATCATGCGGCAGACGCAGCAGCTGCTGGATGAGGTGCTGCCCGTCGTCCACGCCGACTGAGCCACGCGCCCGCGAGGTAGCCGTCGCGGAGCGACTGCGGGGCGCTAGCGGCGAAGTGCGCGCCGAATCCGCCGCTTTGTCGCCCGCTGAACGGTCGCGCGCACACCCTGCTCGCGGTTCAGGTCGGCCGCCGCCTCGGGCAGCAGCGCCGGGTCGCCGGCGACGATCGCGTCCGACCAGCCCTGCAGCGTCCGATGGGTCACGGGACCCTTGAGGTCCTGGCCGAAGCGGGTGAATCGGCGCCAATGCGTCCCCCGCGCCGGACGCATGAAGACTGCGCGGCCCGCCTCCATGCAGAGCGCGACGCCACCGGCCACATCCCACACGCGCGAGCCCTCGAACAGCGCCATCTGCACGCTGCCCTCCGCGGCGAGCGCCAGCTCGACGGCGATGCTGCCGAGCGTGCGGACCACGCCGAAGCGCCGACCAGCCGGTCCGGTCACCCCGCCGGTGCCGCTGGGCACCGTGCTCAGCCGGCTCGACGCGGGGAATCCGGGCGACGAGAGGTCCACGCGCTCGCCATCGAAGTGCAGGCCCGATCCGCTGTGGGCGTGGTACACGCCCGGGCGCATGTAGCGGTTGGTCGGCAGGAAGAGCGCGCCGGCCACCGGCGCGCCGCGCTCGAGCACGCCGATCGAGCAGGCGAACATGCCGAGCCCGTTGATGAAGTTGGAAGTCCCGTCGAGCGGGTCGATCACCCAGACGACATCGGCCTGCTTCGGCCCGCCGTCCGCGCGCTCCTCGCCGATCACGCCGTGCTCGGGGAAACGCTTGCCGACCTCGGCGCGGACCATGTCCTCGATCGCGCGGTCGACCTCTGTCACCGGGTCGTGCGCGTACTCATCCTTGTACTGCACGCTGAGCACGGACTGAAAGCGGTCGAGCAGGATCTCCCCTGCGCGTGCAGCCAACTCGTGGGCGGTCTCGTCGAGCTTGCTGAGCTGCTCGGGGTCGAGTGATGTCATGCGACGATGGTAGCCCGACGGCGAAGCCGCGCCGCCTACACTCGACTCACGGGGGAGGAGTGGGAGATGACCAGCCAACCACAGACGCTTCGAGAGACCGGCGGACCGGGGGTCGCGCGCGTGCGATCGGGCGCAGCCGCGGCGGCCGCGAGCATCGTGACCGAGGTGAGTTGGGAGGCGGCCGTCGAGCGAATCCTGCCCGAACTGGCTTCGGTCGAGTCGCCCGATCTGCTGCTCGTGTTCATCGATTCGGCGTTCGCCGACAACTACCAGGACATCACCGACCGGCTGCGTGAGGCGACGGGCACGGCGCATCTGATCGGCGCCAGCGGGCAGAGCGTGATCGGCTCGTCGATCGAGGCGGAGGACGGCCACGCGATCGCGGTGCTGGCGATGCAGATCCCCGGCGCCACCTTGACGCCGCTACCGATCGACCCGAGCAAGATGAACGACGACACCTTCGCGGCGCTCGAGGACGGGCCCGACGTGTGGCTGATGTTCACCAACCCGTTCACGATCATGACCGACAAGCTGGTCGCGCACCTACAGGAGACCAAGCCCGGCCTCGTGCTGCTGGGCGGCATGGCATCGTCGGCGCGCCAGGCGGAGGGCGCGGCGGTGTTCATCGACGACCAGGTCCTGCCCGGTGGCGCGGCGATGCTGGGGCTCTCCGGCGTGCAGGTGCGGCCGGTTGTCGCGCAGGGCGCCGAGCCGCTCGGCCAGCCGTGGATCGTGACCGAGTGCACGTCCAACATGGTGCAGACGCTGGGCTCGCGGCCGGCGCTGGAGGTGCTGACCGAAACGCTCTCGGAGCTCGACGAGGTAACGCGCGACCGCGCCGCCCGGAACCTGCTGATCGGCCTCGCGATGGACGAGTACAAATCGACGCACGAACGCGGCGACTTCCTGATTCGCAATGTGATGGGCGCCGACCGGGAGTCGGGCGCGCTGGCGATCAATGAGGTCCCGCGGGTGGGCCAGACCTTCCAGTTCCAGTTCCGCGACGCGGGCGCAGCCGACGACGATCTGCGGACCCGCCTGGCGGCGACGCGCGACGCGCTCGGCGAGGACGAAGAGGTGCTGGGCGCGCTGCTCTGCTCGTGCAACGGTCGCGGCCGCGGCCTGTTCGGCGAGCCGGATCACGACGCCGCCGCACTGGCCGAGGCGTTCGGCCCGGTGCCCACCGCAGGCTTCTTCTGCAACGGCGAAATCGGCCCCGTCGGCGGCTCGAACTACCTGCACGGTTTCACCGCCTCAATCGCCCTGCTGACGACGGGGTCGGCGGGATCGGCATAGGGTTGGGGTCGAGGAGAAGGCCCATGTCAGAACCAGCACGGCCGAGGGTGGCATTGCCATCGGAAGACGAGGTGTGCGCCTATCGAGACCGTGGGCTGCACCCATTTGTTCTGTGGTTACCGACGCTGGGGTCGGCGGACTTCGCCGGAGAGGCCCGTCGTCAAGCTGAGGTGCTGGTCAAAGTGGACGAGGAGGAGCGGGACGTCATGGATTGGATCGAGTCAGTGTCGGACGATGTGTTTGCCGACGCTGAATGGACGTGATACGCGGGGACCTCTGGACAGCCGCGGGCGGAGGGGATTATCTCCATAAACCGCGCCCGGCGCTGATCCTGCAAGCGGATCGGTTCGCTGCGACTGAGTCAATCACAGTGTGTCCGCTGACCAGCGACATCGGATTGTCCGCAGAGTTTCGGATCGTGGTCGAACCAAGCGAGCGAAACGGCTTGGACTCACGATCGGCAGCCATGGTCGACAAGATCAACACCGTGAAGCGGTCGAGGCTGGGCCACCGCATTGGTGGATTGGGCGCCGACGACATGGCGCTCGTGGAAGTCGCCGTCGCAGAGTTTTTGGGAATCAGTCGCGGATCGGCCTAGAGGCCGGCCTCATCACGAATGCGGTCGGGCGACCAGACTTGGGCTGCGATCTGTCCGTAGAGCGCCTGGCGTCGGTCGAGTTCGTCCTTCCCAAATTGATCATGGGGCGTGAATGGCAGTTTGGAATCATCGATGAAGCGGTTGAACTCGGGATTGTTGACGTACGCGAGAGGGTGGAGGCTAGCGGCGAGCAGATTCTCCTTCAGGTAGTGCTCGCGCTTGGATTCATAAGCGAGAGCGCCATACGAGCGGTTGACGCTGCTGGGAATCAACAGAAGTCCTCCGATCCAGTTTCGCTTCTCCGCAAACTCGAGCTCGTCGTCGAAATCCCTCGGATAGCGCTCCGGCTTGTCGGCGATCACGTGCTCGATGTCGTAGCCGTGACGCCCCGTGGTGACTAAATCATCGTAGCTAGCGACGCCCGAATGTCCCGATTCGACGTAGAGCGTGAGCCGAGCGAGCAGACGGCGGACGATGTTGCCATTTCGCAGGTTTCTTCTGAACCGCCAATCGGGGCTGAAATCGAGATCGTTTGCTTCGATCTCACGTGTCAGGACCGACACCAGTTCCTCGACGGACGCCGCTCCGCGAACTCGCTTTGCCAAGTCAAAGAGTGGAAAGCGAAGATAGGTCTGGCCAATCCGCATGCTGTTCCAGAGCCGCCGATGGATGAGGATGTCAACGTAGGCGGCAGTCGCGCGAATCTTGCGTAGAGCCGTGTGCTCGTTGTCGCTCGTGTGCAATGCTGCGAGCAGGATCGCGTATTGGAGCGTGAAGCCCTGGCTGGCGATGTACTGAACCGTCTCCAACGACTCAGTGTGGGACTCGGCCGCTCTCCTCAACCGCGCGTACCACCCAACGTAGAAATCGAAGTCCTTGTGGATGAAGTCGTCGAAATCAGACGGGGCGATGAGACCAAGCCTCGTCTCTTCGACATCGCGCACCCAGCGGTGAAACTCGTTTCCGATGCGCTCATAGTCGCCGGGCGCCACCCCGGCGACGTAGCGGCTCGTGGTCTCAGCGCGTCTGCCGCGCAACCACGCCTGAATCGCGTCGACGTCCTCCTCTTTGCCGAGCTCTGCGAGATCGGCCACGCGCTCCTTCCAGATATCGCTCGCGGTCGAACGATCTGCCGGTGATTCGATCCGTGACAATAGGTATCCGCGCAACATCTCCGGCAAGGTGAGTCGCAGGCCGCGATCGTTCATCGTTTCGAAGATCGTGTAGGCGTCTTGTTCACTCGTGGCGCTCACACTCACCATCATCACGCGATACATCAGCCAGTCGGCGAAGAACGGCAACGCTGCAGGATCCAGGCCGCCGTCCAGCAACTCTTCGATGTCCGCAAATCGATCGATGATGTTGCGGACCGAAGGGTCGGAAGTCTCGGGAACGGGCATCTTGCCGGTGTACAGGACCTCCATGCACTGCGCTCGCTCAGGCACCGCCAGCGTGAACGATCGCTTTCCCAGCTTCGTGGTCATGATCCGCGTGCTGATCGTGGCTCGGTGGTCGGAGTCGTCGATCCGGTGGTACAGGGCGATCAGAAGCAGTGTGAGGGTGGTGAGGCGCTGCTGACCGTCAATGATGTCGGTGATCGCCTCGCGCTGTGTCAGGATCACAGGGCCAAGAAAGTACTGCCCGTATTTCGCGACGTCCTCTCGAAGATTCCCGGGCTTGTGCGACTCACCGAATGAGCCGAACAGGTCGTCCAGGAGCTGTGCTACCTGTCGTCGCTCCCATCGATATTCGCGCTGGTAGTAATCGATGTTGTAGCGCGTATCGCCGAAGAGCTTGCTGACAGATGGCGTATCGGAGATGATCTGGTCCACAAGACGCCCTTGTGTTAGCCGCCGCTGATTTGGGGGACGATGGCGATTTCGGCGTCTTTGGGGACTTTCGTGATCAGGCCGGTGCTGACGATGTCGCCGTTGATTGCGAGGCTGATGCCGCGGCCGATGCGGCCGTTTTCGACCAGGCGGGCGGAGAGCCTGGGGTAGCGCTCGCCGACATCGGCGATCACGCTGCGCAGGTTATGGCCGGTGGCCAGAATCTCGGCGTCGCCGTCGCTGAGCGTGCGGAGCATCACCGGGATCAAGACCTTGACCACGGTGATGCTCCGCCGCTCTGCGGTGTATGAGCGGCTTGCTTAGTCCTCCGCAGGCAGCGTTGCCTCGAGGATCGCGCGCGGCGACATCGGCAGCGCGCTCATGCGCAGGCCGATGGCGTCGGCGATCGCGGCCTGGATGGCCGGCGCCGGCGGGATGATCGGGACTTCACCGACGCCGCGCACGCCGTAGGGGTGCCCGGGGTTGGGCACCTCGACGATGATCGCGTCGATCATCGGCAGGTCGAGCGCGGTGGGCATGCGGTAGTCGAGCAGGCTGGCGTTTTTCAGGTCGCCCGTCTCGTCGTAGTAGTACTCCTCGTTCAGCGCCATGCCGATGCCCTGCGTCGCGCCGCCCTGCATCTGTCCTTCGACGTATGCGGGGTGAATCGCGGTGCCGGCGTCCTGGATGGCGGTGTAGCGAAGAATCTCGACCTTGCCGGTCTCGGGGTCGACCTCGACATCGACGATGTGCGTCGCGAAGGCGGGACCGGAGGAGGTCTTGTTGACATCCGCGCGGCCGACGATGTGGCCGCCGCTGGCCTGCAGCTGTCCGGCCAACTCCTGGAAGGTGAACGAGCGCTCGTTGCCATCGTCATCCGCGGGGCCGCGAATCACGGCGTCGTCGCCATAGGTCACGTCGGCCGCGTCGACCTCCCAGATCTGCGCGGCGCGCGCTTCCATCTGACTGCGAATGTCCATGGCGCACTCGTAGGCGGCCCAGCCGCCGGCGAAGGTGGTGCGGCTGCCGCCGGTGACCATCGTGTAGCCGACGCTGTTGGTGTCGACCACGTGCGGGTGCACGGCCTCGGCGGTGATGCCGAGCGTCTCGGCGAGCTGCATGGCGATCGAGGCGCGGGTGCCGCCGATGTCGGTCGAGCCGAGCACCAGCGGGACGCTGCCGTCGCCGTTGACCTGCGCGTAGGCGCTGGACTCGAAGCCGATGTTGAACCAGAAGCCCTGGGCGATGCCACGACCCTGGTTGGGGCCGGACAGCTCAGAGTTCCAGTGCGAGCTGCTCTGCGCCGTCTCCATGCAGTCGACGTTGCCGATGATGCCGTAGGTGAAGCCGTCGGCGCGCGATGCGCCCTCGACGCAGGCGTTCTTGAGCCGCAGCTCGAGCGGGTCAAGCTGCAGCTGCTCGGCCAGCTCGTTGATCACGGCCTCTGTCGCGAACTCCGACTGGGGCGCGCCGGGCGCGCGGTAGGCGGCAGTCTTCGGCTTGTTGACGACCACGTCGTAGCCGTCGATGACCTGATTGGGGATGTCGTAGGGAGCGAGGGCGCACATGGCGCCGGCGCCGACGGGGGAGCCGGGGTAAGCGCCGGCCTCGAAGGCGAGGTAGACCTCGCCGGCGGTCAGCGTGCCGTCGCGCTTGGCGCCGATCTTGACCCGCATGTAGGTGCCCGAGGTTGGGCCGGTGGCCAGCAGGACCTCTTCGCGGTTCATGGTCAGCTGGACCGGGCGGCCGGTCTCACGCGAGAGGATCGCGGCCAGCGGCTCGAGGTAGACGGGAATCTTCCCGCCGAAGCCGCCGCCGATCTCCATCGGCGTGACCTTGACCTGCGAGGGTGAGAGCTGCACGAGCGGGGCGACGGAGTCGCGCACCACGAACGAGCCCTGCGTGCTGGTCCAGACGTCGAGCGTGCCATCGGCGCGCCAGTAGGCGGTGCCGTTCTGCGGCTCGATGTAGCCCTGGTGGGCCATCGAGGTTTCGTATTCGCGCTCGATCACGACATCGGCCTCGGCGAAGCCGGCGTCCATGTCGCCCTTGGCGAAGCGCAGGTGCGAGGCGGTGTTGCTGTCGCTGTCGCTCGTCGAGCCGTCCATCTCGCCGGTCTTCATGCCGGCGTGCAGCTTGGGCGCGGTGTCGAGCATCGCGTCGCGCACGTCGAGGACGGGCGGGAGCACTTCGTATTCCACCGTGATCAGCTCGAGGGCGTCCTCGGCGATGTGGTGGTCGGTCGCGGCGACGGCGACGACGGCGTGGCCCTTGTAGAGCACCTTGTCGGAGGCGATCACGTTGTCGAGCAGCCAGTTGAGCTGCGCGGAGCCTTCGCCGGTGTCGATCACCTGATCGGACGCGCGGGGGAAGTCGGCGTTGGTGATCACGGCCTTGACGCCAGCCAGCGCCTTGGCCGCGCTGGTGTCGATGCTGAGGATCTTTGCGTGCGCGTGGGGGCTGCGCAGGACGCGCCCGTAGAGCATGCCCGGCAGCGTGATGTCGGCCCCGTACTGCGCGGCGCCCGTGACCTTGTCGACGCCGTCGTGACGGATCGGTCGGGTGCCGATGACTTTGTACTGTGTCTGCTGACGGTCGGCGGTAACCATTGCGGGTGTCCCTTCGGTGTTCAGTCTGTTCGGCGCCGTTCAGGCGGGTTCAGCGACTGGTTGTACGGCTGGTTGTGCTGCTCGTTGCGCTACGCGCGGCTGGCGGCGAGCTGGACGGCGCGGATGATCTTGTCGTAGCCAGTGCAGCGGCAGAGGTTGCCGGCCAGCCAGTAGCGAATCTCGTGCTCGCTGGGGTCGGGGTTCTGCTCGAGCAGCGCCTCGGCGGCGATCAGGAAGCCCGGGGTGCAGATGCCGCACTGTAGCGCCGCCTCTTCGAGGAAGGCGGTCTGCAGCGTCGAGAGCTGGTCGCCCTCGGCGAGGCCCTCAACGGTGCGCACCTCGGAGCCTTCGACTTCCGCGGCCATCACGAGGCAGGAGTTGACGATCCGGCCGTCGAGACTCACACAGCAGGCGCCGCAGTTGCCGTTGTTGCAGCCCTCCTTGGCGCCGGTCATTCCGATCCGGTCACGCAGCGCCTCAAGCAAGCTGTCGCGCTCGTTGGCGAGAAAGACCGTGGGTTCACCATTGATGGTGGTGTTGACGACGACGTGCGTCGTTGCGGGCGAAGTCTGGGTCACAGTGGCGCCTCCCTACGAGAACTTCTGTTGATCGGCCTGGCTAACAGGCCTGGTTGGGTCTAGGCCGCGCGCTCGGCGGCCTGGCGGATGGTTCGTTCGGTCAACACGCCCGACAGGTGGCGGCGCTGGCGGATTGAGCCGCGCATGTCGGTGATCGGGACAGCGGCGGCGCGCGATGCGGCCGCGGCCGCTTCGATCGTCTCGTCGCTGAGCGGCTGACCGACGAGTGCGGCTGCGGCGTCGGCGACGAGCAGCGGGGTCGGTGCGACCGCGCCGAGCGAGACGCGCGCCCAAGTCACCGTGCCGTCTTCAATCCGCACCTGGGTCGCCGCGTTGGTCACGGCGATGTCCATTTCGTTGCGCGGGATGAAGCGGAGGAAGCGGGCGCCGCTGCCGGCGGCCGGGGTCGGGAGGTTGAGCGAGATGACGAATTCGCCCGTCTCCAGCACGTTGCGCCCGGGGGCAGTGCAGAAGTCCTCAACGGCGACGCTGCGGCGGCCGTTGGGGCCGGCGATCTCGACGGTCGCCTCGAGCACGATCAGCGTGGGGATGCCGTCGGCGGCGGGCGAGGAGTTGCAGAGGTTTCCGCCGAGGCTGGCGCGGCCCTGGATCGCCGTGCCGCCGATCAGCGAGGTCGAGTCGACGATCGACGGGTAGAGATCGCGGACGGTTTCGCTCGCGTAGATCTCGTAGCAGGGGGTGGCCGCGCCGATGGTCAGGCCGGAGTCGGCGTCATATGAGAGCGCCATGACTTCCGGGATGTGCTTGATGTCGACGAATAGATCGATGTCGCGCGTGCGTTCACGCGCCTGGACGATCACGTCGGTTCCACCGGCCAGCACACGGGCCCCGACGCCGCCTTCGGCGAGCAATCGGGAAGCCTCTTCGACACTGGCGGCGCGTGCGTACTTGACGGCTTGCACGTGTCCCGCCTCCTACCGTTAATTTTGGCGCTTGGCGCAGCATCTTGCGCGCACACTGCGCACACACCGGGACTCCGGCGTGCATTCGGAGGATAGCGCATCGTGGGGGGCGGGCTGTCGGCCGGTGGAGCTCAGTCGGCGCTCAGTCGGCGCTCGCGGCGACCGGGGGCGCATCGGTTTCGACGATCGCCTCCGAGGGCGCGCTGCGCCGGCCCGTCGCGATCCGCAGCACCGCGTAGCCCAGCAGGGCCGCGATGATCGAGGCCGCGAAGATGCCCATCTTGGCCGCTTCGAGCGAGGTCGCACCTGAGGGATCGTCGAGATCAAACGAGAGATTGGCGATGAAGATGGCGACGGTGAAGCCGATCCCGGCGAGCAGCGCGGCGCCAGCCAGGTGCATCCAGGTCAGCGAGGGAGGCTTGATCGCGATCCTGAAGCGAATCGCGAGCGCCGAGGCGAGCAGAATCCCGCCGAATTTGCCCAGCAACAGACCGAGAAAGATGCCCCAGGCGATGTTGGAGCTGACGGCGTCGGAGATGCTGTCGCCGGTGATCCTGATCCCGGCGTTGGCCAGGGCGAAGAGCGGCACGACGAAGAACGCCGCGATCGGCGCCATCGCCTCTTCGAGGCGTTCGAGCGGACTGAGACCCTCGTGCGCGACGTGGCGCACGCCGCGCAACGCCTCCTGAGAGTCGGCTTCGGCGACGCTCGGATCCTCGTCACCGACGGCGTGGCGCAGACGTTGGAGGAAGTAATCGATCCGCCGTGCCGTGCCGTCGTAGTTGTAGAGCGAGTGAGCGGGGACGATCAGGCCGAGGATGACGCCGGCGAGCGTGGAGTGGATGCCTGCCTCCCAGAGCGTCAGCCAGAGGAAGACGCCGCCGATCGCGTGCACCCCGAAGTGGCGCACGCCGAGGCGCTTGGCCGCCAGCAGGAACGCGACCGCGCCGACCATCCCGAGCAACCACTCGAGCCGGATCGATTCGGTGTAGAAGATCGCGATGATCAGGATGCCGCCGACATCGTCGGCGACGGCGAGCGTGAGGAGGAAGATCTTGAGCTGCACGGGCACGCGCGGTCCGACCAGGGCCAGCACGCCGAGCGCGAAGGCGATGTCGGTCGCGACGGGAATGCCCCAGCCCGAGACGCCCGGGCCTCCTGCGTTGAACGCGGCGTAGACGGCAGCGGGGACGATCATTCCGCCCAGCGCCGCGGCGATCGGAAGCGCAGCCTGGCGCATGTGCTGCAGCTCGCCATGCACGACCTCGCGCTTGATCTCGGCGCCCACGACGAGGAAGAAGACGACCATCAGCACGTCGTTGACGACGTGCTGGAGGCTCTCTTCGAAGGACCAGATCGCGAGGTCGATCGTGATCTGGGCGTGCCAGAAGTCTTCGTAGAGATCGTGCGCGGCGTTGGCCCAGATCATCGCGATGACGGCGGCGACGACGAGCACGATCCCGCCGGCGGCCTCGACCTGCATGAAGCGCAGGGTCGGCACGACGACGAGCCGCCGGATCGGCCCGGAGCCCTGCATCCACGGTGGTCGATAGAGGTCGGCCATCACGCTCCTCCGCGCAAGCGAACGTTACCCAAGCGTGGCCGCTGGGTCATGCTCCCGAGGACAGACGGGACTTCGGCGAGGGCGCGTGGCTTAGCGCATGTCTCGGCCCGTCGCTCAGATGGTGAAGTAGTGCGCATCGGGGTGGTGGACGATTAGCGCGGAGGTCGATTGCTCGGGCTCGATCTGCCACTCCTCGGAGAGCGTCGCGCCGATCCGCTCGGGCTCGAGGATGCGCCAGAGCTGCACCTGGTCCTCGAGATTCGGGCAGGCGGGGTAGCCGAATGAGTAGCGCGCGCCGCGGTAGGTGGTCTTGAAGAGGTCCTGCGGAGTCGGGCCGTCCGCGTCGGCGATGCCCAACTCGGCGCGCATCCGGCGATGCCAGAACTCGGCCAGCGCCTCAGCCAGCTCGACGCCGAAGCCGTGCCAGTAGAGGTAGTCCTGATAGCGGTCGGCGGCGAACAGCTCGGCGGTGTGCTCGGAGACGCGGCGCCCCATCGTGACGACGTGGAAGCCGACCGCGTCCATGCGGCCCGATTCGACGGAGCTGAAGTAGTCGGAGAGGCAGAGCCCCTGCTTGCCGTCCTGGCGCGGGAAGCTGAAGCGGACGAGTTCGCCCGCAGCGTCGGGTCGGTAGACGATCAGATCGTCGCCGGATGACTGCGCGGGGAAATAGCCGTAGACGACGGCGGGTTCGAGGATGCCCGAGCTGAGCGCTTCGGCCTGGAGCCGGCGCAGCGCGGGCCGCGCCTCCTGCTCGACGACCGCGGCCCAGGCGTCCTGACCGTCGCGGCTGCGGAAGCCCCACTGCCCGCGGAAGAGGGTGGTCTCGTTGATGTAGGGGAAAAGCTCGGCGAGCGCGAGCCCGCGCACGACGCGGGTGCCCCAGAACGGGGGCACGGGAATCTCGGCGACCGGGGCGACCTCCCGGCGCTCGGCGACGGCGGTCGCGGCCCGTTTGGGCTTCGCACGGCGGGCGACCGGGGCGTGGTCGGGCGGGTCGCCGTCGGCCAGGGCGTTCATGATTCGCAGGCCCTCGAAGGCGTCCTGGCCGTACCAGACGCGGCCCTCGAAGCGCTCGCGCAGGTCGGATTCGACGTAGGCGCGGGTCAGCGCCGCGCCGCCGAGCAGAATCGGCCAGCGGTCGGCGAGGCTGCGGCGGTTGAGCTCCTCGAGGTCTTCCTTCATCACCAGCGTCGACTTGACCAGCAGCCCGGAGAGGCCGATGGCGTCCGCATCATGCTCGATCGCGGCCTCGATGATCGGGCCGATCGGCTGCTTGATGCCGAGATTGACGGTGCTGAAGCCGTTGTTGCTGAGAATGATGTCGACGAGGTTCTTGCCGATGTCGTGCACATCCCCGCGCACGGTCGCGAGCACTATCGTGCCCTTGCCCGCCGCGTCGGCCTTCTCCATGTGCGGCTCGAGCCAGGAGACCGAGGACTTCATCGTCTCGGCCGATTGCAACACGAAGGGCAGCTGCATCTTGCCCGCGCCGAAGAGATCGCCGACCTCCTGCATCGCGGGCAGCAGCAGGCCGTTGATGATCTCGATCGCCGAGCGCGCCGCGAGCGCTTCGTCGAGGTCGTCGTGCAGGCCGTCGCGCAGGCCGTCGACGATGCGGCGGTGCAGGCGCTGCTCGACCGTCAGCTCGGCGATGTCGCTCTCGTCGCGGCGCACCGAGACGCCCTCGAACAGGGCCATGAACTCGGTCAGCGGGTCCGCCCCATCGACCCATTCGTCGTGAATCAGCCGCTGGGCGGCTTGGCGATGCTGCTCGTCGATCTGGTGCGCGGGCAAAATCTGGGCAGCGTGCACGATCGCGGCCGACAGGCCGTGTTCGACCGCCTCCTGCAGGAAGACGCTGTTGAGCACCTGCCGCGCCGCCGGGCTGAGGCCGAACGAGATGTTGCTGACGCCGAGGATCGTCTGTGAGCGCGGGAAGCGGCGGGTGATCTCGCGGATCGCCTCGAGCGTCTCGATCGCGTCGCGGCGCAGGTCTTGCTGCCCGCTGCCCAGCGGCATCGTCAGCGCGTCGAAGAACAGGTCCTCGGGCGGCAGGCCGTAATCGTTGGTGGCGATCTCGTAGAGCCGCTCGACGATCGCGACCTTGCGCTCGCAGGTGCGGGCCTGGCCGACCTCATCGATCGAGAGCGCGACGACGCTGGCGCCGTAGCGCACGGCCGCGGAGAGCGTCTGGTCGAGCCGCGTGCCGCCGTCTTCGAGGTTGATCGAGTTGACGATCGCCTTGCCGCCGAGGAGCTTGAGGCCGGCCTCGATCACCGGCGGCTCGGTCGAGTCGAGCATCAGCGGCAGCGTCGAGAGCCCGCGCGCCTTGCGCACCAGCTCGTCCATGTCGGGCACGCCGTCGCGGCCGACGAAGTCGACGCAGATGTCGACGACGTGCGCGCCCTCGCCGGCCTGGTCGCGCACGACGTTGGCCATCTGCTCCCACTGATCTTCATCGAGCAGGCGCTTGAAGCGGCGCGAGCCGTTGGCGTTGGCACGCTCGCCGACGATCAGGAACGAAGCGTCCTGGCGATAGGGCACGGCGCTGAACAGCGACGATGCGGCCGCCGGGAGACGGGGATCGCGTCGCGCCCGTTCGACGCCCTGGACAGCGTCCTTGACCGCGCGGACGTGCTCGGCGGTGGTGCCGCAGCAGCCCCCAACGATGCTGACGCCGTAGTCACGAATGAAGCTGATGTGCGCCTCGGCGAGCGCGTCGGGCGTGAGGTCGTAGACGGTCTGGCCGTCCTCGACGTGGGGCAGGCCCGCGTTGGGCGAGCAGAGCAACGGCAGCGGGGCGCTCTCGGCGAGGAACCGCAGCGGTTCGTGCATCAGGTCGGGACCGGTGGCGCAGTTCAGCCCGATCCCGGCGAGCCCGAGCGGGGCGAGCGCCGTCAGCGCCGCGCCGATTTCGGTGCCGACCAGCATCTGACCGGTCGTTTCGATCGTGACGGTGGCGAAGATGGGGGTGTCGAGACCGCGCTCGGTCAGGGCGTCGCGGCAGGCGAGGATCGCGGCTTTGCCCTGCAGGAGGTCGTAGACCGTCTCGACCAGCAGTGCATCGACATCGCCGTCGAGCAGCCCGTGGACCTGTTCGAGGTAGGCGGCGTGCAGTTCGTCGAAGTCGATGTTCCCGAGGCTGGGCAGCTTGGTGCCGGGGCCGATCGAGCCGATCGTGAAGCGCGGCGCGTCGGCGGTCGCGAAGCGATCGGCGGCGGCGCGGGCGAGACGTGCGGCGGCGGCGTTGATCTCGCGTGTGCGTGCCGCGATGTCGTATTCGGCAAGCGTGATCGAGGATGCGCCGAAGGTGTTGGTCAGCAGCGCGTCGGCGCCCGCCTCGAGGTAGGAGATATGCAGCGCCTCGATGGCCTGCGGGCAGCTCACGTTGAGGACTTCGTTGCAACCCTCGAGACCCTCGAAGTCCGAGAGGGGGAGGTCCATCGCCTGGATGCCGGTACCGGTGGCGCCGTCGAGCACGACGGCGCGGCGGGCGGCGAGATCAAGCAGCTTGGGACGCACCTTGGGCCCTCCGGGCTACCGATTCAGCGTAGCTACGTTCGGCGGACGCTCGTCTCGACACTGTGTCACGCGCGCCACGCGGGGGAGCGGGCTGAAGGTCGACCAGGATCAGCGCTTCCCGCGCAGCAGCCCGCGTAGACCGCTGCTGCGCAGCTGTTCGAGTTCGGCCTCCGCGGCGCTCGCGGCCTGCGTCGCCTTCTCGTGCTCGCGGCGCAGGCGGTTCATCTCGCGGCGCCGCTCGTCGAACGCGGTCTCATGTTCCTCGACCACGCCGGCGGCGTGAGCCTCGGCGGCGGCGGCGCTGGTGGTGGCTTCTAGCGCCGTTGCTTCCGCGGTCGCCAGCCGCGTCTGCAGATCGTCAACCTGCGCGGTCAGCCGCGTCCGGTCGGCTTCGGCTGTGCTCAGCGATTCCTGGGTGACGGCCAGCGTGGCCTCGGTTTCGGCCTTGTCTTCGGCGGCGGCGGTCTGGACGGCCAGCTCCGACGTCGCATGCTCCAGCGCGGCGCTGAGCTCCGCGACCTGGGCGCGCAGCGGCTCGACGTCCTGGCCGGCGGTCGCCAGCCGATCGGCCAGCTTTTCCGCGCGCGCCTGGGCTTCGGCCGCGCGCGCGGCGGTGGCGTGTTCGCGTTTGTCGTAGACGTTGGCCCGTTCGACGGCCACGCGGCGGCCCTGTTCGGCGCGCTCGGCGACGTGCCGGGCATCTCGCAATTGATCACGCAGACTGCGGCTCACGGCGCACTCCGTCAGTGTGTGGTGGCGTTCAGTGTTGGTCGGATTTGGTCAGCGTTGGTCGATGGCGGTCGCCATGGCTGGGCGGCTCAGCCGCCCGTTCTGACCTGCGCGATCGCCTCATCCCAGCGGGCCTCGAGCTGCGAATCACGCACCGTATCGACGACGTAGGCGCCGTAGTCGGCGGTCGTCGCGCCGGTGTCGCGGCCCGTCATGACCAGTTTCTTTTCGTACTGCCCGCAGAGGTCCATCGCCTTTTCGAGGCGCTGACCGAGCTCGACGTAGCCGATGTGGCTGAGCAGCATTGCGCCGGCGCGCAGCATCGAGGAGGGGTCGGCGTAGATGTCGCGGCCTTCGCGGACCATCCGCGGCGCGGAGCCGTGGATCGCCTCGAACATCGCGGTCTTGGTCCCGATGTTGGCCGCGCCGGCGGTGCCGACGCCGCCCTGGAACTCGGCCGCCTCGTCGGTCAGGATGTCGCCGTAGAGGTTGGGCAGCGCGAAGACCTGGAAGTTGGCGCGACGCTTGGGGTCGACCAGCTTCGCGGTCATGATGTCGATGTACCAGCCCTCCCACTCGATCTCGGGGTAGTCCACGGCGACGCGGCGGGCTGCGTCGAGGAACGCGCCGTCGGTGGTCTTGATCACGTTGGCCTTGGTCACCACGGTGACGCTGGTCTTGCCGTTCTGGCGGGCGAACTCGAAAGCGGCGCGGATGATCCGCTCGCTGCCGGGGTTGGAGAGGATCTTGAAGTCGACGTTGAGGTCGCCGAGGCTGAGGCCCTCGCTGCCGACGGCGTAGAGGTCTTCGGTGTTCTCGCGGAAGAAGGTCCAGTCGATCCCCTCGGCGGGGACGCGCACCGGTCGCACGTTGGCGAACAGGTCGAGGACCTTGCGCATCGCGACGTTGGCGCTCTCGATGTTGGGCCAGCCGTCGCCCTGCTCGGGGGTCGTGGTGGGGCCCTTGAAGGTCACATCGCACTCGTTGATTTCGGCGAGCACGGCCTCGGGGATGGCGGCGAGTTCTTCGGCGCGGCGTTCGATGGTGAGGCCGTCGATGGTGCGGAAGATGACTCGGCCGGAGGCGACCGGCTCGATCAGCAGCTCTTCGAGCACGCGCTGGGATTCACGGGCGATGGAGGGTCCGATGCCGTCGCCGCCGAGCACGCCGATGGTGATCGTGTCGAGCTTGGTGTAGTCGGTTGGGACGCCTTGGGTTTTGATCAGGTCGACTCGCGCCTGCTGAGCCTCGAGCAGCGCGCCGAAGTGTTCCTTGGCCTGCTCAATCGAGTTCAATTCGGGCATGTCGGCTCCTCCTCAGGGTGACGCGACGGGGTCGCGCAGTTGGTCGGTCAGTGTGGCCCGCTGCGCAGGCCGCTCCCGATGATACCCGCCGCGCCAGAGCCCCTCCGTCATCGCCGCGCAGGGACTCCGTCGCAGCATCCGCCCTCGTGCGCGAATCCCCAAGCATTCCCGCTTCGCCCCCCGCGGGGGAGATGCCGCAGGCCGAGGGGGAGGACGCCTCACCGCCCAATTGCCCCACCGACCTCCGAACGTGTATTCTAAGCGCGCGCTGCGCGCAACCATTCGGAGCAGGAGCGACGATGGCAGGCACACCGAACTTTGGCAACCGCACTCTCTTCCACGGCGACAACCTGCCCTTCCTGCGCGGGATAAACTCAGAAACCGTACATCTGATCGCCACGGATCCGCCGTTCAACAAGAACAGGGCATTCAATGCGACGCCGGGTGGTCTGGCAACGGGGGCCAAATTCCAGGACCGCTGGCGCCGGGACAAAGATGTCAACCAAGACTGGATCGATGCGATCCAAGATGACTGGCCCGCGGCATGGGCTGTGATCGACTGGTCGCGATTGACTTGGGGTGACGACATGGGCGCGTTCCTGTGCTTCATGGGCGTCCGGCTGATGGAGATGCATCGCGTGCTTCGCAACGACGGCACCCTATACCTGCACTCTGATCCGACGGCAAGCCACTACCTCAAATCACTGCTAGATGCGATCTTTGGGCGGGATAACTTTCGGAACGAGATTGTGTGGTGCTACTCAGGCGGCGGACAACCTCGCAGCGATTTTCCAAAGAAGCACGACATCATTCTGCGATACAGCAAGTCCGACACTTACACCTTTAACAAGGACGACGTACGCGTGCCGTACGACTCGGATTACAAGGCCACCGTCTTCGCAGGAGACGAGACGCGTGCACCTGGCAAGACCTACAAGCCCGACCCCAAAGGCAAGGTCGTTGAGGACTGGTGGCGAGGTATACCTAGGCCGTACGGTAAGAGTCACACGGGCTACCCAACGCAGAAACCCCTCGACCTGTATCGACGCATCATTGCGGCGTCGAGCAACGAGGGCGACTTTGTGCTTGATCCATTCTGCGGCTGCGCCACAACTCCCATCGCAGCCGAAGGCCTCGGACGCCAATGGGTGGGGATGGACATCTGGGACAAGGCGCACGAAATGGTCATCCAGCGGCTGCAAACCGCTGGGCTCGCGGCGCCCGATGGCGAAACGGGCGGCCGGATGTTCAGCATCGCAGAGGTCGGCTACTCGACCGCCCCACCGGTACGCACCGACGATGAGGAGGAGGCTGCGCCACTGTTGAAGCTGAAGGTGCAGATCGCCGGACCCCCCGGACCCAAAATGAGCCGCGCCGAAATGAAGAGCTTTCTAATGGAACAGAACGGCGTCGTCTGCGCTGGCTGCGACCGGCATTTCGACGACCCGCTCTATCTCGAACTCGACCACAACACGCCCCGCTCCGATGGCGGCCTCAACCACATCTCGAACCGGCTTCTCCTCTGCGGACCATGCAACCGAATCAAGTCGAATCACCTAACCCTCAGCGGGCTGCGCGCAGAGAACAACAAGCGCGGCCGGATGGCAATAGGCGGTTGACAGATGCCAGACTATGGGTGGGCAATCATCGGTTTCGTCGGCGCGGTTCTGACGATTTTAAGCCTCCGAGTGCATTTTGACCTCAACGAGTGGCTGCGCGACAGGCACGAGCGCCGCCGACATCAGGCCAAGAACATCTGCAGTCATACGTTGATAGGCACAGATTCGGATGGCGACATCGGAATTCGCTCATTGTTCGGAAGTCGCCTCGGGATGACCGGGTGGAGGTGTCAACGCTGCGGATACGTGGTAGGCAGTAAAGAAGAGGTCGACGGCCTCATGCGATACTGGGCAACTCACGCCGAAGAGTACGAAGAGCGAGAGCGGGCGCTAGAGAAGCACGTCCAGAGAATGGGATTGCTCTGAACTTCTTGAGGCCTGGCGAACAGGAATCAGCTCGTTCCCAGGCCGAGGTCGCGGAGGAAGGCTTCGGGGGATGGGTCGCGGCCGAGGAAGCTGCGGACTAGCTGCTCGCCATCGATGGCGCCGCCTCGCTCGAGGATTCCTGAGCGGTATTCACGACCGACGGACTCCGGCGATGCCGCCGAGCCCTCGAACCGGGTGAACATGTCGTCGCCGTAGACGCGCGACCAGAGGTAGCCGTAGTAGCCCGCGTCGTAGCCGAAGAGGTGGCCGAAGCCGGCCTGGAAGTGCGTGTCGGACGGGAAGGCGAAGCCGGTGATGGGGTGCAGCTCGCGCGCGATCGCGTCCGTGTCCTTGCTCGCGCCGGGGCCGTGGTAGGCGAGGTCGAGGCGTGCGAAGTAGACCTGCCGCAGCGTGGCGATCCCGCTGCTCACGTACTTGGCCGCGATCAGCCGGTCGATCAGGTCGGCGGGCAGCGGGTCGCCGGTCTGCCAGTGTCGGCTGAAGCCGGCCAGCACGCCGCGCTCCCAGCACCAGTGCTCGAGCATCTGCGAGGGCGCCTCGACGAAGTCGCGTTCGACGCGGGTGCCGGAGAAGCGGGTGAAGCGCGCGCGCGTCAGCGTCTGGTGCAGGATGTGTCCGAACTCGTGGAAGAGCGTGACCACCTCGGTGTGGCGCAGCAGCGAGGGCGAGCTTTCGGTCGGCTTGGTGAAGTTGGCGACGATCGCCGAGACGGGGCGTTGGTAGCCGCCGCCGGCGAGGTCGCGCCCGCCGCGCAGCGTGAAGGCGGCCGCGTGGCCGAACTTGCCCGGCCGCGGGTGCAGGTCCATGTAGAAGCGCGCCAACGTCTCGCCGCTGGCGTTGTCGACGATGTCGAAGGGCCGAGCGTCGGGATGCCAGGCCTCGGCTGAGGCGTCGTCGCGGGGCACGAACGTCACGCCGACGAGCCGCTGATAGACATCGAACATGCCCTCCAGCACGGCATCGAGCGGGAAGTAGGCGGCGACCTCGAAGGGGTCGACCTGGTGCTCCTCGAGCAGCACGCGGTTGGTGTAGTAGCGCCAGTCCCAGATGTTGACGTCGCCCGACGCGCCGGTGCGGCGCTCCTGCTCGCGCTTGAGCAGGTCGAGGTCGGCTGCAAGCTTCGCGCCGAGCCGACCCTCGAGGTCGGTGAGGAACTCCATCACGTTGTCGGGCGACTTGGCCATCCGCAGTTCGAGCACGTAGGCGGCCCAGGAGGGATAGCCGAGCCGCCGCGCGATCTCGTCGCGCACGCCGATCGCTTCTTCGAGCAGCGCGATGTTGTCGCCGGCTGACTTGTTGTGGTTCTTGAGGAAGAGCTCGCGTCGCAGCTCGCCGTCGTCGGCGGAGTCGAGGAAGGGGTGCAGCTCGGGGTAGTCGAGCGAGACGCGGTAGCTGGTCGCGCCGTGCTGCTCGCTGCGCTGGAGCCGCTCGATGTACGAATCGGGCAGTCCACTCAGCTGCCTGCGCGAGACCGTGACGTGGTCCTCGTAGTCGTCGATGTTGCGGCGGAACTGGATGCCGAGCCGGACCAATCGCTCGTGCAGCTCCTGCACGGCGTCGCGTTCCTGAGCCGGCAGCTCGAAGCCGTTGCGGCGGTAGTCGCGCAGGGCGAACTCGAGCAGCCGGGCCGCATCGTCGGGTAGGGCCTGAGTCTCGGCGCGGGTCGCGTAGGCCTTGAGCGCGCGGTCGATCTCCGCGCGAAAGCCGAGGCCGCTGGCGAACACGTTGAGGCGCTCCTCCTGCTCGTGGGCCACGCTGCGGAGAGCAGGATCGGCCGCAACCTGCGAGAGGAATCCGAACTGCCCGCTCGCCTGTCCGATCAGGTCCGAGATGCCGTCGAGCGCGAGCACCGTGTTCTCGAAGTCGCGCCGGCCATCGGGTACCGAGGCGATCGCGTCGACGCGCCGCTCGGCCTCGTCGATCGCGGCTGCGACCCCGCTGCGGATGGCGTCGGCGTCGATCTCGGACCAGTTTGGGGAGTCAATGTCACTCATGTGCTGGGCTCCAATCTCTTACGGCACGGATCGGATCGCCCCACAGCGCGACACAAGGACGAGTCGCGCTCGGCAGCGGTGAGAGCAGCTCGAAACTCAGCTACTCGTTCACCTCCTGCACACAACCTAGAACGAGTGGTCGGGATACAATCTGTGCGGACGGAGCGAGATGCGACCACGAATCCGCCACCTGACGGCGAACGAGGTGACGGACGACAAGCTAGCGCGTCATGGGCTGACAATGCGTCACGCCGAGGAGGTCAGGAGCGGTCAATGCATCGTGCGCCGCCAGAAGCGGCGGCTGACGTTTCGCCCTGACGGCTCGCTCTACGAACAACCGCCGCGGCTCAAATTGATCGGCCCCGATCGCAGCGGTCGCCTGCTCACCTTCGTTCTGGAGTATCCTGACCAAGACGGTGGATCACATGTCGTGAGGGGATGGTTTGCTCAGAACGCAGATCGCACCCGATATCGGCGTTCTAGCGCAAGCCAATGACGACACAGCGATACACGCGCGAACAGATTGAACAAGCTGGATATCGAGTGCCGGAGCCAATCGGTGGACTCGTCCAGGTCGAATTCAGCCCGGACGAAGTGCGCGCCCTGCTTGAAGGCGAGCGACTTGCTTGCGAGGGAACGGACGAATTCATCAAACAAGCGGTGTTCGCTCGCCTGGCTGACCTGCGCGAGCAGGCTCCCGACATGGACGAGTGGGAGGAGATCGAGGTTGAGGTGATCAAGCCTGTCGCGGCCATTATCGAGATGCGCTTCGAGGGCGTAGAGCTGGAAGC
Organism: Dehalococcoidia bacterium; assembly: GCA_965262235.1. Classification (GTDB taxonomy): domain Bacteria; phylum Chloroflexota; class Dehalococcoidia; order Bin125; family Bin125; genus CATQGW01. The sequence goes on from OZ253504.1 coordinate 928,025, forward strand.
ACTCTTCGATGCGGCCGAGCAGTGCGACGGCCGCGTGACTCAGTTCATTAGACAAGCCGTCGCTGCCTCTATCGCTGCCCAGCCGGCGGAGCCACAGCGCCCAGCTCCCACCCCATCTCATGACTGAGATCGCGCACTCGACGGTTCAGCTCTCGACCGGGATCAACATGCACGTCGCCGAGGCTGGCAGCGGTCCGGCGGTCGTGATGTGCCACGGTTTCCCGGAGCTGTGGTACTCGTGGCGGCATCAGATCCCCGCGCTCGCGGAGGCGGGCTTCAGAGCGATCGCGCCTGACATGCGCGGGTACGGCGGCACCGACGCGCCGGAGGCGATCGAGGACTACACGCTCGAGGCGATCTGCGCCGATATGGCCGCGCTGCTCGACGCGCTGGGCGAAGCGACGGCCGTGTTCGTCGGTCACGACTGGGGCGGCGCGGTGGTCTGGAACATGGCCCAACACCATCCCGAGCGCATGCGCGCGGTCGCCGGAATCAACACGCCGGCCTCGCGGCGCGCGCCGATGAACCCGCTCGATGCGATGAAGATGGACCCCGGGCGTTTTGACTACCAGCTCTACTTCCAGGAGCCAGGCGTGGCCGAGGCGGAACTGAGCGCGAACGTGCGCCGCGTCTTCACGCTGCTGCTGCGCACATCCAAGCCAGTGGATGGGATGGACGCGCTTGCGGGCACGGCCGGCGTGCGGGAGCGCGGCGGGCTGTTCGTCGGCGCGCCCGAAACGGCCCCGCGCAGCATCATGCTCACCGAAGAGGACCTCGATACGTTCGTCGAGACGTTCGAGCGCACGGGCTTCCGCGGCGGTCTCAACTGGTATCGCAATCACGGCCGCAACTGGGAGTGGAGCGGGACGCTGCCCGAGGAGAACATCAACCAGCCGGCGCTGATGGTCACCGCCGGCCGCGATCCGGTGCTGCTGCCCGCGATGTCGCACGGCATGGAGGACTGGATCCCCAACCTCAGCCGCGGCCACATCGAGGAGTGCGGCCACTGGACCCAGCAGGAGGAGCCGGACGAGCTGAACAAGATCCTGCTCGAGTGGCTCGGAGGACTGACGTAGCCGTGGGCTCGCGCCGAGCGCGATCAGGTCGCGTCTTCGCCCAACCCAAGTGATTCGAGCCGCGTCAGCCACGCGGCGAAACGCGGACACTCCCGCTTCATCGCGTCGATCCCGACATCTGTGGCCACCGCAATGCCGTGCGTCGGTTTGCGGTAGCCCGGAAGAGCCGCGTCGATTCGCTTACTTGGGGCGGTGTCGCGGCCGTCGTCGATGTCCTCGGGGCTGGGATATTCCCGCCGCACCGATTCCAGCCTGAGGATCGCCTCTTCGGAGGTGATCGGCGCTGCGCGGAACGCACTCACATCGGAGAACAACAACGCCTCAAACTCGTGTCGCTGCACGTAGGCGAACACGCGGTCAGGGCGCAGCGGCCGGCTTGCGACCGGCTGGCAAGCAGCGTCAATTTGGGATTGCAGCTCATCGATGTCATCCGTCGGGCGATCCTGAAAGCCATAGAAGTCGACCAAGGTCGTGATCGCGTCGAAGTTCTGAACCAGCCGCCACACCTGTGCGGCGACCCGATCGACCGTGACACGTCCACCCTTGCGCCCGGGCGGCCCGATTTCGATGGGGGTGGTCAACACGCCGTGTTCGCTCAAGTGACCGGACAGCACCTTCTTGACGAACTCTTCTTCCGTCCTGCCCTCGACCACGATCGCCAAGCGGATCAAGGACGCCCGCCGAGCAGGTTCATGTTCCACAGCTCACTCGGCGTGTAGTCGTCGGCGAGCCACTGTTGGTACTCGGCTGAGTCGAGCCCGCGGGACTTCGTCTGACCGTCCTCCAGGTCCATCACGATCACCTGGTCCAGGTCGAATACGTCGACGAGCGCGGGTGACTGAGTCGCCACAATCACCTGACGCTCGCGACCGACGTCCAGGATCATCTGGCCGATCAGCTCCACAGCCGCGGGATGCAGCCCCAGTTCGGGTTCGTCCAGCAACAGCACGTCGGGCAGCATCTGCGGGGGCAGGTTGAGCAGTGTCACGAGCGCGAAGAATCGCAGGGACCCATCAGAGGTCAGATGCGCGCCGATCGTTTTGTCGCTTCCCTTCGGCTTCCAGCGCAGCAACGCCGTGCCGTTGTCATCTGTGATGTCGAAGCGGTCGAAGACGGGCAAAATCCTGCCGATCTGGCGGCAGATCCAGTCGTACTGTCGCACATCTTCGCGCTCAAGCCGGAGCAGGATCGCGGCGAGATTCCCGCCGTGTGTACGCAGCTGGGCGCAATCCTCGATGTCCCATCGCTGCTTAAATCGCGACGCGTCGGACGTGTCGTGAAACTGGTAGACGGCGCAGTTACGCAACAGATACAAGATCGTGCTCGCGGTCGTCGCGTTTACCGCCGGACTGCCCGCGCCCTGCGCCGCCTCAACGATTCGCGCTTCGGCGTGCGCGCTACCGAGCGGTTGCCACGGCGCCTCAGTCTCATGCCCGATCCCGGAAAATCGCAGCGCCTCTTCCGTGAAAATAAACCGGTCGCCCTGACTCCAGACGAGGGCAAACCGATAGTCATTGCGTCCCGCGTCGGTGCGGATTGACACGGTTGCTTCGATCTGCGGCGTGACGCGGCGACCGCGGAAGAGCTGATCGTCCGCGCCGCCCTGACGTGCGACGAACTCCGCGAGCCGGCGAGACTTGAGCATCCAGCTGAGCAGCTCGAAGAAGCGAATGAGGTTCGACTTGCCCGAGCCGTTGGCGCCGATCAACACGGAGACCTGGGGAAGGCCGTCGATCCGAACGTCGGCGAGCGAGCGAAAACCGCGGATGTGGACCGACTCGATGGTGGCCATCGCGGCCACCGTATCACCGGGCGATGCGCTCCAGTCGGCTCGCGCGCGGTGCGGGAGACGCGCTTGACGCGCTACTCGAGGGGCGCCACGTCGACCGCCCGACCCTCGCTCCACGACTCCCACACCGCATCCGTGAAGCGCATGTAGCGGACGCCGTCCTCGAAGTTTGTGAGGGTCACTGCGGCGCCGTCGCGGACGGAGTCGATGAAGTCTTGCTCGACCTGCCAGCCGTGGGCTGTGCCGGGGTCGGGCTCGATTGTGGTGAGCTCTTCGCCGTGGCGTTGCCACTCGCCGGTGTCGCCGAAGCGCCACTGGATGCGGCCCGCGGTGCCGTAGATCTCAATCGAAGGCGGCCCGGGGGCGCCCTCGGTCACGGCGCTCACGCGGTAGGTGCAGCGCGCGCCGTTGGCCATGTCGGCGAAGATGCCGAGGCTGTCGGGAATCTCGATCGACATCCGCTCGCCGCGCTCGCCGTCGACCCGCGAGGTGACGAAGGTCCGGGCGTGCGCGGTGACCCGCGTGGTGTCGCCCAGCCAGCGCTGGATCGTCTCGTTGAAGATGCCCAGCTGCATCATGTTCTTGCCCGAGTAGTCGGTCCGGTGGCGCCAGTGCAGCGGCCCCTCCGGGTCGAGCCCGCCGCCGTTGAGCAGGGTCAGATGGACCTCGAGGATCGAGCCCAACGAGCCGTCGGCGCACAGCCGCTTGATCGTCTTGCCCAGCCGGAAGTCGAACGGCGCGGGCACGAGCTGCGAGACGAGGTCGGGATGGGCGCGGCTCGCCGCCAGCATCTGTTCGGCCTGCGCGGCGTCGTTCGCCATCCGCGCCTCGCAGAGCACGTGCTTGCCGGCCGTGAGCGCCGCCGCGGTGAACTCGAGATGGCGGTAGGGCCAGGTGCCGATCGAGACGGCGTCGACTTCGGGGTCGTCGAGCAGCTCCGCGACGCTCTCAGAGACGCGCGGGATGCCGTATTCCGCGGCCACGGCCTCGCCACTGGCGCGCGAGCGGTTCACGACGTTGACGATCTCGAGGTCATCGATCTCGCGGAAGCCGGGAATGTGGCGCAGCCGCTGATTGCCGCCCGCCCCGATCAAGCCGATTCCGAAGGCCATGTCTACTCCTGACAATCGCGCCAATCGCGCACTGCATCGCGGCCAGACTAGACGCGACCTGTCGTATGCTGCTGGCGATAGCGAAAAACCTCCGAATCATCGGACGATCCAAGGAGCACATCATGGCAACAGCAGACGAACTTCGAGCGGGCGTGGCGGGCGCGCGAGCGGCGCTGAAGGTGGCGATCGCGGCCTCGGCGGGCAACTGGGAGACGCCGAAGGGCACGGCGGACGACGGCGAGGCGGGTTGGTCGCCGCGCACGGTCGCGGAGCACGTGATCCCGGCCGAGATGATGTTCGCGACCAACATCTGCACCGCATGCGGCTACGACGGCCCCGAGAACCCGCTGACAAGCACCGAGTTCGCCAGCGCCGACGACGCGATCGCCGCGCTCGAGGCCGTCGCGGCGGCCGCCGACTCGAAGGTCAACTACGTGCAGGACGAAGAGCTCGGCAAGTCTGCCGGCGGCGAGGGCATGGGCGCCGCGCCGGTCGCAGCGCTGATGACCATGGATGTCTGGCACCTGGCCGACCACGCCGCCCAGATGATCACGCCGATGGCCTAGCCATGCGGCGCAAGCTGGCCGCGGTTGCGTTGGGGCTGACCGGGCTGCTGCTCGCCAGCGGCGTGGCGCTCGCCGCCGAGGGCAGCGGGGGCGGCGGGCTGGGCGCGGGGCCGATCATCGGCATCGTGATCTCGTGCTCGCTCGCCCTGCTGCTGATCGGCGGTTCGCTGGGCTACATCCTGCCCAAGCCGCCCAAGCGGTGACCGACGAGTCGCCCTTTCGGCCCGATCACTTCCGCAAGTACGACGAGTCCGACGACGCGCGGTTCTATGTCGAGCCGCGCTTCGTCGCGCACATTGACGACACCGCGATCGCGGCGCTCGCCGAGTACTACGCGCAGGTCCTGAAGCCCGAGGACCGGGTGCTCGACCTGATGTCGTCGTGGATCTCGCACCTGCCCGCGGGCTACCAGCCGGCGCGCGCCGTCGGCCTGGGCATGAACGCCGATGAGCTGTCGCGCAACCCGGCGCTCGACGAGTGGGTGGTGCACGACCTCAATCGCGAGCCGACGCTGCCGTTCGACGACGCCAGTTTCGACGCGGTGCTGATCGCGGTCTCGGTCCAGTATCTGCAGCGTCCGCTGGAGGTCTTCGCTGAGATCGCTCGTGTGCTGGAGCCGGGCGGCCTCTGTGTCGTCTCGTTCTCGAACCGCTGCTTCCCGACCAAGGCGGTGGCGCTGTGGCAGGGCCTCAACGATTCAGGGCATGTGCAGGCGGTGGGCGCCTACTTCCAGCACGCGGGCGGATTCGAAACCGCCGAATGGTTCGAGCGCAAGACGCCCGGCGCAGACCCGCTCTACATCGTGCAGGCGCGGACGCCGGTGTCTGAATGAGCGCTCTGCGAATCAAGCCCGCGGTACGTCAAACCGATACGACGAGTTCGCCAGCCTCCGCGATCACAGGTGGCAGCGGGTCGCCGTGCTCCTGGTAGGAGGTGATGAATCCAGCCGCGACACTCTCGAGGTTGGCGAGTGCTTCCACAGCCGTTTCAGCCCACGCGCGGCAACCGGGCAAGCTGGGGACTTCGGCAAGGAACATGTCCTCCGTCACTTCGCTCGGCTCGCTCAGGGTGTACGGCAACCTGTAGAACTGAGGCATCTGTTTCTCCGCAGCGCGCACTGCGCCTTCGCTGACAAGATACCGCCGTTGGAGACAGCGGTCACATCCAGATGGTCGGCGGCTGGGCTGCGGCCGCCCCGGAGCTTAGACTTGCCCACACCGGCTGGGTGGAAGAGGGTCGAAGGGCACAGCTATGGGGCTCACCTACGTTGACGGCGTCGTCCACGGACCCAGCGGTGGGGAAGTATCGGTGCGGTTCCTGGTGGATAGCGGAGCAACGTATTCGTTGCTGCCGACGCCGGTCTGGGAGGACATTGGGCTGGAGCCGCTGCGGGAGATGACGTTCACGCTGGCGGACGGGACGGCGGTAGAGCGGCGCATCGGCGAGTGCAGGCTCTTGCTGCCGCATGGCGCATTTCACACGCCCGTCATCCTGGGCGAAGCAGGCGATGAAGCCTTACTCGGCGCGGTCACGTTGGAGATCTTCGGCCTGGTTCTGCATCCCTTCAGCCGCACGCTGGAGCCGATGCGGGCGATGCTGGCCAGGTTCAACGCCGAATCCGCTCGGACGTAGTTCGGCGTCTGGGCAACCACCGGCATCCTCAACGCGGACTGCCTCTGCATCGTCGAGTGCAGGCGCGGACGCGGCTGGGGAACGAAGCTACGGAGCGGATGCCGCCGCCCGCTCAAGATTGAGCGTGAGCAACAGCTCCAGCATCTCGTCGTCGCCGATGTCGGGCGGCCAGCCGTAGGCGGCGAAGACGGCGGCGTCGAGTGTTGCGTGGAGGTTGGCGAGCCAGGTGGGGCGTTCGTTGTAGAGATTGGTCAGCGTGCGCTTGCGTAGCTGCTTTTCGGCGTGTTCGTCGACTGGGAGCAGACGCGGCGGCAGCGAGGGAATCACGTCGGGCTCCTCGCGCACCCACTCGGGTGGGTTGAGCCAGAGACGACGCTTCGCATCGAGCTCGCGCGCCGCCTTGCCGATGGCGTCGCGGTGGGCGCGCTGTTCCGGGGTCAGCGCGTCATCGGGTGTGTTGAGCGGCCAGGGGAATGGGAAGGTCTCGAACGTGGAGGTCGGCGTGTAACGGGGATCGTTGCCAACGCCGAGCCACGTTCCCAGCCGCAGCGACCAGAGTTCATGCGCTCGTGAGTGGAGGACGCCGAAGGTGTAGTCGTCGTCGCGGGCGATCGCGACTATTTGGCTGTCAGGAAGCGTCGGGGGACTCAGCCAGACAAACAGCCGGTGTTTCGCGAGACGGGGCGTACCGATGAACCGCCTCAGTGGTTCCAGGGCAGCCCTCATCCCTGGCCTTGCCTCGCCGTGCAACCACCAGCGTTGGCGGTAGTGTTTCCGTCGAGCCGTCTTGCGAACCGGCCAGATGTGCCTTTCGACGTGTGAGAATGGTATCTCGTATGCGGCAGCGGATGCCTCAGACATCGCTGTTCCGAAATCGATGATGAACATACCGCGCGGACGCCGAGTCAGATCGAGCCCATTCACCCAAGGTGCGACTACGTCAGCGTTCGTCCGACCGTTTACGTTCGAAGGCTCCTGAAGCATGGCACGCCCAACTTCACCCGGGATGTCGAAAGCTCCGCTCTTTTGATCGCCGATGAAAGAGATACCCTTGTTCTCGGAGAGACGAAGAGCCCGCGTCAAGTCCACACCCCGCGTGAGGTCAGCATTGATCGATCCCACACGCTTACCGTCCAGTACGCGCTCCGTCTCCGACCCATCATCCTGTCCGACGATCGAGACGCGCACATTCGCGTCGCCATCGACAACCCACGACTCATCCGACCAAGCCAAGAAAATGTCGCCACTTCCCTTGACTCGGTCAAGCACTGTCCGATTCGCCCCTCCTCTAATCGAGTTGGTAGCTAGGAGTCCAGCGCGCCGCGTATGTCCTTCGGCTATCCGGCGCCTCGCCATTTCGTGCCAGTAGCAGACGAGATCAGCCCCGCCTGGCACGGCTCCGGCCCAAGCCTCTCGGATTCCCTCGACATAGCTCTCGTCATCAACAGTTTCCCGCTGCACCTTGTCTCCAAGAAACGGTGGGTTGCCGACCACGAACTCGGCCTCCGGCCACGTCGCCGGGACCGGCGCGCCGTCCTCGTCGCGGGCGAGGATGGCATCACGCAGCTCGATGTTGTCCAGCGGCTGGAGGACGGGGTCGCGGGGGAAGCCGTAGCCGTGATCGAGCATCCACTGGATGTGGCCGATCCAGATTGCGACCCCGGCCAGTTCCCTGGCGTAGGGATTGATCTCGATGCCGAGCACGTTGTGCGGGTCGACGCGGGGGAACTCGCCAGTGACCCGCAGCCGTTCCGCGCCCCAGCGGATCGCCTCCTGCTCCAGGTCCTTGAGCAGCCGCAGCGTGACGTAGAGGAAGTTGCCCGAGCCACAGGCCGGGTCGAGCACTCGCACCGCCCGCAACCGCTCGAGGAATCCGCGCCACTCCGCCTCCGCATTCTGCTCCCACTTGGGCAACTGCCTGCGGCGCTGACCATCGCGGGTGAGCGGGCTTGGCTCGTGACCCTTGATCAACCCATCGACGCGCTCCTGCATCGCCTCAAATTCGCGCTTCAGCGGCGTCATCACGACCGGCTCGACGACCATCAGGATCTTCTCGCGGTCGGTGTAGTGCGCGCCCAACTGTCCGCGCTTGCCTGGATCGAGACCGCGTTCGAACAACGTGCCCAGGATCGCCGGCTCAACCTGCGACCAGTCCAGCGTCGATGCCTCGGCGACGGTTCGTAGCTCAGCGCGTGTGAACTCCAGCGCCGCATCGTCGTCGAACAAGCCGCCGTTGAACCACTCGATCCGGTCATTGCCGAAGAAGCGACTGGCTTCGCGGTCCGACATCCGCCGAAACACTTCGGTGAGCCCGTCGGTAAACGCCTGGGGATCATCGGCGCGAGCGGTGATCATGTTGGTCACCAGTTGTTTTGGCAGCAGACCAACGTCCTCGGCGAAGAGGCAGAACAGCACACGATTGAGGAAGTGCGCGACCGGTTCGGGTTCGAGCCCGCGTTGCTGCATGGAGCGGGCGAGTTCGGCGAAGCGCGAGGCCGCCGCGTCCGTGACCTCATCGGGGGTCTGTCGCGGACGCAGCGCCTGCGGCTCGCTCATCACCGCGCGCAGGATGCGCAGCGCTCCCGCGGTCTTGTCCCCGCCGGCCGCAAGGTCTTCGAGCGTCAGCGAGTGGATGATGGGACGGGTGTTGGTGAAGTTGGTATGGACCTCGATCCGGTCCATGTCGCTGACGACGAGCGCGGGCGGATTCTCGAGGTCTTCGCGGTAGTCGAGCAGTTGCCGATAGGCGGCGGCGAGGTCGGCGTGGTCGCCCTTGTATTCCCAACCGAAGTGTCGGCGCTTCCAGACGTCGGCCCAACCCCGGTTCCCGGTGCTCAGTCGTTCGGCGCCGGCCTCGAACGTGTACCACTCGCCGCTCGGATCGGCCTCGTTGGGCGTCTGGACGCCGAGCATGCGGCAGAGGTCGATGAAGTGCTCTTGCGAGGAGGCGCGCTCGCGCCGGGCGTTGTCGCGCCACTTGGCGGCGAATTCGGCTGCGGAGAGTGATCCAGGCAACGCCGCCATGTGTCCTACCTGGCGGCCTAGCGGAACTCGGGGATGACCGTCTCGGCAAACATCTGGGCGGGCTCGATGGTGTCGCGGCCGAAGAACTCGATCATGAACATGTCGCAGCCCAGGTCGACGTGCTTCTGGACGCGTTCCTTGATCATGTCGGGGGTGCCGGTCAGCGCCATGTCGCCGGCCGGGTTGCCCATGTGGCCGCCGAAGATCTTCTGAGCACGGTCGACCATCGGGCCGAGCTGCTCCTCGTTCTCGACGATCGTGACCAGGCACTGCTGCGAGACGCGCAGCTCGGCGGGGTCGCGGCCGAGTCGCTCGGCGTGGGCGTTAAGCACGCCGACCTTGTGCTCGATGTCGTCCTGGCTACCGGCTGAGTTGTTCCAGATGTCGGCGTACTGTGCGGCGATCCGCATGGTGACCTTCTCGCCGCCGCCGCCGACCAGAATCGGCACGTCGCGCGGGGGCTTCGGCTGGGTGACGAGGTTCTCGGTGTGGAAGTGCTCGCCATCGAAGGTGACTTCGTCCTGATCGGCGTCCCACATCGCCTTGAAGATCTGGAGGCCCTCTTCGAGCTGGCGCAGCCGTTCGCGCGACTCCGGGAAGGGCATCCCGAAGTCGGTGAACTCGCGCGGCATCCAGCCGGAGCCGAAGCCGGGAATGATGCGTCCGCCGGCGATGTTGTCGACGGTGGCGATCATCTTGCCGGTGTGGGCCGGGTTGCGCATCCCAACCGGGGTGACCAGCGTGCCGATCTCGGCCCGCTCGGTGATGGCGGCGATGCCCGCCGCGAGCGTCCAGGCCTCGAGCATCGGGATCGCCGGTGACTGCGGGCCGTAGAGGTGATCATTGACCCACAGCGAGTCGAAGCCCATCTCTTCGAAGGCCTCCGAGGCTCGCTTGGTCTCGGCCCAGCTGCGCTTGATCTGCGGCACCATCACGCCAAAATGCACGCCGTCGCTCATGGGGAATTCCTCTCGCCGCTGGAGCGGTGAATTTCAAGTCCAAGTGTCTGGGGCAGGGTAGCAGCGCGGCGTGCAGCGACCGTGCGATCAGTCCGCAGCGTGCAGACCATCGTCCGACTTGGCCTCGGCTTCGCGGTCTGCCGTCTCAAGGGCGGCTCGCTTGATGAACCGAATCAGCGGCTCGTCGCCTCTTGAACCTCGGGCCTTCAAGCGGCCCAGCTCTTCCCGATCGAACTCGATCTGCAACCACATCGCACCGGGACCCTTCTTCGCAGGGTCGTAGGGAATCTCTTCCGCATCTGCGATTGGCGTCTCAATGTGCAGCTTGCTGCGTTGCTTGGTCATCGCCTGCGCATCCTACCTCCAGGACGATAGTATCGCGTTCGTTCCTCATCGTCAGAAATCCATCCGGTCACCACATGAGACATCCGATGCTGGTCGGAGAGCTCCAGAACAAAGGTCAACACGAGGCCGGTTCTGTCGGGACCGATCATTTTCATTCGCTCCGGCTGAATGCGAACGTTGCCCAGCTCGTCCTCGCGTTGCCTCGCTGGTTGAGGAAAGTACTTCGCCGGTCCCTCCCAGACGTCATCGGCGTCATCGAGCGACAGCCCGTGCGCCCATAGCTCTTCATCGCTCGCACCGTTTCCGGTCACACCACCGTATGGGATCTCAGGCATTTCGATTCAAACTGCGCAGACGCGCAGAGGCCCAGCCTTGCGGCTGGGCCTCGTGTTGAGCGCTGTTGTTAGTGAGCTAGACGCGCGCGGGCTCCTCGGTGAACTGCGCGGCCTCGGTTGAGCCGCTCAGCGCCGCGGTCGACGCCTGGCCCTCGGTGACCGTGAGCAGCACCTCGTCGAAGTAGGACGTGCCCGCCTCGCGCTGGTGCTTGGTCGCCGTGTAGCCCTCGGCCTCGGCGGCGAATTCGCCCTCCTGCAGCTCCACGTAGGCGGACATGCCGCGCTCGCGGTAGCCGCTGGCGAGGTTGAACGTGTGGTAGTTGATCCCGTGCCAGCCGGCCAGCGTGATGAACTGGAAGCGATAGCCCATGTCCGCGAGCTGCTCCTGGAACGTCGCGATCGTGGCCTCGTCGAGGTGACGCTTCCAGTTGAACGACGGGGAGCAGTTGTAGGAGAGCATCTGCTCCGGGAACTCGGCGTGGATCGCGTCGGCGAACTGCCGTGCCTCGTCGATGTCCGGGGTCGAAGTCTCGCACCAGATCAGGTCGGCGTAGGGCGCGTAGGCGAGGCCGCGTGAGATCGCGGACTCGATGCCGCCGGTGACCGAGAAGTAACCCTCGGCCGTGCGCTCGCCGGTGATGAACTCACGGTCGCGCTCGTCGATATCGGTGGTCAGCAGCGTTGCCGAGAGCGCGTCGGTGCGGGCCATGACGATCGTCGGCACGTCCATCATGTCGGCGGCGAGGCGAGCGGCCTGCAGCGTGCGCACGTGCGCGGAGGTGGGCACGAGCACCTTGCCGCCCATGTGGCCGCACTTCTTCTCGGCCGCGAGCTGGTCCTCGAAGTGCACGCCGGCGGCGCCCGCTTCGATCATGTTGCGCATCAGCTCGAAGGCGTGGATCGGCCCGCCGAAGCCGGCCTCGGCGTCGGCCACGATCGGCAGGTAGTAGTCGAAGTGCGTGCGGCCTTCCAGGCGGTCGACCTGGTCGGCGCGCATCAGCGCGTTGTTGAGGCGCTTGACCAGCGAGGGGACGCTGTTGGACGGATACAGGCTCTGGTCGGGATAGGTGTGCTGCGCCAGATTGGCGTCGGCCGCGACCTGCCAGCCGCTGACATAGATCGCCTCGAGGCCAGCCTTGGCCATCTGCACGGCCTGGGCGCCGGTCACGGCGCCGAAGGTGCGTACAAATGGGCGGTCCTGCAGCGAGTCCCAGAGCCGCTCGGCGCCTGCGCGGGCGAGCGTCGACTCGGGCAGGATCGAGGGGCGCAGCTTCAGCGCGTCGGCAGCGCCATAGTTGCGCTCCACGCCGCGCCAACGCGCGTCGTGCTGCCAGGCGCGCTCCAGCGCCGATGCGTCAGTTGCCTGGTCCGTCCCGTTCTGCGTCATTCGGGGTCCCCTCTGTGTGCCCGGCCGGTCGTCGGTGACCGGTTGGTTCCGTGCTGATCGCGCGCATCCTCAGTCGAGATACGCGTAAGCCGGCTGCGTCAGAAACTCGGTGAACTCCTCATTGAGGATTAGACCGTCGAGGATCTCGCGCGCCACGCCGTAGCGCGACTCTTCGTCGCCGCCGAGCGCCTCGAGCTCCTCGTCGCGAATCTGCTCGTAGAGCTCAGCGGTGATCACCCGGCCGTCGTCGAGCGTGGCGCCGTGACGGAGCCACTGCCAGATCTGGCCGCGCGAAATCTCCGCCGTCGCGGCATCCTCCATCAGGTTGTTGATCGCCGCCGCGCCGTTGCCGTTGAGCCAGGAGTTCAGGTACTGCAGCGCCACGGAGATGTTGAGCCGCAAGCCGGCCTCCGTGATCGTGCCGCCACTCTGGTCGAGCGAGAGCAGCTGCGGCGCCTCGATTTCAACATCGTCGCGCATCCGCTCGCGCTGATTGGGCTCGCCGCCGAGCGCCTCCTCGAAGATCTCACGGGCGATCGGCACGAGGTCGGGGTGAGCGACCCAGGTGCCGTCGAAGCCGTCGCTCGATTCGCGCTCCTTGTCGGCGCGGACGCCGGAGAGCGCGATCTCGTTGATCGCCGGGTCGCGCCGGGAGGGAATGAAGGCGGCCATTCCACCCATCGCGTGGGCCCCGCGCTTGTGGCAGGTCTTGACCAGCAGCTCGGTGTAGGAGCGCATGAACGGCGTCGTCATCGTGACCTGCACGCGGTCGGGCAGGGCGAAGGTGGGCTGCGCCTTGAAGCGCTTGACGGCGCTGAAGATGTAGTCCCAGCGGCCCGCGTTGAGGCCGGCCGAGTGGTCGCGCAGCTCGTAGAGAATCTCTTCCATCTCGAAGGCGGCCGGCAGCGTTTCGATCAACACCGTCGCGCGGACGCTGCCCTGGGGCACGTCCAGCTCATCCTGGGCGGCGACGAACACGTCGTTCCAGAGCCGCGCCTCGAGGTGGCTCTCCAGCTTCGCCAGGTAGAAGTAGGGGCCGGTCCCGCGGGCGACCCGCTCGGCCGCGTTGTGGAACATGTAGAGGCCGAAGTCGAACAGGCTGGCCGAGAGCGGCTCATCATCAACCGTCACGTGCTTTTCGTCGAGGTGCCAGCCGCGCGGGCGGATCAGCAGCGTCGCGATCGTGTCGTTCAGCGTGCGGACGCTGCCGTCAGGGTTCTCGAAGGTGATCTCGCGGCGCACCGCGTCGCGCGCGTTGATCTGGCCGTTCACCACATTCGACCAGGTCGGCGAAAGCGAGTCCTCGAAGTCGGCCATGAATGCGTCGGCGCCGGAGTTCAGCGCGCCGATCATCATCTTGCGGTCGACCGGCCCGGTGATCTCTGCCCAGCGCTGTTGCAGGTCCTCGGGAGTCGGCGCGACCTTCCAGGCCCCGAAGCGAATCTCTTCGGTGTCGGAGAGGAAGTCGGGCATGATGCCGGCGTCAAACTCGACCTGCCGCACATCGCGGCGGGCCAGCAGCTCGCGCCGTCGCGCATTGAAGTGCCGGTGCAGCCCGGCGAGGAACGCCAGCGCGTCCTCCGTCAGCACTGCTTCGAATCCCTCACTCAGCTCGCCCTGTACGTTCACGCCCTGTGGCAGCGTCAGCTCCGTCATCATCGTTCCAGCTCTCCGTGCTCGGCTCTCAGGAATGTTCCGCGATTCGGGCCTGGCGGCCCGGGTCGTCGCCGCGGATGTGAACGTCAGATTAAGCTAGTCCGCCGCTCGCTCGCGTCAATGACTCGTGCGCTGCCCTATCGACAAGTTCAATACATACACGCACGAGCGCGATAGAGGAGCAGCGGAAACGTCCGCAGCGCGCCATTCGGTAAACTGGGCGCACGCGCCGCCGTCGGCGCCCAGCAGATGATCGAGGTGTGGAATGCCGCTCACGAACAGCAAGACTACCGGTGACTTCGAGATCACCGGCGTCAACCACCTGGCGCTGGTCTGCAGCGATATGCAGCGCACGGTCGACTTCTACACCCAGGTCCTGGGCTTTCCGCTGATCAAGACGATCGAGCTGCCCAATGACATGGGCCAGCATTTCTTCTTCGACATGGGCAACGGCGCGAGCCTCGCGTTCTTCTGGTTCCCGGGGGCACCGGCGCCGCACCCGGGCATCTCGTCGCCCGACCCGAACACCTTCTTCGATCCCAGCGCAGAGCTGACCACCGCGATCGCCTCGATGAACCACATCGCCTTCGACGTGCCGGCGGACAAGATCGAGGCCTACCGCGAGAAGCTGCTCAACCACGGTGTGCGCTGCACGCCGATCATGAACCACGACGACTCGCCGCGCGGGATCAGCCGCGATGTGAACGACACCACGTTCGTGCGCAGCGTCTACTTCTACGACCCCGACGGGATCATGCTCGAGTTCGCGGCCTGGACGCGCGACCTCCACGAGGGCGACGTGAGCCACGCCCCGGCCCGCGCCCTGGAGGCCGCCCTCTCCGGCGACTGAGCGGGCGAGGCGCCGCCAGACACGGAACAGGCAGCCACCAGGTCGACGAGCGGCTGAGGCGGGCGGCAACCAAGGAAGCTCCGAATAACTCTCCCTCCGCCGTGCGGGGGGGAGATGTCACGGAGTGACAGAGCAACTGTGTTGAAGATCAACTCAGTCAGCGCTGTTGGGGCCCTGTCCGTCATTCCTGCGGAGGCAGGAATCCATGCGACCGCCGAACCGTGCGACGAGCCTCCATCCGCCCGACGGCCCACCAGATCCCCCAGCGCACCGCGCGTGATCGGGCGCCGTCGAACATTGGGAGTGCCCTTGACCCCCACAGATCGCCTGGATTCCTGCCTGCGCAGGAATGACGGAACCAGCGGCTCCCGAGCCAGCGCGAACATACAAGGGGGGCTCCCCCGCTCAGCAACGGGTCGCCCCCCTCTGCCTTCGGCATCTCCCCCCGCTTTGCGGGGGGAGAGGGGATCCAACGTGTTCAGGGGATGCCTAATGCCGAACGGTCGCTTTGGGGTTGAACGGCCTGAACGGAACCTGAACGAATCCGAACGCCGCTGAACAGCGACGATCCCGTCCCTCCGGCTCATCCTCGTATCTGGTAGGGGCCGCGCGCTGCGCGGCTCCGTGGCCGCGGCGGCCTGGCGCTTCCGACTTTCTGCCGAACGCCCTGAGCGCCGGGCCCGGATCGCGCGCCCGACCCGTGATTCGCTATCGCCCGCGCTACGCGCAGGCGCGCTCGATCCGGGTTCCTCGCGAATTTGGCCAACTGCTTACGCCCGCGTAGCAGTCGCCACACACGCGACGTAGAGCCTGACTCAGACGCGGGAACAAATCGATGCCCGCGAGCGTACGGTAACTGTGCTCGAGTAGCCCCTGATCGCGAGCTGAACAGGGGCATGCGGCACGAAGGGAGGCGAATGATGACGAACGAGAACCGGACGGAATCCGCTGCCCTCTTTGATGAGGTAGCTGTCTCCGAGGTGCGCGGCCCGAACCGCCACCGCGCGGCTGATCGCCGCGCACGCGGACGCGCTTCGATGCCGGACGAAACGGGACTGGGGAAGATCGACTGGGGCTTCGCCGAGGACGCCGAAACGGCGTCCCCGCGCGCACGCTCGCGGCGAACCGAACTGCCCGACACTGACGACCTGGTGCGGCAGTATTTCACCGACATCGGCCAGCACGCGCTGCTGACCCGCGAGGACGAGCAGCAGCTCGGCCGCGAAATCGAGTCGGCGCACTGGCTGTACGGCGTCGAGGAGTCGCTTGAGGCCACGCTCGGCGTGCGCCCGACCGTCCGCCAGACCTGGATCGAGCTGCTCCGCCAGCTCTCCGAGCTGATGCCCGTCCTGCGGATCGTCGCCGGCGAACTCGGCATCTCCTACCGGCATCTGCACGAGCTGACGGCCGACCCTGACTTCCGCGAGATGATCGACGGCGCGATCAACCAGACGCTCGCCGTCAAGATCGCGGCCGAGCGCGGGATCGAGCAGTCCGACGCCGAGGACCAGCTGATCGGCCTGTCGGTCGTGACCGACCTGCTCACGCCGCGGCTGATCGCGGCGACCAGCCGGCTGCTCGGCGGCGACCGCCGGCTGCAGTCGCCGATCGGCGCAGCCAGCGCCGAGCTGCTCACGCCGCTCGACGGACGCATCCGCCGCCACCTGCGGCGGGTCAAGACGGCGGGCTACGAGGCTGAACAGCGGATGCTCGAGTCGAACCTGCGGCTCGTCGTGGCCGTGGCCAAGAAGTACCGCAACACCGACCTTGGCCTGCTCGACCTCGTGCAGGAGGGCAACGTCGGCCTGATTCGTGCAGTCGAGAAGTTCGACTACCGCCGCGGCAACAAGTTCTCCACCTACGCCACGTGGTGGATTCGCCAGGCGGTGACGCGCTCGATGGCCGACGCGGGGCGGGTGATCCGCATCCCGGTCCACACCAGCGAGCTGCTCAACAAGCTGCAGCGCGCGGAGCGGCGGTTCACGCAGGAGTACCAGCGCGATCCCAACGAGACCGAGCTGTCCGAGCTGCTCGAACTGCCGATCGAGCGGGTGCGCGAGCTGCGCATGATCAGCCGCATCCCGACCTCGCTCGATAAGAGTCTCGTCGAGGACGACGACACCGCGCTGGAGGACTTCATCGCCGACGAGCAGACGCCGTCGCCCGAGCAGGTCGCCACCCAGCGGGCCGGGACGGAAGCGCTCGAGGACGCCCTCGACACGCTCGACGAGCGCGAGCGGGCGGTCATCTCGCTGCGCTTCGGGCTCGTTGACGGCGAGAGCCGCACGCTCGAACAGGTCGGCAAGGAGTTCGACCTGACGCGCGAGCGGATTCGCCAGATTCAGGCCAACGCGTTCCGCAAGCTGCGCCGCCCGGAGCAGCTCAGCGCGCTGCGCGAGTACCTGTCGGCCTAGTCATCGATGACGCGGCGTGCCGTCGCGGGGCCTTCGGCCCTGCGGCGGCTACGCTGCGGAGCACGCGGGGGTAGCTCAGGGGTAGAGCTCCTGCCTTCCAAGCAGGTGGCCGCGGGTTCGAATCCCGTCCCCCGCTCCCAGATTCGCCCAAGCAGGCCGATTCGGAGTGGGGCCCTCCCACGAATCGTCGGCGCTGAACTCAACGCGTTCGCCAATCGGTGCTGAAATCCAGCTGCCGCACCATCTCGAAGGTGTTCATGCAGTTCACCCGTAAGTCGGCGCAGACGTCGGGAATGTGGCGATTCGCTCGAGTTCGCTTCGGCCGGGAATGCTCGGTCGTGACCACTGCACGAGCGTCGCGATCCAGGAGAGCGTGCGCGATGAGCGATGCATCATCGTCGATCGTCTCGACCTCAACCTCGCTGAGGTCCGGCGCATACCCTTCGGCCAGTACCTGACTAAGCGCCTGCGCAGGCAGATCCTCGTCTAGTAGCAAGTCTCGTCGATTGAGTCTCAACCAAGCTGCGAGCTGATCGTCGGCGTCGATCATCTTTCGATAGACCGCGTCGGGAATCTTCACGATTCCCGACGCCCCCTGTTCGACGAGCCACGCCCAGAATTCGGGCACGCGATCCATCGGGTAGTAGTCACGCTGTGCGTCAATCAGGACGTTCGCATCGAGCAGGTAGAGCACGTGACGGCGTTCAGCGCGAGGCGCTCGAACCGACCATTGCGCCCACATGCTGCGGCTTCACACCCAGCACACGAGCCGCTTTGGTGGTCGGCAGAGATCCTGTCGCGAGCAAGCCTTCGACCTCACCCAGCAGCAACGGCCCGATCCGATGCCTGCGAACGACGTAGTAGCTCGGCCCGCCCGGAGAATCGTCTGCGCTTGCGCGAGACCGACCCTGGCGCCATTGCTTGCGGAATACGCCCAAGACCTGGTTCAGTCGATCACGCCCGATCATCCCCTGGCGAAATGCCCGATACGCGACCATCGACCCGCTCAGATTCGCCTCACTTGCGAACGCGGTGATCCGCTGCATCAACTCCTCGATCGTGAGTTGATCGCTGATCCGAAGCGCTGCTGCCTCGTGGCGGGGCAGCAGGAAGTCGCCCGCCACGTCGTCGCAGAACCGCTCAACCTGCGTGTCGCCCCAGGCACCACCGACGCCGGTCTGCCCGAGCAAGAGGTGGACCAGCTCGTGCAGCAGTGTGAACGACCAAGCGGCGCGCGAATCGTATTCGTTAATCACGATGAACGGCGCGACATCGTCGGCGAGCGACAGCCCACGGAACGTCTCAATCGCGATCTCTGAATGATGCGAGCCCAGATCGCCCTTCAACATCACGAAGACACCGGACCGCTCCGCCGCCGCGCGGAGCAGGGCAAACGCACGCTGCGCTGTCGACTCCGCGCGATAGTCAGCCCCGCTCATCCCCAGCAGCTCGATCAGCGCCTTCAACGTCGCGCCCGCGCCCGCATCGACGCGACAGGATCCGACGAACGCACGCACCGGCGTCTCGTCGTCATCGAGCAGTGCGGCGCGCAGCATCTGCTGTCTTGCGTGGATATCGCGCATTAGCGCCCCGAGCAGCGCCTCGTCACGCTCTGAGCCATCCTGCCGCTGCGAACGAAAATCCGTCCCGATGTTCGTGGGGGCGGGAATCTGATCGAGGTAGAAGCTGATCAGCGGCCGGCGATATTGCTTCGCCATCCGGTGCAGCTGCGATGTCGACGGCTCAGCGTCGCCCGCCTCGATCGCCGCCAGCCGTTCCGCGGCAGGGACGCCGCGCGCCGGGCCCAGCTGGATCTTCTTTGCTGCCTCGTCCAGCGACAGCGCCGCGGTCTCGCGCGCCCAGCGCAGCAGCGCGGGATTGATGCCTGCCATGTTCGCACTCCGACTGCACGATATCCGCCTGCGCCGGACCGCCTCCGGAGATGCCTTGGTGGACTACTTCAGGGGCCAGATGACCTCGGTGAGCCACTTGGAGGGGTCGGGCTCGGCGCCGGGGTCGGTGAGGTAGCGCTCGCGCGGCTCGCCGCTTAATTCGCGCCCGTTCTCCGCGCTCCAGGCCATGATCGCCTCGTAGGCGGTGGAGAGGGCTTCGTACGGCCCGTAGTAGTCGACCTTTGCCGCCTCGCCGGCGGGCAGCTCGAGCACCGCCAGCGGCGGCTCCGGGGCGTATCCGGCGCCCACTTCGAGCCCGGCCGACATGTCGGCGCGCTCGCTGTCCATAAAGTGGTAGACGGCCGTCGGCACGCCCATCTCGGGCGCGCCCTCGCGCTGCATCTGCTCGTACGCGCCGGGGAACATGCGCGCGAACGCCTGCGCGAGGTCGGCCGTGGCGACCTGCTCGCGGAACGCGGCCAGGAACTGAGTGGGTAGCTGCACCAGCTGGACATCAAGCGTCATCGATCGCTCCTTCAACCGTTCACTGCCAATCGGACCGCGCGAGCACCATATTACCCGCAATTCGGTCACAATCGCATCAACGCGGCGGTCGCTGCCAGCCATCGGGACCGCGTCCAACACCTGCATGCCAAATCCCAGCCCAACGCGAATCGCAGTCGATTTGGCCAGCAGGCGATCGTAGTAGCCGCGCCCCATGCCCAGACGCCCGCCGGCGCGATCGAACGCCAGACCCGGCAGCAGGAACAGATCGACCTCGGCCGGCTCGACGACCTCGGTGCGCGCCGGGTCGGGCTCGAGCAGGCCGAACGAACCGGGAATCAGCTGATCGAGAGCGCTGACGCGGCGCAGCTCGAGATCGGGCCCCGCGACGCGCGGGCAGACGAGCGTCTTGCCGGCTGCGAGGCAGATTCGGGCCAGCTCAAGCGTCTCGACCTCTCCGGGCAACGCGCCGATGAAGAGCTGGACGGTCGTTGCGGCCTGCCACGGCCTGAATGACGCGACTCGCGCCGCGATCGCCGATGACCATGCGCGCCGCAGCTCGGCCGGCAGCGCGCCACGTGAGCGCCGCAACGTTGCGCGCAGTTCCGCCTTTGCTGCGCTGGGATCGTCCATTCGGCGCTAGGGCAGCCCGGCCCCACCGACCTCGACATCGAACGCGCGGATCCGACCCGTGCGCGGGTCGCCGGGCTGCGGCGCGGCGGTCACCGCTTCGAGCGTGAAGAGCGTCTTGCGTTCCGGTCCGCCGAGCATGCAGGCGTAGACGCCGAAGTCCTCGACATCGATTCGCTCCAGCACCTCGCCGCCCTCGGCCACACGCGCGACGGCGCCCGGCGTGATCGGCACCGCAACCCAGATGCAACCCTCGGCGTCGAGGCAGATGCCGTCGGGCGGGAATCCGAGATCGGCCCAGACGCGCTGGTTGCTCAGCGCGCCGTCGGGCTCAATGTCGAACGCGGTCAGCCGCTGGCCCATGCTTTCGCCCACGACCAGCGTCTTGCCGTCGGGCGTGATCACCGTGCCGTTGGGGAACTCGATGTCATCGGCCACCACGCGCGCGTCACCATCGGGCGTGACCAGCACGATCGTCGTGGCTCGCGGCGATTCGCCCCCCTGGAAGTTGAAGCCGAAGTTGCCGATGTAGGCGTTGCCCTCGGCGTCAACCACCATGTCGTTGCAGTGATACGGCGCGTACTGGCTGATGTCGGCGACCTCGTAGAGCCCATCCGGGTCGAGCCGCAGCAGCTTGCGGTCGACCATCGAAACCACGAGCAAGCGACCGTCCGGCAGCCAGCCCAGCCCCGACGGTTGCTGCGGGACCTCAACGATCGTTTCGCGATTCCCGTCCATGTCGACGGCCACGACCTCGTGCGCGTGCATGTCGGAGAACCACAGCCGGCCCTCATGCCAGCGCGGCCCCTCCGGGAAGACCAACCCGTTCAGCAACACCCGTCCCTCACGCGCCATGATCGCCTCCGTTCAGCTCGCCGCAAACGATTCCACCGCTTCGCGCGTCGGGGCTACCTGCCGATGACCCGGCTCCTGACACTAACCATGTTCGCGTCACGGCGGGTCTCAGACAGAACTGCGTCCCGCAGATCGCGCCATTCTCGCTCGGATTGACGCCAATCGCGCCAGCTCTGGCGCTTTTCGTCCGCCCTCTTGATCTCCGCACGCTCGACCGCTGCCCAAGCGTCCTCGATAAAGTTGTCCCAGAATGCGTCCTCGCATCGTTTCCGATCATGTAGCAGATCGCTGGGATCCCACTTCGACTCGCGCGCCAACACACCGGCGACTGCGAGCAAGTGCCACCTATGCCCCGTCAACCAGTTGACAGGCGGCTGTCCAGCGTCTCGTCGGGTCTTTCGGAGTGCCTTGGCCCATTGATTCAACTCGAGATAGAACCAGACCGCCAACAGGGCTTCCTCCTTGACACTCGGCGGCCACTCAGCGCAGACATCACCACTCACGCCGAACGCAAGACCATACAACCCGGTGTCGGGGTCGCGTGAGAACAGATCCTTTGGGCGACGCGCGATGGTCATCGGCTCCTCAAGCCAGGCGTACCGGATCTTCGCGAGCTCTTCGAGTGTTACTGACACTTGTCCCTTTTTCGCGCGCTCCCTCCCACCCCGCTTCCGCACGTAGCGCAGTCGCGGAAGGGCTTGGTATGGCCACCGACGGTCGGCAAACTCGTCCTCGATCCACTTCTGGATCTCGTCATTCGACCGAAAATCCGAATCCTTCACGACATTCTGGGTATTATTGAAGCGGATAATGTCTGCATTGAATCCACGTTCGGTCTTAACGGATTCGCCACGAGTTAAGCGGAACAGTACGCGACCATCGGAGTTCCGTTTCGACGTCCAAATCGCGTGAAGCGTCTGCGTGCCATTGATAATCTGGAAGTCCGATGCGATGAGGTGATCTCCGTCATCGACCCGGAAGTCAGTGCAGATCGCTGAAACTCCATTGTTGTAGTAGAAGAACGCGCCAGCATCATCTGACATGGTCTGTTCCATGTTACGATTGATGTCGCTCTTCGTGAGATTGCGCCGGATGTTGTATGCGTAGATCGCCTCCTTATGTTGGTCGTATAGATCGGCGATGCTGTTTGTCTTGAGGATCGCGACTAGACCCGCTCCGCGCTGCTTTTCACCAGCCGGCGGGTCGACTCGCATCCACTTCCCTTGGGGGAGATCGATCCTTACCTCTGGGGGGATGGAGCGATCGATCGATCGCCCTCGCTCGATGAATTCCTTGAGCTGCGATACGTCCCAGAGCTCGCATATCGGACCTTCGCCATCCTGCGCCAGTGAGCGGAACTTTTTTCGAATCCGGTCAGAGAACCTACCCGTCGTGATGAAGCGGAATGTCACGGTCTCGGGATGCTTGAACAAGCGCGTCGGATCACCCATCACGTCCCGCAAGAGTGTGCTCGCGTGCTCGCGAACCCAGTCGGGATTTCTGAGGTCGTCGCGGAGCGCAAAGAATGCGTCGACATCTTCCTCCTGTACGCGCTGGTTCTTCCCGGTGAGGAACTTGCACTGGCAAATCAGCGTTCGTTTCTCCGACTCATTTCGCAGGAACAGATCGATTCGCAGATCGTTTGGCCCTCCCACGATTCCCGTCTCTGGGTCGGTGTCGATTCCACGCTCATATTCTGCCAATTGTCGCGCACACCAGATTTCGAACGCTCGTCCACGATCCGGCGCGACCTCGTACGACAGCGACTCCTCTTCGCAGATCGCCGTCACCTCTCGTCGAATCCGGTCCCTGAATGCCTTGACAGAGATTTCCACAAGTAGTCCTGTCCGCGAGGGCGGATAGTCAATGCGCCACCCGTCGTGTCGCCATGGTACCGCGCAGGGCTGTCAGCGGCCGTAATCGTCGAGCACGGCGCCGCGTAGGCGGTCGCGGCAGCAGAGCTTGACGCCGCGACGGGTGAAGACGGCGCAGCCTTAGCAGATGCCTGTGACGCAGGCCATCTCCGTCTCCATCAGAGTCTGCGCCGCGCGGCTCCCGTAGATGTCGGACGCCGCCGCCGCGCTGCGACTGCTTGGCGCTGGATTCGTGGGCGAGCGGGGCCGCCGGGGCTCAGGCGGACTCGCGGAGCTGCTCTTCGGCCTTGCGCTCGGCCTCGCGGTCGGCCAGCTCAAGGGCGGCGCGCTTGATGAAGCGGGCGTACCTGCCGCGAGTGACAGCCTCCCTGAGCCGGTCGATCTCCTCAGAACTGAACTCAACCTCAATCACGAACGAGCCGGGCCCCATCTGTGATGGATCGTATGCAACCTCTTCCGCCTCCCCGATCGGCGGGTCAACAATGTGGACAGGCTCCAAGCGTTCGCTCATCTGATCCGCATCCTTCCTCCAGGCCGATCGTAGCGCGTTCGTTCCTCATCGTCCGACTCCCATCCGGTCACCACATATGAGCGGCCGTTGGAGTTCGGAGGTTCGATTACGAACGTCAACAGCCGGCCGCCGCGATCCGGACCGATCATCAGCAACCGGCGCGGTTGCCTAGACACCTGACCGGATGCGTCGATTCGATCGCGCGCGAGCTGCCTGAAGTATTTGGCCGAGCCTCGCCACACGTCGCGGGCATCGGCGAACTCTAATCGGTGATTCCACAGCTCTTCTTCTGTGGCGTCGTTGCCCGCGATCCCTCGCTCCGGGATGTCCATGCACTCAGTATATGGGTGGACATGGCGAACCCCTGCCGGGCGAAGCGACGGTCCAGGGGCTCACGGCTCAGGCGGACTCGCGGAGCTGCTCTTCGGCCTTGCGCTTGGCCTCGCGGTCGGCGAACTCCAGGGCCGCCCGCTTGATGAAGCGGGTGATCCCCTCGGGACCGCGCGTATAGCCGGCGCGGAGACGCTTCACTTCCTCGGGATCGAACTCGACTTCGATCATCCAGTGGGCCGGCTCTCTGTTCGCCACTTCAATCCCCGGCGTGTCGGACGTGAGCGGTGTCACAATATGGGCGGGCGTCTCGCGCGTCGTCATCTGGTTCGCAGCCTTCCTCCCGGCTGGCGGTACCGCGTCTGGTCTGCCTCGGATGATACCCAGCCGGTGACGACATGTGAGTAACCGCGACGATTGGGCAGTTCGAGGATGATTGTCAAGAGCCGTCCGCTCCGGTCCGGACCGATCATCATGATTCGCTTCTGCTGCCTGCGCAGCCCTCCCAGTTCATCCGTCTGAAGGCGCTCCTCTTGCGAGAAGTATTTCGCTGGCCCAAACCACACGTCGTCGGCATCGGCGAACTCTAGGCCGTGATTCCACAGCTCGTCGTCCGTAGCCGCGTTGCCGGCGATCCCTCGCTCCGGGATGTCCATGCACTCAGTGTGTGGCTGGACATGGCGAACCCCTGCCGGGCGAAGCGACGGGCCAGAGGCTCACGGCTCAGGCCGACTCGCGCTGCCGTTCCTCTGCCTTGCGCTCGGCCTCGCGGTCGGCCAACTCTAGCGCCGCCCGCTTGATGAAGCGGGTGTAGCCCTCGGGACCGCGCGTGTAGCCGGCTCGCAGGCGCTCAAACTCTTCGCGATCGAAGTCGATCTCAAACCGCACGATGCCGGGACCGAACTTCGAGCGATCAACCTCAATCTCCTCAGCCTCCCAGATCGGCGGGTCCACGATGTGGGCAGGCTGCAAGCGTTCGCTCATCGGGTTCGCATCCTTCCTCCGGGGCGAGCATAGCGAGTTCGCTCGTCTTCGTCGGACTCCCATCCAGTGACGACATGAGACACGTCGTCCCGTCCAGGGAGTTCAAGAATGAAGCTCAGCAGTCGCCCGCCGCGATCCGGGCCGATCATCAGAATGCGCCGCGGCGCTCGGCGTACGCCACGGCCAGCGCGAGTTCGCGCCCGCTGCCTGAAGTACTTCGCCGGACCGTCCCAGACGTCCAGAGCGTCGGCGACATCGAGACGATGCGCCCAGAGTTCGTCGTCGGTGGCATCGTTCCATTCGAGTCCGCCGTAGGGAATGTCCATGTGTCCCGAGCCCATCCCCCGTTGCATCCCCAGCTGTGCGTCCGAGATGTCGCACGGCGTCTAGGCGCGCCCGTAGATGTCGAGCAGGTCGAAGCGGGGGCCGTCGCGGCAGCAGAGCTTGACGCCGCGGCGGGTGAAGACGGCGCAGCCGTAACAGATGCCCGTGCCGCAGGCCATCTCTGTCTCCATCAGAATCTGCACGGCGCGGCGCATGCCGTCGGCGCGCACGACCGAGCCCATGCTGCGGAACATCGGGACGGGACCGCAGGCGAACGACTGATCGGCCCAGGCGAGGTGCTCGGCGAACAGCTCGGTGACCAGGCCCTTTTGGCCGAGCGAGCCGTCTTCGGTGCTGACGTAGTACTCGACCTGCGGCGGCAGCAGGGCGGCGGGGAAGACGCCGGCCGCGGCGCGCGCGCCGAAGCAGAGCACGATCGAGCGTCCACGCTCAACCTCCTGGTCGGCCAGCGCCACGAGCGGCGCGATGCCGACCCCGCCGCCGACCAGCAGCAGGCTGCGGGCGTTGCGATTGACCTCGAAGCCGCGACCCAGCGGGCCGGTCATCCAGAGCTGGTCGCCGGGCTGCTGCCGCGCCATCGCCTCGGTGACGCGCCCGACGACCGCGTAGAGCAGCGCGAACTGGCGCTCGCCCTCGACCCCGTCGGCCCGGCGAAAGCGGTAGTAGGAGAAGGCGCGCGGTAGCAGCGGGTCGAACGAACCGGTCTCCCAGCCAGGATCGACCATCACGAACTGGCCCGGGGTGGCGCCGGCGGCGAGCGACGGCGCTTCGTACCAGGTGACGAACACGCCCGGGGTGATTTCGGTGGTTTCGAGCACCAGCGCCGCATCGCGCTGCATCGCACGCGCTCAGACCTGCCCGCTGAGGTAGGCGGGCAGCGGCACGACGTTGTAATCGTGCTGGCGGGCGACGGTTGCGCGGACGGCGTGGACGGCGGTGTCGATGCTGGTGAAGCAGGGGATGCGCTGCTCGGTGGCGGCGCGGCGGATGTGGAAGCCGTCGCGGATCGTGACGCTGGTCTGTTCGGGCGTGTTAATCACCACATTGACGCGGCCCGAGCGGATCAGATCGATCACGTCAGGGTCGCCGCCGACCTCGCGCTTGGGCTGTTCCTGCACGGGATAGCCGAGACCGCGGACGAGGCTGGCGGTGCCGGCGGTGGCGTGGAGCTGGTAGCCGGCCTCGCCGAGGTCGCGGATCAGCGGGATGGCCTGCGCCTTGTCCTTGTCGGCGATGCTGAGCAGCGCGCTGCCGCATTCGGGCAGGCTCATCCCGGCGGCCACCAGTGCTTTGGTGAGCGCGCGGTCGTAGTCGACATCGACGCCCATCACTTCGCCGGTTGACTTCATCTCGGGGCCGAGGTGGGTGTCGACACCGCCCAGCTTGGACATGCTGAAGACGGGCGCCTTGACGGCGACCAGCGGCGGCGCGGGCCACAGGCCGCTGGGATAGCCCTGCTCGCGCAGGCCCTCGCCGAGCATGGCGCGGACCGCGACCTCGACCATCGGCACGCCGGTGACCTTGCTGAGGAACGGCACCGTGCGGCTCGCGCGGGGGTTGACCTCGATCACGAAGACATCGCCGTCGCGACCGGCGCCGTTGCGCATCACGACGTACTGGATATTCATCAACCCGCGCACGCCCAGACCGATGCCGATCTGGCGCGTGTATTCGATGATCGCGCCGACTTCGCCGGGGTAGAGGTTGGGCGCGGGGTAGATCGCCATCGAGTCGCCGGAGTGCACGCCGGCGCGCTCGATGTGCTCCATGATGCCGGGAATCAGCACCTCGTCGCCGCTGCAGATCGCGTCGACCTCGACCTCGATGCCGGCGAGATACTTGTCGATCAGCACCGGCTTGCCCGGCGCCGCCTCCTGGGCCTGGGTGACGAAGCGCGCGAGATCGCCGCTGCCCTGGACGATCTCCATCGCACGACCGCCGAGCACGTAGGAGGGCCGCACGAGCACGGGGTAGCCGATCGTGTCGGCGGCGAGGATCGCTTCATCGACGCTGTTGACGCCGGTGCCGGGCGGCTGGGGGATGCCGAGGTCGGCGAGGAAGCGCTCGAAGCGGCGGCGGTCTTCGGCGATGTCGATCGCTTCGGCGGCCGAGCCGAGGATCGGGTGGGCCGCGGAGGTCAGCGGACCGGCGAGATTGATCGCGGTCTGGCCGCCGAACTGCAGGATTGAGGCGACCTCGTCCTGCGGGCCGTCCTCGGTCTCCTCGTTCTCGAGGATGTCGCGCACCGACTCCTCGTCGAGCGGCTCGAAGTAGAGCCGGTCGGAGGTGTCGAAGTCGGTCGAGACGGTCTCGGGGTTGCTGTTCGCCATGATCGCCGACCA
The DNA here is from genome assembly GCA_965262235.1 of Dehalococcoidia bacterium. Classification (GTDB taxonomy): domain Bacteria; phylum Chloroflexota; class Dehalococcoidia; order Bin125; family Bin125; genus CATQGW01. The sequence goes on from OZ253504.1 coordinate 955,437, forward strand.
GCCGGCGGCGTGCAGCGCCTGCGCGGCCTTGACGGAGGCGTAGTCGAACTCGATCCCCTGGCCGATCCGGATCGGTCCGCTGCCAATCACGAGCGCCCGCTTGCCCGGCTGGGGCGTGGCCTCGTTTTCGTCTTCGTAGGTCGAGTAGAAGTAGGGCGTGACGGCGTCGAACTCGGCGGCGCAGGTGTCGACCATCTTGTAGACGGGCAGGATGCCCCAGGCATGGCGCTGTTCGCGGACGCGCTCGGTGACGGTGCCGGCGAGATTGGCGATCTGCTCATCGGCGAAGCCCATGCGCTTGGCGGCGCGCATCAGGGCGGGCGCGAGCGGCTCCGAGAGCAGCCGCCGCTCCATATCGATCAGTGCCTGGAAGCGGTCGAGGAACCACGGGTCGATCGCAGAGCGTTGGGCCAGCTCGGTCAGGCTGGCGCCGGCGCGGATCGCCTGCAGCACGTGCCAGAGCCGATTATCGGTCGGGATCGCGGCGGCGGCGATCGGGTCGGCTTCGGCGTCGCGGTCCTCCCAGAGCACCGAGCGGGTGCCGACCTCGAGCGAGCGGACGGCCTTCTGGAACGCGGCCTCGAAGGTGCGGTCGATCGCCATCACCTCGCCGGTGGCCTTCATCTGGGTGCCGAGCACGCGGTCGCCGGCGCTGAATTTGTCGAACGGCCAACGGGGGATTTTGACGACGACGTAGTCGAGCGCGGGCTCGAACGCGGCCTGCGTGCGGCCGGTGACCTGGTTGGCGATCTCGTCGAGCCGCTTGCCGGCGGCGATCTTTGCCGCGACCCGGGCGATCGGGTAGCCGGTCGCCTTGCTGGCCAGCGCCGAGGAGCGGCTGACGCGTGGATTGACCTCGATCACGTAGTAGGGCAGCGGGGTGTCGTGGGGGCTGAGCGACGCGTCGGACTGGACCTCGTCGAGCCAGGGGACGATATCGGGGCGCGGCGCCAGCGCGAGCTGGACGTTGCAGCCGCCCTCGATGCCGAGCGAGCGGATGATGTTCAGTGAGGCGGTGCGGAGTAGCTGATAGTCCTTGTCGGAGAGCGTCTGGCTGGGCGCGACCACGATCGAGTCGCCCGTGTGGACGCCCATCGGGTCGATGTTTTCCATGTTGCAGATCGTGATGCAGGTGTCGGCGGCGTCGCGCATCACCTCGTACTCGACCTCTTTCCAACCCTGCAGCGAGCGCTCGACCAGCACCTGTGTGATCGGGCTGGCGGCGAGGCCGGACTTCACGACCCGCTCGAATTCGTCGATGTCGCGCACGAAGCCGCCGCCGGTGCCGCCGAGCGTGTAGGCGGGTCGAATCGCGAGCGGCAGGCCGATCTCGTCGAGCGCCTCGCGGGCCTGTTCGAGGGTCGTGACGACCGCGCTGGGCGGGACCGGTTCGCCAATGTCGCGCATCGCCTGGCGGAACAGCTCACGGTCTTCAGCGCGGCGGATCGCGTCGAGCGGGGTGCCCAGCAGGCGCACGTTGAACTCGTCGAGGATGCCGGCGTCGTGCAGTTCGACGGCGAGATTCAGCCCGACCTGGCCGCCCAGCGTGGGTAGCAGGCCGTCGGGCCGCTCGCGCTCGATCACGCGGCGCAGGACTTCGACGGTCAGCGGTTCGATGTAGGTGACATCGGCGACGCCCTCGTCGGTCATGATCGTGGCGGGGTTGGAGTTGACGAGGATCGAGCGGACGCCCTCCTCGCGCATCGCCTTGCAGGCCTGCGTGCCGGCGTAGTCGAACTCGGCGGCCTGGCCGATCACGATCGGCCCGCTGCCAATGATTAGGACCGATTCAGGCTTGGTCACTGCCGCGCTCCACGGCCGCCGGGTTTCGGCTCGGCATCGGCCTCCGGGCTGAGCGCGCTCACAGCGGCAGCTCGAAGCGTGATTCGGGGTTGATCAGCGGCGCGAGTGCGCCGATCGCGCTGAGGAACGAGAGCGCGGCCTCGTTGTTGTCGGGCAGGCTGCCGACGATCCGGCGGAAGCCCTGCTCGCGTCCGTGATCGAGCAGGTACTCGGCGAGCACCGTGCCGATCCCGCGGCGGCGCCACTGGGAGCGCAGCCAGACACCGAGCGTGGCGGTCTCGGGCTGTTGGGTGTTGAAATCGAGCGAGCCGAAGCCGATCACGTCGCCGTCCTCCTCCGCGACCCAGATCGCGCCGCTCTCGCCGAGCCGCGACATCCAGGCGGAGACCTGCTCGGGGCTCAGCGGTCGGTCGAAGACCACGGGGTTGGGGCCCTCGACGACCTCGCGAATGACCGCGGCCACGGACTCGGCGTCGGTCTCAACGGCGCGTCGGTAGATGGGTTCGGAATCTGCCACTTCAGCGTGCTCCAGTCATCAGCCGACCTCCGCGATCAGCTTGAGAAATCGGTCGAACAGATGCCCATTGTCGAGCGGCCCGGGGGATGCCTCGGCGTGGTACTGGATGCAGAAGACGGGCTCGCTGCGGTGGCGCAGGCCCTCGACCGTGTCGTCGTGGACGTTGATGTGGGTGACCTCGGCGTCGGCTTCGAGGCCGGCGGGGTCGACGGCGTAGCCGTGGTTCTGCGCGGTGATCGCGATCTGGCCGGTGGACAGTTCGCGCACCGGGTGATTGCCGCCGCGGTGGCCGAACTTGAGCTTGTAGGTGTCGGCGCCGAGGGCGCGGGCGATGACCTGGTGGCCGAGGCAGATGCCCATCAGCGGCGTGCGGCCGATCAGCGCGCCGGCGGTCTGGACCTGCAGTTCGCGCAGGGCCGGGTCGCCGGGGCCGGGCGCGAGCAGCACGCCATCGGGCGCGAGCGAGAGGATGTCTTCGACGCCGCTGTCGGGCGGCGTCGCGGTGACCCGGCAGCCGCGGCGGCGCAGGTTGCGCAGGATGTTGTACTTCAGGCCCTGATCGAGCACGACGATGTGCGGCCCATCGCCGACCGGGTCGGTGCCGAGCGAGACGGGCGCGCCGTCCCAGGCGTAGGCCGTCTGCGCGCCGACATCAATGAAGTCGACGCTGTCGTAGTCGGGCAGCTCGGCGATGCGTTGCAGCGCCAGGTCGGCGTCGGCGGCCGGGACGATCAGGCCGGGCATCACGCCTTCGTGACGGATGCGGCGGGTGATCGCGCGGGTGTCGACGCCGGCGACGCCGGGGATGCCGGCGGCCTTGAGGTAGGAGTCGAGCCGCATGCCGCCGCGCGGGTGGCTGGGCGAGTCGCATTCGCTGCGCACGACGAGGCCGCGCACCTGGATCTGGGCGCTCTCGTCGATCGGCGGGTCGATCCCGTAGTTGCCGATCAGCGGGTAGGTGAGCACGAGAATTTGGCCGGCGTAGGAGGGGTCGGTCAGCATCTCCTGGTAGCCGGTCATCGAGGTGTTGAAGACGACCTCGCCCCAGGTATCGGCGGCGGCGCCGAGCGCCTGCCCGCGAAAGACTCCGCCGTCGGCGAGGACCAGCGCGGCTTCGCTCATGAGCATCCGCCTTGCGTGCTGTCTTGCCTGGCGTCCTGCGCGGCGTCTTGGGGGCGCCCGTCCCAGACGAGCTCGCCGCGGAGCAGCGTGGCGGCGACGACGCCGGTTAGCCGCTGGCCGGCGAGCGGCGTGTTCTTGCCGCGCGAGGCCCAGAGCTGCGGGTCGACGATCGTCTCGACGTTGGGCGCGAGCAGCACGACGTCGCCGGGCGCGCCGACCTGCAGCGTGCCGAGGCCGCACAGGGACTCACCGGAGGGCATCGTGCGGCGATCGAGCGCCCAGGCAGCGACCGGGCCGATCGTGAGGCGCTCCAGGGCCTGCATTAGCGTGAGGCGGCGGGCCGCGACGAGCGAGGCGACGACGCTCCAGGCGCTTTCGAGTCCGGAGATTCCGAAGGCGGCCGCATCGAACTCGCAGTGTTTGTCGGGCGCGGCGTGCGGTGCGTGATCGGTCGCGACTGCGTCGACCACGCCGGCCGCGAGGGCGTCGATGCAGGCGTCGACGTCGGCGCGGGTGCGCAGCGGCGGGTTGACCTTGGCGGCGGTGTCGTAGGCGAGCTGCTCGCCGCAGCCGGCCACGGCGGCGTGGTCGAGCCAGAGGTGGTGCGGCGTGACTTCGGCGGTGACTCGCACTCCGCGGCTGCGGGCGCGGTCGACGGCCTCAAGCGCGGCGGCGGTCGAGAGATGGCAGCAGTGCAGCGCGGCGCCGGCGGCATCGGCCAGCGCGATGTCGCGTTCGACGATGCTCAGTTCGGCAAGACTCGGCTGTCCGCGCAGGCCCATGCGGGCCGAGATCACGCCGTCGTGCATGACGCCTCCGCCCGAGAGGCGCGGGTCCTCGCAGTGCTCGGCGAGCGGGATGTCGAGGTCGGCCAGGTATTCGAAGGCGCGGCGCGCGACGCCTGCGTCGGCGATGGCGTCGCCGTCGTCGGAGACGGCGACCGCGCCGGCATCGCGCAGGGCGGCCAGCTCGGCGAGCTCGCGGCCCTGACGGCCGAGCGTCACGGCGCCGATCGGCAGGACGCGCGCGGAGCTGCCGCGCGCGGCGTCGAGCACGCTGGCGACCATCGGAGCGGCGTCGATGGCAGGCACGGTGTTGGGCATCGCGCAGACGGTCGTGAAGCCGCCGCGGCTGGCGGCGGCCGTGCCCGTCGCCATCGTTTCTTTGTGCTCCTCGCCGGGGACGCGGAGGTGGGTGTGGAGGTCGACGAAGCCGGGTGCGACCACGAGGCCGAAGGCCTCGATTTCGCGGTCGTGGTCGCCGGGGGCGAGATCGACTCCCAGCTCCGCGACGCGGCCATTGAGGATGCGGATGTCGAGCGCGGCGTCGATCCCGACCGATGGATCGATCAAGCGCCCGCCGCGGATCAGCGCGTCGCCGCTCATGAGGCGCCCCGAACCAGCAGGAAGAGCACCGCCATGCGAATCGCGAGGCCGGCGGCGACCTGGGCCTCGATGCGGCTCTGCGCGCCATGCGCGACCTCGGAGGCGATTTCGACGCCCTCGTTCATCGGGCCGGGGTGCATGACGACGGCGTGCGGCGCAGCGGTGGCGATCCGCTCGGCGGTGAGCTGGTAGCGGCGCGCGTACTCGGCGGCCGAGGGCAGCAGCGCGCCGCGCATCCGCTCACGCTGGATGCGCAGGGCCATCACGGCGTCGGCGCCGACGATTGCGCGGTCGAGGTCCGAATCGCATCGGACGTTGGGCAGCGCCAGCGGATGCTCGCGCTCGTCTGCGCCGCGAACCAGCGACGAGGGGAGCAGCGGGCGCGGCGCGACCAGCGTCACGTCGGCGCCGAGTGTGGTCAACGCCCAGATGTTGGAACGGACGACGCGCGAATGCAGCACGTCGCCGACGATCACGACGCGGCGGCCGTCGAGCGTCCCGAAGGCGTCCTGCAGGATGTAGGCGTCGAGCAGCGCCTGCGTGGGGTGCGCGTGCTGGCCGTCGCCGGCGTTGATCACATGTGCGTCGATCGTCTGCGCGACCAGATAGGGCGCGCCGGAGGCGGGATGGCGCATGACCACCACATCGGCGCCGACCGCGGCGATCGTCTTGACGGTATCGACGAGCGACTCGCCCTTGTCGACGCTGGAGCCGTCGGCGCTGACGTTGATCACATCGGCGCCGAGCACCTTGCCGGCCAGCTCGAAGGAGGCGCGGGTGCGGGTGCTGGCTTCGTAGAAGAGGTTGCAGACGGTCACGCCGCGCAGCGCGGGGGTGCGGGGGACCGGGCGATCGAGCACTTCGCGCATCGCACGGGCGGTCTCGAGCACATGCTCGATCTCGCCGCGTTCGAGCAGATCGACATCGAGCAGGTTGCGGTGCCGCCAGGGCTGGACGTCGACAGCGACCGTCGGCGGCGTTTCGAACACGGGCGACGCGGGAGTTCGTTCGGCGACCACGGTCAGCTCCGCTCAATCGGGGGCAGGACGGCGGGGGCCGGGTGAACGATCACGTCGTCGAGCCCGTCAACCTCGTGGAGGCGCACGCGCACATCGTCGCCGCGGCGCGTGGGGATGTTCTTGCCGACGTAGTCGGGGCGGATCGGCAGTTCGCGGTGGCCGCGGTCGATCAGCACGGCCAGCTCGATCACGGCGGGCCGCCCGTAGTCGATCAGCGCGTCGAGCGCGGCGCGGATCGAGCGTCCGGTGTAGAGCACGTCATCGACCAGCACGATCACCGAGCCGTCAATGTCGCCGGGGATGCGGCTGGGCTGGATCCGGGCGGTGCTGCGGCGAGCGAGGTCGTCGCGGTAGAGGCTGTTGTCGATCGCGCCGGCCGGGATGCGGCGGCCGTCGATCGCTTCGATCTGCACGGCGAGGCGTTGCGCGAGCGGCACGCCGCGCGTCTGCATGCCCATCAGCACGAGCGGCTCGGGGCCGGGGTGGTGCTCGACGATCTCATGCGCGATGCGCGTGAGCGCGCGCCGCATGCCGGCCTGATCGAGCACGGCGGCGGGGCTGACGCTCTGCGAGCCGATGCCGTGAACGGTCGACGAACTCATTTGAACCTCGAGTCGACGAGGCGGAAGAGTCCGACCTGAAGGAGGGTCTGAGCGGGTAGCACGCGGGGTCGGCGTTGGGCCATGCGGTGTCCTTGCCGGCCTCACCGGACCGGATTAAAGTCCAACCGTCGCAGTGATTTGAGCCTATCAGCGGAGGCGGCCGGAACCCGGCGCGCTTCTGTCACCATCGCTACTCGGGGTACTCGACTGGCGCACCTCGCGCCAGCCGGCTGAGTCGCGCCAGGAACGCTCTGAACAACTCTCCCCCCGCCTTGCGGGGGGAGATGTCACGGAGCGACAGAGGGGGGCTCCCCCGCTCCGCAACGGGCCGCCCCCCTCTGCCCCCTGCCTGCGCAGGGGCAGGCTTCGGCATCTCCCCCCGCGAAGCGGGGGGAGAGGGGATCCGACTTGATCAGAGGATTCCTAACGGCGGGGGGCGTCCGGGGCGTTCTGCATCTCGGGCGGGAGCAGGTTGGGGATGCCGTCCTCGATCGGGTAGCGGAAGTCGAGCGAGCGTGAGTAGAGATGGCCGCGGATCACGTCGCCGTCGGCGGCCTCTTGCTCAACGACGAGCTCGAGCGGCTCGTGGGTGACGGGGCAGACGAGGATTTCGACGAGTTCCTTGCGCATTTCGGCAGCCTACTCTTCGCCCGCGAGCCGCACGCGCAGCGCATGCACAGCGCACGGGGCGCGAGCAGCTAACCTCTGTCCGCGCGATACTGTAGGGGCGAGACGAAGCATCCAGGAATCGAGGGGTGGGACCTGTGGCAGAAGACGTCAAGTCGCCGATGGCCGGCACGATTTTCGAACTACTCGTCGCCCAGGGCGACAGCGTTGATGAGGGCGATGAGCTGGTCATCCTCGAATCGATGAAGATGGAGATTCCGGTCGAAGCGCCGATCTCCGGCTCGGTCTCGCAGGTGCACATTGGCCCGGGCGACCAGGTGCAGGAAGGCGACCCGCTCGTCACGATCGAGGGCTAGCGGGCCGGCATGTTCAAGCGAGTCCTGATCGCCAATCGCGGCGAGATCGCCGCGCGCGTCTCGCGCACCTGCCGTCGGCTGGGGATCGAATCCCACGCCATCTACTCGGTGGCCGACGCCGACGCGCTGCACGTGCGTGAGGCGGATGGCGCGACGCACATCGGCGCGTCGCCGGTGGCCGAGTCGTACATCAACGTCGACGCGGTGATCGATGCGGCAGTGCGCGCCGGCTGCGATGCGGTGCATCCCGGCTACGGGTTGCTCTCGGAGAACGCGCGCTTCGCTCAGGCCTGCGAGGACCGCGGGATCACCTTCATCGGGCCCGCCCCCGAGCACATGGACCTGATGGGCAACAAGGATCAGGCGCGGCGCACGATGCGCGACCTGGGCCTGCCCGTGATCCCCGGCAGCGAAGGGGCGGTTTCGGACGAAGAGGCCCTCGCGGCCGCTGAGGCGGTCGGCTACCCCTTGCTGATCAAGGCCTCGTTCGGCGGCGGTGGGATTGGGATGGCCAGCGTCAAGCGGGAGCGGCAGTTTGAGCGATCACTGCGGCGAGCGCGATCGTCGGCGTCGCGGGCGTTCGGCTCGGGCGATGTTTATCTGGAGCGCGAACTCGTCGAGCCGCATCACATCGAGCTGCAGGTGTTCGGCGACGGTCGCGGCGGCGCGCTGATTCTGGGCGACCGCGAGTGCTCGGTGCAGCGGCGGCATCAGAAGGTGATCGAGGAGGCGCCGGCGCCGGCGCCGGGCTTCACGGATGCGCTGCGAGAGCGGCTCTACGCGCAGGTGCAGGCGGCGGTTTCGCAGCTCAACTACCTCAACGCGGGGACGATCGAGTGCCTGCTTGACACGTCGGGCGAGATGTTCTTCCTCGAGATGAACACGCGGCTGCAGGTGGAGCATCCAGTCACGGAGATGGTCACGGGGCAGGACCTGGTTGAGTGGCAGCTGCGGATCGCGTCGGGCGAGCCGCTCTCGGAGCTGCCGGTGCCGGACCGCATCAACGGGCACGCGATCGAGACGCGCATCTACGCCGAGGACCCGGTGACGCTGCTGCCCTCGCCGGGCTCGATCGACGTGCTCGAAGTGCCCGACGAACCGTGGCTGCGGCTCGATACGGGCGTCGCGAGCGGCGACGACGTGCCGCACTACTACGACCCGCTGATGGCGAAGCTGATCGTGCACGGGGGCTCGCGCGCGGAGGCGCTGCAGCGGCTCGAGACCGCGCTGGCCGGCACGCGGATCGAGGGGATCAAGCACAATGTGCCCTTCCTCCAGCGCGTGATCCGGACGCCGGAGTTTCAACAGGGCGACTACACGGTGGCGCTGACCGACGGCTTGCTGAAGGGATGAGCGGATGAAGTTCGGCGTCTTCGGCCTGGGCTCGGGCGTCGCGGACCCGCAGACGATCACGACGATCGCGCAGGCCGCCGAGGCGGCCGGCCTGGAATCGTTGTGGACGGGCGAGCATGTGGTCTTGCCCAAGCCGCGCGTCGCGCCGTCGCCGGCCGAGCCCGACCTGCCGTTCCTGCACCCGTCCTCGGTCCTCAGCTATCTGGCGGCGGTCACGGACACGGTGATGCTCGGGACCGGGGTCGTGCTGATCGCGCAGCGCAACCCGGTGGTGCTCGCGAAGGAGATCGCGAGCGCGGATGTGCTGAGCGGCGGGCGGGCGATCCTGGGCGTCGGCGCCGGCTATCTCGAGCCGGAGTTCGAAGCGATCGGGGCCGACTTCCACACGCGCGGTCCGCGCACCGACGAGGCGATCGACGTGCTGCGGGCGCTCTGGAGTCAGGAAGACCCGAGCTTCGACGGAGAGTTCAGCGAGTTTTCAGGCATCGACGCGCACCCGCGCCCGATTCAGGCCGGCGGCGTGCCGATCGTGATCGGCGGTCACAGCCGCGCCGCGCTGCGGCGCGCCGTGGAGCGGGGCCACGGATGGTATGGCTGGGCGCAGACTCCGGAGCAGACACGCGACCTGCTGGCGAAAGTCGAGGAGATCTCGTCGACCGTCGAACGACCGGCGGAGCTCGGCGAGCTGGAGATCACGATCACGCCACCGGCGCGGCTGACTCCCGAAGCGGTCGAGGACTACGCCGAGGCCGGCGTGCACCGGTTGGTCTCGCTGATGTCGCGGCAGGAGTCGGGGATGCTGCGGGCGATCGAGCTGCTGCACGAGCTCAGCGACTGAGGCGATCAAGTCGATCGAGGCAAGCGTCGCCGACGCGCTGGACATCGGCCCAGGAGTACCAGGGCGGGATGTCGCCGATCTCGGACCAGATGCGGTGGATGACGGCGAGTTTGTAGAGCTGGTGCAGCATCCAGTAGCGCAGGTCGGCTACGGAGCGACCGCCGGCGAGCAGTGAGGGCCGCGCGAGCGGCATCTGCTCCGGCGCTTCGGGCGAGCCGCGCAGGGCTGCGAGGGCGCAGATCAGGCCCCAGTCGGAGAGCGGGTCACCGAGATTGGCCTGCTCCCAATCGACCACCCCGACGATCCCGCCGTCGTCGCCGACGAGATAGTTGAAGACGTTGATATCACCGTGGCAGAGCCGCGGCGGCGGACTGTCGGGCAGCGCGCCGCGGGCGGCCTTGGCGAGTTCGGTGATGTAGGGGTCGGCATCGCAGGCGAACGAAACCGCGCGGGCGTGCACGGTGTCGAGGTCGCGCTCGGCGGCGTGCGGGCCGGGCGCGGGTGGATCGAGGAAGCCGAGGCCTGCGGTGCGCCAGTCGACAGCGTGGATCGAGTCGACGGCGGCGCGGTAGGCGTCGAACAGGCCCGGGCTGATCCCGGCCTGGCCCATGTGCGGGGCGTCGATCCACTCCATCACGATGCAGGCGGCGCCGAGCGCGGCCGAGTGGGCGGCTGCGCCGAGCATCGCCGGTACGGGCACGGCGGCGCCGGCGAGCGCGCTCAGAACGCGGCCTTCGCGGAGCACGTCGTAGGGCTGAAAGATGCCGCGCTCGCGCTCGACGCGCAGCACGACGGGATCGTGATCTTCGAGTGCGAGGCGCCAGGTGAGATTGGAGACGCCGCCATCGAGACGGTGCAGCGAGGTGACCTGCGCCATGATGCTGCAGTCTTCGAGCGCGGCTGTCGCGAGCGCCGCGGTGAGCGCCGCAGGGATCTCCGGAGGCACTAGCGCGGCCCGCCTCCGCTGGCGCCGATCGAGTAGGTGACGCGGGCTTTCGCAATCAGCGAGCCGAGCTCGTTGGTGAGGTCGACATCGCCGACGGCGAGGCTGCGGCCCTTCTTGATCACGTTGCTGTCGACGCGAATCAGCTTGCCGGTGGCGGGCCGCAGGTAGGAGATGTTGAGCTCGGCGGTGCCGCGCATCTGCTCGCCCTCGCGGCAGGTGCTGAGGACGGCGGCGACGACGCCGATGTCGGCCAGGGAGGCCAGAATCCCGCCATGCACGCCGCCGCTCGCACCGCCGGCGGTGTGTTGCGTGATGGGCATCTCGAAGACGGTGTGGCCCCGCTCGATCGCCACGAGCTGGGCGCCGAAGAGCGTCCCGCCGCGGTAGGTGGCCTCGATCTGTCCCAGCGGCACAAGCCAGCGAATGTCGTCGGGCATGGGCGTGATCCTAACCTTCTGTCGCAGCTCGACTACAATTTGCCACAGGAGAGCCGATGCCACCCGCCGCTGCAGCCCCGCTGGACGTCTTCTACCGCGGCGCCCTTCGAGCCAGCCTCGTTGCCCCCCTGGCCGGCACCACGCCGAATCAACTTGGGGCGTGGCACCGCCGAAGCATCCTGACCTCCTCCTTCATCAAGGGCCGACGCGGCGTGCCACGCCTCTACTCATGGATCGACTACCAGAAGGCGCGCGCGCTCGTCACGCTGATCGAGCAAGGGATCGAGCGTCGTCGGCTGGGTCCGCAGATCGCCGCGCTCGACGTTGAAGTTGACGAATGGTGGAAGCTCCCACTGCTCGCGTACTCGAACTATGTCATCGTCCCGAGAGGCGATGCTCCGGGTTACACCATCATCGAGAAGCAGGGCGCCATGGACGACTTTATCCGCGATGCGCCGCCCCGGTCCGAAGACGTATCGGCCAACGACGCCAGGCTTGCGATCGAGGTCATACGCGTCCTACGAGCCGAGGGACCCCTGGGGCGACTGGCCGAGTATCGAGAGTTCATCGACATGGATCCCCGCATCCAGGACGGCCACCCGGTCGTCTCCGGCCGTCGCATCGAAACGGGCATGCTGGCGAAGCTCAGCGAGTGGGGCCGCAGCCGCGACGAACTCGCCGACCGCTTCGATCTCGCCGCCCAGCAGGTCGAAGCCGCGCTCGCGTTCGAGCAGGCGCTCGCGGCATAGATGAGCGTCGATGCACCTACTCCTCGACGAGAATATGTGGCGCGACACTGCGATCATCCTCACCCTCTTCGGCCACCCCTCTCAGCATTCGATCGACGTCACCGGCAGGGGAGCAAGCGATGTGGAAATCGCGGAGCGAATCGCCGAATACGACGCACTCGTCACTGCCGACCTTCATCGCCAACCGCAAGAGCGGCGCGCGATCAACGAGGCGATTGTCGCCGGCGCAAACGCCGTACGGATCAGGTACCGGCGGGGCGAGCCAGACAACGCAATGGCTGAGGTTCGCTCGCTTATCTGGAAATGGCCGATCATCCAAGCTGCAGTTCGAGACGACGAAATCGGACTCATCACGGTCTCCGCACAGGGGAACCGCATCCGCACAAACAGCCGATCTGTCGTCGCCTCGCGGCTGGCCGACGACACGTAGAACCGGGTGACCGCTCGGAAGATCAGCAGGCCATCACTGCGGTCGGTGTCGTGGAGGACACGATGCGCTCCGGTGACGCGACGGGAATCGCCGAATTCGCGGGGCAACGGACCATCTACAGCTACAGCGAGATCGAAGAACTGGCTCGCCAGGAAGTGCTGACTATCCTCTTCCGGCAGGATCGACTGCTTGACACGCCGTGGCCGCTCGATGATCTCATCGGCGCAAGAATCTTGAACGCCGCCCCGCAGTCGATCACCCAGATTCACGACAAGGAGGCGATCGAGTGGATCATCCGTCAACTCGCCGCATCGCGCTGATGTCGATCCATCCCGAATACGCCGAGGCGTTGCTGAACGGCACCAAGACAGTTGAGCTCCGCAAGTCGCGATTCGCCGGCGACATTTCGCACATCGTGATATACGCCACCTCACCCATCAAGCGAGTGTTGGGCTGGGTGGAAGCGACTCGCATCGAACGGGGCAGCCCGAGCAGAATCTGGGAAAGTCACAAGGCCCAGGCCGGCATCCGCCGGAGCGCGTACCGCGCCTACTTCCGCGGCCGTCCCCGAGCGACAGCCATTCACGTGGATTCTCCCGAACGGCTGGCCAACCCATTGCCCCTCTCAGCGATCGAAGAAGGCCTCATCGCCCCGCAGAGCTGGCGTTACCTGTCCACCGCCGCGGCTCGCAACGTGGGCATTCCGCTGTAGCTCGGACAGCCGGCGTCAGAACCCGGCGATGGCGCGGAGGGCGAAGAGGGCGTTGCTGGGGCGTTCGGCGATGCGGCGGACGAAGTAGGGATACCAACTCTCGCCGTAGGGGACTGAGACGCGCACGCGCTCGCCGCGCTCGATCAGCTCGCTGCGCAGCTGCGGGCGCACGCCGTAGAGCACCTGGAACTCCCACGCCGCGTCGGGCACCTCGCGCTCGGCGATCAGCCGGCGGGCGGCGCGGTGCAGCTGCGGGTCGTGGGTGGCGACGCCGACGCTGCCGGCGCCTGCCATCGCCGGGGTCGAGGTGAGCTGCTCGAGCGCCCCGCGGTAGGCGCGGCGAATGCGATCGGCGCGCTGCCAGGCGATCTCGCGCGGCTCGGAGTAGGCGCCCTTGACTAGGCGTACGCGGGCGATCTCTTGCTCCACGAGGCCGGCGAGGTCCTCGGGCGTGCGGCGCAGGTAGGCCTGAATCGCGACGCCGGTGAACTCCGAGCGGGCGGCAGCGGCTCGATAGAGGGCGAGCGTGTCATCGACGGTCGGCGAGGCTTCCATGTCGAGCTCGAGGATCAGGCCGGCGGTCGTGGCGGCGTCGACGAGCGTGAGCAGATGCTCGCGCGCGGTCGCGAACGAGATGGGCAGGCCGAGCAGGCTGGGCTTTACGGCGATGCGGGTGTCGGGCTGGCCGTCGAGCACCGCGATGCCGGTGATCAGCTCGATGTATTGCTCGGTGGCGGCTGCGGCGGCCGCCGGGTCGGTGGTGTCCTCGCCGAGCAACGCGAGGGAGGCGCGGCAGCCCTCGGCGCCGAGGCGCTGCGCGACGGTGATTGCGTCAGTGTGGGTGGGGCCGGCAATGAAGCGCCGAATGAGGGTGCGGCCAACCTGGGAACGCTCGAGCGCATCGCCGAGCCAGGCTTCCCGCGAGATCCGGATGAGGGCCGACCGCAGCATGTCTCCAGTGTGCCGCGCCGCAGCGCGAACGCTGCCTTAGCCCTGCCGCTGTTTGTTGCGCGGATTACGCTTGTTGATGATGTACACGCGGCCCTTGCGGCGAACGATCTGGTCGCCGCGCGAGCGCTTCTTGACTGATGCACGAACCTTCACGCCAGCATCCTCCGTCGCTTCCACATCGCCTGGGGTGACGCTATCACACGCCCGATAGACTTCACCGCGATCATATGACACAGCCGCCACGCGATCTGACACCCGAGCCGCTGACCCGCCCTGAGCAGGTCGCGGAGCTGGTCGAATCGATCCACGAGCACCGCATCTTCGCGCTGGATACCGAGTTCATCACCGAGCGCACCTATCGGCCGCAGCTGGCGCTGGTGCAGGTGGCCACGCCGGATCTCGTCGCCGTGCTTGACCCGCTGGCCGGGGAGGCGGTCGATCAGCCGATCTGGGACGCGGTGGCGGACGCGGGGATCGTGACCGTGGTGCACGCGCACGAGCAGGAGTCGCGCTTCTGCGTGCAGCGCTGCGGGCGGCCGCCGGAGAATCTGTTCGATGTGCAGCTGGCGGCGGGGTTCTGCGGATATCACTTCCCGATCGCCCACGGCGCGCTCGTGCGCGGCGAGCTGGACCGCGAGGTGGCGGCGTCGCAATCGCGCACCGACTGGACGCTGCGGCCGCTGAGCGAGTCGCAGCTGCGCTACGCGGCCGACGATGTGGCGTGGCTGCTGCCGCTCTACGAGCGGTTTCGCGAGCGGCTCGCGAGCGATGAGCGGGAGCGCTGGCTGCGCGAGGAGACGGAGACTCGCACGGCGGCGCTGGAGCCGGACGCGCAGGCGGAGATCCCACGCTGGCGCAAGCTCTCGGGCCGGCGGCGGCTCAGCCGGCGCGGGCTGGCGGCGCTGCGCGAGCTGCACGGCTGGCGCGACCGCGTCGCCGCAACCACCGACTCGCCGCTGAAGCGGATCGCACGCGATGAATCGCTGGTCGCGATCGCGTCGACGCTGCCGCGATCGCTGGACGACCTCGCGCGCGTCCGCGGCGGCGGCGAGGTGGCGCGGCGGCATCGCGCGGAGATCGTCGAGGCCGTGGCGCGGTCGCTGGAGCTGCCGGACTCGGAGCTGCCGGAGCGGCTGACCAACACGCCGTCGCCACCGCGCACGCTGATGTCGTTCGTGGCGGCGCTGCTGGAATCGCTCTGCGACGATCACGAGGTCGACAGCCAGCTGCTGGCGTCGCACGCGGATGTGCGCGAGCTGATCAACTGGGTGCGCCGATCGCGGCGCGATGGCGAGCCGCCGCGGCTGCTGCGCGGCTGGCGTCGGGAGCTGGCCGGGGAGACGATCCTGGCGGCGCTGGAGGGTCGGGTGAGCCTGCGGGTGGGCGACGCGACCGGTCAGCAGCCGCTGGTCGCGGAGCGGAGATGAGCGAGGCGGGCCGCAGCACCGCAGTGCTGGCGGCGCGCGGGCTGAGCGTGGGCTACGGCGGGCGTCACCCGACGGTGGTGCTGAGCGATGTGAACGCTGAGTTGCAGGGCGGGCGCTGCGTGGCGCTGCTGGGGCCGAACGGGTCGGGCAAATCGACGCTGTTGAGGACGCTGGCGGGGCTGCAGCGCCCGTTGGCCGGCGAGGTGTTGCTGGATGGGGTGGACATCGCGCAGCTGAGCGCGGGCGCGATCGCGCGGGTCCTGAGCGTGGTGCTGACCGACGCGATCGACGCGGCGCAGCTGAGCGCGTGGGATG
This sequence comes from Dehalococcoidia bacterium, assembly GCA_965262235.1. Taxonomy (GTDB): domain Bacteria; phylum Chloroflexota; class Dehalococcoidia; order Bin125; family Bin125; genus CATQGW01. Next base: position 971,026 of record OZ253504.1, read on the forward strand.
TGGTGGCGCTCGGGCGAGCGCCGCACGCGGGCTTCAGCGGGCGGCTGGCGGCGGCCGATCGGGAGGTGGTGCGGAGCGCCTTCGTGGCGACGGCGTCGGCGCATCTGGCGGCGCGGCCGTTGCAGGATCTGAGCGATGGGGAGCGTCAGCGGGTGCTGATCGCGCGGGCGCTGGCGCAGGAGCCGCGGCTGATTCTGCTTGATGAGCCGACGGCGTTCCTCGACCTGGAGGCCCGGGCGGACATCGCGCAGCTACTGCGCGAGCTCGCGCACGGCGACGACTCGCAGCGGCGGGCGATCGTGATCACGACGCATGACTTCGACCTGGCGGTGCAGATGGCGGATGAGCTGTGGTTGATCCGTCAGGATGGGGTGCTGGCCAGCGGGAGTCCCGACGAGCTGGCGGAGCAGGGCGCGTTCGACGACCTGTTCTCGCACCACGCGCTGCAGTTCAACCGTGAGTCGCGGCGCTTCGACCTGCGCGTTGGGTGACACAGCGCGGCGCCGGGGCGGCGATCGGGCGGCCCTGGAGCGTCGCGCGGGTGGGGTGGGCGCGCTACGATTGACGACGCCTTGCCCGGTAGCTCAATTGGTAGAGCGGGCGGCTGTTAACCGCTAGGTTGCGGGTTCAAGTCCTGCCCGGGCAGCCACTCTTCACGACTCTTCACGCTCCATGAGACGCTTCAGGTCTGCGATCTGCCCGCCGTCGGTGCGGCGGATCGCGAAGCGGATCAGCGGCGCAAGCAGGCGGTAGTGCAGGCCGCTGAAGTTGCATTCGGCGGCGAGGGTGACGCGGGTGGCGGCCTCCCCGACGGGCTCGAGGCTGTAGACGTAGTCCGCGGTGACGCCGCCCTGCTGCGAGCGCAGCACGATCGAGCGGCCCGGTTCACAGCTGGCGATCAGCGAGTCGCGGTCGGCGCCGCGGGTGCGGAAGCGGATGTGTGTCCCCTCGGCGGTGTCGCCGTCGGCGGACATCGAGTCGATCCCGTTCATCCATCGTGTCGCAGCGGGCCAGTCGGTGAGGGTGGCCCAGACGTCGGCGGGGGATCGGTTGATGGTTTCGGTGGCAGAGAATGATTGGGGCATCGGGAGCGCTCCACTGCGGCGTCGATTGTAGGCGGGGCGGAGCGCATGATTGATCAGCGCATCGGAGCGATTGCTCGGGTGTCGTGCCCGATCTGGCGGCCCAGGCGGATCTGGGGATCGCTTGCGGGCACCGGATGCACCCGAACGGGGTCGAGATCTGCTGGAGCAGCGCCGCGGCAGGTCGGCATCGCAGTCGGCCTGTGGGTCGCTGCGGCGACCGAGTTGGGTTTCGACGTGCTTGAGCCGACATGCGAATGAGTGCTGGCCGACGCGTGGTCGACAACCCCCGGGTGGGCCGCTCCGTGCGCGCAGACGCCGTTCCGCGCACTGCGACCATCGGTCGTTGATCACACTCCCACTGCGCACCTCTGTTCTCTCGGCGCCGGTGGCAACCTTGAAGTCGGCTACCGACCGATCACGCCTTTGAAGGCGGAGGTAAGCTTGAGGCGGGCCAGGCACGCTGATCCTGGGGAACGACCCCAGAGGATCGTCAACCACCGCGCTGTGCGCCCGATCTGAACGCGGAGGGCACTCATGGAACGACGCGACACCATCTTGGCAGCCATGTCGCCGGCTGGCACTGGGCAATTCACACCGGTGCAAATCCAGAAGCTACTCTTCCTCATCGACCGGAACATCGCCCGCGACACCGATGGTCCACACTTCCAGTTCGAACCTTACCACTATGGCCCGTTCGACAAGCATGTGTATCGCGAGCTTAAGATGCTAGAACAATCCGGCAACGTGGAGATCCTCATACCACGCAGAATGGGGCCGCGGACGTATCAACTCACCGACGCAGGACTTATGATTGGCAACGCCGCGTTCGCTCGGTTGCCCGAAGACGCACAGAGATATATCCGCGAACTCGTGATCGTCGTTCGCTCGATGACGTTTTCGCAGCTCGTATCGGCGATCTACGACGCGTACCCGGACATGAAGGTGAACAGCGTCTTCTCGCAGCCGCCCTCATGACACTCATCGTAGGTATCCGTTGTTCGGGGGGAGTCGTCGTCGGCTCAGACAGTGCGATCACATTCGTCGCAGACACCCAGACGCCGACAATTCAACAACGGTCCAGCGCGAAAATCGAAGTGATCGACGACAGTCTCATCGTTGCGGGGACGGGCGCTCTCGGCATGGGTCAGCGATTCACTGATATCACACGTAAACTCAGCCAGTCACAGCAACACGATACGGCCAAGTCGCTTGACATCGGGCGCGCGCTTTCCGCCGCTGCATTACAAGACTTCGCGAGCACGAACGCTCCCGCTAGGTCTTACGGTGCGCTGGTGGCGATCCCGTGTGCAGGTAGCGCAGAGCTTATCGAGTTCAGCGTCGACGGATTTCAACCCGAGGTGAAGACGGACGACAGCTGGTACGTATCGATGGGCGCGGGACAGGTCGTGGCAGACCCGCTGCTCGGATTCTTCCGAACCGTATTCTGGGGAGATCAGCCGCCGAATCTACAAGATGGCGTCTTCGCGTTGACCATGGTGCTACAGCTTGGGTGCGAGATGGCGCCCATTGGCGTCGCGCGCCCGCTTCAAATCGCGGTGCTCGGGCCGGACCACGAAGGCAACTTATCGGCGCGTCGCCTCAACGACGACGAACTACTCGAACACGAGGAAAACGTATCAAGCGCCATGGCGCACTTCCGGAGATACCGCGACACTTCGGGGGCTACTGCCGGGGCGACAGTCACGCTGCCAATCTCACCTTCGGTGTGATCACGCGTCGTTGCTAGACATGTTGGCTGCCGCGCCAGGATTTGAACCTGAACTAAGGGATCCAAAGTCCCTGGTGCTACCGTTACACTACGCGGCAGTGGTACCGAGGGCCGGACTCGAACCGGCACGGGCATTACACCCAATGGTGTTTGAGACCATCGCGTCTTCCATTCCGCCACCTCGGCCTTCCCGCCCAGTTTATCAGCGCGTGGGCGTCTCGATGCCGCCGGGGGTGGGCCGTTTACTGAACGAGACCAGCTTGATCCTGCGGTCGTCGGCGTCGACGACGGTCCAGCGGTAGCCGTGCAGGGTGGCCTCTTCGTTGGGGCGGGGGATGCGGTGGAAGTGGTGGGTGAGCATCCCGGCGACGGTTTCAGCGTCTTCGGCGCTGAGGTCGATGCCGAGCTCGGCGCCCAGCTCGGTCAGGCCGCGATGGCCCTCGACGAACTGCCGGCCCAAGATGCGCACCTGAACCGGCTCGCCGGTGGTGCCCATCTCGCTGCGGATGTTGCCCACCACCAGCTCCAGGATGTCCTCCAGCGTGACCAGGCCGGAGGTGTCGCCGAACTCGTCGACCAGCAGCATCAAGTGGTGTCCGGTGGTGCGCATCTCGTCGAGCACGCGCTGGACGGAGGCGCGCTCCGACTCGAAGGGGGCCTCGCGCATCACGTCGCGTACAGCGCGTTCCGGATGGCCCTCGCCGAGCTGCGCGAGCACATCGGAGCCGTGCAGATAGCCGACGAAGTGGTCGGCGACGGCGGCGGTGACGGGCAGGCGGAGGAAGCCGGCGAGCCCGAAGCGGCGGGCGGACTGGGCGAGCGTCGCGCCGGAATCGATGCTCTCGATCTGCACGCGCGGCGTCATGATCCTTCGGACCTGGGTGTCGGTGAGGCGGAGCGCGCCGAGCAGCACGTTGGTCTCGCTGCGTTCGAGCTCGCCGCGTTCGCGGCCGAGGTCGATGGCGGTGCGCAGCTCGCCGAGCGAGAGCGCGGCCTGCGCCTCGCCGGCGCCGCCCACGAGCCGCAGCCACAGGCGCGTCACGGTGTCCAGCGCCGCCACGACCGGCAGGGTCAACCGCACCCACCAGCGCAGCGGATGCGCGAGCAGGCGCACCATCATGAGGTTGTGGTGCAGCGCGACCGACTTGGGGCCGATTTCGCCGAAGATGACGAGCAGCACGGTGACGACCACCGTGGCGGCGAGCAGCGCGGAGCCGCCGGCGAGCAGCTCTGCGGCGATCGCGGTGCCGACGGCAGCGGCCCCGGTGTTGACGAGGTTGTTGCCGAGCAGGATGGCGGCGAGCAGGCGGCGGGGATCCTCGAGCAGGACGGCTGCGCGGCTCGCGCCGGGCAGGCCGGCGCGGCGCGCGTGTTCCAGCCGTACCCGCTCGACTGAGAGGAACGCCGTCTCGGAGCTCGAAAAGACGCCCGAGAAGACGAGCAGCACGACCAGGACGACGACGTAGACCTCCACCGGTGGGTCCTCCGACTCCCCTGCTTACGCTAGCCTGCGAGCATGACTACACACGCAGCCCCGCAGACACTTGATGAGGCCGCCGAGCAGCTCGGCGTTGATCTGAGCGTGCTTTCTGAGGCAGTGGCCGCCGCCGTCGTGGAGGCGGAGCGCCCCAGCGCCAAGGATTGAACGATGCCCGGCCCGGCGCTCAGGGTGAGCGCCTTCGTCGCCGGCAAGTACGTCGTCGCCGAGCGCGATGACCAAGGTGCCGAGTGGCGTGTCTCGCTTCTCTAGCGAGGCTTCGACTGCGGCCGGCGGCGTGCCGATGAGCGGGGGCTGCCGCTACCGAGCCGTGATCTTCGACCTTGATGGAACCCTTGCGGATACCGAGCCGCTGGTGATCGGCTGCATGCTGGAGACGATCCGTGCGGCCGGCTACGAGGTCACCGAGGAGCAGCTGCTGCACTACATCGGCCCGCCGCTGCCGGTGATGCTGAAGAACATGCTGGGCATGGAGCTGGACGCGGCGCAGCCGCTCTACTTCGACTATCTGGAGCGTTACCGCACGACTTATATGCCGCGCACGGCCCCGCTGCCGGGTGCGCTGGAGCTACTCGAGCGACTGGCCGGGCTACAGATTCCGCTGGCGGTGGTGACGAACAAGCGCGAGGACGCGGGGCGTCAGTCGGTCGAGGTGCTGGGCTGGTCTGAGCGGTTCGTGACGATCATCGGGGCAGACACGGCCGTCGCACCGAAGCCGGACGCGGCGCCGATCGTCTATGCGCTGGAGGCGCTGGGGGTCGGCGCGGATGAGGCGGCGATTGTCGGCGACACGGAGTCGGACATGGGCGCAGGCGCCGCGGCAGGTCTGGCGGGCGTGATCGGGATCGTCGGCGTGCGCTCCGCAGCGTTCCTGCGGGAGCAAGGCGCGACGGAGACGGCGGTGGACCTGGCGGACGTCGCTGATTTGCTGCTGACGGAAGGCTGAGCCGACCGACGGTTTGCGATCGCGGGCCGATCAGGGTGCTGAAAAAGTCCACCCGTGGGCGCCCGCCTCTCTCCCTCCGCGATGCGGGAGGAGATGCCGCAGGCAGAGGGAGGTCTGCAGCCCCGACGCAACGGCGTGGCGTAGCTGGCCCGGCGCAGCCCCCCTCTGTCACTGCGTGACATCTCCCCCCGCGGAGCGGGGGGAGAGGGGATCAGGGTGATTTAGAGGATTCCTGGATGGCCTCGCGAAGTTTGCGAATCATCGCTTCAGCCGGCGGGTCGCCGGGGGACCACGGGAGCGCGCCACGGGCGTCGCGCCAGATGCCGCGCGGATAGTCAGCCAACGGCTGGATGCTGCTGACCTGCCGCACATGAGTCGCGTGACCGGTGCCGGGGTCGCGCTCGACCATGCCGCTGACCGTGACCTGCGTGTTCCAGGCGCTGCGGGCCAGTTCCTCCTGGCCACGCTGAAGGTGGCAAATCACTGCCTTGTTGAACACGTTGTCACTGAGTGTGAACTGAAGCTCGTCGAGCCGCCGCAACGATGTGACCAGACCAGCCACCGCGCCCAACGCGCGCCTCGGAGCGACCGGATTGCTCGCCGTCGGGCCAAGCCGTTCCACCCGGCTGGTTCCAGCCGCGGATTCGAACCTCACGGCGGAGACACCATTGCGCCGCGTGAGCTTGGCCAGCTGACGAGCCGCAATGCACGTCCGGGGAGAAAAATCGAGCGACCGATCAGCGGCGAGCGCTGCCCCCACATCACCGTATCCACGCATGACACGGCGGATGGCGACGGGCGAGTCCGACTCCGGCGCGAGCGCAATCACAGCACTCCCGGCTGCGAGGTCGTCAAGGCGCCAGCGCACCTGGCTGTTCGGCGCGAAATCAGCGGCAAGCGCCTCCGCCAGGCGCTTCAGCCTGCCGGCGGCGGCGGCGAGGATCGCGATGTCGACATCGCCCTCCACGGCGAACGTGATGGGGGCGTACGGACTATCCATATGGCTACGGTAGTTGTTGCTCCCGGCATCCGCTGAACCAAGGGCTCACGGCGTCGGCTCACCGTGGAGCGCACCTGTCACAGACCGACGCAGACCCGGCAGCAGCGGCGGAGCGTCTGCTCACAGCCTCGCCGGTGCGCCGCGCAGCTGGTCTCTTCGGTCGCCGTATGCGTGCGCGAGTCGACTACTGGTTGAAGACGGGGGGGCGCTTTTCTAGGAAGGCGGTGACGGCTTCGGTGTGGGAGGGGAGGCGGCGCGACTCGCGGTCGCGGGCGCCTTCGCGCTCCATCACGCGGTTGAGGTCGGGCTCGGTGGTGTTGTCGTTGAGCAGCGTCTTGATCTTGCGCACGACCGCGGTGGGATTGCCGGCCAGCTCCTCTGCCTTCGCGAGGGCGATCTCGAACAGCTGATCGGGCTCGACGACTGCCGAGACGAGGCCGATGCGGTAGGCCTCCTCGGCCTCAACCATCCGGCCGGAGAGGCAGATATCGGTGGCGTGGCCGAGGCCGACGAGCTGCGAGAGCAGCCGGGTTGAACCGAGCTCGGGGACGAGGCCGACCTTGACGAAGCGGATCGAGAGCCGGGCGCCCGCCGCGGCGTAGCGCACGTCGCAGGGCAGCACCATCGTCAGGCCGACGCCGACGGCGTAGCCCTGGACCGCGGCGATGACCGGCTTGGAGTTGCGAATCAGGTCGGTCCAGTTGACGCGCATCCCGGCGCCGCGGCCGGCGGCCTCGGGGTCGTCCGCCAGGCGCTGATTGAAGCCCTGGAGGTCGGCGCCGGCGCAGAAGGCGCGGCCCTCGCCGGCGATCACGATGGCGCCGATGCTGTCGTCTTCATTCCAGGCCTGGATCTGGGTCGACAGCTCATTGGCCATGACGTCAGTCCAGGCGTTGAGCTTTTCGGGTCGGTTGAGGCGCAGCACGCCGACGCGTCCGCGGGTCTCGGTGAGGATCTGTTCGTAAGCCATGATTCGCTCCTGTCCTGGCGCAGAGTCTATCGCGCAGGACACATCCAACGCCCACGCCCGCAGCGGTGCTGGATAGGCTCGATTCGAGTAGTGACGGAGGGTCGCGTGACTGTCGAATCGCTCAGGCTCGAGCTCGCGGGCGCGAGCGTGCTGGAGGTCATCACCGGGTCCGGCCGGGTCGAGGTGACGGCGAATGGTGAACCCGGCGTCGTGACTGTCGAGGGCCTGCGGCCGCCCAGGCGCGGGCGCTATCGACGCACCGTGCGTCGCGAGGGCAAGCGCTGGGTGATTCAGCCGCGCCGCGGCAGCCGCCCGTTGATCGTGCGCTGTCCAGCCGGCTTGAATGTGACGGTCGGCACCCGCTCAGGCGGGATCTCGATCCACGGGCCGCTCGGCGAGGTGCGTGCATCGGCGAACAGCGGCGCGATCGAAGTCGAGGCGGTCGCGTCGCTCGACGCGCGAGCCCGCTCCGGTCGCATCGAGGTGCGCGATTGCGAGGGCCAGGCGCGTCTCGGAGTCGTCAGCGGCCGGGTGGTCGTGGATCGCGCCGGTTCGGTCAGGCTGCTCGCCGTATCCGGAAAGGTGCGACTGCGCGAAATCGTTGGAAAAGTAGAGGCGATGGCCGTCAGCGGCTCGGTCGATCTGCAGTCCGCGGGCGACGGAGACATCTCGATCGCCACCATCTCCGGCGACATCCGGATCGAGCTGCCGGAGCAGACCCGTCCGCAGGTACATATCCAGCAGGGCAGCGGCAAACTGCGCAACGATCTTCCCGCCGGCGACGATGTCTGCCTGCGTCTGCGCGCCGTTAGCGGCGACATCTCGGTCGGTCCAGCCTGATGCTCGTGGCCTGCGTCGGCGCGCCGGAGGCTCCCGCCGCGATCGAGGGCGCGGTGGTGTTCACGGACATCGTCGGCTTCACGGAGTTCACCGCCGTCGAGGGCGACGCCGCAGCAAACGACCTGCTGACGGTGCAGGAGATGATCGTCACGGAGGCGTTACCGAAGGGCTCGCGGATCGTCAAGGAGCTGGGCGACGGCTTGATGCTGTGGTTCCCGGACGCGGCGGGGGCGCTGGAGACCTGCATGTCGCTGCTGGACCGCTTCGAGCGCCACACCGAGGAGACCATGCAACCGCTCTGGGTGCGGATGGGCATGCACTGGGGCCGGCAGACGCGGCGGCGCGACGACCTGATCGGCCACGATGTGAATCTCGCCGCGCGGATCGCCGATCAGGCCGGCCCCGCCGAGTTGCTGCTCTCCGAAGCGACGCTCGATTGCCTCGCCGGCATGCTCGACCGCGACCGCTTTGAGGAGATCGGGCCGGTGCTGATGAAGGGCATTCCGGGCCCGATTCGGCTCTTCCGCGCCAACGGCTCTGGCGACACGTAGGCGGGCTCGCGCGTCGGCGCTGTACCGGCGGCAATGTGATCAGCGATGATGCGTGGGTATGTCCCTCGCATCCGTGAACTCGAATGGCCAGTCGGCCGGCGCTCCGCATGAGGACGCGCATCGCTGGCGGCGCAACTTACGGCTCTACCCGTGGTTCTATTTCTTCCACGACCTCCAGGTCTGGATGCCGATCTGGATCATTTTCAGCACTGATTACATTGGCCTGACCTTTTCGCAGCTCGGGCTGATCGGGCCGTTTTTCTACCTGATCCTCTCGGTTGGACAAGCGCCCGCGGGCGCGCTCGCCGATCGCTTCGGGCGGGCCAACGCGATGCGCCTGGGCGTCTGCTTCTACATCCTGTTCATCGTCGTCTTCGCGTTCTCGACCGACATCTGGTGGGTCGCCGTCGCCTGGTTCCTGTGGGGCACCGCGATCGTGATGGTCAGCGGGGCGGACAGCGCGTTCCTGCACGACAGCTTGCAGTCACTGGGGCGGGAACGCGAGTTCGAGCGTCGCGCGGGCACGGCGTTCGGCGCGCGTTCGCTGGCGATGCTCACCGCGACGTTCGTCGGCGGCGAGATCGCGGCGCGTATCGGGCTGCAGAACACCGTGCTGCTCGGCACGGTCGTCACCGTGATCGCGCTGCTGATCGCGACGCAGTTCAAGGAACCGCCGCGCCGGGCGCAGCGCCGTGGCGACGGCCGCCCGGGGGTGAGCTTCGTGTCGCTGATCGGCGAAACGCTGCGACTCGCGTGGCGCCGCAAGACGATCCGCTACGCGATGATTTTCGTCGCGATCTCAGGTGCGGCATCGATCCCGGCCGAGTACCTGCTGCAACCATTGATCGCCAGTCACGGGATCGAAATCGGCTGGCAGTTCTCGTTCCTGCAGGTGCCCAGCCGGCTGCTCGCAATGCTGGGAGCATTCACCGCGTTCTGGTGGGTGGCGCGGTTCGGGCATCTGCGCACGATGCTGTTCATGCCGGTGCTGATGGTGATCGGGTTCCTCTGCGTCGCTCTGATCGATCACGTCGCCGCTATGATCCCGTTCGCGCTGATCGCCCTGAACCAGGCGATCACACGGCCGCTGATCGACGGCTACCTGAACCGTCGGGTGCCGTCGCACCTGCGCGCCACGCTGCTCTCACTGAATCAGATGGGCTGGGCGCTGGTGCTGCTGTTCGCGCTGCCGCTGCTGTTCGGGCCTGCGGTTGATCGCGAGCCGCTGCAGACGGTGCTGCTCGGGCTGGCGGTGGGGGTCGGGACGCTGACGGCGCTGCCCGCGATGCTGTGGACCATCGCGCATCGCCGGGAAGCGCGCCGACAGCGCAACGAGGCCCCCGGCCGCGATGGTGTCGTGAAGCCGCAACACGAAGGCGAGCCGCTTGGCGCCGGCCCGCGTCGTGCCGGGTGAACGTGATCTGAGCAAATCAGCACATGGCTCAGCACATGGCCGACACCCATCCAGCCGCCCCCGACGCCGCGCCCTGGCGGCGCAACCTGCGCCTCTACCCGTGGTTCTACTTCTTCCACGATCTCCAGTTCTGGTTGCCTGTCTGGATCGTGTTCGCACTTGACGACGTCGGGCTCAGCTTCGCCGAACTGACCGCGATCGGCCCCGCCTTCTACGTGATCACCTCCTTTGGCCAGGCCCCCGCCGGGGCGCTGGCCGACCGCTTCGGCCGTGTTCGCGTGATGCGCGCCTCGTTGGTCATCTACATCATCTTCATCGTCTGGTTCACCTTCTCAGGGTCGTTCTGGCAGGCCGCCGTCGCGTGGTCGCTGTGGGGCCTCGCGATGGTGATGATCACCGGCGCTGATAGCGCCTTCCTGCACGACTCGCTGCAGGCGCTCGGACGCGCGCGCGATTTCGAGCGTCAAGCTGGTCGCGCCTTCGCCGTTCGCGCGGTCGCGATGGTGGTGGCCACGTTCGGCGGCGGGATCATCGCCGGCGTCGTCGGCACGCCCTTGACAGTCCTCAGCGGCGTGATCGGCACCGGGCTGGCGCTGCTGATCTCCTTTGGCTTCCGCGAGCCCCCGCGACATGCACATGGCGGCCACGAAGCTGCGCCTTCGTATCTGAACTTGATGAAGCAGACGCTCCGCCTCGCGGGCCGCACTCCGACGATCCGCTACTCGCTGATCTTCAGCGCCCTGCTCGTCGCCTCGATGGTGCCTGAGTTCTATCTGCTCCAACCGTTCCTGCGCGAGCAGGGTCTGGAGGTCGGCTGGCTCTTCACCGCGCTCCAGGCGCCCGCCCGGATCGCCACCGTCTTCGCCGCGATCCTTGCCTTCTGGCTGGCTGTCCGATTCGGGATCGTACGCACGATCGCCTCGATGCCGTTCTGGATCGTCATCGTCTACGTCGGCGTCGGCCTGATTGATCACATCGGCGCGATCGGCCTGTTCCTGATCCTCGGACTTGCCCGCGGCGCGCAGATGCCGCTGATGGAGGGCTACCTGAATCGCCGCATCCCCTCCCGCCTACGGGCCACTGCACTCTCGCTCAACCACATGGGCTGGGCGCTGATCATGCTGCCCTTCCTGCCGATCTTCGGCCAGGTGGTGGACGCCTACCCGCTCAGTATCGTCTTCCTCGGCCTGGCCGGCTTCTACGGTCCGCTGCTGCTGATCACTACCCTGCTCTGGGTGCGCGCCGATCACAAGGAGCGCCTCCAGATCAAGCTCCCGCCAGCGATTCCGACCCTGCTCCGCGAGGTCCTCTGGAAGCCGCAGCGCCGTCCGGCGTCAGACCCGCGGCCAACCGACTTCGACTAACCGACCATCTCACAGCTCACAGCTCACAGCTCACAGCTCACAGCCGAAAGGATCCACCCGATGCCCAACCGACTACAGGACAAGGTAGCGATCATCACCGGCGCGGGCTCGCGCGCGGAGGGCATCGGGAACGGCCGCGCGACGGCGATCCTGTTCGCGCGCGAAGGCGCCAAGCTGCTGCTCGTGGACCGCGACGCGGGGGCGGCGCAGGCGACGCTGGAGCTGATCCGCAGGGAGGGCAACGACGCGGTGATTCACGCGGCCGACGTGACGAACAGCGAGGACTGCGCGGGCGCGGTGCGCGCGGCGGTCGACCGCTGGGGGCGGCTCGACGTGCTGCACAACAACGTGGGGATCGGCGGGCGCGGGACCGTGGAGCAGGTCTCGGAGGAGGAGTGGGAGCTGGTGCAGCGCGTCAACGTGACGAGCATGATGCTGATGGCGAAGTATGCGGTGCCGGCGATGCGCGCGTCGGGCGGGGGCGCGATCACCAACGTCTCCTCGATCGCGGCGCTACGGCCGCGGGGCTTGACGGCGTACAGCGTGAGCAAGGCGGCGGTCGCGACGCTGACGCAGGCGCTGGCCGTGGATCACGGCGCCGACGGGATTCGCGCGAATTGCATCATGCCGGGGCCGGTCTACACACCGATGGTCTACTCCGCGGGAATGTCGGATGAGCTGCGCGAGCGGCGTCGCAACGCATCGCTGCTGAAGATCGAGGGCGAGGGCTGGGACATCGGCTGGGCGGCGGTGTTCCTCGCTTCGGACGAAGCCCGGTATGTGACGGGTGTGATTCTGCCGGTGGATGGCGGGGTGACCGTGCGGGGGCCTGATCGGTAGCGGGAGGGACGCCGCGACGGCTAGGGGGTCGGGGATTCGAGGACGAAGGTGGAGGCGGCGCCGGCGTCGATGCCGGCGGGGGCATCGGCCAGCCAGGAGCCGACGATGATCTCGTCGCCGTCGAGGTCGATCGCCCAGCCGAACTCGGCCTTTTCGCCCGCAGTGACGGAGTCGACGGGACCGATCACGCCGAGCTCGACCCACTCACCGTCGACGAGTTCGAACACATACGCCGCGCCGGTGCGGTAGAGGCCGGTATCGGGGTCGGCGCGATGCGGCGCACCGACGACCAGCCGGTTGTCCTGCAGCGCCGGAGCGTAACCGAACCAGTCGCCGACGGCGATGTCGGAGGGGACGAGGCGCGTGTCGAGCTCCCAGACGCCGTCGAGCCGCCAGAGGTAGACCGCGCCGGCCTCCCAGCCGTCCGCGTCGTGCGCATGGGCGCCCGCGGCGAACCAGGGAAGGCTGACGCTGACCTGCGTGCCGAAGGCGTCTCCGGTGCTCAGGTCCGGGGGGAAGAATTTTCCGGTGTAGTTCCAGGCAAACTCGAACTGGTGGTAGACGTAGACCGCGCCGCTGTCGTCGTAATCACCGTCGTCACCGGGCGCGCCGACGACGAGCACGTTTTCGTCGAGCGCGATGTCGCGACCGAACTGCTGAATGGGCTGGGGCTCGGGCGGGACGACGCGGGCCTCGAGGCGCCAACTGCCCTTCTCCTCGCGGTAGACGTAGACCGAGCCGGACTTCTCGTCGTCGACCATGTCGTTCCAGGCACTGACCGCGAGGCGATCGCCATCGATCGCGACCGACCAGCCGAAGGACGCGCCGGGCACCAGACGCTCGGGCAGCAGCGTGGCGGTGCGCCGCCATTCGCCGTTGATGCGCTCGTAGACATACGCGCTGCCGACGTCGTGGATCGCGTCGCCGCCGGTGGCCGGCGTGACGTCCTCGTAGGGGGCGCCGATCACGAGTCGCCCGTCGTCGAGCGCGAGCCAGCGTCCGAACCAGCCGGCCACCTCCCCGAAGGGCGGCAGCACCAGGGCCGTCTCGACCCAACCATCGCCCTGGCGCTCGAAGATGAAGACGGCGCCGGCATCCTCGGCGACCTCGTCGTGGTAGGGGGCGCCGACTGCGATCGTGTCGCCGTCGATCACCGTCGACCAGCCGTATTCGTCGGACTCGGCGGACACGCTGGGGAGGAGTGGGAAGCCTTTGGCGACCACCTGGCGAGGATCGGCGATCTGCGCAGGCGGCCCGGCCGCGCCGCCGTAGGCGTCCTGCTGTTGCTGTGTGGGCTGTTGCGGGGAGTCCTGTTGGGACCGCATGGCCGGGCGGCTCTGCTGCTGGTCGTCGTCGGCTGCGGTCGGCGCTTCTTGCTGCTGGGATGCGTCGTCGCGTGCCGACGCGCCCGCAGCGTCGTCCTGTGGCGGCTCAGCGGTCTGGGCGACGGCTTGTTGCTGTTGTGACTGCGGCTCGGCCTGGGAATCGTTGGAGCAAGCGAGCGTGATCGTTGCGAGGGCGCACAGCAACAGGGCCAGCGAGGCGCGCCATCTCATGCAACCGACTCTATCCCGCACCCTGACTACACGCGTAACCCACGGACCATGATCGAGCACGACACACTGTCACTACGCACCCTGCGCCGTAGAAATGGTACCGCGCTCTGCCGTGACGTTGGTAGCGCGGATCAGCACGTCGATCTCGCCGTCGGCGAGCAGCTCGAAGCGAGTCGATGGTTCGGACGGGTCGACGAACTGCCGCTTCAGCGCTGGAAGTGGGGCTGGCGCTTCTCGCGGAAGGCGGCCTGGGCTTCACTTGCCTCGTCGCCGGTCATCGTGATGCCCTCCATCGCGAGCGAGACGGGCAGCACGAGGTTGGAGACGAACTTAATCCACTTGTTGATCGGCACCTTCGAGGCGGAGATGGCGAGCAGCGGGCCGTTGGTGAGGCGTTCGGCCAGTGCGACCGCAGTGGTCATCAGTTCGTCGTCTTCGACGACGGCGTGGACCAGACCCATCGCCGCGGCCTGCTCGGCGCGGATGTGCTCGCCGGTCATCAGGAAGTACTTGGCTCGCGAGGGGCCGACCAGCATCGGCCAGAGCACGCCGCCACCGTCGCCCGCGCCGATGCCCATGTTGACGTGGGTGTCGCCGAGCACGCCGCTCTTGCCGATGTAAACGACATCGGCGAGCAGCGCGACGGTCGCGCCGAGGCCGAGCGCGTAGCCGTTGACGGCGCAGATCACCGGCTTTTCCATGTCAAGCCAGTTGTCGACGATCAGGCGCGCCTCGTTGAGCGAGTTGAGGTAGCGGCCGCCCATCGGCGCGTCGCGGTCGGCGCTGAAGTCGCCGCCGGCGCAGAAGGCGCGGCCCGCGCCGGTCAGCACGAGCACCCGCACATCGGGGTCGCGATTGGCGTCGACGGGCAGCGTGGAGAGCTCGCGGTGCATCGCGGCGTTGACCGCGTTGAGCTTCTCGGGGCGGTTCAGGGTCGCGATCGCCACGCCGTCGGCACGTTTTTCGATGTCGATCGTGGTGTAGTTGTTGGCGTCCAGCATGTCGGCCTCCTCGGTGTGCTCACAGGCGCCCCACTGGCGCCCCGGAGGCGCATGGCGGGATCGTGAGCGTGAACTGAAGATACCGAGTCGTGCGCGGGCCGGCAGCGTGCGGCTAGAGCCCGAGCTGGACGGCGAGATCGTGGAAGTCGCTTGCGACGATGTCGAACGAGGGGTCGGGGGTGAGGTCGGCGGGATGGTGCGGGCCGGACTCTTTGGGGCGGGGGACGAAGGCGGTGCGCATGCCCGTTTTGGCGGCGGCGAGCAGATCGCCCTGGTGCGCGGCGACCATCATCACCTGCGACGATTCACAGCCGAGCAGTTCGGCAGCGCGCTGGTAGCACTGCGCGTCGGGCTTGAACGCGCCGGTGATCTCCGACGAGAGCACGCAGTCCCAGGGCAGCCCGCCGAACTTCGCCATGTTGACGAGCAGCTCGACGTTGCCGTTGGAGAGCGTGGAGACGACGAAGCGGGCGCGCAGGCGGGCGAGCCCGGCCGCCGAGTCGGGCCAGGGCGCGAGCCGATGCCAGACGCGGTTGAGGTCGGCGACCTCGTCCTCGCCGGCCTCAACGCCGAACTCGTCGAGGAGGATGTCGAGCATGCGGCGGTGCAGTGAATCGGCGGACTGGAAGGGCAACTTCCCGTCGCGGACCATCTGCATGCCGCCGGCGTAGCCCTCGCGTCGCCAACGGTCGGCGAAGACGCCCCAGTCGGTCTCGACGGCATGGCGCGCACCGAACGATTCGAGCTCACCGATCACCGACGACCGCCAGTCGACCACGGTGCCGAACACGTCGAAGGTCAGAGCGCGGACGCCGCTCAGGTCGGCCATCGCGATTCCTACAGGATTTGGCTGAGGAAGAGCTTGGTGCGGTCTTCGGTCGGGTTCTCGAAGAAGTGCTGCGGCGTGCCCTCCTCGACCAGCATGCCCTCATCGAAGAAGAAGAGCCGATCGGCGACCTCGCGAGCGAAGCCCATTTCGTGGGTGACCACGAGCATCGTCATGCCCGACTCGGCAAGTTCACGCATGACATCGAGGACTTCCTTGATCATCTCGGGGTCAAGCGCGGACGTGGGCTCGTCGAACAGCATGATCTTCGGCTGCATCGCGAGGGCTCGGGCGATCGCGACGCGTTGCTGCTGACCGCCAGAGAGCTGGCCGGGATACTTGTCGGCCTGTTCGGGAATGCCCACGCGCTCGAGCAGGTCCATCGCCAGCTGGTCGGCCTCGTGCTTGGGCATGTGGCGGACCTTCTGCGGGCCGAGCGTGATGTTGCTCAGCACCGACACGTGCGGGAACAGATTGAACTGCTGGAAGACCATGCCGACCTCAGAGCGAATGGTCTGCATGTTGCGGACATCTTCGTTGAGCTCGATGCCGTCGATCACGATTCGCCCGGCGTCGTGCTCTTCGAGCCGGTTGAGGCAGCGGATGAAGGTCGACTTGCCGGAGCCGGAGGGGCCGAGGATCACGACAATCTCATGCTCCCTGACGGAGAGGGTGACGTCATCGAGGGCCTGGAAGTCTCCGAACCATTTCGAGACGCCCTCGGCGGTGATGATGACCGGCGAGTCGGCGAGACGTCCGCTGCGTTCTGGTTCCATCTGTGGGGCCGCTGCCGCCACTGCTAGTTCATCCGATTGAGTTGTCATCGTGCGCCTCCCTGGGGTTCCGGACGCTCCCATAGTACCGGTCGCGGACGCGGGATCGCGAGCCGGGGGGCGGTCAAGTCCACACGCGATAGGCTCGCGTCGCGATGCCCAGCGTCAGACACGCAATCCGGCTGGTCGAACAAGATGGCTGGGAGCTGGTGCGGATCCGCGGCAGCCACCGTCATTTCCGGCACGCAACGAAGCCGGGGACGGTGACGATTCCGGGCCGCCTGAGCAAGCACGTCCCGATCGGTCTCTGGCGCAGTATCCTGAGACAGGCAGGGCTGAGAGAACGGCGAGGCTGATGGAATACGTCGTGGTGATTGAGCAGGCTCCCGAGAACTACGGGGCGTATGTGCCGGACCTGCCCGGCTGCGTGTCCGTTGGGGACACGTACGACGAAATGGTGGCCATGATTCGCGAGGCGATCGAATTTCACCTGGATGCGATGCGGGAATATGGCGACCCAATCCCGGAACCGACCACCACCCTCGAGCAGGCGATGCAGGAGCACGTTGAGCTGATCCGCGAGCACGGCGGGGCTGAGCTGGAGGCCGCGAGCCCGGCGCCTGGCGGCGACTAGCGTTCGCCGACGCCCTGGGAGCGTTCGACGCGCTGCGAGATGCGCGACATCATGAAGGCAACGATCCAGAAGATGATCGCGACGAAGATGTAGGCCTCGATGCGGTCGGGCGTGAACTCGTACTGGGCGATCGCGGAGTCGGCGTTGCCCTTGAGTTCGCGCAGGGGCAGGATGACCGTGACCAGCGTGGTGTCTTTCCAGATCGAGATGGCCTGACCGACGATCGGCGGGATCGAGTTGCGCAGCGCCTGCGGCATGATGATCATGCGCATCGACTGAACGCGGTTCAGGCCCACGGCGTGCGCCGCTTCGTACTGACCGCGCGGCAGCGATTGCAGGCCGCCGCGAATGTACTCGGCCATGTAGGCGCCGGTGAACACGGCGAGCACGACCATCGCGCGGACGATCAGGTCGCCACCGATCACGTCGTCGAGGATGAACAGGGCGACGAACAGCCAGCCGAGCAGCGGGGCGCCGCGCACCACCTCGATGTAGGTGGTGCAGGTCCAGGAGATCGCGCGCATGCTGGAGGCGCGGCCCAGCGCCAGGGGTATGGCGATGACGAGCCCGCCGATGATCCCCACGGGGGCGAGGATCAGGTTGAGCACGAACCCGTCGAGGTTTCGTGTGCTGGCGCCGCCGCCCGCGAGCAGGACGACCAGCACGATCGGCAGCAAGAGTGCGAGCAGCGAACCGACCGCGCGGTTCTGCATTGTGCGGCCAGGGCCGTCCTCACGGGGCAGGTTGACCGTGATCGCGTAGCCCACGTAGAGCATGCCGATTGCGACCAGGAACCAGATCGATGACCAGATCGCCGCGCCGCCGTGCGCCATCAGGAACAGCACGAACGCGCCGACGACGGCGATGAACATGTGGTCGCGGCGGCCGAGGCCCGACCAGGTGCCGTAGGCCGCACCGATCGCCAACATCACCAGGCTGATGCTGACCCAGAGCCGCCAGGCCTGATCGTGCGGGAAGTTGCCGGCGAAGAGCAGCCAGCGGTTGGCGGTGATCACTTCCCAGTTTGCACCGACGAAGATGAAGTAGCAGATGCCGAAGAGGAGCACCCCGGCGACCCCACCGGTGATGACCGTCAGCAGCGTGCCGGCGCGCGACGCGAAGAGGTTGCGGCGGATCCAGTCCTGGATGCGCTCGGACCGAGGCCGGCGCGCGCGCTGGCGGTGGGGCGGGAGAACGATCCGCCGCTGAGGCTGGATGGGCATATCGGCCATCAGCGCCCCTCCCTACACATCATGCGCGGTGACGCGCGAGTTGAAGAAGCCCATGACCGCCGAGAGGGTGAACGAGATGATCATGTAGGTGACGATGATCACGAAGAACATCTCGAGCGCGTGGCCGGCCTTGTTCTGGACGATCGTGGCGATCCGGAACAGATCGTCGTAGAGCACGGCGTAGGCCAGCGATGAGTTTTTGTTTATGTTGAGGTATTGATTCGTGACCGATGGCAGCATCTGACGCAGCGCCTGCGGCAGGATCACCAGCGTGAGCCGCTGATAGCCCGTGAGCCCGACGGCGTTGGCCGCTTCGCCCTGACCGAGCGGCAGCGCCTGGATGCTGCCGCGCACGATCTCGGCGATGAATGCGCCCGTGTACATGGTCAATCCGAGCACCAGCGAGGCGAACTCGGGCTTGATGATCATGCCCTCGCGGTAGGCCAGCGAGATGCCCGAGTGGTCGACGATCGGTCGGTCCATGCTGACGGGCACGCCGAGCAGCAGGAACGAGATCAGGGCGCCGGCCGCAAAGAGGCCGAACGCGTAGCGGTTGGGATACAGCGGCAGGCCGGTCTCCCGTTCGCGCTGCTGTCGGTGGCGGCGCAGGCGCATCGCAGCGAAAGCGAGGCCCAGCAGTACAGCGACCCAGACGCCGACGAACCAGTCGGGCGCACCCCAGAGGCCGGCGCTGGGCACGGGCCAGGGAATCGCGATGCCGCGACCGGAGAGGAAGAAAGAGTCACCAACGTTGAGAGCGTTCTCGATCCGCGGCGCGCCGATCAGGATGATCGCGTACCAGAGCACGACCTGGACGAGCAGCGGCGTGTTGCGGAAGCCCTCGACGAACAGCATCGCGATGCGGGCCACGAGCCAGTTCGACGAGAGGCGCGCGACGCCGACGAGGACCCCGACGATCGAGGCCAGCAGGATCGCGACCATGACGGCGCGAATCGTCGACCAGACGCCGACGAGGTACATCGTGAATCGCGAGTTGGTGACGCCGTCAACATCGGTCAGCCACTGGCTGCCGACGGCGAAGCCGGCCGGCTCGTTGAGGAATCCGAAGCCGAAGTCGCGCAGCTCGAGCGCCGAGAGCACGTAGGCGAAGACCAGCGCCGTAACGGCGACATACGCGCCCTGCGTGAGCAGGTCGCGGAAGCGCCGCCGATGGATGATCGGCACGTGCACGCCGCCGGGAGGAGGACCGCCGGGTGCGGCGCTGGCGGGAGGGGCGCTGGACGACATGGTGAGTGCCTGGTCAACAGCTCGTGGTGCGGCGCGTTGTCTGGCGCGTTGTCTGGCGCGTGGTGCGCGCCGGGTGCCCAACTTGTGCGCGGAAGACTAGCGCAGATACGCAGACGGGGTCGCTCTCGTGAGAGCGACCCCGTCTGGCTGCTGTCATGGCTGAGCCGGTGTGGGCCTAGCGGAACGGCAGCGCGTACTGGATGCCGCCGGCCCCGGCCGGGCAATCGACCGACTTGTCGATCGCCAGGGCGTTGAGCGTGCAGGCGCGCGGGATGTTGTTGCCGATCGTGTTGGCGTAAATCTCGCCGTAGTTGCCGACTGCGGCGATCGCGCGCTGAATGAACTGCGCGTTGACGCCGTCGAAGCCGAGCGTGGCCACTTCGCCGCCCTCGTAGGAGACGCCGAGCAGACGGGCGACGTTGGTGTTGGGCGGGTTCGCGGCGTTGGCGGCCACGTTGCCCTTGGTGATGCCCAGCTCTTCAGCGGCGATCAGGCCGTGGACGACCCAGTTGACTACGTCCTTCCACTCGCTGTCGTAGTCGCGCACGCCTGGCGCCAGCGGCTCCTTGGAGATCACCTGACCGAGGATGATGTAGTCGTCGCTGTCATCGCGGACGGCGATCCGCGAGGCGAGGTCGGACGAGTCGGCGGTGAGCACGTCGCAGCGACCCGAGAAGAAGGCCTCGGCGACATCCTGGCTGAGCCCGCCCAGCGGTTCGTAGGTGAGGCCGATGTCGGTGAAGTGGTCGGCCACGTTCTGCTCGGTGGTCGTACCGGACTGCACGCAGATCGAGGCGTCGCCCATGTCAGACGTCGTGCTGATGCCCGAGTCCTTGCGGACGGCGAAGGCCTGACCGGTGTAGAACGTGGTCTGGGCAAAGTCGACGCCGAGTTCGCGGTCACGCGAGGCGGTGATCGTGGTCGTGCGAATCAGCACATCGATCTGCTCGTCGTTGAGCAGCTCGAAGCGGGTGGAAGCGTCGGAAGCGTCGATGAACTCGACTGCTGTCGCGTCACCGAGAACCGCCGCGGCGATCGCTTTGCAGAACTCGACATCGAAGCCGGAGACGCTGCCGTCGGCCTCTTTGAAGCCGAACAGCGGCTGGGTCTGCTTGACCCCGCAGAGCAGTTCGCCGCGGTCGATCACGGTCGCGAGCGTGTCGCCGCGCCCACCGGTATCGCCGGCCTGATCGGCGTCGCCGTCGCTGCCACAGGCGCCAACCGCGGCCGCCGCAACGGCGACCACCAGCGCCAGCAGGACGATCGACCGCCGTGGCAGATCGCGCCCTCGTCTGATGAGATCAAGCATCCGGCTCTCCTGACTTGGCCGCGCACGCCTCGGTCGGGCGGGTCGCGGTCCGCGCTCCTGTATCGATGCTGTGCAGCCTAACGACCTCAACACGATATCAAAAGGCGCGTACCGCTAGCGCCGCTCAGCGGGCACGTCGAAGCCGAACAGCCGCGCGGCGTTGAGGCCAAGAATGTTGGCCCGCTCGCGGTCGTCGAGTTCGCCCATCGCGCGCTCGATCGCGGCCGCGGAGTGCGGCCAGGAGCCCTCGTGGTGGGGGTAGTCGTTGGCCCAGAGCAGGTTGTCGACGAGGTCGTGCTTGCGCGCCAGGTCGATGCCCGGCGCGTCCTCCTGGAAGGAGCCGAAGCAGTGCGCGCGGTAGAAGTCCGACGGCATCATCTCGAGCTTGGGGAAGGTCCACATGTGGTGCTTGTTGTAGGCCTCGTCCATCGCGGTCAGGGCCCAGGGGATCCAGCCGATTCCGGCCTCGATCGTCCCGGCGTGGAGGCCGGGGAAGCGCTGGAAGACGCCCGAGGCGCACATGTTGATGACCGGTTCCATCGTCATCGCCAGCGAGTGGAAGACGTAATTCGTCACCGCTCCGCCGTTGCCGCGCGCGCCGCGCGGGTCGCGGCCGGTCGAGACGTGGAACGTGATCGGCAGGCCGGTCTGTTCGACGGCGGCCCAGAGCTCGTCGAACTCGGGCAGGTTGTAGTTGCGAGTGTCCTCGCCGGTCGGGCCCCAGACGGGCTTGGCGGGGAAGGAGAAGCCGCGGAAGCCGCGGTCGGCGGAGCGGTAGATCTCGGCGACGGCGCCGGGGATGTCGCCGGTGGCGACACAGGCCAGCGGCGAGGAGCGGTGGTAAGTCGGCCCGAAGACCTCCCAGGCCCAGTCGTTCCAGGCGCGGCACATGGCGTTGCTGAAGACCGGGTCGGGCGTGGCCCACATCGAGAGGCCCTTGTTGGGGAAGATGATCTCGCAGTCAACGCCGTCGAGGTCCATGTCGCGGCCGCGCTCGGCGGGGTCGGCGTTGCCGTGCTTGTCGCGCACGAGGTCTTCGCCGGCCAGCTTGAGGTCGCGGATCTTGGTCGGGCGGTGTCCTTCTGTGACCTGCCAGCGCACGCCGTCGTCATCGACTTCGATGCGCGGCAAGCGGTGGCGGTAGGCCGCGTCGACGCGCTTCTCCCAGAGGTCGATCGGTTCGTGGACGTGGCAGTCGGCCGAGACCATGAAGTACTTGGCGGGGTCGTCGGGGCGCGCGGTGCGCGGCCAACCGGCGGCGCCCGGTGTTTCGGTGCGGTGCGCGGGAATCTCGTAGTCGACGATCGGTCGTCTGGTCGTGACCATCCGTGTGTCCTTCCGGGCCGCGCCCAGCTCGACGGGGCGGCGAATGACACGCAGGCTAGCCGATGGGACCGAATCAGCCGGACCGGGAGGCGAGGCGTGAATGGGGTCCGGGGCGGTCGAAGTCCAGGCTGGCCGTCTCGATCAGGTGCGACGCTGCATCGCCGGGCGGGTTGCTGGGCAGATCGCTGGGCAGATCGATGTCGATGTACTCGGGGTCGAGCCCCTCGGAGGGCCAGAAGCGCAACCGCACCCCCGACGCATCAGCCGGGGCCTCATGCTCGGTCACGGCCGCGCCGCGACCGGAGTGGAACCACTCGCCCTCGAGCCCCTCGGCGCCGATCAGCCACGAGCCGAACCAGGGCATCTGCAGCCCGAAGTCGGAGGTCGCCGCGTGCCAGCGGATCTGCAGCTTCATGTCCGCAACAGCCTACGTGGGCCTACGTTGGCCTACGTGCCGGTGAACCTGGGCCGGCGTTTCTCGGAGAACGCCTTGGGGCCCTCGATTGAGTCGTCGGTGCCGACCAGGTTTTGCTCGAGCGCCTGGCCGAACTGCGAGCCCACCAGTGGCTCCATGTAGTAGCCGCGGTAGAGCGCCTGCTTCATGTTGCGCACGGCCGTGGGGGCGAGGTGGAGCATCCGCCGGGCGTATTCGAGCGCGGTTTCCTGGAGCAGCTCGTGGGGCACGACGCGCTGCACCCAGCCGATCTCGTAGCAGCGCGTCGCGTCGTATTGAGTGTCGCCCCAGAGGGTCAGTTCAAGCGCGGAGCCGAGCCCGATCTGGCGCGTGAGCGGGGCCATCCAGCCGGCCCCGCCCATGTTCCAGCGCGCCTCGGCGATGCCGACCCTGGCCTCCTCGGACATGATCCGGATGTCGCACTGCATCGCGTACATGAAGCCGCCGGCGACGGCCCAGCCGTTGATCGCGGCGATCGTGGGCTTCCAGAGATTGAGCGACTCGGAGAGCGGCACCGCGTTCTTGCGTCGAGAGGCGCTCGGCGCAACGCCCGAGTCACGCCCGTCGCGCTCGGCCTCGCGGGTCTCGGCGGTGTTGATCAGGTCGGCCCCCGCGCAGAAGGCGCGGCCGGCGCCCGTGAGCACCGCGCAGCGCGCTCGCGGGTCGTCGCGGTATTGCACAAACGCGTCGTAGAGGGCCTCCGGGAGGCCGTCGCCGATCGCGTTCAGGCGATGCGGGCGATTGAGCGTGATCAGGTAGATCCTGCCGTCCTCAAGGATGTCGACCTTGACCACGGGCCCGAAGATCTCCTGCGGCGTGGCGCGGTTGTGCACCGCCGGGTCGTATGTCTCGTATTCGGGCATGGCTGAGCGCCTCTCGCTGCGCCCGCAAGGCTAGCCCAGAATGGTCGATCCACTCGGGGGCTCGCTAGCATCGCGAGTGATTCGCAGTCATGCGCAGACCTGTCTGAGACTTAACGGAGACTTGACGGAGATTGGGGGGAACGCGATGGCCATCACCGCTGATACGACGCTGGGGCAGCTTGCCGGGACCGAGGACGACGGCGCGATCGTCTTCCGCGGGGTGCCGTTCGCGAAGCCGCCCGTGGGACCGCGGCGCTGGCGTCAGCCGGAGCCGATGGATCCGTGGGTCGGGACCCGCGACGCCAGCGAATTCGGGGCGTCCGCGGTGCAGCGCGCGCTGCCCGGCGACGTGGGCGACCTGATTGGCATCCCCGCGCAGACGATCAGCGAGGACTGCCTCTACCTGAACATCTGGACACCGGCGCTGGACGACGCGAAGCGCCCGGTGATGGTCTGGATCCACGGCGGCGGCAACGTAGTCGGCTCGGGCACGCAGCCGCGGATCGACGGGCGGCAGCTGGCGCTCAGCGGCGACGTGGTCGTGGTGACGCTGAACTATCGGATGGGCGCGTTCGGTTTCCTGCACGCGCCCGTGCTCGGGGCCTATGGCAACGAGGGGCTGCTCGACCAGATCGCGGCGCTGTTCTGGGTGCGCCAGGAGATCGGCTCGTTCGGCGGCAACCCGGCCGACGTGACCGTCTTCGGGCAATCGGCCGGCGGCTTCGACATCGCGCACCTGATGGCGATGCCCTCGGCGGCCGGCGCGTTCGACAAGGCGATCCCGATGAGCGGGTCGCTGATCCAGACGATCCGCAAGGAAGAGGCGCGCGCGGTGACCGAGCAGTTCTTGCTGCAGTTCCGCGCGGTCGATGATCCGGAGCGGCTGCGCGGCGTGTCGGCCGATGACCTGCTCGACTATCAGGTCGAACTGACGGGCGGGGGGCTGGGCGGGGCGCGCTTCGGTCCCACGGCCGACGGCTATTCGCTCGGGCTCGACGCCGAGGTGCGGATCGGCGCCGGCATCCAGACGCGTGGCATTCCGCTGCTGATCGGCCACACGCGCGACGAGTTCGCGCTGTTCACGCTGACCAACGAGGCGTTCGAGCACTTCGACGACGACGCGCTGCTCGTGGCGACCGCGCCGCAGTTCGGCGGGCGCAGCGCGGAAGGCATCGATCGTTACCGGGCGGCGCGCGACGCGCGCGCTGAGCCGACCGACGCGGCGAGCGTCTACACGGCGATCATGACCGACTCGATGTTCCGCATCCCGGCGATCAAGACGGCCGAGGCGCAGGGGCGGCACACGCCGGAGGTCTGGTCGTACCGCTTCGACTACCCGTCGCCGGCGTACGACGGCAAGCTGGGCGCCTGCCACTCGCTCGACATTCCGTTTATCTGGGGCACGTACGAAGCGGGCAACATGCGTCGCTTCTGCGGCGAGGGGCCGCAGGTCGCCGAGCTGAGCCGGACGATGATGAACACCTGGTTGGCGTTCGCCAAGACCGGCAACCCGAACTGGGAGGGCCTCCCCGACTGGCCGACCTACAACGCCGACGAGCGGGCCGTGATGTCGCTGGGCCTGGAGCCGGCGATCGACTACGCCCCGGGTGAGCCTGAGCGCCTGTTCTGGGCTGATCTTGAGCAGGAACGGTCTACACTCGAACGCGCTCCAATTCCACTCTCACGCAGCGGCTGACGGAAGGCGACATCTGATGAAAATCGAAACCGGCTTCGGCGGCGGTTGGCTCGGCGGGATCCCCGATCAGGTACGTGCGGCGGAGGCGCGCGGCTTCGACGCGATCGTCACGCCCGAGACCAAGCACGATTCGGTTCTGCAGATGGCGATGGCGGCCGAGCACACCGAGCGCGTCGAAATCTGCTCCAGCGTCACGATCGCCTTCCCGCGCACGCCGATGATCCTCGCGCAGTCGGCCTGGGACATGCAGCAACTCTCCGGCGGGCGGATCAACATCGGCCTGGGCAGCCAGGTCAAGGGCCACAACGTGCGCCGCTTCGGCGGCACCTGGACCCCGCCGGCCAAGCGCATGGAGGACTACATCGGGATGATGCGCGCCGCCTGGCACTCCTGGCAGACCGGCGAGCGCCCCGCGTACATCAGTGACAACTACACATACACGCTGATGACGCCGATGTTCGACCCCGGCCCGATCGACTACCCGCACCCCAAGATCTCACTCGCCAACGTCGGCCCGCTGATGGCTCGGGTCGCCGGGGCATGCGCGGACGGGCTGCGTCCGCACGGCTTCATGACGCACAGGTACATGATGGACACGGTGCTGCCGAACGTGAAGAAGGGCGCGGAGCGCGCCGGGCGGAGTATCGACGACATCGAGATCTCGGTCGGCGGCTTCACCGCCTTCGGCGAAACCGAGTCCGAGGTGGAGCAGGCGATCGACGCGCTGCGGCGGCCGATCTCGTTCTACGGCTCAACGCGGACGTACCACCGCGTCTTCGAGGCGCACGGCTTCGATTCGCTGGGGATGCAACTGCACGAGCTGTCGCTGCGCGGCGAGTGGGACAAGATGGCCGAAGCGGTCAACTTCGAGGTGGCGGCGGAGATGGCCCACGCGAGCACCTGGGACGACCTGCCCAAGTACGCGCGCGAGAATCTGAGCTACGCGGGCCGGTTCAGCCTCGGGGGCTACGTGCGCGCCTCCGAGCGCAGCAAGAAGGGTGACTTCGCCTACCCGGGCGACGGTCGCAACGACACGCGGGCCCCCGGTGTCTCGGAAGAGCGGCTGAGCTGGCTGATGGACGAGCTGAAGACGCTCTAGGCAGGGCAACCAGGCACAGCAACTGGGCAGGGCAACAGGGGCGGAGCGGCTGCGATGGCCGGGATGGACGACCTGCTCGACGATCTGGTCGCGGAGCAGCGTTATCTCGACGCGGCGCTCGCGGCGACGACCGAAGATGTCTGGGAGCGGCTGACCCCGTGCGAGGGCTGGTTGGTGCGCGACGTGATCGCGCACCTGGCGGAGGTCGACGACGGCGCGACCGCCGTCGCCGCGGGCGCGCCGCAGTACGCGGGCAGCCGCGAGCGCTCGCCCGACGGCACGCGCTCGAGCGGTCAGGACCGGGCGCGCTACATGTCGCGGATTCAGCTGGTCGACTGGTGGCGCGCGGCGCGCGGCCGTCTGGACGCGGCGCTGCGACCGGTTGACGCGAAGACGCGCCTGCCCTGGGCGGGCCCGCCGATGAGCGCGCGCTCATTCGCAACAGCGCGGCTGATGGAGTGCTGGAGCCACGGGCTGGATGCGCTGGACGGCGCGGGCATCGCGCACGTCGACAGCGACCGCCTGCGCCACATCGCGCACCTCGGCTTCATCACGCGCGGGTTCGCGTATCAGACGCGCGGGCTTGAACCGAACACGGAGCCGCTGCGCGTGGAGCTGCGCCTGCCCTCGGGCGCGCCGTGGTCGCGCGGCCCCGATGACGCGCCGAACGTGGTGCGCGGCGAGGCCGGCGACTTCTGCCGCGTGGCGACGCAGCGGATCCACTACCGCGACACGGGCCTCAGCTGGCAGGGCGCAGCCGCCGAGGAGTTCCTCCAGGTCGCCCAGACCTTCGCCGGCCCACCCGGCTCCGGCCGCCCGCAGCGCTCGGCCTAGCGCGGGCGCCAGGGAAGCTCTGAATAACTCTCCCCCCGCTATGCGGGGGGAGATGTCACGGAGTGACAGAGGGGGGCTCTCCCGCTCCGCAACGGGTCGGCCCCCCTCTGCCCCCTGCCTGCGCAGGGGCAGGCTTCGGCATCTCCCCCCGCTTCGCGGGGGGAGAGGGGATCCGACTTGTTCAGAGGATTCTTAGCGGGAGACCGAGCGGCTCTCGTGACGGCATGGCGGCGCACGCATCACGCGTGGGTGTGGTCAAACGACGGAGATTCAAGCGTGCGGGTTGCCGCTCGTGGTCTCGATGGAGGTTCGACGCCGGCCCACGCCGCTCGCTGGACTGCCGCGAACCGCGCTCGCGAGTAGCCTGCGCGCGTGCTCTCACACCTGCGCGTCCTCGATCTCTGCGACGAACGCGGCGTGCTCGCCGGCCAGATGCTGGCGGACCTGGGTGCGGACGTGATCCAGATCGAGCCGCCGGGCGGCTCGCAAGCACGCGGAATCGCGCCGTTCTTCGGCGACGAGGCCAGCGAGCGCGAGCGCTCGATCTTCTGGTCGGCGTACACGCGCAACAAACGCAGCGTGACGTGCGACCTGCGCACGCCAGCGGGGCGCGAGCTGCTTCGGCGCCTGATCGCGACGGCCGACATCCTCTTCGAGTCGGGCGACCCCGGCGAGCTGACGGCGCTGGGACTGGGCTACGAGCAGCTCAGGGACGAGCATCCCAAGCTGATCTACGCATCGATCACGGCCTTCGGGCAGACCGGGCCGAAGTCGGGCTACCAGGCGACCGACCTGGTGATCTGGGCGGCGGGCACGCCGCTGCTGATGACCGGCGACGACGACCGCACGCCGGTGCGGGTCTCCGTCCCGCAGTCGTGGTCACACGCCGCCGGCGACGCGGCGGGCGGCGCGATGCTGGCGCTGCACGCGCGGCACGGCACGGGGCGAGGACAGCATGTCGACGTGTCGGCGCAGGTCTCCGTCGCGCAGGCGACGCTCGGTCAAGTGCTCGCGCATCAGCTCGGCGCGGTGGAGCCGGAGCGCTACGCCGGCGGCGTCAAGGTGCGCGGGACCGGCTATCGCGGCCTCGCAGCGGCGACCGACGGCTGGATCGTCGTCATGCTCGCGCCCGGCCCGGCCGTCGGCCACTTCGTCAATCACGCCGTTGAGTGGTTGATCGACGAGGGTCTGCTCGAACCCGAGCTGGCCGAGGAGAACTTCGTCACGTACCCCGAGCGCATGATGGCGGGCGACGCCGACCCCGAACTGCTGCCACGCATTCAGCAGTTGCTGCAGGAGCACTTGGGGACGAAGACGAAACGCGAAATGCTGGACATCGGGATCAAATTCGACCTGCTGCTGGTGCCGGTGCTGGACATCCCGGACCTCGGGGCCAGCCGCCAGCTCGCGGCTCGCGACTTCTGGCACGACTTCGAACTCAGCGACGCCAGCGGCGCATCGCGCAGCGTTCGCTTCCCGCGCGCCCCGCTGCAGATCACGATCGATGGCTCGTCGCGGCGCTGGGACGACCGGCCGCCACCCCGGCTCGGACAGCACAACGACGAAGTCTGGGGCGAGCTTGGCCTGAGCGCCACCGAGATCGCGGGTCTACGCGACGAGGCAGTGATCTGATGCCCGGCATCCTCGCCGACCTCAAGGTGGTCGACCTTTCGTGGATCGTCGCCGGCCCGACGGTTGGCCGCGCGCTGGCCGATTTCGGCGCGACCGTGATTCGCGTCGAGTCCTCGGCGCGTGTGGACACCGCGCGCGTCGTGGGTCCGAACCACGGCGATGTTCCCGGGGTCGAAAACTCGGGGCTCTACGGCAACGTCAACGCGGGCAAGCTGGGCGTCGCGCTGGACCTGCGCGTGCCTGAGGCGCGCGACGTGCTGCGCGATCTGGTGCGCTGGGCCGACGTGATGAGCGAGTCGTTCACCTCGGGCGTGCTGAGGCGCTGGGAGCTCGACTACGAGGCGCTGCGCGAGGTCAAGCCGGACCTGATCATGCTCAGCAGCACGCTGCTCGGGCAGTACGGCCCGGAGTGCACGGTGTCGGGCTTCGGCAGCCAGGGCGCGGGCATGGCGGGCGTGCTCGATATCACCGGCTGGCCGGACCGTCCGCCCGCGGGACCGTTCGGCCCGTACACCGACTACCCGGCGCCGCGATTCTCGCTGGTGGGCATCCTGGCCGCGCTCGAGCATCGGCGGCGCACCGGGGAGGGTGCGCACATCGATCAGGCACAGGCAGAAGCGACGCTGCACCTGCTTGCACCGGCGCTGATCGACCACGTCAACGGCGGGGCGACGCTGGAGCGGCGCGGCAACGACGACCCGCAGATGTCGCCCCACGGCGTGTTTCCCTGCCGGCCGCCCGAGGGGAGCGATCAAGCCTGGGTCGCGATCGCGGTGCGGGATGATGCCGATTGGCGCCGACTCGCGGGCGTTGTCGGCGAGCTGGACGCGACGCTTTCGCTGGAGCAGCGTCGCACCCATGCGGAGCCCATTGCCGCCCGCGTTGAGGCCTGGGCATCGGAGCAGTCGGCCGGCGAGGCCGAGGAGGCGCTGCAGGCGGTCGGGGTTCCGGCGCATGAGCTGCTGAACAGCGCCGGCGCGGCGGCCGACGCGCAGCTCGCGCATCGCGAGCACTTCCTGCGCCTGCCGCACCAGCTGCACGGCGAGACGGTCGTTGAGGGGCCGCGCTACCGGCTATCGGACACGCCCGGCGCACCGACCGCGCCCGCCCCGATGGTCGGCCAGCACACCGCGCAGGTGCTGCGCGAGATCCTGGACTACGGCGAGGCGCAGATCACGGACCTGGCGGCATCCGGCGCGCTCAGCTAAGGCCTCACGACGCACGGACCGATAAACTGGGCGAGGCGAGGAGCAACGCTGTGGGCTTTGATCCGGACGACCGGCGCTTTTCGTCGCGGTATTCGGCGGAGGAAGCGGCGCGCTTCCTCGGCGCGTCGCCGGAGTTCGTGCGCGAGTGGTTCTACGGCACGGGCGCCACGAAGGCGCCGCCGCCGCTCTACGTCGAGCCGGAGCACGAGCACGAGGACCATCTCGGCGTTTCGTTCATGCAACTCATCGAAGCGCACGTCGCGCTGTGCTACCGCAAGCTGGGCGTCCCGCTCGAACGCCTGCTCAAGGCTCGTGAGTGCCTGAAGGACTCGATTGACGCGGACTATCCGTTCGCAGCCCGCAGGTTGCTGTTCCTCGGCGCCGATCAGCTCCGCGAGTTCTCGCTCAAGCACCCGCCCGACGCCGACAGCGACCCGCTGATCGTCTTCGACGACTCCACCTACGGCCATTGGCGACTGCCACCACAGCTGGTCAACGCGCTGGACCCGGTGGACTACGACCCGGTGTCGCGTCGCTCGTTGGCGTATCAGTTCTACCCGTTCGGACGCGATGTCCCGATTGTGATCTACCCACCCTGCGGCAGCGGGCGCCTGACCGTTGAGGGCCGCAACTTGCTGGCGGAGGTGATCTCGGGATACCACCGCGGCGGCGACACCGTGCCGGATATCGCCGATGATTTCGAGCTTGAAGAGGATGAGGTGTGGAAGGTGATCAAGGCGTTGAACCCGGTATAACGCTGTTCTTTGACCAGAACATCGGTCCGGGAGTGCCCAGAATCCTGCGCGAGCTGGGGCCGCGGGAGTTCAACTACCGGGCATTGGTTGACGAGTACCCGGATGCTCTGCGGCGTGGACAGCATGTCGACGATGTCGAGTGGCTGCCCCGTGTCGGCGAGCGGGGGTGGCTCGCGATCACGCGCGACTTGCGGATTCTTGAGGTCCCAGACGAACGCCGCGCCCTGATTGAGGGTCGCGCGCGTGTCGTGTTCCTGCGTCCTGGAAACTCGCCGAGACGTGCGATGGCTTCGTTCGTGGTCAGCCGGCAAGCTTGGCTACGGCGCATCTACGACGAGGTCCCGCCGCCGTTCGCCTGCATCGTGCAGATCGCGGAACCGATCGAGAATGCGAGGTTCGTTGATCTTGCGATTTAGTCGCCCGACATCCACTCGGCGATGCGGGCGCCGATCACCATGCTGGTGAAGTTGGTGTTGGCGCGGATCAGCGTGGGCATGATCGAAGCGTCGGCGACGCGCAGACCTTCAACGCCGAAGACTCGGCCTTCGGGGTCAACGACCGCGCCCTCCTCCGCGCTGGCGCCCATCGCGCAGGTGCAGGTGGGGTGGGCCATACTTGTGCAGGTGGTGTGAATCCAGGCGTCGAGCAGTTCGTCGTCGTTCGCCGTCGCCTCATCGAAGTCGATCGCGCCGTCGTGGTACTGCGAGAGCGCCGGCTCGTTGGCGAGACGCCAGGCGAGACGCGCGCCCTCGCGCAGGCGGCGGCGGTCCTCCTCGTTCTCGTCGAATTGCACGTCGATCTGTGGGTGGTCGTGGTAGTCGGTGCTGACCAGCGTGATCGCGCCGAAGGAGTTGGGCAGCTGCACCCCCGGGGCGATCGCGATGGCGTCGTCGCCGACGCCGAACTCGCCGGCCACGTGGCCCAGCAGGTAGACCTGCATGTCGTTGAACTCACCGCCCTCGGCGGTGTAGCGGAGCAGCGCCTGGGTGAGCGGCTTGGTGGGGTCGGCCACGCCCGGCCGCGCGTGAAACGCCATCGGGGTCATCGGGTGGTCCATCAGGCGCCTGCCGACGCCCGGGAGATCGACCACGACATCGATGCCGAGCGCCTCCAGCTCATCGGCCGGTCCGATGCCGGAGCGGAGCAGGATCGCGGGGCTCTGGATCGCACCTGCCGAGACGACGATCTCGCGCGCGCGCACAGTCTGCAGCTCGCCGCCCGAATCGACGCGCACACCGACGACATGGCCCTCCTCGAAGAGCAGTTGGTCGACCAGGCAGCCACCGCGAATCGTGAGATTGAGCCGGTGGCGGGCCTCCGAGAGGTAGCCGAGGTTGGCTGACCAGCGCACCATCCCACGGCGGTTCATCGCGAGCGGCGAGATGCCGGTGCTTTCGGGATCGTTTTGGTCGCTGGTCTGCTCGAAGCCGAGCGCGACGCAGGCGTCGTAGAACCCGCGCTGCACGGGCTCCAGCTCGTCACGCTTCCAGCGCAGCACGGGGATCGGGCCGCCCTGGCCGTGGAAGTCTCCGCCCTCGTCCTGGTCGTCCTCGAGCGCGCGGAAATAGGGCAGGCACTGCTCCCAGGACCAGCGGTCGTCGCCGGTCATCTCGGCCCAGCGGTCGTAGTCACCGGGTGCGCCGCGGATCGCGACGCCGGTGTTGACCGCGGAGGAGCCGCCGACCAGCTTGCCGCGCGGCATCGGCTGCTCGCGGCCGGGCACGAAGGTGCTGCGAAAGCCCCAGTCGTGGCGGGTCGTCGAAGGCTCGTGGATGCTGGCGATGTCTTCGGGCAGCGCCTCGACGGTCGCGAAGTCGGGGCCCGCTTCGAGCAGCAGCACCGATCGCTCGGGGTCCTCACTGAGCCGGGCGGCGAGCACGGCGCCCGCTGAGCCTGCGCCAATCACGATCACGTCGTATTCCATTGTCAGCTCCAATCAGCTTTCACGTTGTGGCGCCCTCGCGCCGATCATGCTCGCCCCGACCGGCGGGCGGGTCCTCGGCAGTGTCGGTCGGCCGGCCATCAGAATCCACAGCACGCCTGTGGCGGCGCCGATGCTCAGCACGATGAACGCGATGTCGTAGCTGCCGAGCCAGTCACGCATGATGCCCGATCCGAGCATGCCGACCGTCATGAACGGCATCATCACCATCGATGTCCAGCCCATGATGCGTCCGAATTGCGACGCTCCAAAGTAGTCGGCGCGCAGGGAGGTAATCAGCGTCCCGCGCCCGCCCCAGGCCAGACCGTTGAGCACCGCGAAGGCCATCAGCAGCCACCAGCTCTCCGCGAGCGCCAGCGCGACTCCGCCGACAGCGTGGCCCAGCATGCACACAATCAGCAGCGGCCGCTTCGGATAGCGGTCGCCACCGTAGGCCGACAGTAACTGGCCCGCGAGCTGCGCGGCGACCATCGTCATCAGCACCACTCTGCCGCTCGACGCACTGAAGCCCGGGAGTTCGGCGATGTGCAGCAAGCCGTGACCGAGCCACATGCCGATCACCATCAATGGCGCGCCGTGGGCGAGCGCCAGGCCCCAGAACGCGCGCGTGCGCAGCGCCTCCCGCGCGGTGAAATCGCGGTGGCGATAGGGATTCCCGCCTGGCGCGACCCTGCGTGGCGAGCCACCGTCCCGGCCCTCGTCGTCGGCCTCTTTGACCGGCTCGGGACCGCCATCCACTTCCAACCCCTTGTCCGAGGGGTGTCGCACGAACAGGTACGACAGCGCCCAGCCGACGATCAGGAGGAAGACGCCGGTGCCGGCTGAGGTCTCGCGCCAACCCACCCCGAAGATCAGCCAGCTGGCGATGATCGCCACGATCGATCCGAACGTGAAGCCCATCGACATCAAGCCGATCGCCCGCGAGCGCTTGCGCTCGAACCAGGTGACGACCGCGACCGAGACCGTCATGAAGCCACCGATCGACGTGCCGATCGAGAGCAGGATGTAGAACCCGATAAACGAGACTTCGTCCTGCAGGAGGGCGAAGAGGATCATCCCGAGCGCCGTTGTGGTCACACCCAGGCGCATCATCGCGCGCGGACCGAAGCGATCGACCATCGCCCCCTGGATCGGGCCCAACAGGCCCGACTCCACGCGCGTCACCGCCGCCGCGATCCCGAAGATGGTCGCCGACCAGGCGAACTCATCCTTCAACGCGACGGCATAGAAGCCGAACGCGTGCATCACCAGACCGCCCATCAGCATGTTGATGGCCAACCCCGCGCCCACGATGTACCAGCCGTAGAAGATGCTGGGGGCGCGGAATCGCAAGGCGCGTCCTCACGCTGCAGGCTGCAAGCACATGATTTGGGCAGGCAGGCGGTGGGCGAATCGAGTATACGGACGGTCCGAGCTGTGGCCCTACCCGCGACACGTCGCGGGCGTCGGTCGGGCGTGCTCTGGCATACTGAGCCGCAATCACAGCATCCCGGCGCTCTCGCGCCCCGAAATCTGGAGACCACACATGGCGGAATCACAGGGCACGCGCGCCGATGTCGACGCGCTCGCGAAGCAGCTCTCGAACTGGGGCCGCTGGGGCGCCGAGGACGAGCGCGGAGCGCTCAACTTCATCACCCCCGCGGTGACCGCGGCAGCCGCCGCGCTGGTGAGCGACGGCACGGCCGTCTCCTGCGCGCTGGAGCTGGCCAAGACGCCGGCGGCTGACAATCCCAACCCGGTCCAGCACTTCATGACCGGGGCCGGCGATGTCAGCGGCCAATCGGGCATCACCGGGCTGCAGGCGACCGGCGACTACTTCGCGATCGCCCCGCACGGCATGGCCAACACGCACCTCGACGCGCTCTGCCACATCCTCGACGAAGGCAAGATGTACAACGGCTTCCCGGCGAGCGACGTGCTCAGCACCGGCGCGACGCGCAACGCGATCACCTCGGGCCAGGACGGCATCGTCAGCCGCGGCGTGCTGCTCGATATCGCCGCGCTGAAGGGCGTCGATTGGTTGGAGCTGGGTTACGGAATCACCGTCGCCGATCTCGAGGCCGCCGAGGCACGCCAGGGCGTCCAGGTGCGCTCGGGCGACATCCTGCTGATCCGCACCGGCCGTGACAGCCGGCGCGAGGCGGAGGGCGCCTGGCCGCCGTTCAGTGGGCTGGCCGGCCTGATGCTCGAAACGCTGCCCTGGATCCGCGAGCGCGAAGTCGCGCTCCTCGGCTGCGACGGCGTCTCAGACGTGATCCCCTCCAACGTGGTGGATTCGCCGCTGCCGATCCACCACGTGATCATCACCTACATGGGCGTGCACCTGCTCGACAACGCGCGGCTCGGGCCGCTCGGCGCCGCCTGCGCGGAGCGCAATCGCTGGGAGTTCCTGCTGACCATCGCGCCGCTGCGGCTGATCGGTGGAACGGCGTCGCCGATCAACCCGATCGCCCTGTTCTAAGCGCGCCGGCTCGGAGACCCAACATGACCAACCCACTCCCGCTCGACGGCGTGGTCGTGCTCGACCTGGCCGACGAACCGATGATCGCGACGGGCCGCTACCTCGCCGACCTCGGCGCGCGCGTGGTACGGATCGAATCGGCCACGGGCGACCAGATCCGCCGCAGCGGGCCGTGGGTCGATGGTGAACCGGGCACGGAGCGGGCGCTGCGGCACCTGCTCTACAACCAGGGCAAGCAGTCGCTGGCGCTGGCGCTCGACAGCGCGGAGGCGTGGGACCTGATCGACCTGCTCGCCGAGCGGGCCGACGTGGTAATCGGTCCGCTGGAGAAATCGGAGCGGGCGCGCCGGACATTCGAGCGCCTACACCGCGCCGTTGAGCAGCGTGACACAACCGGCGGGCGCCATACAGCCAGCGTGTCGGCCAACGTGCCGGCCAGCGTGATCGATGTCGTGTTCCGCCGAGGCGACTCGGGCCAGGTCGCGACTGACCTGATCGCGATGGCCGCGGGCAGCCAGCTGGTCTGCAACGGGTTTCCGGAGGTCGCGCCGGACTATCCGGCCGGCAAACTGGGCTACAAGCAGAGCGCCTACTGCGCGGTCGCGGCGTCGGTCGCGTCGATCTGGCAGCGTCAACGCGGCGGCGGGGCGACCAGCAGCGTCGTGAGCATGCAGGAGGCGGTCGTCTCGACGATGATCCAGGCCGCCAACCAGAACCTCTACGTCTGGCACGGGATGGTCGCGGAGCGTGACGGCACCGGCGGGCTCAAGTACCCGGTCGTCGGATCGGGCTTCGGCGCCTACGAGCAAGGCGCGTTCGAGAGCGGCGAGATCGTCTTCATCGACGCGCCAGGCTCGACCTATCAGTGCCGCGACGGCAGCTGGGTCACCTACATGGGCAATCCGACCAGCACCGCCTGGGAGAACTTCCCCACCTGGTACGCGGAGGTCACCGGCGACCAGTCGCTGCTCAGCGAGCCCTACACATCGCAGGCCTACCGCATCGGTCACCGCGAGGAAATGCGGGGGTTCATGACGCGATTCTGCGCGGCGCAGGATCGCGACGATCTGGTGCGGCGGGCGCAATCCGAGGGCGACCTCGGCCTGCCGGTGCAGACGGCCCACGACCTCAGCAGCGACGACCACCTGAAGGCGCGCGGGTTCTTCCGCGAGATCGAGCATCCGCAGCTGGGGCGCAGCCTGACGTTGCCGCGCTCGCCGTATCGCTCGAGCGCGTTCGAGACCCCGGATCGCCCCGCGCCGGCGCTCGGCGCTGACAGCGCCACGGTGCTGCACGAACTCGGCGGGCTGGGCGCCGGTGAGATCGATGACCTGATCGCGATCGGCGTCGTTCGCGGCGAACGGACGCCGCTCAACGGAACCAACGGCGCCGCCGCCATCGCAACCGCCGTGCCGCCGACCGCGCCGGCGAGCCCGGCTGACCACAGCGCCGACTCGCTGCCGCTGGCGGGCGTCCGCGTGCTCGACTTCTGCTGGATGGCGGCCGGCCCGCTGATCACCGAGATGCTGGCCAATCTAGGCGCGGACGTGATCAAGATCGAGTCGGCCTCAGGGCTCGACAGCGTGCGCGAGTACTCCCATCCGCCGCAGGGTTTCACGATCGACACGGGCGCGTTCTTCAACGACACCAACACCGACAAGCGCAGCATCACGCTGAACCTGCACACGCCGCAGAGCCTCGAGCTGATCCGCGAGGCGTTGCCGCAGTTCGACATCGTCACGAACAACTTCGCGCCCGGCGCGATGGGGAAGTTCGGTCTCACCTACGACGCATTGCGCGAGATCAAGCCCGACTTGATCTACGCCTCCTTCCCGGTGATGGGCACTTGGGGCCCGAATAATTCGTGGCGCGGGATCGGCAACGGCGTCACCGGCATCTCGGGCGTCGTGGGCCAGACCGGCGAGCCTGGCCGCGCGCCGATCGGTCTCGGTTCGCTGCACACCGACTTCACGCTGGCGCCGATCGCCGCGTCGCAGATCATCGCTGCGCTGCTTCAGCGCGAGCGCAGCGGCGAGGGCCAGGAGATCGAAATCGCTCAGTACGAGGCCGCCGTGCATCTGCTCGACACCGAGCTGGTCGACGCGCTGGTCAACGATGTCGACACGCCGCGCATCGGCAACCGCTCGGTCGAGTACTGCCCGCACGGGCTGTTCCCGTCGACGAGCGACGACACGTGGCTCGCGATCACGGTGCGCGACACGCGCGAGTGGCGGGACCTGTGCCAGCTGATCGGCCGTCCCGACCTTGAGGCGCGCAGCGAGCTGCGCAGCCTCGCGGGTCGCAAGGCCGCCGAGGACGAGATCGAGGCCGCCGTCGCCGCCTGGTCAAGCCAGCTCGACCCGTGGCGCGCGACGAATCTGCTGCAGGGCCGCGGCATCCCGGCCGCGCCGGCCGAATCCGCGCGCGACCTGGTGATGAACGACGATGGAATCCAGCCCTACTTCTTCCACTTCCAGCGCGGCGCGGTGCCGTTCATGGTCCAGCACCAGCCGTTCACCTGGAACGGCGCGCGGCTCGGCCGGCGCGGCTCGCCCGGACTCGGCGAACACAACGAAGAGGTGCTCAAGGGCGAGTGGGGCATCGACGACGAGCGCTATGTCGACCTGCTCATTGAGCAGGTCATCTTCTAGCGCCGCAGCGAGGCCCCGACGACGCCCCGGGCTAGAGGACGTCGTCGCCGCTCTCGCCCGTGCGCACCCGGATCGCATCCTCGACATCGCTGACGAAGATCTTGCCGTCGCCGATGTTGCCCGTGCGAGCGTTGGCGATGATCGCGTCAACGGCGCGATTCATCCAGTCCTCGGTCGAGACGACGATGGTCAGCTTGACCTTGGGCAGCATGTCGACGGTGTACGGCTGACCGCCGCGACCGCTCAGCTTCACGCCGCCCTGGTGACCGTGGCCGATCACGTTTTCGGCATGCATGCCGTTGACATCGACATCGATCAGCGCGCGCTTGACGGCCTCGAGGGCCTCCGGGCGAATAATCGCTTCGATCCGTTTCATGGCAAGATCCTCCGCAGCGCTGTCAGTCCTGAGACGGGTTCTTCGCGCGACTCCTCGCTGGCGGCCCAGCCGACACCGATCTCATCGAAGGTGTAGGCCGGTTCGTTGTGCGTGCCGCGGTCGAGCCCAATCAGCTCTTCACGAGCCTCCACGCGTAGCGGCATGAAGCGACTGATCGCCCAGAGGATGCCGATCGAGAGCGCCAACGACCAGGAGAGGGCCGCGAGAATGCCCACGAGCTGCTTCCAGACGAGGTCCCAACCGCCTTCGATCGCCCCGGATACTCCCAGCGCGGCAGCGCCACCGACGGCGCCGACGGCGAAGAGCCCGGTTGCGAACGCGCCCCAGATGCCTCCGACGCCGTGGACGGCGAAGACATCGAGCGTGTCATCCATGTCGCGCCAGCGGTGCAACGCCCGGACGGCGTAGAAGCCGAGGACGCTGGCCATCGATCCGATCAGGATCGCCGGCATTGCGTTGAGATATCCGTCGGTGGCGGGCCAGAGCCCGACGAAGCCCGCGGCGGGCGTAATCGCGACCAGGCCCGCGACGGCGCCGGTCGCGGCGCCGACAATCGAGGGCTGGCCGGTGTAGCGCCAGCTCAGCAACATCCACACGACCGCGCCCGCGGCGGCGGAGATCTGGGTTTGGACGAACGCGCTGATCGCGAGCTCGTTGGCCGCGAGGGCCGAGCCGGCGTTGAAGCCGAACCAGCCGAACCAGAGCAAGCCGGCGCCGAGCACCACCTTGGACACGTCGTGCGGTCGCGTCTCGGCGACGCTGTCGCGTCGGCGTCCGACGAACAGCGCGCCGGCAAGCGCGGCTGCGCCGGCGTTGATGTGAACCACGGTGCCGCCCGCGAAGTCGGCAGCGCCGAGCGTGTACAGCCAGCCGTCGATGTGCCAGACCCAGTGGGCCAGCGGCGCGTAGACGAAGGTCACCCAGGCGACCGTGAAGACGAGCAGCGCCTTGAAGCTGATGCGCTCCACGAAGGCGCCGGTGATCAGCGCCGGTGTGATGATCGCGAACATCAGCTGGAAGACCATGAACGCGAGGTCACCGCCCTCGAGGCCGCGCAGCCCGAAGTTGGTCAGGTTGCCAACGAAGCCGCCGATGTCGTTGCCGAATGCGAGGCTGTAGCCCCACAGCACCCAGACAACGGTCACCACTCCGATCATGATGAACGACTGCATAATCGTCGCGGCCGCGCTCTTGGTGCGCACCAGACCGCTGTAGAAGAGTGCGAGACCCGGTGTCATCAACAGCACCAACGCCGCAGATGTCAAGAGCCAGGCCGTGTCGCCAGAATCGACCATGTGGAACCTCCCTCAAGCCGCGTGCCGGTTCGCCGCAGCCCTCAGCGCCGCAGGTTACATCTATCTGCACGCCCGCATGCGTGACTGTTAAGCTCGCCCCTGAGTTCAGCCCTCGGCTGCTTGCCCAGCGCGGTATCGGGCGGAGCGGGGCGCCGACCGCGGAGACGACTTTGGCCGACGACAGCGACCCCGACCTCGACTTGGAACTCGCGGGCCGCATCGCGCTCGTGACCGGCGCGTCGCGCGGGATTGGCAAGGCGATCGCGTTGGATTTGGCGGGGCGCGGCGCCGATGTCGCGGTCAATTTCTCGCAGTCGCATACCGCCGCCGCCGCTGTCGCGGCGCAGATCGAGGCGCTTGGCCGGCGCAGCCTGGCCGTTCAGGGCGACGTGTCCGACCCCGATGCCGTGCGAGCGATGACGGACAGGGTCGGCGCGGAGCTGGGCAAGCCCGACATCCTGGTCAACAACGCCGGCATCACGCGCGACACGCTCGCGATGCGGATGAAGGACGAAGACTGGGCCGCGGTGCTGGCGACCGACCTGACCGGCGCGTTTCTGGTCACGCGCGCCTGCATGCGCGCGATGGTGCGCAAGCGCTGGGGCCGGATCATCACGATCGGCTCGGTCGTGGGCACGATGGGCAACGCCGGCCAGGTCAACTACGCGGCCGCCAAGGCGGGGCTGGCGGGCATGACGCGCTCGCTTGCGAAGGAGCTCGGCAGCCGCAACATCACGGTCAACCTCGTCGCGCCGGGCTTTATCCGAACCGACATCACGGCCGACCTGACACAGGAGCAGATCGACGCCGTGCTCAGCCAGGTACCGCTTGAGCGGCTGGGCGATCCCGAGGATGTCGCGCCGCTGGTGGGCTTCCTGGCCGGCGACGGCGCACGCTACATCACGGGCCAGGTCCTGCACGTCGACGGCGGGCTTGTGATGTCTTAGCACGGGCCCGTTCACCGACGCCCCGCGAGCGATACAATCAACAGAGGAATTTGAGGCGGCGCGCGCGCATGGATGCACATGGCGCCGACCCTGAGCTGCCTCGGGAGCACCAATGGACAAAGAACCGCAAACTGCGGCCGATCTCGCGGAAGACGATGAATACGCAATCCTCTTCCCCGGACAGGGGTCGCAGTCGGTTGGCATGGCCGGCAAAGTGCTGGAGGTCTACCCCGGCGCCGAGCACTGGTTCGAGCGCGCCAATCAGATCCTCGACTACGACCTGCTCGACCTGATCGAGCGCGGCCCCGCTGCGCAACTCGACGACACGCAGCATTCACAGCCGGCGATCTTCGTCGCCAGCGTCGCGTGGCTGGAAGCGCTGCGCGACAAGTGGAACGCGGCCGGGCGGGCGCTCACGCCGACCGTGGTGTCGGGCCACAGCATGGGCCAGATCACCGCGATGCTCTCGGCGCACGCGCTCGACTTCGATGAGGCGCTGCGGCTGGTGCGGCGGCGCGGCGAGCTGATGCGCGACGCGAATCTGCGTCGACCCGGCGGGATGGCCTCGATCATCGGCCTGCGCGACCGCGTGCTGCGCAGCCTCGTGGGCGAAGTGGGCAACGACGGCACGATCGTGGTGGCCAACGACAATTGCCCGGGGCAGACAGTGGTGTCGGGCGACGTAGCCCCGCTGCGGCGGCTGATGCGGCTGGCAGAGGAACACGGCGCGCGCCGCGTCGTGCGGCTGCCGATCTCGATCGCCTCGCACTCGCCGCTGATGGAGGACGCGCAAACGCAGTTCCGCCAGGCGGTCAACGCGGTCAACTGGCGCGACCCCGTGGTGCCGGTCGTGAGCAACATCAGCGGGGGACTGATGCATCAGCGCGAACAGCTCATCCAGGAGCTGTCCGGCGCGCTCACCGCCCCGGTGCAGTGGCAAGCGGCTGTCAGGACGATGGCGGCGCAGGGTTCGACGCTGTTCGTCGAAGCCGGGCCCGGCGATGTGCTCTCGAAGCTGGTGCGGCGGATCTCGCAGTCCTCGTGGACCTTCCCACTCTCCGACGACGAAGCCGGCCTGGGCCGGCGCAACTACCCGGACAAGAGCGACGGGATCCCCAAGTGACCAGGCCGCACCTCCGCCGCGGCTGTGGCCGGACCGCGCCGCGCGCTGGCAGTGCGCGGGGGCGCCGCTGCCTGTAATGCGACGCACCGTGATCACCGGCCTGGGCGCCGTCACGCCCGTGGGCAACGACATGCGCTCGACCTGGGACGCGCTGATCGCCGGCAAGAGCGGCGTCGGCCGGATCGAGCGCTTCGACCCCGACGCCGTCGGCCTCAAATTCCCGCTGGCGGCGGAAGTTCGGGACTTCTCGCCCGAGGACGTGCTGCCCGACGCCAAGACGCTGCGGCACATGGACCGCAACGTGCAGTACGGCCTGGCCTCCGCGCTCGAGGCGATCGAGGATTCGGGCCTGAAGGTGGATGAAGACAATCGGCATCGCGTCGGCGTGATCTTCGGCAGCGGCGGCGGTGGGATGCAGCTGGTGATTCACTGGGACGAGGTGATGAAGACGCGCGGCGCGCGCCGCGTCTCGCCGTTCGCGATGCCGAATCTGATCGCCGACGCCGCAAGTGGCCATATTTCGATCGCGTCGGGCGCGGCCGGGCCCAACTACTCGCCCACCTCGGCGTGCGCGACGGGCGCGAACGCGGTGGCCGACGGGATGCTGCACATCGGCGCCGGTCGTGCCGACGCGCTGATTGTGGGCGGCAGCGAGGCGATCATCCTGCCGCTGTTCCACGCCTGCTTCGAGCGGATGGGCGTGCTGGCGTCGCCGGCGGAGCCGTTGACGGCGTCCTGCCGGCCCTACGACCTGCACCGCAACGGCTTCGTGCCCGGCGAGGGCGCAGCGGCGATGATGATCGAAGAGCTCGAGCACGCCCGCGCGCGCGGCGCGCACATCTACGCCGAAGTCGCCGGCGGCGGCAGCGCAAACGACGCGCACGACATGGCGCAGCCCGATGGCGACGGACTGGGGCTGAAGATCGCCGTCGAGCAGGCGGTCAACGAGTCGCAGATCGACCTGCGCGAGGTTGGCTACGTTTCGACCCACGGGACCGGGACCAGACTCGGCGACCAGGTGGAGACGACGGCGATCAAGCAGATCTTCGGGGCGCACGCGTATGACTTGGCGATCTCGTCGATCAAGCCGGCCACCGGCCACATGATGGGCGCCAGCGGGGCGC
Source organism: Dehalococcoidia bacterium (assembly GCA_965262235.1). GTDB lineage: Bacteria > Chloroflexota > Dehalococcoidia > Bin125 > Bin125 > CATQGW01. Next base: position 1,013,649 of record OZ253504.1, read on the forward strand.
TTGAGGTGGCCATCTGCGCGCTGACGCTCGACCGCGGGATCGCCCCACCGACGCTGAACTACGAGACGCCTGACCCCGACTGCGATCTCGACTACATTCCCAACCAGCCACGCGAACTCGACATCGAGGCCGCGCTCTCCGTTTCCGTCGGCCTCGGCGGCCACAACGCCGCCGTGCTGCTCAAGCGTTATCGCGAGTGACTACCATCGACCCGGCACAACGCATCGTCATCACCGGCATCGGACCTGTCACGCCGATTGGGATCGGCGTGGACGCGTTCTGGGAGTCCCTGAAAATGGGCCGCTCCGGCGTGCGCCGCGTGCCGGACCTCGTCGAAGCCGGGCTGAAGGTCCAGATCGCGGCGGATATCCCGGAGTTCGAGCCGACCGACTTCATGCAGTCGAAGGCGGCGCGGCGGATGGCGCGTTTCTCACAGCTCGGGGTCGCTGCCGCGCACCTCGCGATCCAGGACGCCGGGCTCGACCTCGAGCAGCAGGATTCGGAGCGCGTCGCGACCGTCGTCAACACGGGCGGCGGGGGCGTGACGACGATCGCCGAACAATCGCACGTACTCAACGAGCGCGGGCCAGGGCGCGTCTCGGCGCTGTTCGTGCCGATGATGGCCGGCAACATGGCCTCCTGCCAGGTCTCGATCGAGCTGGGCCTGCGCGGGCCCACGATCACCTCGCTGGCGGCCTGCGCGAGCAGCGTCTACGCATTCATCGACGGGCGTCAGCTGCTGCTCGGCGGTGAGGCCGACCTCGCGCTCGTCGGCGGCACGGAATCGAACGTCTCGCCGCTGGGCATCGCCGGCCTGGCCAACATGCACGCGCTCTCGCGTCGCAACGACGAGCCGACCCGCGCGTCGCGTCCGTTCGACCGCGACCGCGACGGATTCGTCTTCGGCGAGGGCGCCGTGGTCTGCATCCTCGAGACGCTTGAGCAGGCGCGCGCACGCGGCGCGCGGATCTACGCCGAGGTGCTCGGCGGCGGACGCACGGCTGACGCATTTCACATCACGGCGCCCGATCCGCAGGGTGAGGGCGCAGCGCGCGCGATGCGCGCGGCGATCCGCAACTCCGACCTCGTGCCGGAGGACGTCGACTACATCTGCGCGCACGGCACCGGCACCGCGATGAACGACGCGATCGAGACGCGGGCGATTCGCGAGGTCTTCGGTGAGCACGCCGACCGGCTCGCGGTCAGCTCGCCGAAGAGCATGACCGGGCACCTGATGGGCGCGGCGGGCGCGGTCTCGGCTGCGGCTGCGGCGTTGGCGATCTACCACGGCGTCCTGCCGCCGACGATCAACCACGAGCATGCAGACCCGGACTGCGATCTCGACTATGTTCCGCAGCACTCGCGCGCGGCCGATGTGCGCGTGGCGCTGGTCAACGGCTTCGGCTTCGGCGGGCAGAACGGCGTGGTCGCGCTCGCGCGCCTCAGTGAGTAGCCTCTTCAAACCGGGTCGCTGCCGTGATCGCAGCTGAGATCTCTCGGGGGGAACGCTCATGAGCAGTGTGCAGGATCGCGTTCGACAACTGATCGCCGACCAGCTCCGGCAGCCGCTGGAGAAGGTCACGAACGAAGCGCATCTGATCGACGACCTCGACGCCGACTCGCTCGACATCGTCGACCTGACGATCGCGCTCGAGGAAACGTTCTCGACCGACGACAAGATGATCGAGATTCCCGAAGAGGACGCGGCCGAGATTCGGACCGTGCAGTCGCTGCTCGATTACCTGGCGGCGCACGACATCGCATGAGCGCACGCTGGACAGCGGGCGAGCACGGGGCGAGCACAGGGTGAACGCGATGCCGCTGCAGAAGATCCGCGCCGAGGCGATCCCGCACGCGGCGATCGCGCAGCGGGCCGTCGACCTCAACGCCGAGGGCATCCGGCTGGAAGAGGGTCGCACGCTGCTGAACCGCTCGGTCGAATCAGCGTCGGCGCTGATCGTGGTTGAGGGTGAGATGCGGGTGGGGATCATCGACGACGACGCGACCCTGGCGCAGGGCGAGGGCGTGCTGCTGCCGGCCGGCGCGACCTATTCGCTGCGGGCCGAGGTCGGGTCGCTGGCGTTCGTCTTCTCGACGCGCAGCGACTGAGAAAGCGCTGAACAACCCTGATCCCCTCTCCCCCCGCGCAGCAGAAGGGGGCGGATTCGGATCGGACTCCGCTGACCACTCGATCACTCAATGTGGTCAGCGGGGGTGCAGAACTTTCTCAGGCTGCCAGCGGCCTGGCTCAAGCGCGTCGTCCTTCAGCACCGCGATGACGACCCCCGCCGCGTCGAGCGCGAGCGCACGGCGCTGACCGGGGCTGGGACGGGCGCGGATCGATTGCCCGCGGCGAATCCGCGCCAGCTGTTCGCCGGACAGATCGAAATGCGGCCAGTCGCTGAACAGCCGCGCCGGAGATTCGGTCAGCGACCAAAACTGCTCGGCCTCATGCGCCGCCTCGAGCGCTGCGGTGGTGTGGGCGTCGTCGGTGGTCATGTCGCCGATCCGCGTGCGACGCATCTCGATCACGTGCGCACCGCAGCCGAGCGACGCGCCGAGGTCGCGGGCGACGGCGCGGACGTAGGTGCCGGTGCTGACGCGCATCGCGACGCGCAGCTGCGGAAGATCGAGTTCGAGCAGCTCGATCTCGTGGATCGTGACGGTGCGCGGCTCGATTTCGAGCGGCTCGCCGGCGCGCGCCGCGCGGTGCGCGGCGACGCCGCCCACCTTCACGGCGCTGTAGCTCGGCGGCGCCTGCGAGATCTCACCCTGAAACACGGCCAGCTCGGCCTCGATGTCTGCGCGAGTGAGCGCCGGCACCGGGCCGGAGGAGATGACCTCGCCCTCGCTGTCGTCGGTGTCGGTGCTGGCGCCGAGCAGCACGGTGGCCTCGTAGGACTTGGAATAGGGCGCCAGATATTCGTTGAGACGCGTGGCTGCGCCGATGAAGATCGGCAGCAGACCGGTGGCCAGAGGGTCCAGCGTGCCGCCGTGGCCGACGCGGCGGATGCCGGTCCAGCGGCGCACGTCGCTCACGATGTCGTGCGAGGTGGGGCCGCTCGGCTTGTCGACGAGGATCACGGCGCCGGGATGGCCCGGCTCGTCGCGGCGCCGGCCGCGCCGACCGCGGCCGCGGCGAGAGCCGGCGCCGCGCGGCGCCGGTTCCGGCTGTATCGCTTCCGAGTCGCTCACGTTGCCGACGCCTCGTCATTGCTGACGAGCCCGCGGAGCCGCTCGTTGACCTCGGCGGAGAGCGCGATGCGGTCGTCGCGCTCGAACTCGACGAGCGGGATGTGCCTCATGTGCAGCCGCTTGCGCAGCATCCGGTGCACGAACGGTTCGGCGCTGCGCAGTGCGACGAGCGCGGCCTGCAGCGATTCAGCCTGCGCCTCGGGCGAATCAGTGGGCTGCGGCATCACCGAGACGAGCGCGCGAGCGTGCCGTAGGTCGCGGCTGACATGAACCTCGGTGATGCTGAGCATCGGCGCTTCGAGGCGCGGGTCCTTGAGTTCGCGCGCGACGACCTCAGCGACGCTGTCGCGCAGCAGATCGTTCACGCGGGCCATGCGGTCGGGCATCGGCTGCGTCCGGCTAGCGCGGCGCCGGGCGGATCTCGCCGCGGGAGGAGACGCGCGATTGGGTCTCGACGTGGAAGAACTCGAGCTGGTCGCCCGGCTCGAAATCTTCGTAGTTCGTCATCGCGACGCCGCATTCCTGCCCGGCGTCGACCTCCTGCACGTCGTCCTGGAAGCGGCGCAGACTGCGGATCTCGCCCTCTGCGACCTGCTCGCCGCGGCGGTAGACGTGCACCTGCTGGCCGCGCTTGATGCTTCCGTTGAGCGCGCGGCAGCCGGCGATCTTGCCGAGGCCGCGAATCGGGAAGACCTGCAGCACCTCGGCGTGCGCGTCGACGACTTGCATCTTGACCGGCTGGAGCATCCCGGTGATCGCGGCTTCGACCTCCTCGATGACCTGGTAGATGACGGTGTAGGTGCGGATTTCGACGCCCTCGGCGCCGGCCAGGCGCGCAGCGCCGGGCTCGACCGTGCAGTTGAACGCGATCACGATCCCTTCCGAGGCCAGCGCCAGGTTGACGTCGGTGCCGGTCACGGCTCCGGGGCCGGCGTGGATCACCTTGACGGCGACCTCCTCATTGCTGAGCCGCTCCAGCGAATCGCGCAGCGCTTCAACGCTGCCGACCACATCGGTCTTGACGATCAGGTTGAGTGACGAGACATCGCCGCGCGAGATCTCGCCGAACAGCGCGTCGAGGCTGGCGGAGTGCTGCAGTTGCGCCTCGCGCGCCTCGCGCTCGCGCTTGGCCCGCGCGTAGACGCGCTTGGCCTCGCGATCGGTGCCGACGACGCGGAAGCCGTCACCGGCGTCGGCGACATCCTGCATGCCCAGCACGACGACCGGCGTCGAGGGGCCGGCCGCCATGATTCGCGTGCCCGCGAAGTCGCTCATCGCCTTGATCCGACCCCAGGTCTGACCGGCGAGCATGGCAGCGCCCTGCTTGAGCGTGCCGCGCTGAATCAGCAGCGTGGTGCGCGGGCCCTGACGGCGGTCGAGCTCGGCCTCGATCACGACGCCTTCGGCGGGCCGCTCGGGATTGGCCTCGAAGTTGCTGATGTCAGCCATCAAACCGAGCGTGTCGAGCAGGTCCGGGAGGCCGTCGCCGCGGGTCGCCGAGACGGGCACGAGCGGGACCTCACCGCCGTACTCCTCGATCTGGACACCGGCCTCAGCCAGGGCGGCCTTGACCCGATCGGGATTGATGTTCTCGAGGTCCATCTTGTTCAGCGCGACGACCATCGGCACGCCGGCAGCCTGGATATGGCTGATCGCCTCGCGCGTCTGCGGCATCACACCATCGTTTGCCGCGACCACCAGGATCGCGAGGTCGGTGGCGTTGGCGCCGCGCGCACGCATCTCGGTGAAGGCCTCGTGGCCGGGCGTGTCGATGAACGTCAGCAGCCGCCCGCCTGCCTCGGCCTGGTAGGCGCCGACGCGCTGGGTGATCCCGCCGGCCTCGCCCTCGGCGACGTTGGCCTCACGGATCGCGTCGAGCAGACTGGTCTTGCCGTGGTCGACGTGCCCCAGGACGGCGATCACCGGAGGCCGCGGGCGCAACGAGGCGGCATCATCGGCCGGCTCGGTGGACTCCCCGAGCAGCTCGAGCGTCGAGGGCGCCTCTTGCTCGGCGATCACATCGCCCAGCTCTTCGGGCTCGAAGCCGTGGTCAAGCGCAACGACGGCGGCAGTGTTGTAGTCGAGCGTCTTGCTGACGTCGGCCATCACGCCGTTGACCATCAGCGTCTTGATGATCGTGACCGGCGTGTCGCCGAGCAGATCGGCCAGCTCGCGAACGGTCAGCGTTCGTGGAATCTGCAGCGTGCGCGAGGTGCGCTCCTGTGTGGTCATGCTGTCTCCTGGCCAGGCCCGTAGGCCCGAATGATTGCATCCAAATGTTCAGGTTCGATGTTGGTCCGCAGCGCGCGCGCGAGCGGTCGTGGATCCGAGCGCAGCGCGTCGGCGCAGGGACCGCCGCGGCAGACATAGGCGCCGCGGCCATCCACCGCGCCGAGGACGACCTCGCCGTCCGGTGTTCGTGCGACCCGTCCCAACTCGGCCTTCGCGGCGCTGCGCCGACAGACGACGCAACGGCGCAGAGGCCGGTGCGGCGCTGGGGCGGTGGTCTGGGCTGGGGACGCTGCGGTCAAATCCTGCTCCTCGATCCGGCGAGCGCCTGCCGAGGACAGTTCGCGGCGCCCCGGGGGTTACCGCACGACTAGAACTCGTCCTCGTAATCGGCGTACGGATCCTCGTCGAGGCCTTCGTCGGTCTCGACGTAGCGCGGTCGGCGGCGCTGTCGGCGGCGTTGCTCCGCATCGGGCTCCCGGCGCAGGACGTCCTCCGCGAAGCGAATCTGGCCGGGATGCGAGGCGGCGGGCTGGAGCTCGGTCGCGACCTGGACGGGCTCGGGTTCGGGCTCTTCCTCGGCCGCGGGCACGGGGGCCGCGACCGGCTCAGTGGTGGTCTCTTCGAGCGGGGCGGCGGGAGCTGCTTCGACCACGGCCGGCGCGATCGCGATCGGCTGCGGCGGGGTCTCGGGTTCCAGCTCGATGGTCAGCTCGCCCTGCGGCGCAAACGCGCCGAGGCCCTCGTCACGCTGTTTCTCGGCGACCGTTTGCGGCTTGATATCGATGCGGTAGCCCGAGAGCCGCGCGGCCAGCCGCGCGTTCTGACCCTCGCGACCGATCGCGAGGCTGAGCTGCTGGTCGGGCACGGCCACCTCGGCGGTGTGCGTTTCGGGCACGATCCGCACGGCCAGCGTCTGCGCGGGGCTGAGCGCGTACTCGACAAACGTGCGCGGGTCGGGGTCCCACTGGACCACATCGATGCGCTCGCCGCCGAGCTCGTTGACGACGTTCTGAATCCGAATCGCCCGCATCCCGACGCAGGCGCCGATCGGGTCGATGCCCTCCTGGCGCGAGAAGACGGCGATCTTGGTGCGGTGGCCGGCCTCGCGGGCGACGCTGCGGATTTCCACCACGCCGCGGGCGATTTCGGGCACTTCGATTTCAAAGAGGCGGCGGACGAACTCGGGGCGCCGCCGCGAGACCACGATCTGCGGGCCCTTGTTGGCCTTCAGCACCTCGATCATCAGCGCCTTGACGCGCTGGCCGCCGCGGTAGTGCTCCATGCGCACCTGTTCGGCGCCGGGCAGGACCGCTTCCGCGCGGCCGAGGTCGAGAATCACCTGGTGCGAATCGACGCGCTGCACGAGGCCGGAGACGATCCCGCCCTCCTGGCCGGAGTACTCGGCGAAGATCGCCTCGCGTTCCGCTTCGCGCAGCGCCTGCAGGACGACCTGCTTGGCGGTCTGCGCCTCAATCCGACCGCCGACATCTTCGACTTCGTGCTGCTGGCGAAGCACCGAGCCGATCGCGACGGCCTCGTCGATGACACGGGCACGGTCGAGGTCGATCTGCAGGTCCTCATCGGCGATGTCTTCTTCGATCTCGACGACCTCGAGCTCCGACCACACGTCCATCGCGCCGTCGAAGCGGTCGATCCGCACCGAGACGGCGCCGGGCAGCTCGTAGCCGCGCTTGACCGCAGCGGCCATGCCGCGCTCAACCGCTTCGAAGACGATGTCTTCATTGAGCGCCTTTTCGGCCGTCAACTGCTTGATCGCTAGCAGAAAGTCAGTCTTCATCGAGTTACCTGGCCAAGTGCCTGATCAGGGATCTAATCAAGCGCATAATCGTGCGTCTCGCGTCGTCCGCAGCGTGCGGGTCCGACGCGCCATCACTCGCGCTCCATGTGGCCACAGAGCGTGATCGCAGAGAGCGACCACAGGCCCGCTTCCGAATCAGCATACACCCGCTGCTGAGCCGAGTATCAGGTTGCGAGCGCCGCCAGGGCGGTGAGTGCCTCGCGCGCGACGGAGGCGGCGCTCTCGAGCGGCGCATTGCGCGCCTCGGTCTCGGAGCGCAGCTTGAGTTCGACCTCGCCATCGCGCAGGCCGCGCGGACCGAGGGTGATCCGCAGCGGCGCACCGATCAGATCGGCGTCGTTGAACTTCACCCCGGGCCGCTCGTCGCGGTCGTCGCTGAGGCACGAGAGCCCTGCTTCACTGAGGGCCGCCTCGAGCCGCTCCAGCGCGTTAGAGACGTCCTCGCGGTTCGCCCCGATCGCGACGATGTGTACGTCGTAGGGCGCGACCGAGGGCGGCCAGACGATCCCGTGCTCGTCGTGGTTGGCCTGCACAACGGCGGCCAGCAGCCGCTCGAGGCCGATTCCGTAGCAGCCCATCACCGGCAGCATTCGCTCGCCGTCCTGATTGAGGTAAGTGGCGTTCATCGGCTCGGCGTAGACCTCGCCGAGCCGGAAGATGTGGCCGAGCTCGACGCCGCGTTGCATCTCGAGCCGTCCCTCGCCGCATTGGGCGCACCCGTCGCCAGCCTGGGCCAGCCCGATGTCGGCGACGGTCGCGGCAGACCAGTCGCGGCCGTAGTTGAGATTGCGGACGTGGTAACCCTCACGGTTGGCCCCGCCGACCAGATTCGGCGCGGCGACCACGCTGTGGTCGGCCACGACGCTCGCGGAGTCGAGCCCGACCGGCGAGGCGTAGCCGGCGACCCAGCCGGCCGCGGCGACCTCTTCAGCGAGCATCGGGCGAACTTCCTGGCCGCCGACCGCGTTCAGCAGCTTCAGCTCGTTGACCTCAAGGTCGCCGCGGATCACGGCGAAGACCGGCCGGTCGTCGACCAGGAAGAATGCGGCCTTGGCGGTCGAGCTCGCGGGCACGTCGAGAAAACGGCTCAGCTCCTCGATCGTCGTGGCGCCCGGCGTCGCGACCTCCTCAGCCTCGCGCTGCGCCTCATCGGGCGGCGCGCCGCGCTCGAACTCGGCGCGCTCCTGGTTCGCCGCGTAGCCGCAGGCGGGACAGAGCACGATGTTGTCCTCGCCGATCGCCGTCAGGTAGATGAACTCCTCCGACTGCTTGCCACCGATCGCGCCGGAGTCGGCCTGCACCGCCACGACGGGGACGCCGCAGCGCCGGTAGACGTTGTGGTAGGCCTGCGCCATCGCCTGGTAGGTCGCCTGAAACGTCGCGTCATCCGAGTCGAACGAGTAGGCGTCCTTCATGATGAATTCGCGGACGCGAATCAGCCCGCCGCGCGGTCGCGGCTCGTCGCGGAACTTGGTCTGCATCTGGAAGACGCGCTGGGGCAGGTCGCGGTAGGACTGCACGGTCTTGCGGAAGAGGTCGGTGACGGCCTCCTCGTGGGTCGGCGCGAGCACCATCGAGCGCTCGCGCCGGTCCTTGAGCTGGAAGAGCACGGGGCCGTACGAGCGATCGCGGCCAGTCTCCTGCCACAGCTCGAGCGGCTGCATCGCGGGCATCCGGATTTCCTGCGCGCCGGCCGCCTCCATCTCCTCGCGGATGATCTGCTCAATCTTGCGCAGGCTGCGCCAAGCCGGCGGCATGAACGAATAGACCCCTGCCGCGAGCTGCACAATCAGGCCCGAGCGCACGAGCAGCTGGTGGTTGGCGCTCTCGGCCTCGGCCGGCGCCTCGCGCAGCGTGCGCCCGAACATCCCGCTCATCCGCATGGCCGCTGGTGTCGGCATATGTGTTGCTCCGCTTGCGACTCTATCGAGCCGTCCCGTTCTGCGCAGTGTTTGCGTCGGGCGAGCGGTCGAAAGAGGCGGCCCAACTCCAGCAGGTCCCAGGCGGCGAACGCCAGCTGGCAGAGCAGCGCGCCGCCGAGCAGCGCCGTGATCATGCTGACGCCGATCCCGGCGCCGTCGTCGAGACCCAGCAGCGGCGTCGCGGCGCCGCCACCCATCGCTCCGACCAGCGCGATTGGGAGCGCAAACAGCGCGCCGACCGCGCGTCGGCGCAGGCTCAGCGCGATCCAGGCCAGCGTGCCCAGGACCGACCAGGTGAGCAGGAAGAGGGCGATGAAGATCGCGTCGACGAGCACGAGCTCAGGCTATGCGGGCGGGGATGACGCGCGACGCGCGCCCTGCGACACTGGAGCGGTCCAGACGGGCAATCTCCGAGGAGCAATCGTGGCCACGCGCAATCCCACACGGGCGGTTCGGGTCGGCAGCGTCACGATCGGCGGCGGCAGCCCGATCGTGGTGCAATCGATGGCGGCGACGCGGACGCAGGACATCCCCGCAACGGTGCGTCAGGTGCAGCTGCTCGAGCAGGCGGGGGCGGACCTCGTGCGGATCGCGGTCGACTCACGCAAGGATGTGGCGGCGCTGGCCGAGGTGCGCGCGCAGACGAGCGCGCCGCTCTCCGTCGACCTGCAGGAGAACTACCGGCTGTGCGTCGAGGTCGCGCCGCACGTCGACAAGATTCGCTACAACCCCGGGCATCTGCACCACCACGAGCGCGACAAGAGCGTCGCGGCGAAGGTGGCGCTGATCGCCACGACAGCGGCGCAGCACGACTGCGCGATTCGCGTCGGGGTCAACTGCGGCTCGATCGACCCGCGCATGCTGGAGCGCTACCCCGGCGATCACGTCTCGGCGATCGTGGCGAGCGCGACCGAGCACTGCGCGCTGCTCGATGAGCTGGGCTTCGATCGCTACGTCGTCTCGCTCAAGGATTCCGACTGGAAGCAGGTCGTCGAGGTCAACAAGCGGTTCGCGGCCGAGCGCCCGGATGTGCCGCTGCACCTCGGCGTGACCGAGGCGGGGATGCCGCCGGAAGGAATCATCAAGACCCGCGTCGCGTTCGAGCAGCTCGTCTCGCAGGGCATCGGCGACACGGTGCGCGTCTCCCTGACGGTGCCCTTCGACGACAAGGGGCTGGAGATTCAGACGGCGCGGGAGATCCTGGCCGACATCGCGGCGGGCCGCTTCCGCTCCGTCCCGCCGCGCTTCGACGAAGGGCTGAACATCATCTCCTGCCCGTCGTGCTCGCGGGTCGAGAACGAGAAGTTCGTCGACCTCGCGCAGGACGTGAAGCTGATGACGCAGTACGCGCAGGAGCACGAGATCACGATCGCCGTGATGGGCTGCCGGGTGAACGGCCCCGGCGAAACCGACGACGCCGACCTCGGCCTCTGGTGCGGCCCCGCCGCAGTCAATCTCAAGCGCGGCGAAGAATCCCTCGGGCACTACTCCTACGAGGAAATCCTGCCGCGCCTGAAGGCGGAGTTGGACGCGATCATCGCGGCTCAAGCGCGCTGAGCGAATACCGATCAGCTCGAAACGATGTCGGATCTGGTACCACCGCTGGACTGGGATGATCGAACAGAGGACAAACTCTGGGCGCACGGACTGACGATCGACGACGCACTAGCGGTTGCCCGCGGCTCGCCGCTGATCATGCGTCAGGCCGCCGTGCCGGAAGTGACACCAGACGGAGGCATTCGCATTCGACCGGCGCGGCTGCTGCTGATCGGGCCGGGCCGCTCAAATCGTCTACTGACATTCGTGCTTGAATATCCTCAACGAGGCGGCTACTCGCGTATCGTGACTGGGTGGCCCGCCGCGAACAAAGAGCGCGGATGGTACCGGCAGCGCGGAACGAGACAGCGATGAGCGATCCACTCGCAGGCCCAACGGACGAAGAGCGCGCTGAGTTCCTCGATTCGGGAGAATGGGAAGAGGCGGATTTCGAGTTCGGCCTGCACATCGGCGGCGCAGTGACCGTTGACTTCGATCAGCTTGAAGTCAACGACTTGCTCAAGGCAGCGGCGCTGAGCGGCGAACGCTCTACGAACTTCATCAAGCGCGCGGCCATGGCGCGGATCGCCGAGGTCCTCGCGGCCCATCGCGACGAGTCAGCTCCCACTGCTGCTGCCGGCAGCTCCTAATCCGCCCCGAATGTCTCCCCGTCGAAGCGATCGACGGTCGCGAATCCCTCGACGGGGCCGCGCTTGAGCCGGGTCAGCTGCTTGACCGGCTTGCCGATCGGCAGGAAGGCGCACACCGCGTAGTGGTCGGGCAGGTTGAGCAGTTCCTTGAGACGCGGCTCATCGGCGATCGGAATCGTCGTCAGCGTGCCCCCGAAGCCCTCGTCCCGAGCCATCAGCAGCAAGCTCCAGGTGAACGGGTAGATCGACGCGCCGGAGATCACGCCGACGCGATCCAGCTCCTTGTCGACGGACGCCACCACGCTCAGGTCCACGCAGATCGCGAGCAGCACGGGCGCATCGATGTAGGGGTTGGTCAGCATCCGCGGCACGGGGATGTCCGCGGCTGATTCGTCCGTCACGGTCGAGGGGAACGCTGCGTTCCAGGGACCCTCGCCGGCGCGCTGCATCGCGACGTAGCGCCGCGCCGGGCGACGCGCGCAGTCGGCGATCCCGGCGCGAATCTCCGGGTCGCGCACGACGATCACATGCCAGCCCTGGCGGTTGCCGCCGCTCGGAGCGAAGCGGGCGTGCTCGAGCATCCGCTCGATCACCTCGTCGGGTACCGGGTCGTCGGTAAATTCGCGTGCGGCGAACGTGGTCCGAATGACTTCGCTGATATCCATCGCGACCTCCGCTCAACGCTGGTTTCGGCCGCCTCATATGCTGGCCCACAGGCGGGCGCAGGTCGGGCCGGGGCGGCTGAGAGGGATCATAGGCGGCGTGTCGCTTCTCGAAATCATCGTCCTGGCGATCATCCAGGGCGTTACCGAATTCCTGCCGATCAGCAGCACCGGCCACTTGGCGCTCGCCCGCTGGTTGTTCGGCTGGGACGACCCGGGCCTGGGCTTCGACGTGGCCGTCCACGCTGGAACGCTGGCCGCACTCATCTGGGCATTTCGGCGCGAGATCGTCGCCGTGCTGCGCGGGCTGCGGGGTGAGGCAGCGCCGGTCGACGGTCTGCCGCCGCGACGGCTGATCTGGCTTGGCTTGATCGCGACTGTCCCGCTCGTGATCATCGGCGCGCCGCTCTATGAGACGCTTGAGGGCGACCTGCGCGGGCCCACCACGGCGGCGGCGTTTTTGCTGGTCACCGGCGCGCTGATCGCCGCCGCCGAGTGGCGCGCGCGGCGCACAACTGGGGAGTCGCTCGCGACGCTGACGCCGGGACGAGCGGCGGCGATTGGCGTGGCTCAGGCGGTCGCGGCGCTGCCTGGCATATCGCGCGCCGGCATGTGCATCGTCGCGGGCATGTCGCTGGGGCAGAGCCGCGAGGCCGCCACCCGCTTCGCGTTCTGGCTGGCGCTGCCCGCGCTGGCGGGTGCAGCGGCGCTCGCGATTCGCGCGCTGATCGAGGACGGGGCCACGGGCCAGCCGGAGCAACTGCTGATCGGTGCGGTCGTCTCCTGCGCAGCGGCGCTCGTGTCGATTCGGGCGTTGCTCCGGCTGGTGCGCGCGCGGTCGCTGGCGCCGTTCGCGGTCTGGTGCCTGTTCGCAGGCGCAGCCACGCTGATCGCGCGGGCGGCGGGGGCGTAGGGACTACGGGCGCACGCCGAAGAGGGGCTTGGGGTTGAGCTCGTAGGGCAGGACCTTGTAGGCCCGCTCGACGAAGGCCTGGAGGTAGGAGCGAGTCTCGCGCGGGTCGATGAGCTCCTCGATCCCAAACGTCTCAGCGGTCCGGAAGACGCTGCGCAGACTGCGCAGGTCGGCCTCGATCTCTTCGCGCTTCGCAGCCGGATCGGGCGCGTTGGCGATCTCGCGTCGGTAGGCGGCGTCAACGCCGCCCTCGATCGGGATCGATCCCCACTCGCCGCTGGGCCAGCCGATCCGGTAGTTCAGCCGGTTCGGATTGCCCGTCGCCATCCCGGCCATGCCGTAGCACTTGCGGATGATGATCGTCATCTGCGGCACCGTGGCCTGCAGGCCCACCCAGATTGCGCGCATCCCGGAGCGCAGGGTGCCTTCGCGCTCGGCCTGCCGGCCGATCATGAAGCCGGGCACGTCGACCAGATAGACGATCGGGATGTGGAAGTAGTTGCACAGTTCGATGAAGTGGGTCTGTTTGTCGCTGCCGTCGCGGTCGAGCGCACCGGCGTTCTTGAGCGGATTGTTGGCGATGATCCCGATCGGCAGGCCGTCGACACGGGCGAAGGCGGTGATCACACAGGTGCCCCAGTGCGGTTTGAGCTCGAAGAACTCGCCGCCGTCCACGATCGAGGCGATCAGCTGCGGCATCGAGTAGGGCCGGCGCGTGTTTCGCGGCACGAGGTCGATCAGCGCCTCCGCGGCGCCCTCCGGCGCCGGGCGGGCGGGCGCGGCCGGCGGCAGCTCGCGCACGTTGTCGGGCAGGTACGAGAGCATCGTGCGGATCTGACGGAAGGCGTCCTGCTCGTCTTCGGCTTCGTTGTCGATGCAGCCCGATTCGTGGACGTGGACGTGGGAGCCGCCGAGCTCTTCGTTGGTCACCTCGTGACCGATGCCGCGCCGCACGACGGGTGGGCCGGCCGCGAACATCGCGGACCGGCCGCGGGTCATCACGCTCCAGTGGACCATCATGGCGCGCCCGGCCGGGCCGCCGGCGATCGCCCCGAGCACGCCGGCCAGTACGGGGACGTTCTGCATCGCCTCGATCGGGGTCAGGAACGACGTCCCGCCGCCGTTTGGTAGGTAGGTCGTGCCCATCTTCTTGGTCGCCGCCACGTTGGCGCCGGCCCCGTCGATCAGCAGAATCAGCGGCACTTTGTACTCGACCGCGAGCTCCTCGGCGAAGCCCCCGAGGCCACCCTTGGACCGCTGCATCGGGAAGAGCGCGGAGCCGCCCTGAATCGTGAAGTCTTCGCCGCCGATCGCGACGGTGCGGCCATCAATCTCGCCGAGCCCCATCACGTATGAGGCCGGCGTGAAGCCGACCAGCTCGCCGTCGTCGTACTCGCCGAGTCCCGCGAGCGCCCCGACTTCGTGGAATGAGCCGGCGTCGAGCAGCCCGTCGATCCGCTCACGGACCGTCAGCCGGCCCAGACGGTGCTGGCGCTCGATTCGTTGGGGAGCGCCGCCGCGCGCGGCCAGGGCGGCGCGTCGGCGCAGTTCTTCAACTTCAGCCTCCCAGACCATCGCGTACTCCCCCCGTCGGCGCTCAGCGCGGCGTCAGTCTAGGGCCGTGTCGGTCGGTGGCCGTAGCGCGAGGCGGCGCTCGCGGGACTGTTCAGCCTGTTCAGGGATGGTTGGCGATTGGTTGGGTTTGTTCGGTTGGCTTCGGCTGTTGGGGCAGGGGCAGTCGGCGGCTCCCCCGGGGACAGCCCGGGAGCAGGGCAGGCCGGTAGCCTGCGAGATCTGAGGAGGGGCGCTATGGCATCCGGAGGCTTGCGGGCATTGTCGGGACTGCGGGTCCTGGATCTCAGCGAGGGGCTGGCGGGGCCGTTCGCGGCGAAGCTGCTAGGCGACCTCGGGGCAGATGTAATCAAGATCGAGCCGCCCGGCGGGGACGCCGCGCGGCGGCGCGGGCCGTTCTCAAACGGCGCCAGTGTCGACCCGGAAGCGAGCGCGGCTTTTCTGTACGCCAACACGAGCAAGCGCAGCATTGTGCTGGATCCGGCGAGCGCGGATGATCGGTCGCTGCGCGACCGGTTGATCGCCGGCGCGCACGCGGTCATCGCGAGCGAGCCCGAGCCGCGCCTGGCCGATCGGGGGATCGGCTACGAGCAGCTCACGGCGCTGAATCCGACGGTCATTCTGACCACCGTGACGGGCTTCGGCTCCACCGGGCCCTACGCCGACTGGCAGTGGAACAACCTGACGGCCTGCGCGATCGGCGGCTTCTCGTTCCTGTGCGGGCGCGCCGATCGGGAACCCTTGCAGCTGGGCGGCTCGGTGCCGGAGACGCTGACGGGCGCATACGCGGCGGTGGCGACGCTGATCGCTCTGCGCGGCCAGCGCGAGCACGGACGCGGCGACCACGTCGATGTTTCCGTGCTTGAGGCTGCGGTCAACATGGCGCTGCTGGCCGTGCAGCGCTACGAGTACTCCGGCACCGTCGGCGAGCGCCACGCTGACATCGGCCCCGCGCCCTCGTTCATCCTGCCCACGACCGATGGCTACGTCGGCGCGAACACGCTCACGCAGGCCCAGTGGGAGGTGATGTGCCAGTTCTTCGCGCGGCCCGAGCTGGTCGATGATCCGAACTTCAGCGACGCCTGGAGTCGCCTCGCGAACTCGCGTCAGCTCGCGGATGAGCTGGCGGCGCTGACCCGCGAGCGCAGCTCCGACGACGTGTTTCACGAGGCCCAGGCCTGGCGAATCCCCTTCGGCCTGATCCCGACGCTCGCCGAGGCGCTTGACCTGCTGCCGCACCGCGAGCGTGACTACATGCTCGAGTTCGACCACCCGCGGGCCGGGCACGTGCGGATGCCTGGCGTCCCCTGGCTGTTCGGCGACGAACGACCCCTCGGCGAACCGACGCCGCTGCTCGGCGAGCACAGCGAGTCGATCCGCAACGGAACCGCGTGGAACGATGAGACGCCGCCGGACGCCGACACGGCCGGCGAGCCCGCGGAGCGGCCGCTCGAAGGCCTGCGCGTCATCGATCTCTCGATGTTCATGTCCGGTCCGATGACCACGATGATCTTCGGCGACGCCGGCGCCGACGTGATCAAGATCGAATCGGTGCAGCGGATCGATGGCTGGCGCGCCACCGGCGGCGGCGAGGGCGCGTTCTGGGAGATGTCACCAGCCTTCAACTGGGTCAACCGCAACAAGGACGGCATCACCCTGAACCTGACCGACGAGCGCGGCGCCGACGTGGTCCGGCATCTCGTCGAAGACGCCGACGTGATCGTGGAGAACTACACGCCGCGCGTGATGGGCAACTTCGGACTCGCCTGGGAGCAGCTGCGGGCGATCAACCCCGAGCTGATCATGCTCTCGATGCCGGGCTTCGGGCTGACGGGTAGCTGGACCCACTACACCGCGTTCGCGAACACGACGGAGCAGATGTGCGGCCTGCCGCATCTGACGGGCTACGCCGACGACCAGCCGATCTTCTCAGGCACGACGGGCGGCGACCCGCTCGCCGGGGTGATGGGCGCGCTGGCGCTGCTCTCGGCGCTGGAGCGCCGGCGCCGGCTCAACGCCGAGGGACGCGCGGGCGGCTGCCACATCGACCTCTCGCAGGTCGAGACGGCGACCTCGTACATGGGCGACGCGCTGACCGCGTTCGCGATCACCGGGCACGACCCGGGCCGCGTGGGCAACCTCCATCCGAGCATGGCGCCGCACAACACCTACCTCTGCCGCGACGACCGCTGGGTCGCCATCGCCTGCCCCGACGACACGGCGTTCGCCGCGCTGTCGACGGCGCTGGGTCACGCCGAGTGGGGCGCGGACGGCGGGCGATGGTGCACGCTGGCGCAGCGCCAACGCGCGCTCGCCGAGCTCGACGCGGCGATCAGCGAGTGGACGCGAACGCGCGACGCGAACGAGATCATGCGCGAGCTCCAGGCCGCCGGCGTGGCGGCCGCGACGGTCTACCACGGGCTCGACCTGCTGGAGGACGAGCATCTGCAGGAGCGAGAGTTCTTCATCACGCAGGAGCATCGCTACGCGGGGCGCAAGCGCTACCCGCTGCAGCCCTACCGCTTCCGCAACTGGCTGGCGCCGCGCAGCGACCGGCCGTCGCCGACGCTGGGCGAGCACACCCGCGCCGTGCTGGCGCGGCTGACCGAGATATCGCCCGAGACGGTCGATCAGTGGGAGCGTGAGGACATCGTCGGGACCATCCCGATCGCGGCGCGCTCCGATTGAGCCCGCAGCGGAGACCATCGCGCGAGTAGCCTGCAGCGAAACGAGAGGCGAGAGGAGTGTCCCATGCGCCTGGCCAGCTTTTCCTTCGAGGACCGCGAACGCGTCGGCGTGATCGTCGACGGCGAGGTCGTTGACCTCTATGTCGCCGCGCCGGACGCGCCGACTGATATGTGCGAGTTCCTGGCGGCGGGCGCAGAGGCGCGGGTGATCGCCGAGATGGCCGTCGAGCGCGGCGGCAACCGTCGGCCGCTCTCGGAGGTGCAGCTGCTCGCGCCGGTGCCGAGACCGAGCAAATTCCTCGCCGTGGGCCTGAACTACGCGGACCACATCGCCGAGACGGGCGCCGAGACGCCGCGCTTCCCGACGATCTTCACCAAGCAGCGCACCTGTGTGAACAATCCGTGGGGCGGCATCCAGATCCCGCTGGCGTCGAAGGCAGTCGATTACGAGGGCGAGCTGGGCGTGGTGATCGGCGAGCGCTGCCGGCACGTCTCGGCGGCGGACGCGGCGAGTGTGATCGCCGGCTTCACGATCGTCAACGATGTCTCGGTGCGCGACTGGCAGAACCGCACCCGCCAGTTCACGATGGGCAAGTCGTTCGACACGCACGGCCCGATGGGACCCGCACTCGTCACGGGCGACGAGTTGGGCAACCCCCACGTGCTCGGGATCCGCACCTTCGTGAACGGAGAGCTGCGCCAGAACTCAAACACCGAGCACCTGATCTTCAACTGCTACGACATCGTCGAGTACCTCAGCACGGCCTTCACGCTAGAGCCCGGCGACGTGATCGCCACCGGCACGCCCTCAGGCGTCGCGGCCGCGATGACCCCGCAGCGCTGGCTAGTCGCCGGCGACGTAGTGCGAATCGAGATCGACGGCATCGGCGTCCTGGAGAACACCTGCGTCCCCGAGCCCGAGCCGGCAATGGGCGACGCCCACCACTAGTCGACCGACGCGACGGTCGGCTCAACCACAACTTGATTCGCCGAACCAGGTAACGGAACGTTGCAGCGCTGTGCAATCCGGACAGCGAGTTCTTGGAAGTCCGCGTAGCAGCTTTGGACGGCACGCATGTGGCTGCCGCGGACGCCGTCGGCGGAGCGCAGCTGAAAGATCGGCTTGCGCGCTTCCTGCGCTAGAGGCATCAAGCTGCGATAGTGTTTCAGCGTCGTGAGGCAGTGCGGGTCATCGACCATCGCGAGCCGCGGCGGCGTCGCATCACCCTCAATGTGTTCTCGATACTCGCCAGGAATCCGCTCCATCCAGGCTGCATATGCCTGTGTTGGACGGTCGAGTCGGATCGCGTGCTGCAACACCACATAACCGGCCGGTCGCATCTCACCTTCCGGCAGCGCCAGCTCGGCTAGCTGCGCGGGTTTGCGATCGAGCCGATCGCGCCACTGACGCCGCCAGTCCGTCAGGGTCGGGCCAAGGTTTCGCAAGCCCTGGAGCGAGTAGAGGTCGGGCGCCAGTGGAATAATCACCTGCTCCGCGGCCACCATCACCGCCCGGTTGAGCGCGCCCAGATTAGGGCCTACATCGATCAACACCAGATCGGCCTCCAGCTCCGCGCAGGCCGCGGCGAGAATCCGCCAAAACGCGCTGATCACGCGGAATGCGCGAGGATTGCCGTCCAAGCAGGCGGACCACTGGCTCGACAATTCACCCTCCGCCCGCGCCAGGGCCAGATCGCCGGGCAGTAGCGAAAGACCGTCGCTGACGCGATGGGCATACGGAGTTTCGATGTCGCCAGTGCCCTCAAGCAACGGCTTGAGGGCACGATGGATCGTGCCGCCGTGCGATTGCTCGTTCAGCAACTCAAACACCTGTGAATCCTCCAGAAACATACTCGTCAGATTCGCCTGTGGATCCAGGTCAGCAGCCACTACCGAAACGCCGAGATCAGCGTACATCCAGGCCAAGTGGTGGACAAGCGTCGTTTTGCCCACACCGCCCTTGTTGTTGAAGAACGCGATGGTTTTCATGGTGCTTTCCTCACTGTCACCGCAACCTGCATATCGAAGAAGTCAAATTCCGGGGCGGGGTTGCCGTTCTGTTGGAGGGCGCGCCTCGCCGTGCCAATTCCCAGACCGAAGCGCTGCGCGTATCCGAGGTGATACATGATCTCCGCGATCAGTGGATTCCGGTAGTCCACGATACCAGTGTCGAAGTTGGTTGACGTCACCTGTCCATACAGCCCGCCCGGGCTGCGGATCTCCACGCGATCTTCGTACCAATATAGGTGGATTGGCGCATTGGTTCCGTCGTATGAACGATGCATCACGGCATTGTGCGCCAGCTCGCGCAGCGCCACATACGGATAGTCAGGCAGCTCGACATGCCGCGAGCCGCTGAGATCGAGCCGCACCTGGATGTTCAGTCGAATGATCGCTTCGAGCGCTCGCAGAAGGTCGTCCACCCGCCCCGTTAGCACCTTCTGGTCCAGAACTGGATCCGCCAGCTCGCGTCCGGCAAAGCGTACGAATTGAATGTAGCCGCCGGCAGACCAGCGCTGGGGGTCGGCGCCCATCGTGATCAGTGCTCCCCGCGCCGGTCGGTCGTGTACCGCCAGCCGCAGGGACGCCAGCTGTTGTTCAAGCGAGCGTTGGTCAGCGGCGAGGACGTCCTCGTGTACCGCGCTGGGGAGGTAAACGCCGCGAATGAAGTCGAGATCGAGATGCTCAAACGACGCGGACCAGACCGTGGTGAGGTCGTACGGCTGGTCCGCAGCAAGCCGCCGCTCGTGCAGCCGCTGCACCTCTTGCTCCGATGCTTCCTGCACCGTGGGTCCCACCTTCACCCAGGCGCGCTTTGAGTAGTAGACCGGCGCGGCGGTGGAGGGGGCAACCTGAACGACTGCCACCTCGCAGCGGTCGATTGTTTGCCGCTCCACCCGCATCATTGGAATCGGTTGGGTGCTGCCATCGGTATGGATCTGCGCCAGGTCGGTGAGCAGATCGTCCGAAACATCGATGCCCGCGCACTCGCCGTTATCTCCGAGACCGATGAAGAGCACACCTGGACGGCCTGTCCCCGGCAGGTCATTGGCGAACGCGCAGACGTTGCGGCGGATCGCGCGACGGTCGGCGGTGCTGCGCTTCCGTTCAACCAGCTCCGACTCCCTACTGTGATACAGGGCGACGAGCTCAGCATCTGTGTAAAACTGCACGAGCGCCAACTCCACCCACGTTCGGTCGCGGACCCGCTCAGCCTACGCCGATCCGGGCGCGGCGCGGTGAACGTTGGCCACAGTTGCTGCGCCTACTCGTCGTCCTCGGCCAGCCGGGCGGCGACTGGGGGCCACGATTGGGCGAGGCGTGGGGTGGAGCCTGGGGGAGTGGGGCGGGCGTTGAAGAAGCGGTCGCCGGGGCGGGTGCGCAGCTCGATCAGGATCGGGCCGGGGACCGACAGCAGGTCGTCGAAGGCCGCGTCGAGCTCCTCGGCATCGGAGAAGCTGACCGCGTTGCGGTAGCCCGCGCCCGCCGCCATCGCTGCGAAGTCGATGCGCTCCTGAGCGGGCAGCGGCTGAGAGCCGGACGTCTCGTAGACGCCGTTGTGAATCACGAAGTGGACGAAGTTCTCGGGATCGGCGCCGGCGATCGTGCCCAGCGAGCCGAGCTGCATCATCAGCGAGCCGTCGCCGTCGATGACCCAGACTTCCCGCTCGGGCTGGGCCAGCGCGACGCCGAGCCCAAGCGCCGAGGCGCCGCCCATGAAGCCAATGCAGGCCAGATTGATTGCCTGCGGGGTGCGCTCCACCCAACCGCCGGCGGCGGTCATCGTGCCGACCACGACCTGGTCGACCCAGTGCCGGGCGAGCACATCGAGCGCCGATTCGAGCGACATCCGACCGGTTGACTCGTGTGTGGTCATGACGTGGTGGCTCCAACCAGCAGGGCGACGGGCCCTTCGATCGCGGCGGCCTCCTCGAAGGCCTCGGCCACGAAGTGGAGGTCCTCGACGCCGTCGAGCAGGTGGCTGGGGATCCCCAGCGTTTCGAGCAGCGGCTCCGCGAGCCGGACCATCGAGCTGCCGTCGTCGCGCGGAGCGAGCTCGGGGTCGCGCGCCAGCAGGCCGATCAGCAGCACGATCGGGAAGTGGCCATCGAGCCCCACGCCGCGCAGGTTGTTGACGCAGGCGTAGAGACCGGCGTGCTGAATCTGCATCATCGGCCGGCGGCCGCCGATGATCAGGCCGGCGCTGATCGCGACGGCCTCGTCCTCGGTGGAGCAGTGCACCGTCCGAATGTCCTCGGCCGCCATCAGCGCTTCCACGAGGGTTCGCTGGTGGGTGTCGGGCACGAGCACCACATCCTGCACGCCCGCGGATCGGATCGCTTCGAGCAGATCGTCGGCCGGAATCGACTGCGCGACCATGACATTCCTCACCTGACATCGCTTGACTGCGGCCGCATGACAGCATACCTGTGCAATGCGAGAGCAGCCGCCGATGGGGGAGAAACCACCGATGGCCGAGATGCCGCCCGAGAACCCAAACCGGCCGCGCGAGTACCACGGCGGACGCACGCTGCTGGCCGGCGTCGGCGTCGTGCTGCTGATCGGATTGGTCCTGTGGTTGGCGCTGCTGCGCGGTGGCGAGGAGGCGACGGCGGAGGGGATCGTGGAGCTGCCGGCGGCGCTCAATCCCGACGGCCGCGAGGTGAGTCCGAGGATTCTGGCGATGGCGCCCGACTTCGAGCTCGAGACGCTCGACGGCGACCGCCTGCGGCTCTCCGACCTGCGCGGTCGGCCGGTCGTGATCAACTTCTGGGCCTCGTGGTGCTCTCCGTGTCGGCGCGAGATCCCCGCGCTGATTCGCGCGCAGCGCGAGAACGCCGACTCCGGCCTCGTGGTGATCGGGGTCAATATCGAGGAGCCGCGCAGCGCCGCGCAGGCGTTCGTCGACGACTTTGGCGTCGACTTCGCGATCCCGATGGACTTCGACGGCAGCGTCTTCCGGGCCTACGGCGAGGGCGGGTTGGTCGGACCGCCGCGGACGTTCTTCGTCGACTCTGAGGGCCTCATTCAGCTGATCTACGCAGGCCAGGCGCCCGACGATCTGATCGCGCGGGACGTCGCGGAGCACGCGCTCCGGGAGGCCCGATAGCGCGCCCAACAGCGCACTGTGGCGGATTTGATATCGGCTGGAGAGCGGCGGACGAGCGCGTGCAGCGGATCGCCGATCCCGATCTAGATTGGCCCTGTACCACCAATCTGGAGGAATCAGGATGACCAGGATTGAACGAATCGAGCGACCGGGGTTCGAGGACGTGCTCGTGTGGCGTGACGAGATCACGCCGCTGACGGCGATCGTCGCCATTCATTCAACCGCGCTCGGCCCGGCCGTGGGCGGGACTCGATGGCAGCCCTACGCATCCTTCGACGACGCGCTCAACGACGCGTTGCGCCTGTCGGAAGCGATGACGAAGAAGTCGGCCGCTGCGGGGCTTGCCTTCGGCGGCGGGAAGGCCGTCGTGATCGGCGACCAGAACGCGAAGTCGATCGACCAGCTGCGCTCGTACGCGCGCTTCCTCAACCAGATCGAGGGGCGATTCGTGACCACGACCGACGTGGGCACGACCACGCGCGAGCTGGATCAGCTGCGCGCCTGGGCGCGGCACGTCGCGGGGCTCTCCGCGATGCTCGGCGGCGCGGGGGATACCTCAGGCCTCACGGCGACCACGGTGCTCGGCGGGATGCGCGCCACGTTTGAGGCGCTCGACGGCGACGACGCAGCCGGGGGTGACCTCGCGGGCCGGCGGATCGTCGTGATCGGCGTCGGCAAGGTGGGCTCGAAGGTGGCGCGTCGGCTGGCCGCGGCCGGAGCTCAGCTGACGATCGCGGACATCCGCGCAGACGCCGCAGCCGAGCTGGCGACCGAACTCGGGGCGATCGCCGCGCCGCTCGACGAAGCGTGGACGCTGCCGTGCGACCTGCTCTCGCCCAACGCGCTGGGCGGCGTGTTCAGCGCCGAGACGATCCCGACGCTGCGCTGCCGCGCGATCTGCGGCGCGGCGAACAACCAGCTCGCGCGGGAGCCGCAGGATGCGGAGCTGCTGGCCGAGCGCGGGATTCTCTTCGCACCGGATTATGTCGTGAACTCCGGCGGCCTGATCAGCGTCGCGGGTGAGCTCTCCGGCTGGTCGGCGGCGCGATCCGAGCAGCACGCTGAGGGCGTCTACGAGGTCACCCGCCGGCTCTTCCGCGACGCCGCCGCCGCGGGCATCACGCCGATGCGCGCGGCAGAGCGACGGGTTGCGCAGATCCTGGCCAACGCACACGCGCCCGGCTTCAGCGCCGCCGCGGGGGCTTAGCCGCGGCGGTCACGGATCGACATCGCCGCGGCCTCCCACCGGGCTCTGTCGGCCAGCTAGCATTGGTGCGATCTCAGTCCGCCTAAGGAGCAGCAGCATGTCTCTGACCGTCCACGGCATTCCCGTCATCGACATCGACAGCCACTACACCGAGCCGCCTGACCTCTGGACCTCGCGCGCGCCGGCCAAGTACAAGGACGCGGTGCCGCACATCGTGACCAACGAGAAAGGCGAGCAGCGCTGGCAGGTGCTCGACGACATCGACTTCGGACCGCCCGGATTCACCGTGGTGCGCGCGGATGGGAAGAAGGAGTACGGCACGATCTCGCTCGGCTCGTTCGAGGAGATGAGCAGGGCCGCGACCGAGCCCGGGCCGCGGCTGAAGATGCTCGACGACCTCGGTGTCGCCCAGCAGATCGTCTACCCCAACGTCGCCGGTTTCGGCAGCCAGAACTTCATCAAGATCGACGACTCCGAGCTGCGCAACCTCTGCTGCACGACCTACAACGACGCGGTCGCTGAGCTGCAGCACGAGGGCAAGGGCCGCCTCTTTCCGCAGGGCCTGGTGCCGTTCTGGGACATCCCTGCGGCCGTTGAGGAGCTGGGGCGGATCCACGACATGGGCCTCAAGGGCATCACGATGTGCGATACGCCCGAGGCCTTCGGCCTGCCCTATCTGAACGACCCGGCGTGGGACCCCTTCTGGGACACCTGCGCGGCGCTCGAGATGCCGGTCAACTTCCACATCGGCGCCGGCGCCGGGATCACCGACAAGCTGATCTGGGACGGCTACGGCCCGCAGCGGCGGCTCGCGATGGGCTCCATCTGCCTCTTCATCACCAACTTCAAGGTGATCATCAACCTGATCTTCTCCGGACTCTGCGAGCGCTACCCGACGCTCAATTTCGTCTCCGTTGAAAGCGGAATCGGCTGGGTGCCGTTCCTGCTCGAGGCGATGGACTACCAGTTCGAGGAGACGGTCCCGACCGAGCGTGAGGGCCTTAGCATGAAGCCCTCCGAGTACTTCAAGCGCCAGATTTTCGCGTCGTTCTGGTTCGAGGACTTCGGGCCGCGCGCCGCGATCGAGGCGATCGGCGAAGACAACGTGATGTTTGAGACGGACTTCCCGCACCCCACCTGCCTCTACCCGCGGGCGCAGGAGCACGTCACGGCGGTGCTCACCGATCTCGATGAGGGCATTCGCGAGAAGGTCCTGCGCACCACGGCCGAGCGGATTTACCACATCCCGCCTGCGCCGACCGCGAACTAGGCAGGGCGGCAGCGATGGCTGACCGACTGGCGGACAAAGTTGCGATCGTCACCGGCGGCGCCTCGGGCATGGGCGCTGCCGAGGCGCGGCTCTTCGCCCGCGAGGGCGCCGTCGTGATCATCGCCGATCTCACGGACGACGACGGGATCGCGCTGCAGAACAGCATTCGCGACGCCGGCGGTGAGGCGGAGTTCGTCCACACCAATGTGACAAGCGAGGCCGACTGGGAGGCGTTGATCACGCACGTCTTCGATACTTATGGTCGACTCGATGTGCTGGTCAACAACGCCGGCCTGAGTAGCACGTCGCAGGCCGACGACCTCAGCACCGAGGGCTGGCACAACATCATGGATGTCAACGCGACCGGAGTCTTCCTCGGCGTGAAGCACGCCGCGGAGGCGATGCGTCGCGCCGGCAACGGCGGCTCGATCGTCAACATCTCGTCGATCTACGGCCTGGTCGGCAGCGACACCGGGCATCCCGCGTATCACGCCTCGAAGGCGGCGGTGCGCAACTTCAGCAAGGCGATGGCGGCACGTCTGGGGCCTGAAGGGATCCGGGTCAACTCGGTCCATCCGGGCTTCATGCCCCCAATGCGCAGCAGCAGGGGGATGACCTCGGAAGGGCGCGCGCGGCTCGAGCGATCGCTCCCGCTGAGGCGCATCGGCGAGGTCGACGAGGTGGCGTACGGGGTGCTGTTCCTCGCCTCCGACGAAGCCAGCTACATCACAGGGGCAGAACTCCCGATCGACGGCGGTTTCGTCGCGCGCTGAGTTCCGTTCACACGCGGTTGACATCGGCGCTGAGGCCGACAGAATGGCGGACGTGCATTAGAGCACGCACGCAATACACTGAGAGCAACGATCCGCTGGGCGGCAAGCAGCAGGGAGTTCAGCATGCGAGAGCGACTGGTCGATCGAGGCGGCAGAATCGCGGCGGTGGTGGGTGTCACGACGGCCCTGCTGCTCGCCGTTGCGTTCGCGCCCGGCGGCGCCGCGCAGGACACTTCGGGCCTCCCGACGGTGCCGCACTGGTTCTACGGCGTGGATTCGCAGCAATTCGACGGCGCGACCGTGCGGGCGATCGGCGACGACGACAGCCTGCTCGCCTCGGCAGTGGTCGAGGACGGCGTGTGGTCGGTTCAGATCCTCCCGCTGGACGCGGACACCGTGACGTTTGAGCTGGAGCTGAACGGCGACGACTACCAGACCAGTGCCTTCAACGTCCTACGCGGCCGGATCACCGAGGTCGAGCCCAACCAGTTCGAGGCGGTCGCGCAGCCGACGATCGAAGCGCAGGTGCGCGCGCGGTTCAACTCCGAGCGCAACCGGATCGAGTTCGGTGTGCGACGCGTCGGCGGGGAAGACATCCTGCCGCGGCTCCGCTATTTCCCGCCGAACGCCGCAGAGGGCGCCTGGCAGCGGAGTTCGCTGATCGACGTGGGCGACGGCTACATCGTGCGGATCATCGCGCGAATCACTGCCGCCGACAGCGAGGGTGAGGGCCGCGTTGAATTCGGTCTGCGCGTCGGCGATAGCAGGGAAAACCTGCTCCCGCGCGGCCGCTACTTCCCGTCAAGCCCGGTGCCCGACCTCTGGTATTCGAGCAGGCCGCCGATCGAGGTGACGCTGCCGTAGCTTCGGGATCACGCCGACCCGCCACAGAAGCGGTCGCTCAAGCGGCCCGCTTCTGTTCGGCGGGGCGGGCGACCGGGCCAATTGATGCCAACGACGCGGCGATTCGCCGTCCGACGGCGCGGAGCACGCGCCGTCGCTTGGGCGGCAGCCTCAGCAGCAGGCAGAGCAGGGCCGAAGCAGCCCAGAGACCGGCGCAGCTGAAGAACGCCCCGTCGTAGTTGCCGATCAGGTCGGCGTAGAGCGCCACCGCGACCGGCGTGGCCGCCGAGATGCCCATGGCGAACGGAAAGCCGAGGCTGCGCACCGCGCCGAGATAGCGACGCCCGAAGTATTCGGCCCAGATCATTTCCTGGATGGGGATGTTGCCGCCGATCCCGAGGCCCATCACCGCGAACGCGCCGAGCACGTACCAGAGCGAGCCCGTGTGCGCGGCGAACACGACCAGGATGAAGCCGGCAGCCGCGATCGCGAAACTGACCGCGCCGACGAGCCGCGAATCGAAGCGGTCGAGCGCCCAGCCCCAGGGCGGCTTGGTGACGGCCGAGAAGACCGACATCATCGCGACCAGCGGCGCGGCGACGCCGGCGGCGAAACCGTTCTCGCCGAGGAACAGCACGCCGTGCAGCAGGATCGCGAAGATGCCGACCACAGAGACACCGAAGATCAGGATGATCAGGTAGAAGGCGGGCGTCCGCGTCGCCTCGGGCCGGGTCAGCGACGTGTCGAAATCGTGCTGCGAAGCGCGCTGCTGCGCGACGGAAACCCCGCTGTCGCCGCCGTCGGGCGCCATCCCGTAGTCCTCGGGCCTGCGCCGCATCAGCAGTGCGGCCGGAACCAACATCACGAGCGCGATGCCGGCGAGCACCACCCATGATGCGCGCCAGCCGAGCGGCTCGATGAAGGCCCACTGGGTGAGCGTGGGCCAGACCACGCCGGCAGCGGAGACGCCCATCGAGGTCCAGCCGAGCGCCTGCCCGCGCTTGGTCACGAACCACTTGGAGACGGTCACGGAAGCGACGAGGAAGCCGGCCATTGCGGCGCCGGTGATCACGAACACGCCGCGCAGCACTAGGTACTGCCAGTACTCCTCGACCTGGCTGGTGAGTACCAGCGCGGGGATCAGGATCGCCGCGCCGACCAACATGATCGGCCGCGAACCGAACCGATCGATCCGCGGGCCGAGTAGCAGGCCGACGACCATCAGGATCAACTGGCCGACGGTGTCGGCGAAAAAGAACTGGGTGCGCGACCAGTCGAACTGAGCGATCATCTGCGGGGCGAAGACGGCGGCGACCGAGGTCTGCACGCCGACAGCGATGAACTGCGCCGTGAACGCAGCGCCAACGATCACCCAGCCATAGAAGATCGGTCGCCCGAAGATGGTCACGAGGCTCGACCCGCGCTGAGCGGCCGCGTGTCGACTAGGCCTTCAGCGCTGTCGTGCCGCTTCGTGCGCCGATCGGCGAGTGACCTACGCGGCAAAGTCGCGCTCGAACGCGATCGCGGCGACCGTCCTCCAGCAGCGGAGCCGGGTGTAGACGGGCGACCGGCCCCGCCTAGCGGGCAGATAGGGGGCTTCCAGGAGCCCGGTGCGGCGTCGGCGAGCCAGCCGCTGAGGCGATACTCCCAACTGGGCGGAGACGGCTCGACATCCGACGCAGCGGATCCCACGCTGCTCTCGGTCGTCGTCCTCATGCATCGCGCCGCGCCTCCCGTGCGCACGATATCGCGAGCGCATGCGGAACTGCGCGGGCCCAGCCTGTCGGCTCCTGCTCGCGAAGCTCAGGCGAACGATCCGCGGCGCATCGATCGCCTCCGATCCTCACCCGCGGTGCTACGCGTCGGGAATATCGATGCCCAGGCCCTTAAAGACTTCCCGGTAGCTGTCACCGAAGTCGGCCTGGCGCGGGCGACCCAGCGTGAGACCGCCATCCACGATCAGCGAGTGTCCGGTGACGAACGACGAATCGTCGCTGGAAAGCCAGAGCGCGGCGTGGGCGATGTCCGACGGGCGGCCGGAGCGCGCGATCGGCTGGGAGGAGCCCATCAGCTCCGCCATCGTCTCGACCGTCTTGTCGGCGTCCTCGGGGCTGAGCCCAAGCGACTTGCCGAAGATCGGCGTCGCGATTCCGCCCGGGCAGATGCAGTTGACGCGGATGTTGTGCTCGCCGAGTTCGTAGGCCGCGACCCTGGTCAGGTGAATCACTGCGCCCTTGGCGACGCTGTAGACCGACGGCCCATTGCCCGCGTTGACGCCCGCGACCGAGGCGGTGCTGACGATCGAACCGCCGTGACCCTGCGCCTGCATGACGCGCGCGGCGTGCTTGATCCCGAAGAAGACGCCCTTGAGCAGCACATCCATCGTCTGGTCGTAGTCGGCCTCGTCCACCTCCATGATCGGATCCATCACGCCTGCGTAGCCGGCGTTGTTGAAGATCGCGTCGAGCCGCCCGAAGCGCTCGACGGCGTGCTCGACAGCGCCGCGCACATCGGCCTCGATCGCCACGTTGGCGTGGACGTAGGAGGTTTCGCCGCCGAGCGACTCGACCAGCGCGCGGCCGCGGTCGTCCTGGATGTCGGCGACCACGACCCGTGCGCCCTCCCCGGCGAAGAGGCGCACCGAGCCCTCGCCGATGCCGCTCGCGCCGCCGGTGACAATCGCTACCTTGCCGTTGAGTCGGTCCGCCATTGCGTCCTCCGCGTCCGTTCGGCTCGTCTGAATGCCGCAGCAGGATAATCACGACGCGGCGCTGGGCCACACCCTAGACTGCCGCCGATTCCACCCATTCGGACGCGAGGAGTAGCACCATGGCCGGTCGACTCGATGGCAAAGTGGCCCTGATCACGGGCGCCGCGCGCGGTCAGGGCGCGGCCGAGGCCGAACTGTTCGCCGCGGAAGGGGCGCGGGTGATCCTCGCCGACGTGCTCGACGAAGATGGGGCACGCACCGCAGCCGGGATTGGCGACGCGGCGGCGTATCGGCATCTGGATGTCACTGACGAGGACGCCTGGAACGCGCTGGTGGCCGAGATCGTCGAAGACCACGGCCGGCTCGATGTGCTGGTCAACAACGCGGGAATCTATCGCAACGGTCCGATCACCGAGATGGACCAGGCGACGTACCGGCTGGTGATCGAGATCAACCAGATCGGGGTCTGGCTGGGGATGAAGGCGGTGGGTCCGCAGATGATTGCTCAGCAATCGGGCTCGGTGATCAACATCTCGTCGACCGCCGGCTTCCGCGGCGGCGCCGGCTCGATCGCGTACACGGCGAGCAAGTTCGCGGTGCGCGGCATGACCAAGGTCGCCGCGCGTGAGTGGGGCGAGCACGGGATTCGGGTCAACTCGATTCACCCCGGCCCGATCGATACGGCGATGCTGCACCAGGTACCGGGCTTCGAGGCGGACACCGAGCGCTTCCTGCGTCGCATCCCGCTGGCGCGAGCCGCCGACGCGTCCGAGGTGGCCTACCTCGCCCTCTTCCTGGCGTCGGACGAGTCCTCATTCAGCACCGGCGCCGAGTTCGTCGTGGACGGGGGCTCACTGGCCTAGCTGCCTACGGGCGCCTGGCTTCGTCACGCGGACTCGATGTCGGTGAGCGCGAAGTCCGCTCCTTTGAACAGGAGCGGCTCGCCCGTCGTGTCCGCCAGGGCGTACACGAAGCAGTCGCCGAAGTTGAGCCCCGCTGGATGATTGCCCTTGCCAAATCGCCGCCAGGCCCGCCGCGCGGCCTGCGCATGTTCGGCGGTGACCGGCACAAGCTCGATCAGCGCCCGTTCGACGAACAGGTCAAGTTCCTGTCCCGCAGTGGCGCCACCGCGGCTTTCGAGGACGATGGCGGCCTCAAGAAAGCTCGCGACCGACATGCGGCAGCGCGACGCCTCCGCGATCAGCCTCGAATAACGGTCGGCGTCCGGCTCCCCAAACAGGACCGCCAGCACCGCTGAGGTGTCGACGATCATTGACGATCACCTCGGCAGGCCGCGCTCGTCATACAGCAGGTCACCGTGTTCTGCGGCCGCGGGTCCATCGCGCAGCCGGCGAGCGCAGCGCTGGCCGATTGCGTGCAACTCCCGGGCACGCGCTTCGACGCTGCGCCCGCGTCGCTCGCGCTCCAGGCGTTGCTTAAGCGCCACCATGATCGCGCCGGTCATGCTCTCGCCCGTCAGCTGCGCCAACTCCCGGGCCAGCTGACAAGTCTCTTCGTTCTTGATGTTGAGGCTCACCGAACTGCCTTCAGGGTAGAAGCGCCACGCACACATCTACCATAGCTCAGCGCGCGGAGGGAAAGTTGAGATATTCGGCGGCGTCTTCCCACTTGAGCGGATGGCGGCCGACGCGCTCGCAGAGCTCGACGACCTCGGCGATCAGCTCCACGTTGGTGGGGGAGCGGTCGCCGCCGAACATTTCGAGGCCGACGTGGATGTGGCCGACGCGCTCGAGGGCCAGTTCGGCGATGCCGCACTGGACGACATCGCCGCCCACGGCGGAAACGCCCCAGGGGATCTCGCAGCCCTCCATCATCTCGAGGTAGGCGTCGAGCGCCTTCTCGGTGGGTGGGAGGCCGAAGGGCATGCCGCGGCCGCTGGGGCCGCCGATGCCGGGGTATCCGAGGTCGCCGCCGAAGTAGAACTTCAGCCAGGCGCCCTGCGGCAGGCGCCCGGCCTCGTACCAGGCCAGCACGGTGCGCAGGAACGACGGATCGAAGATCGCGAAGGTCGGCGCGAGCCCGTACTCCTCGCAGATCTCCATCTGGTACGCGGTGTAGCCGAACGGATTCGCATAGACGCTGTCGGAAGGCACTGGCAGGCCGTCGCCGCGTGCCCCGACGTTGACCGAGCCGGCGTCGATCGGCCCGACCTGAAGCAGGCCAGCCTCGGCGAGCACGGGCACGTGGCCGAAGCGGTCGTGGTAGGTCTCGCCGCCGCCGAGCGTGGGGTAGACGATCGCGCCGGGACGCGCCTCGAGCTCCGGCGTCCAGGCCGAGACGTAGAAGTCGTAGCCGTTATGCCCGGTCGCGCCGTCGCCGTGGTGGTTGTGGACCATCGAGGCGCCGGCGTCCAACACCGCGTGGATTTCGTCGCGCACTTCAGCCACCGAGCGCGGCACGTGCGGGTTCCACTGCTTGGTCGCCGCGCCGTTGAGCACGGCCTCATTCAGCACCGGCGCAGAGTTCGTCGTGGACGGGGGGAGTTTGGCGTAGGCGGGCGGCGCAGCGGTGGCGGCTTCGCGCGGATCGGGCCTGAGGCGCGGGCGACCAACCGGCGGGCGGCTGGCGTTGACGCCGCTGGTGTTGCTCAGGAGCCGTGAGGGGGTTCGAGCGTGCTGTCCCAGACGATGCGGCGCTGACCGCGGGGAGTCTTGGGCAGCAGTCGGAAGCCGATGACTGCGAGCGGGCCGGCGATGGCGAAGGCGGCGAGGATGCCGATTTTGCTGTGGCGGAGCATCTCGGGGTCAGCGTAGGCGAGGTCGGCGACGAAGAGGGCGATGGTGAAGCCGATTCCGGCCACGAGTCCGATCGCTGCGATGCCGGGCCAGGTCACCCCGGCTGGCCTGTTGGCGCCGAGGGCGACGGCGATCCAGGTGGCGCCGAGGAGCCCGAGTGGCTTGCCGACGACGAGCCCGATGATGACGCCCCAGGTGATGCTGCTGGCGAAGGCTTCGCCGACGCTGGCGGGATCGAAGCGGACGCCCGCGTTGGCGAGGGCGAAGGCGGGAATCACGGCGAAGGCGACCCAGGGATGCAGGTGGTGCTCGAGGCGGTCGACGTGGGGGACGGCGTTGTTGCTGAGGTCGCTGAGGCCGAGCAGGGCATCGACGACTTGGTCGTGGCCGATCTGGCTCTGGGGCGAGCGGTCGCCGGTGCTGAAGCGGTCGAGCAGGCGACGGGCGCTGCGGACGAAGCCGTCGAGGCGTACGGGTGGGCGCCAAGGTGTGAGGAAGCCGAGCAGAGCTCCGAGGGTGGTGGGGTGGACGCCGGAGTCGAGGATGGCGCCCCAGGCGACGATGCCGACGGAGACGAAGGCGATCATGTTGCGCACACCGAGGCGGTAGAGGATCGGCATCAGGGCGACGAGGGCGCAGGTAAGGAGGAGGGGGACGAGCTGGATGTCGCCGGAGTAGAAGACGGCGATGACGAAGACGGTACCGATGTCGTCGACGATCACGAACGTGAGCAGCATGGCGCGCAGGCCCACTGGGACGCGGGAGGCGAAGAGGGTGGCGATACCGAGTGCGAAGGCGACGTCGGTGGCCATCGGGATGGGCCAACCGGTTCGAGCGTCGGCGCCCTGGGCGATGAGTAGGAAGAGGCCGAGCGGGAGCAGCATGCCGCCGATGGCGCCGGCCACGGGTGCAGCGACGACGCGCGGGTCGGAGAGTTCGCCGATGGTGATTTCGCGTTTGATTTCAAGTCCGATGAGGAAGAAGAAGAGCACCATGGCGCCTTCGTTGATCCAGAAGTGGAGGGTGCCGTGAACGGACCAGAAGGGGAGCTCGACGCCGAAGGTGGCGCCGAGCAGTCGTTCGTATTCGTGGTGCCAGGGCGAGTTGGCCCATATCAGGGCGGCAGCGGCGGCGGCCATCAGGAGGAGGGAGCTGGCGCTTTCGGTCTGGACGAACTCCTGGACGGGGCGAACGAGGAAGACCAGGCGTTGTCGGGCAAGAGTCGCGCGAGGATCGAGCCAGTGGACGGCGTGGCGGAGCATCGATCCACGGTACGGCGTGGGTCGTCGCCGTATCGCGCGTTGCGTATCGATGGCAGCTGTGCGTGAGGTGCGAGGCGACAGGCATCGAGCGGCCGGCGACCGCCGGTACTGGTTGGGCGATAGGCCGGACGGTGTCCTTCGGCGGTGTCGGGCGGGCAGTGAGCGGCGGGGCGCACGTGGCTGGTGGGGTGGTAAGTGGCGGAGCGACAGCTCCCCCGGGGGGGAGCCATAGGGACGCGCTGTCATACCCAGCCGCTGCGCGGGGCGCTAGGCGAGCAGCTGGGTGGCGAGGTCGGGGAAGTCGGTGGCGTTGACGGTGAACGAGGGGTCGGGGGTCATGTCGGTCTCCCGACCGTCGCCGGACTCGGTGGCGATCGGGACGTATGCGGTGGCCATGCCGGCACGCTGGGAGGCCTTGAGGTCGCCCTTGTGGGCGGCGCACATCATCACCTGATCGGGGCGCAGCCCCAGCATCCGGGCGCCAGCCTCGTAGGCCTCACGGTCGGGCTTGTAGTGGCTGAGGAACTCGCAGGAGAGAATGCCGTCCCAGGAGATGCCGTTGTGCTTCGAGCAGTCGACGGCGATCGCCCACGACATCACGGTCAGCACGCTGACGGTGTAGCGGCTGCGCAGCGCCGCGAGCGCGTCGGCGGAGCCAGGCCAGGCGTTGAGGCGGTGCCAGACCTGGTTCAGCTCGTCGCGCTGCTCGAAGTTGAGCTGCAGCTGCGGGTGGGATTCCAACACCTCGTCGAGCACCCGACGATGCAGCTGGTCGGCGTTCAGCCAGGGCAGGACGCCGCGGCGGACGAGCGCGAGCCGCTGGAACATCGTGAAGCGCCACTGGTTGGTGAAGGCCGGCGCGTCAAGCTCGACGCCCTGGGCCTCGGCGAACCCGGCGACTTCGTCGCGGATCGTGTGGTGCCAGTCGAAGACGGTGCCGCCGATGTCCCAGGCGAGGGCTTTGATGTTGGAGAGGTCGGTCATGTGGGGCTCCGTTCGGATGTGTCGGCGAGCGCAGCGCGGACGCGCGGCAGGAGCTCGCGGGCGACGCGCTCGGTGTAGGCATTGTGGCCGAGATCGGGGCTTGGCGGGTTGGGAATCGGATGCAACACGACATGCTCGAACTCGATCCCGGCGGCGGCGCTGCGGCGCAGGATGCCGAGCAGCTGCTCGGCGACGGCGTCAATGTCGCCACGGAGGGCGAAGGCGTCGGCGTGCTCCGCGCTGAGGAAGTCGACCGCTCGGCCGGCCTTGAGCAGGTCGGGGTCATGGTGGAAGTCGGGCCAGACGCCGTGCTGCTCCTTGAGCGCTTCGGGATCGGGACCGTCCCAGCGGAGGCCGGGCGGGTCGAAGAGCATCGGCGAGTATTCGTAGTAGCCGGCGGCCATCGCCCGCGCCATCGTCAGCGCGTCGTCCCGATCATCGACGAGGACGGTGTGGAAGATGATGCCGAGCCGCACGCCTGCCGGATCGCGGCCGGCGCTCGCAGCGCCGCGGCGGATGCGCGCGACCGAGTCTTCGATCAGCGCCGGATGCGTGCCGACGCGGATGAAGACGCCATCGGCGACGCGGCCGCCCATCTCCAACGTGCGCGGGCCGCCGGCGGTAAGCCAGATCGGGACGGGACGGTGGAACGGCAGTTGGGCGGGACGCTCGGCGCCGACCTCGACCTGTTCACCGTCGAGCAGGCGGCGCATGAGCACGATGCCCGACTCCATCTCGGCGACTTTGGCGGGGCGCAGACCGATCAGGCGGACCGCGGTGTCGCCCGCGCCCCAGCCGAGCTCGACGCGGCCCGGGGCCAGCTCATCGATGGTGGCGATCGATGAGGCCGTGACCGAGGGGTGGCGCGTGACCGGGTTGGTCAGCAGGACGCCGAGGCCGATGCTCGAGGTCTGTTGGGCGGCGGCCGCGAGCAGGACGTAGGTATCGCGGCGCCGCAACTGCGAATCAGGCAGCCAGGCGACATCCCAGCCCAGCGCCTCAATCCGCACGACATCGGCCGCGAACGCAGCAACCGAGCCAGCATCCTGACGGTTCAGGCCGAACTTCGGAACCCTCACGAGCGCGTCGGCGACTGAGCGAGTTGGTCGTCGCTAGACGGAGTGCAGCACCTCACCGGTGGTGACGCCGGTCGGCTCGCCGTCGCGCATGGTGATGCCGCCGTTGACGATCGAGTAGTGGTAGCCGGTCGCCTTCTGGACCAGACGCCGCTGGTTGGCCGGCAAGTCGTAGACGACCTCGGGCCGCTTGGGGGTGACGGTCTCGGGGTCGAAAATGATCAGGTCGGCCTTGTAGCCGCGGCGGATCAGGCCGCGCTCGGGCAGCTCCCAGGCGGAAGCCATGTCCCAGGTCAGCAGCTTGACGCCCTGCTCGAGGCTGAGTTCGCCGGCGTTGCGGACCCAGTGTGTGAGCACGTGGGTCTGCAGCGAGCAATCCATGATCTGCGAGACGTGGGCGCCGCCGTCGCTGAAGGTGACCAACGAGCGGGGCTCGCGGATGATCTCCAGCACGGTGTCCTGGTGCTCGTTGGCCAGCGGGACCTGGTAGATGGTCTCGAGGTCCTGCTCGATGCCGACCTGGAGCATCGTCTCGACCGGGTCTTCCTCGCGCTCGC
Organism: Dehalococcoidia bacterium; assembly: GCA_965262235.1. Lineage (GTDB taxonomy): Bacteria > Chloroflexota > Dehalococcoidia > Bin125 > Bin125 > CATQGW01. Next base: position 1,049,385 of record OZ253504.1, read on the forward strand.
GGGCGAGCTCGCCGATCGAGCGATTGGGCGTGCCATCGACGTGGTCGAGGATGAAGACCCAGTCCCAGTCGGCGGGCTTGCGGGCCTGAGCGGGCATGACCTTGGTGAAGTCTTCGTCTTCGTAGTTGGCGATGTGGACGAGCTTGCTGCGAATCTCGGGGTCGCGGAACGCGGCGATCTGCTCGTCGAAGGGACGCTTGCGCAGGTCACGCCACATCGAGAGTCGATCGAAGGGCATCTCGGTGCGGTAGGACCAGTTGGTCGCGAGCTGTCGGGAGTGGGCCTGGCCGAACATGCGGCCGCCGCGGGTCGCCGCGTCGGCGGCGTTCTCGAACCAGCGCTTCCAACCATCGGGCGCGGCGCGGCGACTCGAGAGGGCGGGGAAGAAGATCGGCCGGCCGGAGTCGACGGCGAGGTCGCGCAGGCGGTTCTCGTAGTGGTCAGGGTCGTTGGGGTCCTGGCCCATGGTCGGCTCGCCGCTGATCTCGACCGCGCCGCGGTTGATCTTGCCGAGCTCCATGACCAACTCGCAAACCTCGTTCCAGTCGGCGAGGCGGCTGGGCACGGGGTCGCCGTCGGACGTCTTGTGGGCGGGTGAGCGGGTCGTGGAGAAGCCCATCGCGCCGGCCTGCACGGCCTCGCTGAGGACCTGCTTCATTTGTGCGCGGTCGTCCTCGCTGGAAGCCTCGGTGAAGGCGCGCTCGCGCATCACGAACGTGCGCAGGGCGCTGTGGCCGACGTAGCCTCCGTAGTTGAGCCCCTTGGGCGTCTGTTCGAGGAAGTCGAGGTATTCGGGGAACGACTCCCAGGTCCAGGCCACGCCGGCGCGCTGGGCGGCGGCGGGGATGTCCTCGACGGCCTCGAGCGTGCGCATCAGGATGTCCTGATCGGCGGGGTGGCAGGGCGCGAGGGTGAACCCGCAATTGCCCATGATCACGGAGGTCACTCCGTGATAGGAGGATGAGGTGCCGTAGGGGTCCCAGGAGATCTGGGCGTCGAAGTGCGTGTGGCCGTCGATGAAACCGGGCGAGACGACCAGGCCGTGGGCGTCGATCTCCTCGCGGCCGCGGTCGGAGATGCGGCCGATTGAGGCGATTCGGCCGTTCTGAATCGCGATGTCGCCCTGGAAGCGGGGCGAACCGGAGCCGTCCACGATCGTCCCGCCGCGGATCACAATGTCGTACGTCATTCGGAGCTCACTTCAGTCTGGACTCGAGTGGTCGCCGCCATGGTAGGCGAACGGGCGAGGCCTGGGTGCAGGGCCTACGCGGAGAGCAGCTGCTCGGGGTCGCCGTCGCGCAGGTGCAGCTGCTTCGCGCCGAGCCCCTCAAAGAGCTGCGCGCGGCAGGTGAAGACGATCACCTGCATCTGTAGAGCGGCGTGATTGAGGATGTCGAACATGGTCTCCATGCGGCGGTCGTCGGAGAAAACGAGCGCGTCGTCAAGAATCACGGCGGCCGGCTGCCCGCGCTCGGCCAGCAGTTCCGCGAAGGCCAGGCGGATTAGGACCGCGATCTGCTCCTGAGTGCCCATGCTGAGATGCTCGAACGACTCCTGGTAGGCCCCGACTCTGGAGATCGCCGTGACGTTGAGGTCTTCATCCATCTCGATCTCGGCGTCGGGGAAGAGCCGCTGCAAGTAGGGGCGGACGCGGCTGATGACGGGCGACAGGTAGCGCTCTTTGGCCTCGCGCTCCGCCTCCTGGAGCACTTCGAGTAGCAGTCGGAGGACTTCGATCTCGTGCGTGATCCGGCCGAGCCGATCGCGGGCGCGCTCGAACTCACGCTCGCGTTGCTCGAGCCGCTCGTCGATGCCACCGGCCTCGAGACTCCCCAGGTGGGTCTGTAGCCCCCTGATCTCAACGCGCAGGTTGGTGCGGTCCTCGGCGCGCTGGGCGATCGTGTTCTCGAGACGCAGGATCCGCGCTTCCAGCTGCTCTCGAGCGGTCTCGGAGCGGCTCGCCTGGAGCGCGGCGAGCGCGCGTTCGTCACCGTCGAGCGCGATCGACGCGTCGCGCTGGGCCACGGCCAGATCGTCGTCGGTCAGCTCGGCGACCGCGGCTTCCAGCTCCGCACGGCCGCGATCGAGCTGCGCGGCGCCGAGCTCGACGGCCGCCCGCAGGTCGCTGAGCTGCTGTCGATGATCGCCGAGCGCGTGATCGTGGGAATCGGCGGCGGCGCTCGCGACGCGCGCGGCCTGGCGCGCCGCGAGCAGCTGCTCGGCGGCGCCGCGCGCGTCGGCTTCGGCGTCAGCACGGGCCGGCAGAGCATCGAGTTCGAGCTCGGCCTGACGAGCCGCCAGGCGCGAGCGGAGACCTGCGAGCTCGTCGGAGAGCGCGGCGATGTCGGCGCCTGGGGCGTGCAGCTGCAACTCAGTTTGCGCGAGCTCACGCTCGCGTTCGAAGCGCTGACGCCGAGCGTGTTGGTCTTCGGCATCGGCGAGGTTCGCCGCGCCGGCCTGCGAGAGGGCGCGGCGCAGCTCGGATTCGGCATCGGCGCGCTCTCGCAGGAGCTGATCTCGGTCGCGGATGGCGGGTTCGATGGTGATTGCGCCGCGTTCGGGGATCCGAATCGTCAGCAGCTCGATCACCGGGATGCTGCCTGGCGTGTCGGTGAGCGGACCGTCACCGACCTCCACGCCGTCCCGTCGCTCGGGTGGGAAGTCGAACGTGACGAGCGTCGCGGCGGCGCGCAGCTGTGCTTCGACGCGGTCGAGGCGGGTGGCGGCGCTGCGGATTTCGTGCAGCGCGGCGTCGGTCACGAGGATCGCGTCGGCCGGTTGGCGGGCGCTGCGCAGGCGCCGCTCAGCCTCGACGGCCGCCGCCTCGGCGGCAGCCAGCTGTTCGATCTGCTGCGCCCAGGCGACAGCGGCGAGCACGACCTGGCTGCGGCTCTCCACGGCTTCCGCAGCGGCGACCGCCTCCGCGGCGGCGCGGGCGGATTCGCGCAGCTGTGTGAGCTGCTCGCGCCATTCCCGATCGCGCTCCTCGAGCTCGCCAAGCCGGAGGCGACTGCCGACCAGCGAGGCCTGGTCCGCTGCGAGGCGTTGGCGCAGGTCGACTCGGACCGCGAGTGCTCGGGTCGCATCGTCGAGCGCGCGGCGGCGCTGTTCGAGCCTGACCTGCTCGGTGTCGATTCGAGCGGCCAGCTCGTCGTCGCGGCGGAGCTCATCGCGGGCGGTCTGCAGCGCCGCTTGATCGGCGCGGTCCTGCTCGCCGAGATCAAGGCGCTCTAGCCGCTCGGTCGTCTCGGCGAGCCGTTCGAGCGTTTCCGAGAGGTCCTCGCGCTGCGTGCGCAGCTCCTCGAGATCGGCCTCAAGCTGAGCGACTTCGTCAAGCGCAGCCTTGTAGTCGCCGCGCGGCCGGCTCTGCGCGGGCGTCAACCAGTCGGCGAGGCGCTGCTGGATGATCTGTGGCAGCTCGCGTCCGCGGCGACCGCCGAGCACGTCGCCGACCTCCGATTCGAGAATCCCGCCAAGCCGCTGGCGGGCCGAGCCGGGCAGCTCCGGCGCGCCGAACGAGCGCCCCTGCTGCACCCAGAGCACGCCCCACATGCCCAGCGATTCGGGGCTGGCGCTGCGTCCCGCGGACTCGCTGAAGCCCAGCAGGTCGCGCAGCATCGCCTCGGCTGCGTCGCCCTCGAGCCTCCGGCCGTCGGGGCAGTCGAGGCGCGCGTAGGGGCGTTTGATGAACCGTTTCGTGATCGTGTAGCTGCCGTCGTCGAGCTCGAACGTCGCCTCGACAACGGGCGCCGCGCCGCTGCGGTCGTTCTGCAGGTCGGTGATCGCGCGCGCCTTCGAGCCGTGGCGCTCGAAGAGCACGGCGCGCAGCGCATCGAGCAGCGTCGACTTGCCCATTTCATTCGGACCGACGACGAGGTTGAGCCCGTCAGCCATGCCGTCGAGCTGGGTGGGCACGGTGAACTTCTTGAACTGGTTGACCGCGAGCGAGCGGAGCTTCATCGCGCTGCCGACTCCAGCCTCATGTACTCGACGTACAGGCGATGCAGCGCTTCGCGAGCGAGTTCCCCTTCGTCGCCGGCGTCGTCGCCGAGCGCTCGGAGGCGATCGGCGGCGGCGCGCACCACGCCGCCACGGTCGATCCGATCGAGATCATCGAGCGTGGGTTGCGCGTAGAGCTGGTCGCGTTCGACGCGCAGTACCGCGAACGCGGCGGAGACACCGTCGACGATCGAGTCGTCGAAGTGCTGAGTATCAGCGAACGACAGCGCGCCCTCGACCTCGAGGCGCACGAGCGTGCGGCGGAGCTCGCCTCCGAGTTCGCGCAGGCGACGATCGAGCCGACCGATGTCGTCGCGGCTGTAGAGCCGCTCAGCGATCGTCAGCCAGCGAAACCCGGCGGTCTCGAACGGAGTGACGCGTGGGAGGTCGTCGGAGCCGTCGATTTCGACGAGCAACGCGCGCCCGCCGTCCTGCACATCGAAGGCGTCGGTCTCGGGTGTGCCGCTGTACCAGCAGCGGTCGTTGACCTGCTGCTGGCCGTGCCAGTCGCCCAGCGCGAGATAAGCGAGATTCGCGCGCTGCGAGCGGTCGGGATCGATCCGATTCGGCGTGAGCGAATCGGCGGAGCCGAAGCCTTTCACGCTGCCGTGCGCGAGGCCGATCCGCACCGCGCCGGCAGGTGTGAGCGCGTCATCCATCCAGGCGGTCGGATCGCCGAGCGCGCGGCGGTGTTCGAGCGGGGCGGGCAGAATCGCCGCGGCGCCGCCGTCAAGCAGCGCGGGCTCGCGCGCCGTGTGCACCCGGACGTTGGGCGGGAGGCCGCGGGCGCTGAGGCGGTCCCAGAGACCGTTCGGCTGCTGGAAGTCGTGGTTGCCAGGCAGCAGATGCCACTGAAGATCGACGAACGCGCGCATCCGCTCGAGCGGCTGGTTGAGCGTGCGGCGCGAGAGGCCGGGCTTCTCGTACACGTCGCCGGCGACGAGCACGTGACCTGCGCCGTGCTCCTGCGCGAGTTCGCCCAGCCGGGTGATCGTCTCCAGGCGAGCTTCCTGGAGGATGCCCATCGTGGCGTCGTCCACGAAGCGAAAGACCTTGCCGATCTGCCAGTCGGAGGTGTGGATGAACCGGAAGGTCACGGCGATCGGCTGTGTGCCCTTACAGCGCGTTGTCCTCGTGGGGGGTGACCATGATTTTGCAGTGCTCTTCAGGGTCGGCGAGAGTCTGGAAGGCGCCGGCGACGCCGTCGAGGTCGACCGCGCCGGTGACGACGGCGGAGGCGTCGATGCGTCCGTCCTCAAGGGCGTGCAGGCTTTCCTCGAACTCCTCGGGCGTGTAGGCGAGCACGAACTTGATGCTGAGTTCCTTCTCGATGCCGGCCATCGGCTGAATCTGGTCGGGTTGCATGCAGACGCCGACGACGACGATGCGGGAACCGCTGTTCGGCGCCTCTTTCATCAGCAGGTTGATCGTGCCGGGCACACCGACGGCGTCGAACATCACGGTTTCGGAGAACGTGCCGAGCCGCTCAAGCGCGGTGATCGGCGACAGCTCACGCGGATCGACGACGCTGTCGGCGCCCATAATGGCGGCCAGCTCGCGGCGGCGCTGCGAGAAGTCGGCCGCGACGATCGGGCCGACGCCTTCCAGTTTCAACGCGCCGATCGTGGCCAGGCCAACCGGGCCGCAGCCGTAGATCACGGCGGGCTCGTCGCTGAAGCCGCCGGCGCGCGCGGCGTGCAGGCCGACCGCCATCGGCTCCGTTGTTGCTGCGTGCTGCGTCGCCAGCGCATCGTCGACCGGCAGGATCGTCGCGGCGTCGAGGAGCATGAATTCGCTGTAGCCGCCGGGATACACGTTCGAGTAGGCGCCCTTGGACGGGACCGACACGCAACGTTCGCCGACCGGCACGGTCGCGGCTGTGTTGGGGCCGTAGGCGATCACTTCGCAGCAGAACTCGTGGCCCATCACAATGTCGCGGCTGAGGTCCGGTGAGAAACGCCCGGCGCCAACCTCGTTCGATCCCCGAATCAGATCCTCGGCGAACTTGAGGAAGTGCAGGTCGGAGCCGCAGATGCCGCAGGCGAGCGTCTTGACCAGCACGTCGCCCTCGCGCGGCTCGGGCTGGGGGATGTCGTCGACGAGCAGTTCAAAATCTCGCATCACCACTGCGCGCATCGTGAGTTCCTCTCGGCTGGGCTGGCAGGTTGGCTGTCAGGCTCGCTGGCAGGTCGCCTGGCAGGCAGAGGCTAGGCCACGCGGCGCAATCCCGTCGTTGCAGGCGGTAGCCTGCCGGGACAGAGGCGACGAGACGAGGACGTTGACGATGGCAGCCACGACTGATCCGCTGCGGCGGGCGTATCGAGCGATGGACGGCTGGGTGCATCTGGAGGTGGAGAGCGACGCAGACTGGCAGCGTCTTCGCGATGCGCTGGGGGAGTCGGCGCTGGCCAACCATCAGTGGGACCACCACGAGCGCCACCCCGCCGACACGGGCGACTACCTGCCGGAGTTCCAGCTCGATATCACGGATGACCCACGCTACGCATCGCATGAGGCCCGGCTGCAGCACGGGGAGGCGCTGTCGAGCGTGCTGACAGAGGCGTTCCGTCACCACACGCAGCGAGAATGGGTGGCGCTGCTGAAGGCGCGTCAGGTGCCGTGTCGGGTGGAGGTCGCGGCGAGCTAGAGCGGCTCGGCGCGGTGGGTTGGGCCGTGGGTTAGTCGGCCCCCTCGTTGAGCCAGGCCATCATGCCGCGGAGTTCGGCGCCGACTTCTTCGCTGGGGTGCGCGGCGGCGCGGGCGCGGAGCTTGTCGAAGCCCGGACGGCCGGTCTGGTTCTCCATGATCCACTCGCGCGCGAAGGTGCCGTCCTGGATGTCGCTGAGCAGGCCGCGCATGCGGTCCTTGACCGAGGCGTCGATCACGCGCGGGCCGCGGGTCAGGTCGCCGTATTCGGCGGTGTCGGAGATCGAGTAGCGCATGTTGGCGAAGCCGCCCTCGTAGATCAGGTCAACGATCAGCTTCACCTCGTGGATCGTCTCGAAGTAGGCGGACTCGGGCTGGTAGCCGGCCTCGACGAGCACTTCGAAGGCTGACTGCATCAGAGTCGTGATGCCGCCGCAGAGCACCGACTGCTCGCCGAAGAGGTCGGTCTCGGTCTCTTCGAGGAAGGTGGTTTCGAGCACGCCGGCGCGGGTGCCGCCGATGCCCTTGGCGTAGGCCAGCGCGACTTCCTTGGCGTTTTCCGAGGCGTCCTGGTGGATGGCCAGCAACGCCGGGACGCCGCCGCCTTCCTCGAAGACGCGGCGCACGAGGTGGCCGGGGCCCTTGGGAGCGATCATCGTGACGTCGACCTCGGGCGGGGCGGCGACCTGGTTGTAGTGGATCGCGAAGCCGTGGGCGAACATCAGCGTCTTGCCCTCGACCATGAAGGGGGCGATGTGCTGGTCGTAGATTTGCTTCTGGATGTGGTCGGGCGTCAGCACCATGATGATGTCGGACGCGTCGGCGACGTTGGCCACGGTGTCGACCCGCAGGCCGGCGTCGGTGACCTTGTTCCAGGAGCGCGAGCCGGGATAGAGGCCAACGATGACGTTGACGCCGCTGTCGTGGAGGTTGAGCGCGTGGGCGTGGCCTTGAGAGCCGAAGCCGATCACGCCGACGACCTTGTCCTTCAGCAGGTCGAGGTCGGCGTCCTGGTCGTAGTACATCTTGGCGGGCATCTCGGCTCTCTCTCGTTAGTCGCTGTTCAGGCGCTGGTTGGCAACGTTCAGGCTCCGGTCAGGAGCGTTCAGTCGCTGGCGAAGGGCAGGACGCCTTCGGGGCGTCTGCCCAGCATCGCACGGACGGCGGCGGCGGCCTGCTGCGAGTCGCTCGCGGGTAGCGGTTTGGAGGTCTCGACGCCGCGCAGCATCGCGACGCGGCCGGTGCGGACCATTTCGAGCACGCCGAATTGCTCCAGCATTCTGACGGCGGCGTCGACTTTGCCTTCGTCGCCGAGCACCTGGATGATCAGCGACTCGGCGTGAACATCGACGACATCCGCGCGGAAGACCTCGACCACATCGAGCACCTCGCGGCGGTTGAAGTTGGTCGCGGCGACTTTGATCAAGGCGAGCTCGCGATCGACCATCGCGTCGTAGGTGATGTCGAGCACGGAGATGACTTCGATCAGCTTGAAGAGCTGGCGACAGACCTGGTCGACCTGGCGATCATCGCCGTCGACGACGATCGTCATGCGGCTGAGGCCGGGCTCTTCACAGTGGCCGACGGTGAGGCTCTCGATGTTGAAGCCGCGACGGCGGAACAGCGACGCGACCCGCGCCAGCACGCCGGGGCGATCCTCGACGTGGGCGACGATGGTGTTGCGCGAGGCCATGGGGGTGCTCCTGATTAGGGCCTGAGTGGTGAGCGGATTAGAGGTCGTCGGCTGATTCGATGGTCTCCGAGAGCGCGGCGCCCGCGGGGACCATCGGCCAGACGTTTTCTTCGGGCTCGAGGCGGAAGTCGATCAGGACGGGGCCGTCGATCTCCTGGGCCTCGCGAATCACCTGGCGGGCTTCGGCGCGGGTGGTCGCGCGCAGGCCGCGGATCCCGTAGGCCTCGGCGAGCTTGACGAAGTCGGGCTGGCCGATCTCCACGGAGTGGTAGTTGTTCTCGTAGAACAGCTCCTGCCACTGCCGCACCATGCCGAGGAACTGGTTGTTGAAGATCGCGTAGCGGATCGGCAGTTGGTAGTCGTAGACGGTCTGGAGCTCCTGCGAGGTCATCTGGAAGCCGCCGTCGCCGCAGAGCGACCAGACCGGCTCCTCCTGCGCGAACTGGGCGCCCATCGCGGCGGGCACCTCGTAGCCCATCGTGCCGAGGCCGCCCGAGGTGACCCACTGCCGCGCGCGCGTGTAGGGGTAATACTGCGCGGCCCACATCTGGTGCTGGCCGACGCCGGTGACGATCGTCGACTTGCCCTCGGTTTCTTCGGCGAGCGTCTGGACCAGCCAGGGACCGGTGACCGCGGTGCCCTCTTCGATGTAGTCGGTGGGGTGGCCGGCCTTGATCTCGTTGATTTCGGCGCGCCAATCGGTGTGCGTGACGTCGTCAAGGCGCGGCAGCAGGCGCAACAGCGTTTCGCGGACGTCGCCGTTGACCGGCGCGTGGGTGACGAAATTCTTGCCGATTTCGGCAGGGTCGATGTCGATGTGGACGATTCGCGCGGTGGGGTTGAAGTCCTTGAAGCGGCCCATGGCGCGGTCGTCGAAGCGCATCCCGATCCCGATCACGACATCGGCGCGGTCGGCGGCCATGTTGGCGTAGAAGTGGCCGTGCATGCCGAGGAACCCGAACGAGAGTGGATGGTCGTCGGGGAAGCCGGAGATGCCGAGCAGCGTGGTCAACACGGGCACATCGGCCTGCTCGGCGAACTGCATCAGCTCGTCGTTGGCGCCCGACTGGACGACGCCGTGGCCTGCGATGATGATCGGCTTTTTGGCGCTGTTGATCACGTCGGCGGCGACGGCGACTTCGTCGTCGCGCGGGATGTCCATGCAGGGGTAGCCGCGCAGGCTGACTTCTTCGGGGTAGCCATCCCAGTCGGCTTCCTCAATGAAGACGTCCTTGGGGATGTCGACGAGGACCGGTCCCTTGCGGCCGGTTGAGGCGATGTGGAACGCCTCCTTGATCGCCGGCGCGATCTCGCTGGCGCGCATCAGCAGATAGTTGTGCTTGGTGATCGGCAGGGTGATGCCGGTGATGTCGGCTTCCTGGAAGCCGTCGCGGCCGATCAGGTCGCGGGCGACGTTGCCGGTGATCACGACGATCGGAATCGAGTCCATGTAGGCCGTGGTGATCCCGGTGACGAGGTTGGTGGCGCCGGGGCCGGAGGTGGCGAGGCAGACGCCGGTGCGCCCGGAGACGCGCGCGTAGCCGTCGGCGGCGTGGGCGGCAGCCTGCTCGTGGCGAACCAGGACGTGCTTGACGTCGGGGTATTTGCCGAGCTTGTGATAGAGCGGCAGAACAACACCGCCGGGGTAGCCGAAGAAGACATCGACGCCCTCCGCACGGAGGCATTCCATCAAGATTTCAGCGCCGGAGAGTCGCATGCTGGCTCGTTTCGCGTTCTGCTGGCCGCCGGAGATACAGGAAACGCCGGCCTGTGTGACCGGCGTGGGGCTCCATCGCGTCGCTCAACGGCCGATCAACCGCCTGCGCGTGGCGCGGAGCCGCTGGGTACAGTGACGAGTGCCCTGATCGTGCTGATGGACGTGCTTCCGCGCATGGTCGATCGATTGTAGACCAGCGATCGCGCTGAATGTAGCTGTGTAACGCGGCTGTGTTAAGCAGACTTTGCGGCGGCGATCACCTGCTGGTCGTGGGCCAGGCCGAGTTCGTCGCGGTCGAGATAGCGCTGACGCAGCACCAGGTTCATGTCACGGGGGACGAAGAAGCGGCGGGCCCACTCGCTGTCCTCGGCCAGATCGTCGGGATCGCCGCACTCGGCGGTCACGACGAGCTCGTAGCGACGCGAGCCGGGCTCGTACTCGGACTGGTTGTCCTTGGCGGTCATCTTGACGCGGGTGTGAACGTCCCAGTTGATGATCGGCACCTGCCAGATGTCGTGGACCGCGGAGCTGATGATCTCGTTGAGTTGTTCGCGGCGCGCTTCCTGGTCGGCGTCGTCGGGGCCCTCCTCGGGGCGCGGATCGATCTCGAACTCGAGGATCGGGAGTTGCCAGGGCTGGCTGCGGTCGCCGAGCCGCACGACGAGATGCCGGTCGCGGCGCCGAATCAGCAGGAAGATGCGCTCGACGAGATCGGGGTCGGGCAGGACGTCGGTCTTGTCCTTGTAGGCGAGGAAGACATCATCGATGAGCAATTCCTCGCGCCAGATCTTGCGCCGCGGCTTGGGCAGTGCAGCCATCGCCGCCGCTGGGTCCATCATCTGGTCGTCCATCACCATTGGTTCAGTCTCCTCTGTCGCGCCCTGATCGCGCTGCGGACTCGATCTGGCTGTGCGGCTCTTCCGCGGTCCAGCGGGTACGGCCTTGCTCGGTGGTCGAGAGGCGGCCGGCGCCGGGGAACGGGTTGTGTACGGCGATCAACAAGTGTTGGTGCTCGATCGCCTCGGCGACGAGCCGCTTCTTGGTCTCCAGATTAACCAGCGGGAGCACGTCGAAGGCGCTCAACCAGGCGACGCGCTCAAGCTGGACTTGGTGCTGAATCATGTCGCCGAGGTAGACGGCCGACTCGCCGCCGCTCGAGATGACGACTGAGGCGTGGCTGGCGGTATGGCCGGGCGTCTCGATCACAGTGATATCGGACGTGACCCGCGTTTCGCCGTCGATGAACTCGATCTGGTCGGCGTCCTGGACGGGCACGAGGTTTTCGGCCAGGTAGGTGGCGCGGGTGCGCTCGTTGGGGTGCATCGCCTCTTCCCACTCGCCGCGCTGAATCCAGTAGCGGGCGTTGGGGAAGGTGGGCTGTAGCGAATCGCCGCGGCTGACGGTGTTCCAGCCGGTGTGGTCGTTGTGCAGGTGGGTGTTGATCACGATGTCGACATCGGCGGGCTGGACGCCGTTGCGGGCGAGGTCGTCGAGCAGCTTGCCGTGGTCGGGCTCCCAGCCGCGGCGGCGCGTCTGTTCGAAGTCCTTGTTGCCCTGGCCGGTCTCGATCAGCACCGTCTTGCCGTCGGATTCGAGCAGTAGGCAATTGAGCGCGAGCGGGATCTGGTTGAGCGCGTTGGTCTCGCCGGTCACGCGGGACCACATGACTTTGGGCACGAGGCCGAAGACGGCCCCGGCGTCGAGCCAGATCACACCGTCGCTGACGACGGTGATCGTCTTGCTGCCGATCCGGTAGACAGGGCTCGTGCTGACGGACATGGTCACGAAAGTGACGGTAGCACGCGTTGATAGGCTCCCGACATGCCCCATCGCGAGCGCGAACTCGGTGACTACGAAGCGACGATGCGCGGGCTATTTCCCGCGCTGCTGGGAATACGGCTGATCGCGGTGGCGCCGGAGCTGGTCGTGGGCGAGCTGGACGTGCGCCGCGAGCTGTGCACCGCGCCGGGGGTGATGCACGGCGGGGCGATCATGGCCTTCGCGGACACGCTGGGCGCGGTCGCGACGATGGCGAACCTGGATGACGACTCGGGCACCACGACGATCGAGTCGAAGACGAACTTCTTCCGCCCCGGGCCGGAAGGCTCAACGGTGCGCGGCGAGACGCGGCCGCTGCATCGCGGGCGCCGCACGCAGGTCTGGCAGACCACGATCACGGACGCCGACGGCAGGCTCGTGGCACAGGTCACGCAGACGCAGATGGTGCTGCCCGCGCAGTAGCGCAGCTTTCGCGGGCGCCGCGCAGGGCGCTCGTATACTCGGCGAAATTGACCCCAGCCGCTGCGACTGGCGGCGAGACAGGAGTCGGCGATGTCCGGGACGGAGATGGCCTATTTACGTGGCGAGCTGATGCCACTGGCGGACGCGAAGATCAGCGTCATGACGCACGCCTTCCACTACGGAACGGCCGTCTTCGAGGGCATCCGCGCGAACTGGAACGCCGACACCGAGGAGCTCTATCTGTTCCGCATGCGCGAGCACTACGAGCGGCTGCGCAAGTCGGCGCACGCGCTGATGATGGAGCTGACGCTGACGGACGATGAGCTGTGCGACCTGACCATCGAGATGATTCAGCGCAGCGGTTTTCACGAGGACGTCTACGTGCGGCCGATGGTCTACAAGTCGCAGGAGGCGCTGGGCGTGCGGCTGCACGGCATCGCGGAAGATTTCCTCGCCTTCCTGATCCCCTGGGGGGCGTATCTGGACACGACGGGCGGAGTGCACGTGGTCACGTCGTCGTGGCGACGCAGCGAGGACACCTCGATCCCGGTGCGGGCCAAGGTCACGGGCGTGTACGTCAACTCGGCGCTGGCCAAGACGGAGGCGGAGACGGCGGGCTTCGACGAGGCGATCATGCTCAACGACGACGGGCATGTGTCGGAGGGCACGGGCGAGAACATCTTCATGATCAACGACGGGGTGATCTACACGCCGCCGAGCTCGGACAACATCCTGGTCGGGATCACGCGCAACACGGTGATCGAGCTGGCCGCGACGGAGCTTGGCGTGACCACCGTTGAGCGTTCGATGGACCGCTCGGAGCTGTGGCTGGCGGACGAAGTCTTCATGACCGGGACGGCGGCGCACGTGACGCCGATCTCCTCGGTCGACCGGCGCAGCGTCAACGGCGGGGCGACAGGCCCGATCACGGCGCAGCTTGAGCGCCTCTACTTTGACACAATCCTGGGGCGTCTCGACGCATATTCAGACTGGCTGACGCCGGTCTATGGCAACAACAGCTAGGCTCTGCGCCAAGCACCGAGGGGCCGACGCCCGCGGAGGGCGCAATGCCGGAAGCCGCCACGCTGATTCTCGCCTACATGATCGGCTCCACGCCGATCGCCTGGCTGATCTATCGCCATCGCACTGGTCGCGATCTGCGTGAAGTGGGCGACGGCAACGTGGGCGCCGCGAACGCGGCCCGCGAGGGTGCTGGGCATGTCGCCGGCGTGGTCATCATCCTCGCCGATATCGGCAAGGGACTGCTCGCGGTCAGCATCGCGCGGTGGTGGCATCTCGAGCAGGGCTGGTGGATGGCTGCGGGCGCGCTCGTGATGGTGGGCGAGATGTTCCCGGTCTTCCTGCGCTTCAACGGCGGCCGCGCGGCCGCGACGGGGCTGGGCGCGGCCGGCGCGTTCATGCCGTGGCAGTTTGGCGTGACGTTTTTGGTAGGCACCGTCGGGTATCTATCGACCCGGATCGCGGAGGTCGGGATCATCCTCGTGGCGGCGCCGCTGCCGTTCATTGCGATTGGCTTCGGCGCCTCGACTGAGGCGATCGTGTTCTGCTTCCTGGCGCCGATCGCGGCGGGTCTGAAGGCCGGCTCCGACCGCTATATGCGCGCTCGGGCGACGCGCGCGACCGCCTGATTGCATGGACTTCGACGCGATTGTCGTGGGCGCCGGTCCGGGCGGCTCCAGCGCCGCGTACGCGTTGGCCTCGGGCGGCGCGTCGGTGGCGTTGCTCGACCGCGCGCGATTCCCGCGCGACAAGCCATGCGGGGGCGGGGTGCTGCTCAGCGCGCTGAAGCACATCCCGTTCGACATCTCACCGGTGGTGGAGCGGGAGATCTACGGCTTCCGCTTGCGCTACCAGCGGGATCGCGAGTTCAGCCACCGCTACGACAAGCCGCTGGCGGTGATGACGCAGCGCAGTCGTCTGGACGCCTTTCTCGCGGAGCGGGCGGCGGAGCAGGGCGCCGATCTGCGCGACGGGCTGGGCGTCCGCGCGATTGAGCCGAACGGCAGCGTCACCGTGCGCACGACTGACGGGGACACGCTCACGGCAGCGGTGCTGATCGCGGCGGATGGGGCCAACGGGATCGTACGGCGGTCGCTCGGCCTGCCGCGGCTGCGCGCGGCGGTGGCGCTCGAGGGCAACGCTGAGCGGACGCAGCCGGCTTCGGAACGGTGGAGCGACGATGTGGGTCTGGAACTCGGCTCGATGCTCGGCGGCTACGGCTGGGTATTTCCGAAGGGCGAGCATCTCAATCTCGGCGTCGGCGGGTACCCGGCGGGCGCACGCGGGCTGCGCAGCGAGCTGGCCGACTACACCCGCTCGGAGGGGTTCGACGCGGCGCAGCTCGAGAGCCTGCGGGCGCATCATCTGCCGTTGCGCGATGTCGGGCAGGCGCTGACGGTGGGCCCGATCGCGCTGGTCGGCGACGCGGCGGGGCTGATCGACCCGCTCTCGGGCGAGGGGATCGGCAACGCGATCCGATCGGGCCAGCTGGCGGCGGCCGCCGCTCTCGAGTTGCTCGACGGCGCCGCTGCGGACCTGAGCGGCTACGACGCGGCGGTGGCGCGGGAGATCGACCCCGAGCTGGCGGTGGCGCGGCAGCTGCAGGCGCTGTTCCACCAATGGCCGTGGCCGTACGTGCAGCTGCTGCAGCGCAGCACGCGGTTCTGGTCGGCGTTCTGCCGGATCGTTCGGGGCGAATCGACCTACTCTCGCTTTCAAGCGCGCCTGGGTCCGGCGGCGGTGCTCGTCGATCTGGCCGCGGCCTACGCGAGGCGGGGGCAGCAGGATCGCGCTGGTTGGCGACCACCGCGTTAATCAGTGCGTCATGTGGGATCGAGGCGACTCTCGCTGACGCGACGAGCGCGGTCTGCGATCAGGCGTTCAGCTCGCGCGCGGCGGCCAGCGCGTCGTTCCACTCGGTGTGATCGCGGATCAGGGCCTGGTAGCGGCGCAGCATTCTCGGCCACGAGACGGAAACGACGCCGGCGAGATAGCCGTGGCGGGCGTAGAGGGCGACGAAGCGCCGCTCGGCCATGCTGCCGTGGACGATGCGCACCTCGTCGTGCGGGCTGGTGATGCCCGCCGCCATCACGGTGAGGCCGTATTGGTCGGACCAGAAGTAGGGCACCGGCGAGAAGGCGGTCAGCTCCTCGCCACGGGCTTCGGCGAGCAGGTTCGACGCCGCGGCGACGCCCCCCTCGACCGCGTTCGTCCAGTGCTCGACGCGCATCGTGGGCTGCGGCTGGGAGTAGGCGAACGGACGCAGATTCGCGTTGGGCCAGCGCGCGACGTCGCCGGCCGCGAAGACTCCGGGGGCCGCGCGCACGAACTGATCGCAGATCACGCCGTCGCCGATCGAAAGTCCCGAGTCGGCGAGCCAGTCGACGGTCGGCCGAACGCCGACGCCGACGATCACGGTCGACGCCTCGATCGTCTCCCCGCTCTCGAGCCGCAGGCCCTCGACGGCTTCGCTGCCCAACCAGCCGCTGACGCGCTGACCGGTGCGCAGGTCGACGCCCTCGTCGCGATGCAGGTCGGCCATGAAACGCGCCAACTGATCGCCGAGCGGGGCGAGCATCGGGGCGTCCAGCGCCTCGATCAGCGAGACGTCGAGGCCGCGTGCGCGGGCCGAAGCTGCTACCTCGGCCCCGATGAAGCCGGCGCCGACGACGGCGACACGCCCGCCGCGTTCGAAGTCTGCGCGAATCGCCAGCGCATCGGCGTCGGTGCGCAGCGTGTGGACGCCCTCCAGCTCCGAGCCTGGCAGTGAGATGGGCGCGGCGCCGGTGGCGAGGATCAGGCCGTCGAAATCGATCGGCTCGCCGTCCTCGAGCCGCAGGCGTCGAGCGTCGAGATCGAGCGACTCCGCGCGCCGACCGAGCCGCAGGTCGAGCTGCAGCGCGTCGAGCTCGCTCTCGGGGCGCAGCGGCAGGCGCTCGGCGCCCCACTCGCCGGTCAGCAGCTGCTTCGAGAGCGGGGGTCGATCGTACGGGAGGCTGGGCTCTGCGCCGACCATCGTCAGGTCGCCGTCGAAGCCGAGATCGCGCAGCGTCTCCGCCGCGTTCAGGCCGGCGAGGGACGCGCCGACGATCACGAACCGCTTTCGCTCTTGAGTCATGCAGGGAGCGTAGGGGCTGATAGTGGCGCGCAGCGCGGTGGGGCTATGCTGAATCCCATTACACCGCTGATCAGACTGGATCCGGAGGATTCGCATGGGCAAGTTGGACGGCAAGATTGCGATTGTGACGGGCGCAAGCCGCGGCATCGGCGCGGCCATTGCAGAGTGCTTCGCGGCCGAGGGCGCGAAGGTGATCGCGACGGCGCGGACGCTGCAGGAGGGCACGCACCCGCTGCCCGGCTCGCTCGAGATGACGATCAAGAGCATCGAGGAGGCGGGCGGCGAAGCCACCGCGGTGGCCGGCAACGTCTCCGAGTACGAGGACTGCGAAGCGATCGTTCAGGCCTGCAACGACACCTACGGCCCGCCCGATGTGCTGGTCAACAACGCGGCGCTGACCTACTTCATCCCGGTCAAGGACTTCCCGGTCCGCCGCTGGCTGCGCTCGACGGCCGTGAACTTTCACGGGCCCTTCTACATGAGCCAGCTGTGCCTCAACGAGGGCGGGATGGTCGAGCGCGGTAGCGGCGCGATCATCAACGTCTCCAGCGCGGCGGCGATCGGCCCGGGCCGCGGCCCATACGAGGGCAACGGCGGCGGTGGGACGCTGTACGGCGCGGAAAAGGCCGCGCTCGAGCGCTTCACGCAGGGGCTCGCCTCTGAGGTCCACCAGTACGGCGTCGCGGTGAGCTGCTACAGCCCGTCGCAGATCGTGCCGACGCCGGGCGTGGTCTACCACAAGCTGATGGAAGGCCGCGACCCGACCGACTCGGAGTCGGTCGAGATCATGGCGCAGGCGGCGTTGCTGCTTGCGACCGAGCCGCTCGACAAGGTCTCCGGGCGAGTCACGTACTCCCAGGAGATCCTCAAGGAGTTCGGCTGGGACATGGGCGACAAGACCCCCGCCGGCACCGGCGTTAGCTCGCCTGGCTCCGGCTACTCGCAGATCTAGTTCCCGGAGGCCAGATGCCAGCCTCCGACCGTGACCGTGTCGAAGGCTGGCTGGCCGAAGGGCGACTGCTGCGACCGATCGAGCCCGACGGCAGCGGCCCGCCGACCACGGTTGACCTGGCCCGCGCGGTCAGTCACGTCGGTGGCGGGCGACTGTCTGCCGACGATGATGCGGCTGCGGCGTTGGCCGAGCGAATCGGTCGCGACCGGCCGCTGCTGTTCATCCTCGTCGATGGTCTGGGCGATGTCTTCGTCGATCGGATGGACCCGAGCACGTCGCTGGGGCGCGCCGAGCGCATCAATCTGCGCTCGGTCTTCCCGTCCACAACGGCGGCGGCGCTGACGGCGGTCGCGACCGGCGAGTGGCCGGCCACGCACGCGGTGCCGACGTGGTTCACGCACCTGCATCGCAACGACCTGACCGCGACGATTCTGCCGTTCGTCGAGCGGGCCTCGAACACGGCGCTGCAGCGCTTCGGGATCACACCGAACGATGCGTTTCCCTGCCCATCGCTGCTGGCCGCGATGCCGGGGCCGTTGCGGACATATCACCCGCGCGCGATCTCGAACAGCGAATTCACCACGTATGGGCGCGGCGACTGGCCGACGGACCCCTTCGATCACCTCCGCGACGCCACGGCCGCCGTCCTGCAGCGGATCGTCACGGAGGGTGAAGGCGGCGTGCACTACCTGTACCTGCCGATGGTCGATTCCGCAGCGCACCGGGTCGGACCGACCGGTCGGGCGACCGGTCAGGCGCTGGCGGCGGTCGACCGGACGATCGGGAAGATCGCGCAGGCGCTCGACGGACGGGCGCGGATCGCGATCAGCGCCGACCACGGGGCGATCGGGGTGGGCGCACACGAGAAATCGCTGGTGCTGCCCGACGACGCGATCCTTGAGGAGCTGCACACGCCGCCGCACGGCGAGCCGCGGGTGCCGATGTTCTGCGTGCGCGCGGGTCGCCGGGACGCGTTCGCCGGCCTCTTCCGCGAGCGCTGGGGGCGAGCTTGGGCGCTGCTGTCACGGGCGGAGGCGGAAGCGCTGCAACTGTTCGGTCCGGGACCGTTGAGCGAGCTGGCCGCCGAGCGGATCGGCGACTTCATCGCGATCACAGCGGGCCGCGAGGTGATCGTCTACGGCGAGCCAGGCAATTCCCTGGTCTCGCTGAACGGGTTCCACGCCGGCATGCTGCCCGATGAGATGTCGATCCCGCTACTGCTGATCTGAGCAGTGGCGCCCCGTGTGCGGCCGAGTTGAGGCTGCGTCGAACGACTCACGTCGTGGCGAGTTCGATCAGCGTCACTCCTGGCGGGTGATAGCTGAGCAGCAGGTCGAAGTAGTGGAGGATGTCGCGGCCGAGCAGGCTCGGCAGGAGCCAGCTGCCGCGGTCGGATGGAGCGGACGGACTTGGCTCGGCGATCGCGAGGTTGAGGGTGAGCGCGACTCGCGAGCCGTCGTCAGCGAAGAAGGCGAGCGGGAGCTCGCGCAGCAAGAGGCGGGTGGCGCCGCCACCGACACCGCTCATCTCGAGGCTCGCGTCGGGATCAGCGAAGTCCAGTGACAGATACGCGGGGCCGAACACATCGAGGGCATCTTCCGGCCCCAGCACTGAGTAGTCCGCGCCGCTGTCGATCACGAAATCAACGCCGACCAGGCGTCCGCCGATCATGACTTGCGCGGACACATGCGCCCCTGGAGTGAGTCGTAGACGCGGGTGCGGCGGTAGCGTCAGGTAGGGATAGGCTCCGCGAACTCGTCGCGTCACCGGGTCCGAGCCTGCGTGGCCGACCCAATCCGAACGCCTTGCCGCCACGAGAATTTGAACGCGCCGGCAGCTTCCACCTCGTCGAGGCTGTTGCGCGCCGCAATCAGCTCCTGGATGTCGTCCGACGCGACAACGCAACCGCCGCTGTGGATCAGGATCTTCGTGTCCTGGTACTGCTCGAACAGCTCTTGCTGATGCTCGACGAAGTAGCTCCAGTTGCGCTGGAGCGCCGCGCCGGCCGCATCGGCGTACTCCGGATCCACTCCGAAATCCTCCAGGTTCACAGGCCGTGGGACGTTCGATGCCACCATCAGCTTCGCCTCCGCCGATGTCACGTTATCGCGGCCGGCTGCGCTGCGTCGGCGCTTAGTCGTCGAACTCCATGATCGCGCGGCCGAAGATTTCGCCGTGCTCGAGGGCGGTGGTGGCCTCGTTGATCTGGCCGATCTTGAAGCGCTCAGTGACCATCGCGTCGAGGTCGAGGTTGCCATCCTCGGCCCAGGCGAGGAACATCGGGAAGTCGCGATCGGGGCGGCACGAGCCGCCGATCGAAGCGATGTAGCGCTTCTCGTTGATCAACATGCCCATCATGTCGAGTTGGTCGAACTGCACGCCCGTCTGTGGCACGCCGACCAGCACCGCGGTCCCGCCGCTCTCGGCGCCCAGCACGCCCGGCCGCACGGCGCGCAGGATCTGGCCCATCGTGACTTCGCGACCGATGCAGTCGAAGGCGAAATCGACGCCGGAGATCGGCTCACCGAAGCTCGTGGTGACGCCGGCGGGCCCGCCGGTGAGCTCCTTGATCTGCTCGATCGCGTCGCGGCTGCCGGCGTTGACGCCGTGGGTCGCGCCGAACTTCTTCGCGAACTCGAGCTTTTTGTCGTCGAGGTCGACGGCGATGATCGGGTTGGCGTTGACCACGGAGGCCGCGACGACCGCTGAGAGGCCCACGCCGCCGACGCCGAAGATCGCGACCGAGTCATTCTCGCGGACGCCGGCCGTGTTGTAGACGGCGCCCGAGCCGGTCAGCACGGCGCAGCCGATGATCGAGGTCACGTCGCGGCGCGTGTTCTGCGGGACCTTCACGATGTACTTCTCGTCGGCGATCGTGTGGTCGGCCCAGGTGAAGACGTTGCGCGTGGTCGCCTGGCGCCCGTTCGGACGGGTGATGACGATCTCCTCGACCGGTCGGCTGGCGACGGAGGGGTCGCGCGGCACCCAGGTCACGAAGACGATGTCGCCAACGGCGACGTTGGTGACCTCAGAGCCCACGGCGGTCACTTCGCCGGTGGCCTCGTGGCCCAGTATCTGGTCGCTGGCGCGCGGGTTGTGCATCTGATGCAGCTGGGAGTGACAGATGCCGCTGGAAAACTGCCTCACCACGACCTGCAGCGGGCCGGGGTCGGGCAGCTCGACGCGCTCCACGGCGAGCGGGGCGTCTTCCTCAGGCAGAAACACGACGCGGGCGGGGGTTGGCATGATGCGTTCTTTCTGGTGGTGGGCGGAGATGCGATGGGAATCAGGCGGAGTCTAATCGCCCCTTCGATCGTGGGCTCTGAATGCTCGGCGCGGCGCGGCTAGTCGTCAAACTCGAGGATGGCGCGGCCGAAGATCTCGCCGTGTTCGAGCGCGGTGGCGGCCTCGTTGATCTGGCCGATCTTGAAACGCTCGGTGACCATCGCGTCGAGGTCGAGCGCGCCGTCGTCGGCCCAGGCGAGGAACATCGGGAAGTCTCGCTCGGGCTGGCAGGAGCCGCCGACCGAGCCGAGGAAGCGGCGTTCGCCGTAGAGCATGCCGCGCATGTCGGCGGTCGAGAGGTGCAGCTCCGTCTGCGGCACGCCGACGAGTACGGCGGTGCCTCCGCTGCGCGTGCCCCAGATGCCTGGCCGCACGGCGCGCAGAATCTGGCCCATCGTGGCTTCACGACCGATGCAGTCGAACGCGAAGTCGACGCCCGCAACCGCTTCACCGATCGGCGTCGTGAGCCCGGCGGGATCCGCCGTCAGCGCCCGTACCTGTTCAACCGCGTCGCCGGCGCTCGCGTTGATGCAATGGGTCGCGCCGAACTTCCGGGCGAACTCCAGCTTCTTGTCGTCGAGGTCGACGGCGATGATCGGGTCGGCCTTCACCACGGAGGCGGCCACGACGGCCGAGAGGCCGACGCCGCCGGCGCCGAAGACGGCGACTGAGTCGCCCTCGCGCACGCCCGCGGTGTTGTAGACCGCGCCGGAGCCGGTCAGCACGGCGCAGCCGACGATCGAGGTCACATCGCGCCGAGTATTCGGCGGCACCTTCACGACGTATTTGTCGTCGACGACGGTGTGGTCGGCCCAGGTGAAGACATCCCGCGAGGTGGCTTGACGCCCATTGGGGCGCTCGACGATGACCTTCTGGGCGGGGCGCGTACCAACCGACGGGTTGCGCGGCAGCCAGGTCACGAACACGATGTCGCCCTCAGCCACATGGCTCACCTCCGAGCCGATCGCGATCACCTCGCCGGTCGCCTCGTGCCCGAGCACCAGATCGCTGGCGCGCGGGTTGTGCATCAGGTGCAGCTGCGAATGGCAGATGCCGCTGGAAAACAGGCGGACGGCGACCTGCAGGGGGCCGGGGTCGGCTAGCTGGACCTGTTCGACGGTGAGGGGACCATCGTCCTGCGGCAGGATCACGACGCGCGCCGGGGTGGGCATGATGCGGCTCTTTCTTCGGGTCGACGAACGATGCGGCGATGCTAGTCGTCGGGCCGCGGGTAGGCTGCGCCGGGTGGAAGTGATGACGCGCTCAGGCTCGCGCGAGTGCCAGCGCGCCGATTGGGAGGCGCTGCGCTCCAGTTACGAGCGGGTCCTGCTCGACCTCGGCTGCGGCGACGGCTCGCACGTCCGCCGCTTCGCGATCGAGCATCCCGACTGGCTGGTCATCGGCCTCGACACGGATCGCGAGGCGCTGCGCGGCGCGGCACAGCGTTGCGCCAGACGGCCGGAGCGCGGCGGCGCGGCCAACACGCTGTTCGTCGCCGCCGATGCAGCGCAACCGCCGCCTGAGCTGGACGGCGTGGCGGACCGGCTGACGGTGCACTTTCCCTGGGCGGCGCTGCTGCGGTTGATCCTGGAAGACGCCGAGTCGTTTGTGGGGCTGCTCTCACAACTGGCGGCGAATCGCTGCGCGGTCGAGCTGGTGCTCAACGCCGCGGCCGCGCCGGAGGGGCTCGAGCGCCCCACTCCTGAGTCGGTCGGCGAGGCGCTGCGCGGGCCGCTCGGCGAGGCGGGGTTCGAGATCCGCTCCTGCGATTGGCTGGACACAGCGGATGCGCCGCGGACGCGCTGGGCGGGGCGGCTGGTCAAGGGCAGCGGGCGGGCGATGGTCGGGCTGAGCGCCTCGCGCTCAGGCTGACGGCTTGAGGCCCACATGGAGCGCGACGGCGCCGCCGGCCAGACGGCGGTAGCTCACATCCGTCGCGCCGGCGGCGCGCATCATTGACGCCAGCTCGTCGGCCGGGGGGTAGCCGGTCAGCGAACTCGGCAGGTAGCGGTAGGCGTTCCAGTCGCCGCTCAGCAGCCCGGCGACCGGGGTGACGACACGCTCGAAGCCGAGCCGAAGGACGCGCCCGCGCAGGTCGGCGGGAGGATGGGTGATGTCGAGCGCGACCAGGCGGCCGCCGGGGCGGAGGACGCGCAACATCTCCTCGAACGAGCGCGGCAGGTCAACCAGATTGCGCAGCACGAAGGCGCTCGCGACGGCGCCGAAGCTCCCGTCGGCGAACGGCAGCTGCAGGCCGTCGGCGCGGACCCAACTGGTCGGCTCGTCGCCGAACTTCTCGCGCGCGCGGAGCAGCATCTCACCGGCGAAGTCGGCGCCGACGACTCTGGCGGCGCCCGCGCGCTGGAACTCGTGGGAGAGGTCGCCCGTGCCCGCGCCGAGATCGAGTACATCGCCCCCGGGCGCATCGGCCGCGTCGACGGCGAGCCGCCGCCAGCGACCGTCGAGGCCAGCGGTCATGACTCGATTCATGCGGTCGTATTGCGGCACGAGCCGGCCGAACATCGCCTGGATCGTGCGCGCGCGTTCGTCGTCGGACGGCATCAGGCCTGCATTCGTTCGCTACGAAGCCGGCTGGTAGCGTAGGGAAACCGACGCTTCGGTCGGTTTCCGAGCGAGAGCGAAAGCGATGCCGACGGTCACCGAGGCGAACCGGCCACGCACCTCGCAGCCTCCCCGTCAGGCGCGGGCCGTGGAGCGGCGCGAGCTGCTGTTGCGCGCAGCGACCCGGGTGTTGGCGCAACGAGGCTACGCGGCGTCGGGCATGGACGAGATCGCGCGCACCGCTGAGACGTCCAAGGGCGGGCTCTACTTTCACTTCCCGACCAAACAGGCGCTGCTCGCCGCCGTCGTTTCGCGCGCCGGCGGGCTGCTGCTGCAACGTGTGCGCGCGCGCATGGATGCAGCGGGCGACGATCCGCTCGAGCGCGCCGACGCTGCGCTCGCGGCTTTGTTTGAGGCGCTCGCCGGCCGCCGGGCGCTGGCCCGGGTGCTCAGCGAGGCGGCCGCGGCCGGCCCCGAAATCCGCGCGCAGGTTGCGGAGATCGAGGACAGCTTTGTCGGCGTCCTGCGGGCGGAGCTGGAGCGCGCGCTGCGGCTCGGCCGCGTCGCGACGCTCGACCCCGAGCTGACGGCGCGCGCCTGGGTCGCGATGGCGCAGGGGCTGATCGCCGCCTGGGCCTCGGGGCGAGTCTCCGCATCACCGGAACGAATCCATGCAGAGCTGCGGCGGCTGACGCTGCGCAGCGCGGGAATCGAGACAACGATCGACATGAAGTTGAGCACGAAGGAGACGACCTGATGTCACGTCCCACAGTCACCGTCACCGCGACGGGCATTCCCGATTGGGAACGCCGCGGCGACTACGGCGACATCCACTACGACGTCGCCGAGGGCATCGCGAAGATCACGATCGCGCGGCCGGAGGTGCGCAACGCGTTCCGCCCGCAGACTTTGTTCGAGCTGCAGCACGCCTTCCACGCGGCGCATGAGGACCTGAGCGTCGGTGTGATCATCCTGACCGGCGAGGGCCGCGAGGCGTTCTGCTCGGGCGGGGATCAGCGGATTCGCGGCGACGGCGGCTATGTCGGCGACGACGGCGTGCCGCGGCTCAACGTGCTCGACCTGCATCGCCAGATCCGCTCGATCCCGAAGCCGGTGATCGCGATGGTGGCGGGCTACGCGATCGGCGGCGGCAATGTGCTGGCGACGGTCTGCGACATGACGATCGCCGGCGACAACGCGTGGTTCGGTCAGACCGGGCCGAAGGTCGGCTCATTCGACGCGGGCTACGGCACGATGCTGCTGGCGCGGATCGTGGGCCACAAGAAGGCCGGCGAAATCTGGTTCCTGTGCCGCCAGTACGACGCTGAGGAAGCGCGGGAGATGGGTCTCGCCAACGCGGTCTTCCCGGTCGAGCGGCTCGAAGAGGAGACGGTCAACTACTGCCGCGAGATTCTCTGCATGTCGCCCACCGCGCTGCGCTTCATCAAGCGCGCACTGGTCGCGGACACCGACGGACTGGCCGGAATGCAGATGTTCGCCGGCGACTCGACGCTGCTCTACTACCTGTCCGAGGAGGCCAAGGAGGGCAAGAACGCGTTCCTCGAGAAGCGCCCACCGGACTTCTCGAAGTACGAGCGATTCCCCTAGGCCGCGCGTGAGCACGCAGATGGCTGCGCCCGCGACCTGGCGCGTGTGGCTGCTGGCCGCACGCCCGCCGACGCTGCCCGCTGCGGTGGCGCCGGTGTTGGTCGGCACCGCGGTCGCGACGATCGACGGGCCGCTCTCCGTCGGCCTGTTCTTTCAGGTGCTGGTCGCTGCGATCCTGATTCAGATCGGGGTCAACTTTGCCAACGACCTCTCCGACTTCCGGCGCGGGGCCGACACGCCCGAGCGGCTGGGGCCGCCGCGCGCGGTGGCGCAGGGCTGGCTCTCGGAGCGCCAGATGCTCGGGGGCGCGGTCGTGGTGTTCGGCGGGGCCGTCGCGATCGGGATCTCACTGACGATCGCCGCCGGCTGGCCGATTCTGGTCGCCGGCGCGGCCTCCTGCATCGCCGCGGTGGCGTACACGGGCGGCCCCTGGCCCTACGGGTATCACGGGCTCGGCGACGTGATCTGCTTCGCCTTCTTCGGCGTCGTCGCCGTGATGGGCTCGGGCTACGTGCAGAGCGGCGAACTGACCTGGGAGCTGGCGGCGGCCTCGATCCCCGTGGGCTGCCTGGTGACGGCGATCCTGGTCGCCAACAACCTCCGCGATATCGACACCGACCGCAGCGCGGGCAAGCGGACGCTCGCCGTCGTGCTCGGCGATCGCGCCACCCGGCTGGAGTATGTGC
This sequence comes from Dehalococcoidia bacterium, assembly GCA_965262235.1. Lineage (GTDB taxonomy): Bacteria > Chloroflexota > Dehalococcoidia > Bin125 > Bin125 > CATQGW01. The sequence goes on from OZ253504.1 coordinate 1,074,912, forward strand.
TGCTGGTCGTGATCGCGTTTGGCGCGATCCTGGTCTTCGCGGCGACGGGCGTGTTGCCGCGCTGGACGGCGATCGCGCTGGCGGCGGTCGCGCTGGCCGCGCCGCTCTGCCGTCTCGTGCTCGCGGGCACCAGCGGCGTGGCGCTGATCGCGGTGCTGAAGCAGACCGCGATGCTGCACCTGGCGGTCGGCGTGCTGCTCGCGATCGGCGCGGTGATCGGCGGAGCCTGACCGCGATGGTCTTCCGCCTCGAAGCCCGCCAGACGCTCGCGACCGACCTGGACAGCGCGTGGGCTTTCTTCTCGGACCCCAGCAACCTGGCCGAGATCACACCGCCAGACATGCACTTCCGACTGACTGGCCGACTGACCAGCAGAGCGACCAGCCAGCCCGCGGCCGAGGCCTACCCGGGGATGATGATCAGCTATCGGCTCAGCCCGCTGCTCGGAATCGAGCTGGGCTGGGTCACCGAGATCACGCAGGTTGCGGCGCCGCTGTACTTCGCCGATCAGCAACGCGTCGGCCCCTACGCCCTCTGGCACCATGAGCACCACTTCCGAGCCGTCGACGCGGGCGCGATCGGCGGCGTTGAAGCGATCGACGTCGTGCACTGGTCGCTGCCGCTCGATCTGCTCAGCTGGCCGGTCGCGATCTACGTGGTGCGGCCGCGGCTGCGCGAGATCTTTCGCTACCGGGCGGGGCGGCTGGCCGAGCGTTTCGGCGCGATCGGCGAGGCCAGCCTGACGATTGAGCGCCTCTGACCAGCGTAGGTCTGTAAGGGGGAGTACGCTGCGGGGTCAATACGCAGAACGCGGAGACGCGTCGAACATGGAGGCGACCATGACCGAGCGAGCGAACTACTGGCAGCGCATGCGCTCCGCACGAGTGAGCCGGCGAACGCTCTTGCGCGCATCGGGCCGCGCCGGCGTGGGCGCAGCGGGGCTCGCGCTGGTCGGCTGCGGAGACGACGACGACGACGCAGTGCAGCAGGCCGCGCCGGCGGCCGCGGAGGTCGTCGAGCAGCAGGCTGAGGCGCAGGCGCAGCAGGTGGTGCAGCAGCAGCAGCAGCAACAGGAGCAGGATGAGGCGGTGGCCGCGGCCGACGCCTCCCCGATCAAGCGCGGCGGCACGATGCGCTTCTCCAGCCCGGCGGCGACGCACGACTCCTTCGACCCCCACCGCGGCGTGTTCGGTCCCACCCAGTTCTGGATGGGCCTGTACATGAACTACCTGATCCGCTGGCAGAACAAAGAGCGCGGGATCATGCAGTCGGACATCGCGTCGCTGCCCGAGATTCCCGACGGGACCAGCTACATCTTCAGCGTCGATCAGGGCGCGACCTACTGGGACCAGTTCCCGACCGAGGGCGGACGCGCGGTCACGGCGGAGGACATTCGCTACAACGCGCAACGGCAGATTGACTCGGTCGACGCCACCGGCACCGAGGACACCTCGTTCCTCTCGTCGACCAAGTACCGCCAGACCAGCTCGATCGAAGTGCTTGATGAGCAGACCATCAAGTTCACGACCGAAGCGCCCGACTCGACGTATCTGGGCGTGCATCTGGGACCGTTCTCGTGGATGACCTCGCCGGAGGCGATCGAGGAGTTCGGCGACCGCTGGCGCGACGAGTCGACCAACGTCAAGCTCTCCTCGGGCACGGGTCCGTACATCCCGGAGAGCTACGACCCCGACGAAGGCATTGACCTGAACGCGAACCCCAACTTTTGGAAGATGGGCTTCGACGGCCAGCCGCTGCCCTATATCGACCGGCTGGAGTTCGACAGCATCACCGACGCGACGACGGTCGACACCGCCTATCGCGGCAAGAACATCGACATCGGCGGGTTCCCGCTCTCGAGCCTGCAGGTCGAGGCCATCCTGAATGACTTCCCCGACCACAAGTCGTTCGATGTGGCTTTCGGCTTCACGATTCAGATTCGCTACGTCTTCAACGACGAGTGGGAGGGTGAAGACGGGCTCGGCTCGCCCTGGAAGGACCGGCGGCTGGCTTACGCCTTCCACGTGGCGACCGACCGCTACCAGCTGATCGACGCGGTCTATCTTGGCTCGGCGAAGGTTTCCGCGATCGCTCAGGCGCCATGGTTCAACCAGGCCTGGACGGTCCCGCAGGACGAGCTGGCCACGTTCCCCGGCTACCGGGCGGACCGCGATGTCGACATCAAGCTGGCGCGAGATCTGATGAGCGCGGCGGGCGTCGAGCCGGGCAGCCGCACGTTCTATTGGATCACGCCGGATGTCTGGGAGCAGACCTACCCGGGGATCACCGAGACGGTGCGCGCGATGTACGAGCAGGCGCTGGGCGTCGAGCTGTCGATGGACATCCAGCCCTACACCGTGATCCTGCAGCGACTGCTCGACGGCACGCACCCGGGCCAGACGCCGGCCTGGACGAACCCGCCGCAGGACCTCGACCCGACGGGCGAGTGGAACCTCACGCACGTGGCAGGCGCGAGCTCCAACTTCTCGCAGTACAACTACCCGCCCGCCGAAGAGATGATCCTGGGGATGAAGGGCGAGCTCGACGCCGACAAGCGCAAGACCACCGCCACCGAGTTGCTCAAGATCTTCCTCGGCGTGCACCCCGATCACGGGGTTGACGGGATGACCGGGCAGCCCGCGGTGATGAACTCGATCGCGCCGCAGGTCGAGTGGCCGTACGTCAACAACTCTGAGGATGTCTACCAGTTCGCCCACGCGTCGCACCGCTACGACGACTCCTGGCTGGACACCGACCACCCGGACTTCCCGGCCTAGGAGAGCGAACGAGCACGAGACGACCAGATTCCCGCGATTGACACGAGCCGCGGCGAGCAGATAGCTTGCCTCGGAACCCCAGCCGCGCATCGCGCTGCGGCAAGCACTACCGGAGGATGCCGTGAAGTTTGAGTTCTTCCACCTGATGCCCTATCGGGATCTGCCGCCTGACTTCGCCGAGCAGCACAACTCGGTCTGGGTGGATGTCCCGTCGGACCTGTTCGACCCGGCCAAGGCGCACGTGATGTACAACGACGGGCTCGACGAGCTTGAGGCCGCCGCAAACGCGGGCTACGACGGCATCTGCGTCAACGAGCACCACCAGAACGCCTACGGCCTGATGCCGTCGCCGAACCTGATGGCCGCGAACCTGTGCCGCCGCACCAAGGATGTCGCGATCGTCGTGCTGGGCAACTCGATCGCGCTCTACAACCCGCCGACGCGCGTTGCTGAAGAGTTCGCGATGCTCGACTGCATCTCCGGTGGTCGGCTGGTGGCCGGCTTCCCGGTCGGCACGCCGATGGACGACTGCTTCTGCTACGGCGCGAACCCCTCGCACCTGCGCGACAAGTACTACGAGGCGGCCGACCTGATCACGCAGGCCTGGACGCGGCCGGAGATGTTCTCCTACAACGGCCGCTACAACCAGCTGCGCTACGTCAACATCTGGCCGCGCCCGATTCAGCAGCCGCACCCGCCCGTCTGGATCCCCGGCGGCGGCTCGGTCGAGACCTGGGAGTGGTGCGCGGATCACAACTACGTCTACTGCTACCTCTCCTACGGCGGCTACAAGGCCGGGCAGAAGAACGTGGACGGGTTCTGGCGCACGATGCAGCAGCGCGAGAAGCCGCTGAACCCCTATCAGGCGGGCTTCCTGCAGCTGGTCGCGACCGGCGAGAGCGAGCAGGAAGTGGCCGACAAGTTCGGCCCGCACGCGGAGTACTTCTACAACAAGATGCTGCACATCGACCCGCGCTACGCGGACCCGCCCGGGTACCGCACGGTGCGGACGATCGAGCAGGGCTTCACGCGCAGCCAGGGCCTCAAGCCGATCTTCGGCGACACGGACAAGTTCAAGGGCGAGAAGACCCAGGAGAAGATGCTGGCCTCGAAGGCGAACAGCGACATCACCTGGAACGACCTGATTCGTGAAGGCAACATCGTCGCCGGCACGCCAAGCCAGGTCACCGAGCAGCTTGAGGAAGTGATCAAGACCCTCCACGTGGGGCACCTGATGATCCTCAACCAGTTCGGCTCGATTCCCAAGGAGCTGGCGATCCCCAACATCGAGCTCACGGCCCGCGAAGTGCTGCCCAACCTGAAGCACATCTGGGACGAAGAGGGCTGGGAAGACCACTGGTGGCCGCAGGGCCTGCCCAACGGTCAGGCTCAGCCGGCCGCGCTGGCCTTCTAACCGACCAGCCAGCCGGGTCGACTCGTTCGAGTCAACAGGACGGGGCGGGGCGCATGCTCCGCCCCGTTTGCTGTCTGCACGCGGAGAGGTCACCGTGAAGCCCAAGGTCAACATCATCACGCTCGGCGTCGCCGATCTCCAGGCGTCGCTGCGGTTCTACCGCGACGGTCTCGGCCTGCCCACGCACGACTATGAAGACGGCGCCGGGATCGTCTTCTTCGCGCTCGAGGGGACCTGGCTCGCGCTCTTCCCGAAGGAGAATTTCGCGGCAGAGGCGGACGTGGCGTACAGCCGATCGGGCACGCCCACGATCACGCTGGCGCACAACGTCGCGTCGCCGGCCGAGGTCGACGCGACGCTCGCAGAGGCCGCGGCCGCGGGCGCGACGATTGCGAAGCCCGCGGAGGCGACATTCTGGGGCGGCTACTCGGGTTACTTCAGCGACCCCGACGGGTATCTGTGGGAGGTGGCGCACAACCCGTTCATGGATCTCACGTGAGCCGGGTCACGGCGCTCAGCGCGGTCACGCTGGCGGCGGCTGACATGGCGCGCAGCACGGCGTTCTACGAGGCACTCGGGTTCGAGCGCATCTACGGCGGGCCGCAGGCCGGCTTCACCTCGTATCGGGCCGGCGAGAGTTACCTCAACCTGATCGCGGAAGCGCCGTCGGACGGCTTCTGGGGCCGCGCGATCTTCTACGTCAGCGATGTCGACGAGTGGCACGCGACGGCCGTCGCCGCCGGTCTGGCGCCCCAGTTCGAGCCGCGCGACGCAGCGTGGGGCGAGCGCTACTTCCACATCACCGACCCCGACGGCCACGAAATCTCGTTCGCCAAGCCGTTGGCCCGGTAGCTCCCGCCATCGGATATCTTCGCATTCAGACGGAGGTGTGCGGTGTCCAGCCCGCTTACGCACAAGGAATTCCAGTTCGACCAGGATCGATTCGTCGAACTGATGGCGTTCATCGCCAGGGGCTCGATCGACGACCCGACCTTCGGCGCAGTCAAGCTCAACAAGATCCTCTACTACGCCGATTGCTCGGCCTACCGCATGTTCGGCCAACCGCTCACCGGAGCGACCTACTTCAAGCTGCAGAAGGGGCCTGCGCCTCGCGAGATGTTGCAGGCGCGCGACATGCTGATCGACACAGGCGCCGCCCACATCGAGCAGCGGCCTTACTTCACCGGTATTCAGCAACGCCTCGTGATCGATGAGGACGATTGCGGCGCCGCTGACAGCTTCAGCGAGAATGAGCGCAATCTGATCGCGATGATCATGGAGTTCTTCCGTGGCAAGACCGCGCGCGAAGTCTCTGACTACTCCCACCGCGAGCCGGGCTGGGAGCTCGCCCATGATCGTGAGACCATCCCCTACGAAACCGCCTGGCTGAGCTCCGAGCCCCCTGATCGGGAAACTGAGGAACTCGCCGAGCGGGTTCGGCTGGAACGTCAGCGCCGATAGCGGATGCCCTCGGTTGACGGCTATGCGGTCGTGATCACAGACGACGCGAGACGCGACGCCGAGCGCCTGGTCGGTACAGCGAGATGGGAAGAGAGATTCACGGCGCTGCGGTGGGCGCTCGAGCGGAATCCGTTGTTCGGCCATCTGTTGGACGCGGGTTTGGCGTACTCCCGACTGGTCGGCGAACCGGCGCTCTCGGTCTTCTACAACATCGATCACACGAGTCGTACGATCACATGCACCCGCGCGGTGCAACAGCCGGACCTGTCGGGCTGAACTTCGCACTCACATCGCGAGGTGGCCCCCAACCTGCGCGTCACCCCGCGGATCCACCCGGCTCTACGCACGCTGGAACGTAGTCCCCTTCGCAGGCGGAAGCGAGTTCCGCCCGTTGGGCTACCCCTGCGACGGTCAGATTGAGCGGCCGGCGGTGAGGCCGCCGTCGATCACAAACTCCGCGCCGGTGCTGTAGGTCGCATCGGCGGCGATGAAGAGCATCATCTTTGCGACCTCAGCGGCGTACCCGAAACGTCCGAGCGGCGCGCCGATCTCGACATCCCCTGCTTCGTTTCGAACAGTGTCGGAATTGGTCACCATCGGCGTGTCGATCGGGCCCGGGTGCACCGAGTTGACCCGAATGTTGTCCACCGCGAGTTCCAGCGCCGCTGTCTTGGTTAGCCCACGGACCGCAAACTTCGACGACACGTATGCCGCTGCGTCGGGGTAGCCCTCAAGCCCTGCGGTCGAAGAGGTGTTGATGATCACCCCGCCGCCGGCCTCTCGCATCGCCTCAATGACCGCGCGAATCCCCAGGAACACCCCGACCTGATTGACCTCGATGACCTCGCGGTACTCATCCACCGATAAGTGCTCGATCGGCTGGTTGCGCAGAATCCCCGCGTTGTTGATCAGGATGTCGAGCCGACCGAACTCGTCCCGAGCCCGCTGAACGATCGCCGCCCAGTCCGACTCAGCGGTCACATCAAGGCGCTGAAACGCCGCCTGACCGCCCGCGTCGATGATGCTCTCGGCCAGCCGCTGACCATCCTGCTCGAGCACATCGCCGATCACTACCACAGCGCCTTCGCGAGCGAACAGCCGCGCCTGTGCCTCGCCCTGTCCGCGCGATCCGCCGGAAATCAGTGCGACCTTGCCATCGAGCTTGCCCATCATTGGCCTCCTGCCGTGAGGCAGAGCTTACTCGGCGACCGGAACCGACCTGCCCGACATTTGGCCGCCGTCGATCTGAAACTCTGCGCCAGTGCTGTAGGTTGCGTCGGCGGCGATGAAGAGCATCATCTTGGCCACCTCATCGGGCAGACCGGCGCGAGCGATCGGCGCGTCAACGGAGATCGCACCCTCTGTCCGGCCGCCGATCCGCGGATCGCGCACCATCGGCGTGTCGATCGGCCCGGGATGGACCGAATTGACGCGAATGTTGTACGGGCCCAGTTCGATCGCGGCGACCTTGGTCATGCCGCGCACCGCGAACTTCGAGGAGACGTAGGCGCTGAGACCCGGATAGCCCTCGTATCCGGCGGTGGACGACGTATTGATAATGCAGCCGCCGCCGGCTTCGCGCATCGGCTTGATCGCAGCTCGCATCCCCAGCCAGACGCCAATCTGGTTGATCTTGATGACCTCGAGATACTCCTGGAGCGATGAATCCTCGATCAGTGCAGCACGCAGGATGCCAGCGTTGTTGATCAGGATGCTCAGTTTGCCGAACTGCCCGGTCGTCTGCTCAACCATCTCCGCCCAGTTCGACTGGTCGGACACATCAAGCTTGCGGAACATCGCCTGGCCGCCGGCATCGATGATGCTCTCCGCGACTCGCTGTCCCTCGGCTTCCAACACGTCGCCGAGCACGACCGCAGCGCCCTCGCGGGCGAAGAGGCGGGCTTGCGCCTCACCCTGGCCGCGAGCAGCGCCTGAGATCAGTGCGACCTGTCCATCGAGCTTGCCCATATTGATCCTCCCTCGATCCCGCGACGACTCGTCGCGTGCGTCAATCGCGATTGCGATTCAGCGACGAGCCGGCCGTAACACCGCCATCGATCACAAACTCCGAGCCGGTGCTGTACGTGGCGTCCGCTGCGATGAAGAGCATCATCGCGGCCACTTCCTCGGGACGGCCCACGCGCGGAATCGGCCCGTTGAAGCTGACATCGCCCGGCTCGCGCGCCGCAATCTGCGGATCTCGGATCATCGGTGTGTCGATCGGTCCGGGGTGCACTGAATTCACGCGGATATTGAATTGGCCCAGCTCCTGCGCCGCGACCTTCGTCATGCCGCGCACTGCGAACTTCGACGACACGTACGCGCCGAGCCCCGGATAGCCTTCCAGCCCTGCCGTGGACGACGTGTTGATGATGCAGCCGCCGCCGGCCTCTTTCATCGCCGGAATCGCCGCCTGCATGCCCAGCCAGACGCCGATCTGGTTGACCATGATCACGTCGAGGTAGTCCTGCAGCGAGGATTCCTCGATCAGCTTCACGCGCGCAATACCCGCGTTGTTGATCAGGATATCGAGGCGTCCGTACTGCTCGACAGCGGCGTCAACCGTGGCCTTCCATTCGCTCTGCTGGGTGACGTCGAGGTGGTGATAGACGCCGTCGCCGCCGGTGTCGTTGATGCTGGCGGCGACGAGTTCTCCCTCCGCGTCGAGCACATCAGCCAGCACGACGGACGCGCCCTCGCGCGCGAACAGGCGCGCCTGCGCCTCGCCCTGCCCGCGCGAGCCGCCGGAAATCAGTGCGACCTTGCCGTCCAGCTTGCCCATGTCGATGCCCCCCTCGCAATCCGTGAGTTAGGCGCGTGAGCGCATCCCGAACGGCGTGACCTTGCCGGTTTCGAGGTCGAAGCGGTAGCGCCACTGCGTGTAGAGGTCGAGCCCGTAGACGTGGATCGCGACGGTCTTGCCGTGCAGGATCTCGACCGCGTGAATGTCGGAGGGCGGCTCGGGCAGGAAGGTGGTCTCGCCCGGCTGCACGCGCGTGGGATCGCGCTCCTCGAGCGTCGCGTACCAGGGGACCGCGCCGTCGTCGGTGCGGTCGAAGTTGCGATTCAGCTCGATCCCGGAGATCACGCCCTCCATCGCCCAGCCGTTGTGGTTGTGGATCGGCGCGCCGCTGTCGGGCGCCCAGACCACGGCGTTGATCGTCAGGTTGTCGCTGCGGTGGATCGAGAACCCCTCGTCGGGGTTGGGATCGTTGCGGCCGGGCAGATCGGTGAGGCAGTCGGGTCGGTTGATGATCCGCTCGAGGCCGCCGGAGATCGCCGCGATCGTGCGTTCGGCGCTGTCCCCCCGATCAACGATTCGCTGCGCTTCGCGCACGAAATCCTGGATGGTGTAGGTGGCGGTGGTCATTGGGGGCTCCCTGCTGATTTGCATGACGAGTATACGGCGAGCAGGCGCGGCGGTGGCCCCGAGCGATACCATGTCAAGAGCACAGTGCGGAGGCGGCGATGACGACCGAGACGACGGATGCCGGGGCGGGGCAGAGTGCGAAGCACACGCCGCAGCCGCTGACAGGGGCAAAGCTGGCGATTCACCGCGAGTCGCGGGCAAACCGGGAGTACTGGAAGGCGCATCACGTCGAGATCCAGACCGAGCATCCGGACAAGGACTACCTGATCGTTCGGGGAGGCGAATTGCTCGTGTTCGACGGCCTCAGAGAGCTATTTGAAGCCTACGACCAGCTCGAGCCACCGACCCGCGCGGCCGCCATGAGCCCCGTCCTACGACGCCGCCCGGCGGGCGCCGGCTAGCTGCGGGTCACCCGGAAGTGCGCATCTTCCGTGGGGCATTCCTACTCCTTGAACGTGGAGGCGGGGTCGCACCCCCGGAGCGGTTCGCGCCCGCGATCGAGTTGCAGTTGCTCGGGAGCGAGCGCGGCGAGCGTAGCGAGCGCGTCGACTTCCAGATCGACACGGGAGCTGAGATGACCACGCTCTACCCCCGTGACGCCCGACGGGTGCTCGGTGAGGCACTCGGCCGGATCAACTTCGACGATCACCCCAATCGTGTCATCACGCTGGGGGCCGGCGGGGAAGAGATCGTCGCAGTCCGAATGGATCTCTCCCTCACCCTGTACGACGATGTGGACACGCCCGAACGGATCTCAGATTCCGTCTTGGTCGCCAAACCAAACCCTGACGACCTCTACGATCCCGACGCCGGCCGCGGGAATTGGGACACGCCCTCCCTCCTCGGACGCGATCAGCTGCTCAATTTCGACCTGTTCATGTCGGCCCGCTCCGACACGGTCTATCTCTCACTGCCCGATTCCTAGGAATCCTCTGAACCACTCTCCCCCCGGCTCTGCGGCGAGAGGCTGCGGTGCGATTGCGCTGGGCTCCGCTGGCCACGGTTGCACTGGACCCGCGTCAGCGCCCCTGGCTGGAGCTTGCCCGCACAGCCCTGCGGTAGCCTGCCTTGCCATGACGGGAGCGTCGCATGGCTGACACCGCGCCGTTGGAGTTTGGGCTCTTCTTCCAGCTGCCGCAGGCGGACGGGCAGGATGTGCCGTCGCGCTACCGCGACACGATCGCACAGATCGTGGAGGCCGACCGGCTGGGCTTCGATCTCGCCTGGCTGGCCGAGATGCACTTCGTGCGCGAGTTCTCCGTGCTGCCGTCGCCGCTGGTCGTGGCCGCCGCGGCTGCGGCGCAGACGACGCGGATTCGGCTCGGCACGGGGGTGGCCCTGATTCCGCTCGTGCAGCCGATCCGAGCGGCGGAGGACGCGGCGACGCTGGACATCATCTCCGGCGGGCGGCTCGAATACGGCATCGGCCGCGGCTCGATCGCCGAGCACTTCAACGGCTTCGGCGTGCCGATCGGTGAGCGTGCGGCGCGGTTCGACGAAGCGATCGAGGTCATCCTGCAGGCCTGGTCCGACGAGCCGGTCAACTTCCACGGCCGTTTCTTCGACTACGACAACGTCAACGTCGTGCCCAAGCCGGTGCAGCGCCCGCGCCCGCCGATTCGGCTGGCGGCCAACAGCGACGAGTCGTTCGAACGCGCAATCGCAGAGGGCTGGCCCGTGTTCGCGTCGCCGATCACGGCGTTCCACGAAGATCTGGACCGCCGCTACGCGAAGTATTGGGAGGAACGCACGGAGCGCGAAGGGGTGCGGCCGGCCGCGACAGAAGTCGGCCTGGCGCTGCCCGTGCACGTGGCGGAGACCAGCGAGCAGGCGCGCGACGAGGCGCGGGCCAGCGTGGCGAGCTACATGAACGTGATCGCCAGCACCGGCCTGCGTACGCTCCGCAGCCGCGGCGGCGACCCGAACAACCTGCCGCCCCTGATGCAGCGCAATCGGCCCTCGAACCTGGAGCAGCTGTTGGACGAAGTGTGCGTGATCGGCAGCGTCAAGGAGGTCACCGAGAAGCTGGCCGCGCTGCGTGAGCGCTACGGCGTCGGACACTTCCTGACCTGGTGCAACACCGGCGGGATGATCCCGCACGACCAGGTCGTGCGCTCGATGACGCTGATCATGGAGCGGGTGGCGCCGGCGCTGCGGGGCTAATCGACGACGGCGTCGGGCAGACGCGCGCGCATCACGTTGATCGCGTCGGCGTTCTGATCGATCAGCAGGTAGCGGCGCCCGATGCGCTCGGCGACGGCGCCGACCGTGCCGCTGCCCGCGAACGGGTCGAGCACCAGGTCGCCGCGATCGCTGGCGGCGCGCAGGATCCGCTCAGCCAACGCTTCGGGTTTCTGGGTCGGGTAGCCGGTGCGCTCGTGGGCGTTGGTGCCGACGATCGTGTGCCACCAGACATCGGTGGGCAGCTTGCCGCGCGCCGCCTTCTCGGGGCCCACCAGGCCAGGGGCCATGTAGGGGATGCGATCGATCTCGTCGGTGTTGAAGGTGTAGCGCTGCGGGTCGCAGACGTACACGAGGATGTTGTCGTGCTTGGCCGGCCAGCGCCGTTTCGGGCGGCCGCCAAAGTCGTAGGCCCAGATGATCTCGTTGAGAAAGTGATCGCGCCCGAAGATCTCGTCGAGCAGCACCTTCACGTAGTGCACCTCGCGCGCGTCCAGATGCAGATAGAGCGCGCCCGTCGGCGCGAGCACGCGCTGAATCTCCCGCAGACGCGGTTCGAGGAACTCGAGGTAGTCGTCGAACCGGTCCGCCCAGGCGAGGGTCGAGCGCTCGGTCGTGCGGTAGCGGCGACCGCCGAAGCCTGCGCGGTCGCCGGCCTCGTCGGCGACGACGGAGATCGCGGTGTGGGCGCGGCTGCCGCCGGTGTTGAACGGCGGGTCGGTGTAGACCAGGTCGACCGCCGCGTCGGGCAGGGAGCGCAGAATCGGCAGGTTGTCGCCGTGGACGATGCGGCCCAGCGGCGTCGGCTTCACCCCGCGCCGCTTCCGGTCGTCACGGCGCCGGGCTGCTGCAGCGCGTGAGGCACGTCGGTCTGGCCGGTGACCGAGGCGCCCCAGCAGACGATCTCGCCGGCGTCATTCAGCGCGCAGCTGTGCTCGACTCCAGCGACCAACGATGTGTGGGGTCCCGTCGGCGCGTCTGCTTGACCCCAGACGTTCTGCCCCCAACATGTCACCTCGCCGGACTCGTTCAGCGCGCAGGCGTGGTGATCGCCGGCGGACGCAGCGGTGTAGATCCCTGAGGGTGCATCGGTCTGGCCAAAGTCGTTCTCGCCCCAACACGTGAGCCCCCCAGTCTCGCGGACCGCGCAGGTGTGGCTCGAGCCGGCGGCGACTGATATGAACCGCCCCGCAGGCGTCCGGGTCTGGCCCTCGGCGCCGCGGCCCCAGCACGTCAGCTCGCCCACTGCGCTCAACGCGCAGGCATGAGCCTGTCCCAGGCTGACCTGCTCGAACTGCCCGGTGGGTGCATCGAGCTGACCGGCGTCGTTGCGCCCCCAACAGGACAGCTCGCCCGCCTGCGTCAGCGCGCAGGAGAACGACATGCCGGCGGCAACCGATGCGTAGTGATCGACCGCAGGCGCGTCGAGCTGGCCATAGCCGTTCCAGCCCCAGCAGGTCAGCTCGCCGGACAGGTCAATCGCACAGGTATGCGCGCCGCCGGCCCCGACGTCGGCGAACTCACCGTCAGGCGCGTCCGCTTGTCCATCGCCGTTGCCGCCCCAACATGACACTTCACGCGACTCGCCGACGGCGCAGGTGTGAACGAGCCCCGCGTCCAGTGCTGTGTAGCGGCCGGACGGCGAATCGGTCTGGCCGTAGCCGTTGCGGCCCCAGCAGCGCACCGCGCCCTCGGCGGTGACCGAGCAGGTGTGCTCCTCGGAGGCGCTGGCCAACGCGTACTCGCCGACGGGAGCGTCACTCTGCCCGTGCCCGTCCCAGCCGCGGCACAGCAGTTCGCCCGCCGCATCGATCACGCAGGTGTGCCAGCCGCCGGCGCTGACCGACGCATACTGCCCGCCCACGAGCTCCAGCTGTCCGTCGCCGCCGTAGCCCCAGCAGTGCAGCTCGCCCGTATCGGTCAGCGCGCAGGAGTGCGCGCCGCCGGCGCTGATCGCCGCGAAGCTGCCCTCCGGCGCTTCCGACTGGCCCCAATCGTTGCCGCCCCAGCAGGTCGCCTCCCCGGCGTCGTCGATCGCGCAGCTATGCCAGCGGCCGGCGCTGACCGCCGTGAAGCTGCCCGACGGCGGAGTGGCCTGGCCGTCCTCGTTCCATCCCCAGCACACGATTTCGCCCGACTCGGAGAGCGCGCAGGTGTGGTCGTAGCCGGCGTCGATCGACGTGTAACGACCTTGCGGTGCAGCTATTCGTGCGTCGCCGGGCGCACCCCAGCAGCGGACCTGGCCCGCGAGGGTCAAGGCGCACGTGTGCGTGCTACCCGCGCTGACCTCCGAGTACTGGCCGGCGGGCGGGTCCGACTGCCCGAACTCGTTGGACCCCCAGCACTCGATCGATCCGTCGGCCGTCACGGCACAGCTGTGGTCCGCGCCGGTTGTCAGGACGCCCCTGCCCGCGACGGCTTCGCCCGGCTCGGCTTCTGCAGCCGGGATGATGATCTCGCTACTCCGTAGCCAGCGGTAGTGCGTCAATTCGGCCGCGATGAAGCGCAGACGCGGCTGAAGGATTTCCTCGACACCGACGATGCGCAGGGCGGTTTCGATGCGGCCATCGGCCAGACGCCGCGCGAGCACCTGAACGCTCCGCCCATCACCGAGCTCAATCGCTGAGCTGTGCAGCCAGCGATGACCTTCTACGGAGCGTGAAACGAAACGCAGCTGCGGAAGCTCGGTCCGCCCGTCGACGTGCAGTCCGAACTCGAGCCGATCGGCCGGAGCCATCCGCGCGATCACGCGCACGCTCGCCTCGCCGGCGGGCGAATCCGCTCGGACCTGGTCAGCGAGAGAGATCAGCGGAATCGCGGTCGCGACGAAGATCGCGATGACAACCGCGATCAGGGCGCCGGCGAGCCGATGGCTCATGCTTCGGGGAGGGCGCGGGGCTCGCTTGACGTGTCGGGCTCAAACTCGCCGCGGCGCTCGTCCTCATCGCGCCGTTCGGCCGCTTCTTCGCGCTTGATCCGCCGCTCCTCCTCAGCCGACTCCAGCTCGATGCCGAGGCCTTCCTCCTGCATCTGTTCGACGCTGCGCTGCTCGACGGTGGCGTTGAAGGCCTCGCCGAGCAGGCTGTAGGCGCGGCCGCCGAGGTACATGAGCGGCTTGTACTCGTCGTCGTCGAGCGTCCACATGCCTGTGTTGAAGTCGAAGCCGTCGGTGTCGGCCTGGGCGGAGACGACCTTGCCGATGAAGAGGGTGTGATCGCCCAGCGTGTAGAAGTCGAACATCGTGCACTCGATCCAGCCGACGCAGCCCTCGAGCAAGGGCGAATCGACTTCGCGTCCGCGGAACGACGGGACGCGCGAGGCTTCCAGCTTGTCGCCCATCGAGTTGCTCACCATGCCCATCCACTGGGTGTGATTGAGCAGGACGCGCGAGGGGATGTTGATCACAAACTCCTCGCCGAACTTGATCATGTCGTGGGTCCGGCGCGAGGGGTGCACGGCGATCGCGATCAGCGGCGGGTTGATGCTGATCGGCATCGCCCAGGCGATTGGGGCGGCGTTGGCGACGGCCCGCCACCGCGTCGTGACGATCAGCACGGGCGAGCCGCCGAGCAGCCGGCGCGCATCGTCCTCAACCAGCGCTCGACGAACCATTCAGCCCTCTCCTTCGCGCGATGTTCGAAAATTCATGGTACCTGTGCGATACCCTGAGGACATCTGACGGGCCGACGGCGACACGCGAGCGGGGAGCGGCGACATGGTTGACTTCAAAGACAACGGCGAAGAAGCGACGTTCCGCACGGTCGTGCGCGATTTCATCGGCTCGGAATACGAGCCGCGGCGAGCGCAGATTCGCACCGAGGGGCGTCAGGCCGCGATGTTCGACCGCACCCCCTCAATGCGCGCCTGGGAGGGCGAGCTGGCGCAGCGCGGTTGGATCGCGCCCGCCTGGCCCGAGCAGTACGGCGGCGCCGGCCTGAGCGTGATGAAGCAGTTCATCTTCAACGAAGAGATGGCCGAAGCGCGCGCGCCGCGACCGGGCGGCATCGCGATCGGCATGGCCGGGCCCACGCTGATCACGATCGGCACCGAGGAGCAGCAGGCTGAGCATCTGCCGCCGATCCTCAGCGGCGAGGCGGTCTGGTGTCAGGGCTATTCGGAACCGGGCAGCGGCTCCGACCTGGCCTCGCTGCAGACCCGCGCCGTCAAGGACGGCGACGACTGGGTCGTCAACGGGCAGAAGATCTGGACCTCCGGCGCGCACCGCGCCGACTGGATGATCATGCTGGCCCGCACCGACCCCGACGCGCCCAAGCACAAGGGCATCACCTACTTCATGCTCGACATGCACTCGCCGGGCGTGGAGGTGCGGCCGCTGGTCAACATGACCAACACCCACGAGTTCAACGAGGTCTTCTTCGAGGACGTGCGGATTCCCAGCCGGCACATTCTCGGCGAGGTCGACCGCGGCTGGTACGGCGCGGTGACGACGCTCGACTTCGAGCGCAGCAGCATCGGCTCGGCGGTCGGCATGCGTCAGGGCGTTGAGCACGTCATCGACTTCGCGAAGGAGAACCGCGGCAGCGGGATCTCTTCACTGGGCGAGAACGAGGAGACGCGCTTCGCGCTGGCCGACCGCTACATCGAGGCGCAGACGGCGATGATGATCTCGTACCGGATCGTCTCGATGCAGAGCCAGGGCCTGATCCCCAACTACGAGGCGTCGATGGCGAAGCTCTACGCGATGGAGCTGAATCAGCGCATCCAGGCGACCGCGATGAAGGTGATGGGCCTCTACGGCCAGCTCGGCAGCGGCGACCCCTACGCGCCGCGCCGGGGGCGCTACCAGTACAGCTTCCTCCGCTCGATCGCGAACACGATCGAAGGAGGCACGAGCGAGATCCAGCGCAACATCATCGCCACCCGCGGCCTCGGCCTGCCGAGGGGCTAGTCAGGGCACCGACTGCGCTGCCCTCCGTCATTCCTGCGCCCCCTCCGTCATTCCTGCGCAGGCAGGAATCCAGGCGACCACCCAACCGCGCGACGTGCCTCCATCCATCCGACGGCCCACCAGAGCGCCGCGCGGGATCGGGTGCCGTCGAACATTGGGAGTGCCCTTGACCCCCACCGATCGCATGGATTCCTGCCTCCGCAGGAATGACGGAAGGGGCGGGTGTGGCGGACAGGGCGGGTGTGGCGGACAGGGCGGGTGTGACGGACAGGGCCGGTGTGACGGACAGGGCCGGTGTGACGGAAGGGGCCGGTGTGACGGAAGGAGGCGGGACTGACTGAGAGGGCAGAACTGACGGACAGGGCGGGACTGACCGACAGGGGGCGGGAGGAATGGCGGGAGCACAGAGGATGACGGAGAGGCGCGGCGCTGCTAATCGGGCGTCAGGATCACATTGGCGTTGAGGTCGAGATCCGGATCGAGCTCGGCTCGCGGGACGAACCAGGCGGCCAGCCCGGCCAGGACCTGAGCGGGGTCGCCGACGGCGATGCGGACGCCGGCGCCCATCCAGGCGCTGTTGAGAAATATGCCCCCGCGCACCACTCCTGGCGGACGACGCTGGAACCAGAGCGCGTCGGCGTCATCGGGATCGTGCAGCATCAGCGTCGCAGGATCGACGATCGGTTCGAGCGCGGCGAGCAGCAGCGCGACGTTGGTGTCGTCGAAGCCCGCTCCGCTGCCGATGATGTAGCAACGTCGCGCGACGCTCACACGCGCGCGGTCGAGATGCGCTCCGATGCGGTGCGCGAGCTCCACGGCCGCCGTGCGATCGAGGTCGGCCGCGAACGCGACTACGACGCGCTGATGCGCCTCGATGTTCAACTCGTGGAGGGCATGGTCGGTCACGACTCGGCCGGGGCACGGGCGTCGTTGAGCAGCCAGGCGAGGACGCGCTCCGCGAACACGGCGGGCGTGAGGCGCGGCACGTGGCCGACGCCTTGCATCGTCCAGAGTTCGACAGTGATGCCGTCGACGCAGCCCTCCCGGATGCGTTGCACAGTCGTCTCCGCGCCACTGACGAGACCGTCGAGGTCGATCGGATCGAGCTCCACGACGGCGTCAGTGCCGCAGCCAGCACGCTCGGCCCAACGCGTGACGAGCTCGACCGCGCCCGGCGGCCGCGCGTCTCCGCTCGCATAGGGCACCAACATGTCGGCATCTCCGTGGATCTGCAGCACCGAGATCGGGGACCCATAGAGGCACTGCTCGGCGTCGACGAACGAGCTGCCGGCCAGGCTGACGATCGCCGTCAACCCCGTGAGCCCCTCGCAGGCGAGGCGGTACGACATGTAGCCGCCGTTCGAGTAGCCGATCAGATACAGGCGGTCGAACTCCGCGTGATTGCGCGCCTCCGCGACCAGCATGGACAGGTACGCGACATCATCGATCTGCTGTCGGGAAAAATCGCAGCACTGCGGCGTCGCGTTCCAGAACCGGTCGCCAGAGGCATTTTGGGTCCCGTCGGGCACGATCAACGCGAACCGATCGGTCTCGACGCGGGCAGAGATGCCGAAGAACCGATCGATGCTGTCGGCGCTCATCGTGTATCCGTGCAGCAGCAAGACGAGCGGGATCGGCGCGCTGAGGTCACCCGGCAGCAGCAGCGTCGCGGGTCGATCGCCGCCCAGCTGGATCGGCGTGCGATCTGCGACGGCTTCGGTCTGGGCCTGAGCCTGTTGCTGCACCTGCTCTTGCGCTTGAGCTTGCACCTGCTGTTGCGACTGCTGTTGAGCCGCCTGTTGGACCTGCGGCTCCACCTGCTCTTGCGCCTGCTGTTGCTGCTGATCGGTGGTCGCGTCAGTCTGCTGCTGCGCTGCGTCGCTCGTCGCGTCCGCAGCGGCCAGTTGTTCCTGCTGCGCGGGATCATCTCCCTGCGCCGCGACGGAAGGCGACGGCTCCTCCTGCGGACGGTCTTCGCCGCCACAACCGGCCGCGAGCAGCAATGCGGCGAGCGTCAGCAGGCCCAGGAATGCGGTGATCAGGATGCGCACAGGGGCCAGCGTACAGGCGGACAATTTCACGCACTGCGCTACGTCGGCCGGTGATTCACTGCGCGGCCGGGGCCGATTTCAGCCAGCCGACGAGGAGCGCGCCGACCGTTTCATCGAAGTCGGGATTGTCGTCGCCGCCGTCGATCGTCCAGATCTCGATGATGCTCGGCCCCGCACACCCGTCTTCCCAGCGGTGGGTCGACACGACCGCTCCACTGACGTCTCGTTCGAGGTTGCCCGCGCCCTGCAACTCAGCGGGCTCGATCTCACACCCGGCGCGCGCGGCCCAGCGTCGCATCGCTTCGACAGCGCCGGCGTAGTCGTCTTCGCCATCCGCGCCGCTGTAACCCGCGAGCTCGTCCTCGTCCCCGTCCACGTGGAGGTGGAGCGCCGAGACGGGCGAAGCGCCCTCGCACTCAGGCGGCTCGGCAGCCGAGGCGCCCGCGACCGCCGTGATCGATGCGATTGCAACCAGCTTCGGGACGCCCTCGCACGCGAGGCGCCAAGCCATGAAGCCGCCGCTCGAATGGCCGACGACCGCCACCCGGTCGATCGTGATGATCGTTTCAGCCTCCTGAATCAACGCTCTCAGATAGGCCACGTCGTCGACGCCGGTTGGGCCGAAGTCACAGCACCAGTCACTGGCGTTCCAAAACCGCTTGCCGTCAGCATCCTTGAGACCCTGAGGCAACAGAATCGCGGCGCCTTCGAGGCTGGTCGCCTGGCTCAGGCGTAGGTACTGATCGTGCTTCCAGGCATTGCTCCCGTACGCGTGCAGCGACACGACGAGCAGGATCGGCCTGGCCGCGTCGAAGCGGAACGGCAGCGCGAGCGTGGCCGGCCGATCTCCGCCGATCAGCCGCACTTCGTGCGTGTCGCTGAGCCGCGCGGCCACCTTCTGCGACGAGGGATCATCGCGAATGCCGAAGAACAGAACGATGATCGCCAGCAGCGCGATCAGCGGCAGCGCCAGAGCGATCGGTCGCCAGGCAGAGAACATGGCGGCAGCCTATCTCGGGCCGGCGGGCGGGCTGAACTGGTAGCCTTGGCGCCCCGCGATGGCTGCGCGGGCATGAAAGGGCGTGGCAAATGCGCCGAGCCGCCTGGAACGCTGACCGCACGCTGAGCGTGCTCGACCAATCCGATCCCACGCCTGAAGACAACGATGTGCTGGTGGAGGTGATCAACGCCGGTATCTGCGGCTCGGACCTGCACTGGTACCGCGGCGACTTCGTTCCGTCGCCGTCGCGCACCCCTGGCCACGAGATTGGCGGAATCGTCGCTGCGACCGGCGCCGGCGTCACCGGCCTACGCGAGGGCGACATCGTGGGCGTCGAGCCGCTGCTGCGCTGCGGCTCTTGCAAGCACTGCGCCGCCGGGCGTTACAACCAGTGCCAGGTCGCGGGCGGCTTGATCGGCATCGCCGTCGACGGCGGCATGGCGCAGCAGGTGATCGCGCCCCAGCAGGCGGTCTTCGCGGCGCCGCAGGGGATCGACGGCGAGCTGGCGGCGATCGCAGAGCCGCTCGCCTGCTCCGTGCACGGCTTCGAGGAAGCCAATCTCGCGGCCGGCGAAACGGTCCTCGTGATCGGCGCGGGCAGCATCGGTCTGACCGCGCAGCTCGCAGCGCAGGCGTACGGCGCGCAGACCATCGTGCTGGCCCGTTACCCACACCAGCAACAGCTCGCGCGCGACCTCGGCGCGGCGGAGGTGATCGGCGACGACGACGCGGGCACACAGCGGCTGGCCGAGCTGGCGGCCGACGACGCGATCGATGTGGTCGCCGAGTGCGTGGGCGGGCACGCCGACACGATCCGCACGTCGGTCGCCGCGGTGCGCCGGCTGGGCCGCGTGGTGGTCCTGGGCGTCTTCGCGATCGAGGACGCCGGGCTCAACCCGCTAACGCTGCTCGGGCGCGAACTCACGATCATCGGAGCGGTCACCTACGCCGCACCGGGCGGGCGCGTCCCCGACTATCAGAAGGCGCTGGAGATGCTAACCGGCTGCCGCGACGAGGCCCGCTCGCTGGTCACACACCGTTACGGCCTCGACGCCGTCAACGAGGCGTTCGACGCGGCGCTCAACAAGAGCAGCCTCTCGATCAAGGTGCACCTGACGCCGAACGCCTGACGATCGTGCGCGCGTAATCCCTCTGTTTCCCGCTCCCCCCCCACGGGAGACCTGCGCGTAATCTCCATTTCCCCTCTCCCCCCGCGGAGCGGGGGGAGATGCCGCAGGCAGAGGGGGGCTCCGGGCGCGCCCTCACCAGATTGCGGAAGCTCCCCACCGTCACTTCGTGACACCGCCACCGGCAGGGAAGGTCGGAGCAGTGGGACTTACGCGCAGGTCTCCACGGGGGGGAGCTGTCGCGGAGCGACTGAGGGGGGACCTTGCAGGCTTGGTGGTCGCGCGCAGACCTCCCCCCTCAGCCTTCGGCAGCTCCCCCCGCAGGGGGGAGCGAGGGATCTCAAAAGATCGCCAGCGGGTTGGCGGGGGAACCGGTACCGCCGATGATCCGCAGCGGGCTGAGAATGAACTGGAAGGCGTGGCGGTTGTAGCGGTTGCACGCCTCGGCCAGGTCCTCCAGCTGCATGTTGTCCATCAGCCACAGCCCCATCGCCACGATCCCGACGGCGTGCAACGGGATCTGGAACCCGCTGTAGCCGGAGGGGTTGACGTCGGTCGCCGTGTCGGCGCCGATCACCGAGACGCCGCGCTCGCGGATCCACGGCGCGCAGGCGACGTGCCAGCCGGGGAAGCCCGTCTCAAGCAGCGCCTCGCGGCCGACCTCGCGCTTGCGCTTGCCGTAGCCGGTGCGCAGCAGCACCGCGTCGCCCGACTGCACCTTGACGCCCTGCCGCTCTTCGGCCGCCTCAAGGTCCTCGGGGAAGACGCCCTCGCCCGGATCCAGCCAGTCGACGCCCTTCAGCGCCGCGATGTCGAGCATCACGCCGCGTGTGACGATCCCGTCCTTGAGCTCGGTGATCGCGTGGTGCGTCGCGCCGGCCATCGCGTTGACCAGGTGCGCCGGCTTGCCGTTGTACATCTGGCCGTCCCAGAAGATGTGGCAGAGGCTGTCGAGGTGGGTGATCGCGTAGCCGTGGTAGACGAGCCCGAAGAACTCGAGCGCGCCGGCCATCCGCGCGCCGCGCTCGGCCTGCGCGGCGGCGCTCTCGCCGGTCATCACCATGAAGCGCTGCGGCGTGCCCATCGCGTGGTCGGGTTCGTGGGTGTTCTCGATGTCCCAGGCGCAGGACACGGAGACGCCCTCCGAGACGAGCGCCGCTGCAGCGCGCCGCACCTCAGGCGTGACGAGGTTCAGCGTCCCTAGCTGGTCGTCATCGCCCCAGCGCCCCCAGTTCGAGAGCTCGTCCATCCACTGCAGAACCTGCGCTTCAGTCGGGATGTTGGGCATTTGGAAGTCCTTTCATCGTGCCGTAGACGCTGACAGTCTAGGTGTCGCTAGCTGCCACTTGTGAGTCCCAACCACTGAGCGATGAGCGCATGCGTTTGGATTTGCTCCGGACCACCACTATCGAACATCTTCACAAGTAACTGGCCATGTGCCCTCCACAATTCTCTGAGCCGCTCGATCGCCGCGGCATCATCAACTGGAAGCGCCCTGATGGACTCACCAAGTTCAGGGCGGGACGCTAGCCATAGATAGGCAACGAGTACGTACTGATCACTAGGGAAAGTCTCACTCGCCTCCCACTCTCCGGCTTGGCGTTGGTCGTGTCTCCAGGACGCCCACACCTCGGAGAGCCGAGGAACGTTGTTCACAACCACTGAGACGCTCGACGCCAACGCAGCTGACATCTCTACTAATCCATCGCGCTTGAACCACGTGGCCTGGATATGACTCAAAACGTCGAAGTTTCCTAACTCGAATGCGCGACCAATCAACGCCATGATCACGACCAAGGCGACCTCCTGTACCGATCCCCCATCCTCGGATGGGGACGAAAACTCTCTAAGCTCTTCGCCTCCCAGGCGTCGTTCCGGAATCGCATATCGAATCAACTCGTCAAGCCATTCGCACGCCTCCGTATTGTCACCGGCTTCCAACAGTCTTCCCACATGTCGATGCATGGCCTCTACCAGCACTCGTGAGAGACCCTGGCGCTGCTCCCTGTTCAGTGGATAGATCATGTGGGATCGCACTTGGTTCGAGGAGTAAAAGAGCAGTGATCTCGCTCGACTCGCAACTTGCATTCGCTGATCCTCGGCAGATTCGACGCGCGCAAGTACGTACTCTCGCTCTACGCTTGCCAAACTCGAGAACAAGGCATCATCGTTCCCCCACCCTATCGAATACCTCACCCAATCCTGCGGTAAGTAGTGCAACCGCTGTGAATGGTCTGTCAATCGGTCTCTTAGGCAGATACGATCCAGCCGTTCCAAGCCGAATACAAGCTCCAAACCCGTAGGCCACGGCATGGGAACCGATGCAAGTTTTGCTCGATCGACGTGATCATCGCGCAGGCTTCCGTCAGCGATGGCAACTTTAAGCGCCGATCGGATCGTGTCTACACTTTGTTCGAAGTCCGTGAATCGAGCGCCTCGGATGGCCATCTCCGCATCGTCGACGATTTGCTGCACCGCACGGCCCGCCGACGACGCCAACTCCATTTCGCCGCCTCCATCGGGATTCTGATCCTGAACCAACGCACGAACAAAGCGAGTATAGGCTACCGCAGCCGACCGTACAGCTCCGATAGTGACTTGCCTCTTATACAGGCGGTACTGGCTCGGACGCAGTACCCTCAGCGCCCACAATGCGAAGCCGACGACAATCAGTACGACTGCGCCTAGTGAGCTGACTGCGAAGAGGATCGCGTTAGGCGTCGCAGAGGGTCCGGAGATCTGCGCGAAAAGGTACGCCGCCCCTGTTCCCAGCGTCAACGCAGCAGCGAGAGCGAAGACCGGCCTAACGAAGGCCCTCGCCAAGAACCACTCGTAAAGCGGATCGTCCAAGTCTTCGCGTCGCTGAACGCCTCCGACGATGAATGCCATGACCGCTAGTGAGATCGCCATCATCGCCGCTTGCGCCTGCAAAACTGTCGCCACGATGCCAGTGATCGTTGTGCTTTCACTCGGCAGAACGTCAAGCGGTGGCAACAGAATCGACAATGCCAGACCCACCCCGACCAACGCGATCGCCACGACAAGTGACTGGATGGTACTTGTCCAGAATTCAAGCGACGCTGCGGCTCGCAGCCGACGTCTCCAGCGGATCCGCTCCGTCACCGTCGCCCGAAAGCCCATTTGTTCAGACTACGCCACAAGATCGTCGAGATGCCCTGTAGCCTTCGCACCCAACACCCCAACGAGGAGCCCCCCATGACCGACGCGCCGATTGGTGGATGGACTGAGCCGCGGTTTGATGCTGTGCGGACAGCGTTTGAGGCGAACTTCAGCGAACACGGCGACGTCGGCGCGGCCGTCTGCGTCTATCAGAACGGCGAATCGGTGGTCGACCTGTGGGGCGGCTGGTACTCCGACGACCACGAGCGCGAGTGGGACCGCAACACGCTGGTCAACGTCTTCTCGACGACCAAGGGCCTGGCTGCGTTCTGCGCGCATCGACTGATCGAGCAGGGACTGCTCGATGTCGACCAGCCCGTCGCCCATTACTGGCCCGAGTTCGCGGCCGCGGGCAAAGCGTCGATCCCGGTCCGGATGCTGCTCAACCACCAGGCCGGCATGGCCGCAGTCCGGCGCCCGCTGGTCCTGGAGGACATGTACAACTGGGAGACGATGACCGAGGCGCTGGCCGAGCAAGAACCCTGGTGGACGCCCGGCGAGCGGCACGGCTACCACGCGCTGACCTATGGCTGGCTGGTGGGCGAAGTGGTGCGGCGAATCGACGGCCGCTCGCTCGGCACGTACTGGCGCGAGGAGTTCGCGGCGCCGCTCGGCCTCGACGCCCACATCGGTACGGGGCCCGAGTACGACGCCCGGATCTCGACCTTGCTGGACGCGCCGGTCGACCCCGACGCGCCGGACATGATCGAGGCGTTCGGCGGGCCGGACAGCGTCGGCGCGGCCGCCTTCTCCAACCCGCCGATGGCCGGCCCCGACAACCAGAACATCACCGCGAGCCGCGGCTGGCGCGGCGCCGAAATCCCCGCTGCCAACGGCCACGCGACGGCGCGGGCGCTGGCCCGGGTGTACGGCGGCGCGGCCAACGGCGGCGCGATCGACGGCATCCACGTGCTCAATCCGGACACGATGGCGAACGCCATCATTGAGCAGTCGAACGGTCCCGACGCCTGCCTGCAGATCGAGACGCGCTTCGGCCTCGGCTGGATGCTGACGGCCGACTTCATGCCGCTCGGCCCCAACCCGCGCGCCTTCGGCCACCCGGGCGCCGGCGGCTCGCTGGGCTACGCCGACCTCGACGCCGGGATCGGCTTCGGCTACACGATGAACCAGATGCAGGCCAACCTCAGCGGCGACCCTCGGGTCGGCGGTCTGATCGAGGCGGTCTACGCGTCGCTCTAGCCGCGGCTCGCCAGGAGGCTGACCATGACCGCGCCGATCCACGGCTGGAACGAACCGCGATTCGACCGCGTCCGCGAGGCGTTCGCCGAGAACTTCGAGTCGCACGGCGACGTCGGAGCGGCCGTCGCCGTCTACCTGCACGGCGAGCCGGTCGTGGACCTCTGGGGCGGCTGGTACACCCCCGAGCGTGAGCGCGAATGGGACCGCAACACGCTGGTCAACGTCGCCTCGACGACCAAAGCCCTGGCCGCGTTCTGCGCCCATCGGCTGGCCGAGGAGGGACGCCTCGACTTCGACGCGCCTGTCGCGGAGTATTGGCCTGAGTTCGCCCAGGCCGGCAAGGGTGATATCCCCGTTCGCTGGCTGATGTCCCACCGCGCCGGGATGGCCGCCGTGAGCCGACCGCTGGTGACAGAGGACCTCTTCGACTGGGAAACGATGACCGAGGCGCTGGCCAAACAGGAGCCCTGGTGGACGCCCGGCGAGCAGCACGGCTATCACCAGCTGACCTACGGTTGGCTCGTAGGCGAGGTGCTGCGCCGGATCGACGGGCGATCGATCGGCGCCTACTGGCGCGAGGAGTTTGCGGCGCCGCTCGGACTCGACGCGCACATCGGCACTGGACCCGAGTTCGACGGCCGCATCTCAACGCTGATCAACGCGCCGGTCGACCCTGATGCGCCAAATCTGCTGGAAATGCTTGCAGAAGACAGCGTCGGCGCCGTGTCATTCTCGAATCCTTCGCTCGGCCTCGGTCCAGACGAAATCAACGTCACCTCCAGACGAGCCTGGCGCGCCGCCGAGATTCCCGCCGCCAATGGACACGCCAGCGCTCGAGCCCTCGCCCGCGTCTATGGCGGAGCTGCCAACGGCGGCGAGATCGATGGCATCCATGTGGTCAACCCGGAAACGCTCGAAAACGCAATCGTCGAGCAGTCGAACGGCCCCGATACGTGCCTGATGACCCCGACCCGCTTCGGTCTCGGTTTCATGCTGACGGGCGAGTTCATGGCCCTCGGACCCAACCCGCGAGCCTTTGGTCACCCTGGAGGCGGCGGTTCGCTCGGCTACGGAGACCTCGACGCCAACGTCGGCTTCGGTTACACGATGAACCAGATGCAGAACAACCTCAGCGGAAACCCCTGAGTACTCGGCCTGATCGACGCGGTCTACGCCTCGCTGTGATAGAAACCTGCCCACCATGTCCACTCCGATCCACGGCTGGACCGAACCGCGATTCGACGACGTCCGCGCGGCGTTCGCCGAGAACTTCGAGTCGCACGGCGACGTCGGCGCGGCTGTCGCCGTCTACCTGCACGGCGAGCCGGTCGTCGACCTCTGGGGCGGCTGGTACACCCCCGAGCATGAGCGCGAGTGGGACCGCAACACGCTCGTGAATGTCTTCTCGACCACCAAAGGCCTGACCGCGTTCTGCGCCCATCGCCTGGTCGAGCAGGGCCTGCTCGACATCGACGCCCCCGTCGCCCAGTACTGGCCCGAGTTCGCCGCGGGCGGCAAGGCGGAGCTGCCGGTTCGCTACCTGCTCAACCACGCGGCCGGGCTGGCCGCGGTCCGCGAGCCGATCGTCGAGCAGGACTGGTACGACTGGGACAAGATGACGTCCCTGCTGGCCGCCCAGGAGCCGTTCTGGGAGCCCGGCGAGATCCACGGCTACCACGCGATCACCTTCGGCTGGCTCGTTGGCGAGGTCGTCCGCCGGATCGATGGCCGCAGCATCGGCACGTTCTGGCGCGAGGAGTTCGCGGCGCCGCTCGGGCTCGATGCGCACATCGGCACCGGACCCGAGTTCGACGCCCGGATCGCGCCGGTCCTGGCCGCGCCGCCCGGCGAAGGCATCGAGGACGCGCTCGCGGGCGCGCCCGACCTGTCGGAGCTCGAAGAGGGAAGCCTGCTCTGGGCGGCAATGGCGAACCCGCCGCTGATGGACCGGCTGCCGGAGATCAACAACGAACGGGCCTGGCGGGCGGCAGAGTTGCCCGCTGCGAACGGGCACGCCACGGCGCGCTCGCTGGCGCGCATCTATGGGGCGGTCGCGAACGGCGGCGACATCGACGGCATCCACGTGTTGAATCCCGAGACGGTCGAGGCCGCCACCGTCGAGCAGTGGGCCGGCCCCGAGCACGTCTCACTTCAGATGGGCCTCGAGTTCCCAATGCGCTTCGCGCTCGGCTGGGTGCTCAACACCGAGCAGACGATGCCGCTCGGCCCCAATCCGCAAGCCTTCGGCCACGCCGGCGCAGGCGGCTCAGTCGGCTGCGCCGACCCCGAGTCCGGCATCGCCTTCGGCTACACAATGAACCAAATGAAAAACGAGTTCACCGAGGACTACCGCTACTGGCGCCTGCTCAAGGCCGTCTACGCGGCGTTGTAGCCGCCAGATACCCGCGGCGTAGCATCCAGCAATGGCTACGCACGAGCACACCCTCAACGTTGCCCTCGGCGAGGTGCTGCGGGACCTGCGTCCCCATAGCTGGCACGTCCACGCCGAGGAGACGCGCACCCTCCGCAAATCCTCCAAGCGACCGGACGTCTTAATCGAGGAAGCAGCCCAGTGGCCCGTCGCGATTGAAGCCGAGCGGGAGAGCTACGACGGCGCCGAAGGCGACGCGCGAGCACGCCTGGGACAGGTCGTCAACGAGACCCGCAAGCCGATCGAGAGCGCAATCGCCCTGGTCTATCCGCCCGAAGTGCTGGACATCGACGGCGAGGAACTGCGCCAGGCGCTACGTGCCACCGAAGGACTGGAATACGCGCTGTTGACACGCACGCTGGGCGGCGGCGTGGAGCGCTTGCCCGAGACCGGCTGGCTCAAAGGCTCCGCACGTGATCTGGCCATGCTGGCCTACCGGGCCTCGACGCCCGCGCCCCGCGTCGAGCGCATGGGCGTCATCCTCGAACAGAGCATCGAGGACGCAGCGGCCGCCTTCACAGCCCATCACGGCTCGCATCTGCCCGGCTCACTCGGCGCAGACATCGCCAAGCTGCTCGGGCAATCCGACGACCAGGCCGGACAGACCCGCCGCATGGCGATGACCGTCGTGATCAACGCCCTGATCTTCCACGAAGCGCTGGCCGGAGCCGAGTTCTTCATCTCTGTTCCCCTCTCCCCCCGCGGAGCGGGGGGAGATGCCGAAGGCAGAGGGGGGCCTCCCCGGCGACTCCGGCACCTGCGCGAACTCCTGTCACCCGGCGACTTCGACATCGACGCATTAACCCTGGAATGGCAGTCGGTGCTGGAGATCAACTACTGGCCGATCTTCGCAACGGCCTCGGAAATCATCCGCAAGCTGCCCGAGGAAACCGCCGCGGACGTGCTCGCGCCGCTGCGCAAAGGCGCGCTGCGACTGGTCCAGCGCGGCGTGACCAAATCCCACGACCTGACCGGCGTGATCTTCCAGCGCCTAATCGCCGACCGCAAGTTCCTCGCCACCTTCTACACCCGGCCCGCCGCCGCCGCGCTGCTGGCCGGACTCGCGATCCCCGCCGACCGCGCACCGGGCGGCGCCGAATGGGGCGACGAGGACAGCATCGCGTCGCTGCAGATCGGCGACTTCGCCTGCGGAACAGGAACACTCCTGTCGGCGGCGTACCAGCGCATCTCACTGCTGCACGAACTCCACGGAGGCGACCCGCGAGCGTTGCACGGGCCGATGATGAAGAACGGCCTGGTCGGTCTCGACGTGCTCAACATCGCCGTCCACCTGACGGCGACAATGCTCGCGGCGGCACATCCGGACGTTCCATTTGATGGTGAATGCCTGTTGACGATGCCCTATGGCGGCGAGTCGGCGTCGATTGGCTCACTGGAGCTGCTGGCGGAACACGTGCAGTCGCAAATGATCAGCCAGGCAGCTGCAGTGACCGCAGGCGGTCGACGACCAACAGACTTGGTAGACCTCATGAGTCGTGTGGGTCACGGGAAGTTCGACCTCGCGATCATGAACCCTCCGTTCACCCGTCCAACGAACCATGAAGGGCAGCACAGCGATGTGCCGAACCCTGCGTACTCGGCCTTCGAGACAACTGCGGAAGAACAAGCCGAAATGTCGCGCCGGGAGAAGGTGCTGACGAAAGGCTCAGCCGCGGCGGGAAACGCGGGAATGGCAGCGCTGTTCGCGGAACTTGCGCAGCGAAAGCGAAACGCCCATGGAAGCCTGGCCTTCGTCCTACCACTGTCGTCGATGAGTGGCTTGTCCTGGAACAGGCTTCGGCAGAAATGGCGCAACGATTTCGCCGACACGACCGTGGTAACGATTGCAGCCGACGGCAGCTTCGATCGGTCGTTCTCCGCCGACACTGGCATCGCTGAGTGTCTCGTTATTCACAAAGCGGGGCAGCTTGCGCAGGACGAACACCGACGCGGTTGGTTTGTGGTTCTGCGAAGAATCCCAGCAAGTCTCACCGAGGCTGAACGGCTCGGCGTGGAAATACTCAAGGCGCAGTGCAGCGACCAAGTCCGTTCTATCGAAGATGGTGGCGGGGTAACGACGTTACAGCTGGGCGAGACAACGTACGGGACCATTACTTCAATAGCGCTGCCGACCTCGGGACCCTGGACGCTGTGCGGAATCCTCGATCTCGAACTGGCGCAGGCTGCGTATCAGCTGAGCACGGGACGATTTCGACGATTAGGCGAGCCGGGTGCAGCCGACCTAGAAATGCCAGTGGTGCGGGCGGGCAGTATTGCGGAGCGCGGCCCAGTTCATCGAGACATCAACGGAGTAGAGCATTCTTCGCCCAGTGGCACGAACCAAGTTCGCGGTCCATTCGACATCCAGTCGCCTGCTACGAGTCCAATGCCGACGTACCCGACTCTGTGGGCGCATAAAGCGATGCGGGAGCGCCGTTTGGTTGTTGCGCCCGATTCCGAAGGTCGGTTGAGGGCGTCAGACGACGACCAGGAGTGGCTGAACGACAAGGCTGCCGACATCTGGAAAACCGCGACACGCGCACACTACAACCTCGACCTGCGGTTCAACTCCCAATCCTTAATCGTCGCCATGACAGACCGGAAGTGCATCGGCGGACGAGCATGGCCATCCGTCATCCTGCACAATCCTGAGCACGAATACGTCTTTTCCCTGTGGTGTAACTCCACACTCGGATTGCTCCTGCACTGGTGGGTCTCGAACAAGGGCCAAGACGGCCGCGGCACGACGACTGTGACCGGCATCCCCAACATCCCAACGCTTGACACCCGCGCCCTCTCGGACGCCCAACACGCCGAAGCCAAGCGCCAGTTCGACCTGCTCAGCAACGAGCTGTTCCTGCCCTTCGACCAGATCGACGAAGACCCGGCCCGGGCCAAGCTCGACCGCGCCATCCTCGTTGATGTCCTCGGCCTGCCCGACTCGCTCGTAGCCCCCGACGGCCCTATCGACCTGATCCGCCGCAAGCTCGCCCGCGAACCCCAAATCCACGGCGGCAAGAAGTCCCGCGTCGTCTTCACCGATGAGGGTGAGAAACGCGTCGAGCGCGACGATCGCTAAGCCAGTCACGCCGCCATCGGCTTCAGCCACGCGATGAACCAGCTACAGCAGAACCTGTCCGAGGCTCAGAGAGCGCATAGTCTGACCGAAGCGGTTGACGCGAGTCAGTCGATCATCATCGATCGAGGTTCGCGTGCCTCCGTGTGCCGTACACAAACGTTCCGGCCATGCCGACGATGGTGCCGCCAATCACAGCCGCGCCCGCTTCGGCATGGCCGAGGTAAGCCATGTAAGCCCCGCCCGCCACGATGACGATCGCCACCATCGCGCCGAGCACAGCTCCAAGGAACGACCGCTGATGTGAGGAACTGACATCGAGGCGACTCATATCCAGCGCGCCTTGCTCCATACGAGATTCGTGCAATACCCGTTGTTCAACCATCGTCATGATTCGGTCTGCCGCGCCCGGAAGAGTCTCTTCATAGGCCTGCATCGCCTGAGGCGACGGCAACGGGCCGCTATAGGCCTGAACCGTTGCGCGCCCTACTGTGACCTCGGAGATGTCCTCGTCGTCCGGATCGGGCGAACCGACGGCAGTACTCGGCTCGTTTACCATCAGGACTGTTCCTGGCCGCCTTCGGGACGGTCCGCCATCTCGTCCATCGGCGGCGTCACGCCGGCCAAGTCCCTACCGACAGCTTCCCATGCTTCCTGGAGAGCCTGCTCGGTAGTCTTCGTGAAGACCTCGGGACGAACTCGAACGCGCGGCCTCAACGCGCCAGCGAAGTCCCACAGACTGGCGATGCCCGTGAGGAAAGACGCACGCGGCGCATCCACTATCACATACGCGTCGATCCAGCGGTACACCTCGTCCCGCGAGCTCCGCGGTCGATCATCCGCTGGCCGACGGCCTCTCTTGCGAACGGACATCGGGCCCTCCGTTCCCTTCGCGGATGCAGTCTATCCGCTTATCACCCTATCCCGACAAAGCAATGGCGCATCCCGCAGTGGGGACGGATCACACACTCACCAACCCCTCAGCGATCACACCCTCCTCCGCCAACCGCGCAATCTCCGCGGAACTCATCCCCAGCAGCTCGCCGAGGACGTAGTGGTTGTCCTCGCCGTAGCAGGGGGCGCCGCGGTCGATTTGGCCGCCCATGAACGGGGGGGTGTCGCTCCACTTGACCGGGACTTCCTTGGTTGGCCAGACGCCCATCTCGGAGTGCTCGACCTCGGTCAGCCAGTTGAGGTGGGTGAGCTGCGGGTCGCGCTCGTAGCGGTCCTGGGCGTCCTGGCAGACGCCGGCGGCGACTCCGGCTGCCTGTAGTTGATGCATGACATCCCAGCGGTCCTGCTGGCGAGTCCACTCGCTGATTCGCTCGTCGAGCTCGTCCTGGTGGGCCAGGCGGTCGGCGAGGCTGGCGAAGTGGTCGCCGGCGGCCCACTCGGGGTCGCCCATCACACGACGGAGCGACTGCCAGTCGGCCTCGTCGAAGCAGGCGATGGCGAGCCAGCGGTCGCTCGAATCGGCGTCGTCGCGGCAGCGGTAGGCGCCGTGCGGGGCCGCCGGCTTGTACGGCGAGCGGTTGCCATAGCGCTGCCAGACCCGGCCGTTGGCCGACCAGTCGAGCACCGCCGTGCCGTTCAGGTAGATGCCGGTGTCGACCTGCGAGGAGTCGATCCACTGGCCCTTGCCGGTGCGTTCGCGGTACCAGAGCGCGCCCATCATCGCGGTGGCGAGGTTGTACGCGCCGAACCAGTCGAGGTACGAGTAGCCCCAGCCGGCCGGCGCGTGGGGCTCGGGCAGGCCGGACATCTCGGAGACGCCGGCCATCGAGGCGGCGATCGGGCCGACCGTGCGATAGCGGCCGTAGACGCCGACCTGGCCCATGCCCGACTGCGAGAGGTAGATGATGTCCGGCTTGATCTCGCGCATCACCTCGTAGCCGAGGCCCCAGCGATCCATCACGCCGGGCGAAAAGCCCTCGGCGACGATGTCCGACGTCGCGACGAGCCGCTTGGCGATCTCCAGCCCCTGCGGGTGGCGCAGATTGAGCGAAATCCCGCGATGTCCGGCGTGGAAGTCGTTGAACTGCCCGGAGCGGTTGATCGTGCTGGTGTCCGCCTGCAACGGCTCCGTAGCGTTGGCGCGGGCCTCCTGCCCGCCGATCCCGAACTGCGCCATGCCGACGCGCAGATCGAGGTTTTGATGCCACTCAACCTTGATGTCCTCCGCGCCGAGCGCCGAGAGGTAGCGCGGCGCGCCGCCGGACGCGAGCCACCAGGTGAAATCGAGAATCCGCACCCCGTCCAGCGGGAACGGCGTGCCCCAACGAGATAGCGAGCCATCCCCAATTCCCACCTCTCCCCCCGCCTTGCGGGGGGAGATGCCGAAGGCAGAGGGGGGCTCCCCGTCCTCCAACTCCGCCAGAATCTCCTCGGTGTGCTCGCCGAGCAGCGGCGCCCGCGGGCCGACCCGCCAGGCGGTCTCGGAGGAGACCCACTTGCTCGTCGTGTAGACGAACTCAGCATCGTGCTCGGGGTGGGCGACCCGCGCGAAGCTGCCGCGCTCCCACCAGTGCGGGTCCTCGGCGTTCTCATGCGGTTTGCGCAGCGGCGCCCAGAGCTGGCCCTGCTCCTGCGCCTCCCGCCAGGGGACATCGGCGAAACGGAACTTGCGCACCAGTCGTTGGGCGACCTCGTTCAGGTGCGCGGCGGCCTCCCCGCGAGTGCGGCGACTGACGCCGCCCGGCTCGGGCGGCGTGTCATTCAAGTCGGCTTCCATGTCGTAGCGCTTGAGCAGGTCGATCAGCTGCGGCGAGCGCCCGCGCGCCAGCGCCATCACCCAGCGACCGTCCTTGGTCGCGCCGATCGATGGCAGCGGCGTGACGACCTCCGCCGCGTGGCGGCAGGTCTGGCGATAGAAGGTCGCCGCGCGGTAGACCCACGACATCAGGTCGAGCTCGGTGTTCTTGGACACCGCGTCGTGCACGGCGCAGGTCAGCATCTGTGCGCGGCCGGAGCGGTGGCGGTCGATCAGCGCGCCGATCGTGTTCATGCAGAGCTGCTCGCCGGCGATGTGGTACGCGTGCCACATCTGCGGCGCGATCGGCGGCAGGTCGTACGTCCCGTCGGGCTGCGGGTCGTAGCCGCAGTTCATCATCGGCCCGCCCAGCGCGAGATGGATCAGGTCCGACGCCTTGTACCCGGCCCACGGTCCGTCGTCGCCGAACGGCGTCATGCGCGCGACGATCAACCGCGGCAGCCGCCCGCGCAGCTCATCGAGCGGCAGCCCAAGCTGGTCCCACATGCCCTTGGCGGTCCCATCGAGCAGGACATCGGCGCTGGCGAGCAATCGCTCAAGATCGCGGACGCCCTCGGCCGACGTCAGATCCAGCACGACCGAGCGCTTGCCAAGCCCGTAGTGCCACCAGAACAGCGAGCGCTCAAGCCCGGGCTCGTCCTCATAGAACGGCCCAATCCCTCGCGTCGAGCAGCCCTCAACCGGCTCAACTTTGATCACCTCAGCCCCAAGCCCCGCCATCAGCCTCCCGCAGTAAGCAGTCTGCTCGTCGCCAATCTCAACAACGCGCGTGCCGTCGAGGAGCGTGTCGGTGGGGGTGGTTTCGGGCATTGAGGCGACCTTATCTGCTGCGTCGGGTACGTCGAGTCGGCCGGGTGCGCGGCGCGCGTGGGATGCGCGCGGTCCGTGAGGTCGGCGAGGCACCGGGGAGCGGTTTGGACTGGAGCGCCGATTGGTCGCGGCGGGCGTCGGCGATGGCGGACTGGAGGACCTTGACGATGCGGCTGCCGCGACGCCTGTATCCGAGTTCGACGGCACATTCGGTGATCAACTCGTCCTCTGTGCGCAGGCGGCCGTCACTCTCGATCCAGAGCACGAGCGCGACGAGGTCCGCCTGGTCGTGCTCGAGAATCATGACGCCTTGAGAAAGGTGTGGCTTCTGACCGCCGCGCTGTGGTCGGTCTGCGGGCGGAGAGGGCTCAAGCGCGGCGGGAGTTGACACCGGCGCGGCGGGTGGCTTGACCGCCGCGGT
The DNA here is from genome assembly GCA_965262235.1 of Dehalococcoidia bacterium. Classification (GTDB taxonomy): domain Bacteria; phylum Chloroflexota; class Dehalococcoidia; order Bin125; family Bin125; genus CATQGW01. Next base: position 1,109,090 of record OZ253504.1, read on the forward strand.
CGCGGCCAGCGCCCGTTCGTAGGCCGCAAACGCGCGGTCCGCCTCGAGCTCAGGGTTGTCGAACCACTCGGTCGACCAGATGCGGTGGAACTTCCAGCCCAAACGCTCGAGATTCTCCTGGCGCAGGCGATCGCGGTCGCGGGTCGCCGGCGCCGAGTGGTATTGCGCCCCATCTGCCTCGATCGCGAGGATCGGGCGCCCCGGCTCCTGCGGGTGCATGACGGCGAAATCGATCCGATAGCCCGAGACGCCGTACTGCGGCTGCACGTTCAACCCACGCGCCTCGAGGCGCTCTTTGATATCAATTTCGAACGGATTGAGCGGAACTGGGTCCACACTGTGCGCACCAAGCTCGCGCCCGCCGCTCTGGGCGTACGCGATGTAGTTGCGCAATATCCGCACACCGTCGTTGTGGATCCGGTCCGGGTCCATATCATCTGCGGAGAAACAGCTGACGGCCGTCATGCGCCGCTTCGCGCGGGTCACGGCGACGTTCAGGCGCCGGAAGCCGCCCTCCTGATTGATCGGGCCGAAGTTGTAGCGCATCCGCCCGTCGGGCGCGCGGCCGTAGCCGATGGTCAGAATGATCGCGTCGCGCTCATCGCCCTGCACTCGCTCCAGGTTCTTCACGAAGAACGGCTCCGGATTCGCTTCGCTGAAGAACTCGTCAAGCTCCGGACGGTCGCGGCGCTTCAACCGGACGGTCTCCGCGATCCGAGTGGCGTGCGTCGACCCCAGGGCGATCACACCCAGTGACTCATCGGGGTGTTCGACAGCGTGACGCAAGATCAGCTCGACGACCCGCTCCACCTCGGGAGAGTATGAGCCGCTGACCGATGACGCGCCCGCCGCGAACCGGACCTCGACGTGCTGGATGCAATCATCGGGCACGGCGCCGGGGAAGGTCGTAAGACCACCGTCATACACATGGTGATTGGAGAAGGCGATCAACCGCTCATCGCGGCTGCGGTAGTGCCAGCCCAGCGTTCGAGTACCCCAGGGGATCGGCAGCAGTGCGCTCATCGCGTCGAGGATCGATTCGACATCCTGGGTCAGCGGCGCGTCCTGATCGTTCTCCTCGTCCTCGTCCTCGCTGCTGCTGGTAAAGAATGAGGACGGAGGCAGCTGTTTCGGATCGCCGGCGACGATCGCCTGTCGCCCGCGCAGCAGCGCTGAGACGGCGTCGGCCGGGAAAATCTGGCTGGCCTCGTCGAAGACGACGACATCGAACGGCGGCTTGTCGCCCAGCGGCAGTAGCTGCGCCACGACGAGCGGGCTCATCACCCAGCACGGCTTAAGCGCCGTCAGCACATCGGGCGCCTGCGCGAAGAGTTCACGGGTGGGTAGATGCCGCCTTTTTTTCTTCGCCTCGCGCATGATCAGCTGCGACTGCTCGGGGTGCGTATCACGCGCCACCACTGCGGCCTCCGCCCAGGCGCGCACGACACGCGCCGGGCTCTCCTGAACATGGCGTCGATCAGCGCTGCAAAACTCGACGACAGCAGCACTGTGCCCGGCCGCGTCGAATGCCGCGAACTCCGGCGCGTCCGACCACACCGCATCGAGCACCGAGCGCGTCCACGTCTGTTCGAACGCCTGCGCCGCCTCGCTCCCGTCCGAACCCCGCTGGTGCGCCGCTTCTGCAAGTCGCGTGAGGCCGCGCTCTTGCAGGCGAATCCGCAGCTGCTGCAAACGCGGCAGCTGAAACAGCACCCGGCGATCGCGCTGCAGTGCGTCGAGCTGCCTGCGATGCACCGCCCAATCCAGTTCTGCATCGCCCAACGCGGCGAGCTCTTGCAGCCCCGCGCGTGCGTTCGAAAACTGTTCCAACGCCGCCACACACTGATCGGCGCTGACCGACCAGACCTTGACGGTCGGATCGGCGTGCGCGGCGCTTCGCCAAGCCTCGCGCATTTCGGAAAACTCGAGCACCCGGGCGCGCAGCTGCGATGCCGGAGGCTGACCGGGCGGGAGCAACGCGCGCGCGCGATCCAGCGCCGCACGGTATCGAGCGTCGAACAGCCGCGCCCGGAACCGCCCAAGCGCTCCCCGTTGATCAGGTTGGAGTTGATCGATCAGCGCATCAATATCGGCCTCAAACACTGCCGCAGTGAACCGCGGTTGCGTCGCCTGCGCCTGCACGAGCGCGCTGAGCAACGAGCGCGCCTCCGGAATCGTCGCGGGGACCTCTACATCCAACTGCTGCGCAACCAGCGACAGCTCGCGCTCCAGCTTGAGCAGCAGTTCGTCGCGGAGCTCATCCAGCAGGCCGGCCGCTTCGCTCACGTGTTGCGGCGAACGTACGGTCGCGGCTCGGTGAGCGGCGCTCCAGGGCGCATCCTCGGAGGCGTCGAGCGCCGCGCCGCCGAGATTGACGTACTCACGCAGCTCGTCCTGCGCCTGCTCCAATGCTTCGCCACTGAGCGCGTTCAGCTCGGGGCCGCGCAGCCGCATGCCCGTATCGCGCGAACCACCCATGCCAAGCAGGCGCGACTGCAGCTCATAGATCGAGAGGCCCCACGGCGAACGCGGCTGATGCAGCTGCTGCTCGGCGCGGCTCAGCTTCTCGCGGTTCTGGAGCAGAGCGCGGTGCAGCGACGCCACGTTCGGCTCGGGCGCCGTGTGCGCTGCCTCCAGCGCGCTCGCCAGCTGCTCGGCCGTCTGGCGACGGCTGCGCATGCCTTCGTGCAGGTCGAGCACGAGGTGGCCCAGGCCGACGCCGTTCAGCCGCTTCAACACAGCGTCGATCGCGGCCCGCTTCTCAGCCACGAACAGGGTCGAGCGCCCAGACGCAGTGAGCGTCGCGAGCAGATTGGCGATGGTCTGGCTCTTACCTGTGCCGGGGGGACCCACGACGACCAGGTTCGCGCCGCTGACGGCTGCATTGATCACTTCGCTCTGCGTGCCGTCGGCATCAAGCACGAGGAACTCGCTGCGCGGCGGCAGCGCGTCTCCACTGGGCGGCCCGCCATTGGTCGCACTCTGTTGTTGCGAGATTCTCAATGTCGCCTGCGCATCGCGATCGCCGGCGATCGCCGCGACCAGGGGATGCTGCGTGACCGCAGCAGTCGCGCCCTCCAGATCGCGCACCATCGGGAGTTTGGCGTAAGAGAACGTACCCAACACCAGCCCATCGCTGATGCGGAACCCGGAAACCGACGCGTACCTGCGCTCAAGCTGCTCAAACACCGACGCGCCGTCGAGTAGCTCGGTGTCCAACAGTGCGGTCTGCGCCGCCTCATCGAGCTCCACATCGAAGTCGCGCTTCAGCATGTGGACCAGGGTCGGATTGACCTCCCAATCATCCGTGATGCTGAGGGTGAAGTCGTCCGCGATCCGTCCCTGAGGAGTCAGCTCCGCCGCGGCTAACAGCACTGGCGCGTTGGGTGTCGGTCCGCTCCCGACCTGCTCCCAAGTCGCCAACCCCCAGCCGAGATAGAGCGTGCGGATGCCCTGCTCTTCCTCATGCACGCGCGCCTTGCTCTGAATCGAGCGGGCGCGCTGGCTGGCGTCGGCGCCGCCTTCATCCGGAAAGCAGTTCGACAGCCGTACAACGCTTCCGCGCAGCAGCGCGTCGGCGACGGGTTGATCAGCGCTGGAGTCGGGGCCGAAGTCCAGTGTGCCGCGTTTGAGCGGCTTGAAATACAGCAGCCGATTACGTGCGCTGGTATCGATCAACTGGCTGGTCCAGCTGTGGAGCGCCCGCCGCACAGCCGCTGAATCGTCCGGCGGTGCGTCGGACGTGTGCACAGCCACCTCAGCCCCGTGGCAATCCCAGGCCGCGGGTGGCGATGACGTTGCGTTGGACCTCGCTGGTGCCGCCGCGGATTGTGGCGGGAACCATCGCGATGTAGTTGCGGGTGAACGTCGAGGCGGGGGCAGCCTCGGCCCAATGGTTCGCATGCAGGCCGAAGACGCGCGTGGCCGTGAGCGCGAGACGCTGGTTCAGCTCGCTGGAGAACAGCTTCGCCGTCGAGGCCTCGTAGTTGGGCATCAGCCCCGACGTCTGCATCGAGATGATCCGGAAGGAGAACTGGAACAGCGTCTCGGTCTCAATCCAGCGCTCGGCGATCTCGTGGCGCAGCGGGCCGCGCACGCGCTCCGACGCGCCCTGCGCGTCCTCCTGGATGTGCGCGATCAGCTGGCGCAGCTGGCGCCGTGCTGCGACCGCACCGGCGATGTTGGAGCGCTCGAAATCGAGCAGCGTCATGCCCACATACCAGCCGCGATTGAGCTCGCCGACCAGGTTGCGGGCCGGGATTCGCACGTCCTCGAAGAAGACCTCGTTGAAGTAGTGGTCGCCGTTCACGTTGATCAACGGGCGCACGTGGATGCCCGGCGTGTGGATGTCGTCGATCATCACGAACGAGATGCCGCGGTGCTTGGGCGCGTCCGGGTCGGTGCGGACCAGGGCGAACATCGCGTCGGCGGTGTGTGCGGCCGACGTCCAGATTTTCTGGCCGTTGATCACGAATTCGTCGCCGTCGCGCACCGCGCGGGTCGACAGCGAGGCGAGGTCGGAGCCCGAGCCGGGTTCGGAATACCCCTGCGCCCAGGTCACGTCGCCGTCGAGGATCGGCGGCAGGTACTGCGCCTTCTGCTCATCGCTGCCGTGCATGATCAGCGTCGGGCCGAGCATGTGGACGCCCGAGCCGCCGACCGCCGGCGCGCCTGATTCGGCCAGCTCCTGGTTGAGGATGAACTGCTCCATCGGCCCCAGCCCGGCGCCGCCGTACTGGGACGGCCAGTGCGGCGCGACCCAGCGACGCTCGGAGAGCGCAGCGTGCCAGTCGCCGGCCGCGGCGCGCTCCACAGGCACGTCCGACTTGCGGTCGTTCTCCCAGGCGCGCTCCGGCATCGAGCCACTGCTTGCCATCGCGACGTATCGCTCGGGCAGCCGCTCGTCGATGAGCGTGCGGACCTGCGAGCGGAAGCTCTGCTGATCGTCGGTGTCGTGCCAGTCCATTGCTACCTCCGGTCGCGGAGCGTTCGGCCCTGTTCGATCCTGTTCGGATGTGTTCGGATTGTTTCGGTCAGAGGCGGGGAACGGCGAGGGCGACGGCGAGGGCGACGGCGGCCTGAATCTCGTCCAGCGTGCGGTTGACGCTCATGCCGATCAGGTCCATGCGCGCGAGTTGTTCGAGTCGGGGCTCGACGCGCTCGAGCTGGTCGCGCGGCAGCAGCAGCTCGATCAGGCGGCTGGCTCTCGCCAGACCGATCAGCGCGACGGTGTCCGGCTCCGGGATTTCGTCGGAGAGCAGCGTGTCGATCAGCTTGCGCTCCACGTCGCGGACGACTTGCGGGTCCGTAGGTGGGAACTTCTCGGTCTTCAGCACGATCAGCCGCCGGCCGGCCTCGCGGTGGATGATGTTGCGATCGGCCAGGTCCTCAATGATCTGCTGCCTGAGTACCAGCGCGTAGCGGGCGATCTCCGAGATCCAGTACGAGATTGGCTGGTTGGGCGGACCCGAGTTGATCTGATGCAGGACGCTGTCGAGCAGCGGATCCCCGGTCGGGTCGGCCGAGATGATGAAGAGCCGACTGGGGTCGGTGTCGATTCGATTTTGAAACGACAGGTCAAGCAACGACGCACCGGCGATCGCGTAGTCAAGCCGACTGTCGTAGGGGCGATCAAGCACACCGTCTTCGCCGAGACCCAACAGGACGATCTGGTCGCAGATAGAGAGTTCGGGCATCACTGTCCCCTTCATGTAGTGGCTCTAGCCATGCCACAACACCGCCTCGGACGGCATCGCACACTGAGCAATCCTACCCGACCGATGACGGCGCTCAGGACGGGCGATGCGTCGCCGCTGACTTAGAGCCAAGGCTCAATTGTGACGTTGACAGCCGGCTCTCCGGTCGCGCCGGCAAGCGTGTCGATGGCCGTCGCGGCGTCCTCAAGTGCGAACGCGTGGGAGTGCAGCCGTTCCAGCGGAAAGCGTCCAGAGCGGATGGTGTCGACAGCCTGGATGAAGGATTCGTGGTCAACGCCAAAGACGCCCTTAACGGTGAGATGGCGAGTCACGATGTCATCGGAGTTGAACTCGGGCACGCGACGACCGCCCTTGAGTCCGGCGAGCACCACGGTGCCTCCACGACGCGCCATACGCATGGCGTCGGAGACCGGGTCGGTGGCGTAGGGCGTGACATCGATGACGACATCCGCGCCTCGACCGTCAGTGGCTTCGAGCACCCGCTCGACGACCGGATCGCTATCAGCAACAAGGGTCAGGTCCGCGCCGAACTCCCGTGCCAGCGCGAGTTTGTGCTCGTCTCGACCCAGGCCCGTAGTGATGATCGTGCCCGCGCCGGCGGCGCGAGCGGCGATGATTGAGCAGATTCCGCGCTGTCCCGCGCCGAGCACGACCACGGTCTGCCCGACCTTCAGGTTGGTCGCGTTGACGGCCCAGGCGAAGCCTGCGCCCAGCGGGTTGTACAGCGCGGCCAGGCGCGGTGGCATGTCGTTGGGCATCCTGTGCATGACGGTCGCGGGATGCAGATAGAGATACTCGGCGTATCCGCCCCACAGTCCGGGCGCGCGATCGGTCAGCGTGTAGCCGATGCCGGCGCCGTCGCTGCATTGGCGTCCGTCGAGACACTGTGTGCAGCGACCGCAGCGCACGCCCGGCTCGACGACGACCAGGTCTCCCACGTCAACGCCCCAGCGCTCGCGCGCCCGGTCGCCGAGCGCCGCGATCCGCCCGACCGGCTCGTGGCCCGGGATGACCGGGTAGTGGGCAGCGAACTCACCGTTGAACTGTTCATAGTCGGAGCCGCAGATGCCGCAGACCTCCATTCGCAGGATGCCGGCGTCGTCGCCGTACTCGGGCATCGGGAACTCGGTCAGCTCGATCCGGCGAACGCCCGTCAGGACCATCGCGCGCACCGAATCGGGCAGTGCTTGTATCTCCGGGATCGTCGCGGGCATCGTGGTACGTCCTGTCATTGCGGGCTGTCATTGCGGGCTGTCATTGCGGGCTGTCATTGCGGGCTGTCATTGCGGGCCGGCGGCGACTCCAGAGCAGGCCTGAACGCTGGTCAGCGCCGGTCAGCTTTGGTCAGCGTTGGTCGATCAGCGGCTGCATGCGCGCATTGCGCGCCTCGGTGATCGCCGCGTGTTGCATCCGCTCGGCGTTGGCCGGATCCGTCGGATCGTCCCCCGGGATTCTCCCGGCGTCGCGGATGCCGCCGTCCATCACCAGGTATGAGCCGGTCATGAAATCGGCGTCCGGGCCGACCAGGAACGAGATCAGGCCCGCAATGTCCGATGGCGCGCCGGAGCGCCCGAGCGGCGTGCGGGACTCGAGTTGCTCACGGATCGGCCCGCCCTCATCGCCGGCCAGACTGTGCGCCAGGGGCGTGTCGATCACGCCCGGACCGATCGCATTGATATTGATCCCGTGGCGGCCGAGCTCCTGCGCCCAGCCCCGGACCATCATCGCGACGCCGGCCTTGGTCGCCGAGTAGGCCCACATCCATTCGCTCGTGGACAACGCCGCCAACGAGGAGATGCAGACAATCCGCCCGCCCCCACCCTGCGCGACCATCCGCTGCGCCGCAGCCTGCACGGTCAGGAACACGCCGGTCAGATTGATGTCGACCTGGTCCTGCCAGTCCTTGAGCGAGAGCTCCAGCACCGACCCGCCGCGGCCGATCCCGGCGTTGGCGACCGCGATGTCGAGCCGGCCGAGCCCTTCGACGCACTCGTCGGCGGCACTCTGGACCTGGTCGATCGAGGCCACGTTGCAACGCACGACGAGCGCTTCACGCCCGAATTCGCGCACCATTGAGGCAGTCTCTTCAGCGCCCTCGGTATCGATGTCGGCGATGCAGATGTTCACGCCGTCGCGCGCCAGCCGCACCGCGGTACCTCGCCCGATCCCCGACCCTGACCCCGTGATCAACGCCACCCTCGCGTCAGCATCTGCCATGGTCAGCTCCTCTCGCCCCGCCAGAGGCTAACGGGGCCGCGATTCGTCCGCGAGAAGCGATGCTAGGCGGGCCCGTAGACACGCGCGGGGTCGGCGCCGCTGCGTCGCAGGCGCCCTTCCTCGACCAGCGCCTCGAGGTGCGCGACAGTCTCGGACATCGCCATCGCGAGCTGCATCCGGTCGGCGGCGCGCTTGGGGAAGACGGCAATCGCGACATCGCGAATGCTGACCTCGCCGCCGTCGACGGCGTCGAGGATGTGCTGCCGGCGATCCTGATGATGCTCGAGAATCTCGCCGGCCCGCTCGGCCGGATGATCGATGATCCGCTCGTGCGCCGGCAGCGCCAGCGTCGGGTTGAGCTTGGCGACCAGCCCCAGAGACTCCTCGAACTGCGGCAGCGGACTGCGCGTTTCGTCGGGCCACATCCCGATGTGCGGTGTGATTCTGGCCAGCAGATGGTCGCCGGTGAACAGCGCATCCGTGCCGCGGTCGAGCACGCAGAGGTGACCCTCGGTGTGGCCGGGCGTCCAGATCATCTCAAACTCACGCCCGCCGACCTCGACCACCTCGCCGCCGTCGAGCAGCGTGGGCTCGGGCAGCGGCAGGTCCATCGAGTCCCGCGCGGCGCGCATCCTCGCAAACATCGAGTCGGGCTTGTCCTCCTCCTCGCGCATCCCGCCCTCGAGCTCCCCGGCCCAGCCGGAGGACAAGCGCGACCGCGCGACCTCCGGGTCCATCTGCGACATCATCTCCATCCGCTCCCAGTCGGCCCGGTGCACGTAGACATCGCAGCCGAAGGTCTGCTGCAGCCGCCCGGCGAAGGCGGTGTGGTCGGGGTGGTAGTGCGAGATGAAGGCCGCTTCGAGCCGCCGCCCGTCGGTCAGCAGCGGGCGGATCTCCTGCTCGATCAGGGCCGCGCCCTCGGGCGAGGGGAAGCCGGTATCGAACATCGCCCAGCCGCCGCCGGTCTCAATCAACCACACATGCACATGCCCCAACGGGGGAGGCATCGGCATCGTAAATCGCCGAATCCCCGCGGGGAGCTCGGGCTGGTCGATCACAGGCTCGGTCATACAGCAGGCTCGTCCCTGTTACAGAATCGCTCGTCGCGAGTTGGTGGAGGCAGCGCCGAAGCACGGTGCGCACCTGAGGTTAGCGCCAGCCCCGGGAAGCGGCTCGTGCCCCCGGAATGGAGGACCTACGCACGCGGGACGCTATCGAATAGTGAGCCCTACCGAGCGCCGCGGAGGCGCGGGTCGAAGACATCGCGCAGCGCGTCGCCCAGGATGTTGAAGCCGAACACCAGCGAGGTCAGCGCAAGCCCGGCGAACAGGCTGGTCCACGGCGACTGCACGATGAACTGGCGACCATCGGCGATCATCTTGCCCCACGACACGTCCAGCGTGCCCAGTCCGAGGAAGCTCAAGGAGGCCTCGGCGAGAATGAACGCGCCGATCGTGATGCTGAAGACCACGATCAGCGGCGCGACGATATTGGGCAGGATGTGGACGGCCATGATGCGGGCGTTGGTGGCCCCGATCGAGCGCGCGGCCTCGACGAACGGCGTCTCGCGCAATGAGATCACAGCGCCGCGCACGATCCGTTGAGTGGGTGCGATCGCGAGCGCCGAGAGCGCCAGCGTGACCCACAGCGCCGACGGCTCGGTGACCGAGCGCAGCAACAGCAGAAACACGATCGGCGGGAACGACTGAATCGCGTCCATGACGCGGTTGATGCTGAGGTCAACGTTGCCGCCAAGCCCACCACTCAGCAGACCAACCACCGTCCCGACGCCGACGCCGATCAGCGTCGCGAAGAACCCGATGTAGAGCGACAGACGCGCACCTTCGGTGACGCGCGCGTACAGGTCGTGCCCGGCTCGGTCGGTGCCGAACCAGTGAGCTCCCGACGGACCCTGCAGCGACGCAGTGGTCAGCGGCGTGTTGGTTCCGGTGGCGAGCAGGTGGTCCACGTCGTAGATCACGCCGTCGGTAACTTCGATCTGCGCCGGGTCGAGATCCGCCAGGTGATCCACCAGCGTTCCGGTGTCGATCAGGCCCGTGACGTAGATGATCATGTCGCCAACCACGCCGCTCTGGCTGGCCAGATCGCCGTAGACGGCGGGATCGGTGAGCAGCGTCGTTAGTTCGGCGGCGGAGATGTCGGCCGAACGGCCGTCGAGCACGTTGGCGATCTTGTCGTCGGCGAAGTTCGCGTTGGCGACCTTGAAGACCGCCTGCGAGTCGTAGCGGCCGAGGCCCAACCAGCCGCCGCCCGAACCGACCGTGCCCACAGCAATCGTGGACCAGACAACGACCAGTACGAGGCCTGCCGCGCCCAGCGGCTTGTAGCGGAAGAAGCCGGTCAGCGCGCCCACGAGCATCCGTACAGTGCTGTGCTGCTCAACGCTCAGACCCTGCGCTGCGGCGAAATCTTCAAGTTCTGCGGCGGCCTGCGGGGGGCGGTCACTCATGATGTGTTCACCCTACGTGTAACGAATTCGCGGATCGATGAGGGCGTAGGTCATGTCGACCACGATGTTCACGATGATGACGAACAGCGCGAGGAAGAACACCATCGTCTGCACGACGGGGATGTCAGCCTGGTTGATTCGCTGAATCAGCAGCAGGCCAATCCCGGGGATGTTGAACAACAGCTCGAGGATGATGTTGCCGCCGACCAGCGCGGCGAGTGAGAGGCCGAGCACGCTGAGCACGTTGACCATCGCGTTGCGCATCACGTGGCGGCGAATCACCGTGCGCTCGCGCAGGCCCTTCGCCCACGCCGTGCGGACATAGTCCTGACGCAGCACCTCGAGCAGCTCCGAACGAGTGATTCTCATCAGACCCGCTCCGGCGGCGATCCCGCCCGCCACGGCGGGGATCGTGTACAGCCCGAAGAACCCGGAGACGGAGGTGAAGATGCTGCGCGCCTCCTCACTGGTCAACGGAATTGACCACAACCCTCCTTCCAGCACGCCGCCCGGCGTGACCACGAAGATCATCATCGTCGCGATCCAGAACGATGGCGCTGCGAGCGCGAGGATCGAGAAGCCGCGCAGCACATAGTCGATCGGTTTGTCCTGGCGCATCGCCGACAGAATCCCGACCGGGAAGGCGATCGACAACCCCACGATCAGCGAATAGACCATCAGGTGCAGCGAACGCGGCAGCGCGCGCAGGAAGATGTCGAGCGAATCCTCCTGAGTCTGGAACGATGGCCTGAATTGCAGCCGGATCGTCTCCCAGAGGAATTCGTAGTACTGCACTCCCATCGGCTTGTCGATGCCCAGCCGATGGCGGATGTTCGCCTCGGTGATCTTGGTGGTGGGTAAGACGAGCTTTTCGCCCGGGTACAGCAGCGTGGCGGCCGACATCGTGCCATCGGGGTTGGCGGCAGAGCCGCTTGGGTTGGCGTTGAGGATGTCCTGCGCTTCGATCCGCCGCGCCTGCGCCAGATCGGTGATCGTGACGCTCTCACGCAGGATCAGCGTGCTCCCCGCCGCCGCGAACGGTTTACCGTCGAACAGCTCAAAATCGATGCCCGGATTGCGCTCGAGCAGTAACTGCTCGCCGTCGACGGCGTCTTCCGGTAAGACGATCAGATGCTGGACAGCGACCCTCTCGAGTAACTGCCCCGGAATGATCACCACGCGCGTGCCCGGCTTCAGCGAGGCCGCGGTCAGATCGGGATTGACCGCGAGCACCGCGCTGACGGTCACCTCGTTGTCGAGCGCGATGCTCTCCAGCGTGTCGCCAACGAGCACGCGGTGCGTGGTCGGCTCCACCTCGAGATCGCCCACGATCGTCGTGTCGCGCTGCTCGGCGCCCTGATTCTCGAGGTTCGAGAGCTTGCGCGTGACAAAGTCCCCGGGCAGCGCGCGGAGTGCCAGGAACAACATCGAGACCACCAACCAGATCGTGGGAATAACCAGAATCAAACGGCGGATGATGTACTTCTGCATGTCTGCTCGCGTTGGCTAGGTGGCGCCGGGGTGTTCGGGGGGCCTAGGCCGGGTGATCCGGGTGGGGGACATCAACCCGGGTGTCCTCGGGCCGTTCCGAGGCGCGCAGCAGCGACCGCCGGCTGATCCGCGATGGCCCGATTGGCTGCCCAGACTGCCGCTGGCTGCTCATGTCGGTCTCCACCGCTCACTTGCTCAAGTTCGCCGAAGTCTACCTCAGAGTGTCGCTCGCGCAACACGCTGAGCCAGATTCCGGCGGTGCAGCCGGCGAACAGGTCAGGCTGGGTAATCCGGGTGGTTGACGTCGATCCAGGTGTCGTCGTGCCGGTGCGAGGCGTGGGCGAACTGCAGGGAGTCTTCGCCGCGATGCACGAACGGCCACCAGACAGCGGGCGAGATGCCGTTCATCACTGCCGGGGTGGGCGAGATGCCGTCGACTCCGTGGTCGGGATGCGTGCCGAGCAGGATTCGTTGGCCCTCCCAGGCCATCTCGCGCCGCTCTTCCGCATCGAGCGTGACCAGCATCGTTTGGGCGATGTCGGCCATCGGTTGGTAGTCGTAGAAGAGGTTGTTCCAGCTGCCGCCGGGGATGAAGCGGTTATTGTAGGCCGTGGTTGGGTCGAGATCGACGGGCGGGTTGGTCCACTGCGGGCCGCTCCCGGGGTAAGTGCCCTCAACCCAGCGCTGCAGGATCACTGTGTAGGGTTGCACGTCGAAGCTGACATCGAGGCCCAGCGCCTCCGTGTACATGTTGACCTCGGTCTCGAAGATCCCGGGGTAGGTCTGCTCCCAGACGTCGGGGCCGATGAGCTGCAGCGGTCGATCGATGTCATAGCCGGAGGCGTCGAGCAGAGCGCGGGCCTCCATGATGTCGGCGTCGCGGTCGGGCCGGAAGCCCGGCGTCTGCAGCAGCTCGTCCTCGGGAATCGACCAGTAGGTATTGAACCAGGGCGTGTCTTCCTGACCGGACGGCTTGCCCGAGCCGAGGTAGACCGCGTCGATCATCAGGTAGCGGTCGACCGCGACGTGCAGCGCCTGACAGAAACGACGGTCGAGGTAGGGGTTGCCCAGCCCGTCCCAGCCGTTCCAGTCGGCACTGAAGTTGTAGAGCCCGGTGATGATCGTGAAGCCGAAGGCGAGGTTGCCCTGCGGATGGTCGGGAAAGTCGGCCCCGATCGACTCGACCTGCACGGACGACAGCGGGAATCCGCCGACCACGATCTCGCGCCCGCGGTAGGCAGCCTCAACGGCGGTCGGATCGGTCAGGTTGGCCATCGTGACGCGGTCGTAGTAGGGCAGCGGCAGACCGTCCGCGCCGAGCTTCCAATAGTTCTCGTTGCGCTTCATGTCGACCCCCAGATCGGGGTCGTAGGCGACCGGGATGAACATGCCGGTGCCGGAGGACAGCTCGACGTTGGTCGTTTCGTCGCGCCAGCGGTCGCCGAACTCACTCGCGCCCTCGGGGGAAGTGATCCACGAGAATGGACTGGTGACCACGCCCATATACGTGGCGTCGCCGCCGTTCGTGCGGGCGATGAAGGTGCTCTCGTCCGGCGTATCCATCGACGCCGTCTTCGCGAACGACGACTGATGCAGGAACGAGCCGTCCTCGGTGCCCGTCGCGTCCTTGCCGTCGATGTGACGCTGGAAGTTGAAGCGAATGTCGTCCGCTGTGACCATCCGCCCGCCTTCGGTCGGGTACCGGTCCCAGTAGCTAGCGCCCTGGTCGAGGCCGAAGATGTAGGTCTCTGCGTCGGGAATTTCCGGCAGCGACGCGATGTCCGACTCCATCAGGCCCTGTTCCTTGTTGCGCCAGCGGACGAGGTAGTTCATGTAGAACCCCATCCAATGCTGGGTGGGGCCGAACACACCGCGGTGCGGGTCGAAGTAGTCGTGCGTGGCGGCCGGGGTCGAGAAGCGCAGATCGCCGCCGCGCACGATGTTGCTCTGCGCGACCGCTTGCTGCTGGGCCTGTTGCTGCCGATCCGCCTGCGCCTGCGCGTCCTCCTGTTGGTCCACCCGGTCGGCGGCCTGCTCGGCGGTCTGCTGTTGTTGCTGAGCCTGCTGAGCGCTTGAAGTCGACGCCGTCTGTTGGGTTCCCTGTTGCTGCTGCGCCTGCGTGACGACCGCCTGCGCGTCGTCGTCATCGTCGTCGCCGCAGCCCACCAAGGCCAAACCGGCCGCGCCAACGCCGGCGCGCCCCGAGGCCCGCAGCAGCGACCGCCGACTCATCCGCGACCGTCGCATCCGCTGCCAGTAATTTCGCTCGCTGCTCATGTCGCTCTCCTCTGCACTCGAATGATGCGAATGCAGGGGATGCTACATCGCCTGAACCGCGCGCGTAGTCGCGCCCAAACCCCGCAGCGGACACGGAGTCTCCTGCGGGGCCGCCGCCCCGTCTAGGCGGGGTAATCGGGGTGGTTGACGTCGATCCAGGTGTCGTCGTGACGGTGCGTCGCGTACGCGAACTGCAGCGTGTCCTCGCCGCGCTGGACGTAGGGCCACCAGATTTCAGGGGAGATGCCATTCATCACCCCCGGCTCAGCGGCGAGGCCCTCGATGCCGTGCACGGGGTGAGTGCCGAGCAGGATTCGTTGGGCCTCCCAGGCCATCTCGCGGCGCTGATCCTGATCGAGCGTGATCTGCATCTTCTCCGCGAGCTCAGTCGTCGGTGCGAAGTCGTAGTGAAGCTTGTTGGAGCTGCCGCCGGGCCGCAGAAACTCGCTGTATGCGGCGGTCGGGTCGAGGTCGGCGGGTGGCAGGGTCCACTGCGGACCACCGCCCGGGTAGCTGCCTTCAGTCCAGCGCTGCAACAGCACGGTGTAGGGCTGGACGCTGAGGCTGACTTCGACGCCGAGCGCGCGCGCATACATCGCGCGTTCGGTTTCAAGGATGCCCGGGTAGGTCTGCTCCCAGACGTGGGGCGCGACGAGCTGGATGGTTCGGCTCTTGTCGTACCCGGAGGCCTCGAGATACATGCGGGCGTCGGCGATATCGGCCTCGCGGTCGGGGCGGAAGCCGGGCGTGGCGAGCAGTTCCTCCTCGGGGATCGCCCAATACGAATTGAACCAGGGCGTCAGCGCGTGGCCACTCAGCTTGCCTGCGCCGAGGTAGACGGCGTCGATCATGAGGTTGCGGTCAACGGCCAGGTGCAGGGCGTAGGCGAAGCGGCGATCGAGGTAGGGGTTGCCGAGGCCATCCTCGCCGGCCCAGTCGGGATTGAAGTTGAACATGCCCGTGGTGACGGTGAAGCCGAAAGCGATCTGTCCCCGCGGATGGTCGGGGAAGTCGTCGCTGATGCCCTCCATCTGGAGAGTTGAAAGCGGAGAGCCGCCGACATCGATGGCGCGGCTGCGGTACGCGGCCTCCACGGATGTGGGGTCGGTCAGATTCTCCATGCCGACGGCGTCAAGGTAGGGCAGCGGTTGACCGTCGACGCCCATCTTCCAGTAGTCGGGGTTGCGGGTCAGCTCGATCCCCAGGTCGGGGTCATATGACTGCGGAATGAACATCCCGGTGCCGGACGAGAGCTCGATGTTGCCGGCCTCGTCGCGCCAGCGGTCACCGAATTCGCTGATCGCCTCCGGCGAAGTGATCCAGGAGAACGGTCGCAGCGGCACACCGATCCACGTCGCGTCGATGCCATCGGACTTCGCGATGAAGGTGAGTTCGTCGGGCGTGCTCATGGAGGCCGTCTTGCGGAACGAAGACGAGCTGGTGAAGGTGCTGTCTTCCGCACCGCTGCCGTCGGCGCCGGCGATCTGGCGTTGGAAGTTGGCCTCGATGTCCTGGGCGGTGACGCTGCGCCCGCCCTCGGTGGGATATCGATCCCAGAAGCGTGCGCCCTGATCCAGCGTGAACACGTAGGTCTCTTCGTCGGGGGTCTCGGGCAGCGAGGCCACGTCAGCCTCCATGATCCCCTGTTCCTTGTTGCGCCAGCGGATCAGGTAGTTCATGTAGAAGGACATCCAGGATTGGGTGGTCCCGAAGATCGAGCGGTGCGGATCGAAGTAGTCGTGGGCGGGCGCGGTCGTGGTCAGGCGCAACTTGCCGCCGCGGATGATCGCCGGGCCTTCAGCAACGGTCTGCGGCTCCGCCTCTTGGGCCTGTTGGGTGGCTTGCGCCTGTCGCGCCTGCTCGTCGGCCTGTTGAGCGGCCTGCTGCGCCTGTTGCTCGGCGGCCGCCCCTTGCACCTGTTGTCGCGCCGACCGTGGCGCCTGCTGCTGGGCCTGCTGTTGCGCCTGCGCCTGCGTCACGGCCACGGGCGCCTGGTCATCGTCATCGTCGCCGCAGCCGACCAGCGCCAGGCCGGCCGCACCAACCCCGGCGCGCCCCGACGCGCTCAGCAGCGTGCGCCGACTCAGCTTCGACGCTCGCATGCGCTGCCAGTAGATCCGCTCGGTCATCTCAGGGCCCCGTTGCTGGACTCCATTCGATGCGCGCAAGGCTAGCGATCTCAGCAGCGCCCGATGGGAGGCGTGCTCACGAGTGCGCAGCATTGTTCGCTCTGGGAATCCTTCTGAACGAGCCGGATCCGCTCTCCCCCCGCTTTGCGGGGGGAGATGTCACGGAGTGACAGAGGGGGGCTCGTGCGGACCGAACCGGCCTCCCTGCAGTGCCGCTGTTGCACCGCGCGGGAGCCCCCCTCTGCCTTCGGCATCTCCCCCCGCCGAGCGGGGGGAGATGGGATCGGGGGCGGCATCTTCCGCGCCAAAGCGCGGGAGAGTTACTCAGAGCGTTCCTGGCACGTGCCGATCACGACGGGTAGTCGGGGTGGTTCGTATCGACCCAGGTGCTGAAGTGGTTGTGCCCGGCGTGCGCGAACTGGAAGGCGTCCTCGTTCGGGTGGTACCACGGCCAGGCAGCATTGTGGTCGATCGGGTTCATCACGCCAATCGAGGGCGAAATGCCGTCCCAGCCCGTGTCGGGATGCACGCCCATCATGATCTCGACGACCTCGTCGGCCATCACCTTCTTCTCTTCGAGGTCGAGGTTGATCTTCATCTCGGCGGCCAGCTCGGTCACGCGCGGATGCTCGTAGTTGTACAGGTTCGATGACCCGCCGGGCACGCGCCCGTTGATCCACGAGGAGGTCGGGTCGAGGTCCGACGGCGGGTTGGTCCACGAAGGACCGTCGCCCGGGTACGTGCCCTCAACGAGCCGCTGGAGGACGACCGTGTACGGCTGAATGTCGATACTCAGCTCGATGCCCATCGCCGATTCGTACATCCCCTTGATCGTCTCGGTGATGCCCGGGTAGCGCTCCTCCCACACGTCCGGCAGGATGATGTTCAGCACCCGGCCGCTGTCGCGGAAGCCGGTCGCGTCCATCAGCTCGTTGACCAGTTTCAGGTCCTCACCACGGTCCGGGCGGTAGCCCGGCCAGGTCGTCAACTGGTCGTCGGTCGGCGCCCAGAACTGACTGAACCAGGGCGTCTCGGGCAATGCGCTGATCTTCGCGCTGCCCAGGTAGACCGTGTCGATCATCAGGTAGCGGTCGGTCGCCGCGTGGAACGCGGCCCACATCCGGCGGTCGATCCAGGGGTTGCCGAGGCCGTCCTCGCCGGGCCAATCCGGGTTGAAGTTGCTGCGGCACTGGATCGTGAAGCCACCCGCTGTGATCCGCCGGATCATGTCCGGGAAGTCGCCCACGATTCCATCGATCCGGCTGATGTTCAGCCCCGCCTGGTCGAGCCCCTTGCCGCGCAGCGCCGTCTCGATCCCCGTCTCGTCGAACAGGTTGATGTAGTGGAACTCGTCCAGGTAGGGCAGTTGATTGCCCCACTCGTCGTACTTCCAGTAGTCCGGGTTGCGCCGCACGACCAGCCGGTCTTCGGGATCGAAGCTCTCGGCGATGAACGGCCCCGAGCCCGCGACCCGCAGCACGGTGTTCTCGTCGCGCCACACGTCCGTGTCGAAGCCCCACTCCTGGATCCCCTCCGGCGCGGCGATCCAACCAAAGGGGTTGAGCACGCTGGCCGACAGGAAGGTCGAGTCGACCCCGTCCGACTGGATCTTGAGCGTCTGTTCATCGACCGCTTCGCGGGTTGCGATCTTGCGCCAGCTGGAGGCGGAGAGGAACGTGCTGTCCTCCACGCCGGTCGAGTCGAACGCGTTCTGCTGGCGATCGATGTTGAAGACGATGTCCTCCGCGGTGACCTCGCGGCCGCCCTCGGTGGGGAACTGGTCGTGCCAGCGCGCGCCATCGGTCACGGTGAAGACATACGTCGTGCCATCCGGAATCTCGGGCAAACTCGCGAGATCCGAAGCCATGATCGCTTTCTCTTTGTTCGCCCAGCGAATCAGGTAGTTGTAGACCCAGCCGTGCATGAACTGGGTCGGCCCGAACACCCCGCGGTGCGGGTCCCAGTAGTCGTGCGTGCTGACCGGACCGGCGATCCGCAGCGTGCCGCCATAGGTCGGCTGATCGGTCGCCGCGGCAACCGACTGCTGCTGGTCATCATCCGTGTCGGCGGCCGCGTCGCCGGACTGGTCCTGCTGATCGGCCTGCTGAGCATCCGCGGCCGCAGCCTGCTGCTGCTGATCCTGATCCTGCTGCTGCGCGGCGCTCGGCGCCTGCTGATCTTGCTGCTGCTGGCGCGCCTGCGCGGTGGTGGGCGCAGCCTCGCCGTCGTCGTCATCGTCGCCGCAGCCGACCAACGCCAGACCGGCTGCGCCGACTCCGGCGCGACCCGACGCGCGCAACAACGACCGCCGACTCATCCGCGACCGTCGCATCCTCGACCAGTAATTCCGCTCGCTCATGTCAGGTCCTCCTGTAGACCGCTAGATGACTCAGCATAGCTCAGGTTGCAGTTTGGGGAACGCAAGAACGCCGCCGCGATCAGCGGGCGCCGCGCAGGCGTGGGTCGAGCACGTCGCGCAGCGCGTCGCCGAGGACGTTGAAGCCGAACACCAGCGAAGTCAGCGCGAGCCCCGCCCACAACGATGTCCAAGGTGAGTAGACGATGAACTGACGGCCGTCGGCGATCATCTTGCCCCACGACACGTCGAGCGTACCGAGCCCCAGGAAGCTCAACGCGGCCTCGGCCAGAATGAACGCGCCGATCGTGATCGTGAAGACCACGATCAGCGGCGCAACGATGTTGGGCAGAATGTGGAAGCTCATGATCCGCGGGGCTGTGGCGCCGATCGTGCGCGCCGCCTCGACGTACGGCATCTCACGAATTTGGATCACGCTGCCGCGCACAATCCGGTTGGTGGGGGCGATCCCGAGCACCGCGAGCGTGAGCGTGACCCAGAGCGCCGAGGCGTCGGTGACCGACGCGATCAGCAGCAGGAAGACGATCGGTGGAAAGGCCTGAATGGCGTCCATGATGCGGTTGATGATGAGATCGACGGCGCCGCCGAGTGAGCCGGCGAGTAGCCCAATCACGGTGCCGATGCCGACGCCTACCAGGGTGGCGAAGAAGCCGATGTAGAGCGACAGCCGCGCGCCCTCTGTGACGCGGGAGAAGAGGTCGTGGCCGGCCCGGTCGGTGCCGAACCAGTGTTCGGCCGAGGGGTCCTGGAGCGACGCCGTGATCAGCGGGTTGTCGGTGCCGGTCGCCAGCAGCCTGTCGACATCCTTGATCCGCCCGTCCTCGATTTCGATCTGCTCAGCCTCGATCAGTGTGTCGAGCAGGGCGCCTTGCTCGATCAGGTCGACGGCGTACGTAACCATTTCCTGAGCCACGCCGAAGTCAGTAGCGGCGGAGCCGTAGATCGCGGGGTCGGAAGCAAGTTCGCGCAGCTCGGCAGCGGAGCTGCTCTCGTCGACGCCGTCCAGCGCGTTGGCGAGCTTGTCGTCGGCGTAGGGCGCCGAGGCGATCTCGAAAACGGCGCGGGAGTCGTAACGGCCGATCCCAAGCCAGCCGCCGCCGTCGCCGACCGTGCCGACCGCGATCACGCTCCAGAAGACGACCAGGATGACTCCGGCGGCGCCGAGCCGCTTGGTGCGCATGAAGTGGCCGAATGCGCGCAGCCCGCGACGCAGCCGGCCGCCGTCGTCAACACGGAGGCCCTGCTGTGCGGCGACATCAGCAAGCTCCGTGGGTGCGGCTGATCGTTCGCTCACGGCTGGCGCTCCTGGATCACGGTTAGCTGTAGCGGATGCGCGGATCGATCAGCGCATAGCTGATGTCGATCACGATGTTGACGCCGATCACGAAGAGGGCGAGGAAGAAAAACATGGTCTGGATGACGGGGATATCGGCCTGGTAGATGCGCTGGAGCAGCAGCACTCCGATCCCTGGGATGTTGAACAGGATCTCGAGGATGATATTGCCGCCGACCAGCGCCGCCACCAGCAAACCGAAGACGCTCAGCACGGGCACCATTGCATTGAGCAGCGCGTGGCGTCGGATCACCACGCGCTCACGCAGGCCCTTGGCCTGTGCGGTGCGCACATAGTCCTGGCGCAGCACCTCAAGCAGCTCGGAGCGCGTAATCCGCATCAAGCCCGCGCCGGCCGCCAAGCCGCCGGCAACCGCGGGAATCGTGTAGAGCGCGAAGAAGCCCCCAACCGACGTGAAGATGCTGCGGGCGCTCTCCTCGGTCAACGGAATCGACCATAACCCGCCGCTGAAGACGCCGCCCGGCGACACGACGAAGATCATCATGGTGGCGATCCAGAACGATGGCGCCGCCAACGCCAAGATCGCGAATCCGCGCAGCCCGTAGTCGATCGCCTGGTCTTGGCGGATCGCCGACAGGATGCCGACCGGCAGCGCGACCACGATCGCCACAATCAGCGCGTAGGCGTTGAGGTGCAGCGTGCGCGGCAGGGCGCGCAGGAAGATGTCCATCGAGGCTTCGCCGGTCTGGAAGGAGGGCCGGAACTGGAACCGGATGGTATCCCAGAGAAATTCGATGTACTGCACGCCCAGCGGCTTGTCGATCCCGAGTTGGTGCTGGACATAGGCCTCGGTGATCTCGCGCGTCGGCGCGATGATCGTGGCGCCAGGCAGCAACGCGGTCTCGGCGGTCAGCGCGCCGTCGGGGTTGGAGGGCGTGCCGACGCTGTTGACGTTGAGATAGTCTTCCGCGGTCACACGGTTCACCGCGGCGAGCTCATTGATGGTTGTGCTGCTACGCAGCGCCAGCACGACTCCCGTCGGTGCGTAGGGTTCGCCGGCGAAGGTCGGAAAGTCGTTGCCGGGATTGCGCTCGATCAGCAGCGCCACACCCTGCTCGACGTCTTCCGGGAGGGTCAGCCGTTGGCGCCTCGAGATCACCGACAGCAGCTGCCCGTCGATCACAATCAGGCTCGAGCCCGGACGCAGCTCGGAGTCGGCGTCCAGGCGCGGATTGTTGGCCAGCACATCGTCAACGCCCACCCCGTACTGCAGCGCGATCGATTCGAGCGTGTTGCCGCCGATCACGCGATGCATGGTGCGCTCGACCTCCACCTCGCCGAGGATCTCGGCCGGCTGGGCGGTTGCGCCGGAGGCTTCGAGATTGGAGAGCTTGATCGTGACGTAGTCGCCGGGCAGAGCGTTGAGCGCGAGAAACAGAATCGAGATGACCAGCCACAGCGTGGGAATCACGAGCAGGAAGCGGTTGATCAGGTACTTCTGCATCTCGCGCTCCGACCAGGCTGAGCAGTAGGCTGAGTGGCGGGGCGGTGCGCCGCGCGGGTTCGCGCAGCGCGGCGCCAGTGCTGGCGCCGCGCTGCGGACCGACAGCCCTAGGCCGGGAACTCCGGGTGGCTGGTGTCGATCCAGGTTTCGTCGTGGTTGTGCGAGTCGTGCGCGAACTGCCAGGTGTCCTCGTCACGGTCCACGTACGGCCACCAGATCGTCGGCACGACGCCGTTCATCACACCGAACCAACCAAAGATCCCTTCGAGCCCGTGCGTCTCGTCGACGCCGAGACCGATTCGCTGCACCTGGCGCGCCATGTCGCGGCGTACTTCGGTGTCCAGCGTGGTCGTCATCGTGTCGACGATCTCCTCGACCGGCGCATAGTCGTACTGGCTGATGTTCGAGGCCGCGCCGCGCTTCAGCGTCAGGCCGAACTGGGCCGTGGGGTCGAGGTCGGCGGGCGGGTTGGTCCAGGTCGGCGCCCGGCCGGGGAATGTCTTGTTGTCGAAGCGGTCCTGCATCACGGTGTAGGGCTGCAGGTCGAGCTCGACGTCGAAGCCGACCGCGTCGCGGTACATGTTGCGGGTTGTCTCGGAGATGCCCGGGTAGGTCGTCTCCCAGAGGTCGGGGATGTAAATCGTGACCGAGCGGTCAGTGTCGAAGCCGGACGCAGCGATCAACTCGCGCGCGAGCTGAATGTCGGCGTCGCGATCGATCCGGAAGCCGGGGAAGGTGCGCAGCTCCTCCGCCGGAATCGTCCAGTAGTCGCTGAACCAGGGGCAGTAGTGCGTGCCGGAGGGCTTCGCCGCGCCCAGGTAGACGGCGTCGATCAGCAGGTCGCGGTCCACCGCCACGTGCATCGCGTAGGCGAACCGACGGTCGAGATACGGGTTGCCGAGCCCGTCGGAGCCCTCCCAGCCGGGCTCGTAGGTGCCCATTACCGTGACGATCGTGAAGCCGAACGCGCCCTCCGCCGTGGGGTGGTCGGGGAAGTCGCTGGTCAGTTCCTCGACCTGCACCGACGAGAGCGGGAAGCCGCCGATGTCGATCCCTTTACCGCGATAAGCGGCGTCAACCGCGGTCGCGTCGGTCAGGTTGATGAAGTCCACCGCGTCGAGGTATGGCAGCTGCTGCCCATCCGCGCCGGTCTTCCAGTAGTTGGGGTTGCGCTCCAGATAGATGCCGATGTCAGGGTCGTAGCTCTGGGGAATGAAGGGTCCGCTACCCGAGGACAGATCGACGTTGGCGGTTTCGTCGCGCCAGCGGGAGCCGAACTCCTGGATCGCTTCCGGCGAGGTGAACCAGGAGAAGGGGCGCAGGATCGTGCCGCCGAGGTATGTCGAGTCGGGACCCGCCGTTCTGGCGATGAATGTGGTTTCATCCGGCACCTCGGTCAGGGCGGTCTTGCGGAATGCTTCCTGGCCGCGGAAGCGGGCGTCGGGGTTGCCATCGGCGTCGAGCGCGGCAATCTGACGGTCGAAGTTGATGTCGATGTCCTGCGCCGTGATCTCGCGCCCGCCCTCCGTCGGGTACCGATCCCACCAGCGCGCGCCGCGGTCAACGCTGAAGATGTAGGTCTCTTGATCCGGAAGCTCCGGCAGCGACGCAATGTCCGACTCCATGATCCCCCGTTCCTTGTTCCCCCAGCGGATCAGGTAGTTCATGTAGAACCCCATCCAGTACTGGGTGGGGCCAAAGAGGCCGCGGTGGGGGTCGAAGAAATCGTGAGTGGCGGCGGGGGTGGAGAACTTGAGGGTCCCGCCGTAACCGCGGGCAGCGGCAGCAGACACGGCCTGTTGCTGTTGCTGCTGCTGATCCTCCTGATCGGCGGCGGTCGCCGACTGCTGATCGGCCTGCTGCGCGGCGGTGTCCGCCTGCTGCTGCTGCTGAGCCTGATCCTGATCCTGCTGCTGCGTGGTGCTCGCCGCCTGCTGCTCCTGCTGCTGCTGGCGCGCCTGCGTGGTCGCGGGCGCAGCCTCGCCGTCGTCGTCATCGTCGCCGCAGCCGACCAGCGCCAGACCGGCTGCGCCGACCCCGGCGCGACCCGACGCGCGCAATAGTGACCGCCGACTCATCCGCGATCGCCGCATCCGCTGCCAATAATTCCGCTCGCTGCTCATTGTTGGCCTCCGTGTGCGCCCGTGTGCGCCATGTGCGTCGTTGAAAAACAAGTGTACCCCACACGACACAATGCGCCTGCGACTAGCATCTGACCGTGACCCAGGACGATCCCACCCCCGCCGGCGCCGCCCCACCGCTCGAAGAGCTCAAGCAGGAAATCCTGCGCGGCTGGGAGGCCGGCGCCGAGTTCTTCGACGATCGCTGGGGCGACGACGGCGACGAGTTCCACCGCGAGGTGTTCGCGCCCGCCGCCGAGCAGATGCTCGGCGCGCACCCCGGCCAACGCGTGCTCGAGCTCGCCTGCGGCAACGGCGGCTTCGCTCGGAGGCTCGCCGCCCAGGGCATTGACGTGCTGGCGACCGACCTCTCACCAACGCTGATCGCCGCCGCGGAGCGGCGCACCAGGGCTGCCGACCTGCGCGGCGCAGCGTTCGCCGTGCTCGATGCGACCGACGAGCGAGCGATCGTCGACACCGCCGTGACGCCGTTCGACGGCGCAGCCTGCGTGATGGGCGTCATGTCGATGCCGCTGCTGCGCCCCATGTTCGGCGGCGTCAGCCGCGCGCTTAAGCCGCGTGGGCCCTTCGTCGTGGTCACGCTGCATCCCGCCTACGCGACCGCGGCGAACCGCTTCGCCAAGGCCGAGCAGGAAGACCAGCCGCACGGCCTGACCGTGACGCGCTACCTCTCGCGCTTCGTGACCCACGGCGTGACCAACGTCGCGCAGAAGGAACGGCAGGTCTACTTCCACCGCCCGCTCGGCGAACTGCTCCAGGACGCCTTCGCCGCAGGCCTGATGCTCGACGGCATGGAGGAACTTCCCGCGCCCGAACAACCCTTCGAGGAGTCCAAACTGATGTGGAACGTGCTGCCCGAGATCCCGATGGCCGTCGCGCTGCGCTTCCGGCGGGCGCCGTGATGGCTCGTTCGCGCGCCTCCCTCCGTCTTTCCCGCGAAGGCAGACCTTCGCGAAAGCCTCCATTCCCTTCGTCCTCTCCCCTCGACGGAGACCCTCGCGCAACTCCTGGTTCCCCTGTAGGGGCAGCCCTTGTGGCTGCCCTTCCGTTCCTGTCTGGTCGGCCGCATCGTCTCGGCTCAGGGCGACCACAAGGGTCGCCCCTACAGGGACAGCGACCGCGGCGAATGTGGATTGCGCGAAGGTCTCCGACTGCGGGAGCGAAGAGAATGAGGGTGACGCGATGACCTTCTCCTGGGACCTCTGGCGATTCACCGACGGCGTCCGGCTGCGGATCGCGCTCGCCGTGCTGCTCGGCCTGCTCGCCGTCACCGCAGGCGTGGCCCGTCTGGCCCTGTTGGGCTGGATGGCCGCGCGCATCTTCGAGGGCGAATCGTTCAGCTCGCTCGCGCCGCTGATCATCGCCGCCGCGGTGATCACGCTCGCGCGTTCGGGCTTTCTCTACGCCAAGGAGGAGCTGGCCAACGGCACCGCGGTGCAGGTCCAGTTCCGCCTGCGCCAGCGGCTCTTCAATCGCGTCATGGCGCTCGGCCCGGCGCACTTCGACCGCCAGCGCACCGGCGATGTCACGGTCGGCGTCGTGGAGGGCGTCGAGCAGCTCGAGACCTACTTCGGCCAATACCTGCCGCAGCTGATCGTCGCCGCGATCGCGCCGATCGGCATCTTCGCCTTCATGGTGTTCCTCGACCTGCCGGTCGCCGGCGTCTTCCTCGGGGTCGCGCTCTTCACGCTCGCGCTGCCCTCCTTGCTGCAACGCCGAAACGCGGCCGCCAGCCTGCGCCGCCGCGACGCCTACGGCTCGTTCGCCGCAGATTTCCTCGATTCGTTGCAGGGGCTCGCGACGCTCAAGGCGTTCGGCCAAAGTCGCCGCCGCGGCGATGCGCTGGCCGAGCGCGCCCGGGAGGTCTTCCGCACCACGATGGGCGTGCTGATGCACAACGCCCTGGCGCAGGGCCTCACGATCCTCGCGATCACCGTCGGCGCAGCCGTCGCCCTGAGCGTCGGCGCCCTGCGGGTCGAGAGCGGCGCGATGGGGATCGCCGAGCTGCTCGTCGTCCTGATGCTCGGCGTTGAGGTCTTCCGCCCGCTCCGCGAGCTGAGCCAACTCTTCCACCAGGGCCTGCTCGGCGTCGCCGCCGCGCAAAGCGTGCTCGATGTCGCCGACGCCGAGCCGATGGTCCCGGATATCCGCAGTGAACCGCCGTCCGAGCCGCTCAGCGCGCGGATCGACTTCGAGGGGGTCACCTTCGCCTACCCCACGGGCCGCCGCGACGCGCTGAGCAACGTCAGCTTCTCGGTCGAAGCCGGTCGCCGCATGGGCGTCGTTGGACGCTCAGGCTCGGGCAAATCGACGCTGCTCTGGCTGCTCCAGCGGATGTACACGCCGCAGCAGGGCCAGATCCGGCTCGGCGGTCGCGACCTCAACACGCTCCGCTTCGCCGACATCCGCCAGCAGATGGCCGTCGTGATGCAGGACACCTACCTCTTCCACGGCACCGTCCTGCACAACCTGCGCTTCGGCCGCCCCGACGCCACCGACGAGCAGGTCATCGCCGCCGCGCAAGCCGCCAACGCCCACGAGTTCATCAGCAACCTGCCCGAGGGCTACCAGACAACCATCGGCGAGCGCGGCCACCGCCTCTCCGGCGGCGAGCGGCAGCGCATCGCGATCGCCCGCGCGCTGCTGCGCGATGCGCCAATCCTGATCCTCGACGAGGCGCTCTCCAGCGTCGACGCTGAGAACGAGGCCACCATCCAGGAGGCGCTCGACCGCCTGATGGCCGGCCGCACCACGCTGATCATGGCCCACCGGCTCTCCAGCGTGATGGCCTGCGATGACATCCTCGTGCTCGACGACGGGCAGCTGGTCGAGCGCGGCGACCATTCGACATTGCTCGCCGCCGGCGGCGCTTACGCCCAGCTGATGTCCGCCCAGACCGCCG
The DNA here is from genome assembly GCA_965262235.1 of Dehalococcoidia bacterium. Lineage (GTDB taxonomy): Bacteria > Chloroflexota > Dehalococcoidia > Bin125 > Bin125 > CATQGW01. The sequence goes on from OZ253504.1 coordinate 1,135,612, forward strand.
ACGACCCCGCCTTCAGCGGCACGGTCGCCACGGCCGACTTCGACGCGCTCGCGCCGGCCGCCGCTGTTGCCAGCGCCGCCGACCTCGGCGTCACCGGCCCCCCGAGCGACGCGATCGTGCGCGCCGAAGGCATGGGCTGGGGCGAGACGATCACCCGGCTGCTCTCGATGGCGGCGCCCTATTGGGTCAAAACCTCGCTCTCCTTCGTCAGCGGCGTCGCGCACTTCTTCGGCGCGATCGCCGTCGGCGTGATCGGCGCGCTGATGGTCGGCAACGTCCGCGACGGCGACAGCATCACGCTGCTCGCCATTCTGTTGCTCGTCGTCGCCGTGCTCACCGGCGTCTGCCGCTTCCTCGAGAACTGGATCTCGCATGACATGGCCTTCCGGCTGCTGGCCGACCTGCGCGTTCAGCTATTCCGCAAGCTCGACGATCTCGCGCCGGCCTATCTGCTGCGCCGCCGCAGCGGCGACCTCGTCTCGATGGCCACGCAGGACGTCGAGACGGTCGAGTACTTCTTCGCCCACACCATCGCCAACGTCGTCGTCACCGTCGTCGTGCCCGGCGCGGCGCTGATCACGGTCTTCCTCGTCGATTGGCGGCTCGGCCTCGGGCTCGCACCGCTGCTGCTGCTCGCCGCGCTGAGTCCGCTGTTCACCCGCCGGATCGTCGACGGCCTGGGCTCCCGCTCCCGCGACCACCTCGGCAATCTCAACGCCCACATGGTCGACACGCTGCAGGGGCTGCGCGAGATCGTCGCCTTCCAGCGCGAAGCCCCGCGCGCCGAGGAGTTCGACACCCGGATGCGCGAATACGCCCCTGTGCGCCGCGGCTTCAACCGCCAGATCACCGTCCAGCGCGTCATGCTCGACGGCCTCACCGGCCTCGGAGGCCTCTCCGTGCTGGCGATCGGCGGCGCGCTCGCGGTGCGCGGCGACCTCGATCCCACCCTCGCCCCGCTGCTGACCCTGCTGGCGATGGGCGCCTTCCTGCCCGTCGCCGAGCTCGCGCAGGTCGGACGCCGCCTCGGCGACACGCTCGGCGCGACCCGCCGGCTCACGTCGGTACACAACGAACAGCCTTCCGTCGTTGACGGCCCGAACGCCCTCCCGGCGATCGCGGCGCAGCCCAGCGCCGCCTCGCTGGCCACCGTCCGCTTCAGCTACGAAGACACGCCCCGCACTGCGCTCAACGGCGTCTCGTTCGAGCTCAAGCCCGGCGGCACCGTCGCCCTGGTCGGCCCCTCCGGCGCCGGCAAGACCACCGCCGCGCATCTGCTGCTGCGGTTCTGGGACCCGCAGGAAGGGGTCATCTCGCTCGACGACACCGACCTGCGCACCTTCCGTCTCGACGAGCTGCGCGGGCAGGTCGCGCTGGTCGCTCAGGACACCTACCTGTTCAACACCTCGATTCGCGACAACCTGCTGGTCGCCAGGCCCGACGCCAGCGAGACCGAACTTGAGCTCGCGGTCAGCCGCGCGGGCCTGGCCGACTTCGTCGAGTCGCTGCCCGACGGCCTCGACACGCGCGTCGGCGAGCGCGGCGCGCAGCTCTCGGGCGGCCAGCGCCAGCGCGTCGCCATTGGCCGTGCCCTGCTCAAGGACGCTCCGGTGCTCGTGCTCGACGAGGCAACCTCCCATCTCGACGGCTACAACGAGCGACTCGTCCGCGACGCGCTCGACGAACTGATGGCCGACCGCACCACCCTCGTCATCGCGCACCGCCTCTCGACGGTCCGCGACGCCGACATGATCGTCGTACTCGAGGACGGTCGCGTCGCCGAGGTCGGCCCGCACGAAGAGCTCGCCGCCCGCGACGGCCTCTATAACCGGCTCGTACGCCGTCAACTCGCCGGGACGCGCGAATAGCTACGCTGGCAGCCGTTGAGCAGACTGGAGTGAATCGCGATGAAAACCCTGTTGATGGAAATCGTCACCCTGGTGGTCTTCTGGCCGCTGCGAATCGTCTCGGTGCTCTTCGGACGCCGCGCCAACCAGAAGGTGCGCGGCTGGCAGGACAGCATGTGGACCTGGGGGCTGGGCGGCGCAGCGATCGGCTACATGGTCGGCACTGAACACCTCACGGGGCCCGGCGTCGACGGCGGCGTGGGCTTCGATCCGGGACAACATCACGGCGGACCGCACGATAGCGGCGGAATGGAGGGCGGCGGTTTCGGCGGCGACATCGGCTCCTTCTAGCCAACCCACGGAGCTCTCAACATGGGCACGGTCTTCTTCGAGATCCTGATCATCATCATCTTCCCGCCGCTCAAACTGATCGCGCGCATCTTCGGCACTGGCGTCCACGCGCGCGTCAAGCGGGTCGAGGATGCCGTGATCAACGAGGTCCACGCGATGGGCACCGAGGCCCGCACGATTCATGAGATCGAGATGAACGCCAGCAACAAGGCCTACCTCGCCGGCGGCGCGATCGATCACTCCCGCCACATGCCCAAAGACACGCTCGATCCGACCGAACGCGCCCGTCGCACGATCGGCGCCGACCTCTCACTCGAACAACAGTCGCTGCACGGGCAGGAGATCCTGCAGCGCGGCCCCAAGCGCGTGGAAGCGATCAACTCCGACGCCCCCCGCTCCGACCAGATGAAGGAGGCGATGCTCGAAGCCCAGCGCCTCCGCGAGGCCCGCCAGCGGCGCAACAACCGCAACCGCCGCCGCTAGCCGCTAGGAATTCCTCAGAACGAGTCGGATCCCCTCTCCCCCCGCCTTGCGGGGGGAGATGTCACGGAGTGACAGAGGGGGGCCACCGCCGCGGGGCGAGATACAGCCACGCCGGTGAGTCGGGGCCGCAGCCCCCCCTCTGCCTTCGGCCTCTCCCCCCGCAAAGCGGGGGGAGAGGGGACCCAGATCTGCTCTCCCCTCGCTTTGCGGGGAGAGAGTGATCCAGAGCGTTCCTAGCTGCCGTGGTACTCAGGGTCGCGGCGCTCGCTGAACGCTGAGACGCCCTCTTTCATGTCGTCCGTGTAGGCGAGCCGCTCGAAGAGCAGCTGCTCGATCCGCAGCCCGTCCTCCAACGAGGTCTCAGCGCCGCGCACGGCCGCCTCCTTGCAGGCCCGGACCGCCAGCGGGGCGTTCTGGCAGATGCGCTCGGCCATCTCGCGCGCCGCGCTCATCAGCTCATCGGCCTCAACAACGCGATGCACCAGCCCGATCTCGTAGGCGCGATCCGCGTCGACCGGAGCGCCGGTCAAAAGGATCTCCATCGCCCGACTCTCGCCGAGCAGGCGCGGCAGCCGCTGCGTCCCGCCCCAGCCGGGCAGCAGGCCGAGCCCGACCTCAGGCTGGCCCAGCCGGGCGCCGCGCGCCGCGATCCGAAGGTCACAGGCCAGCGCCACCTCGAGCCCGCCGCCCAGCGCGAATCCGTTGATCGCCGCGATCACCGGTTTGGCGATGAACTGCCCGCGCATAATCGTCGGCGGCAGCGTCAGCCGCTCTTTGGCCGGCTCATCCATCAGCGCCGGGATCATGTCGCGTAGGTCCGCGCCCGCCGAAAACGCGCGGATGCCGGCGCCCGTCACGATCGCCACCCACGCGTCCGCGTCGTCCGCGAACCGGCCGCAGGCCTCGCTGAAGGCCGCGTAGTGTTCGCGGTCGAGCGAGTTCAGCGCCCGTTCGCGGTCGATCGTGATCGTGCAGATGTGGTCCGAGAGCTCGTAGTTCACTGCCATCGGTCAGTCTCCGTATTCATAGATGCCGCGGCCTGTCTTGCGGCCCAGGCGGCCGGCGGAAACGAGGCGGCGCAGGATGGTGGGCGGCGCGAGTGACGGGTCGCCGATCTCGCGCTGCATGCTTTCGGCCACATCGAGCAGCACGTCGAGGCCGACCAGGTCGCTGGTCGCCAGCGGGCCCAACGCGTGGCCGACGCCGAGCTGGCAAGCCTGATCGATGTCCTCCGCCGTGGCCACGCCCGACTCCCAGAGCCGCAGCGCGCTCAGGCAGAACGGCACGAGCAGACGATTGACGATGAACGCCGGCGTGTCCTTGACCCGCACCGGCGTCTTGCCAGTCGCCTGGACGAACCCCAATGCAGCGTTGACCGCCTCATCCGACGCCGTCAGCGGCGTGACGACCTCCACCAGCGGCAGAATCTGCGCCGGATTGAAGTAGTGCAGCCCCACGACCCGCGAGGCGTCGGTCATCCGCTCGGCGATCTCCTGCAGCGACAGCGACGAGGTGTTGCTGGCCAGGAAGACGGCCCGCGGGCAGGTCGTCTCAAGTTCGGCGAAGATCGCCTGCTTCAGCCCGATCCGCTCCGAAACCGCCTCGATCACCGCGTCCGCATCGCCGAGCGCGCTGAGCTCAGTCGCTGTGGTCAGCGCCCGCAGCGACGCTTCGCGCTGCGTCAGGTCGATCCGTTCGCGCGAGAGCAGCCGGTCGAGCCCGCCCGCGATCGTCGCCTCCGCCGCCGCGAGCTGCCCCGCATCGACATCCACCATCGTCACCGAGATCCCCGCCAACAGGGCGGTCTGGGCGATCCCCGCGCCCATCGTGCCCGCGCCAATGACTCCCAGCCGTTCAATTGCCATCGCGCGCTGTTCCCCCTCCGGCAGCCCGAGGTTGCTCCAGAGCTGGAGCATAGTCGCGACCGCCCTCCGCTCCATCGCGGAGACCGCGGACTCCCACTAGGCTGAATTCAGAGCCGGCGCGCCGGGCAGGCTCGTGTCCGCCCAAGTTCGCGTCCGGCGATCGCTGGCATCACCGACCATCCCCGCAGAGAGAGAACTCGCATGACACGACGCATCGGCATGGGCTTCGACTGGCAGGGCTCGATGGACCGCGACGGGGCGCTGAAGCGCGCGCAGATCGCCGACGACGTGGGGATCGACTCGATCTGGGTCGCGGAAGCTTGGGGCCAGGACGCATTCACCACGATGGTTCAGCTCGTCGAGCGCACCAAGAACGTGCAGATCGGGACCGGGATCGTCAACATCTATTCGCGCACGCCGGCTGCGCTCGCGCAGCACTTCGCCACGATCGACGAACTCTCCGAGGGCCGCGTGATCGTCGGCCTCGGCAACTCGGGACCACAGGTCATCGAGCACTTCCACGGGGTCCCCTTCCAACCCGCGTTCAAACGCATGCGCGAGACCGTCGAGATCATGAAGATCCTCTTCGCCGGCGAGCGGCTCAACTACGACGGCGACATCTTCAAGCTGCAGCGCGGCTTCACCCTGCGCTTCGAGACCTACCGCAAGCAGCTGCCGATCTACCTCGCCACGCTCAACCCCAAGTCGGTGCGGATGACCGCCGAAATCTCCGACGGCTGGCTGCCGATCATGATCCCGATGGACCGGCTCAAGGAAGAGATCGACCAGATCCACGATTGGGTCCGCGAGGCGGGCAAGGACCCGGCCGACTTCACTGTCCGCGCGCCCGGCGGGGTCACCGTGACCAATAACCCTGAGGCGAAGGCCCGCGCCCGTGCCGGCCAGGCCGGGACGCTTGCCTTCTACTGCGCTCGCATGGGCGAGTTCTACTACCGACAGCTCTCACGGATGGGTTACGAGGACGAAGCAAACGCCGCCCGCGTTGCCTGGAAAGACGGCGGTGGCGGCGCCGCCGCACAGTCCCTCCCCGAGGACATGCTGGAGCAGTTCGGATTCGTCGGCACCACTGAGGAGTGCGTCGAGCGCCTCGAGCAGGAGCAGGCCGCCGGCGCGCGACTGCACTCCGTCAACGTGATGGAAGACGACCCCAACGAGTTCGCCAAAATCCTCGACGCGCTCAAGGGCTAACCCAAGGGCCGCCGGCCGCTGGCCCCTAAGCCGCCTGCCAGTCGATCCACCAACCGTGCGGTGAGTAGCAGACAATGCACGGACGTCACTCAGGACCACTGATCAGCTCCAGCAAACAAGAACGGTTCAAAGCACCAACATGACGAGCCCCAACACCCTTGAGCCTCCAGCGCCTCGTAAGCACGGACGAATCACCGCTCGAAAGTCAATGGACGCGGAGATCGCAGAATTGCGCCTGTTCATTGCTCAGGTTCTTCCCACGGCAATCCCAGAGCGATACGCCGAGCTTGAAGGGCAAATCGAGGCCCACGAGAAGGCGTGCGATCAGATTGCTGCGAAGCGCGAGTCGATGCAGCGGGAAATGGATGAGCTCCGGGTAGAGCACGCTCGACTCACGGATGACGTGGTGTCTCTGCGGGACGAAGCCATCCTGCAGGAAATCGGCGTGTACAACTACCGACACCCGATGGAGAGCGCGGACGACTACAAAGAAGCACTGAGTTCGTTGCGGCGCGACATCAAGGATTGCGTGAAGAGTGATCGTGCAGTCAGCACGACCGATTCCACCTGGACTGTGAACGAATCCAAGAGCCAGGGCCGCAAAATGATCCGCGACACATCGAAGTTGCTCTTGCGTGCCTACAACAATGAAGCGGACACCTTGGTTGACAAATTGCGTCCCTTCAGGCTTGACGCGGCCGTTGCGAGGCTGGACAAATCGAGGACCGCAATCAACCGTCTCGGAGCCAAACCCATGGAGATTGCGATCTCTCGCGACTACCACCAGCTTCGGATCCGCGAACTCGAATTGGCCGCTGACTGGCTAGCGAAGAAGCAAGCAGAGAAGGAAGAAGCCAAAGCTGAGCGGGCGTTGATGCGGGAAGAAGCGAAGGTGCGTAAGGAGATCGAGGCAGAACGCAAACGTCTCGTCAAGGAGCGTGCTCACTACGCGGCGCTTGTCAAGAAACTGAGGGCCGAAGGCAACGTCGAAGAGGCAGAGGCACAGGAAGCGATGCTGGCTGAGATCGACAGTGCATTCATGACAGTTGAGCAACGCGCCGCCAACACTCGCGCTGGACACGTCTACGTGATTTCGAACGTTGGAGCACTCGGCAACCGAGTCATCAAGATCGGAATGACGCGACGGCTCGATCCGTTGGATCGAGTCAAGGAGCTAGGCGACGCCTCGGTTCCGTTCGGCTACGACATCCACGCACTCGTTTTCTCGGATGACGCGGTACAACTTGAGCGAAATCTGCACGAGCGATTTCGCGAGCGGCGCGTGAATTTGGTGAATCTGAGGCGGGAGTTTTTCTACGCCAAGCCTGATGAGGTTCGACAGGCGCTCGAAGAACAAGACTCGGCCGTACTCACCGAGTTCGTTGAAGAACCAGAGGCAGCCGAATGGCATATGTCGGAGAATAGTCGCCGCGCTAACAGCAACTAGACGCTAAGCCGCCCGCCAGTCGATCCACCAGCCGTGCGGTGAGGTGCGCGCGAGTAGCTCGCGCCGAGCCGCGCCGCCGCGATAGCGCGACAGCCGCAGTTCGATGTCGACGCCATCCAGCGTCACGAACCACACATCGCGCGTCTCGCTGGCCGCCGCAAGCGCCGCCTCGACCTTGCGCCGTGCGGCACGGCTGAACTGATAGAGCGCCACCGTCGCGTAGACGACCAGCGCGGCATCGCTGGGAGCATCCGCGATCAACCGCGGCAGCAGCTCGGCCCCGTCGCCGCGCAACAGCTCGATCGGCTGCCGCTCCAGCTCGGCCGCCGCCTCGATCAACCGCTGGTGCCGCTCGACGTGCTCCGGCCAGATCAACGCCCGCAGCCACTTGAGCTGGTCGTGATCGCGCAGATCGATCGGATTCGTATCGACCCCCACCCGCCTGACCACATCGATCGATCGCGCCAGATCAGGCGTGCCGCCGCCCAACAGCTCCGCCTCCAGCCCGACCCGCGCGTCCGCCTCGCCCCAACGCAGCACCTCCGCACCGCCGCGCTGATAGCGGTAGCCGTAGCGGTCGAAGTTCAGATTCAGCCCGGCGCTGGCGCCCAGATCGATCAGCGCGAGCGGCGCGCCGTCGGCCTCGCGCGAGACGATCGAAAACGCCGGCAGCAGACAGGTGCAGCGCCGCACCACATTCGTCTGCGTCGCGCGCGTCCCGATCAGCTCCAGAATCTCCTCGCGATGCTCCAGACAGAAGTCCCGAAAGCGCGGGAACGCCGGCTGCATCGGACGCTCGGCCCCCGAGATGATCGGGTAGTGCGCGGTCAGCGGATGGTCAGCGCCGTTCAGCAGCAGGTACTGCACCGCCGCGAACAGCATGTTCGGCGCGGGCTGCCGCTTCCGCTTCCGGCTTGCCAGCGCCACGAGCTCCGCGTCGCCGGAGACGCCGTAGGCAAGCTCCGCGTACATCGGCGAGGCGAGATCAGGCGCTTCAACCCGCGCGAAGCGATGGAAGATGTCGCGGTAGTGCTGCAGCCGCTCGGTCTGAACGGCGCCTGTCAGACGGGCAGCCACGACGACCGTCTAGCTGCCGAGGAACGCGCCGACTTCCTGCAGCAACGCCTCGGGCTCCTCGACCTGCGGCATGTGGCCCGAGGCCGCGAAGCGCGCGACCTGGCTGCCCGCGATCGCCTTGTTGAAATCCGCGGCGTAGTCGATCGGCACCAGCCCGTCCGACTCGCCCCAGCAGATCAGCGTCGGTGAGGAGATTCGGTGGATGCGCTCCGAGAGCCGCTTGTCAGGAATCGGCCACATGAACCGGGCCGCAGTCATCAACATTTTGGCTCGCTCGACCGTGGCCGTCTGCAACTCGGCCGGGTCCTCCGGCGGCGGCGCGGTCATCATCTTCGCGCCCGGGTGCTCCTGGTCGTGGAACAGGTCCGCGACCAGCTCGGGCGGCGTCATCGCGAAGAAGTCCTTGACCGGGTAGTCGTCGTTCCAGAGGCCGACCGGCGCGATCAGCACCAGCTTCGACACGCGGCTCGGCTGCATCGCGGCCACCTCGGCGGCGAACCAGCCGCCCATCGAGTGGCCAACCACGATCACGTCGTCGACGCCCAGCGCGTCGAGGAAATCCCAATAGAAGTAGAAGACATCGTGGTGGTCCATCAGCCACTCGATGCCGGTCGACCCGGCCGTGCCGGGGATTTTCGGCGCGATCACGTGGTAGTGCTGCGAGAGCTGCTCGAGGAACGGGTCCCACATCAGCCCGCCGGCGCCGTGGATGAACAGCAGGTCGGGACCCGACCCGGCCTCCAGCATCTCGACGCTGTAGCGGCCGTTGACGACCGAGACTGTCTTCTCTTCCATGAATCTCCCTCGATCCGCGCTGATCGGGCGTCGATCGCCCGCAAGGCTGTCTATAGATACGCACGCTGACCGAACGCACGAAGCGCCAGCGCTCGATCAGGCTATGAGCGCCCCGCGCGGAGTGTCAATCGCGGAAGGCTCACGGGAGGGATGTCGCGAAGGATGATCCGGAGGATGTCGCGAAGGCTGAATGCGGCGATTTGCTGCCGCCAGACGATCATCGCGGCGATCACGGTGACGCCGAACACCAACGTGCCAAACCCCGTGCCGACGGTGGCGCCGAGCATGTCGATGACGGTCACCATCAGCGCGATGAAGAGTGCCAGTCCGCCCACCAACATCGCCACCGGGCGACCCCGCAGCACGCCCAACACGACCATTCCCCCGGCCCAAGCCCATTCCACGACCGGCCAGGCGCCCAACTCAAGGGCAAAGGCGCAGGCGATCGCCAGCCCATTCAGCCAGATCACCGCTTCCCAGCGCAGCACGGCAAAGCCACCCGGTAGTCGATTCCTCAGCGGTGTGAATGTGAAAAAGGTCAGACCCAACAGGAGCAATGCCAGGGCCGCGCTGCTGCCCTCATCGATGTGGAACAGCGTCGTCAGGGCCGAAGCAGTGAACAGCCTCCCGGCCAACGACAACCAGGTCCGTTCCCGTCGCCAGACGGATAGCCCGGTCAAAGCGACGGCGCCGCCGATCAGGAAGAAGTAGAACCAGGACGCGCCCTGCGTTGCGGCCGCCGCCACTAGCGCGATGCCCAGCACCGTGGAGGAGGTGGTGACGACCCCCACGGTGGCCTCACGACCGGCCCAACTGCGGCGGTCCAGATGCATGGAGGCCAACTCGACCAGCAACACGGCCACTACCATCAGCGACAGGGTGCCCCACAGCGCCAATGAGGGCATCGGCTCGGTAAAGACATACGGCCAGCTCGTCAGCTCAAACGTGGCAGGTAACGCCAGCACTCCGGGCAGCGCGACCCATGCGGCCCCCGCCAGAGACCCAGCCATTGCCGAACGCAGCCACCAGCAGACAGCTCCGCACACCACCATCAGGATTATGCAGGTCAGGATCCAGCCCTCCTGAAAGCTGGCGAAGGCATAGCCCACCTGTGCCGACCCCAGCACGATGGAAATACCCAGTAGCAACGCGCCGGCGGCCGCGAGCCAATCGGAAGCCGCCCGCGGACGGAGCCCGCGCGACGCCCGGGCGACCGCCAGCGCGACGCCGCCGGCGACGCTCAACGCGGCGAGCTGCGCCGTGGCGTCAGCCGCAAAGTGGACGAACGCCAGCGCGAACGCCCCGACCAGCACCAGCACCACTCCGATGATCGCGCCAATATTCGCTGCAAGCGCGGCACGGGCGTCGTCCGGCGCGGGCGCCTCGGGCTCCACTGCCAACGAGGGCGGCTCCGTCGCTTGCGCTTCCGCGAGCCCCGCGCCGACGCCTAGCGCTTCCCGCGCCGGCGCCTCGGGCTCCGCTGCCAACGAGGGCGGCTCCGTCGCTTGCGCTTCCGCGAGCCCCGCGCCGGCGGCTGGCGCTTCGCGCGCGGGCGCCTCGGGCTCCGCTGCCAACGAGGGCGGCTCGGTCGCTTGCTCTTCCGCGAGCCCCTCGCCGGCGGCTAGCGCTTCGCGCGCGGGCTCCTCGGGCTCCGCTGCCAACGAGGGCGGCTCCGCCGCCTGCTCCTCCGCGAGGCGTCCGTCGGCCGCTGGCGCTTCCTCGGTCGCTTCCGCTGCCATACGCCGCTCCATACCCGCACGCCGACGAGGCCCTACAGCGTCGGCGTCGGTACAGATTAGCGACATGACAGTGCCACCGAAGCCTGTGAACGCCCCGCGCGGAGTGTCAATCAGAGGTCGCCATCGCCACCCGCCGCCGACGCCAGACGACCACCGCCGTGAGCACCAGCGCGCCGAAGGCAAGCGTCCCGAAGCCCGCCGCGATGCTCGCCTCGAACGCGTCGATCACCACGGTCAGCAAGATGATGTACGCCCCCAGCACGCCGATCGCCAGCGCCAGCCAGCGCCGCAGCACGGCCGCCACCACGATCATCGCGAGCGCCCACGCCCCGCCCAGCGCCGGCCAGCCGTCGCGCTCAAATGCGAACGCCACTGCCGTCCCCATCCCCACCAACCAGACCGCCGCCTCCCACGCCAGGACCATCCAGTGGCGCGGGACGCGCCGCACGAGCGGAAGGAACGGCAACCCGCTCAGCGCAAGGACAACCAACGCGAGCGCCAGCCTCGCGTCGTAATCCGCGGGGTCGTCCAACGCGCTCCATCCGGCTCCCAGCAGCGCGACGACCGCCGCCGGCAGCCAGACGCGGTCGCGCCGCCACAACGCCAGACCGGTGGCGACCAACGCGCCGGCCAGCAGCGCGAAGTCGAACCCCAGCGCGTCCCTCACCGCGGCGATCGTCCACATCGCCAGGCCCAGGGCGACCGACGCGGCCAACGTCGTCCAGAGGACGGTTTCGCGCGTCAGCCAGCCTCGGCGGGCCCAGCGCTCCGCGCTGACCACGGCCACACCGGCCGCAACGGCCATCAACGCAACCGCAGCCCACACCCAGCCGACCGACACCGAATCGCCCAACACGTCATCGAACACGGCGCGCTCGTCACCTCCGCTCATCACCAGCGCGAGCGGCATCGCCACCAACCCGAGCGCCGCAACCACCGCCGCCAGTCGCGAACCGACCAGCAACCCCAGCAGGCCGCCGAGCAGCACCGCGCCGCCGCTGACCAGCAGCCAGCCCAAGCGCTGATCGCCCCCCTCGCCCAGCTCCGACAGCACCACAGCCCAGCAGATCGGCAGCAACAAGACACTCGCCCCCGCGAGCGCGTCCGATGCCACCGCCAACCCCGCTCGGCGAGAGACCACCGCCGCGGCGAGCGCCGCGGCGCCGACGATCCCGAGCACCGCGATCTGCGCGCCGCTCTGGTCCGCGAATCGAGCGAACGCGATCACCAGCGCGGCGGTCACCACCAGCGCCGCCCCGAGGTAGGCCCCCACATCCGCGACGCGCGAGGCCGCGCCCACGGCGGGCAGCGCAGCCGCCGCGCGCTCTGCCTCGAACGCCCGCAGCTCAGCCGCCGTCTCCTCGGACACGACGCCGGCCGCCAACCAGCGCTCGATCAACTCCTCGGTCGGTTCCGCTGTCATGCGCTCTCCCCACCGAGCTTACCCATAGAGTGACGCCATGACCGCGCCGCCCGCGCCGTTGCCGCCGCACACGATCCGCGCCTACGACATCCGCGGCCTCGCGCCTGAGGAGCTCGACGCGGAGGCCGCGGCGCATGTGGGGCGCGGCTTCGCGTCGTGGCTGCGCCGCCAAGGTGGCGAGACCGTCGCCATCGGACACGACGCGCGCCCCACCTCTAGCGAGCTCTACAACGCGGCGATCGACGGCCTCACCAGCGCCGGCGTCGCCGTGACCGCGCTCGGACTCTGCCCCACCCCGGTGGTCGGTTGGGCCGTCGACCAACTAACCCTGGGCGGTGGGATGATCGTGACCGCCAGCCACAACCCACCGACCTTCAACGGCTTCAAGCTGCTGGGGCCGCAAGCCGTGCCGCTGCTCTCCGACGACATCGCGACAGTCGCCCAGGGCGGCGCGGGAGCTTCCGTGACTGGCGGTCAGCGGCGCGACGTCGCCATCGCCCCTGACTATCTCGAGATGCTCAGCTCGCGCTTCTCCAGCGCCGCAGGCCTACGCGTCGCCGTCGACCCCGGCAACGGCGTGGTGAGCCTCACCGGCCCGGCTGCTGTGGCGGCCACCGGCGCCCGGACGCACGCGCTTCACCACACCGTGTTGTTGGAGAGCGGGCGCCTGGCCGACCCACAAGAGCCGAGCACGATGATCGACCTGGCCCGCACCGTGACCACGCTTCGGCTCGACCTCGGCATCGCCTGGGACGCCGACGGCGACCGGATCGGCGTCGTTGACCACCGCGGCTATCGCTACGAGGCCGACTGGCTGGTCGCGCTGCTCGCGCGTCCGCTGCTCGCGCGAAGGCCGGGGGCGCCGATCCTGCTCGACGCGAAGGCCTCCCGCAGCGCCATCGAGGACGTCGCCGCACACGGCGGCCAGCCAGGCATCGCGCCGACCGGCTATCCCCGCTTTCGTCGCCGGATGCGCGAGCAGGGCATCGCCTTCGGCGGTGAGACGAGCGGCCACATCATGTTCGGCCCCGACTACCTCGGCGCCGAGCACTACCCCTGGCTCGACGACGGCGTGTACGCCGCGTGCGCGCTGCTGACCTGGCTCGCCCGCTCCGGGCAGTCGCTCGAGGAGGCTGCCTCAAGCATCCGCCCGCGCCCTGTGTCCCCCGAACTGAGGTTGCCCTGCCCCGATGCCGACAAGGCAGCCGTGGCCGCCGCGATCGGTGACCACTTCGCCCCGCGTCTCGCGGTCGACCGCAGCGACGGCGCGCGGATCGACTTCCACGACGGGTGGGCGCATGCGCGCCCGTCCAACACCGCCCCCGTGCTGAGCCTCCGCTTCGAAGCCGATTCAGAGCATGCCTACGCGCGAATATCCGAGCAGCTGCTCGCCGCGCTCGAAGCGCATCCGGAGGTCGGGGAGCGCGAGCGGATCGCCGACCCACCATCGATCGGCCCCCAGCCGCTCGCCTAGGCGGGGCCGTTCCGAACGATCCTGACGCCCAGCGCCAGCGCCAACTCAGCGACCCCCGTTGATACATGCGCCAGCGTGACCAGCACTGTCGACACGTCTCGCGACAGCCCCGCGACGGCGTCCTCGGCCTGCATCACGGCGCGCAACTTGACCAGCGCAAACACGGCCCGGCCCAGCTCATGCTCCTCCGCTTCGGACGGCCGGACCTCAACGATCGTCGCGGCCTCCGACCCCTCAAACGTCACGTCCGATTCGTCGCCCGACGCGAACCAGCGCTCGGTCACCGCGGTCATCTCGGCCGACGCCCCAACCATCGCAGGGTGAACCGCGGCCCACTCCTTCAGCGCCCGGTGCGCCGAACTCTCCGCAGTGCCGGATCGCGTCTTGGTCGGCGGCAGACCGAAGGCGTAGATCCCGACCGTCACCCAGTCGTACTCGGCGACATCGTCGAGCGTCTCGACGCCCACCGGCCCCAACAGGTCCGCGAGCTGCGGCGCATCCTCATAAGCGGCGACGATCCGCTGCTGCATCGCGGCCGCGATCGGGCCCAACTCCTCGACAGCGACACCCACACGAGCGGCCGCAGCGCCGACTTCGGCCGGCTCGCCCTTGCGCGCCGACTTGCTCAGGAAGCGAAACAGTGCCCGCTCACGGTCCACCGATTGATCGCTCATCGAATCCCTCCGCGGGCGTAGCGTAGGCTCCATCGCGCTCGTTCGGGTCTGGACGCTGATGCACCTGCCCTCGGAGATCTTCCGCGCCTACGACATCCGCGGCCGAGCGCTGGGCGATCACGCGCCGCTAACCGCAGCGCTCGCGGAAGCGATCGGGCGCGCCTACGGCACGATGCTGCGCCGCGAGTGGCCGGCGGCGCAGTGTCTGATCGGCGGCGATCAACGAGTCACAACGCCCGCGCTGAGCGGCAGCTTGATCGAGGGCCTGCGCGGCGCGGGGATCGACGTGCTCAACATCGGCCTCGCCGCATCGCCGCTCGCCTACTGGGCCGCCGCGCAACGCTCTGAGGCGGAGCGCCCAACCGCCGCCGCCGTCGTCACCGCATCCCACAACCCACCCGACCAGAACGGGATCAAGCTCGTCTGGCCCTCAACGCTGCCGCTGCTGCCCGATCAGATCCAGGGAGTCGCGCAGCTGATCGCGGGCGGCGACTTCGAGAGCGGCGCCGGAGCGATTCGCGACTGGGACCCCATCCCCGAATACCTCGCCGATCTCACCGACCTCGCAGGGAATCGCGAAGGCGAGTCGTCGCTAACCCTCGTCGCCGATCCGGGCAACGGAGTTGCAACGCTCACCGGTCCCGCGGCGCTCGGGGCCGGCGGCGCGAGGGTTGAGGTGATCAACGCCGAACTCAGTTCTGCTCCAGAGCACACCGCCGACCCGCAGCACGCCGCGAACATGCAGCAGCTCCAACGAGCCGTGAACGAGCGGTCAGCCGATCTCGGGATCGCCTGGGACGGCGATGGCGACCGGCTCGGCGTCGTTGACGCCCGCGGCCGACGCGCGACGCCCGACCGCATCCTTGCGCTGCTCGCCCGCGCGCACCTCGAACGTCACCCGGGAGCGCCAATCCACGTTGACGTGAAGGTCTCGCAGGCCGTCATCGAGGACATCCGCAGCCGCGGCGGCAGGCCCGTGCTCGGACCCGTGGGCCACTCGCTCGGCAAGCACGCGATGCAGGCGGCCGGCATCGACTTTGGCGGCGAGGCGAGCAGCCACTACTTCCAGCGCGTCGCCTCCCCGGCGCACCTCACCGACGACGCCGTCCGGGCAGCCTGCCAGGTCGTCCAGATCTGCAGCCGCGGCCGCGCCGGCGAGACCGCGACGCTGGAGCAGCAGCTCGACGAGATCCCCACCTGGCGCACCTCGCCCGAGGTGCAGCTGCCCTGCCCCGATGCCACGAAGTTCAGCATCACATCCGAAGTCGCCGAGGCGTTGGGTCGCGACTACCCGATCGTCACGATCGACGGCGCCCGCGCCGACTGCTCGCGCATCGAGCCCGGCGCCTGGGCGCTCGTCCGCGCCTCCAACACGACGCCGAACCTGACACTGCGCGTGGAAGCCCGAACCGATGCGGGCTACGAGCGAGTCCGCGCCATGCTCTGCAAGACCCTCAGCCAAGCCGGCGTCGACGCGGCCCCGCTCGACGCGCAACCGCCCGTCGACTAATCCGCCAGCGCCGGCGCCGGCGCCGCCGACAGCTCGAACGCCTCCGCGAGCAACTCATACGAACGCACCCGCGCCGCGAAGCTGTGCGTGATCGTCAGCGCGATGATCTCGTCCACGTCGTAGACACGCCCCAGCTCTTCGAGCTTCCCGCGCACCCGCTCGGGCGACCCATGAATACTGCGCGCCTGCATGTAGCCGAGATAGTCGAGCTCGGGCTGCGTGTAGGGGAAGCTCATCGCTTCATCGACGGATGGGATCCCGCCGCGCACGCCGCGATTGCCCTGGATCCGCCAGCACCAGCGGCTCCAGCAGAGCCGCTCGGCCTCTTCATCCGTCTCTGCGACCGTGACCGACACGCCCAGACTCGCGCGCGCCTCTGCTGAAACGGGCGAGGCCTGAAAGCGCTCGCGATACTTGCGCACCACCTGCTCGCCGCCCTCCGGCGAGATGAAGTGCGCGAAGCAGAACGACCAGCCCAGCTCGGCAGCGACATGCCCCCCGTAGTGCGATGAGCCAAGCATCCACAGCTCGGGCATCGGCGCGCCCGGCGGCGCCGCATGGACGCCGCGGAACTCGTGCTCAGGCGGCAGGTCATCGGCCAGCCAGCCGTAGAGGTCGAGCAGCTGCTCGGGGAAATGGTCGATGCCCAACGCGCCCGGTCCGTGGACGAGCGCGCGCGCCGTGCGACCGTCGCTGCCCGGCGCTCGGCCCACGCCGAGGTCGATCCGGCCGGGGAACTGTGTCGTGATCGTGCGGAAGTTCTCCGCAACTTTGAGGCTGCTGTAGTGCGGCAACATAATCCCGCCGGAGCCGACGCGAATCCGCTCAGTACGCCCTGCCACCTGCGGGATCAGAATCTCCGGCGACGAACAGGCCAGCGAGCCTGCGTTGTGGTGTTCCGCCAGCCAGTAGCGCGTGTATCCGAGCCGATCACACGCCTCCGCCAGCTGGAACGTCTCCGAGATCGCCTGCCCCGCGGTGTCGCCTGAACGAATCGGGATCTGATCCAGAACGCCGAGCTGCATCGGTCCGCCTCCATCTCGCAGGGTACATCCGAGCCACGAGATCCTCGCGTAAGCTTGGCCCCACCATGGGTGATCAACCGACCAACGATCTCACGCGGATCGCCGAGCGCAGCCGCGCGGCGTGGGCCGACCGAACGACCGACGATTACATCAACAGCGTCGTCCGCCAGATGACCTCAGGCACCGCGACCGACTGGGGCACGCAGGGTGTCCCGCCGCCCAGCGACCTCTTCCCCATCTCGCTCGGCGCCGGCATCCCCGACGCCGACACCGTCCCGCGGGCGCAGCTCGCCGAAGCCGTGCGACGCGTGCTGGAACCCGCCAGCGACGCGCCGCTGGTCTACGGCGGCCCGCGCGGCTACAAACCGCTGCGTGAAGAGATCGCCAGCTTCTTCGCGCGCAACCACCCCGCGCAGCCCAACGCCGACTGGTACCTGATGACCAACGGCGCAGCGGGCGCGATCGAGGCAGTCTGCTCGGCGCTGCTCGACCCCGGAGATGTGGTGATCGCCGAAGTCCCCACCTTCGCCGGATCGCTGCGAACGATCATCGGCAAGCAGGCGCGCGTGGTCGGTGTCGAAATGGACGACGACGGCATCCGCATCGACGGCCTCGAGGCCGCGCTCGACCAGGTCGAGGCCGACGGCGACACCGCGAAGCTGATCTACACCCAGCCCACCTTCCACAACCCGACCGGCCTGACCATCTCGCTGCAGCGGCGCATCGACCTGCTCGACGTGGCCGCCCGGCGCGGCGTCTTCATCATGGAGGACCACGCCTATTCGGAGCTCTACTTCGATGGGCCGCCTCCGCCGACGCTCTCGGAACTCAGCCTCGGCTACGGCGTCTTCACCATCGGCACCTTCTCCAAAGTGATCGCGACGGGCTTGCGGATCGGCTGGGTGCAGGCCCGCCCCGAGTGGATCAACACGCTGCTGCCGGCCCGCTTCGACATGGGCAACAGCCCGCTGTTGCATCGGATGCTGCACGAATACATGGTGCGCGGCGACTTCCACGCGCACGTCGAAGCGATGCGGGAGCTGTATGCGCAGAAGGCGGGAATGCTCGGCGCGGCGCTGCACGACTTCGGCGAGCCCTATTTCGAGCTCACTCAACCAGCCGGCGGGTTCTTCCTCTGGCTGCGCCTGCACCAGGGCGTCGCCGCCGCAGAGGTGAGCGACGCCGCGGCCCAACAGGGCATCTTCTTCGCCACCGGCGACCGCTTCTACCCACGCGGCTATCGCGGCGACAACGGCGACGCGATTCGGCTCGCCTACTCCTGGCCGGCGCTGCCCCTCCTGGGGGAGGCCGGCGAGAGGCTCAATCACGCCTTCACGAGCGTCGGCGGCTGATTCGCGATGGCGCGCCGGACGCCAGGCGGCTCGGTAGAGACGCGCACGATCCGTCTGGGCGCCCGAGAGCTCAGCTATGAACTACGCCGCAGCGCCAAACGACGCAAGACGATCGCGCTCACCTGCCGCGATCGCGAGCTGCGCGTCGCGGCCCCGCTGAAGACCCCGCTCGCGGAGGTCGAAACCCTGCTGCTCCAGCGCGCCGAGTGGATCCTGCAACAGCTCGAGCGACCCGAGATCCCAGCGCTGCGCGAGCAGCTCATCGACGACGGTGAGCTGCCGCTGCTCGGCTCGACCGTGCGCGTGAGGGTGTCGCTCGGTCGCGAGCCAGCCGCCGAGTGCTCGGACGGGACGCTAGCGCTGAGCGCCAGGAACGCCGAGCAGCTCGCCATCGTGGCCGAGAACTGGTTTCGCCAGCGCGCGGCCGAGCAGCTCGTGAGTCTGGTCAACGAGTGGGCCCCGCGGATCGGCGTGCAGCCGACGCGGCTGCAGCTGCGCAATCAGAAGCGCCGCTGGGGCAGCGCCTCGCCCGACGGCTCAGTGCGCTTCTGCTGGCGGCTCGTCTTCGCGCCGCCCGAGCTGTTCGAGTACGTCGTCGTCCACGAACTCTGCCATCTGCACGTAGCCGACCATAGCCCGCGCTACCACGCCCTGCTCAACAGTCACCTGCCCGACGCGCGCCAGCGCCGACACCGCCTCAACGCCCTCGCCGAGCAGCTCGACTGGTAGCCGAACCTCAGTCGGAAGCCGCCTCGGCCGGCGCCCGAAGGAACTCGGGCACTTCCTGGCCCGCGTCCTGGAACGCCTTGATCAGCACGTCGTTGCGGCTGAACGACACAGCGCCGCCGCCGCCGGCGACCCACTGCTGGGTGCCCTCGACCGACTCCAGCTGACCCTGGAAGCGCGGCGCGACGTAGCGCGCGAACAGCTCGAACGAGCGCCGAATCCCCTCGCGGTTCGCCCACTCGTGCGCCAGCATCATCAGGCCGCCGAAGCCACCGGAGTTCTCCTGCAGGATTTCGATCGCCGCTATCGCGTCGTCAGGCGTGCCGATGATCGCCCCGCCGCTCGCCACCGCTCCCTCCGGCGTCTCCGCCGTACCCGGCAGCACCGCCTTCAGCGTGTCGCGGAAGTAGTCGATCTGCCAGGCCGTCCAACCGGCCCGGCACTCCTCGAACGCCTGCTCTCGCGTCTCCGCGATGTACATCGGGATCACCATCCGCCACTTGTTGCGATCGACGGTCGTCCCGTTGCGCTCCGCCACCTCTTCGACTTCGTCCCACTGCCCTTCCAGATTGCTGCGCCCGCCGGGCAGGTAGACGCCGATGCTGAGCATGCCCATGCCGTATTTGCCGGCCATGTGGCGACCCGCCGGCGAAACCGTGCTGGCCACGGCCATTTCGAAGTGCGGCTTCGTGTACGGGCTGACCTGCAGGCGGGCATTGACCAGCTTGAACCAGTCGGTCTCGATGTTGACCGGCCCATCCTGCCGCAGCAGCGCCAGAATCGCCTGCAGCGATTCGTCCATCCGTTGGCGCTGGTACAGCGGGTCGATCCCCATCATCGTCGCGTCCGACGAGAGGGCGCCGGGCCCGACGCCCATCATCACTCGCCCGCGCGTCATGTGATCCAGCTGAATCATCCGGTCGACCACCATCATCGGGTGGTGATAGGGCAGGCTGACGACGCCGGTGCCGAGCCGGATGTTGTGCGTCCGCTCCGCGGCGGCCGCGATGAACACCTCGGGCGACGCGATCAGCTCCCAGCCCGCGCTGTGGTGCTCGCCAATCCAGGCCTCGTCGTAGCCCAGCTCGTCGAGCCACTGGATCAGCTCAAGGTCACGATGCATCGCCAGCGAGGGGTTCTCACCCACCCGGTGGAACGGCGCCATGAAGATTCCGAAGTCCATTCGTCCGTCGCTGGCCATCTCGCCACTCCTCCCGCAGGAGCGGCGCTGCGCCACCCCTGCCTATACTCCCGCAGATGCCGCAAGTGTAGCCACGAGTAGCCTCGGGGAAGCTTCGAGGGAACCGAAATGGGCCGTTTCGACCCAACCATCGACTGGCGATCTGAGTACGCGCGCAGGCTCTGCGCGCCCGAGCAGGCCGCCCTCCAGTTCAAGTCCGGCGACCACCTCTGGATGCCGCCGGGCCACGCCTCGCTGCCGATCCTCGAGGCGTTGGCGGCCCGCAAGGACGAGCTGCGCGGCGTCGAGGTCCGCGCCGTGATCATCCCCGACGCCGGCTGGTTCACCGAAGACCACATGGCGGCGTTCCATCTGGCCCCGCAGTTCGGCACGATCCTGGACCGCTCGGCGATCGACGCGCGCATCGCCGACTACCACCCCTACTGGCTGGTCGGCATCCACAAGGCCTGGGACGCCGGACGCGAGGACGAGGCCTGGCCGATCGACGTGCTGCAGATCCGCTGCTCACCGCCAAACAACGCCGGCTTCGTCTCGCTCGGCGGCAGCGTCTGGGACGGCGTGAGCTCGGCCAAGCGCGCGAAAAAGGTGATCGCCGAGGTCAACCCCAACACGATCGAGACCTTCGGCGACTCCTGGCTGCACGTCTCCGAGATCGACCACTTCGTGCCCGGCGATTCGCCGGTCGTGATCGATCTTGAGCATCCGCCGCCCAACGAGGTCGACCTGAGCATCGCCCACCATGTCTCGGAGCTCGTGCAGGACGGCGACACGATCCAGGTCGGCGTCGGCTCGCACACCGGCGCGCTGCCGCGGCTGGGCGCCTTCGACGAGCGCGAACACCTCTCCTACTTCGCCGAGCTGACCGTCGAGGGCCTCGTGCCGCTGGTCGAGCGCGGCGTGATCACCGGCAAGTACTCCGACACCCACCCCGACAAGTTCGTCGCCACATTGATCGGCAACACGCCCGACGAGCACGCCGTCGTCCACCAGAACCCGGCCTTCGAGACGTACAGCATCGAGTACCTGCTCGACCCCCGCCAGATCGCGCGCAACGAGCGCATCGTCGCGATCAACGGCGCGCTGACCACCGACCTCTCCGGCCAGATGGGCGTGCACACGATCGGCCCGCGCGTCTACGCCGGCGTCGGCGGCCACCTCGCCTTCGCCCTGGGCGCCTACCTCGCGCCCAAAGGCCGCTACGTCTCGGTCATCCCCTCGACCTCGCGCGACGGCACGATCTCCACGATCATGCCGCAGTTCGACCCGGGCCAGATCGTCACCGTCCCCCGCGACATCGCCGACACGGTAGTCACCGAGCACGGCATCGCACGGCTGCTGGGCAAAACGGTCCGCCAGCGCGCCGACGAACTCATCTCCGTCGCCCACCCCGACTTCCGCGCCGAACTCCGCAAAGCCGCCCAACGGCTCTTCTACCCCTGAACGCTCCGCGGCCTCGCGCACGCCTAGCGAGCGTATCGCGTCCGGTCTCGCACCGACTCATAATCCTCGCGCATGAGCCGGTGACACCAGATACGCTGGCGAGAAGCCAGCACGCGATTGTTCGCGCGCTCCGGGTTCCACCACGCGGCAACTTCAATCGCTATGCCCGTCTCAACGACCGCTTCAATCGCCGGCTCGAAGTCGGTGTCGGTCGAGAACAGCACGGCAACGTCAAAGTCGCCGCGAAACGCTCCGCGCACGAGGTCAACAGCGAGGCTGACATCCACGCCTTTCTCGCGCAACGGGACGCCGAACCCGCCCTTAAGCGGACGCGCGATCACCGCGACGCGCGGGTCCCGCTCCCATCCCTCGTGCTGCAGACTCGCGGCATTGTGTCCCGTGGCGCTCTGCGGAGGCGTCGGCACGCCGCGATAGACACGTATCTCTTCGAAGATTCGCGGTCCCGTTGGACGCGGGCGCGAGCTGATCAGATCACCAAGCGGAGCGGGCCAGAACTGCCCGAATGCGTTTGCTGCGCCCAGGCTTCCCAACACCTCACGTGCGCCCATGTAAGCGTTCTGGTAGTCGACAAACACCACTACGCGGTCAACCATGTAAATTCCCCGCCTGCCGCACCGACGGCGAACTCCGAAACACCGCGATCGACAGCCGAAACAAAAACCCCCGCCAGAACGGCGACGAGCGCCGAACGACGGGGAACATTGGGTGAGCATGACGCTCACACACCCATCATGCGTCCGCGCCGCGCCGATGTCAAGTCGCTTCATTCTACTTTCGACGGCCCCTTGTCGATTGTGAGTCACGATCGACCGTTCGCGAGAATCCACCAGACGCGGTCGTCACCGAGTACGGAATCGCCCGGCTGCTGGGCAAAACAGTCCGCCAGCGAGCCGACGAGCTCATCTCCGTCGCCCACCCCGACTTCCGCGCCGAACTCCGCAAAGCCGCCCAGCGCCTCTTCTACCCCTAAGAATCCTCTGAATCACTCGGATCCTCTCTCCCCCCGCTTCGCGGGGGGAGATGCCGAAGGCAGAGGGGGGGCCTGCCGCGAGCATCTCTGTGAGAGTTCACATCTGCTAGAGCGGAGCCGGCCTACGGACGCCGATCCCGATGGCTCTACCTTCGACGCCAGCTCGCCGGATCGAGCGGCGTCACTGCAGCAGGAGCGCGCATGAGGATCTACACCGTCGGCTTCACCAAGAAATCGGCGGCTCACTTCTTCGAGGAGCTGCTGGAGCCGAGCGGCGCCACGCGCCTCCTCGACGTGCGCATCCACAACTCATCGCAGCTCTCAGGCTTCGCCAAGGCCGGCAAAACCGGCGGCGACCTCGCCTTCTTCCTACGCCGCATCTGCGCAATGGACTACAGCTACCTGCCAGAGCTCGCGCCGACCGCCGACCTGCTCAACGACTACCGCAAGCATGGAATGCCGTGGACGGCCTACGAGCAGCGCTATATCTCCATGCTTGACGCTCGCAGCGTGGCGGAGTCGCTCGACCCCGACCTGATCGCGGACTCAGTGCTGCTCTGCAGCGAGCACGAACCTGAACAATGCCACCGACGCCTCGCCGCCGAATACCTCCAACGGCACTGGGGCGGCGTGGAGATCGTCCACCTGCGCTAGCAAGCCACCCGCTCGGGACCGTGCGGCCCCGGCGAAGCCATCGCGATCGGCTCAGTCGCCCGCGACCGGCGTTGGCACCTGCGCGCGCACCCACTCCCCGATCCGCTCGATCGCCGCCTGACCCTCGGGCAGGATCGGCGCGAAGGCGTGCCACACGTGCGGCATCTCCGGCCAGATCTCCGATGTCGTGTCGACGCCCGCCGCCTCGGCGCGCTCCGCCACGATCTCCATGTCCGGGACGAGCGGCTCAGGGTCGCCGACCTGCAGCAGCAGCGGAGGGATACCCGCGTAATCGGCGAAGGCCGGCGAGATCAGCGGGTCGGCCGCGTCGCCGTCACCCACGTACGCCTCGGCCATCGCGCGGGCCAGCACGTCCTCGGGCTGGGGCGGATCGTTGCCCGCGATCGCGCGCACGAGGTCGGTCCACGGCGAGAGGCACACACCGCCGGCCGGCATCTCGAGGCCGCGATCGCGCGCCGCGAGCAGCGTGGCCAGGGTCAGCCCGCCGCCCGCCGAATCGCCCCCGACGAACACGATCTCCGCGTCACTCGGGCCCTCGGGCCCGTTGGCCTGCACGAACTGCAGGCCCGAAATCGCGTCCTCGACGGCCGCCGGGTAGGGATACTCGGGGCCCATGCGGTAGTCAAGGTTGAGGATTTCGCACTCGGTCGCCCGCGCCAGGTTCTCGCACAACCGCCGGTGCGACGCCGGCGACCCGCCCACATAGCCGCCGCCGTGCACGTACAGCATCCGCTGCCCGGCGCGGCTCTCAGCGACCGTCACCCACTCGCCGGGCACGCCGTTGGCGCTCACCGCGGTGACGGTCGCCGCCTCGGTGACCTCGAAGGGGATGACCGTGTCCATCGCGTGGCGCAGGCCGGCGATGAAGCCGCCCTCACCGGCGGCCATCGCGGCCTGAGCCAGCTGGCCCATGATCTCATTGGCCTGCTCGAGTTCGGGGGATGCCATCGTCGGTTCCTTTCGCCGCGAGCCTCAGCTCGCGCTGTGTGCCTTGATCCACTCGCCGACCCGGTCGATCGCCTGCTGCCCCTCGGGCAGCATCGGCGCGGAGGCCTGAAAGACGTGCCACATGTCGTCCCAGAGCTCCGCGACGACCTCGACTCCCGCTTCCCGAGCCCGCGCGGCGACTCGCTTCGTGTTGTGAGAGCCGATCTCCACCGCACCGCCTTGCAGGAGCAAGGGACAGATCCCGTCGTAGTCGCCGAACACGGGCGACAGCAGCGGATCCTTCCGATCCGCATCGCCCGCGTACAACGCCGCCCATGCCTGCGTAGCGATGATTGCGACCGTGTTGTCCGGGATCGTCGGATCGTCAAGCCCGAACCCCTTCAGTTCCTCGAGACCGGCGGCCAGATCAGCCCAGGGGGAGAGACCGATCCCGCCACTGGGCATGCGGACGCCCCGCTCCCGAGCGGCAAGCAGCGTGGCGAGCGCCAGCCCCCCGCCTGCGGAG
The DNA here is from genome assembly GCA_965262235.1 of Dehalococcoidia bacterium. Taxonomy (GTDB): domain Bacteria; phylum Chloroflexota; class Dehalococcoidia; order Bin125; family Bin125; genus CATQGW01. The sequence continues at coordinate 1,160,369 of OZ253504.1, forward strand.
TCGCCGCCAACAAACACGGCACTTGCCTCGCTCGGCCCATCCGGCCCGTTGGCCCAGACGTATTCGAGTCCCGCGATCGAATCATCGACCGGGGCAGGGAACACGTGCTCGGGAGCCAGACGATAGTCCAGGCTCAACGCCGCGCATCCTGCCGCACGGCAGATGTCCGCCACCAACCGACGGGCCGTCTTGATTGATCCCATCACGTACCCGCCGCCGTGCAGGTAGAGCAGGCGCCGATTGGGATCAGAGTCCGGCAACATCGTCCATTCGCCGGGCACCCCGTTGGCGTCGACTGTGGTCAGCGTGACATCGTCCTGCAACGGGAAGCTGAACCTGCTGCTCTCCATCGCTTCGCGCTGTTGCTCGATCGTTAGTTCACCTTCGATCATGCCTGCCGCCGCCGAGCGCCTCGCCTCGACTACCTGGTAATACTCATCGGAAGGCATGGTGTCCTCCTGCTATCGGCCGCCGCGCGCGGCGTCTCTACGCGTGCTGGTTGATGAACTCGCCGATCCGGTCGATCGCCTGCTGGCCTTCAGGCAGCATCGGTGCGAACGCGTGCCAGACGTGGAACATCTCGTCCCAGACCTCTTCGGTGACCTCGACGCCCGCCGCGCGCGCCCGTTCGGCGACCCGCGTCGTGTCGGAGAGCAGCACTTCGTGATCGCCAACCTGCAGGATCAGCGGCGGCAGCCCGGCGTAGTCGGCGTACAACGGCGACGCCAGCGGCGTCTCCGGGTCGGCATCGCCCAGATACATCGCCGCCATGTTCGTCACCATCGAATCGTCGGTGATCAGCGGGTCCACACCGGAGCGCGTCTGGATCGACTCGCCCGTGATCGCCAGGTCGCTCCAGACCGAGATGCCGATGCCCCCGTCAGGCATCGCGACGCCGCGCTCGCGAGCCGCCAGCAGCGTCGCCAGCATCAGCCCGCCGCCCGCCGAGTCCCCGCCGACGAACACCGAGTCGGCCGCAGCCGGACCGTCGGGACCGTTCTCCTGCATGAACTGCAGACCCGCCATCGCATCCTCGACCGCCGCGGGGAATACGTGCTCCGGAGCCATGCGGTAATCGAGATTGAGCACAGCGCACCCACCCGCCCGCGCGATCCCCTCGCACAGCCGCCGATGCGTCACCGGCGAGCCCATCACGTAGCCGCCGCCGTGGACGTACAGCATCCGCCGATTCGGGTCCGACTCCGGCACGGTCACCCACTCACCCGGCACGCCGTTCGCGTCCACGCTCGTCACCGTCGCCGCCTCCGTCGCCGGGAACGATCCCGCCTCCATCCCCGCGCGCATCTCCTCGAGCGTCGCGTTCGGGTTCAGCGGTCGCTGCCCCATCAGCTCCAGGACCTTGGTCAGTTCTGCGGATGCCATTGAAATCCCTGCCTTCCGGATGCTCCCTGAATGATCGTCGTATGCCCCGGCAGGCTAATCGAATCACCCTTCGCCGGCTGCCATGATCGCGTTAGCCTGCTCCGTATGCGAATCCTCACCATGCCCTCCGGCACAACGCTCAGCGAAAAACTCAGCTCAATCGAACAATTGGAGGCCGACGGCTACGCCGGCGCCTGGCTGCCCAGCATGGGCCACGACGCCATGACCGTGCTCGCGCTGGCCGGGCCGCGCACCGCCGAGATCGAGCTCGGCACCTACATCGTCCCCACCTACTCGCGACATCCCGTCACCATGGCGCAGCAGGCGCTCGCCACCCAGATCGCCAGCGGCGGACGCTTCGTGCTCGGCCTCGGCCTCTCCCACCAGGTCGTGATCGAAGATTCCTGGGGCCTCGACTTCTCCAGGCCGGTCGGTCACATGCGCGAATACCTCGAAGTGCTGCAGCCACTGCTGCGCGGCGAGCAGGTCGACTACGAGGGCGACCACTTCACCATCCATTCGAAGCTGGAGTTCCCCGACGCCGAACCGATCAGCGTGATCGTCGCCGCCCTCGGCCCGCAGATGCTCCGCGTGACCGGCCGCCTCGCCGACGGCACCGCGCTCTGGCTCGCTGGCCCCAAGTGGATCGAAGAGGTCGTGATCCCCGAGATGGGCGCCGCCGCCCGCGACGCCGGCCGCCCCGACCCGCGCCTGATCGCCGGCGTGCCCGTCGTGATCACCTCCGATGTCGAGCGCGCACGCACCCGCATCGGACGCGCCTTCGCGATGTACAACACCCTGCCCTCCTACCAGCGCGTGATTCAGGGCTCCGGCGGCGACGGCCCGCAAGACCTCGCGATCATCGGCTCCGAGGAAGAAGTCGAGCGCGAGCTGCGCCGCTGGCGAGATGTCGGCGTGACCGACTTCTACGCCGCCCCCGATGGCGCAAACGAAGCCGAGCGCCAGCAGACCCGCGAGTTCATCACCGCACTCGCCCCCGAGCTCTAGCCGCACGCTCTACCCTGCGCCGCAACATCAGTTACCAGACTGGGAGATCCGCATGGCCCTGTTCATGGAAGTTCGTCACCGCATCAAGCCGATCACCAACACCGCCTTCGCCCTGTTCGTCGACTTCTACTCGGAGGTCGTCGTGCCCGCCATGGAGCGCCATGGCATCGACCTGATCGGCGGCTGGAAGGTCTCCGGCGGCGAGATGGGCTGGGACCTCTCGATCCACCGCTACGAGAACATGGCTCACGCTGAGGAATGCCTCGGGTCAATGGGGCAGGACAAGGCGCTGTGGTCCGCCGTCGCCAAGCTGCGCGGCGAAATCGAGATCGAAGAGGTCACCAAGTTCGCCAACCAGGTCTCCTACGGCACCGAGGCGCGGCTCGACGCCGCGCTCAATGCGACGCCCGACACGCCCCGCCAGTACATGCTGGCCGTGCTGCAGACGCACCGGGGCGGTCTGCTCCCGGCGATCGACCAGATCGGTTCCCTCGTCGACACGCTCGAACCGAGCGGCGCTCTGCAGCTCGTCACCGCCTACGCCTCGCGGATCGGCCGCAGCGGAGAGCTCACCGACCTCTGGATCATGCCCGGCGGCGTCGACCCAATGATGCCGTACCAGCCCGGCGATTCCCTCGCCGACATCATCGGCCCGCTCCGCGATAACGCCCCCGAGGAATCGCTCTACTACCTCAACCCGCTGCCCTACTCCAAGCTCCAGTAGGCCGTCCTCCGCCCCCGCGCGTCGCCCGGGAGCTGCCCAAGCCTGAAGCGGCGCCTCCCCCCCTTCCGTCATTCCTGCGCCCCCCGTCAGTCATTCCTGCGCCACCCTTCCGTCATTCCTGCGCAGGCAGGAATCCATCCGAGCACCCCAGCCCCATTCGCGCTCCGAATGCCCGACCGCGCTCTAACCTCTTGAGCCGGGACGCCGCGGACTCGCGGGGACCGCAGTCCCTAACAGTGTGCCGAAAAAGTCATCGCGTCCGCTCTTCCTCTCCCCCCGCTCTGCGGGGGGAGATGTCACGGAGTGACAGAGGGGGGCTCCTCCGCTTGGCCAGATGCAGCCACGCAGCTGAGTCGGGACCGAGCCCCCCTCTGCCTTCGGCATCTCCCCCCGCAGAGCGGGGGGAGAGAGGCGAGCGCCAACCGGCGGGATTTTTCAGCACCCCCCTACGTCACCATCCGACGCACGATCTCGTACGTCAGCTCCACCCCCATCTTCAGATTCTCGATCGACATGTGCTCATCATTCCCGTGGAAGCCCGCCGCCTCCACCCTTCCGTCATTCCTGCGCAGGCAGGAATCCATGCGAGCACCCGCCCCCATTCGCGCTCCGAACGCCCGACGGCCCTCCAACCCCCCTCAGCCGGGACGCCGCGGGCCCGCACAGACGCCCGCCGCCTCCACCCTTCCGTCATTCCTGCGCAGGCAGGAATCCATGCGAGCACCCCACCCCCATTCGCGCTCCGAATGCCCGGCGGCGCTCCAACCCCCTGAGCCGGGACGCCGCGGGCCCGCGGGGACCGCAGCCTCAGCAGAGTGCTGAAAAAGTCATCGCGCCCGCTCTTTCTCTCCCCCCGCAGAGCGGGGGGAGATGTCACGGAGTGACAGAGGGGGGCTCCCCCGCCTGGCCAGATGTAGCCACACCGATGAATCGGGACCGAGCCCCCCTCTGCCTTCGGCATCTCCCCCCGCGGTGCGGGGGGAGAGAGGCGAGCGCCAACAGGCGGACTTTTTCTGCAGCCTGCTACGTCACCATCCGACGCACGATCTCGTACGTCAGCTCCACCCCCATGTTCAGATTCTCGATCGACATGTGCTCGTCACTCCCGTAGAAGCCCGCCGCCTCCACCCTTCCGTCATTCCTGCGCAGGCAGGAATCCATCCGAGCACCCCAGCCCCATTCGCGCTCCGAATGCCCGTCGGCCCTCCAACCCCCCTGAGCCAGCACGCCGCGCGCCCGCACAGACGCCCGCCGCCTCCACCCTTCCGTCATTCCTGCGCAGGCAGGAATCCACGCGGCCACCCCAGCCCCATTCGCGCTCCGAATGCCCGACGGCCCTCCAACCCCCCCGGAGCCGGGGCGCCGCCGGCCTGCACAGACGCCCGCCGCCTCCACCCTTCCGTCATTCCTGCGCAGGCAGGAATCCATCCGAGCACCCCAGCCCCATTCGCGCTCCGAATGCCCGTCGGCCCTCCAACCCCCCTGAGCCAGCACGCCGCGCGCCCGCACAGACGCCCGCCGCCGCCGCCCTTTCCGTCATTCCTGCGCAGGCAGGAATCCATGCGGCCACCCCAGCCCCATTCGCGCTCCGAATGCCCGACGGCCCTCCAACCCCCCTGAGCCAGCACGCCGCGCGCCCGCACAGACGCCCGCCGCCGCCGCCCTTTCCGTCATTCCTGCGCAGGCAGGAATCCATGCGGCCACCCCAGCCCCATTCGCGCTCCGAATGCCCGACGGCCCTCCAACCCCCCTGAGCCGGGACGCCGCGGGCCTGCACAGACGCCCGCCGCCTCCACCCTTCCGTCATTCCTGCGCAGGCAGGAATCCACGCGGCCACCCCAGCCCCATTCGCGCTCCGAATGCCCGACGGCCCTCCAACCCCCCTGAGCCAGCACGCCGCGCGCCCGCACAGACGCCCGCCGCCGCCGCCCTTCCGTCATTCCTGCGCAGGCAGGAATCCACGCGGCCACCCCAACCCCATTCGCGCTCCGAATGCCCGACGGCGCTCCAACGCCTCTGAGCCGGGACGCCGCGGGCTCCAACAGACGCCCGGCCCTACGTCACCATCCGACGCACGATCTCGTACGTCAGCTCCACCCCCATGTTCAGATTCTCGATCGACATGTGCTCGTCGTTCCCGTGGAAGCCCGCCGCCTCCGCCGGCGTCAGCAGCACCGGAATGAACCCATAGGCCGGAATCCCCTGCTGCCGCAGGAACCGGTTGTCGGTCCCGCCGACGCACGTGCTCGGCACCACCGTCGCGTCCTCGACCGCCTCCGTCACGACCGTCTCGATCGTGCGATACAGCTCCGTGTCCCAGTCAACCGCGACCGGCTGATCCTGCCCCCAGTCCGAGAATTCCACTGAAATCCGGTCGTCGTCAATGATCCCGATCACCTGCTGACGCCAGTCCTCCCGGTCCTGACCCGGCAGCAATCGACAGTCGATCGTCGCCTCGCTCTTGGCCGGGATCACGTTCGCCTTGATCCCCGCGTTGATCATCGTCACGTTCAGCGTGTTCAGGAACATCGCGTGCGCCCCCGGATGCGCCGTGACCAGCGCCTCCACCTCGCTCTCGTCCGTGACCGACGCGATGTGCCCCTCCGCCGCCAGACGATCCAGCCAGATCCGCGTCTCGGGCGTGATCGTCACCGGACGTTCCCAGGCCGCCAGGCGGCTCAGCGCGTTGACCAGATGCACCGCTGAGTTGTCGTAGTGCGGCCGGCTGCCGTGCCCCGGCGTCCCGACCGACTCCAGCCGCAGCCAGCAGATGTCCTTCTCGTTCGTCGCGACCGAGAAGATGTTCGCCTCCACGCCCAGCAGCTGCGTTGAGCCCGAGCCGCCCTCCGACATCTCGAACTCCACATCGACCAGGTCGGGGCGGTTCTTGCACAACCAGTCCATCCCCCAGACCGACCCCGCCTCTTCATCGGGCACGCCGCAGAACACGAGGTCGCGCGTCAGCGGGACCTGCTCGCGCTTGAGCAGCAGCATCGTGAGCAGATGCATGATCCCGCAGCCCTTCATATCCACCGCGCCGCGCCCGTAGACCTTGCCGTCTTCGATGTAGCCCTCGAAGGCGGGTTTGGTCCAGTACTCCTCCTCCACCGGCACCACATCGGTGTGGTTGCAGAGCATCATCGGCCGCTTCGAGCCATCCCCGCGCAGCCAGGCGAAGACCGCCTCGCGGTTCGGCTGAATCTCGATGTATTCGGTCTCAATCCCCTCCGCCTCCAGCAGCGAGCCCAACCAGCGCGCCGCCGGCGCCTCATTCCCCGGCGGGTTCGTCGTATCAATCTGCAGATACTGCACAAACCGCTCCAACGCCTCATCAAACACCCCAGGCCAAGCAATCGCCATGAAAACGCCCCTCTCGTCCGCCACCGAGTCTACCGACTGTGATCGCCGCTACCCTGCCCAAGCAGCAAGCCCTACACTGCGGAACATATGAGCCAGACCGCGCCCGCTCCTGACGTCCTCGCCGACTTCCACCCGCTTGTGGCGGAGTGGTTCCGCTCGCGCTTTGAGGCGCCCACCGACGCCCAGGTGGCCGGCTGGCCGGCGATTCGCACGCGGCGCGATGTGCTGCTCGCGGCGCCGACCGGCTCCGGTAAGACGCTGACGGCGTTTCTGGCCGGAATCGACGAGCTCGTGCGCCTCGGCCAGGAACAGGGCGAGCTGCCCGACGAGACGCGCATCCTCTACGTCTCCCCGCTCAAGGCGCTCTCCAACGACATCCAACGCAACCTCGAGGAGCCGCTGCGCGAGATGACCGAGCTCGCGCGGGAACGGGCGGAGCGCGGCGCTGACACATGGGGCGCCCCGATGCCCCGCATCCGCACCGTCGTGCGCACCGGCGACACGCCACAATCGGCGCGCCGGATGATCGTCAAGCGCCCGCCGCACATCCTGATCACCACGCCTGAGTCGCTCTACCTGATGCTCACCGCGGAGCAGAGCCGCGAAGTCCTGCGCACCGTCCGCACGGTCATCGTCGACGAAATCCACGCGCTCGTGCGCGACAAGCGCGGCTCGCACCTCTCGCTCTCACTCGCCCGCCTCGACCACGTCGCCGAGCAGCGGCCCGTGCGGATCGGACTCTCCGCCACCCAGAAGCCGATGGACCAGATCGCCACCTTCCTCACCGGGCTCGACGACCACGGCCAACCGCTCGATTGCGAGGTGCTCGACCTCGGCCACCAGCGGCAGCTGCAGCTCTGGATCGAAACCACCGACGTCCCGCTCACCGCGATCCCCACCCACGACCTGTGGGACAGCATCTACGACCGCCTCGGCGAGCTGGTTTCGCAGCACCGCACCACGCTGATCTTCGTCAACACCCGCGCACTGGCCGAGCGCGTCGCGCACCGGCTGACCGAGCGCGTCGGCAAGGAGCACGTCGCCAGCCACCACGGCAGCCTCGCCAAGGAGCGGCGCCACCAGATGGAGCAGCGGCTCAAATCGGGCGACCTCAAGGCGGTGGTCGCCACCGCCTCGCTCGAGCTCGGGATCGACATCGGCGCGATCGACCTGGTCTGCCAGATCGGCTCGCCGCGCCGGATCGGCACCTTCCTGCAGCGCGTCGGCCGCTCCGGCCACGCGCTCGGACGCGTCCCCCACGGCGCGCTGTTCCCCACGGCGCTCGATGAGCTGATCGAGTGCGCCGCAATGATCCGCGCCGTCTCCGCGGGCGCGCTCGACCGCATCTCCCAGCCCGTCGCCCCGATCGAGGTGCTCGCCCAACAGATCGTCGCCGAGATCGCCGCCGAGCCCACCGATGAAGGCGATCTCTACGAGCAGTTCAAGCACGCCGCGCCCTACCGCGAACTCGACCGCGAGACCTACGAAGCGACCGTCGAGATGCTCGCCACCGGCGTCGGCGAGGGCGGCGGACGCTCGCGTCCGCTGATCCATCGCGACCGAATCAACCACATGCTGCGCCCACGACGCTCCGCCCGCCTGACCGCGCTGCTCAACGGCGGCGTGATCCCCGAAACCGGCGACTTCCGTGTCGTCAAGGAGCCTGACGGCGCCTTCATCGGCACCGTCAACGAGGACTTCGCGATCGAGAGCCACGCCGGCGACATCTTCCTGCTGGGCACGACGTCCTGGCGCATCCGCCGCGTCGAGAGCAAAGGCGTCGTCCGCGTCGAGGACGCCCACGGCGCGCCGCCCACCATCCCCTTCTGGCTCGGCGAGGCGCCCGGCCGCAGCATTGAGCTCTCGACCGCAATCGGCGAGCTGCGCCGCGACGTGACGCGCCAGCTCGATGATCTCGAATCAGCCAGCGTCGATCTGCAGCGCGAGTGCCACCTGAGCTCGACCGCCGCCGAGCAGCTGCTCGAGTACCTCGGCGCGACTCACGACGCACTCGGAACCGTACCCTCCGACACCGATGTCGTCTTCGAGCGCTTCTTCGACGAAGCCGGCGGTCAGCAACTCGTCGTCCACGCGCCCTTCGGCTCGGGCATCAACCGCGCCTGGGGCCTCGCGCTGCGCAAGCGCTTCTGCGTGCGCTTCGATTTCGAGCTACAGGCCGCAGCGAACGAGGAGGGCATCATCCTCTCGCTCGGCCCCTCGCAGTCGTTCCCGCTCGAAGAGGCCTTCGACTACCTGAAATCGAGCAACGCTGAGGAGGCGATGCGACAGGCGGTCCTCTATGCGCCGTTCTGGAACACGCGCTGGCGCTGGGCCGCGACCCGCGCCCTCGCCGTCCCCCGCATGCGCAGCGGCAAGAAGGTCCCCCCCAACCTCCAGCGGATGATCGCCGACGATCTGCTCGCGGCCGTCTTCCCCGCGCAGGTGGGTTGCCAGGAAAATCTCGCCGGCTCGCTCGTCCCGCCCGACCATCCCCTGATCACCCAGACGATCGACGACTGTCTGCACGAAGCCGTCGATACGGACGGCCTGATCGAGGTGCTGCAGCGCGTCGAGGCCGGCGAGATCCGCCTGCACGCGCGCGACACGGTGACGCCCTCGCCGATGGCCCAGAGCATCCTCAACATCAACCCGTTCGGCTTCCTCGACAACGCCCCGCTCGAAGAGCGCCGCGCCCGCGCCGTGATGACCCGCCGCAGCCTGCCCGAGCAGCAGCGCGACCTCGGCCGGCTCGACATCGATGCGATCGAGCGCGTCCGCGAGGAAGCCACGCCGCCCGTCCGCGACGCCGAGGAGCTGCACGACCTGCTGCTCAGCCTCGTCAGCCTCGATCGCACGATGCTCCCCGTCGACCGAGCGCTCCTCGATGAGCTGATCGCGGAGGGACGCGCAGCAACCGCGACGAGCGGCGACCTCACCGCCTGTTTCGCCGCTGAGCAGCTCCCGGCGATCCGCCTGCTCTTCCCCGAAGCGACGATCGAACCGCAGCTCGACCTGCCGCCCGGCGCGGCGATTCGCGTCGCCGACCGCGAGGACGCTCGCGTCAAGCTCGCCCGCGGACACATGGAGGTCGTCGGCCCGATCACCTCGCAGCAACTCGGCAAGCGCTGCGGCCTGCGTGCCGAAGACCTCGAATACGGCCTGCGCCAGCTCGAGGTGCTAGGCGAGATCATGCGCGGCCAGTTCACCCCGGTCGCGCCCAGCGCCCAAGACGCCCCAAACGCCAGGCCGGCCGAAGAGTTCTGCGACCGCCGCCTGCTCGCCCGCATTCACCGCTACACGATCGTCCGCCTGCGCGCCGAGATCGAGCCCGTCTCCGCCCAGCACTACCTCCGCTTCCTGCTGCGCTGGCAGCATCTCACCCCCGATACACAGCTCCAGGGCAAGGCCGGGGTTCGCGCCGTGGTTCACCGCCTGCAGGGCTTCGAAGCGCCCGCCGCCGCCTGGGAGCGCGACCTGCTCGCGCGCCGCGTCTCCGACTACCGCGCAGCCTGGCTCGACGAACTCTGCCTCTCCGGCGACGTGACCTGGGCCCGCCTCACCCCCCGTCCGCCCGCGCCAGCCAGCAGCCGCAACGGCGCCAGCAACGCCAACGGGGCGACCCCGCCCCGGCCGAGCCGCCCCTCCCCCTCCCGGGCCACCCCCATCACCGTCGCCCTGCGCCGCGACTTCGCCACGCTGCTCGCCGCTACCCGTCGCGCGCCTCGGCCCGCGCCTGCTCGCGGCCGATCCGCGCCGCCACCCACGCCCAGCGCGACCGACGAGCTCGACGGCGCGGCGGGCCAGATCCACCGCCTGCTCCGCGAACGCGGCGCGCTCTTCTTCGACGAACTCGTCGACGGCACGCGTCGCATCGCCACCGACGTCGAGAACGGCCTGCGCGAGCTGATCGCCGCCGGGCTCGCTCACGCCGACGGCTTCCAGGGTCTCCGCCAGCTCTCGCGACCCGCCAGCAGCCGACGCCGACGCCCGCGTCGGCCCCGCTACGGCGGCGGCGGAGTCTTCATCGGCGAGGGCCCGGCGGGCCGCTGGGCGCCGCTGCCCGCGACCGTCGCCGACGAACCCGACCCAACGCTCGCCGACGAGCACGCCGAAGCCATCGCCCGCATCCTGCTCGACCGCTACGGCGCCGTCTCGCGCGAGCTGATGACCCGCGAGAGCGTCTCGATGCCCTGGCGCGAGATCCTCCGCGCCCTGCGCCGGCTCGAAGCCCGCGGCGAAATCCGCGGCGGACGCTTCATTCAGGGCCTGATCGGCGAGCAGTTCGCGCTCCCCGAAGCCATCGATCAGATGCGCTCCCTGCGCCGCACGGCCGCCGGCGAAGACCCGCCGCTCGAGATCGCCGCTGCCGACCCCTGCAATCTTCAGGGCATCCTGCTGCCCGGCCCCAAAGTCCCCGCGCGCCTGCACCACAGAATCAAAATCATCAACGGCGCACCCGCCGACGCCTGACCAAACCTGACCGATCCTGACCACCGCCTGACCACCGCCTGACCAGCCCGCATACGCGACCCTGTAGCTCACCTCAGAGCCACCCATCACGTGGAGGATGCACCGTGGAAAAGCAGACACGCGCTCGCTGGGCAGCCAAGGTTGACCGCGTCGCCGAAATCCCGATGTTGGTGCTCGCGATCGTGATGATCCCGCTGCTCCTGATCCCGCTCGTCATGACGCTCTCAGCGACGCTCGACTACGCGCTCTACGCGCTGAACTGGTTCATCTGGGCGGCCTTCGCGGTCGAGCTGGTGGTCAAGACCTTCCTCGCCCCCAACCGTCGCGAATATCTCGTCAAGCACTGGTACGACGTCCTCATCGTGGTCGTGCCGTTCCTACGCCCGTTGCGGATCCTCGCCGTCGCCACGCGCCTCGGCTTCTCCTGGGGCCGCGTCTTCGGCCGCACGGGCGTGGTCTACACGCTCGCCATCACGATTGTGGCGATTCTGGCGATCGCCGGCGCCGTCACACTGCTCGAACACGACGGGGGGCAGAGCGACACAAAGATCGACGGCTTCGCCACCGCCCTCTGGTGGGCCATCGTCACCGTCACGACGGTCGGCTACGGCGACATCACGCCGGTCACTCTGGGCGGCCGCGCGCTCGGCGTCGTATTGATGATCGGCGGAATCGGCATCTTCGGAATATTCACCGCCAGCGTCGCCGCCCTGTTCGTCGAAGGCAATGACGACACAGACCCCGCCCTCGCCACGATTGGCGAGGAGCTGCGCGCCCTCCGCCTCCAAATCACGGCCCTCGAACAGCGCCTCGAGGATCGCGCCGCTCCAGCCGGCCCCGATCCTGCCGCGTAGGCGCACGCCAACCCGCCAGGAGAGCCCAGATGAAGCCGGATCCTCTCTCCCCCCGCTCTGCGGGGGGAGATGTCACGAAGTGACAGAGCAACTGTGTTGAGGATCAACTCAGTGGGCGCTGTTGGGGCTCAAGTCGCGCCAGGGGGTGTGGTATTTGAGCATCGCGTTGAGGATCACGAGCAGCGTGCGCATGCAGGCGGTGAGCGGGCGAACACGCGAGTCGGGCAAGCGGCCTCGACTGACGTCGGGACTACAGGGCGAGAGATGCTGGGGGCGCACAATCAGCATCGATTCCGAAGTCCGCACGCTCGACCATCTCAACGACTTGCGCCATTCCCGTCCTGCCGTCATTCCCGTCCTGCCGTCATTCCCGTCCTGCCGTCATTCCCACCCCTCCGCCATTCCTGCGCCCCCTCCGTCATTCCTGCGGAGGCAGGAATCCATGCGACCGCCCAACCGTGCGACGAGCCTCCATCCGCCCGACGGCTCACCAGAGCCCCCAGCGCGCCGCGGGTGATCGGGCGCCGTCGAGCATTGGGAGCGCCCTTGACCCCACAGATCGCCTGGATTCCTGCCTCCGCAGGAATGACGGAGGGGGCCTGCGCAATCTGGCCGGACCCCCCTCTGCTGCTCCGCAGCATCTCCCCCGCCGTGCGGGGGGAGAGTTGTTCAATGGTCGCTTAGTCCTCAGTCACCTCAAGCCGCTGAGGCCGTGCGCTGCGATGCCACCCGCGGCCGCTTCGCGGATAACGACATCATGGCCGCTCGGCTCCGTCGTCACCGCCCGGGATTGGGGCGGCCGGAGTCCACTAGCGCCACGCGCTCGCGCACCCTCGCAAGGAACTCCTCATCGTGCAGCAGCCGCTCCCACTCGTCCGCCGTCGGTGCTGGCGGCGCAGGACCAACTACCTCACGCGCGTAGGCCAGAAACGCCGCGCGGATCTCGTCGTCACGCATGGCGCGGCCCTGCTGTTCGTGCTCGCATCCGCCCCAGCGCTCAAACGCGGCAGCGAGCGCCTCGCGCTCGTCGTATAGATCATCCAGCCGGTGAGTCACGTGCCGGTATGCGTCCGCGCTCACGCTCAACGGCGGCGGCAATGGCGACTCGTCGCACCCGCGATATCGATCGAGCAACGTGCGAACGACGGGACCACGTTCGCCGATGACCAGGTCATCCCCAAACATCGGCTCGAGCAGGACCGCCAGCTGAGTGGCCTGCGCGTAGAAGCAGAGCAGCTGAAGCTCGTCCAAACTCAGACTCTCGCCGGCTTGCTCGGCCCTGGCCAGGAAATAGTCCGCGACCTCTTGCGCCGTCAGCATCCGCCAACTCCGACCTGTAAGTCGTGCGAGTGGCCGCCGCGTTCGGCGGATCACTCAACTCCAGTGTAGCAAGCGCACCGAAGCTCCATCTCACCAACGAGCTCAGCCAGCGGCGCCGCTCGCAGCGCTCGCCAGATAGACGTGCACCAGCCGCACCTCCAGCATCGAGAATCTCGCACGCAGCAGCTCGTGCGCCGCGCTGACCGTGTCCGTCTGCTCCAGCGCCGCCGCAATCTTGTCGAAGCGCTCGGGGGCGGGCAGCTCCGGATCCAGATCGACCGGCTCGCCCTCGCTCATTGCCGTGACCAGATGCGTCAGCACGCTTGCCGGCGCGAGCATCCGCCGCTCCGCGATCGACAGCAGCGTGCAGCCCTCGCGCCATAGCTGCAGCGTCAGCTCCCAACTCTTGCCCGCCGGCTGATCGGTCGCGCCTCCCCGAGGCGCTGGTTCGCCGGGCGGCTCGCTCGCTGGCGGGCTTGGCGGCTGATCCTCGATCAGCCCGCCGAACACGGCCAGCAGCTCCGCTCCGTAACGCTCAACCTTCGCCGGCCCGAAGCCGTGCACCGCGAGCAGTTCGGCTCGCGTCCGCGGCCGTGCCTCCGCCATCGCCCGCAGCGAACGATCCGAGGCCACGATGTAGGGCGGCTGGCCCGCCGCGCTCGCCAGCTCCCGGCGCAGCTCCCGAAGCCGCTCAAACAGCGCGGAGGCGTCCTCGCCGCCATCGTTCGCACTCGTTCGCCGCGAAGCGAGCAGCGGCGAATCGGAGGACGCAGCATCGAGCCGACCCTGCGTGTCGACGTTCGGCCCGACCACTCGTCGCGGATCCGCCACTCGCCGATCACCATCCCGCGGCTCCGTCGGGTCTCCGTCGCGTAGACAGTTGTCGCAGCCCCCGCAGCCGCCATCGGGTGCGGCATCCCCGAAATATCGCAGCAGCACGCTGCGCCGACACGACGAGAGCGCGCAGTAGTTCATCATCTGCCGCAGCCGCCCAAACGCGCGCTCGCGCTCGTCCTCATCCTCCAACTGGTCGAGGAAGAACTTGCGCTGATGCCACACCCCCGGCGTGTAGAACAACACGCACTCTGCCGGGTCGCCGTCGCGCCCCGCCCGCCCGGTCTCCTGGTAATACGTCTCGATCGACTCCGGCATGTCCAGATGAATCACGCGCCGCACGTCGGGCTTGTCGACGCCCATCCCGAACGCGACCGTCGCGCAGATCACCGCGACCTCGTCGCGCGTGAACTCGTCCTGCACCTGCTGGCGCAGCGGGCCCGGCAACCCCGCGTGATACGCCTTCGCCGCAATCCCCGCATCGCGCAGACGTTCCGCCGTGGACTCCGTGTCCACCCGCTTCAGCGTGTAGACGATCGTCGACGCCTCAGGATCGCGCGCCAACAGCCGCACCAGCCGTTCGGCCGCCTTCTTCTTCGGCACCACCCGATACGTCAGGTTGGGCCGGTTATAGCCCGAACGGAACTTGCGAATGCCCGGCCGCCCGAGCTGCTGCACGATGTCCGCCGCCACGCGATCCGTCGCCGTCGCCGTCAGCGCCGCCACCGGCGTCTCCGCGAAACGGCTCGTCAGCTGCGCGAGCTGCCGGTAGTCGGGCCGAAACTGGTGCCCCCACTGCGAGATGCAGTGCGCCTCATCGATCGCGATCAGCTCCGGCGACGCCGCGTCCATCAGGTTCGCGAAGCCCTCCGTGTTGACCCGCTCGGGAGCCACGTAGAGCAGCCGGGTCTCCCCGCGCCGCACCCGCACCTCAACCTGAAACGCCTCCTGAGACGACAGCGTGCTATTCAGAAAATCCGCCGCCGCCCCGTTCGCCCGCAGCGCCCGCACCTGGTCCTGCATCAACGCGATCAGCGGCGACACCACCAGTGTCAGCCCCTCCCCCAACAGCGCCGGCAGCTGGTAGCAGAGCGACTTCCCCCCGCCCGTCGGCATCAGCACCAGCGCATCCTCGCCGCCGCGCAGGTGCTCAATCACCTCCCGCTGCAGCGGCCGAAACTCCCCAAACCCAAAGAACCGCTGGAGTCCATCGAGCAGTGGGTCAGTCATCAGCAAGCCACGCAGCGGTCGGATGCTCAGAGTGTTCGACACCCCGCCGCGCGTCGCAGCATATGCGCGCCGGAGCTCACGCACGCAGGAGCCTCGGACATCATCGCCGCGCGCCGCGTCGTCGGAGACGTTCCGGGAGGCGCCGTTCCTCCCTCCCACGCTGCCCTTGCACGGTGCTGAAAAAACCATCGCGTCCGCTCTGTCTCTCCCCCCGCACCGCGGGGGGAGATGTCACGTAGTGGCAGAGGGGGGGCCGGCCGTGGCGGACCAGATACGCCGCGCGGTTGCGTCGGGGCTGCCGGCCCCCCTCTGCCTTCGGCATCTCCCCCCGCGGTGCGGGGGGAGAGAGGCGCGCGCCAACAGGCGGACGTTTTCAGCAGCGCGACTACGGCGCCTCCTCGATCGTCGCCGACAGGGAACCCTTGCAATGCGGAATCCGCGGGTCGGGGCCGTAGCCGTGAATCTGATCCTGATGATCCTTGACCGTCGTGTAGTCCGCCGTCTCTACGATCCCCTGACCCTGACCATCGATCATCGACGCGATCGCGAACGCCTTCTCGCGCGAGTAGCCGAAGACTGAGCCCAACAGCTCGATCACGTACTGATACGTGTGATCGTCCGAGTCGTGCAGAATCAGATGAAAGCGCTTCTCCAGCTCGACGTTCGGCGCATCCGCGGGGTCGTCCTCGACCAGAATGTCGGGCCGCGGCAGCGCCGGCTGCGGACGGCGCGACATCAGTTCAGCGATTCATCCAGCGCGCCGCTCAGCCGCTGCACCTCGCTGCTGCCGGGGTCGGCCTCCGACCACAGCTCGCGCGCGCCGTGCAACGCAGCCTGCGCCTCCTCCATCGCCCCGCGCGCCGTCTGCACTCGTCCCCAGCGGAACAGGTCGCGCGGCGTCGGCCCGCGATCGAGCCGCTCCTGCAGGAGCTCCATCGCCTCCTCGGAGTGCCCGGCCCGCAGTCGCGCCTCCACCAGCGTCTCCTCAAACACGTCACGCTGCGCGTTCGAGCCGCCCAGACAGACGAGCTGGTCGCGCACCGCCGAGAGCTGCTCGGCCGCCGTCGCGTAGTCGCCCGCGCCGAACGCCCACAGCGCCTCCACCACCGGCCGCGCCACCGTGTCGGCCAGCGGATGCCCGCGCTCGCCCGCCGCCCGCAAACCATCCAGCAGGGATCCGATCCGCGTCTCGTCGCCCAGCGCCGCCAGCGCCATCGCGTGGTGCACATCCACCCAGACCGTCCCCGCCCGCGGGAACGCCCGCTCCGCGAAGTCGGCGAGATCGCGCCACTCGAAGCCGGCGTCGCCGTCATGCAGACGGCAGCGCCACAGCAGCGAGGCAGCATCGGCCACCGCGCCCATCGCGTCGCCCGCCGGGTCCGCGCCCGGCTTGAGCGTCTCGTCGTGCAGGCTGAGCGCGTCGTTCGTCCGCCCGTTCGCGAGCAGGAACAGCGCCTGATGCCAGGTCAGATGCCGATGGAAGCCGGCCCGGTGCGGGAACTCCTCCAGCCAGCCCCCCAGCCAGTCGGCCCCGCCCGGGGTGTCGTGACGCTCGAAGAAGACATGCGAGTGCGCGTGCGCCGCCTGACCGTTCGAGCGCCGCAGCTCCAGACTGCGCGAGACCAACGCCTCCGCGCGGTCGAGCTGATCCATCTCGTGATTCGCGAAGGCGTGCCAGGAGAGAAACCACCAATCGTCGCCGAACGCCGGACCGAGCCGGTCGAACTGCGCGAGCATCTTCTCTCGCTTCTCCACGCCGCCGTTGTAGAAGTTGCCGCCCAGCCACTGCAGCACGATCGGCGCATCGCAGGGCGTCTCCTCCAGGTGATCGGCGATCCAGGCTGGCGCTTCCGAGCCACGCCCGAGAATCGGCGCGCCCAGAATCGCCGCGTGTCGCTGCTCCCGCGCCGACGCCCCATCCGCCAACTGCTCAGCCGCCCTCGCGTGCTCGCCGGCCTGCTGCGCGTCGCCGCGGAACAGGTAGAACAGCCCCAGCTGGCTGTGCGGCAGCGCGAACGACGGGTCCGCCTCGATCGCGCGCTCCAGCGCCTCCTCCACCTCAGGCATGTAGCCCAGCATCCGCTCCACGCCGTCGCGGTAGTGCGCAGCCGCCTCCTCGGACGTCGACAGGGGCAGGCCCCAGCTATCGGTCGGTGTGGACATGACGGTTTGCTCCCCCTGTTAGACGCGCGCCGTGGCAGCCGCGTCGACGGCGATCGTCTCGCCGGTGATAAAGCCCGAATCGGCCGCCAGCGCGACCACCGCCGCGCCGATATCGGCGGGGGCGACCAGCGCCCGTGCCGGCAGCATCCGCACGATCGCTGCGACGCGATCCGGATCGTCGCCGAAGCCCGGCTGGCCTTCGTAGAAGCCGACCTGAACCGCGTTGACCGTGATCCCGAAGCGCGCCCATTCCTGCGCCAGCGCTCGCGTCAGCCCCAGCACGCCCGAGTGCGCCGACGCGTACGCCGAAGTGTTCGCCATCCCGCGCGCGCCCAGCACCGAGACGAGATTGATGATCCGTCCGTACTCGCGCAGCTGCATCCGCGCTCCCGCGGCCCGCGAGCACAACGTTGGAGCGAGCAGATTGGCGTCGATCACGGCCCGCCAGGTCCCCAGATCGACGTCCCCGATCGGCCCCGCCATCACCGCGTCGCCGGCGTTGACCAGAATGTCGAGCTCGCCCAGCTCATTGACGACCCGCGCCATCGCCGATTCAACGCTGTTGGGGTCCGTCGCATCGAGCGTGATCGCCAGGTTGCGGCGCCCCAGCGACCAGACCTCGTTGTTGACCGAGTTGGTCCGCATCACCTCGGTCGTGCCCGCCCGCAGCGTCGCGACGGCCACATCCGCCCCCGCTTCGGCCAGCGCCACCGCGACCGCGCGACCCAGCACGCCGCCGGCGCCGACGACGAGCGCCGTCCGATCCGCCAGCCCGAACGCCGGGTCTCGCGGCTCGGGATTCGGCCTCGGTGTGAAGTCGTCGGCCATCAGTCAGGCTCCTCAAGCTGCACGACCGGCGCCCAGCCCGTCGGCCCGATCGCCGAGAGCCCGCCGCCGTCCTGCGCGATCGTCTCCCCGTTCAGCGCCGCCGCGCCGTCCGACGCCAGCCAGACCGCCAGCGGGCCCATCTCCCAGGCCAGACCGACCCGCCCGACGGGGATGTACTTGCCGCCCCGCCAGCGCTCCAGCGCCTGCTCGGTGTGCGGGAAGATGCCCGGCGCGATGCAGTTGGTACGCACGCCGTCGGGCCCGTAGGACACCGCCAATGAGCGCGTGAAGTTGACCACGCCCGCCTTCGACGAGACATACATCCAGTTGTGCCGACCGCCGCGCAGCCCGAAGCCGGATGCGACGTTGATGATCACGCCGCTGCCGCGCGCGCGCATGTGCGGCAGCACGGTGCGGGCGCAGAGCATCTGCGACGTGAGGTTGAGGTCGATCCCGCGCCGCCATTGCTCGTCCGTGAGCTGCTCAAGCGGCTCACCGTCGCCCTCGGCGCCGCCGCCGGCGTTGTTGACCAGCACATCGACGCGCCCGAACTCATCGAGCGTGGCCCGCACCATTGCGGCGACCGAGTCGGCGTCGGTGACATCGGTCGGCAGCACCGACGCGCGACCGCCGTGCTCGCGCACCAGTTCAGCCGTCCCTTCGAGCTGCGCGGCCGTCCGCGCCGCGCCGGCGACGGTGGCGCCGGCGTCGGCGAAGGCCAGCGCCATCGCCCGCCCGAGGCCGCGGCCCGCCCCGGTCAACAGCACTACCTGACCATCCAGTCGGAAGCGATCAAGCACCGCCACGACGCCCTCCTTGCCTGGGCCGCGCGCCGCCCCGGCTACGAGGTCGTCGCGGCCTTGAGCTGCTGCGCGGCGCTGCTGCCACGCCCGTCGCCGAACTTGTTGTCGCGCCACTCGAGCGCCGCCTTGAGCCCCAGATCGCGCGACATGTTGCCGAACTCGCGCACGCTCGGCGCGAGGTGTGCGCGGGCGTCATTCTCGGTGGCGATCCGCTGCAGCGTGCGCGCACCCATGATCTCCAGGCCGAGGTTGACGATCCGCTTGTTGGCGGAGAGCAGTTCGGGGTCGATCATCGTCATTTTGTTGGCGAGGTCTTCGACCACGTCGTCGAGCTGGTCGGCCGGCACCGCATCGAGCACCAGTCCGCGCGCTGCCGCTTCCGCGCCCGACACACTGTCGCCCGTCAGCAGCATCCGCTTGGCGAACTGCGGACCCGCGTGGTAGAGCCACATGTGCGCCGGCGGCGCGCCCATCGCGCGCACCGGCGGGAAGCCGATCACGGCGTCTTCAGCGGCGATGATGATGTCGCAGAGCAACACCAGGTCGGTGCCGCCGGCCAGGCAGTAACCGTGCACCTTGCCGATCACCGGCTTGTGCATGTCGAAGATCGCCATCCGCGCGCGCTGCGCCTTCTCCATGCCCCAGGTGTCGTCATCGAAGCTCACCCGGCTGCGGTACACCTTGTCGTAGGTCTCCGTCGCGTCCCGTTGCCCGCCGGTCAGGTCGTAGCCCGCGGAGAATGCGCGTCCGGCGCCACTCAGGATCACGCAGTGCACGGCCGTGTCGTTGTCGGCCTCCCACATCGCGTCCGACAGCTCGTTCTGCAGCGCGATCGAGAGCGCGTTCAGCTTCTCGGGTCGATTCAGCGTCACGTAGCCCTTGCCATCGCGCACCTCGTACATGATGTTCTCGTAGTCAGTCATCAAGGCTCCTCGGCTTCCTCAGTCAATTTCGCCCAAGTCTAAGCCATCGCCGAACCCGCCTCGCACGGTCCAACAGCAGCCGCGAATCGTGTATCGTTCGCCGAAGAGAGGCGGCGGACCGTGAGCACCGTGGAGTTCATCTTCGACGAGCGCAAGGCGGCACAAGCTGCAGCGCATCTGCTCCGGCGGCACGGCTCCAGCATGCCCTACATCAAGCTGATCAAGCTGCTCTACCTGGCCGACCGCCAGTCGCTGATTGAAACCGGCTACACCATCACCGGCGACCAGCTCGTCGCCATGTCCGATGGGCCCGCGCTCAACCGCGTCCTCTTTTTCATCGAGGCGCCCTGCCGCGGTGTCCACTGCCGCTGGTGTCAACACGTCACACACGCGACCGACGGCCAGATCTGCGACGTGGGCGACCCCGCTGAGGGTGAGATGTCGCCCTACGAGCGGAACGTGCTCGATCAAGTTTGTGACACGTGGGGAAGCTGCGAGTCGCAGGCGCTGATCGAATGCACCATGGGCCTCCCGGAGTGGAGCGATCCCAACGATCGATCGAGGCGGATCGATCCACGGGACATCCTCAAGGCGGGCGGCTACAGCGACGGCCAGATCCAATCCGTCGTAGAGGACGTGGCTGCGCATCAGCGCTTCCATGACCGCTACGGCGGCGAATGATCGAGCCGGGCGACACGCTGCTGGAGTTCGACTTCGGCAATCACCTGTGGATCGTCCTCAGCCGTGAGACCCACGACCGACGAATCGCGCTGGCCAGCCTGACCAGCCACGGCCGACGCCCGATCTGTCGTCGGCGTTCGTGCGTGATCGTCCTCGCGGGCGAACACATCTATCTGCGCAACGACTCCTGCGTCCACTACGGACGCGCAGTACTCAACCCACTCGCCCCCCTCCTCGAAGCCCAACAACGCGGTCACCTCCCCCAACATCGGCCCTGTTCGCCCGAAGTCCTGCTGCGCATCCAGCGGGGCGCGCTCGACACCCTCGAAACGCCCGACACAGTCCGAGCCGCCATCCGCGCCACCCTCGAAGCCGGCGCCTGAGCGCCCGCCGTCACACCTCCCCAGCCTCCAACGCCACGACCAGGTCGATCAGGCCTTCCGGTTCCCAGGCGCGGTGGCGCTTTGACGTCGTCAACGGTATGAGCACGCCGGCGCGCTCCAGCTGCGTCATCCCGTTGTTGACCGCCGGCGTCGTTCGACCTGTCGATTCCACCGCCGCCGCCACGGTCACGACCAGGTGTGCCGGCAGCGCATCGATGATCGCCCACGATGACGCATCCGCGCGTGGATTGACCGTTTCGCGCAACCGCCCGCGCCAGTGTGCTTGTAGATCGGCGACCAACTCGCCGTAGCGCCGGGCGAGCAGCGCCGCCTGCGCCGTCGCTGCCGCGAAGATCGACACCCATTCGGCGACTCGGCCCTCCCGAAACGCGACCAGACCTTCGATGTAACGCTCGCGTCGCTGCGAAAACACGACGCTGACAGGCGGCACGAAGGCCGGGGCCAGCCCGCGGCGGCGTAGCACCACCTGCACCAACGCCCGACCCGTCCGACCGTTGCCGTCGTCAAACGCATGAATCGTCTCAAACTGCGCGTGCGCAAGCGCGGCCTGCAGCAGCGGCGGGAGCGTCTCCTCATTGGCGAATCGGCACAGATCGTCGAGCAGTGGCCCCAGCTCCTCGGCTGGCGGCGGTACGTAGTCAGCGCCGCAGGGGTTGTAGTCGTTGCCGCCGATCCAGTTTTGCGCCTCGCGCAGCCGACCGGCCCGTTGTCCGCCGACCTGTCGGCCGAGCAGCGCGCGATGGATGTCGCACAGGTCCGCCGCCGAGAGCGTCTCCGAACGAGCCGACTGCTCGACCGCGAACTGCATCGCGTCGATGTTGTTCAGAATCTCTGCCGCCTGGCTGCCCACGCTGCGACCGGCCATCCGCCGCACCTCCGCGCGCGCCAGCTGGCGCGCGTCGGCCTGCATCCCCTCGACCTTCGACGACGCGATCGACTCCGTGCGCAGCAACAGCCGCCCCAGCGACTTCAGCTCCGGCCCCGCTGTGCGGTTGATCTCGATCACCATCCGCTCAGCCTCGGCGACGCGTCCGGCCACCTCACCTGGCAGGTCGAAGGCGTCAGCGGCGAGCGGATCCGGAATGAACGGCGCATAGGAGCACGCACGGCGATAGCGCGGTGGCGCATACAGCGTCGGGTCGTGCTTCCAGGTGCGGGAAATCGTTCGGCCTCGCATGTGATCCTTCCCAAACGTGCGTCACATGATGAAGCTTAGGTGCGATCCTTTGTCATGTGATCGAGAAGCACAAGGTTGCCCCGAGTGCCTGTCACCTGAGCTTCTCCTATTTCCTCGACCGATGTTTCACAAGTCTGCGTCACATGATGAAGCTTAGGAGCGATCCTTTGTCATGTGCTCGAGAAGCACAAGGTTGCCCCGAGTGCCTGTCACCTGAGCTTCTCTTATTTCGTCGACCGATGCTTCACAAGTCTGCGTCACATGATGAAGCTTAGGAGCGATCCTTTGTCATGCGACCAGGAACTGCAAGGTCACTTCGAGCGCCGGATGCACCATCCTCCGCGCTGCTTCGCATTGATCCTCTCGAACCAACATGGAAGCCCTACAGGTGCTTCAGCACGCCGCCGTCCACCTGGAACACCTGACCCGTGACGTAGCCCGCCGCGGGCGACGCCAGGTACACCGCCAGCGGCGCGACGTCCTCCGGCGTCCCGAATCGCCGCATCGGAATGAACCGCAGCAGCAGATTGTCCTCCGGATTCGATGACCCACGCCCGACCGAGTGGTCCGTCCAGCCCTCCACAATCGCGTTCACGGTGATCCCCCTCGGCGCGAGCTCCTGACTCAGCGCCCGCACCAGACCGATCACGCCCGCCTGCGCCGCCGCGAACGCCGAAACATTCGACATCCCCCGCACCGCCGGCGCCTCAAGCAGCGCGATCAACCGCCCCGGCCCGGCGCGAAACTCGCGCGCCGCGCTGCGAAACGCCGCGTAGGTCCCACCCAGATTCGCACCCAGAATCCGCTGCACATCAGCGTCGAGCGTCTTGCCCAGCGGCGCCGCGAACCACGCGCCCGGCGCCACGATCGCGATGTCCACGCCGCCCAGCTGCTTCGCCAGCTTGCGCGTCGCCACCTTCACGTTCGTCCCGTTCGACAGGTCCACTGCCTCCGCCGGACCGCCCGCCGCCGTCTTCTTCATCCGAAACGCCGAACTGCCGCCCGTTTCCGCGCTGGTCACCCCGACAGTCGCCCCAGCCTCCCGCAGCGCCGCCACCACCGCCGTCGCCGTCGGACGCTCGGCCCCGTATACGATCGCGCGCTGGCCCGACAGGTCCCAACCCTGCAGCGCCCCCGTCGCGACATCCGGCTCCTGGAACGGATTCTGCTGCGTCACGACGACACCGCGCCAATCCCCACCGACACGTTCCAGCCCGTCGGCGCGAGCCCGCCCGCGAGTCCGCCGCCATCGATCACGAACGCCTCGCCCGTCACATACGACGACGCGTCCGAGGCCAGGTACAGCGCCAACGGCCCCAGCTCCCACGCCTCGCCCACCCGTCCCACAGGAATCCGCGCGCCCTGACCCTGCGCCCGTTCGATCTCCGCCGGTTCCTCCAGCATCCGCTGCAGCACGAAGCCCGGCACGATGCAGTTGACCCGGATGCTGTCGCGCGCCAGCTGCGTCGCCAGCGCCTGCGTCAGCGTGATCACCCCCGCCTTCGCCGCCCCGTAGACGATCAGCCGCGCGTCGCCGCGCAACGCCGTGCCCGACGCCACCGTGATGATGTTGCCGCTCCCGCGCTCGCGAAAGTGCCGCGCCGCAGCCCGCGCCGAAAAGAACACGCTCGAGAAGTTCACGTCGATCGTGTCGTACCAGTCGGCGTCGCTGATCTCCGTCACCGTCTTGCCGGCCGACGACCCGCCACCGCCGGCATTGGCGATGAACACGTCGAAATCGCCCCACGTCGCGAGCGTCTCCGCCACCAGGGCGTCAACCTGCGCTGAGTCCGAGACGTCGGTCGGCACGACCAGCGCCTCACGACCGCGGCTGCGAATCTCGTCCGCGGTCGCCTCGATCTGCTCGCGCGTGCGCGCCGCGCAAACGATGTCAGCCCCCGCGTCGGCCAGATGCAGCGCCATCTCGCGGCCCAGGCCGCGCCCGGCCCCCGTCACGATCACCCGTCGTCCGTCCATCCGCAGCGCGTCCAGCATCGCCGCCCGCTTTCCACACATTCTCCACCGAGTTTCCCAGCGTGTGGATGGTAGAGCGTCCGAGGTGCGACTCGTCCCTAATCTGGTCGAACCCCGATCGAGCGCCGCTGGGAGGTCGCGTTGAAGAGTCTGCTGTCCCGAGCGACCTCGCTCCTTGTCGCCCTCGCGGTCGCCTCGCTGCTCATCGGCTGCACCGTCAACGCAGACGATCAAGCGGCCCCGAGCGACGACCCTCAACCCGCTGCCGCGGTCGAAACTGCGGCGCAACCGGCCGCGGTCGCCCCCGATCCTGAGCCCGCCACGGAAGCCCCCGCGGCGACGGAGAGCGAGCAGCAGGCCCAGACCACCCAGCCGGCCGACGTCGAGGGCGCCCCCGAGCCGCCCAGCCGGCCCGCTGCGGAAGTCCAGGTCCGCGCCAACACGCCGCGCAAGGACACGGCCCAGCCGGTGGCGTCTGCGGCACTCCAACGCGCGCTCGCCAAGTCCTTCTACACCTTCGGCGAATTCGCGACGCTCGACCTCCCGCCCAACCTGATCGTCGCCTGGGGCCTCGGCCCACCGCGCGGCGCGTACGTGATCAGCGCGAGCATCTGGACCGCCACGGCGCAGGGAGCCCGTGCGCTCTCCGACACCGAACTACTTTCCGGCGGCACGCTGCGCAGCGACGAAGCGATCCGCCTCGTCGAAGGCGCGACCGCCGACCGCGCCTGGCTCGAAGCGTTCGGTGTCACCGGCGCGCACGGCGTCAGCTACGACCTGTTGCTCTGGAACGGCCGACAACTCCTCCCCGTCGTCGGCCACTTCAGCTCCGCGCCCGGCAACGTCGTCGCCCCTGGCGCAGCCGCTGAACTGCGCGACCTCAACGGCGACGGCGACCCCGAACTCGTGATCGACCGCACCGACGCCTACCTCTTCTTCTACACCTCGCAGATCTGGCACGCCGACGCCGCCGTCTTGCGACGCGACGGCGACGAATTCCACGAAGTTGTGCTCAGCCTGCCTCCAGCGACCGTCGGCGACGAGGCGCTCGCCGGCGCCCGCTCATCGCTCGCATTCGCCGCCGCCGGCTGGTGGCCCTACGCGCTCGAGCACGCTGAGGCTGCGCTGAAGCTGGCGCCCGACAACGAACAGCTGGCCTGGAACCTGATCGTGATCCGCGAGCGCGCCGGCGCCGCGCTGCGCGAGGCCGAGCGCAACCCGATCCCCTGGCTCGGCCAACTGCTCGCCGGCGACTGGGGCCGAACCGTCGAGGAACTGCGCGCCTTCCCCCACCTGCGCTGGCTGGAGCTCGACTTCATCCTGCGCGACACCCCACTCGAGGGGCTCGAATCCTCCGTCGGCCTGCTCGTCGAGCAACGCAGCGCCGCCGCCCTCAGCGCCGCCGACCACCTGCCCGTCCAGCACGTCGCACCGGCCTACCTGATGCGTGGACTCGCGCGCTGGTGGCTCGGCGAGGGCATGCTGCCCGCCGCCATCGAGTGGGTGGAAGCGATCCCCGGCTACTGGAGCGAGACCACCGTCTTCGATCTGCTCTTCGCCACTGGCTACCGCGGCGGCTGAGCCCCGCTACGCCCGCCAAGCTCAGCCCCTCAATCGCTATCATTCGCGCTGACCCCCGTGCGCCGGCGCGCTGCGGGCGTCTGCCACGTACACAGACGCGCCCCACCCGGCGCTGCACATCAGAAGGAGTGGTCAAATGGCGATTGGACTGACTGTCGAGTTCACCATCGGCGAGGGCCAGGCCGAGGCGTTTGAAGCCTTCATGGCCGGCGCCACCGGCACGGTCAAGGCCGAAGACTCCGGCTGCAACAACTACGACCTGTTCCGCAGCGTTGATGACGACACCCGCTACATCCTCTTCGAGAACTGGGCCACCGAGGCAGACCTCACGGCGCACGGCGCCTCCACGGCGATGGCTGGGATGGCCGGCATCCGCGAGTTCACCACCGGGCGGCCCGTCCTCCACCGCTACGACGTCCCCGACTAGGCACCTCACTTCTCACTTCACCTCACCCCACTTTCCCAGAAAGGGAACCACCGATGCCAGACCAGATGGGAGCCGAGCTCCTCGCCCGACAGATGGTGAATGAGGGGGTCGAGGACCTCTTCTACATCATGGGCGGACCGATCATTGAAGCCGCGGGCTTCGCCGCCGAACACGGCATCCGCACGATCGACTGCCGCCACGAGCAGGGCGCGGCGATGGCCGCCCACGGCTACGCCCGCGTCAAGCGCGTGCCCGGCGTCTGCATGGCCGCCTCCGGCCCAGCCACGACCAACCTGCTGACCGGCATCGCCAACGCGTATCTCGACGGCGTGCCGATGGTCGCCCTCGGTGGCGCCGCGGCGTTCTCGTCGTTCGAGCGCGACGACTTCCAGGAGTACGACCAGCTCGCGATGGCTGCCCCGGTGACTCGCTGGTCCAGTCGCGTGACCCACTCCGCCCGAATGCCCGAGTTCTTCAACCTCGCCTATCGCGAGGCCCAGGGACCCAAGCCGGGACCGACCTACCTCGACCTGCCCGGCGACACGCTCTACATCCAGTCCGACGACGAGACCGTCTGGTTTCCCAAAACCGGACTGCGGAAGTCGCGTCCGAGCGCCGACCCGGATGAGGTCAAGGAAGCGATTGAGTTGCTCGCCAACGCCGAGCGGCCAATCGTGCTGACCGGCACCGGCATCTTCTGGTCCGACGCGTCGGCCGAGCTGCGCGAGTTCGTCGAAACGACGCAGATTCCCTTCTACACGACGCCGCAGGGCCGTGGCGTGGTCCCCGAAGACCACGACCTCTGCTTCATCGCGGCTCGCTCGAAAGCGTTCCGCGAGGCCGACGTAGCGCTCGTCGTGGGCACACGACTCAACTTCGTCATTGGCTCCGGCCTGCCGCCGCGCTGGGCGCCCGACCTCAAGGTCATCCACGTTGACACCGACCCGACCGAGATCGGTCACAACAAGGAAGCGACTGTGGGCATGGTCGCCGACGCCAAGCGCGCCCTGGTTGCTCTGACAGCCGCGGCTCGCGAGGCGAACCTCGCTCCACCGACCGACTGGATCGCCGAGCTACGCGAATCGGACGACAACCGCCGTCAGCAATCGCTCGAGTTTGCGCACTCGTCGACCGTCCCGATTCACCCGCTGCGCCTGGCCGACGAGGTCGTCCAGCGCATGGACCGCGACGCAGTCGTCTGTGTCGACGGCAATGCCACGCTGGCCTTCGCACGGCAGTACATCCCGTCCTACACCGAGGGCGGCCGTCTCAACCCGGGACCCAACGGCTGCATGGGCGTCGGCCTGCCATTCGTCCTCGGCGCCAAGGCCGCCGCTCCCGAGCGCCAGGTGATTGGCTTCGTCGGCGACGGTTCGTTCCTGATGAACGTGCAGGAGATCGACACGATGGTGCGGCACAACCTGCCGGCCACGATCGTGATCTCGAACAACGCCGGCTGGACCGCTGGCTCGAACGAGACGCCGGGCCGACCGCTCGGTTACGGCCAGCGCTACGAGGACGTCGCGATCGCGCTCGGCGGACACGGCGAGCACGTGACCAAGCCGGAAGAGATTGGACCCGCGATCGAGCGCGCGATGGCTTCAGGCAAGCCCGCAGTCGTCAACGTCGAGGTCGAGCAGCACGCGATGCCGGGCCAGGCCCGATTCGGCGGCTACTCCGCCACGCTGAGCCGTTAACCGATGGCCGCCGTACCCTCGCAGCTCGCCGACCTCGTCGGCGCGCCGCACTTCGCCCATCTCGTCACCGTCAACCGCGACGGCTCCCCGCAGTCGTCGCCCATCTGGATCCGGCCCGACCGAGTCGCCGACGACGGCTCGGTCGAGTCGATCTTCTTCGTCACCGGAGTCGGCTACCGCAAGGCGCTCAACATGCGCCGTGAGCCGCGCGTCGCGATCTCGATTCACGACGCCGCCAACCCCTATCGCACGCTCGAAATCCTCGGCACGGCCTCGATGGAGCAGCGCAGCTCCTACGACGAACTCGACGCCATCTCCAACCAGTACCTCGGGACCGACTACCCCTACAAGGGCGACGACCCGTCCGGTTGGCTGGTGACGGTCGAGGTCGAGCGCAGCTCAACCTTCAGCGACATCGAGATCCCGGAGATGGTCGAGACGCCGCCGAAGGGCTCCGACCTGCTCAGCCCGCCGCACTTCGCTCACATCGCCACAGTCAGCTCGACCGGTCAGCCCCGCTCCTCGGTCGTCTGGCATCGCCGCATCGCTGGCGGTGGCGAGAACGACATCGAGTTCTGGACCTTCCCGACCACGCTCAAGGTGCTGCACCTGCGGCGCAATCCAGCGATCGCGGTCAGCATCCACGACGAAGCCGACCCCTATCGCTACACGGAGGTGCGCGGAACCGCGACGCTGACGCCGGACACAGGGCCGCAGATGCTCGACGAGCTGACGCCGCTGTACTGGCAGGCGGATCGATATCCGGAGTCGGAACAGTATCCGATCGACAACGACACGGAGGGTGTGATCGTCCGCGTCGCGGCCACCCACCGCGTCGGCTAGCGCGTCAGGGCGACGGCACAGCTTCCGTCAACGCGCCAGCCGGCGGGTGATATCCCAAGCTGAAATCGAACCGCCGCAGCACGTCACGCCCCAGCATGCTCGGCGTCACCCAGTTGCCGTGCCAACCCGGCACGGCAGGCTTCGGCTCGGCGATCCCCACGGCGGTGGCCATCACCAGATCTTCGCCGCCGTCGTCCTGAAACACCAAGTCGACTGTCCGCACGATCGCGCCGGCCTCGCCGACGCCGACCATCTCGATCCTCAGTGACGGATCCTGGAAATCGAGCTCGAAGTATTGCCAGCCGAGCGCTGCAAACGCCGCCGACGGGCTGAGCAACGTCATGTCGGAACCAGTATCGACCAGAAATTCCACGCTGGTCTCGAGCCCGTCGACCAGGACACCCGCGTAGACATAGGGCGCAGGCGTTGAGCGAATCAGTGGATGCGGTGACGCGCCATGCTCAACCAGGAAACATGGAATCCGGCGGCCTAGTGACGCCACGCGAACGGCTTCCGGAACTGGATGATGGAGCCGTCGCGCGTCACATCGCCGACAATCCCATCACGGAGCTCATGAAGCTTCGCGAGATCGGCAGAGGCCAACACCTCTCCCCCGCTGTGAATCAGCAGAAACTGCCTCGGGTAGCGCGCGTCAAGCTCATCCGCGTGTTCCAGGTAGTGGGCAAGGTTCCGGTCGTGCTCCGCCCGAATCGCACGGCGCGGCTCTTGCTCGGACTCCGACGCGGCTTGGGGCTGCACCGTCACCGTCGTCGTTTCGCTCATCTCGCACCCCCGTCTTCTGCAATGGTACCCAATTTCCGTTCCACTGTCAGCCCCCCGGCGACGGATCCGCCACGTGCTCGTGGAAGCTCCACCGATATCCCTCGGGGTCGCGTGCGACGTAGCGGCGGTCGCCGTACGGCATCAGCGTCCGCTCCTGCACCAGCTCCGCGCCCGCTGCGATCGCTCGCTCGTAGTGCGCGTTGACATCCGCCACGTAGATGGTCACGTGGGCGTGGAAGCCGCCCAGCTTCTCAGGCGTCGAGAGGTCGGCGTCCGCATACGCGCCCGCCAGCATCAGCGTCTCCCCGTACATGTGTAGCTCCGCGTGGTCGACATCCCCGTCCTCACTCTCGAGCACGAGCCCCCGCTCGAACCCGAACGCCGCGCACAGGAACGCGATCGCGCCATGCGCGTCGTCGTAGTGCAGACAGGGAATGATGTGCTGATTGCCGGCGGGCGGATTCAACGGCATTCTGATCCGCCCCCGTTACTCCGACGAATCGATCGCGGCTTGCATGTCAGCTGCCGATACCTCACTCAGTCGCTGGTGGAACCACCAGTGACCGCCCTCAGGATCGGCGGCGCGGTAGACGCGGTCGCCGTAGAACTGATCCTCCGGTTCCTGCAGGATCCTGGCCCCCTCGGATTGGGCGCGTGCGAAATGGGCGTCGACATCTTCGACGTAGACCATCATGCTCGCGTGCAGGTGCGGCAAGCTCGCCGGACCGCCAAGTCCGCCCTCGGGATACGCAGAGGCCAGGGTGATCTCGGCGCCGTCCATGGTCAGCGAAGCATGACCAACGCTGCCATCGGGCATGTCCAACCGAAATTGCTGCTCGAACCCGAAGGCCCGACAGAGAAACTCGATCGTTGCCGGCGCGTCGTCGTACGACAGCGCCGGCACGATCCGCTGGGTGATCTCCGGACTTCCGTCGGTCACTGGCTACTCCTTACTCGCCCATCTGCTCCATCGCCGCCATCATCTCCTCCGGCGACACATCGCGGACGTGCTGCGTGAACACCCACAGGTGGCCCTCAGGATCGGTCGCGCGGTAGACGCGATCGCCGTAGAACTGGTCCTCCGGCTCCTGCGTGATCGTCGCACCCGCCGCCTTCGCCTGCACGCAGTGCGCGTCCACATCGTCGACGTAGACCATCACCTGCCCGTGCAGCGCCGGCAGGTTCAGTGGGCTGGCCTGGCCCATCTCCTCGAACACCGACGCCAGCATCATCACGTTGTCCCCGAGGTGCAGCTCGGCGTGCCCCAGCACTCCGTCGCCCATCGGAATCTGCAGTCCCGCGCTGAAGCCGAACGCCGCGCAGAGAAACTCGACCGCCGCCGGCGCGTCCGCGTACGTCAGATACGGGATGATCCGCTGGGTGCCCTCAGGTGGATTCTGAACCATGATTTGCTCCTGCCCCGCTCTTCGTGTGCTATTCGTGTCTTAGCTTTGCGCAGCGAGTTGCTCGCCGGCCGCCGTCATCTGCTCGGGGCTCACGTCGCGGACGTGCTGCTGGAACATCCAGCGCTGACCCTCCGGGTCCATCGCGCGGTAGATCCGGTCGCCCCAGAACATATCCGTCGGTGGCTCCATGATCTCCGCCCCTGCCGCCGCCGCCCGCTCATGGTGCGCGTCGATGTCGTCCACGTAGACGGTCACCATCGAGTGCAGGTGCGCCAACCCCTGCGGGCCGCCGAGGCCTGATTCCTCGAACGCGGAGGCCAGCATCAGCGTGTCGCCGTGCAGCAGCAGCTCCGCGTGGCCGAGCCGGCCATCGGGCATCTCCATCCTCATCGCCTCCTCGAAGCCGAAGGCGGCGCAGAGGAACTCGATCGCGGCCGGTGCGTCCTGATAGCAGAGGTTCGGCACGATGCGCTGAACGTTGGGCGGTGGATTCTGGACCATGCGTTGAGCTCGCTTCCCGACTCCCATGTTCAGATTTCGAACGAAGTCTAGGAGGATGGCACGAACCTCGCCGTAGCGCGCGACACATTCGCCGCACACAGGTTCGATTGTGCTCATCGCCCAGGGGACCTGCGGTGAGCGTACCCAGACCGCCGGCTGGCCGCCGCAGCGAGCCCGCCCTCCCTACATCCCTGACCAAACCCGACCGCCCCTGACCACCCTCACCAGATACGGACCGCGCCGCACCGCGCACGCGAAAACAGATCCGGCTGAACAGCCAGCCACTAGGCCGGCGGCAGCTGCCCCCAGCGCCGCAGCCATGTGAGAATCCCGTCCGCCACGCCGCGCGCGATCGCCAGCCGGCCGCTTTCGCTGCGCAACACCGCCGCGTCCACCGCGTGGCTGATGTACAGCAGCTCCAGCAGGGCCGCCGGCATCATCGTCCCCCGCACCACCGACGCCGGCCCCGTCTGCCGCTCCGGATCCACCAGATCAATCGGCCCCACGCCCTTCGTGTGCGCCCGCCCCGTCGGATAGCGCGTCGCCGGCGGCGCCGCCCACGGGTCCGCGCTCAGCCCCATCGCGACCGGGTCGCAGCCCCAGTCCAGCGCCGCCTGATGATCGACCAGGAGGAACGGGGCGAGCACGTAGATCGGATCGCAATACCCCTCCACCACCTCCCAGCACGCAGCGTTGAGCAGCTCTACCTGCCACGAGTAGCCCCACTCCGCCAACGCGCTCGACACCGCATCGAGCATCCAGCGCGCCAGCTCCTGATTGATCCCGTCGCCGGGCGGGCTGGGGTAGTACCAGGCCTGCAGGCCCTGCTGCCAATCGTTCTTCGCGGCGTTGGAGTGCAGCGAGATGAACAGGTCGGCATCGGCGAGATGCGCCAGCTCGGGCCGCGCGTGCAGGTCCACACGGCCCGGCTGGTCCGTGAAATTCAGGCCGGCCCAGTCATCGCCCTGGCGCGTCAACACCACGTGCACGCCCTCCTCCTCCAGCAACGCCGCCACCGCGCGCGCCAACGCCAGGTTCGAGTGCGACTCCACCACACCGTTGAGCCACGGCCCCGTCTGCAACGATCCATGGCCTGGGTCCAGCACCACCACCGGTTGCCCCGCCGCCTGCGCACCAACGCCAGCCGCAACCAACGCCGCCTCCCATTGCTCCGCCGTGCCCGACGGGCGCGCGTGCGGCCACAACGCCGCGCGCTGCGGCGTCGGCGGCAGCGTCGCGATCGTGGCCGCCGCGCCGGCTGTCGCCCGCCAGCCGTTGACCGTGTGTCGCGCTGCCGCGCGCCAGCGCACCTGCTCGCCAAAGCCGCGCGTCGACACGCTCAGGACGATCGAGTCGAAGCCCCGCGAACCCACCGCCGTGCGACCCGCCAGCCAGCGCCGCTCGCCGATCGACCACAGCCGCGTCCACCACCCGTCGCGCGTCTGCACGATGTGGTCCCACTCGCCATCCGCGTCCACATCGAGCCACACCCCGACCCGCCGATCGACGTCGAACCCGGCCCAGTCGCCCTTCAACTCGATCTCCAGCGCCCCGCGCAGCGCCGATACTTCCGCACCGCGCAGCCGGTGTTCCTCGCTGCCGCGCCCTGTGCCGACCTCGGGATGCTCGCCATCGCCCATCGAGCTGACCCCAACCGCGTACGAACCGAACAGCCACGCTGGGCTCGAGATGCGAATTAGCGCCACACCGTCTTCGGTCGGCGAGACCCGGTCGTACAGCGTCTGCCCGTTCGGGTGCACGAGTAGCCGCTGCGCGGCATCCGCGCCCGGCAGCAACACGTCGCCCAGCGTCCCGCCGATGCTGCCCAACACCGTGTAGATCGTGTACGTGTTGCCGGCGCTCATGCCCACGGCGAAGTAGTCGCTGTCGCCCTGCCAGTCGATCGCGCCCCGGCCGACCGCGGCGTCGTTCCTGTCGAAGGCCAGTGCGACCGGCTCCAGCGCGTTCCCGCCCGGATCTTCCGCCAGCCGCGAGTACAACGTGAACCGCTGACCCTGGAGCCGCGTCCTAGCCGACACCCGCACCCGCCAGACGCCGCTCTCGGGCGCCGTCCAGTTCAGCCAGCGCACGCCTCGCGACGACGGACGAGCCACGACGGCCCCGCTGCGCGGATCGACGATCGCGAGTTCGATCGGATCGAACAGCCCAACCACGCTCAGCAACCACGTCTGACCCGCGGACGCCGCGAGCGGAAACTCGGCCAGCCCCGTCGCGCTGCTCAGCACTCCCGCGCGAGCATGCACGACCAGATCGGCGGCCCGCGCCGGTCGCGTCCCCAATGAGATCACCGCCACGGCGATCAGAGCCAACGTGACAGTGATGATCAGTGTGCGCACGAGGCCTGAGCATATCGCCACACACGCTGGCCGCCTCCCCGCTTCTGGCACGCAACGAGGGCATGGAGTATCTTCCCAGACAGGCGCTGGGCGTCTCGCCTTTAGTGGTGCGTCGTCCTGCCGCGTGTCCAAACCATCACAATCCCCGCGAAGCACAAATCACGCGGGCAGGAGGAACGCATGGATCTCGGCCTGACCGAAGAACAGGAACTGCTGAAGAACTTCGCTCGTGACTTCCTCACCAACGAGTGCACCGAACAACTCGTGCGCGAGATGGAAGAGGACGATCGCGGCTACACCGACGACCTCTGGCGCGGCATGGCCGAACAGGGCTGGATGGGCCTCATCACCCCCGAGGAACTCGGCGGCGCCGGCCTCAACTTCCTCGATTTCTGCGTGCTGCTCGAAGAATTCGGCCGCGCGCTCGTCCCCGGTCCCTACATCGGCACCGTGCTGACCTCCGGCTTCGTCCAGGCCATCGGCAGCGACGCGCAGAAGCAGGAAATCTGCTCCAAGGTCGCCGCCGGCGACCTCGTCATGACCTTTGCCCTGACCGAGCCGAGCGCCCGCTTCGACTCCACCGGCATCGCCACGACCGTCGAGGCCGATGGCGATGGCTACGTGCTCAACGGCACCAAGCTCTTCATTCCCGACGCACACGTCGCCGACACCATCCTCGTCGCCGCGCGCGCGCCCGGCTCCGAGGGCGATGAAGGCATCAGCCTCTTCCTCGTGCCCGGCAACGCCGAGGGTCTCACCAGCACCGTGCTCAAGACCATCGCCGCCGACAAGCAGTGCGAGGTCAAGCTCGAGGGCGTCAAGGTCGGCGCCGACGCGCTGCTCGGCCCAGCGGGCGACGCCTGGCCGATCATCGAGGTCGCGAAGCAGTACTTCACCGTCGCCTACTGCGCCTACCTCGTCGGTCTCGCCCAGCGCGACTTCGAGATCAGCGTCGACTACGCCAAGGAGCGCATCCAGTTCGGTCGCCCGATCGGCTCCTTCCAGGCGATCCAGCACAAGGCCGCCGACATGGTCACCGATGTCGATGGCTCGCGCTTCATCATGTACCGCGCCGCCTGGGCCGTCACCGAGGAAGAGCCCGACGCGGCCCTCCAGGTCTCGATGGCCAAGGCCTGGTGCTCCGACGCCACCCGCCGAGTCGTCGCCCACGGGCAGCAGATTCACGGCGGCATCGGCTTCACCAAGGAGTACATCATCCAGCTCTACTTCCGCCGTCAGAAGATGGCCGAGCTGATGTGGGGCGACGCCGACCACCACCGCGAGAAGGTCGCGGAGCTGCTCAACATCTAGTCCACGGCCAGCGCGAATCACACGAGGGCGCGCCCAACGGCGCGCCCTTGTCGTGCCTCTCGCTCGCGAGGCCGCCCACGAGGAGCCCCTCAAGCAGGGTGCTGAAAAACTCGGTGCTCTGGCGCTGTCTGCTCTCCCCCCGCCGGGCGGGGGGAGATGCCGAAGGCAGAGGGGGGCCCGCGTCCCAGGCTCAGCAATGTGGCGGTCTCTGGTCAGACGGGGCCGGGGCCCCCCTCTGTCACCCCGTGACATCTCCCCCCGCTGCGCGGGGGGAGAGAAAGGCCGGACACGATGACTTTTTCAGCACCCTGGTGCGGAAACGCCGCGGCGCAGCGCTTGTCAGCTCGGCCTCAGTCTTCCTCGAGCCGGTCGTGCCGTGCGTGGAACCAGCGACCGATCAACAACCCCGCCAGCGACAGCCCAACCGCCGCCACCGCCACCACAATCCACACCCAGAGCGGTGCGGCGTAGCGGCTGCCCGCGTCGGATTGCAGCACCAGCCACGCCAACCGTGCGACGATCGCATCCATCGGATAGCCTCAGCTCATGGCTCGCAGACGTCGCCGCCGCACTCCTGAGCCTGCCGAGGCTACGCCGGGCCAGCCGCGTACGTCGATCGCGCGAGTCGATTATCCCGACCAAGATACGTTGCGCCTGCGCACCTTCTGGTCGCCGGCGCCCACCTGGGTCTACGGCGCCGTCCCCGGCGTCATTTGCGCGCTCCTCGCGGTCGTGCTGATCGGCGGCGACACCAGCGTCGTCCGCCTGCTCCTGCTCGGCGGCGCCGTCGGCTACTTCGGCGGCGGCATCGTCTGGGCGATCCTCGGCGCGATGGGCGGCGACGTCCTGCACATCGAGTTCGACCTCAAGGACGACCGCGCCCGCGTCCACCAGTCGATGCTCTGGGTCTACGAGCGCGACTGGGATTTCGAGCTCGACACCGTCGAGGCGCTCAACATCTCCGTCCGACGCTCGCGGCCGATCTTGCTGAACTTCACCAGCACGTTCACGAACGTGCTCGAGCTCGAAGGCGGCACGCGCCTCAAGATCGGCCGCTTCCCGACCGACCGTGAGGCCCTCACCGTCGCCGTCGAGGTGAGCGACTTCCTCGGCTGCGACCTCGATCGCACCGAGCTGGACAAGTGAACAGCCTGGCCGCGGCCCGCGCCCGTTTCGAGGCCGAGCTGGCCGATCGGCCGGCCTGGCTCCAGCAGCACACCCAGCGCGTGATCGATGGCGCCGCCCAGCTGGCCCGCATCCACGAGCTCGACCCCGAGCGCTGCGCCACCGCCGCAGCGGGCCACGACATCTTCCGCCACCTCAAGGGCGAGGAGCTGCTGCAACGCTCGCGGGCGGCGCAGATCACCATCAACGACCCCGAGCTCGACGCGCCGATCATCCTCCACGGCCCCCTCGCCGCCGTCTACGCCGAGCGCGAGCTCGCCATCGACGATCCCGAACTGCTCGACAACATCCGCCACCACACGACCGCCCACCCCGACATGTCCGCCGAGGGCCTGGCGATGTTTCTGGCCGACAAGATTGACCCGCACAAGATCGCTCGTGATCCCGGCCTGGCTGCTGTGGCGGCCGCCGCCCGCCACGACCTCGTCGCGGCCGCGGCGCTCTTTCTCGAGCGCCGACTGGCCCAGCAGCTCGCCGGCGGCGCGCTGCTCCACCCGCTCGCCGTCGCCGCACGCAACGCCTTCCTGATCCGCCGCGACGAGCGTCTTGAGCGCCCTGTCGCGTGACCGACGATCTCTCACCCGACAGCGCCGAAGGCGAAGCCAGCGGCCGAATCCTCGGCACGCGCTACCAGCCGCCCAGCGATGCCGCCGAGACATCCCTACGGCCGACCCAGCTCGTTGACTTCGTCGGGCAGGAAGCGGCCCAGGACGCGCTCAAGATCGCCATCGCCGCCGCCCAGGCGCGCAACGAGCAGCTCGACCACGTCCTGCTCTACGGCCCGCCCGGCCTCGGCAAAACCACCCTCGCCCGGATCATCGCCGCCGAGATGAACGTCAGCCTGCGCCTCACCTCCGGCCCGGCGATCCATCGCATGGGCGACCTCGCCAGCGTCCTCACCACGCTGGAAGAGAACGACGTGCTCTTCGTCGACGAGATCCACCGCCTGCCGCGCGGCGTCGAAGAGGTGCTCTACTCCGCCATGGAGGACTTCGCGCTCGACGTGATGATCGGCAGCGGCCCCTCGGCCCGCAGCGTGCGCCTGCCGCTGAGCCGCTTCACCCTGGTCGGCGCAACCACGCGCCTGGCGCTGCTCTCCCCGCCGCTGCGCGATCGCTTCGGGATGATCCAGCGGCTCGACTTCTACAGCGCCCGCGAACTCGAACGGGTCCTGGAGCGCAGCGCCCGCGCGCTCGACGTGCCGCTCGAGCCAGCCGGCCGCGAGACGTTAGCGCGCCGTGCACGCGGCACCCCGCGTGTAGCCAACCGCCTGCTCAGACGCGTGCGCGACTACGCCCAGGTGCGCGCCGACGGCGTGATCACCGAGGTGATCGCCGATGAGGCGCTCGCGCTGCTGCGCATCGACCAGCTCGGCCTCGACGAGCGCGACCACGACCTGCTCAGAACGCTGATCGAATACTTCGACGGCGGCCCGGTCGGCCTCGACACGCTCTCAGTCGCGATCGCCGAGGAGCCCGACACCGTGATGGATGTCTACGAGCCGTTTCTGATCCAGCTCGGCTTCATCATGCGCACGCCGCGCGGCCGCGTCGCGCGCCCGCTCGCCTGGGAGCACCTTGGGCTCACCCCGCCGCGCCCCGCGACGACGGCGGCCGAGACACATCCCAGCCTGTTCGATCCGCCTGGGGCCAACGAAACCGAGTGATCCCGATAGCTGGCTGGACGGCCGGCCGAGTGGCTGGCCAGGTGGCTGGCTCGATAGCCGGCTAGTCGCCCGCGCCGGCCGCCGCCGACTGCGCCACGTGCGTACCCGCGCCATTGCCCGCACCGTTGGACAGCCGCACGCGCATGTTGTCCAGCACTGCCAGCGCCGATGCTTCGTCGAAGTCCGACGTGTCTTCCTGCTCGGCGTACATCATCCGGAACAGCTCGGCGTAGTGCCCGTCGCGCTCCAGCAGCTCGTCGTGCGAGCCCTGCTCGATGATCCGCCCGTACTCCAGCACGATGATCCGGTCGACGGAGCGAATCGTGCTCAGCCGGTGGGCGATCACGAACGCGGTGCGCCCGCGTAGCAGCTTCGAAATCGCTGCCTGAATCAGCGCCTCGGTGTGTGAGTCGACGTTCGCCGTCGCCTCGTCGAGCACCAGAATCCGTGGGTCGGAGAGCACGGCGCGCGCAAACGCGATCAGCTGGCGCTGACCGATCGAGATGTTCTGCGCCCGCTCCGCCAGCCGCGTGTCGTAGCCCTGCGGCAGCAGCATGATCCAGTCGTGCGCGCCGACCACTTTGGCGGCAGCCTCGACCTCGTCGCGGGTCGCGTCCAGGTCGCCGTACGTGATGTTCTCAGCCACCGTGCCGCTGAACAGGAACGGATCCTGCAGCACCACGCCAACACGCTTGACCAGCGACGCGCGCGTCGTGGTGCGGACGTCGTGCCCGTCGATCAGCACCGCTCCCTCGGTCACCTCGTAGTTACGTGTCAGCAACGAGGTGATCGTCGTCTTGCCAGCGCCCGTCTCGCCGACCAGCGCGATCGTCTCGCCTGGCTGCACGTCAAGGCTGAAGTCGAACAGCACCCGCACGCCTTCGACGTACTCCAGCGAGACGTTGTCGAACTGCACGCGCCCGGCGACGTCCGGCAGGTCGTAGGCGTCGTCGCTGTCCTCGATCGCGGGCCGCGTGTCGAGCACTTCAAAGACGCGCTCCGCGCCGGCCATCGCGCGCTGGAACATCGTGTACTGCAGCACCAGGTCGCGGACCGGGTCGAAGAAGCGCTGGATGCCGATCGCGAACGCGATGATCGCAGCGATGCCGAGCTCCGGCGCAATCCCACCGGCGTTGAGGCGAATCGCCGCCACCACGATGATCAGCGCCGTCGCAGCGGCGATCAGAATCTCGACCAGCGGCATGATCGCCGCCGAGAGCAGCCCCGCGCGCCGTGTGGCGCGCAGGTTCCAGTCATTGACCCGGTCGAAGCGGCGCGCGTTCTCGCTCTCGCGGTTCAGGCTCTGCACCACCCGCACACCGTTCAGGTCCTCGTTCAGCGTGCTGTTGACCGCCGCGATCGCCACCCGCGTCTCGAGGAACGCCTTGCGCGCCCGCTTGCTCCAGAACACCATCGCGACGACCAGAATCGGCAGCACCGACATCGCGACCAGCGCCAGCTGCCAGTCGATCACCATCATCACCGCGACGATGATCGCCAACCCGAAGATGTCGCCGATCACCGTCAGCACGCCCGACGTCAGCATCTCCTGCAACACCTGTACGTCCGACGTCACGCGCGACATGATCGCGCCCACTTCACCACGGTCGTAGAACTTATGATCCAGGCGCATCAGGTGGTCGAAGACATCCTGGCGCATCCTTCTGAGGATCGGATGGCCCACATTGGCCATCAGCCACTGACGCAGGAACTCGGTCAACCACGAGAGCAGCACGATCGCCAGGAACGCGCCCGCGATCAGGTTCAGCCGGCCGAGGTTGCC
Organism: Dehalococcoidia bacterium; assembly: GCA_965262235.1. Lineage (GTDB taxonomy): Bacteria > Chloroflexota > Dehalococcoidia > Bin125 > Bin125 > CATQGW01. The sequence continues at coordinate 1,200,045 of OZ253504.1, forward strand.
GGTCTCGAATACGTCGGACAGCGCCTTGTAGACGACCCAGACCTGCACGTTGAACGCGACCGCAAACAGGGCATTGGCGACGATCGCCGCGATCAGCCGCTTGCGATGCGGTCGCAGGTAGCGACCGAAGCGCCGCACCAGCTGCGGGTTGTAGAGCGTCCCATACTCCTGGTCCCAGCCATCGGCCGAGGAAGACCAGGAGCTGCTGCGCGGCCCGTGGCCGCCGCCGCCCAGATTGCTGCTCCAGCCGCCCGCCATGCCGCCGCCGCCCATCATGCCCATCAGTCGCCCCCCCCGCTGCCCGGGCCCGCCGCAGCGAACATCGGCGTCTCGGCCGACTCCTGGTCGCGCAGCTCAAGGTCATGAATCTCGCCGTACAGGCCGCCCTCGGCGAGCAGCTCGTGGTGCCGCCCGCGCTGCACGATCCGCCCCTGGTCGAGCACCAGAATCTGGTCAGCCTCGCGCACCGAACGCAGCCGGTGGGCGATCACGAACGTCGTGCGCCCGCGCATCAGCGCCGCCATCGCCTGCTGAATCTCAAACTCGGTCGCGGCGTCCACGGAAGAGGTCGAGTCATCGAAGATCAGCACCCGTGGGTCCATCAAGAGTGCCCGCGCGATCGCGATCCGCTGCTTCTGCCCGCCCGAGAAGTTGGCCCCGCGCTCGCCCACCCACGTGTCGTAGCCATCCGGCAGCCGCGAGATGAAGGGGTGGATGCGCGCCAGCATCGCCGCCGCTTCGATCTCCTCCTGCGTCGCGTCGGGCCGCCCGTAGGCGATGTTCTCTTTCAGCGTCGCGGCGAACAGGAAGACCTCCTGCTGCACGATCGCCACCTGCCGGCGCAGCCCCTGCAGCGGCCAGTCGCGCACATCGCGGCCGTCGAACTCAACCGTCCCCGCGGTCACGTCGTAGAAGCGCGGGACCAGGTTGACGATCGTCGACTTGCCCGAACCGGTGCGCCCGAGCAGCGCGATCAGCTCGCCCGGCTGCGCCTCGATCTCGATGTCGTTCAGCACCGGCGATCGCGGGTCGTAGGCGAACGAGACGTTGCGGAAGCGCAGGTGTCCCTGCGGATTCTGAACCGCCACGGCGCCGGGGCGATCCTGCACGTCAGACTCCTGGTCGAGAATCTCGAAAATCCGCACCCCGGCCGTCGCCGCGCGCGGCACCATCATCACCATCCAGCCGAGACCGCGAATCGGCATCTGCAGGATCGTCAGATACATCAGGAACATCGTCACTTCGCCGATCGACATGTCGCCGCTCAGCACCTTCTGCCCACCGACCCAGATGATCGCAACGATCGCCAGCGCGCCGAGCATCGTCATCAGCGGCATGTTGACCGCCTGCACCATCGACGCGTCGTAGGAGCGCCGCTCGAGGAAGTCGGCGGGGACGCCGAACTTCTTGCCCTCGTGCCCGTGGCGCCCAAAGGCTTTGACCACGCGGATACCCGAGAGCGACTCCTGCAGCACGGTCCCAAGCTGCGCCTGCGATTCCTGCACGTCGTTCCAGATGGGCCGCAGCCGGCTCGCGACAAAGCCCGAGCGAATGCAAATTAGAATCAGGAAACCGAACACGATCACCGTCAGCAGCCAGTCGGCCGTGACCATCAGCGCCACTGTGGCGATCGCAAGCACCAGCGTGAACGCCAGCTGCACACCGCCGAAGTTGATGAACATCCGCACGACTTCGACATCCTGCGTCGCGCGCACCATGATCTGGCCCGTTTCGGCCGAATCGTGGAAGCGGAATGAGAGCGTCTGCAGCCGTTCGTAGATGCGGTTGCGCAGATCGTAGGCGACCGTCTGACCGACCCACTCCGCGAGGTAGCGCTGGAAGAACATCGAGACGCCGCGCATCACCGCCGCGCCGACCAACGCCATCGCGGCGACCCCGACCAGCCAGGCCGACACCTCGACGATCGTGACATCGTTGATGATCTGGGTGCCGATCGCCCGGTCAACGGCCCAGCGCAGCAGCAGCGGGCTCGCGACCGCAAACGCCGAGGCGCCCAGAATCGCGACCGCCGTGACCAGCAGCCCGCGCCAGTACGGCAGCGCGAACGCCATGACCCGCCCCATAATCGCCAGCGACGGAGGGATCGAAAATCGGCGCTGCGCGCGCGCTGGGGAAACCGTCTCAGCCTCGGTCAAGGTCGCATGCCAAGTGTGGTGTCTGTCAAGCGGCGCACCATTGCGCGACTCGCTCGCGATCGGATCATGATTTGGGCGAGTATAGCCGCAGCGCGCCGGGTCTCTGTAACGTCCCCAACGTTCGAGCGAGGACTCCAACCATGTGCCAGCCCGCGCGCCCGCCCGCATTGCTGCTTCGACCGGCCGAGCCCGCGGACGTCGAGCGACTGTCGGACCTGCACGGGCGCGCCTTCGGCGTCGACTCCTGGAGCGCCAAATCGATGCGCGACGAAGTCGAGCACAGCCGCATCAGCATCCTCTATCTGCTCGAACACGGCGACCAGCTGCTCAGCATGTTCGGCTGCTGGCACGTGCTGGAGGACCTCTACCTGGCCACGATCGCAGTCGAGCCGCGGCTGCAGCGGCGCGGTCTCGGCGAGCTGACCCTGCTCACGGTGCTCCGGCTGGCGCAGCGCTTGCCCGTCGAGATCGTGCGCCTCGATCTGCGCGCTTCGAACAGCGCCGCGCTGGAGCTCTACCGCAAGCACGGCTTCCAGCGCGACGGCATCCGCCCGCGGCTCTACGCGCAACCGGTCGAGGACGGCGTGCAGATGATCCGCCAGGTCAACAACCACCCGGGCGATCCTGTCGGGTCGGCACGCCCCGACCGCTCAGCACACGTCGTGCCGGCCCGCGTCGCGGCCGTCTGGCCCGGCGATCTGACCCTGCGCTGGCGCGACGCGGCCCCTGAAGTCTGGCCGCAGCAGCTCGATCGCGGCACTGCGATATGATCCGCGCGTGACCTCGATCTCACCCATCACCGAAGCACTCGACCGCGCGCGCTATATCCGTTCGATCGGCCCCACGACCGACGATTTCATGCGCTGGCGTGACGCGACCGAGGAGCTGCTGATCGGCCTCGTGGGCGAGGACCACCCCGCCCTTGCTCGCTACCGCGAAGCCGTCGGCGGCCCCGCAGAACTCGACGCCGAGGGCCTGCAGATCCATGGTCCGTTCGGGATGACGCCGCGGATTCAGCGCGCTGAGGCGATCTTGCGCGACATGCTCGGCAGCGACTGACTCAGCACCGACCGACTCGGCAGCGACTGACTCAGCAGCGACCGACCGCGCTTCGCGCCGATTCAGGCCCGCGCGCCCGCCTTCGCTTCGGACACGAGCGCGATCATGTTGCACGCATCCGCGTAGCTCAGGTGTGTCGTGTTGATCACCACGTCGTAGAGCACCGGCGACCACACATCGACGCTCCAGAACTTGCGGTGGAAGTCGGCGCGGCCCTTGTTGAACTCCGCGATCCGCCGCTCCGCCGTCTCCTCATCGACCGATTCCCATTCGCTCACACGGCGCACGGCGAGGTCGTGCTCAGCGACCAGCTGCACGTGCGTCACGCCGGGCAGATCGCGGAGGATCATCTGACTGCCGCGGCCCATCACGACCACATCGCCGCGTCGCGCGACGCTCTCGATGATGTGGCTCGTCGTCTCCAGCACCGCGCGGTCATCAACCACGCCCGACCCGCCGTCCGAGAGCTCCTGGTAGCTCTGCGAGAGCATCAGCTCCAGGTTGCCGGCGCCCAGCATCGGGTCGATCGCACCGCCCGCAGCTGATCGCTCAAGCGCGCGCTGCAGGAAGTGGCCCAGCCGCATGCGCAGCGAATCGGTGCGTTCGTCGCGCTCAGCGACCTCGGTGACCGTGCGGCCGAGTTCGCGCGAGGCGTCCACGAGCACCGTCTGATCCACGTATTCGAGGCCGAGCTGACGACTCAGCATCCGCGACACATCGCGAGCGCCGCCGCCGTATTGACTGGAGATGGTGATCACAGGCATGGCGACTCCTCTGCGGTGGTTGCAGCGACCGTCAGCGTCCGCGACGGCGCTCAATCGGCCCTCAGATTACTCCACCAGCGAGCGGCACGCAGATTGCGGGGCGAGGATCACTCGGTCAGGATCGCCGCGCCGAGCGGCAGCGCCCGACGCAGCCGCCATCCGCCCGCTGGGCCGTCGGAGTCGAAGATCCCGGCGTGCGTGACGACCAGAAAGTAGCGCTGCTCCGACAGCGACATCGCCGCGCCCTGCGCCTCCGCCTCGCGCGTGAAACGTCCCAGCGTCAGCGCCGTGCGTTCCAGCGGCGAACGCGAGCGGAACGGCGGCTGCGGCTCGTGATCGGGGAACAGGTCGCGATAGAGCATGCCCGAGAGCCGCTGCGCCTCGCCGTCGCCCTGCTCCGCCACGACCTGCAGCAGGTGCTCCTCACCGTCGAACCAGGACGTGGGATGCGCCAGCTCCAGCATGAACGGCTGAAACAGCGAGAGGATGATCTCCGTCATCTGCGCCAGGTCCTCAAGCGGGTAGCCGACATCGACATCGCCGGTCAGTGGGATGTGCGGCGGCGTGCCCTCGACGTGCTCGCCGTCGTAGAGCGCGCGCAGCAGATCGATCTGCTCGCGCGACGATTCATCGGGAACCAGGGCCAGCATTCGCGTCGGCATCTCCACAGCTTCCCCGCGTGCGGCGGGAACGTCAAGCGCCCCGCCGCCGGCCCTGTGCTGCAGGGTCGGCGACGGGGCGTTGAGTCCAGCCCGAGCGGTTCGGTCAGCCGCTCTTGTGGCTGCGCTAGTTGCTGTTGATCGGAATGCTGCGCGCCACGGCGCTGGCCGCGCGGGCCAGCTCGAGGTGCAGCACGCCGTTGTGCAGGTCGGCGCAAATCGCGTCGGCGTCGAACTGCTCGCCGACGTTGAAGCTGCGCTCGACGCGGCTGCGGAAGACCTCACGGTGGCGGTAGCGCCGATCCGTGTGATCATGCCCCTCGTCCTCGCACGACTCGACGTTGTGCTCGGCGCGGATCGTCAGACGGCCCTCTTCGTAGGTGACGTTGATGTCGTCACTCTCGAAGCCGGGCAGCGTGGCGTCGAGCGCGATGCCGCCATCCGTCTCGTAGACGTTCACCGGCATCCGGGTCGGACTGGGGCCCGGGCGGGCGAGCGGGCGAGCGCCGAGGGCGTTCTCAACGAACGCACCGAAATCGGCGAACGGGTCACGAACAATAAGCTTTGCCATGGGTGGAGCCTCTCCTGCGCCGAGGACTATGGGTTCGGCGCTGATGCAGCGAACGTATCCCGGCCATCTCACGTAGTCAAGAAACCTGAGTGCATCTCAGACAACTATTGACGAGACGAGCATAGTTGCTACACTTGCACTCAAGTCTGGAAGCACAGATGGCAACCAACTTCTACGACATCCTCGAAGTCCCCCGCACCGCCTCCGACAAGGAGATCCAGTCTGCCTTCCGTCGCCTCGCGCGCCGCTACCACCCCGATGTGACCGGCGGCGACGCCGCCGCTGAACAGCGCTTCAAGCAGGTCAACGCCGCCCACGACGTGCTCGGCGACCGCACCAGGCGCGCCGCCTACGACAAGTGGGGCGACCGCTGGGAGAACGCCGAGCAGCTCGAAGAGATGCAGCGCAGCGGCGGTTCCCCCTTCCGTGCGCGCAGGCGAGCCGGCGGCGGTCCGCGCGGCGACGGCTTCAACGACCCCGGCGGCATCCGCTTCGACTTCTCCCCCGGCAGCCCCGACTTCGGTGGATTCGGGCAACAGACTCAGGGCGATCTCGGAGACCTCGGCGATCTCTTCGGCGGCTTGGTCGGCGGACGCGGACCTGAGCCGCCTGCCCAGGGACGCGACATCGAGCACCCCGTCGCGATCAGCCTGCGCGAAGCCTTCAGCGGCGCCACGCGCACCATCCAGGTGCCCAGAGCGTCAGGCGCGTCAGGCGCGTCAGGCGCCGCCGACGGGCCACGCCTCTCGCGCCTCGAGGTGAAGATCCCCGCCGGCGTGCAGACCGGCAGCCGCGTCAAGGTCAGCGGCAAGGGCGGGGCGGCGCGCGGCGGACCCGCCGGCGACCTCTACCTCGTCATCACCGTCGAGGACGACCCGCGCTTCGAGCGCAAGGGCGACGACCTCTACATCGACGCCCCGATCCCTGTCACCGTCGCCGCGCTGGGCGGCGAGATCACCGTCCCCACGCTCAGCGGCCGGCTCGCGCTGCGCATCCCGCAGGGCACGCAGAGCGGCCGCGTCTTCCGCCTCAGCGGCCAGGGCATGCCGCGTCTCAAGAGTGGCAAGGGCGGCAAGGCGGCCAAAAGCGGCAAACGCGGCGACCTGCTGGCCCGCGCGCGGCTTGATCTGCCCGATCCGCTCAGCCCCGAACAGCTCGATCTCTTCCGCCAGTTGCGCGACCTCGAGCAGGCCGAGGCCGACGATCGGAGCGACCAGTGACGCCCGACGACCAGCGGCCCATCTTCACGATCCGGATCGCCGCGCAGCTGGTCGGCGTCCACCAGCAGACCCTGCGCGGCTACGAGCGCGAAGGCCTGATCCAGCCGGCCCGCTCAAGCGGACGCCAGCGGCTGTTCTCCGAGGCCGACATCGCCCGCCTGCGGCTGATCCGCCGCTTGATCGGCGAACTCGGCGTCAACGTCGCCGGGGCCGACATCATCCTGCGCCTGCGCGACCAGATCTCCGGGCTGGAGGCCGAGAACGACGCCCTGCGCGAGGCCCTGCAGCGCCAGCGCGACCAACATCTCCCGGCGATTCGCCAACTCGACGCCGGCCACTCCACACGATCATCGAGACCACGGTCCCAGCGAACGGAGCGATTCGAATGATGCGAAACGACCGATTCACCGAACAGGCCCAGCAGCTGCTCGGCCGGAGCCAGCAGCTCGTGCGCGAGAAGCGTCACGCGCAGTGGGATGTCGAGCACCTGCTCGGCGTGATCGCCGACGTCCGCGACGGCCTCGCCGCTCAGCTGCTCGACGCGCTCGAGATCGATCGCCCGAGCTTCAGCCGCGACGCGCAGGCGGCGCTCAACACCACGCCCAAGCTCTCCTACGACGTGGTCCAGCTGACGATCACGCCGCGCATCGCGCAGTTGCTCGAACGCGCCAATGTCGAGGCCCAACGCCTCAACGACGAGTACGTCGGCGTTGAGCATCTGCTGATCGCCACCGCCGGCACGACCGAGGGCGATGCGGCGCGCATCCTCCGCACCCACCGCATCACCACCGAGCGCCTCTACGCAGCGCTGCAGCAGATTCGCGGCAACCGCCGCGTTGACGCGCCCAACGCCGAGTCGAAGTACAACGCGCTGGCCCGCTACGCGACCGATGTCACCCGGCTCGCCGCCGAGGGCAAGCTCGACCCCGTGATCGGCCGCGAGACCGAAATCCGCCGCGTCCTCCAGATCCTCAATCGCCGCACCAAGAACAACCCCGTGATCATCGGTGAAGCCGGCGTCGGCAAGACCGCCATCGCCGAGGGGCTCGCCCAACGGATCGCCAGCGGCGATGTGCCCGAGAACCTGCGCGGCAAGCGCGTCATGGCGCTCGACATGGGCATGCTGCTGGCCGGCGCAAAGTTCCGCGGCGAGTTCGAGGAACGCCTGCAATCGGTCATCGATGAAGTCCGCGACGCCGACGGCGACGTGATCGTCTTCATCGACGAGCTGCACACCGTGGTCGGCGCGGGCGCGGCCGAGGGCGCGATCGACGCCGCCAACATGCTCAAGCCGCCGCTCGCGCGCGGCGAGCTGCGCGTCGTCGGCGCGACCACGCTCGACGAATACCGCAAGCACATCGAAAAGGACTCCGCGCTCGAGCGTCGCTTCGCACCGGTCTACCTCGAAGAGCCCTCGCTCGACGAGACGATCGAGATCCTCCGTGCGATCCGCCCCCGCTACGAGGCCCACCACAAGGTCTCGATCACCGATGAAGCGCTCGACGCCGCCGCGCGGCTTAGCCACCGCTACGTCACCGGGCGCCGCCTGCCCGACAAAGCGATCGACCTGATGGACGAAGCCGCCTCGCGCCTCGTGATCGATAACCAGGCTCCGCCCGTCGGCGTCGCAGACCTGCAGCGCCGGGTCGACGAGCTGCGCGACGAGCAGGAAGCCGCGGCGCAGCGCCAGGACTACGAGGCCGCCGCCCGAATCAAGCAGGAGCTGCTGCAGATCCTGCAGACCTACCGCGAGGCGCGCGAATCGTGGGATGCCGATCACGCCCAGCGCGACGAGGTCGTCGAGGCCGACATCGCGCAGCTCGTCGGCGAGATGACCGGCATCCCCGTCTCGCGCATGCTCGCCAACGACGAGAGCCGCATGCTCAAGATCGAAGACGACCTGCACACCCGCGTGATCGGCCAGCACGCCGCCGTCTCGGTGGTCGCCGACGCGATCCGCCGCGCCCACGCCGGGCTCAAGGACCCGACCCGCCCGATGGGCTCGTTCATCTTCGTCGGCCCCACCGGGGTCGGCAAAACCGAGCTCGCCAAGGCCCTCGCCGAGCTGCTTTTCGACACCGAGGACGCGCTCGTGCGCCTTGACATGTCCGAGTACCAGGAGCGCCACACCGTCAGCCGGATCGTCGGCGCCCCGCCCGGCTACATCGGCTACGACGACGGCGGCGGCCTCACCGAGCTCGTCCGCCGCCGGCCCTTCCGCGTCGTCCTGCTCGACGAGATCGAGAAGGCCCACCCCGATGTCTTCAACCTGCTCTTGCAGGTGCTTGACGACGGTCGCATCACCGACGGCCAGGGCCGCACGATCGACTTCCGCAACACCGTCGTGATCATGACCAGCAATCTCGGCACCAGCGGCCAGGCCAACAACAATCTGGGCTTCAATCGAAACCACGACGAGCAGACCCGCACGGCCGAACGAGCGCTGCGCGACTTCTTCCGGCCCGAGTTCATCAACCGCGTCGACGAGATCGTCGTCTTCGACCCCCTCAGCGAAGCCGACCTGCTTCAGATCGTCGACCTGATCGCGGCTGAGGAGTCGCTGCGCCTGGCCGACATCGGGCGCAGCCTCGAACTGACCGACGCCGCCCGGCGCGCGCTGGCCCGGGAAGGCCACGACCCCGCCTTCGGCGCCCGCCCACTACGACGGCTCGTTCAGCGGCGGATCGAGAACCCGCTCAGCAAGCTGCTGATCGCCGGCGACTTCCCCGAAGGCGCAACCATCCGCGTCGACTTCAGCGACGGCGAGTTCAGCTTCGCGGCCGCGCAGGAAGTAAGCGCCGTGGCTGATTAGACTCAATAGCGGACGCCAGCCACCCCCAGACCGGAGCCTGCCTTGACGACACTCACCAAACCAACCACCGAGGAACTGCTCGTTGAGCAGCGCGGCCACATCGCGCTCATCACCCTCAATCGTCCTGAGCGGCTCAACGCGATCACGGTCAAGATGCTCGCCGCGCTGTCCCGGCAGCTCATCGCCTGCCAGCGCGACCCCGAGATTCGCGTGATCGTGCTCACCGGCGCGGGCCGCGGCTTCTGCTCCGGGCTCGACCTGGTCGACCAGCAGGCGCGCATGAGCGGCGCCGACGGCGCAGCTGCCGCACCCGCCGGCTACTCGCTCTTCGACCTGCGCGACGCCCCGCCCGTGGTGCTGCAGAAGATGGACAAGCCCGTCCTCTGCGCGCTCAACGGCCCGGCCGCCGGTTACGGCATGGACATGGCGCTGCTCTGCGACATCCGCGTCGCCAGCGACCGCGCCAAGATGGGCGCCGTGTTCGCCCGCCGCGGCGTGCTGCCCGAGAGCGGCGGCACCTGGATCCTGCCCCGCCTGCTGGGCTGGGCCAAGGCCGCCGAAGTCGCCTTCCGCGGCCGCGTGCTCGACGCCCAGGAGTCGCTCGACATCGGCCTCGTCAACGAAGTCGTCCCGCACGACGAACTGATGCAGCGCACGATGGAGCTCGCCGAGGAGATCGCCGCCAACGCGCCGCTCTCGATCCAGGCGACCAAGCGCATGATGCGGCTCGGCATGGACGAGCCCTTCGAGGCCGCCGTCGACCACATCTACCTGCAGCTGCTGCCGCTGTTCCAGAGCGACGACTTCAAAGAGGGCGTGCGCGCCTTCATGGAGAAGCGCGAGCCCATCTTTAGAGGCCAATAAGCCAGGGCCGCTAACCAGTCGCGGCGACGAACCAGTCAGGGCCGCTGCCACCCGGCCCGCCAAACGAGGAGGCCGACACCATGGCCAGCGGACCAGGCCCCGAGGAACGCCAGCGCGTCACCTCTTACATGATCTCCCAGGCCGAGAAATACACCTGGCTCGAGCTCTGGCCGCGCGTAGTCGCCGGCCGCCTCGAGTTCCTCAACGCGATCGCACGCGTGACGCCCGAGCAGGCCGCCTTCAAGCCCGCCGCGGACGACTGGAGCATCGCCGAGGTCGCCCAGCACGTCCTCGACGGCTCACGCCGCACCTTCGAGCTCGTTGAGGCGCTCTCGCAGGGCCGCGCGCCCACCGGGGAGGCGCAGGCGATCGGCGCGGTCGACCCCGAGCGTCGCGAAGCGGACCTCGAATGGGACGCCCTGCGACAGCTGGTCGTGCTCGACTCGATCGAGTTCGCCACCGTCGTTCGCAACGTGCCCGAGCCGCCCAACCTTGAGCGCACCGTCGCGCACGGCTTCTTCGGACCCCTGCACGGCCGCGCCTGGTACATCTTCCAGCGCGTCCACGACCAGGACCATGCCCGGCAGGTCGCCGCCATTCAGGCGCTGGACGGCTACCCCTCGTGAAGGTCTCGATCGGTCTGCACCGCGACCACATCGACGACTGGGACAGCGCCGCGCTGTACGCCAGCGAGGCCGAGAAGCTCGGTGTCGACTCCGTCTGGTCCGCCGAAGCCTGGGGCTATGACGGCATCACCCCGCTCGCCTACCTGGCCGGCAAGACCGAGACGATCGGCCTCGGCACCGGCATCATCCAGGGCGGCACCCGCACCCCCGCGCTGATCGGCATGACCGCCTTGAGCCTGCAATCGATGTCTGGCGGACGCTTCCGCCTCGGCCTCGGCACCAGCGGACCGCAGGTGATTGAGGGCTTCCACGGCATCCCCTTCGCCGGCGCCGTCAGCCGCCTCGCCGAGACCGCCGAAATCGTCCGCAAGGTCTGCAACGGCGAGCGCGTCGTGCACGAAGGCCGCCACTACACGCTGCCGCTGCCCGGCGGCGAGGGCAAAGCGCTCCGCTCCGGCTCCCCGCCCTGCAAGCCGCCGCCGATCTACCTCGCGTCGCTCGGCCGCCGCTCGCTCGAAGTCTGCGGCGAAGTCGCCGACGGCTGGCTGGCCAGCTCCTTCATCCCCGAAACCGCCGATGTCTTCTTCGACGACATCCGCAAGGGCGCCGAGCGCGCCGGTCGCTCGCTCGACGACATCAACCTTCAGGCCGGCGGCGCGGTTGTCTTCACCGACGATCCCGAGCAAGTCGCCACGCAGCACGCGCGCGGGATCGCCTTCACGCTCGGCGCGATGGGCTCGGCCAAGACCAACTTCTACAACGACGCGTTTTGCCGCCAGGGCTGGGCCGACGCCGCCAAGGAGGTCCAGCGCCTCTGGATCTCCGGCGAGCGTGACACCGCGCGCGACCGCGTGCCCGTCGAGCTGGCGATGAAGATCAACTGCATCGGCAACGACGCCGAGGTCGCCGAGCGGCTGCGCGTCTATCGCGACGCCGGCGTGGACACCTTCAGCGCCAACGTCGAGGGCGCAACTGTCCGCGAGCGCCTGACCAACCTCGAACGCCTCATGGCCCTGATCGCCGAGCTCAACGCCGAGCAGCCCAACTAGCCCCTGATGATCTCAACCTCGTCGTCACCCTCGCGGACGAGAATCCAGCTGTTCGCCGGAACATCCTCGTAGCGCGTCGAGATCCCCGACGCCGGCCAGAACACCTCCAGCGAGACGCGCTCTGCGCCGCCCACGCCGAAGTGCAGGCGCGGGTCGCTCTGCCCGAGGAAATGCGTTGAGGCCCCGACCTGCCGCACCAGCGGCAGCATCCCGGCGGCGTGAACGGTGACGCGCGCGCCTGAACCGTCGCGGTTGCTCTGCACGCCCTCAGTTGAGACACGCAGCCAGTTGCCGGCCTGCACGGTGTCGTTGCGGAAGAGCAGCGGCGCGGCGCCATTGTTCAGCACCAGGATGTCGAGATCGCCGTCGTTCTCGAGGTCCAGCACCAGCAGCCCCTTGCCGTCGCCCTTGTCGTCGAGCCCCGTAACTGTGCTGCGGCTGCGGAAGCCGCCCGCGCCGTCGTTCTCCCAATAGCGCATCGGGTCGGCATCGTGACCCGGCATCATCTCCATGCCGTTGGTCATCACGAGGTCCAGATCACCGTCGTTCTCGGCGTCGAAGAAGGCCGTCCCCCAGCCCCAGCCGCCGTTGCGCACATTGGCCGCGTCGGTGCGGTCGGAGAAGCGCCGACCGCCCTCGTTGCGATACAGACGGTTCCCGTCGCGCGGGCCCGGCCCCTCCGTCCCCGGGCTGCCTGAGCTTGTCTGATAGACCGAAGTCACAAACCAATCGAGATCGCCGTCCAGGTCGTAGTCGCCGAAGGTCAGCCCCATCGCGTTCTGCGCCGTTCCCACCCAGGCCCGCACGGTCCCGTCGGTGAACGTCCCGTCGCCATCGTTCCAGAACAGCCGCGTCGTGCCGAAGTCGGAGGCGACCGTCAGGTCGAGCAGCCCGTCGCCGTCGAGGTCCACGAAGCCCGACGCGAACGCGAACGTGCCCTCGGTCAGCACGTCCTGCGTCTGCGAGACCACCCCCACCATGTTCACACCGGCCTGCATCGTGACGTCCTCGAAGTAGCCCGGCGCCTCGGCGCCGCGGTTGCGCAGCAGCCGCACACCCGTCGAGCCCTCGCCAACCAGCTGCGAGGGGCGCCACTCAGTCACGTGCAGATCGATCCAGCCGTCGCCGTCGTAGTCCCCGAACGAGGCGCTGAAGCCCACCCGTTGGTCGCCCGTATCCAGCGCCGCGCCACGCGTCATCCCTTCCTCGACGAAGCCGTTCCGGCCCTCGTTGATGAACATCCAATGCCGCGTCCCGCCGACTGTGGTGACGAACAGATCGAGGTCGCCGTCGTTGTCGATATCGCCCCAGACCGCCCCGTTGGTCGGCTCGCGGAACTCGTCCAGCCCCCAGGCCCGCGTCACATCGTCGAACGTCCCATCGCCGCGATTGCGCAGCAGCAGGTCGTGGTCGTCGAGCCGCGTGATCACCAGGTCCACGTAGCCGTCGCCATCGAAGTCGCCGGCCGCCGCGCCGCCCGTCATCCGCTCCGCGTCGCAGAATGTGCCGGTCTCCGTCCCCTGCACGTTGTCGAAGAGGCACTCACCAGGTGGCTGCACCTCGTGCTGCACGAAGCTCAGGCCCGCCCGCTCGCTGACCTCCACGAAGCGCGTCGCCCGCTCGACGGCCGGCTCGTCGCGGTTCAGCGTGATGACCAGGCCGATCACGATGATCAGCGCAAGCGCGGCGGCGGTGATGGGGAAGAGTCGCACGGGCTTATCCAGATCAAAGGCTGCATACTGCCGAGGTTCGCACGTCTGGAGGCTACATCGTGCCCAATCATCCCGGTCCGCTCGCAGGTATCCGCGTCCTCGAGTTCTCTCAGATCATCGCCGGTCCCTTCGGCTGCCAGAACCTCGCCGATATGGGCGCCGAGGTGATCAAAGTCGAGCCGCCCGAAGGTGAAGCCTGGCGGCAGTTCTCGCAGTTCATCCCCGGCGAGTCGAAGTGGTTCCAGTCGCTCAACCGCGGCAAGCGCTCGCTCGTGCTCGCCATGCGCGACCCCGCCGCGCAGCAGATCGTCCACCGCCTCGTCGCTCAGATGGACGTGGTCGTGATCAACTACCGCCCCGACGTCGGCGCCCGCCTCGCGATCGACTACGACACGCTCCGCGCCATCAAGCCGGACCTGATCTACGTCGACAACACGGCCTTCGGGCGCCGCGGCCCCTGGGCCGCGCGACCGGGCTACGACATCGTCGCCCAGGCCGTCTCCGGCCTGATGGCGCTCGATGGCAAGTTCGACCCTGCCAACGGCGCCCCGCAGCCGGTCTCCGCGCCCGTCGCCGACTACGCAACCGGCATCGCCGTCGCCTGGGGCGTCTGCGCCGCGCTCTTCCACCGCGAGCGCACCGGCGAAGGCCAGATGATCGAAACCACCCTGCTCAACTCGGCGCTGGCCCTGCAGGGCAGCCAGGTCATGGAGCTGCCGCTCGCCGACGAGCCCGTCGCTGCTCGGATGGCCAACGTCGCCGCCCTGCGCGAGCAGGGCGCGAGCTACGCCGAGTTGCAGGAGGCCTACAAGCAGAGCGGCGTGCTCGGCGCGGTCAACATCTACTACCGCTGCTGGGAAACCAGCGATGGCGCCGTCGCGATCGGCGCGCTCTCACCGTCGCTCTGGGCCAAGGTACGCGAGGCGCTGGAGACCGACTTCCTCGGCTTCGCCGACCCAGCGCTGGACATGACCGATCCCGAGAGCATCGCCGGTGGCGTCGCCCGCGTGCGCGAGCTGGAGGCCCAGGTCCGCGCCCGCACGACCGCCGATTGGCTACAGCGCTTCGAGCAGTGCGGCGTCCCCTGCGGCCCGATCCGCTTCGCCGAGGAGCTGATCGACGACGAGCAGCTCAGCGCCAATCACATGATCGTCGAGCTCAACCACGACCTCTCCGGCCCGCAGCGCCAGGTCGGCCCGCTCCTCCAGATGAGCGTCACCCCGCTCGAAGCCCAGGCCTCATCCCCACCGCTAGGCCGCGACACCGAAGCAATCGTCCGCAGCATCGGCTACAGCGACGCCGAAATCGAGCAGCTGCGCGCCAACGGCGTGATCAACTAGCAGACCTCAGCCCCGTCGACGCGTTGCGTGATCGCCCGCCGTTCCGTGTAGGGGCGCTCCTTGTGGGCGCCCTCCGGTGCTGCGATTGACGCGTTCGTGCCGGAGTGCGCGGAATGGGCAACCACAAGGATTGCCCCTACACGGAATCCGCTGACATCACGGCGGACTGGGACGCACCGGCACGCGTCTGGGCACAGTTCTGCGCCGAGATCAATATCGTGCACGTACCGATCGCCCATCCGGTCGTGCAAGGAAGGCTGCTGACGTGACAGCCACAGATGTATGCGCATCACTGCGTGACGACCTCCCGTCGCTGTTCAGCTGTCGGGTCCGAGCGCGCGGGGATGTCCGCGTGAGAACGCCAATGCAGTACCCCGACGGTGGATTCGTCGATGTGTTCGTGGCTGGTGGCGAGAGCGGCCGCTACCTCGTGACCGACTATGGCGACACGCTCGGCTGGCTGCGAATGAACTCCACAGGAAGCAAGCTCAGCCCGAACCAGCGCGCGATGATTGACGACGTGGCGTTGACCCTGGGTGTAGAGCTTGACAGCGGACAGCTGGTGATCGCTGGCGATGGCGCACCACTTGCCGATCACGTTCAACGACTTGCGCAGGCAGCTGTGCGTGTGGCCGATATCTCGTTCACATTTCGAGCGCAAAGCACCGATACCGTTGCCGACGACGTGGATGAATGGTTGCGCAGTCGTTCGTTCGAGGTGCAGCGAGGCGTGCGCCGGCGCGGCCGCTCAGACCGCGAGTGGTTGATCGACTATGTGGTTCGCGTTGATGACCGCGACTCGTTCGTGTTCCTGCTCAGCAGCGGCGCGCGCGCGACTGCAAGACGGACCGTTGAACACGTCGTGGCCGGCTGTGTGGATCTGAGCACCTGGCCGCCTGCACCCGGTCAGCGACCCCTGGTTTCGCTGATCGATGACACAATTGACATCTGGCGAGACGAGGATCTCAGCCTCTTGAGCGACGTATCGGAGCTGGCGATGTGGTCGCGTCGCGATGAGCTTGAGGCGCTACTGCGGACCGCCTAGTTCTCGCTCAGCGCCGCGACGCTGAACACCACGTGGAACGGCTTGCAGTAGATCACGACCGACTGAAACTCGTCGGGCGTGCGGCCCTCGGGGAAGAGGTAGTTCTGGGGGCCGATGTTGCCCTTGAGCTTGCCGAGTTCGACATAGCCTTCCGCCGTGGCGTCGCCGCTGCCCCGCGGGTTGGGATGGGGGCTGACCAGCACCCGTAGATCGGGCCCGTTGGTCACCTCGAAATCCTCAAAGCGCAGGACGTACGCGCCGTCGGCGAGACGGTAAATCGTCACCGAGCCTGTTCCTTGGTGGAAGCGGTCGCCGTCAACGAATTCGCCCCGCTTGATCGCCTCAGCGCCGGCCATCATCGCCGCCGGCATCGCCTCGTCGACCGTCGCTTCGAGCTTCGCCGCCGTCGACATCATCACCCGCGCCTCATCGTGCGTTATTCCCTCCGGCACGAAGGCATCGGCGCTCAGCGGAAACGCCTCATCGACCACCGTGTCGACAAACAGCGGGCGGATCAGCCAGCCCGCCACCAAGAGCGCTGGAATCGCCATCGCGATCAGCCCCCCCAACGCCACGCGCCCGCGCCGCGTCGTGAACAGTGCCCGAACGAATCTGCGGATGAAGGTCATGATGTGTCATCCTCTCGTCGCATTCACATGCGTTGAGGAAACGGTATCCGCCCCATCCCCGAGCGCGCGCTCGGGGCCCCGCCAGTCGTGTTCCACGCGAACATTCGCCCCCAGCGCAACCAGCGACCTGGCCCCGGCGTCGTACGCCGGCCAGCGCAGCGGCCCGATCGCGCATCGCGAAGTTGCCCTACCCGAGCAACGATTGGTGCAGGAAGCCCAGCCCCGCGAACCGCGCCGTGTGCCCTGTCGGCGATGGCGGTCATCGATTCCAGTAGCGCCCTGCAGTGGCTGAGCTAGCCGACGCCGTCCCAGACGGCTTGCTCCTCCGCGCGCCAGGCATGCTCAACCCGCACATCGGGGCCAAGCATCATCTGGGCGCGACCTTTGCTGTCATACGCCGGCCAGCTCAGCGATTCGGTCGATGGGTCGCCGCTGCGCGCGAACGCGATCCAGGCATCCATCACGCAATCCGCCAGCGCGTCGGCCTCGGGCCCCGAACCGGCGAACTCGGCGGCCATCGCCTGCGTGCCGAACGTGAACGGGATGTCGAGCGCGTGACACGCGCCCAGCGCGCCATCCAGCATCGGCGACTTCCAGTCGAACACATACGCAAATGTCGAGCCGCCGGCGTCCGCATGCGCGTCGGCGATCTGCCACGCAGGCACCACCGTCAGGCCGTCGGTCAGCGCCGCATCGAGAATCTCCTTCGGCTCCGTCGACTCCCCACGGGCGCCGCGCGCCGCGTGGTACGTGTCATACACACGCCGACCGTCGCCGTGCTCCGCGTCGAGCCGCGCGACCACCGCCGCTTCGTCCAGATCGTCGCTCGGCAGCATCAGACCGATCAGCTTGAACTCCTCGTCGGTGATGCCGATCAACAGATCGACGCCCGACACAGCGCCGCTGCGAATCACATCAATCGGCAGCTCCGGCATCACCTGCGCGTCCAATATCGGGCAAGTCATCAGCTGGCCGATCATGCCCGCGTTCAGCGTCTCCATCCACCCAGCTTCGATCGCGGAATAGGCCGCCAACAGATCGGCGGCCGGCAGCGCGCGCAGCGCCTCCAGATCGCCGGAGCTCACGCCCAGATCGGCGTAGAGCCGCTCAGCGCTCGCCTTCGCGCCCTCCACATGATGCGCGTGGTGCGGGTCGGGGCTCTGCGGAATCGCCCGCTGGAACAGGCCGGCCGCGGCCGGCGCAGCCAACAATGTCGTCATGCTTTGGCCGCCCGACGACTCGCCGAAGATCGTCACGTTGCCGGGATCGCCGCCAAAGCTCGCGATGTTCTCGTGCACCCAACGCAACGCCGCGATCTGATCGCGCGTTCCCAAATTGAACTCGTCCAGCTCCGGATCGTTGAGGAATCCGAGCACGTTCAATCGGTAGTTGATCGTGACGACGACCACGTCACCACGCGCCGCCAGGTTGGCGCCCGTGTAATACGGCTCGCTGCCCGAGCCGATCGTGTAGCCGCCGCCGTGAATCCAGACCATCGTCGGCCGCCGCGCGTCATCGACCGCCGGCGTCCAGACATTGAGCAACAGGCAGTCCTCGCTCTGCGGCTGGCGCGGCGAGGGCAGCAGCGCCTCCAGCCCCTCGTTGACCTGCTGGATCGCGATCGGCCCGAACTCGGTCGCGTCGCGCAGTCCCGTCCAACCGGGATGCGGCTGCGGCGCGCGAAAGCGCAGGTCGCCGACAGGAGGAGCGGCGAACGGAATCCCCCGGAAGACGTGCAGGCCGCTTTCCTCGCTGCCCTGCACCTGGCCGGCATTGGTCTCAGCGATGGTCATGAGCCGATGCTCCTCTGTGAGGGCTGTGTGGGTTCTCCGACTAGAAAACGCCGTCCCAGACGGCGCGTTCCTGCGCTCGCCAGTCGTGCTCAACCCGCAGGTCGGGGCCGAGCATCATCTGCGCGCGGGTGTCCGCATGGTATGGCGGCCACTCAAGCTCGTCGCTGGAGGGATTGCCGCTGCGCGCGAACCTGGCCCACGCGTCCATCATGGTGTTCGCCAGGGCGTCCGCGGCTGGGCCGCTGCCGGCGAACTCTGGGGCGAGATCGTGGGTGCCGAAGGCGAACGGAATATCAAGCGCGTGGCATGAGCCCAGCGCGCCATCGTGCATCGGCGATTTCCAGTCGAGCGTGTAGCCGAAGGTCGGCGCCGCGCCACGCGCCCAGGCGTCGGCGAAGCGCAGTGAGGGCATGATCTCGAGGTAGTCGCTGGCGATCGCGTCGAGGATGTCGTCCGGTGCGCTCGGTTCACCGCGCGCCGCGCGCGCGGCGCGATACGCCTCGTAGACACGCCGCGCGCCGCCGGGGAGCAGCTCCAGGCTCGTCATCACGTCCGCCTCGCTGAGCTGCTCCGGCGGCAACATCGCCTTGACCAGCTTCATCTCTTCGTCGGGGTTACCGGACAGCAGAGGGACGCCGGATGCGGCGCTCGCTGTAGCGGTGGCGAGTGGCGGCACTGTCAGGAATGCGCCGTCGACGACCGGGCCGAACGGCAGCCGCACCGACCAGAGTTCGCTCATCTTCTCGAACGCGGCGAGTTCCACCGCGGCTTGCGCCGCAAGCAGGTCGGCTGCGGGCAGACTGCGCAGGACTTCTGGGCGACCCTCGTCGATGCCGAGCTGCGCGTAGAGCTGCTCGGTGTTCGGCTCGGTGCCCTCGAACAAGATTCCGTGGTCGCCGGCGGTACTCATGCCGATCGCGCGATGCACCAGCCCCTGCGCCTCCGGCGAGACGAGCAGGCAGGCCACTGCCGCCCCGCCGGCCGACTCGCCGAAGATCGTCACATTGTCCGGGTCGCCGCCGAAGTTGGCGATGTTGTCGCGCACCCAGCGCAGCGCAGCGATCATGTCGCGCATCCCGAAGTTGGTCTCGCCCAGCGCCGACTCATGCAGAAATCCCAGTACGCCGAGCCGATAGTTGATCGTGACCAGCACGACGTCCCCGCGTGCGGCGAGGTTTGCTCCCGAGTACAGCGGCTCGCTGCCCGAACCCAGCGTGAAGGCTCCGCCGTGAATCCAGACCATCACCGGCCGCGACGCGTCGTCGAGCCCGGGTGTCCAGACATTGAGGAAGAGGCAGTCCTCGCTCTGCGGCTGAGGCGGCGAGGGCAGCAGGGCGTCCAGCGCGTCCATCCCCTCCTGGATCGGGATCGGGCCAAACTCGGTCGCGGCGCGCACGCCATCCCAACCCGGATGCGGCTGCGGCGCGCGGAAGCGCAGCTCGCCGACGGGCGGCGCGGCGTACGGAATCCCTCGAAACACCTCCAGCCCACCGTCCGTCGCGCCCTCAACCCGGCCCGCGGTGGTCTCGACGATGCTCATGCCCCGCCTCCCCTCAGTCGGTTGGGGATCAGGTGCGGGTCACGAAATCACGCCGTCCCAGGCGCCGATCTCGGCGCCCCGCCAGTCCTGCTCGACGCGCACGTTCGAACCCAACACCAGGATCGGCTTCGTCTGCGTGTCCCACGCCGGCGCCTCCACCGATTCGCCGGCGGGATTTCCGGTACGCGCGAACGCCAGCCAGGTGTCCATCGTGACCTCGGCCAGCGCGTCCGCCGCCGGGCCGCTGCCCGCGAAATCCGGCGCGAACTCATGCGTGCCAAACACGAACGGCAGCTCGAGCGCGTGACACGAGCCCAGCGCCCCATCCAGGTGTGGCGACTTCCAGTCGAACAGGTAGGCATAGGTCGGCGCCTGCGCGGTCTGCGCGTTCGCCAGGCGCAGCCCCGGGACGCGCAGCATCACGTCGCCGATCACCGCGGTCATGATCTCGCCCGGCGAATCGTCCTCGCCGCGCTCGCGGCGCGCCGCGCGGTACGTCGCGTACGCGCTGGCGGCGTCGGGATGCAACATGCCCAGCCACGCGATCACCCCTTCCTCGGTCGGGGCCTCCTGCGCCCCCATGGCGCTCAACAACTTCATCTCTTCGTCCAACGAGCCGACCAGCGTCGCCACCCCGGCGGCGGAGCCCTCGCGCACGTGCTCGATCGGCAGCTTTTCGAGGAACGACCCGTCGATCACCGGCTGGAAGGGCATCTCCGGCAGCGCCGCAGCCTCATCGCCATCGAAATCGGCCGCCGCGAGCGGGTCGACCGCGACGGAGGCGGCCAGCACATCGGCCGCCGACGCCGCTCGCAGCGCCTCCACGTCGTCCGGATCGACACCCAACTTCTCGCAGAACTTCCGCCCCGTCGCCTCGGTCTCCTCCAGCGTCAGCGCGTTGTGGCAGGCGCCGCTCTGCGGGATCGCCTTGTGAAACAGGCCCGCCGCCTCCGGCGAGGCCATCTGCGAGCCCACGCTCATGCCACCGGCCGACTCGCCAAAGATCGTCACGTTGCCGGGATCTCCACCGAAGTTCGCGATGTTCTCCTGCACCCAGCGCAGCGCCGCCACCTGGTCGCGCATCCCGAAGTTGGTCTCGCCCAGCGAGGGCAGGTTCAGAAAGCCGAACGCGCCCAGCCGATAGTTGATCGTCACCACCACGACATCGCCCCGCGACACCAGATTCGATCCGTCGTAGTAGTTCTCGCTGCCGGAGCCGATCGTGAACGCTCCGCCGTGAATCCAGACCATCACCGGTCGCGACCCACCGTCAACCGCCGGCGTCCACACGTTCAGGTAGAGGCAGTCCTCGCTCTGCGGCTGCACCGGGTCGGGCGGGGGCAGCAACGCCTCCAACATCGGATTCGCCGCCTGCAGCGCGATCGG
Organism: Dehalococcoidia bacterium; assembly: GCA_965262235.1. GTDB lineage: Bacteria > Chloroflexota > Dehalococcoidia > Bin125 > Bin125 > CATQGW01. The sequence continues at coordinate 1,221,270 of OZ253504.1, forward strand.
ACCGAACGACTTCGCCTCGCGCACGCCCTCCCACGCTTCGACCGGCTGCGGCGCGCGGAAGCGCAGCGCGCCCAGCGGCGGCGCCGCAAACGGCACCCCGCGGAACACGCTGAGCCCGTCCTCTTCAGTCCCCTCGATCGTCCCCGTCGTCGTCTGTGCGATAGCGCTCATGGCAGTTTCTCCTCGGTAGAGTCCAGTTCAGCCCACAAATCACGGCGCAAGGCTAGCCCCGCCACCACCAACGCGTCGCACCAGCCCATCCCACGCCGCCCGTTCCCCTACGCGCTACTGGTCCGCCACGCGCGGCTTCGTCTCAGTGCCATGCGGCGGCCAGCTCAGCTCGGGGGTCGAAGGATCACTGCGCAGCACAGACGCGAGGGATCCCTATCCGACGGAAATTCGACTCAACGTGGCGGATCAGGCCGCTCCAGCCCCAGATACGCAAAGGTGCGGCGGCGGACGCGCGTCACGCGGATCAGTCGCTCTTCCGCATAGAACTCGAAGACCAGACGCCAGTGCCTGCTCAGACGTACCCGCCAGAGGAAGTGGAAGCCCTCGAGCGGGTCTGAACCGGCGAAGTACGGACCGTTGCGCAGGCGATTGATCGCGCGATTCGCGAGTTTGCGCGGCTCAGGACTGAGGCGCCCAATCTCCTCATCCGCCTCCGGACTGCGGACCACGCGGTATCTCACTCGTTCCGTAGGAACTCGTGCACCCCGCGGATCATCGCCGCGGCTTCGGGCAGCTGCTCATCCACGCGCCGCAAGAACTCGACCGCCTCGGCATGTTCCTCTGGCAGCATCGAGAGATACGGATCCCAGCCCGGAAAGGCTTCGTCGAGCTGCCGAAACAGCCGCGCGTCCTCGGGATACTCTTCGGCCATCGCTTCGTTGGCGTCCGGTTGCTCGTCCCAGTTGGTCGAGGCGATGCGCTCCGCCGAGATGCGCGCGTCCTCAGCGTCCTCTTCCGGCGTCGATTCTTCGTCATAGTTCATCGTGCGGCAGTACGCGGCGAACTCAAGGTCCCCGGCCGCCAGCGCGAGTTCGATGCGCTGCTGCCGGTCGAGTTCGCGGCGCTGTGCGGCGAGTAGTTCAGGCTCGGAAACCACGCGACGCTCGATTCATGTTCCGACAGAGTAATGGTAGCGCGATGGCGGCGTCATGCTGTTCGGTCAGAGAGGCGGGGCTAGCCTACGCACCACGCACTCGGCGAACCGCACATCGCACTGCCATTGACACGAGCACGAACGCGAGCAGGAAGACGAGGTTGGACGCATGAACGCTGATCGAACAGCCGGAATCACCGTCGGCGGCACGGGCATCTCGATCGAGGCCCTGCAACGCCTCGACCAGCACCTGCTCGGCCGCTACATCGAGGCCGGCCGGATCGCCGGCTGCCTCACGCTCGTCGCCCGCCGCGGCGAACTCGCCCACCTCTCCGCGATGGGCATGATGGACCGCGAGCGCAACAGGCCGATGGCTGAAGACGCCATCTTCCGCATCTACTCGATGTCCAAGCCGATCACCTCCGCCGCGCTGATGATGCTCTTTGAGCGCGGCGCATTCCAGCTCTCCGACCCCGTCTCACGCTTCATCCCCCAATGGCGCGACCTTCAGGTGATGACCGGCGGCGAATACCCCGACTACACCACCACCGCACCAGCCCGGCCGATGACGATGCGCGACTTGCTCTCGCACCAGTCGGGCCTCACCTATGGCTTCATGGAAGGCGCGCTGGAGAAGGGCTACAACAAGCGCGATGTCTATGGTGCCGGCACGATGCGCGGACGCGACCTCCAGTCGATGGTCGACCGCCTCGCTGAACTGCCGCTCAAGTTCTCCCCCGGCGACAACTGGAACTACGGCGTCTCGACCGATGTCTGCGGCTATCTAGTGCAGACGATCTCCGGCCAGCCGTTCGACGAGTATCTCGCCGAGCACATCTTCGCCCCGCTCGGCATGGTCGACAGCGGCTTCCACGTGCCCGCCGAGAAGCAGCACCGCTTCGCCGCTAACTACGAGCGCGGCCCCGACAAGCAGCTGCGCCTGCTCGACGACCCCGCCAACAGCAACTACCTCGAAGAACAGACCTTCTTCTCCGGCGGCGGCGGCCTCGTCTCGACCGCGCAGGACTACTGGCGCTTCTGCCAGATGATGCTCAACGGCGGCGAGCTCGATGGCGCACGCATCCTCGGCCCCAGGACGATCGAGCTGATGACCATGAATCATCTGCCCGACAACGATGAACTCAGCGCCCGCGCCCTCGGCACGTTCAGCGAAACCGCCAACGACGGCGTCGGCTTCGGGCTCGGCTTCGCGGTGCTGATGAACCTGCCCCGCACCCAGAACCTCGGCTCGGTCGGCGAGTACTACTGGGGCGGCGCGGCCAGCACGATCTTCTGGATCGACCCCGTCGAAGACGTGATCGCGATCTTCATGACCCAGTTCATGCCCAGCGGCACGTTCAACTTCCGCGGCCAGATCAAGCAGCTCCTCTACCCCGGCCTGCTCGACTGACGAGCCCCTCAGCAAACGTCGCGCGAGCGACGATTCCGCGGCTACATCACTTCGGGCAGTGCGATGATCACGAGCAGGAAGACGAGCAGGAAAACGAGGTTGGACGCATGAAGTCTGAACGAACAGGCGAGATCACGGTCGGCGGCACCGGCATCTCGATCGAGGCCCTGCAGCGCCTCGACCAGCACCTGCTCGGCCGCTACATCGAAGCCGGCCGGATCGCCGGCTGCGTCACGCTGATCGCCCGCCGCGGCGAACTCGCCCACCTCTCCGCGATCGGCATGCTGGACCGCGAGCGCAACCAGCCGATGGCCGAAGATGCCATCTTCCGCATCTACTCGATGTCCAAGCCGATCACCTCCGTCGCCCTCATGCAGCTGCACGAACGCGGGATGTTTCAGCTCAGCGACCCCGTCTCGCGCTTCATCCCCCAGTGGCGCGATCTCCAGGTGCTGACCGGCGGCGAATACCCCGACTACACCACCCGTGCACCCGACCGCCCGATGACGATCCGCGACCTGCTCTCGCACCAGTCCGGCCTCACCTATGGGTTCGCGGGGGGGCCGGTGGAAGCTGGCTACTTCGAGCACCAAGTCTACCGCGCCGGCACGATGCGCGGACGCGACCTTCAGTCGATGATCGACCGCCTCGCAGACCTGCCGCTCAAGTTCTCTCCCGGCGACTACTGGAACTACAGCATCTCGACCGAAGTCTGCGGCTATCTGGTGCAGACGATCAGCGGCCAGCGCTTCGACGAGTATCTGCAGGAGCACATCTTCGATCCGCTCGGCATGCCCGACACCGGCTTTCACGTGCCCGCCGAGAAGCACCACCGCCTCGCCGCCAACTACGAACTTGGCCCCGACCAGCAGCTACATCAGAGCGACATTTTCGGCGTCGACGAATTTCTGGAGGCGCCGACCTTCCTCTCCGGCGGCGGCGGCCTCGTCTCGACCGCGCAGGACTACTGGCGCTTCTGCCAGATGACGCTCAACGGCGGTCAGCTCGACGGCGCACGCATCCTCGGCCCCAAGACGATCGAGCTGATGACCATGAATCAGCTACCCAACAACGACGAGCTGACCGCTCGCGCCCTCGGCATCTGGGGCGACACCGCCAACGACGGCCTCGGCTTCGGTCTCGGCTTCGCGGTGCTGATGAACCTGCCGCGCACCCAGAACGTCGGCTCGGTCGGCGAGTACTACTGGTCCGGCACGGCCAGTACGGTCTTCTGGATCGACCCCGTCGAGGAGCTGATCGCGATCTTCATGGTCCAGTTCATGCCCAGTGACGCGTTCGACTTCCGCAACGAACTCAAACAGCTCCTCTACCCCGGCCTGCTCGACTGACGGGCCTCACCGTCGCTGCCGTTTCGTCCGTCATTCCCGCCTCCACGAGGCTGATAGGAACGACGGCGGGGCCTCCGCCTGCACACATTGGTCACACCGTGCTAGATTACCTGCATGAGCACGTCATTTTCGGGACACTCGCGGTCTTCCGCAGCCGTCTCAGTGAATCACGCGCACGCCAGCGCGCTGCTCAACACGCTTGACCTTGAACAGAACTCGATCTCGTTCGACCCCACGGCGGCGGCGATTCTGGGGCGCATCTATGACCGCGGTCACGCTACGTGCGAAGATCTGACCGAATGGCTGGAATCGCCCGAAGAGTGGATCGCGTTCTCGCGGCTGCAGCGCGCGCGGTTGCTGTATGACGCGGGAACGGAGTTCACCGTTTCGCGCGAAGGCCGGGCGCTGATTCACAAGCTGCTGGGCGACGGGGAGTGAGGGGCGACTCCTCACCGATCGATCAAGATCTTCAGAATCGGGTCAGTGATCGGCGAAGCGCAGAAGCGGCGGTGCTGCTGGCGGTGACGTTGCTCGGTGATGGCAGGCAGACGCCGGAATACCAGAAGCGTCTTGAGCTGCGCGAACGGCTGGCTGAACATCGGTTCGTCGCCACCGCCACGATCCCGGAGATGCTGTACGACGCGCACCCCGACGCAAATCCTGACGAGGTGGAGCAGAGCGCGATTGAGGTTGCGGACGTGGTGTTGTGCCTCGAAGGACCCAGCGCGCCGCTGGGCATGTATACGGAGGTGCTCACGTACTTCGATGCCGCCGCTCCGGATAAGTGGTACCGCTTACGTCCATCGAATGGTCCCGACGCAGCGGATGATGAGGCGTTGATCGCCGGTCTGGCGCGCGACCCCCTCCGACGCATTGAGACGCACGATTACGATCCGGTCGAGTGGGAGGCCTGTGACCGAATCACACGGTTGTGCCGGGAGCGCATCGAACTGATGGCGTACCGAGCGCTGGATCGGCGAGCGGCCGACTGAGGGGTCCGCGGCGTGCGTAGAGCCGCCAGGGGTGGGCATCCGCACTTCAACAATGCGCCGCGTGGGAACACCGGAGCTGACGGGCTAGACTCCGCCTATCTCCTTTCGCACCGCACGGAGGCCGATGTGCCAGATATTCCCGACACGCTCCCGACCTATGACCAGCTCCCCTACAAGGCGGAGCACCCCGCGAAAACCGCCTGGGGACTCTTCGGCGACGACGACCAGGTCGGCATGCTCAACCTCCAGACGCCCGACCGGATCGTCTCCGCCGCCCAGCTCGTCCGCAAGGGCAAGATGTTCCCCATGAACTGGGACCAGTCCCAGCCCAGCCCGCCGCTCTACAACCGCGGCGCCGTCCGCCACACCGTGATCCGCCGCGCCGGCTTCGGCAACCACGGCGACGACGTGCTCGACAACCTCTACACCCAGCAGTCCAGCCAGTGGGACGCCCTCACTCACGTCGGCGACTTCGAGCACGGCTTCTGGGGCGGCGTCGACAACGAGTGGCTGATCGCCAACCGCGACAACCCCAAGCTCGGCATCGAGCACTGGGCCGAGCGAGGCATCGCCGGCCGCGCCGTGCTGCTCGACCTCGGCCGCTGGTACGAGTCGCAGGGCAACCCGCTCAGCATGGGCGAGACCGTCCGCATCCCCGTTGAAGACGTTGAAGCCTGCCGTGCCGCGCAGGGCGTTGAGTTCCAGACCGGCGACGTCGTGCTGCTTCGGCTCGGCTGGATCTCCTGGTACGAGTCGCAGGACGACGGCGTCAAGCAGTCGCTCGCGCAGATGAGCAACCTCGCCTTCCCCGGGCTCGCCTGCGCCGAGGAGATGGCCGCCTACTGGTTCGACCACCACGTCGCGGCCCTCTGCTCCGACAACCCCGCGCTCGAAGCCTGGCCGCCGCCCAACTTCGCCGACCCCGACGGGTTCCTGCACCACTGGATCATCGGCCGCTTCGGCATGGCGATCGGCGAGATGTTCGTGCTCGACCAGCTCGCCGACGACTGCGCCGAAGACGGCGTCTACGAGAGCTTCTTCGCCTCGGCGCCGCTCAACGTGCGCGGCGGCACCGGCAGCCCCCCCAACGCGCTCGCGATCAAGTAGGAGCAGGACGGCGCGCATGCCTGACACCCAGATCGAGGTCGTCCAGGGCGACATCACCACCCAGGACACCGACGCGATCGTCAACGCCGCCAACAACCATCTCTGGATGGGCGCCGGCTCGGCCGGCGCGATCGTGCGCGCCGGCGGCCGCGAGATCGAGGACGAGGCGATCAGCCAGGGCCCGATTCAGGTCGGCGAATCCGTCGTCACCGGCGGCGGACGCCTGCCCGCCCGCCACGTCATTCACGCCGCCGCGATGGGCCAGGACCTCTCCACCTCCGCGGCGCACATTCGCGCCGCGACCGACAGCGCCCTGCGCCGCGCCGAAGAGCTGCAGCTCAGCTCCATCGCATTCACCGCGCTCGGCACGGGCGTCGGCGGCTTCCCGCTCGACCAGGCCGGCCAGATCATGATCGATGTCGCGATCAAGCGCTCGGGCGAGCAACGCTCGATGCGCACGGTCCGCTTCGTGCTCTTCGACGAAGCCGCCTTCGCGGCGTACCGCGCAGCGGCCGACGCCGCCGGCGTCGCCAGTCCCCAGAGGAGTTCCGCCTGATGAGCCGAACAATCGCTTCCTGCACCCTTGAGGTCCGCGACGGCGCAGACTGGAGCGTCGTCACGACCATGACCAACGCCGAGTGGACCGGCTTCGCCCCGGCCGGCTGCGGCGTCGACCAGGGCCGCGTCATCGCCGTGCCGGCCGACCGGAAACACCCGATCCTCGACCCAAATGCGCCGGACCGTACGTTCCGGCTGCTCAGCCCCGCCGGCGAGCCGCTCTTCGAGTTCCTCGGCTACGTCGACGACCGCCGGCCTCGACCGAAGGGCGCGATCATCCTCGGGATCAGCGCGACCCCCGAACTGCTCGGGGAGTGGACCGAGGAACTCGCCAGCCCGGTCCACCACTAGCCGCTCGGTACACTCGCCGCATGCCCCACTACACCCGTTCGGGGGACGACGGCGCCACCACTCTGTGGGGCGGCGGGCGCATCCCCAAATCGCATCCCCAGCCCGAAGCCTTCGGCGCCATCGACGAGGCCACCAGCGCGATCGGCCTCGGCCGCGCCCTCGCCTGCGCGCCGCGCACCAACGACATCGCGATCGGACTCCAGCGCCGCCTCTACCTGATCATGGCCGAGCTCGCCGTCGCCCCCGGCAAGCCAATCCCCGACGACTTCACCACCCAGGCCGAGCACGTGGAGCAACTCGAGACCTGGGCCGCCGAACTCGAATCGCTCGCTCCGCCGCCGCGTGAGTTCGTGATCCCCGGCGAGGCCGCCGGCGCCGCCGCGCTCGACCTCGCCCGCACCACCGTGCGCCGCGCCGAGCGCGAAACCGTGCGGCTGCGCGACACCGACCATCCCGTCAATCCCGAGACCCTGCGCTGGCTCAACCGCGCATCCTCGGTCCTGTTCGACCTCGCACGCTACGAGGAGTCCGTCGCCGTCGGCGGCAGTCGCCCCGCCGCCGCGGGCCAAGGCGAAGCCTGACGCATGGCCACCACCCACCTCGCCTTGATCTCCGAGGATTCCAGCCTGCAGGTCGCCGCCGTCTCCGACGAGGGCCCGGGCCAGCCCGAAACGCGCCTCGCCATGGAGCGCGAGGGGCTGCTCTTCATGTGGCCCACCTGGGCGCCCGACTCCGCCTCGCTGACCGTCAGCGCCAGCTCCCACCAGCGCCAGGACCCTCGTCTCGAACTGTGGCGCATCCCGCTCGGCGAGGGCGCCAGCAACACGCTCTACGCCAACCCGCCCGATGCCAGGCAGATCTTCGCCCCCGGTCTCGCCCACTACGTCAACTGGTCGCCGACCGGACGGGTCCTCGCCGTCGTCAGCAACGTCGGCAACGGCCTCGCCGCCAGCCTCGTGTCCGAAAGCGGCCGCGTCGAACCCCGCCGCCTCATCGACGGCGCGCCGCTCTACTTCGCCTGGGCGCCCGACGGTCGCGCGATGCTCGTCCACCGCGGCGCGCAGCTCCAGCTCCTCGATCTCGCGTCCGACCGCGGCGAGCGGCAGCTCCTCCGCGCCCGCCCCTCCTTCCGCACCCCCGCCTGGTCCGTCGACGGTCAGCGATTCTTCTACGCCGCCCCGCGCGCCGGCGGCGGCTGCACGCTGATGCTCGGCCACCGCTCCGACGACGACCGCGAAGAGCTGCTCGACATCGGCGGTTCCAGCGCGGGCGGCGACGCTAACGGCGTCGCGTTCGTCCGCGCCCCTCACCACGACCGCCTCGCCATCCTGCCCATCCCCGATGGCGACACCGACTCCAGCGGTATCCTGATCCACGACCTCGACACTCGCGTCGAGCGCCAGCTCTCCGCCCGTCCCGCCAACGCCGTCGTCTGGGCGCCCAACGGCGAGTCCCTCTTCGCCTTCGAGCCGATGCCCGGCACCACCATGATCGCGCTGACTCGCTACGAACTGCAGACCGATCGCTCCGAGCGTCTCACCCGCTTCCAGCCCAGCGCCGAGTTCGCCTCGATGCTCGCCTTCTTCGACCAGTTCGCGCAGTCCCATCAACTCGTCTCGCCCGACGGTCGCTGGATCACCTTCTCCGGCCTCGCGCTGAACAACGGCGGCTCCGGGCGGCGCGGCTTCGGCCCGCAGAACGGCTGCTACGTCGTGCCCACCGACGCCTCAGCCCCGGCCCAGCGAGTCGCCGCCGGCAGCATTGCCTTCTTCGCCAACCAAGTCGCCGGCCAACTTGCCAACCAATCCGTCGACGCCGCCGACGCTGACGACGCACCAGACGCTTCAGCCGCCTCAGACGCCGACAGCGAGTGATCGCCGGATCACCGCCCCGAGCGGGGGAGCTGTGATGGCCTGCCGCACCGATTCCACCCAACTGCTCCGGCGCCACCATCTGCGCGTCACCCAGCAGCGCCTCGCGCTGCTCGAAGCGCTGCGCCACGGCGGCGATCACGCCACCGCCGTCAACCTCCTCGACCTCGCGCGCGACGATGTCTCCGAGCTCGACCCCAGCACCGTCTACCGCACGCTCAGCCAGCTGCGCGACCTCGGGCTCGTCTCCCAGACCGACCTCGGGACCGGTGAACGCACCTACCACTGGCGCGGCGACACGCCCCACCACCACCTCGTCTGCACCGAGTGCGGTCGCATCGAACAGCTCCCCCACGACCTCCTGCGCACCGTCGCCGACCGCGTCCACCACGACTTCGGCTTCGAGGCCGAAATCGACCACTGGGCCGTCTACGGGCGCTGCCGCAACTGCGCCGCGAACGGAGACCGCCGATGACCGTCCTCCCCGACGCCCTGACCCGCCACGCTGCCGCCGTCGAAGCGGAGATGCGCGCCACCGTCGACGCCGCCGCCGCGACCGGCGGCCTACGTCTGCCGATCCACGACATGGCCCGCTACGCGCTCGGCTGGATCGACCAGCACGGCGCGCCCGCTGCGGCCGCCGGCAAGCGCGCCCGCCCCGCCCTCTGCATGCTCGGCGCAGCCGCGATCACTCCCGACCCCGAGCTGCAGGCCCCCGCCCTCCGCGGCGCCGCCGCCGTCGAATTCGTGCACAACTTCTCGCTCGTCCACGACGACATCCAGGACCAGGACGAGCAGCGCCGCGGCCGCCCGACCGTCTGGAAGGTCTGGGGCGTCAGCCAGGCGATCAACGCCGGCGACGCGCTCCGCGAGTTCGCCGATCTGGCGATGCTCCGCGCCGCCAACGCCGGCGCGCCGCCGCCGGCCATCCTCGACGCCACCGCGCGACTCAACGGCGCAACGCTGCGCATGATCGAAGGCCAGTACCTCGACCTCACCTTCGAAGAGCGCCTCGATGTCGAGCTCGACGAGTACATGCAGATGGTCGAGCGCAAGACCGGCGCGATGATGGGCGTCAGCCTCGCAATCGGCGCGACCCTCGCCGGAGCATCCGCCCACCAGGCCGACGCGCTCCAGCTCGCCGGCCAACGCCTCGGCCGCTGCTTCCAGATCCGCGACGACTGGCTCGGCATCTGGGCCGACGCCGCCGCCCTCGGCAAATCGACCGACAGCGACATCCGCCGCAAGAAGAAGTCCTACCCCATCCTCTGGACGCTGCGAAACGGCACATCAACCGTCCGCGACACCCTGCGCGACGCCTGGCGCAAGCCCCAACTCGACGACGCCGACGTGAGCGCCGTCCACGCGCTGCTCGACGAGAGCGGCGCCGCCAACGCCGCGAACAGCGCCGCCGAGCACGAGTACGACGCCTTCCGCTCCGCCCTGCTCGGCTGCGATCCACGCCCCGAGGCCGTCGCCGAACTCGAAGCGGTGGCCGCCTTCACCCTCCAACGGGACCGCTGACCATGGTCACCACCGCTGCGAACGCCAGGCCCACCGACGCCGAGCTGCGCCGCTCGATCACCCTCGCGCAAGACTGGCTGCTCGCCGACCAGGACCCGGCCGGCTTCTGGTGGGGCGAGCTCGAATCCAACGCCTCGATCACCGCCGAGTACCTCCTGCTCACCCACCACCTTGGGATCGGCAATCGCGAGCAGTGGGACGGCATCGCCCGCTACCTCCGCGCCCAACAGCGCGAGCAGGGTTTCTGGGCCCAATACCCCGGCGGGCCCGGCGACATCAGCACCTCTGTCGAGGCCTACTTCGCGCTCAAGCTGGCCGGCGACGATCCCGACGCGCCGCACATGAGCCGCGCGCGCGAGTGGATCCTCGAACACGGCGGGATCTCCTCCGCGCGCGTCTTCACCAAAATCTGGCTCGCGCTCTTCGGCCAGTACCGCTGGGACCGCCTCCCCGCGATGCCCGCCTGGCTCAATCTGCTGCCCAACTGGCTCCCCGTCAACCTCTACGAATTCGCATCCTGGGCCCGCGCGACCGTCGTCGGCATCACCGTGATCATGACCCTGCGCCCGACCGCCTCACTGCCCGCCGGCGCCGGCGTGCCCGAGCTCTGGGTCCGCCCCTCCGACCGCGGCCGCTTCGCCGTCGCGCCGCCCCGCAACTGGCTCAGCTGGGAGGGCGCGTTCACCCTCATCGACAGCGCCCTGCGGCTGCTCGACCGCAACCACATCCGCCCGTTCGAGGGCCGCGCGCTCGCCCAGGCCGAGCGCTGGCTGCTCGACCGCCAGGAAGCCGACGGCTGCTGGGGCGGCATCCAGCCGCCCTGGGTCTATGCGATCCTCGCCCTGCGCGCGATGGGCTACTCGCTCGACCATCCCGTCCTGCAACGCGCCCTGCGCGGCTTCGAGCGCTTCACCCACCACAGCGCCGCCAACGCCCACGCCGACGACGATGCCGCCCACCACGACGGCGCGCGGATGACCTGGACCGAGTCCTGCCAGTCGCCCGTCTGGGACACCTGCCTCGCCGCGATCGGCCTGCTCGACTCCGGCCTCGATCCGGCCCACGAGTCGCTGCAGCGCGCCGCCCGCTGGATGCTCGCCGAACAGGTCCTCAGCGGCGGCGATTGGCAGGTCAAGAATCCGGACACCCCGCCCGGCGGCTGGTCCTTCGAGTTCGACAACGACATCTACCCCGATGTCGACGACGCAGCCGTCGTGATGATCGCACTACAGCGCATCCCCCTGCCCGACGCCGAGCGCGAGCGTCAGCTCGCCCTTGACCGCGGCCTCCTCTGGATGCTCTCGATGCAGGGCCGCAGCGGCGGCTGGGGCGCGTTTGACGTCGACAACGACCGCGAATTCCTCAAGGCGATCCCCTTCGCTGACTTCGGCGAACTGCTCGACCCACCCACCGCCGATGTCACCGCCCACGCGCTCGAGCTGCTCGGCCTGCTCGGCTACAGCGGCGAATACCCGCCCGCCCAGCGCGGCCTGAGCTTCCTCTACGACCTGCAGGAGCCCGACGGCGCCTGGTGGGGCCGCTGGGGCGTCAACTACATCTACGGCCTCGGCGCAGCACTGCCCGCCCTCGCCGCGCTGGGACAGCCGATGACCGCGCCGCCCGTCCGCCGCGCCGTCGAGTGGTTGATCCGCTACCAACTGCCCGACGGCGGCTGGGGCGAGAGCTGCGACACCTACGCCGACCCCAGCCTGCGCGGCGCCGGACCCTCGACGCCCTCGCAGACCGCCTGGGCCCTGATGGCGCTGCTGGCCGCCGGTGAAGCCGAGCACGACGCCGTCGCCCGCGGCGTCCGCTACCTCGTCAACCACCAGCGCAGCGACGGCACGTGGGACGAAGACCTCTTCACCGGCACCGGCTTCCCCTCCGATTTCATGATCAACTACCACCTCTATCGGCACTATTTTCCGCTCATGGCGCTGGGACGCTACGAACGCGCCGGCGCCGCGCGTTAGACTGCGACTCTTCCCCGCGGCACTGAAAGGCGACCGGAGCATGACCACTGAGAGCCGCGACATCGAGCTGCGCGAGCTGCCTGTCGACCTCAACATGGGCGGACGCAGCATTCGCCTGCGCAACCTCGAGCTGGGCGACGAATCGGCGCTGCTCGAATTCGGTCTCCGCCAACCCGACGACGACCTGCTCTTCCTCGAACGCGACATCACCGACTCCGACGAGGTCGCCGCCTGGGCCGAGGACACCCTCGCCGGCCGCGTCCGCTCGTTCGTCGCCTTCGAAGCCGAGCAGGTGCTGGGCTACGCCACGATCGAGCGCGGCCATCTGCGTTGGACCCGCCACGTCGCCGAAATCCGGGTCATGGTTGACGTGAACGTCCGCCGCCTCGGCCTCGGCCACGTCCTGCTCGGCATCGCCTTCGAGGGCGCCGTCGCTGACGAGGTCGCCAAGATCGTCGCCCAGATGACCCCCATCCAGGCCGGCGCCCGTAAGCTCTTCGAAGGCCTCGGTTTCGTCGAAGACGCCATCCTCTCCAACCACGTCGAGTCCAAGGACGGCGAGCGGCACGACCTCGTCGTGATGCGCTTCGACACCGCCCAGCGCCAGGTCTGCCAGTCCTGCGGGCAGGCCGTCCTCACCCTGATCCCGCTCGCCGGCCGCCAGCTCTGCTGGTCCTGCTACGAGATGGAAGACGTTGAGTACGGCGCCGGCTAGCATGCCCGTTCGCCGGCGCAGCAGTCACCACATCGGACAGCACCTCAGTCGAAAGGAACGTGATCATGGCCGAACATCGAGACCACACGTACAAGATCATCGAACTCGTCGGCTCCTCGCCCGATGGCGTTGACCAGGCGATCCGCAACGCGGTCGGTCGCGCCGGCGAGACGATCAAGAACATCGACTGGTTCGAAGTCCGCGAAATCCGCGGCGCGATGAGCGAGGGCGAGATCGGCTGGTTCCAGGTCAAGGTCGGCATCGGCTTCCGCGTGCTCGACCCCGCCGACCTACAGGACGACTAGCGACGCCGGCGCGCGATGGTCAGCGAAGATCGCGCACGACTCGCCCTCCCGCACGGCGGTCAGACGCCTGCATCGCTGCGCGACGCCCACGCTTGGTGCGAGCGCTACTCGCGCCGTCACCAGGAGAACTTCACGGTCGTCTCGTGGTTCCTGCCGCGCGAGCTGCGCGCGCCGATGTTCGCCGTCTACGCGTTCTGCCGCTTCACCGACGACCTCGGCGATGAGGCCGAGGGCGACCGCCTCGCCCTGCTCGACGAGTGGGAGCGCGAGCTGCGCAGCGCCTTCGCCACCCCCCAACCGATGCCCCAACCGGCGCCATCGCACCCGATCACCGTCGCGCTCGCCGACATCGCGACCCGCAAGCCGCTCGAGGCCGGCCCCTTCCTGCGCCTGATCGAAGCCAATCGCCTCGACCAGACCAAGTCGCGCTACGACACCTTCCAGGACGTGCTCGCCTACTGCGAGCTCTCCGCCAACCCCGTCGGCGAGATGGTGCTCGCGCTCTGGAACATCACCGACGCTGAGCGCCGCGAACTCTCCAACGCGACCTGCACCGCCCTCCAGCTCGCCAACCACTGGCAGGACGTGCGCCGCGACTGGGACGCCGGCCGCCTCTACCTGCCGCTTGAAGACCTGCGCCACTTCGGCGTCACTGAGCAGCAGATCGCCGAGCGCCGCTGCGACCGCGCCTTCCGCCAGATGATGCAATATCAGGTCGACCGCGCCGAGGCCTACTTCCGCCACGGCGACGCGCTGGTCCGCCAGGTCCCGCGCGATCTCGCCGTCGACCTCCGCCTCTTCTCCGACGGCGGCCGCGCCGTGCTGCGGGCGATCGAGCAGCAGCGCTACGACGTGCTCTCCAGCCGCCCCCGCGTCAGCAGCGCTCGCCGAGCCTGGCTGGCCCTGCGCGCCGCCCTCGAACTCAAGCTGGCCTGACCCCATGACCCCCGCGATGACCCCTGCGACCCGCGCCGCCTACGAACGCTGCCGCGCATTCACCCGCCGCCGCGCGACCAACTTCTATCTCGCCTTCGCCGTCCTGCCCGACCACAAACGCCAGGCGATCTACGCCGCCTACGCCTTCTCCGGCACCGCCGACGACGCCGTTGACGACGCCGGCAGCGAAGCCGAGCGCCGCGCCGCCCTCGACGCCGCCCGCGCCACGCTGGCCGCCGCCTACGGCGAGCAGCCCGCCAACCCCGACGACTGGCTGGCGCTCGCCCTCGCGGACGCCGTCCAGCGCTTCCCGATCCCGCGCGACTACTTCGAGGAGCTGCTCGCCGGCATGGAGCAGGACCTCGTCCAGACCCGCTACGAGACCTTCGCCGACCTCGAGCAGTACTGCTACCGCGCCGCCTCCGTGATCGGCCTCGTCTGCATCCGCATCTTCGGCTTCGACGACCGCGACGCCGCGCAGGCCACCGAGCGCGCCATCGCGATGGGCAAGGCCCTGCAGCTGACCAACATCATGCGCGACATCGCCGAAGACGCCGAGCGCGACCGCATCTACATCGCCCGCGAAGACCTCGCCCGCCACGGCTACAGCGAGCAGGACCTGCTCACGCAGGTCCGCAACCCCGCCTTCCGCGCGCTCATGGCCGACTATGCGCAGCGCGCCTACGCCTGCTACGAGCAGGGCCAACCGCTGCTCGAGCTGCTCCACGGCCCGCGCAGCCGCATGTGCTGCAACGGCCTCCAGGGTGTCTACCGCGGCATCCTCGACGCCATCGTCGCGGCCGACTACGACGTCTACAGCCGACGCGTCGGCGCATCCAAAGCGCAGCGCGTCGCGCAGCTGCTCAGCCTCTGGGCGCTCGGCGCGCTCCCCGGATCGGTCCGCCCCCGCTAGCGTCAGATCATGACCACCAGCCCCGACAGCGCGCCGATCGCAGTGATCGGCGGAGGCCTCGCCGGCCTGACCGCCGCGCTCGACCTCGCCGAGCGGCAGCAGCCCACGATCCTCTTCGAGCGCCGCCCCTTCGTCGGCGGCAAGGCCTTCTCGTTCACCGACCCCAATCACGATGTCGTGCTCGACAACGGTCAGCACATCACGATGCGCTGCTGCACCGAGTTCGATGCCCTGCTGCGCCGCATCGGCCTGCGCGACATCGTGCGCTACCAGCGCGCGCTCAACGTCCGCGTGATCGACCCCGAGCCACGCGCCCGCAGCAACATCTACTCGCTCGGCCTGCCGCTGCCCGCGCCGCTGCACCTCGCCTGGTCGATCCTCAACTACCAGCACCTCAGCCTCAGCGAGCGCGGCCGCATCGGCGTCGCGATCTGGGCGATGCGCGACCTCGGTGAGCGCGAGCGGCGCGAACTCGACCGCCAGACCTTCGCCGCCTGGCTGCGCAAGCAGGGCCAGACGCGCGGCGTCATCGAGCGCTTCTGGGACCTGATCATCCTGCCAACCTGCAACGACAGCTCCGAGCTCGTCAGCGCCGCGCAGGCCATCCAGGTCATCCAGACCGGCTTCCTGCGAAATACCCGCGCCGCCGACATCGGCCTCTTCCGCCGCGGCCTCGGCGAGGTCGCCGACACCGTGCTCGCACGCGCACGCGAAGCCGGCGCAGCGGCGCGCCTGGGCGAGCGCATCGCCGCGATCGAAGTCGCCGACGGACGCGCCGTCGCCGTCCGCACCTCCGCCGGCGAGCGCGTCGCGGTCGGCGGCGTCGTGCTCGCGCTGCCGCCCCACCACGCGCTCGAAACCCTGCCCGCCGCGCTGCGGATGCGTGAACCCTTCTGGCGCCTCGACCAGTTCACCACCAGCCCGATCGTCAACGTCCACCTCAAGTGGAGCGCCCCGGTCATGACCCACGACTTCGCCGTCGTGCTCGACCCCTTCGTCCAGTACATCTTCAATCGCACCCGCCTGCACGGCTGGAGCGGCGAGCAGCAGTGGGTCACCTGCTCGCTCAGCGGCGCGCACGAAATTGTCGGACTCCCGCAGGAGCAGATCGTCGATCGCAGCGTCGCCGGCATGCGCCGCGCGCTGCGCCGCGCCGCCGATCCCGAAGTGCTGGCCGCCCGCGTGGTCAAAGAGACCGAAGCGACCTTCCGCCCAGCCCCCGGCATCCTCGCTCACCGCGTCGGCGCGCGCACCCCAATCGCCAACCTCACCCTCGCCGGCGCCTGGACCGACACCCGCTGGCCCGCCACGATGGAGTCCGCCGTCCGCAGCGGCCACGCCGCCGCCGCCGTGCTGCTGGAACCCAGATGAGCGAACGCTGCCGTTCCCGCCGCCATGCCCACAGCCATGCCCGATGCGGCGTCCCTACGAGGACTGCTAGTTCACAGCCACAATGATGCCGGTGGCGATGCCCACGAGGATGATCAGGAAGATCATCAGCCTGAGTTCCATGTCTTTGAGGTCTTCGCGGGTAACACCCTGTTGCAGCTCGGCGTCGAGCTGACCGGAGACCTCCTCGGCGGACGCGCGGGGAAGTCCAGCGCGGACCAGCATGTTCACCCAGATGGCAATATTGATCCGCGGTCGGTGGAACGCCATGAGCGCATGGTACATCAGAAACGCATCACTCGCCGATTACTCGGCCTCAGTCCACATCCCGGTCCACCACAGCTACGTCCGCACAGATCCAAGGCCGCGCTGTTCCCGCATCTGATTGACTCTGCGCAGCAACTGCGGCTCACTCCCCACCAACCGCACCAGCTGATTCGTCGAGCAACCCAGCGCCGACGCTGTGTCCGCCAGACTCGCACCCAACGCTTCGAAGAGGTCCAGCAGATGCTGCGCCCCGTTCCAAAACTCCCGATGCTTCGTGCCGATCCGATCCCGCGAGCGCACCTCGGCCGTCCGCACGGCGCGCGGCAGAATCCGCTGCAGTTCGAGCGGCGGCTCATACCCATCGAGCGCCACCGGCCGGCGCAGCTCCAGTGCCATCGTCCGTCGCAACCGCTGCAGCGCCTCCGCGCGATTCTGCAGCTGCGATCGCCGCTCGGTGGCCTGCCCGACGATCCCCGTCGGCTCGTGCACCAGCCGCACCGCCGTCGCCCGACGGTTGCGATGCTGCCCGCCCGGCCCCGACACGCGGAAACGGTCGAAGCGGCACTGCGCCTGCAGCTCCGCATCCGACAACGCCAGCCAGTCGTCCCGCGCCACACCTGCCACGACAGCACCGCCCACTTCCGCTCCTCGACAGCGGCTCCAACTTAGCGTGAGCGAGCGCCATCTATGATCGACCCAACCACTCGGGAGACCAAGCCCATGAGCAACGCCGCACCGAGCGACGCGACCGCGCGAGTCAACGATCTCGACCTGCACTACATCGACTGGGGCGGCGACGCGGCCGTGCCGGCCGTCGCCCTCCACGGCTTCGCGCTCAACTGTCACTCCTGGGACGAGGTCGCCCCGGCGCTCTCCGACCGGCTCCACTGGCACGCCCTTGACCAGCGCGGCCACGGCATCTCCGATCGCGCCCCCCAGCTCGCCGAATACTCCCGCGACCACATGGCAGACGACATCCGCGGCTTTATCGAATCAACCCGCCTCGATCGACCGGTCGTCGTCGGCCACAGCATGGGCGGCATGAACGCGATGACCTTCGCCAGCCGCCACCCCGACGCCCTGCGCGCGCTCGTGCTCGTTGATGTCGGCCCCGAGGTCACCGTCGATGGCGCGCAGCAGGTCCGCCAGTTCGTCGCCGGTCCCTACGAGCTGGAGTCGCTCGACGCCTGGGTCGACCACACCCACAAGTACTACCCCTTCCGCTCCAGAGAGGGCATCCGCCGGCGCCTCGCCGTCTCGCTGCGCGAAACCGCCGACGGCAAGCTCGCCAAGCAGTTCGACGAGCGCTTCCGCCAGACCGAGTTCCGCGGCGTCGCCGACAGCCGCAGCGACATCTGGGCGACGGCCCGCGGCCTGCGCTGCCCCACCCTGCTGTTGCACGGCGAAAAGAGCCCGGTGCTGAAGCGCGAGCAGGCCGAGCGCTTCGCCGACGCCGTCGATGTCGTCGAGCTGGTCAGCATCCCCAAGGCCGGCCACTCGGTCGCCGGCGACCAGCCCGAAGCCTTCGCCAACGCCGTCCGCGACTTCCTCGAGCGGCGCGTTGGCCTCGCTTGAGCCCATCTCCGACCCGCCGCAGCGGCGACGCCGTCGTCGCTGGCCGACCCTGCTCTTCCCGATCGTCGGCACGATCATCGGCTTCTCCGCCGCCCTCGCCATCCTCTCCGCGCTCAACCTCGGCGGCGACGGCTCGGGCTACCCCGAGGGCTACTTCGGCGATGTGATCCGCCTCTCTGTCGAGTCCGATCAAGAGCTCGCGGAAATCCTGCCCGTCGAGGTCGGCGCAGCCTGTCGCGACGGCGATGAGCTCGCCTGCCGCGCCCGCCGCGAGCACCTGCGCCGCGGCGTCCCGCGCTGGCTGCAGCTGCGCGACGACCTGTTCGCGCTCGAGCCGCCCGAGAACGCCGCCGCCTGGCACCGCCGCTACCTCGTTGCCGTCGCCAAACTCGCCGGCGGCTTCAACGCCCAGCTCCAGGCCCTGCTCGAGAGCGACCACCCCGCCTATCTCAAAGCCCTCGAGCGCACCCGCGACGCGAGCGATCTGGAGCGCGCCCTCACCGACGAGTTCAACCGCCGCTTCGCCCACGAATTCGGCGGCTAGCTGCGCCGATCGCGCACCAACAACACCCAACACCGCTGAGTCCTCGCCCTACCCCTCACCCTCGAGCATCGCCTTCAGCTGCCCCAGCTCCTTGCGCAGCTGCTTCGCCATCATTGGCCGCAAGATGAACGGCAAAAACCTGAACATCACCGTCGTGACCATGTGATCGCTCCCCGCGCTGAGCGTGTTCGTCACCTCAGTGCCGCCGTCCCGACGCTCCAGCTCCAGCTCGCCGACAAACGGGAACGGCCCCTCCTGAGCATCGGTGACCATCCGCCGCGGCGGTCGAAACTCCGTCACCTTCATCAACACCGGCGCGCTGCCGCCGCCGTACGTGTAGACCCCGCGAATCTCCGACCCGCGCCCCACCTCGCCACCGCCGACCAGCTCCGTCTCCGACATCCCGTCGACCCACTGCTCCATGTTCGGCACATGGCTCGCGAACGCCCAGACCTCCTCGATCGGCCGCTCAATCTGCACCCGCGCGCTGGCGGTCAGGCTGACCATGCTGCGACGCCCGTCGCTATCCGGCGGCCGCAGCGTCAAGCGCGGCGCGCAAGTCGGCCACTTCCTCGCGCAACATCCGGTTCGAGATCAGCCCCATCAGGGGGCGCAGTGGGCCCATCATCAGCGCCGACGCCATGCTGTTGCTGATCGCGGTGACGTCGTACGCGAACCGCGTCGCCTGCTCGCCCTGCGCGGTCAGCACAATCTGCGTGATGAACGGGAACGCGCCGCCGGACGTCGATCTCCAGGAGACCCGCCGCGGTGGATCGAACTCCGTGACCTCGACGGTCAGCGTGTCGTCACGGCCGCGGAACCGGCTGGTGCCCATGACCTCAGAGCCGACGCCGATCGCTCCACCGCCAACGACCGCCGAGCCCGACATCCCCACGACCCAGTGATCCTGATTGGTGACATCGCTGACGAAGGCCCAGACATCCTCAATCGGCGTATCCAGGACCGCGCTGATCTTGAAGGTCGCTTGAACCATGCGGTCCTCCGCTCCCCGTCACGCCTATCAGGCTGCGATCTATCGGAACAAATCCTGATCGGGCGGGCGCACCAGCGATGTGTGGTCGGCCTCCGCGATCGGGATGTCGAGCCCCCGCACCACCGCGACCGGCACCCGGTCGAGCTTGTTCATGACCGGCTCCGCCGCCGAGGCCAGCTCGTCCGCCCAGCACATCTCCGTCACCCGCAGGTCGTAGCCCTGATCGTCGTATTCGCCCACATACGAGTGAATCGGCTCCATCCCCGATACGCCGATCGCCACGTTCGTCAGCCCCTGCCGCCACGGCCGACCGAAGGTGTCCGTCACGATCACCGGCACGTCGGGATTGCCCCGCTCGCGCAGCCCCGCGCGAATCCGTCCCGCCGACGCTGAAGAGTCCAACGGCAGCAGCGCCACCGCCGCGCCGCCGCCCACGTTCGACTGGTCCACTCCCGCGTTCGCACAGACCCAGCCGTGCTTCGTCTCCGCGACGATCAACCCCCGCGACATCCGCACGATCCGCGCCGATTCGCGCAGCACCAGCTCGACCGAGCGCGCGTCCTTCTCCCACGCCTCGGCCCACTCGCGCGCGAACGCCCCGGCCTCCACGTCGTCCAGCAGGATCACCCGGCCCTCGGCCTTGGAAACGATCTTCTGCGTCACCACCAGCACATCGCCCGCTTCGAGCGGCGTCTCCTGCGCGCGCAGCGCCACATCGATGATCTCCGCCAGATCGTCGCCGTCCCCGATCTCGGGGATCCCGCCGACCGCGAACACTCGGTACTCAGACGGCGGGCTGGTCACTCGATCCCCACCATCTGCACCGCCGCGTTCGACTTGTAGCGCCGATTGATGCTCAGGATCAGCGCCGTGATGCCCTCAACGAAGCCCGACATCACCAGCGCTCCGGCGTCGACCGGCCGCAACCGCGGCATCCGCCCGACCATCTCGATCACGGTCTGCTTCGCCTCGGCGTCGTCGCCGGTGATCAGCACATCGCCCTCCATCTCGTCGTCCAGCGCCTGCAGCTTGCGTGCGCTCAGATTGTGAAACGCGCCCACCACCCGCGCATCGGGCAGCAACGCCTGCGCCTGCTCCGTCGCGCTGCCCTGCTCGACCGCCACCACGCCCGGCTGCCCGTTCACGAACTCCAGCGGCACCGCCGCATCCACGACGATCTTCGAGCCGATATCGTCGCGCAGGTCGATCAGCGTCGCCTCGTGTCCGTCGAACGGCACGACCACGATGATCACATCCGCCTCGCGCACCACATCGCGGTTAACCCCGCCGCCCGCGTCTGCCGTCCGGCCGACCACCGCGAGCGCGTCGCGCACCTGCTGCGCCGCCGCTTCGGCGCGCTCCGGGCGCCGCGAGCCGATCAGCACCCGATCATCCGCCAGCGCCAGGCGCATCGCCAGACCGAGGCCCTCCGGGCCAGTTCCACCGATGAATCCGATCGTCGCCATTCAAACTCCCATCAGAAACGCCGCGTATCATGCGGCCTGCATGTCCCGTCACGTCTGACGTGCGGGCTGACATTTCGAGCTTGTGGGCCAACCTGCCGCGCCCCGAACACGCCCAGCGCGACCGGCACGCCTCGCACGATATCAGAGGAACCGACGATGGCCGCGACCGGCGACGCGGTCGAACTCAGCGACATCTCGCTCACCTACGTCGCCGCAGACGGCCAACCGCTCAAGGCCGTCGCCTCCACGACGCTCACCATCCCCGCCGGCCAGTTCGTCTCCCTCGTCGGCCCCAGCGGCTGCGGCAAAACCTCGCTGCTGCGCCTGATCGCAGGCCTCCAGCAGCCGACCTCCGGCTCGATCTCGATCTTCGGCGACGACCCCATCGCCGCCCAGCGGCTCAAGGAAATCGGCCTCGTCTTCCAGCAGCCGGCCCTGCTGCCCTGGCGCGACGTCGAGTCGAACATCCGCCTCGGACGCGAGCTCAACGCCCGCCAGACACGCGACGGCGTCTCCGTCGACCAGCTGATCGAGCTGGTCGGCCTCGAAGAGTTCCGCCACTACCGTCCCGACGCGCTCTCCGGCGGGATGCAGCAGCGCGTCGCGATCGCCCGCGCCCTGGCGATCGATCCGCCGCTGCTCCTCATGGACGAGCCGTTCGCCGCGCTCGACGAGATGACCCGCGAGCAGATGCGCTACGAGCTGCTGCACCTCTGGGCCGTGGCGCCACACCTCGCCGCCCGGCCACGCTCGGCCGTCTTCGTCACCCACAGCGTCAACGAAGCCGTCGCCGTCGCCGACCGCGTGCTCGTGATGTCCCCGCGCCCCGGCGCGATCATCGCCGACATCCCGATCCACAGCCCCCGACCGCGCGATCCCGACCACGAGCTGTCAGAGCGTTTCATCAGCGACGCCACAGCCGTCCGCGCCGCCCTGCGCGCGGACCCCAACAGCAACCCTGCCGCCAATCCAATCGGCCTGGGCGCATGACCGCGCCCACTCTGCCCCAGCCCGCCGCTCCCCGAGCCCCGCTCTCGCTACCCGACTTCAGCTCGACCGTGCCTTACCTGATCCCGCCCCTGATCGCCCTGATCATCGCCGCTGTCTCGGTCGAGGTCTGGGTGCGCCTCGCCGACATCAGCATCTTCGTCATGCCGCGGCCCACCGCCGTGATCGAGGAGTTCTTCGTCAACTTCCCGCGCTACTTCTCCGAGGGCATGCGCACCCTCTTCGTGTCAGTCGTCGGGCTCGCGCTCGGCACGGGGATCGCGACCCTGCTCGCCGGCGGCGTCGCCCACTCCCACATGCTCGAACGCGCCGTCCTGCCCATCGCGATCATGGTCAAGGTCACCCCCGTCGTCTCCATCATCCCGCTGCTGATCGTCTGGCTGGGCTACGGCTGGGAGCCCAAAGTCACCATCGCTGCGCTGATCACCTACTTCCCCGTCCTGGTCAACGCGATCGCCGGCTTCCGCGACATCGACCCGCGCATGCACGACTTCTTCCGCAGCGTGCACGCCTCGCGCTGGGAGATCTTCTGGCGGCTGCGCATGCCCGCCGCGATCCCGTTCCTCTTCGCCGCGCTCAAAATCTCCGTCACCCTCAGTCTGATCGGCGCGGTTGTGGCCGAGTTCTTCACCGCCGGCCAGGGCGGGCTCGGCTCCGTGATCTGGATCGAGCAGAACGAGCTGCGCCTCTACAAGGTCTTCGCCGCCGTGCTGATGCTCACCGTGCTCGGCGTCGCCCTCTCTACCGCCGTGATTCTCTTCGAACGCCTGTGGTCCTGGCGTATCGACCAGTCTTCCGCCAATATCTGACCTGCCGATATCTCACCAGGAGACGAACATGACCGAGGACGCACCGACACAGGCCAACCCCCACGACGACTTCACGACCGCCGCCGCGGCCGAAGCCGAACGACGCCTGCCCCGACGCCAGGCCCCGCTCGAAGCCGACATCGTGGTCGTCAAGTTCAGCGGCGACGGCCTCGTGCTCGAGCTCGATGGGGACGATGTCGACCTCGGCACCGACCTCAAGATCCGCCACGAGCACCGCCTCATCGCCGAGTTCCGCCGCGACGCCGTCGATGGCTGGTGGTACAAGTCCGCCGTCTCGCGCGACCTCCACCCGGGCGCGGAACGCCGCCCCGGATCGCGCCCTGACGCGACCTGACGCGACCTGACAGCACACTGACAGCCGACTGACGCCGCGTTGATGGCGCGATGCGCGCAACGCTCCTACGCTGATCCACGGTCGCTATCGCCGTGGCAACCCCGCGGAAGCGGCCCCGGATCGCCGGCCGGCCACAGAGATCTCCGGACACTTCACTCTCTGGAGCATCGTCATGCCCCTGGCCGTCCTCGCCACCCTCGTTCGACACCCCCGACGCCTGCTGCTCCTCGCCCTCACCGCGCTCGCGCTGATCGCCGCCGCGCTCGTCGCCTGCGGCGATGACGAGCCCGACCAGCTCACCATGCGCTACATGGGCGGCTTCCGCCCCCAGGCCAACCTGCCCTTCGTCGCCGTCTACGTCGCCGAAGATCAGGGCTTCTTCGCCGACGAAGGCCTCACCGTCGAAATCTCCCACGCCGCCACCGGCGAGCACAAGGCCCTGATCCTCTCCGGCGAAATCGACATCACCACCCTGCCCGCCTCCGAGATGATGCAGCTCCGCGCCGACTCCGACGCCCCGCTTGTCGCCGTGATGCTCTTCGGCCAGCGCGGCGATTTCGGCTACGTCGTGCTCGAAGCGAGCGGCATCGAATCGCCCGCCGACTTCGCCGGCCGGCTGGTCGGCTTCAAAGGTCAGGTCCAGGCCGAGTTCCTCGCCATGATCCACGCCCACGGCCTGACCACCGACGACCTCGAACTCGTCTCCACCGGCTACAACCCGGTGGTCGTCGCCGAGGGCGCGATCGACGTCTACCCCGTCTTCCTCTCCAACGAGCCCGATACCCTCACGCGCGTGATCGGCGTCCCGATTCGCGTCTTCGAGGCCGCCGACTACGGCGTGCCCACGCTCGGCGTCGTCTACCTCGTCACCGAGGAGTTTCTCGAGCAAGAGGGCAACCGTGATCGCGTCGAGCGCTTCCTGCGCGCCACCCTGCGCGCCTTCCAGTTCGCCCTTGATGACCCCGCCGCCGCGATCGAGTCAACCCGCAAGTTCATCCCCGAAGAGGCCGACCTCGAGCACGAGCGCTTCATCCTCGACACCGAACTCGCCAACGCCGTCTCGCCGCTGACCGACCAAAACGGCCTCGGCTGGTTCACCGCCGAACAGTTCGGCGCCCTGCAGGATGTCCTGCTCGAATACGACGCGATGCAGAACTCGATCGACCTCGACACCGCGCTCGACCGCTCGTTCCTCGAACAAATCCACTCCGAGTAGGCCGCTAGGTCCAGATCCCCTCGAAATTCACCACGAGCCCCGGCAGCTCCGGATCCCCGTGCGCCTCGCTCGGCCGGTTCAGCACCTCCGGCTCACGGCCCGGGCGGTACACCCACAGCCGGCTCTGAATCTGGTCCACCAGCCAGCCCAGCTGCGCACCGCAGGCGATCCACTCCTCCATCCGCCGCTGCTGCGAGGCGAGTGTCTGGCTTGGCGATCGCACCTCCACCGCGAACACCGGGCAGAGCCGCATCACGCCGCGCCGCTCTTCCGTGCTCAAGCCGTCCCACTGCGCCTGCGTGAGCCACGATGCATCGGCTCTCCGAATCTCATTCGCACTCCGGCGGTACTCCGCCGAAGGCCCAAACCCGCGGCCCCCGAAGCCCTCCGACCAGACGTGCACCTGCGATCCGACGCCCATCTCCGCGTCAGCGCTCCACGTTCCCGGCAGTGGCGCGATGACCAACGCTCCTTCCGGCGAGCGCTCGAAGCGCACATCCTCGTTCAGCGTCTGGATCGCGACGAACAACTCGTCGGTCAGGGGTTGCTCGGCTGGAAAGCGGATCTGCAGCTCGTCGTCCACCACTGGCTTCGATGCGGCCGTGACCACGGCGATGCCCCTCCCGAACCCGGCTACGCCGGCCCAAGATATCGAGCGCCCAACGAGACGGGCTGAGCCCTAAACCGCCGAGCCGGTCTTGCCGCGCAGGAACTTCTCCTGCCCCGGCGTCGGCTTGTCGCCCGGGTAGTGCAGCTTCTTCAGCAGGTCGCGCTCCGGGTAGATGTGCACCGCGTCCCATCCGCACGACTGCTCACAGAGCCGGCAGCCCGTGCAGTTCTTCTCGATCACCACCGCCTGGCCGAAGAAGTCCGATGCCGCCGGCGTGAAGTCCAGCACCAGCGCGTCGAACGGGCACACGTTGATGCACAGCTCGCAGCCCGAACCGATGCATTTGTCCGGGTCCACGACCGCCTTCGGCCATTCCTTGCGCGCGAACTTGCGGCAGATGTCGCCGTCGTCATCGAGAATGCACTCGACCGGGCAAACCGCCCCACACGCCCCGCAGTCGATGCACAGCGCCGGGTCGATGTAGTGGATCGTGTTGCGCTCGCCCCAGATCGCATTCGTGGGGCAGCGGTTCACGCACGCCGTGCAACCGATACAGGTCTCGACAATCTCGTAGGGCACTGCACAGCCTCCACTCGGTCTCCACCGCGAGCTGTCACGAGTATATCGTCGCGGCTCCGCCCCACACAATCCGCCCCCACCCGCCACTTCGGCGGCTCGCTGATATGTTTGACGCAGCGGGCAGGCGACGGATCACCCATGTCCACAAGCAAGCTCATTCTCACGCCGCTGATCGGCCTCGCCGTCGGCGCGGCGCTGATCCTCGCGGCCTGCGGTGACGACGCCCCCGCAGCCGCCCCCCAGCAAGCTCAGCAACAGCAGTCCCAGCAGGCCGCAGAGCCCGAGCCGCAGCAGCAGGCCGAACCCGCCGCGCCCGCCCAAGCCGCCCAGCAACAGTCCGCGTCGACCCCGCAGGCTGAGCCGACCACCGAGCCCGCCGAGCAACAGGAGCAGCCCCCCGATACGCCCGACGACGGGATCGTCTACGACCCCAACCGCGACACCCTGATCGAAGGCGAACGCCTCGGCTCCAGCATCCTCGCCGCCGACGAGGTCAAGCAGTACCGCTTCCCCGCCGAAGCTGGCGAATGGCTGCGCATCAGCGTCGACGGCCGCGACGGCATGGACCCCGTCCTCACCCTGCTCGAGCCCGACCGCACCGACGTCGCACGCAACGACGACCGCTCCGCCACCAACCGCGACTCGCTGCTCGTTGTTCGGGTGCCCACCGCCGGCGACCAGGTCATTCGCGTCGGCGCCTTCGACGGCGCATCGCTCGGCGACTTCGTCATCCAGGTCGAACGCATCACGATCGGCGACGACGCCGACAGTGCGATCGTCGGCATCGGATCGCCCGTCACCGCCCACCTCGACTTCCCCACCGATGTCGACGCTTTCGAGTTCACCGGCCAGATCGGCCAAACCGTCACCATCCGCATCGACGGCGACATCGGCGTCGATGTCTACGCGCAGCTGATCGACCCCGTCGGCGACCTGATTGCCAGCGACGACGACAGCGGCCACGGCCTCGACGCCGAGATCAGCCTCACGCTCACCACGGCGGGCTCGCACCGTGTCGAAGTCTGGGGCGCGCTCAACCTCGAAGGCCAGCGCCAGCTGATCGGCTCCTACTCCGTCCTCGTCCAGGATGGCCCGCCCACCGCGCCGCTCGAGGGCGACACCGCCTCCGACACCGCAGGCGTCGCGCTGACCTTCCTCGACGCCTTGCGCCAGGGCGACAGCGCCACGCTCCTCGCGCTCGCCGGTCCCGAGGCCCTCACAACCTGGGGCTGGGAAACCACCGCCGACGTCGAGCGCGACCTGCTCAAAATGCAGTCGATCGGCCTCGGATCCGGCGCCCTCCAGACCATCTCACGAATCGACGCGCTCAACGATCGACGCAGCCGCGTCTTCATCCAGCTCTCCGAGGCCGACTGGTTGCGCTTCGAACTCGTCTTGATCGGCGGCCTCTGGACCGTTGATTTCTGGTCTCATCAGGCCAGCGCGCCCGGCCTGACAGATCAGCCCGCGGATGTCCCCACCGATGACACGGAAGCCGAGCAGGAGGAGTCCAGCGAATGACCACTGAGCTGACCAGCGGGCTGGACGGACAAATCGAGATGACCGACGGCCAGACGGCCGAGTGGTCCAACCATCGCTCCGGCATGGAAATCCAGTTCGGCGTCTCCGGCGCCCTCTCCGGCTCCGAGCACGTCTTCATGACCCGCCAGAAGATCCCCCCCGGCATGGCCAGCACCCCGCACTACCACGTCAACTGCGAAACCGCGATGTACATCCTGCAGGGCCCCATCACGATGCGCTACGGCCCCAACCTCGAGCACCGCCACGACGTCCAAACCGGTGACTTCCTCTACGTCCCGCCCCGAGCCGTCCACCAGATCAGCAACCCCTCCCAGGACCGCGACGCCGAAGTAGTCCTCTGCCGCAACGCCGACGAAGAAATCGTCCAGGAACTCGACATCCCCGCCCCCTGACCCACCCGCCGCCCCGTCGCCTGTCCAATACATGACGATCCGGGGCAAGTATCGGCATTGGGGCGCCGCATTCGAAGCCGTCTTAAGATTGACCGCCGAGAGCTTCTATGATCGGTCTCCCCAGGCACGCCTGGACATCGAACGGGGGCCACAGGCGCACCAATGAGGAGGCGAACGACAATCACCAGGAGGGGCCGCGACTCACCACATTGCTGTATCCCGGCTTAAACTCAATCGGCCGGCTCGACCCCTCGATACCAACCTCATCGGTCTTCGATTCAACGCCAGGGGCAGTGACCATGCTCGCCTGCGACGCCACTGAGCAGAAGTGGCGATTTGCCCAAAGGGGGCGCGATGCAAGCGGTTCTTCGCGGACGGATTGCCAAACTGCGCACAACGATCGCTCTCATCGTCGTGCTTGTCGCCCTGGTCTTGCCGACGACCGCGGGCGCCGAACTGGCCGGTGCCGGCGTCGAAGTGCGAATTGGCGCACAACGACTGGATGATGGGCGCACCGAGTTCGCCCTGCAAGTCCGCGAAGAGGGCAGCTGGTCCGAGTTGGTGCTCCCGCGCTCGCGCTACTTCCCGACGACCGCCGGCGTCGATGATTGGCTGAACAGCTCGGCGCTCAATCTTGCCAGTGGACACACTGTCCGGATCAGCGCGAAGCTACTAGCTGACGACCGAATCGAGTTTGCACTACAGCAACGCATCGGTGGCGAGTGGGTCGACCGGCTACTGCCGCGACCGCGGCTCTTCCCGGCGAACGCGGCAGCGGGCCGGTGGCTGTACAGCGGCCGCATCGAGCCAGTCGGCTATGTGCCGATCCAATCACGAGCGGCGTCGGTCGGAGGCATCGTTACGGTTGCAGATTGGTTCGAGACGTCCGACGGAGATGGCTACTCCTCTGGGCCCGAAGTGCGAGCCGAAGCCGACGCCCAAGGCGCCGAGGCCTCTGGCGGCAACACGGTCTTTATGGTTCGCTGCGATGTGCTCCCCAACAGCGCCGGAGCGCTCAGCATAGAAGCGACCGCCTTCAACCGCCTCTCAGGGGCCGGCCGCACGTTATCCCTTACCTACCAGCTCGATGACGGCGAGCCGGTGGCCGAAGAATGGAATGTCGGCGGCGACCCGCTCAATGCCGATGGCGTCAGCTTGATTGCTCGCGATCCTGAAACGCTGTTCGAGCGGTTGCGCACCGCCTCAAGCATCCGATTACAGGTCTCCGGCTCCCCCGACGTCGATGTGACATTCGACATCACGGATTGGTACAAGACCGGCATCCAGGAAAACCTGGAGCAATGCGGCAACTATCTGCCTCAACCCTGGCCGGACCGTTGGCCGCAGGCGGCGACCGAACAACATTCCTTCGTCACGGCCGTAGCGGTACTAGCGCCGCTTGATAGTCCTGATGTCGCCGAGATTCCGCCTGCGGAATCGTCTGTGGAAGAGCTAGTAGCGGACGCGCCCCGCGGATTCGTCGAGATCAGCGTCAGCGATACGCACGGCTGCGCCATCACCAGCGACGATCAACTCGTCTGCTGGGGCTCCAACGAGAACGGACAGCTGAACCTACCGGATGGGGAATACACCAGTGTGGCCACCGGTCGGGGCTACACCTGCGCGATTGCGGGCGACGGCCAATTGCGTTGTTCCGGGGGGCTGACACTCGCAAATGAGGGCGAGCACCCCTGGGTCACGGTCAACGCGTCCGTCGAGTTCGCCTGCGCGGTTGACTCGGAGGGCAACGGCGCCTGCTGGCCCAAGGACAGCGGCCTCTACGACGACACGGGCCAGCTCGAGGTTCCTACTGACCGGAAATTCCGCGAGATCGCGGCGGCGCTCAACCTGGCCTGCGGAATCACCAGAGCTGACGAAATCGCCTGCTGGGGGAGCTGGACAAGCAAAGCCATTCCCGGTGTCATTCCCGTCAATGTTCCAACGGGAAAGTTCACCGACATCGCCATGGGCGCGGTGCACGCCTGCGCAGTGCGGACGTCTGGGGCCGTGGCTTGCTGGGGAGCCAACCCTTATGGCCAGACCGATGCTCCGCCCGGGAGCTACACCGCGGTCAGCGTCGGCTGGGCGCATAGTTGCGCGCTCACGACCGACCGAGAAATGGTCTGCTGGGGACATGACGGAAACTACGACGAGCTGTTGACCTACCCGCATAGCGCGTACCGCGCTCTGGATGTCGCGTTGTCGACGACATGCGGGATCACGACTGCCGGAGAGGCCGTGTGCTGGGGCTACAACGGCGAGGGGCAGGCCGATGCTCCGGACGGGCGCTACATCGGAGACGCCGGCATTGCATCGGACGAGGCGCTCTCGGCCGTGGACATCGCCGGTACCCACAGTTCGTCCTGCGCCCTCATTGACGATGGCAGTGTGGTCTGTTGGGGCGCTTATGAGCAGGCAGAGGACGGCGTCGGCTCACCACGCCCGAAACACAGCGGTCGCCCCTGGGAGGCGAAGCCGGACGACCGGCGCTTCACGTCAATCAGCACCGGCTGGAGCCACAGCTGCGGGTTGACCAGTGAGGGCGTGGTTCACTGTTGGGGGTTCAACGACTATGGACAGCTGGACGTACCCGCCGGTCGCTACCAATCCATCAACGCCTCGCTGTACTACAGCTGCGGGCTGCGCACCGACGGCCAGATCCGCTGCTGGGGACAGAACGACTTCAGCGGATACGGCAGCACCACGCCACCGACCACAGGGGGACCGACCGGGCAAGCTGCTCCTCCCTCGGGCAAATTCACCACGGTCAGCGCCGGCTGGGAGCACGCCTGCGCTCTCAACTCTAATCGAGAAATCGTCTGTTGGGGACGCAACCACAACGGTCAGGGTGACCCTCCCGCGGGCCGCTATCAGGCCGTCAGCGCCGGCTGGGAGTACAGCTGCGCACTCACCGACGGCGGCTCGATCGACTGTTGGGGTCTGGGGCCCGAGCACGCCCCGGCGGCGAAATACGCGTCGGTCAGTACCGGGTGGGAGTACGCCTGCGGCGTGACGACAGGCTACCAACTCAGGTGCTGGGGGTCTGATGGCCATGGTCGCGCCTCCCCACCGGCGGGCGACTTCATAGCCGTCAAGAGCGGGAAGGTGCACAGCTGCGCCGTGAGAACCGACGGAACCGTGACTTGCTGGGGCTTCGGACACTACGGCCAGACCAACGTGCCCTGGATCCTCCGAGCAGGCCAACGCGATGGCGTCGTTCAAGTCACGCAGCTCGATGGTGGGGATTTACAAGCAACCTTCGTCCCACGCCGATCATGGCGCCGTGCCGGCGATGCCATCGACTTATCGCTCGCCTCCGCTGCAACCGTGGGAATCTGGCATCAGTCGGAGCAGATCGAGGTTCAGGGTGAGCGCTGGGGAGCAATTGCGGCCCGCAAGACCAATGACGGAGAAATCGAGATCTCATTCATCGAAATCGACGGCCGCCGCCTACTTCCAGGCCGTCGATACTTCGAGCTGCCGACAGTCGATGACTCCACCGGGCGCACTCCCGATCTGACGGACGCGGCATCGTCCGATCAGCCATGGCAGAGCAGCGCCATTCCGGTCGAACACGTCGAGCTACAGGTGCCCGAATACGGCGAACCAACCTTCACATTCTGGGGCGAAGTGTCGGATGAAACGCAGTCGCGACTACGCGAACGCGCGCGCGGCGTCATGGAGCACTTCTATCGAACATACGGAACGATCCACTCCGACCTCGAAGTCCACTATGCCGCCGACTACGACTCGGGTGAGGATGCGATCGAGGCAGCGACGGGTCGGCGGACACGGTTCGAAGGATGCGGCCAGATCTTGGCTCCGACCACGTTGTATATCAACGCGATCTGCTCGTTTGTCAACGACAGCATCGACTGGGGCACGTTCGACCACGAGTACTTCCACATCCTTCAGATCGCCCGTTTGGTCGAGGGCAGTTCAGAGGCAGACTGGTATTCCCATCATCCGGCAACCTGGTTCAACGAGGGCGGCGCATCTTACGCGGCATCGGAATATAAGTGGAGCCACGACCACTCCACGTATGCCCAGCAACGCAACCACTGGATCGGCACGGCAAATCAGGCCGCCACGCCGCTTGATGAACTGGAGAATCCCGGTCCCACCCCTTCGCCGACGAATCTCTACGGCATGGGATACCTGGCAGTCGAGCTTCTGATTGAGCAGGCAGGCATCGATGTCCTGCTCGACATCAATCGGCTGATGCCGATCAAAGGGAACTGGGACACCGCATTCCAAGCAGCCGTTGGCATGACCACGGACGAGTTCTACACGCTGTTCGCCGAGTGGCTTCCCGAACAGCGAGCACACACGCAGTCGAGTCGCTCCTCCAGGCCGAGTAGCGGCTTCAACTTCCTCGGGGAAGTGACCGCCGAGCGCCAGCAGGAGATTCGAGACCGTTACGCAGCGATCCAGAGCAGCTTCTCGGATCGTTACGACATCGCTCAAGCTCCGGCGACAATCAGCATTGCGGCAACGCTCGACGACTTGGTTCCTCTCCTGGAAGCCAAAGGCTTCGACATCCCATCGCGGGCGCCGTGTTTCTGGAGTATTGGCGCGGGCGTCATACTTGTAGACGGCTGCGAAGATCCGCTTCCCCTCGAGCGTATCTATTTGTACAGTCATTTGCTTGGGCGCGCTCCCCATCCATCCGCTGTCATCGAAGACGGTCACTACCGTGCGGGACCCACATGGCTCTATCACGGGACCGAGCGATACGGTGTATCGGACTATCGCGATGCCGCAGGTGAAGAACTGATCGGCGATGTCAGGTCGCGTATGCGTCGTACCGCAAGCCGCCAAACCGACCTTTCAGCGCTTGAGACACGTTCGGCCTATTACTCGGAGCGTGGCGCCAACGCCGTCGCATGGCTCGCGGTTGACTGGCTCGTCCAGCAAGCCGGCTCTGACTCCTACGTCCAATATCTCCTCCAGCGTCCCGACTACGAGAGCTGGCAAGTGACCTTCGAAGCCGCCTTCGGCCTCACCGCCGAAGAGTTCTACGCACAGTTCACCGAATACCAGAACAACGCGTTCCGCTAGCCCGCCGCCATGCCGACCGTGCGCTCGGCCTTGCGCTCTGCGAGCCACCCGTTGATGTTGGGAATCGCCTGGTGGGCGCCGTTCAGGGCCGTCACCACCAGATCCGCGCCCTGCACATTGTCGCCACCCGCGAACACGCCCGGACGCGACGTGCGGCCCTGCTCGTCAACCAGCACCTCGCCCCAATCGTTCACATCGATCCCCGAATCCGCGTAGATCTCGCGGCCCACGTCGTAGCCCACCGCCACCACGACCGTGTCAGCGTCGATCACCACTTCCGACCCCGCAAGCGGCGTCGGACGACGGCGTCCGCTCTCGTCCGGCTCGCCCAATTGCATCCGCACACACTCCACGCCCGACACACGGCCGTGCTGCCCGAGCACCTGAACCGGCGTCGTCAGGTACTCGAAGATCACGCCTTCTTCGCGCGCGTGCTGACGCTCCTCCAGCCGGCCCTGCATCTCGTTCTCAGAACGCCGATAGAGCAGCGTCACCTGAGCCGCGCCCAGCCGCACCGCGGTCCGCACGCAGTCCATCGAAGTGTCGCCGCCACCCACCACCACGACCCGCTGGCCTTCCGCCGCCGGCGGCGCCTGCATCTGGTCCGGCAGCTCCGCCGCATGCAGATTCGCCCGCACCAGGAACTCCGTGGCGCTGTAGACCCGGTCCAGCTCCTCGCCGTCGAGCCGCAGCCGCTTGCCGAAGCCCGCCCCGTGACCCAGGAACACGGCATCCCACGCCTTCAGCTCGTCCCACGTCACATCCTCGCCGACGCGCGTGTTGAAGTGGAACTCCACCCCACCCGCCTGCAGCGCCTCGATCTTCTCGTCAACGATGTTCTTGGCCGATTTGAAGTTGGGAATCCCGTAGCGCAGCACGCCGCCCCCGGCCGGCCACGCCTCGAACACGGTCACCGCGTGGCCCGCGTTGCGCATCGCCTCCGCGACCGCCAGGCCGGCCGGTCCGGCGCCCACCACCGCCACCCGTTGGCCGCTCTCGCGGCGCGGCTTCGGCACCGGGAAGCCGCCCCGCTGCCCACGGTCCCAATCGCCAAGGAACGCCTCCAGCTTGCCGATCGCAACCGGCTTGGCCCTCTTGCCGATCACACAGGAGCCCTCGCAGAGCGCCTCCTGCGGACACAGTCGCCCGCACAGCTCCGGCATCTCGCTGGTCGCGCGGAACACTGACGCCGCTTCGGCCAGCCGCCCGACCTCCAGGAACGCCAGCGCGCCGGGGATGTCATTGTCGATCGGGCAGGCCTTGATGCACGGCGCCGCGGGACACTGAATGCAGCGCTGCGCCTCAAACATCGCCGGACCGGCGGTGTACCCGTAGTACACCTCGTTCCAGTTGTGGACGCGCTCGTGCGGGGTCTGCTTGGTGACATGGTGCGGCGGGATGCGGAGGCGCGCCTTGCGGTCGAGCGGCAGACCTGTGCGGGTGGTCTGGGTCTTTGCCACTTGGTTTGCGCGCCTCCTGTCCGAGCCGAGCCCATTCACAATACTGCCGCGCGCCTTACGCGACTGCTAGCCTCGGCTCCAGCACGTGAGGAATCGAAACGTGCATGTAAATCCCACCCAGGTACGCGCCCGTCAGTTCGGAGCCATCACGCATGGCGGCGACTCCGCGCTCCGGCTCGACCTCGCCTGTCTGCACGTTGGCCGCATCCTCGAACCACGCCTCGACGCCGTGACCGCCCTCACCACGCTCGACCAGCTCGCCGCCGAGGTCGCCGCGCAGTGGGACGACCGCGCCTCGCTGCTGCGCGGCGTCAACGCCCTCTGCATCGTCCTCTTCCGCCACCACCACTTCCGCGGCGACACCGAGACCTACTACGAGCCAGACAACTGCTGCCTGCACCGCGCGCTTGAGACCGAGCAGGGCATGCCGATCACGCTCGCCGTGATCATGCTCGAAGTCGGCCGCCGCGTCGGCCTCCCGCTGCACGGCGTCGGCGCACCCTTCCACTTCCTCGTCAAGTACGAGGACGATCTCGGCGAGCACTACCTCGACCCCTTCCACGCCGGACGCGCGATCGACCGCGAGCAGCTCGCCAGCCGCATGCGCCAGACCAACCCCGGCGCCGGCCCCAGCGCCGAAGCCTTCCTCTCCAGCGTCACCAAACGCCAAATCCTCCAGCGCATCCTGACCAACCTCAAGGGCGCCTGCGTCCGCAAACGACAGTTCCCCGCGGCGCTCGAAACCAGTGAGTTCCTCCTCGCGCTGACCCCCTGGTCGCTCGACGAGCGCCGCGACCGCGGCCTCCTGCACTACGAAGTCGGCGCCCTCGAACACGCCCTCGAGGACCTCGAGCTTTATCAGGAGCATGTCCAGAACGCGCCCGACGCCCATCGCGTCGCCGCAATTCTCGAGCGCGTCCGCACCCGCCTCAGCGACAACTAGCCGCGCCTCTCGCTGCGGTATAGTGTGCGCCACGCCCGCGGGAATGCTGCAACCGCGCGGACGATCCGATCTCATCTATCTCATCATCTTGCAGCCTCGGAAATCTGAGGAAAGGAATGGCGAGAGCTTCAACAATCCGGGCTTTGCCTGTGGCTGCGCCCGATCCTGACCAGCACGCCTTCCGTCAGGCGTTCGAAGAACTGCGCTACCGCACCGAGTGCGGCCCGTCGTTCCTCGACATCACGGAGGACGTGCGCGCTGTGCTCCGCGCCACCGCGGTCACGTTCGGTCAGATCTCGGTCTTCTCGCAGCACACCACCGCGTCGATCATCCTGCAGGAGCACGAACCGCTGCTGCTCGACGACCTGCGCGATCGGCTCAAGGCGTTTGCGCCCGCGAACGACTACTACCGCCACAACGACTTCGACATCCGCACCGTCAACATGCACGAGGACGAACCCGAGAATGGTCACTCGCACTGCCAGCACATCCTGCTCGGCACCAGCGAGACCATCCCCGTCGTCAACGGCGAGCTGCACCTGGGCGAATACCAGAGCATCTTCCTCGTCGAACTCGATGAGTCGCGCGACCGCACGGTCTGCGTCTCGGTGTTGGGAATGAGCGCCGGCGACTAGCCGCGACAACGAAGTTGAACCAACGCAACGGCCGCCCATCGGGCGGCCGTTGTTCGTGCCAGACCACCGCCACCGCCTGCCTATACTCGCGCCATGCCATCCGGCAGCCTCACTCGCGGCGCCTCTGCGACCTCCACCCCGCTCGCCGACCTGCTCGCGCAGCGCATCCGCACGCGCGGGCCGATCACCTACGCCGAGTGGATGGCCGCCGCGCTCTACCACCCCCGCCACGGCTACTACCGCCGCGGCCGACCGACCGTCGGCCGCGCGGGCGACTTCCTGACCAGCCCCGAAGTCCACCCGATCTTCGGCGCAGCGACCGCCCAGCTCGTCGCGAGCGTCGCGGGCGCGCTCGGCAGCCCGCCGCCGCTTCGAGTCGTCGAGGTCGGCCCCGGCACCGGCGCCCTCGCCGAGTCGCTGCTCACGGCGCTCGACACGCCGATCGAACTCACGCTGATCGAATCCGATCCCGTGGCCGCCACCGCCCAGCGACAGCGCCTCGCCCGCTTCACCGCGCAACTCGAGTGGTGCGACGACATCGCCTCAGCTCCCCCCGGCGCCCAGATCGTGATCGCCAACGAACTGCTCGACGCTCAGCCCGTCCACCGCCTTCGCTATGACAACGAGTGGGTCGAGCTCATGGTCGATTGGTCGCCCGACTCCGGCTTCGTCGACCACCCGGCCCCATTGAGCGACCCCGCGTTGGCCGCGCCGCTCGAGGCGATCGACCCGCGCCCCGCTCAGATCGCCGAAGTCTCCCCCGCCCGCGCCGCGTTGGTCGCACAGCTCGCGGACCTGATCACCGACGGGCTCCTGCTGCTCTTCGACTACGGCTACCCGCGCGACGAGCTGTACCACCCCCGCCGACATCAGGGCACGCTGATGACCTTCCGCCGCCACGTCCCCGGCGAACGCCCCTACGCCTACCCCGGCGAGCAGGACATCACCTGCCACATCGACCTCGACCAGGTCACGGAGGCCGCCGCCTCCGCCGGACTGGCGCCCTGGGCGCCCGTCAGTCAGGCCGACTGGCTGCAAGCCCTCCAACCCCGAATCCTGCCAGCCGGCGACCTCAGCGCCCGCCGCGCCCTCGAAGCGCTGAGCGATCCCGAAGGCCTCGGCCGCATCGCCGTGATCGCCGCCACGCGCGGCCCCATCGACCAACTCCCCGGCCTCAGCCGACGCGCGCCGCTGTGACCGTCCTCGCCGGCCAACCGCTGCCCAACCCCACGCTCAGCGGCCCCGACGGCCCAGCTCGGCTGCACGACTTCCTCGCCGACGGCCCCCTGCTCGTGCTCTTCTACCAGGAAGACGCCACACCCACCTGCACCACCCAACTCTGCGCCTTCCGCGACGAGTCAGAGATTCTCGACGATCTCGGCGCATCGGTGGTCGCGATCAGCGCCGACGATCCCGCCTCCCACGAGCGCTTCCGCGACGCCCAACAGCTCCCCTACCCGCTGCTGAGCGACCCCGACCTCAGCGCAGCCACAGCTTTCGGCGTCGCCGATCCCGCCACCAGGCGCAGCCGGCGCGCCGCCTTCGTCGCCCAACCCGACGGATTGATCGCCCTCGCAATTCCCTTCTACCAGCCCGCCAACCTCGATCATTTCGAGGCGGTCTTCGCCGCCCTCGGCCTCGATCTGACCGCGCTATGAGCAACCTCGCTAACGCACTCGACGCCGCAGCCGCGTGGCTCGCCGACCACGAGGCCGAGATCCTCGAGGAACAGATCGCCATCTGCGAAACCGCCGCGCCCACTGGCGACGAAGCCGCCCGCGCCGATCAGATCGGCGCCGCGATGCTCAAGATCGGCCTGGCCGTCGAGCGCGACGAAATCGGCAACGTCAGCGGCGCCCGACCCGCCCGATCCGCCGCCGCGCCGATCGTGATCTCATCCCACCTCGACACCGTCTTCGCCGCCGACCAGCCAGTCACCGTCGCGCGTCCCAGCCAGCCCAATCCCTACCGCGACGGCCAGACCATCGCCGCCAACGAGTACCACGCACCCGGCATCTCCGACGCCGCCGCCGGGCTCGCCGGCATCCTGGCCATCGCCCGCGCCTTGCGGGCAGCCTCGATTCAAACTCAGCGTCCGCTGCTCTTCCTCGCCACCGTCGGCGAGGAGGGCCACGGCGACCTGCGCGGCGCGCGACATTTCTTCGCCACCGAGCGGGGCAAATCGACCGCCGCCTTCATCACCGTCGACCACGCCGAACCCGGCATGGTCGTTCATCGCGGCGTCGGCTCCCGACGCTACGGCGTCGAGTTTCGCGGCCCCGGCGGACATTCCTGGGCCCATTTCGGCCGCTACAACCCCGTCTTCGCGCTCAGCGCCGCGACCGACACGCTCGCCCAGCGCCGGCCCCCCACCGATCCCCGCACCACCTACAACATCGGCGTCATCCGCGCCGGCGGCAGCGTCAATGCGATCCCCGCCAGCGCCACGCTGCAGGCCGACCTCCGCAGCGAGACGCCGACCGAGCTGGCCACGCTCGACGCCGCCTTTCACCAGGCGATCCAGCGCGGTCACGAGCGCGAGCTGCTCCGCCGCCCCGAAGGCGCGCAGGCCCCGATCATCGAGCGCATCGGCGACCGGCCCGCCGGCTTCACCCCCGCCGACGCGCCGCTCGTGCGCAGCGCCCGCGCCGCCCTCGAAGCCGAAGGCTTCACCACGCACCTGACCAGCGCCTCGACCGACGCCAACGCCGCCTACGCCGCGCGCATCCCCGCCATCGCGATGAGCTGGGGCGGTCGCTCCGACAACCAGCACAGCACCCGCGAGTGGTTCTCGCCGCTCGAGCGCACGCGCTCGCTCCGCGCCCTGCTGCGCCTCGTCTGCGACCTCGCTCAAGCCGAATAGCATTGGCAGCAGGGAGCCCCTCATGGCAGACACCACGCGCGACGGCCCGCAGGCCTACAACGACACCGTGCTCGACCACTTCCGCAACCCGCGCAACGCCGGCGACCTGCCCAACGCCAACGCCGTCGGCGAGGAGCGCAACCCCGTCTGCGGCGACCACATGCGCCTGATGCTACGCATCGACGACGACACGATCGCCGAGGCCCGCTTCCTCACCCGCGGCTGCGTCGCCGCGATCGCCACCAGCTCGATCGCCACCGAGGTCCTGATCGGGATGCCGATCGGCGAGGCCGCGAAACTCAAGCGTGCCGACTTCGTCGAGGCCGTCGGCGGCCTGCCGAAGAGCAAGATCCACTGCTCGGTGCTCGCCGCCGCCGCGCTCAAGAACGCCCTCGCCGCCTACCAGGCCACGGCCTGACTCCGGCTAGCGTGACTCCGATCCGGCTGCCACTCGACCAGCCGCTCAACCGCGCCGCCCTCCCCCCCGCCACCGTCCTGGGCGATGTCTGCGCGCTCCTCGATCCCGACACAATCACGCGAAAGTTGCTTGCTGGCGGCCGCTCCGCCCCGCTGATCGCCGCGCTGATCGTCTCCTCGGCGGAGCTCGAACTCGCCGGCGGCGGCTTGGTGACCGTCGAGGAGCGCGCCCTCGATGACGGATCGGTCGACCTCTCCCAGGCCGGCGCGATCCTCCTCGAGCCGACCGACCAGCCCAGCGCATGGGTCGGCGACACTGCCGGCCTCGCCCTCCGCCTCCGCATCAGCGGCGCCCGCATCGCCGACGCCTCCGCCGTCATCGCCGGCATCGCGCCCTACGCCGTCCGCGCCCGCCAGATCGAAGGGGCCTTGCGCGGCCGCAGCGTCTCGCCACAGCTGCTTGAGATCGCCGGCCAGACCGCGCGGATCGAGGCCCAACCCTTCGGCGTCGGCGACGTGATCGACGAAGCGAGCCTCGACCAGCTCGTCCAGGCCACCCGCTCCGCGATCGAGCTCGCCCTCTCACGCCACCCGAGCCACCGATGAGCAGCGCCGCCATCCTGCTCGCCGCCGGCGAATCGAGCCGCATGGGCCGGCCCAAAGCCCTGCTCGACTGGCGCGGCCAACCGCTCGTCGCCGCCCAGGTCGCCGCTCTCCGAGCGGCCGGCTGCGACCCGCTGATCGTCGTCCTCGGCAGCCGAGCCCTCCAAATCCGCGCCGTACTCCCTCACGATGCCCGGCCCGTCACCAACCACGCCTGGCGACAGGGCCGCGCCGGATCAATCCGCGCCGGCGCGCGGGCCATCCCCGCCCACATCGACCGGATCGTCATCGCCAGCGTCGACCAACCCTGCTCCGTAGCGAGCATCCGCTGCTCGATCGACGCGCTCAGCGCCGATCCCGACGCCCGGATCGCCGTTCCCCGACACGCCGGCCGCAACGGCCACCCGCCCGTCTTCGATGCCGCACTGCTGCCCGCGCTGCGCCGCGTCACCGAGCGAAACGAGGGCCTGCGCGAACTCCGCCGCATCTGGGCCGACGCCACGATCTTCGTCGATGTCGACGATCCCACCGTCCTGCTCAATCTCAACACCCAGCCCGACTACGAAGCAGCCCGCCGAATCGCCGGATGATGTAACGTGCGCCAGAATCGATCGGACTTCCACCTATGGCGATTCCCCTCCGCCAGTCTTTCGAAGTGGGCAAGTACGTGCTCAGCCAGCGCCTGCGCGGCGTTGAGCGCTACCCCCTCGTGCTGATGCTCGAACCGCTGCTGCAGTGCAATCTCGAATGCGCCGGCTGCGGAAAAATCCAGCACCCCACTGAAATCCTCCGTCAGCGCCTCACGCCCCAGCAGTGCTGGGACGCGCTCGAGGAATGCGGCGCGCCCGTCGTCTCGATCGCCGGCGGCGAGCCCCTGATTCACAACGACATCGGCGAAATCGTGCGCGGCTACGTCGACCGCCGCAAGTTCGTCTATCTCTGCACCAACGCGATCCTGATGGAGCGCAAGCTCGACGAGTTCGAGCCCAGCCCCTACCTCACCTTCTCCGTCCACGTCGACGGCCTGGAGGCCGACCACGACATCTCGGTCTGCCGCGACGGCATCTGGGATGTCGCGATCCGCGCCATCAGCGCCGCCAAGCAGCGCGGCTTCCGCGTCACCACCAACAGCACCTTCTTCCTCGGCGCCAAGCCCGACCGCATCCGCGCGATGTTCGACCGGCTCATGGAGCTCGATGTCGACGGTCTGATGATCTCGCCCGGCTACCCCTACGAGAAGGCGCCCGACCAGGAGCATTTCCTGGCCCGCAACCAGACCAAGGAACTCTTCCGCGAGATCCTCGACGATCCGCCCGATCACTGGACCTTCAACCACTCGCAGCTCTTCCTCGATTTCCTCAAGGGCGAGATCGACTACGACTGCACCCCCTGGGGCAACCCCACCCGCACCGTCTTCGGCTGGCAGCGCCCCTGCTACCTGATGGACGAGGGCTACACCCAGACGTTCAAAGAGCTCATCGAAGAAACCGAATGGGCAAACTACGGCGTCAAGAGCGGCAACCCCAAGTGCGTCGACTGCATGGTCCACTCCGGCTACGAGGCCAGCGCCGTGATCGACGCCAGCAGCAACATCAAGCGCGGCCTCCGCACCCTCGTCGCCACCATCCGCTAGGAACGCTCTGAACAAGCCGGATCCCCTCTCCCCCCGCTCGGCGGGGGGAGATGCCGCAGGCAGAGGGGGGCCCGCGTCCCAGGCTCAACAGTGTGGTGGTATCTGGTCAGACGGGGCCGGCGCCCCCCTCTGTCACTCCGTGACATCTCCCCCCGTTACACCAGCCGGAACCGCACCCCGCAGAGCGTCACCACGCTCTCATCCTCCGAGATCGCGAGCTCACGCTCATGCGCCGCGTGCAGCACATGCACCTTGTCCACCGTCCGCACATCGAGCCCGCCCAACCCATCGCCGCGACCATCGGTCGCCTCGACAAACCGCAGCTCCGCGTCGTCCAGCGCGACCGTCGGATTGCCCGCCGCATCCTCACCGAGGGGAATCTGCAACACCTCCGACCACCGCGCCGCCATCGCCTGCGGATCCTCGGCCTGCAACTCCGCCGCGACCATCTGACTGATCACATCGCTCCGCTGCGCCGGCGCCCAGCTCGGACCAGCCGGCGACCACGGCCCCGCCACATCCTCGTCGCCGACGTTCCAACGCAGCTCCGCGATCGCACCCGGTACATCCCGCGGATGCAGCTGAATCCCGTCCGTCTGCTCGTTCGACGAGTCCGTGATCAGCCGGACGCCGAGCTCGCCGACGTGCGCCCGTCGCCCGGCCATGTCGTCGCACTGCATGATCACCATGTAGCCGCTGTCGCCCCCGCGACGATGCAGAAAGCGCCCACCGGCAGTCCCCGGCCGCGTCGGCGACACCACCTCCAGGAACGAATTCCCAATCGGCATCAGAAAGTTGTGCAGCCCGAACACCGCCACGCCCTCGTCGCGGTAGCAGATCTCCAGCCCGAACACGCCGCGCAGATGCGCCTCAATCGTGTCCAGGTCCTCGGCCACCAGGCAAATCTGTCGCATCCGCAGCATGATCGGCTCCCTCTCCTGCGGCCGCCGTGCTAGCGGCCCTTGAACACCGGCTTGCGCTTCTCGATGAACGCGTTGCGCGCCTCCGCCGAGTCCTCGCTCTGACCGAGGCGACGCATCCGGTCCGCCTCGCGCCGCAAGGCCTCCGAGAACGGAATCGAGAACGCGTCGTTCAGATTCGCCTTGATCTGGCCCACCGCCAGCGGGTGCGAATCACGCAGCTGCTCTGCGATCGCGCGCACCCCCGACATCAGCTCGTCCGCCGGGAACACCCCGTTCGCGAGACCCATCCCCAGCGCCTGCTCCGCCCCGATCCGGTCCGGCAGCAGGTACATCTCCCGCGCCCGGCCCAGGCCGACCAGCCGCGGCAACGTCCAGGTCCCCCCGAAATCGCCCGACACGCCG
Source organism: Dehalococcoidia bacterium (assembly GCA_965262235.1). Lineage (GTDB taxonomy): Bacteria > Chloroflexota > Dehalococcoidia > Bin125 > Bin125 > CATQGW01. The sequence continues at coordinate 1,264,066 of OZ253504.1, forward strand.
ACCTTCAGGAACGCGGTGTACAGATACGCCGACTCCGACATGTAGCGCAGGTCGGCAGAGAGCGCGATCGAGCAGCCGGCCCCCGCCGCGCCTCCGTTCAGCGCGCAGATCGTCGGCTTCGCCATCTCATGCAGCAGCAGCGCCGTCCGCTCGAAGTACTGCAGGCTCCCGATGCTGGCCTCAAGGTTCCGCTCCGCGCCCGTCCCGTCCTTCAGGTCGCCGCCAGCGCTGAACAGCCGCCCGGCGCCCGTGAGGATCACCACCCGCACATCGGTATCCGCCGCAGCAGCCTCGGTCGCCTCGCGCATCTCCCGCAGCAGCGTCCCGTTCAACGCGTTCAGCCGCTCCGGACGGTTCAGCGTGATCGTTGCAATCTGGTCATCGACGTCGTACAGCAGCGTCTCGTACACCGAGCCCCCCATTCAGACAGGTCGCTTCCTGATCGTTCCGAACATGCTACCCGCGCGCAGCGCATCAACATGCGACACTCACACGCACGCGCGCACCCACGCCCACCGGCTCGCGCGCAAGCCGACCCACGGAACTCATGACCACACCAGCAACCGCCCAGCCCAACGCGACCCCCGTCGCATCCCCCAGCGCACGGCTTGCGATCGTCGCCGCGCTCCCCTCCGAGGGCGCAGCCGCCCAGGCCGGGCAGCACCTGCTCACCTCCGACCGCACCCTCAGCGTCGTCAGCGGGCCCGGGCTGGCCGCCGCCCGCATCACTGCTGAAGAATTGCTGGAGACTCAGGACGTGCAGGCCGTGCTCAGCGTCGGCATCGCCGGCGGACTCCGCGCCGACCTGCGCTGCGGCGACATCGTCGTCAGCGAACGCGTCCTGCGAGCCGACAGCGACGCTGCCTGGACGACCGATCAGCGCCTCCGCCGCGTCATCGAGCGCACCCTCCACAGCGCCAACATCGACGCCGACTTCGGCGACTCCCTCACCTCCGCACGCGTCCTCGCCACCGCCGCGGAGAAGTCCGCCGCAGCCGACACCGGCGCCGCGATCGTGCAGATGGAAGACTCCGAGTGGGCCGAGGCATGCGCCTCCGCCGGCATCCCCTTCTGCGCCGTCCGCGTCGTGATCGACGCGATCGACGAGGACGTGCCCGCCGAGCCGACCGCCTGGACGCGCCGACCGAACCCCGTCGTCATCGCCACCGCCATCGCCCGTCGCCCCGGCCTCGCGCGTGAGCTCCTGCGCCTGCGGCTGAACCTCGGACGCTCGCTCCGCGCGCTCGAAGAGGCCCTCCTGCACATCATCCCCGCGGTCGCCGCCGACGGCCGGTGAAGCTCGCGCTGGTCACCGGCGCCACCGGCTTCATCGGTGCTCACGTCCTCCGCGCCGTCCTCGACGCCGGCGCCGAAGCCCGCGCCATCGCACGACCCGGCAGCGACCGCGCGAACCTTGACGGCCTCGACGTTGAAGTGGTTGACGCCGACCTGACCGACCCCGACTCGCTCGATCGCGCGCTCGCGGGCGTCGACACGCTCTTCCACGTCGCCGCGCGCTACGACCTCGCCCGCCGCGCGCGGCGCGACACCTGGCGAGCCAACGTGCTCGGCGCCGACCACCTGATGCGCGCCGCGCTGCGACACCAGGTCGACCGGATCGTCCATACCTCCTCCGTCGCCGCAATCGGCAGCGTCGGGAGCATGAGCGCTCTGGCCGACGAACAGCACTGGGCCCACGCCAGCCGCGCGCCCGGTCCCTACGAGCGCACCAAGATCGTCAGCGAGCGACTCGTCCATCGGATGGTCGCCGCCGAGGGCCTGCCCGCGGTCGTCGTGAACCCCACCGCCCCGATCGGCCCGCTCGATCGCAAGCCCACGCCGACCGGCCGCCTGATCGCCGACGCCGCCGGCGGCCGAATGCCTGCCTACATCAGCAGCGCCGGCCTCAACGTCGTCCACGTCGCCGATGTCGCGCGCGGTCACATCCTCGCCGCCGAGCGCGGCCGCATCGGCCAGCGCTACATCCTTGGCCATGCACAGGGGAATCTCACGCTCCGCGAAATCATCACCCGCGCAGCCGTGGCCGCCGGAGCCAACCCACCGAACCTCGCCATCCCCTGGCAAGTCGCCTACGCGTGGGCCGCCGTCGATGAGGCCGCCGCCGTCCTCGCCCACCGCACCCCCCGCGCCACCATCGCCGGCGTCCGCATCTCGCGTCGCCGCCAGTGGTACGACATCAGCAAAGCGATCAACGAGCTGAGCCTCCCCCAAACCTCGCTGGACCAGGCCTTCACGGACGCCGTCGGCTGGTTTAGCGAGATGTGCTCCAGGACACGCCGGCGATGAAGGATGTTCTCACCACAAGTGTGTACCGTCGCTGGTACGACAGGCTTCGCGATGAGCGAGCGAGGGAGCGGATCGATGCGCGCATTCGTCGCGTGCGCCGTGGCAATCCAGGCGATGTCCGAGCAGTAGGCCGTGGTGTTTCGGAACTCCACATCCCTTACGGCCCCGGTTATCGCGTGTATTACATTGAGCGCGGCGGCTCGCTCGTGATTCTGCTCGCCGGAGGCGACAAACGCAGTCAGACGCAGGACATCCGCACGGCGATCGATCTCACGCAACGCAGCTGAGGCGAAGGAGCGGAACGATGGACGAGCTCGATTTGCGCCCTTGGGATCCTGCTGAGCACCTCCGCGACCATCGGGATTGCATCAGCGCCTTGGATCTGGCGTTGCAATATGACGACCCTGTGGGCGTCATCGAGACGATCGGAGACGTCGCTCGTTCGAAAGAGTTGACTGACCTGGTCACGGGGATCGGCCGATATGTTGGCCCGAATCACACACTGGTCGCCAACGGCGAACCGACCCTTGCCGCGGTCATTGAGGCACTGAGGGGACTTGAGATCAGCCTCTATGCCGGGCCGAGACGCGGGGGCCCCGACGACGAGGCTACGGTGGATGACGACTCGGTCGACATCGAGGTCGATGTCCAGGCCGTTGGGAACTGACAGCCGAGTGCCCACCGCCCTGATCACCGGCGCCAACAGCGGCATTGGCCTCGCCGCCGCGATCGAACTTGGCCGCCGCGACTGGAACGTCGCCGTCACCGCCCGCGATCCCGGCCGCGGCGAGGACGCGATCCGCATCCTCCGCGACGCCGGAGTCGAAGCGAAGCTGCTCCAACTCGACCTCGCCAGCTTCGCCTCGGTCCGCCAATGCGCCGCCGACGCACTCGAACAACTCCCACAGATCGACGCCCTGATCAACAACGCCGGCATCAACGTCTCAGAGCGCGTCATCACCGAAGACGGCATCGAGCGCACGCTCCAGGTCAACCACTTCGGCCACTTCCTGCTGACCGGCCTGCTGCTCGAGCGCATCCTCGAATCCGCTGACCCGCGCGTCGTCAACGTCACTTCGCTGATGCACGTCCGCGCAGATCCCCTTGACCTCGGCGACCTGCAACTCCAGCAGCGTTGGGGCGGGTGGTCTTCGTACGCCGCCTCGAAGCTCGCCAACGTCCTCTTCACCCGCGAGCTGCAGCGCCGCTACGCCGACCAGGGCCTCACCAGCATCGCGATCCACCCTGGAGGCGTGCGCACGAAGCTCGGCGCCGACGGCGACATGCGCGGCCTCATCGGACTCGGCTGGCGCGTCCTCCAGATCTTCCTGCTCTCGGCCAAGAAGGGCGCCGCGCCCGTCGTCGACGCTGCGGCCGAGCCCGCCATGCGCGAGCACGGCGGCGGCTACTTCAACCGCCACAAGCTCGCCCAGCCCAGCGACGCCGCGCGCGATCCCGATGCCGCCGAGGCGCTCTGGCGCCGCAGCGCCGAACTCACCCACGATCCCTTCCCCAACCCCGAAGAGGCGCCAGCATGACCGACGTGCAGACCCGCGACGACCTCCTCGCCGCGCTCCGCGATGACGCCGCGCGCCTGCCGGAGGTCGTCGCCGCCATCGGCGCCGACGACCTCGAACGCGGTGTCTACGAAAACGGCTGGTCGGCCCGCCAGCTGCTCGCTCATCTCGCCGCGATCGAGTGGACCTACCCACGCCTGATCGAGCAGGCCCGCAGCCCCGCCGAAGCGCGCCCCACCAGCTCAGCCAGCGGCAGCTTCAACATGGACGCCTACAACCACCGCCAGGTCAGCAACCGCGCCGACGCCACGATCCCCGAGCTGCTCGAAGAGTTCGCCCGCAACCGCCAGTCCACCATCAGCGCCATCGCCGAGGCAGAAGAGCAGCTCCTAAATCAACCCACCCGCTCCGCCGGCGGCGCCCAGGGCACGCTCCTAGAAGTCCTCACCAACGTCACCCTCGCCCACGTCCGCCAGCACCTCGAGGACCTGGAGTCCTCCGTCGACACCGTCGAGTAAGTGCGGTGGCGCACTGGCCGCGCTACCTCGGCGTGACTCAGTTGAACACGTACGAAGCGATCTCACCCTCGTAGACACATGTCTCGGGGATCGCGAAGTACTCCGCCCAGAGGCGCCACACGCGCTTCCATTGGTCCCCGGACGGATCCGCATGGATCACGGGCATCGACAACTGCTCGGCATCTCGCGCCGAGATGGTCGCGAGGTGGCTCTGCGGTTCGTCGATCAGCCGCGGCGACACCTGCTGAGCCATCACCTCGACGTTGGCGTCGTCGCGGCCGGGGCACGAAGCCAACGCCTCACGCACCAAAGCGTTTGACCGCCCGATCGCTTCGCGGGCTTCCTGCACCTGAAGACCGTTCACATCTGCCAACAGGAAGGCGTGAAGTTCGAATGTCTGCGAATGCTCGCGTACCTGCTCCTCGGCGTGTTCAACCGCAGCGATGATTGTCTTGGCTGCGACGAGCGTCCCATCGGGCATGTGCAGCTGTGGATCAACCGGACCGAGATCGCTTGTCGGTCCCATCAGAATGTGGTGCGTGCCCAGCACGAACAGCGTCCCAGCGCTTTTTGCCTGATCGGGCACAATCACAGTGACTTCGCGAGCATGCGCCTGCGCCTGGCGCACCAGGCGCACCGCTGTTTCGCCATCGCCACCCGGCGTAGCGAGCATCACGTGCAGGTCGCGGCCCGGGTCGGCGCCGAACAACGTCTCTTCAAAGAGTTCGACGCTGTACGGACCCAGCTCTCCAAGAAGCACCACCAATCGGCAGTCGAATGCCTCCTGATAGTCCCGAATCTGTTCTTGACGGCCGTTTCTTCTGCGCTGCAGCGCGTCGGAAATCGGCGTCAGTTGCCCGCCAAAGCCCTCATCCGACACCGGCCCAAAGCCGCTCATTCACTTGGCTGTCGGCGGTTGAGCAGCGACCCCAGTCGCTCGCTCCGGATCTCGTCATCGGACGCGATCGGAGGCTTGCGTCGCCACCGCCAGACAAGCGGCTTGCCGTTCCTGGCCTTACTCGCCCGTTCGCGCGCTGCCTTCACGCGCTGCATTCGATTAAACGAGTCCGACATGTCGATGCCTGCCGGCGGCACTACCGCGAACTCTTCGTTTCCCACTCGCCACGCACTCCTCGCACGCTCACTCTGCGCTCGTCGACGATCACACCACCGTCGCCAGCAGATCGAACCGCTTTCGGGTTCGCCACGTCAGAATAGCATGGCCATCTGCTATCTGGGGGCCGGCAGCAACTTTGGCACAGAGAGAGCGGCCATGGCCGCTGCTCTGGATCGAGAGCCGCCAGCCGTACGTAGGCTGATAGCGACGAAAGCAGTCGCGCCGGAGTTCGCGACCCTCGTCCAGCGCCCCACCATTCAGCTCCATCTCCTCCCAGACAGGTTCTTCCGTCTGAGAGTCCGGTCCGGTCACCCTGTCGATTGCCGCTTGGAGACCTGCGCGTAATCTCCATTTCCCCTCTCCCCCCGCTCCGCGGGGGGAGAGGCCGCCGGCAGAGGGGGGCTCCGGGCGCGCCCTCACCAGATAGCGGAAGCTCCCCACCGTCACTTCGTGACACCGCCACCGGCAGGGAAGGTCGGAGCAGTGGGACTTACGCGCAGGTCTCCGCTTGGGCGCTTCGTCATGCCTTCGCTTGGCCTCTTCATTGAGGCGACGCGACTTCCGCCATTGCTGGGCGAGATACGGCTGCCACTCCGGGTCGAACCATGTTGGAGGGCGACGGGTCCTCATCGGACGCGGAATAGGCTTCTCCGCAGGGATCGCGGCCTCTCCGGAATCTTGCACTCCAGCATGCATGCCACGAGCCGCCCGCGACGCCCCTACTGCCGCGGCAGACCGAGACCCCTCGTGGCGATAATGTTGCGCTGGATCTCGCTCGTGCCGGCTGCGATCGTGCTGGGCACGCTCGACATGTAGCCCCGGCCCAGACGCGCCGCCAACGGCGCCGCCGGGTCGTCCGGGTCGATCCGCTGCGCCGCCAGACCGATCATGTTCACCCCAAAGCGCGCCACCCGCTGGCCCAGCTCGCTGCCGAACATCTTCGACATCGACGCCTCGTGGTTCGGCACCAGGCCCTTGCTCTGCATGTCCACCACTCGATACGAAATCAGCCGTGCGATCTCCGACTCGATCGCCAGATTGGCCAGACCGTTGCGGACGCCCGGATCGTCGATCAGGCTTGCGCCGCCACGACGGCCGCCCTGCCCCGACGCGTATTCCGACAGCAGCTCGACCGACTTGCGCGACGTCGCCGACCAGGCCACGCCGGAGCGTTCGAAGTCGAGCAGCGTCGCCGCGACATACCAGCCACGGTTGTACTCGCCCATCATGTTGCTGGCCGGGACCCGCACATCGCTGAAATAGACCTCGTTGAAGCCATGCTCGCCGAGCATGTTGATCAGCGGCCGCACCTCGATGCCCGGCGTCTTCATGTCGAGCAGGAAGTAGGAGATCCCGCGATGCTTCGGCGCTTCGGTATCGGTCCGCGTCAGCACGTGGATCCAGTCGGCGTAGTGCGCGCCTGAAGTCCAGATCTTCTGCCCGTTGATCACGAAGTCATCGCCGTCGCGCACCGCGCGCGTCTGCAGGCCGGCCAGGTCCGAGCCGTTGCCCGGCTCCGAGAAGCCCTGCGCCCAGTACGACTCGGCGCTCGCGATCCGCGGCAGGTGCTCCTGACGCTGCGCCTCGTTGCCGTGCAGCATCAGACACGGGCCGACCATCGAGATGCCCTGCCCACCGGCGCCTGGTGCGCCGCGGTAGGCCGCTTCCTCGCGGTAGATCGTCTGCTGGATGTGGCTGGCGCCGCGCCCGCCGTACTCCGTCGGCCAGGCCATCGTCAGCCAGCCCTTGCTCGCCGCGCGCTTCTCGAACGCTCGCTCAGCATGGAAGTAGGAGTCGTCGCCCGGCTCGTTCGTGCCCTCCGGCGGCACCCAGTTGTCATCGATGAATCCGACCACTTCGCCGCGGAAGCTCTCGTCGTCAGTGCTGAACTTGTAGTCCATCTTGGTCTCCTCGAGGATCCTGCAAATCTTGCGGCGCGCAGCCGCTCTTGGCGCCGATTATAGCCACTGCGTCGCTGGCGCCGCGACCCGCTTCTACCCTACCCGCGTGACCAATTCGCTCAACACCCGGGAACCCATCGTGATCGCCGCCGCCACAGCCGGCGCGTTCGCCCAACGCACACTCAGCGGACACGTCTGATGCCCCGCCGACGCAAGACCCCCAAGCCCCTACGACCCACCGCGATCATCAACCGCCTCGTCAAGGAGGCCCCGCTCACACCCTGGCGGCTGACTCACGACCCTGTCACCGAACTCGTCCTCACGTTGCTCTCGCAGAACACCTCCGACACCAACTCCGGCCGCGCCTTCCAACAACTCGTCGCCCGCTACGAGGACTGGGACGCCGTGCTCAACAGCGACCCCGACGAGCTCGAAGACACGATCCGCCCCGGCGGGCTCGCCCCGACCAAGTCCGCGCGCATGCGCCAGCTGCTCACCCAACTCCGCGAGCGCCTCGGCCCCGCCTGGGACGCCGACATCCTCAAGACCATGCCGATCCCCGAAGCCAAGCAGTGGCTGATCTCACTGCCTGGCGTGGGACCCAAGACCGCCGCCTGCGTGCTGCTCTTCTCGCTCGGGCGACCCGCCCTGCCCGTCGACACCCACGTCCACCGCGTCTCGCAGCGGCTCGGGCTGATCGGCGCCAAGGTCAACGCCGTCAAGGCCCACGACGCGCTCGAAGCCCAGCTGCCCGCCGACCGCTACTACGACTTCCACGTCTCGCTGATTCGCCATGGACGCCGCGTCTGCCACGCCCGACGACCCCGCTGCGAGGTCTGCGTCCTGCGCGACCGCTGTCCCAGCGCAGCTGATCTTCTGGCGCAGCTACCATCCAGTCCCGACAGCTAGCACGACATCCAGAAGGCCGCCCACATGCCACTCACTCCCATCTCCCTCGACCAGCTCAGCAAGGTCGGCCTCGGCGTCCAGCGACCTGAAGACGTCGTCGTTTCCCGCGACAACCGCGTCTGGCTCTCCGATCAGGCCAGCGCCGCCGCCGAAGTCCTGGCCGACGGGTCGCTCAACCGCGTCGGCAATGCCGGCGGTTCACCCAACGGCATCAACATGGACCGCGAGGGCCGCATCATCATCGCCAACGTCGGCGGGCTTGATGGCGACAGCGGCACGGGCCCCGTCCAGCGCCTCGACACCGAGACGGGCGAGGTCGAAGTGCTCGTCGACACCGTCGACGGCATTCCGCTGGTCGCCTCGAACTATCCCCACGTCGACTCGCAGGGCCGCATCTGGGTCACCCACTCGACCTCGCGCAGCGGCCCCGACGCCTTCTCCGGCGGCCCCGACGGCTTCCTCTTCCGAATCGAGACCGACGGCTCGACAACGATGCTCGCGACCGAGATCCTCTTCGCCAATGGAATCACCCTCGACCCGCAGGAGCAGAACGCCTACGTCTGCTCGACAACCGGCTGCAACGTGATGCGCTTCCCGATCAACGCCGACGGCACGCTCGGCGACCCCGAGCAATACGGCCCGCTGCTGGGCAAATCGGTCGCGGACCTCGCCGCGATGCGCCCGCTCAACGCCCAACAGCGCGGCGAACTCGGCCTCACCGACGGCTGCGGCTTCGACCAAGAAGGCAACCTCTGGGTCACGCTGCCGATGTCCAACAAGGTCATCGCCATCACCCCCGGCGGCGAGTCGGTCACCATGATCGAAGACCTCGAAGGCACGATCATGCAGGCCCCCACCAACGTCTCCTGGGGCGGCCCCGACATGCAGGACCTCTACATCGGCAGCATCCGCAGCGACTACGTAGTCCACGCCCGCAGCCCCATCCCCGGCGAGCCCCTGATCCACCAGCGCTAGGAATGCTCCGAGTAACTCTCCCCCCGGTCGTCCGCTCGCCTGGCTCTGCCCACCAAATCCGCCCCTCCTCCATCGCTCCTTGTATGTTCGCGCTGGCTCGGGAGCTGCTGGTTGTTCCGTCACTCCTGCTTCCCCCTACGTCATTCCTGCGTAGGCAGGAATCCATGCGACCGGCCAGTACCCGCCGCAGCGCCTTATCCCCGACGGCCCGCCGATCCGTCCGCACGCGCGATCGGACCGTCCACTAGTCGGTTTGGGCTAGTTGGGGGAAGCGTTTGAGGGCGGCTTGTTCGAGGATGTCGAGTTCGGCGTGCATGCGGGCCTCTAGTTCGGCTTCGGTTTCGGGGGGCTTGGTGGGGTCGGTGGTTCGGGTGTCCGGGGGAGTTTTGGCGGTTGACGGCTCGAGTGGCTGTGTATCTGGTCGGGGTGGTTGGAGTTGGTCAGGATTGGTTGGGTTTGTCTTGCTGCGCTTGTAGTCGGCCATCATCGAGAGCGTCTGGCGTTCGCGTTGCTCGGGGGTTGGGGATGGCTCGAAGGCTGGGGGGCCGGTTGGTCGGAGCTGGTTGGGTTCGTTCAGCTTGGGTTGGGTCTTGGCGGGATCGGGGAGGGCCTTGGGTCGCGGCGCGTCGGTCAGTTGGTCGTCGGGGTAGTCGAAGGCTTCGGCCTCTGCGTCGGCGAGGGCGCGGGCTCTGGCGGCGGGTCGGAGCTCGCGCAGGATCAGGCGGTATTCGCGCAGTGCAGTGGCGATGGCGCGGTGGTGGACTTCGTGGAGGCGGGCGATCTGGGCGGGGGCGGTGCGTTCGACGAGCGGTGTGACTCGGCCGCCGTCGGTGACGAAGGAGAAGGCTTCGAGGGGTTTGGTGGGGTCTTCCTGGAGGAGCCGGTGGAGACGGCGGCGGAGCAGGGTGACGTGTTCGAAGAGGAAGTCGTCGGCGGTTTGTTCGGCGATCTCGGACCAGTCGGTTTCGAAGAGTTTGAGATCGGCGTGGATGGTGGCGTGGGAGACGCCCAGGGTCTCGGCGATCTGGCGGAGTGATTTGCCGGCCTGGCGGAGTTCGTGAGCGTGGAGGATTCGGCGGCGGCGTTGTGGGGAGGTGGGCATTGTGGGTGGAACTCCTGTTCTACTAAGAGAGTAGCACGGGAGTGTAGGAGTGGCGGATTGGGGTGGCCGATCCCCGGATTCGGTCGGCCGATCCCCGGATTCGGTCGGCCGATCCCCGGATTCGGTCGGCCGATCCCCGGATTCGGTCGGCCGATCCCCGGATTCGGTCGGCCGATCCCCGGATTCGGTCGGCCGATCCCCGGATTCGGTCGGCCGATCCCCGGATTCGGTCGGCCGATCCCCGGATTCGGTCGGCCGATCCCCGGATTCGGTCGGCCGATCCCCGGATTCGGTCGGCCGATCCCCGGATTCGGTCGGCCGATCCCCGGATTCGGTCGGCCACTCCTTGTGGCCGACCGGGGGCTCCGCCCCTCTTCCCCCGACGAACCGTCCCCCGATCGGCGATACTGTCCCGCAATTCGCGGGGCCGTGCCCCGTCACTGAAGGGGACCTCCATGCATGACCTGGTAATCCGCAACGGACTCGTCGTCGACGGCACCGGCGCACCGGCCCGACACGCTGATGTCGCGATCGATGACGGCCTCGTCTCGATCGTCGGCGAAGTGACCGACAGCGGCCGTGAAGAGATCGACGCCGACGGCCTGCTCGTCACGCCCGGCTTCGTCGACATCCACACCCACTTCGACGGCCAGATCACCTGGGACCCGCTGCTCACCCCATCGTTCTGGCACGGTGTCACCACCGTCGTCATGGGCAACTGCGGGGTCGGCTTCGCGCCCGCCGCGCCGAACAAGCGCGACTGGCTGATCGGCCTCATGGAGGGCGTTGAGGACATCCCCGGCAGCGCCCTCGCCGAAGGCATGCAGTGGGGCTGGGAGACCTTCCCCGAATACCTCGACTTCCTCGAAACCCTGCCGATGGCCATCGACATCGGCACCCAGGTCCCGCACGGCGCGGTCCGCGCCTATGTGATGGGCGACCGCGGCGCGCAGAACGAGGCCGCCAACCCCGAGGACATCCAGGAGATGGCGGCGATCGTCAAGGAGGGCATGGAGGCCGGCGCGCTTGGGTTCTCGACCTCGCGCACCCTCGCCCACCGCGCCATCGACGGCGAGCCCGTGCCTGGAACCTTCGCCGCCGAGGATGAGCTCTTCGGAATCGGTCGCGTGCTCGGCGAGCTCGGCACCGGCATCTACGAGGTCGCCCCGGCCGGCGTGACCGGCGACGACGCCAACGCGCCCGCGCTCGAAATCGCCTGGATGCGCAAGCTCTCCAGCGAGATCGGCCGACCCGTCACCTTTGCGATGGTGCAATACGACAACGAGCCCGACGCCTGGCGCCATGCCTTCGACGCCTCGCTCGAGGCGCTCGACGAGGGCGCCGAGATCTACCCGCAGGTCGCGGCGCGCGGCATCTCGCTGCTGCTGACCCTGCGCGGACGGCACCCCTTCATCCACTCGCCCGCCTACCGCGAGCTCGACAGCCTCGACTGGAGCGAGCGCGCCGAGCGAATGCGCAACCCGCAGCTGCGCGCCAAGATTCTCGGCGAGGTCACCGCGCCCGACGCGGCGCTCGGCTTCCTGATGTGGCACAAGCTCTACCCGATGAGCGACCCGCCCAACTACGAGCCCGAGCCGCACGAGAACGTGCAGGCCCGCGCCGACGCGCAGGGCGTCACGCCGCTCGAGTTCGCCTACGACTTCATCGCCGAGGGTGAAGGCGACAACGTGCTCTTCGCGCCGATGTTCAACTACGCCAACGGCGACCTCGAGCCGACCCGCGAGATGTTGATGCACCCGCGCAGCGCGATCGGGCTCTCCGATGGCGGCGCCCACGTCGGCGTGATCTGCGACGCCAGCATGCCAACCTTCCTGCTCACCCACTGGACCCGCGACCGCGACCGCGGCGAGCGCCTGCCGCTCGAGTGGGTCGTCAAGCGCATGACCCACGACACCGCCGAACTCTACGGACTCGGCGACCGCGGCGTGCTGCAGCCCGGCATGAAGGGCGATGTCAACGTCATCGACTACGACGCGCTGCAACTGGCCCTGCCCGAAGCGCGGCACGACCTGCCGACCGGCGCGATGCGGCTGATCCAGAAATCGTCCGGCTACGTCGCCACCGTCGTCTCCGGCGAGGTGATCAGTCGCCACGGCGAAGAGACCGGCGCCCGCCCCGGCCAACTCATCCGCGGCGCACGCTAGGAAGCTCTGAATAACTCTCGCCCCCGCTGACCACATTGAGCGGTCAGCGGAATCCGGGTCCCCTCTCGCCCCCGCTGACCACATTGAGTGGTCAGCGGAATCCGGGTCCCCTCTCGCCCCCGCTGACCACATTGAGCGGTCAGCGGAATCCGGGTCCCCTCTCGCCCCCGCTGACCACATTGAGCGGTCAGCGGAATCCGGGTCCCCTCTCGCCCCCGCTGACCACATTGAGCGGTCAGCGGAATCCGGGTCCCCTCTCGCCCCCGCTGACCACATTGGGTGGTCAGCGGAATCCGGATCCCCTCTCCCCCCGCGGAGCGGGGGGAGATGCCGAAGGCAGAAGGGGGCCGACCCGTTGCGGAGCGGGGGAGCCCGCTCTGTCACTCCGTGACATCTCCCCCGCGACGTGCGGGGGGAAGAGTTACTCAGAGCTTCCCTATCGGCAAAACACCGAAGCAGCGGGGTCGCGGCGCGTTGTCGACGGCCCGACCACCACCAACCGGATCAGTGACGGTTCGTTCCCGAGCACCGGCTGCCGCCCGGCCAGAAGACGATCAGCCTGAATCCGCTCGCATCGCTCGGCCACGCCTGTAGCTACGCAGAGCTGGCCGGGGCCGTCCGGACGGCAGTCAACGAGCTACCGGGGTTGAAGGCTGAGCGTTCAGCGCGTTCAGAGTAGAACATGTGAACAGGCTGCAACGCCGCTATCGTGGCTGCGTGTCGCCGGAATGGAGCGGATGCAATGGTCCTGGCGCCCCCAAAGCCGCAGACGGCTGAGCTGCTCGAGATCCAATTCCCGCCGGACATGCCGCTGACCGACGAGCTGCTGCTACAGATCGAAGCAGTCAACGGGGGCCTCAGGTTTGAGCGGTCGGCGAAAGGAGCGCTGGTCATTGTGTCGTTCCCCGGAACCGACAGCACGTTCGCCGAGTCTGAGATTTTCGTGCAGCTGTTCGCTTGGGGTCGCGTAGTCGGCGGCCAAGCGCTCACCTCCGGCGCGATGTACCGATTGCCCGACGGCGCGGTGCGGATGGCCGACGCCTCATGGCTGACCCAGGAGCAGTGGGACGGGCTGAGCGACGAGGAGCACCGCGGGATCATGCGCCTCTGCCCCGCCTTTGTCCTTGAGGTCCTCTCGCCCGGCCAGAGTCTCAAGAATCAGCAGGAGAAAATGGTCCACTGGATCGACTGCGGCGCGCGGCTCGGCTGGCTCGTGGACCAGCAGCAGAGCCGGCTGTGGGTGTACCGACCGGGCCGAGAACCGCAGGAGCTCGAACGGCCGGCGGCGACCAGCGGCGACCCCGAGCTGCCCGGACTGACTGTCGACCTCTCGCGGGTCTGGCACTAGCGGCGGAGCTCATGGCCGCCAACCGACTCTGCCCAGCGCTGGCGGCTGGCGCGGACCGATCCGCGTGCTTGCCCCTCATCTAGCACTCATGTACTATTCGTGAATGCCACAGCTCTCCCTCTTCGACCCGAACCCGGCCCCGATTCAGCCTGAGCGATTTGGGCTCGCCGATGTCAGCTACGCAGATGCAACGGCGATCCTGACCCGGCCGACCGGGCGGCTGGCCGACTTGGATTTCGCACTCAACCCCTATCAGGGCTGCACCTTCGCCTGCACCTACTGCTACGCGGCGTTCTTCACCGCCGACGAGGCGCGCCGCGAGTCGTGGGGGCGGTGGGTGCGGGTGAAGACGAATGCGCTGGAGAAGCTGCGCAACTGCCGGCAGGACCTGCACCGCAAGTCGGTGCTGATGAGTTCGGCAACCGACCCCTACCAGCCGATCGAGCACCGCCTGGAGCTGACTCGCTCGCTGCTCCCGATCCTCGCGCGGCGCGGGGCCCACCTGACGGTGCAGACGCGCAGTCCGCTCGTCACGCGCGACATCGATCTGTTCCACAGCTTCGAGCGGCTGCGGGTGAATCTCAGCATCACGACCGATTCGGAGGAGGTCCGCCGGCGGTTCGAGCCGCAGTGCGCGAGCATCGACCAGCGCCTCAACGCCGCGGCTCAGCTCGTCGAAGCGGGGCTGCGCGTCGGCATCCGCATCGGCCCGCTGCTACCGCTCGACAATCCGCCCGAGTTTGCGCGCCGGATCGTCGAGACGGGCGCGCACGTGGTCGGAATCGGCGCGTTCCACAAGTCCGGCGGCCCATTCGCCGCCAACACGCGCCAACCCGCCCTCGACATCGCCCGCGACCTCGGCTGGACCCCCGAACGCCGCAAGACGGTGGAGGCCGAACTCCGCCATCACCTCGATCGTCTCAAGCAAGAGCAGGCCGCCTAGGAATCCTCTGTCACGCCGTGACAGAGGGGGGCCACCACGAATGGAGCCCGCAGATCCGCTCTTCCGGCATCGGCAGTGAGCCGACTTGTTCAGAGGCTGGCGTAGAGTGCGTCGAGCATTGGGGCCCAGCGGCGGTCGGCGCCGAGGCCGGCGGACATCTGGTTCATCACGTAGCCGAAGCCGATGCCCCGGTCGGGGTCGGCGAAGGCCAGCGAACCGCCGGCGCCGGAGTGGCCGAAGGTGCGCGGGTTGGGGCCCCACTCGTAGCGGCCGCCCGGCGTGCTGAGGATGAAGCCCAGCGCGCGGCGGACCTCGAAGCCCAGCACCAGATCCTCCGCGGTGACCCGATGGGCCGCGGCTCGATCGACGGAATCGGCCGACATCAGCGGCGCGCCGCCCGCGGCCATCGCGCCGTAGATGGTGGCGAGCGAGCGGGCGTTGCCGTGGCCGTTCGCAGCGGGAAACTCAGCCGCTCGCCACTCGCGTGTGTTGACGCCGCTGGCCAACCGCGGCGAGGCGAGACCGAGCGCCTTTGCGGCGAGCCCGTCGGGCGGGATGTTGAGGCCCGGCGTACCGGGCGCCGGGATCAGCTCGGCGGTCCGTGCGTCCTCCGATTCGGGCAGGCCGATGTAGAAATCGACGCCCAGCGGGGCGGAGATCTCGTCGCGGACGAATTCGCCGCAACTGCGGCCGTCGATCCGCCGAATCACTTCACCGACGAGCCACCCGTAAGTGATCGCGTGATAGCCCAGGCCCTCGCCGGGGGTCCACATCGGCGCCTGGCGCTCCAGAGCGCCGATCATGTAATCCCAGTCGAGCGCTGCGCCGTCGGGCAGCTCCTCGTCGACTCCGACGAGCCCGGCCTCGTGGGTCAGGAGCTGGTGAACGGTGATCGATTCCTTGCCGGCCTGACCGAACTCAGGCCAGTAGTCGACGACAGGGCGCTCGACATCGAGCGAGCCACGGTCGACGAGCATCGCCGCAGCGACCGCGGCGACGCCCTTGGTGGTGGAGTAGACGTTGGCGATCGTGTCGCGCTGCCAGGGTCGCGACCCGGCCGCGTCGGCCGAGCCTGCCCAGAGGTCGACGACGATCTCGCCGCGTTCGACGACGCAGAGCGATGCGCCGACTTCGCCTTGCGAGGCGAAGTTCTCGGCGAACGCCGCGCGGAGCGCAGCGAAGCGCTCGCCGCAGTCCCCGTGCAGCTCGATCGGCATCGGGCAGCTCCGCTGCTAGTCGGCGGAAACGGGTTCCGCCACGCGGCCCGACAGCGCCTCGGGGAGCGGGCCGTCCATCGCCTGGATGGCCGGCAGCACGTCGGAGGCGAACAGGCGCATGCTGCGCTCGCCGGTCTCGACCGGCATTCCACCGAAGCGGAAGTTCACGATCAGCTCTTCGGCGGCCGTCATCTGCTGGATGTGCTTGAGCTTTTCGATGACCATGTCGGGCGTGCCCCAGGCCTGCGGCATGGCGGCAAACTGGGCGCGCTGTTGCGGGGTGGTCTTCTCGTTCGTGCGGCCGAACTCGGCGTAGTACTTGTAGCCCTTGGTCGCTGCGAAGCGGGCGGACTCGGAGAAGCGGTAGTGCCGCTCGACGCTCTCCTGGAACTCGCCGGTGGCCGCGAGCATCACGTCCCAGGCCTCCTCCTCGGTGTCGAAGCAGGCCACGTTGGCGACGACGGTCGGCTGACGCGGAGCCCAGCCCTGGCCGACGCGAATCTCGTTGAAGCGCTTGACGTCGGCCTGGTACTCGTCCCACTTCTTGGAGTTGGTGAAGAGCATGCCGAGGCCGGCGTTGGCAGCGATCTCCAGCGTCTCCGGGGAGATCCAGGCGACGCGCATCGAGTCGAGCAACCGCTGCGGGTTGCGCGGGCGGGGCCGGATGGTGGTTTCGGGGATGGTGTAGAAGTCGCCCTCGTGGGAGAAGAACTCCTGGGTCAGCGCCTTGCGCACGACCTCCAGCGACTCCATGAAGCGGTCACGCGATTCGCCCATCGGCGAGCGGAAGGCCTCGAACTCGCGCTTGGCTGCGCCACGGCCGAGGCCGAGCGTAAGCTTGCGGCCCTGGAGCATGTTGTCGAGCACCGCGATCTGCTCGGAGATCATGACGGGGTCGTACCAGGGCAGCACGATGACCATCGTGCCGAAGTCGATCCGCTCGGTCTTGCCGGCGAAGTAGGTGAGATTCTGCATCGCCCCGGCGGTCATGATGTAGGGCGAGAAGTGGTGGTCGATGCACCAATAGGAGTCGAACCCCAGCGGCTCGACGAGCCCGCCGAGGTGCAGGTCCTCCTCATAGAGCTTGGCGTCGGAGATGATCGGCTCCTCGGCGATCTGCTGCGCCTCGAAGCGCTCCCAATCCGTGTAGTTCTGGAAGTTAAAGTGGACGCCGACCTTCATGCTCAACCCCTTGTCTGTCAGAGAGCGCGCCGTGCGTCACAATGCACGGCCATGCCGACGCATGCTAACGGCAGAGAGCCGTGCATGCGCCCGTGGATTCGATCACCGTGGCGCTGGGGGATGCGCTCACCATGCGGTTGACGGGCGCGGACAGCATGACGAACGCGGCGCGGTACGCCGCGTTCGATGAGAGTCGGGAAACGGGATGGTGCTAGACGAGCGCCTCGTCGAGCCGCTTGGCGAGGTCGCCCTTGGGCCGGAAGCCGACGATCTGGCCGGAGACTTCGCCATCCTTGAAGACGAGCAGCGTGGGGATGCTGCGAATCCCGTACGTGGTGGCGATGCCGGGGTTCTCATCGGTATTCAGCTTGAAGAAGGCGACCTTGCCGTCGTACTCCTGGGCCAGCTCGTCAACGACCGGCGCGACCATGCGGCAGGGGCCGCACCAGGGGGCCCAGAAATCGACCAGCACGGGGAGATCGTTGTCCAGGACATCGACCTGGAAACTGCCATCGGTGACTTCGGTTGGCTTCGACATGTCAGTGCTCCTCCATCGACTCGCGCATCTGATGCGGGCGATATACCCAGCGTAAACGCGGCAGTCCGCCCGAGCTGTGTCGGCGGCAACTATACCCGATGCCGGCGTTCGTCGCGCACCTGCGAATCGCCGCCGGCCGCGTCGGAATCGTCCTCGGCGGCGGTGCCGGCGACGGCCTCGCGGATCGAATCGACGACGTTGGATTCGACGACGCCGCGCGCGGATCGAATGCCGCTGGCGACTGCTTCGGCGTTGGCGCGGCCGTGGCCGACCAGCACGGCGCCGTTGATCCCGAAGAGCGGCGCGCTGCCGACGCGGGCGTAGTCCCACTGGTCGCGCAGCGACTCAAAGGCGCCGCGCATCAGCCAGGCGCCGGCCATGTAGAGCAGCCGCTGGCTGACGCTCTTCTTCAGCTCACTCATGACACGCTCGGCGACACCCTCCGAGACCTTGACGGCGACGTTCCCGGTGAAGCCATCGGTCACGACCACATCGGCCGCGCCGCGGATCAGCGCGTTGCCCTCGATGTTGCCGACGAAGTTGGGCTCCTGGCGAGTCAGCAGTTCGTAGGCCTCTTGCGCGACCGAGGTGCCCTTGTTGCTCTCCTCGCCGACGTTGAGCAAGCCAACGCTGGGGTTTCGATGGCGTAGGACGCGCTCGAAGTAGGCCTTGCCCATGGTGGCGAACTGGCCCAGGTATTGGGGCCGGACCTCGGCGTTCGCGCCGACATCAAGGATCAGCGAGGTGGTGCCGCGCGCGTTGTGGAAGAGCGCGCCGAGCGCGGGGCGGGCGACTCCGGGGATGCGGCCGAGCCGCAGCAACGAGCCAGCCATCACGGCGCCGGTGTTGCCGAACGAGAGGAAGACATCGGCTTCGCCATCGGCGACGAGGCCGAGGCCGACCATGATCGAGGAGTCGCGGGCCTGGCGGATATGGGTGGGCTGTTCCTCCATGCCGAACGCCTCGGAGGCCTCCGCAAGGCGAAGGTTGGCCTGCGGGGCGGGCAGGATGCTGCGAATCTCGGCGCCGCGGCCGACGAGGATGATGTCGAGGTCGGGATCGCGCCCTGCCGCGAGCAGCGCGCCGCGGACGATCGCGGCCGGGGCGTTATCGCCGCCCATCGCGTCGAGCGCAACCGTGGTTCGTCGGCGCGGAGTGGTCATGATCAGCCTTCCGATTCGCAACTGAACCCGGCCAGCAGCGGGACGGCCGCGGCTTCCGGGTCATCGCTATCGATCACGTGGAGCGAGAATTCGCGGCCGTTGGCGCTGCAGTACCAGGAATACGAGGCGATCTGCACGAGGCCCTCCCCCATGGCCGTTTCGCTCAGGGCCATCCGCGCGGGCCGGCCATCGACCGGCGCCGCGTCGCGGAAGTTCGAGCTGGTCTGCGCGCCGAGCGTGTCGGCGAGGGTGCGCTCGATCGCCACATCGGCGTTGAAGAAGGCCGCACCGACGACCTCCCAGACCAGCACCGCATCCAGCGCCTGCTCACTCTGGAGCACCACGATGCCGGCGTCAAAGTTGGGCGGGTTGGACGAAGGGACGCCGAACTCCTGCGCGACGTAGGACGTGCCGTAGACGAACGAGAAATCGAAACGCTGATACTCGCCAGGCGTTGCCTGGGATTCGAGCGGGGCGATAAACGAGTCGAAGGCCTGCTCGAGCGCGGGCAGCGTCGCCTCGTAGTCGTCTTCGACGGCGCCGCCGCGGACGACGTAGAGCAGCCCGTCGATCGACGTGAGGGTGGCCTCCCAGCGAACAAGGAAGCCGCCGGTGGCGCGGCGGTCCTCCTCCCAGACATAGCGCCAGCCTTCGACGCCGACCAGCGGCAGGATGACCGACTGGCGCTCGGGGGCGTCGACGAAGTCGGGCACGTTGAGCGCCTCGCGCCAGGCTGCGTCGAGCTGATCGTCGGGCACCGCGGCGACGATCGTGACATCCAGCAGCGCGCGGCCGGATTCGGCGAGGAAGGCCGCGCGGTCGATGCCGTTGGAGCTGGGGTCGCAGAATGGCGGGCAGATCAGTTCGAGGCTATAGCCGTAGGAGGGGTTGATGTAGCGGCGCAGCAGGTCGTCGGCGCGCGGCGGCGGGGCCGCGGCTTGTTGCTGGTCGGCGTCGTCGTCGGATTCCTGCGCCTGGCTATCGGACTGCTGCTGCGACGCGGATTGTTGCTGATCGGCCTGCTGGTCCTGCTGTGCTTGCTGTTCAGCCTGGGCGTGCGCGTCGGCTGCCTGCTGTTGTGAGGGGGCGTCAACCTCGCTCGCGCTCTGCTCGGCCGCGCCGGCGGCTGCGGGGCGGAAGAGCTCGTTGGCCTCGATGTGCTCGTTCGGGTTGCCGCCGCAGGCGCTGGTCAGCAGGGCTGCGAGCGCGAGCAGCATGGCCGCGACGGCGGCAATCTTCATCACGCTGCGGCCGCGCTGCTCAGCACGATGGTGCGATCACCGTGGCCAAGCGGGTCGAGCTCCCAGGAGCCATACCAGTCGCGGGGCTGGAGGCGCGCCTCGCGCAGCAGACCCTCGAGTTCGCCCGGCGTGATCGCGACG
This sequence comes from Dehalococcoidia bacterium, assembly GCA_965262235.1. GTDB lineage: Bacteria > Chloroflexota > Dehalococcoidia > Bin125 > Bin125 > CATQGW01. The sequence continues at coordinate 1,284,350 of OZ253504.1, forward strand.
CGCAGCGGAAAGCGGGCCACGCTACGACGCACGGCGTGCTCAAGGGCGCACTCGTAGATGTAGGTAACCCAGGCGATCGGGGCGACGCTGTCGGGCGGGTGAGCTGCGTCGCGCGGCTCGGCCAGCTCCTGGCTGGAGAGCTTGGTAACGGTGCCGAGGCGCTCGTCTTCGCGGACCCACTCGAGCCGCAGCGGCTGAGCGCCCGCCTCGAGGTCGTCGGAGCGCGGCGCGGTGACGTCGAGCGCGAGCTGACCGCCCGGCGCCAGCCGTTGCGCGGCAGAGCAGAGCGTGGCGACCTGGTCGGCGCGGCGCAGCAGATGCTGGAAGGTCCCCAGCGCGCAGATCACGAGGTCGAACGAGCCGAGCGTTGCGGGCGCGGCGCGCATGTCGGCCTGGACGACGTTGACGCCGGCGTCGCGCATCGGCGTGCTGCCGTGCTTGAGCATCACCGGCGAGGCGTCGAGGGCGGTCACGTCGTGGCCGTTCTCGGCGAGCGGGATCGCGACGCGTCCGAGGCCCGCGCCGAGTTCGAGGATGCGGGCGCAACCAAAGCCGCTGGCCAGCTGTCGGTAGAGATCGAGATCAGCGTTGACTGCGCCAAAATCGAGCTCGTAGAAGGGCGCGATCGCTTCGAGTGAGCGCTCGACTTGCGCGGGTGACATCGCCAAGGGGTCCATGAGGTCGTGGCCCACGCTCCGCCTCCAGAGACGCCAGCGTATCAGCGGCTGGCGCGTTGACCACGCCGCGTGGCCATCCGTAGCCTTAGACGACGCGCCGGCGCACGCCAGCCCGACGCAGGGGGGACGGACGCACCATGAGCGAGTGGGCTGAGGTGAGTCGTGCCGTCCGCGCCGGGGTGCGATCGATCGCCGATTTTCCCGCGCCCGGCATCCTGTTTCGCGACATCACCCCCTTACTCGCCCAGCCGGATGCGTTCAACGCGGCGATCGACTGGTACGCAGCGTGTTGCGACGGGGTGGATGCAATCGCCGGCGTCGAGGCGCGAGGATTCATCTTTGGAGCGGTCGTCGCCCAGCGGCTCGGCCTGCCGTTCATCCCGGTGCGCAAGCTGGGCAAGCTGCCGGGGCCGACGATCGAGCGGCGCTATGAGCTCGAGTACGGGCACGACGGGATGGCGATCCACGCGGACGCAGTGAGCGAGGGCCAGCGAATTGCGCTGGTCGACGACCTGCTCGCGACCGGCGGGACGCTGGAGGCGGCGGCGGGGCTGCTCGCTGACGCGGGCGCGGAGGTGACGACGATCGCGGTCCTGATCGAGCTCGTCGAGCTGGGTGGGCGCGGGCGACTCGACGAGGCGGCCTTGCGCACATTGGTCAGGTACTAGCGACATGGCCGAACCCAGGGTGACGCTCGCGGTGATCGGCGGCTCCGGCTTCTACGACATGCGGGGGCTGGAGGACCTGGAGACGTGGGCGCCGGAAACGCCGTTCGGCGCGACCAGCGACGAGATCGTGATCGGCACGCTGGAACGCAAGCGGGTGGCGTTTCTGCCGCGGCATGGCAGGGGACATGTGTGGCTGCCGCATGAGATCCCGGTGCGGGCCAACATCTGGGCGCTCAAGGCGTTGGGCGTGCAGGCGATCATCGCGGTCTCGGCGGTGGGCTCGCTGCGCGAGCAGATCGCGCGCGGCGACATGGTGGTGCCCGACCAGATCATCGACCGCACGAAGGGCGACCGCGTGCGGTCGTTCTTTGAGGGCGGGATCGCTGCGCACGTGGGCTTCGCGGACCCGTTCTGCGCGGACCTTGGCGCGCGGCTGGGGGATGCGGCGGACCAAGTGGGCAAGACGGTGCATCGCGGCGGGACCTACGTGTGCATGGAGGGTCCCGCGTTCAGCACGCGCTCGGAGTCGGCGCTGCACCGCTCGTGGGGGGCGGCGATCGTGGGGATGACGGCGATTCCCGAGGCGAAGCTGGCGCGCGAGGCGGAGATCGCGTACGCGATGCTCGCCACGGCGACCGACTACGACGTGTGGCGGGAGGGTGAGGAAGATGTGACGGCCGACGCGGTGGCGGCGGTGGTGCGGGAGAACGTCGCGGCGGCGCAAGCGATCGTCGCGGCGGTGGCACGGGGCCTGCCGGACGGCTGGGTGTCGACAGCCGCGGGGGCGCTGCGCGGCGCGATCATGACGGACCCGACGCGCATTCCAGCGGCCGCTCGCGAGCGCTACGCGCTGCTCGTGGGCGAGTATCTGGCGTGAACGCCGAGGTCGTGATCGTGGGGGCCGTGACATACGACGAGATTCACAGTCCGGCAGGGGATGTCGACGAGCTGCTGGGGGGTTCGGCGGTGCATGCGGCGCTGGGGGCTCAGTTCGCGGCTCAGGCGGCGCCGGTGTCGGTGGTGGGGGACGACTTCGACTTCGAGCTGCTGCAACCGCTGCGCGACGCCGGGGTGTCGCTCGACGGCGTGCAGCAGGCGCCAGGGGAGACGTTTCGCTGGGCCTGCGTCTATGACCCGAGCGGCGACCGGCGCGAGACGCTGTACACACGGGCCGGCGTGTATGAGTCGCACCTGGTGACGATCCAGCCGGACCTGCTCGATGCGCCGTACGTGTTTCTGACGGCGGGCAATCCCCAGCAGAACGAGACGGCGCTGGATCAGCTGCGCGACCCGCGGCTGATCGCGGTTGACACGATCGAGCGGGAGATCGTGACGCATCGAGCGGGGCTGATGCGCGTCGTTCGGCGCTCGCAGCTCGTGTCGATCAACGCGCACGAGGCGGCGATGCTGATCGACTGGGGGGGCAGCGAGGAGGACGAGGCGCTGCCGCCGTCGGCGGCCGAGTGTCTGCGAGCGCTCGGGCCGGAGACGATCATCATCAAGCAGGCGTCGCAGGGGGTGGAGATCTTCGAGGCGGCGCGGCGGGTGCACGTCTCGGCGGTGCCGGGCCTGACAGTGGTCGACCCGACCGGAGCGGGCGATGCGTTCACAGGGGCGCTGTTGAGCGCGCTGGCGCGGGGCGATGAGCTGGTTGAGGCGGCGCGCTGGGGCTGCGCGGTTGCGTCGTTCTCGATTGGGGGGTTCGGCATCGACGGGCTGCTGGGGGCGAGCGCGGAGGGGGCGCGGGAGCGGCTGTCGTCGGTCGTGGCGGAGGAGCGGTCGATCTCATGACGCTCTCACTGCGACTTGGTCTGGCGCGCGAACGGCTGGTGATCACTCGTCGAGTCGACCCAGAGGACCTGGCGGCGGAGCTGCAGGCGCAGCGCTACGTCGCGGCGTACGCGCTGGCCCAGCTGGAGCCGGAGGCGTGGGACCGCTGCGAGTGGTGGTCGTGCCGGCTGGCCGCGGGGGATGCGCTGGTCTGTCACTCGCACGCCGGGCTGGGCGAGGCGACGACGTTGCTCGGTCCCGCGGCGGGGGTTGAGCAGATCCTCACGCTGCATCCGGGGCCGATGCGGACGTTTGCGATCTGCGAGCCGCAGCATCTCGAGGCTCTGCAGCGCGGTCATACGCTCTCGACCCTGCGGCGGATGATGCGGATGCTGGTGACGGCGGAGAGCTTCAGGCCGGTCGGCGGGGAGACGCTGCCGCTGATCGCGCAGCACACGCAGACGATCAATCGGCTCTACAGCGCGGAGGGCGGGCCGACGCGCTATTCACGCGAGCACATCGCGGACGGCTGCTACCGAGGCGTGGTCAGCGAGGGGCGGCTGGTGGCAATCGCGGGAACGCACTCGATCAGCCCGACTCATGGGATCTCCGTGCTGGGCAACGTGTTCACGCATCCCGATCACCGCGGGCATGGCCACGCGACGAGCGCGACGAGCGCGGTGACGGCGGAGCTGCTGCGGACGACGGACGAGGTGGTACTGTCGGTTGACCCGCAGAATACGCCCGCCGTTCGCGCGTACCTCAAGCTCGGCTATCAGGAGGTCGGCCCGATCGTGGAAGCCAGCGCCAGCCGTCGCTCGGGGAGCATCTCGACTTCGCTACGCCGCTGGGTGGCGCGCCGTCGCGCGGAGGGCCGAGGCGAGGTCGTGCTGCAGTGAGCGGCGCGGGGACCTCTGACATCTTTGACCGTCGCCTGGCCGACGCGGGGGAGCAGCGGATCGCCTGGGCGGCGCGCGAGATGCCGGTGATCGCGCAGATTCATGAGCGCTTTGCGCGTGAGCGTCCATTGGACGGCGTGCGGATCGGCGCCTGCCTGCACGTGACTTCGGAGACGGCCAACCTGGCGCTGGCGCTGCAGGCGGCGGGAGCGGAGCTGACGATCTGCGCGAGCAACCCGCTCTCGACGCAGGACGAGGTGGCGGCGGCGCTGGTCGAGCGGGCCGGGATGCGTGTCTACGCGATCAAGGGCGAGAGCAACGAGCGCTACTACGACCACATCGGGGCGGTGCTCGACGCACGTCCGCAGGTGACCGTCGATGACGGGGCAGACCTGGTCTCGAAGCTGCACAGCGACCGGCAGGAGCTGATCGACGACGTGATCGGCGGCTGCGAGGAGACGACGACGGGGGTCATTCGGCTGCGGGCGATGGCGGCTGAGGGGGCGTTGCGCTACCCGATCATCGCGGTCAACGACGCGGCGACGAAGCACATGTTCGACAACCGTTACGGGACGGGGCAGAGCGCGCTCGACGGCATCATCCGGGCGACGAATCTGCTGCTGGCGGGCAAGGTGGTGGTGGTAGCGGGCTACGGCTGGTGTGGGCGTGGGGTCGCGTCGCGGGCGCGGGGGATGGGCGCGCAGGTGATCGTGACGGAGGTGGCGCCGCTGCGGGCGCTGGAGGCGGTGATGGACGGATTCCGCGTGAGCACGATGCTGGATGCGGCCGAGCAGGGCGACCTGTTCATTACGGTGACCGGTGATATCCATGTGATCGACGCGCCGCATCTGGAGCGGATGCGCTCGGGCGCGATCCTGGCGAACGCGGGGCATTTCAATCATGAAGTCAATCTCGATGCGCTTGAGGCGATGACGGAGCAGCAACGCGAGGTCCGGCCCCTCGTGAGCGCGCACCGCACGAGCGACGGCCGGGAGCTGCTGCTGCTGGCTGAGGGACGGCTGGTGAATCTCTCGGCGGCCGAAGGGCACCCGGCCAGCGTGATGGACATGAGTTTCGCCAACCAGGCGCTGGCGGTGGAGTATCTGGTGCGGGCCGAACCGCGGCCGGCGCCCGGGGTCTGGGATGTGCCGCAGGAGATCGACGATCAGGTCGCGAAGCTGAAGCTGGCGGCGATGGGGGTGGGGATCGACGAGCTGACGCCGGAGCAGGAGCGGTATCTGCACTCGTGGGACGCGGGGACATGAGCTTGGCGGCGCCCGAGGCGGGCGGATTCCCCGGGGAGCTGTGGACATCGGAGTCGGTCACCGAGGGCCACCCGGACAAGGTCTGCGACCAGATCTCGGACGCGGTGCTGGACGCTTGCCTGAGGCAGGATGTGAACTCGCGGGTGGCGTGCGAGGTGGCGGTCTCGTCGGAGTTCGTGCTGGTGTTCGGGGAGATCACGACGCAGGCGACGCTCGACTTTGACGCGATCGTGCGGGGCGTGCTGCGACGGATCGGCTACGTCGAGCCGGGCTTCGGATTCGACGCAGATTCGTGCGAGGTGATGGTGCGGGTCAAGCAGCAGTCGCCGGACATCGCGGGCGGTCTGCTGCGCGCGGGCGAGACGGGCGACTCGGACGATCCCTATGACCTGCAGGGGGCGGGCGACCAGGGGATGATGATCGGCTTTGCGTGCGACGAGACGGAGTCGCTGATGCCGATGCCCCTGTGGCTGGCGGACGGACTGACGCGCCGGCTGGCGCAGGTTCGGCGGGCCGGGAGCCTGCCCTGGCTGCGGCCGGACGGCAAGGCGCAGGTGACGGTGGAATACGCGGAGGGGCGGCCGCACCGGGTAGCGACAGTCGTGGTTTCGACGCAGCACACGGCCGACGCAAACCATGAGGAGATCGAGCGAGGGATCCTGGAGCACGTGATCGCGCCGACGATCCCCGGGGAGCTGCTTGATGACGCTACGCAGTACTACATCAACCCGGCGGGGAACTTCATCGTGGGCGGGCCCGCCGCCGATGCCGGGCTGACGGGGCGGAAGATCATCGTTGACACCTACGGCGGCATCGCGCGGCACGGCGGGGGCGCGTTCTCGGGCAAGGACCCGTCGAAGGTCGACCGCTCTGCGGCGTACGCGGCGCGTTGGGTGGCGAAGAACATCGTGGCGGCGGAGCTGGCAGAGCGCGCTGAGGTGCAGGTCTCGTACGCGATCGGTCGGCCGGAACCGACCTCGCTGACGCTGCTGACGTTCGGGACGGCGCGCATCCCCGAGCGGGCGCTGGGCGAGTTGGTGCGTGAGCATTTCGATCTGCGGCCGTTGGCCGTGATCGATCGTCTGGATCTACTGCGGCCAATCTACGAGCCGACAGCGGCGTACGGGCATTTCGGCCGGACTGACCTGGTGCTGCCGTGGGAGCAGACGGATGAAGCGGCGGCGTTGCGGAAGCGGGCGGGGCTGTAGGGATCGGGCGACTGCGGGGAGCGTTAGGGGGGCGTGCCGGGCGCGCGCGTGTGCGGCAAGCTTGCTGATGATGCTTCGGGCGAGGCGGGAGCTGGGGCAGGCAAGGGGCAGAAGGGGGGTCCGGCGCCGACTCGCTGCCGTCGCTATATCTGGTCGGACAGGATCGCCCCCCTCCGTCATTCCTGCGGAGGCAGGAATCCAGGCGGTCTGTGGGGGTCAAGGGCACTCCCAATGTCCGACGGCGCGCGATCACGCGCGGTGGGGTGGGGGCTCTGGTGGGCCGTCGGGCGGATGGAGGCTCGTCGCACGGTTGAGCGGTCGCATGGATTCCTGCCTCCGCAGGAATGACGGAGGGGGCGCAGGAATGACGGAGGGGGCGCAGGAATGACGGAGGGAGCGCAGGAATGACGGAGGGGCGCAGGAATGACGGAGGGGGCGCCGGTCGCACGAGGCTGGTCGGGGAGCCCCCCTCTGTCACTCCGTGACATCTCCCCCCGCGGAGCGGGGGGAGAGGGGATCCGACTTGGTCAGGGGATGCTTAGCGCTTCGTGTACTGGGGAGCTTTTCGGGCTCGCTTGAGGCCGGGCTTCTTGCGTTCCTTGGCGCGGGGATCGCGGGTGAGCATGCCGGCCTGGCGGAGTTGGCGGCGCAGGCCTTCGTCGGAGACGAGCAGGGCACGGGCGATGCCGAGGCGGATGGCGCCGGCCCAACCGGTGCGGCCGCCGCCGTTGCACTTGACCTGGGCGCTGAAGCTGTTCTGCATGCCCGTGGCGAAGAGCGGCTCCTTGATCAGGCGGCGCTGCTCGTCGCGCGAGAACCACTCCTCGGCGGGCTTGCCGTTGACCTGGATCGAGCCGTCGCCGGGATAGAGGCGGACGCGGGCGACGGAGTTCTTGCGCCGGCCGAGGCCGTAGTAGTAGTGACTGCCTGTGGTCATTCGCTCGCTCCGCTCTCGGCCATGTCATCACCTGCGGCGATCTGGCCTGCGTGGGGATGGTCGGGTCCGGCGTAGACGCGCAGGTGGCGGTACTGCGTGCGACCGAGCCTGGATTTTGGCAGCATGCCGCGGACGGCGTGCTCGACGACTCGTTCGGGTCGCTTCTGCAGCATTTCGCGGATCGGGATTTCGCGAAGGCCGCCGAGGAAGCCCGAGTGACGGTAGTACACCTTCTGGTCCAGCTTGCGGCCCGAGACCGAGACCAGCGCGGCGTTGACGACGATGACGTAGTCGCCGACGTCCTGCGAAGGGTGGAAGGCGGGCTTGTGCTTGCCGCGGAGGAGCGTGGCGACTTGGCTCGCGACGCGACCGAGCGGTCGCTGGGCGGCGTCGATCACGTGCCAGTTGCGGCCCACATCACGTGGGTTGAGAACAGTCGTGGACATTTTCAGTGTTCCAATCGGGGAGTGTCGCTCGATCGTAGCGAACGATGGCTAACGTCAAACCCTTTGCCGGGGCGGTGGGCCCAGCGGAGCCCGGGAGGGCGGTTTCGAGTGTGCTGCGCAGCGCATCGGCCGTGGCGCGTCCGCGCGCGACTTCGACGACTGCGCCGACCATGCGGCGCACTTGATGCTGCAGGAAGGCGTCGCCGCGGAAGCGCAGCGTGAAGCCATCCGGCGTCGCCGTGCTGGTCGGCGTGCTGGTCGCCGTGATCGACGCCTCGTGGAGTCGCCGGATGGTTGGTCGGCCCTGGTCGGTGGTGGTGAAGGCTGCGAAGTCGTGCTGGCCCTCGAATTGTGTCAGGGCGTCGCGCGCGGCCTCGACTGAGAAGGGCGGCTGCACGCGCCAGGCGCGGACTTCGTGGAGCGGGCGTCGCTGCGAGGCGATGAGGATGTCGTAGTGATACTCGCGCTCGATTGCGTTGCGGCGCGGATCGAACTCGAGGCTGACCGGCTGGAGCGCCTGGACGGCCAGCGCTGCGGGCAGGAAGTGATTGAGCCCGCGGATCCAGCGGTGCGGCGGGAGCTGGCTGGTGGTCAGCAACGAGGCGACCTGGCCGGTGGCGTGGACGCCCGCATCGGTGCGGCCGGCGAGAGAGACGCGACGATGCTCGCCGGTCAGCTTGCTGACGGCCTGCTCGAGCGCGCCCTGGACGGTCGGCAGCTGGGGCTGCGATTGCGAGCCCGCGAAGGCTGAGCCGTCGTACTGCAGCAGCAGGGCGAGTCGCTGCTCCTGCGACGGTGGCGTCGGCACGCGCGGGCGGCTCGCTATTCGGAGGAATCGGCGGCGTCCGCTTCGTCGTCGTCGGCGACCTCGACGGCAGCGCGTTCGACCAGCTCGATGTGGGCCATTGCGGCGCCGTCGCCGCGGCGCGGGCCGAGCTTGATGATCCGGGTGTAGCCGCCCTGGCGCTCCTCGAAGCGGGGGCCGACCTCGTCGAAGAGGCGGCGCAAGACCTTCTTGTCGGTGAGCACGGCGGCGGCCTGGCGGCGGGCGTGGAGCGTGCCGCGCTTGCCGAGCGTGATCATTTTTTCGGCGACGGGTCGAATCGACTTGGCTTTGGCTTCAGTGGTGACGATCGCCTCGTGGCGGAGGAGTTCGGTGACCTGGTTGCGGACCAACGCGGCGCGATGCGAGCGGCTGCGGCTCAGCGCGCGTCCAGCTTTACGGTGGCGCATGGTCAGTCCTCCTGATGGCTCGCGTGACTGTGTCGGCTGTGGCGGCTCTGGTGAGTGGCGCCGCTACAGCTCTTCGGGCTCGCGGCCCGCTTCACGCAAGGCTTCGAGCAACGCTGTGCCGAGCGTGCTGATGTTTTCGTCTTCGTCCTCGGGCTCCTGGGCGCCGACGGCGAGCGCGGGCTCGACATCTTCGCCCTCGGGGAGCGGCGGGAGTTCGGTGATGACCTCGTCGTCGGGTCGGCTGAAGACGCCCTCGCGGGCGCGGCGGAGTCGCGAGTCGTTGAGGTCGAGGAGGCCCAGCTCGTGCAGGCGCTCGACCAGCTCGACGTAGGACTTTTCGCCGAAGTTGCGCAGCGTGAGCAGCTCGTCTTCGGACTTTTCGAGGATTTGGCCGACGACCATGAGGCCGCTGCGCTTGAGGCAGTTGTGGGCGCGGACCGAGAGGCTGAGCTCGTCGATCGAGCGGTTGTACTGCTCGACGCTGATGCCGAGGCGCTCGTTGGGGTCGAGCTGACGGGGGCTGGGCGGCTCGCCGAGGGTTGCGAAGAGGACGAGTTCGTCCTGCAGCAACTGGGCGGCCTGCTTGATGGCCTCCTTGCCGCCGATGCTGCCATCGGTCCAGACTTCGAGCATGAGACGCTCGAGGCTGGCGCCTTGCCCGCCGCGGGCGGCGTGCACCTCGTAGGAGACGCGCCGCACGGGAGTGAAGACGGCATCGAGCGGGATGACGCCGAGGACGGTCTCGCCGTTGGCGCTGATCTCGGACGGCTGGAAGCCGTAGCCGGTCTGGACGTTCATCCAGACCGAGAGCTTGGCTTCGGAGTCGTCAAGGGTGGCGAGGTAGAGGTCGGGGTTGACGATCTCGTAGTCGCCGGGGGCTTCGATATCGGCGGCGGTGATGCGTCGCCGGCCGGCGACGTCGAGGACGAGCTCGGCGGGCCGATCGGCGAGGGCGCGCAGGCGGATGCCGCGCAGGTTGAGCAGGAACTCGGTGGTGTCCTCCTTCATCGACGGGATGGTCGAGAATTCGTGCTGGACCTGATCGATCCGCACGGAGGTGACGGCGGCGCCGCGAATTGCGGAGAGCAGGACGCGTCGGATCGCGTTGCCGAGCGTGTGGGCGAACCCGCGCGCGAGCGGCTCGGCGGTGACCCGCGCGTAGTCGTCGGTGGCCTGTTCGATCTCGAGCTTGGGAGCTTCTTGCTGCAAAACCACTGTGGCGTGTGCCTCCTCAGGCTGCCCGGCCGGGTGAGCGGCCGGGCGTGTCCCGCGCGTCAGCGCGAGTAGTACTCCACGATCGCGTTCTCATCGACACGCATGTCGATATCTTCGCGACTCGGGATCGCGGTCAGCTCGCCTTCGAGCTGCACGGGGTCGATGCGCAACCAGCCGGGCACTTCACGGCTGCCCTGCCAGGTGCGGGAGAGTTCGTAGAACTTGGATTTGCGACCGCGCGGGGTCCAGCCGATCTTGTCTCCGACCTTGGTTTCGATCGAGGGCACGTCGGCGCGGCTCCCGTTGAGGGTGATGTGGCCGTGGCGCACGAGCTGGCGGGCCTGAGCGCGCGATTCGGCGATGCCGAGGCGATAGACCACGTTGTCGAAGCGCAGCTCAAGCATGCGCAGGAGGTTGTCGCCAGTGGCGCCGGGACGGCGGTTGGCCTCCTGGAACATCTTCCGGAACTGGCGCTCGAGCACGCCGTAGGTCTTGCGGACCTTCTGCTTTTCCTTGACCTGGATGCCGTAGTCGGAGACTTTGCGGCGGCGCGGCGAGCGCTGACCGGGGGGCTGGTTGCGGCGCTCGATGGCGCACTTGGGGCCAACGCAGCGTTCGCCCTTGAGCATCAGCTTTTCGCCGGCGCGCCGACAGATTCGGCAGACGGGACCGGTGTATCGGGCCATACGGTCGTCTCCTGGGTTCTCGGGGCGTTTCCTGGGCGTCGTTTCGGGGTGGGTTTAGCCGCGGCGTCGCTTGCGCGGACGGCAGCCGTTGTGTGGGATGGGGGTGACGTCGCGGATTGAAAGCAGGGTGAGGCCGGCGGCCTGGAGGGCTCGGACGGCGGATTCGCGGCCGCTGCCGGGACCCTTGACGAAGACATCAACCTCGCGCATGCCGTGGTTCATGGCTTTCTGGGCGGCGTCTTCGGCGGCGATCTGGGCGGCAAAGGGGGTGCCCTTGCGGGAACCGCGGGTGCCGCCGGTTGAGCCGGAGCTGCTCCAGGCGACGGTGTCGCCGTTGAGGTCGGTCATGGTGATGATGGTGTTGTTGAAGGTGGACTGGATGTAGGCGCGCCCGTGGGGGACGTTCTTACGCTCGCGCCGGCGCCCACGTCGTGATCCACTGCGCTGCTGGGTGACCATGATTCGGCGTCCCTTCGACTAGCGCTTGACCGCGCGGCGGCGGCCGGCGACGGTCTTCTTGGAGCCGCGGCGGGTGCGCGCGTTGGTGCGGGTGCGCTGGCCGCGGAGCGGCAGATTGCGCCGATGGCGCTGGCCGCGATAGCAGTTGATATCGATCAGGCGTTGGACGTTCTGGCGGACGATGCGGCGCAGGTCGCCCTCGACGATGTAGTCGCGGTCGATCACTTCGCGGAGGAGGGAGAGTTCGCCGTCGGTCAGTTCGCGCATCCGGCGCTCGGGGTCGAGCTGGGCCTTGTGGATGATTTCGTTGGCGCGGGTGGCGCCGATGCCAAAGATGTAGCGCAGCGCGTAGGGCAGCCGCTTGTCATCGGGAACGTCAACGCCTGAAATCCGTGCCATCTGGTGCTCCGTCGCTCAGTTCTTGAATCGGTAGACGACTCGCCCGCGGGTGAGGTCGTATTCGGAGAGTTCCACGAGCACGCGGTCGCCGCGCAGTACCCGGATGTGGTTCTGCCGCATTTTGCCGGCGAGGTGGGCGAGCACCTCATGGCCGTTGGGCAGTTCGACGCGGAAGGTGGCGTTGGGCAGCGGTTCGCGGACGACGCCCTCGACTTCGATTTTATCCTGCTTGGGGGCAGGAGCGGGTCTAGGGGCACGTTGACCGCGAGGTCCACCACTGCGTTTTCTCGCCACCGCGTCTCCTCTTTTTGCCGACCAGCGTCAGTCGGCCAGCGTCAGGATTTCGGCTGGTCCCTGCTCCTGCAGGGCGATGGTGTGCTCGAAGTGGGCAGCGAGGCTGCCGTCCTCCGTGCAGACGGTCCAACCGTCGGCCAGCACCGTTGTGGCGGGGCGGCCGATGGTAGCCATCGGTTCCAGCGCCAAGACCATGCCGGAGCGCATTCGCATGCCGGAACCACGGCGACCGTGGTTGGGCATGTTCGGCGCTTCGTGCATTTCGCGGCCCACGCCGTGGCCCACGTAGCCGCGAACGACTCCGTAGCCCGCAGATTCTAACACCTCCTGGATAGCTGCGCCTATGTCACCTTTGCGAACTGGGACACGCGAGGCCGCGATCCCGGCCAGGAGGGACTCTTCGGTGACCTGCAGCAGGCGCGCGGCCTCGGCGCTGATCGTGCCGACGCCGTAGGTGATGGCCGCGTCGCCGACCCAGCCGTCGATGGTTGCGCCGAGGTCGACGGAGAGGATGTCGCCATCCTCGACGCGTCGATCGGTGGCGAAGCCGTGGACGATCTGTTCGTTGATGGAGGCGCAGATGGTGTGGGGGAAGCCCTGGTAGCCGAGGAAGGTGGGGGTGACGGCGAGGCGCTCGAACTTGTCGAGCACGTAGCGATCGAGCTCGGCGAGCGGCATGCCGACGCGGGTCATGTCGCGCAGCTCGGCGAGCGTCTCGCCGACCATCCGGCCGGCGGGGCGCATGGCGTCGATCTGTTCAGGAGTCTTGAGCACGACCTGGCGGGCGCGGTTGTCGGTGACCATGATCAGCCAGCCTCGTCGAGCGCGGGGGCGAGGGCGGCGAGCAGTTCGGCGCCGACGGCGGCGGGGTCGCGTTCGCCATCAACCTTGCGCAGCTTGCCGGTGCGGTCGTAGTAGTCGATCAGCGGTGCGGTCTGGTCGGAGTAGACGCCGAGCCGGCGCTGGATCGCTGCGGGCTGGTCGTCGTCGCGCTGGATCAGGGCGGCGGAGCAGCGATCGCAGACGCCGTCGGCCTTGGGTAGAGAGAAGACCTCGTGGAAGACAGCGCCGCAATCGGGGCAGCTCCAGCGACCGCCGAGGCGGCGCAGGACTTCGTCGTTGCTGACGTCGATCAGCAGCGTGGCTGCGATTTCGGCGCCCTGCTCGGAGAGGGCGGCGTCGAGCGCGGCGGCCTGTTCGAGCGTGCGAGGGAAGCCGTCGAGCAGGCTGCCGAGTTGGGCGTCGTCGCGGCCGAGGCGGTCGAGCAGCATGGAGATGGTCAGCTCATCGGGGACGAGTTCGCCGCGCTCCATGTAGCGCTGCGCCTGCTGGCCCAGCTCGGTCTGATTGCGGACGTTCTCGCGGAACATGTCGCCGGTGGCGAGGTGGAGCAGCTTGGTGTGGTCGGCGATCGTGGCGGCCTGGGTGCCTTTGCCGGCGCCGGGCGGGCCAAGCAGGATGACGTATGTGCTCATCGGATGAACCCTTCGTAGTTTCGCATGAGCAGCTGAGCTTCGATCTGGCGCATGGTGTCGAGCGCAACACCGACGACGATCAGCAGGCCGGTGCTCGAGATGGTGAGCGCGGTGCTATCGGGGATGAATTCGGTGGCGAGGAAGGGCACGACGGCGACGAAGCCGAGGAACAGCGCTCCAGCCCAGGTGATGCGGCCCAGGACGCGGTTGATGTAGTCCTGCGTGGGCCGGCCGGGACGGATGCCGGGGATGAAGCCGCCCTGCTTCTGGAGGTTCTCGGCGAGGTTCTGCTGCTGGAAGGTGACGAATGTGTAGAAGAAGGTGAAGGCCACGACGAGCACGAACGAGAGCGCCCAGTAGAGCGGGCGTCCGGGCGAGAAGCTGGTCTGGACCCATTCGGCGGCGCGGATGATGCCGGGCGGGCGCTCGCCGAGCGTCTGGCCTTCGGCGAAGTCGGGCGTGAGCGGATCGTCGGGCGGTTCGAGATGGGTGGGGATGCCCGTAGTTCTGATCAGATCGCCCTCGATGTCGGCGAGGGTGATTGACTCTCGGCCGATCTTGTTGGCGTCGATCCGCCAGGTGGTGAGGAGCTCGCTTGAGATCGGATCGGTGCGGCTTTCGATGCGGGTGAGGACGTAGGCGTCGCTGGCGCGATTGATCCGGTCGAGCAGGTCGTCGAAAGTGTCTTCGGCGGCGTCCCACTCGATCTCGGCGGCGTTGACGAGGAACAGGCCGGTCGAGCCGAGGTCGGGGTAGAGCGTGTTGAGCAGCTCATCGGAGTCGAGCGCCTCGAAGGGGACCTGGACGGAGACGCGGGACTGGCTCTCTTCGCCGGCGGCGCCGGTGACCCAGCCGGCGAGGACGGAGGGGAAGATGATGATTGAGAAGGCGAAGATCAGGGGGATCATGCCGGCGCTGTTGACGCGCAGGGGAATGTAGCTCTGGCCGCTCTGGCGGTACATCCTCCCGCCTCTGAAGACGCTGCGGGCATATTGAACGGGGATGCGCCGCTGGGCCTCCTGGAAGAAGACGATGAGGGCGACGAGGGCGACGGCGATGGCGATGACGACGGCGATCCCGGACCAGCCGATGTCGCTCTGTCCGACGGAGTTGAAGAGCGTCGGGAAGCTGGCGACGATGCCGGCGAAGATGATCAGGGAGATGCCGTTGCCGACGCCCTTTTCGGTGATGAGCTCGCCGAGCCAGATGAGGAACATGGTGCCGGCGGTCATGGTGATGATGGCGGAGACGGTGGGCAGCCACTCTTCGGCGCCGAAGCCGATGCCGGTGATGGCGCGGGCGTTTTCGAGCAGGATCAGCTGCCCGTAGCCCTGCACGATCGACATCGGGATGGCGAGCCAGTAGGTGTAGAGCTGGATTTTGTTGCGGCCCGATTCGCCCTCCTGGGCGAGCGCCTGCAGCCGCGGGATCATCGGCTGGAGCAGGTTCATGACGATCGAGGCGGTGATGTAGGGGTAGACGCCCAGGGCGACGATGGAGAGGTTGTCGAGGCCGCCGCCGGAGAAGAGGTTGAGGAAGCCGAGGACGGGGTTGTTGTCGAGGGCGTTTTCGAGCTGAGTTCTGTTGATATCGGGAATCGGCACGTGCGCGACGAGCCGAAAGATGACCAACATGGCGAGGGTGAAGGCGAGCTTCTGGCGGACGTCGGGCTGTCGCCAGGCGTCGACCAGCGCCTGCAGCAGCTTAGGCCGAGTCGGCCCCGCTGCTGTCTGCGCTCGTTGCATCAATCACCTCAACGCTGCCGCCGGCGGCTTCGATTTTAGCTCGCGCGGCGTCTGTGACGCGCTCGGCGCGCACGTGGACCGCGTGTTCGATTGGCCCGCCGGCCAGGATTTTGAACGGCTGGCTTTCGCGCCGCAACAGCCGCGCCTCGACGAGCGCCGCTGCATCCACCTCTGAACCGGCTTCGAAGCGCCGGCCCAGCTCGACCACATTGATCGGCTGATAGACGACGCGACTCCGGTTCTTGAAGCCGTGCCGCCGCGGCAGGGTGCGGAACATGGACATGCCACCGCCCTCGAAGACGGAGTTGTAGTCGCGACCGGATCGGGAGCGCTGACCCTTGAGTCCGCGGCCCGAGTAGGTGCCCTTGCCGGAGGCGTTGCCGCGTCCGACTCGCTTGCGACGCTTGCGCGACCCCGGAACGGGTCGCAGATCATGCAGTTGTAGCGGCATCACTCACCTTCCACCTCAACCACGCTGACCAGATGGGAGACCTTGTGGAGCATGCCACGCACATCGCGCGTATCGGGCTTGCGCACGGTTTGACCGAGGCGGCGCAGGCCGAGCGATTTGATCGTTTGGCCCTGGTCGCTGCGATAGCCGATCGCGCTCTTGACCCAGGTGACTTCGAGCTCTGCCATGCTTGGTTACTCGCTTCCCGCGGCAGCCACGGCGGGCTGCGGCTCGGTCGCGGCCGGCTGAACGGGTTCAGCGGGAATACGCCCGGCGAGGCGCAGCCGTTCGCGGCGCGCCTCGACGGGGTCGCGCAGCTGGGTCAGACCGCGCACGGTGGCCTGGACGACGTTGATGACGTTGTTGGAGCCGAGCGACTTGCTGAGCACGTTGCGCAGGCCGACGGCCTCGAGCACGGCGCGGGCGCCGCCGCCGGCGATCACACCGGTACCGGGCGCGGCGGGCTTGAGCAGCACGCGCGACGCGCAGAAGCGGGCGGTGATCGGATGGGGGATCGTGCCGTTCTTGATCGGCACGCGGACCATCTCGCGGCGGGCGATTGTGGCGCCCTTGCGGATTGCGTCCGGCACCTCGTTGGCGCGGCCGATGCCGATGCCAACCTGGCCATCGCCATCACCGACAACGACGACGGCGGTGAAGCTGAAGCGCCGGCCGCCTTTGACGACCTTGGCGACGCGGTTGACTGCGACGACCTTTTCGATGAAGTCGTCCTGCGGTTGGTCGCGACGGAAGCGGCCTCGGGACTCGCGTTGCTGCGTGGTCATGCTGTGTGCCGATCTTGCATCAGAAGTCCAGACCGCCTTCACGGGCGGCTTCGGCGAGGGCGCGAACACGCCCGTGGTAGCGGTAGCCGCCGCGGTCGAAGACGACACTGGAAACGCCAGCGGCCTGTGCGACCGCGGCGAGCTGTGCGCCGACGAGCCTGGCGCGGGCGGTCTTGTCGCCGTCTGCGCCGCTGATATCGGACGCGGTAGCCAGCGTGCAGCCGGCATCGTCGTCGATGATCTGCCCGTAGATGTGATTGAGCGAGCGGAAGACGGACAGTCGCGGCCGCTCGGAGGTGCCGCGAACTCGCTTGCGCACGCGAATGTGGCGTCGTTTGCGGCCCGCACGGGTGGTGCGGCGTTTGCGTCGTGTTGGCATCAGGTTTGCTCCATGAGGGCGCGCGGCGCTAGCCGATGGCTCCCTTGCCCTGCTTGCGTCGGACCCACTCGCCGCGGTAGCGGATGCCCTTGCCCTTGTAGGGCTCGGGCGGGCGGACGGCGCGGATCTCGGCGGCCTGCTGGCCGACCGCTTGCTTGTCGTGGCCACGGACGTGGACCAGTTGGCCCTCGACCTGGAACTCGATGCCCTCGGGCGGGTCGACCCGGACGAGGTGCGAGAAGCCGACGCGCAAGACCAGCGTGGCGCCATCGAGCTCGGCGCGGTAGCCGGTGCCCTGGATCTCGAGTGTCTTGGCGAAGCCGTCGGAGACGCCGACGACCATGTTGTTGATCAGCGAGCGGACGAGCCCGTGCTGGGCGCGGTGCACGCGGCGGTCGGAGGGGCGGGTAACGATGACTTCGTTTTCCTGCACCACGACGTGGAGATCGGGATGGATGGCCTGTTCGAGCGCGCCGCGGGGGCCGGAGACGCGGACGTGGCCAGGCTCGATTTCGACCGCGACACCCTGCGGCACGGGAACGGGTTGGCGTCCGATACGGCTCATCGCTGGGCCAGTTCTGTTGGTTTCACGGCGATCACAGTGATCGCAGCGGTGATCGCACACATGGTGCTCGTGGTGCTCTGGTTTACCAGATGAAGCACAAGACTTCTCCCCCGAGGTTCTGCTGGCGCGCGCGGCTGCCGGTCATCACACCACGTGGTGTGGTGAGGACGGCGACGCCGAGCCCACCGTAGGGGCGAGGGATCTCGCGCTGTTGGACGTAGACGCGGAGGCCGGGCCGGCTGACGCGCTTGAGACCGCTGAGGACGGAGGTGCCGTCGTCGCGGTAGAGCAGCTCGACGTGCAGGTCGCGGCCGGTCACACCGACGCGCTGGCGGACATCGAACTCCTTGATGAAGCCCTCTTCGGCGAGCACCTGGGCGATCGAGACCTTCAAACGGGATGAAGGGATCGAGACGCGCGGATGACCCGCGTGGATAGCGTTGCGGATCCGTGTCAGCATGTCGGCGATGGGGTCGGTGACGGGCATCGGTCGCCTGTTCTACTGAGGACTAGAGAGCGCGCTCGAAGGGCATGCCGAGCAGCTCGAGGAGCCGGCGACCCTCCGCATCGTTGCGCGCAGTGGTGATGATGTTGACTTGCAGGCCGCGGACCTTGTCGACCGCTCCGTAGTCGATCTCCGGGAAGACGATCTGCTCGCGAATCCCCAGGCTGTAGTTCCCGCGGCCGTCGAAGGCCGTGCGGGAGACACCCTGGAAGTCGCGGATGCGCGGCAGCGCCGCGTTGATGGTGCGATCGAGGAACTCCCACATGCGGCGCCCGCGCATGGTGCAGGTGACGCCCACGGAGTTGCCCTCGCGGAGTTTGAAGTTGGCGATCGACTTGCGCGCCTTGGTGATGACCGGCCGCTGGCCGCAGATGGCGGTGATGTCGGCGGTGGCGGCGTCGAGCGCGGTGGAGCTGGAGAGCGCTTCGCCCATCCCGGCGTTGACCACGATTTTGGTCAGGCGCGGGACCTGCATGGGGTTCTCGAACGAGAACTCTTCGAGCATGCGGGGCGCGATCTCATCGAGATAGCGCTGCTTGAGGCGGGGGTTGCCGTTTGCTGAGGCCATTAGTCGATATCCGCTTCGCAGCGCTTGCAGACGCGCACTTTGACGCCGTCGGCGCGGCGCTTGAAGCCGATCCGGGCGGGTCGGTCGCAGGTGGGGCAGACGACGGCGACGTTGCTCTCGTGCAGCGGCGCTTCGCGCTCGATGATCCCGGCCGGCGTGCCCGCCTGGGTGGCTCGCATGTGGCGCTTGACCATGTTGACGCCCTGGACGACGACGCGGCCGCGCTTGGGCAGGACCTGGCGAACCTCGCCGCGGGAGCCCTTGTTCTTGCCGGTTCGGACTTCGACCAGATCGTCGCGCTGGATTCTATTCATCAGACCACCTCCGGTGCGAGCGAGACGATCCGCATGAAGTTCTTTTCGCGCAGCTCGCGGGCGACGGGCCCGAAGATGCGGGTGCCGGTGGGGTTCAGTTCGTCGCCGGCGAGGATCACGGCGGCGTTGTCGTCGAAGCGGATGTAGGAGCCATCGGGCCGGCGGTATTGCTTGGCGACGCGCACGACGACGGCTTTGACGACCTGGCCGGAACGGATTTCGCGTCCGGGGTCGGCCTGCTTGACCGTGGCGACGATGGTGTCGCCGACGCTGGCATAGCGGCGTTTGGTTCCGCCGAGCACGCGGATGCACTTGATCACGCGGGCGCCGGAGTTATCAGCGACGCGGAGTGACGATTCCTGCTGGATCACGCCGCACCCTCACCATCTGCCGACATGGCTACCGGGGCGGCCTCCGGCGCGGCTTCCGCAGCTGCGGCTGGCGCGGGTGGCGCATCGAGCGTGGGGGCCTGGATTTCGCCCGGCTGAATCTCGGCCACCTCGTGCCGTTCGAGGATTTCGACGACGCGCCATGTCTTGCGGCGCGAGAGCGGGCGGCACTCTTCGATCAGCACGCGATCGCCGTTGCGGCAATCGTTGGCTTCGTCGTGGGCGAGGAAGCGCTTGCGTCGGCGCATCGTCTTCTTGTAGAGCGGGTGGCGCACGGTGCGCTCGACGCGCACGACCACGGTCTTGTGGTTGGCGTCGGCCACAGCGAATCCGACTCGTTGTTTGCGTGCCATTGGTTAGTCGTCCTCGCTCTTGGGGGCGTCCTCGGCGACTTTGCCGACCGCCGCCAGCTCGGGCTCAGCGTCGTCCGCGGTGGTTTCGTTGGTTTCGTTGGTTTCGACAGGGGCCGCTGCAGCCTCCTGGGCCGCCTCGCGCTCGGACGCGCGTTGGGCGGCGGCAGTCTGGGCGAGCGGCGCGAAGGCCGCGAATCCTGCCTGCTGGCGTTCGCGCAGGATTGTGCGCAGCCGGGCGATCTGTCGCCGGGCGACCTTGAGCGCCATGGGATTCTGCAGCTGGCGGGTGCCGCGCTGGAACTGCAGGTTGAACATCTCGCGGTAGGCCTCGTTGATCGCCTCGGCGAGATCGGCGTCGGAGAGTGTGCGCGCTTCGTCGGCGAGTGGGTTGGCCATGGTTAGATGACGTCCGTTTCGCGCACGACGATGCGAGTCTTGACGGGCAGCTTGTGGCTGGCGCGGCGCAGAGCTTCGCGCGCGATGGCCTCCTCGATGCCGCCGATCTCGAAGATCACGCGGCCGGGCTTGATCACGGCGACCCACTTCTCGGGCGCGCCCTTGCCCTTGCCCATGCGGGTCTCGGCCGGCTTCTGAGTGACTGACTTGTCGGGGAAGACGCGAATCCAGACCTTGCCGCCGCGGCTCACGTGGTGGGTGATGGCGCGGCGAGCGGCTTCGATCTGACGCCCATCGAGCCAGGCGGCGTCGAGCGACTGGAGTCCGATTTCGCCGAAGGCGACGGTGCTGCCGGCCTGTGACAGGCCGCGACGCCGGCCGCGATGGTGCTTGCGCCATTTGACGCGACGTGGCTGCAGCATTAGCTCGACCTTCCACGCTGGCCGCCGTCACGACCGGCCAACGGCGAGGAGGCGGGCGGGGCCATCGCCTGGGCGGGCCCATTGGAGTCGCCGGGTCCGCCTTCGGCCTGGTAGGGCAGAATGTCGCCCTTGTAGATCCAACTCTTGACGCCGATGCGGCCGAAGACGGTCTTGGCCTCGGCGAAGCCATAGTCGATATCGGCGCGGATGGTGTGGAGCGGCACGCGGCCGGACATCTCCGACGCGCGGCGTGACATCTCGGCGCCGCCGAGGCGGCCGCTGATGATGATTTTCGCACCCTCGGCGCCGCGCTGCATGGTGCGCTGCACGGCCTGCTTGATGGCGCGGCGGAAGGCGATGCGGCGCTCGAGCTGTTCGGCGACGTTGCGCGCGACGAGCGTGGCATCGAGCTCGGGGACGCGAATCTCGGAGACGTCGACGCGCAGGCGCATGCGCTTGGCGGTGAGGTTCTCGAGGTCGCGGCGCAGCTCTTCGACGTTCTGGCCGCCACGGCCGATCACGATGCCGGGCTTGGCGGTGTGGAGCGTGACGCCAAGCTGGTTGGCGCTGCGTTCGATGTCGATGCGTGAGATCGAGGCCTCACTCATGTGGGTGTTGATGTGGTCGCGGAGGCGGCGGTCTTCGGCGAGCAGGTCGGCGTAGCCCTTGTCGGCGTACCACTGGCTGCGCCACTCGTAGATGGTGCCGATGCGGAAGCTGGTGGGGTGAACTTTCTGGCCCATCGTCAGTTCTCCTCGTCGGAGACGACGACCGTGATGTGGCTCGTGCGCCTCAGGATGCGGCCGACGCGACCGCGCGCCTTGGCGCGGAAGCGACGCAGGGTGCGGCCGTCGCCCGCGTAGATCGAATGGACTTTGAGCTCGTCGCGGTCGAGCGAGTAGTTGTTCTCGGCATTGGCGACGGCCGATGCGAGCACTTTGGCGACCGCACGCGCGATCGGCTTGGGGGTGAAGCGGAGTTGCAGCAGCGCTTCGTCGACGGGCAGGCCGCGGATGCCCTGCATGACGATGCGGACCTTGCGGGGCGAGCTGCGGACGAACTTGGCGGAGGCCTGGACTTGCATGTCAGGTCAGCCGCGTCGCACGGTCGGAGCGACCGATATGCCCGCGGAAGGTGCGGGTGGGGGCGAATTCACCGAGCTTGTGGCCGACCATGTTCTCCGTGACGAAGACGGGCACGTGCCGACGACCGTCGTGCACGGCGATGGTCAGGCCGACCATCTCGGGAATGATCGTGGAGGCACGCGACCAGGTCTGGATGACCGTGCGCGCGCCGGCGGCGCGGACCCGCTGCACCTTGCGGAGCAGCTTGAAGTCCACGAACGGACCCTTCTTGGTTGATCGCGACATCGCTCGACTTACTCCCTAACGCCGTCGTCCGCGGCGTCGGCGCCGGACGATGAATTTGTCGGACGGCTTCTTGCCGCGGGTGCGGCGGCCCAGCGTATACCAACCCCAGGGCGACTTCGGTCCGGGCAGGCCGATCGGGGCCTTGCCCTCGCCGCCGCCGTGCGGGTGATCGACGGGGTTCATCACTGAGCCACGTACTGTGGGCCGCCAGCGGCGATGCCGGTTGCGGCCGGCCTTGCCGAGTTTGATGTTGTTGTGCACGACGTTGCCGACCTGGCCGATCGTGGCGTAGCAGGCTGAGCGCACACGGCGCATCTCGCTGGAGGGCAGGCGCAGCAGGACGTAGTCGCCCTCTTTGGCCATGATCTGGGCGCTGGCACCGGCTGAGCGGACGATCTGCCCGCCGCGGCCTTCGGTCAACTCGACGTTGTGGACCTGGGTGCCGTTGGGCATATCGCTCATCGACAGCGCGCTGCCGGTGCGAATCGGGGCGCCGGGGCCGGTCGCGACGAGGTCGTCAACGGAGAGGCCGACGGGCGCGAGGATGTAGCGCTTGACGCCATCGGTGTAGACGATCAGGGCGATCCGGGCGCTGCGGTTGGGGTCGTATTCGATGGCGGCGACGCGGCCTTCGATGCCGATCCGGTCGCGGCGCTTCCAGTCGATCACGCGGTAGC
Organism: Dehalococcoidia bacterium; assembly: GCA_965262235.1. GTDB lineage: Bacteria > Chloroflexota > Dehalococcoidia > Bin125 > Bin125 > CATQGW01. Next base: position 1,306,900 of record OZ253504.1, read on the forward strand.
GGCGCTTGTGGCCGCCGCCGCGGTGGCGGACGGTGAGGCGCCCCTGGTTGTTGCGGCCGGACTTTTTCTTGAGCGGCTCGAGCAGGCTCTTCTCGGGCTTCTTCTTGGTCAGCTCTTCGAACGTGTGGCCGGACGAGTTGCGGCGGCCCGGCGAGGTTGGCTTGAACTTTCGCAGCGGCAACTTACACCCCCTCAAACAAGCGAATCTCGTAGCCCTCGGCCAGCGAGATGATTGCCTTTTTCCAGTCGCGCTCGCGCCCCGGGCGGGCGCGCCCGATGCGTCGTTCGACGCCGCGCACGTTGATCACGTTGACCTTGCGGACGCGCACGCTGAATGCGATCTCGACGGCTTCCTTGATCTGCAGCTTGTTGGCGCGCGGGTCGACTTCGAAGACGTACTTGTGCAGTTCGGCGAGCTCGGAGCTCTTCTCGGTGATGATCGGTCGCCGCAGAACGGCGTACGGATGGATTTCCTTGGGCATCTACTCACCCCCGCCGTTGGCTGCGGGCAGGGCCCACAATGCTTCGACGCGGCGGACCGCCGCCTCGGTCATGACCAGCTGATCGTGCGTGAGCAGGATGTAGGTGTTGAGCGTTTCGGCAAGGGTGGCCTGCACGTGCTTGAGGTTTCGTGCGCCAAGCACGAGGTCGGAGTCGAGCCCGTCGGTGACGAGCAGCGCGTTGCGCTGAACGCCGAGGGCGGTACAGAGTTTGGCGATCTGGGCGGTGCGGGGCTCGAACGTGACATCGGGGGCGGTCACGATGATGCCGCCCTCGGCGGCGCGCTGGGAGAGCATTGAGCGAATCGCCAGGCGGCGCATGCGCTTGGGCAGGCGCTGGCGGTAGGAGCGGGGGTGCGGGCCGTGCGCCACCGCGCCGCCGACGCGGGTGGGCGAGGAGGGACCGCCGAGGCGGGCGGTGCCGCCGCCCTTCTGGCGCCGCGACTTCGCGTTGGCCTGGCGGATTTCGGAGCGGTCGAGGGTGTCGGCGGTGCCGGCGCGTTGATTGGCGCGGAAGGCGAGCATCGCCTGGTGGACGACGGCGAGATTCGGCTCGATGCCGAAGACGCTGTCGTCGGCTTCGATCTCGCCGACGTTCTGGCCAGCTGCGTCGATGACTGGGAGCTTCATCGCTTCTTGCCTCCCCGCCGTTTGGTCTGTCGGATTTTGACCATGCCGGTGGTCGCGCCGGGAACGGAACCTTCGACGTAGACGAGGTTGCGCTCCGGGTTGATCTCGATGACCTGCAGGTTCATTGAAGTACGGGTCACGCCACCCATGCGACCGCCCATTTTGGTGCCCTTGAGTACGCGGCCGGGGGTGGTGCCGGCGCCGACCGAGCCGGGCGCGCGGTGCCGGTCGCTCTGTCCGTGGGTGGCTGGGCCGCCGTGGAAATGGTGGCGCTTGACCACGCCGGCGAAGCCCTTGCCCTTGGAGACGGCCTGGACATCGACGCGGTCGCCGACGCTGAAGATTTCGCCGACGTTGAGCACGGCGCCGACTGCGACATCGGTGAGCTCGGCGGGTTCGGCACGGAACTCGCCGATGCGCTTGAGGGCGCCGTTGCTGCCGGTGTGACCGCGCTCGGCCTTGTTGACGCGCCAGTCGGGGCGCGGGCCGAAGCCGATCTGGACGGCCGAGTAACCGTCGCGGGAGGGAGTCATGAGCTGGGTGACCGGGCAGGGACCGACTTCGAGCACGGTGCAGCCGACGACGCGACCGTCATCGCGGATGACCTGCACCATGCCGAGCTTCTTACCGAGGAGGCCAGGTACTGACATAGCGGCCCTACAACTTGATCTCGACGTCGACGCCGCTCGAAAGCTGCAGCCGCATCAGTGTGTCGACGGTTCGGCCGGTTGGCTCGAGGATGTCGATGATTCGCTTGTGAGTGCGGATCTCGAACTGCTCGCGCCCGTCCTTGTGCACGAATGGGGAGCGGATCACGGTGTATTTGCGGATTTCGGTGGGCAGCGGGATGGGACCCGCCACGCTCGCGCCCGTCTTTTCGGCGGCATCGAGAATCTGCATCGCACTCTCGTCGAGAATGCGATGGTCGTAGGCCTTCAGGCGGATGCGAATCTTTTGGCGAGCCATGCTGCGTTCGTCCGTCTACTCGAGGATCCGGGTGACGGCCCCGGCGCCGACGGTGCGACCGCCTTCGCGAATCGCGAAGCGCAGCCCCTCCTCCATCGCAATCGGATGAATCAGCTTCACGTGCATCTGCACGTTGTCGCCCGGCAGCGCCATCTCGATCCCCTCCGGCAGACCAATCTCGCCGGTCACGTCGGTTGTGCGGATGTAGAACTGCGGGCGGTAGCCCTGGAAGAACGGCGTGTGCCGCCCGCCTTCCTCTTTGCCCAGGATGTAGACCTCCGCCTCGAAGGTCGTGTGCGGCGTAATCGATCCCGGCGCCGCCAGGACCTGCCCGCGCTCAATCTCCTCGCGGTTCAGGCCGCGCAGCAGACAACCCACGTTGTCGCCCGCCTCGCCGGTCGGCAGCGTCTTCTTGAACATCTCCACGCCCGTCACCACGGTCTTGCGCGTGTCTTTGACCCCCACAATCTCAATCTCCTCGCCGCTCACCACCACCCCCCGCTCGATCCGGCCGGTCGCTACCGTGCCCCGCCCTTTGATCCCGAAGACGTCCTCAATCGGCATCAGGAACGGCTGGTCGACCGGCCGCAGCGGGGTCGGCACGTACTCGTCGACCGCCGCCATCAGCTCTTTGATCGTCGCGTACTCCGGCGCCTCCGGGTCGGTCGAGTCGCTCTCCAGCGCGTGCAGCGCCGAACCGCGAATCACCGGAACGTCGTCGCCCGGGAACTCCTGCGCGCTGAGCAGCTCGCGCACTTCCAGCTCGACCAGCTCCAACAGCTCTTCGTCATCCATCTGGTCAACTTTGTTCAGGTAGACCACCATCCGCGGCACCCCCACCTGGCGCGCCAGCAAAATGTGCTCGCGGGTCTGCGGCATCGGTCCGTCCGGCGCCGCCACGACCAGAATCGCGCCGTCCATCTGCGCCGCCCCGGTGATCATGTTCTTGATGTAGTCCGCGTGGCCCGGCGCGTCGATGTGCGCGTAATGGCGCTGCTCGGTCTCGTACTCGACGTGCGCGATCGCGATCGTGATGCCCCGCGCTTTCTCCTCCGGCGCGTTGTCGATCGAGTCGAAACTCGAGAACGAGACCGACGGGTTGCTCAGCGCCAGATACTTCGTGATCGCCGCCGTCAAGGTCGTCTTGCCGTGGTCCACGTGGCCAATCGTGCCCACGTTCACGTGTGGCTTGGTCCGCTGGTAAATCTTCCGCGCCATCTGATCTGCTCCTTCGCTCCGCTCGTGGGGGCCGCTAGCGCGCCGCCGCGAGCACACTCTGCGGTACGACCGCGTAGTGGTCGAACTCAATGCTTGCCATGGCACGACCCTGCGTCATAGAACGCAAGGTCGTGGTGTAACCGAACAATTCAGCCAGCGGGATCCGTGCGCGGATGACCTGCACGGGGCCGCGGACCTCGGTGCCGAGCACCTGGCCGCGACGACCGCTGACGTCGCCGAGCACATCCCCGAAGAACTCATCGGGTGAGGATATCTCGGCCCGCATGACGGGCTCGAGCTGGACGGGGTCGGCCTTGCGCATCGCTTCGCGGAAGGCCATGCGGCCGGCCGTCGCGAAGGCGATCTCGCTGGAGTCGACCTGGTGGTAACTGCCATCGATCAGGGCGACCTTGACATCGACGACGGGGAAGCCGCCGACGACGCCGTTGCGCATCGCGTCGATCACGCCACGCCGCACTGAGGGAACGAACTGTTGGGGCACGACGCCGCCGGTGGTGTCGTCGACGAACTCGAAGCCGTCGCCGGCACGGGCGGGCTCGACGCGGAGCACCACGTGGCCGTATTGGCCGCGGCCGCCGCTTTGGCGGACGAAGCGGCCTTCGGCTTCGGTGCGGCGGCGGATCGTTTCGCGGTAGGCGACCTGCGGGCGGCCGACGTTGCAGACGACGTTGAATTCGCGGCGGAGGCGGTCGGCGATCACTTCGAGGTGCAGCTCGCCCATGCCGGAGATCAGCGTCTGGCCGGTCTCGTCGTTGAATTCGACGTGGAAGGTGGGGTCTTCTTCGACCAGCTTGCGCAGCGAGCCGCCGAGCCGGTCCTGATCGTCCTTGCTCTTGGCCTCGATGGCGACTGAGACGACGGGTTCGGGGAAGCGAATCTGGTCAAGCAGGAGCGGAGCGTCGCGGGTACAGAGGGTGTCGCCGGTGAAGGTGCCCTTGGGCCCGACGAAGGCGGCGATGTCGCCGGCGGTGACGCGCTGGATGTCTTCGCGGGAGTCGGCGTGCATGCGCAGCAGGCGTCCGGCGCGCTCGACCTTGTCGCGGCTCGAGTTGTAGACACTCGAGCCGGCTTCGAGGGTGCCGGCGTAGATGCGCACGTAGGCGATCCGGCCGACGTAGGGGTCGGTGACGATTTTGAAGGCGAGCGCGGTGAGCGGCTCGTTGGGATCGGCGCGGCGCTCGATATCGATGCCGCCGGGGCCGATGCCGTGCACCGGCGGGACCTCATCGGGGGCAGGCAGGTAATCGACGATCGCGTCGAGCAGGCGCTGGACGCCGACGTTCTTGAGCGCGCTGCCGCAGAGGACGGGGGTGAACAGGTTGTTGATGGCGCCGCGGCGCACGGCCTTGTGGATCTCGTCCTCGGTGAGCGCGTGGCCCTCGACGTAGGAGATCATGGTCTGTTCGTCGTTTTCGGCGATCCGCTCAATCATCGTCTCGCGCCAGCGGCCGGCGTCGTCGACGTACTGCTCGGGGATCGGGCCCTCGCGGGGCGGGTCGTCGCGGTCGGCGCTGAAGAACCAGGCGCGCTGGCGAATCAGGTCGATCACGCCTTCGAAGCGGTCCTCGCTGCCGATCGGAATCTGGATCGGGACCGGGACGGCGCCGAGGCGGTCGCGAATCATCTCCATCGTGCGCCAGTAGTCGGCGCCGATGCGATCCATCTTGTTAACGAAGCAGATGCGGGGGACGGAGTAGCGGTCGGCCTGGCGCCAGACGGTTTCGGATTGCGGCTCGACGCCGGCGACAGCGTCGAACACGACCACGCCGCCGTCAAGCACACGCAGGCTGCGCTCGACCTCGACGGTGAAATCGACGTGCCCGGGTGTGTCGATGATGTTGATCAGGTGGTCGTTCCACTGGGCGCTGGTTGCGGCGGCGGTGATCGTGATGCCGCGCTCGCGCTCCTGGTCCATGTAGTCCATGACGGTGGTGCCGTCGTGGACCTCACCGATTTTGTAGGTGCGTCCGGTGAAGTAGAGGATCCGCTCGGTGACAGTCGTCTTGCCCGCGTCGATATGCGCGATCACGCCGATGTTGCGGACATACTGAATCGGCTTGTCGGAAGCCATGGTGGTGTTCCTTGGGCCCGTCTGCTACCAGCGGTAGTGGGCGAACGCGCGGTTCGCCTCGGCCATGCGGTGGACCTCTTCACGGCGGCGGACCGCGGTGCCTGTGTGGTTGTAAGCGTCGAGCAGCTCGTCGGCGAGGGAGAGGTAGGAGGAGCGGCCCTTGCGGGCGCGCATCGCGGTGACGAGCCAGCGAATCCCGAGCGAGGCTCGGCGGTCGTGGCGGATTTCGACGGGGACCTGGTAGGTGGCGCCACCGACGCGGCGGGGGCGCACTTCCATTTCGGGGGTGATGTTGGCGAGCGCCTGATCGAAGACGTCGAGCGGGTCCTGGCGGACGCGGTCGCGGATCACATCGAGCGCCTGATACATGATTTTTTCGGCGATGCTCTTCTTGCCGTCGAGCATGATCCGATTGATCACCATCTGGACGGGGACGCTGTCGTAGCGGGCATCGGGGCGGATTTGATGGCGGTCGGGACGGCGGCGACGCGGCATTGCTTGGCTCTCTCAGAGCTGGCCGCCTCCAACCGGCGGCAAAGTGAAGGCCACCCGTTAATGGGTGGCCGCGGTGGTCAATCCTGCTGACTTGCGCGCTCCGTACTTAGAACGCCCTCGCTTCCGCTCGGCGACGCCGAGCGCGTCAAGCGCGCCGCGGACGACCTGATAACGGACGCCGGGGAGGTCGCGAACGCGACCACCACGGATGAGTACGATCGAGTGTTCCTGCAGCGTGTGGCCCTCGCCGGGGATGTAGGCGGTGACTTCGATGCCGTTGGTGAGGCGGACGCGGCAGACTTTGCGCAGCGCGGAGTTGGGCTTCTTGGGGGTGACGGTGCGGACGGCGGTGCAGACGCCGCGCTTCTGCGGCGAACCGGAGTCCTGAGTGGTGCGATTGGTGAGCGCGTTGTAGCGGAAGCGGAGCGCCGGGGCCTTGGCCTTTTTGCGGCCCTTTTTGCGCCCGTGTCGCGCGAGCTGATTGATTGTCGGCACTGGGCTGCCTGTCCATCCCCCGCCTGCGCCGCTTGGCGGCCTGGTTGGCGGGGTGAGTTGTGCGCTTCCACAATAGAAGGGCCGAAGCCGGCGGTTGATCCGCGTCGAGCGGGGCCCGGTGGGCAACCTGCTCGGTGGTCATCGCCCGTGTACGGCTTCAGCCCCTGCGCACCCTGGAGCGCGCGTAGAACCAGAATCATAGCCACTCGCTGTGCCCCGTGGCAACCCCGCCGGCCCTACCTATTGCGACTGTGGCGCGTCTGTCGCGCAGCTGTCAGACACCGGCGTAGGAGTGCAGGCCGCTGATCCAGAGGTTGACGCCCAGATAGGTAAAGAGCACGGCGGCGAAACCGGCGACGACGATCCAGGCGCTGCGGCTGCCGCGTAGGCCGCGCAAGCCACGGGCGTGGATGTAGACGGCGAAGATCAGCCAGGTGACAAGCGCGGCCGTTTCCTTGGGGTCCCAACCCCAGTAGCGGCCCCAGGCGTCGTTGGCCCAGAATGCTCCGAGCGCGACGCCGACGGCGAGCAAGGGGAAGCCGACGAGGACGGCCCGGTAGGTGAGCAGGTCGCAGCGCTCGGGCGTGGGCAGGAAGGCGAAGCGTCCGGCGCGTCCGGCGAAGCGCCAGCCCTGGGCGAGGTGCATCACGGCGGCGCCGAATGCGACGGCGAGCACGGCGTAGGAGAGGATCATCAAGGCGACGTGAATCGTGAGCAAGGTGGGACTCTGGAGGGCAGGGACGAGCACTTCCTGGCCTTCGCTGGGGAATGCGAGGGCGCTGGCGTAGAGACCGCAGGCGACCGGGAGCACGAACGCGCCGGCGAGACGGGTGCCCGAGCGATATTCGACGATGGCGTAGATGAGCACGATCGCGATGCCGAAGGACATCGAGAACTCGAACAGGTTGCTGTAGGGCGCATGCTGGAGGGCGATGCTGCGCATCACCAGCCCGGCGAGGCCGACGAGCGCGGCGACCCAGGTGCTGAGCGTGGCCATGCCGCCGAGCGTGGCGGAGCGCTGGATGCGGAGGGGCTGAGCGGACTGGGGGGCGACGCCGGGCTCGGTCGCGACGACGCGCTGGCTGCTGAGGACGGCGGCGAACCAGGGTTGCGCGGCGTAGACGATCGAGGTCGAGGCGGCGCAGATGGCCGCGACGAAGCTGGCCCAGAGCAGGAACAACGCGCTGTCGGCCACGCGATCGCCCTCTTCCCTGATCGATTCTATGCGGAGGCTCTACGAGGGGGTTGCCCCCGGGGCCGCGAGCGCTGGCTCAGGCGGTGCAGCCGCTTCCGTGCTCGCCTCGTTGGCTGCCCTGGCCTCGTCGGCGGCCTGTTCGCGCTGCTTCTTGAGGGCGGCGAGGGCGCTGGCGCGGCGCGGCGTGCTGGCGTCGCCGAAGGTGAGGCGGCGGAAGGCCTCGGCCCAGGGGACGCGCCCTTCGGCGGCGGCCATGCGCTGGCGCTGCGTCATGCGCTTGGCCATCTCCTCGCGGTTGGTGGCCTGGACCTGGGTGGCGTGGTGGAAGAGCGCGTCGACGCGGCGCTCGAGCTGGCCGCTGATGTCGACCCAGTGGTCGGGCTCGCGCGAGCCGGCGAGGAAGACGGTGTTGACGCGGTGGGGCTCGAGGCCGGCGGTGATCTGCTCGGCGTAGGTGTGGGGGTTGCGCGAGAGCGGGAAGACGGCGTCGAGGGCGGCGATGCCGACGGTGCGGTGATCGCGGTGATTGAAGCCGCGGTAGCCGTCCCAGGTGATCATCAGCTCGGGGCGGACCTCACGGACGACGCGGACGAGGGCGCCGCGCAGTTCGGGGCCGTCTTCGACGAAGCCGTCGGGCACTCGCAGGAAGATGCAGCGGCGGACGCCGAGTTCGGCGGACGCGGCCTCCTGCTCGGCCTCGCGCAGCGCGGCGAGGTCGGCGGGCGCGAGGTTAGGGTCCTTGCTGCCCTTGTCGCCGCTGGTGACGAGGCAGAAGGTGACATGCCATCCGTCGTCGGCAAGCGCGGCGACGGTGCCGCCGCAGGTGAACTCGATGTCGTCGGGGTGCGCCATCACGACGAGGGCGCGGCGCGGTTCCTGCTGCTTCGAATCGGTCATGAGCGGCTCCTCGACCGAAGCTTACGCGGGTTGCTGCGGGTCGAGTGGACGAGGCTAACGCGCGGCGGTCGCCATGAGCGATTCGGCGGCCTCGGCGCAGGGGGAGGGATCACGCTCCGGCTCGTCGAGCAGGGACTCGTAGAGCTCGAGCATGCGCTCGGCGACGACGGGCCAGGCGTAGCGGCGCACCGACATGGCGGCGCGCTCGCCCATGCGCTTGCCGCGATCGGGCTGGTCGAGCACCCTGGCGAGCGATTGGGCGAAGGCGGCGGGCGAGCGTTCGCGGGCGAGGTAGCCGGTGCGGCCGTCGGCGATCGTGGTCATCAGGCCGCCGACGCGGGAGCCGACGACGGGGGTGCCGCAGGCCATCGCCTCGACGGCGACGAGACCGAAGCTCTCGTAGGCGGAGGGCATGGCGCACACATCGGCGGCGCGGTGCAGGTCGGGCAGCAGGTCGCGCGGGGCAGCGTCCTGCATGAACACGCGGTCGCCGACGCCGGCCGCGTCGGCGATGGCGCGGAGGCGGCCGCGTTCGGCGGCGTCGCGTTCGTCGCCGCCAACGATCCAGAGCACGGGCTTCGGGTCGCGATTGAGGCGCGCGAGCGCTTCGATCAGGAGGTCGACGCCCTTGAGCGGTTCGAGGCGGCCGACGAAGAGGATCGCCGGCTCGTCGGCGACGCGCAGGTTGGGCAGCTCGCGGCGGACTGCGGCCCGCGCGGCCTCGCGGTCGCCGGGATGGAAGCGCTGGAGGTCGACGCCGCCGGGGGCGGTGCGGATGCGGCTGGGGTCGGCCTTGTAGAAGTCGACCAGGAAGTCGCGCTCGTGCGCGGTCCAGGGGATCAGCAGGTCGGAGCAGGAGGCGACGTGATGCTCGCCGGCGATGCGGATGGCCGGCTCGCCGCGGTCGGCGTCGCGATAGTGGCGGTTCTTGATCTCGCCGAGGGTGTGGAAGGTAGAGGCGTGGGGACAGCCCCAGCGCTGAGCCAGCGAGATGCCGCTGAGGCCGGAGACCCAATAGTGCGAATGGAGGACTTGGTAGTTCCAGCCGTGGCGGCGCGCGATCTCGTCGGCGCGCGAGGTGAAGGCGTCGATGTGCGCGGCAACTTCGATCGGCGGGAGCGGGGTCGGCGGGCCGACATCGACGTGGACGACCTGAGCGCGCGGGGCGATCTGGACGACATCGGGGAGGTCGGGACGGTCGCGGCGCGTGTAGATGTCGACAATGCAATCACGAGCGGCCAGCTGTTGAGCGAGCTCGGCGACGTACACGTTCATGCCGCCGGCCTTGGTGGTGCCGGGGCGGGCGAGCGGCGATGTGTGGGTGGAGATCACCGCGAGGCGTCGAAGGTGTTGTGACATCGTCAGTCAGCCCGTTGCAGCTGGAGGCGCTGCACCGCGGTCGCGCGGCCGCCCAGCTCGAACTTATAGGGCTCGTCGCCGCGCAGGAAGTTCACACGACGCAGACCGCGCTCGGCGGCGTCGCGCAGGCACAGGACTTTGGAGGCGAGGCCGACGTTGAGGTCGCGGAAGCGAGCGTCGAAGCCGCTGTTGTAGAGCATCAGCTCGTCATGCGTCTCCCAGCACAGGATCATGGCGGCGGGTTCGCGCGAGACGCTGAGGCGATAGAGGCGCAGCCAGCCGTGCTGCGACATGGCAGCGCCGAGGGCGACGAAGAAGCGCTCCATCCGGGGGGTGAGGAAGACGGCCTTGTCGCCGCGCGAGCCGCTCATCATCTCCATGAAGCGTGGCAGCTGTGCGGCGATCTCGTCCGGCTCTTGCAGCACATCGAGCGCGACGGCGGAGCGGAGCGTGCGAAGCGGCCGGAGCTTGCGGCGGACCTCGCGGCGATCACGGGAGCGCAGGCGATCGAGATAGGCGTCCCAACCGCCGTCAAGGTCGACGACGGGACAGATGGCCTCTTCGCTGAGCTCGGCGCGCCAGCCGCGGCGTTGCGCCGCCGCACCGAGCAGATCGACGAGCACGGCATTGGAATCGAGGCCGCGCAGGTCGGCGCTGGTGGCGCCGCTCTGCTCGAGGTGGTCGAACAAGGACTCGACAACCTGGTGCTCGTGGCCGGTCGCGGTGACGGGGCCCATGTAGTCGGCGACTTCGTGGTCGCCGAGCCAGGCGGCCGAGCCGCCGTTGCGGGCGAGTGGGAGCACGCCGACGAGCTCGCCGTTGGCGGCTTCGACGGGCAGGATGTTGAACTCGACCGCCGCGGGGTCGGGGCCTTCCTCGCCGCCTTCGCCGTCAGCGTCACTGCCACCTTCGCTGCCGAAGACGGACCACCAGGCGCGGGCGAACTCGGGCGCAACGAACGGGGCGACGGTGGGCTTCGCGGAAGCGACGAGGGCGCGCCAGCGCGGCGCCAGCTCATCCCAAGCCTCGACGCTGGAGACGACGTGCATCAGTCGGGCCGGACCAGCGCGAGGAACTCGGCGCGTGTTTCATTCTGGGTTTGGAAGGTGCCGCGCATCGCGGAGGTGACCATGCGCGAGCCGGGCTTCTTGATCCCGCGCATGGTCATGCAGAGGTGCTCGGCCTCGATCGCGACGGCCACGCCGTCGGGTTGGAGGCCTTCCATCATGATGTCAGCGATCTGGGCGGTGAGCCGCTCCTGTAGCTGCGGGCGTCGCGCGACAGCGTCGACGAGCCGCGCGAGCTTGGAGATGCCGACAACCCGACCGCGCGGCACGTAGGCGACGTGCGCGGTGCCGCGGAAGGGGAAGAGGTGATGTTCGCAGATCGAGAAGAAGGGGATGTCGCGGAGGATCACCATTTCGTCGTGCCCCTCGTCGAAGCCGACCCGGAGCAGTGCGGCGGGATCGATGTCGCGCCCGCCGAGCACTTCGTGGTAGGCGGCGGCGACGCGGCGGGGCGTTTCTTTGAGGCCTTCGCGATCGGGGTCTTCGCCGAGCGCCAGGAGCAGCTCGCGGACCGCGGCTTCGGCGCGCTTGAGGTCGACTTGATCGTTGGTCACGACATGCCCTCCACGATCGCGGCGGCGACATCGGCGTACTGCGCGGGCAGGCGGACGAGGTCAGCGTCGAGCCGATCAACGAGGTCGGCGTCTTTGAGCCCGTGCCCGGTGATGGTGCACACGACGCGCCGGCCGGAGAGCTCGCGCGGATCGGCGGCGAGCAAGCCGGCCACGGAGGCGGCGGAGGCGGGCTCGCAGAAGACGCCCTCCTGCTGTGCGAGGAGCTGCCAGGCGTCGAGAATCTGTTCGTCGGTCACGGCGGTGATTGAGCCGCCGGAGTGGTCGCGGGCTTCGATCGCGCCGTCCCAGGAGGCGGGGTTGCCGATCCGGATCGCGGTCGCCAGCGTCTCGGGGCGATCGACACGGCAGCCGCTGACGAGCGGGGCTGCGCCGGCGGCCTGCACGCCCATCATGCGCGGCAGCGCGGCAGCGCGCTCGGCCTGGAAGTACTCGCGGTAGCCCTGCCAGTAGGCGGTGATGTTGCCGGCGTTGCCAACGGGCAGCCAGTGCTGCTCGGGAGCGTCGCCGAGGCTGTCGACGACCTCCATGGCGGCCGTCTTCTGGCCGGCGATGCGGTAGGGATTAACGGAGTTGACGAGCGCGACGGGGAGCTCATCGGTGGCTTCGCGGGCGAGGCGCAGCGCATCGTCGAAGCTGCCGTCGATAGCGAGGACGCGGGCGCCGTGGGCGATCGCCTGGGCGAGTTTGCCCTGGGCGATTTGGGCGCCGGGGACGAGCACGAACGCCTTCAGGCCGCAGCGGGCGGCGTAGGCGGCTGCGGAGGCGCTGGTGTTGCCGGTCGAGGCGCAGAGCACGGCGGTGGCGCCCTCTTCGAGCGCCTTGGCGACCGCGAGGACCATGCCGCGATCCTTGAATGAGGCGGTGGGGTTACACATCTCGAGCTTCAGCCAGACCTCGGCGGCGCCGGTGCGGCGTTCGAGGCTCGCGGCGCGGACGAGCGGGGTGCTGCCTTCACCGAGGCTGATGCGCGGGGTGGCGTTGGTGATGGGGAGCCACTCGGCGAAGCGCTCGAGCACGCCGGCTGAGCCAGCGGCGGTGGGGGCGGCGGAGGGAGCGGTCAGCCCTGGCGCCGTGCCTGTTGCGGTGCTGGGCGCGTCAGTCACTTGACTGCACCCGAGCGTATGACTTGAGCTCGCGGATCTCCTGTTCGAGGTCGTTGATCTGGCGGCGGCGGATCTGCTCCTGGAGGGCGACGAAGCGCTGTTGTTCGCGGGAGGCTTCGTCGCGGATCTGCTCGACCTCGTCGCCCAGCGCTGCGAGCGCGCGCTCGCGGTGGCCGTCGCGCGAGCGCAGCTGTTCTGAGCCTCGCTCGATGTCGCCCATGCGCTCCTCGAAGGTCTCGAAGCTGCGACGCACGCTGGCGGCCATGGCGGAGGCTTCGTCGAGCATTCGGCGCGAGTCTTCGGCGCGACCGCGCATCGCTTCGATGGCGGCAGCCAGGTCGTCCCACTGGTCTGAAGTCTCGATGACGCGGCGGAGCGACTGGAGCGCGGCGTTGACCCGCTCAGAGAGCTCGTCGGCTTTGCGTTCGCCGGCGTCGGCGCGAGCTTCCATCGCACGCTGTTCGGCGTGGGCGCGGCGGACGGCTTCGGTGTTTGCGGCGATCCGCGCGTCGTTCGCCTCGCGGTGGGAGTCGGTCAGGGCGACGCGCTGGGTGAGCTCGCCGGCGTCGTCGCTGACCCGGGCGACGGCGACGTCGATCGCCGAGAGGCGCTCAACGATCTCCGTCGACGCATGTTCGGCGACATCGAGGCGGCGCGTGACGTGGGCGAGCGATTCGCGCTCCACGCCGAGTTCATGGCGCAGCTGGCGGAGCGCGACATCGTGCCGTTCGTCACGCTCATCGAGGGACGACTGGAAGCGGCCAAGCCGCTCACGCATGGTCTGAATTTCGTCGAGCCGCACCGACATCGCGGATGCCTGGGAGCTGGCGCGGAGGGCCAGCGCCTCGGTTTCGCGCACGCGCTCCTGGAGGGCGGAGGCTTCGCGGCGGTCTCGCTCGCTGCCGAGCGAGAGTTCGGCGAGGCGTTCGCGCATACCGGCCAGGTCCTCCTCGAGCATCAGCATCCAGCCGTCGCTCTGCTCCGTGGGGCGGAACGCGCTCATCAGGTCACGTTGGCTTCCCGGTCCTCGATCCGTAGCCGGACGCCAACTTCGAGGACGCTCTCGGACTGTTCGAGCGCGGCGAGGACGCGGTCCATCGCGCCGTCGGGACCGGCGTGGGTGGTGATGATCAGCTCGGCGGCGGGTGCGCCGGCGGGCGACGGGTCGGGCCGGGGCGCCTGGAGGACGGAGGCGATGCTGACGCCCTGTTCGGCGAAGGCCTGGCCGAGTTCGGCGAGCACGCCGGCGCGGTCGGGGACGGCGAGGCGCAGGTAGGTGGGGAGGCAGACCTCGGAGAGCGGCTGGAGACGCGGCGCCTCGTCCGGCGGGCGCTGCGCGCGCGGCGCCTGCCCGGCCGCGATGCCGCGGACTACATCGAGCAGGTCGCCGAGCACGGCGCTGGCGGTGGCGCCTGCGCCTGCGCCGGGACCCTCCAGGACCAAGGCTCCGAGCGGATCGCCCTCAACGGCGACGGCGTTGAGGACACCATCGACGCGGGCCATGGGGTCGTGCATGGGGATCAGGGTGGGGTGGACACGCACGTCGATGCCGCGCTCAGTGCGGCGCGCCGTGGCGAGCATCCGGATCGTGTAGCCGAGTGCGGCGGCGTGTTCGAAGTCGCGCGCGCTGAGCGAGCGGATGCCTTCGCGATGGACGTGGTCGGGCTCGATCCGGCTGTGGAACGCGAGCGAGGCCAGAATCGCGAGCTTGTAGGCGGCGTCGATGCCCTCGACATCGTTGGTTGGGTCGGCCTCGGCGTAGCCAAGCTCCTGCGCGTGCGCGAGGGCTGCTTCGTAGGACGCGCCGTGCTGCGACATCTCGGTGATCATGTAGTTGGTGGTGCCGTTGATGATGGCGCGGACGCAGCTCACCTCGTTGGCCTGGAGTTCGCGCTGGAGCACGCCGATGATCGGGATGCCGCCGCCGACGCTGGCTTCGTAGCGCAGCTCGACGCCGTGCTCAGCGGCCAGCTCGAGCAGCTGCGGGCCGTGCTTGGCCATGACCTCTTTGTTGGCGGTGACGACGGATTTGCCCGACCGCAGCGCGGCCGAGATGCACTCGAGGGCGGGGGATTCGCCACCCATCAGCTCGATCACGACATCGAGATCGTCGCGCTTAGAGACCTGGAGCGGGTCGTCGCTCAGCTCAGCGTGGTCGCCGACATGCGCACGGTGACGTTCGAGATCGCGCACGGCGACAGCGCGCACCGACACGTCGCAGCCCACTCGGCGCGCGAATGCATCGTGGTTCTCGCGCAGGGTGTCGAACACGCGCCCGCCGACAACTCCGAGGCCCAGCAGGCCGACGCCGACCTCGCGGCGATCGCTCATGCGGGCGCGTTGCCCTCCTCGGCGGCCGCGGGGGTCGGCGGCTCGGCGGCGGGCGCTGCGGCAACCGGGGCTGACTCGGGAGCGCGGTCGACGGCCTCCACATCCGGGGCCGCAGCGTCATCGTCGATCGGCGTCGGCTCGGCAGCGCGGGCGGCGCGCTCGGCCATGCGGGTGACCATGCGGTAGCGACTGGTGAGGCGCATGTGGTCCGCGGTGTAGGGCAGCAGCGCCATGTGGCGCGCGCGCTTGATTTCGCGCGCCAGCCTGGTCTGATCCTTGGCAATGAGCCCGGTCTTGCGGCGCGGCTCGATCTTGCCTCGATCGGAGAGCAGCTTCTTCAGCTTGTCGACATCCTTGTAGTCGATGAGTTCGACTTCCTGGGGCGTGAAGACGGGGGCGCGGCGTCGGCGCGAGGACCGGCGGCGGGTGCGCTCGAGCATCTGGGGGACGCGCTCGCCGCTGCTGGTGGTTGGCCCGGGGGTGACGCGCTGCGGCTCGGGCTCGGCGACCGGCGCTGGAGCGGCCGCGGGGCTAGCGGCGGGGATCGGCGCCGCTTCGAGGCTCGGGGCGGCGACCGTCTCAGCGACAGGCGGCGGGGCGGCCGGCGGCTCGGTTGGCGGCATCAGCGGCTCCGTTGGCGGCATCAACGGCTCCGTTGGCGGCATCAGCGGCTCGGTTGGCGGCATCAGTGGGGTCAGCGCCGCCGCGGCTTCTCGTTCTGTGGTCATGTCGTTACTCCTCGCGCTCGTTCGTCCTGCCCGACCGTTCGACTCCCCGACTACTCGAAGGGAAGGTCATCTGCATCCACGCCGCCCGACGGACCGCCGCCGGAGCCTCCGCTGTCCCAGTCGCCATCGCCGCCACCGGGGCGGCTGCTGAGGAACTGGATGTCCTGCGCCACGACCTCGGTGGTGTAGCGCGTGGCGCCCTCGCGATCTTCCCACTGGCGGGTCTGCAGCCGTCCCTCGACGTAGACCTGGCGGCCCTTGCTGAGGTACTGGCCGACCAGCTCGGCGAGCCGTTGCCAGCAGACCACCCGCACCCACTCGGTCTCTTCGCGCCGATCGCCGTCGCGGGTGGTGTAGCGACGATTGCAGGCGACGTTGAAGTTGGCGACCGCATTGCCGTTGGCTGTGAACCGCATCTCAGGGTCGGAGCCCAGATTCCCGATGATTTGGACCTTGTTGAGGCTGGCCATGCCCGTTACTCCCTCGCGACGCCCGACAGTGGGCCGAATCTGACCGCAGACTAACCGTCGCGGCGGACGATCAGGTGACGCAGGACCTGATCGTCGATGTGCAGCGCACGCTCAAGCTCGACGCTCTGGGCGTCGTCCTCGGCCGAGAAGTGCGCGATCAGGTAGTGGCCCTCGAAGGCCTGCTGGATTGGGTAGGCGAGACGCCGCCGACCCCAGTCGATCACATCGGTGACCGTGTTGCCGTGCTCGCTGAGCAGCGTGCGGAGGTCGAGGATTCGCTGATCCAGCTTCTCGCCATCGACATCCGGGTGCAGCACCAACATCATTTCGTAATCGCGCGTCACAACTGCCTCCTGCTGAATCTGTTCAGGTTGACCGGCTGGCGGCCGCGGCGATCCCGGGGATCGGGAATGCCGAGGCCAAATCTTGTACATCGGAACGGACCGCGACGCGGACCGATTCGTCATCCACGGCGTCGAGCACGCGACCGATCAGTCGGGCCACATCGGCCATTTCGGCCTCGCGCATGCCGCGCGTGGTGAGGGCGGGCGTGCCGATCCGCACGCCGCTGGTGACGGTCGGGCGCTGCTCGTCGTAGGGGATGGTGTTCTTGTTGGCGGTGATCCCGGCGGCGTCGAGCGCGGTCTCGGCGACTTTACCGGTGAGACCCTTGACGCCGACATCGACTAGGACGAGATGGTTGTCGGTGCCGCCGGAGACGAGGCGCAGGCCCTCGCTCTGGAGGCCCTCGGCCAGGGCCTTGGTGTTGGCCACGATCTGCGCGGCGTAGGCGGCGAACTCGGGCGTCGCGGCTTCTTTGAGCGCGATCGCCTTGGCGGCGATCGTGTGCATGTGCGGGCCGCCGGAGGTGCCGGGGAAGACGGCGCGGTCGATCGGCCGGGCCATCGCGTCGTTGGTCAGGATCAGCGCCGAGCGCGGGCCGCGCAGCGTTTTGTGGGTCGTGGTGGTCACGACCGGCGCGTAGGGGACGGGCGAGGGGTGGACGCCGCCGGCGACGAGGCCGGCGAAGTGGGCCATGTCGACTATGAGGGTGGCGTCGACTTCCTCGGCGATCTCGGCAGCGCGGGGGAAGTCGTAGTGGCGCGGGTAGGCGGTCGCGCCGACGACGATCACCTTGGGCCGGTGCTCGCGGGCGACGGCCAGCATCGCGTCGTAGTCGATGCGCTCGGTTTCGCGGTCGACGCCGTAGGAGACGAACTGGAACCAGCGTCCCGAGATGTTGACCGACAGGCCGTGGGAGAGGTGGCCGCCGTGATTGAGCTCGAGGCCCATCGCGGTGTCTCCGGGTTCGAGCAGGGCGTAGTAGGCGGCGAGGTTGGCCTGCGAGCCGGAGTGTGACTGCACGTTGGCGTGGTCGGCGCCGAAGAGCGATTTGGCCCGCTCGATGGCGATCGTCTCGACGACATCGACGAACTCGCAGCCGCCGTAGTAGCGGCGGCCGGGGTAACCCTCGGCGTATTTGTTGGTGAGGATTGAGCCCATCGCGGCGAGGACGGGCTCGCTGGGATAGTTCTCGGAGGCGATCAGTTCGAGACCATCGTGCTGGCGGCGCGCTTCGTGCTCGATCGCGCCGGCGATGTCAGGATCGAACGGCTCGATGGCGCTGGCGGCGAGGGTCAGGGACATACAGGGGCGTCCTTCGCGTCGTGGAGGCTCGCGGTCAGGCCGCGAGCCGCTGCCGCCCTGGGCAGCGCGCGAACGGTGGGTGGGCGTCGCCAGCTTATGCGTGAGAGTGGGGGCGGTCAACGGCCGCGCGTTCCCAGCGAGTCCAGGCGATATCGACGCCGGCGAGCAGACCGCCGGCGACCAGCGAATGGCCGCCGAGCGCGATCGGGACGCGCGCGGCGAGCACGGCCTCGACGAGTTCGCGCAGCGCGGGCTCGTGGATCGCCTCCGGATCGCCGAGGTCGGCGGCGAAGCGGTCGGCGCGGGACGCGCCCCAGCCGAGATGGGCGAGCAACGGGCGGGTGTCGAAGATCACGGCGTCGGCCAGTTCGGCGAGGCCATCGACCAGGGCGCCGCCGCCGACAGCCTCACCGTGCAGGCCGACCAGCGAGCGGGCCGGTTGGCCCGCGTTGGCGCGCGCGCGCATGCCGCGCTCTTCGGAGATGACACGTACGCGGACGGCGGTGTCGCGTTCGAGCGCGGCCCAGACGGCGCTGCCGACGCGGCCGATCACCATGAATTGCTGGCCGCGCTCGGTCAGCACATCGAACGCGCGCGCCAGGCGCTCGCGCACAGGAGCGAGCTCGTCAGCATGGCGATCGAGCAGCTCGCCGAGGCGCGGGCCGAGTTCGAGCACGCCCGTCTCACGGGCGAGGCTGAGCACTGCCAGATCGGCGGGGGTGTCGAGGTCGAGCTGCGTCTGCGCCGATCGCTCGAGCAGGGCGATGTCGAGGCCGTTGTCGTCGCGCAGGCGGCGGGCGAAGCCGTTGTCTACGGGATCGCAGCCGACGGCCGCCAGCGACGAGGCGTGCGGGACGCCAAGGAGATCGCACGAGTGGACGTTGTTGGCGACCGCCTGGCCGGCGGCGATCTGCTCGCGCACGGCCTGCCAGTCGGCGGCCGTCATCGCAGGCATCCCGGCGCCGGCGTAGCAGACAGGGCCAGCGGTATGGAGCGCGGCAGCCGCGACGACTGAGCCGATTGGGGCCCGCGGGTCGGTGCGCTGCAGGCTCAGGCCGCCGACGTGCTCGAAGAGCTCGGGGGCGGTGGTGTGGACGACGATCTCGGCGAAGCCGGCGTCGTGGGCGCGCTCGGCGGTGTCGAGCAGGCAGGCGACGCGCGCCGCTTCGACCATCTGCTCGCCGACCGACCCGGCGCCGGGGTCGGGTCGCAGGCAGAGCCAGAATGAGGAGCTAGTCACGGAGCTCCTCGCGGGTCGCGGTCCAGGCGTCGACGGCTGTGGCGCCGGCGGCGAGCAGGACCGTGGCTGCGGCGTCGAGCGTCGCCATCGTGGTTGAGACGTCGTCGACGAGCAGCACGGTGCGGCCTGCGACCGGCTCGCGGACGCGGAAGGCGTCACGCATGTTGGCGCGGCGCTCGGCGAGGCTGGCGCTACGAGCCTGCTGTTTGGTGCGCCAGCCGCGCCGCTCAAGCAGGCGCGGGGCGACGGGCGCGCCGATCTGCGCGGCGATCGCGCGGGCGAGATGCTCGGCGTGGTTGCCGCCGCGGACTCGTCGGCGCCACGAGGTCATGGGGATTGGGACGACGAGCTCGGTGTCGAGGCGAGCGGCGCGGGTCGATGATCGCTCGACCAGCGGTTGGGCGGCGCGACCGACGCCGCCGTACTTGAGGGCAAGGATCAGTTCGCGCGCGACGCCGCTGTAGCTGAAGCCCGAGCGCAGCTGGCGGAAGGCCGGCGGCGCGTCCATGCAGGCGCGGCAGAGGCCCTCGGCGCGCAACCAGCAGCGCGGGCAGCGCAGACCGTTGGCGTGTTGCAGCCGAGCGGCGCAGCGATCGCAGAGGACTTCGCCGATCACGCCGCATGAGGCGCACATCGAGGGGAAGACGAGGTCGAGCGCGACGGCGGCGAGCGGCGCTACTCGCTGGACCAGGTGCTTGGCCTGGGTGTGCGGGGCAGGGGGGGACACTCGATAGACTGGCGACATGCAGATCAGAGTACGGCTCTTCGCGTCGCTGGCCGAGGGCGTCGGCACCCGCGAGCTGACGCTCTCGGACCTGCCGGAGCCGCTGACGGCGGGTGAGATCGGCGAGGAGATCTTCTGCCGCTACCCGCAGGTGGCGGGGATGCGCGACTCGGTGATGTACGCGGTCAACGCGGAGTACGTGCCGCCCGACTTTCCGGTGAGCAGCGAGGACAGCCTGGCGCTGATCCCGCCGGTGAGCGGCGGCGGCAGTGCGGACGGCGACGCGTATTTCCGGATCACGGAGGAACCGCTCAATGCCGAGGCGCTGAACAGGCTGGTGCTTCGACCGGAGGCGGGCGCCGTTTCGCTGTTCCTCGGAGTGGTGCGCGACAACAACCTGGGGCGGTCGGTGGACTACCTCGAATACGACGCCTACCCGGAGATGGCGACGCGGGTGATGCGGCAGATCGCCGCGGAGATACGCGAGCGCTGGGATGTGGTGGAGATCGCAATGCATCACCGGGTCGGCCGGCTGGAGATCGGCGAGGCGAGCGTGGCGGTGGCGGTCTCCTCAGCGCACCGCGGGGATGGGATTGACGCCTGCCACTACGGGATCGACCGGCTCAAGGCGATCGTGCCGATCTGGAAGAAGGAAGTCTGGGCCGACGGGGAAGAGTGGATCGAGGGATCGCTGACGCCGGCCGCTGAGGTTGAGCGGGAAGTCGACTAGGAATCCTCTGAACGAGTCGAGACCCCCCCCCTCGCAGAGCGGGGGGAGATGTCACGGAGTGACAGAGGGTGGCAACCCCGCTTGGCCAGATACAGCCACGCCGGTCAGTCGGGACCGCAGCCCCCCTCTGCCTTCGGCATCTCCCCCCGCCAAGCGGGGGGAGAGTTATTCAGAGCTTCCGCAGGCAACAGAGCGTCGCGGGCCCGACGCGCGAGCGGAGGCTGCCTAGCGCAGGCTGGGCCTCGTGGGCATGGGGGCGATCTGCGCCTCGCTCAGCGGGTAGGCCTCCTTGCGGTAGACCTGCACACGGTTGTAGCCAAAGTCGCCGATCAACAGCCGGTCGCCGTCGATTCGCACCGAGGCGGGCGCGCGGAGGCGCTTTTGTACCTCGAGGACAGTCAGATCGCGCTGGCGCAGAATGGTTGGGTTATCGAGCAACATCTGCCGCGCCGACGGGGAGAGCGTGGCGTCGCCGATGAATTTCTCGACGTAGCGCCCTTCGCGGTTGAAGAGCAGGACGCGGTGGTTGCCGCGGTCGGCGACATAGATGTCGCCGTGCTGGTCGACTGCGACGCCCGCCGGGCGGTTCAGCTGCCCGTCACCGTCGCCGCTGGACCCGATCGTCATGAGCGGCTCGCCGGCGGGACTGAACTTCTGCACGCGGTCGTTACGCCAGTCGCCGACGTAGATGCACTCCTCCGCGTCCAGGGCGATGCCCCAAGGCATGTCGAGCTCACCGAAACCGCTGCCATGCGTGCCGAACCCGTCGATGTACTTGCCCTCGAGCGTGAAGCGCTGCACGCGATGGTTCATCGTGTCGACCACGAGCAGGCGCCGCTCGCTGTCGATGGCCATGTGCGACGGACGGTCGAGCTGGCCCGGCGCGCTGCCGTGCTCGCCCCAACGCGCCACCTGCTCATTTTCTTGCGAGACAATAGTGATCGTATGGTCGGCCTCGTCGGAGACGATCACGCGCTCGTCGGGATCGCAGACGATCCCGGCGGGCCAGACCCAACCACAGTCGGCTTCGGCGGGCCGATCGGTCGGCTCTGCCGGCCGACGACGGACCACGCCGAGGTCTTCGTCGTCCCAGTTCGTGATGCGCAGCGGGCCGCCTGTGTCGAAGGGCCCCCGCCCGAGCGTGTAGATCCGCCCCTCCTTGCCGATCGCGAGGTCGATCGGGTTGAAGGTCACGAGGCGCCGCCCGAGCGTCTGCTCGTAGGGGAAGCCAGCGCGCAGCAGCACGGCGAACGTGCCGTTGGCGCTCGCCTCAGCGACGCCGTTCGTTTGGGTCGTCATCGACCTGCTCCGATCGCGACCGGCGACCGGTAGGCGTTGATCTGCTCAAACGTGCCGGCCACGATCGGGGTCGGGTCAACGCCCAGGCCCTGCTCGAGCACCGTGCTGTAGATGCTGCGGAAGTCGATCGTGTGGGAGAGGTCCTCGCCGTAGAGCCAGTCAGACGGGTCGAGCGAGGGGTATTCGGCGTAGAGACCGCCGCGGACGCGATCGCCGATGAGGTAAGCACCGCCGCCGGAGCCGTGGTCGGTTCCCGAGCCGTTGTCGCGGATGCGCCGCCCGAACTCGGTGAAGACGAGGATCGTGACCTCCTCCGACGCATTGTGGTTGCGCAGGTCCTGAAGGAAGTCGCGGATCGCCTCGGAGAGCTGGGTCAGAAGCTGGGGCAGCTGGTCATTCTGGCCCGAGTGAGTGTCGTAGCCGCGCTGCAGGGTGTAGAAAACGCGTGCCCCGAGCCCCGCGGTGTGCACGCGCACGACATCGCGCAACGCCTGCGCGATTGGGTTGCTCGCATACTCCACCTCGGAGGCGTACTGGCCCGGCGCGTCGGCCAGGATGTCAGCGCTCTGGAGCACGCTGAGACCGGTCTGCGCCAGGTATTCCTGCACCATCGCGGCGCCCACGACCGGGGTGTACATCCGCTTGAAGCTGTCAAGGTCCTTGATTCGCTCGCGCTCCAGCTCGATCTCGGTCATCAGACCGAACCGGTCGAGCGAGTCGATCGAGGTGACGGTGACGCCCGGCGCGGCCAGCGCGCGGGGCAATCCAAGGCCGAAGTTGACGGCCGTGACGGGGTTCTCGCCAGCGGGATCGAACTCGCGCGTCAGCCGCGCCAGCCAGCCCTCGGTGGAGATCTTCGCGGGCGTGCAGGTGTGCCAGATGTCCATCGCGCGGAAGTGCGAGCGATCCGAGCCGGGACCGCCCTGGTGCTCCCAGCCGACGCCCTGCACCACTGCAACGTTGCCGGCGTCATAGAGCTCCTTGAGCGGCCCGAGCGCCGGGTTCCAGGCGAGCTGGTCGTTGAGCGGCAGGGTGTCTTCGGCAGGCACACTGACGGTCGGCCGGGCATCACGGATGATGCCGTTCTGGTAGGGGATCACAGTGTTGAGGAAGTCCAGTCCGCCGGTCAGTTGGATCACCACCAGCACCGGGGGCTTGGCTGCGGTTGTCGTCATTGTCGGTCCCTCCCTTGGGACTTAGGCAAACTGGTATTCGGGCGCAGCCACAATCAGCTGCACCATGCGTCCGATTCGGTTCTCGGCCTCGGCGCCGGCGCCGTTGGCGAAGACGAGCGTCCCGCCCTCCTGAGCACGCTCGATCAGCTCGGCGCGCGTCTGCGGGTTGACCTCGAGCGGACCGCAGAGGTCGAGGCAGCGGTCCACGAGCTGCTCAGGGCTGGCGTCGCCGGCGGCGGCGACGCGCTCGATGATCGAGACGATGCCGGGCTTGGAAGTGTCCGTCACCTGTTCGACCGCGAAGTTGACCCGCTGGGTGAGCGTGCCGGAGTCGAACCATTCCTGGCCCGTGTGCCAGCCCTCGACCGAAGGTGGGTCGAACAGCTTCTGGCCCATCAGCTCCGCCGCCCGCGAAAGTTCCGACATCGAGAGGTCGGGGAACTGCGGCGCGCCGGCGAGCTTGATCACGCCGCCAACGAATTCCACCGGGCCCTTGACCCGTTGGAACCGCGCCGCCTTGAAGAAGTCGGAATTGAGCAGCGTCCGCATGACCTCGCGGATGTCGCCATCGGAGTCGAGGAATGCCGTGGCGAGCGTGTCGATCGCAGCCGGGTCGAGTGGCGGCGTCTGGCTCCACGAGGGGACCGGCGGCTCGTCGGCGACAAAGAAGTTGTAGAGATGGCGGGCGATGAAGCGCGCGCAGGCCTCCTGCTTGACGATCACCTCGATCACGTCCTCGCCGTCGACGACGGTCTGACCAAGGAACGTCTTCTCCTCGCGGTCGTGGTCGGCTGGGTCGAAGCGGAACAGCGGGTCGTTTTGTTCCCAGGGGTTGATCGGCGGCCCGGGGACGATTGTCCAACCGGTAAACGCCCGCGCCGCCGCCTTGACGTCGTCCTCGGTGTAGTTGCCGATGCCCAGCGAGAACAGTTCCAGCAGTTCGCGCCCGTAGTTCTCATTGACCGAGTTGGCGTGGTTCTCCGAGTTGTCCAGCCAGTCGATCATCGCCGGATCGCGCGAGAGGTCGAGCAGGATCTGGCGCATGCTGTCGAGCCCGTTCTCGCGGAAGCGGGCGACCTGTGCGACCATCGCGCGGGCGTGGACGGCCTTGAAGAACGCGGTCGCGAAGACCTGGTGCCAGAACAGCGCCATCTTCTCGCGCAGCGGGCGCGGACCGTTGGCCATGTTGTAGATCCAGCGCGACGCCAGAGACGAGACCAGTTCGGGCGAGGTTGACGTCGGCAGGTACCGATCCATCACGTCCTGGTCTGGATCGGTGAACGCCTCCGGGTGCAGCAGCTCTTCGACCACCTCTTCGTAGGGTCGCGCGGCCAGCGCCTCGAGTTCGTCTCGTCGCGCTCCCACTCCAACGCGGCGCATCAGGTGCGCCATCAGCTCCAGCTGGTCCCCGGCCATCTCGGCCTCCGCTCTGTAGCATCGCAGCCGTTCGTGCGCAATGTCGCGAAGCGCCAACCTCAGCGGTCGCGTTCACTGCGGAACATAGCAGAATCGCCCCGGCGCAAGCGACCGGGCCGCTGAACGCGATCATCCCTGCACAACGGCGACGTTGTCACCGTCGGTCCCGCCTTTGGGACTTAGGCAAACTGGTATTCGGGCGCAGCCACGATTAGCTGCACCATGCGTAGGATTCGGCCCTCGGCCTCGGCGCCGTTGGTGAAGACGAGCGTCCCGCCCTCCTGAGCACGCTCGACAAGCTCGGCGCGCGTCTGCGGCTTGACCTCGAGCGGTCCGCAGAGGTCGAGGCAGCGGTCCACGAGCTGCTCGGGGCTCGCGTCGCCTGCGGCGGCGACGCGCTCGATGATCGCGGCGATGCCCGGCTTGGAAGTGTCCGTCACCTGTTCGACGGCGAAGTTGACCCGTTGGGTGAGCGTGCCGGAGTCGAACCACTCCTGGCCGGTATGCCAGCCCTCGACTGAAGGTGGGTCGTACAGCTTCTGGCCCATCAACTCCGCCGCCCGCCCGAGCTCGGTTAGCGATAGGTCGGGGAACTGCGGCGCGCCGGCGAGCTTGATCACGCCGCCGACGAACTCCACCGGGCTCTTGACCCGTTGGAACCGTGCCGCCTTGAAGAAGTCGGAATTGAGCAGCGTCCGCATCACCTCGCGGATGTCGCCGTCGGATTCGAGGAATGCCGTGGCGAGCGCGTCGATCGCAGCCGGGTCGAGTGGCGGCGACTGGCTCCACGAGGGGACTGGTAGCTCGTCGGCGACAAAGAAGCTGTAGAGATGGCGGGCGATGAAACGCGCGCAGGCCTCCTGCTTGACGAGCACCTCGATCACATCCTCGCCGTTGACGACGGTCTCGCCGAGGAACGCCTTCTCCCCAGGGTCATGGTCGGCTGGGTCGAAGTGGAACAGTGTGTCGCTGAGGTTCCAGGGGTTGCGGGTCAAGGCCGGGACGATCGTCCAACCGGTAAACGCCCGCGCCACCGATTTGACGTCGTCCTCGGTGTAGTTGCCGATGCCCAGCGAGAACAGTTCCAGCAGTTCACGCCCGTAGTTCTCATTGACCGAATCGGCGTGGTTCTCCGAGTTGTCCAGCCAGTCGATCATCGCCGGGTCGCGCGAGAGGTCGAGCAGGATCCGGCGCATGCTGCCGAGCCCGTTCTCGCGGAAGCGGTCGACCTGCGCGTCCATCGCGCGAGCGTGGCCGCTCTTGAAGTAGGCGGTCGCGAAGACGTGGTGCCAGAACAGCGCCATCTTCTCGCGCAGCGGGCGCGGACCATTGGCCATGTTGTAGATCCAGCGCGAGGCGGGAGTCGTCATCAGTTCGGCCGAGGTCGCACCGGCCGGCAGGTACCGATCGATCACGTCCTGGTCAGGATCGGTGAACGCCTCCGGGTGCAGCAGCTCTTCGACCACTTCTTCGTAGGGTCGGGCACCCAGCGCCTCGAGTTCGTCTCGCCTCGCTCCCACGCCAACACGGCGCATCAGGTGCGCCATCAACTCCAGCCGGTCACCCGACATTTCGGCCTCCGCTCTGTGGCATCGCGGCCGTCCGTGCGCAACGTCGTGCAGCCTCGACAGCACCGGCCGCGATCAGGCGGAAGTTAGCAGAATTGCAAGGGCTGACGTGGGATGGGCAGCGGCCCGAACGGCCCGCGCCCGCCGCCTGATCGGGCGAGAACTGACCCCGTGCCGGCAGCGCGGCGCGTCGAACTCAGCGTCGCAGCAGCGCCGCGCGGCGAAGTTCCGGACCTGCTCGCAGCCGCCGTTGCTGGCGTACGCGCGAAAGGACTAGCCTCTGCCCGCCGGAATGAAGGAGCGCACGATGACGAGTCAAGACCAACCCCAGCACGAAGCGATCATCATTGGCGCCGGCGTCGCCGGCATCTATCAGGTGTACCGCCTGCAAGAATTGGGCATCGAGGCGACGGTGCTGGAAGCCGCGGACGGCCCCGGCGGGACGTGGTACTGGAATCGCTATCCGGGCGCCCGGTTCGACTCGGAGAGCTACACCTACGGCTACTCCTTCTCCAAAGAGCTGCTCGAGGAGTGGGAGTGGAGCGAGCACTTCGCCAGCCAGCCCGAAACGCTGCGTTACCTCAATCACGTCATCGACAAGTTTGACCTGCGGCGCCACATGCAGTTCGGCTGCAAGGTCGCGGGCGCGTCGTTCGACGATGAGGGTGGCTTCTGGAGGGTGCACCTCGAGGACGGCCGGGAGATCACGGGCCGGTTCCTGCTGACCGCAATGGGCATGCTCTCGGCCGCCACGATGCCGAAGATCGAAGGCGTGGAGAGCTTCGAGGGGGAGGCCTGGCACACGTATTACTGGCCGCACGACCCCGTCGAGCTCGCGGGCAAGCGGGTCGCGGTGATCGGCACGGGCGCGACCGGCGTGCAGGTGATCGCAGAGATCGCCGACAAGGTCGGCGAGCTGACGGTGTTCCAGCGCCGCCCGAACTGGTGCGCTCCGCTGCACAACGCCGCGATCGACGAGGCCACCCAGGCCGAGATTAAAGGCTCCTATGACGAGATCTTCGAGCTCTGCCGCAAGACGCCCGGCGGGTTCATCCACGGCCCCGATGAGCGCAAGTTCGCGGATGTGTCCGAGGAGGAACGGCTGGAACTCTGGGAGCGGCTCTACGCTTCGCCAGGCTTCGGCGTCTGGTTCGGCAACTTTGCCGAGGTCGGAGTCAGTGAGGAAGCGAACGCGGAGTACTGCGAGTTCATCGCCGACAAGATTCGCGCGCGCGTGCACGACCCGCTCACGGCCGAGAAGCTGATCCCCAAAGACCACGGCTTCGGCACCCGCCGGGTACCGCTCGAGACGCACTACTACGAGGCCTACAACCATGAGAACGTGCAGCTGATCGACATCAACGAGACGCCGATCGAGCGGATCACGCCGAGGGGCGTCCAGACCTCGTATCAGGAGTTCGAGTTCGACCTGATCATCTACGCGACGGGCTTCGATGCGATCACCGGCGCCTTCGACCGGGTCAACTTCACCGGGGCCGACGGTGTCGCGCTGCGCGACAAGTGGGCCGATGGCCCCGAGACCTTCCTCGGCATGCAGGCGGCGGGCTTCCCCAACCTGCTGATGCTGACCGGGCCGCAGGGCGGATCCGTCGCGACCAATTTCCCGCGCGGGATTGAGACGTCGGTCGACTGGATCACGGACCTGCTCAGCTACATGCGCGAGCACGGCTACCGGCGGGTCGAAACACGCGAGGCGGCCGAGTTGGAATGGCTGCAGCACGTGCAGGAGATGTACCAGTTCCAGCTGATGAGCAAGGTCAAGAGCTGGTTCACGGGCTACAACTCCAACGTCGAGGGTCATGACACGATCCGCTACCAGATCTACCCCGGCGGCGCGCCGCGCTATCGCGAGTGGCTCGACGAGGTCGCGGCGAACGGCTACGAAGGATTCCGCCTGGCCTAGCTGGGCTGGGCCGGGCAGCCGTGAGTCGGCGCGGACGATTCACGCAGCGGAGCACCACCCATGCCAACCTCCGGCTTGTTGGCCCGCTGGGAAAGCTCTGAACAAGTCGGATCCCCCCTGACCGCTCAATCTGGTCAGGGGCATCCGATCCCTCCCCAACGTCGCCCCCTGAGGAGACCTGCGCGTAATCTCCATTTCCCCTCTCCCCCCGCTCCGCGGGGGGAGATGCCGCAGGCAGAGGGGGGCTCCGGGCGCGCCCTCACCAGATAGCCGAAGCTCCCCACCGTCACTTCGTGACACCGCCACCGGCAGGGAAGGTCGGAGCAGGGGGACTTACGCGCAGGTCTCCTGAGGGGGAGATGCCGCAGCCTGCCCCTGCGCAGGCAGGAGGCAGAGGGGGAGTGCGTCGCGGTCAGCCGGCGTTTCCGTGCGCGGCTTGGCCTCTAATCAGCCTTCCGCCCTCCCCCTCTGTCGCTGCGCGACAGTTCCCCCTCGGGGGGAGCGATTGAGAAGGGGATTCCTAACGGAATCCCCCGTTGGCGGGGCGGCGGCCGCGGCGGCGCTGGGCGGGTGGTTGCGAGGGCGCCGTCATCTCGGTGCGATAGTCGGGGGCGACGATTTCGAACACCTTGCCGACGCGCTGGTCGAGCAGCCGAGAGGCGACGCGCGGGTCGAGGTTGTCGGGCATCACGTTGGTCGTGAACATCGTCGGGCGCTCGGCGACGTAGCGGCCGGCGCAGAGCTGATAGAGCTTCTCTTCGGCCCAGGGGGTCGGCGAGTGGGCGCCGAAGTCGTCGAGAATGAGCAGCGGGGCGTCCTGCAGCGAGGCGAACAGTTCGTCGTAGGTCTCCTCGACGTCGGTCCGATAGGTGCGGCGCAGGACATCGAGCAGGTCGGGGACGACAGCGAACCAGACTTCCTCGCCGCGATCGAGGGCGAGGTTGGCGACCGCGGCGGCGAGGTGCGTTTTGCCCGTGCCGGTGCCGCC
The DNA here is from genome assembly GCA_965262235.1 of Dehalococcoidia bacterium. Taxonomy (GTDB): domain Bacteria; phylum Chloroflexota; class Dehalococcoidia; order Bin125; family Bin125; genus CATQGW01. The sequence goes on from OZ253504.1 coordinate 1,335,732, forward strand.
GATCAGGGTCAGCGAGCCGCGCGGGGCGGCGGCCCAGTCGGCGACGGCGCTCTTGATCAGCTTGAGATTGCAGGCGTCAGAGGGCAGGTCCTCGCCGTTGCGGGCGCGGAAGCGATCGAACGTGTAGCGCTCGAGGACATCCTCACGCAGCCCGCCAATCTGGTGGTAGCGCGAGGTCGCCTGCCCCGAATCGAGCGTGATGTTGAGCGTGCCGTCACCGGTCGCGAGCCAGCGCGCGAGGCCGAGGCCGTCGAAAGCGGATTCGCTGACGATCATCACGGTGCGCAGCCCGGCGTTCCAGCGGTGGTTGAGCAGCTGGAAGAGCTTCTCGCGGGCCCAGTCGGTGGGGTTGGTCAGGTCGGCGTCGTCGATGATCAGGAACTCGGCGTCGCGGGCGTGTTCGAAGAGCACGGGGTAGGGCATCTGCGCATCGCGGCGATAGGCGGCGCGAAGGCGATCGAGCAGATCGGCGGCGACGAAGTAGAGGGCGCGGGAGGCGCGTTCGAGGCGTCGGTTGGCCAGCTCGGCCGCGAGTCGCGTGCGCCCCGAGCCCGCGGGCCCGGAGAGGACCAGCCAGCGCTGCGGGGTCAGCTCGTCGGCGAACCGGCAGGCGGTCCGCAGGTCGGCGTTTGCCTGCAGCGCCTCGTCGGAGAGGCGCTGTCCGCTGAGCGGGCCGAGGTTGCTCATCCGCTGGAGCTGCTCGGCGAGCTGTTCGGCGGCGTCGCGCTCGGCGCATTCGCAGGGCACGGCGCGACCGAAGGCCTCGTGACCGACGGGCACGTTGCGGCGCACGTAGCCGGTGCCGCCGCAGCGCGGGCAGGGCGGCGCCGAGCCGGGCGGCCGCCAGAAGCGCGACCCGTCGCCGTGGTCAGCGCTGGATGAGCCGGTTGAACCGGGACTCCCCAAATTGCTGACGAGGTGCTCGAGTCGACGCACTATCACGCCCCTCTCGTTCCCAGCGTTCGAGAATGCGGCGCACGTAGCGCCAGGATCGTTTGTTCAGCTGCACGGCCTCGGCGAAGGCCTCGGCAACCCACGCTTCGGGGTAGCTGGCGGCTGCGGAGTGCAGCTCTTCGGCCAGCGACGGCGGCAACGGGCCGATCGCGTCTTCGTAGAGCTCGATCACGCCGACGCCGCGGGGAGCGGGTTGGGGGGTGGGACGGCTGACGAGCTGCGCGCGGTGCGCCATCGCGCGGCGACCGTCGGCGCTGTTGAGTGCGACCCAGGCCTGCGCGTCGGAGGAGCGGAGCAGGGTCCCGCGCGCGGCCGCGGCGGCGAGCCCGTCCTCGAGCGCGGCGTCGACCGTGCGGTCGGGCGCCATTGCAGCGAGGGCCTCGACGAGGGCGCGCTCGGAGCGCAGGTCGGCGGCCGAGATCAGGCGGGGGAAGCGTCGCACTCGCTGGAGCGCGGCCACGGCGTAGAGCGTGACCAGCAGCTCGGCGGGGTCGGTCATGCGCGGGACAAGCTCGTGCAGCAGCACAGCCGGGATCGGCGTGACGACTGCGCCAGCCGCGAAGCCCTCGAAGCGCGGCTCACCCATGACCGTTGCCGCTCGCTGGCGCGCCCCAGCTGACGAAGTCGTCGGGTGGCTCGTCGTGGACGAAGAAGTCCTCGAAGCGGGCGACCTGCGGCACGAAGCGCACGTCGACGGCGCCGACTGCGCCGTGGCGGTGCTTGGCGATTAGCAGCTGGGCGACCTGATTCTGCCCGGCGTGGCGGTGCGAGGGGTCCACCACGAGATCGTCCTCGAACTCGCTCTGGTCGTACATGTCGGGGCGGTAGATGAAGACGACGACGTCGGCGTCCTGCTCGATCGAGCCGCTCTCACGCAGGTCGCTGAGCTGTGGGACGGGCGGCCGGCGGCGCTCAACGGCGCGGGAGAGCTGGGAGAGCGCGAGGACGGGCACGTGCAGCTCGCGGGCGATCTCCTTGAGCGTGCGCGAGATGACGCTGAGCTCGGCGACGCGGTTGGTCTCGATCGGGGTGCGCGACCAGGCATGAACGAGCTGGATGTGGTCGACGATGATCAGGCCGAGGCCCTGCGCTGGGGCGCCCTCGGCGGAGCGGCGCTCGCGCTGGTCGAGCAGGCGCTTGTGCAGGTTGCGCGACTTGGAGCGGATCTCGGCGAGCGTTTGGCCGGCGGTGTCATCGATGTACATCTCGGCGCGGCTGAGCGTCCCGATCGCGCGGGAGATCTCGGCCTCCTGTTCGTCGGTGTGCTGGCCGACGCGCAGGCGGCTGTTCTCAACGCCTGACTCGGCCGAGACGAGTCGCCCGGCGACCTGTTCGGCGGACATTTCGAGGCTGAACATGGCGACGGTCGCGCTCTGGCCGAGCGCGACGTTGCGGGCGACGGTGAGCGCCAGGGCAGACTTGCCGACAGAGGGTCGGGCGGCCAGCACCACGAGGTCGGAGGCGTGCATGCCGCCGTTGAGCAGGCGATCGAGGTCGCCGAAGCCGGTGCGCTTCGGCGCGACGACCCCGCCATCGACGTCGAGCGGGTCCTGCAGCACGTCGCCGAGCAGGTCCTGCAGGAGGGTGAAGTCCTGGCGCTGCTCCGCGCCGCGGACCGAGTAGAGCTTCTCCATCGCCTCGGAGAGCGACGTGTCGACGTTGGGGTCGGCGCGGTAGGCGAGTTCGCCGATCTCGGCGGCCGCACGGAGCATGTCGCGATAGGTGGCGGCGCGCTGCACCACGCGGGCGTAATGTTCGGCGCCGACGGTCGTGGGCAGCTCGGTGACGAGGTTGGTGATGTAGGGCTGGCCGCCGACCTCGTCGATCCAGCCGCGGCGGGCCAGCTCGGCGGCGACGGTGACGGGATCGACGGCCTCACCGCGGTCCCAGAGGTCGAGCGAGGCGACGAAGAGCAGGCGGTGGCGGGGGTCGATGAAGTCGGGCGGGACGAGGATCGGGGCGACACGTTCGAGCACCCCCGCTTCGGCGAGGATCGCGCCGATCACAGCGCGTTCGGCGGCGACATCCTGGGGAACGGCGCCCGCTCGGGCACCGGGCGCCGATTGCGGCTCAGTGGCGACCACGACTGCCCCCTTCTCGGGGGCGGCGGTCGCCCCCGGCTTAGGCCTCTACGGCCGCGCTGTCTGCCTCTTCTGCAGCGGCTTCCGCCGCTTCCTCCTCGTCGGCCTCGGCGACCACTTCAGCGATCGAGAGATCGACGGAGTGTTCGTCGGGCTCGACGACGACGCTGACGTGGGCGAAGACGTTGCGGGTGAAGCGCACCCGGACCTCTTCGGTGCCGAGCTGGCGGAGCGCCTGGGCGAGCTGCACGTGGCGGTGCTCGACTGGGGCGCCGGCGAGCTCGGTGAGGCGGTCGGCGATGTCGCGCGCGGTGACTGAGCCGAAGAGACGGCCCTGCTCACCAACGCGCGCGCGGAAGAGCAGCTCGTGGCCCTCGATCGCGGCTGCCAGCGGCGCGGCGTCGCCGTCGAGCCGGGCCTGCTGGATTGCATCGGCCTTGCCGAGGCGCTCGGCGCGGGCGAGGTTGTTGACCGTGGGCGGCCCGGCCAAGCCGCGCGGCAGCAGGTAGTTGCGGGCAAAGCCATTCTTCACGTCCCTGACGTCACCGACTTGCGCGGTGCCCTCGACCTCTTCGAAAAAGACGACCTTCATGGCGAATCACTCTCCAGAGGGCCGCCGGAACACAGCGTGCACCAGCGGCGGGATAAGGCGAAATGACGACGTGAGATAAGGCGTTACCCATCCCCGTCATGCTTGCTCTCCACACGATAGTCACCGATGTAACGAGGCAATAGGTGTTCTGTCATCGCGGCCACGCGCGGACTCGTCGCTGGAGTGTCGTGATCGATCCGGGCCGTCGATCTTCCCGCGAAACTAACGGTAGCACTTCAGTTCCGAACAGGTGGTGATGGTGTCGCGATCATCCGCCCGCGGCGGCGCTGGCGGCGGCGGCTGGGGGCGGTCCGAGTTCGGCGTCGCCGTGCTCGCCGAGCAGGCTCTTCATTACCATCACCGTGGCGAAGTTGGCGGTGGTTTGCCAGGCCTTGGGCAGCGCGAGCAGGGTTGGGCCGGAGCGCTCTTCGATGCGCAGGAAGACCGCGTCGTCGCCGGGTATGCCCTGAATCAGGTCGCCCATGCGCTGGAGCAGATCCTGCCCGACGGCGCGGTCGCCGGGGTCCCGCAGGGTGACCCAGAGCGCGGCCGCAGCGCCAACGGGGGGAGGGGCGGTGGGAGCTGGCATGGGCGCCACTGTAGGTCTTGCGGCGCGCGGCAGTTCGGCCTGCGGCGGCCGAGCAGACCGTGCCGGAGCCGCCGCGGGCGGCGTCGCGTCGCCAAGGGGGCCCGGCGCGGCGCTGGTGCGGCTGTCGGTCCAGGCCTCGACGTGTTCAACTGACAGGGTGAGGCGGTCACCGCCGCGGGATTTGACCGACACCTTGGCGAGCACGATTTGGTTCGTGGTCCAGATCGCCTTGGTCGCGCGCCACTGTTCGGGCCAGACGGTCAGCTCCTGGACGCCGGACAGATCCTCGATCTCGACGGCGCAGAACTGGTCGCCCTTGCGGGTGGTCAGCTGGCGGACGTTGTTGACGAGGCCGGCGACGCTGACGGTTTGGCCGATCAGGTCTTCCTGCAGCTCGGAGAGCGAGTTGGTGACGTGCGGCTGGAGCGCGTGGGCGGCGGCCTGGAGCGGGTGCTGCGAGACGTAGGCGCCGAGCAATTCGCGTTCCCAGTGCAGCTGTTCGGCGGGCGTGACATCGATCGATTCTTCGTCGTGCTCTTCGATCAGCGGGGTGGGCGTGGCGACTTCGTTGCCGAACAGGTCGAACATCGAAGTCTGGCCGCTCTCGCGCAGCTCCTGGGCGCGGCGTGCGCGGCGCAGCACATCGGCCGCGCTGGCGACCATTAAGCCGCGCGGCATCAGATCGTCGAACGCGCCGGCCTTCGCGAGCGACTCGAGGGCGCGACGGTTGAGCGATTTGGCATCGATCCGCTCGCAGAGATCGCCGACGTCGACGATCCGGCCGTTGAGGTCGCGCTCTTCGATCAGCGGTTCGACCGCGGCGCGGCCGACATTCTTGACGGTCGCGAGGCCGAAGCGGATCGCGGCGCGGCCGTCGGCGAAGCGCTCAAGGTCGAAGGTGACGCCCGAGAGGTTGATGTTGGGAGGGAGCAGCTTGATCTTGAGCCGCGCACACTCAGCGGCGGCCTCACGGACGCGGTCGGAGTTGCCGGCGGCGGCGCGCAGCACGGCGGCCATGTAGGGCGCGGGGTAGTTGGCCTTGAACCAGGCGGTCTGGTAGGCGATGGCGGCGTAGCAGACGGCGTGGGCCTTGTTGAAGGCGTAGCCGGCGAAGGGCTCGATCAGGTCGAAGATCGTTTCGGCGTCGCGCTGCGAATAGCCCAGCGCCTGAGCGCCGCTGAGGAACTTGCCGCGTTCGGCCTGCATGATCTCGGGGACCTTCTTGCCCATCGCCTTTCGCATGACATCGGCTTCGCCGAGCGTGTAGCCGGCAAACTTGCGAGCGATGTGGAGGACCTGGTCCTGGTAGACGATCACTCCGTAGGTGTCGTCGAGAGTTTCTGCGAGGTCGCGGTGGGGATAGGTGACCCGTTCGCGACCGTGCTTGCTGTCGATGAAGCGGGGGATGTGCTCCATCGGACCGGGTCGGTAGAGGGCGAGCAGGGCGGCGAGATCGTTGACCGACTCGGGCTTGAGGTCGGCGACGGTGCGGCGCATGCCGCCGGATTCGAGCTGGAAGACACCGAATGTCTCGCCGCGGGCGAGCATGTCGTAGGCCTTGGCGTCCCCGTCCGGCAGCGTCAGCGGGTCGATTTCCACGCCCTCGTGCTTGCGCACCAGCTCGACCGCCGCGTTCAGAATGGTCAGGTTTGTCAGGCCGAGGAAGTCCATCTTGAGCAGGCCGACGGCCGCGCACTGGTCCATCGCCCACTGCGTCATGGGGATCGACTCGGACTCGTCGCTCTCGTTGACGGGCCGGCGGAGCGGGACGTTTTCGCTGAGCGGGTCGCGTGAGATCACGACGGCGGCGGCGTGCGTGCTGGCGTGGCGGACGACGCCGTTGAGGCGTTGGGCCTGGTGGAGCAGCTCCTGGACATCGGGGTCGCTGCGGCCCGCGTCGCGCAACTCGGTGGTCTGCGCGACTGCTTCCTTGAGGGTGATATTGAGCTGATTCGGGATTAACCGGGCGATGCGGTCGACATCGGAGAGGCCCATGCCGAGTGCGCGGCCGGTGTCGCGAATAGCGGCCTTTGCGCCGAGCGTACCGAAGGTGATGATCTGAGCGACGCGGTCGCGCCCGTACTTCTCGGCGACGTAGCGAATCACCTCGTCGCGACGGTTGTCGGCAAAGTCCATGTCGATGTCGGGCATCTCGCGGCGCTCGGGATTGAGAAAGCGCTCGAAGACGAGCTTGTACGCGAGCGGGTCGATGTCGGTGATGCCGAGGCAGAAGAGGATCAGGCTGCCGGCGGCGCTGCCGCGCACGGTCTTGGCGATGCCCTCGCGGGCGGCGAACTTCGAGAAATCCATGACGATCAGGAAATACTCGGCGAAGCCAGTCTCACGCACGACGGAGAGCTCGTAGTCGAGTCGCTCCCGGTGGGAAGGGGGCGCGTTCGGGTGGCGCTGGTCCAGGCCGGTGAAGGCGAGCTCGGCGAGGCGATCGTCGGCGGTTTCGCCTTCGCGGAGGTCGGTCTCGGGGAGCTGGAGGCGGTCGAACTCGAGCGTCACGTCGCAGCGCTCGGCGACTAGCTGGGTGTTGGTGACGGCTTCGGGGAGATCGGCGTACATGTCGAGCATGTACTGCTCGTCGGTCAGATAGAAGTCCTGGCCCTCGAAGCGGAAGCGCTTCTCCTCGTCGCGCGTGGCGTTGGTGCCGATGCAGAGGAGCAGGTCGTGAGCGTCGTGGTCGCCGGGGTCGCAATAGTGCGCGTCCTGGGTTGCGACGAGCGGGATGCCGGTCTCCTGCGCGAGCTGGACGGTCTGTTGGAGCACGGGTTCGAAGCGCTGGAGCTGCTCGTGGCGCTGGATTTCGAGGTAGTAGCGGTCGTCGAACGTCTCGTGGTACCAGGCGGCGATCCGGTGGGCCTCCTGCTTGTCGTCGGCTTCCAGCGCCTTGTGCAGTTCGCCGGAGGGGCAGCCGGAGAGGGCGATCAGGCCGGCGCTGTGTTCGGCGAGCAGTTCTCGGTCGACGCGCGGCTTGTAGTAGAAGCCCTCAAGGTGGGCCTTGGTGGCGAGCTGGATCAAGTTGCGCCAGCCCTCACCGTTCTGGGCCAGCAGCACGAGGTGGTGGTAGGCGGTGGACGCGGAGCGGGGCTCGCCGCGTTCGGTTCGGCTGCCGGGGGCGACGTAGGCCTCCATGCCGAGCAGGGGGCGGATGTCGGCCTTGCGGGCGGCCTGGTAGAAATCGATGGCGCCGTAGAGGTTGCCGTGGTCGGTGATGGCGAGGGCTTGCTGGCCCATGGTTCGAGCGCGTTCGACGAGAGGCTCGATCTTGGCGAGTCCGTCGAGTTCGCTGTATTCAGTGTGGGTGTGGAGATGAGCGAACATACGTGCCGTGCGCGCAATCTAGGGCAATTGAGTCGGGTTTGCACGAATTCTAGGATCACCAATACCTCATCAGTCTCCTTTCGTTACGGCACTGTGCCAGGAGTGGAGGCGGTCCCACCGGAAGCAGTGGAGGGTGTGCGCTGCGGGGCTACTTGGCGACGGGTTGGTCGAGGGCGAAGGCGCGGTGGAGGAGACGGACGGCTTCTTCGCCGCGGTCGGCGCGGAGGAGGACGGTGATGCGGATTTCGCTGGTCGTGATCAGCTCGATGTTGATGTTGGCGTCGGAGAGGGTGCGGAACATGAGGGCGGCGTAGCCGGGGGCTGACTGCATGCCGGTGCCGATCAGGCTGACCTTGACGAGGTCAGTGTGGAGCAGCACCTCGGCCGCGCCGAGCTCGCGGGCGAGCGGTTCGGCCAGCTCCTTCGCCTGATCCCAATCGTCGTGGGTGACCGTGAAGGTGAGGTCGGTCAGCCGGGCTTCGCTGGCGTTCTGGACGATCGTGTCGACGGAGACGCCGGCGTCGGCGAGGGGGCCGAAGAGGTGGGCGGCGATGCCGGGACGATCGGGGATGTGGCGCATGGTGACGGCCGCTACGTCGCGGTCGAGCGTGATCGTGCGGACTCGATCTTCGGGCTCCATCTGGACCTCCTTGCGGATCACGGTTCCCGCCGCGCCGTCGGGGAGGAAGGAGGACGCGACCACGATCGGAATGTCGTATAGCAGGCCGAGCTCGACGGCGCGGGGGTGCATCACACCCGCGCCCTGCGAGGCTGCTTCCAGCATTTCTTCGTACGCGATGTCCATGAGCCGCCGCGCGTTAGGCTCGATGCGTGGGTCAGTGGTGAAGATGCCCTCGACATCAGTGTAGATCTCGACCTGCTCGGCGCCGAGGGCGGCTCCGAGGGCGACGGCCGAGGTGTCGGAGCCGCCGCGCCCGAGCGTGGTGAAATCGTGGGCGTCGCTGGCGCCCTGAAAGCCGGCGATGATCACGACGTTGCCGGCGGCGAACTCGCGCTCGATCCGGTCGGTGTCGATACCTCTGATACGCGCGCGGCCGAAGGTGTCATCGGTGTAGACGCCGGCCTGCGCCCCGGTCAGCGCGACTGCGCCGCGGCCGAGTTTCTGGACAGCCATGGCGAGCAGGGCGCTGCTGACGATCTCGCCGGTGGCGAGCAACATGTCGGTTTCGCGGCGCGGGGGCCGTGAGCTGACGGCGCGGGAGAGCGCGATCAGCTCGTCGGTGGTTTTTCCCATCGCCGAGACGACGACGGCCAGCGGCACGCCGCGGTCGGCACGGGCGGCGACGCGCGCCGCGACGACCTGGAGCCGCTCGACGGAGCCGACGCTGGTGCCGCCGTACTTCTGGACGACGGTCACGGAGAGCCGTTCCCGTTGGGCTCGACGACCTGAGCGCCGTGCTCGTCCATATCTGTGATGAAGCCCCAGCCTTTGATCTCGTTGGCCGCGGCGCATCGTTCGAGCGCGGCGCGGACGCGCTCGGCGGCTTCCGCGCTGGACAGGGCCATCACCGTGGAACCGCCGCCGGAGAGATAGGCCGCCCATGCGCCACCCCACTCGGCGGCCGCGATGAAATCGAAGAGTGTGGGGAAGAGCTGGCTGCGCGGTCGTTGATGGAGGCGGTCGTCGACGGCCGTGCGCAGCGCATCCCAGCGTCCGGTTGTGAGGGCCGCGACGAGGAGCGCCGAGCGCGAGCTGTTGTGGACCGAATCGGCGCGGCTCAGCGAGCGAGGCAGGAGTTCGCGGCTGGCTTGGGTAGGCATCGTGAAGGATGGGACGAAGCCGACGAATTTGAGCCCGGCTCCGACCGGCAGGGCGACACGCTCCACGGAGCCCGCCGTTGTCGCCGCCACCTGGCAGCCGCCGAAGAGCGCGGGGGCGATGTTGTCGGCGTGGCCTTCGAGCTCAGTGCCGAGATCGAGCAGTTGTTGGTCGGTCAGCGCGCCGTGCAGCATCGCGTTGCCGGCGACGAGGCCGGCCGCTCGGGCCGACGCACTGGCGCCGAGGCCGCGGGCGAGCGGGATATCGGTGTCGACGTCAACCGCCAGCTCGCGGGGCTGGGGGGCGTCGGCGGCGCCAAACGCTGCGCGTACGCCGGAGCGGACCATGCGTCGCACGGCGGCGTTGGCCGAGTCGCTGACGCCCTCGGGTTGGCGGCCCAGCTCTACCGTGAGCCGGGCGTAGATCTGCACGGCGACGCCGATTGCGTCGAAGCCCGTGCCGAGGTTGGCGCTCGTGGCCGGCACCCGCACCAGGACCCGATCTGGACCGTCCACGACACACCCTCGATCCGCGCGCGATCAGCCAAACACTCAGTCTATGACCAGCCCGCGCGACCGCAAACGTGGTTCGGCTGCCAGGACTGCTCGCTCGAACACAGTCGCCGCCGATAGCGATGCATCGAGATCGACGACGCGGGTGGGCGCCGCGGTGGCGATCGCGCGGAAGCCGTCGTTGACGCGGCGATGGAAGTCGAGCGCGGCGTCGGCGATGCGATCGCCGCCATCCTCGCGACCGCGCGCGACGCCGAGCTCGGCCGGGATGTCGAGGAGAAGCGTGAGGTCGGGTTCGAGCCCGCCGGTCGCCGCGGCGTTGAGGCGGCGCAGCAGATCGAGCTCGAGGCCGCGTCCGTAGCCCTGGTAGGCGAGGGTCGAGTCGGCGAAGCGGTCGCAGAGGACGATCTCGCCGCGCGCCAGGGCGGGACGGATGATCTCGGCGACATCGGCGGCGCGGTCGGCGAGGAAGAGGAAGGTCTCGGCCCAGGCGGAGAGCTCGGATTCCGAGCGCAGCACGAGTTGGCGCAGGCCGCGACCGAGTTCGGTACCGCCGGGCTCGAGCGTGGTGCGGAGGGGCAGGCCGGCGGCCGACCAGCGGTCGGCGAGCGCGCGCACGAGCGTCGTCTTGCCGGCCCCGTCCCCGCCCTCGACGGTGATCAGCATCGCGGGGGCGGCCTCAGTTCGCGTGGATTCGGACGCGACGGTTGGGCTCGGCGCCGAGGCTGTTGGAGATCAACGCCTGACGAGTGGCCAGCTCGTGCTGGAGCTTGCGGATGTAGGCGCCGCGCGGGGCGAGCTCGACGGCGTCGCGGGCCCCCGAGTGAATCGACGCGATCGCGTCCTCAGCTTCGGACAGCGCCGAGGTGAGCTCGTCGCCGGGCGTGGCGCCCTGCGAGAGCGCGCGCAGGCTCTGTTGCATCTGCATGACGGTGTTGTGCTTCAACACCACGATCGGCAGGCGCTGGGCCTCGGCGGTGCGCAGGGCGGAGGGTCGGCGCCGGAACGAGGAGCGCAACGTCATCACCACGTCGGCGTCTTCGACGCGGTCGACGACCGAGGCGTTGGCGCCGCTCTCGCGGATCGCTTCGCGCAGCCGCGCGCCGGAGAGGCCGAGGGCGATGATGCGCCGATGGGGCGTCGAGAGGGTCTCGATCGGACGTCGCTGCATGCGCCGGCGCAGCTGCTCCTCGCGTCCGCCGTTGCGCTCGCCGCCCAGCACCGAGGCCGGGAAGAACGCTGTGGGCGGCGCCTCGCCGCGTTGCCAGGGCACCGCCGACTGCGTGCCGGCGCGCGTGTGCACCTCGAGCTCGTCGTCGATCTCGCGGATCTCGGGCTCGATGGTCTCGCCGTGGAGTAGCGCGTCGACCGTTGAGCCGACGTCGCCCTGGACGGCGACCCGATCGAACGCCTGGATTTCAACGAGCGCGTTGAATGTGGGCGGGGCCTTGCGTTCGAGCACCGACTTGCGCGTGCCGCGTCGGCGCGCCTCTTCGTCGGACAGGGTGACGGTCTGGATGCCGCCGATCAGGTCGGCGAGCGTGGGGTTGAGCATGAGGTTGGCGAGCGTGTTGCCGTGCGCGGTGGCGACGAGCTGGACGCCGCGTTCGGCGATGGTGCGGGCGGCGAGCGCCTCGAGCTCGGTGCCGATCTCGTCGATCACGATCACTTCCGGCATGTGATTCTCGACGGCCTCGACCATCACGGCGTGCTGCCGCTCGGGGGTTTCGACCTGCATGCGGCGCGCCCGGCCGATGCCGTCGTGCGGGATGTCGCCATCGCCGGCGATCTCATTGGAGGTATCGACGATCACGACGCGCTTGCCCTGCTCGGCGAGCACCCGGGCGACCTCGCGGAGCAGCGTGGTCTTGCCGACGCCGGGTCGACCGAGCAGCAGGATGCTGGCGCCCGCCGTGACGAAGTCTTCGATCAGCGCGACCGAGCCGGTCACGGCGCGGCCGACGCGCATGGTCAGCCCGACGATCTTGCGCCGGCGATTGCGCAGGCAGGAGATGCGGTGCAGGGTGCGGGCGATGCCGGCGCGATTGTCGTCGCCGAAATCACCGAGCTGGCGGACCACGCCCTCAAGCTCTTCGGTGGTGATCTCCGCCTCGGTCAGCTCGACTTCGCGGTCCTGGTAGCGGGCGCTGGGCCGGCGGCCGAGATCAAGCACGATTTCGAGCAGCGTGCCGAAGTCGTCCTCCGCCTCGATGGCCTGGCGAATGGTGGCCGGCAGCGTCGCCAGCAGCTCATCGATATCGCCCGCCGCGGCTCCTTGCTCGGGCGCCAGGGCGGTCTCATCAGCCATCGTGGTCTCAGCTTCCAGCTGCGACGGAGCCGGCGGCGCGCGCGCGCGAGAGCCGGCAGCGCTCGGCGAACCGGCGGTGCAGGCGCAGGTCGTCGGTCAGTTCCGGGTGGAACGTGCTCGCCATCATGGCGCCGTACTCGACGGCGACAGCCTCATCTTCGAGTTGCAGAAGCACGGCGACCTCGGGTTCGACGGAGCGGATGCGCGGCGCGCGGATGAAGATCGCGTGCAGCGGCGGTCCGCCGATCGCGCCCGAATCGAGATCGGCCTCGAACGAGTCGATCTGTCGTCCGTAGGCGTTGCGCTCGATCGCCATGGGAATCAGCGACAGCCCGGGTCGGTCGAGCCACTCGATCTCGGTGGCCATGAGGATCGCGCCGGCGCAGGTGCCCCAGATCGGCAGGCCGCAGCGGCCCGCCGCGGCGATCGGCTCGTGGAGGTCGTAGTGGAGCAGCAGGCGCGAGATCGTGGTGCTCTCGCCGCCGGGGATGATCAGGCCGTCGACATCGGCGAGTTGCGCGCGGGTGCGCACCTCACGGGGCTCCGCGCCTGCGCGTGCAAGGCTCTTCGCGTGCTCGGCGAAGTCGCCCTGCAGCGCCAGCACACCGACGATCGCGTCGCCCGCAGCACTCATGCGACGGTTGTTACCAACCTCTCTGGGCCAGGCGCTCCGCTTCGGGGATGTCCGACATCTCGATCCCCGGCATCGCCTGGGGTAGGTTGGTCGAGACCTCGGCGAGCACCTCGTCGTCCTCGTAGTGGGTCACGGCGCGGACGATCGCTTCGGCCATGCGGGCGGGTTCCTGCGACTTGAAAATGCCGCTGCCGACGAAGACGCCATCGGCGCCGAGGCGCATCATCAGCGCGGCGTCGGCGGGGGTGGCGACGCCGCCGGCGGCGAAGTTGACGACGGGCAGGCGACCGCGCTCGCGGGTCTCGCGGACGAGCTCGACGGGCGCGCCGATATCGCGCGCAAAGGAGACGAGCTCCTCATCGCCGAGGCCGCGCAGGCGCTGAATTTCACCCTGCACGGCGCGCATGTGGCGGACGGCCTCGACGATGTTGCCGGTGCCGGCTTCGCCCTTGGTGCGGATCATCGCGGCGCCCTCGGCGATTCGGCGCAGCGCCTCGCCGAGGTCGCGGCAGCCGCAGACGAAGGGCACGGCGAAGTCGTGCTTGTTGATGTGGTAGCGCTCGTCGGCCGGGGTGAGGACCTCCGACTCGTCGACGTAGTCGACGCCCAGAGCCTCGAGGATCGAGGCCTCGACGAAGTGGCCGATGCGGACCTTGGCCATGACCGGAATGCTGACGGTGCCGATGATCCCGCGGATCAGCGAAGGGTCGCTCATGCGCGCCACGCCGCCCATCTTGCGGATATCGGAGGGGACGCGTTCGAGCGCCATGACCGCACAGGCCCCGGCCTCTTGAGCGATCGATGCGTGCTCGGACGTGACCACGTCCATGATCACGCCGCCCTTGAGCATCTGCGCCAGCCCCGCCTTGACCGTCTGGGTTGCCATCTCGACGACCATGCAGCCTCCTCCCTGCCACGACTCCGCGAATATCGGCAGTCTACCGCGTCTCTGGCACGACCTATTCGTCGCCGACCGTCAACTCCAGCTCCTGCACGTCGCGCCCGCCGGCCATCGCGTAGGTGAGTTCATCGAGCGACAGATCGCCGCGCTGCACGTCGGCCCGGAGACCGCCCTTCTGCAGGATGATGAAGCGGTCGCCGATCAGGTAAGCGTGCCGCGGCTGCGGGGTGACGAAGACCACCGCCGTGCCGCGGTCGGCGACGCGGCGGATCAGCTGGAGCACGGCGGCGGACTGACGCACGCCGAGTGCCGAGGTGGGCTCATCGAGGATCAGCAGGCGGGCGCCGAAGTGCATCGCGCGGGCGATCGCGAGGGCCTGACGCTGGCCGCCGGAGAGCACCCAGACGGGCCGATCGACGTCTTCGATGTCGATCTCGAGCGCGGCCAGCTCGCGTTGGGCACGGCGGCGCGCGTAGTTCACGTCGAAGCGCTGGAACGGGCCCCAGCCGCGCACCGGCTCTTCGCCGAGGAAGAAGTTTCGCCAGACGGACATGAGCGGCACGAGCGCGAGGTCCTGATAGACGGCGAGGATGCCGAGCGAACGGGCGTGACGCGCCGAGCGCAGCCTGATCGGCTCGCCATCGAACAGCAGCTGACCTTCGGTGGGGGCGTGAACGCCGCAGAGCACCTTGATCAGCACGGACTTGCCCGCGCCGTTGTCGCCGACGACGCAGGTGACCTCGCCGGCTTCGATCGTGGTGTTGACGCCGTGCAGTGCGTTGATCTGACCGAACTGGACGCCCAGATCGCGAACCTCGATCAGCGGTCGCCCAGTGTTGATTGCAGCCATCTCAGCCTCCCGCCCGTTGCCGGATGCGCTCGCGGACGATGTGGTTGATCAGCGTGGCGGCCAACAACATCACCCCGATGAAGGTCCAGCGCCAATCGATGCTCCAGCCGGCGTGGGGAATGCCAATGAAGGCGATGCCCCAGATCAGCGCACCGATCGCCGGGCCCATCGCCGAGCCCTCGCCACCGGCCATGCGACAGCCACCGACGACGGCGGCGATGATCGCGAAGAATTCGAACCCGACGCCGGCCGAGGCCTGCACGCTGGTGAAGCGAACCGCGTTGCTGACGCCGACGAACCAGGCGGCTCCGGCGGTGAGCATGAAGAGCCCGATTTTGGTCGCGCTGACGGGCACGCCGACGGCGCGGGCGGCGGTGGCATCGCCGCCGGAGGCGAAGATCCAGTTCCCGATCTTGGTCCGCCAGAGCACCCAGGAGGCGACCAGCGCAAACACGAGCCACCAGATCAGGGAGATGCGGAAATCGGTCGGGGCGGTGCCCATGACAGTGGCGAAGAGGGCGTGCGCGCCGTCGTAGCCGGCGGTGTGATCGACGCCTTCGATCACGGCGCTGCCGGTGTAGTGGCGGGAGATCGCCACATTTGCGCCGCGGAGGCCGAAGAACATCCCGATCGAGACCACGAAGGATGGCAGGCCGGTCCAGACGACGACGACGCCGTTGAACATGCCGAGGGCGAGGCAGAGCACCAGCGAGAGCGGCAGCGCCACGCCCAGATGCATGCCCCAGACGGTCGACATGACACCGAGCGCGGTGCCGGCGGTGGCGATCATCACACCGACTGAGAGGTCGAATTCGCCGCCGACGATGAGCATGCCCATGGCGATGGCGACGATGCCCATCGGCCAGGCGGTGTCGAGGATGCGGGCGATGGTGGCGGGCTCGAACATCGCGCCGCGCGAGGCGATTGCGAAGAAGAAGAAGAGCACGACGGCGGCGGCGACCGCGCCGAGTTCGGGCCGTTCGATCAGCTGGCGCGCGCGCAGGCTGCCCAGCGTGGAGACTGCTCGTTGAACTGTCATGATTGCCCCGGACGCGCGCTACGCACGCGCTCCACATTGGTCGCGTCGACGAAGTTCGGTCCCAGTTGAATGCCTCCTCCGGCGATCCACTGCATCATCGCGTCGAGCAGATCGTCGTCGGCGCTGCGATTCTGCACCTCGCTGAGGCGCGCGTAGGCGACGGGGAGATAGCCCTGCAGGTATGGCTGCTGGTCGACCGCGAACAGCAGACTGCCGGCCTCAATTGCGTCGAGCACCGGTTCGTCGACGTCGAAGGCGGCGTGCAGCACGGTTCGGCCTTCAGGCTCGAGGCTGACGATCGCCGCGGCCGCGGGGCTCAGCATTTTGACGTTGAGGGTCAGCACGGCGTCAATGCTCGGGTCGGAGCGCAGTGCGCGCTCGAGTTGTGCTTGGGCATCTGGGGCCTCCACGTCGAGCTGCAGAATCGTGACTTGACCAACGCGGAATCCGGCCCGGTCGCAGCGAATCTTCAGGGCTGCATTGTCGAGTTCATGCTGCACGCATAGCAAGTGGCTGGCGCCGGCCTCGAGCAGGCGATCCCCCGCGGCGAGGCCGGCCACGTTCTCGTTTTGGCCGAAGTAGAACGTCGCACCCCAGGCTGCTGCGGAGTCGGCGCCGACGTTGATGACGTAGACATCGACATCGCGGCGGATCGCTTCCTCGACCGCGTCGCGCAGGGCGTCGGGCTCGGCCAACGTGAGGACGATGACGTCGAAGCCCTGCTGGACGGCGTCGCGCACCTGTTGCGCGCGCAGCACCGGGTCGGGCTGGCCAGCCCAGAGGGTGCTGACCGCGAACGCCCCGGCGGCGTCCTCGGCGCCGGTGCGGACCTCCGCCCACAATGGGTCGTCGGGCGCGCCGTGCACGATGAACATCACGCTGATGGGGTCGGCCGCGGCCAGGCCGAGGCGCTCGATCGCCGCATCGCGGCAGGCTGCGGCGAGCCCGGCAGCCAACGCCAGGACGAGGCAGATCAGCACCAGCGCGAATCCACGCTTGGGCATCTAGGGGATCACCTCCAGCTGCGGATAGCGGCGCACATTCTCGGCGTCGACGAAGCCCGGCCCGGTGACCAGCCGCCCGAAGGCGCCCCAACGCAGCAGCGCCTGGATGATGCCGCCCGTCTCCTCGTCCGGAGCGACCGCGCGGAAATACGCGTAGGCAACCGGCAGGAAGCCCTGCAGGTAGGCCTGCTGGTCGACCGCGAACAGAATCTCGCCCGCCTCGATCGCCGCCAGTACCTCGTCGGAGACGTCAAAGGTGGCGAGCAGGGCGGTGGAGCGGGCGTCGCGGATCGCGTCCATCGCCTCTTCCGCGACGCCGGAATTGAGCGCCAGCACGCCGTCGATGGTCGAGTCGCTCTGCAGCACGGTCTGGATCTTGACGGCGGTGCCGGTGCCGATCACATCCTGCCGGGCGTCGGTGGTGAGCAGCTCGACCGTCCCGCCGGCCAGCTCCATCGCGAGCGTGGCGTTTTCGCAGCGGCTGACCAGGCCGACGTTGTTGGGCTCGTGGATGATGCAGAGCAAGCGCGTCACGCCGGCGGCAACGAGCCGTTCGCCGGCGGCGAGCCCGGCTACGCCGTCGGGCTGGCCGAAGTGGGTGATCGCTCCGAACTCGCGGCCGCGCTCCTCGCCCGAGTTGATCGAGAACACCGTGATCCCGGCAGCGACGGCGCCGCGGATCGAATCTTCCATCGCGTCGGGGTCGGCCAGGGACACGACGATCACGTCGTAGCTCTGGGAGACGGCGTTGTCAACGAGGCGAATCTGTTCCTGCACGTCGCCGCTGCCGTCGAAGCGCACCTCAAGGCCGAACTCACGCTGGGCGGCGTGGGCCCCGGCGGCGACCTGGTCCCAGAACGGATCGCCGACGCCGCCGTGGGTGACCACCGCGACGCGAATATCCGTCGGCGGCAACCCGGTTGTCCCTGCGGTGAGCTGGGTGACCGAGTCGATCCGGCAGACGAACGCGGCCAGCATCGCCAGTGCGATCACGGCGAGCATGATCACGAGCACCGGGTCGATGCGCCGACGCGCCCGCTGGAGCAAGTCGCCGCCCCCTCGCAGCTGTTCCGACTCGCGCACCTGGCACAGCCTGGCGCAGCCGGCGCGCATCGGTATGCTACTCCGTATGCGAATCGGTCTGATCTCCGACACCCACGTGCCCGAGGCCGGCAATGAGCTCTGGCCGCAGGTCTACGAGCGCCTCGCCGGCGTCGATCTGCTGCTGCACGGCGGCGACATTCACGATGTTCGGCTGATCGATCTACTGGAGCAGGTCGCGCCGATCTACGTCGCGCGCGGCAACGGCGACGACGGCAGCGGCGGCCGGCCGGTGCAGCCCGAAGACCCGCGCCTGCGCGAGGCCTGGACGCTGGAGCTGGAAGGCTTCCGGGTCGGCCTGACGCACGACATGGCGCTGCCCGAGTGGCCGCCCTACCGCACCGTCGAGAGCATGATGGAGCGCTACTTCGGCGGGCCACAGCATGTGGTCGTGCATGGCGACACGCACGTGGCCTCGGTCGAGACGATCCGCGGGGTGCTGCTGATCAATCCGGGCAGCCCGATGTATCCGCGCAACCTCGACACGCGGATGGGGACGCTGGGATTCATCGACATCGAAGACGGCCGGCTGCACGCCTGGTTGGAGCAGATCGACGAAGACGGCACCCATCTGATCCGCGAGCAGCCCAAGTACTCCTACTAGCTAGAAGTACCGCTACCAATCGGTCGTTCCACCTCGGCGGGCCGCTCGCGAGTACCCTGTTGACTGCGCCGGCCCCGTCAGCACAGCGTCGGCGCAGAGGAACAGAGTGGCTGGAATCCGTGTACTCGTGCCGTTCGACCGCTCGTCGGCGAGCCGCCGTGGGCTGGACGTGGCGCTGAAGCTCGCCGGCGTCGATCGGCGGAGGTCGATCGTGCACCCGGTCTACGTGGTCGAGGTGGACCGCGGCCTGGCGATCGACGCCTATGTGCCGAACCTCGCGGCGGCGGGCGAAGCGGCGTTGTCGGAGGCCGAGGCCGAGGCAAAACGCGCGAAGGTCAAGTGCGACAGCTGGCTGCTGCAAGCGCGTGACGCCGGGCCGGGCATCGTTGAGGGGGCCGCCAACGCCGACATCGATGTGGTTGTGATCGGCGTCGGGCGGGCAACGACGATCGGTGACCGCGGCGACATGCAGACGGCGCACGCGAGGAGTAGCGGGATCGCGATCGACCTCGGCACCACTGCGGACTATGTGCTCAGCCACGCCCCGTGCGAGGTGATCGTGGTGCGCGAATCCACCGAACCGATGCAGGACTGACCATGCGGGTCGTGATCATGGGCTGCGGGCGACTTGGCTCAACACTCGCCGCCGAGCTTGACGCCGAGGGGCACAGCGTGGTGGTGATCGATCAGGATGCGTCGGCGTTCAACTGGCTGCCCGACTCGTTCCGCGGCCGCACGGTATTGGGCAGCGGCGAAGATGTCGCCGTGCAGGCCCGCGCAGGGGCCCCGCAGGCGGACATCTTCCTGGCGCTGGCCAACGGAGACAATCGCAACGCGATGGCTGCGCAGATCGCGCTGCACATCCACGGCGCACGTCGCGTGGTGGCGCGGATCTACGATCCTGAGCGGGCCGAGATCTACCGCGAACTGGGCATCCGCGTCGTCAATCCGACAACCGTGCTGGACGCACTGGTGCGGGAAGCGGCCTTCGAGGCCTGAACAGCGGAGGCCCGGTGTACATCATCGTCGTTGGCGGGGGCAAAGTTGGCTGGGGCGCGGCGCGCGACCTGATGGGGAACGACCACGAGGTCTGTCTGATCGAGCGCGATCCGCAGACCGCGTGGGCCGTCAACGACGAGCTCGGCGAGGTCGCGGTGGTGGGCGACGGCACGGAGGTGCGGGTGCAGCGCGCGGCCGGGATGAACCGCGCCGATGTGGTGGTCGCGGCGACCGGCCGCGACCAGGTCAACCTGGCCGTTTGCCAGATCGCGCAGCAGCGCTTCGGGATCGCGCGCGTGATCGCGCGGATCAATGACCCGCGCAACGAGGCGATCTTTCGGGCGGTGGGTATCTCGGCGACGATCTCCGCGACCCGCGCGATCCTCTCGAGCATCGAGCACCAGGTCGACTCGAACATGATCCGGCTGCTCGAGCTGGGCAGCAGCGAGTTTGAGCTGGTGGAGATCGTGATTCCGGCCGAGGCGCGGGCGATCGGGCTGCCCGTGCGGCACCTGGGGCTGCCGCCGCGGACCCTGCTGACGTTGATCCTGCGGCCGGGCGGGCGTCCGGAGGTGCCGGGCCCCGACACGATGATCGAGGCGGAGGCGGTCGTGCTGGCGGTGACCGAGCCGGCGCAGGAGGACCGACTGCGTAGACTGCTGACCGATACCGCAACATGACCACTCACAGCAGACCACAGCGCGTCGCTTACCTGGGCCCGCCGGGCACGTTCTCGGAGCAGGCGGCCGTGCTCTATGACGCCCACGCCGAGCTGGTCGCCTGCGCCACGATCACGACTGCGGCGGAGGCGCCAGTGCGCGGCGCCGCGGACTGCGCGATCATCCCGTTCGAGAATTCGATCGCCGGCTCGATCGGCGAGACGCACGACCTGATCATCCACCACCTCGATCTGCGGATTCGCGACGAGCTGGTGCTGCCGATCGAACACTGCCTGATCCTGCCGCAGGACTCGCCGACCGCCGAGATCGAGCTGATCATCTCGCACACGCAGCCGCTGGCGCAGTGCCACCAGTATTTGCAGCGGCGGTTCCCGAACGTGCGCACGGAGGCGACGCTCTCGACCGCGGACGGCGTGGCGCGGGCGATCGCGCACGGCCCCGGCGCGGCGGCGATCGGCCCGCGACGCGCGGCTGAGATTCACAACGCGCACATCGCCGAGATCGGGATCGAGGACGACCACCGCAACGCGACCCGCTTCGTCGTGCTCGCCCACGAGGATCACGCGCCGACCGGCGACGACAAGACGACGCTGGTGTTCAGCACGGCCAACCGCCCGGGCGCGCTGCTGAGCGCGCTGCAGCGCTTCGCCGAGCGCGAGATCAACCTCACGCGGATCGAATCGCGGCCGGCCCGCGAGCGGCTCGGCGTTTACCTGTTCATCGTCGACTGCGACGGTCACCGCAAGGATCCTGGGTTGGCCGGGGCGCTCGGCGACCTTGAGCAGGACCTCGATCGGCTGCGGGTCGTCGGCTCCTACCCACGCGCCGAGCCCTCAACGGCGTAACGCCGATGCCCGAGATACCCGAGCTGGAACATGTCAGCGGTGTACTCCGCGAGCGACTCGTCGGCCGGGCGATCAGCGCGGTCGAGGTCTCGCGACCGATCGTGATCCGTCTACCGCGCGAGCCGTTCGTTGAGGGCCTGACCGGGGCCACGCTGCGGGACGTGCGCCGGCTGGGCAAGTTCCTGCTGCTGGAGTTCGACCGTGATCAGACGCTCGTGGTCGCGCCGATGCTGACCGGGCGCTTCCAGTGGACGGGCGACGCGAAGCCACACGCGCGCACCTGCTTCACGTTGCACTTCGGGGCCGGGGGCGAGGGCGTCGGCGAGCAGGGCAGCGGGCTCGCGATTCGCTACATCGACGAGCGGTTCCTCGGCAAGGTCTACCTGGTCGCGAGCGACCAGCTCGACGGGGTCCCGGTGCTCGGGGAGCAGGGGCCCGACGCGCTCGACCGCGAGCTGACGGAGGACGTGTTCCTCGCGCGGCTGCGCCGTTATCGCGGGCAGGTCAAGAACGTGCTGGTGAACGCCAAGTTCATCGCCGGGATCGGCAACGCCTACGTTGACGAGATCCTGTTTGAGGCCGGCATCCACCCGTTCGCGCCCGTCAAGGACCTCACGCCGGAGCGCCGCGCCGGCCTGTACCGCGCGATCGGCAGCGTGCTGAGCTGGGCCAGCGAACGAGCCGCGGAAGAGATCGGAGAACGGATCGACAAGAAGCCGCGCGATTTTCTGCGCGTGCACCGCAAGGGCGGCGAACCCTGTCCCAGCTGCGGCGCGACGATCTCCGAGGTCACGCCGAACCGCCGGATCACGTCGTTCTGTCGCTCCTGCCAGCCGCGTTAGTCGCCGATCACCGGCAGCGGCTCGAGGCCGGGGATGAACTGGCCCCAGCCGGGCTGCCGATCGAGGTAGCGGGCGAAGAGGTGCGCGAAGGTAGTTTTGGGCCGCACGGGCGATGTGCGCAGCGCCATCCGCGCCTCTTTGGGCGTGCGGCCGGCCTTGCGGTGGTTGCAGGAGCGGCAGGCGGAGACCAGATTTTCCCAGGAGTGGCCGCCGCCGCGGGCGCGCGGGACCACGTGGTCGAGCGTCAGCTCCGCCTTGTGCGACCCGCAGTATTGGCAGGTGTGGCGGTCGCGCGCGAAGACTTCGCGGCGCGAGAGCCGCATGACCGGGCGCGGCCGACGGATGAAGTAGACCATCCGAATGATGCTGGGGACAGCGAACTCAGCCGTGACCGTGCGCAGCAGCGCGACGGCCTGATCGAGCTGATCGATGACTTCGGCCTTGCCGCGCGCGACGAGCACGACAGCCCGCCGCACGTTGCAGACGTGCAGCGGTTCGTAGTTCTGATTCAACACCAGAACCGGCTGATTGAGGAGCATGATGCTCAAGCCTCGCACAGTGCGATCCCCGCGCGACGGCCCGAGAGCCCCTGCGCGCGAGGTGAATCGCTGGGGAGAGCTTACCAAATTGGCGCGAAATTGAGCGTTCAGAGGCCGAGCGGGGTCGGTGCGTCCTCGAGGCCGGCGAGGAACTCGTGCAGCGCGACGTCAAACGAGTCGGGCAACAGGGCGCGCACGACCGGGACGTTGTTGAGCATCACGGCGCCCAGCTGCGACTGGGCGACCTCCGCCGGGGCGCCGGGCAGCGGTGCGTAGACGGCGACGGCGATCAAGGCTTGCACGAGGACCACACTGATCATCAACCCGAAGACCAGACCGGCGGCGCGGTCGGCCCAGCCGAGCATCAGGACATCGGCGGTGCCGCGCAGCAGCGCGCCCGCGACGCCGCCCAAGACGACGATCACGGTGGCGATCGCCACGAAGCTGGCGAAGCGCATGATTGCGGTCGGCTCGTCGGCGATGGCGAGGTCGACGATCACTCGCTCGTGGTACGCGCCAGCAACGAGCACGGCGACGAGCGATGCGCCGAGCAGCACGGCCTTGCGCAGGAAGCCGAGCCGCCAGCCCGCGACAGCGAGCACGACGACCAACACCAGGATGGCGATATCGATCCAGTGCACCACGCTCCCAGCACCCCGCCGACCCTCACTCTACCAACGGCCGGAGTGGTGGGCGCGCACATCCCCGACGGCGCCGGGCTGGATGCGCTGTTCGGCGACGGCCTCCCGCGGATCGCCGGCACCGCCAATCCCGAGGGCACGGCGCGGCTCGGCGACGACGGCCACTCGCTGCACGGGCGCTGGTCGTTCGCCAGCGGCATCCGCCACTGCGAGTGGGTGCTGGCGAACGTCGCGACCGGCTGGCACGCGATCGAGTTCCTGCTGTGGGGTCAGGACCTGAGCCCGGTCGGGCCCGGCTCACGACCGGTCGAGGACTACACGGTCGACGCCAATGCGGACCGCCGCGCGGGGTATCTGCTGATCGTCACGGACCTGCTGATCGACGATCTGGAGAGTCTGGTCGGCGCCTGGGCGCCGGGCTTGCCGACGATCGGCCCGTCTTCGGCGCGTCGGGCTCCGAGTGGCGGACGGCGCCGCTGTGGGGGATCGGCCTGATTCCGACGGTGAACGGTCACACGCGCCTGCTGCACGGCGGGCGCGCTCGTGACATCGGGGAGGCGATCCTCTGGCACGGCGGCGAAGCGGCGTCATCGCGCGAGGCGTTCCGCGAGCTGTCGGCCGAGGAGCGACAGGCGCTGATCGATTTCATCAACTCCCTATGAACGCGAGCGAGAGCAGAGTTTCCATGTCCAGATGTCGCCTGGTCGCCGCCGCGCTGTTCGTTGTGTCGCTCGTATTGTTGCGCGGGTGCGGCGGCGGCGTGAGCCGGCGCGAGGTGCTCGCGGACCTCACCGACCACGTCATCACTCCGCGCTTCGAGGCGGCCGCGGCGTGGGCCGTCGCGCTCGACGCGACCGTGTCGACGCTGACGACTCAGCCCAGCAGCGACGCGCTTGATGACGCGAGGGAAGCGTGGCGCAGCGCTCGCGGCGCGTGGTCGCGTACGGCAGCGATGTGGTTTGGTCCGGTCATGGAGCGTCGTTCAGGTCCGTTGATGAACTGGTGGCCGATCGATCCGGAGCTGATCGAGACGACGCTCGCCGAGCGCGACTCGATCAGCCCGGAGGACGTGCGGGACCGCTTCGCGTCGACGCAGCGCGGGCTCAGCGCGCTCGAGTACCTGCTGTTTCAGAACGACGACCGGCTGCTGCGGGAGCTCGGCGAGCCGAGCTCGCGATTCGGGGAGTGCCTGCGCGCGCTCACCGCGGTCATCCCTGAGGAGACGGCGGGTGTGCGCGATGCCTGGAGCGGCGCGGACGGCGACCAGTTCGTCGGTCGCGGCGATCGAGTGGTCGCCGAGTCGCTGGCGATCGCCGATCTGATTCGCGTGACGATCTTCCTGACTGAGACGGCTGAGGCGGCGCAGACCGGCCAAGCTGATCCAGCCGCCAGAGCCGCGCGCCCTGGCCGATGGCGGTCAACCGACGCGTCGGGCGCGAGCGCTGGTGCTGATCGGGCTCGTCGCCCTCGCCGTCCAGATCATGGTCCCGCTCAGGCATCAGCTCTATCCGGGCTCGGTGCGCTGGAACGAGGAGGGCTACCGCTTCGGCTGGCGGGTGCTGCTGACTGAGAAGGTGGGCGCGGTCGAGTACCGCGTGACGGACTCTTCGGACGGGCGCACGTGGCTCGTCGATCCGGCGACGTATCTGAGTGCGCTGCAGGCGGAACGGATAACGACGCAGCCGGACCTGATTCTCGCCACGGCGCGGATGATCCACGGTGACTACGCCGCACAGGGGCCGGATGTCGAAGTGCGCGCGGACGCGTTCGTCGCAGTCAACGGCCGGCCTCACGCACGCCGGATCGATCCGGAGATCGACCTGGCGCGTGAACGGCAGGGTGTGGGCGCGAAACGCTGGATCCTGCCCGAGCCGTAGCAGTTAGGCGTGCTGGGGGCCGCGGACCAGTTGGCCGGGCAGTGCGCCGGTCAGCTCGTCGTTTTCGAGCACCAACTCGCCGTGGCTGATCGTGGCGACGTAGCCGGTCGGTCGCTGCATGAAGCGCTTCGCGCCTTCGGGTAGGTCGTAGACCATGTGTGGCGCAGGCGAGTCGAGCTTGTCGAGGTCGATCACGTTGACATCGGCGCGTTTGCCGGCCTCAAGCGTGCCGCGGTCGTGCAGGTTGTAGAGATCGGCGTTGGCGCCGGTCTGCTTGTGCACGATCGTTTCGAGCGGCAGGCGCTCACCGCGGGTGCGGTCGCGGCCCCAGTAGGCGAGGTTCCAGCTGACCATGTGCGCGTCGGAGACAGCGCCCACGTGCGCGCCCGCGTCGGAAAGTCCGTTGCGGGTCAGCGGGTGTTGCATCAGCTCGCGCTGATAGTCGAAGTTGCCCTGCGCGTAGCCCTCGAGGTAGACCAGCAGCAGGGAGTCGCCGTCGCCGCGGGTCATCAGGTCGTAGAAGGCTTGCTTGGTCGAGAGCCCCTCGCGCTCCGCGTGGGCCGCCACCGAATGCTCGTACTCGGGCTCGTACACCGGCGGATCGCCGAGCACGTAGACGGTCTCGGGCGAGTCCAGGACCATCTCGAGCAGCCCCGGCAGCAGGTTGCCCGGCGTCGTGTCAACGAGGAAGGGGTGATCCTGGGCGTTTTCGGCCTTCTTGCGCACGTCGTTGGTCAGGTCCCAGTCGCTGGCGAGGATCTTGGCCTGGATTTCGGGGTCGCGCATCTTTTCCAGGCGCTCGGCCATCGGCAGTTGCTCGACCAGCTCGCGGTAGGCGTAGTTGAGCATGTAGGGGTGCATCGAGCCTTCGAGGTTCATCAGCAGGGTGGTGCCGCGACCGCGAATCTGGGGGAAGATGCGAACCCCGCGCTCGGTCGCTTCCTCGACGCTCGCGAGGCCTTCCTTCCAGCCTGCGCCGTTCGTGACCGAACCCTCACCGGAGAGGTACGTAATCGTCAGGTCATGTTCGAGCGCCATGTTCTCAACCCACTCGCGCTCGAACGGCCCGACCAGCTGGAACACGCCGCCACCGCCTTGCTCGATGCCTTCGGCGACCGCCTCAAGCTCGGGGTACTGGGCCAGCGTGCCCGGAATCAGCTCACCCTCTTTCGTCCGGTGCGCGAGCAAGCGGTTGGAAGAGAAGCCGACCGCGCCGGCCTCGATCCCCTCGCGTACGAGGAGGCGCATGTGGGCCAGTTCCTCGTCGGTGGGTTGCACGTCGTCGGCGCCGCGCGGTCCCATCACGTAGGTGCGCAGGGCGCAGTGCGGGAACTGAGCGGCGATATCCATCACGCGGGGCTTGCCGTCGATGGCGTCGAGGTACTCGGGGAAGGATTCCCATTCCCAGGTGATGCCGGCGGACATGGCGGTGGCGGGGATGTCCTCGACGGCGTCCATCAGGTCCATGATCCACTGGCGGTCGGCGGGGCGGACGGGTGCGAAGCCGACGCCGCAGTTGCCCATCACGACGGTGGTGACGCCGTTGTAGCAGGAGGGGGTCAGATAGGGGTCCCAGGAGACCTGCGCGTCCATGTGGGTGTGGATGTCGATCCAGCCGGGGGTGACGAGCATGCCCTCCGCGTCGATCTCACGCTTGCCAGGTCCCACGTCGTCGCCGACCGCGACGATGCGGTCGCCGTCGATCGCGATATCGCCGCGGAATTCGGCTGCGCCGGTGCCATCGATGATGCGTCCGTTGCGGATGGTGATGTCGTGCATGTCGTTCGTGTGTGCTCTCACGCTGTGCCGCGCCGCCGGGCGCGCGCTGAACCGATGTGGGGAGTCTAAGCGGTGGCCGCGGCCCTTCCGGCGGTGAGGGAGGCGGCGGCGAGGTCGGCCTGGAGTGTGCGTACGTTGACAACGCCGTGCTCGAGGAAGTCGGAGAGCACGCGCGCGAATGCGGAGGGCACTTCGCGGGGCACGCCGTGGCCGACGCGGCTGAAGACGTGCAGGGTGGCGTTGCCGAGGCGCGCGAAGTCGCGGAGATTTTCGCTGAGCAGGCCGTCCGCGGCGCCGGACATGACCATCGTCGGCGTCATGATTTCAGCCAGGCGGTCGCCGTTGTGGTAGCCGACCAGCGCGTCCCAGCAACCGTCGTAGTGGCCGACGGAGACCGACAGCATTCGGTCAATCTGCTGCGCGATCATCTCTCGCCCGGCCGCGCGCGGCACCATCGGCGTCATCGTGCGAATCATCGACTCGCGGTCCCTGGCCGCCCAGACGGCGCGGCCCTGCGCCCGTGCAGCGGCGTCCATCTTGACGCCGTCGGCCGGTCCCGGCGCCGAGAGCGTCAGGGAGCGCAGCCGCTCGGCGTGCGACAGTCCCAACTCGAAGCCGATCGTGCCGCCCATGCTCTGGCCGACGTAGTTGAACCGCTCGATGCCCAGCGCGTCGGCCATGCCGACGACATCGGCGGCCATCTGCTCGATCGTGTGGCCACCCTCCGGGTGCGAGCTGTCGCCGGCGCCGCGCGCGTCCATCGCGATGCAGCGGTAGTCATCGCGCATCCGCTCGATCACGCCGTCCCACGATTCGTGGGCTCCGGTGTAGCCGTGCTGGAAGATGATCGGCTCGCCGCTGCCCGATTCTTCATAGAACAGGTCGACGTCGTTGACGTTGGTGAGGGGCATGGCAGTCTCCAGTGCTTGTTGCGTGCTGAGTGTGGGCGGAGTCTAGGCGTCCGCGCGCTCCTCAGCGGACGTTGCGCAGGCGGGGGTCGAAGGCGTCGCGCAGGCCATCGCCGAGGAAGTTGAAGGAGATCACCATCAACACGATCGCGGCGGCGGGGCCGACGAACTGGTCAGGCCCAGGAGTGGCCTTCGGGCATTCGGGTGGGGGTGGTGGGGCTGAAGCTCTGCACCTGGTTGGCGATCAGGGTGCGGAACTGGCCGGCGCGGCGCTCCAGTCGGCCCTCAACGACGACGTAGGAGGCGGTGCGCACGATCGCGGGGTGGGCTGCGTCGAGCTCTTTGCTGATCAGCACGTTGACCAGGCCGAACTCGTCCTCGAGCAGCAGGAAGACGATCCCGCGGGCGGTCTGCGGGCGCTGGCGGCAGACGACGAGGCCGGCGAAACTGACCAGCTCGCCCTGGGGCAGATGCTGGAGGTGGCGTGAGGAGGCGACGCCTTCGCCGAGCGCGGGGCGGAAGAACTGCATCGGGTGTGCATCGGGCGAGAGGCTGAGCAGCTCGTAGTCGGCGGTCATGCGCTCGACCGGGCTGAACTCCTGCAGCGGCACTTGATCCTGCGCGGTGGGCAGCGGCAGGCGCAGCTGACGCTGCTGCGCGCCGCGCAGGCGGCCGCGGGCCATGCCATCGTGAAAGAGGCCGAGCTGCCAGATCAACTCGCGGCGGTTGAGGCCGAACTCGTCGAAGGCGCCGACGCGAATCAGGTTTTCGGTGGCCTGCCGCGAGAGGCCGGTGCGCTGGACGAAGTCGAACATGGAGCGGAAGTCGCCGCCCTGCCGGCGGGCCTGCTCGATCGTTTCGGCTCCGGCGCCGCCGACGGCCTGGACGTAGGCGAGGCCGATGCCGACAGCGCCGAGCTGATCGCCTTCGCCGCGCAGCACGCTACAGCGCGCCTCGCTGCGGTTGATCGCGGGGCGGCGGATGCCGACGCGGTGGCGCTGCGCGTCGTTGGTCAGCACGTGGGGCGGATAGAAGCCCATCGGCTGGCTGTTGAAGAGCCCGCAGTAGAACTCGACCGCGAAATAGCGCTTAAGCCAGGAGGTCTGGTAGGCCAGCAGCGCGAAAGCGACGGAGTGGCTGTGGGGGAAGCCGAACTCGGCGAAGCCGATCAGGTTGTGGAAGACGCGTTCGGCCACCTCGACGGCGACGCCGCGCTCGGCGGCGCCCTGCATGAAGGAGGCGCGGTAGCGCTCGACCAACGCGGTCGCATTCTTGCGGCTCATGGCGCGACGGAAGCGGTCGGCCTTGCCGGGGCTGAAGCCGCCCATCGCCTGGGCGACCTGCAGGACCTGTTCCTGAAAGAGCACGACGCCGAGCGTGTCGCTGAGCGCCTCGCGGACGCACTCGTGCGGGATGCGCGGGCGGTAGTTGGGGATGGTGCGCTGGCGCTCACGCTCGCGGACGTAGGGATTGACCGCGCCGCCGACGATTGGGCCGGGACGCACGATGGCGACCTGCACGGCCAGGTCTTCGATGTTGCGCGGTTGGGTGCGCGGCAGCATCGCGATCTGCGCGCGCGATTCGATCTGGAAGACACCGACGGTGTCGCCGCGGCAGATGTCTTCGTAGAGCGCCTGGTCGGCGAAGTTGATCCGTGACAGATCGACGACGCGGCCGTGCTGCTCGGCGATCAGCGAGATTGAGTCCTCGACCGCCGAGAGCATGCCGAGGGCGAGGAAGTCGATTTTGACCATGCGCGCGTCATCGACGGAGTCTTTGTCCCACTGGCAGAGGTAGCGGCCTTCCCAGGCGGCGGGCTGGCAGGGCACGCAGTCGATCAGTTGGTCGGAAGCGATCACGATCCCGCCGACGTGCTCGGAGATGTGGCGCGGCAGCCCGGCCAGCTGCGGGGCGAGCTGCATGAGTTCGCGCCAGCCCGGGGCATCGACGCGCGAGGCGAACTCGGGGTAGCGCTGGACCTCCTGGTGCAGCTCGGAGGCGGAGCTGTAGGGCCCGGCGAGCTGCGAGAGCCGGCCGAGTTCGGCCTGCGGCAGGCCGAGCGCTTTGCCGATATCACGCACGGCGCTGCGCAGGCGGTAGGTGGGGAAGGTGGCGACCAGAGCGGCGTGGTCGCGGCCCCAGTGCTCGTAGACGCGCTCGATCAGCCGCGCGCGGATGTCGCGCGGGAAATCGAGGTCGATATCGGGCAGCGAGTGCAGCTCTTCGTTGAGGAAGCGGCCGAGATAGAGCTTGTTGGCGATCGGATCGATGTGCGAGAGGCCGATCAGGTAGCAGACGATCGAGGCGACGGAGGAGCCGCGGCCGCGGCCGACGGGCAGGTTGGCGCGCCCGCGCGCGGTCTGCTCGCCGCGGATCTCGTGGGCAACCTGCTTGGCCAGCTCGAACACCTCGTGGTAGATGAGGAAGAAGCCGGCCAGGTCGTGGCGCTCGATCAGCCGCAGCTCCTCCTGCAAGCGGGCGTTGGCCAGCTCCTGATCGCCGGGCCGCGAGTAGCGCTCGAACAGCCGCTCGCGGCAGAGCTGTTCGAGGCGCTCGATCGGGGTCTGGCCGCCGGCCAGCTCGGGGCTGGGCAATCGATAGCCGAGGTCTGCGGTGATGTCGAACTGGCAGCGCCGGGCGATGCGCACGCTGTTGGCGGCGGCCTGCGGGTGGTAGGCGGCGTAGCGCGCGGCCTGTTCGGTGGGTGAGCGGAGGAAGAACTCGTCGTTGGCGCGGCGCTCGCGGTGCGACTGTTCGAGCGTTTTGCGGTGCTGCACCGCCGTCAGCACATCGTGCAGCTTGTGCCGCGCTCGCTCGTGGTAGTGCACGTTGCCGGCGCCCACGACGCCGACGCCGACCCGCTCGGCCAGCGCCGCCAGGCGACGGTTGCGCTCCGCATCGCCGTAGACCAGATGGTCCTGCAGCTCAACGAAGACTTGGTCAGGGCCGAAGGCGTCCAGCCAACCGCGCAGCTCGCGCTCCGCCGCGGCCAGCTCGCCGGCCGCGGCGAGATCCGCCAGTTCGCTGCGCCGCCCGCCAATCAGCAGGATCAATCCGGCCGCGCGGGCGCGCAGGTCCGCGGCGTGCAGCCAGGGCTCGCGACGGCGCTGGTCCTTGGCTTTGGCGTCGTTGAGGAAGAGTCCGCGCGCGCTGCTGAGCAGCTGGCAGAGGTTGCGGTAGCCCTCGCGGGTCTCGGCCAGCACGGTCACGTGCGAACGCGGTCCTTCCTGCCCGTCGCTGATGGTCAGCTCGGCGCCGGTGATGGGGCGGATGCCGCGCTCCTTGAGCGCCTGGGCGAACTCCAGCGCGCCGTGCAGGCCGTCGTGGTCGGTCAGCGCGAGCGCCGGGTAGCCCAGTTCGGCGGCTCGCTCGGCCAGCTCATCGATGCTCGAAGCGCCATCAAGGAACGAGTAGCAGCTATGCAGGTGGAGCTCGATGTAGGGGGTGTCGCCCCACTCGCGCAGCTCAGGCGGCGGCGCTTCGGGATCGGGCTGGCCGTGCGAGCGCGGCGAGTCGCTGTCGAGCATCGCGACCTGCTCGGCGCGGCTGCCCCAGCGCGACGGATCTTGCGCCATCGGCGGCGCCTGTTGCGCCATCGGCGGCGCCTGTTTGGTCACCATGAGCTTGCTCACCATCGCCATTAGTAGGTCTGCCGATACCAGCGGTCGCTGCGCACGTCGTGGAAGACGGTCAGCCCGCGTCCATCGGCCAGCGAGAGGCGGAAGTAATCGCGCTCGACCGGCTGCGCGCGCCACCACTCATCGACGACTCGCCAGCGCTGCACCACCGAGTCCACCTCGTGGGGGCCGCTGAGGCTGTGCCCAACCCGCCAGCGCAGGCAGCGCGGGAGTCCCTCGTGATCGGCCTGCACCTCGGTCGGGCG
Source organism: Dehalococcoidia bacterium (assembly GCA_965262235.1). GTDB lineage: Bacteria > Chloroflexota > Dehalococcoidia > Bin125 > Bin125 > CATQGW01. The sequence goes on from OZ253504.1 coordinate 1,367,004, forward strand.
GGGCTGGTTCAGGGGTCGTAGTCCAGCAGCGCGTAGCGTCGTTCCGGGAGTCGATGCCATGGTTCCAGCTCCACAAGTTGTTTGATCGGGGTCGTGCGGTAGCGGGCGTGCAGTTCGCGGACCATCTCTTCGAGCCGGCGGCGCTCGCGCACGCGCTCGGCGAAGAGCGGGCTCTGGCGTCCGCTTTCAAACGCCAGGTCGAGCAGCGTCAGGTGAATCTCCAGCACCGGCGCCGACCAGCGGGCGGCGTCGAGCAGCGGGCGCACGATCTGCCAGAGCCGCTCAGCGTTGGCCGTCGGTTCGCGGCAGATCTGGGTCCGCTCCCAGACCTGCTCGTTTTCCTGCACGACGCACAGTCCCAGGGCCCGCACCGGCCGGCCGCGCGCGTCGGGCTGGCGCACGATCCGGGCCAGCAGCTGGCGCACGCCGTGCTCGATCGCCGGGCGGCTGACCAGCGGCGGCTCGGCTCGCAGCGCCTCGACGATCTGCGGCGTTGAGGCCAGCGGATCGATCGGGCGCGGGTCGAACCCGCTGGCCGCGTCCCACAGCCAGGCGCCCTCGGGGCCAAACTGGGCGGCGAGCGCCGAACGCGGCAGCGCGGCGATCTGGCCCAGGCTGCGCAGCCCCAGGAGCATCAGGCGGCGGCGCAGCTCTTCGTCCAGCGCGGCTCGCTCGAGCGGCTGCGCGGCCAGGAACTCGGCGTCGCCGGCGCTCGGGACGATCGTGTAGGCGCGGCGCTCGGCCAGCTCCGCCGCGACCTGCGCGGTGAACCGCCGCGCCGCGATCCCGACCTGCGCGCCGACCTGGCGAGGCACACGCGCCAGCACCGCCCGGGCCAGCTCGGCCGGCTGGCGGTAGTGCCGCTCCAGCCCTCGCATGTCGCCGAACAGCGTGCCCGGCTCCGCGACTTCGACGAGCGGGGTGAAGGCCTGGAGCGTTTCGAGCAGCTGGCTGGCCAGCTCCGCCTGACGGGTGGGATGGACCTCCAGCGTGGCCAGGGTGGGGCAGTAGCTCAGCGCCTGGCGCAGCGGCATCTCGCGCTGCACGCCGTGCGCTTCGGCCTCGACCGAGGCCTCCACGACGTAGGCGCCGGCGGCGTCGGCCACGACCACCGGAGCGCAGCGCAGCGCAGACGACGCGGTCTGCTCATGGGCCAGCTCGCAGGCCAGGGCGAACCGCGGCAGGCGTAGACAGAGCACCGACATGCGCGCCTCCTGGGACGCGCAAGCATATAGAACTCACGTTCGACAATCAAACCGAGCGGCGCCCACTCAACGCCCATCAACGCCCATTAACGCCTTGCCGGCGCAGGGCGCGGGGCGAAGCCGGGTCCGCGGCCTGGCTCCCAGACCATCCGGCGCGCGAGATCCTCGTCGAGATCCACACCCCAGCCGGGGGCCGTGGGGAGCTTCAGGCGGCCGTTCGTGATCTCCAGCGGGCCGCCGCCGAGGTCGTCCTTCCAGGGCACGTCGTCGATGTCGATCTCCATGATGCGGATGTTGGGGACGGTGGCGCAGAGGTGCAGCGCGTGCATCGTGGCGAGGTGCGAGTAGTAGTTGTGCGGGGCGCAGTTGAGTTCGTAGCTCTCGGCCGCCATCGCCACATCGCGTGAGCGCGCGAAGCCCTGCCAGGACACGTCGATCATCACGGTGTCCATCGAGCGTTGCTCGAAGTAGGGGCGGTAATCGCGCAGGGTGTAGAGGTTCTCGCCCGACGTAATCGGCACGGTCGTGGAGCGCTTGATCTCCGCCAGGCCGGCCGGCTCATACATGTCGATCTCGACCCACATCATCTCGAGATCCTCGAGCACCGCGCAGATCTGGCGGGTGGCGAGCGGCTTGAAGTTGAAGTTGATGTCCAGCGCGATCTGGACGTCGGGGCCGGCTCCGGCCTTGAACGCGGAGATGTACTCGCGGACGTGGCGCAGCAGCGCGGGCGTCACGTTCTGGTCGGTGGTGCCGGGCGGGCCGCCGAAGCCCGGGCCGTAGGTGCTGGCCGGATCGCCGGGGAAGACGATGTTGGTCTTGAGCGCGTTGTAGCCCTTGCTGCGCACTTCATCGCCCAGCGCGGTGACATCGTCCATCGTGCGCAGCGGCGGAGCGCCGAGCAATTCATGGTGGCGCGCCCGCGAGCTGCCGCAGTGCGACCAGTAGATCTGCTGGTCATCGCGCGTCGGCCCGCCGAACAGCGAATAGACCGGCACGCCCAGCGCTTTGCCCTTGATGTCCCAGAGCGCCAGCTCGACGCCCGCGATCGCCTTGGGCCCGATCCCGCCCGGAGACTGCCGCACCATCCGATACATGTCCCAGTAGCGAGCCTCGACCGCGAGCGGATCGCGACCGATCAGGATCGGCTCCATGTCGGTGATCGTTCCCACGATTCCATACGGGGTGCGCCCGTCCGAGACTTCGCCGTAGCCGGTGATGCCCTCATCGGTGCGCACCGCCACAAATTGCCACGGCCGCCAGCCGGCGTCGACGACGAAGGTCTCGATTTCGGTGATCTTCATGAAATGCTCCCATTTTGCCCGCCGATCATGGCGACGCGCTGACAGGCTACCGCGCGATGGAGGTGGACAAGTCGGGTTGGCAAGTCGGGTTGGAGGCGCGCCGGCGGATGATCAGCGCTGATTCGCCAGTCGCGCTGATGCTAGATTCGTCGCGGGGGAAGAGCTGTGGACGACCAGCCGGGGCTGTTGTCTCCGTACCGGGTGCTCGATCTGACGGGCGAACGGGGCCAGGCCTGCGGCAAGCTGCTCGCTGACCTCGGGGCTGACGTGATCAAGGTCGAGCCGCCCGGGGGTGATCCGGTCCGGCGGCGCGGCCCATTCGTCGATGACGAGTCTGGTCCGGACCGGAGCCTCCGTTGGCTCGCCTGGAACGCGAACAAGCGCAGCGTCGCGCTCGACCTCAACGACGCCGCGGGACGTGACCAGTTCCTGCGGTTGGTGCGATCCGCGGACTTCGTGCTGGAGTCCTTCGCACCCGGATACCTCGGTCAACTCCGGCTCGGCTACGACGAGCTGGCTCAGGTCAACCCGAGCCTGATCCTGGTCTCGATCTCACCGTTTGGCCAGAGCGGCCCCTACCGCGACTACAAAGCGACCGACATCGTCTGTTGGGCGATGAGCGGCTTCATGTCGATCGCCGGCGAGGGCGAGCGCCCGCCGGCTCAGATCAGCGACAACGCCCAGTCGTTCCTCAACGCCTGCGGCGATGCCGCGATCGGCGCGCTGATCGCGCTCGAACAACGACGCCGGACCGGACGCGGCCAGCACGTCGATGTCTCGGCCCGGGAGGCAACGGCGCGCGCGACCTTCCAGGTCAGCGCGAGTTGGGACCTGAACCGCCGCAACCTCGCACGGGGCGAGCTCGCGACGCCCGCACGTCTGCCCTGGATGTGGCCTTGCCGCGATGGGCACGTGGTCTGGGTCTGCTCCGTGGGTCCGGGTTCAAGTCGCCGCCTGGCGGGGTTCTTCCGCTGGCTCGACGAGATCGGTGAGGGGCAAGAGTTGTGCGCGGTCGATTGGGACAACCTACCGCTCGCCGAGATGTCCGACGACGACTGGGAACGTTTGCGAGTACCGATGGCCGCGCTGTTCGTGGATCGAACCAAGCAGCAGCTCTACGACTCCGCAATCCGATACGGTTTCGGGCTCTTCCCCTCCGCGACGGCGGCCGACACACTCGCCAGTGAACAACTGAGCGCCCGGGACTTCTGGCGCGACGTGGATCATCCCCAACTGGGACGCAGCATTCGCTTGCCCGGCGCGATCGCCCGAGGCGCTCGAGTCGTCCCGGCCGAGACTCGTGCCGCGCCCCGAATCGGCGAGCACCACGACGAGGTCTTCACGGAACTTCGCGAGATCGCTTCCGCGGAGACCGTCGCGGACCCTGCCGCGTCGCGCTCGAAGCCGTTGGCCGGGATCAAGATCGCCGACTTCGGCTGGTTCATGGTTGGACCGATGACCGTCAAGCCGTTCGCCGATTACGGCGCGGATGTCGTCCACGTCGAGAGCAGTATCCGGATTGACGGCCAGCGCTTGTCCGGTCCCTTCCAGGACGATGTCCCCGATCCCGAGCGTTGCGCCGACTACGCGCAGGTGCGCACTGGAAACCGATCGATCGCGATCGAGCTCAACACCGCAGAGGGGCTGGCGATCGCCAAGCGGCTCGTCGCCTGGGCCGACATCGTCTTCGACAACTTCGCCGCCGGCGCGATGGAGCGGTTCGGACTGGGCCACGAGACCCTGCGGGAGCTGAACCCCAGCCTGATCGTGCTCAGTTGCAGCGGTCAGGGACAGGGTGGCCCGCACGCCGCCGGCAAGGGCGGCGGCGGACACTACGCGGCGCTCGCCGGATTCAATGAGATCACTGGTTGGACCGAGGGCGAGCCCGGCTACCTCAGCGCCTACACCGACTTCATCGCGCCGCGCTTCAACGTCCCGCTGTTGCTGGCCGCGCTCGACCACCGTCGCCGCACGGGGGAGGGTCAGTACTTCGATGTCTCGCAGTACGAGGCCGCCGCCCATTGGCTCACGCCGTCACTGCTCGATTGCGCCGTCAACGGCCGGGTCGCGGAGCGACTGGGCAACCGCCAGCCCGATGCCGCACCGCACGGAGCGTATCGCTGCGCCGCCGGCCGGTGGTGCGTGATCGCGGTGACGAACGACACCGAGTGGCGCGCCCTCTGCGGCGCCATGCAGACGCCTGCGCTTGCCGATGATCCGCGCTTCGCCACGCTCCAGAGTCGCAAGGCCAACGAGGACGACCTCGATCGGATCGCGGAGGATTGGACGCGGGAGCGGGACGCCCGCGACTTGATGGATCTGCTGCAACTGCTTGGCGTGCCGGCCGGGGTCGTGCAGACGGGGGAGGACCTGCTGGAGCACGACCCGCAGCTGCGCCACCGCGGCTTCTTTCAGCGCCTGGACCATCCGGCGCTCGGCATGTACCGGGCTCCCCAATCCTCGTTTCGACTGCCCGATGGTCCCTGCGAGCTGCAGCGGTCGCGGCTGATCGGCGAGGACACTTATGAGGTCCTCAGCGAGGTGCTCGGCTACAGCGGTGCGGAGATTGAGCAGTTCGCGCTCGCGGGGGCGCTGCAATAGTCCTGACCGCTGCCCTTGCGATCGCTAGCCTCGCCCCAGCACCATCGCCTTGGAAGGCAGTCTCATGAAAATCACCAACATCAGCGCGATCCCGACCTCGCCCGGCACCACTGCCCACCCGATGTTCAACTTCCCGCCCTGGAACTATGTCTTCGTCAAGGTCGAGACCGACGAGGGCATCGTCGGCTGGGGCGACGCCACCTGCGGACCCATGGCCGTCGCGTCGTTGGTTGAGGAGTACGGCGGCATGATCGTCGGCGAAGACGCATTCCGCATCGAAGAACTGTGGCAGACCCTCCACCACCGCTTTTTCACCCGCGGCGGACCAATCCAGAACAGCGCCCAGGCCGGGATCGAGATGGCGCTCTACGACATCAAGGGCAAGGCCCTGGGCGTCCCCGTCTACGAACTCCTGGGGGGCAAGATGCGCGACAAGATCTGGACCTACGGCCGTTGGGACGGACCCTCGCCCGAGAGCGCGGCGGAATTCGCGCTGAGCCAGCTGGAGCTGGGCTTCACCGCACTCAAAGGCGACCCGTTCGACCATCGTGGGCTGTTTATTAGCTATGAGGCCGAGAAGAAGGCCATCGACACGCTCGCCGCAGTCCGCGATGCCGTCGGCTTCGAAGTTGAGCTGCTCGTCGAAGTCCACGGACGCCTGACCCCGGCCGAGGCCATCCGGATCGGCAACGCGATGGAGCAATACCGCCCCTTCGTCTACGAGGAGCCGGTGCCGTTCGAGAACATCGACGCGATGGCACAGGTCGCGCGCGGAACCAACATCCCGATTGCAACTGGAGAGCGGATCTACAGCCCCTTCACCTACTTCGACCTGCTCCAGCGGCAGATCGTGGCCATGATCCAACCGGACATGATCCAGACCGGCGGTATCGGCCAGATGAAGCGGATCGCAGCGTTGGCCGAGGCGCAGTACGTCGGCGTCCAGCCGCACGCGATCCACGGACCGATGGAAGTCCTGGCCGCCCTCCACGTCGATGCCTCGATCCCCAATTTCAAGATTCACGAGGGCGGCATGAGGGGCTGGTTCCAGGACGCCTGCATTGGCGAGCTCCCAGCCCACAAAGACGGCTTCTACTCGGTCCCCGAGGCGCCGGGACTGGGCGCAGCAATCAACGAGGACTGGCTGGCCGCCCATCCGCCCCACCCCGAACCCGGCTGGGCGCCCGCGCTCGGAACAATGCCCTCAAAGCAGTTCAGCAAGGTCGCCTCGCCATAATCGTCGATCGGGGGTGCGTGACGCACAGCTCCCGGCCACAAGAGTGACGCCTGAGATCGCTCAGTCCAAGACCTCGCTCAGCCGGCTCGTGATCTCCTCGACGTCTTTGAGGGCGTCGGCGACGGTCGCTTCCGGCATATAGCCCTCATAGAAGTTCTGGTGCAACGCGCTGGCTGAGCGGAATAAATTCTGGAGCCGCTGGTCGGACAACTCATCGGCCAGATTGTCGATGGCGCGGTAGAGGTCGCCGTGTGAGCTGTGCCGCCAGCCGCGAGTTTCGGCGACGGCTTTGACCATTCGAGCGGTGGCGCCCCAGCCCTTCTCCGAGGCCCGCAGGAGGTCCCCTTCGGCGAGGTATGAGTGAGCTTTGCTGAGGAACTCGCTCGCGGTGTCGGTGTCGTCGTTGGCGCGGGTGGTCATGGTCGAAGCATGACCTTAGTTGGGGAGGCGCGCTGAGCTCGACTACATAGATGGCGCCCGAGCTCGCTCATTCGAGGACCTCGTTCAACCGGCGCGTGATCTCGTCGACATCCTTGAGGCTGTCGGCAACGAACTCCTCTGGCATCAAGCCCTCATAGAAGTTCTGGTGCAGCGCATTGGCCGAGCGAAAGAGATTCCGTAGCGTTTCGTCGGACAACTCGTCTGCCAGGCGGTTGACTGCGCGGTAGAGGTCGCCGTGTGCGCTGTGCCGCCAGCCGCGAGTTTCGGCGACGGCTTTCACCATTCGAGCGGTGGCGCCCCATCCCTTCTCCGAGGCCTGAAGCAGGTCCCCGTCGGCGAGGTAAGCGTGAGCTCTCGCGAGGAAGTCTTTCGCGGTTTCGGTGTGATAATCGGCGCGGGTGGTCATGGCCCAATCATATCCTGAGTTTGATAGTGGTGCTGAGCTGGACCTCTCGTCATCATCACTCGGACAGTGTTCGGGCGACCGCTCCACGCTCGATCAGCGCGTTGAGCTCGCCGGCGAGTGTGCTCGCGACGCTGATCGATGCCAATCGGACAGCGCCCTATCCTCGGCGGGCCGAACGAGCACAGTTCAGGAGTTGCGATGACCAGCACCGACCCATTCGAAGGCAGGATTGGACGCACGTTCCGCGAGTCCGAACCGTGGTGGCCGGCGCGCCGCACCGCCCCACAGGACCGGCCCAACGTGCTGGTGATCCTCTTCGATGACCTCGGTTTCGCGCACCTGAACTGCTACGGCTCCTCGATCCAGACGCCCAACATCAACCGGCTGGCCGCGAACGGTCTGCGGTTCTCGAACTTCCACGTCACCGCACTGTGCTCGCCGACCCGCGCCTCGCTGCTGACGGGGCGCAACCACCACACCGTGGGGATGCGCTCGATCGCCGCCACAAACTTCGGCTACCCGAACGTGCGCGGTGCGATCAGCCAGAACGCCGCGACGATGGCGGAGATGCTGCGCGACGAGAACTACGCGACGTTCTGCGTCGGCAAGTGGCACCTCACTCCGGCCGGGGAATGCTCCTCAGCCGGCCCATTCACCGACTGGCCGCTGCAACGCGGCTTCGACCGCTTCTACGGCTTCCTTTCCGGGGCGACCGACCAGTTCTACCCGGACCTCGTCTACGACAACCATCAGATTGACCAGCCCAAGACGCCCGAAGAGGGCTACCACTTCACCGAGGACATGGTCGACAGGTCCACCGCCTTTCTGCGCGAGCACCAGTCGAACTTCCCCCAGCAGCCCTTCTTCCTCTACTTCACGCCGGGCGCCACGCACACGCCGCACCATGCGCCGCGCGATTACATCGACCGTTACCGCGGCAAGTTCGACGTCGGCTGGGACGAAATCCGGCGCGAGTGGTACGCGCGCCAGCTCGAACTGGGGATCATCCCCGAGGGCACCGAGCTGGCGCCGCGCAACCCCGGCGTGCTCCCCTGGGACGACCTGTCGCCCAACACGCAGCGCTTCATGGCCACACTGCAGGAGGTGTTCGCAGGCTTCCTCGAGCACACGGACGCGCAGATCGGCCGCCTGATCGCGTATCTCGAACAGTCGGGCCAGATCGACAACACGATCATCCTGCTGACGGCCGACAACGGGGCCAGTCAGGAGGGCGGCGCGGAGGGCATCTCGGTGACGGCTCGGTACGGGCCGCCAATCCTCGACGATGTCGACGAAATCCAATCCCGCCTCGACGAGATCGGCGGCCCGCGCAGCTCCCCCAACTATCCCTGGGGCTGGGCCCAGGCGGGCAACACGCCGCTCAAGTGGTACAAGCAGAACACCCACGGCGGCGGCGTGCGCGTTCCGCTGATCGTCCACTGGCCGGATGGCCTCAAGGACCGGGGCGCGATCCGGAACCAATTCCACCACGTCAGCGACATGCTTCCGACCGTGCTGGAGACGCTCGGCACGTCCCCGCCGGAGACCTACAGGGGCACCAGCCAGATGCCGGTCAGTGGCACCAGCTTCGCCTACGCCTTCAACGAGGCCGATACGCCGACGCGCAAGTCCGTGCAGTACTTCGAGATGCTCGGCCACCGCGGAATCTGGGCCGACGGCTGGAAGGCCGTCGCGCGACACGAGCGGAACAGCCCCTGGAGCGACGAAGAGTGGGAGCTGTACCACGTCGCCGAGGACTTCTCGGAGACGAATAATCTCGCCGAGGTCGAACCCGAGCGGCTGCGCCAGCTGATCGACCTTTGGTGGGTTGAGGCGGGACGCTTCGGCGTGCTGCCGCTTGACGACCGCAGCCCACAGCAGGGCGTGCTTGGGATGCCTGCGCATCGTCCGGGCGGGCTGCACGAAGGCTTGGTCTACCACTACACCCCGCCGATCCCGCACATGCTGACGGAGGTCTCACCGCTGCTCGAGCTGGGCCCGTGGACGCTCGACGCACAGATCGAGCGCAGCGATTCGGCCGATGAGGGCGTAATTTTCGCCGGCGGCGCGCTGACCGGCGGGATCTCTTTCTACCTGAAAGACAACACGCTGCACTTCGACTACAACGCGTTCGGGGACATCTCGGTGCTCGACTCCGGCGTGGAGGTACCCACCGGCGCGTGCACCGTCGGCGTGCGGATGGAGGGCGACGGCCCCCGTGAGGACGGCCACGTCACGTTGCTGATCGACGGCGAGCCGGTCGCCGAGGGCGACGTTCCCCTGGCGATCCGCGGCTACGGCGGCTGCGGCGCGGATATCGGGTGCGACGGCCTCTCGCCCGTGACCGACAGCTACGTGGCTCCCTTCGCGTTCAGCGGGACGATCCACGCGGTCGACATCGTCGTCACGCCCTGGAGGGGTGACGGCGCGATCGGCGAACTAACGCGGCGGCGCGAAAGCGAGATCATGGCTCGGCAGTGAGCGCCGGCGGCGGCTGACGGCCTACGGCAGCTGCTCGGCCACCGCGCCGGCGGCGATCAGCTGGTCGATTTCGTCATCGCCGTAGCCAAGCTCGTTCAGGAGTTCGCGGAGGTGCTCACCGAAGGCGGGCGTGTGCTCGGCCGCCGAATACTGATCGGCGCTGAAGCTGAGCGGAGCCTGGGCCATCGTCACGGGTCCGACCGTGGGATGGTCCCAGCTGTGCACGAAACCGTTGGCGCGGGCGTGCTCGCCGAGCATGGCTTCTTCGAGCGACTCAAGCAGCGAGCAAGGGACGCCCGCTTGCTGCAGGCGCTGGCGCAGGTCCTCGCCGTCGAATTGAAGCACCACGGCGCGGATCCGCCGACGCAGCGCCGCGAAGTGCTCGTGGGGATCGTCGGGCATCTCCCACGCGGGGTCGGAGACGCTCGGATCGTCCAGGCCGAGGATGTCCAGCATCCGCTCGAACGCGCGCTTCGAGGAGCCCAGCGTGATCCAGCGATCGTCTTTGGTCTGATACAGCCCGCCGACCATCACGGGCGATTGTCGCCGGCGCCGCGCCGCCGCCTCGCGCGGGTGCGGACGCTCGTCCTGCATCCACTGCGCATACTCGCGCTTCCACCCGTCGACGGCGTCGAAGACATTCGCGGTTGCATGCTGAACGGCGAGTCCGGCCTGATAGAGCGAGGTGCGCACGTGCTGGCCGCGGCCGCTGTGCTCGCGCCGATAGAGCGCACTCGCGATGCCGAACGCCAGCAGCGTTCCAGCCATGAAGTCGGAGGGGAAGGCGTCGACGAAACGCGCCTCCTCGCCCTCGAACGATGCCGAGGCGAGCATCAACCCGGACGCCGCCGAGGCCTGGAAATCTGCGCCGGCGTGGTTGCCGTACGGACCTTCAGGGCCCATCGCTGAAATCTCTCCGACGATGATGCGCGAGTTCTCGGCGCTGAGTGACTCGTAATCGAGCCCCAGCCGCTTGAGCAGTCCCGGCCGCATGTTGGAGATCAGCACATCGCTCTGGAGCGCCAGCCGGCGCGCGATCGCGCGCCCCTGTTCGTGGCGCAGGTTCAGCGGCAGGCCGCGCTTGCCGCGCGCCTTGATGATGTAGGCACGGCCCTCGCCGGGCACGATGGTGCTGTTGAAGCGCGTCGCGTCGCCAGTGACCGGCTCGACTTTGATCACGTCCGCGCCGCCGTGCGCGAACATCTCACTGGCGTAGGGGCCCGCCACGAACATCCCGAACTCGATGATCCGCACGCCCGAGAACACGCTGTCCATCGCGCCCTCCCAATCGCTCCGAAGTCTACCGGCGCACATCACCAGTCGCCCCTATCCTCAGCCCGTCGAGCCACGGACAGCTGAAGGAGCAACGATGACCACGAGCGACCCATTCGAAGGCACGATCGGACGCACCTTTCGAGAGTCCGAACCGTGGTGGCCGCCGCTGCGCACTGCGCCGCAGGACCGACCCAACGTCGTGATCATTCTCTTCGACGACCTCGGGTTCTCGCACCTCAACTGCTACGGATCGACGATCGAGACGCCGAACATCAACCGGCTGGCGGCCAACGGGCTGCGCTTCTCGAACTTCCACGTGACCGCGCTGTGCTCGCCGACACGAGCCTCGCTGCTGACCGGGCGCAACCATCACACGGTCGGGATGCGCTCGATCGCCAACTACAACCCGGGCTACCCGAACATGCGCGGCGCGATCAGCAAGAACGCGGCCACGATGGCGGAGATGCTGCGCGACGAGAACTACGCCACGTTCGCGGTCGGCAAGTGGCACCTCAATCCTTCCGAGGAGTGCTCCGCCGCCGGGCCCTTCACCGACTGGCCGCTGCAGCGCGGCTTTGACCGCTTCTACGGCTTCCTCTCCGGCGAGACCGATCAGTTCTACCCCGATCTCGTTTACGACAACCACCTGATCGAGCCACCCAAGACGCCGGAAGACGGCTATCACTTCACCGAAGACATCGTCGATCACGCGGAGGGCTTTCTGCGCGACCACCAATCGATCTATCCCGATCAGCCCTTCTTCCTCTATTTCGCGCTGGGCGCGACCCATTCGCCCCATCAAGCCCCGCAGGAGTACATCGATCGTTACCGCGGCCAGTTCGACCAGGGCTGGGACGAGGTGCGCAATGAGTGGTTCGCGCGACAGCTCGAACTCGGCGTCATTCCCGAGGGCACGGAGCTTTCGCCGCGCAATGCCGGCGTCAAGGCCTGGGACGACTTCTCGCCGAATGCGAAACGGTTCCTCGCGACCTTCCAGGAGGCGTTCGCCGGATTCCTCAGCCACACCGACGAACAGATTGGGCGGCTGATCGCCTATCTCGAAGCCTCGGGCCAGCTCGACAACACCATCCTCCTGCTGATGTCCGACAACGGCGCCAGCCAGGAAGGCGGCCCGCAAGGGGTCTCCGACACCGCCCGCTACGGACAGCCGCTGCTCGACGACATCGACGAGGCCCAGTCGCGGCTGCACGAGATCGGCGGGCCGCGCAGCTCGCCCAACTACCCGTGGGGCTGGGCGCAGGCCGGCAACACCCCGCTCAAGTGGTACAAGCAGAACACCCACGGCGGGGGCGTGCGCGTGCCGCTGATCGTCCATTGGCCCGACCGAATTAGCGACGAGGGCGGATTCCGCCGCCAGTTCCACCACGTCAGCGATGTGCTGCCGACGGTGTTGGAATCAGTCAAGGCGACGGCTCCCACCGAGTACGCGGGACGGCCGCAGCTGCCGGTCAGCGGGACCAGCTTCGCCTACGCGCTCGACAACGCCGACGCCGACACAGCCAAAGAGGCACAGTATTTCGAGATGCTTGGCCACCGCGGGATCTGGGTTGACGGCTGGAAGGCGGTCACTCGCCACGAGAAGAACGACCCCTGGAGCGACGACGAGTGGGAGCTCTACCACGTCGCCGAGGACTTCTCGGAAGCCCACAATCTCGCCGCCGAGCAGCCGGAGCGGCTGCGCCAGCTGATCGACCGCTGGTGGGTCGAGGCGGGACGCTATGGCGTGCTGCCGCTCGACGACCGCAGTTTCCAGCTCGGCGGTCCGGTCCAACGGCCCGGCGGGCCGCACAACGGACTGAAGTACCGCTACACGCCGCCGGTCACGCATCTATCGGGCGAGATCGCACCAGCGATCGGGATGGGGTCGTGGACGTTGGAGGCGGAGATCGAACGCGACGGTCTCGGCGATGGCGTGATCTTCGCGCGAGGCTCGGTCATGGGCGGGTTGAGCCTGTACGTCCAGAACAACCGCCTGCACTTCGACTACAACGCGTTCACGAAGGTGACCAGCATCGGCTCGGCCGGCGAGCTGCCCGACGGACGCTGCTCGATCGGTCTGCGCATGGACGGCGAGGCCCCGTCCGCTCCCGGCCAGGTCACGCTTTCACTCAACGGCGAAACGATCGGGGCGGGCGAAGTGCCGTATCTGGTCCGCGGTGGATTCGGCGGTCGCGGCGGAGCCGACATCGGCTCTGATCGCAAATCGCCCGTCACGGACGCGTACGAAGCTCCGTTCGAGTTCGAGGGCACGATCCACGTTGTCGAAGTCGCAGTCACGCCCTACCCCAAATCGGGAGCAGCCTACGAGGCTGCGAGGAACGCCTTCCGCGAGCTGATGGCGCAGCAATGAGCGACTGCTGCGCTCCGAAGGATGCCTCCGACCGGGCGGCCGACGGCGCGATCGGCGCGGGCGGAAGCGGGCATGGGGGCGATCACAAGGATCGCCCCAACACGGGTGCCGCGACCGCGGGGATGGCAGCGATCCCGGGTGGCGTGTTCGTGATGGGGGCTGACGATGAGATGTCGTATCCCAACGACGGCGAGCGGCCTGTACATCAGGTCAGCGTCTCGCCGTACTCGATCGACACGCTGACGGTGACCAACGAAGACTTCGCGGCCTTCGTTGAGGCGACGAGGTACCAGACTGATGCCGAACGCTTCGAATGGTCGTTCGTGTTCGCGGGCCTGCTGCCCGACGACTTCCCACCGACGCGGGGGGCGGCCGATTCGCCCTGGTGGCGGCAGGTGATGGGCGCCGACTGGCGGCATCCCGAGGGGCCGCATTCGCACATCGACGATCGTCGGGACCATCCGGTGGTACACGTCAGCTGGACCGACGCGGTGGCCTACGCCGCATGGCTGGGCAAATCGCTACCGACCGAAGCGCAGTGGGAGCGGGCCTGCCGCGGCGAACGCGAGCGCGCCCGGTTCCCCTGGGGCGACGAGCTGACGCCCGGCGGCGAGCACCGCATGAACGTCTGGCAAGGGACCTTCCCCTCGCACAACACCCACGACGACGGCTGGTATGGGACCTGCCCGGCCGACGCGTACCCGGCCAACGACTGGGGCATGCACAACATGACGGGCAACGTTTGGGAGTGGCAGCTCGACTGGTTCGATGTCTTCGCCCACCGGACCAACCCGCCGGTCAACCCGGTCGGTCCGCCCGACGGCGACCTCAAGCTGCTCAAGGGCGGCTCGTTCCTCTGCCACGAGAGCTATTGCGCGCGCTACCGTCCCGCCGCCCGGATGGGCCTGCCGCCGGACACGAGCACCGGCAACGTCGGCTTCCGCTGCGTTCGGACGCCGTGACAGTCCGCATCATTCCAGCTCAACAACGCCGACCGAGAAGCTGGCTGGAGGTCCAATATGACGTCGCCCGCGCAATTTGAAGGAACAATCGGCCGGACGTTCCGCGACTCTGAACCATGGTGGCCCCCGCTGCCCACAGCGCCTCAGGATCGCCCCAATGTGCTGATCATCCTCTTTGACGACATGGGCTTCGCCCACCTGAATTGCTACGGCTCGACGATTGCGACACCCAATATCAATCGTCTCGCGGCAAACGGGCTGCGCTTCTCTAATTTCCATGTCACACCGCTCTGCTCACCGACCCGCGCGTCACTCTTGACTGGTCGGAATCACCACACCGTTGGCCTCCGTGCCGTCACACAATTCGACTCCGGCTTCCCCAATATGCGCGGCAGGATTTCTCACAACGCCGCGACGATCGCGGAGCTGTTGCGCGACGAGAACTACGCCACCTTCGCCGTCGGCAAGTGGCACCTGGCGCCGGTGGCCTCAATGGGCCAGGCCGGACCCTTCCATGACTGGCCGTTGCAACGCGGCTTCGACCGCTACTACGGATTCCTTTCGGGCGAGACCGACCAGTTCTACCCGGAGTTGGTCCACGACAATCACCTGATCGAGCCACCCCGGTCGCCGGAGGACGGCTATCACCTGACGGAAGACCTCGTCGAACAGGCCGAAGGCTTCCTCCGCGACCACCAGTCGATCTATCCCGGACAGCCCTTCTTCCTCTTCTTCGCATTGGGCGCGACGCATGCGCCGCACCAGGCGCCGCAGGAATACATCGAGAAGTACCGCGGCAAGTTCGACGCCGGTTGGGACGCGATTCGCCAGGAGTGGTACGAGCGACAGCTCGAGCTGGAGATCATTCCTGAGGGAACCGAACTGGCGCCGCGCAATCGAGGTGTCGAGCCGTGGGACGACCTGTCGCCCAACGCGCAGAAGTTCGCGCTGGCCCTACAAGAGGCGTTCGCTGGATTTCTCGAACACACCGATGCGCAACTCGGCCGGCTCTTCGCCTACCTCGATGCCTCAGGTCAGCTCGACAACACGCTGATCCTGCTGATGGCCGACAACGGAGCGTCGCAGGAGGGCGGGCCGCAAGGCGTCGCCGACGAGCCGCGCGTGTTCGGACCGCTTGACGATCTGGATGAGGTGCAAACTCGTCTGCATGAGATTGGTGGACCGCGCTCGGCCTCGAACTACCCCTGGGGTTGGGCGCAGGTCGGCAACACACCGCTGCGCTGGTACAAGCAGAACACCCACGGCGGCGGCGTCCGCGTGCCGCTGATCGCGCATTGGCCGGGCGGGATCACCGACCGGGGCGGCATTCGGCACCAGCTCCATCACGTCTCCGACGTACTGCCGACCGTCCTCGAAACGCTCGGCGCCGAAGCGCCGTCCAGGTTCCACGGCCGGGATCAGATCCCCATCGCCGGCACGAGCTTCGACTACGCTTTCGACGATGTCGACGCACCGACGCCGAAAGACGCACAGTACTTCGAGATGCTGGGACACCGCGGCATCTGGGTCGACGGCTGGAAGGCGGTCACCTGGCATCGACGTGGACGCGAGTGGTCGGATGACGAGTGGGAGCTGTACCACGTCGACGAGGATTTCTCGGAGGTCAACAATCTCGCCGAGCAGGAGCCCGAGCGCCTGCGCGCGCTGATCGACCGATGGTGGGTCGAGGCCGGTCGGCATGGAGTGTTGCCGCTTGATGACCACACCCTGGAGATCAATCACCCCTCACAACGACCCGGCAGTCCCCACCAGGATCTGCGCTACCACTACACACCGCCGATCGCTCACCTGCCAGTCGAGGTGTCGCCGGCGCTCGACATGGGCAGTTGGACGCTGACCGCATCAATCTCTCGTGCATCGACCGGACAACAAGGCGTGATTTTCAATCGAGGATCTACCCACAGCGGCGTCACCATTTACATCAAGGACAACCGCCTGCACTGCGACTACCACGCGTACGACAACTGGACCCGGATGCGATCCGAGACTCCCGTTCCCGAAGGCGATTGTGTCGTCGGAGTGTCGATGAGTGCCGACGCACCGAGCGGACCGGGAATGTTCACGCTTGAGGTCGACGGAGCGATGGTCGGCTCCGGAGAGTCACCGATTCTGCAGCGACAGGTGCTGTTTGCCCACGGCGAGTGCGACATCGGCGCCGACCGCCGCTCACCGGTGGGCGACAACTATGATGCGCCGTTCGAGTTCCAGGGCGAGATTCAGTCCATTGACGTGGCCGTGACGCCGTTCACGGGCGCAGCGGGGATACAGGCTGCACGTGAGCGCCAGCGCGCCGTCATGTCTCGGCCATAGCTGGCAGGCGTATCGACGCCGAGGCCTACGCCGGATGGGTGGGCAAATCGCTACCGACCGAAGCGCCGTGGGACCTCGACCTGTCGGGAGCGTGGCGGCTGACCCGGTCATCCGACGCTAGTGGCGGCGGTGCGGATCGATCGCCTCAACCACGGCATCCGCCAGGAAGTTGAGCGAGAGCAGAATCAGCGCGAGGCCGAGGGTGGGGAAGAACACGAACCACCAGGCGCCCGAGAACAGCCAGCGCCGGCCGTCGGAGAGGATGATCCCGAGCGTCGCCGTGGGCGGCGACGCGCCGAGGCCGAGGAAGCTCAGCGTGGCCTCGGCGATCACCGCGAAGGCCATCGCCAGCGCCGCCTGGACCAGCAGCGGCGGAAGCGCGTTGGTGGTGATGTGGCGGAGGATGATCCGAGCCGGCGTGGCGCCCAGCGCGCGCGCAGCGAGTACGTAATCGCGCTCCTTCTCGGTCAGCAGCTGCGCTCGCGAGATCCTCGCAAACACCGGGACGTTGGCGATGCCGAGCGCCAGCGCGACCTGCGAGGTGCCGGTGCCGAGGATCGCCAGCACGGCGATCCCGAGCAGCAGGAACGGGAAGGCGAGCATCGTGTCGACGAGCCGCATCAGAATCGTCTCAGGCCAGCCACCTGCGTAGCCGGAGATAAAGCCGATCAGCGTGCCCAGTGAACCGCCGCCGAACACGCCCACGACCGAGACATACAGCGAGATGCGCAGCCCGAACAGGATGCGGCTGAAGGTGTCACGGCTGAGGTCGTCGGTCCCGAATATATGCGTGCTGTTGGGGCTGAGCAGACGTGACCCACGAATTTGCTCAGCTTCGCCGAACGGCGCGATCACGTTGGCGAAGGCGGCGAGCACGACCAATGTGATCAGGATGAACAGCCCAATCGCGCCCTGGGGGTTTGCAGCCGTGCGGTACAGCGCATCGACCGACAGCGACTCGTCGCGCATTCTGCGCAGGCGCGAACGTTGCAGCGGTGGGGCGAACTGTGTCACGTTCAGGAGGCCAGACCAGACACGCGGATGCGCGGGTCGAGGTAGCCGTATGTCATGTCAGCGATCGTGTTCGCCGCGACGAAGAGGAAGACCAGGATTGCCAGCATTGCCTGGATCACGAGGTAATCGCGTCCGACGATGCCATCGATGACGAGGAAGCCGAAGCCTGGCCTGGTGAACACGATCTCGACCACGATCGCGCCGGCGAGCAGGTTGCCGATCTGCAACGCGGCGATCGTGACGATCGGAATCAGCGCATTGCGCAGCGCGTGGCCCAGCACGACCCGGCCGTGTGGCAAGCCCTTGGCGTGGGCCGTGCGCACATAGTCCTGTGCCAGTGCCTCGGCGACCGAGGTGCGCACGAATCGCGCCAGGACGGCCGCGATCGCCGAGCCTGCGGCGATCACGGGTAACACGAGGCGGTGAAGACCCTGCACCGGATCTTCGAAGACACCGACGCGCCCCGAGACCGGGAACCAATCGAGCTCGACCGCGAAGATCCACAGGAGGATGATCCCCAGCACGAAGTTGGGGATGCCCAGCGTGAAGATGTTGAAGACGCTGGCGCCATAGTCGGGCGCCTTTTTCGACCAGACCGCGGCCGCGATCCCAAGCGGGACTCCGACGCCGATTGCGAAGATGTAAGCGGCCACCGCCAGCTCGAGGGTTGGCGGGAAGAACTGCTTGATCAGATCACTGACCGGGACCTGTTTGGTGTACGAGCGTCCGAAGTCGGCCTGGACCACGCCGACGATCCAGTTGCCGTACTGGACCACGAGCGGGTCGTCGAGGCCGAGTTGCGTCCGGATCTGCTGGACCTCTTCCGGCGACGCGTCCTCGCCGGCGAGCACCTGCGCGGGGTCGCCCGGGATCAGGCGAATGATCAGGAAGATCACGATGCTCGCGAGGAAGACGACCAAGATACCTTCGAAGAGCCGACGGACCAGATATCTGCCCACCGTCGGCTCCTCTAATCAATCCCGGTTCGGACGCGCACGCGTCCTCGCTGTAGCGCGCGCCGGCGGCTAGGCCTTGAGCCAGAACTTCTCCATCGACGGCGTGTAGCCCGAAACTGCCCAGTCGAGGTTCTGTAGCCGGCGGAGATTGACGGGCAGGACCGTCTGATCGCCGTTGAACTCCCACGACTCAGCGAGGCGCGCTTCGGGCTCGAGCGAATCGAACGGATAGCGGATCAGCGTGTCCCAGACGGGCGTGTGGAAGGCGCCGTGCTGCGACTGCGCGTACGGGCCTCGGTAGCCGGAGAGCGCCAGGTCCCAACCGATGCGCAGCGTCGCGCCGTGCGTCCGGGCGGCGGTGTCAACCGCGGCGACCGCAGCCTGCTGTTGCTGTGCGGCCCCGTCGCCGTCGTCGCCGCAGCCCACGAGCGTCAGGCCGGCGGCGCCGACGCCGGCGCGAGCCGACGCGGCGAGCATTGCGCGGCGGCTCAGCCGCGACTTCTGAACCCGGTCCCAGTACCGGCTGTTCGTCATGGTGAGCCCATTCCTCGATTCGTGCGCCCCGACGTGCCGTGACTGCGGGAGCTTAGCCTAGCGCCGACTCCCGCACCAAGGCGACGAGGCCCTCCGCCTGAGCAGCCGACCGCGGGCGCCGCCGCTGGCAGTGATCCAGCGGCGCCGGCCGTTGGACGGCTAGGCGGTGTAGGCGATCTTCTGCATCGAGGGAATGCTCAGCACATCGAATTCGATGCCCGAGAACTTGCTCGACCAGGCCCAGATGTCGCTGCGGGTGACGATCGGCGCGATCCAGGGCTCGTCGTCGAGCAGGAGGTTGAACTGCTCGAGCAGCTCGTTGCGGCGCGCGTCGGAGTCGGCCGTCCCGAAGCTGTCGATCAGCTCTGCGTAGTAGTCCGGCCCGTAGGCGCAGGAGTTGGGGATGCGCATCTGGAAGTTCATCACCGGCAGCGTCTGCGGATGCAGTGCAAAGAATGCGTAGGACGACAGATACGCCTCGTTCTTCGCGTTGAGGAATCGATCGCGTGCCACAGCGGACTCAAGCGACGTGATCGACATGTCGATGCCAGCTTCGGTCGCGCCGGCCTGGATCACCTGGGCGATCTCGTTCGCCTCGCCGCCGCCATGCGCGAGTTCGAACTTCAGCTCGCCGTCGCCATAGCCCGCTTCGGCGAGTAGCGCCTTGGCCGCCGCAGGATCGAAATAGTCGCGGTCGCGGCTCTCGTCGTAGCCCGGCGAGAACGACGGCCACAGGATGTTCTTGGGCTGCGCGAGTCCCTCGAAGGTCTCATCGGCGATCCGCTGCCGGTCGATCACGCGGTAGACCGCTTGACGCACCTTCGGGTCGCCGAAGGCTTCGAGCCCGCCGTTCTCGTTCGGGATGACCATGCCGAGCACCCAGATTGCGAGCGTCGGCGGCGCAATCACGACGGTGAAGTCGGGATTCTTGTCGAACCGTTCGAAGTCGGGCTTCGGCAGCCGGTTGGTCAGGTCGATCTCGCCTGCGTCGAGCGCCAGCGCCATCGCGGTCGCATCCGCGAACTGATACAGCTCAATGCCGTCGAGCAAGGCCGGGTCGTAGTAGTTCTCGAAGCGCTCGCCGCTCGCGAACGAGTCGACGCGGTAGCTGGAGGGGTCGAGCTTGAACGGACCAGAGCCGTTCAGCTGGGCATATCCCTCGAGGTCCGGGATGGAATCGACATCGTGAATCTGCGCGTAGTTGAGCACGTCGAAGATCAGCGTGCCGCTCCAGGCGAGGTTGAACTGCAGGGTGACCTCATCGACCGCGTCGACCGACGAGATGTACTTGCCGAAGATGCCCTTGACCTGGCTGTTGTTCACGCCTTCGTCGTCCATCGCCTCCATGCTGCGCTTGACTTCGGTCGCGTTGAGCGGCTTGCCGTTGTGGAATTCGAGGCCGGGCCGCAGCTTGACCTCCAGCATCGTCTGGTCGTCGTTGAACTCCCAGCTCTCGGCCAGGTGCGGCTGCGGATCGAGTCCGCTCGGCGAGTACTTCGTCAGTGTGTCCCAGAACGGGATGTAGAGCGGAATGTGCGCCGACGACGACAGGTACGGTCCGTTGTAGGACGACAGCCCGATGTCGGAGCCAACCCGCAGCGTGCCGCCGCGCTGCGCGCCGGCCGGAGCGGTGGCCTGCGCCACCGCGGCCTGCTGCTGCTGTTGCTGCTGGGCCTGTTGTTGCGCCGCCGCCGACTGAGCCGCCTGCTGCTGTTGCTGCTGCGCCGCGGCCGCCGGCTGGGCCTGCTGCTGGGCTGCCTCGTCGCCGTCATCGTCATCGCCGCAGCCAACCAATGCCAGACCGGCTGCGCCGATTCCGGCCCGCGCCGTAGCGCCGAGCATCGCCCGACGGCTTAGCTGCGAATTGCGAATCCGGTTCCAATATCCACGCTCGCTCACGGTCTCAGTCTCCTCGCTACGACACCCCCGCTCGGGGCCACTCTCAGAGCCTAGCCCAGCATTATGCAATGCGTCACACAGCGGGTCACAGCGTCGGTCGCAGGCCGGTCGCCGTGTGCGCTCTCCCGTCGCCGGCGTGTCCGCCGTGTGCGGCGAGGCGCTACGTCGCGTCGAAGTAGACGTCCTGCAGCCGCGGGCGGCCCGTCACGTCGTCCCAGAACCCCTTCACACTCGCGTGTGATGCCCAGATCGTGACCGTGGTGCAGATCGGGGCGACCCAGGGTTCCTGATCGAGGAGCCTGTTGAATTCGTCGAGCAGCGCTTGCCGCTTGGCCTCGCTGTCGGCGGTTGGCCAGCCGTCAATCATCGCCTGGTACTCCGGCGTCTCGTAGGCGCAGGAGTTGGGGATCCGCATCTGGTGGCGTCAGACGGTGGGCGCCGACTGGTGACATCCCGAGGGGCCACACTCGCCCATCAACGACCGTCTGGACCATCCGGTGTTACATGTTAGCCATCCCAACGCCGAGGCCTGCGCCGCGTGGGTGGGCAAATCGCTACCGACCGATGCGCAGTGCGCGCGGGTATGATGACGTCGGCGGTGGAGACTGGCAAACACTTGCAACGTGAATGGGCCCCCGTGTCCCTACCGATGCCGCCGGTGCGGGTCGATCGCCTCGACCACTGCGTCGGCGAGGAAATTGAGCGAGACCAGAATCAGTGCCAGCCCGAGCGTGGGGAAAAACACAAACCACCAGGCGCCGGCGCTCAACAGCCGGCCCCGGCCATCAGCGAGGATGATCCCGAGCATCGGCGTGGGCGGTGAGGCGCCGAGCCCGAGGAAGCTCAGCGTCGCCTCGGCGATCACGGCGAAGGCCATCGCCAATGCGGCCTGCACCAGCAGCGGCGGCAGCGCGTTGGTCGCGATGTGCCGCGCGATGCAAGTCGATTGAGCGCTCAGTCGGGCAACGCTTCGGCGGCGCGCTACGTCGCTTCGAAGTAGATGTCCCGCATCCGAAGGTTGCCTACCAGGGTTTGCGAGACACCCTTCACGCTGGAGTGTGCGGCCCAAACCTCGGAATACGTGCAAATCGGGGCGACCCAGGGTTCTCGATCGAGGATTCTGTTGAATTCGTCCATCAGCGCCTGCCGTTTGGCTGGGCTGTCGGCGGTTGCCCAGCCGTCGATCATCGCCTGATACTCCGGCGTATCGTAGGCGCAGGAGTTGGGAAGCCGCATCTGGAAGTTCATCACCGGCAGCGTCTGGGGGTGCAGCGCGAAGAACGAGTAAGTGATGATATAGAGCTCGTGTTCGGCCGCCAGGAAGCTGTTGAACCAGGTGGGAAAGTCCATCGACTCCGGCTCGACGTTGATCCCCGCCTGGGCCGCGTCCTGCTGGATGATCTGGGCCATCTGAAGCGCATGCGGCCAGGCGCCAAGGCAGGCGATTTTGAGGGTAGGCGTACCGTCCGGGTAGCCGGCTTCGCTGATCAGTTGCCTGGCCTCATCGAGGTCGAAGTAGTCGCGGTCCAGCGATGCGTCGTAGGCCGGCGAGTAACTCGGCCAGACGACGTTCCTCGGCTCCGACACGTTCTCAAACACCTCGGCCGCGATGCGCTCGCGGTCGATCACCCGGTACAGGGCGCGGCGCACCTTCGGGTCGTCCAATACCGGGTGCCCGCCGCCGCGCCCGGTCCCGACCATACCCATCACGTAAAGGGTGGCGTTGGGCGGCGTCCGCTGAACCTGGAACTCGGCGTCCTCGACAAAATTCTGGTACCACCCCGAAGGTATTCCGAAGGCCATGTCGAGCTCGCCGGCACGCAACGCCAGCGTCATTGACTCTCCGTCCTGGAAATTGTTCCATTCCATCCTGTCCAACGCCGCCGGGTCGTAGTAGTTCTCAAAGCGGTTGGCGCTGGACTGCACGCCCGGCTCGTAGGCGTCCGAATCGAACTGGTAGGGGCCGCTGGCATTGACCTCGGTCCACCCTTCAATACCGCCGATGGTGTCCGCATCGTGAATATTGGCGTATTGAAATACGTCAAAGATCGCCTCGCCCGGCCAGGCCAGATCAAACTGCAGCGTCGTCTCGTCGATCGCTGCGACGCTGTTGACGTACTTGGCATAGAGGGACTTGACCTGGTTGTTCCTCACATCCTCGTCATCCATTCGTTCGAGGCTCTTCACTACTTCCTCTGCCGTGAGCGGCTTGCCGTCGTGAAACTCCAGGCCAGGCCGCAGGTTCACCGTCAACATCGTCTGATCGTCGTTGAACTCCCAGCTCTCCGCCAGGTGAGGCTCCGGCGTCAGACCGTCGCTGCCGTACACCGTCAGGGTGTCCCACATGGACGGGCCGTAGACACCCTCAGAAGCGTACGGCAAGCCGTAGGTCGGCAGGAGGTCACCGACGATACCGAACCGCAGTGTGCCGCCGCGTGGAGGCTCGGGATCAGCCGTGGCCGCGGCAACCTGTTGCTGCTCTTGCTGCTGTTGAGCGGCCGGCTGTTCCTGTTGCTGCTGTTCCTGTTGCTGGGCGACGGCCTGCTGTTGCTGTTGCTGCATGGCCTGCTGTTGCTGCTCGGCCTGCTGTTGCTGCTGAGCCTGCTGCATCGCCTGTTGCTGCTGTTGCTGCTGTTCGGCGACCGCCTGCGGCTGGGCATCGTCGTCGTCGTCGCCACAGCCGACGAGGGCCAGTCCCGCCGCCCCAACGCCGGCCCGGGCGCTTGCTCGGAGCACGCTCCTGCGGCTCAGCCGTTGACTGCGAATGCTACTCCAGTGGTTGTCGCTCATGGTCGGTACCCGCTTTCACTTGCAAATCGGCCAAGCGAGGCCGCATTGCAAGAATTAGCCCGGAGGGTAGCTATCTATAGGTCGGCTTGTCAATCGTCCGTCAGCCGGCAGCCACGAAGACCCACAGGACGGCGCAGCGAGAACATTGTTACGGCCATGACGTGCCTTCGGCACGCAATTTGCTCTTACGCTATCGATGTCGGCGATGCGGATCGATCGCTTCAACCACTGAGTCGGCCAGGAAGTTGAGCGAGAGCAGGATCAGCGACAGCCCCAGTGTGGGGAAGAGCACGAACCACCAGGCGCCGGCGCTCAACAGCCGGCCCCGGCCATCGGAGAGGATGATCCCGAGCGTCGCCGTGGGTGGCGAAGCGCCGAGGCCGAGGAAGCTGAGTGTCGCCTCGGCGATCACGGCGAACGCCATCGCCAGGGCAGCCTGCACCAGCAGCGGTGGCAACGCATTGGTCGCGATGTGCCGCCCGATGATCCGAGGCGGCGACGCCCCCAGGCAACGCGCGGCGAGGACGTAGTCGCGCTCCTTCTCGGTCAAGAGCTGCGCCCTTGCAATCCTCGCAAAGACGGGGATGTTTGCGATCCCCAGCGCCAATGCGACCTGTGACGTGCCGGTGCCGAGAATCGCCAGCACCGCGATTCCGAGCAGCAGGAACGGGAACGCGAGCATCGTATCGACGAGGCGCATCAACACAGCTTCAAGCCAGCCGCCCGCGTAACCGGCCGTGAATCCGACGATGGTTCCCACCAAGCCGCCGCCAAGCACACTCACGACCGACACGTAGAGCGAGATCCTGAGACCGAACAGAATCCGGCTAAAGATGTCACGGGACAGGTCGTCGGTGCCGAACCAGTGCTCGCCCGACGGCGCCAGGAGACGCGCGCCGCGAATCTGCTCCGCTTCTCCGTATGGGGCCAACACATCGGCAAAGATCGCGAGGAAGATCAGTCCGCCGAAGACGACTACGCCGATCGCGCCTTGCGGATTCGTGACGGTCCGATAGCAGGCGTCGACGGTCAGCGACTCGTCGCGCATGCGCCGCAACCAACCCCGGTCGATGGGCGGGGCGTACTGGGACTCGGACTGCAACCGCGCCATACTCAGCTCGCCAATCCAGAGACCCGGATCCGCGGATCGAGATAGCCATAGGTGATGTCCGCGAGCGTGTTCGCGGCCACGAAGACGAACACCAGGATCGCCAGCATTGCCTGGATCAACAGGTAGTCGCGGCCGTTGATCGCATCAATGATCAGCACGCCGAATCCGGGCCGCGTGAAGACGATTTCGACCACGATCGCGCCGGCCAGCAGGTTGCCGATCTGCAGCGCGGCGATGGTCACGATCGGAATCAACGCATTGCGCAGCGCGTGACGAATCACCACCGTGCTGGTCCGCAGCCCTTTGGCACGCGCGGTACGGACGTAGTCCTGCGCCAGGGCCTCGGCGACCGACGTGCGCACGAAGCGCGCAAGCACCGCCGCGATCACCGAGCCGGTCGCAATCATCGGCAGCACCAGTCGGTGCAGGCCCTGGATCGGATCCTCAAACACGTTGACCCGTCCGGAGACGGGGAACAGGTCCAACTCGACCGCGAAAATCCAGAGCAACAGGATCCCGAGCACAAAGTTGGGGATGCCGAGCGTGAAGATGTTGAACACGCTGGCGCCGTAGTCGGGCGCTTTCTTGGCCCACAGCGCCGCGGCCACACCCAGCGGCAGTCCGATGACGAGCGCCCAGAGGTAGGCCGCGATCGCCAGCTCGATCGTCGGCGGGAGCGATTGCACGATCAGGTCGCGGACCGGCACGCGTTTGGTGAACGAATTGCCGAAGTCAAGCAGGACGACCCCGCCGATCCAGTTCCCGTACTGCGCCAGGATGGGCTCGTTGAGACCCAACTGCTCGCGAATCCGTCCGACGTCTTCAGGGGTAGCATCCTCCCCAGCGAGCTGCTGCGCCGGGTCGCCCGGGATCAGCCGGATCATCAGGAAGATCACAATGCTCGCCAGGAAGACGACCAGCAGACCTTCCAGGAAGCGGCGGACCAAGTATCGTCCCACGCTCAACCGCCTGCTCTGTGCGCTCGCCCGTTCCGCTTACCTGATGCGCGTGCGCCGTCCGCCACCGCGCCCGGTTGTTCAGAGACTATGTCGCGTCGAAGTAGACGTCCTGCAGCCGCGGGCGGCCCGTCACGTCGTCCCAGAACCCCTTCACACTCGAGTGTGATGCCCAGATCGTGACCGTGGTGCAGATCGGGGCGACCCAGGGTTCCTCATCGAGAATTCTATTGAATTCGTCGAGCAGCGCTTGCCGCTTGGCCTCGCTGTCGGCGGTGGGCCAGCCGTCAATCATCGCCTGGTACTCCGGCGTCTCGTAGGCGCAGGAGTTGGGGATCCGCATCTGGAAGTTCATGACGGGCAGCGACTGCGGATGCATCGCGTAGAACGAGTAGAGCGCCATGTAGAGCCCCTCGTGCGTGCCCGACAGGAAGCGGTCCAGCCAGGTTGAGAACTCCATCGCCTCCGGCTCGACGTTGATCCCCGCCTGCGCCGCGTCCTGCTGGACGATCTGCGCCATACCAAGCGCTTCCTGCTGAAAGCCAATGCAGGCGATCTTGAAGGTGGGCGTACCGTCCGGGTAGCCGGCTTCGGTGATCAGTTGTCTGGCCTCATCGAGGTCGAAGTAGTCACGGTCCAGCGACTCGTCGTAGGCGGGCGAGAACGACGGCCAGATCACGTTCTTCTCCTCGGACAGGCCCTCGAACAGCTCGGCCGTGATCCGCTTGCGGTCGATCACCCGGTACAGCGCGCGGCGCACCTTCGGGTCGTCCATCGCCGCGTGCCCGCCGCCGCGGCCCGTCCCGACCATTCCCATGACCCAGAGCAAGCTGGTCGGCGGGGCCGGCGCGACGTCGAAGTCGTCGTCCTCGGCAAAGCTCGCGTACCACGACTTGGGCAGGTCGTAGACCATATCGAGCTCGCCGCCGCGCAGCGCCAGCGTCATCGCCTCCACGTCCTGGAAAGAGTACCACTCGATCTCGTCCAGCGCCGCCGGGTCGTAGTAGTTCTCGAAGCGCTCGCCGCGAGCGTACACACCGGCCTGGTACGCGTCGGTATCGAACTTGAAGGCGCCGCTGGCGTTGACTTGGGTGTAGCCCTCGAGCCCGGGGATCGCGTCCGCATCGTGGATATTCGCAAAGTGCAGCGCGTCGAAGATCGCGTCGCCCGGCCAGGCCAGATCGAACTGCAGCGTCGTCGTGTCGATCGCCGTGACTTCGTTCACGTACTTGTTATAGATGCTCTTGACCTGGCTGTTCGCCACATCCTCGTCGTCCATCCGCTCGAGGCTCTTCTTGACCTCCTCCGCCGTCATCGGCTTGCCGTCGTGAAACTCCAGCCCCGGCCGCAGCTTCATCTGCAGCATCGTCTGGTCTCCGTTGAACTCCCAGCTCTCGGCCAGGTGCGGCTCCGGCGTCAAACCATCGGCGCCGTACTTCGTCAGGCTGTCCCAAATCGCCGGGCCGAAGGCGATGTCGCCCGCGTAGGGACCGCCGTAGTTCGCCGGCGAGAACGCGATGCCGAGCCGCAGCGTGCCGCCGCGCGGGGGCTCGCTCGACTCCGTCGCCGCGACGGCCTGTTGCTGCTGTTGCTGCTGGACCTGCTGTTGGGCGACCTGTTGCTGCTGCTGCGCCTGCTGCTGCTGTTGGGCAACCGCCTGCTGCTGCTGTTGTTGGACCTGCTGTTGGGCGACCGCCTGCTGCTGCTGTTGCTGCTGGGCCTGCTGTTGTTGCTGCTGCTGCTGGGCCTGCTGCTCGGCGACCACCTGCTGCTGCTGCTGATCGTCGTCGTCGTCACCGCAGCCCACCAGGGCGAGTCCCGCTGCGCCGACGCCGGCGCGCGCGCTTGCGTTCAGCAGTCCTCGGCGGCTCAGCCGCTGCTTGCGAATTTGGTCCCAGTATTTGTTGCTCATGGCGAGCCTCACCCCTTAGTTGTGAATTTCCGATGCACGGTCGCGCCGAAGGTAGCAGGACCCGACGCGCCTAGCGGAGGTTTCTGAGCCTGGGATCGAGGGTGTCGCGCAGCCAGTCGCCCATCAGGTTGCCGGTCAGTGAGACCAACAGGATTGCGATCCCCGGGATCCAGATCGGCCACCAGGCGATTGTCATGAAGTTGCGGCCCTCGGAGATCATTGCGCCCCACGAGGGGGTGCCCGGCGCCACGCCGATGTTCAGGAAGCTGAGGCTTGCCTCGATCAGGATCACCGAAGGCACCTCAAGGGTGGCCATGATCACGATCGTGTTGAGCAGGTTCGGGACGATGTGGCGGAAGAGCAGCCGCACGTCGCTGGCGCCGCTCGATTGCGCGGCGATGATGAACTCCTGCTCACGCAGCGAGAGCACATCGGCGCGCACGAGCCGCGCGTAGCTGGACCAGGTGAAGACGATGATGATGATGATCACATTGCGCAGACTGGCTCCGAAGACCACCGCGATCAGCAGCGCGAAGAGGATCGCGGGCATCGCCAGCTGAATGTCGACCAGGCGCATCAGCACCTTGTCCCACCAGCCCGAGCGCCAGCCGGCGATCAGGCCGGTCATCGTGCCGATCAGCGCCGAGGCGGGGATGCAGATCGCGACCACCAGGAGCGAGACACGCGCGCCGTACATCACGCGGCTGAGGATGTCGCGGCCGAGGTTGTCGGTGCCGAACGGATGCGCCCAGCTGCCGCCCTCCTGCACGACGGGCGGGAGCAGCCGCTCAACCAGCACGATCTTCTCGGGGTCGTAGGCGGAGAGCAGGCCGGCGAAGGCGCCACTGACCAAGAACAGGATGAGAATGATCGCCGACGGGGTGAGCAGCAGCGCGCGCTGCCAAGACACGCTCCCACCCGTACCGCGCTCGGCGAAGATCGGCTCCTGGGCGACATCCTGCGCCGACATCAGCTCCCTCCAGCCCGGATGCGCGGATCGATGATCGGGTAGGAGAGATCGACCAGGATGTTGGCGACCACGATCGAGCCGGAGATCACAAGGATGCCGGCCAGCATGACGGGGAAATCGCCGACCGTGATCGAGTGCAGCATCAGCCGACCGATGCCCGGCCAGGCGAAGACCTGCTCGACAATCACCGAGCCGGCGATCACCCGGCCGACCTGGATGCCGAGGATCGTGGCGACCGGCAGGAGCGCGTGGCGCAGGGCGTGACGCATGATGACCGTGCCTTCACGCAGCCCTTTGGCCCGCGCGGTGCGCACGAAGTCGGTGCCCATCACATCGATCATCCCCGAGCGCGTCAGCCGCATCGCCGCCGCCGAGGTGAGCAGCCCCAGCGTGACGGTGGGCAGGATGATGTGTTTGAATCCTCCGCTGCCGCCGGTCGGCAGCCAGCCGAGCTGCACGGCGAAGAAGAAGATGAATATCAAGCCCAGCCAGAAGTTCGGCGTGGCCTGACCCAGCACCGCCAGGAGGCGCGCGAACCAGTCGGTCGGCGAGGCGCGGCGGAGCGCCGCGACGACCCCCAGCGGCAGACCCAGCACGAGCGAGAAGATCATCGCCGCGACGCCCAGCTCGAGCGTCTTCACGGATCGATTGCCGACCTCGCCCAGTGCCGGACGGTCGCTGATGAACGAGTTGCCGAGGTCGAGCTGGACCGCGTCAATCAGGAACCTGCCGTACTGCTCGGCCAGCGGCCCGGTGAGCCCCAGCTGCTCGCGCAGAAGCTGTTTCTCTTCCGCGGTGGTTTCATCGGTCGTGAGGTATTCAACCGGGTCGCGGGCACCGCGCGATACGAGGAACACGATCGAGACGACCAGGAAGACGACAAGCAGCCCCTGGAGGATGCGCGAGACGAGGATCGTCCATAAGTTGGAGCCGCCCATGGATCAGCCGTCCTGCAGCGCCAGCTCGGCGCTAGGTGACGAGCGGACGGATGCCCCAGAGGCCGCCGTAGTCGCGCGAGTTGCCGAACATGTCCCACTCAAGATCGTCGCGCATCAGGCCGGTGCCCACGGTTTCGAACAGGAACAGCCAGGAGGCGTTGGTGTAGATCCGTTCGGCGAGCTTGTTGATCGCCACCACGCGCTTTTCCGGATCGAATTCCGTCGCCTGCGCGTCCACGAGATCCTGAATATCCGTTTCGGGGTACTCCGCGACCGACAGCGTGCCGCCGATCGCGACCTCCGCGGCGATCACCTGGAACGGGTCCGGCGACTGGTTGGTGAAGTAGTAGTGCAGCCCCGGCACATCGCGCTGGGCCATCCGCGCGCGGAAGTCGGGCAGCGGATCGAGCTGCAGGTTGGTGCGGATGCCGACCACTTCGAGGTACTGCTGGACCGACAGCGCGACTTGGTCGGTGAGCGCGAAGAATCCGGCGGTGCCGTAGAAGTCCGACTCGAATCCCTCGCCGTATCCGGCCGCGTCCATCAGCGCCATCGACTTTTCGACGTCGTAGACCATCGTCAGCGGGCCCGACTGGGCGGGCTGCATGCCGCCGAGCTGGCGGGTGCCGATTCCGTAGGCACGCTGCTCGCGACCGGTGCCCAGCGCCGTGTAGATCGTGTCCACATCGACCGCGTGGTTCATCGCCTGACGCACGCGCAGGTCGCGGTAGGGGTTGCTGCCATCTTCGAACATCGGCACGATCGTGTTGGGGAAGATCGTGTGCGGGCAACAGCCCGGGTCGAAGAGCACCTCGAAGCCGGGCTCGTCGATGAACTGCTGCACGAGCTCCCACTCCAGCGACGGGACGACATCTGCCTCGCCGGCCTGGATCGCCGCCAGGCGCGCGACCGGCTCGGGCCGCACGGACTGGACGACTTCCTTGACCCATGGGCGGTGCTTGCGGGTGAGGTTCTCGTAGCCGACCGGGTAGGCGTCGTTGCGGACGCTGCGAACCTCGATATCGGGCTCGAACGAGGTCAGCTCGAACGGTCCGCTGGCCAGACCTTCACGGTTGTAGGCTTCGTCACCAATCTCTTCGATCAAGTGCTTCGGCACGAGCGGCATCGTGGTGCCGATGCTGTTCGGCGCGGTGACCTCGGATTTCACCGGAATCCGCGCGGTCACGTCGTCGATCACGCTGACCTCACCGTTGACCGATGCGACGATGTATGCGACCCCGCTCTCGTAGGTGCCGCTCTCGTTGTAGGCGGCGTTGCCAGCCGCCCGGTCGATTGAGAACTTGACATCCGCCGCTGTCAGCGGCGTGCCATCGTGCCAGGCGTGGCCGGGGTTGAGGTGCATCAGCACGGACGTGAAGTCCTCAATCCACTCGTAGTGCCCCACCTGCGGCACGATCTCGCGCGTGACCAGGTCGTACTGCAGCAGCTGATCGAAGTGCAGTGGTCCGTTCCACTTGATGGTGTAGTTGCCCGGCCCCTGGATATCGAGGCCGCCAACGGCGTTGGGCACCGCGATGGTCACGGTGCGCTCCCAATCGGTGTCGCCCTCGCGCGCCGCGGGGGCCGACTGCACGGCCTGTTGCTGCTCATCTTGCTGCTGCTGAGCTTGCGCCTGCTGGCTGTCGGCCTGCTGCGCCTGCTGCTCAGCGGCCGCCTGCTGTTGCTGTTGGTCGGCCTGTTGCGCCGCCGCCGGCTGGTCCTGCTGTTGCTGTTGCTGCTGCGCCCGGCTGACCGCCACCGGCTCATCCTGGTCATCGTCGTCACCACAGCCGACCAACGCCAGGCCGGCCGCGCCGACCCCCGCTCGACTCGAGGCGCGCAGCAGCGCTCGCCGACTCATTCGCGAACGTCGCATTCGCTGCCAGTAGTTCTGCTCACTCATTCGATCGCCCTCTCATGGATGGCATCGCGGTTGTCACGACCCACGGTGCGGTCTACGGATTGTCCGGCGAACCCGACTCGCTCAGTTCGCGGTTGGCCAAGTATGGCGATCTCAAACCGAATAATCAACGACGCTGCGGCCGCCCGCGACTAGGTCAAGCCGCGTACCGCGAGCGTCATCGCCAGGCCCGAGAAGATGCTCAAGTTGGAGCCGCCCATGATCAGCCGTCTCGCAGCGCCCGCTCAGCGCTAGGTGACGAGCGGACGGATGCCCCAGAGGCCGCTGTAGTCTCTCGCGTTGCCCTTCATGTCCCACTCCAGATCGTCGCGCATCAGGCCGGTGCCAATGGTCTCGTACAGGAACAGCCACGAGGCATTGGTGTAGATTCGTTCGGCGAGCTTGTTGAGCGCCACCGCGCGCTTGGCTGCATCGAACTCCGTCGCCTGCGCGTCCACGAGATCCTGAATATCCGTTTCGGGGTACTCCGCCACCGCCAGCGTGCCGCCGATCGAGACCTCTGCCGCGATCACACTGAGCGGGTCCGGCGTCTGGTTGGTGAAGTAGTAGTGCAAGCCTGGAACGTCAAGCTGAGCCATCCGCGCGCGGAAGTCGGGCAGCGGATCGAGCTGTAGGTTGGTGCGGATTCCGACCACTTCAAGGTATTGCTGGACCGACAGCGCGATCTGGTCCGTCGCCGAGAAGAAACCGACAGTGCCGTAGAAGTCCGACTCGAATCCGTCCGCGTAGCCGGCGGCGTCCATCAACTGGATCGCCTTGGCGACGTCGTACGTCATCGTCAGCGGGCCCGATTGCTCGGGCTGCATCCCACCGAGTTGGCGGGTACCAAGGCCATACGCGCGCTGCTCGCGACCCGTCCCCAGCGCCGTGTAAATCGTCTCAACGTCGACAGCGTGGTTCATCGCCTGACGCACGCGGATGTCGCGGTACGGGTTCGAGCCGTCTTCGAGCAGCGGCACCCGAGTGTTGGGGAAGATCGTGTGTGGGCAACAGCCGGGGTCGAAGAGCACCTCGAAACCGGGCTCGTCGACGAACTCCTGCACGAGCTCCCACTCCAGCGACGGAGCGATATCGGCCTCGCCAGCCTGCATCGCCGCCAGGCGCGAGACCGGCTCGGGTCGCACCGACTGGACGATTTCCTTGACCCATGGGCGGTGAACGCGGGTGAGGTTCTCGTAGCCGATCGGGTAGGCGTCGTTGCGGGCGCTGCGGACCTCGATATCGGGCTCGTACGAGGTCAGCTTGAACGGTCCGCTGGCCAGACCTTCACGGTTGTAGGCATCGTCACCAATCTCTTCGATCAAGTGCTTCGGCACGAGCGGCATCGAGGTGCCGATGCTGGTCGGCCCGGTGACCTCGGACTTGACCGGGATCCGCGCGGTCAGGTCGTCGATCACGCTCACCTCGCCGTTTATCGCTGCGACGACGTACCCGGCCCCGGTTTCGTAGGTACCACTCTCGTTGTACGCGGCGATGCCAGCCGCCCGTTCAGCCGAGAATTTGATGTCCTCCGCTGTCAACGGCGTGCCATCGTGCCACGCGTGGCCCTGGTTGAGGTGCATCAGCACCGCCGTGAAATCCTCGATCCACTCGTAGGACCCCACGTGCGGCACGATCTGGCGCGTGACCAGGTCGAACTGCAGCAGCCGGTCGAAGTGCACTGGTCCGTTCCACTTGAGCGTGAGGTTGCCCGGCCCCATCACATCGAGACCACCGACGGCATTCGGGACCGCCACGGTGACGGTGCGTTCCCAGTCGGTATCGCCCTCGCGCGCCAAGGACTCTGTCTCCACGGCCTGCTGCTGCTCAGCTTGCTGCTGCTGAGCTTGCGCCTGCTGCTGGTCGGCCTGCTGGGCCTGTTGCTCGGCAGCCTGCTGCTGCTGTTGCTGCTGGCCGGCCTGTTGCGCTGCCGCCGGCTGGTCCTGCTGCTGTTGCTGCTGCTGCTGCGCCCGGCTGACCGTCACCGGCGCGTCCTGGTCATCGTCATCACCGCAGCCGACCAGCGCCAGGCCGGCTGCGCCGACCCCCGCTCGACTCGAGGCGCGCAGGAGCGCTCGCCGACTCATTCGCGAACGCCGCATTCGCTGCCAGTAGTTCTGCTCACTCATTCGATCGCCCTCTCACGGATGGCATCGTGGTTGTCGTGGTTGTCACGACCCACGGTGCGGTCTACGGATTGTCCGGCGAACCCGACTCGCTCAGTTCGCGGTGCGTCAAGTATGGCGATCTGAGATCGAGTCTTCAATGACGCTGCAGCCAGCGGCGGCTAGCTCAGGCCGCGCAGCCTCGGATCGAGGATGTCGCGCACCGAATCACCGACGACGTTGAAGCCGAGTACGGCGAGCGTCATCGCCACGCCGGGGAAGATGCTCAGGTGCGGATAATTCCACAGCACGCGCGCCTCGGTCAGCATTCGACCCCAGGACGGCTCGGGCGGCGCGATGCCCAGGCCCAGGAAGGACAGCGCGCCTTCGGCCAGAATCGCGCCGCCGATCAGCGCCGAGACGTAGATCAGCAGCGGCGGCGCCATGTTCGGCAGCACATGGCGGAACAGGATTCGCAGCGGCGTGGCGCCAACCACACGCGCTGCCTCGACATAGCTCTCCGCGAGCGTCGTGAGCGTGTTGGCGCGGATGATCCGCACCAACCCCACCGCATAGAGCACGCCTAAGCCCAGCGCGACCGACTGCCACCCCCTGCCGATCACCTGGGCCAGCAGGAGTAGCAAGACCAGGCCGGGGAAGGCCAACAGCATGTCGACGATGCGCTGACCGAGCAGGTCCACCCACCCACCGGCGTAGGCCGACACCATTCCAGTCACCAGGGCGATCCCGGCTCCCAGGATCATCGCACCGAGCGCCAGGCTCATCGTCAATCGCGCGCCGGCAATGACGCGCGCGAAGTAGTCGCGGCCGAGTCGATCAGTGCCAAACCAGTGCTCGGCGGTTGGGTTCGAGAGAATGTCAGCCGAGACCTTGTCGGGATCGGACGTCAGCAGCGGCCCGAACGCCGCAAAGAACACGATCACCATCACCAGGAAGAGCCCGAACAGGCCGAGCGGGTGTTGCCTGGCTGTGCGCCAGAGCCGCTCACGTCGTGATCGAGTAACCGCCGCATGCGGGTCCAGCTCGGCGGCGATGTCGGGCGTCAAGGCGCTCACGCGAACCGGATCCTTGGGTCGAAGAAGGCGTAGCTGAGGTCCACCACGAGATTGATCGCGATGAACGCTGCGCCGAAGATCAGCATCCAGACCTGCACCACGGGCAGATCATTGGTCTGTAGCGCCGCGACGATGTAGCGCCCCATGCCAGGAATCGCGAAGATCTGCTCGGTGATGACCGCCCCTGCGACTCCGCCAGCCAGGACCAACCCGATGATCGTGATCAGCGGGATCATCGTGTTGCGCATCGCGTGGCGCAGCACGACGACGCGGCCCGTCAGGCCTTTCGCATAGGCGGTGCGGACATAGTCCTGCCGCAGCACCTCGAGCATCTCCGAACGCGCCACCCGCGCGAGGATGGCGGCGCCGCCCACGGCCGAGATGATCGCGGGCACGATCATCTGGTGGAGATTGGTGATCGGGTCGACCCAGAGCTGCACGTAGGGCACCGGCGGCGCGTAGCTCCACAGCACCAGCGGAACGATGATCACCAGTGTGGCGAGCCAGAAGCTGGGAATCGCCAGAAACAGGATCGCTGTGAGCCGCACTGTGTAGTCGTCCGGCTTGTTCTGGCGGACAGCCGACCACACCCCCGTTCCCAGCCCGATCGGGATGTACAACAGCAGCGTCAGGCCGAGCAACTCGAGGGTGACGGGCATGCGCCGCTCGAAGTTGTCGAGGATCGACTCCTTCGTCAGCCACGACGTGCCGAGGTTGCCCGAGAAGACTTGGCCGATCCAGTTCACGTACTGGATGTGCACGGGCTTGTCGAGGCCGAAGTGCGCCTCAAGCTCCGCCCGGTCGTCGGCATTCGCGGTGCCGGGGAAGCCGGCCGAGAGGCGCGCGTCGATCACGCTGCCGGGGATCAGGCGGATCAGTCCGAAGACGAAGATCGAGAGCAGCAACACCGTGATCGGCAGCAGCATCAGCCGACGAAAGATGTAGATACGCATTGCGGCGGTCGACCCTCCGGCGCGGCCGGATCAGGCCGGCTTCCCGTCGAACCACATGCCCCACAGGACCGCGTTGCTGGCGATCGGGCCCGGCGTCGGCCGGAAGCCCTTGACGTACGAGCGGAACGCGACCGTCGTCAGGCTCCAGTGCCACCAGATGCGTGGGTTGTGGACGCTGAGCAGCTTCTCCTGCGCCTCGTCGTAGATCGCCTTTCGCTCAGCGACATCGAAGACCGAGCGGCCCTTTTCGAACAGCGCATCCATCTCGGGGTCCGAGAAGTTGCCGTAGTTCTGCCCGCCCGTGGTGTGCAGATCGTTGAAGAGCAGGTCCGGGTCGGACGCGCCCTGCTGGCCGAGCATCATGATCGAGAAGCCCTCGCGCGCCTGGCGAGCGGCGAGCGCGTCGGCGGTCGACAGCTCCTGGATCTCGATGTTGTAATCGATCTCCGCGAAGTTCTGTTGCTGCACCTGCGCGTAGTCGGAGACGGAGGCCCAGACTTGCATCGAGGGCAGGTTGCCCAGGTCGATGCCGCTGGCGTCCAGCAACAGGCGCGCCTCGGCGAGGTCTTCCTGGCGCAGGTCGCCGGAGCGGTAGCCCGGAATCTCGCGCAGCTCGTCGGCGGTCTTGCCGTAGGGCGCGATCGCGGCCGCGATCGGGCCGCCGATCGCGCCGCCGCCCAGGGTGATCGCGTTCAGTTGCTCGCGGTCGGTGGCGAGATGCAAGGCCGTCCGCACCCGCGCGTCCGTGTAGGGCTCGACCTCGGTGTGCACATGCTGGGCGATTCCGTAGGTCACCGGGTTGGCGACCCCGGTCACCTCGTCCTCACCCAGCTCTCCAACGGCCGCCTCGTAGTCCGTCAGGCTGCCCGACCACTGACTGTTGAGGAAGTCGAGCTGACCGTCCACGAAGGCCGACACGCGGAGGGCCGCGTCGGGGATCGAGATCTGCCGATACCCGTCGAAATAGGGCTGCCCTGGCTTGTAGTAGTTGGGGTGCCGCTCAAGCACCAGCTCGATCTCCGGCTCGCGCGAGACGCCCATCATCGCGCCCGTGCCGATCTGCGCTTCGAAGTCGCTGCTGATCGCCGCATCACCGAACGCCTCAACCACGTCACGCGCGACCATCAGCGCGTTGTCCTCGCCGATCGCCGCGAGGATCGGTGAGAACACTTCGCCGGCTTCCACATGCATGGTCAGCGTGTCGATCGCGTCAAACCGCTCGATCAATCCGTAGCGGTCGCTGAAGACGAACTCCGGGTTGTCGAAGCCGAAGCGCTCGAGGCCGTACGCCGCATCCTCGGCGGTGAACTGCCGTCCGTCGACCGGCGGTTTCGGATGCCAGAACACGTTCGGCTTGATCGTGTAGATGTAGTTCAACTCGTCAACGACTTCCGGCAGGCCGGCCATGCCCTCGGTCAGCACGAAGCCTTCGTCGAGGTAGTTGAGCCAGTCGTAGATCTGGAATACGCCGGCGTAGGTGCCGCCGTGGATCGCGATGGCGGGGTCGAAGAGGCCGCCGTCCTGGCCGGGAATCAGCACGGTGCCGCCGGGGATCCCCGGACCCGCGGCGGCCTGCGCGACCGCCGCGTCCGCCTCCTCCTGTTGCTGCGCAGCCTCCTGCTGCTGCGCCGCCTGCGCCTGCTGTTCGGCCTGTTGTTCGGCCTGTTGGGCTGACTGCTGTTCGGCCTGTTGGGCCGGCGCGGCCTGGGCGGCCGCCTGCTGCTGCGCGTCGTCGTCATCGTCGCCGCAGCCGACCAGCGCGAGACCCGCGGCGCCAACTCCAGCGCGCGCGCTCGCGCTCAACAGCGTGCGACGGCTCATCCGCCCGCTGCGCATGCGTTCCCAGTAATTTCGCTCGCTCATTTGTACTCCTCCAAAATGGCCAAGTTCAAGGCGACTCGAACGCCGCGAGTCTAGCCGCTTATCAGACGCGCTCGCAACGAGCGAGCGCGCGGCTGACGCGGCTGACGGCGTCACCGGGCAGGCGGCTGATCAGGCGGGCTTGCCTTCGAACCAGCAGCCGTTCATGACTTGGTGGGTGTGAGTGATGCCGGGGGTGGGGCGGAAGCCCTTGAGCCAGGGTCGGTGGCCGATGGTGGGCAGGCTCCAGTGCCACCAGAGACGCGGGTTATGCGTCTCCAACAACTTGGCCTGCGCCTCGTCGTAGACCGCCTTGCGCTCCTCGACGCCGAAGACTGAGCGGCCCTTCTCGAACAGCGCGTCCATCTCCGGATCCGAGAACTCGCCGTAGTTCTGACCGCCGGTGGTGTGGAGATCGTTGAAGAGCAGGTCCGGGTCCGCCGCGGCCTGCTGGCCGAGCGTGATCATCGAGAACTCGTTGTTCTGACGGGCGGCGAGTGAGTCGGCCGTGTTCAGCTCGCGGATGCCGACCTCGAAGTCGATCTCCGCGAAGTTCTGCTGGAGCAGCTGGCCGAAGTCGGAGGCGAAGTCGCCCCAGATTTCCATTGGGGGCACGTTGTCCTTGTCGTAGCCGCTGGCGTCGAGCAGCTTGCGCCCTTCGCCCAAGTCCTCCTCGCGCGCCTCGCCGGAGCGGTAGCCGGGGAGTTGTTCGAGCTGCGACAGCCCCCAACCGTAGGGCGCGATTGTTTCGGCGATCGGGCCACCGATCACGCCCGCGCCGAGCGAAGTCGCATTCAGTGCCGGGCGGTTCGTAGCCAGGTGCAGCGCCGTGCGCACGCGCGGATCCGTGTAGGGCTCGACTTGGCAGTGGATGTGCGTGGCCAGACCGA
This sequence comes from Dehalococcoidia bacterium, assembly GCA_965262235.1. Lineage (GTDB taxonomy): Bacteria > Chloroflexota > Dehalococcoidia > Bin125 > Bin125 > CATQGW01. The sequence goes on from OZ253504.1 coordinate 1,405,482, forward strand.
ATGCGACCGGGTTCGGCACAGCGACCACCGAGTCCTCGCCAGCTTCGGCACGGACGGTTTCAATCTCCTGCAGTTCGCCATACCACTGCAGCTGCAGAAAATCGAGCTCGCCCGCCACGTACTGCGCCACCCGCAGCGCCGCATCGGGAATCCAGGAGATGTTGTAGCCGTCGAAGTAGGGCAGGTTGCCGCCGCCCGGGGCCTTGCGGTAGTAGTTCGGGTTGCGCACCAGCGTCGTTTGCACGTCCGTCTCGCGGGCGGTCAGCATCATCGAGCCGGTCCCGATCGCGATCTCCCAATTGGTCGAGACTTCAGCGTCGCCGAACGCATCAACGACATCGCGCGAGACCATCAGCGCACCGGCCTCGGACATCGCGGTCAGCAACGGTGAGAACGGCTCCGAGGCCTCGACGTGCATCGTCAGCTCGTCAACCGCCTCGAAGCTCTTGACCCGCGCGTAGCGATCCTTGTAGACGAACTCGGGATTGTCCTGGCCGAAGCGGGTGTAGCCGAACGCGGCGTCCTCGGCCGTGAACTGGCGGCCATTCAGCGGCGCCTTGTCCTGCCAGTGCACACCCGGCTTGATGCTGTAGACGAAGTTGAGCTCGTCGATGATCTCGGGCAGGTCGGCCATCGCGTCGGTCAACACGTTGCCTTCGTCGAGGTAGTTGATGAAGTCGTAGACCTGGAAAATCGAAGCGTCGCTACCGCCGTGAATCGACACCGCAGGGTCGAACAGGCCGCCGTCGTCGCCGGTGACAGCAACGAAGCCGCCGTACTTTGACGCGTCCGATGACTGCTGCGCCTGGGCGACCGCCTGCTGCTGATCGGCCGGGGCCTCCTGCTGTTCCTGGACCGCCGCCTGCTGTTCGGCCTGCTGTTGCTCCGGCTCAGCCTGCGCGACCGCTTGTTGCGCCTGGCTGTCATCGTCGTCGTCGCCACAGCCGACCAGCGCCAAGCCGGCCGCGCCAACGCCCGCGCGGGCGCTGGCGCGCAGCAGACTGCGCCGGCTCATCCGCCCGCTGCGCATCCGCTCCCAGTAGTTTCGTTCGCTCATGAGTCACCCTCCCGGACCATCTGTGTCGCATCTGCGACACGCGTGGCGGGAGGGTAGGCGATTCAGATGCGACTTCTCAACTACCGATCGGTCGAATCGGCTCGGAGATTGAGCCCTTGCGAGGCGGGTCTACCGACGCTTCAGCGACTCTTCGGCCTCGTTGAACAATCCCTCTGCCCGCATCGAGAGGAATGGTCGCTCGCCGCCGCCGATGATGATGTGATCCATGAGGTCGATGTCCATCAGGTCGGCCGCCCGGACCAGGTCCACGGTGGTCGAGCGGTCGGCGCCCGACGGCGTCGGATCGCCCGAGGGGTGGTTATGCAGCATGATCATCCCCACGCCCTGCCGCACGATCACCTCGCGGAAGAGCTCGGCGATGCGCATGTTGGCGCCGTGCACCGTGCCCTTGTAGACCGTCGGGGCCGCCATGACCCGATGTTGGCGGTCGAGCACCAGCACGCGCACCTCCTCGTGGGGCAGGTTCGCCAGCTCGACGCCGTAGCGCTCCCAGACGTCGGGCGGACCACCGATTCTGCCGCCCCGTTCGCGGTCCTCGCGCGCCGCCCGCCAACCCAGCGCCACGGCGGCCAGGATCCTCGTCACGGTGGCCGGCCCGAGCCCCTTCTGGCGCAGCAGGTCCTGGGGGTGGGCTTGCAGCAGGCCCGAGAGCCCGTACTGGCGCAGCAGCGAACGTGACATCTCGATCACGTCGTGCCCCTGCACACCGGAGCCGATCAGAATCTGCAGCAGCTCGTCGGTCTGTAGCGCCTCGTGGCCCAGCCTCAGCAGACGCTCGCGCGGACGCTCGTCCTCGGGCAGCTCCTGAACGCGGCGCGGGCCGCGCGCTTCGACGTCCGATGTCGGATACTGGTCAGCCGTCATCCGTTCTCGCCACGCTCGAAGCGCGGCAGGTCCACTGCTTCGACCGCACGAGGCTCCGGCTGCTCGACCCGCTCCAGCCTGCGCCGCAGCTCCCGCGGATCCTCCTCCTCCGTCGCTTCGACCGGACGCTCGTCCTCGCCCAGCGGACGCCAGGCGACCAGCGCGTTGGTGTGCGGGTAGTGCTCGATCCAGACCCAGCCGCCGGGCTCGGGCATCTCCAGATAGATGTCGGTCCGCACACGCAGCACCCGCTTCTGACCGATCGTGTCGATCAGCACGTAGTGCGCGCGGAAGAAGAAGAGCAGATCGGACTTGCGCCACTTGCGCACGACCTGCCCGGTCGATTCCATCGGCTCGCTGAACTGATCGCGCCAGGCGCTGAGCGCCGAGTAGCCCGAGAGCAGGCCGATCAAGGCCAGCAGTGAAAACCCGAACCAGGCGCCGTTCTCGCCGCCCAGCGCGCTGACCATCAGCAGCACAGCCAGCCCCGTGCAGACGCCGAACACCGGCGTCCAGACGGCAATCCCGCGCCACACTCCCTGTCGTGCTCGGCCTGGGTCGGGCGCTTGCGATCCGCGCAGGTCATCACGGTGCGTCATCGTCGGCCGCCTCCCAAATCGGAATCCAGATCGACGCTCCGGCCGCGAGCACGGAGCCGTCGCCAAGCGCAGAGTTGAACAGTCGCAGGTCCGCAAGGGTCACGCCGCGCACGTCGGCGATCAGTGCGAGCGACTCTCCTGGCTGCACAACGTACCGCTCGAACCGCGCCGGCCGCCGTGGGGCGACCGGATCCGGCCGTCCGGGGATGATCCCGCTCTGTTCCGGCCACACCGCCGGAGCAGCCGCGGCAGCGGGTCCCGCCTCAAGTTGAGTCGTCGCGGGGACCGCTTTGACGATCGGTTCGGCGACGACAGCGGTCTCGTTCGCGGGCTGATTGACCGGCTCGGCCTCAACGACCGCCGCGGGCGCCCGCTCCAGCACCGGCGCCTCGCTGATGATCGACACTACGGGCGGAGCGTCGGCGGGACCGAGCAACGCCCAAGCCGTGACCACCGCAGCGGTGACGCCACCGACCAGACCGACGCGCCAGAGTCCGCGCAGTCCCAGACCAGCCGCCCACGACGACGGTGAGTCGGCTCGAGCTGCCATCTTGCCCCCTCGCGACCCCAGCCCGCAGGCTTACCGAGCCACGATACCCGAGCGAGGCGCAGGACGGCGCGGCACGGCGCAGTCTGGCGCGGCCTGACGCACCGCGCGCTTCTTGCGCGCGGCTGGCCGGCGCCTGGCCGGCGCCTGGCCGGCGCCTGGTGGGCGCCTGGTGGACGCCCGATCGGGGGAGCGCCGGGCCTAGACCAGATCGACCGTGGCGCCGGCCGCTTCGAGCGTCGCCTTGAGCGCTTCCGCGTCCTCTTTCGAGAGCGCATCGCGAACCGTCTGCGGCGCGCTCTCGACGAAGTCCTTGGCCTCCTTGAGGCCCAGGTCCGTCACCGTGCGCACGGCCTTGATCACGTTGATCTTGTTCGCGCCGAAGTCCTTGAGCACGACATCGAACTCGGTCTGCTCTTCTTCGGCTTCGGCGTCGCCCATGTCGGCTGCGATCGCGGCGACGGCGACCGGCGCGGCCGCGGTGACGCCAAACTCGTCCTCGATCTTCTTGACCAGATCACGCGCTTCCAGGATCGTCATCGCGCTGATCAGCTCAAATGCTTCGTCGACTTTCGACATCTCAGGCCTCCTTTGGCTCGCCATGTGAGATGTGCGAGCGCTGTACCAGGTTGTTGCAGCGGACGGGCTCAGGCGCCCTCCGCCTGCTCAAGTTGCTCGGCGCGCGCCTCGATCAGCGCGGCCACGTCGCGGAAGACCGCGTTGAGGGCGCCGGCGATGCCGGCCACGGGGCCGTTCAGGCCGCCGGCGACCCGCGCCATCAGCTCATTGCGCGGCGGAATCAAGGCCAGCTCGGTGACGGTCTCGGCGCCCGAGAACATGCCCTCGAAGAAGACACCGTGTACGCCGACCTCGCGGTTGCGCCCGCGCAGATACAGTCGCAGCGCGCGCGGCGCTTCGGTCAGCTCGCCGTAGCCGAGCAGCAGCGCCGTCGATTGCTGTGCGAGCTGCGCCGCGTCGGGCATGCCGACGTTCGCCGCCGCCCGCGCGAACAACGAGTTCTTGATCACGCGCAGCTCTGAGTCGGGCGCTTCCGCCTGGATCGCGCGCCTCAACGTCTGCATCTGGCCGACGCTCAACCCGCGATAATCCAACCCGATCGTGACCGTCGCGCGCTGGAGCCGCTCTTCGAGCAGCGCCACCTGTTGGACCTTGCGATCTGTCGCCATCTGCCGCCTCCCGTCGCGTTGCCCGCTCGAGCTGTGCGGACCGCGCTGCGAGACGACGCTCGGATGGAGCATCGGCGGCGAACGGGGGCCAGCCTGCGCCGGATTTTAAGGCGTCGGTGCGCCTCCGGCGGTCTCGGGCGGCTAATCGGCTTTCAAATCCAGCGTACTCTGCTGCTCCAGCTTCACGCCAGGTCCCATCGACGAGGCGAGGTTGAAGCTGCGAATGTAGGTGCCCTTCGAGCCCGAAGGCTTGGACTTGACGATCTCGTTCACGATCGTCGAGAGATTGTCGAGCAGCTGCGCTTCGGCGAAGCTCGCCTTGCCGACCGGCACGTGCACGCAGGCCTCGCGGTCGGTGCGGAACTCAACCCGTCCGGCCTTGGCCTCGCCAACCGCCCGGTCAATCTCTACGCCGTCCACGACAGTGCCCGAGCGCGGATTGGGCATCAGCCCGCGAGGGCCGAGGATCCGGCCCAGGCGACCCACTTTGCCCATCATCTCGCGCTGCGCGATCGCCACGTCGAAGTCGGTGAAGCCATCCTGCACTCGGCTGATCAGGTCGTCGGCGCCGACCACATCGGCGCCGGCCTCCTGTGCGCTGCGCGCGACGTCGCCCTCGGCGAAGACCACCACGCGGACCTCCTTGCCGAGGCCGTGCGGCAGTCGCGCGGTGCCGCGCAGCTGCTGGTCGGCGTGTCGTGTGTCCAACCCCGTGCGAATGTGCAGCTCGACGGTCTCATCGAACTTGGCTGTCGCCATTCGCTTGACCAGCGAGATCGCCTCCACGGGCGCGTAGTGCGACCCGACGTCATAAGAACTCTCGAGCTCGCGATAGCGCTTGCCCCGTTTAACCATGTCAGTCGCTCACTTCCACGCCCATGCTGCGCGCTGTGCCGGCGATCATCAGCATCGCGGCATTGATGTCGTTTGCGTTCAGATCGGGCATTTTCTTTTCCGCGATCTCGCGCACCTGCGCCGAGCTGATCGAGCCGGCCATCTCGCGCCGCGGCTCGGACGAGCCTTTGGTCAGGCCCGCCGCGCGGCGAATCAGGTCCGAGGCCGGCGGCGTCTTCAGCTCGAACGTGAACGAACGATCCTCGTAGATCGTGATCTGCGCCGGCGTGATCTCGCCGGCGTTTTTCGAGGTGCGCTCGTTGTAGCTCTTCACGAAGTCCATGATGCTGACGCCGTGCTGACCCAGCGCCGGGCCGACCGGCGGCGCCGGACTCGCCTTCGCGCCCTCAAGCTGCAGCGTCAGGACCGCTCGTACTCGCTTCGCCATGCCGCCCGCTCCCCGTTAGCCGGCCGTGTGGGTGGCCGTCGTGCCGGCCATCTTGCTGGCCGTGGTGTTGATTCTGACTGTCGCGCTACTGCTTCTCGACCTGGTCGAAGTCCAGCTCGACCGGCGTCTCACGCCCAAACATCGAGATCAAGACCCGAACCTTGCCCTTTTCAATGTTGATCTGGTCGACCTGCGCGATGAAGTCCTGGAAGGGACCATCGGTGACTCGCACGCTGTCATCGATCGCGAAGCCCACGCGCACGCGCGGCTCCTCGACCTGTGTCTGCCCGATAATCGCGGCGACTTCTTCGGGCGGCAACGCCCGGGCCTGATCCTCGCCGCCGACGAATCCCGTCACGCCCGCCGTGCCCGTGACCACGTGCCAGCTGTTGTCGCCCAGCTTGCGCGTGTCGCGGTCCACCCGGATCTGCACCAGCACGTAGCCGGGCAGCAGCTTGCGTTCGACCTCACGGCGCTTACCGCCGCGAATCTCCACCTCTTGCTGCGTCGGCACGAGCACATACTGCCGCTCGTCGTCGCGCTCGGCATCCGGGTTCAGTGCGACGAACTCGTGCGCGATGTCCATGTTGCGAATGCGCAGGTCGAGCGAGTGACGCACGCGGTTCTCATGCCCGGTGTACGTGTTCACGGCGAACCACGCCGCGTCCTCGCGCTGCACCGACTCCGCGCTCGGCGGCTTCGGCTTCGTGTCGTCGACGGCGTCCTCGGTCAGGAATGCGGCGACGGGCGTCTCCTCGACCTCGACCGGCTGGTCGAGCCCCAGCTCGGCGGCGGCCTGGACGACGGTGGCGTCGGGGTCGGCGGGCGCCTCGTGCTCCTCGCGCTCAAGGCCCAGCTCGCGTGCGAACGCGAGCACTTCCTGCAGCTCACGCTCGGCGCTGGTCAGCGGACGCGGAGGCGCACCGCCGGTGCCGACTCCTCCGGGAATGTGGTCAGCTTGGGTCATCTCAGGGCAACAGTACGTTCTCGACGACGCGGTTGAGGCCGAAGTCGATCGCTGCGAGGAACGCCCCCACGGCGATCGAGACCACCAGCACGACCACAGTCAGGTTGCCTGTCTCCTGCCGCGATGGCCACACGACCTTGCGCAGCTCGTCGATGATGCCCAGCACCCAGCGCGGGTGGGTGAGCCGATAGATGATGCCCTGGACGCGCGGGGCATCCTCAGTGGTCGGGGTCTGCGCCTGGATTCGGCGGCGCGGTCGCGCGGGCAGCCCCGCAGGGGAAACTGCGGCGTCGGTCGAGGCCTGCACCACAGCTTCGGCCGGCTCGTTCGCCGCGTCGGCCTCCCGGCCTTCGGAGGGTGGGCCGCGCGTCGGTCGCGGTGTGATCGGTGCGCCGGCCCGGGGCGCTGCGCCGCGCTGTCGGCGGCGTCCCCCACGTCGTCGCGAATTGCTGCCTCGCGCCAATCTGCACCGGCCCTCTCAGCGCCTTAGCGCGTCTCGCGGAACGCCTGCCGACAGCGGCAGCGCGGACAATATTTGTTCAGCTCCAGCCGATCCGTATCGTTGCGACGGTTCTTCGTCGTGTGATACGTGTGCGACTGACACTCGCGGCAACGCAGCGAGATGAAGATTCGGTCGCCCCTCGCCATCGTCGTCCTCTCAATCGCCCGCGCAGCGCGCGAGCCGGACACCCATCATCGCAGATTGTCGCGTTGGGCGCTGTTGCGCAGGCCGCGCTACTCGAGGATCCGGGTGACGGCCCCGGCGCCGACGGTGCGGCCGCCTTCGCGAATCGCGAAGCGCAGCCCCTCCTCCATCGCAATCGGATGAATCAGCTTCACGTGCATCTGCACGTTGTCGCCCGGCAGCGCCATCTCGATCCCCTCCGGCAGACCAATCTCGCCGGTCACGTCGGTCGTGCGAATGTAGAACTGCGGACGGTAGCCCTGGAAGAACGGCGTGTGCCGCCCGCCTTCCTCTTTGCCCAGGATGTAGACCTCCGCCTCGAATGTCGTGTGCGGCGTAATCGATCCCGGCGCCGCCAGCACCTGCCCGCGCTCAATCTCCTCGCGGTTCAGGCCGCGCAGCAGACAACCCACGTTGTCGCCCGCCTCGCCGGTCGGCAGGGTCTTCTTGAACATCTCCACGCCCGTGACCACGGTCTTGCGCGTGTCTTTGACCCCCACAATCTCAATCTCCTCGCCGCTCACCACCACCCCGCGCTCGATCCGGCCGGTCGCCACCGTGCCCCGCCCTTTGATCCCGAAGACGTCCTCAATCGGCATCAGGAACGGCTGGTCGACCGGCCGCAGCGGGGTCGGCACGTACTCGTCGACCGCCGCCATCAGCTCTTTGATCGTCGCGTACTCCGGCGCCTCCGGGTCGGTCGAGTCGCTCTCCAGCGCGTGCAGCGCCGAACCGCGAATCACCGGAACGTCGTCGCCCGGGAACTCCTGCGCGCTGAGCAGCTCGCGGACTTCCAGCTCGACCAGCTCCAACAGCTCTTCGTCATCCATCTGGTCGACTTTGTTCAGGTAGACCACCATCCGCGGCACCCCCACCTGGCGCGCCAGCAAAATGTGCTCGCGGGTCTGCGGCATCGGTCCGTCCGGCGCCGCCACGACCAGAATCGCGCCGTCCATCTGCGCCGCTCCGGTGATCATGTTCTTGATGTAGTCCGCGTGGCCCGGCGCGTCGATGTGCGCGTAGTGGCGCTGCTCGGTCTCGTATTCCACGTGCGCGATCGCGATCGTGATGCCCCGCGCTTTCTCCTCCGGCGCGTTGTCGATCGAGTCGAAACTCGAGAACGAAACCGACGGATTGCTCAGCGCCAGATACTTCGTGATCGCCGCCGTCAGCGTCGTCTTGCCGTGGTCAACGTGGCCAATCGTGCCCACGTTCACGTGTGGCTTGGTCCGCTGGTAAATCTTCCGCGCCATCTGACTGCTCCTTCGCTCCGCTCGCCTGGTGGCGGGCGTCATCTCTGATCACTCTGACCGTGTGGCAACGTGGAGCCCGCATTCAGATTTGAACTGAAGACCTCGTTCTTACCAAGAACGCGCTCTACCAACTGAGCTATGCGGGCCAGGATCCTCTCGCCGCTTGCGGCGCTGCTGCATGTGGTGCTGGGGGCAGGATTCGAACCTGCGTAGCCTTTCGGCGCCGGTTTTACAGACCGGTGGTATTAGCCACTCACCCACCCCAGCATGAACGCTCCCTGACGTCCCTTGACGCGCCATGTGGTCCCATGAGGCCTCTCTGCGACCGCGAGATCGCTGCGCCGCATGTGGGGCCGAAGGGGGGACTCGAACCCCCAACCTGTCGATTACAAATCGACTGCGCTGCCAGTTGCGCCACTTCGGCTCGCAGTGGCGAATCGCGCGGGCCGCGGCGGGGATTCAGCGAGTTTCCGTCAGCTCTTGACGCAAACTCACCACTTTCAATATCGTACGCCCCGCCGCGCGCAACGATCAATCAACTCCATCCATCCGTGCGCGGCAGGACTCGCCAAGCGAGTCCGACGACACACCGAGGATTCCCATGCATCGAATTGCGCGCCTGCTCGTCGCCACTGCGCTCACCGTGGCGATGGTCGGACTCATTGACCTGGGCGCATCATCACCGACGCACGCGCAGGCGCCGCCGATCTGCCTGTCGTTGGAACCGGGCGAATACGAGATCGAAGTACCGGAGCTCGGCGGCAACCCGGCCGGCACCTTGATCGCCACGATCGGCGAGGGCGGCGACCTGCTCACGCTGGTTGAGCCGGGCGGCGTTGATCTCGTCGCGATCGGAGCGGTCCACGGCCTGCTCCCGATCTACAGCGATTTCCTGCCGGAAGGCGTGAGCATCGTTGACTGCGGCGGCGACGCCGCGGGCCTGCCCAGGACCGGCAGCGGCGGCATCGTGTCGGCTGACGGGATCGACAGCCTCACCGTCAGCCTGGTGCTGGCGATCAGCCTCGGCGGCTCGACGCTCGCGCTGCTCACTCTGCTCGCGCACCGCCGCCGCAGCCTGAATCGCTAACGTCGCGCTCGCGACCACATCACAGGCTCTACGAACGAACCCAAATCAGGGAGACCAATGTGAACCGAATCAGAATCCTGCTCGCCGCCGCGATCGTCGCGACCGGCCTGCTCACCATCGGCCTGCTCGCTGGCGCGACCGCCAGCGCCCAGGAACCACTCTGCGTCAATCAGGCGCAAGGTCAACACATGTTCACCGTCACCGTGGGCGGCGCCGCCCAGGAGGTCAAAGTCGACGTCGGCGAGTACGGCGTGGTCACGGAGATCTACTACCCCGGCGACACGCCGCTGGGCGTTCAGGAGGGCCTTGCCTTGCTGGCGCAGTTCAACGTCACCCTCCCGGCAGCGTGGACCCCCGTCCCCTGCCCACCAGAGGCAACCGCCGCGATGAGTCTGCCCACAACCGGCACCGGTGGCCTGGCCGCGACCAACAGTGGGGTTGACGGCATGATCGTGGGGCTGGCGCTGGCTACCTCGCTGGGTGGCGCAGCCCTCGCGCTGACGATGCTGCTGGCCCGCCGACGCAGTCAGCTGAGCTAATCGCACTGGTCGGCGTGCTGCCCAACACGTTGGTCAGCACGCTGATTAGAAGCGCAGCGCGCTTTCGACCAGAGACTCCGGCGGCGGAGTCTCGTCGGACTCATTGATGATCGGCTCAGCGCGACGCCAGCGGGTGCCGTCACGGCCGTCCTCGAGGGTGATGCCCAGATCGGTCAGCCGCTCGCGGACCTGATCGGCGAGTTCGAACTGGCGCGCTTCGCGCAGCGAGGCGCGCACCTCGATCAGCAGCTCCACGAACGGCGCGACATCCTCCGCGCCCGCCGAGGCTGCGGCGAAGCCCAGGCCCAGCACGCCGCCGAGCTCCAGCAGCGCGTCGCGGGCCGCTCCGGCCGGCGCGCCGTCGGCGCGCGCGCGGTTGACCACCCGGGCCAGATCGAACAGCACCGCCAGCGCCTGGGGCGTATTCAGATCGTCCTCGAGCGCCGCCACGAACGTCTCGCGCGCCGGGCCCGGGTCATAGCCGCCGTCGCCCTCGGCGAGCGGCAGCGTGGCGGCGAGGCGCAGACGCTCGGCCCCGCGCGCGGAGCCGGCCAGCGATTCCTCCGAATAGGTGAGCGGCGAGCGGTAGTGGCCACCGAGCACAAACATCCGGAGGCCATCCGCCCCGAAACGGTCGAGCCCCTCCCGCAGCCGCACGATCTGGCCCGTCGACTTGGACATCTTCTCGCCGCCGACTTGCATCATCGCGTTGTGCACCCAGTGGCGAACGAATGGCGCCTTGGCGCTGTAGGCCTCGGACTGCGCGATCTCGTTCTCGTGGTGCGGGAAGATCAGGTCCATGCCGCCGCCGTGCAGGTCGATCTGTTCGCCCAGATAGCGAATCGACATCGCCGAGCACTCAATGTGCCAACCTGGTCGACCGGGGCCCCACGGACTCTCCCACTGTGGTTCGCCAGGCTTCGCGCCCTTCCACAGCGTGAAGTCCATCGCGTGCTCTTTCGCGACCCCGATATCCGTCGGCTCGGCCGAGATCATGTCGTCCAGCGTGCGGCCCGAGAGCTTCCCGTAGCCCGCCATCCGGTGCACCCGGAAGTACACGTCGCCGCCGGCCGGGTAGGCCATCTCGGCGTCGATCAGGCCCGAGATCAGCTCGATCATCTGCGGGATCTCTTCAGTCGCCCGGGGATGCACATCGGCGGGCTGGATCTGCAGCTCGCGCCACTCGCCCATGAACGAGGCGATCTGCCGCTCGGCCAGCTCCGCCACGCTCATGCCCAGCTCCGCGGCGCGCGCGATCAGCTTGTCGTCGACGTCGGTGAAGTTGTAGACGAGCCGGACCCGACGCCCGCGCCACTCCAGAAAGCGCCGCAGCGTGTCGAAGATGATGATGCTCATCGCGTGGCCGAGATGGGCGTCGTCGTAGGGCGTGATGCCGCAGACGTACATCGTGATCGGGTCGTCCTGGGGCTCGAATGCGGCCTTGCGACGAGTCAGCGTGTTATAAAGCTGCACAGTTCGGCCTTCTTCAGCGCGTGTTTGTGGAGATTATCCGCCGCCCGGGACCGGCGCCCCGGCCCCCGCGCCCTCGGTCAGCTGCTCCAGCCGCCGGACCTCCGCGCGGAGTTCGTCGACCCGCTGCTCGAGATGCTCGATCCGGTCGTGCTCGGGGTCGGGCAGACGCAGGATGGTGTCGTCGCCCGGGTCGTAGTAGGCCACAACGTGCCCGGGCACGCCCACGACGGTGGCGTAGGGCGGCACATTGGCAACCACCACGGCGCCGGCGCCGATCTTCGCGCCGTCGCCGACGGTGACCGCGCCGATAATGCTGGCGCTCGCGCCGACCAGCACATCTTCGCCGAGCATCGGGTGGCGCTGCGTGCGCTTACGGCTCGCGCCGCCCAGCGACACGCCCTGGTGAAGGTGGCAACGCTTGCCGATCTTCGCGGTCTCGCCGATCACCACGCCCATCCCGTGGTCGATCAGACAGGGCGACACAATCGTGGCGCCGGGGTGAATTTCGATGCCGGTCATCCAGCGGCTGAAGTGGGCCAGCATCCGCGGCAGCAGCGGCACGTCCGCGGCGTGCATGTGGGAGGAGATGCGATGCAGGAACAGTGCGTGAATGCCCGGGTAGACCAGCAGCACCTCAAGCGGATTCGTCGCCGCCGGGTCGCGCTCGAGGGTGAACTGCACGTCCGCCCACACGCTGCGGGCGAGCGACTCCGCAAACTTCAGCAATTCCATCACGGTTGCGTTCCTAGCCATGGGCGCCGGACGAACCGCGATAGGCGGCGATCGGCCCGTTTCGCAGCGTAACGCGCACGGTCGCCACCGCATGCGCCTGAATGCCTTCCGCGCGACCCAGCGCGCCCATGCCCTCGGCTGTTGTGGCCTTCACGTTCACCTGCGCGGTCGTCAGCCCCAGGGCCTCCGCGAGTCGTTCGCGCATCGCGTCGATGTGCGGTCGCAGCCGCGGACGCTCCGCGATCACCGTCGCGTCGACGCCGTGGGGCCGTGCGCCGACCTCCGACATCATGGCCAGCACGCGTCCAAGCAGACCGACGCTGTCGGCTCCGGCCCACTCGGGATCCTGCGGAGCGAAGTGTTGTCCGATATCGCCCAGGCCCGCCGCGCCGAGCAGCGCGTCGATGATCGCGTGCGTCAGGGCGTCGGCATCGGAGTGTCCGTCGAGCCCGTCGCACCCGGGAATCTCCACTCCGCCGAGCACCAGCCGCCGGCCCGCTGCGAAGCGATGCGAGTCGATCCCGATCCCGGTCCGCAGTGTTTCCGGCGCGACGCCGAGCAGGCTCTCGGCGATCAGTAGGTCATCAGCGGTCGTGATCTTGAGATTTCGGAGCCGTGTCGGGAAGACGACGACCGGCTCGCCGAGCCGCTCGACCAGCGCGCCATCATCGGTGGCCGAGACGCCGGCTGCGACCGCCGCGGCGTGCGCGCGCGCCAGCAGCTCGCGTCGAAACACCTGTGGCGTTGCGATCGCGCGCAGCTCCGAGCGCGGCGGCGTCTCGACGACCCGCTCGTTCGCGTCGACGCGCTTGACCGTGTCGACCACCGGCGCACCGGCCACGGCCGCCCCGGTCGATCGAGCCGCCTGCACGCCGGCCGCAAAGTCCGCTGCGACGACCAGCGGGCGCGCGCCGTCGTGGATCGCGACGATCTCGACGTTGGGCAGCGCCGCGAGGCCGGCTGCGACCGAATCCTGGCGCTCCGCGCCGCCGGTGACCAGCGCCCGGACCTTGCCGCCGCCGCATCGCCTCGCCACCCGCGCCACCGCCGCCCGATTCGACGCGCTCGTGACCACAACCACATCCGTCAGCTCAGCGCAGGCAGCGATCGCCGCCAGCGAATGACCGAGCACCGGCCGGCCATCGAGCGGCGCCAGCAACTTGTCGGCGCCGCCCATCCTCGCGCTGCGACCCGCCGCCAACACGACACAGCCCACTCTCACGGCGGGGGCTCAACCAGCGTGGCGAAGACCATCCGGCCCGCGTGCGTCTGAATCACCCGCTTAACCAGCACGTCGCGCGTCGCCCCGAGTTGCCCCGCCGCCGCCTCGACCACCACCATCGTCCCGTCCGACAGATAGCCGACCGCCTGGTTCGGCTCACGACCAAGTTCGCCCAGCTGCACCTGCACGCGCTCGCCCGGGAGCACGACGGTCTTGATCGCGTTGGCGAGCGTGTGCAGGTTGAGCGTGCGCACGCCTTCCAGCTCGGCCACCCGAGCCAGATTCGCGTCGGTCAGCACGAGCGCCGCACCGCGCGCGCGGGCTACCTGCACGAGTCGCGAGTCGACGTCGCTCTCGATCTGTTGATCCTCGGACTCGGCCTCGCCAGTGTCGTCGACGATCAGCGTCTCGACGCGGTCGCTGGCCTGCAGCCGGGTGAGCAGCTCGAGGCCGGCGCGGCCGCGTTGGCGCTTGAGCGGATCGCTGCTGTCGGCGACGCGGCGCAGCTCGTCGAGCACGAAACGCGGGACGATCAGGTTGGCGAGCAGGAACCCGCTCTCGACGATGTCGCCGATCCGTCCGTCCATGATCGCGCTGGTATCGAGCAGCGCCTCACTGGGCGGTGGGCTCAAGCCGAGCGCCAGCGGCGACCGCCCGCGGATCGAATCGAGCGCGCGCTCGACCTCGGGGCGTCGGCTGAGCGCCACGCCGATCCCGATCGGTGCGAGCAAAATCGCGACGCCGACCGGCGCGATGTCGCCCGCCAGGCCCGGCAGATTGTTGAGGATGCTGGCCAGGAGCAGCGCCACCACCAGCGAAGCCAGCAGCCCGAAGCCGCCCAGCAGCATCTCCAGCGTGCTGACAGAATACAGAATGCCGCGCCGAAAACGATGAAACGGTGCGAAGGCGCGTGTGACCAGCACCCGCCACCAGCGTCGCCCGGCGGTTCCCTCAACGTCCTCGATGTGCGCTTGCCCGCTCACAACCCTGCCCACCCCCAGAACGTCAAATGGCGGCCATGAGGCCGCCAATAAGACCGGGGCGGTCACCCGCCGAATAAGACCAGGCGCATGCTGTGATGCGCTCTGCGATTGTACCGCGTCGCGCGCCCGTCCGCCAGCGTCCAACGCGCGTCTCCCCCGACTACCGGGCAGCCAGTGCGCCGCTGTCTGGTACCGTGAGCGTCACACCTGTTCGCGCAGGCAGGATCGATAACGCCGATCGGGAGTGTGAGAGCGATGCCGCCGATCGAGCTCGACCCGCTGCTCGATGGCGTGTCCAGGCCAGCCCGCTACGCGGGCGGCGAGTGGAACGTGATCGAGCGCCGCTGGGATGACGCCGACACCCGCTGGGCCCTGATCTATCCCGACCTTTATGACATCGGCCAGTCCAACGGCGGCCTGGCGATCCTCTACGACATCCTCAATCACCAGCCCCGCACGCTCGCGGAGCGCTGCTACACGCCCTGGCCGGACATGGCCGATTCGCTGCGGCGCCACGGCGCGCCGCTCTTCAGCCTCGAGAACCGCCGCCCGCTGGGCGAATTCGACGCGCTCGGCTTCTCGCTCTCCTACGAGCTGACCTACACCAACATCCTCGAGATGCTCGACCTCGCCGGCATCCCGATTCGCTCCGAGGCGCGCCGCGAGCACGACCCGATCGTGTTCGCCGGCGGCTCCGGCGCGCTTGTCCCCGAGCCGCTCGCGCCGTTCATCGACGCCTTCGTGCTCGGCGAGGCTGAGGACGTGATTCTCGAGCTCAATCAGCTCCTGCGCGAAGCGAAGGCCAACGGCGCCAGCCGGATCGAGCGGCTCGAAGCGCTCGCGCGTATCCCCGGCATCTACGTCCCCCGGTTCTACGAGTGGACCTACGAGCAGGACGGTACGCCGGCCGAGATCACCGCCACCAACGAGGCCGCCTCGATTCCGATCATCAAGCGGTTCATGCAGGGCCTGCCGCCGATTCTGACCAAGCCGATCGTGCCCTACCTACAGACCGTCCACGACCGGGCGGGGATCGAGATCCAGCGCGGCTGCACGCAGGGCTGCCGCTTCTGCCAGGCCGGGATGATCTACCGCCCGCTGCGCGAGCGCACACCTGAAGAGGTGGTCGCCGGGGCGCGCGAACTCTTCGCCAACACCGGCTTCGACGAGCTCTCGCTCGTGTCGCTGAGCAGCACCGACCACAGCCAGATCGGCGACATCGTGCGCGCCCTGCGCTCCGAGTTCGGCGATGGGATCGGGATCTCGCTGCCCAGTACGCGCGTCGACTCGTTCAGTGTCGACGTGGCGCTGCTCTGCTCGCCGCGCAAGAAATCAAGCATGACCTTCGCGCCCGAGGCCGGCAGCCAGCGCCTGCGCAACGCCGTCAGCAAGGTCGTCGCCGACGAGGACCTGCTGAACGCCGCACGCAACGCCTTCGAGAACGGCTGGAGCAGCGTCAAGCTCTACTTCATGGTCGGCCTGCCGACCGAAACGATGGCCGATGTCGAGGGGATCGTCGACTGGGCCTCGCAGGTCAAATCGATCGGCCGGCAGATCGTCGGCAAGCGCGCGCGCGTCCGCGTCTCGACCTCCAACCACGTGCCCAAAGCTCACGCGCCGTTCCAGTGGGCCCGCCAGGAGACGCCGGCCGAGCTCGCGCCGAAGCACGAGCTGTTGCGCCGACGCTGCCGCACGGCCCGGCTCGACTTCACCTGGAACGACCCAGCGGAATCGCTGCTCGAAGGCACGCTCAGCCGCGGCGACCGACGCCTCGCGCCGGTGATCGAGACTGCCTGGCGCAACGGCGCGCGCTTCGACGCCTGGAGCGAGCACTTCAACGAATCGATCTGGACGGCGGCCTTCGCCGAGCACGGGATCGACCCCGGCTTCTACTGCCACCGCGAGCGCGACCTCTGGGAGCGCTTCCCCTGGATGCACATCGCGTCGGGCGTCTCCGAGGCGTTCCTACGCAAGGAGTGGCAGCGCACGCACCGCGAGCTGACCACCGCCGACTGCCGCGACGGCTGCAACGTCTGTGGGCTGGAACACGCCGCGCAGCTCTGCGAACTGAAGCTCGGCGACCTGATCGCGACGCGACGCGCCCCACCCGGCGAGCGAGTGGTCGTGCTCTGATGACAATGAATAACTCCGCCACCGCCCGAGTCGTGCTTGAATACCTGCTCTGGCAGCTCGATCAGTCGTTCGACGGCAAGCCCGAACACTCGCTGATGGCAAACCTCTCTTCGGTGACGGGGGCCGACCTCGACAAGCTGCCGCCGGGCGGCGGGCGCACGATGCGCGACCTGATCGCTCACTGTGGCTCAGTGAAGGCGATGTACGTCAACCACGCCTTCGGCGACCGGACCCGCACCTTCTGGAGCGCCTGGGACCGCGACGGGCTGATCAGCGACGCCACGTTCGAGCAGCTGATGGACTGGCTGACCCGCACGCACGGCGACCTGATCAATCAGGTCCACCTGTTGCGCACGGACGACGAACTCGGGTCGATGCGCCCCACCTATTGGGGCGCGCAGTGGGAGACTCGCGCGATTCTCGACGCGATCAGCATCCACGACGTCTACCACGCCGGCGAGATCAACCACCTGCGCGCCCTGCTCCACCAATACGCCCAGGGCCGCCTCTAGCCGCTCAACCGGCCCTCAGCAAGCCCTCAGCCGTCAAGTCGCAGCGCCTCGCCGAACGGACCGCCGTCTTCGTGTGGGCCGACGGCGGAGAGGCGCAAGTGGTCCTCGTTGATGTACTCGTTGGCGACGCGGGCCAGATCGTCGGCACTGACCGCCTCGTAGAGCGCGGAGACCTCGTCGACCGTCTTGACCTCGCCGCGCAGCAGCTCCTGGCCGCCGTTCCAACCCGAGACGGCGCGCGTGTCCTCGAGCTGGAGCAGCATCCGGCCGTTGACGTACTGGCGGGCCCGTTCAAGCTCCTCCGGAGCCACGCCCTCGCGCATCCGTGCCAACTCGTTGAGCGTCGCCCGCAGCGCCTCCAGCGCACGGTCCGGGTCAACGGCGAGATACACGTTCAACGCCCCCGAGTCCTGCATCGCCGTGCCGTAGGCGTGCACGTCGTAGACCAGTCCAAGCTCCTCGCGCACCCGCAGGAACAGCCGGCTGCTCATCCCATCACCGAGAATCCCAGTCAGCAGCGCCAGCGCGTAGCGGTCCGGATGCTCCGCCGAGACCGTGGGCAGGCCCACGACGAGATGCGTCTGCTCGGTGTCCTTGCGGCGCGATGCGACGCGTTCGCCGTTCAGCGCGAGTGGCGCGGGCGCCAGGCCGGTGGGCACGCCGAAGTCCCACTTCGCGGTCCGCTCGGCGACCCGCTCGGCGACATAGGACGGATCCAGTGCGCCGGCCAATGAGACGACCGCGTTCGCTGGCGAATACTGGTTGCGCCAGTATTTCACGGTGTCGGCATGCGGGATCGCCGAGACGCTGGCCGGAGTCCCGGCGATGTCGCGGCCGAGCGGCGTGTTCGCCCACATCAGCGCGTCCATCGCCAGCCCGGCGAGCTGACCCGGTGAATCCTCGACGGCCGCCAGCTCCTCAAGGATGACCTTCCGTTCCTTCTCCAGCTCGCTCTCGTCGAAGAGCGGACGGCAGGCCAGATCCAGCACCACGTCCAGCGCCACATCGAGCTGCGGCGCGGGGACCTTGGCGTAGTACACAGTGAGCTCGCGGTCGGTCGCCGCGTTGATCGCGCCGCCCACGCCTTCGATCGCGATCGAGATGTCGGCCGCCTCCGGCCACTCGGCGGTGCCCTTGAACACGCAGTGCTCGACCAGATGCGAGATGCCGGCCAGCTCCTCGGACTCGTAGCGCGCGCCCGCGCCGACATAGAACGACACCGTCACCGAGCGCGTATGCGGCATCGGCGTGCAGAGCACGCGCAGGCCGTTGTCCAACACCCGTGAGTCGGGCGTCAGGTCGGCGGTAGGAATCGGGCCCGTTGCGAGTTGGGGCGCCACCTAGCCGCGCTGCCAGCTGGTGTTGCCCGCGCCGTCACGGGTCAGGCTGCCGTCCGCCAGCGACGCCACGACTTCATCGATGCTGTCGCGAATCGTGGTGTCGTCGCCGTGTCCGTTGAACGTCATCGTCTCGCCCGGCAGCGCGTAGAGATCGCGCAGAATCGACTGGATCACGGTGCGTAGATTCTCCTCGGAGGTCGTGTAGCCGGGGCCGCCCGGAAACAGGGTGTCGCCCACGACGCAGTAGGGCGCGGCGTAGAAACAGATGCTGCCGTTGGTGTGGCCCGGCGTGTGCAGCACGCGCAGGTCGGTCTCGCCGAGCAGGATGCTGTCGCCGGCGTCCACATGCACGTCAACCTCGACATCCTGCTGCAGCCAGCGGTGGTCGTCGTCGGCCTTGACGTCGTCGGGGTGCATGTAGAACGGCACCGCGAGCAGCTCGCGCAGCTCGTCGAACGACTCGATGTGATCGGGATGCGAATGCGTGAACAGCACCATCTTCGGCGTCGCGCCGGCAGCCTGCACGCCGGCCAGCACCGCCTCGTAGTTGGCCACGGCGTCGATAATTGCCGCGTCGCCGGTCGCCTTGTCGACGAGGAAGAACGCGTTGTTCGACGACGAGCCGAAGGGCCCCAGTTTGTAGACCCGCAGCTGTTCCGATTCCTGGTGGATGTCCATCTTCGCCTCCGTGACGCATGCCTCACGCACGAGGCGCACTCTGCCAGTCTACGCGAGCGACCGGTTCACCCGTAGACTCTGTGCATGCAAATGCCCGGCGCCAACATTCTGCCGCTGAGCGCCCAGGCCGACGCCGACGGCCGGCTCTCGATCGGTGGCTGCGATCTACGCGATCTGGCCGACCGATTCGGCACGCCGCTCTACATCTACGACGAACAGACGATCCGCGAGGCGTGCCGCAGCTACCGGCGCGCCTTCGAGACCGAGCTGCCCAGCGTGCGCGTGCTCTACGCCGCCAAAGCCTGGCTGTCGCCCGCGTTGACGCGCATCCTGGTCGATGAGGGCCTGGGCATGGATGTGGTCTCGGGAGGCGAGCTGTACAGCGCGCTGGCCGGCGGCATGCCTGCCGAGCGGATCGGCTTCCACGGCAATGCCAAGGGCGCCGACGAGCTGGCCGAGGCGATCGACGCCGGGGTCGGCCGGATCATCATCGACAACGACCAGGAGCTTGAGACGCTCGACCGGCTCACGCGCGAACGCAACCGCCCGCAGGCCGTGATGCTGAGGATCACGCCCGGCGTGAACGCCCGCACGCACGTCAAGACGACCACCGGCCTGCGCGACAGCAAGTTCGGCTTCCCGCTGCCCAGCGGCCAGGCCGCCGCCGCCGTCGAACGGGCGCTCGCCGCCCCGCAGCTCGACCTGACCGGCTTCCACATCCATCTCGGTTCGCCGATCTACGACCTTGAGCCGTATCGCGACGGGATCGCCGTCGCGGCCGGCTTCGCCGCCGAGATGCAGCAGCTGCACGGCTACCGCTGGCGCGAGTTCAGCCCCGGCGGCGGCTTCGCGATCGGCTACACCGACGATCGCCTGCCGCCGACTCATGAGGCGTACGCGGGCGCGGTCTCGGAGACGTTGCGCAGCGCCTGCGAAGACCACGGCCTGCCGCTGCCGGAGGTGCACATCGAGCCCGGGCGCTCCGTGGTCGGACGCGCCGGCGTCGCGCTCTACTCGGTCGTTAGCCGCAAGCGGATTCCCGGCACGCGCACCTACGTCGCCGTCGACGGCGGGATGGCCGACAACATCCGCCCCGCGATGTACGACTCGAAGTACCAGGCGTTCACTGCGGAACGCATGTTCGATGCTTGTGACGAAACGGTGACGATCGCCGGCAAGTTCTGCGAGAGCGGCGATGTGCTCGTGCGCGACGCCGCGCTGCCCGATCTGCAGGCCGGCGAGCTGATCGCAATGCCAGCCGCCGGCGCCTACCAGATAGCGATGGAGAGCAACTACAACCTCGCCCTGCGACCCGCGATCGTGATGGTCCGCGACGGCGAGGCCCGGCTGATCCGACGCCGGCAGACCTACGCCGACCTGCTGGCCCACGAAGTCCTGGACGCCTGAGCGATGGCAGTCGACGACGACCCTGCGGCAGCGCAGCGCTTCGGCGCACACGGTGACACGATCGCGCTCCGCTCGCTCGAGGCGATGCTCGCCACCGAGCGCCTGCCCCACGCGCTGCTCGTCAGCGGGCCGGAGGGCATCGGCAAGCACGAGCTGGCGCTCAAGATCGCCCAGGCCGTCGTCTGTGAGAGCAGCCCGCCGCCCTGCGGCCGCTGCCGGCCCTGCCGACGCATCCACGATCCTGAGCATCCCCGCGAGCCGATCCGTCACACCGACGTTGCGGTGATTCAGCCAGGCGGCATCTGCGCAGACAACACCCACGATCACAGCAACTCCCGCACGATCGGCATCTGCCAAATTCGGTGGGTTGAACGGACGACCTCGATCAAGCCCTTTGAGGGCCCGAGTCGCGTGGTGATCGTCGACCCGGCCGACGCGCTGACCACCGAAGCGGCCGACGCGTTCCTCAAGACGCTTGAGGAGCCACCGCTGGGCGTCTACTTCCTGCTGCTGACCGCGCGCGAATCGGTGCTCTCGGAAACGATCCGCTCGCGCTGCCGCGCGCTGCGTCTTGCGCCGCTCAATCAGCGCCGCACCGAGGCCTGGCTCGACGCACGGCTGCCCGGTTACCAGCCCGACGCGCTGGCACAGTTGGCGCGGCTCTCGCGCGGACGCGTCGGCTGGCTCGACGCCGAACTCGAGGCGGGCGACCCGATCGCGATGCGCAGCGCACAGATCGAGGAGCTACTGCGGCTCTCCGCGGCTTCACGCGCGGACCGCCTCAACGCTGCCGAGCAGCTCGCCGGACGCCGCGGCCAGAGCGCGCCGCAAGCGATCGATGATCTGCTGGTCCTGCTCGGCGTCTGGATCGAGTGGTGGCGCGATCTGTGGCTCGCGCGAGTCGGACAGGACGCGCAGCTCGTCCACACGACGCTGCGCGAGCAGGTGCGCGCGCACGCGGCGCGGTACGCTCCTGAACAGATTCACCAATTCCTCAACACGCTGCAGCGCACCCGCACACATCTGCGCAACGGGGTCAATGCGCGGCTTGCGCTCGAAGCGATGCTGCTGCGCATCCCCGCCGCCGCGCCGGCGTCGACCAACGGAGCCTGACATGACCAGCACCGACGCCGCGCCGACCGCCGAACAACCGACCGAGGTCGTGATCGGCGTGCGCTTCCGCGAAGCCTCGCGGATCTTCCACTACAGCGCCGAAGCCAAGCAGGTCTTCGTCGGCGACTACGTGGTCGTCGAGACCGCTCGGGGTGAGGAGATGGCGCGGGTCGTCACCGTGCCCGATCCCGAACAGGAGGCGCCGGCCGCGCTGCCTCAGGGCGTCCGCTCGATCTTGCGCCACGCGACTCGCGAAGACCGCGACCAAGCCGTCGCATGCCAGCAGCGCGGCGACCAGATGCTTGAGCAGATGCGTCAGATCTCCGTGCGCGACGGGCTCGGCCTCTATGCGGTTGCGATGCAGCTCAACCTCGCCGGGGATGAAGCCACCGGCTTCTTCCAGGCGCCCGAACACGTCGACTTTCGCTCGGTCGTCACCGAGATCGAGCGCGACCACAACATCCGCCTGCACATGCGGCTGGCCGGGCAGCGCGACCGCGCCAAGCTGATCGATGGCTACGACATCTGCGGGCTGCGACTCTGCTGCTCCTCGTGGATGACCGAGTTCCCCAAGGTCGGGATCCGCACCGCCAAGGATCAGGACCTCTCGCTGAACCCCGACAGCATCTCCGGCGTCTGCGGACGGTTGCTCTGCTGCCTGACGTTCGAGCACGAGGTCTACCGCGAGATGCGCGGCACGCTGCCCAAGGTCGGCAAGAACGTCAGCACGCCAGCCGGCATGGGCCGCGTGATCAAGCTCAACGTGCTTCAGCAGTACGTGACGATCTCGCTCGATGACCACCACCAGCGGGTTGATGTGCCGGTCGCCGAGATCGGGATGGCGGTGCGCACCGAGGACAGCCCCAATCAGGCGATCGCCGACGCCGAGCGGGAGCGCGAACGCAGTGAACGGATGCGGATCGCCGCCGCGCCGACGGAGGCCGAGCAGGCGATCGTGATCGAGGAGCCTGAGACCTCGCAGGACGCAGCTGCGACCGAACCCGCGCCGGAGCGCCGCGCACGGCGACGCCGCCGCCGCCGCGCCGTGAACGTCGACTCATCGCCCTCCACGTCCTCAACGCCACGCCCGCGCACGGAGCAACCGGGCGCGGGCGGCCCCGGCGCCCCACAGCCGCCGCCGCGCCGCCGTCGCAACCGCCGTCGCCGACCGCGCGGCCCGCAGGGTCAGGCGGGCGGCAGCTCCGAGTAGTTCGCTACCGGTCATCGATTCGACCGCGCTGTTTCACGTGAAACAGCCGCCTGCGCTCGCCGGTCGGCGTGTTCAGCCGCGGTCAGCTTTCGGTCAGCATCGTTCAGCCGGGAGCCTGACTGGAAGCGCTCAGACGGTGATTCGACCCGTGCCTCCGGACGCCCCATCAGCATCTTGAGTGCTCGCCGCAGCGAGCCGCTTGACCAGATACTCGAGCTGCTCGAACGAGTACCAGCGCAGCGAGATCCGCCCGCCGGTCGAGCTCTCGTGCGACACGCTCACGCGCGTCCCGAACGCCCGCTGCAACTGCTCCGCCGCATCCTCACGCCATCGATCCCACGCCTCCGTGTCGGGCGGCGGCGCCGACTCCGCTTCGTCGTCAGGCTCGGGTGTGTCGCTCAGCCGAATCGAGGCCTGTAGCCGCCGCACCGCCTCCTCGATCTCGCGCACCGTCAGCTGCTGCGCGATCGCATCGCCCGCGAGCTGCACGCGCAGCTCCGGCGGCGCGCCGAGCAGCGCCCGCGCGTGACCCTCGCCCAACCGACCCGCCGCCACTTCCGCCCTAAGGTCCTCGGGCAGCTGCAACAGCCGCACCGAGTTGGCTACCGATGAACGGCTCTTGCCGATCCGCTCCGCGACCTGGGCCTGCGTCAGGCCTGCGTCGATCAGGTACTGGAAGGCCACCGCCTGGTCGATCGGGTTGAGGTCCTCGCGCTGCAGGTTCTCGACCAGCGCCAGCGTCAGCATGTCGCGGTCGGGGACGTCGACCACGACGACCGGCACCCGCTCGAGCCCGGCCAGCTCTGCCGCCCGCCAGCGCCGCTCGCCGGCGACCAGCTGATACCGACCGCCGGACAGCTGGCGCACCAGCAACGGTTGGAGGATTCCGTGCTCGCGAATGCTCTGGGCCAGCTCGGCGCTCTGATCGGACCCGAACGACTTGCGCGGCTGCTGTGGATTCGGCTCGATCGCGTCGAGCGGCAGCTCACGCGCGCGCTGCACCTCGCTGCTGGCCGGGATCAGCGCGTCCAACCCCCGACCCAGCGCCGCGCGGCTCACGCTCGCACCCCCGAAACGGCCGGCGCGGACGCTCCGAGCCGGGCCAGCACTTCCTGCGCGAGCTGACGGTAGGCCTCGGCCCCGCGCGAGTCGGGCGCGTGCTCCAGCACGGTCATCTGGTGGCTGGGCGCTTCGCCGAGCCGCACCGAGCGCGGGATGATCGTTTCGAAGAGCGTGTCGATGTGGCTGCGCAGCTCCGCCGCCACGTCGCGCGCGAGCCGCGTACGGCCGTCGTACATCGTCGCCACCACGCCGAGCAGCGTCAGCGAGGGATTGAGATGCGCGCGCACCCGCGCGATCGTCTCGATCAGCGCCGCGAGGCCCTCGAGGGCCAGATACTCGCATTGCACCGGGATCAGCGCCTGGTCGGCCGCGGTGAGCGCGTTCAGCGTGATCAACCCTAGCGAAGGCCCGCAGTCGATTAGGACGACGTCGTAGCGGCCGCGTATGTCGGCGAGCGCGGTGGCGAGCCGCTGCTCGCGATCGATCGCACCGGCGAGCTCGATCTCGGCCCCGGCCAGGTCCATCGAAGCGGGGACGAGGTGCAGCCGCTCGATCTTTGTGCCGACGATGCAGTCGGCCAGCGCGCGGTCGGCCAGCAACACGTCGTAGGCGTTCGGACGGAGGTTGCGCGGCGCGCCGAGCGCGCTCGTCGCGTTGCTCTGGGCGTCGATGTCGACCAGCAGCACGTGCTGGCCGAGCTCAGCCAACGCGGCGCCCAGATTCACAGCGGTCGTCGTCTTACCGACGCCGCCCTTTTGGTTTGTGATCGCCACGATGGTCACCGTGGGACGCCCCCCACACGATGCACACCGCGGATCGGGCGCGCATTAGCTGCGAAATCGCTTAGGCGCCTTCACGATATACGATGCGGACCCGCCGCGTCGGCCCGTCGCCGACGGACTCGGTGGTCAGCTCCGGGTCTTCCTGCACCGCGAGGTGGATGATGCGCCGCTCGGCGGCCGGCATCGGGCTCAGTTCGACCGCGTCGCCGTACTCCCGCACCTCCGCGGTCGTGCGCTGCGCGATCTCCTCCAGCACCTCTTCGCGGCGACGCTTGTAGCCATCGATATCGACGGTGATCGGGTTGTTGCCGTCGAGCGAGTGGCTGAGGATCACGTTCACGATGTACTGCAGCGCGGCGATGTGGGAGCCGTGCCGACCGATTAGCAGGCCCAGCTCGTCGTCCGCCTTGGGTTTCACGTCGAGCACGGCGATCGAATGGTTCAGGCCGTCCATCGGCGTCTCGGGGTCGCGCGCCTCGACGATCGTGTCGAAGCCGAGCAGGTGGATGATGTCGGTGAGCAGCTCCGACGCGAACTCGCGCGGGTCGGAGGCGGGCTCGAAATCGGGATCCGCCATCAGCTCGAACGGGCCGATCGGCGGTCGCGGCTCCGGTCGCTCGCGATCGAAGTCCCCGCCGCGATCGCGATCCTGCTCGCGATCCCGGTCGCGATCCCGGTCGCGATCCCGGTCGCGATCCCGGTCGCGCCCAGCGTCGCGGGCGCGGCTGCGGCCGCGGTCACCGTCGTCGCGTGGGCGCGTCCGGCCGGCTTCGCTGGGAGCGCTGGGCGCCCCGACATCCGGGGTCTCGCGACGCTCTGGCGGCCTGTTCATGATTTCGCGGCCGTGGCTGCGGCCACGACGCCGGTGGTCCGGCTGCGGCGCGGCGTCGCCCTGACCCGCCCGCGGCGCGGCGCGCTGGCCTGAATCACGGCGGTCTGAGTCGCGCCCTGCTGCGTCACGTCGCTGCGAATCTCCTTGCCCGGCGCCTTGCCCAGCGCCTTGCCCACCTCGTTGCCCAGCGCGTTGCCCACCGCGTTGCCCACCCCGCTGCCCGCCGCGCCGGTCGCGGCGCTCGCCGGGCTCCAGCTCCGTTGGGTCCTCGTAGTCGTCGATCCGCGGCAGCGGCGCTCGCTCGCGCGTCTGCTGCGGTCTCGGCCTGGCGCCCTCGCGCGGCCAGACCCGCACCGCAGCGTTCGCATTGCCGATTCCGAAAATTCCGCTGCGGCCCTCCGAAATCACCTCAACCTCGACCTGTGCGCGCGGGAGGCCGAGCCGCTTCAGCGCGCGTTGCACCGCGTCGTCAACGGTTCGACCGGATGCGTGGACTTCTTCGTTGGCCATGGTTCACCCTCTTCTGTGCGGATGTGGAACGGAGTGTGGCGTGGGTCATCGTGATGGCCGGTTGGCGCGCCGCCGGCGGCGTCGGCGGCGGCGCGCCGCGCTGCTGGCGCTGCGCGACTGGGACTGGGTCTGGGTCTGCTGCGCCGTCTCGCCGTTCTCGCTCGGCTCGGCGCTCGCGTCGCCGTCGCCGTCCGACCGATCAGACCGCGAGCTGGAGGCCGCCACGGCCGAGGCCTTGGCTGGGACGCCGACCGACGGCAGCGGCTCGAGCGAGGCCAGCCAGCGCCACGAGAAGGGCTCCTTGGTGCGGAGGAAGTAGTAGTAGTAGGACGTGACGATCGTGAACACGCTGGTCGACACCCAGTAGAGGCCCAGGCCCGCGGGCACCTGGAACGTGAACCAGCCGAACATGATCGGGAACAGCCAGAGCATCATCTTCGTCGTCGACTGCTGACGCTGGTCGCCCGCGGTCGTGCGGGCCGTCGAGAGCTTCTGCTGCACGAACGCAGTGACCGCCACAATGATCGCCAGCGGCAGGTTCTGCTCGAACGACCGCGCCCCGAGGTCGAGAAACAGAAAGTCGCGATCGAGCGGGATCGCCTGCGTGATGTAGGCCCAGTCGTACAGCCGCGAGGACAACGAGAGCAGTTGCTCCGGCGTGTCGCCCAGCGTCCGTCGGATGACCTGATAAAGCGCGATCCAGATCGGAATCTGGACCAGCATCGGCCAGAGACAGCCGAGCGGATTGAAGCCCGCCTCGCGGTAGAGCTTCATCGTCTCTTCCTGGCGACGCTTGGGATCCTTGTACTTCTTCTGGATCTCCTGCATCTGCGGCTGCATCACCTGCATCGCGCGGGTCGCGCGCAGCTGCCGCAACGTCAGCGGGTAGGTGACCGCTCGCACAATCACGGTGAACGCGATGATCGCCAGGCCGAAGTTGTCGCCCAACGCGTTCGCGATCACGATCAACCCGTTCATGATCGGGTTGAGCAGGATGTCGTTCCAGATGAAGTCAATCATGCCGGCTAGCCGTCCTGCCGCGGGTAGACCTGAATCGCGGCGTTGATTCCCAGCGTGACTTTGAACAGTCGACCGCTCTCGTTGCTGATGAACAGTTCGCCGCCGCGATAGAGCGCGTCGGCCAGCACGTCGTCGTCGATCACGTCTGAGCTGCGCCACAGGCTCACGCCGGTCGCTGCGTCGATTCGGTGAACGACCCCGTCACGGGTCACGGCGACGATCGACCGCCCGGTGTTGTCGCGCACGATCAGCGCCTGGCTGCGGATCCGTTCGCCCGCCGCGTAGGGGGAGTCCCAGCGCTTTGCGCCGGTCCGCGCGTCCCAGGCGTAGAGATTCCCGTTCAGGTCCGCCGCGAAGACCACGCCCTCATCGGTCGTCGGCGTCGACCAGAACCAGTTCTGGCCCGTTGCGGTCCAGAGCGTGGCGCCGGTCGCCGGGTCGAGCGCATAGAAGCGGCGATCGAACGCGCCGAAGTAGAGCGCGCCCTCATAGCTCACGACCGCCGATGCGACGCCCGCGCCGATCTGCCGTGACCAGGCCGGCGTGCCCGCCTCGGCGCCATCAAGCTGGAGGGCCGTCACGCGACCGTCGAGCCCGGCAATGACCAACAGCCGCTGATCGTCCGTCTCGATCAGTGCCGGCGAGCCCCAGACGGGCTGCTCCGACTCGCCGCTCCAGGTCCAGACCAGCTCATCGACCATGGTCGGCGGGCGCTCCAGATTGAAGGCGTGTACGTGATAGTCCGTCGTGACCACGTAGATCCGCTCGGGATGCTCGGGGTCAATCAGCAGATTCGAAACGATCCGCGCGTCTTCGAACAGCTCACCGACATCGAACACGACCCGGGCGCTGTGGCCGCGGGGGTGGAGCGCGAAGATCACGGCCTCCTTGTATTCCGCGACGAGCCACTCGTTGGTGAACGCCGACCACAGCGGGTCGGCGTAGAACGCGGTCGGCTCGAGCTCGCCGTCGAGACCGGTGAACGTCTTGTCTTCGCGCGGGAACACCCAGATCGCGTTGCTCGTCGCCAGGTCGACCGCGACGACGCGATCCTCACCGGTCGCCAGCAGCAGCGTGCCGGCGTCCTCAGGGTCCGAGGTCGGTGCAGCCCAGCCATCGGGCTGGTCGGCGACTTCACACGCCACCAGCAGCGGCACGAGCAGCAGCAGCGCAAGGAGGAGCCAGATTCGCGGCCGGAGGCGGTGTTTCACGTGGAACATCGCATTCGTTCGGCGCTCGGCTGCTCGGGCGCGTCATCAATGCGAGATGACTTCACGACGGGGTCGAAGCCACCGGCGTTGAAGGGATTGCAGCGCAACAGTCGCCAGCCCGCCAGGGCCAGACCGCGCAGAAATCCGTGCGCCTGCACTGCATCAACGGCGTACTGAGAACACGAGGGCTCGAAACAGCAGCGCGCCCCGAATGCCCCAAACAGCGGTGAAACCCACGTCTGGTAGCCGCTCAGCGCGCTCAGCACGAGACGCACGCCCAGACGTGCATTGGGGCGTGCGTTGGGGCGCTGCTCGTTGGTGTTGCTCATGGCTGACGACCGCGCGCCGCGCCGTGCCGCCGCATTGACTGCCGCATTGACTGCCGCCTGGCCTCCCGCATCGCTTCGATCAGTGAACCGTCCAGCACAGCGAAGCTCGCGCGTTCAGCGCCGTTGCGGGCGATCACCACGATGTCGAGACCTGCAGCGTCGATCCGGCGCGCCGACTCACGCAGCCGCCGCTTGATCCGATTGCGCACGACGGCGCCACCGAGCCGCGAGCTGACCGCAAAGCCGAATCGTCCCGGCTGGTCGTCATGTCGATCCCGTACACGGACCGCAAGCACGCCTCGGGCAAGTCCAATCCCGTCGCGAAAGACGGCATCGAACTCGCGCCGCCGGCGCAGGCGCTGATCTCGTTGCACTGAGCACTGAGCCGCAGCTCAGACGACAGTGAGATGCTTGCGCTCGCGCAGTCGCCGTCGCTTGAGCACGGCGCGACCGCCGCGTGTCGCCATCCGCTTGCGGAAGCCGTGTTCACGTTTACGCGGAATCCGTTTTGGTTGATACGTGCGCTTGGGCATCAGCTCACCTCCACCCGAATCAGGCCGCACTTAACTGCTGGGGGATCAGGATGTAATTTGAGAAGCTCAGTATAGGTTGCGCCGCCCAACTGGCAACCAGGGGCCGCCGGCAGCGCAACACACGACGCACCGCATCGTGGCAGCTGCCCGGATTCAGCGCACCGCCTCGCCTGCGGCGAGCGCGCGGTAGGCCGCCCAGGACTCCATCACGCTGCGCACATACATGTGGGTCGAGCTGAAGTCCATCATCGCGACGAACACGTCCACCGCCACATCCGGCGGCAATCCCGATCCGGCCGCAGCCGCCGCCTCGAGCCAGCGCGCAGCGTTGCCCGGCCCCGCGTTGTAGGCCGCCAGCGCCTCCGGCACGACGCCGTCGAAGGCGCGCAGCTGCGCGCCCAGATACCACGCGCCGTAGCGGATCGCCGTCTCGGGCCGCGCCAGCCGCTCGTGGACGTGATCTTCGCCCAGCGCCGCGGCGATGTCGCCCGACGTGAGCGGAATGACCTGCGTCAGCCCGATCTCGCTCGCGAGTCCGCGCGCATCGGGGTCATAGAGGCTTTCGCGACGGATCAGGCTGTAGAGCAGCAGTGGATCGACGCCGTCGGTCGCCTCGACCGCACCCACGAGCTGCGGCCACGGCGCCGGATACGCGATCCGGACGATCTCGACCGGCGCCTCCCACCAGCCGACGCCGGCCGCGTTGAGCAATGCAGCGGCGGCGGCAGCGGCGGCGCTGACCTCACCCACCTCATCGAGCTGCCTCGCGATCTCCCACAGCGCCCACGCGTCGCCTTCGTAATCGGCCACCCACTGGCGCAGCTGCGCATCGGCCGCGTCGTCCCAGCCGCCCAGCCGCAGCTGGCCTGCAACCAGAAGATGCAGCCGGTCGAGCGCCGCGCCCTGCGGCTCGGGAACGACCGTGTCGGCGAGCCAGTCGCGCGCCTCCAGCCGTGGGTCGAGCTCCGGCCGGGGTGCGCCCAGCAGCTCGGCGGCGCGCAGCGCGTACCAGTCGCCCGGAAGCAGATTGATCGTCCGCTCCCAGGTCAGCTCTGCGTTGGCGGCATCGCGGGCCTCGCGGTAGGCAATCCCGCTCCAGAGCAAGAGCCGCTGGCGCTCCATCAGCGGCCAGAAATCCGCGCCCACGTTGGCGGCGTCGCGGAAGCGTTGCGCCGCGCCGGCCCAGTCGCGGCGCTCGATCGCATACCACGCGTGCCGCGTCGCGGCCTGCGGGGCAAACTCCGAGTCCGGCCGCGTCTCGACCAGCGCCCCATACAGCTCCTCTGCCGACTCGCCGGTCGCTTCGATCAGCTGCGCGGCCCACCAGCGAGCGTTGGCCGCCAGCTCGTGCTGCGGATCACGATCGATCGCCGCCAGGTAGCCCAGGACCGCGCTGTCGGGCGCGTCCAGGTCCTCGTTGATCGCCGCGATGTAGTACTCGGCCGCCACCGCATCGGAGACGCTCGCCGGACTGGTCAGCACGATGATGAATTGCTCTCGGGCCAGCCCGTACTGGGCGTGCCGGTAGCGCACGATCCCCGCGACCAGCGGATCCACGCCCGCTCCGCGGGAGAGCAGCTGTTCGAGCGCGGTCAGCGCCTCAGCGCGCGCGGGGTAGTCGTTGATCAATGTTCGCCAGGCCGCTTCGGCCTCCGCTGCCGCTTCGGGATCGTCGATCTCAGCGCTGAGACTGGCGATCCGCGCCGTGGCGGCGGGGAGGTCGGGGTGCCCGGGCCAGGGGGTGGACTCGATCACCTCGCGGTAGCGCGCGATCGCCGCCTCGGCGTCATCCGAGCGATCGAGAATCGTCGCGACAAACCACGTCGCGCTGCGGCGCAGACCGTCGGGCAGGCTGGGGTCGGCGATCGCCCGGTCCGCGGCGTGGCGCGCGTCATCGAGCCGACCCAGGCGCTCGAGCTGGTAGGCGCGCTCGAGTCGCACGACGGCTCGCGCGGGACCATCCAGGTCCAGATATCGCTCCAACGCATCCAGCGCCGGCCCCGGCTCATCGAGCGCCAGCGCCGTGCGCGCGGTCAGCAGCGCGTGTCGTTGGCTGGCCTCGACGGGGAAGCGATCAGCGGCGTCCGCCAGCGCTCGAAGCAGTTGCTCGGCGTCCAGCGCGCGGTCCAGCTTGAGCAGCAGCCGAATCTGGTCGAGCTGCGCCGCGACACGCTCGTCCTCGCTCCACTGGTCGGCGGCCAGCGCGCGGTCGCGGGCCGCCAGCGCGCCCTCCCAGAAGCCGTTCCGCTCCAGCGCGTCGGCCTCGGCCATGAGCAGCGCCGCGGGGCTGCGGCCCCGGCGGCTGCGCGGCGGCGGCGGTGTGGGCGCGGCAGGCTCAGGCGACGGCGCTGCCGGCTCAACCTGCTGCTGGGGCGTCGCCGCCGCCGGCTCCGGCGGCGCGGGCTCGTCTTCGCCGCATGCGGCGAGGGCCAACAGCGCGATCAGGCACGCGCAGACGAAGCCGGGCCACGCGACCAAAGCGCGACGCCGATGGAAGCTGGACGACAGGCCGCCGCCGCGTCGATCACGCTGCCGATCAGACAGTCGGCGGATCGGTCGGGCAGGCAGTCGCAGAGGCAGTCGAGTAGCGATAATGATCAGCCGCTCACACAGGTTCCGCCCACCGGGATCATACCCCGCCGAGGCCAAATTGACCGTGCTAGCGTGACCGATGGACGAATTGTGGCGCGGTGAGGCAGCGGAGCAGGCGTGGAACCGGCGGCGGCATCCAGCTGGGTTGAGGTTGATCTGGGCGCGCTGCGCCACAACGTCGGCGTGTTGCGTCGCGTCGCCGGCGACGCGCAGCTGGCTGCGGTGGTCAAGGCCAACGCCTACGGCCACGGCGCTGCGCCGATCGCGCGCGCCGCGATCGACGCCGGCGCCACTCGGCTCTGCGTCTTCGCGCTCTCTGAGGCCGTCGCGCTGCGTGAGGCGGGCCTGTCCGCACCGATCCTCGTACTTGGTCCACTCCCGCGCGACCGGATCGAGCAAGCGGTCAGCCTCGACCTCACCGTCTCGCTGAGCGGCCTCGAGGAAGCGGGCGAGCTCGCCCGCGTGGCTCGCGCGGCGGGTCGTCGCGCCGCCGTTCACATCAACGTCGATGGCGGCATGCAGCGCCTCGGGCTCTCGGGCGATGCGGCAATCGGGCTCGCCGCCGCGGTGCGCGAGCACGATTCGCTGTGGCTCGAGGGCGTCTACACGCACTTCCCTGATGCCTACGCCGACGACGGGGCCTCAACCCGCTCCGCGTTCGAGCGCTTTCTGCAGACCGCAAACGCGGTCGGCGCGCCGCTCCGCCACGCCGCCGCCAGCGCTGCGTTGCTGCGGTTTCCCGAGATGGCGCTGGAGCTGGTGCGGCCCGGCATCGCGCTTTATGGCGCAGGACCGTTACCCGGCGCGGCGGCCGCGGACCTTCGCCCGGTCCTCTCGTGGCGCGCCGGCTTGCTGCTGGTTCGCGATGTTCCCGCCGGCGAGTCGGTCTCCTACGGCCGGCGCTGGACGGCGCGGCGCGATTCGCGGATCGGCGTGATCGGCGTCGGCTACGCCGACGGCCTGCGGCGCGCGCTGTGGGACCGGGCCGAGGTGCTGATTCGCGGCCGGCGGGCTCCGATCGTCGGGACGATCTGCATGGACCTCACGATGCTCGACCTCACCAATGTGCCCGCCGCACGCGCCGCCGACCGCGTCACGCTGATCGGGCGCGACGGGGCAGAACAAGTTCTCGCCCAGGAGCTGGCAGAGCGCTCCGGCACGATTTCCTACGAGACGCTCACGGGCATCGCCGCGCGCGTCCCCCGTATCTACTCGTGAGACACGGCGTCTTGTCTGGGCTGGCGAGTGTTCGTAGCATCGCGTTGGAGGCAGGACCATGGTTCGGCGGCTGATTCTGCACGTCTCAATGCTCCTCGGGCTGCTGCTCGCCGCGTCGCTGATGGCGATGTCGAGCGTCGCGGCCGACGAGCTCGTTCAGGCGGAGCCGGCGCAGGACGGCGTCACCGCCGAAACGCCGCACAATCTGTTGCTCACGTTCGATCGCGGGCTCGCGCAGCTGCGCAATGCGCACACCGTTGAGGTGCTCGATGAGAGCGGCGAGCGGATCGATACCGGCCACGCCAGCGTTTCGACCTACAGCCTCCGCACCCTGGTTGTGCCGCTCTCGGGCGAGTCGGAGGGCGAGATTGAGGTCCGCTACTCGGTGCTGTTCGAACAGGACGACGGCAATCTTCGCGAGGTGAGCGGTAGCTACAGCTTCGCCGTCAACCCGCTCGCGCCCGGCGAGGCAGGCGTCGCCCAGCTGGCGACGGCCCCCAAGTCGAAGCAGGGACTGGTGCTCTGGACGATCGCGGTCCTGATCGGCGTCGCGCTGGTCGGCGCGATGCTCTACTTCTTGCGTCTCGCGACCGGCAACGCTCGCAGCAGCCTCGAACCGCGGAACCGCACCCCGTTCGAAGACTGAGCGCGCTCGACGGTCCCTCGGCCGCCTGACCGGACCTGCTCGATCGCTTGGCCTGCTCGATCCGGCCGACCCGCTGGCCTACCAGCCATCATCCATGTCGTCGTCGAACGACGACGGAGTCGGCATCGACGCCTGAACATCAGCCGGCAGGTTGCCGCGCTCGCGCCGCGGCAATGCGAGAATCCGATCGCGCAGCTCGCCGACCGATTCCTCGGTCGCGGGGTGCAGCAGCACGGCCGCCAGCCCCGAGTCGCGCAACGCCTCAAGGTCCCCGCTCGAAATATCCGCGGGGACGCGCAGCCCGAACGGAGCGTTCAACAGCACGGCCGCGCGCCGCAGCTTGAGCAGATCCGCGATCAACAGCGGGAGCGGCGGCATCGGGAGCGCGACCAACATCGGATGGAGCGTCGCCAGTGCGCGCGCCTCGGCGGGATCAGGGATCCGATCAGAGAGGTTGAGGCAGTAGTCGACGCCCGTCTCCAGGATCGCGTCGGCGCGCGACATGGACGGTCGGTAGGTGACGAACGCCAGCCCGGAATCTCGCGCGGATTGAGTCAGCTCGGGGGTGAGTTCATCAACGGTAAGGCAGCAAATCGGACGATCGACGGTGATCGGCCGCGTCGGCGCCTCGGTGAACACACAGATATCGTGACCTTCAACGGGGCCGTAGGTCGCGATCAGGATGGACGGAGGTGACGGTTCGCTCGGCTTGCGGAATCCCAACGGCCGAGTCGGCCGGCCTCCCTGCGGGCGTCGCCGACCTGGCGGGAAGCCCTCGTTGGTCGATTCAGATCGTGGCATGTTGCCCTCCGCGTCTCCCTGTGCATCGGTCGCGGGGCTAGCGCCAAATGTACCCGACGATCCTGGTTCGATCGGACGTGTTGCGGTTGCCATGCACACTGGAATACGTTCCGCCGAAGGCTGGCACTACCCTGTCCGCGAACCCACCGTGTGCTCCGCCGAAGGGATGCCGCCGATGGACGCAGTTGAGTGGCTCACGCAACCGTGGGGCGAAGGCGCGCTCGCATGGGCCTCCGTGGTCCTTCGGATCGCGCTCGGAATCATCTTCATCGACGCCGGGATCGGAAAGTTCCGCCGCGGCATCGGAGGATTCAGCGGCTGGCTCGCCGACCTCGGCGTGCCGATAGCCCGCGTCGCCGGCCCCGGCGTGGCGACGCTTGAACTCGTCGGCGGGCTGCTGCTCCTCGCCGGGCTGCTGACCAGCTGGATCGCGATCCCGCTCGCGGCCAACATGGTCGTCGCGACCTGGGTGCAGAAGTACAAGAACGGCGCGCCCTTCCAGGGCGGCGACGTACAGGGCTACGAGCTCGACGTGCTGATGGTCTTCGCCTGCGTCGCGCTGATCCTGCTCGGCGCCGGCCCGCTCTCGCTCGACTCGGTGATCCGATAGCGCCACCGCCGCGATCGCAGCCAGCAAGTCGCCAGCAAGTCAAATGCGATTCATTCCCTTAACAGTCGCATCCCCTTAACGGCCATCGCGCGTACGCTTGGAAGGGCGTGGCAGCGCGCGAATCTGGGGGACCGGCGATGGAGCGATGGGCCGGCATCGTCTCGCGGCACCCGCGGCGCATCATTCTGGCCTGGGTCGTGTTCACGGGCTTTCTGCTCCTGTTTGCGCGGTCGTTCGGCGGCGAGCTGACCGATGCCTTCACCCTGCCCGGCGCCGAGTCGCAGCGCGCCCAGGACCTGCTCAGTGAGGTGTTCCCTTCCGAGGCCGGAATCGGCGTGCACGCCGTCTTCCGGGCTCCCAGCGGATCGATCGACCAACCCCGCTATCGCGAGGCGATCGAAGCCTTCCAGCGACGCGCGGGCCGCGTCGACGAAGTTGTCGCCGTCGAAAACGCCTGGGAGACCCCGGGCAGCATCGCGCCCGACGGACGCACCGCGCTGGTCAACGTGCGTTACGGCGCATTCGGCCGCGAGCTCGATTCGGCGCACGTCCAGAAACTGCTCGATCTGGCCGAAGCTCCTCGCGCGCAGGGCCTGATCGTCGAGTTCGTCGGCGAGCCCGTTCGCGAACTCGAGACCGAGGAGGCGCGCCTCGCCGAAATCGTCGGCATCGGCGTCGCCCTGATCGTCCTGCTGCTGGCCTTCGGCTCGGTCCTTGCGGCCGGCATGCCGATCATCACCGCGCTCGTCGCCCTCGCACTCGGCACGGTGCTGATCGTGCTCGCGGCGACCCAGCTCGACATCGTCACGATCGCCCCGATGTTTGGAGCAATGCTCGGCATCGGCGTCGGCATCGACTACGCACTCTTCGTGATCTCGCGGTTCCGCGAGCAGCTCGGCGCTGGACAACCTGTGCCCGAGGCGGTACGCATCGCGGTGAACACCGCGGGCCGCGCGGTCGCCTTTGCGGGCATCATCGTCGTCGTCGCGCTGCTCGGACTCTTCTTCATCGGCATCCCGCTCGTGGCCAATCTCGGCCTCTCGGCGGCGTTCGTCGTACTCATGGAGATGCTGGTCGCCATCTCGCTGCTGCCCGCCATGCTGCGGATCGTCGGCCATCGGATCGACAAGTTCTCGATCCCCGGCCTGCGCTACACCGCCGGCGGCGAGCGCGGGCGCTGGTACCGCTTCAGCCGCCGTATCCAGCGCCGGCCGCTGCTCTGGCTGATTACCTCCGCCGCCATCCTGATCGCGCTCGCCGTGCCTGTCCTGGATATCCAGATCGGCGTGGCCGACGACGGCAACCTGCCTGATCGCTACACCTCGCGACGCGGCTACGACCTGATCGCCGACGCCTACGGGCCGGGCGTCAACGCCACGCTGATCGCCGTCACCCAACAAGACCCAGGCGCACCGCCGGAGGCGCTCGAACGCGTTCGCCGCTCGCTCGCCGGGATCGACGGGGTTGCCAGCGTGCTGCCCGCACGCACGAACGAGGACGGCTCGATCGCCGTCTTCACGATCTTCCCCACCTCTGCGCCGCAGGCGGCGGAGACGCGCGAACTTGTGGAGCGCTTACGCGATCAGGGCGCACCCGGCGCCACGCAGGCCTTCGGCGGTGAGATGGCGCTCTACGTCTCCGGCCGAACCGCGGTGCATCAGGACGTCACGGCGCGCATGCTCGAGCGCTTACCGATCTTCTTCGGCGTCGTGATCGGCCTCAGCATCCTGCTGTTGATGATGGCATTCAGGTCGATCCTCGTGCCGCTCAAGGCGGCGGTGATGAACATGCTCGCGATCTCCGCTTCAATCGGCGTGATCGTGATGATTTTTCAGTGGGGCTGGGGCCTCTCGCTGCTCGGGCTCGACCGCACCGGGCCGGTCGAGAGCTTCCTGCCAATGTTCATGTTCGCCGTGCTGTTCGGGCTCTCGATGGACTACGAGGTGTTCCTGCTCAGCCGCGTCCGTGAACGCTGGATTGAAACGGGCGACTCCGCCGAATCGGTCGCCCACGGGATCGGCGCCAGCGCCCGGGTCATCACCGCGGCCGCCGCGATCCTCGCGGCTGTCTTCCTCTCCTTCGCAATCTTCGGCCAGGAGCGCACGATCAAGGAGTTCGGCATCGGCATGGCCTTCGCGATCATGGTCGACGCGACCCTTGTACGGCTCGTGCTCGTGCCCGCGTTCATGCAGCTCGCCGGCAATGCCAACTGGTGGATGCCCGCCTGGCTTGACCGGATCCTGCCCAACATCAGCATCGATCCGCCCCTCAAGCCGACCGAAGCTCCCCCGGGACCCGTCGCGATCCCAGCGCCCCCACCGATCATGGAGCCCAGGCCTGCGCCGTGGACGGCAGCGGCGGATCAGCGAGATCGCTCCCCGGCGCCCGTCTGGGGCAGCGATCCGCACCGCCAACCTGCGACGGCTACGCGGGTGTCATCCGAGTTCATTGACGAGCCAGCCGTGGCGCAGCCGCAGTTGGCGGCAGCACCTGAGCCCGAGCAGGCGCAACGGCCGTCCGATCAGCCCGAGGGCGAGGCGCTCACGATCCGCGGTGCGATCACCTGGGCCGCGCTCGGCGCGCTGACCGCCTGCGCGTTCATCGTCGGCTTGCTGCTGGGCTCGAACTGGTCCACCCAGCGGCGCTGAGCGAACCCGACCTGTCGCCCGCCGCCGTATGCCCCGCCTAGTCGTCGGTCGAGACCTCGACCTGCCACTGCTCGATCGAGCCGCCGCCGCCGTGCTCGATCACCACGATCCACTCACCCTCGCCAGCCTCGCGTGGGTTCGAGCTGGAACTGGCGATGCAGGACTCGGCGCCTGAGCATGTGGTCGAGACGGAGCTCTCGAACACGATCGAGCCGCTGGCCGCGTCGCTCACGAGTACGCGGGCTGTCGCACCGGTCTCGCCCAGAATCGTGACCGTCACCTCGAACGATCCGTCGGCGTCGGCGACAGCGAGCATGTTGTCGCCCGCGTCGTGACCGCGACTGACCGCGTCGGTCGTCAATCCCCTCGCGCCACCTGAGCCACGCATCGCGATCGCGGGCGGGTCGGGGAACGCCGGGAAGCTCGGCCCCATCATCATCGCCTCGTCCGCCTCTTGGTCCTCCCCGGCCTCGGCCGCCGCAGCCTCGGGCGCCATCGCGATCCGTTCGATGCTGATCACGTAGCCGCCGACGCCGCTGCCCTCGATCGCGCCCACGACCAGCTCCACCTGGCCCGACTCAGTCGGCTCGATTCGCAGCCCCGCGTCGGTGCCGCTCAGGCCACCGACGCCATCATCGTCCGTCGCGTCAACGCCGGCGCCACTCGCGAACAGATACACGTCGACGGTCAGGCTCTCGACCCGGACCTCGTAGACATCGCCGCGCTGCACATCGAGCATGATCGTGTCGCGATCCGCAGCGGGGTTGATCACGCCGGCGCTGCTCGCTGCACTCGCCTCCCAGCGCCGGTCGTCCACATCCGGTCCGATCATCCCCGTCGGCCTCGACTCGATGGTGTAGCGCGCGGACGCTTCGGCATCCGTAGTGACCCACACTGAGTAGGGCCCGCGGGTCGTCAGCTCGGCGATCAGCACGGTTTCTACCCCGGCCGCAATCGCACCCGTGGTCACAATCTGGCTGCTCAAATCGGTAACCGTCACCGCGCCCGGCTGATCGCCGTTGATCGTGAGCGTCAGACCGCTTTCAGGGTCAGGCTCCGTGACCAGCACGAGCGATCGTTCCCCCGGGAATGCGCTGATCGTCAGCAACAGCACGTCGTCGTCGGGCCCCATGACTGTCATCGCGCGCTCCTCGGCCGACGCGAACGGCAGCTTGCGCGTGATATCCGCGGCCGACACGAAGAGGCCGCGAGCGGCCAGCGAGGCCGGCGCGATCCCGATCACCGCGCCGAGTTGGTCGACCATCACGAGCCCCACCTGGTCGTCTGCGATCGAGGCGTCCGAGGAGATCAGCGTCAGCTCCGGCGCCGCCCACTCGGCGCGGCGCGAGAGCAGGCCCGCGCTGAGCGATGCGCCGGCGGCGAGGCCGGCCCGACTGAATCCCACGATGTAGACGGGGGCGCCAATCGGCAGCGCTTCGCCGTCGCCCAGATTCACGAGCGGCAGACCGGTTGTCGCGCCACCACCGACCGGGCCCAGCACCGCCAGGTCGGCCACATAGTCAATCTGGGTGACCGGAACGTCCTCGGCGACCCGACCGTTCGAGAAGGTCACCGAGATCGTCGTCGCGCCTGCGATCGCCGACGCGCCAACGAATACCTCGCCGGTTCGCGTGGCCAGCCCCGTCGCGACGCCCTGATCGGTCTGGACCAGCGCGAGGCTCGGGCGAACGATCGAGAAGATCGTCGCAGCGTCGAAGCTGGTCGGCTCAGGTGGCAGCGGCGCACGCACACGCGCCGGCTCTTCGTCCGCTTCGGCTTCCGGCGCCGCCTGTTGCGCGACGGCCTGCTGCTCCGCCGCATCGCCTTCGTCGTCCTCGGTGCCAATCAGGTCGCAGCCCGAGAGCAGCGCTGCCAACCCGAGCAGACCCAGCACCAACACAACGCCGGAGCGCCGAATTGCAGACAGGCGAACGAAACGATTCATGCGGTCCCCCCGAGCGCGGGGGTGACTCGCTCAGCCCCGATCGCCCGGGCGAGTGTATCCCACACCGTTATTCAGGCGCGATACTGCGAGACGCAGACCGTGGCCGGCAAAGGAGCGTCCGATGCAGTACATCCTGTTGATCAACGTCGCGCCCGAGGGCATGCGGGCGATCGAAGACGACCCCATGCTCCCGCTCAAAGTCGACCAGGGCGTCGTGATGCCGGGCGTCACCGCGCTCGGCATCTACGGCGTGCTCGGGCCCTACGACTACGTCGCGATCCTCGAAGCGCCCGACAACGATTCGGCGGCCCGCTGGTCGGTCGCCTTCGGCAGCCGGATGCAGGCCAAGGTGACCACCATGCCGGCCGTGCCGATCTCGCATTTCACCGAGCGCGGCGGCAGCAGCGGCCGCGAGTCGGCCGAGCAGACGATCGGCGACAGCGG
This sequence comes from Dehalococcoidia bacterium, assembly GCA_965262235.1. Taxonomy (GTDB): domain Bacteria; phylum Chloroflexota; class Dehalococcoidia; order Bin125; family Bin125; genus CATQGW01. The sequence goes on from OZ253504.1 coordinate 1,445,556, forward strand.
CGCTGTGGGGTAGTGCGGTAGTGGAGCCGGCGGGGGGATTCGAACCCTCGGCCTGCTGTTTACGAAACAGCTGCTCTGCCTCTGAGCTACGCCGGCGTGGGAGCCGCGCGGGGCGTTGACCCGCGCGGCTGGCACGGTCAAGTATCTCATAAGATGCTCGGGATGTTCCGCGTAACGATCTGGTCGATCGACGACGAGTTTGCACTTCCCCTCGAGGAACCGCTGCAACGCGGCGGCCTCCAGGTGCATCGCGTCGCGCCCACCGAAGGCTGGAAGCCCGACCCGGCCGCCGCGCCCGATGTGCTGCTCATGGACTGGCGCGAGATGGTGCCGCGGGCGCGCGTCGAGGCCTTCGAAGCCTGGCCCGACAGCCTCCGGCTCGCCGTCGTCCGGCCGCGCGGCATGGACGAACTCGAGCCCTCGCACCAGCTGGACGACTTCGCCGTCGCGCCACTGCGCGAGGCCGAGCTGGTCGCGCGGGTGCAGTTGCTGCTCTGGCGGCACGGCCGCGCCGTCGGCCGCAACACGCTCTCCGCCGGGGAGCTCGTGCTCGATGTCAGCAACTATCAGGTCTTCGAGGGCGGCCGCGCGCTCACCCTCACCTTCAAGGAATTCGAGCTGCTGCGCTTCCTGATGACGCACACCCAGCAGGTCTTCACGCGCGAGACGCTGCTCAACCGCGTCTGGGGCTACAACTACTACGGCGGCTCGCGGACCGTCGATGTCCACATCCGCCGGTTGCGATCCAAGCTCGAAGCGCGTGGACGCACCTACATCGAGACCGTGCGCAACGTGGGCTACCGCTTCGCCCTGCCGCTGCGCTGAGGCGCGGCTGGGCCCCAGATGCCGCCGGGCTGACAGAGGCGCAGAATTCATCGGTTCGTAACTCACGGTCTTGGCCCCCAACAGAGGCCAGACATACGCTGGCGGCGATGCCGTAGCTGCCCGGGATGCGTCACGCGCGTCATGCGCGTCATGCGCTCCCAGGGCTGAGGCATCACAACCGGCAACCGAGGACACGCAGCCCCCACGCCAATCCCACGGGGGCGCCACCGAGAGGGACCGACCGATGACCACGCTGGCCGACATCCAGGCGCTGATCGCAGACCAGGGCATCACCCGGGTCGACCTGCTCGTGACCGACCTGATCGGCCGCTGGCAGCACTTCTCGATTCCCGCCTCGCGGCTCGATGAAGACCTCGTCGAGCGCGGCCAGGGTTTCGACGGCTCCAGCCTGCGCGGCTTCCAGGCCATCGACGAGTCGGACATGCTGCTGCGACCCGACCTCGACAGCGCGCGCATCGACCCGACCGAGAGCACGCCGACGCTGAAGATCATCTGCGACGTGCACGACCCGATGACCGGCGACCGCTACAGTCGCGACCCCCGCTACGTCGCCACCAAGGCCGAGGCGCACCTCGCCTCGACCGGAATCGCGGACAAGGCCTTCTTCGGGCCCGAGCTCGAATTCTTCGTCTTCGACAACGTGCAGTTCAGCCTCTCCGGCAACTCCTCGTTCCACCTCGTCGACTCCGATGAGGCCGACTGGAACTCGGGCCGTGACGAGGACGACCGCAACCTCGGCTACAAAATCCCCCCAAAGCAGGGCTACTCGCCCACCGCGCCCTTCGACACGCTGGGCGACATGCGCTGGGAGATGGCCGAGGCGATGGGCGCCGTCGGGATCGACTTCGAGGTCCACCACCACGAGGTCGCGACGGGCGGCCAGGGCGAAATCGCCACACGCTTCAGCACGCTGCGCAGCAAGGCCGACGAAACGCAGTGGTACAAGCACATCGTGCGCAACGTCGCCAACCAGCACGGCAAGACGGCCACCTTCATGCCCAAGCCGCTCTTCGGCGACAACGGCACCGGGATGCACGTGCACCAGTCGCTCTGGATGGGCGACGAACCGCTCTTCTACGACGCCGACGGCTACGCGCAGCTCTCGGATCTGGCCAAGTACTACATCGGCGGGCTGCTCAGGCACAGCCCCTCGCTGCTCGCGTTCTGCGCGCCGACGACGAACTCCTACAAGCGCCTCGTGCCCGGCTTCGAAGCGCCGATCTACCTCGCCTACTCGCAGCGCAACCGCTCCGCGGCGGTCCGCATCCCCACCTACGAGACCTCGCCCAAGAGCAAGCGGCTGGAGTTCCGCCCGCCCGACGCCTCGGCCAACACCTACCTCGCCTTCTCGGCGATGATGCTGGCCGGCCTGGACGGGATCATCAACAAGATCGACCCCGGCGACCCCGTCGACACGGACATCTACGAGCTCTCGGCCGAGGAGGCCGCCGGTGTTCCGGCCGTCCCCACCTCGATCGAGGACGCCCTCGAGCAACTCACCGACGACCACGACTACCTGCTCGCGGGCGGCGTCTTCACCCCCGACGTGATCTCGCACTACGTCGAGTTCAAACAGCAAGAGGCGAAGGACGTGTTCCTGCACCCCGTGCCGGCCGAGTTCTTCCACTACTTCCACATCTAGCTCGACCCGGGCCTCGAGCGGGAGGCGTCACCATGCCGGCCGAAACCGGTCCCGAGCGCGTCGAATATCAGCACGTCCTGCACGCCTGTCGCGAGCACGATGTCAAGTTCGTGCGGCTCTGGTTCACCGACATTCTCGGCTCGCTCAAGTCGGTCGCGATCACGATCGACGAGCTGCCGAAAGCGCTCGAGGAAGGCCTCGAATTCGACGGCTCGTCGATCGCCGCCTTCGCCCGCCGCGACGAGTCGGACATGGTCGCCCGCCCCGATCCCGAAACCTTCGTACTGCTGCCCTGGCGCCCCGAACAACAGCGCGTCGCACGGATGATCTGCGACATTCACCGCCGCAGCGGCGAACCCTTCGATGGCGACCCGCGCGGGGTGCTGCGCAAGCAGCTCGAGCAGGCCGGCGAACGCGGCCTCACGTTCTACGTCGGTCCCCAGATCGAGTACTTCTACTTCAAGGGCCCCAACGACCCGACCCCACTCGACGCCGGCGGCTATTTCGACCTCACGCCGCTTGACGTCGCCAGCGACCTACGCCGCGAGACCGTCCTGACGCTTGAGGAGATGGGCATCGCGGTCGAGTACTCGCACCACGAGGCGGCGCCCAGCCAGCACGAGATCGACCTCCGCTACACCGACGCCCTGACCATGGCCGACGCCGTGATGACCTGCCGACTGGTCGTCAAGGAGATCGCGCTGAAGCACGGCGTCCACGCCTCGTTCATGCCCAAGCCGCTCACCGACGAGAACGGCAGCGGGATGCACGTCTACCTCTCGCTCTTCAAGCGCGAGGAAAACCTCTTCTTCAACCTCGGCGCGCCCGCGCACCTCTCCGACACCGCGCGCTCATTCGTCGCCGGCCTGCTCGCCTACACCCCGCAGTTCACGCTGATCACCAACCAGTGGGCCAACTCCTACAAGCGCCTCGCGCGCGGCACCGAGGCGCCCGTCTATCTGACCTGGTCGCGCGCCAACCAGAGCGACCTGGTGCGCATCCCCGAGTACCACCCCGGTCGGCCCGAGGCCACGCGCGTCGAGTACCGCGGGGCCGACAGCGCCACCAATCCCTACCTGGCCTTCGGCGTGATGCTCGCGGCCGGACTGAAGGGCGTTGAGCAGGGCCTCGAACCGCCCGCGCCGGCCGAAGACGACGTCTTCGAGCTCACCGACGCGGCCCGCGCCGCACGCGGCATCGCCGCCCTGCCCCGCTCGCTCGGCGACGCGATCGACGAGTTCGCCGCCAGCGACCTGATGCGCGAGGTGCTTGGCGAGCACGTCTGGTCCACGGTGCTGGAAAACAAGCGCCTCGAGTTCGAGGCCTTCCGCTCGCACGTCACCGACTACGAACTGCGCCGCTACCTGCCGGTCCTCTGAACCACAGCCCCACCGCCGCCGGCTACTTCAGCGCCGTCGCGCTCGTCTGAATCGCCTGCTCGAACAGACCCGCCACCGAATTGTTGATCACTTCGAACAGCGGCGTCGGGTAGAGCCCGAGGAAGAACACGCCGGCCACCAGCACGGCGATCGCAAGCGCCATGGGCCGCGGCACCGCGAACCGTGAGCGGTCCGGGCCTTCCGGCTCGTAGAGGTACATCTGCTTGATCACCATCAGGTAGTAGTAGAGCGAGACGAACGACGCCGTGACCCCGATCGCGCCGAGCCACAGGAACCCGTTCGAGAATGCGACCTGGAACACGATGAACTTGGTCGCGAAGCCCGCGAACAGCGGCATCCCCGCGAGCGAGAACAGGCCCGCCGCCAGCACGAACGCGAGGAACGGCTGACGCGTCGCCAGGCCCCGCACATCCCCGATGTCGTCGCGCCCGGTGCGGTTGTAGAACGCGATGATCGCCGTGAAGACCGCGAGGTTGGTCACCACGTAGCCGATCAGGTGCAGCACCAGCGCCGCCGCCGCGTCCTGCGACTGACCGATCGTCGTCGCGTTGAGCGCCACGATCCCGATCAGCAGATAGCCCACCTGCGAGATCGACGAGTACGCCATCAGCCGCTTGAGGTTGGTTTGCTGCAGCGCCATCAGGTTGCCGGTGATCATCGTTGCCGCGGCAATGATCGCCACGAACCACGACCACTCCGCCGCCGCCGGCAGGAAGGCCTCGCTGTACAGCCGCAGGAAGACGGCGAACGCCGCCGCCTTGCCGCCGGCGCTCAGGAACGCGGTCATCGGCAGTGGGGCGCCCTGATACGCATCCGGGGTCCACTGGTGGAACGGCACCGCCGAGATCTTGAAGCCCAGCCCCGCCGTGATCATGATCAGCCCGATCAGCAGGCCGGGGCGCGTCGCATCGGGATCGGGCAGGCTCGGGTCGTTGCCAAGCCCGGAGAAGTTCGCCAGCTGCCCCGCGATCGAGCGCACGCCGGCGCCATCCGGGTCGATCGCGCTGTACGTCGTCGTGCCTGTCACGCCGTAGATCAGGCTGATGCCGTAGAGCATCAACGCCGACGAGAACGCTCCCAGCAGCATGTATTTCAGCGACGCTTCGTTCGAGAAGGGGTTCAGCTTGTTGAAGCCGACCAGGATGTAGAACGAGAACGACAGCAGCTCGAGCGCCAGGTAGGCCGTGAGCAGCTCACGCGCCGCCGCCAGCAGCATCATGCCCAGCGTCGCGAACAGGATCAGCCCGTAGAACTCACCGTGGTTCTTCAGTCGCTCGCCGGCAAACTGGATCGAGGCCAGCACCGTGAACAGCGCGATGCCCAGGAAGAAGACCCGGAACAGCACCGTGAAATGGTCGATCGCCAGCACGTTGGCGAAGTCGTCGTACGTGTCCCAGTAGAAGATCGCCGTCAGGATCGCCATGACCAACAGCGCGCCCGCGGTCGCGTAGCCCCAGACCTCCTGGCGCACCTGCTTGAATACGAGCGCCCCGGCCACGACCAGCGTCGCCAGGATCGCCAGCACGAACTCCGGAATGATCAGGCCGTATTCGAGGTCCATCAGCGCGTCTCATGATTCATCGCGAAGGGCGCCACAGTTTGTACCTCAGGTTTGGCGACAGCTTGCACGTCAGTTGCCGATCGAGCTGAGCGTGAACAGCCCGCCGATCTGCTCCACGTTGGGCAGCTCGGCGACCGTCTGTGCGATGCGGTCGATGAACGGGTCGGGCCAGACGCCCATCGCGATGATCGGAGCGATCAGCACGATTCCGGCCAGCACTTCCTTGCGCGACAGGTCTTTCAGGTTCTCCCAGCGCGGGTTGAAGGGTCCCAGCGCCGCGCGACCCATCAGCCGCAGGATGTAGACGGCGGTCAGCGCCGCCGAAAGGATGCCCAGCGCCGCGAACAGCGGGAACGCGTCGATCGTGCCGACGAAGATGTGGAACTCGGCGATGAACCCGCTCAGGCCCGGGAGCCCCAGCGAGGTCAACCCGGCGATCCCGAAGAAGATCACGAACAGCGGCATCTTGCGGATGATCCCGCCGAACACGCGAATATCGCGCGTGTGCGCCTGGTCATAGACCGCTCCGACCATGGCGAAGAAGAGGGCCGTCATCACCCCGTGGCTGAACATCTGCAGCACGGCGCCGTTGACGCCGATGTTGTTCATCGTGCCCAGACCCATCAGCACAAACCCCATGTGCGAGACCGACGAGTAGCCGACCACGAACTTGAGATCGGTCTGGTGAATCGCCGAAATCGCGCCGTAGACCGCCGCCACCCCGCCCAGCACCAACAGCACCGGCATCCAGAAGTCGGTGCCGGCCGGCAGAATCTCAATCCCCAGCCTGATGATCCCGAACGCCCCGAGCTTCATCAGCACGCCCGCGTGCAGCATCGAGACGGCCGTCGGGGCCGCCACGTGGCCATCGGGCGACCAGGTGTGGAACGGGAACAGGCCGGCCAGGATCCCGCAGCCAATCATGAAGAACGGGAAGAACGTGTTCGCAAAGCTTCGATCGAAGTTGATCTCACGCAGCACCGCCATGTCGAAGGTGCCCGCCCCCGCCTCGGCGAAGACCGCGAAGATTCCGACGAAGACCAGCACCGATCCGCCGACCAGGACCATGGTCAGCTTCATCGCGCCGTATTCCTTGTTGGTGCTGCCCCAGACCACGATCAGCAGGTACATCGGCAGCACGGCCAGCTCGTAGGAGAAGAACCAGAAGAACAGGTCCTGCCCGATGTAGACCCCGTAGACACCCGTGAACAGCGCCATGAACAGAATGAAGAAGTCCTTCGGCCGATGCGTGATCTTCCACGAGACCAGCACCCCCGCGAAGCCGACCAGGCCGTTCAGCAGCACCATCGGCGCTGCGATTCCATCGACGCCGAGATGCAGCGAGACGCCGTTCTCGCCGAGGAACGCGATGTTCTCGATCCAGGGGTACTGGAGGTTGAACTGGAAGCCGCCTTGCGTGAAGTCGTAGACCGCGAAGATCCAGATCGAGTCGACCAGTGTGGCGATCGTCGTCACCAACGCGATCGTGCGAATCACGGTCACGTGCCGCGAGGGCACGAAGATCATGAGCAGCGCGGCGCCACCGGGGATCAGCAGCAGCAGCAGCAGGGCTTCGCCAGCGTCCACGTCTACGTCCTCTCGCCGCTATCCGCCGCGCACCAGGAAGGCGATGCCGCCCGCGAGGGCGACCCCGACGACCATCAGCAGCGCATAATCGGGAATTCGTCCGGTCACGTGGTAGCGCAGCCAATACGCCACGTAGCGCGTCGCATCGGCTGGTCCATTGATTCCAGTGTCGTTGACGATCAGCCGGTCGAACCCGGCCACCATCCGCGCCAGCGGCAACACTGTGCGGTCGATCGCCCACTGGTAGGCCTCATCGAAGTAGAACTTGTTCTCCACGATCGCCACCATCCGCGGCTGGAAACGCCGTAGCGCTTCCGCACGGCGGCTGTTGCGACCCCAGAAGAACCACCACGCCGTCCCAATGCCCATCAGCGACACCGTGCCCGTGACGGCCGCGATGTCGTTGTGGAAGTGGAACGTCTCGGGCTCGGGGAAGTAGATGTAGGAGTTGATCCCGCCGGGGAATCCGAATGCGCGACCCACCTGGTCGAACGCGAAGAATCCCACGACGAGCGTCAGGACCGTCAGGAACACCAGCGGAATCAGGATGATCGGGTCCGCCTCGCGCGCCCGGCGAATCACCGCCAGCACCTTGGGCGGCCCGAAGAATGTGATGATCACCAGCCGCGCCATGTACAGCGCCGAGAGGAACGCCGCGACTCCCAGGAGGATCACCACGACCGTGTTCGCGCCGCCCAGCGTGGCAGTGAAAATCTCGTCTTTCGAGAAGAATCCTGAAAAGGGTGGGATCCCCGCCAGCGCCACCGCCGAAACGATGAACGTCGTCGCCGTGACAGGCATCCGCCACCACAGACCGCCCAGGCGCCGCGCGTCCTGCTCATCGGTCATGTGGATCACCGAACCGGAGGCGAGGAACAGGCAGGCCTTGAAGAAGGCGTGCGTGAGCAGATGGAACATCGCTACGCCGACCGCCCCAACGCCCAGGGCGACGAACATGAAGCCCAGCTGTGAGATCGTCGAGTAGGCCAGCACCCGCTTGATGTCGTTCTGGCCCAGCGCCATGATCCCGGCCAGTAGCGCCGTGATCAGCCCAACCACCAACACCACGTTCGCCGCGCCCGGGGCGACCTCGAAGACGGGCAGCATCCGTGCCACCAGGTAGACACCCGCCACGACCATCGTGGCCGCGTGAATCAGCGCGCTGACCGGCGTCGGGCCCTCCATCGCGTCGGGCAGCCACACGTGGAACGGGACCTGCGCGCTCTTGCCCGCCGCGCCGAGGAACAGCAGCAGCGTCGAGAGGGTCAGGTAGCCGTCGCCCATCACCTGCGGCAGGTCGTTGACGCGGCCCGCCTCGGCCGCCTGAATGATCTCCGAAATCTGGAACGTGCCCGTCGCCCGCCAGAACAGAATCACGCCGATGAACAGCCCCACATCGCCCAGCCGCGTCGTCACGAACGCCTTCTTGGCCGCCTCGACCGCGCTGCGGCGCTCGTGGTAGAAGCCGATCAGCAGGAAGGAGCAGAGCCCCACGCCCTCCCAGGCGACGAACATCAGCAGCAGGTTGTCGGCCAGCACCAGCGTCAACATGGCCGCGACGAACAGCGAGAGCACCGCGAAGTACCACCAGTAGCGCGGCTCGGCCTTGCCGTGGTGCCGCAGGTAGCCCGTCGAGTAGAGGTTGACCATCAGCGCGACCGTCGCGACGACGAACAGCATCACGATCGCGATGCTGTCGACGGTGAAGCCCAGCCGCACGGTGAAGTCGTCGAAGCGCACCCAGTCGGTCCCGGCGTTGGCGATCCCGCCGAGGCCCGCCGAGAGCGAATCGAGGTGTGACTCGATCACGAAGAAGAAGAGCACGAACACGGCCAGCGCCGCGCCGACCGAGATGAAGTCGCCGCCGCGCGGCAGGTAGCGCCCGAACGCGAACAGCACGAGGAACGCGATCGCCGGGATCGCCGGCAACACCCACGCGTGTTCGGCCCAGAACACTTAGCGGCCCTCTCGCTGGGGGCGGCGCGCGGCTACCACTTGAGCAGGTTCACTTCGTCGACGTTGGCGGTCGCGCGGTTACGGAAGGTCCGCACCACGATGCCCAGCGCCAGGGCGACCTCGGCGGCCGCGATCACGATGATGAAGAAGGCGAAGACGACCCCCGTGAGGTTGCCGAACTCGATCCGCCCGTAGACCGCGAACGCGACCATGTTGAGGCTGACCGCATTCAGCATCAGCTCCACGGAGAGCAGAATCAGCACCGCGTTGCGACGCGTCAGCACGCCCATCGCACCAATCGCAAAGAGGATCGCGTTGACTACGAGGACCTGTTCGAGCGGTGGCATCGCTCAGCTCTCCTCGTCCGGCGAGGCGAGCATGATCGCGCCGTCCAGCGCGATCGAGAGCAGCACCCCGACGATGATGAACGGCACGATCCAGACCGTGAAAATCACGTCGCCAATCTGCTGCAACGCGACCGGCTGAATCTCGCCGCCGGCCCCGGGCGTCACCCAGTGGGTCGCCACGATCCCGCCGATCAGCGCGGCCAACAGGCCCGCCGCGGCGGCGATCCCGAGCGGTCGCGTACGACCGAACAGCGCCTGCGGACGCTCCCGCGCCCGGGTCAGCATCAGCGCGAAGAGAATCAAAATCACGACCGCCGCGCCGTAGATCAGCAGCTGCACGAGCGCCAGGAACTCGACGGCCAGCATCAGGTAGATGCCGGCCACCCCGGCCAACGCGGCGATGAAGAACAGCGCCGCGTAGACGATGTTGCCGGCCGTGACCACGCCGAGCGCGCTGATCAGCATCACGATCGCGAGGACCCAGAAGACAACCTGCGTCACGGTGAAGCCGTCGGCCACGTGTCTCTGCCCTTCGCTACGCAGCTAGTCGCCGCCGCCGGCTTCGACGGGGGTGACTTCGGGGCTGGTCAGCACGCGCGGTCGCGCGGGTCGCATGTGAATCGTTCGCTTCGTGTCGCCCTGCTTCTTCCGCACCACGTAGAAGACCAGCCCGAACAGCGCCCCCAGCAGCCCGAACGAGACCAGTCCCACCACCCAGTCGGGGCCGCCGTAGGCCATGATGATGCCGTTCGCCAGCACCTGGGCGATCGCGAACGGCAGCAGCACCTTCCACGAGAACGACATCAGCTGGTCGATCCGCAGCCGCGGGAACAACGCCCGCGAGCCGATCACCAGCACGATCATCACCGATGTCTTGACCAGCGTCAGCGCAATCTGCAGGCCCAGGCCCACATCCGCGCCGAACGGCCAGTTCCAGCCACCGAGGAAGATCGAAGAGGCCAGCAGCACGATCAGGAACAGCGCCGTGTATTCGGCCAGGAAGAACATTCCCCAGCGCATGCCGGAGTACTCCACGAAGTAGCCGCCGACCACCTCGGATTCCGCGATCGGCGTGTCGAATGGCGGGCGGTGCAGCTCGGCCAGCGCCCCAATCAGGAAGATCACGAAGCCCAGCGGCTGCAGCAGGATGTAGGGCGTCGTCGTCTGGTTGCCCACGATTGTGTTGATGCTCACCGCCGACCCCGGGTCGCCGTCGCCCGCCAACCGCCCCGCAGCCACCATCACCACGCTGACCACGATCAGCAGCATCGGGATCTCGTAGGAGATCGCCTGCGCGGCAGCGCGGACGCCGCCCAGCAGCGCGTATTTGTTGTCCGACCCCCAGCCCGCCATGACCACGCCCACGATGTTCAGCCCGAGCACGCCGAACACATACAGCAGCCCCAGATCGAGGTCGCGGATGAACCAGGTCTCCGTGAAGGGCATCGGCACGAAAATCAGGAAGACCGGCACAAACGCGATGTAGGGCGCGAGCTCGAACGCCCAGCGGTCGGCCGTCGCCGGCCGCACATCTTCCTTCGTCACCAGCTTCAGCGCGTCAGCGATCGACTGCAGCGTCCCGATCGGCCCTGTCCGCGTCGGTCCGACCCGCGCCTGTAGGCGAGCCAGAATCTTCCGCTCGAGATAGATCAGCGCAAACGCATTGATGGTCATCAGCGCGACGATGAAGATCACTCGCAGCAACGCGTCGAGGAAGTTGGGCATGTCGATGCCCGCGAACTGTCCCAACACGAGTCCGGGCACGAGGTCAGGCATCACGCGTCGTCCCTGCTGCGTTGACTGTGATACCGCCTGCCACCGCTACGCGCCATGCCAAGCCAGATGCCCGGCGCCCAACCAGGCCCGCTCGGGCCCCTGCGTCGCCGATTGGCCTGCAGCGCGCTGTTAACGGTCCACCTCGCAGAGCACGATGTCGATCGAGCCCAGAGCGACCACCGCGTCGGCCAGGTAGGAGTTCAGCACCTGCGGCCTCAGCGACGACAGGTTGTGGAAGCAGGGGCTGCGCATCTTCACCCGCCACGGCTTGTCGGTACCGTCGGAGACCATGTAGATCCCGTATTCGCCGCGCGGATTCTCCTGCCTCATGTAGATCTCGCCCGGCGCCGGACGCAGCCGCGCCGGCAGCCGATCGGTGACGATCGGCCCCGAGGTCGGCATCTGGTCCAGCGCCTGCCGCACGATGCTGACCGACTGCCGCATCTCCTCCAGCCGGACCAGGTAGCGGTCGTAGACGTCGCCGCGTTCGCCGATCGGAATCTCCCAGTAGAAGCGGTCGTAAATCGAATAGGGCTCGTCGACGCGCAGGTCGAACGACACGCCTGCAGCGCGCAGCATCGGGCCAGTCACCCCGAACGAAATCGCATCCTCCGCCGAGATGATCCCGACATCGCGGCAGCGCGACACGAACACCTCGTTGTCGGTCATCAGGCTGTCGACGTCCGCGATCCCAATCTCCAGCTGGTCCAGCACCCAGTGCGAATCCTCGACGAAGGTCTCGTGCGGCTCCCAGGCCAGACCGCCGACACGAAAATAGTTGTACATGATCCGGTCGCCGCAGACGGCTTCGAACAGGTCCTGAATCCGCTCGCGTTCCTTGAATGTCCAGGTGAACGCCGTCCCGAAGTAGCCGACATCCGTGCCGAATGCGCCCATGAACATGAAGTGCGACATCAGCCGGTTCAGCTCCGACAGAATCAGCCGCACGTACTCGGCGCGCTCCGGAATCTCGATCCCGGCCAGCCGCTCCACCGCGTTGCAGTAAACCCACTCGGAGTTGAACGCCGCCAGGTAATCGGTGCGGTCCTGGTAGCCCAGCGCCCCGCGATAGTCGAGGTTTTCTGACAGCTTTTCGCCGCCGCGGTGCATGTAGCCGATGTAGGAGACAGCGTCCTTCACGACCTCGCCGTCCACCGTCAGCACCATCCGGAACACGCCGTGCGTCGCCGGGTGCTGCGGCCCGATGTTGATGTTCATGTCGACCGTCTCGAACTCGCGCTCAACGACGACCGGCTCGGTCAGAATTTCGCCTTCAAACGTGCGCTGCGTCATCTGTTCAGCCCCTCACTCACCACGCAACTGGGCGCGCCGTGCCGCGGCGAGCTCACGACCGATTCTCATCCGTTCGGCCTGCGCCGCTGCGCGACCCTCCGGATCTTCTTCGGCGTCGGGAATCGTCGGCAGCTCCGGCGGCGGTGGCGCCTCCGGGCGATCCGCAGCCGTCGTCGCCGGCGCTGCGGCAGCGGCCGGCGCAGCAGCCGGAGCGGTCGCTGCCGGTATGGGTGCAGGCGGCGGCGCTGTGCCCTCGGGGCGGGGCCCACCGGCCGCCGGAGCCCCCGCTGCGCGCTCAAGGCGACGCGCAGCGGCCAGCTCGCGGGCTCGAGCCACGCGTTCGGCCTGTTCGGCGCGCTTCGCCGCGCGTTCCTCCTCGGTCAGCTCGGAGTCGGGTCGGCGCGCAGGACGCGCTGCGGCCGCGGCCGCTTCCTCCGCCTGCGGGCGCACCGGCGCCTCGGGCGGGAACTCCTTCGTGAAGTACTCAACGTCGACGCCCTGCTCGATCTCGATCGGAGCGAGCGGGTGAGACTTCCGCAGCGGGTGGATGTCGAGGTCCTCGTCGAGCAGCAGATTGCGCGGGTCGGGGTGCCCCAGGAACTCGATCCCGAACATCTCGCGGCACTCGCGCTCCGCCCAGTCCGCCGTCAGATAGAGGTCGGTCACGGTGAGCATCACCGCGCCCTCGCCGGGCAACCACGTTTTGATCGTTGCCGCGTGCCGGTGATCGATCGAATACAGGTGGTAGACCAGCTCCAGCCCGCGCTCGACCCAGTCGACGGCGGTCAGGTTTCTGAGCAGATTCATCTTCAGCCGCGCGTCATCGCGACCGCGCTCGAGCACCTCATGCAGCACCGTCGGCGCGACCGTCAGCGCCACATCGCCGCCCTTGTCCATCACCGCGTCGAAGTCGACCAGCGGCATCACCGCCCGGTAGATGTCGGCGATTGAGCCGGCTGGCGGCTCGATCGTTGCTGGGGCCTCGTCGCGGTTGCGGCTACGGGTGGTCATGGTGGGGCGTCAGTACCCGCGGCTGCGTTCTTCGACGATCTTCTCCTGCAGAGCGAGCAGGCCGTCGATCAACGCTTCCGGGCGAGGTGGGCAGCCGGGCACGTACACGTCGACCGGAATGATGTTGTCGACGCCCTGCACCACCCGGTCGTACTGCGTGTAGGGGCCGCCATTGGTCGCGCAGGCCCCCATCGAAATCACCCACTTGGGATGCGGCATCTGCTCGTAGAGCAGCTTGACCGCCGGCGCCATCTTCTTGGTCACTGTCCCCGCCACGATCATCACGTCGCTCTGCCGCGGCGACGGCCAGGGCACGATCCCGAAGCGGTCGAGGTCGTGATTGGCCATGTAGGTCGCGATCATCTCGATCGCGCAGCAGGCCAGGCCGAATGTCATCGGCCACAGCGACGATTTGCGCGCGGCGGCAATCAGCGCGTCCGCCGGCGCCTGCATCACGCCCGGCAGCACCATTTTGTAGGGCACCGTCGGCGGCGTGTTGTCCACCGCGGTCAGCCGCAGCGATTCAGGCGAAATGATCATCGGTGTGGGATCAGCCATGTGCGGTGTGTCGGCCATCAGTTCGTCTTCCAGTCAAACACGCCTTTTCGCCAGGCGTAGGCGAGGCCCACCAACAGGGTGCCGATGAACAGAACCATCTGCCACAGAGCCGTGCGGCCAATGTCCGAGGTGTCAGCCAGCCCGATGAAGCTCACCGCCCAGGGGAACAGGAACACCACCTCAACATCGAACACCAGGAAGAGCAGCGCATAGGTGTAGTAGCGCACGTGGACCTGCGCCCAGTTGCGGCCGATTGGCAGCATCCCGCACTCGTAGACCTGCGCCTTGAGCGCGGTGCGACGCTGCGGCGCGAGCAATTTCGTCGCCATCAGCGCGGACAACACGAGCATCGCCCCCACCGGGATCGCAATCAAGACTGCCCCGTAGTTGTCGAACAGTTCTGACACGGCGTCCTCTACAGGCTCGCTGGCACGCGGTCGCGCGGGCGCGCTCCGATGGGCGCTCAGTCGCGCGCATCGTCGAACGCCTGCTGGATCGTAGTCGTGTGCCTCTCACACGGTCAATGTCACGCGCGCTGCGATGCCCAATGCCGCATGGTCAACCGCTCGGACGTTCCGCCTCGCCGATCGCCCGCTCGTAGCGATATTCCGTCGTCGCGTTCACGTCCGCCAGCTTCCGCTCGCCCGCGCGCCGAAAGCCCAGCCGCTCATAGAGCCGATGCGCCTGGTCGAACCGCGTGTCCGACCACAGCTCGATCCGCTCGCAGCCCAGCGCGCGCGCCCAATCCACGGCGTGCAGCAGCAATCGGCGCCCCTGTCCCGCTCCGCGCAGGCCCGCATCGAGGTAGAGCCGGTGCAGCTCGACGGTCTGGGCATCGAGCAGCTCCGCCGCGATCGAGCCGACCACGCCCCCCGCCGCATCCCGCGACACCCACATCGCCCCGCGTGGCGCGAGATACGGAAATTCGTCCGCCAGCAGGTCCCAAAACTCGTCCTCGGGGTCCCAGATGAACCCGTACTCGTCGAACACACGGTGGATCAGCTCGATCACCTCCGCCGCCTCGGCCGCGCCGGCAGGCTCGATCCTGAGCTCGCGCGCAGTCATCGCGGTATCTTGCCAGCGCAGCGACCTGCGCCAATTCGCAGCGCGCGTGCGCGCAGCACAGAGGGAGCGTTCATCATGGGGCCACTCGAGGGCATTCGGATCATTGAATTTCAGGGTATCGGGCCGGGACCGTTCTGCGGCATGATCCTCTCCGACATGGGCGCCGACATCGTCCGCATCGATCGCGCCTCCAACGCGCCCGACGAGGCGCCGACGCAGCCGCCCGGCGATCTGCTCGCCCGCGGTCGACGCTCGATCGCGCTCGACCTCAAGCATCCCGACGGCGTCGAGGTCGCGCTGCAGCTGATCGAGGGCGCCGACGCGCTCTTCGAGGGCTTTCGGCCCGGCGTCATGGAACGCCTCGGGCTCGGCCCCGATGTCTGCCTGGCGCGCAATGAGCGGCTCGTCTTCGGCCGCATGACCGGCTGGGGTCAGGAGGGGCCCTATGCGCAGATGGCCGGCCACGACATCAACTACATCGCGCTCGCCGGCGCGCTGGCGCCGATCGGGCGCATGGGCCAGGCGCCCGTGCCGCCGCTCAACCTCGTCGGCGACTTCGGCGGCGGCGGCATGTACCTCGCCGTCGGCATGCTCGGCGCGCTGATCGAGGCGCAGCGCACCGGCAAGGGACAGGTCGTTGACGCTGCGATGGTCGACGGCGCCAGCTCGTTGATCACCTCGCTGCACGCCGGTCTCGCGTCGGGGTTCTGGAATCGCGGGCGCGCCTCCAACGTGCTCGACACCGGCGCCCACTACTACGACGCCTACGAGACACTCGACGGCAAGTACATCGCGCTCGGCTCGATCGAGCCGCAGTTCTACGCCGAGCTGCTGCACCTCACCGGCCTCGAGCAGGAAGCGCTGCCCCAACAGAACGACCGCACCCGCTGGCCCGAGATGAAGGACCGCGTCGCCGCGATCGTGCGCACCAAGTCGCGCGCCGAGTGGGAAGAGGTCTTCGAGGGCAGCGACGTCTGCTTCGGCCCGGTGCTCGAGCCCTGGGAAGCGCCCGATCACCCGCACGCCCGCGCCCGCCGCGCCTTCGAGGAGGTCGCCGGCGTCGTGCAGCCCGCCCCGGCCCCAAGATTCAGCCGCACGAAGAGCGAAATCCAGGGCCCGCCCGCCTATCCCGGCCAGCACACCACCGAAATCCTCAACGAAATCGGAGTCAACGGCACGAAGGCCGAAACCCTGAAGTCCAGCGGCGCCGTGCGTTGACCCACGCTCCCCCGCAGCTCCGGGGAGCCGCCGAAGGCTGAGCGGGCTCCCCTACTGCGCCGGCAGCGCCGCCAGCCGCTCGCGCAGCAGATCTCGCTGCCGCGACAGATCAGCCGCCCGCGCCTGTTCGGCCTCAACGACCTGCGCCGGCGCCTTGGTCCGGAACCCCTCGTTGGCCAACTTGGCCTCCGCGCCGCGCAGACGCCCCTCGATTCCGTTCAATTCCTTCTCCAGTCGCGCCCGCTCCTGTGCGAGATCGACCAGCTCTCCGAGCGGAATCACCACCTCCGCGTCGGCCAGGACCGTCGAGGCCGTCTGCTCGACTGGCGCTTCCGCGCGACTCGCAACGACGTGCAGCGGCCGGCAGCGCGCCAACGCCTCGATTACTCCGGTCGTCGCGTCCACCGCCGCCCGCAGCGGCTCGCGCGGCGCGACCCACGTCTCGACCCAGCGCCCCGCCGTCACCGCGTAGTCGGCCCGCGTCTGCCGCACCGCGCGCACGACCTCCTGAACCGCGCCGAACTCGGCCTCCGCGTCGAGATCGCGCGCGCCGTCGCCCGGCTGCGGATAGCGCGCGACGATCAGCGCCTCGCCATTGCGGCTGGGCAGCCGCTGCCAGAGCGTCTCCGTGATGAACGGCATCCATGGGTGTAACAGCCGCAGCCCGCTGTCGAGCACGTGCGCCAGCACCCCAATCGGGGACGTGTCGCCCGCCCGCAGCCGCACTTTGCTCGCCTCCACGTACCAGTCGAAGAACTCGTTCCAGAGGAAATCGTGAATCTGCCGCCCGGCCTCGCCGAGCTGGAACTGCGTCAGCAGTTCATCCACGTTCGCGACCGTCGCCTCAAGCCGCGACAGAATCCAGCGGTCCTCGAGCGGCGCGGCCGACAGATCGTCGGGCAGCGCGGCCACCGCAACGCCCGACTCGGCGATCTCGCCGAGCACGAACCGTGCACCGTTCCACAGCTTGTTGGCGAAGTTGCGCGAGCCCTCCAGTCGCTCATCCGTCAGCCGCATGTCGTTGCCCGGCGTGGAGCCGGTCGCCAGCGTGAAGCGCAGCGCGTCCATCCCGTACTGCGCCGCCTTGTCGAGCGGGTCGATCACATTGTCGAGGCTCTTGCTCATCTTGCGGCCCTCGGCGTCGCGCACCAGGCCATGCAGATAGACCGTCTTGAACGGCGCCGGGCCGATGTTGTAGCAGCCCAGCATGATCATCCGCGCCACCCAGAAGAACAGGATGTCGTAGCCCGTCTCCATCACGCTCGACGGGTAGAACCGCGCCAGGTCGTCGGCCTCCGCGTCCGGCCAGCCGAGCGTCGAGTGCGTCCAGAGGCCGCTTGAGAACCACGTGTCCAGCACATCCGGGTCCTGGATCAGGTCCGATGCCCCACACGTGGGGCAGCCCGTTGGGTCCTGCTGCGCCACGATCGGGTGCGCCCCCTCCCCGAGCGTGATCTCACCGTCGTCGCCCACGATCAGCGCAGCCGCGTCGCACGCGCGGCAGTACCAGGCCGGAATCCGGTGCCCCCACCAGATCTGCCGCGAGATGCACCAGGGGCGGATGTTCTCCATCCACTGCAGGTACACGCCCTTCGAACGCTCCGGCACGATCTGCACCTCGCCCTCGCGCACCACGCGCGCCGCCTCCGCCGCCAGCTCCGTCGTGTCGACGAACCACTGATTCGAGACGAGCGGCTCGACGGCCACGCCGCTGCGCTGCGAGTGGCCCACGTTGTGCTCGTGCCGCTCCGTGCGCACCAGATAGCCATCCTCAGTCAGATGTTCCACGACTCGCAGGCGCGCCTCATCGCGATCCATCCCGACGTAGATCCCGCCCTCGACGGTGATCGAGCCGTCCCAGTCCACCACCCGGATCGGCTCCAGCCCGTGTCGCTCGCCGATCTCGAAGTCGAGCTGATCGTGGCCGGGGGTGATCTTCAGCGCGCCCGTGCCGAACTCCGGATCGACGGCGGTGTCGGGCACGATCGGCAGCAGCCGATCGAATCCACGCAGCGGCAGCCGCACGTGCCGCCCGTGATGCGGCAGCCAGCGCTTGTCGCTCGGGTGCACCGCAATCGCCACGTCCGCCGGGATCGTCTCCGGCCGCGTCGTCGCGATCGTCACGCCCTCCTCCAGCTCGACGCCTTTCTCATCAACGAACGGGTAGCGCACGTGCCAGAGATGCCCGTCCGTCTCCCGGTACTCGACCTCCACGTCCGACAGCGCCGTCATCATCTGCGGGTCCCAGTTGATGATCCGGTCGCCGCGGTAGATCTTCCCGTCCTCGAACAGGTCGACGAACGTCTTGCGCACCGCCCGCCGCGGCGTCTCGTCCAGCGTGAAGATCACCCGGCTCCAGTCGCAGGAGGCGCCCATCCGACGCGCCTGATCCTCGATCCGCGAGCGATACCGCCCCACCCACGCCCAAATCCGCTCGACGAACTGCTCACGCCCGAGGTCGTGCCGGGTCTGACCCTCCCGCGCCAGCTGCTGCTCGACGACGCTCTGCGTCGCAATCCCCGCGTGGTCAACGCCCGGCAGCCACAGCGTCGGGTCGCCGAGCATCCGGTGCCAGCGGGTCAGCGCGTCCTCGACCGTGAGCGTGATCGCGTGGCCCAGATGCAGCGCCCCCGTCACGTTCGGGGGCGGCATGATGATCGTGAACGGCTCGCGTCCGTTCACCTCCGCGGCGGGGGACGGCGCAAACCAGCCGCCCTCCTCCCAGAACCGATAGATCGACTCCTCGTAGGCCTGCGCGTCGTACGTCGGCGGCAGGCTGGCCGTCGGGTCGATGCTCGCGTCTGGGTCGGTGCTGGCTGCGGTCACGATGCGACTCCGGTCTGGCGCTGTACGGGGGAATCCGGGGGAAGTGGGAGAGAATTCGGGCCCGACCGGCGCACGAGATCCGCGCCCGCCGGACCTAGCCTACGGCGACCACGACGGAATCAATCACGTCTCGCTCGCGTTCGGCGCTGCGCCCGTTGCGGCCCGCCTCGGCGTCACCAGTTGCGCCGGTCGCACCAGGCGCTGCGGGCGTCCGGACGGCCCGCCGACGCTGCGCCGCCATCTCCAGCTCTCGCAGCATGTCCAAGCCCCGACGCGTATCGCTCGCGACCCGCGCCGGGTCCTGACGCTCCACGCGGCTGCGGAACAGCCAGTAGGTGAACGCCTGCCACTCCTGCTGCCCCAGCCGATCAGTGTGCAGGCGCTCCGTCTGGTCGCGGAAGTCGCTCAGCAGCTCCTCCTGCGTGTGCCCGTAGATGCGCATGTGGGCGTCACGCTCCAGGTCGCGCCGCGCGTGTGAGAACGTGACGGCGCCATTTTCCTTCTGCAGCACCCGTTCCGTCGCCAGCTGCAGGGCCTGCTCCACGCGCACGCCGTAGAGGAAGTTGAGGTGCGCCCAGTACTTCGCCGGCCCGATGCGCTCCTGAAATTCGCTCTCGGTCAGCGTCTCCGGCGGCGTCTCGTGCGTCAGCAGCGCGTCGACCTCGCCCGCCGGCAGCAGCTCATCCGGCATCGCGTCGCAGAGCCGCTCACAGAGCAACAGCCAGTCGAACGCCTCGCGTTCGATCAGATACACGTACTCGCGCCCATCGACGAACTCGTGCGGAATGTCCCAGCGCTGGATCGCCTCCAGCAACGCCTCGAACCACGGCCGCCCGGCGCGCAGCGCCACTTCGAATGCGATCAGGTGAGCGCTCGCGTCGATCGGGACCGGATGCAGCGGATGCTCATCCTCAGCGAAGCCCGCGCCGCGCAGCTCCTCCGCATCCTCCAGGTTGGGCAGTTCTATGCCGCTCGACCGTGGCATCGCTTGTATTTCTTCCCGCTGCCGCATGGGCAGGGCTGGTTGCGTCCCACTTTGGACGCGCTTGCGGGCGCCGTCGCCACAGCGCCCCCGGCGCTGGCGGCCCCAACCGCCTGGCCGCCCGTCTCGCGCACGTTGCGTGCGCCCACAGCATCGGCCGCGCTGCGGCCCCGAGCAGCAGGCGCGAGGTTAGCGCGGCCCACCCGCCGGGGCGCTGGCCGACTCGTATCACCGTTGGCAGAAGCCGGCGCGCCAGCACCCGACACGGCCTGCGCGTGAACGGCCTGCGCGTGCATGGCTGCCGACGCGACCCCACGCCGCACCGCAGCGATCAGCTGGTCGAACATGTCGAACGCTTCGCGCTTGTAGGTGACCAGCGGGTCCTGCTGCCCGTAGGCCTGCAGGCCGACGCCCTGGCGCAGCGAATCGACCTCCGTCAGGTGCCGAATCCAGAGCCGGTCCAGCGACGACAGCACCAGCGAGCGCAGCGACTCGCGCCACGACACCGACTGGAGCTGCTCGCGCAGCAGCTCGAGACGCCCCTCGGCGTGCTCGCGCAGCGCCGCGACGCACTCATCCAGCTCCTCGCCGTCGAGCTCATGCAGATCGAGGCCTTCCAGCGGCATCAGCTGCGCCGCCTCCTGCCAGAACTCGTCGGCCATGTTGCGATCCCAATGCGTGTCGCGGAACGGCTCGCTCAGCTCGCCGATCGCCTCGCTCATCATGTCCGCCACGATCTCGTGCAGGTCCTCGCCCGCCACCAGAATCTTGTCCCGCTCGCGATAGATCACGTCGCGCTGCATGTTGATCACGTCGTCGTAGTCGACCAGGTGCTTGCGGATGTCGAAGTGATACGCCTCGACCTTCTGCTGCGCCTGCTCGAGCGCCTTGCCGACCATGCCCGACTCCAGCGGGGTCCCGTCCTCCATCCCCACCTTCTCGAGCATCCCCGGCAGCCAGTCGGGCGTGAACCGCTTCATCACCCCGTCTTCGAACGACACGTAAAATCGCGACGACCCAGGGTCGCCCTGGCGACCTGACCGACCACGGAGCTGATTGTCGATCCGTCTCGATTCGTGCCGCTCCGTCCCGATCACCGCCAACCCGCCGGCCTTCGCGACACCCTCACCCAGCTTGATGTCCGTGCCGCGGCCCGCCATGTTTGTCGCGATCGTCACTGCCGCCGGTTCGCCCGCCCGCGAGATGATCTGCGCCTCGCGCTCGTGCTGCTTCGCGTTCAGCACCTCGTGGTCCACCCCGCGACGCTTCAGCATCTTCGCAAGCTGCTCGGAGGTGTCGACCGACGCGGTACCGACGAGCACCGGCCGCCCCGACGTGGTGAGATCAGCAATCTCTTCGATCACCGCCTCGAACTTCGCCTGCTCCGTGCGGAACACGAAGTCCGCCTGATCGTCGCGCACCATCTCCTGATGCGTCGGGACCACCACCACCTCGACCGAGTAGATCTTGTGCAGCTCCTCCGCCTCGGTCTCCGCCGTGCCCGTCATCCCCGAGAGCTTGTCGTACATCCGGAAGAAGTTCTGGTAGGTGATCGTCGCGAGCGTGACTGACTCGCGCTCGACGCTGACCCCCTCCTTCGCCTCGATCGCCTGGTGCAGCCCCTCCGAATAGCGCCGCCCCTCCATCATCCGGCCGGTGAACTCGTCGACGATCACTACCTTGCCCTGCCGCACCACGTAGTCGCGATCGCGCTGGTAGATGAACTGCGCCTTGAGCGCCGAGTCGAGGAAGCGCGTCAGCCGCGCGTTCTCGCCCTCGAACAGGTTGTCGATGCTGAGCAGGTCCTCAACCTTGTTGATCCCCGATTCGGTCAGCGCCACTGTGCGCGACTTCAGCTCGGGCGTAAAGTGCTCGCCCGCCTGCAGGCTGCGCACCAGATTCGCGAACACGCGGTAGGTGTCCAGCGATTCCTCCGCCTGCCCGCTGATGATCAGCGGCGTCCGCGCCTCGTCGATCAGGATGTTGTCGACCTCGTCGACGATCGCGTAACTCAGCTGCCGCTGCACCTTCTGCGCGCGCTCCAGCACCATGTTGTCGCGCAGATAGTCGAAGCCGAACTCGTTGTTCGTCCCGTAGGTGATGTCCGCCCGGTACGCCTCCCGGCGCGTGCACGGACGCAGCATCTTCAGATCGCCCAGCTCGCGCCGCCGCTGCCGCTCCTCCGGATCCAGGCCCGCGTCCTCTTCCTCGTCGTGCAGGTGCTCCGCGTTGGGGTCGAACAGGAACGCCGCGCGGTGCTGAAGCACCCCCAGAGAGAGCCCCAGCGCGTGATAGATCGGCCCCATCCACTGCGCGTCGCGCTTGGCCAGGTAATCGTTGACCGTGACCAGATGCGCCCCGTCGCCCTCCAGCGCGTTCAGATAGAGCGCCAGCGTCGCCACCAGGGTCTTGCCCTCGCCCGTCCGCATCTCCGCGATCTTGCCCTGGTGCAGCACCAGGCCGCCGAGAATCTGCACGTCGTAGTGCCGCATCTCAACCTGCCGCCGCGCCACCTCGCGCACGACCGCCCACGCCTCGGGCAGAATGTCGTCGAGCGAGGCCCCGTCCTCGAGCCGTTGGATGAACTCCATCGTCTTCTCGCGCAGCGCCACGTCATCGAGCCGCTCGATCTTCGGCTCCCACGCGTTCACCGCCGCCACGGCCGGCCGCAGCTTCTTAATCTCCCGCGAATGGGAGTCGCCAATCAGACCCTTCGCCTTGCCCTTGACGCGGCTGAGCAACGCCATGCGAACCACCAGATTCCGCGCCCCGTTGCGCACATACTTTCACCCACCATATCGCGTCCGCCGCAGCACGCGCCGCCAGCGGCGAACGGCCCTATTGGCAGCCATCCCAACTCGTGCCGCCCAGCGCCAGCCAGCGGCCATCCGGCGACCAGCGCGGAATCAGATCGCGGCCCTGCGTGCGCAGCGCCGCAGTCAGGCGGCCGCGTCGATCAAAGCGCTGTAACTGCGTGATCTCGAAGCCCCCGCCCGAATTCACAAGCGCCGCCAGGCCGTCGCGCCACCAGCTCTCCTCCCCGATCGAGCGCCGCGCGTGGATCCAGAACGCGTTCCCATCCGGCGACCAGAAGATCGATGCCCCGATGTCGGAGCCGACCAGCTCTCCCAGCAGCTCAACGTTCGTCGCGGCGAGTGCATCCACCTCCACCAACCAGACCGGCGTATCGGCCGCCTGCAAAATCTCCCACCCTCCGATCGCCACCAGAAAGCGCCCGCCCGCCGGCGACCAGAAGATGTCCCAATGCCAGCCCGCATCCGCGATGCCTGGCGGTGGAATGACATCCAGTTCGCGCAACGAGTCGAACGCAGAGTCGTAGAACAGCGGCGCCCCGCCATTCGGCGCGAATACCGCGTAGCGGCCGTCCGGCGACCAACGCCGCCGCCACCAGGCCTGATCTGAGACCCCCTCGGGCCTGGCGCGCTCGCTCATGCTGGCAAAAGGAGCACGCCGTTCAACCAGTCGCCGACCATCCGGATCGAACGCCCGCGGCACACCATCCGGGTCCGTGTACGCAAGCATGGAATCGGCCAGCCAGCGCGGCTGCGTACTCTCCGGCGGCAGCTCGAACCGCTCTCCCGTGATCGAGAGCGCATAGAACCGCCGCGGTTCACGATCTTCCTCCGCGACGGTGTTCCAACCCGGCTCGACCTCCTGATAGTTCACCAACAGCCAACGGCCATCGGGCGACCAACGCCCCACGACCGTGTGGTGGCCGGGCCAAATCGGCCACGACACTCGCTCGAATTTCACCGGCTCGCTGCCGTCCAGCGAAATCAGGGTCACATCGCGGGGTCCGCCCAGCGGATTCTCGCGTTCGTTTGGGCTGTACGAATCCACCGCCACATGCCCGCCATCCGGAGCGATCGCCGCGTTGCCCACACACATCAGCGACAGCGGTCCCTCCGCCCACAACATCCGCAGCTCGCCCGCATCTGGGTCGTAGCGCCACACACCGTCCTGATCCACTCCCACCAAGGCGCCGTCCGGCAGCCAATCCCAGACCGGCGCCGCCGGCGCGATTCGCGCCGCGCGGGCGTCTTGCTCGTCCAGCGGAAGCAGCGTCGTCCCCGTCCCGGCCAGAATCGGCAAGTCCCGCAGCGTCAGATCGCTCGTCACCAGCTGCACCTGGTCGGCCGGCGCCCAAACCAAGCTCGGTTCCGACGCTGGAATCGACATCGACACCCACTCGCCGTCGGCCGAGCGTCCCACGACCGCCTGCGGTTCGCTGAAGCCGCGCGAGGCAATCGCCCGCGCCCCTGCGCCCGGCCACAGCCACAGGTCGCCGGACCCAACCCAGGCCCGAATCGGCAAAGCGGATTCGAGCGGTACCCCGATCAGCGACTGCCGCGCTGCCCCCGTCGCCGCCAATCGCAGCCAACCCATCAACCCACCCCCCATGCGTATTCGAAGCCACGGGTCCGACCCCGGCGTGATCGCCAGTGGCTCGATCACACGGCCGGCGGAGAGATCGGCCAAGATCGGCCACTCGAGCCCGGGACGCTTGTGCACTGCCGCGCCGCGCGTGAGCCTGAATACCTGAGATTCGCCATCAGGTTCGGCCCGAACCCGTGGGCGCTGCCCGGCTCCTGGCTGAGCTTCCGATTCTGTAGAGCGCAACGCCGCGCGTCGCTCGGTCGGATGCTCAGTCGCGGCCGCTTCCGGCTGTTCGACCTGCTCCACCGCGGGCGTGGGCGACGGCGCGCTGGGCAAGCCATCGTTGCAGGCCGCGAGCAGGGCGAGGCTGGCAAGCAGAGCCACAGCGGCGGCGCGGACGCGGGCGGCCATGCGGCTACACACAGCCCACCGCGCGCGTACCGCCGATCGCGATCCAGCGCCCATCCGGCGACCAGCGCAGGTCGGCGCCGTGGCTGCCGAACCCGCTGCGGAAGCTGTGCAGCAACGCGCCTTCGGCGTCGTACACGCCCCACCAGTTGATCAGATTGACGTGCACGTACGTCATGGCGGTGGCGGGCAGGCCGGAGAGACCGTCAGACGTGAACCGCTCACCGCCCAGCGGCCGCAACGACCAGGCGGCGAAGCGCTGGCCATCTGGCGACCAAACGGTCGCCGGGCTGCAGATGCCGTCGCCGAGCGTGACGCCCGGCAGCGGCCGCGCCGTCGGCGCTCCAGCGTCGAGTTCGACCAGCCAGGCGCCGTGGTCCCGCACCGTCACCAGCAAGCGATCGTTGGTCGGCGACCATCGCAGCGTGCGGAACCAACGGTTGAGCTTCCAGTCGGGCGTCTCGTCGTTCGGCGCCGGCAGGCCGTTGATCGCGGTCATGCTGCCTGTCGCAGCCTCGTAGATGAAGGGTTGGAGTGAGCCGAGCGCGACGAATGCGCGGCTGCCGCCCGGCGCCCAGACAATCGACGTCCGCTCATCCCACCGATCGGCTCCCGGCATCGGGCTGACTTGGCCAGTTGCATAGTTCAGCTCAACCCAGCCGTCATCCGTCCGCACCGACAACAGCGGCCCGCGGGGACGGGTAGTCGACCCACCGCGCGCGGAGCCGAGCTCGATGCGCCGTATTTCCTCTCCCATCGGCGTGCTGACCACAAGCGCTTCGTCGCGCCAGCGTCCGAGCGAGCCGTCGGACAGCCAGAAATAGTGCGCGTGCGAACCGTCCGAGGGCAGAAAGTGAGTCGCCCCCGTCACGGAAACGGATGTCTGCCGAGCCGGTTCAGCTTCACCGCGTGCCGAGAATTCGAACAGCAGCCACGACCCGTCGGGCGACCACGCGCTGCGCCCCGTCGCCGGCGCATCGCTGGGGGCAGGCGCGTAGATGCGCGGAAAGGTGCGGCTGTTGCCGTCTACCACTGAGGTCAGCACGACATCTCTGCCAACCTGGTGACAACGACTCCAGTCGCCGCCGGAGCAGGTCTCGCTCCAGACATGGCGTCCATCGGGCGCGATCCATCCGGAACGCGTCGGCAGCGCGACCGAGTCGCTTGCGCCGCTGCCGGGGTCGTAGCGCCAGGCGCTCGCGCCGTCCAGCCCGACCAGAGCGCCCTCGGGCGTCCACAGCCAATGCCGCCCACCCGCCCCGATGAACTGTGGGGCGCCGCTCGGATCGCTGGAGCGCACGACCGCGACGCCTGAACCGACGAAGATCGGGAGAGCTTCGACTTCGATGCCGCCGCTGATCCGCCTCAGCGCCGAGGCGCGCACCCAGAGGATCGGTGGATGGAACTGATCGAAGCGCAGCGCGATCCACTCTTCGTCAGCCGAGCGGCCAAGCACCGGATAGCGCCTGTCCCCGGAGTCCTCGAATGAGTCCCTGGAGAGGCTGAAGTCAAGCTCCAGACCGCCCGGACGGGCGTGAATCGCCGTGCGGTAGCCAGCCAGCTCGGCCTCGATCGGCGGGGCCGAGCGGACCGGCAATCGCGCCAACAGCCCCGCGGGAACGCCCACATCAGCGGCGCGAATCCAGCCGTCGCGCCCGTTGCAGCATTGGACGCGCAGCCACGGATCTTCGCCGGGCGTGAGTGCGGCGGCGACGATCGTCTGGCCCGCTCGAACGACCGTGCGCACCGGCCAATCCAACGCTGGCCGCATCCGCACTGTGACTGTCTCGCGCACACTGATCCGAGTCGATGCCGTGAGCGCCGCCTCCGCCGCCAACTCCGCAAACGGAAACGGGGGCCGAATGCCGCCCGGGTCATCAGCTGATGCAGCCCCCGACGCCAACACCGCCGCAACCACAGCCACAATCAACATCAGATACTTCAACGCACGCATGATCGGCAGGACGCTCCACGCCACCACGCGGTTCCCGCCGGCTACGTAAACAGCGCCCCCACCGACTCGCCCTCGTGGATCCGGCGGATCGCCTCGCCCAGCAGCGGCGCCACCGACACCTTCTTGAACATGCCGTCCGGCGAACCCTCCGGGGTCGGCAGCGTGTCCGTCGTCACCACCGACGCGATCGGGCTGCGGCTCAGCCGCTCGAGCGCCGGCGGCGAGAACAACCCGTGCGTCGCCGCCACATTGAGGGTCTGCGCGCCCTCGTCGCGCAGCATCTGCGCCACTTCGCAGACCGTCCCCGCCGTGTCGATCTCGTCATCGATGATCAACACGTCGCGACCCGCCACACTGCCGATCAGCTGCAGCACCTCGGCGCAGTCGTCGTTGCCGGTGCGGCGCTTCTCGGCGACCGCCAGCGGCAGATCGAGCATCGCCGCCGCCGTGCGCGCCCGCTTGGCGCTGCCGAGGTCGGGCGATACCACCACGCCATCGAACCGCTGCTCGGCGAAGTGCTCAATCAACAGTCGCTGGCCGGTCAGCTCGTCGGTCGGAATATGGAAGAACCCCTGAATCTGCCCGGCGTGCAGGTCCATCGTCAGCATCCGGTCGGCGCCCGCCGTCTGGATCAGGTCCGCAAACAGCCGCGCGGTGATCGGCACTCGCGGCTGGTCTTTCTTGTCCGAGCGCCCGTAGGCGTAATACGGCGCCACCGCCGTGACCCGGCCGGCCGACGCACGGCGCGCCGCATCGATCATGATCAACAGCTCGACCAGGTGCTGGTTGACGGGCGCGCTGCCGGGTTGGATCAGGAATACGTCGCGCTCACGGATGTTCTGCAACAGCTGCACGAACGTGTTCCCGTTTGCGAAATCGAACACGTTCGCCTCGCCCAGCTCGATCCCCAGCGACGCGCACACATCCCGCGCGAGCTGTGGGTGGGCGTTGCCCGTAAAAATCACCGGCGGCCCAATGAAGCGACTCACGTGTGCTCCTCCACGCGAACCTACTGCACTCCCCCGCCTCCAGCCACCGGGTCACCCACCCGCGATGCAGCGCGTGGACAAGTGGCCCCCACCCCGTCGCCCAGTGCATCACCCCGCCGGTCGCCCAGCCCGCCGCCCAGCCCGCAACGCCGCGATCGATTCCCGTCAACGCGTCAGCCCAACGTTGCCCAGCCAAACGTTGCCCAGCTAACGGAGCACCGTTCGGGTCTTGCACGCTGCCGCGCGCGTGGGTACGATTCGGCTTGTTAGCACTCGCGGGGTAGGAGTGCCAGCCCAACGGCATCAGGGCGCCAGCCGAGTGGCGAGCGCCAGCCGGGACGCCTCATCCCCCGCGATGCGCAATCCACGAATCGCGGCGCCAAGCGCCGGCACGCAGAAGGAATCAGAGGAAACGCGCCAATGGCAGAGGGAACACGTCTGGAGCCGCTGAACGACCGCCTGGTCATCACCCCGCTCCACCAGGAACAGGTCCTGTCGAGTGGGATCGTCATCCCCGACTCGGCCAAAGAGAAGCCGCAGCAGGGCGAAGTCATCGCGATCGGCCCGGGCAAGCGCGACGACGGCGGCAAGCGGATCCCGCTCGACATCGTCGTCGGTGACCGGATTCTCTACAAGAAGTACACCGGCCAGGAAATCCAGATCGACAACGAGGACCTGATCGTCCTCGAAGAGCGCGAAGTGCTCGCCAAGGTGGTCGTCTAGACCACCCCGCAGCCGCGACACAGTTTGGGCCAGCCCACTCACGCCCCTGAACGGCGCGGCTGGCCGGAGGAGAAAAGATGGCAGCTAAGCAACTCGCCTTCGATATGGAGGCGCGCAAAGCCCTGCGCGAGGGCGTTGACGCCCTCGCCAACACCGTCAAGGTCACGCTCGGCCCCCGCGGCCGCAACGTCGTCCTCGACAAGAAGTTCGGCGCCCCGCTCATCATCAACGATGGCGTGACGATCGCACGCGAAATCGAACTCGAGGACCCCTTCCGCAACATGGGCGCTCAGCTCGCCAAGGAAGTCTCGATTCGCACCAACGATGTCGCTGGCGATGGCACCACCACCGCCACCGTCCTCGCCCAGGCGATCGTCACTGA
Organism: Dehalococcoidia bacterium; assembly: GCA_965262235.1. Taxonomy (GTDB): domain Bacteria; phylum Chloroflexota; class Dehalococcoidia; order Bin125; family Bin125; genus CATQGW01. Next base: position 1,474,478 of record OZ253504.1, read on the forward strand.
GGGCCTCCGCAACGTCGCTGCCGGCGCCGACCCCATGGCGCTCAAGCGCGGCCTCGACGTTGGCCTCCGCGTCATCGTCGACGAACTCCGCGACATGGCCAGCCCGGTCGAACTCAAGAACGAGATCGCCGCGGTCGCAACCATCTCCGGTGACAACGAAGAAATCGGCGAAATCATCGCCGATGTCATGGAGAAGGTCGGCAAAGACGGCGTCATCACCGTCGAAGAGGGCCAGGGCATCCGCATGGAGACCGAGTTCACGGACGGCATGCAGCTCGACCGTGGCTACGTCTCGCCTTACTTCGTCTCCAACCCGGAGCGCATGGAAGCCGGCATCGACGACCCCTACATCCTGATCACCGACCGCAAGATCAGCGCCATCCAGGATGTCGTCCCGCTGATGGAGAAGCTGCTCCAGATCAGCAAGAACTTCGTGATCATCGCCGACGATGTCGATGGCGAAGCACTCGCCACGCTCGTCGTCAACAAGCTGCGCGGCACGATCAACGTGCTCGCCGTCAAGGCCCCCGGCTTTGGCGACCGCCGCAAGCAGCAGCTGGAGGACATCGCCGTCCTCACCGGCGGCACGCTGATCACCGAAGAACTCGGCCGCACCCTTGATCAGACTCAGGTCGCCGACCTGGGCCGCGCCCGACGCATCGTGTCCTCCAAGGACGACACGACCATCGTCGAGGGCAGCGGCGCCGACGAGGCGATCCAGAACCGGATCAAGGAAATCAAGGCCCAGATCGACGGCACCGCCTCCGACTTCGACCGCGAAAAGCTCCAGGAGCGCATGGCCAAGCTGGCCGGCGGCGTCGCCGTCATCAAGGTCGGCGCGCCGACCGAGGTCGAGCTCAAGGAGAAGAAGGCCAAGCTCGAAGACGCCCTCTCCGCGACCCGCGCGGCCGTTGAAGAGGGAATCGTCGTCGGCGGCGGCTGCGCGCTGCTCCGCGCCGACCGAGCCCTGCAGGAGCTGGACGACAGCTCCACGGGCGACCTGCGAACCGCCATCCGGCTCCTGCGCACCGCGCTTGAGTCCCCGATTCGCCAGATCGTCCTCAACGCCGGCCAGGAAGGCTCCGTCGTGATCGGCAAGATCCGCAAGGAATCCGCCGACAGCTACGGCTACGATGCCAAGCTCGACGTCTACGGCGACCTGCTTGAGTTCGGAATCGTCGACCCCGTCAAGGTCGTCCGCTCCGCGCTCGAGAACGCCGTCTCGATCGCCGGCATGGTGCTCACCACCGAGTCCCTCGTCGCCGACATCCCTCAGCCCCCGATGATGCCGGCCGGCGCCGGCATGCCGCCCGACATGGGGATGGACTACTAACCAGCCCAACCCCCCTCAAGGGACCCAATCACGAAGCCCGAGCGCATAGAGCTCGGGCTTCGTCGATCTCCGCTCCCGCGCGCGACGCGGGGGCTGTCGCAACGCGACTGAGCAGGCCCCTAGGGCCGCATCCCGTAGCGCACCCGCACCCCCAGCTGCGCCGGCAGCTGCTGCGCGTACGCGATCTCCAGCCACTCCGCCAGCATCAAGCGAGTGTCGCGCGGATCGATGATGTCCTCGACCGCAAACGCCTCAGCCGCGCTGAACGGGCTGCGCAGCGCGATCAGGCGCTCCTCGATCTCCGCCCGGTGCGCCGCCGGATCCTCGGCCGCCTCGATCTCCCTGCGGTAGGCTGCGGCGACGCCGCCCTCGATCGGAATCGAGCCCCACTCTGCCGATGGCCACGCCACGCGGAAGCAGAAACGGCTGAAGTCCTGGTGCGCGCCGCCGGCCACGCCGTACAGCCGACGCACCACCACCGTCGCCCATGGGACCTGCGAGTCGTCGATCGCGCACGCTGCGCGCACGCCCGCCCGCAGCGCCCCGCCGCCCTCGCCCGGACGACCGATCAGGAAACCCGGCTGGTCGGCGAAGTTCACGATCGGCAGGTGGAACACATCGCAGAGGTCCACGAAGCGCTCAAACTTGCGCGCCTCGGGCGCCCCCATCGCCCCGCCGTAGTGCATCGGGTCGTTGCCCAGCACGCCCACCGGCATCCCCGCAATCCGCGCGAATCCCGTCACCTGCGAGCGCCCGTAGTAGCGGTTCAGCTCGAAGAACGAGCCGCGGTCCACCACCATCTCGATCAGCTTGCGCGGGCTGTAGCCGCGGTTGCGGTGCCGCGGAACGATCGAAACCAGGCCCTCCTCGCGTCGGTCAACCGGGTCGTCCGTCGCCACGATCGGCGGCAGCTGATGCACATTCGTCGGCAGATACGACAGAAACTGCCGGATCTGGCCCATCAGGTCTTCCTCATCCTCCGCGTCGTTGTCCACCACCCCGCTGCTCCGCGCGTGCACCTGGTAGCCGCCCAGGTCCTCCTTGCTGATGTCCTCACCGAGCGAACGCTTGACCAGCGGCGGTCCGCCCGCGAACACCTGCGTCGTGCCCCGCACCATCACGGCGAAGTGACTGGCCGGCACCTCGGCCGCCGGCAGACCAGCGACCGAGCCCATCGCCGCGGAGACCACCGGCACCTCGGCCAGCAGCTTCGCCCAGCGCTGCGGCCAGAAGAGCTCGGGCAGATACGTGCGACCCATCTGCGCCGTCGCCCGGATGTCCGCGCCGAACCCGTCGATCAGCCGGATCAGCGGAATCTTCAGCTCCAGCGCCATGTTCTCCGCATTGCCCGTCTTGTCGCCGCCGCCCCCGTGCACCCGCATCTTGCTGCGCTCGGCCTCCGAGCCGCCCTTCAGACGCGCCGTGAAGTCGGCGCCCCGCACCACCACCGGCCGGCCATCGATCTTCGCCGTCCCGATCACGGAGCCCGCGGGCAGGAATCCCACCAGCTCACCCTCGTCATACATCCCCGCCCCGGCCAGAATGCCCCGCTCGCGAAACGACCCTTCGTCGGTCAGTAGGTCGAGTCGCTCGCGAATCGTCAGCCGCCCCTGCGCGTGCTGCTCCGCGATCCGGTCCGGTCCGCCCATCCGCTTCGCCAGCTTCCGGCGCAGCGTAATTTCTTCGATCTCAGCTTCCCACGACATACAAACTCCCCTTCGCTCGCAGGCACGCGAGTACTGCACCAGTATGGCGCAGTCTCGCGTGCCTCAACGAGGCGTTGACTCGGGCTTCGGGCCAGCTAGCCGGCCGGTTGAGCGGCCGGCTAGCTGGACCAGCTCACATCCGCCTGGCCGAAGTGCGGCTTGCCGTCGCCGAAGTGCTCGAACTGCAGATTCGGGTCGTGCGCCATCACCGACGCGCTGAAGTACAGCTTGACGTGATACACCCGCGACTCGAGGACGCGGTTCAGCTCGCGCATCGCGAGGACGCGTTCCTCCGGGTCGAAGACCTCGGTGACCTTCGTGAATGCAGCCTGCAGCTCCGCGTCCTTGTCGGCCTCCGGCAGCGCAAAGTCGAACGGCCCGTCCTGCCGCGCCACGAACGCCATCTGCTGCCAGACATCGGCTCGCACCGACATCCCAGCCATCATCACCGCGGTCTGCTTCTGGACCCACTCGACGTAGTAGTCCGGGCTGGGCCGGACCACAATGTTCATGTTGATCCCAAACTGCGCGAGGCTCGCCTGAATGAACTCAGCCTGCGCGATCGCCACGCTGCTGTCGCTGATGTTCATGTCGTATTCGAGGCCGTCGGGGTAACCCGCCAGCGCGAGCTCCTCGCGCACCTTGTCCGGGTCGTAGGTCACGAGCACTTCGTCGGGGTCGTGGAACTCGCCCGTCGCCGGGCCAAGCCAGCCCCACCTGTTCGGCGTGTGCAGCCCGTCGTACAGCACTTCGACCAGCTTGTCGCGGTCGATCGCGAAGTTCACCGCGCGTCGCAGGTGCACATTGTCCCACGGCGGCAGGTTCGGGTTGATGTAGAAGAACGAGTTCCCGTTCGTCGCCTTGATGCTGAGGCTCTTGCCCGCGTCCTCAATCCGGCCCAGGTCCTCCGTCGGCGGCCCGACCACCAGGTCGAACTCGCTCGTCAGCAGGCCGTTCGTCACCTGCGCGGCGGTCACGCCCTGCAGCAGCGTCAGCCGCTCAACCTTCGGCGCGTTCGGCTTCCAGTAATCGCGGAACCACTCCTGCACATACGGACCATCGAGGTCCTCGTCGACGTACGTGAACGCGCCCGTGCCGGACGGCACCTCACGGCTGTTGGTGATGTTGATTCGCTCGTGCGAACTCGGCGCCGTGATCATCCCTGCGCGGTCGCCCAGCACCCGCAAGAGCGGCGAGAACGGCGCGTTCATCTCGAAGTTGACCGTCAGTTCGTCGACCGCCACCGCCGTCTCGACCGCCGCGAGGTCGGCCTTCACGTTCGAGCCCTCAAGGTTCTTGCCGCGATCAACGTGCAGACGCACTGCCTCCGAGGTCAGCATCGTCCCGTCGTGGAACGGCACCTCCGGCCGCAGCGTGAAGATGATCTTCAGCGGATCCGGAATCTCCCACACCTCGGCCAGGCTGCGGCTCGCCGTCGGCGTCAACGCCGCGTCGTAGCCCACCAGATTGTCGAACACCGGCCACAGCACCTGATGGTCGCCGCCGCCGGTGCCCGTCGAACCCTCCGTGCCGCTGATGTTGCCCACAATCGGCCAGGTCACCTCGCCGGTCGGCACGTGCGCGACGGTTTCTTCCTGCGCCGCCTGCTGCGTCACTGCCTGCTGCTGCTGCTGGTCGTCGGCCTGCTGCGCCGCCTGCTGCTGATCGTCGGCCTGCTGCGCCTGCTGCGCCGCCTGCTGCTGTTGGGCCTGCTGCGCGGCCGTCTGCTGCTGCGCTGCCTGCTGCCGTTGCTCCTGCTGCTGCACGACCTGCGCGGCCGCCTGCTCCCCATCGTCGTCGTCGCCGCAGCCGACCAACGCGAGGCCCGCCGCCCCCACACCGGCCCGCGCACTGCTGCGCAGCAACGCACGCCGCGACACACGCTTGCGCGCCAATCGGGTCCAATAAGTTCGTTCGCTCATGATGCCTCCTGTAGAGCACCTTGCGGCGCACGGTCTCACTCGAACCGCGACCGCCGATGCTCCATCCCGCATGGTTTGTCGTAAGACTAAGGTATTGCTCGCGCAGGTAGGAGACCCGCGTCCGCAGTCGGTAGACTGCGCCGCCAGAACACAGGTGGGCGGCGCCCCCGCCCGACTCACGGAGTCGAAACCGATGGCGACCTACGCTCTGCGCCGACTCTTCGCCACCATTCCGGTCCTCTTCCTGATCTCCGCGATCACGTTCTTCACCATCCGCCTGCTGCCCGGCGACCCCGCGCTGGCGATCCTCGGCCCCGAGGCCGACTTCAACCTCGTCGCAGCGCTGCGCGAAGAACTCGGACTCAATCGCCCCGTCCTCGTGCAGTACGCGGACTGGATGTACCACGCCTTCCAGGGCGAGTTCGGCGTCAGCCGGCGCTCCGGCGACACCGTCGCCGCGCTCGTCTCCGACCGCCTCGAGGTCACGATTCAACTCGGCATCCTCTCGCTGATCGTCGCCGTCGCGCTCGCCTTACCGATCGGTCTCATGGCCGGCGCGCGTCCCAACACGCCGTTCGACTACCTCGGCACCGTCTTCGCCGTCGTCGGCGCGGCGATCCCCAACTTCTGGCTCGCCCTTTTGTTAATTCTTGTCTTCGCTGTCGATTTCGGCTGGTTCCCCGCCCTCGGCTTCACCAGCTTCCGCGAGGACCCGCTCCAGAACATGCGCGGCATGATCCTGCCCGCCGTCGCGATCGGCATCGCCCAGGCCGCCGTCCTCGCCCGCCAGACTCGCGCCTCACTGGTCGAGGTGATGCAACAGGACTACGTCCGCACGGCCCGCAGCAAGGGCCTGCGCGAGCGCACGGTGATCGTGCGCCACGGCTTCCGCAATGCCCTGATCCCCGTCGTCACCGTCCTCGGCCTGCAGATCTCCAACATCGTCAGCGGCGCGATCATCATCGAATCCGTCTTCTCGCTGCCCGGCATCGGCAAACTGCTGATCGACTCGATCTTCAATCGCGAGCTCGTCACCGTGCAGGCCCTCGGCCTGATGCTCGCCATCGCCGTCGCCATGTCCAACTTGCTCGTTGACATCTCCTATGCCTATCTGGACCCGAGGATCCGCTATGAGTAGCGCCGCCGTCCCCTGGACCGACAACAGCCGGCGCTTCGCCCGCGAGCGTGAGTTCGCCCGCCGCTTCGTGCGCCGACCCGCCGGCATGTTCAGCCTGAGCATCATCCTGACCGTCCTCTTCGCCGCCATCTTTACCAGCGTTGCCGCCACCCACGACCCGATCGCCACCGACTTCGACGCCCTCTTCTCCGACCCCTCCGGCGCCCACTGGCTGGGGACCGACAATCTGGGCCGCGACACCTACTCCCGGATCGTCCACGGCGCCCGTACGGCCCTGCTCGTCGGCGTCATCTCCGTCGGTATCGGCGTCACCATCGGCATGCCCTACGGCATGCTCGCCGGCTACCTCGGCGGCCGCAAAGACGAAGTCATGATGCGCGTGATGGACGCCCTCTACGCCTTCCCCGCCCTGCTGCTCGCCCTGATCATCATCGCCGTGCTCGGCACCGGCGTGTTCAACGTGATGATCGCGATCGGAGTCGTCTTCATCCCTGGACTTGCGCGGCTCGTGCGCGGCAGCACGCTGTCCGTCAAGGCGATGGAGTACGTGCTCGCCGCCGAGTCCAGCGGGGCGAGCACCCCGCGGATCATCTTCCAGCACATCGCGCCCAACATCCTCGCTCCCGTGATCGTGCAGGGCTCGCTCGCGATCGGTTTCGCGATCATCGCCGAGGCCGGCCTCAGCTTCCTCGGGCTTGGCTCTCAGCCACCCGACCCCTCCTGGGGCTCGATGCTCAGCGGCGCGCAGCGCTTCCTCACCAGCAAGGGCATCCTCGCCGTCTTCCCCGGCCTCGCAATCGTGCTCACCGTGCTCGCCTTCAACCTGCTCGGCGACACCCTCCGCGACCTGCTCGACCCCCGCCTGCGCGGCGCCGACTAGGCACTTCCGCCCGAGCGGCAGGCCGGAAGCCCAGCAGCGACCGAAGCGCGTGAGGGCTTCGGCGCGACGGGAGGCTGGGGGCTCCGTGCAAGCCGCCAGCCGCAGTTCCTCAGCAAAGCTCTGAATAACTCTCCCCCCGCTTTGCGGGGGGAGATGTCACGGCGTGACAGAGGGGGGCTCCCGCGCTCCGCAACGCCGACCTCTGCCTTCGGCCTCTCCCCCCGCTCCGCGGGGGGAGAGGGGATCCGACTTGTTCAGAGGATTCTTAGCTCTCCGTGGGTAGCGCCACGTAGCCGCCGTCGTCGTCGAATCCGCTGACCCCCGCGGGCAGCAGGTCGACCTCCGTGTCGGCATCGTCGTCGAAGCCGTAGCCCAGCTCCCCGAGGTCGTCCTCGTCGGCGCTGTAGAACGGATCCGCCTCAACACCCGACAGGTCCGCCGAGAGCGGCAGCGGCTTGGGCTCCGGCAGCGGCGGCAGTTCGATCACTGCTCGCGCCGGAATCATCTTGCCGATGATCACGTTCTCCTTCAGACCGACCAGGTTATCCACGGCGCCGTTGATCGCTGCCTCGGTCAGCACCCGCGTCGTTTCCTGGAACGACGCGGCCGACAGCCACGACTCCTGCGAGAGCGACGCCTTCGTCACCCCCAACAGCACCGGCTGCGCCGTCGCCGACGCCTCGCCGTCGCTGATCAGCCGCGTGTTGACCTCCTGGTAGGTGTAGCGGTCGACCAACTCGCCGGGCAGCCAGTCGGAGTCGCCCGACTCGTCGATCTGCACCTTGCGCAGCATCTGACGCACGATCACTTCAATGTGCTTGTCGTGAATCGTCACACCCTGCGCCCGGTAGACCTCCTGCACCTCGGTCACCAGATAGCGGTGCACCGCGTCCACGCCGAGGATGCGCATCATGTCCTGCGGGTTGATCGAGCCCTCGGTCAGCGCGTCCCCAGCCTCGATCCGCTGACCCTCTGCAATCCGCAGCCGCGCCGCGGCCGGGATGTCGTACTCGCGCGTCTCCGTCGTGAAGTAAGTGATCGCCAGCCGGCGCGTGCCGCGCTTGCGCTCGATCACGCCATCGACACGCGCCCGCAGGCGCCGCACCTCGGGATCGTCCGTCTCCTCCTCCGGCTTCGGCAGCCGCGCGATCTGGTCGCCCGCCTCCACCGCCGCGCCGTCCTGCACCAGCACCCGTGTGCCCGGCGGCAGCTCGTACTCGTCGCGGTTGATGTCGTCCGCGGTCACACGAACCTTGCGCAGCTCGCCCTCTCGCAGCACCTCCGCGGTGCCGTCGATCTCGGCGATCACCGCCTGGCCCTTCGGCGAACGAGCCTCGAACAGCTCCTCCACGCGCGGCAGACCAGTCGTGATGTCGCTCACACCCGCGACGCCGCCGGTGTGGAACGTCCGCATCGTCAGCTGCGTACCCGGCTCGCCGATGCTCTGCGCCGCGATGATCCCCACCGCAGCGCCCATCTCGACCAGCGCGCCCGTCGCCAACGACTGGCCGTAGCACAGCTGGCAGAGCCCCTTGCGCGTCCGGCAGACCATCGGCGAGCGCACATGGAAGCTGCGCACCCCGGCTTCGATCAGCCGGCTGACCAGCAGCCCGTCGAGCAGCGAGTTCGTCTCGGCCAGGATCTCGCCCGTTTGCGGGTCCACGATCCGCGACGCCGTGTAGCGCCCCGTGACCCGCTCGTCGAGCGTCTCCAGAATGCCGTCGTCATCGATCTCGCCGATCCGGATGCCCGGCACCGCGATCCCGCTCGGCACGCAGTCTTCCTCGCGGATGATCACATCCTGCGAGACATCGATCAGCCGCCGAGTCAGGTAGCCGCTGTCGGCCGTGCGCAGCGCGGTGTCGGCCAGACCCTTGCGTGCGCCGTGCGTCGAGATGAAGTACTCCAGCACCGACAGCCCGTCGCGGAACGACGAGCGGATCGGCAGCTCGATAATCCGCCCCGAGGGGTCCGACATCAGGCCGCGCATGCCGGCCATCTGCCGCACCTGCGCGATGTTGCCCTTGGCCCCGCTCGAAACCATCAGATTGATCGAGCCGTACTCGCTCATGTGCTCCGAGATCGAGTCGGTGATCTGCTGGGTCGCCTCGGTCCAGACATTGACCGTCGCCTGGTAGCGCTCGTTGTCCGTCATCAGCCCGCGGCCGTAATCCTCGCGGATCATCTCCACGCGCTTCTCAGCGTCGCGAATCACGCGCGCCTTTTCGACCGGCGTGCGCAGCTCATCGACCGCGATCGTCGTGCCCGAGCGCGTCGCGAAGCGGAACCCGATCGACTTGATCCGGTCCGCCATCAGCGCCGTCTCGTCGCCGCCCAGCAGGCGGTAGCAGGTGCTGATCAGCCGCTTCAGTTCCTTCTTGTCCAGCTCCGTATTGACCTCGCTGAACGGCACGCCGTCGGGCACGACCTCGTCGAAGATCACGCGACCGACCGTCGTCGTCACGATCTCGCCGTCGGTCCGCTGCGCGTCGCGCACGCGGATCTCGTCGTGCAGCGCGACCGCCTGTAGCTCGTAGCTCAGCCGCACGTCCTCGAACGAGGGGAAGCTGCGCACCACGGCGGCGGGCTTGCCGTTCGCTCGCGCCTCGATGGCGGTCTGCGGGCCCGCCGACGAGCCGGTCCGCGGGTCCAGCGTCAGGTAGTAGCAGCCCATCACCATGTCCAGCGTCGGCGCCACCACCGGCTCGCCGTTCGAGGGCAGCAACAGGTTCGTCGTGCTCAGCATCACCTGCCGCGCTTCGGCCACCGCCGCGCGGCTCAGCGGCACGTGGACCGCCATCTGGTCGCCATCGAAGTCGGCGTTGAACGCCGAGCAGACCAGCGGGTGAATCTGAATCGCGCTGCCATCGACCAGCACCGGCTCAAACGCCTGGATGCCCAGGCGATGCAGCGTGGGCGCGCGGTTGAGCAGCACCGGCCGTGTCTTGACTACGTCCTCGAGCACGTCCCAGACCTCGGGCCGGGCGCGCTCCACGATCCGCTTGGCGCTCTTGATGTTCGGCGCCAGCCCGCGCGTGACCAGCTCGTACATCAGGAACGGCTTGAACAGCTCCAGCGCCATCCGCCGCGGCAGACCGCACTGATGCAGCTTCAGCTCCGGGCCGACCACGATCACCGAGCGGCCCGCGTAGTCCACGCGCTTGCCCAGCAAATTCTGGCGGAACCGACCCTGCTTGCCCTTCAGCATGTCCGAGAGGCTCTTCAGCCGGTGATTGCCGCTGCCCGTCACCGCGCGGCCGCGCCGACCGTTGTCGATCAGCGAGTCGACCGCCTCCTGCAGCATCCGCTTCTCATTGCGAATGATGATCTCCGGCGCGCCCAGCTCAAGCAGACGCTTCAACCGATTGTTGCGGTTGATCACCCGCCGGTAGAGGTCGTTGAGGTCCGACGTCGCGAAGCGACCGCCGTCGAGCTGCACCATCGGGCGCAGGTCGGGCGGCAGCACCGGCAGCGCACGGAAGAACATCCAGCCCGGGCTGTTGGTCGACTTATCCAGACCGTCGACCACGCGCAGCCGCTTCATCGCCTTCTTGCGCCGCTGCCCCGCGGTCGTCGCCACCTCTTCCTTGAGCTGCTCCGCCGTCGCGGCCAGGTCCATCCGGCTGATCAGCGAGAGGATCGCCTCGGCGCCCATCTCGCAGCGCACCACGCCGGGGTACTGCTCCATCAGGTCCTCGGCGCGCTGCTCCGTCAGGATCGCCTTGTCGAAGTCGCCCGTCACAACCGGGTCCGCGAGTGTGGCGAGGTCCTGATCGATCCGCTCCTGCAGCTCTTGCTCGGCCCGCTGCTCGAGCGTGTCAAGCTGCTCGCGCAGCCGCTCTTCCTGCTCGGCCACGTTCTCGCGGGCCAGGTCGGCGCTGTCCGAAGCAGCCTGGCGCAGCTGCGCCTCGGCCGCTGCGCGGCCCGCCTCGCGCTCCCCCAGCAAACGCTCAAGCGTCGCCTCCAGCGCCGCCAGCGTCTGCTCCGCCTCGATCGGATCGCCGCGGTCGGCGATCTTCTCGCCCGCGAGCCGTAGGTTGCGCCGCGCCTTCTTGCCGTCGAACTCCGTGATCATCGCACGTGTCGCCACGGCCTGCTCGTGCAGCTCAGCGATCTGCGCCTCGTGCTCAGTCGCCTGCGTCGCCAGATCGGCCGCGAGCCGCGATTCGACGTCGGCCAGCAGCTTCTCGCGGGCCGTGGCCAGCTTCTCGCGCGTCTCTTCCAACCGCTGACGCTGATCGTCGATCGCGTCCTCGGCGTCCATCCGCAGGTACTCGATCGCCTTCGCCTTGGCGTCTTCGTCGACGTAGGTCACGATGTATTGCGCGAAGTAGATCACCCGCTCCAGCTTGCGCGGCGAGAGGTCGAGCAGCAGCGCGATCCGCGCCGGTGTGCCCTTCACGAACCAGATGTGCGAAACCGGCGCCGCCAGCTCCACGTGACCCATCCGCTCGCGACGCACCTTGCTGCGCGTCACCTCGACCCCGCACTTGTCGCAGATGATCCCCTTGTAGCGCACCCGCTTGTACTTTCCGCAGGCGCACTCGAAGTCCTTCTGCGGACCGAAGATCTTCTCGCAGAACAGCCCGTCCTTCTCCGGCTTGAGCGTCCGGTAGTTGATCGTCTCCGGCTTCATCACCTCGCCGAACGACCAGTTGCGGACCTGCTCCGGCGAAGCCAGGGAAATCCGCATCGCATCGAAATCGCGAACCTCAAGCACGGATCACTTCCTCTCCTTCAAAGCCGGACAGATTCACGCCCAGCTGCGGCAGTTCGTCGCGGCTCGGCACCTCAAACTCGACACGCTCTTCAGCCTGGTTCAGCACATCGACCGACAGGCCGAGGCTCTGCAGCTCCTTGAGCAGCACCCGGAACGATTCCGGCACGCCGGGCTCCAGCACCGTGTCGCCCTTCACGATCGCCTCGTAGGCCTTGACCCGGCCCACGATGTCGTCGCTCTTGACGGTCAACAGTTCCTGCAGAATGTTCGCCGCGCCGTAGGCCTCCAGCGCCCAGACCTCCATCTCGCCGAAGCGCTGCCCACCGAACTGCGCCTTGCCGCCCAGCGGCTGCTGCGTGATCAGCGAGTAGGGGCCCGTCGAGCGCGCGTGGATCTTGTCTTCCACCATGTGGCTCAGCTTCATCAGGTAGATGTAGCCAACCGTGACCGGCTGGTCGAACGCCTGTCCGGTCCGCCCGTCGATCAGGTTCTGCTTGCCGAAAATCGGCGGCGAGCCGCGATTCTCGCGCGCCACCTGCGTCGCCTTGTCGAACAGCGTGTGCGTCGCGTAGCCGCGCGCCGAGCGCGGCTCGCCGAGATCGATCAGCCACTCCGCCAGCGCCACCCGGCTGGCCACGCCGGGGTGCCGATCGTTGAACACCTCAGTGATCCGCTGCGCCTCGTAGCCGCGCGCCCGCAGCCACGCCGCGGTGCGCTCGTCGACCGTGCCGTCGCCGGCCAGCGACTCCAGCGTCGGCCCGTCGTGCGAGCCCCCGCCGGTGTTGCTTGACCCGTTCGCGCCGATGGCGCCGATGGCGCCGGGCGCGCCATTGGTCACCACGCCGCCGCGCGCGCGCGCCGCGCGCACGATCCAGGCCCGCGCCAGCGCATCCTGCAACTCCTCCTCGCTGGCCCCGTCGAACACCGGCGTGATCGCGCGGAAGCCCAGCATGCTCGCGGCCCAGCCCAGATGCGTCTCCAGAATCTGGCCCAGGTTCATCCGGCTCGGCACGCCGATCGGCGAGAGCACCACATCGATCGGGGTCCCGTCCTCCAGGTGCGGCATGTCCTCAACCGGCAGGATCGTCGAAATCACACCCTTGTTGCCGTGCCGTCCGGCCATCTTGTCGCCGACCTGCAGCTTGCGCCGCTCGGCGATCGTGACCCGCACGAGCTGTTCCACACCGGCCGGCAGCTCGTCCGCGTCGTCGCGCTTGAACACTCGTACGTCGACCACCGTCCCGTGGACGCCGTGCGGCACCCGCAGCGAGGTGTCCTTCACCTCGCGCGCCTTCTCACCGAAGATCGCGCGCAGCAGCTTCTCCTCGGCGGTCAGCTCGGTCTCGCCCTTGGGCGTGATCTTGCCGACCAGGATGTCCTGCGGCGACACCTCCGCGCCGATCCGCACGATCCCTTCGGCGTCCAGCTGCGCCAGCGACTCCTCGGCCACGTTGGGAATGTCGCGCGTGATCTCCTCGTTGCCGAGCTTCGTCTCGCGCGCGCTCGCCTCGTGCTTGGACATGTGGATCGAGGTGAACTTGTCGTCCTGCACGAGCCGCTCGGAGACGATCACGGCGTCCTCGAAGTTGTAGCCCTCCCAGGCCATGAACGCGCCCAGCACGTTCTGACCGAGCGCCAGCTCGCCGTGATCCGTCGACGCCGAATCAGCGATCGGCTGCCCGCGCGTGACCCGGTCGCCGCGGCTCACGATCGACCGCTGGTTGATGCAGGTCCCCTGGTTAGAGCGCAGGAACTTGATCAGCCGGTGCGATGTGACCGACGAGCGCCCGTCGTAGCGCAGCTGAATCTCCGTGTAGTGCTTGCTCGAGCCGCCCTCGCTCGGCGCCTCCACGGTCGTCACGCCGGCGACCACGCCGTCGTCCTCGGCCAGCAGCACCTGGCCCGAGTCGCGCGCCGCCGACTGCTCCATGCCGGTACCCACCAGCGGCGCTTCGGGGCGCACCAACGGCACCGCCTGGCGCTGCATGTTCGCGCCCATCAGCGCGCGGTTCGCGTCGTCGTGCTCGAGGAACGGGATCAGGCTGGCCGCCACCGACACGATCTGACGCGGCGACACGTCCATGAAGTTGATCTCGTTCGCCGGCACCTCATCGAAGTGCTCGCCGACGCGCGCCTCCACGCGGTCCTGAACGAAGTAGCCGTTGGCGTCGAGCCGCGCGTTGGCCTGGGCGATCACCGTGTCGCGCTCATCGTCCGCCGTCAGCTCCACCACCTCGTCCGAGACGTAGCCGCGAATCGCCACCGGCGCGTCGTTGACCGCCGCGATCCGGGCCGCCAGCTCGGGCGTCACCGTTTCACCGGCCGCCGCCAGCCGCTCGCCCGCGGCGTCCTCGATCGGCTCCGCCAGCTCCCGGCCGATCAGGTCCGGATGGTCCGGCGCCAGCCGATCGATCACGCGCCGATAGGGCGTCTTGATGAAGCCGTGGTTGTTCAACACCCCGAACGTCGCGAGGCTGCCGATCAGGCCGATGTTCGGCCCCTCCGGCGTCTCGATCGGGCAGATCCGTCCGTAGTGGCTGTAGTGCACGTCGCGCACGTCGAAGCCCGCCCGGTCGCGGCTCAAGCCGCCCGGGCCCAGCGCCGACAGCCGCCGCTTGTGGGTCAGCTCCGCCAGCGGGTTGGTCTGATCCATGAACTGGCTCAGCTGGTGTCCGCCGAAGAACTCTTTGATCGCCGCCTGCACCGGCCGGATGTTGACCAGCGCGCTGGACGCCGCCTGATCCGGGTCGATGATCGTCATCCGCTCGCGAACGACCCGCTCCATCCGCACCATGCCGATCCGGAACTGGTTCTGCAGCTGCTCGCCGACCGCCCGAATCCGGCGATTGCCCAGGTGGTCGATGTCGTCCGGCTGTTCGCGACCGTTGTTGATCGCCACCTGCGTATGCACCACGCCGAGCAGGTCGCGCAGCCAAAGCGCGCGCTGCCGCGCCCGGTCCGCCTCGTCGCGCTCCGGGTCGAGGCCCAATTCCGCTGCGCGCTCGAGCAGCAGCGAGTCGACCTCGCCCAGGCGCTTGCCGACCTTGTAGCGCCCCACGCTGCCCAGGTCGTAGCGCCGCGGGTTGAAGAACTGGCCCTCAAGCAGCGCCCGCGCCGTCTCGATCGTCGGCGGGTCGCCCGGCCGCAGCCGCTTGTAGACCTCCAGCATGGCCCACTCTTTGTTGCGCTCCTCGGGCGCCACGCCGGGCGCTTCCTTGGCCAGCGTGGTCTCCACGAAGCGGTGCAGCGAGTCGCCGTCGGCGCCCGCCAGCATCCGCATGATCCGCTCGTCGGTGCCCAGCCGCGACTCGATCTTGCGCCGCCCGCCGCGCCGGTCCTCGGCGCTGTAGTACTCGTCCTGATCCGAGTCGTCGAGCGCCCGCAGCAGCGTCGTGACCGGAATCTTGCGCTTGCGGTCGACCTTGACGGTCAGAATGTCGCGGCTGCTGGTCTCGAACTCCAGCCAGGCGCCGCGGCTCGGGATCAGCTTCGCCGTGCACAGCGTGCGACCGGTCGCCGAATCCGTATTCGCGCCGAAGTAGACGCCCGGCGAGCGCACCAGCTGCGAGACCACGACGCGCTCCGCGCCGTTGATGATGAACGTGCCGGTCTCGGTCATGTGCGGCAGGTCGCCGAAGTAGAGCTCCTGCTCCTTGGTCTCGTTGGTCTTCTTGCTCAGCAGCCCAACCGTCACGCGCAGCTGGCCTGCGTAGGTCGCGTCGCGCTGACGGCACTCGTGCGCGCTCTCCTCCGGCGGGATGTAGCGGTAGTCCTTGAAGTACAGCTCCATCCGGTTGCCCGTGAAATCGCTGATCGGCGACATCTCCGTGAACAGCTCGCGCAGGCCCTCCTCAAGGAACCACTCGTAGGAGTCGCGCAGCAGTTGGATCAGATTCGGCAGCTTGTGCGCCTCCGGCAATCGCGAGTAATCCACGATCTGCGGGGTCGACACAACCTGCGGTACTTCCGGCGTCGCCAGAACCATCTCAACTCCTCCTGATGCTGCCCGAACTCTGTGGCTGCGGCTGAACCGCTCTCACGCGCGGGACCGCGATCCTGCGCACGCGACGGCGCAGCCGCCGCGAACGACTGGGAACGCGTTGGAAAACAGCTCAGGCAGAGTGGTCCTCGCCGATAGCTGCAAGCCGACCCCGCGGGGCGCGGCGCAGAGAGACGTTCGCCGAAGGCTGACATGTTCCGGGCATAGTTGGTCAAGTAGGGAGTCTACAGATCGCCCAGCCCGGTCGTCAAGCCACCGATCAGGCCGGCGGCCCGACCGAACGTGAAGCGCTTCACCCGCCGCGCCTACACGCTACCGTGTATCCTGACCGCAGTCACCCAGCCACGACGCAGCCAGCACACCGCCGGCCCGCCAGCAGGCCGAACGACCGATGCCCGACCGCCGCTCGACCGACCGCACACGCCGCGACGAGGCCTGGAACGCCGCGGCGATCCGGCGCCTGCGCGCCCACCTCGGCCTCACCCAGGCCGAACTCGCCGACGAGCTCAACACCCGCCAGCAGACCATCTCGGAGTGGGAGCGCGGCGCCTACCGTCCGCGCGGGCCGTCCGCCCGGCTGCTGACCCGCGTCGCCGAGGACGTGTCGTTCGCGTACGAGCCCGGCGCCCCCAGCACCACGCAGAGCACCGCGCGGAGCACCGCGCGGGGCAGCGACGAAGGCGACGACCAGATCGAACGCAGCCACTCCAGCGAGCCGGTCAGCGAGCACGTCAGCGACCACGACAGCGACCGGGAAGCGGGCGGCGAAGCGGGCGGGGAGGCGACCGAGCATGTCGAGCCCGGACGCTAACCCGGCGGCTCAGCCGGCCGCCCCTGAGCCGGGCGGCGAACTGGCCCTGCAGCGGCGCTGGGCCGAGGGCCGCTGGCCGAGCCCCTGGTTGCGCCTCGAACCGCGCGATTCGCAAGGCGGTGAGCAGCGCTCCGCGCAGGCCGACGAGCCGGGGCCCACGCCGGCCGCCGATCAGCTCGGCGCGCCACTGCGAGTCTGCTTCGCCGGGCGCTGGAACCGCGCCGCCGGGCCCGACTTCCGCGACGCGATCCTGCTCGACGCCGACGGCCGCGCACGGCGCGGCGACATCGAGCTGCACCGCCGCGCCGCCGGCTGGCGTCAGCACGGCCACCACACCGACCCCGCCTATGCCCGCGTATTTCTGCATGTGCTCGGCGCCGGCCCCGACAATGCCCAGCACGGCGCGCCGCCCGCGGCCCTGCTGCCGCCCGGCGGCGGCGCGGCGCCCGCTCCGCCCTGCACCGACGTGCTGCAACGCGCCGGGCCGGCGGCCGTCGCGGCCCGGCTGCGCCGCCTCGCCTGGCGCCGCCTGCAACGTAAGGCCGAGTTCCTGCGCCGCCGCGTCCCGCCCGAGGGCGAGTCCGACCCCGACGAGCTGGCCGCCTGGGCCCTGGCCCGCGCGCTCGCGATGCCGCACAACGCGGAGCTGCTCGGCGCCGCGCTCGAACAGGCCTGGCCCGCGACCCGCAGCGCCGACCCCAGCGCATGGTCCGCAACCCTGCGCGACCAGCTGCACAGCGCCGCTGCTCAACAGCCCGGCTGGCGAGCCGGTCGCGGCGCGCTCGGCCGCCGCGCCGGCGCCGTCGAGATCCTGTTCACGCTGCTCGAGCGCTGGGGCCGCGCTGGGGCCGCCGACGCGGTTCGTCGGCTGGCCGGGCTCAAGCCCGGCGCTGCCGTCGAGCTGCTGCGCATCCCCCAGCGGCTCGGCCCCGCGCGCAGCCGTCAGCTGCTCGCCGACGCGATCTACCCCGCCGCGCTCGCGCTCGGCGAGCCGCCCGGTCCGATCGCCCAACGCTGGCTCAGCCTGCCCGCGGCGCGCTACCTGCGCACCGACCCACTACGCGATCGGCTCAGCTCGAACGACACACACGACGCGCACGGCGCGCTGCGCTGGCGTCACGGCGAAGCCCAGGCGCTGCTCGAGCTCGAACGCGGCTGGTGCCGCCAGGGCGCCTGCGCCGTTTGTCCGCTCGGCCGCCTCAATCGCGCCCACCGACCACCACCAGGCGCGCTGATCCCCAGCCTCAACCTGCCCAGCGACGGGTGAGCCGGCTGGCTAGCGCGCGCCGGCCGAGAACACCGCCGGCCCCGACGTGCTGAACACGTCGAAATCGAGCGCCGCGGCGACGCGATCGCGGCGATAGCTCGCGGCCGCGCCGATCATCGCCGCGTTGTCCGTGCACAGCGCGATCGGCGGCACCCGCACCGGCACCGCGCAGCGCTCGCGCAAGGCCTCGCGCAGCGCCCCGTTGGCCGCCACCCCGCCGGCCACGATCACGCAGACCGCGCCCAGCTGCTCGGCCGCCGCCGCCGTCTTGGTCGCGAGCACATCGACCACCGACTCCTGAAATCGCGCCGCCAGCGCCGGCCCGTCGAACTCGCCCGCGCGGGTCCGGTGCAGCACCGCCGTCTTCAGCCCGCTAAACGAAAAGTCGTAGCTGCCGCGCAGCCACGCCCGCGGCAGCGGCTCGGTCGCGGCCAACCGCTCGGGATCGGCCGTGCGGGCCACCCGCTCGATCGCCGGCCCGCCCGGAAACGGCAGCCCCAACAGCCGCCCCACCTTGTCGAACGCCTCGCCCGCGGCGTCATCGCGGGTCTGCCCCAGCCTGGTCACATCGCCGTGGTCGCGAATCCAAAAGAGCTCCGTGTGTCCGCCCGAGACGACCAGCGCGACCAATGGGAACGGCGGCGGCGTGTCGTCCCACAGCTCGCGCGCCGGCCGCAGCCAGTTCGCGTAGAGATGCCCCTCGATGTGATGGATCGGAATCAGCGGCAGCCCGCGCGCCCAGGCCGCCGCCTTCGCGGCGTTGACCCCGACCAGCAGCGATCCGCCCAGGCCAGGGCCCTGCGTCACCGCGATCGCGTCCAGCTCGTCCCAGCCGCAGCCCGCCGCGTCGAGCGTGCCCTGCAGCACCGCCGCCAGATTGCGCAGGTGTTCACGACTCGCCACCTCCGGCACGACCCCGCCGTAGCGGCTGTGAATCTCCACCTGCGACGCGACCACCGAGGCGAGCACCTCCACGCCGTCCTCGATCACCGCGCCGGCGAACTCATCGCACGACGACTCCAACGCCAGCACCCGAAAACGATCGTTCATTGCGCTCGACCCCTGTTCCTCCGGCAGCCGGCTGTTCACCGGACTGTCGCCCGCCGACCTGTGCTCCACCGACATCGACGCTGAGCGTACCGTCGCCGGACCGCTCGGCCCACGATCCTGCCTACGACGCGCCTACGACCCCGGCTGGTCGTCCGTGTTCGGCAGCGGCGAGGTCAGCAGCACGCTCTCGAACGCGTAGATCACCCGACCGGCCGCCTCGTCCACCGCGACCCCCCGCACGCCGCGCAGCTGCTCGGCCGCAATCTGGCGGCTCAGCGCCCCATCAGGGCCCAGAATCAGCACCCGGTCGTTGCCCCGGTCGGCCAGATAGATCAGCCCCGACGGCACACCCACGCTGATCGAGGCCGGGGCCAACGGCTCGCGGTCCAGACCCTCCAGCGTCAACGGCCGCACCTCCTGGTCCACGAAGCGGCGCAGCCGACCGTCGCTCAGCGTGATCAGGATCGCCACGCTGCCGTCCGACTGCGCCGCGATCGCGATCTCCGTGCCCGCCGCCAGATCGGTCCGCGGCGTCATCCGCGACGGCGCGCCGAGCTGCAGCCGCTCGTCGGGCGCCGTCCGGGGGAACAGCCAGACCGCCCCGCCCTGCGCGTCGAGCACCCACAGCCCGCTGTCGCTGATCGCGATCGCGTCCAGCGAGCCCAATCGCTCCAGCTCCGGCAGGCCGATCAGCAGCGCCCCGCCCCGCTCCAGCCGGAACAGCTGCCCGGCGCTGTCCAGCACCCACAGCGCCTCGCCGTCCGGCGCCAGCGAAATCGGTCGCGCCGCCCGCCGCTCGCCCGCATCGTCCAGCGCCGCCCCCTCCGTGAACACCACGCTCGCCACTCCCTCGGGGCTGATCGAGAACACCCGCCCGCCCGCATCGTCCAGCACATACAGCCGCTCGCCGGAGCGCCGCACGGTCCCCAGCGCGATGCTCGGCCCGAACCGCCCCAGGTCGACCAGCGTCGAGAGCTCCGTCGGCACCACGACCAGCTCCAACTCGGCCAGCGCCGCCTCGATCTCCACACGCAGATCCAGCGCCTGCTGGTCGAGCGGCTTATGCTCCAGCGCCAGATTCACGTCGCCGCGCGCCTGCCGCAGCGCCGCCCGCGAGCTCTCCAGATCGACCCCCAGCGCCGCCGCCGCCAGACCCTGACGCGCCTGTCCGATCTGTTGGCTGAACTGCTCATCCCCGCGCGAGAGCAGCGTCGGCAGCAGCAGCGCCGCGGCCACGCCCGCCAGCACGATCGCCATCAGGGCCAACGCCAACAGGGCCGTCCGTAGCGGCGGCGCCCGACGCTTAGTCTTGCGCTCCAGCTCGGGACGGTGCGCCGACGAGGCCGGGATCTCGTCGGCCAGGTTCATCAGCGGGCGCTCCCAGCTCGGCGGCGGCGCAGCCGGTCCCGCCGCCACCGCCAGGACGGGCAGATCGACCACCGCGAACGGGTTGCTCGGCCAACCGCCGCGCAGCGCCGGCGGGCTGCTGAACGACGCCGCGACGCCCGCCCCCAACCCCGCCAGCCCCTGATCGCGGCCCGACTCGTCCGCGTCCCGATCCACCGCCGGCTCGGCGGCCGCGCCGCGCTGCAGGAGCCGCCGCAGGCCGGCCGGCCGTGCATCCGGCTCAACCCGCTTCGCCGCCTCGAGCTCCGTCCTCGCGACATCCGGCCCGCCATCCCGCCCGACGTCCAGCCCGACGTCCAGCCCGACGTCCAGCCCAGCGTCCGAACGCAGCGCCACGGTCGGATCTGGCGACGCCGACTCACCCGAGGGCGATTCACCGCCCAACGCGCCCGGGACCTCCGGCGCCGACCGCCGACCGCCCGACGGCGCGCCCTCGCCCGGCGGCAGCGCGATCACCAACGCCGCCGAGGGGCTGAACTCGCGCAGCCCCGGATACAGATTGCGCAGCACGTCATCCACCGCCAGCCGGCCCAACCCGACCCGACCCGCCGCGTCCACCAGCCGCGCCGCGTTGCTGGTCAACAGCAGCGCCCAGCCGTCCGCCGCCGTCGGCATCGGGAAGAACTGCACCGCCAGCGCGCCCGACCCGCCGATCGGCTGGGCGACCGGATCGTCACCCCGATGCGCGCGCACCTGCAGCTCGCGCAACCCCGACGTCGGATCGCCAGCCAGCACCGCCAGCGACGGCCCCGCCTGGGCCAGAATGCCCGCATCGCCCTCACGCAGAATTGCGCACGACACCCCATACGACACCTGCTGAGCGGGCAGATGCTCGCGATTCCAGTGCCGCAGCTCCTCGTGCCGGTCCTCCAGCGCCTCCGTCAACGCGCCCGTCAGTGACCGCCGGGTCGGGTCGAACGCCTCCCCGACCCGCGCCACGAACGTCTCGATGAAGTTGTCGCCGGCCGAACTCGCCGACTCCGCCAGCAGATAGATCCGCACCAGCCGGCCACGCCGGTCGCGCCGCTCGCTGAACGCGATCTGCGGCGCATCCTCCACGGCATTGCCGCCCGCAATCCGCAAGTGCGAGGTCCACACCTGATCAGTCATGGTCAGCCATGGCCCGTCTTGGGTGCGTCATGAATGCCGGGCTCGTCCTCGCCGCCGACGCCCGTTCGGCTCATCGTAGCGCGCATTACAGTTGCCGCCGCGACCGATCATTACGACAATTCGTATAATCTGCCGGTGACCGGCGTCGTGCGCGCGTCGTGCGTGCATTGTGCGCGCGTCGCGGGCAAGTCGTGCGCAGGCTGCGTGCGACCGGGCCCACCGGCCCAAGGAGCGGGGATCATATGCCGGACGCCTCAGCGGCGCATCAGCCGACGCAGCAGGCGACCCAACAGGCCGCCCAGGATTCCGACTTGCGCGCGGAACTGCGCGTGCGCCTCGCCGACGAAGCGCTCAACGCCGCCGCTGGGCGCCTCGAAGCGCTGCTGCGCGAAGCCGCCCACGAGCTTCGACCCTTCCCGCCCTTCCCCGGCGCCTTCTTCACGATCGGCATCGAGGTCGAGCCCGATGGCGTGCTCGACCGCAACATCGGCTGCGTCGTCGTCACCGAACAGGGCGACCTGCGCGAACTGCAAATCTCGTTCGACGACGACGGCCCGGCCGCGCAGCTCGGCGCCAGCGACCCCGTCTCGATGCGCGATGAAACCCTGATCGAGCTCGAACACATCTCGCCGCACGACCGCCTGGCCCTCGCCTACAACGGCCTCCAGGCCGTCACGGCGATCCTGCGCGATCGCGCGACGGAGGAGTAGACCGTGCAAATCCTGACCTTCCTCCTGCGGATCGCCCCCTGGCTCGCCGGCCTCTGGCTCTACCGCACCCTTCAGCAACAGCAACAGCTCGAACGCGACCTCACGCAGGAGCGGCTCGACCACCTCCAGCTGCAGCTCACCTCCGAACGGGCCCGCCGCGAGCAGGCCGAACTGATGGCCCGCGAAGCCGTCCAGGCCCACACCCCGGCCGCCGCCGAGGCAGCCCCCGCCCCTGTAGCGCCTGCCGCGCCCGTAGCGCCTGCTGCCCCCGCCGCGCCAGCGTGGCAGCCGAGCGCGCCGCCAACCGTGCAACCGCGCCAATCGGCCGCGCCCACCGCGTTGCCGACGCCGCCTGCTGCGCAACCTCCGAGCGCCCCGCCGCCGATGCCCCGACCCGTCGCGGTCGCCCCCGCGGCGGCGCCAACGCCACCAACGCCGGCGGCCGCGCCCGCGCCCGCTCCACCGCCAGCCGCGGTCGCGCCACCGATGCCGACCCCGGCGGAACGACCCGCCGCCTCGCTCGCTGCCGCGCCCGCCGCCATGCCAGCCGCGGCGCCCGCTGCCATGCCCACCGCGGCGCCAGCCGCCATGCCCGCCGCCATGCCCACCGCGGACGGCGCAGCCCCGGCCCAGATCCCCGCGGCGCGCAGCGCCGCCTCCTACCTCGACGAAGGCAACGCCCACTTCGGCGCCGGCGCCTACGAACAGGCCGGCATGCAGTACGGCCGCGCGATCGACATCGATCCCAACTCCGCCGCCGCCTACTACAACCGCGCCAACGCGCTCGTCCGCATGGACCGCACCGAAGACGCCGCGCGCGACTACGAACGCGCCATCGAGCTCGCACCCGACGATCCGGATATCTATGTCAACCGCGGACTGCTGCGGCTCTTCGGGCGCGACTTCGACTCCGCCGAGCAGGACTTCCGCCACGCGCTCGACCTGCGGCCCGACGACGGCGCCGCCCACACCAACCTGGGCCTAACCCTGCTCTACGAAGAGCGCCCCCAGGAGGCGCTCGATTCCTTCACCACCGCGGTCGCGCTGGAGCCCGGCCAGCCCGGCGCCCATTACGGCCTCGCCAGCGCCGCCGCCACCCTCGGCCAGGCTGAGACCGCCCTCTCCGCCCTCACGCAGGCCACCAGCCTCAACCCTCGCTATGCCGAAGCCGCCCGCACCGACGACCACTTCGAGTCGCTGCGCGGCAACTCCGGCTTCCAGTCGCTCGTCGGCGACGCCGCCACCGCCTGACCCCCGTCCGCCGGAGAACGCCCGCGTGACCGAAATCCGCGAGTACCACAAGGCCACCCGCTGCCAACGCGGTCGCCGCCTGTGGCGCTGCCGACGCCCCCTCGCCGGCCAGTGCCAGTACTGCGCGCTCGGCTTCTGCAACTCGCATGGCGTCCTGCGTGACGACCGTCAGCAGGTCTGCAGCGCCCCCACCTGCCAGCTCAAAATTCGCGACGTCGAAGCACACCTCGTCTTCAAGATCGCCGCCGCCCAACACAACGCCGAAGGTCGCTGCGGGATGCCCGACTGCGACGCGCCGCACGACCTCGACTGCGAGCGCTGCCAGCGCCGCTTCTGCCTCGCCCACCTGCTGCAGGCCGTCGTCAACGTCGTCCGCGGCACGGAGCGCTCCATCGAGGCCGTCCGCATGTGCCGCCACTGCCACGCACGCCTGGCGCTCTGGACCGACAACTAACTCCCTCCCCTGCTTCCCCGTACCTCGGGCGCAGCTGTGGCGCGGGTGTGGCGCGGGTGTGGCGCGGGTGTGGCGCGGGTGTGGCGCAGCGTCCCACAGGTCCCCACCGCCCCACCGATCCCGTGCTACCCTCTCACCAGAACAGGAGTCCTATCGGTGGACATCTCAGCCCTGCGGCGCAGCCGCATCCTCAAGGCTCACGAACTCCGCCAGAACGGTCACTCGCTGCGCAGCATCGCGAACGCACTCAACATCTCCCAGGCCACCCTCCTGGCCGACCTCCGCCTGCTCGAAACCCACCGGTCCGAAGTCGCCGATGCCCTCGCCGACGATCTGCTGCTCGAACTGCTCACACTGCTCCAGGCTCGACTCCAGCGACTCACCAGCGCAGGACCGCCCCTGCCGCTCGAGCACATCGCAGTCGTCAGCGATCAGCGCGAGCAGCCCCCCGTTCTCGAACTGCGACCGGCCGCCCGAGATGTCGCCCGGCTCGTCGCCAGCCACGACAACGCCGTCGCCGCCACGCTGCACGAAATCCGCCAGACCATCCGCGAAATCGAGCGTACAAACGCCCACTCCGGCGACGATCAACTCACCGACGCGCCACCGCCCAGAGCCTTCCACTAGCTGAACTAACTGAACATCGCTGAACAAACCCAACCAACCCTGAACAGCCCCTCAGGCGTCGCCCTCACCCCTCGCGTCGCGCAGCTCCCGCCAGCGCCGCAATATGCCCTGATCGTGAGCAAAGCTCCCCTCAACCTCCTCGGGACGCCGCCAGCCCACATCCATCGCCTCCGGGCCGGCCACCAGGCTCCCGCCCACCACCCGCGCGCGCCACACGAGCAGCACCACCGGATCCCCACCGCCCGACCACACCCCCAGCAGCTCACCCAGCTCGACCCTCAGCCCCGTCTCCTCCCACACCTCCCGACGCGCCGCGTCCCGCACGTCCTCCCCCGCGTCGACAAACCCGCTCGGCCACGCCCAGCGGCCCATCTGTGGCTCATGATCGCGCTGCACATAGAGCAGCCGGCCCGCCCCGTCCTCGACCAACACCACCGCCGCCAGCTTCGGATCGAGGTAGTGCACGAATTCGCACGAGCCGCACCAGCGCCGCCCGTCGTCGCGGCCTTCCAGACGCAGCTCCGCTCCGCAGCTCGGACAGAATCGCGGCGGACCAGGCACAGCGAGCCTGATTCGCGCGTTAGAAGCCCAGCGAGACCCGCTCGAACCGCTCGTAGAACCGTCCGTCGGGCGAGCGCCAGCGGTCGCGCACGTTCTCGATGAAGTCCTCGCCGCGCTCGCCGAACTGCGACACGTGCCGCGTGAGCGCGCGAATCTTCGTGTCCAGCACGTCCGTCACATCGACCTCATAGTTCACGTCGCCGCTACCCCAGATGAACATCTCGGCCACGTTGTGCGTTTCCAGCCCCTCTTCAAGATGCTCCGGGAAGTTCAGCCGGTCGCGCGCCGTCGGGTAGACCGAGTCGATCGCCATCTCACCCGTGCGCCGATGATCGCGGTGGTTCACAAACCCGCGGAACTCCGCCAGCGCATCCTCCGGCTCCGGCTCAAGCACCCGGCGGTGAATGATGTCCGGCGAATGCGTGAAGATCGCATGCGGCTTGACCCGTCGGATCGTGCGGACGATCCCGCCCAGATACTCCCGCGTGTACTCCAGCTCGCCGTCCTCGCCGCCCAGGAAGGTGCAGGTCAGCACGCCCAGCTCAGTCGCGGCGTTGCGCTGCTCCTGCTCGCGCATCGGCACCAGCCGCTCGCTCGTCATCTCCAGGTCGGCCGTGCCCTTCGCGCCGTTCGTGACCACCAGATAGTGCATCTGCCAGCCCGCCAGCGTCCAGGCCGCAGCCGTCCCGCCCGCGCCGAAGTCCGGATCGTCCGGATGCGCAGCGATCACAAGGCCAACCTTGTTCTCGGTCTCGGGCGGCTGGTGTCCGGTGCTCATGGCGACGCGCTCCTCAATCAGATCAACTCTCACAGAATCGCAAGTAAGTGTGCAACGCGCAGCATCGCGGTTGACAGGAACGCGGCGAGTCTTCATAGTGAGTCTAGCGGTAGAACCCCCGTTCCGCGCACGCGTGCGACGCCTTTCGAACGGTCAGCACCGCTGATGGGAGTCACACGATGGCCGACACCAAAGCCACCGCCGCGCAGCCCCGCGCCCGATCCGACAAGCCCGCTCGCATCCTCACCTTCCTGCGTCACTACGTGCAGGAGCATGGCTACCCGCCCTCCGTCCGCGACGTCGTCGCCGGCTGCGAGCTCTCCTCCACCTCCGTGGCCGATTACAACCTGCGCATCCTCGAACGCCAGGGCCACATCACCCGCGATTCCGAGCGCGCACGCACGATCGTCCTCACCCAGCCGGTCAGCCCGCCCGCTCCCGTGCTCGAGGTCGAGCCGCTGCAGATCCCCCTGCTCGGCGCCATCGCCGCCGGTACCCGCGTAGTCGCGCCCGACGGCGCCGACGCCGCGCATGCCGATGAGCACCTGCAGGTCACGCCCGACATGCTCGGCGGCCGCGACCCTGCCAGCCTCTTCGCCGTCACCGTCCGCGGCGACTCGATGATCGATGCCCTGATCGCCGACGGCGACACCGTCATCTTCGAGTCGACGACCATCGTCGAAACCGGCCAGATGGCCGCCTTCTGGCTGCGCGACGAGAACATCACCACGCTCAAGCGCTTCTTCCGCGAGGGCGACCGCATTCGCCTGCAGCCCGAAAACCCCAACATGGACCCGATCTTCACCGACCCCGGCAACCTCCAGGTGCAGGGCCGCGTGGTCTCCGTCCTCCGCCAACCCAACTGACGCGCCGGCGCAGGCCGAATCCCCGGCGGTCGGGGCGCCCGACGTTTCTATACTGATCCAGCGACCAGATGATGTCCACATGGCGTCAACGCGGCGTCCCCACGGCGTCCACCTGACCGCCCGTGTGTCCGCCCATTCGCCCCGCCCGGAGCGCCGTGCCGCCCGTCCTCACCGTCGAAGACCTGAGCGTCGAATACCGCACCCGCGAAGGGGCCGTCCGCGCCCTGCGCCACGCATCGCTGAGCATCGAGCGCGGCGAAACCCTCGCCCTCGTCGGCGAGAGCGGCTCCGGCAAGACCACGCTCGGCCTCAGCATCCTGCGCATCCTGCCGCGCTCCGCCGCCGTCACCTCCGGCCGCATCCTCTTCGAGGGCCAGGATGTCAGCCTGGTCGACCGCGACGAACTCCGGAAGGTCCGCGGCGCCCAGATCTCGATGATCTTTCAGGACCCCATCGCCGGCCTCAACCCGATCCTCCCGGTCGGCGACCAGGTCGAGGAGGTCATCACCTCTCACCGGGAGGTGACCAAGGAGGACGCCCGCGAGCTCGCGCTCGACGCGCTCGCCCAGATGCGTCTGCCCGACCCACGGCGCATCGCCAAGTCCTTCCCCGGTGAGCTCTCCGGCGGCATGTGCCAGCGGATCATGATCGCCATCGCCACCGCGCTCGATCCCAAAATCCTCATCGCCGACGAGCCCACCGCCTCGCTCGACGTCACCATCCAGGCCGGGATCCTCTACGAACTCGAGCGCCTCCGCGCCGAGCGCGGCACCGCCATCCTGCTGATCACTCACGACATGGGGATCGTCGCCCAGATCGCCGATCGCGTCGCCGTCGTCTATGCCGGCGCCATCGCCGAGGTCGACGACATCGTCCCGCTCTTCAAGACCCCCCGCCACCCCTACACCTGGTCGCTGCTCGACAGCCTGCCGCGCCTCGACCGACGCCGCCGCTCGCGCCTGCGGCAGATCCCCGGGGCCCCGCCCGATCTCTCCGAAGTCGACGAGCACTGCTCGTTCCTGCCCCGCTGCCCCAAGGCCCTCACCCAGTGCCGGCTCGAAGCGGAGCCCCTGCTCGCCGCCCTCGCCGACGGCGGCCCCCGTCACGCCGTCGCTTGCTACAACCCCGTCGAACGCGTCTGATCCCCGCTCCCCCTCAACGTCGCAACGCCGCGCCAGCGGTTACGCAGCGACTGACAGTCGCCCTACCGCGCCCCCGCCAGATCCGCGACCAACAGCTCCACCGCCAGATCGTCCGGCAGCCCGCCGTCGTCGCGCCGATACGCGATGATCGCCGCGTCCGCCTCCAGAATCCGCTCCAGCGCCCGGTCCGCCTGCTCCGGCCGATACGCGCGCGCCTGATTGCGCAGCCGCCGCGCCAGCCACGCCGGCGAGCCCAGCGCCATTGCGATCTCGTTCTGGTCCCCGCCCTGCTCGATCACCTCGCACGCCACCACGATCTGCCGATAGGTCCGCGCCAGCATGTGCAGAATCCGCGGCGAGTCCTCGCCCGACGCACGCACATCGTCCAGCGCCCGCATCGCGTCCGCCAGCCGGCGCTCTGCCACCGCGTCCAGCAGATCGAAGATCCGCACGTTGCGCAGCCGCGGCACGAGCAGGTCCACCACCTCCTCGTCGACGCTCGCCTCGCCCGCGTACAGCGACAGCTTCTCCACCGCCCCGGTCAGGACGCCGCGATCGCCCGCCGCCCGCTCGACCAGCGCGGTCGCCGCCCCGCGCGTGAGCTGCAACCCTCGCTCGCGCACCTGCTCGCGCAGCCAGCCCAGCGCCTCCTGCTCGCGCAGCGGCGCGAACTCCCGCACCTCGCCGACCGCCTCGATCTGTCCGCGGATCGGATTCCGCGCGTTCACCGCGTCGTCCGTGAACACCAGCAGCGTCGTTGCCGGCAGGCTCGTCAGCGCGTCGCCGAGCCCCTCCCACTCGCCCAACCCGCGCCGCCCACCGCGCTGAAAGCGACCGCATAGCCCGTCGACCCGCACCAGCCGCCAGGAGCCCAGAAAGGGGGCAGCCGCCAGCGCCACGCGCAGCTGATCCAGCCGTAGCCGCGGCGCGTCGAACTGCACGGTGTTGTTGACCAGCGAGCCGTCCTCGTCATACCGCCGCCGCAGCTCGTTCAGGGCCTCGATCCGCGCGAACCGATCATCGCCGCACAGCAAGAGAATCATGCCCGCTGCCCCCGCGTCGCTCGCGCGCCGCCTCACGGCGCGGCTCGATCAACGTACCCACAGGCGCTTCACGTCAGCTGTGGACACAGGTGAATCACGGGGATCGAACCGCCGCTCAGGAGCCACCGATAGCGACGATCCAGGTGACGGGCTCCGTCACGTTGACCCAATACTCGCGGCCAATCTGGAGCCTTGCGAGCGTGTCGAGGCCCGGCACCGACTGTGC
This sequence comes from Dehalococcoidia bacterium, assembly GCA_965262235.1. Classification (GTDB taxonomy): domain Bacteria; phylum Chloroflexota; class Dehalococcoidia; order Bin125; family Bin125; genus CATQGW01. The sequence goes on from OZ253504.1 coordinate 1,503,480, forward strand.
GCGCGGATTCGTCACGTAGATCAGCCACGCCATCGTCTCCGAGTCCCAGGTGACGACGTGCGTGACCCTGGCGGAGATGTCATTGGCGGCAGGGTCGCCAACGCCGCGCAGGGCATCGGCGATGGGAATGCCATCGAGACCGGGCCACTCGATCGGGACCATCGGCTCGTCGGGCCGCAGCTCGATGTCGGTCACAGTCGGTGGCGGCGGCGCGATCTCGACTCGGTAGACACGCGTCCGGCTGCCGTCCTCAGAGGTCACCGTGATGGTTGCCTCCGCCCCTCCCGTCACGACGATCTGGTGGCCGTCATCCGTCTCACCATTCGCGTCGGCCGGCTCGATCACGACGGTCGCGCCCGGCTGCGCGGCCTGCGCCTCGATGGTCGTCTCCGTGACACCGCGGCAACGAGACCCACGTACTCGGCCTGGAGGCCGTCGAACTCGCCGAACTCGACGTCGCTCAGCGCGAGTGAGGCGAGCCGGGTATCGATCGCGTCCGGCAGGTTGTAGGTGTAGACGTGGTCGTCCTGCTCGTCGACGACGAAGACGACCTCGCCGTCGGACCAGATCCCCCGCGGGGCCCCGTTGCCCGCCTTGAGCAACGGTCGGAAGCTGAATTCTTCCTCCTCGATCCGGGTGAGGGCTTCACCCTCGACGCGATAGGCGAACAGCCGCTTCGCGCCGTCGTCCGAGACCCAGATCGTGACGTGGTCGGACCAGATCCCCCGCGGACTGTTATTGAGGCTGGCAAGCGCGTACTCAGCGAGCAGCTCGCCGCTCGCAACGTCATAGGTGAAGAGCGAGCGTTTGACGCTGTCGAGCACGTACCAGATCACACGATCGGACCAAATCCCGCGCGGGTCGCGGTTTCGCTCAGCGAGCTCGAGGTCGCGCTCGACCAGGCGCTCGCCGCCGGCCAGGTCGTAGGCGAAGAGCCGGTCCTGTCCGCTGTCGGCGACCCACAACGTCTCGCGGTCCGACCAGACGCCGTGCGAGAAGCGGTTGCGTGGGTCGAGCGCGAACTCGCGCGCCGGCCGACGCTCGCCGCTCTCGAGGGCGTACGCGAAGAGCTCGTCAGCGCCGCTCGCGGAGTTCTCGATCACCCAGAGCGTCTCGCCATCCGACCACAGGCCGGTCGGCAGGTCGTTGTCGCCGTCCAGCGACTCGATGTCGCGCTTCACGTTCCACTCGAAGTCGACCTCCGACGGGATCGGCACCGGCGGCGGCCCGCCACCCCCGCCTCCACCACCGCCGCCGCCGCCGCGCCTGACAGGCGGCGCCACGACGCTAATCATGACGTCGACGCTGGCGCTCCGGCCGGACTGATCCGTGGCGGTGACCGTCACCGCATAGGTCTCTCCCAGCGCCAGCGGATCTGTGGTCCGCAGCTGCCCCGACGCTGCGTCGATCGTGAACGATCCACCGTCCCGCCCGCCCAGCGTGTAGCTCAACACGTCGCCCATGTCAGGATCCACCGCCGCCACCCGACTGCCAACCGGCCGATCGCTCGCATCCCCCGGCACGACCTCCCGCATCTCGCTGCCTGGACGGAACTCCGGCGGCTCATTCACATCGATCACAGTGACGATCACCGTCAGCGTGGCGACTGCCAACGACGGATCGCGCGCCGTCACGCTGAACGAATAGGAGTCGCGCCCTTCGTGGTTCAGCGGTTCCTTCGTCTGTAGCTGCACCCCGTTCGACGATTCGATCAGCTCGAAGACCGCGGCGCCCCCGCCCGACCAGCGATAGGTGAGGAGATCGTTGTCAGGGTCCAGCGCTGACACCAACGGGTCGATGTTGAGACCCGCCGGCGTGTTCTCATCCACGCTGCGTTCGCCGCTCTCCGTGTCGGGAAACGCGGGCGCGCGGTTCATGGGCGGGGCTGGAAGCACCGCATTGGGGACGAGCACCTGCACCGACTTCCCAGACCCCTGTCCATCGGTATACGAGGCGGTCACCCTCAGGTCGCTGCCCACATCCCCGTCGCTCGGCCTGTAGCTGCCTGAGGCGGCGCCGACGATCTGGCTCCAGACGCTCCCGCCCGGCAGACGGCGCTCCCACAACCAACCGATACTCCGCACGCGCCCGTCGGGATCAGACAGCGTCGCTGTCAGCGAGGTGCCGACCTGGGGTTGCCGCGACGACAGCGTGAGCGCACCGTCTTCATCCTTGTTGATGACCAGAATCGTCACGTCGGTGACAGCGGATTTGCCCGACGTGTCAGCCGCGGTCACCTTCACTCGGTAGCTCGACCTGCCCTCGTAGTCCAGCGCGTCGCTGGTTCGCAGCTGGCCGGAGAACGCGTCGATCTCGAAGGACGCCGCGTCGGCCCCGCCCAGCGTGTAGCTGAGCTCGTCACCGTCCGCGTCGCTGGCCTCCACGGGCTCGCCGAAGCTCACGCCCCGACCGGTGTTCTCGGCCACCGATCGCTCCGGACGGGGCCCGGTCGGAAACGCCGGCGCCAGGTTCTCGGCGACCCTGAGGATCCGGTCGTTCCCACCGCCATTCGAGGTGGTCACGTAGAGCGCGCCGTCGGGGCCCATCATCGGCGTCCGCAATCGGCCGTACCGACGGTCGAGTTCGGGCACAATGACATGGCTCACCAACGCGCCGTCCGGGCCGAACTCGAAGAGCCGCAGCTTGCGGTCCTTCAGGGTGGCGACCGCCAGCCGACGCTCCCAGACCCCCCACTGGGAGCCCTCGAGGAATATGCCGCCGCTGGTAGCCAGAGTCACGCGTCCGGATGACCATCTGGCCTCGACGGCGCCCGGGAATTTGACCAGATCAGTCATCGCGACGCTCTGGTTGTAGCCCGGCACGGGGTCCCAGCCGTAGTTGCGTCCAGCCGCCAGCAGGTTGATCTCGTCATCCTCCGTCGGGCCATGCTCCACCGACCACATCTGATTCGTACCCGGGCGCCGCGCGAGCCCCTGCACGTTTCGATGGCCGTAGGTGTAGATCCGCGACGACGCGATCGGGTTGCCCCGCGCCGGCTCGCCGGTCGCCGCATTGACCCGCAGGACCTTGCCGCCGAGCGATGTCAGGTCCTGCGGGACCGTGCCGGTTCTCCCGTCGCCAGTCGCGATCCAGAGGTAGCCCTGCGGCCCGAAGCGGAGCCGGCAGCCTGCGTGGATGGCGCCGGTCGGGAGGCCTCCGACCAGCGGGTCGGCGACGCGCGTCGCCACCGTGTAGGAGGCGTCGATCGTCCAGCCGATCACCTGTACTTCAGGCCCGGTGTGCCCCTGGCACGTGTAGAAGCGTCGGTTCGAGCGGAAGGCGGGATCGACGACGATTGCCATGAACAATCCGCTCTCGCTGGGGGCGAACAGGTCGCTCAAGTCGGCTGTGACGGTCTGCACCGTGCCGTCGACGAGGCGGCTGCTCAGGACGCCCGCCCGCTGCGTGAACAACATCGTTCCGTCGGGCGTGAACGCGAGGTCCCAGGGGATCGAGAGGCCGGAGACGAGCGAGCTCACGCGGATATCGGGCGTGGGAATCTCGTGGGTGCTGACGCCCTGCGCCCGCTTGCCGGAGCCATGCGCGTCGTCGTATGACACCTTCGCCTGCAGATACATCCCCGCGTCGGCGTTGGAGGGCGTGTAGCGCGCCGACGTCGCACCGCTGAGGTCCGCCCATCCGCCAATGCGGCTGGAAGACCTGGCCCATTGCCACGTCTCACCGGTCACGCCCCCGTCCCGATCGTCCAGCGTGGCCTCGATCGCGCCCCCGTCCTCGGCGAAGCTCACCGATCCGGCTTCGTCCACGTCGATGACGTCAACAGTCACGTCGATCATGTCAATGAAGCCGGATGGGTCGGTGGCCCAAACGGTGAGGTCGTATGCCGCCCTGATCTCGTAATTCAGCCAGTCATTCGTCTTCAGCCGGCCGGATGACTCGTCGATCTCGAAGAAGGCTGCGTCCGCGCCGCCGAGCGTGTAGGTCAACCGGTCGCCCTTCGGGTCGACCGCCGCCACCGGCGCACCGACGCGCGTACCCCCGGGTGAGTTTTCGGCGACCGAGCGCACCGTGCTGTCGCCATCTCTGAACGATGGGGCGAGCAAGGTTTCATTCACGGTCGTCGTCAACGCCGCGAGGACGTAGCTCTGGCCTCCGATCGTTGCCCCATGGCGGATCTGCACTTGCTCGGTCAGGGTGTCGCTGTCCGGCGCGGCAGTCACCGTCACGATCTGCGGCTGGTCCCAGGTGTCGGTCGCGAACGACAGCGTCGCGGGCTGAACGCTGGCCTCGCTGGCGTCGGTGCTGGTCAGCGACAAGCTCAGCGCAGCCGACGGCTCTTCTCTGAGCCTCACCGTGTACGTGGCCGTGGCGCCCTCCTCCACCTCCAGGCGCGGGAGCGACAGCTGGAGCGCGGGAAGGTCCTGGTCGGTTACGGAAACGCTGACATCACCGATCCGTGCAAGGCCCGACCCGAGCAGCGTGAGCCCGGCGAGCAGCACTGTTTCATCTCGGTCATCCGCGTCCACCTCACCGATCAGCGTGAGTGTCTCGCCGGTGCTCCAGTTGTCGAGCGTGAAGTTCAGCTTGGTCGGCCACACGATCAGGGCGCCGGGGTCGGTCAGCCCCAGCAACACCTCGAGCGGCTCGCTCGGCGCCGCCGCGAGCCGGGCAGTCACGGTCGCGGTCTGACCCTCGCTCACGCTGACGGACGTCGGCGCGAACGTCAGCTCCGGCTGGTCGGGGTCGGCCACGTCAACAGCCACGCGGGCCAGCACGAAGTCCTCGCCGCCAACGGTCGTTTCGTGCGTGATGACCGCTCTGGTGTGTGAGAGGTCGTCGTCCTCGCGCGCGGTGAGCGTGACCGCCTGCGCCGTCATCCAGTTCATCGTGCTGAAAGTCAGCGAGCTCGGCGCGACCGTCACATCGGTGTCGTCGCTGCTGGACAGTTCGACGGTCAGGTCAGCCCCCGGCTGCGTGGCCGGCGCGACGGTGTAGGTCGCGGTGTCGCCTTCCGTCATGTCCAACAGGTGATCGAACGTCACGCCGTCTTCGAAATCACTGTTCGTGAGCGTGATCGCGGGCACATCGTCGTCGCTCACCTCCACCAACACCGATCGTCCGGGGAACGTGGTCGTGCCGATCGCGACCGAGTGACCGATGCTGGTCACTTCGTCCCAGAGGTCGTCGTCCGCGGCGCCGCTCACGGTGACCGGCTGAGCGGTGCTCCAGGTACCGGTCTCGAAGGTCAGCGAACTCGGAAGTACGGTCGCAACGCTCGCATCCGCAGTCACCGGCGAGACGGTGACCGTCTCCGCCGGTTGGGCGGTCAGCGCCACCATGTAGGTCGCCGTGGCCCCCTCCGTCACCTCGACTGTGTGCTCAGACAGGTCAAGCAACGGCAGCGCAGCCGCCTCGATACACGCTGAGAACTCGGAGCTATTGGCGCTGGAGGTATGAGTCGCCGTGGCGGTGATGAAGTTCCCCACTGGCGTTTGCGCCGAATTGATGGCGCCGTCCAGCGTGCTCACCTCGAACGTGGCCGCTCCCGCGCCGTCGGTCACGATCACGCTGTAGCCCAGCCACGACTGACCTTCGCCATAGCCGGACGCGTCGCACGACGCATTGCTGTAGAAATCCACGATGAATCTTGCGGACGGCGTGCTGTCGAGCCGCCCCACGATTCCGATGTTGTCGCCACTCCGGCCCGCCGTCGTCAGGACCGGAAAATTCTGCAGCCCGTTGGCGCCGGCATCAGCATCCCTCACGTCGTTGGCGGTCACGCCGTCCGGGCCGAGGTCGACCCCGAGCCCGGTGTTCGAGTGAATGGCGTTCTCCCAAACCGTATTTCCGACAGCGGTCGATGAATCGATCGTCACGCCGTCCCCGCCGTTGAACGCGATCGTGTTCTCGTCGACGGTGCTGTCGATCGCTCCGCTGCCGAGGTGCACGCCCGACCCCGTGTTGCCCAGCGCGGTCACGCCGTCCCGGGCCGTTCCGATCGAATTGCCGAGAATCAGGGTGTCCGTCGCGGCCGAGAGGCTGACGCCGTGCGAGCCATTGCCGGAGACGAGGTTGCGCCTGACTTCGCTCGTGACCGCACTCGAGATGTAGACGCCCGCGCCGTCGTTGCCCAGATCGACCGTCCCGCTGGCGCTCGCCCCGATCACGTTGTCGGTCACGAGCGTTCCCAGCGCCGCGCTCCCCGAGACGCTGACCCCGTGTGAGCCGTTGCCGGAGATCACGTTGTTCCTGATCTGCACGCGCGCCACCCCAACGATCGAGACGCCAACTCCCCCGTTGCCCTGGTCCGTCGCGCCGCTGGGATTCGTACCGATCCGGTTGTGCTCGATCACCTGCGCGCCCGCCGTCTGGACCACGATCCCGGCCGCGCCGAACCGGTTGATCGCCAGCCCGCGGATCCAGCTATCCGCCGCCGCGACGGTCAGACCGTTCGTCGTCGTCCCCGCATTGGTTCCGTCGAGTTCGATCCTGATCGAACTCACGCTGGCGCCCGTCTGGCTGAGCCCGTCGAGCCACACCGTTTTGGAAATCGTCGGCAGCGCCGTGGCGGGCTGGATCGTGTGCGGTCCGGCGCCCGCGATCCCGAACGCGATGATGCCGCCAACGCCGGCGTTGGTCTGCTGGATCGCAGCGCGCAGCGTGCAGGCTCCGTTCCCGTCGTCGCAGTTCCCGTCGGTCGTATCGCTGTCCGCCCCATCGCCGGTTGAATCGACTGTGAACGTTGTCGCCGAGAGCTGGCCGGTCGCAGCGACGGCCGCGAGTGCATCCGCCCTTCCGAAGCCAAACCGCTCATCGAATCCCGTCTCCCCGAGGTCGACGGCGGTCTCATTGAGCGTGTCGAACACCTCATCGGCGGCCGCCTTCTTCGCGAGCGTCGACTGGGCGCGACGCGTCGCCTCGAGCACAAGCGCGGCGACCCCGGCCACATGCGGCGCCGTTGCGGACGTCCCGAAGAAGGGGCTGCGGAAACCGCCGGCGCCGCTGATCGCCACGCCGTCGATACCGATCAGCTCCGGCTTCTCACGTGTCTCACGCGTCGGAAAATAGATCTCCGACGCTCCGTAGTCGCTGAACGCCTCCAGCTCATCGTGACCCAGGTCGCCGGAGCCGATCGCCCCGGTCGCGATCACACCTGCGACCGCGGGGTGGCCGATGATCCCGCCCGCCGGGACTGCGTGCTCCCTGATCGAGCCCGTGACCACAAACAGCTCGAGCCTGGTCGCGGGGCCGGCCGTGTATTGATGGATGTAGAGGTCAGCGGTCGATCCCGCCGGGAGGTTGACGACCGCGCGCTCGTAGGGACGATCGTCGCCGTCCTGGATTCGAGTGCTGCCCGCGCACCGGCGGTTCTGCAGATTGAACTTCGTGGGCTTCCACCCCGCCAGGCAGACAAACAGGTCATAGTCGGTACCTGCAGCGCCCCAGCGATCGCTCCATTGCAAGAGCGCAGTGACTCGACCCCCAGGCGAGCCGGACGACAGCGACACGAAGGCCGACGAAATCGACATCGCCGTGTCATTCGGGGAAAACGCGTGGAAGCCACCTCCGCCGTCTACGAACTCAGCCTCGTAGTGGCGCCGTGCGTAGTTTCCGCCCGCCGAGACGAACACCGCCCCGCCGGCGACCGCGTCCGCCGCCGCCAGCGCCACGGCGCCATCCTCGAAGTACGGCTCGCGGTAGAACCCGAGGTCGTCGACGATGATGTCGGCGCCCGCCCCAGCGAAGGCGTCGTTGGCCAACCAGTCGATCGCCTCGATCATTTCGAGACTTCCTAGCGGCCCGGAAAAGGCCAGGCTGGCGCCGGGCGCGAGGTCGTGGACGATCTCCAGCAGCGCTGTCCCTTCGTCACCCTCGCCCGGCAGGTCGGGGTCGATCTCGACATCCGCGGGGAGGTCGCCGCGCGACTGCGAGTCCGACATCGAATCGACGCCGTCCGAGATCACGCCCACCTTGACGCCGGCGCCGCTGAGGTCGCTCCACGCGCGCACCAAACTCGCACGGTGGATCGCGTCGCCTTCGGTGGTCGCCGAGCCGGCCCGCGTGACCGCGTAGTCGGGCAGCGTGACTTCATCGACAACGTCGAGGGCCGCGAAGTCGTCCAGGGCCGTTGTGGGAATCCAGGCCTGAATCACTCCCCAGCGGGCGTTGACGATCTCGATCCGCGCATCGAGCTCACGGAGCTCCGCCAGCGCCTCCTCGGACGTCGAGTCCATGTAGAGGTAGACCTGAACATTGCCGTCCGCATCGACACGAATCAGCTCATCCTGCGGCTCATCCGGTGTTGGAGCCGACTTCGATCCCAGCCTGTCGACGACGACCTCACGCGTGACGCCGCCATCCGCACCATCCGCGGCTGGCACCTGTGACTGCTGCGAAGCCGCGCTCGGCTGCTGCGCGGATGCCAGCAATTCACGCAGTAACGGACTGACCTTCGAATCCTCCTTGTCCGGCGGGTCCTGCGCGAGCGCGCCGCCCACTGCCAGCCAGACAAGCACAACCGCCGCCACAGCGACGCCAGCACGCTTCACGAACGGATGGATCACGCTGAACATGCTCTGCGGCCACCTCCGCAGCTCACGTTTACCGCAGGTCTACCAGTACCTCGCAACGGTGTGGCATCGAGACCGCACCGGCGCGCGCGAGCGCGCGTGCAGGGCCCCGCCTAACTGTCATCCCACTGCACGAACATCGGCATCAGCACGTGGACGTAGTTTTCGCGGCCGACCACGCGGAACACGCCCGGGTTGGAGGGGCCGCTCGTCTCCATCGCGATATCGGCCTGGCGCGAGGCGACCTGCAGCGCCTCCTGCAGGTAGCGCACGTTGTAGGCGATGCGCGAATCTTCGCCCTCAACGGTCGCACTGACCTGCCCGCGGTGGTCGCCCATTTCGTCGGCCCTGGCCGTCAGCGTGATCCCGGCGTCGCCGTTTGCGCCGCCGTGGAAGCGCAGACGCACGATTCCACTGCTCTCACGCGCGAACACCGCGGCGCTTTTCACGCTCTGCTGCAGGGCGTCGCCGGGCAGCACCACGCGCGTTTGGTATTCGGAGGGAATCAGCTGGTCATAAGTCGGGTAGTTGCCCTGGATCAGTTGCGCCGTCATCTGCGTCCTGGCCAGGTGGAAGCGCACGTAGCTGCGGTCGCCGTGCAGATACAGCTCCACGGTGCCGTCGTCGTCGGAGAGGATGCGCTCCAGCTCGCGCAGCGCGCGCGCCGGGATCGTGATTTCGAGCGGCTCGGTCAGCTCCGAGATCACGCGCATGTCGTAGACGGCGAGCCGGAAGCCGTCGGCCGCGGCGAGCGTCATCTGCTCGCCCTTGAAGCGGAAATGCACGCCCGTCAGCACCGGGCGGCCGTCGTCGGTCGCGGCGGCGAAGACCACGTGCCGCAGCGCCTCGCGGAACTCGCTGGCGACGATCTTGATCAGGTCTCCCGCGCCGACCCCGGGAATGTTCGGGTACGACTCTGCGCTCATCCCGTGGATGCTGCTCTCGTTCGCGTCGCTGGCGCGAATCTGCGCGACGAGCGAGTCGGGCGAGACGGAGATCTCGGTCTCGCCACCACCCAGCGAGGTGACGAGCTCATGCAGGAACTTGTGCGGGATCGTGATCGCCCCGGGCTCCGAGACACTGGCGTCGATATTCGCGATCAGCGCGATCTCGGTGTCCGTGGCGGTCAGCCTGACGCCGTCCTCGGAGGCGGCGAGGTGCACGTGGCGCAGCTGGTCGAGGCTATGGCGCGTGGCCACGGCGTGGCTGACAAGCGAGAGGCCGCGCTCGAGGGCGAGCTGGCTGGTTTGGATGCGCAAGGGTAGGCCCCCTCCCGGACGATTGTACCGATCTGCTTAGATGGGTAGGCGATTTGCCACAAGGGCATCCTATTCGCAGCGGCCCTAGCTGGTCACGCAATCGGACTCGATACAGAACGGCTGTGGAAAACGTGTGGATGCCGCAGTGATCGCCGCGGATCAGGCTGGGGCGGCGCCGGGCAGCACCTCGAGAATCCCGCGCAGATCAGGGTAGGTCCAGGTCGCTGCGGCGCGCAGCCCGCGTTCGCGATCGGGGTCCGAGTAGCGGCGCACGTGGTAGACGGGCAGCCCGGCATTGTTCGAGCCGTTGACATCGGCGTAGGGGCTGTCGCCCACGTAGAGGATCGCTTCGGCCGGGAGCTCGAGGCTCTCGCACAGCTGGCGATAGAACGGCAGGCGCGGCTTGTAGGACCGCGCGGCCTCGGACGAGAGCACGACCTCCGCCGTGATCCCCGCCGCTTCGAGCGCCGGCGCAAGGTGCCCGTCGTCGGCATTGCTGGCCACCGCGACGCGGTAGCCGCGCTCGCGCAGGCCCCCGAACACCTCCGCCACTTCTGGGTAGGCGGGCACTGCCGACATGTGGTCCCAGAGATTCTGGAACGCCCGCTCGGCGGGAATCGCATCAACCGAATGGTGCGTGAAGGCGTGCCGAAAGTGCTGCGGCCAGGTCTCCGAGAAGGGACGAAAGACCGGCTCGGGGTCGTCGAGCGAGCCGTCGCGCACGATCCCGTCCGATTCGGCCAGCGCGCGCGAGGCTTCGATCCAGGCCGCCCAGACCTCCTCGCCGGTCGTGTGGCTGACGCCGTGCTCGACGAGCATCGCGTGAATCAGGTTCGCGAAGTCGCGCTCCTCCAGCTGCAGCAGCGTGCCGTAGCAATCGAAGGCCACGGCGCGCACCGAGGCGACGGCCTGTTCGGGCCCAACCGCGGGCGGGGGGAGTTCGCTTGTCTCGGCGGCCTCAGTCACAGGATGCTCGCAGGGTGCTGACTAGCTGCTGGCTGACTGCTGACTGGCTGCTCACGAGCTGCGGCGGGCCAGCCAGCGGGCGGCGTCCTTGGCGTGGTAGGTCAGGATCAGGTCGGCGCCGGCGCGGCGGATGCCGGTCAGCGTCTCCAGCACGATCCGCTCCTCGTCGATCCAGCCATTGGCGGCGGCGGCTTTGACCATCGAGTACTCGCCGCTCACGTTGTAGGCCGCCAGCGGGACATCGAAGCGTAGGCGCGCGTCGCGGACGACATCGAGCCAGGCCAGCGCCGGCTTGACCATCACCATGTCGGCGCCCTCGGCGAGGTCGCGCTCGATCGCGCGCAGCGCCTCGCGTCCGTTGGCGGGGTCCATCTGGTAGGCGCGGCGGTCGCCGAACGCGGGCGCCGAGTCGGCGGCGTCGCGGAACGGGCCGTAGAAGGCGGAGGCGAACTTCGCGGCGTAGGAGAGCAGCGTCAGGTCTTCGAACCCGCTCTCGTCAAGCGCCTCGCGAATCACGCCGATCCGCCCGTCCATCATGTCGCTCGGCGCGATGATGTCGGCCCCGGCCTCCGCCTGACTCACCGCAGTCTGGGCCAGCAGCTCGACGCTCGCGTCGTTGATCACTCGGCCCTGGTCGTCGACCAAGCCGCAGTGCCCGTGGTCGGTGTACTCGCAGAGGCAGACATCGGTGACCACCACGAGGTCGGGATCGGCGTCCTTCAGCTCGCGCACCGCCTGCTGGATGATCCCGTCGGCAGCCCAGGCCTCGGAGCCCTGCGCATCCTTGCTGGCCGGCAACCCGAACAGCAGGATCGCGGGAATGTCCAGCGACGAGAGCTCCGCCGCCTCGCGCGCCAGCTGGTCCACCGAGAGTCGCGACTGACCGGGCATCGAGGAGATCGGGTCGCGCACATCCCGCCCGTGGGTGACGAAGATCGGGTAGATGAAATCGGTTGGGGCAAGCCGGGTCTCGCGCACCATCGCGCGCAGCGTCTCGCTGCGCCGCAGCCGCCGCATGCGGTGGCCGCTGGGAATGTTCAGCCGGGTTCGTTGCGTCGTCATAGGGGTGCGCTGCGCTCCCTGCGTGCTTCGATGATCGCGTCCACGAGCCCTTGCATGGTATGTATCACGGCCTCGATCGTCACAGTAATCCCGGCTGCACTCGCGGCGGCGGTCGTGACCGGGCCGATCGAGGCGACCTCGCAGCCTTGCAGCAGCTCAGCGCCTGCCTGCTCGACGAGGCCGTGCACCGTTGAAGGGGCGGTGAACGTGATCGTATCGACCTCGCCGTCGCGCAGCTGCTGGAGCACCGCCTGGACCGGGGCGGCCGTCTGCACGTCGTAGACGGCGACATCGTCGACCTGCGCCCCGCCATCGCGCAGCCCATCGCTGAGTGCGGCGCTTCCCTGAGCGGCGCGCGGCAGCAGGATCCGGCGACCTCGGACGGAGCCGCTGAGCAGCGCGTCGAGCAGCGCCGCTGAGGTGTAGCGGTCGGGCACGACGTCCGGTCGCAGGCCGACGCGCTCCAGCGCGGCGGCCGTGGCGGGCCCAATTGCGGCGAGCCGCACCCCCCCGTAGCCACGCGCGTCGCCGCCCGCCTCGCGCAGGTGCTCGTGGAACCGCTGGACGCCGTTGACGCTGGTGAAGACCACGTCGTCGTAGCTGCCGCGGCGCAGCCGCTCGATCGCCCCATCAATCAGCGCCGCGTCTGCGTCGCGGAGTTCGATCGCCGGCATCACCACCGGGATCGCGCCGTGCGCGCGCAGCATCGCGGCAAATGCCCTGGCAGAGTGGGCCGGACGGGTGACCAGGATGCGCCGTCCGTGCAAGGGCCGGGACTCGCGCCAGCTGAGGCGGTCACCGAGCTCGACGACGCGGCCGATCACCAACGTCACGGGCGGCCGCAGGCCCGCGGCGGCGGCGAGAACCGGCAGCTCGGCCAGCGTGCTCGTCACGCTGTGTTGCTCGGGCAGCGAGGCCCGCTCGATCGCGGCGGCGGGCGTGTCGGCGGCCAGGCCGGCGTCGATCAGGCGCGCGCTGATCTCGGGCAGCGCGCGCCAGCCCATCAGCACCACGATCGTCCCGCCGGTCCGCGCGATCGCCCGCCAGTTGATCGGCGGTGCATCGTTGTCCGCCTCCTGGCCGGTCACCACGGTGAAGCTCGAGGCGTGCCGACGGTCGGTCATGGGGATCCCGGCCAGTGCCGCCGCAGCGGTCGCAGAGCTGATGCCGGGAATCACCTCGAAGGGCACGTCCGCGTCGCGCAGCGCGTCGGCCTCTTCGCCGCCGCGGCCGAAGACGAACGGGTCCCCGCCCTTCAGGCGCACGACCTGCAATCCCCGTTGGGCCCACTCGATCAGCAGCGCGTTGATCTGTTCCTGCGGCATGCCGCGCGAGCCCGAGCCGGCGGGGCTCTTGCCGGCGTCGATGATCTCGGCCCGGGCGGGCGCGTGCGCCAACAGCTCACGGCTGACGAGACGGTCGTGCACGACCACATCTGCCCTGCTCAGCGCGCTCAGGCCGGCGACGGTGATTAGATCGGGATCGCCCGGACCGGCCCCGACCAGCGTGACGCGACCGCTACTCATCTGCTCATCGCTCGATCTCCGCGAGCAACTCCCGGCCGCCCCGATCGAGCAGCAGCGCTCCCACTTCGCTGCCGATCTCGACGGCGTCCGCATCGCTGCCCGAACGCTGCACCTCGATGCGCCGCGCGCCATCGAGGCTGAGCAACCGCGCCAGCACGGTCACCTGCCCGCCGCGCGTGTGCGCCAGCGAAGCGATCGGCAGGCTGCAGCCGACCCCAATCGCAGCGAGCACCGCGCGCTCGGCGCTCACCGACACCCGCGTCGGGCGGTCGTCGCAAGCCTCAAGCGCGGCGCGGGTAGCCGTGTCGTCGGCGCGGCATTGCAGCGCGATCGCTCCCTGGCCGGGGGCGGGCAGCATCACGTCGGGCGGCAGCAGCTCGGTCGCGGCGTCTGCTCGATTCAGCCGGATCAGGCCGGCGGCGGCCAACAGCAGGGCGTCGACTTCGCCGTCGGCGAGTTTGCGCAGCCGCGTATCGACGTTGCCGCGGATATCGGTGGGCACCAGCTGCGGCCAGCGCGCCAGCAGCTGCGCCGCCCGCCGCCGACTGCCCGTGCCCACGGTCGAGCCCGGCGGCAGCGCAGCGAGCGGAGCGCCGTCGCGCGTCGCCACCGCATCACGCACATCAGCGCGCGGCAGAAACGCCGCCAGCACCGTCCCGTCCAGCGGCGCCGAGGGCACGTCTTTGGCGCTGTGCACCGCGACATCAATGGCGCCATCCAGCAGCGCCTGCTCAAGCGCGCGCACGAAGACGCCACGCCCGCCCAGCGTGTGCAGCGAGGTCGTGCGGTCGCGGTCGCCCTCCGACTGGATGATCACCTCAATCGTCTCAGCGCCGCCGGCCTGAATCGCGGTTGCGGCCTCGGCAGTCTGGATCCGGGCGAGGATGCTGCCGCGGGTACCGAGGCGCAGCGGCGCCATCTCAGGCGTCCCTCGAGACGCGGCAGGGTTCGAGCAGGCTGTCGAGCCGCGGCTGCGCGTGGTCGCGCAGCGGCGCGCCCAGCCGCGCGAGCAGCAGCGCCTTGGCCTGGCCGCGGCTGCGCTGCGCCAGCAACACACGCAGACGGCCATCGATCGCCTGCTGCCACGCGTCGGCGGGGATCGGCCGGAAGACGCGCAGTCGGCGCAGGTCGGCGCGCACTTCGGCGACCAGCTCAGCCAGCGGCGCGGTGTCGTCGCCGAAGTAGGCGGTCAGCTCTTCGCGAACCCGCCGCGCGATCGCGGGGCTGCCGCCGCCGGTCGAAATCGCGATCGTCAGCGGCGACTCGCGCACCACCGCGGGCAGGATGAAGTCACAGTTGGCGGGATCGTCGGCCGCGTTGAGTAGAATCCCGCGCCGCCGGGCCTCCTGCGAGAGTCGGGCATTCGCCGCAGCGTCGCCCTGCGCGGCCATCACGACTGCGAAGCCCTGCATGTCGCCGTCGCAGTACTCGCGCGGCCAATGCACGATCTGGTCGTCGTCGCGCAGGCCGATCAGTTCATCGTCCAGACGCTCCGCCACGACGGTGATCGCAGCCCCCGCAGTCCGCAACCCACGCACCTTCTCAGCCGCGAGCGCTCCGCCGCCGACCACGAGCACCGGACGCGCCCGCAGGTCGAGGAAGATCGGGTACCAGGCCGGCGACGCAGAATCGCTCAAGCGAACTCCAGCTAGAGGTCCAGTTCGGCCAGGGCGATCCCTCGCTCGCCCTGCACGCTGTAGAGCAGCCACGCCCGGCCGTTCTCCGTGAACACGCCAGGGTCGCGTAGCTGATTGACCGGATCCGGCGACCAGCCGCGCACGGAGGGCGCGTGCGGCAGGTTGGCGCCCTCCCAGTCGTGTTCGGGCCGCAGCAGCTCCTGCTCGGGTCCCGCCTGCCAGTCGCGCCAGTCGCTGCGCGTGTCGACGGCCGAGACGTAGATTCGCTCCGGCGCCTCGCCGACCAGCGTCCAAAAGACCCACAGCGTATCGCCGCGCTGCAGCAGCGCGCAGTGGCGCATGTCGTTGCTGAACAGCTGTGGGCCGTGCTCGAAGTTGGTCAGTCCGTCGTCGGAGCGGCAGAGGATGCCCGGCATCGCCATGCCGATCCAGTCCTCCTCGCGCTGCAACATCCGCAGATAGGAGTTGGCCAGCAGCTCTTCAGCCGGTTCGAATTGGATGCCGTCCTTCGACCGCGCCACGCGGGTGCGCTGGTTGCCGTCGGGCAACGCGCCGTGGAAGTACATGCGGATCTCGCGCCGCTCCTCGTCGACGTGCACATCGGGGGAGGCGACGTGCGGGTAGAACCAGCCCCTCTCGATGCCCGCCGCGATGCGTGGGTCGTCGACGTTGAAATCCTCGCGCTCGTGAGGGAATGCGGTCTGCTCGACGGCCAGCGTGCCCGGCTCGTAGGTGCTCCACGGCCCCTCAACCGAATCCGCGCTGGCCAGCCGGATGTAGCGCCCGTGGTGGTCGGCGAAATAGAGCAGGTAGGCGCCCGGCGCGTCGGTCAGCCATTCGGGCGTGCGGATCAGCGAGGGCCCGTTGATGTTCACGCCCATCCGGGTGTCCATGTTCGGACGGATGATGGGCCCGTCGCCGACGCGTCGTGCTCGCATGCTCGGACTCCTGTCGCAATCGGCGTCGATTCCACCACGCCTTTGCCGATGGTAGTGCGCGATAGGCTGGCCTCGCTGTGGGTGCGTGAGCGCGAGGGAGCGGGATGTCACTGCAGACCGGCGCGCTGCGCGAGACGATCGAGATGCTGATTCTCGGCCTGGTCGTCTTCCTGCTGGCTCGCGAGGCGGTGCAGAACTTTCAGGTCGAGGGCAGCAGCATGCTGCCGACGCTGAACAACTCCGACCTCGTGCTGGTCAACAAGGTCGGCTACTGGAAGCTCAAGATCGGCCCGTTCGACGCGCTGATCCCCGGCCGCAACAACGGCGAGTTCCTGATGGGCGGGCCCGACCGCGGCTCGGTGGTCATCTTTCGTCCGCCCTACAACTCCGACAAGGACTTCGTCAAGCGCGTGATCGGCCTGCCCGGCGACACCGTCGAGGTGCGCGACGGGCGGGTCTGGGTCAACGGCCACCGGCTGCAGGAGTTCGACTACACCGCGGCGCTGCCGAACTACAGCTGGGGCCCGGCCCGGATTCCCCCCGAGCACTACTTCGTGCTGGGTGACAATCGCAACCGCAGCTCCGACTCGCACAGTTTCGGGCCGATCCACGAGGACCACATCGTCGGCGAGGTAATCCTGCGCTGGTTCCCGCTCGACCGGATCAGCACCGGCGTCGGCCTGCCCACCATCGACGAGACAGGAGAGTTGCTCCCATGACCAACGCAGATGCGGCGCTCGCGTCGCTGCGTGGGGTCGGCGCGGTGCTGGAAGGGCATTTCCAGTACGCGTCAGGCCGGCACGGTCCGATCTACGTGGAGAAGTTCCGGCTGCTCGAGCATCCCGAGGTGACCGCCCGGCTGTGCGCCCAGATCGCCGAGCGGTTCAGCGGAGCAGCGATCGAGGTCGTGGTCGGCCCAACGACGGGCGGGATTCTGCTCGCGCACGAGACCGCGCGCGCGCTTGGCACGCGGATGTTCTTCGCCGAGCGCGGAACACCCGGCGGCCGGGTCTTCGAGCGCGGCTTCAGCTTCACAGCCGGCCAGCCGACGCTGGTCGTCGACGACGTGCTGACCACCGGCGGCTCGGTCCAGGAGACGATCGACGCAGTGCGCGCCGCGGGCGGCGAGCCGGTCGGCGTGGGCGTGGTCGTCGACCGCACAAACGGCGCGACCGACTTCGGCCTCCCGTTCTTCGCCTGCATCGCGCTGGAAGTCCCCAGCTACCCCGCCGACGAATGCCCGCTCTGCGGATCCGGCGCGCCCCTCACCATCACCTAGCTGCCCAACACGGGCTGGAAGCCCTCGTCAAGCTGCCGCCGCGGTGCGCGCTTGAACGTGTAGTTCGCGGCGAAGCGGGGATATTCCGCCTGCGTCCCCTCCAGCAGCTGTTCGATCGTGAGGATCTGAACTCGCGGATACTTGTTGTCGGGGAGGTTATTCGGCGTATAGAAGCCGGCCGAGAGCGCTTCCTGGATCATCGGCTCAGTCGGCGGGCTGAGCGTGATGAACAGCCCGCATCGCGCCTGCTCGCGCTCCATATCCCCCTTGAGCGTCGCGATCTGGCCGCGATTCACATGTCCACTCTTGACCTGCACGATGATCCGCTTGGCCTTGCCGCTATTGTCATCGAAGAAATTGATGTAGCCATCGACGCCCGAATCAGCGCCCTTCTTGCCGCCCGAAGCCGGGCGCGCGTCAACGAGCCCAAGCGCCCAGTACTCGAACTGGTAGCGGCCGTCGTGCTCGCTCTCGGTGGCCAGCGCGCGAGCGCTTTCAACATCCTGAGGCAGGCCGACCACGGAAAAGTCGGAGAGATCAGCGCCGAAGCTGTCGCGCAGGCGGTGCTTCATCAGGGCGATGGCGACGTGCGTGATGTCGATGCCGATCCAGCAGCGCTTGAGCCGCTCGGCGACCGCGACCGCTGTTCCGCAGCCGCAGAACGGATCAAGCACGATGTCGCCCTCGTTGCTGCTGGCGTTGATGATTCGCTCGAGCAGCGCTTCCGGCTTTTGTGTGGGATAGCCGAGCCGCTCTCGATGCCACGATCTGAGCGCCGCAATATCCGACCAGATGTCCTGGGGGGGTTGCCCTTTCGCCTCGTCGAGATAGCGCTTCCTTCTCGCGATGCCGTTTCGCGTGTAGTACACGCGACCCTCTGCATCGAGCTGCGTCATGGTTTCGATCGGCACGCGCCAGGCGCGTGTCACACAATTCCATTCATACTCATAGCCGCCACCCTGAAGTCCGGCTGTCCCGAGATTGGCAGACATGAATCGCCGCCCGTCAGGATCGGTATATCGATAGTACCGATCCACATAGTCAGCCTCATACGGCCGAAAGGACTCGTTCCAGACATACTCCTCCGACTTCGAGAAGAACAAGAGCGTGTCGTGGACTCGACCGTGGCGTCTGGCGTCACTGTGCGCGCTGGTACGTTTCCAGATCACCTCATTGCGGAACTGGTCCGGCCCGAAGGTTGCATCCATTAGCAGCTTGAGGTAGTGACTCGACGTCGGATCGCAGTGCAGGTAGATGCTGCCCGTCGGCTTCAACACCCGCTGTAGCTCGGCCATCCGCTGAGTCATCATCGTCAGGTAGGCCATCATGTCGTTCTGGCCGAGGAACTCACGCATCGCCTGCAGGAGCCGACCGAGCGGCTCGGGGCCGCGCAGCACGACCTCCTGGTAGGCCCGCTCCGAATCGATTGTCCAGTGCCAGGTGTCGTCGAACGCCGTGATCTGGGCGGCCGACTCCTCGCCGGAGCGCTCGCGGAAGAGCACGTTGTAGGTGGCGTTGGAGTTGAACGGCGGGTCGAGGTAGATCAGATCGACCGACTCATCGGCCACGTGCTCACGCAGCACGCCCAGATTGTCCCCGAAGTAGAGCTGGTTGAGCCAATCAGCCACGCAGATCGCCTCCGCTCGGAGCCTAGCCCGCCTGAATGAGGAACCCTGGCACGGGCTGGCGCGCGCCGGGCTTGGAGTTGATCGCGCGCGGCGCTGCGTCCGGTAGGGCACCGAGCAGCGACCGCTTGCCGCCGGCCCACTTGACGAACGGTCGAGCCATGTAGCGAGTCTAGGAGCCCGCGGCGTGCGGCGACGGGAACGTCTCGGCGCGCACGGCGGCGACCGCCTGATCGATCGCGGCGTCCATCCGATCGCAGAGCAAGCCGGGCTGGCGCTCGAACATCCCGCGCACCCAGGCGATCCGCCAGCGCTGCTCGATCGTGAGCCGATGCGCCGCAGTAGCCTCGGCCACCTCGTCCTCATCCTCGATCGCCGCCTCCTGGCCGGGGCGAATCAGCGCGTCGAGCAGGAGGTCGTGGTACTCGATCACCTCGCCGTCGCAGCGCACGGCCTCCAGCGCGTCGAAGCGGTAGAGCCGCAGCGAGCCGTCGGGGCGATGGATGCGGTAGCCGCCGTACGGACGCCCGGGCCACCAGACGCCCCAGGAGGTGAAGCCGGCGGAGCCCTCGAACGGCGGAGCGCCGTCGGACAGCCAGCGACCGACGATCAGTTCGTCGGTGACCAGCCAACGCTCCAGCGGAAACTCCTGCGTCACGCCGTCAAGCGCGATCTTGCGCTCGATCAGGCGCGACGGTGGAGCCGCGGGCAGCGGCTCCTCGCCCAAGTGCTCGCTCATGACTGAAATGTAGCGTGCCGCGCCGCCGGACTGCGCCGCGCTGCGCCGCATGCGTGCTACGCTCGCGTGCGGTTGCGTTGGACGGCGTCGCTGTTGATCCGTTCGGTCCCGACCGCCGTTGCAGGCACTACCAAATCCCCGCAGCACCGATGCACACTTCAGGGAGAGCACGCGCATGCCCGCAGTCGTCGTGATTGGCGGCCAATGGGGCGACGAAGGCAAGGGCCGCGTCGTCGACCTCCTGGCCCGCAAGGCGTCGATCGTGGTTCGTTACTCGGCTGGCAACAACGCCGGGCACACGATCGTCAATCGGATGGGCGAGTTCGCCCTGCATCTGGTACCCGCCGGCATCTTCTACCCCGAGAAAACCTCGATCATCGGCAACGGCGTCGTGATCGACCCGGCCGTGCTGATCGAGGAGATCACCAAGCTCGAGACGCGCGGCGTCAGCACCGAGCGCCTGCGCGTCTCCGACCGCGCCCACCTGATCATGCCCTGGCACCCGATCATCGATCTCGCCGACGAGGCGATGCGCGGCGACAAGGCGGTCGGCACCACCGGGAAGGGCGTCGGCCCGGCGTTCACCGACAAGGTTGCGCGCTGGGGCATTCGGATGAGCGAGCTGGCCGACCCGCAAGGCTTCGGCGAGCGCCTGCAGATGGTGCTCGACTACAAGAACCAGGTGCTGACCAAGCTCTACGATCTGCCGCCGCTCGACTTCGACGATATCTTCAACAACTACCGCGGCTACTGGGCGCGCATCGCCCCCTACGTGACCGACACCAGCGCGATCTGTCAACAGGCGCTGCACGATGGACAGCGGATCCTGCTGGAGGGCGCGCAGGGCAGCCTGCTCGACCTCGACTGCGGCACCTACGACTACGTCACCTCGTCGGTCCCGACCTCAATGGCGGCGGGCGCGGCGATCGGCGCGGGCATCGCGCCGGGCGACATCGACCGCGTGATCGGCGTCTACAAGGCCTACCAAACGCGCGTCGGCAACGGGCCAATGCCCACCGAGCTGCATGGCGCAGAGGGCGAGCGGCTGCGCGAGGCGGGCCACGAATACGGCACCACCACCGGCCGGCCGCGTCGCTGCGGATGGTTCGACAGCGTGGCCGCGCGCTACACGATTCGGCTCAACGGCTGCAAGAGCATCTCGCTGACGCGCGTCGATGTGTTGGACGACTTCGAGCTGCTCAAAGTCTGCGTGGCCTACACGATCGACGGCCGCCGCGTGGAGACCTTCCCCAGCTCAAGCGCGGCGATCGCCGCAGCCAAGCCCGTCTACGAGGAGCTGCCCGGCTGGCAGACCGACACCAGCCACTGCCGCAACTTCGACGATCTCCCGCCCAACGCTCAGACCTACGTGCGGCGCATCGAGGAGCTGATCGGCGCGCCCGCCGCGCTCGTCAGCGTCGGCCCCGAGCGCGACCAGGCGATCATCGTCGACCCCATCCTCTAGCGCGCTGCTTCGGTAGTCTCAGCGCCACCAGCGCACGAGGAGCGCACGATGTCGGAAACCGTTCTCTCGATCCTGATCTGGCTGCACGTGATCGCCGTGTCGGTCTGGCTCGGCGGGCAGGTGCTCACTGCGGCCGCGGTCGTGCCGACGCTGCGCGCGACCGGCGACCGCGAATTCTGGCTCAACGCGCTGGAAGATTTCACCCGCCGCTTCGGACGAATCGGGATCGTCGCGATGATCATCATCGTGGTCACCGGCGGCGCGATGATCGACCCGCGCCTCGATCAGGCAGAGAACTTCGGCTCGGGGATCTACGACGCGCGCTGGGGCATCATCTTCGTGACCAAGATGGCTCTGTGGGCGGCGATGATCGGCGTGATCGGCCTGCACCAGTTCGTCTTCGGCCCGCGCCAGCTCCAGCTCGCTCGCGCGGGCGTCGCCGCCGGCGCGGATGGTGACAGCGCCGCGCTGGTGCGGATTCGCCGGATCACGATCGTGCTCTCGATCGTGGGCTTGCTGCTCACCCTCGCAGTCGCCGGCGCGGGCGCGTTCCTCGGCAACCACAACTTCTCGATGAACCCTGCCTGACCGTGTCGCGGCTGTTGTTGGCGGCGGTCACCCTCGCGTTGCTCGTCGCTCTGTTCAACGCCGCCGGCGCGGCCGCGCAGAGCGACGCCGCGGAGGTTCGGGTCATCGCCCGCAAAGCCCACGACGGGCGCGTTGAGTTCTGCCTGCAGCTCGAAGCGACAGCAGCGCGGAGCTGCCCCGACGCCCGGTTCTTCCCCTTCGAAACCGCCACCGTTGGCAGCTGGCTGCGCTCGCGAACGATCGAGCTCGGCCAGGCAACGCTGCACATCCGCGCTCGGCGCAATCCCAGTCGCCGGATCGAGTTCGCGATCGGCGTCAAGCTGGACGACAAGTCGAGTGTGATCCAGCCCGAGCTGCGCTTCCTCAATTGGGACGCGGCGCGAGTTGATCGCTGGGTGCGCAGCTCGTCGGTGCTCGTGCGTGTCACCATCCCACTCCCGGCGGGGGGGATCGACGAAGACGCGCCACGGCTGGCGCCGGGTGAGCGGGCGCCCAACTTCGCACTGCCGCGCCTCGGTGGTGAGGGCGTGCTGGCGCTCTCGGACTTCCGCGGCCGGACGGTCGTGATCGCCTTCTGGGCATCGTGGGGCTCGGGCGACGCCGAGCTGCTACGCGCGCTCGATCAGGTGTGGCGCGAGCAGGGCGCGAACGAAGGCGAGTTCGCCGCGATGGCTGTCAACACCTACGACACGTGGGAGGGGGCGACGCGCGCCTACGCCGAGATCGCCGTCGGATTCGACAGCGCGATCGACGCCGAAGCGGTGGTCGCCCGGCACTACCGCGTCGACGGGCTGCCCGAGCTGTACCTGATCGACGCCCGGGGCATCTACCGCGAACGGCTGATCGGCGTGGTCGATGCGAGCACGATCGCAGCCGCGATCGCCCGCACAAGCCGACCGTTGCCCTAACCTGCCTGAGTTCCCCACCAGACAACCAGTTCGGCCAGCTCGACCAGTGTCGAACAGCCACGGAGCCTGATGATGACCGAGTATGAAGACGTTCTGTACGAAACCAGGGGCCGGATCGCGATCGTCACGCTGAACCGACCCGAGAAGATGAACGCGCTCAGCCACCGGCTGCGCGCCGAGATGTTCAGCGCGCTCAAGGACGCCGAGGCCGACGCCGATGTCCGCGTGGTGATCATCCGCGGCGCGGGGCGCACCTTCTCGGCCGGCTACGACATCACGCCGGTCCCCAACCTGTCCGAGTCGGACTATCTCGACCTGCGCTCGGGCCTGCCCAGCGTCGGCCCGATTCACCCCGGGCAGGGACAGTGGCCGCAGCACCTGCTCAGCGGCTACTGGCAGATCTGGGAGCTGACCAAGCCGGTCATCGCCCAGGTGCACGGCTACTGCCTGGCGGGCGGCTCGGAGCTGGCCAGCATGTGCGACCTGATGTTTGTCGCCGAAGACGCAATCATCGGCTACCCGCCCGTCCGCGCGATGACGACCGTGGACGTGCTCTACCACCCCTGGCACATGTCGATGCGCAAGGCGCGCGAGCTGACCTACACCGGTGACTCAGTGACCGGCGCCGAGGCCGTCGAGCTGGGCTGGGCCAACCGCTGCTTCGCGGTCGACGAGCTTGCCGCCGCGACCGAAGCCTTCGCGGAGCGGATCGCCAACATCGAGCCGGACATGGTGCAGATGAGCAAGCGTGGGATCAACCGGGCCTACGAAGTGATGGGCATCCGCACGGCGTTGGCCGTGGGCGCCGACATTCAGGCGCTCTCGACCTACCGCGGCAGCGCCGGCAACTTCGGCGCGATCGCGCGCGAAAAGGGCCTCAAGGCCGCGCTCAACTGGCGCGACGGACCGTTCCAGGACTACGGCGCGGCAAAGACCCGACCGAGCGCGCCCAAGCAGCAGTAACGCGGCGTTCCCCCTAACGGAGGGCGTGGCTACCATATGCGCTGGCCGCGCGGTCATTGATGCCTCCATGAGGGCCGCGTCGGGCTGAGGTGAACGAAGATGCCGAGCCAGGGAATTCCCCAGTCGTTCGGGTTGGTGATCATGTTCGGCATGCTGATCGCGGGCGTGTTTGCCCTCGTCGGCTTCGCGATCGTCAAGGGCGCAGACCGTCACGAGCTGGGCGGTCGCGTGGAAGCCAACGAAGCGACCGCGGCGCTCTGGAGCAGCGGCGAGCACTGCATCGAGGAAGGTCAGGAGGCCGACCCCTCACTCGAGCTCGTGGAGCGCCTGCCGCTGACCTGCGAGGCCGCCGCGCCGCTGCCGATTGAAGAGATCGATCAGGAAGCGCTGACCGCCGGCGCGAGCCCGTCTCGCGGCGCGGAGCTCTTTATCGCCAACGGCTGCCAGGTCTGCCACGGCGACACCGCCGAGGGCATCGTCGGCCCGACGATCGCTCAGACCGGCCTCGACATCCACGGCGTGCTGACGCAGTACCGCCAGCCGCGCGGCGTGATGCCGGAGCAGGAGCCCGAGGATGTGCCGCCCGAGGACATCGCCGACATCTGGTCGTGGCTACAGACGCTGCCGTTGCCCGATGAACTGGTCGACCCCGACAACAACGCGCTTGGTCACGAGAACATCGGTCAGTTCGCGAGCAACTGACCGAGCGTCCCGCCGGTCCCTACCGCTAAGTCATGGTCCTGGGCGCTAGTCGCCCGCCGGATACGCCTCGGCGACGAGGCCGTCGAGGATCGCATTGAACTCGTCGGGCAGCTCCCAGTAGACCGAGTGGCCGGCCGTGGGCACCTCGACGTAGCGCGCGCCGGGGACGTGTTCACTGGCGGCCTTGATCAGCACGGCTGGGATGATCGCGTCCAACTCGCCGGCGAGGAAGATGGTCGGCATCGTCAGCACCGGCAGGTCCTCGATCGCCACCGCGCCCTGATCGACGCCGAAGCTGAGCGCTCCGTCGCCGCCCTCGACCGGCGGGTTGAGCCCGCGGACCTGCTGGTAGAGGAACAGCCCGTTGGGATTTCGATCGATGAAGGCCGGGCCGACCATCATCGTCTGCCCGCCGGCCTCAGCGTTGCCGAGCGCCTGCGCGACCGCCTTGGCCATCTCCTGCAGCAGGTGCTCGTCCCAGATCCCGAGGAAGGTGTCGGCCATCATCAGCCCGCGAACGCGATCGGGATGCGCAACGGCGTAGGGCAGCACAGAGAACCCGCCCATCGACTGACCGACCAGTACAGCGTCGGCGATCTCGAGGTGGTCCATCAACTCCTCAAGGTCGCGGCGAAACGCCGCACGCCCCTCGCCGGAGCGATCCTGGCTCTGTCCCCAACCGCGCACCTCGTAGGTCACGCAGCGAAAGCGGTCGCGGAAGTGCGGGATCTGCTGCCACCAGCTGAGGTGGTTCCCGCCTGCGCCGTGCACGAAGACGATCGTCTCGGCAGCGTCGCCCAAGGTGTCGTAGACGAGCGTGCCGCCGGTCGTCTCAAGTGTGCTGGTCATGTCGGCTCCTCTTGATTTGATTGCATGGTCGGGAGGCTACCGCTCCGGCGCGACGCGAGTACGTCGATTAGGCAACGGGACGCAGCCACGCCTCCGACGCGATATTCGACGCGCGTGGTTCTCCGGATGACGATCGGGGCTCGCTCGTTACAGGGGCGGCGGCGAGCCGTTGCGCCCCGGGACCGAGCGTTGCGGCCGGGCCCTCGCCACCCAGGCCATTCCGTCGGCTGAGCGGCCGGCGCCGTTGCCGTTCACGCCGACCGGCGCGACGCCGGC
Organism: Dehalococcoidia bacterium; assembly: GCA_965262235.1. Taxonomy (GTDB): domain Bacteria; phylum Chloroflexota; class Dehalococcoidia; order Bin125; family Bin125; genus CATQGW01. The sequence goes on from OZ253504.1 coordinate 1,528,793, forward strand.
CACTTCGATCGCGAGCGCCTCATCCTCAAGCGGGTCAGACTCGCCAGACCCGTCAGGATCATGAGGCTCGTCGGGATGGTCGTGCTCGCCCGTGCGCAAACGCTTTTCGCGCAGCGTCAGCACGGCGATCAGCGCGAACAGACCGGCCGCGGCCGAGATCCAGAAGTTGCTGGTGATCGCGACCGCGAGCGCCTCAGGCAGCGCAGCGATGATCTCGCCGAATGCGTCAGGTCCAACATCGGCAAGCAGACCCGAGCTGGCCTCCTCGCTCAACAGCTGGGTGGGATCGGCGCGGTCGGCGAGGTCGGCGGGCAGTCGCGCTGCAAGCTCGCTCGTGAGCCGGCCAGTCACGAGCGCGCCGACCAGCGTGACCCCGATGATTGCGCCGATCTCCTCGAAGAACTGGGTCGCGCCGGAAACCGTGCCCAGCATCCGCTGCGGCAGGGCGTTCTGCGCGGCGACCATCAGCGACGGGTAGAGCATCCCCAATCCGGAGCCGAACAGCACGAGCCGCCAGGCCACATCGAGCGCCGCCGTCTCGGTGCTGAGCTGTGTCATCAGCCAGCCGCTCACCGTGATCACGACCCCCGCGACGATCGCGATCAGCTTGTAACGCCCGGTGCGCGCGACGATCTGACCGGCGATCGTGGCCATGATCACCAACGAGATGATCTCAACGCTGAGCAGCAGCCCGGAGGCGGTCGGCGTGTAGCCGAGCACGCCCTGCATGAAATACGCAAGGAAGAAGGAGGCGCCGAACAGGCCGGCGCCGATCACGGCCATCACCAGCGCGGAGACGCGGAAGGTGTGATCGCGGAAGAGCGCGCCAGGCAAGATCGGCTCGGCGGCGAAACGCTCGGCGGCGATAAACGCCAGCGTGCCGAGACCGGCCACGCCGAGCAGGCCGAGCACCTTGATGTCGAGCCAGGCCGTGCCCGTCGAGACGAGCGCCAGCGAGAGCATCGCCGGCATCAGCGCCAGCAGCAGCGCGCCGATCCCGAACCAGTCGATCACCACGCGGCGCGGCGGCGGTCGCAGCCACGGCATGATCACGGCGATCGCCCCGAAGGCGACCACGCCCAGCGGCAGAATCGCCCAGAAGACCCACCGCCAGCTGAGCACATCAACGATCAGGCCGCCTAGCAGCGGCCCGATCAGGCCGCCGACGCCGAACGTGGCGGCGAAGATGCCCATGTACTTGCTGCGCTCCGACGGCGGGAAGAGGTCGCCGGAGATCGTGAACGTGTTGGCCATCAGGATGCCGCCGCCGAGGCCCTGCAGCGCGCGGAAGCCGATCAGCATCTCCATCGAAGTGGCGAAGCCAGCCAGCAGCGTGCCGACGGCGAAGATCGCGAGGCCCGCCAGCAGGAACGGCTTGCGGCCGTAGGCGTCGGACATGCGCCCGGCGATCGCGACTGCCGGGATCGAGGTGGCCATGAAGGCCGATTCCATGAACGCGATCAGGTCGATCCGCCCGAGGTCGGCGGCCAGCACCGGCGTCGCGGTGGCCACGATCGAGTGCTGCACCGCCGAGAGGAACATCGCGATCACCGCGCTGGCCAGAATCAGCATCTTGGTGCGATGCGGCAGCGCGAAGCCGATCGTCGCCGCGGTCGCGGTGGCGTCTTGTGTTGGCGCGGGTGCGGAATGACTCATGGACAGGTCTAACCCGAAAGATGCTAACGACGCATCCGGCCAGGCCGGCGGCGATCTGCCAACCGGGTTACGCCGGGCCTGCGCCGCGGCTCGGTTAGGCGCGGAATGCGCGAAATGCGCGCCCAGGAGCCACGCTCTACCCTCCCTAAAGCTCAACACCTCAGCCCGGAGACCAAGTTCATGACCCTCGCAAGCACAGAATCCGCCTCGGCCGCCGTTCGCGCGCGCCTCGACCACCCGATCATCGACGGCGATTCGCACATCGTGGAGTTCGCGCCGGCCTATTTCGACTACCTCAAGGCCGAGGGCGGCTCGGAGCTGGTCGACCGCTGGCGCAAATCGAGCGTCAGCGGCGCGTGGGCGCGAATGAGCTGGGACGAGCGGCGCCACGCGCGTCCGACCATCCCGCCGTGGTGGGCGCTGCCCACCCAGAACACGCTCGACCGCTCAACGGCGATGCTGCCGCGGCTGCTGCACGAGCGGATGGACGAAGTCGGGATGGACTTCGTCGTGCTCTACCCCACGATCGGGCTGGGCTTCCCGCACATCTACGACGACGAGCTGCGGCAGGCGGCCTGCCGAGCGTTCAACAACTTCACCGCCGACCACTACGGCGAGTTCTCCGACCGCATGACGGTGGCCGCGGTGATCCCGCTGCACACGCCCGAGGAGGGCCTGGCCGAGCTCGAGCACGCGCAGTCCCTCGGCCTCAAGGTGGCGCAGATTCCCGCCTTCGTGCGGCGGCCCGTCCCCGCGATCGCGGAGCAGTACCCCGAGCTGGCGCAGCGCGTGACCTGGCTCGACTCGTTCGGAATCGACAGCGACCACGACTACGACCCATTCTGGCAGCGCTGCATCGACCTCGGCTTCGCCGTCGCCTCGCACTCGGCGGGGATGGGCTTCAGCGACCGCGCCTCGATCTCGAACTACATGTACAACCACATGGGTCACTTCGCCGCGGCCGGCGAGGTGCTGTGCAAGTCACTGCTGATGGGCGGCGTGACGACGCGCTTCCCCGAGCTGCGCGTGGCGCTGCTCGAGGGCGGCGTCGCGCACGGCGTGCGGCTCTACGCCGACATCATCGCGCGCTGGGAGAAGCGCAGCCCCCAATTCCTTGAGCGCCTCGACCCGACCAACATCGACATCGAGCTCGCGCAGGATCTGTTCGGCCGCTACGGCGGCGAGCTGACCGAGGGCAAGCTCGACGACCTGGCCAAGACGCTCGGGATGATGGGGCCGGAGATCGACCCGGCCGTCAAGGACAACTTCGCGGCGATGAACATCGAGCGGGCCGAGGACTTCTACGACCGCTTCGTGCCCTCGTTCTTCTTCGGCTGCGAGGCCGACGACCCGATCACGGCCTGGGCGTTCAACGATCAGGTCAATCCGTTCAACGCGAAGATTCGCGCGATCATGAGCACCGACCTCGGTCACTGGGACGTGCCCGACATGTCCGCGGCGGTGGCCGAGGCCTACGAGCCGGTCGAAGCCGGCGTCTTCAGCCCCGACGATTTCCGCGACTTCGCGTTCACCAACCAGCTGCGGCTCTACGCCGGCCCCAACCCCGACTTCTTCAAGGGCACGATCGTCGAGGACGCAGCGACCCAAGCGCTCGCTGTGGAAGCAGCGAGCAACGGAACGTAGGTCGTCGCGCGGCTACTCGAAGTAGCCCTGCTCTTCGAGCAGCGGCTCGGGCAGCGGGAACTCGATCGGCGAGTTCCAGGCGATCAGGGTCGCGACCGTGCTGATCATCACAGCGCCCTGCTCGCCGTCGTCTTGCATCATGCCGTCGGAAACGGTCATGACTGAGTTGAAGGCCGGGACGGCGCCGGTCTCGCGATCGATCCAGACCATGAACGACATCGCCTGAATCTCCGGCACCCCTTCGCCGCCGAGCGGCATGCCCAGCCCCGCCGTGTTGGCTCCACTGGCGCTCAGCGCCGCGAGGACCTCGCCGACGGCATCAGCGTCCACATCGCAGGACACAAGCCAGACCGGCCGACCATCGAGTTCCTCCTCGGTCACGGTTCCGTTGCTGATTTCGGCGCAGAGCAGCGGCGCCTGGGCCGAGATCGCGTCCGTGATTTCGTCGCCCAGGCCGCCACCGAGAGCCATCACCTGGGAGATGTCGAAGCCCTCTTCGGGGACGCGCACCCAGCCCTCGGATTCGGGCGGCGCCATAAAGATGCCGTCTTCGTTGACCAGGACCTTCAGGACGAACAGGGGTGGCGGCGCGTCGGCGCCGGCATCGCCCTCGCTGCTCTCGTCTCCGCCGCCTTCGCCCTCGCCGCCTTCGTCGGCGAAATCCTCGGCCATGCCGGCGAAGAAGTTCGGCAGCTCGGTCTCCATGTACATGCGCAGCGGCTCAAGCTGCATCCACAACTTGACCGTCTGCTGGAAGTTGAGCAGGTCCGACTCGAGCGTGACCACGGAGTGCATCTCCAGCGACGTGATCTGTTCGCTCCAGGCTGCGTTCAGGGCGGCGATCTCCGCGAGTTGCGCGAGCAGCTCGGGGTCGGCGCTGGATGCATCGTCCTCCGTCTGTGCGGACCCGCTGGCCGAATCCGCCGCGGTCTCGTCCTCCTGCTGTCCCTGAGCCTGTGCCGCTGCTTCGGTCTGCTCCGCGTCGGCCTGGGCCGCCGGCTGTTGCGCGGCCGCGACTTGGGGCTGGGTCTGCACTTGCTGAGTGATCGTGACAGCGGGAGCCTGCTGCGCCGGCTGCTCGGCGATCTGCTGTGCGTCGTCCGGGTCGTCGGAGCACGCCGCCAGTACCAGCGCCGCCACAACGAACAGTCCGCCTAGCCAACCCAACGCTCGAGATCTCTTCATCGTCGTCCTCTCCTCGCTGCCCCCTCCACACTATGCGCGGCTATGAGCATCGGCGGCATCGCCGCGACCCCCGCGGCGCAGTTAACGCCGCGCAGCGGAGGGCGCGCAATCCAATCAATCGGTCGCAGGCGGATCGATGCGAATATCGTCGTGGGAGATGATCTCGAAGCTCGCTTCGAGCTCGAGCCGGCCCGCCGAGGTGGTCGCGGCCGCGTCGACGGTGGCGTCGAACAACCGGCCGGTGTTTGGATCCACCCGCACCTTGACGTCGAGGCGATCAACACTCTCGACGCGGAGCGTTGGCTCGACCAAGCCGTCGATCTGTTCCTCTACCGCGGGGACCACGATCTCTTGCAGGTCGGCCAGCGGTCGACCGCTGAGTTCCGCTTCGAGCCTGACCTCTTCGTGTCCATCCGAGCTGCTGCTCCCGCCCACCGCGCGCAGGATGCCCTTCAGCAGCGCCAGTGAGAGCGGCAGTTCGTGTTCGGCGAAGAAGGTCTGGTCAAGCCACTCGGCGGCGTTGGCGTAATCGCCGACGCCGGCCTGCGCGGGCGTGGCGCGGAACCAGTCATCGGGCGTCTCGGCGAGCCAGAGATCATCGCCGATCCAGATCATCCGCACGCCGTCGCCATCACTGTCGCGGTAGTCCGTCTCAACCGCGCCGACGCTGCCCGCGATGCGGATCTCAAGTGTGATTGAGCGCCGCTCGCCGTTCAGCGTGACCGCCGTGCTCTGCCTGTAGTGCACGTCGCGCAGCTCGGCGAGCCAAGCTTCCGCCAACTCCATCGCCTCCCACGCCTGGCGATCACCGAGGCCGGGGCGGCATCCGGGGCAGGATGCAGCTCCAACCAGTTCCCAGAACTCAGTCTCGCTGACGACCGGTTCGGGGACGGGCATCGCGAGCGGCTGATTCCAGCGCACAAGGTCGACGGTCGAGGCGATCGTCGTCACCTGTTCCGAGCCCGACTGAGTGATGACCTGCGTCGTCTCGATCCGCAGCGGTGCGCCGCTGTCACGGTCGATCCAGAGACGCACGCGGGCGGAATCGGGCGTCAGAACCGTAGCGACCGTTGGCGCTCCGTTTAGCCCTGTCGCGATGCGTGAGACAAGATCGGGGAATCTGGTCAGCTCTTCGCGGCCGAAGCGGTACTCAACCACCCAGACGCTGCGACCATCCCAGGAGGTGCGCTCCGAGCTCACATCGGCGAGCTGCGTCCAGCTCGCTGTGGCGATGCCGGCGGGCTCGATCACACCGTAGATGTCGCGCGAGGCGATGGTCAGCGGGCGTTGCGCCCACCCCTCGATGCTCTGCCAACGAGCGAATGCGAAGCCGTGTTGCACGAGCGTCTCATAGCGCCACGGTGGCCGCTCGGGGCTTTCGTTGTCCGGGAGCTGGACCGAGAAGTAGAACGCGTCGGCGGTGATCAGGGCGGCTGCCGTCACTTCGGTCGTGGGTTGGTCTCCGTGGGGATCTTCATGGCTGACAGTGGAACTGATCTCAAGCTGAACGGATTCGACGCTGTTCAGCCACATCTGCAGCTTGGCGGCGGCCTGTTCGACTTCCGTACCCTGCGCGGGCGGTTCGGCGGCCGGCGCAGTCGGCAGCGAATCGCTGCAGGCGATGCCGACCAGCAGCGCGGCGGCGATCAGCGTCGGAAAGAACCACAGAATGCGCATCGAGGCGCCCTTCCGCCTGCCGAGCGATCGTGTCCGCTCGTTCGGCGGGTACGCGGCCTGCGGGTGGTACGGGAACGGGCTGGGACCGAGCTGCGTGCGCAGGATCGTCTGGGCTTCCTCGACGAATTCGCAGGCCAGGGGACGCGTGTCGGCCGGGTCAATGATGTCCTGGCCGGTCGCCTCCGCCGTGCGGAACGGTGAGGCGACGCTGTGCAGGCGCTGCTCGATCTCCTGGAGCTTCGCCTCGGGGTCGGCGGCGCTGTCGATCTCGCGGCGATATGCCGCGTAGGTACCGCCCTGAATCGGCATCGAACCCCAGCGGCCCGAGGGCCAGGCGTAACGCTGGAACATCCCAGTCGGGCGATGCTGGCACTGGCCGGCGACGCCGAAGACGCGGCCCATCACGACCGTCAGCCAGGGCATCCGGCTCTCGCAGGTCGCCATCACCAACCGCGCGCCGGCGCGCTCGATGCCGCGCTTCTCTGACTCCAGGCCAACCATGAAGCCCGGCTCGTCGGCCAGCGTGATCAGCGGCAGGTGGAACATGTCACAGAGCTGCAGCAGCCGAATCACCTTGTCGCCGGCGGCGACATCGGTCGAGCCGCCCTGGAACATCGGGTTGTTCGCCATGATCCCGACCGAGTACCCGTTCATCCGCGCCAGCCCGGTGATCCGCGCACGGCCGTAGAACGGCGCGACCTCGAAGAACGAGCCCTGGTCGACGATCGATTCGATCGCCTTGTGACCGTCGTAGGCGCGGCGTGGGTCGCGCGGCACCAGCCGGCGCAGCCGCTCGTCGCGGCGGTTCGGGTCGTCGGTCGGCTCGATGCGCGGCGCCATCTCATAGACGTTCGGCGGCAGATAGCTGAGCCACTGGCGGATCTGGCGGAAGGCGTCCTCCTCGGTCTCGGCGAGGTTGTCGACCGAGCCGCTCTGGTGAACGTGGATGCGCTCGTCGCCGAGGTCTTCCTTGGTGATGTCGTAGCCCAGCGCCTGGCGCACTACCGGCGGCCCGCCGGGGAAGAGCTGGCTGATGCCCTTGACCATCAGCGTGAAGTGGGACATGCAGGCGGCGACGGCGGGCAGGCCGGCGACGGAGCCCATCAGGGCGGAGACGACCGGCACCACGCGCAGCAGGTCGGTGTCGATCGTGGAGCTGACGTTGCCGTCGGGCAGGTAGGTGCGGCCCATCTCCTCGAAGCCGCGCACACTGCCGCCCGCGGAATCAAGCATCCGCACGTAGGGCAGGCGCCACTGCAGCGCACGCTGGTTGGAGGACAGCTCGCGGCCGAGGCTGCCGCTGCTCGAGCCGCTGCCCGAGCCGCCGCGCACGGTGAAGTCGCCGGCGCTGACGATGATCTTGCGGCCGTCGACCTTGCAGAAGCCGTCCATCGACCCCTTCGGCGTGAAGGCCACAATCGAGCCTTCGTCGTCGTAGGTGCCGCTGCCGACCAGGCCCATGAACTCGCGGAAGCTGCCGGGGTCGGCGAGGCCGTCGACGCGCTCGTTGACAAGCAGCTTGCCGCGTCGGCGTTGACGCTCAACGCCCTCGGGACCGCCGCGCCCCTTGGCCATCTCGTAGCGCAGCTTCAGTTCGTCGAGTTCGGGTTCCCAGTTCATGGATGTGCCTGCTTCGGTTCGGTGCGTTGAACGCTGACGGGCGCTCTGTCACGCCCAGTGGCGCGGATCGGTGCGCATCGCAGCGTCAGAGTGATGTCCGCAGGCTATTGGACGCCCGCCGGCGAGATTCGTAGCCGCGCGACTGCGGCGGCGGCGCGATCGCGTATCTCGGCCGGCTCGCTCCAGGTGGGATCGAGCGCGGCTCGCAGATCGAGCGCGGTGGCGCCAATCTCCAGCTCCTCCTCGGCGAGCGAGCACAGCGCAGTGGCGAAGCTGATCGGCGTCGGCGTCACCGCATGGCGCGTCAGCGTGTACCAGACAGCGGCGAGGTCATCCGCGGTCGCCGTCATCAGCAGCTCTTCCGTGACGGCGCGATGGCGCACCAGCGCGTAGAGCAGATCGGCGAGGCTGCTCGGCTCCGGCAGCTGTGGCAACGGCAGCTCGCGTGGCCAGACCCACCATCGCTCACGGCTGCAGGAGCGCATTGCGCACGCTTGCAGCGTGGTGAGCTCACCGGTCGCGACCGCAGCCCGTCGATTCAGGAGTTCGATCGGGGCGCCGGCGAGCGCCTGTGTGAGCGTCCGCCGCGTCAGCAGCAGCGCGTAGCCGTAGGCCTCGGGATCGGACACAGCGTGCCTGGTCGGGGTGTTCAGCGGCGTTCGGAAATGGTCAGCGGTGTGCAGCGCAGGTCAGCTTGGTTGGACGAGGTCAACCTCGATGTTCGCGAGCACGCCGCGAATCTGTTCCTTGATCGCATCGTCAGGCTCGACCAGCGGCGGTCGCGGCGGGCCGACGCGGAAGCCGACTTCGTTGAGCGCCCACTTGACCGGCACGGGATTGCCGACCAGGAACATCGCTTTCACCAGCGGCGCGAGCCGCACCTGGAGTTCGCCCGCCTTCGCAGTATCGCCGGCCTCCCAGGCGTCGTACATCGCCCTGATCTGGCCGCTGACCAGATGGGAGAGGACGCTGACGGCGCCGTAGCCGCCCATCGCCAGGATTGCCAGGTTGTCGCCGTCGTTGCCGCTCCAGACGCGCAGGTGCTTGGGTGCGGTGCGGATGATCTCGGCGATCTGCTCGAGGTCGCCCGAAGCTTCCTTGACGCCGTTGATATTGGGGCAATCTTCGGCGAGCCGCACAGTGGTCGCGGCGCTCATGTTCGAGCCGGTACGGCCGGGCACGTTGTAGAGCATGACCGGCGTGTCGACGGCCTCGGCGACAGCCCGGAAGTGTTGGTAGAGGCCCTCCTGCGAGGGCTTGTTGTAGTAGGGCACGACCTGCAGCAGGCCATCAACGCCGATCTTCGCGGCCTGCTCCGAAGCCTCGATCGCCGTCGCGGTGCTGTTGGAGCCCGTCCCGGCGATCAGCGTCGCGCCGAGGTCGTGAACGACGGGCAGCAGCTCGCGGAACAGCACACGCTCTTCCTCGTGGCTGAGCGTCGGTGATTCGCCGGTCGTGCCGGCCACGACGACGCCCTCGGAGCCGCTCTGGATCAGCGCGGAGGCTAGGGTCTGCGCCTGTTCAACGTCGATCGCGCCGTCTTCGCGCATCGGCGTGACCATGGCGGTGTAGAGGCGTCCCCAGTTGCTCGCGTCGTTCGTGTCGGTCATGCTGCGGGCCTTCCATCGGTCTCAGTCTGATGCTCAAGGCTACAAGGTTGCGCGCACGAATTCGGTAAGCTGAGCACCGTGGGAGACCGATCATGACGACGGAATCGACCAAGCCGCAGCGGATCGTGGCCGAAGGCGAGCCAATGCCTGACCTGCTGGAGCAGTTGGACGAGCTGTTGCTCGAGACGCGCCGCGAGCTGACGCCGCTGAACGAGTTCTACGAGAAGCTGCACGTCATCGAGAGCGAGGCCTGCCGTCGTGTGGGCGAACCGCCGCCAGCCCGACCCAGGGTAGTGCTCAACCCACCGGACCCTCCTGGCTCGGGCGGTCTCGACTCGCCTGAAGAGGACGCCGCCGAGATCTTCTTTCTCGTGCGGCGGATGGCCGAGAATCCACCGAGACCGACTCACTATTTGACGAACGATGAATTCTGGGCCGAATTCGAAGACGAGATCGGACCGTACGATCCCGACGATCAGACCGACCCTGGGCCGGGGTGGGTCACCGAATCCCCTTGAGACGACGCGTCATCTGGCCCGACCCCATGCTCGCACGGTTGCGGCATCTCCCGCCGACGACGAAGCAGCGCCTGCGAAGCGCTACAAAACAGATCGACACCCTTTGGCGGACGCACGTCAAACCGATGGATTACGAACGGGAGCTGTATACGCTTCGAGTGCATGACTGGCGCGTGATTCTCAACCCACTCCCCGAGCCAGGCGCATACGAAGTCGAGAACTTCGGGCCGCGTCCAGAGGTGTACGCCAACTACCCGCGGATGTCGCAGCGCGACTAGAGGCAGCCGTCCTCGAGCATCCACTCGACCATCTGGATCATGTTCAGCGCGGCGCCCTTGCGCAGGTTGTCGGCCACGCACCACCAGGCGAGGCCGTTTGGATGTGAGGCGTCCTGACGCAGCCGGCCGACGAACACGTCATCAACGCCCGTCGCGTCGAGCGGTGTGGGGTACTGGCCGGGCGCGCGGCCGTCCATGACGGTCAGCCCCGCCTGGCGCTCCCAGAGCGCGCAGGCCTCAGCCACGGAAAGCGGCTGGTCGAACTCGGCGTGGACGGCGACGGCGTGTGAGATTTCGGTCGGGATGCGCACGCAGGTCGCGCTCAGCGCCAGGCTCGGGTGGTGCAGGATCTTGCGGCTCTCGACCCGCATCTTCCACTCTTCCCTCGTGTAGCCGTCGTCGAGGAAGACGTCGATCTGCGGAATCGCGTTGTAAGCGAGCTGGCGCGGATGCTCCGCGACGGTGACCTCGCCGCCGGCCGCGATCGCGGCGTTCTGCTCGAGCAGCTCAACCGTGGCCGCGCCGCCGGCGCCCGAGGCCGACTGGTAGGTGTCGGCGATCACCCGGGTCAGTCCGCGCGCCCGCATCAGCGGCGCCAGCGTCAAGACCAGCGGGACGGTACTGCAGTTGGGCGTCGCGATGATGCCGTGGTGCTGGCGCAGGTCTTCGGGGTTGATCTCGGGCACGACCAACGGCACGCCGTCCTGCTGACGAAACGCCGAGGAGTCGTCGAACGCGATCGCGCCGCGTTCCGCCGCTACGGGGCAGAGCTCCTTCGAGGCCGCGGTGGAGGCGGAGATGAAGGCGATGTCGGCGCCGTCAAACGCGTCGTGCGTGGTCTCACGGACGGTCAGCTGTTCGCCGCGGAAGGCGAGCTGACGACCGGCGGAACGCTTGGTCGCGAGCAGTCGCAACTCGCCCACCGGGAAGTCACGCTCCGCCATGCACTTGAGGAACTCGGCGCCCACCACACCCGTCGCTCCGACCAACGCCACCGTCAGTTCGCGGCCCATCACTGTCTCCTGGTTGCAATCGCACGGTCTTTCGGCAAGTCATTCCGCATCGTACGGACGCATCCAACAGCGCCATGACGCGCACGCCACAGACGTGGGCTGTGTTTACTCGCGCAGGCCGAGCAAGCGGTCGAGGCCGACGACGAGATGATCAAGCGTCGGCGCAGCGCGAACGGCGCGCAAAATCTGGGGCAGGAACGACTCGCGGCTCATCGAGTCGTGGCGCAGCGTGAGCGTCTCGCTGACGCCGCCGAAGATTGTCACCTGGTGGGCGACGAGGCCGGGCAGGCGGACCGAATGCAGGCTCGCTCCCGCGAGTTCGGCGCCGCGGCCGCCGGGGATCGTCTCGCGCTCCGATTCGCGTCGGGTGAAGTCGCTGTCGCGCGCTTCGCGCATCGCCTGAGCGGTCGCGATCGCGGTGCCGGACGGCGAGTCGACCTTGCCGTCGTGGTGCTGCTCGATGATCTCGACGGCATCGAAGAACGGGGCGGCGACGCGGGCGAGGTGCATCATCATCACCGCGCCCAGCGCGAAGTTCGCGGCGACCACACCGCCCAGCTGGAGGTCGCGGCAGGCGCCTTCGGCCGCGCTGACCAAGCCATCGGGCAGGCCGGAGGTCCCAATCACGGGATGCACGCCCGCGGCGATCGCCGCGGGCAGCAGCTGCGTGGTCCAGTCGACGTGGCTGAAGTCGACGACCACATCGGCCGACCATCCGGAGAGCGCGTCGACCTCGTTGCTGAGCGGGACCTCACGGCCCCGCACGTTGATCGTCTCCGAGCTCGCCAGACCGTCGAGCGCCCCCACCAGTTCGAGATCAGCGGCCGCGTCGATCACGGCCATGATCTGCTGACCCATATTGCCGGCGCCGCTCATCACGACTCGCGTGGCCATCGCATACCTCCATTCGCCCCGTGTTGGCTACACGGTATCGAGCGTGCGGCTGGTGCGGTTGGCGCGGTGGGCCGCTGGTCAATCACGCCCGCTCAGCCTGCCCTTGCTCCCTCACGTCGGAGGGAGCAAGAGTGCGGCTGGGGATCTAGCGGCTGGGCGCGCCGAAGTCGGAGCGCGGCGGCGGCGGAGGCGGCGGCGGTCCGTCGCCGGGGTCGTCGCGGCGCAGGCCGACTCGCGAGAGGATCCCGCGGCCGGCTCGGCGGTTGCCGGTGTTGTGGTCGGGCTGCCGTTCCTCGCGTTCCTCGCGGTCCGGACGTTCCTCGCGGCGCGCGGGGGGCTGTTCAGGCGCGCGCGCGCTCTTGGCTCCGCCGTCGTCGCGTGGCGCGTCCTGGCTCTGCTCGCCAGCCGGACCGGCCGCGCTACCACGGCGCCGGCGCCGGCGCCGGCGCGGTCGCGCGCCGGGGTCGCGCGGCGGCACGATGGCCGCACCGCCCGATCCGACGGGGCGCTCGCTGCGCGCCGCTCGGTCGTCGCGGTCATCGCGATCGTCCGGCATGTCCTGAACGTTGCTCTCGTCGCCATCGCTCAAGTCCTCGAACTCCTCGCGTTCGACCTCAGCGGTCGCGGGTTCGAGTTCCGGCTCGGGTGCGTTGAACTCGGCCGGGCGCATCTCCTCGTGGGGCTCTTCGTTGGGCTCGTCGCGCCGCTCGTAGCGCGGTTCGTCGCGAGACTCGCCACGGGGCTCACTGCGCGGCTCGTTGCCGGCGACGGTTCGCTCCACCGGCGCGGCGTCGCGCCGCTGGCGCGGACGCCGTTCGCGCGCGGGCCGCGGGTCGCTGCGGCTGTCGTCGCTGCGCCGACGGCGCTCGCCGCGGTCATCGGCGTCGCCGGATCGGCCGCGGTCACGCCCGCGGTCGCCGCCACGATCGCTACCCCGGTCACCGCCGCGGTCACCACCACGATCGCCATCGCGTTCGCGACGGGGACCGCTCTCGCGGCGCGGACCGCGCTCGCGTGGGGCTCGCTCGCGGGGCGGCCGGCCGCCGCCTCCGTCGCCGCCATCAAGCAGCGCCTTGCAGGACGCATTGACGCGACCGAGGTTGTCGATCTCGGTGACGACCACGGTCACGACATCGCCCATCTTGACGACATCTTCGACGCGGTCGACGTGGTAGTCGGCAAGCTCAGAGATGTGAACGAGCGCGTCCTTGCCGGGGACCATCTCGACGAAGGCTCCGAAGGGCAGGATGCGCACGACCTTGCCGGTGTAAATCTGGCCCGGCTCGATCTCGCGGGTGAGGCCCTCGATGCGCTCGTAGGCGGCTTTGCCGGAGGCGGCGTTGACGGCGGTGATGAAGACCACCCCGCCATCTTCGACGCTGATGTCGGCGCCGGTGTCCTCTTCGAGCGCGCGAATCGAGCGGCCGCCGGGGCCGATCAGCTGGCCGATCTTCTCGGTCGGCACGTCGATCCGCAGGATCCGCGGAGCGTGCTCCGACATCTCGTCACGCGGCTCGGCGATGCACTCGGTCATCACATCCATGATCTCGAGCCGTGCGTCGCGCGCCTGTTCGAGCGCGCTGGCCAGGATCTCGAGGTCGATGCCCTTGACCTTCATGTCCATCTGCAGGGCAGTGACGCCCTCGCGGCTGCCGGCGACCTTGAAGTCCATGTCGCCAAGGTGGTCTTCGATGCCGGCGATGTCCGTGAGGATGGCGACATCGTCGTCACCCTTGATCGCGCCCATCGCGATGCCCGCGATCGGCGTGCGAATCGGCACGCCGGCGTCCATCATCGAGAGCACCGAGGCGCAGACGCTGGCCATCGAGGTGCTGCCGTTGGAGGAGAGCACCTCGGAGACGATCCGGATGACGTAGGGGAACTCTTCGAACGGCGGCAGGATCGCCTGCATCGCGCGCTCGCCGAGCATCCCGTGGCCGATCGAACGGCGGTTGGGGTTGCCAACGCGGCCCGTTTCGCCGACCGAGAACGGCGGGAAGTTGTAGTGGTGCATGAAGCGCTTGCTGTCCTCGGGGGTGAGGTCATCAAGGCGCTGCGCCATGCCGCTGCCAGCGAGCGTGGTGATCGAGAGCACCTGAGTCTCGCCGCGCTGGAACAGGCCGGAGCCGTGCGTGCGCGGCACGAGGCCGGTGTCGGCGCTCAGCGATCGCAGGTCGGTGGTGCCGCGACCGTCGGGGCGCTGGCCGCGCTCGAGGATGTTGGCGCGCACGATCTGCTTCTCAAGCTCGTCGAACGCGGCCTTGTAGAGGTCGCGGTCGGCGTCCGCGGGGGCGGCCTCGAGCGCGGCGTCGCGGACAGCCTTGCGGCCCTGATCCGTCTCAGCCTTGTCCGTGGCGGCGCTGAAGACGGCTTGCAGGTCGCCGCGGCTGTGCTGGTCGACAAACGCCAGCGCGTCGGGATCGACCGTGTCCGCCGTGAACGCGCGCTTGGCGACGCCCGCTTCCTCAGCCAGCTGCTGCTGCAGCTCGCAGATGGTCGCGATCGCTTCCTGGCCGAGAGCCAGAGCGTCGACCAGCAATGCCTCGGGGACCTCGCCGGCCTCGGCTTCGACCATGGTGATCGCGTCGTGTGTGCCGGCGACGACCAGGTTGAGGTCGCTCTGCTCGAGCTGCGCGAAGGTCGGCTGCAGAATCAGCTCGCCGTCGACGTGGCCGATCCGCACCGAGGCGACCGGGCCGTCGAACGGGATGTCGGAGATGCACAGCGCGGCGCTGGCGGCGATCGTGCCCAGCGTGTCGGGCGGGTTCTCCATGTCGACCGAGAAGATCGTGATGATCACCTGCGTGTCGTCGTTGTAGCCCTTGGGGAAGAGCGGGCGAAGCGGACGATCGGTCAGCCGCGCGGAGAGAATCGCGGTGGTGGTGGGCCGGCCTTCGCGGCGGAAGAACGATCCGGGGATGCGCCCGGCGGCGTAGAGCCGCTCCTCGAACTCGACCGAAAGTGGGAAGAAGTCGATCCCGGGCCGTGGCGTGGAGGCCGTGGCCGTGCCCAGCAACATGGTGTCGCCGTAGCGCACCGTGACCGCGCCGCCTGCCTGCTGGGCGAGCCGCCCCGTCTCGATCGCGAGCGTGCGCCCGGCGATCTCCGCCTCAACCGTGTATGTCATTCCTGCTCCTCATGCTGCGCGCCAGCGACAGTCGCTGGCGCGCGTGGCTACAAAACTGGAGCGCTGCGGGAATCGTTCCCGGCGCTATCACGCGACCCGTGGTCTGGTGGGGTCGATGTCCGTGTCCTCTGCCCACTTCGCGCGGCGGCGGAGGCGGCGGGGCCATGCGTCGTTCAGCGTCGCTTAGCGGCGCAGCCCCAGCGCAGCAATCAGCGCGCGGTAGCGACCCACGTCTTCGCGGTTCAGATAAGCAAGCTGTCGGCGGCGTCGTCCAACCAGCTTCATCAATGAGCGCCGCGTGGCGTAGTCGTGTCGGTGTTCCCGCAGATGCGCGGTGAGCATTGTGATTCGCTCGGTCAGTTGCGCGACCTGGACCTCCGGCGATCCGGTGTCGGCCTCGTGTCGGCCATGTTCGCGCGCGAGGGCGGCTTTTTCTTCCGTGCTCAGCATCCGTACGTCTCTGCAGGTGTTTCGCCGCACCGGGGGGCCTTCCTGACCCACACTTCGGCGCTGGTCGAACGATGGGAATGTACCACAGACCGCGCTCACGACGCCAAAGGCTCGAGGCGGATTCGTACAATCCTGCGCAACGTGGGACACTGAGGCTGTAGCCGGCGCGTCGTGAGCGCCGCGAAGGCTGGTGAGCTGGGCCATGCAGACACACCCGATCATGATTGTCCGCGCGCGGCTCGACCCCGGCGTGCTCGACGAGTTCGAGGCCTGGCATCGCGAGACGCATCTGCCCCACGTGCTCGAGATCCCGGGCATCGTCTCGGCGTTCCGCGTGCGCGGTCAGAATCCGATCGCGGGCAGCCACCTGATGAGCTACACGTTCGAGAGCGAGTCGGCCGTGCAGCCGGCGCTCTCGTCGAAGGAAGCGCAGCAGGCGCGGCGCGACTGGGAGAGCTGGGCGGACCAGGTCTACGAGCTGAGTGTTGAGATCTACGCGCCGCTCGCGCCGCTGCCGATCTTCCAGCACCACAACTGACCGCAACTGGCAGCGTCCGAGCCAACTACGCGTCGCCGGCGCCGTTGTCCGGCTGCTTGAGCGTGACCGCGGTGCCGTAGATGTAGACCTCGGCGATGAAGTCCGCGATGTTCGAGGTCATCAGGCGCACGCCAACGACCGCGTCGGCGCCGCGGGTGGCGGCCTCCTGCTCGAGCTCGGCGAGCGCCTGCTCGCGTGATTCGAGCATCAGCTGCTTGTAGGCGCCGATCTCACCCCCGACCAGGCCCTTCAGCCCGGCCAGGATGTCGCGCCCGATGTGCCGCGCGCGGACCGTGTTGGCGATCACCAGGCCGAGCGACTCATCGATCTCGCGGCCCGGCACCGACTGCGTCGTGACGATCAGCATCCGTATTCCCCCAGCTCCAGCGGGCCGCCTTCGTTCGCAGCAGCTCGAATTTCATGTTAGGCCGCAGCCGCTGAGCAAGATGGGCGACCAGCACGGCCAGTGCGACCACCGCGACACCCGCCGCCGCGTCGAGCACCCAGTGATTGGCGGTCGCGACGACCGCCCACGCTTGTGACGCCGGCAGCAGGACCGCGAACGACAGCCAGGCCGCCTGTCGCACGCCGGCTCGCGATCTCGCGACACGCCAGGCCGCGACGCCGGCGAGCAGCGCCCAGCCGACGTGCAGGCTGGGCAGCGCCGCGTAGGGGTTGACGAACGGGCCGACCTCCTGCGCCTGGTAGGAGGCCGCCGCACGCGAAGCGAGCGTGTCGATGTAGCCGAGCTCGGGCATCAGGCGCGGCGGCGCGGTCGGCCAGACGACGTAGCAGACGATCCCCAGCAGCGCCGAGACGACCAACGCCGCGCGCAGCCAGCGCCACGTGGCCCGGTCGCGAAACCAGAGCCACAAGGCCAGCACGATCAGCAGCGGCATGTGGCCCCAGAAGTAGACAGCGTTGGCCAGGTCGACAACGAGGTTGGCGCTCAGGGCCGCTTCGTGAACGGCCAGCTCCCAGGCGAGCCCCAGCGTCTGCTCCAGTTCGAGCAGCGCGCGGGCCCGCGCGAACGCCTCGGCGGCGCGGTCCTGCACGGCGCCGCGGACCAGGAAGTACAGCAGCGCGGCGGCCCCCACCAGGCCCAGCTCGCGCAAGAACTCGCGCCTGCCGGGCGGCACCGACGACCAGCGCTGCGAGCCCGCCCAATGCAGCCTCATTCCGACACGGTATCCGCCGCGCCCGCTGTAGCATCGTCAGCACATTCGCGGCTTTCGCGCGTTGGCGCGCTGGAACGAGACGGGCACCATGGACATCGCAACCAGCGGCTCGGCGCCGCTCGAGGCAGACGTCGATCATCTGATCGTCTTCACCACCAAGGGCGACGGCCTGCTCACGAGCGGCACGCCGGGCGCTCTGAACGACGCGCTCGGCGGCGGCCTCGCGCCGCTTGCCGAATCCGGCGAACTCGAGGGCGCACGCGACGAGACCGTGCTGCTGCACACGCTCGGCCAGGTCCCGGCCGGACGCGTCGTCCTGGCAGGGCTCGGAGCGCCAGAGAAGCTGGAGCTCGACCACGTGCGCAACGCGGCGGCGCGGGCGGCGCGGCGGGCCCGAGAGATCGGCGGCGGCACGCTCGGTGTGGCCGTCGACGGTGAGGGCTGCGGTTGGACTCGCGAAGAGCTCGGCTCGGCGATCGCCGAGGGGCTCGAGATGGGCCTCTACCGCTTCGACCGCCACCAGGCCGCCACCAAGAAACCGAAGACGCTCGATGCCGCGACCCTGTTCGGCAGCGAGCCGGGCGCGATCGGCCGCGGCGTGAGCCAGGGCCGCGCCCTGGCCGGCGCCGCGAACTTCGCGCGCGACCTGGCCAACGAGCCGAGCAACGTGCTCACGCCGACAGAGCTCGCCGCGCGCGCCGAGGCCTGGGCCGGCAAGCACGGCGTCGAAATCGAGATCCTCGACGAGGCGGCCGCGCGCGAGCTGGGCATGGGCTCGTTCCTCGGCGTCGCCGCAGGCTCGCACCAGCCTGCGCGATTCCTCGTGATGCGCCATCGCGGCGGTGGAGACGAGCCGGGGCTCGGCTACTGCGGCAAGGGCATCACCTTCGACACCGGCGGCATCTCGATCAAGCCGGCGGCCAACATGGAGGCGATGAAGCAGGACATGAGCGGCGCGGCGGCCGTGGTCGCGGCGATGGGCGCCATCGCCGACCTCAACCTGCCGCTCAACGTGACCGCGCTCGCCCCCTGCACCGAAAACATGCCCGGCGGCGCGGCGATCAAACCGGGCGACCTGCTGACCGCGATGAACGGCACGACTATCGAAGTGATCAACACCGACGCCGAGGGCCGCCTGGTGCTGGCCGACGCGCTCTCCTACGCCAACCACCTCGGGCTCTCCCCGCTGGTCGACGTCGCCACGCTGACCGGCGCCTGCGCCGTCGCACTGGGCGATGTCGCGACCGGCGTGATGGCCAACGACGATGACCTGGCGCAAGAAGTGATCGCGGCCGGCAAGATCGCCGGCGAAAAGTTCTGGCAGCTGCCGATGTTCAGCGAGTACGACGAGCAGATCCGCAGCCAGGTAGCCGACGTGAAAAACACCGGCGGGCGACTCGCAGGCGCGATCACGGCGGCCAAGTTCCTGGCCAAGTTCGCCGGCGACACGCCCTGGGCGCACCTCGACATGGCGGGCACCGACGACGCCAGCAAAACGCGCGGCGTCTTCGTCAAGGGCGCGACGGGCATCCCCGTCCGCTCACTGGTGCGGCTCGCTCAGACCCGCGCCAATGACTGCGCAGAGGAGAGTGGATCATGACCACCGAAGAACAGATCACCGACCTGCCGGCCGAGGAAGAAGCGCGCCTGCGCGACGAGTACCGCGCGGAGATGACCGAGCTGGCCGATCGCTTCTGCGAGGAGCGCGGCTACGTCCTGATGAACGCCGACCAGACCATCGAGGACTTCGTCTCGATGCGGCTGCGCTTCGGCAAGTTCTTCTGCCCCTGCCAGCCGGCCAACAATGACGATTCAATCTGCGTCTGCGAGCCGGTGATCAACGGGCTGGTCGACTTCGAGGGCACCTGCTTCTGCAACTTCTTCACTCTCCCCGAGGGCAAGAAGCCGCTCAAAGAAGACATCATGGCGGACCTGTAGGGGCTCGCCTCAGGGCTCGAAACCCTCGTACGCCGCGGCGCGCGGCCGGATCCGGAAGACCGCAGCCACGCGAGGCGTGATCGTCAGCCTGTACAAGACGCGATAGCCGTCGCCGACGGCGCGGTGTCCGCCCGCGTTGTTGGTGAGTTCCTTGCAGGCTGCTGCGTGGGGGTCGCTCGCCAGGCTTCTCAGTCGGCGACGGCTCGCCAGCCGGGTTCGCGCACCAGGCGATCGTAGATCGCGGCGGCGACGTCGTACTTGTGCATCAGCGGCAGCCGGTCGATCCCGCCGGCACCGTCGAGCAGGACCACGCGGTTGGTGTCGACCGCGAAGCCGGCGTCCGCCTGCGAGACATCGTTGGCGGCGATGAAGCACAGGCCCTTCTTCTCGATCTTCGCCGCGGCGTTTTCGATCAGGTCTTCGGTCTCGGCGGCGAAACCGACCTTGAGCAGCGAGCCCTCGATGCTGGCGACCACATCGGGGTTCTCAACCAGCTCAAGCGTGCGTGCGCCGCCGTCACCGGCTGCTTTCTTGAGCTTCGCCTCGGCCGCCTCGGCGGGGCGGTAGTCGGCGACGGCCGCCGCCATCACGAGCGCGTTCGCGCCGGGCGCCGACTTCACGATCTCGGCCTGCATCTGGACGGCGGTCTCGACGCGGCGCGTGACCACACCGAAGAGCCCCGCTGGCGGCGCCTGGGTCGTGATCAGCGTGACCACGGCCCCGCGGTCGCGCGCGGCCTCCGCGAGCGCGAAACCCATCTTGCCGCTCGAACGGTTGCCCACGAAGCGCACCGGGTCGATCGGCTCGCGCGTGCCGCCGGCCGTGACGATCACGTGTCGTCCGCGCATCGGTCCACGGTGACGCCCGATCGCCGAACGCACGGCGCCGGCCAGGTCGAGCGGCTCAAGCAGGCGGCCCAGGCCGCGCTCGCCGCTCGCCAGCCGGCCCTCAGCCGGCCCCGCGACGATCACTCCGCGTGCCTTCAGCTGTTCGAGGTTTGCCTGCACGGCCGGCTGGCCGTACATCACGTGGTCCATCGCCGGAGCGACGATCAGCGGCGCAGCGCAGGCCAGCGCCGTCAGCGTGACGGCGCTGTCGCCGATCCCCTGGGCCAGCTTCGCCAGCGTGGTGGCGGACGCGGGCGCGACGATCATCGCGTCGGCACGGTGGCCCATCGCCACGTGCTGCTCAGGCGGCGCGGACGGGTCCCAGAGGTCCTCGGCGACTTCGCCATGCACGAGGCTGCGGAAGGTGAGCGCGGGAACGAAGCGCGCCGCCGACGGCGTCAGCGCCACGTCGACCACGGCGCCTGCATCCTCCAGGCGCCGCGCCACTTCGATCGCCTTGAACGCGGAGATCGAGCCCGTGACGCCGAGCACGACCCGCCGCCCGGCCAGCGGGCGCGGCGTCGGCACGCTCGTGGTCACGGCGTTCCTTCGGCGTTGAGGTAGTACAGCTCGCGCAGGCCGTGCAGAATCAGGTCTTCGTCGACCACATCGAGCACCGGCGCCTCACGCGCGATCCGCTTCGCCCAGCCACCCGTGGCAATGACTTTGGCCGGCCCCAGTTCTGCCTTGAAGCGAGCGATGATGCCTTCCACCAGGCCGACGTAGCCGAACAGGATGCCCGATTGCAGCGCCGTTTCGGTGCGCGTGCCGATCGCGCTGGGCGGGCGCGCGAGGTCAATCCGGGCCAGCCGCGACGCCCGGTCGAACAGCGCGTCGGTCGAGATGCCGATCCCGGGGCTGATCGCCCCACCGAGGTACACGCCGTGCTCGTTGATCGCGTCGAACACGGTCGCCGTGCCGAAGTCGACGACGATCAGCGGCGGCGGCGCGTGCCGCGTCATCGCGCCCACGGCGTCGGCGATCCGATCGGCGCCCAACTCCTCGGCGTGGTCGATGCCAATCCGAACGGGCTTGCGCATGTGGCTGGAGACGAAGATCGGATCGACCTTGATGAAGCGGCGCACGACATCGCGGAAGACGCCGGACAGCGCGGGCACGACGCTCGAGACGATCGCCCCATCGATCGCGCTCGTTTCGATCCCCTCGGCGCGCAGCAGCGAGACGACCAGGATGCCGTATTCGTCGGCGAGCCGCCCGTGATCGGTGGCGAGCCGCCACGTCGGGCCGAGCTCGCGGTCGGAGTAGATGCCGACCTGCAGCGTCGTGTTGCCGATGTCGATTGCGAGCAACATGCTCGACCGCCCTCCATGTTGCGGCAGGCTACACGCGCGCGCGAACGGGCGGCGCGCGGCCTAATACAGGAGATTTCCACCGCGCGGGGGGCCCGCTCACGCGTGGTTTCGATCTCTGTGGATAACTCGTGGACGCAATGAACAACTACCTGGTCAGAACCGGGTCGCGAGGGCCTCACATTGCCGAGCGACGAGCACATTGATATGTTCGGGCGCGTCCACCCAACGCGTGCGAACCCTCCGTCTCGCTTCAGAACGCCTTGGCACAGGACGCGCCGACTGACGCGGCGCCGCTGAAGGGATGCGGGGATGGGGGTCGGTTCGCAGGGAGCACAGCCATCTCGGCGCCAGCCGCAGTTCGCCACCGCCGCCGAGATTTGGAGGCGGGCGCTTGCGCAGCTGCGCAACACGCTGCCGCGCAACACCTACGAGACGTGGTTCGCCAGCGCACGCGCCGTCGAGCTGCGAGCCGGCGCGCTGATCCTCAGCGTCGACAACATCTACAAGCGCGAGACGCTTGTCACCAACTACTACTCCACCATCTCGGTCGCCGTGGCCGAGGTGCTCGGGCATCGCATCGAGATCGAGGTCGAGGTCAACACCGACCCGCCGGCCGAGCAATCACCCGACACCACGCTCGCCGGCGCAGCTGCGCCCGCGCCCTCGGTGATCCCGACACGGCCCGTGCTAAAAAGTTCCTACACGCTCTCGAGCTTCGTCGTCGGGCCGTCAAATCAGATCGCTCACGCCGCCGCCTCGGCCGTCGCCGAGAACCCCGGCCGCTCGCACAACCCGCTCTTCATCTATGGCGGCTCGGGCCTGGGCAAGACACACCTGCTGCAGGCGATCGCGCATATGACGCTGCAGGGCTCACGCACCCACTGCATCCCGATGGAGTCCTACATCCGCGAATACGTCGAGGCCGTCCGCACCGGCGACCGCAGCGACTTCCAGGCCAAGTACGAGCAGGCCGATGTGCTGCTGATCGACGATGTCCAGGCCCTGGTGGGCAAGGAACGCACGCAGGAGGAGTTCTTCAACCTCTTCAACGCGCTCTATCTCGCCGGCAAGCAGCTCGTCTTCAGCTGCGACACATCGCCGCGGCGCCTGCGCGGCCTGCAAGAGCGGCTCGTGACGCGGCTCGAGTGGGGGCTGGTCGTCGAGCTGCTGCGACCCGACCTTGAGCTGCGCCTGGCGATCCTTCGCCAGAAGTGTCTCGACCGCGGCCTGCGCATCGCCGACGACGTGCTGCGCCTGCTCGCGCAACACGCCTCGCGCAACGTGCGCGAGCTTGAGGGCGTGCTCAACCACGTTGAGGTCTTCGCCAACGTCGAGCGTTCGCCAATCACGACCAACATCGCGCTGCGCGCGCTCTCCGGCTACCACTTCGACGACATCGAGCGCGTCCAGCCGACGATCGGCGAGATCATCAACGCCGCCTGCGAGACGACCGGCGTCCCGATCGACGCGTTCACCTCCAAGCGCCGCGACCAGCGCGCCGCCCGGGCGCGCCACCTGGTGATGTATCTCGCCCGCGAGGACGCGCACATGTCCTACCCGGAGATCGGCAGCCACCTCGGCGGGCGCGACCACACCACGGTGCTGCACGGCTACCGCAAGATTCACCGTGAGGTCGAGGGCGAGCCAGCGAAGGGCGTCCCTCCCAAGGCGGAGACGCAGCGGATGGTCTCCGACATCCGTTCACGCCTGCGCCTCTAGCCGTCCACACCCGTCCTCACGCCACGCACCGCGGGTGAACGCGCAGTCACCTGTGCGCGGCTCGTGATCATCAGCGCCAGCCGTGCTCACTCGCATCCGTCCACGCCCCACACAGCTCCAACAACAACAGCAACAGGATCTCTCTGATCCGCACTTCATCTATTCCCTGATCGAAGGGACGCGGAGATCCGTGCGGAACTTGGACGGATCTACTGCGGGGGTAAGCTTGGGCCATGCTTGACATCGTCGAGATCGAAGTTCAGGGCGGTCCGGGTGGGCGCGGGACGGTTTCGTTCCGCCATGAGAAGTTCGTGCCCCGCGGCGGACCCGACGGCGGGCAGGGCGGCCGCGGCGGCGATGTGATCGTGCAGGCCGACGCGCAGCTGAACACGCTGCGCCGCTATCGCCGCCAGCGCATCTTCCGCGCCGAGGCGGGTGCGCGCGGCGGCACCAACAATCGGCGTGGCCGCGTCGGGAATTCGCTGATCCTCCAGCTCCCGATCGGCACGGTCGTCACCGCCGTCTCCCGGGAGGGCGACGAACAGCTCGCTGACCTCCAGGCGCACGGCGACAGCGTGCTCGTCGCCTGGGGTGGTAGCGGCGGCTTCGGCAACACGCACTTCAAGAGCTCGACCAACCGCGCGCCGCGTGTCGCGCAGAAGGGTGGCCTGGGCGAGCACGTGCGCCTGCGCCTGGAGCTGCGCGTGCTGGCCGACATCGGCATCGTGGGCCTGCCCAACGCCGGCAAGTCGTCACTGCTGCGGGTGCTGAGCAGCGCCCTGCCACGCGTCGCGTCGTACCCCTTCACAACGCTTGAGCCGAACCTCGGCGTCGTCGAGACGGGCTGGGACGACATTGTGATGGCCGACCTTCCGGGCCTGATCGAGGGCGCGGCCGACGGCGCCGGCCTGGGCCACGACTTCCTGCGCCATGCCAGCCGCACCCGCGTCCTGCTGCACCTGATCGACGGCTCCACGGAGGACCCCGCTGAAGCACGGGCGACGATCAACCGCGAACTGGCTGCGTACAGCGCGGAGCTCGCTGCGGCCCCGCAGATCGTGGCGATCAACAAGATCGATCTGCCTGAGGTCGCCGCTCGGCGCGCGGATCTGGAGCTCGCGTTTGGCGACAGCACTCCGCTGTTCTGTTCGGCGATCAGCGGTGAGGGCGCCGGCGAGGTCGTCGCCGCCTGCGTCCGACTGCTCCAGGAATCGCGCGAGGCTGAAGCGGCCAAGGCCAAGGTGGTGTCAGCGGAGACCCCAACGCTGCGCCCGCGTCCCGACGGGCGGCGCTTCACCATCGAGCAGCTGCGCGGCCACGCCTACCGCGTGCACGGCAGCGGCGTGGAGCGCTTCGTGGCGATGATGGACCTGGAGAACGAGGATGCGCTGGCTGAGACCTACCGCTGGCTCGACCGCCGCGGCGTGGCGTCGGCGCTGCACCGCGCGGGCGTGCGGCCGGGTGATCTCGTGAGCGTCGGCGCTGCTGATTTGACCTGGGAGTGGGAACGCTAAGCGTGTCGGCCGAGTCGCTGCGCTTCGAGCCGCATGAGCGCGTGGGGGCGCTGGGCGGCACCTTCGATCCGATTCACCGCGCGCACCTGCATCTGGCCGACGCGGCCGCTGCGGCGTTGCAGCTCGACCGGCTGCTGCTGATTCCCGCGGGGGACCCGTGGATGAAGCGCGACCGCTCGGTCACCCCGGCGCGGCAGCGCTACGAGATGGTCGACGCGGTCGCCGCGGCGCGCGGCGGCGGCCTGGAGGTCGTGGACCTCGAGCTGCGCCGCGAGGGCCCCACGTACACGCTCGACACGCTGCGCGAGCTTCGTGCGGCCGGCGCGGGCCAGCTCTGGTGGATCCTGGGCCTCGACGCACTCGAGAGCCTGCCGCGCTGGCATCAGGCGCGCGAGCTGCTCGTGCAGGCGCGGTTGGCGGTCGCGTCGCGGCCGGGCGTCCAACTCGAACGGCATGAGCTCGACGCGCTCGTGCCGGGCCTGGGGCGCTGGGTCGATTGGGTGCCGATGCAGCCTGTTGACCTCAGCGCGAGTGAGCTGCGCGAGCGGATCGCGCGCGGCGAGGACGTCAGCGCCGATGTGCCGGCGGCCGCGCTCGACTACATCCGCGCGAACGGGCTCTACGGCGCGCGCGACTGTGAGCGCGGCTGCGACTGAGCGCCCTCCATCACGTCGGGCGTGTAGTGCTCCTTGCGCATCAGCACCGACGTGCGCGGTCCCGGCGGCCACACGAAGGGCCGCAGCGGGAGCGTCTGGACCCACGCGAAGCCCGCGTCGTAGGCGGCGCGGCCGATCTCCGCGAAGGAGCGCAACCTCGGCTCCTCGCCCGAGCCCCCTGGCAGCGAGCTGCGCAACCAGCGGCGCCACACGGCGTTCACGTGCGGCGAGCGCGACGGGGCGATCTCCCAGAGCACGAAGATGCCGTTGTGGCCCAGCACGCGCCAGACCTCGAGCAGAATTCGGCCGAGGCGCGCGTCGTCCCAGGAGCGCAGCAGATGGGGCGCGACCACGACGCTGACCGAGCGGTCAGCGAGCGGCAGCCGGTCGGCGCGGCCGCGCAGCGGGCGCACCTCCAGCTCGGCTGCGCTGCTGGCGCTCAGCGCCGGCCGGCGGCCCAGCATCACGAGCGGCGCGTCTTCCAGCTCCGCGGCGTCGCCCAGCAGCGCCGCCAGCAGCGGCGCGTCGGGGCCGAGCACGAGCAGGCGGTCGTTGCTGTGCAGCGGCAGCAGGCTCGCGAGCTGCAGGGCCGGCGTGTCTTCGAGCAGCAGCCGCGGACGGCCGCGCCACCAGCGCCGGAGTTCCAGCGGGAGCGCCCCACGCAGCGAGAAGCGCGGGCCGGCGGGGCTCACACGTCCAGCGTGGCCAGGTGCGAGTGGGTCTCGATGAAGTGCCGCCGCTTGGCCGGGTCGTCGCCCATCAGCTGCACGAAGAGGCTGTCGGCCTGCTGGTCGTCATCGACCTGCACCCGCAGCAGGGTCCGCGCGTCGGGGTCCATCGTGGTATCCCAAAGCTGGTCGGCGTTCATCTCGCCGAGGCCCTTGAAGCGCTGGATCGCGACCTTCTTGCCGCCCTCTTTCTGGCGGCTGAGGAAGGTCTCGAGGTCGTCATCGCTGTAGAGCCACTGCGCTTTCTGGCGGCCGGCCTGCACGCGATAGAGCGGCGGCTGGGCGATGTAGAGGTGCCCCTCGTCGATCAGCTCGCGCATGTGGCGGAAGAAGAAGGTCAGCAGCAGGGTGCGGATGTGCGCGCCGTCGGAGTCGGCGTCGGCCATCAGCACGACCTTGTGATAGCGCAGCTTGCTGACATCGAAATCCTCGCCGATGCCGGTGCCGAGCGCGGTGATCAGCGTGCGGTAGGCCTCGTGGCTGAGCAGCTTGTCGAGCCGCGCGCGCTCCACGTTGAGCACCTTGCCGCGCAGCGGCAGGATCGCCTGCGTGCGACGGTCGCGGCCCTCTTTCGCCGAGCCGCCCGCGGAGTTGCCCTCCACGACGAAGATCTCCGAGCGGGCGGGGTCGCGCTCGCTGCAGTCGGCCAGCTTGCCGGGCAGCGCCGCGCCGTCGAGCGCGCCCTTGCGCTGCACCAGGTCTCGGGCGCGCCGCGCTGCGTCGCGGGCCCGCGCGGTGGTCAGGCACTTCTCGATCACGCGGCGGCCCTCGCGGGTGTTGCCGTCGAAGTACTCGCCCAGCGCCTCAGCGGTGGCCGACTCGACCAGCCCCTTGACCTCGGGGTTGCCCAGCTTGGTCTTGGTCTGGCCCTCAAACTGCGGCTCAGCCAGCTTGACGCTGATCACCGCCGCGAGGCCCTCGCGGGTGTCCTCGCCGCTGATGTTGGCGTCCCCGTCCTTGAGCAGCTTCTGGCGCCGCGCGAAGTCGTTGAGCCCGCGGGTCAGCGCCGAGCGGAAGCCCGTCAGGTGCGCGCCGCCCTCGGTCGTGTTGATCGTGTTGGCGAACGCGTAGACGCGGTCGGCGAAATCGGTGTTGTACTGCAGCGCCACCTCGACGGCCACGCCGTGGATCTCCCGGTCCAGATAGAACGGCAGCGGCTGTAGCACGTCGTGGTCGCGATTGAGGAAGCGCACGTAGGACTGGATGCCGCCCTCGAAGTAAAAGTTGACCTCGCGGTCGGCCGCGGGGTTGCGCTCGTCGCGGAAGCGGATCCACAGACCCTTGTTCAGATAGGCGACCTCGCGGAACCGGTGGGCCAGCACGTCGAACTCGTAGTCGAGCGTCTCCATCACGTCGTCGTCGGCGAGCCAGCGAATCATCGTGCCGGTCACGGCCGACTCGGCGCGGCGCGCGCGCGTCTCGCTCAGTTCACTCGTCGCCACACCGCGCGAGAAGGTCTGCGTGTAGATCCGACCGCCGCGCCGCACCTCGACCAGCAGCTCGCGCGAGAGCGCGTTGACCACCGACGCGCCGACGCCGTGCAGGCCGCCGGAGACTTTGTAGCCGCCGCCGCCGAACTTGCCGCCCGCGTGGAGCACGGTCAGGACGGTCTCCAGCGCCGACTTGCCCGTCTTCTCGTGGGTGTCGACGGGGATGCCGCGGCCGTCGTCGCTGACGCGTACCCAGCCGTCAGGCTGGAGCGCGATGTCGATCTCGGTGGCGTGGCCGGCCATCGCCTCGTCGACGGCGTTGTCGACGATCTCGTAGACGAGATGATGCAGCCCGGCCTGCCCGGTCGAGCCGATATACATGCCCGGCCGGCGGCGCACCGCCTCCATGCCCTCGAGCACCTGGATGTCGGCGGCGTCGTAAGTGCCGGCTTGCCTGAGCGGAGGTTGAGCCCCCTCAATGGCCAACACTCCTTGATCCGGGTCGCGTCGCGGCACTGTGCCATCCAGCCTGCTGTGCGAGCCGCCCGCTGCGGCTGTCGGAAGTGAGCGGAGAGAACCGGGATCGCCGCCTGATATAGGACCATGATACTGCAATCGGCGGCTACGCTGGCCCCGAGGAGCGCCCCATTGGCCACCTGGCGTGAACGACTGCACCTGAGCAACCCCCGCGACGCGCGCGAGGGGGCGCTGCGCGGCCTCCCCGAACGGCTTGGCGACCTGGCCCCGATCGGCGTGGTGCGCAACGGCATCACCGACACCTCGGGCCGCGTCTGGGCGCAGGTCAAGTCGGAGCTGATCTTTCGCGACGAGTTCATTCCCGCGCTCGAAGGGCTCGAGGGGTTCTCCCATCTGTTCGTGATCACCTGGATGGACCAGGTGACCGACGAGGGTCGCAGCCTGCTGCGCCTGCATCCCAGCGGCGACGACCGCACGCCGGAGCTGGGCGTCTTCGCGACGCGCACCGCGCACCGACCGAACCCCATCGCGATCTCGATCGTGCCCGTCGAGCGGGTGCGCAAGCACATCATCCACGTCGTCGGGCTCGACGTCGTGAACGGCACGCCGCTGCTCGATGTGAAGCCCTACGTGAGCTTCTACGACTCGTTCGACGCGACCATCCCGAAGTGGGCCGAGTAGCTCGGTGCCGCGCCTGCGCAGCAACCTGGTCGTCGTCTATGTCGTGCGCCGCGCCGCCGCGGGCATCGAGGTCCTGCTGCTGCAGCGCCCCGCGGGCCACCGCTTCGCCGGCGACTGGCAGACCGTGGGCGGCCACATCGAGCATCGCGAGGGCGAGACCGCCTGGCAGGCGGCCATCCGCGAGCTCGGCGAGGAGACGGGCTACCAGGCCGAGCGCTGGATGTACGCCGACCGCCCCGAGCAGTGGTACAACCCCGAGAACGACACGATCTACTTCGTCCCCGCCTTCGTCGCGCTGGTCGACGGCGCGTCGCCGCCCACGATGTCCGACGAACACCAGGCCTGGCGCTGGGTCGCGCCCGGCGAGGCGGCCGAGATTGTGACCTGGCGAACGATGCGCGAGTCGCTCGCGCTGATCGAACAGGCCCTGAACAATCCTGACCAATCCCAACCAGGGCTGACCACATTCGAGCCAGACGAGTTGCGCGCGTAGGCTCGATCGAGAGAGTGAGTTGACGATGCCCAGCGTCGGCCTGATCGGCTTCGAGCGCTCCGGCAAGACAACGCTGTTCAACGCGTTGACCGGCGCCGCGCGTCCGACCGGATTCACAACGCACGCCGATCCGCACGAGGGCGTCGTGCCGGCCGCCGACGAGCGCCTGATGCGGCTCTCAGCGCTCTACCACCCGCGCAAGACCACGCCGGCGACGCTCGATGTCGTCGACTTTCCTGGGGCGGGGTTCGCGGGCGCGCTGGGCGGCGGCGAGGCGCCGGGCTCGCGCCTGCTCGACCAACTCTCGCAGCTCGACGGGCTGATCCACGTCGTCCGCGCATTTCCGAACGACGCCGTGCCTCATCCAGCCGAGCGGATCGATCCCGCCGCGGATGTCGAAGCGATGCAGCTGGAGCTGACCTTCGCTGACCTCGCGCTGATCGAAAAGCGATTGCAGCGAATCACCCAGGAAACCAAGTCGATGAAGGCCGCAGAGCGCGTCGCGGTCGACCGCGAGGTCGATGCGCTCACGCGCCTCCAGGCGCATCTCTCGGACGGCGGAACGATCCTCGATGCGCCGCTCGCCGCGGACGAACGCGCCGGCCTGCGGCACTACCGCTTCCTGACCGAACGCCCCCTGCTGACGCTCTTCAACGTCGGCGAAGATGACGCTTCCGGCGGCGCAGCGGATTCTGGGCTCCGCGAGTCTGGCGTGGCGATGTGCGTGCGTCTCGAAGAAGAGCTGCGCGAATTCGAGGCCGATGAGGCGACCGCCTACCGTGAGGAGCTCGGCGTGGGCGCAGGAGCCGTCGAGACGGCGTTGCAGGAATCGTTCCGGCTGCTCGGCGAGCGCACGTTCTTCACCGTCGGCGAGGACGAGTGCCGCGGCTGGACGGTGCCCGGCGGGTTTTCGGCGCAACGCGCGGCGGGCCGCATCCACAGCGACCTCGAACGCGGCTTCATCCGCGCCGAAGTGGTGAGCTGGGACCACCTGCTGGATTGCGGCTCGGAGGCGGAGGCGAAGAAGCGCGCCCTGATGCACACCGAGGGCAAGGAATACGAAGTGCAGGACGGGGATGTTCTCCACATCCTCTTCAATGTCTGAGCGCGGGTATCCTGCGGGCATGTCCGACGTGACATCCAACGTGGGGTCCGGCGCGGCGCCCGACACGACACTCCGCGCGACGCAGCCCGGCGACCTCGCGGCTGCGCTGCTCCGCGCGGCGCGCGACGGCCCCGCGCTGGCCTCGTGCACGGTGCTCTCGGCGACCGACGGCTCCGCGGCGGTCGGCGCAAAGATGCTCGCGCCGCAGGAGGGCCCCGCGCTGGGATCGATCGGCGGCGGCCCACTCGAGGCCGCGGTGCTGGTGCGGGCGCGTGAGGCGATTCCGCAGCATCTTGTCGCCACGATTGCCTTCACGCCTGACGGTGCGATCGTCGAGGGCCGCCGGGCGATCGAGGCGGCTGAGCAGATCGTCGAGGTGCTGATCGAGGTCGTGGAGCCGGCGGCGACGCTGCTGGTCGTCGGTGGCGGGCACGTGGGCCGGGCAGTCGGCGAGGTCGGGGCGATGCTGGGCATGGAGGTCGTGCTGCTCGACGACCGCGAGGAGTACGCCAACCCCGAGCGCTTCGCCTACCCCTGCCGCGTGATCTGCGGCGACTTCGACGAGGAGCTCCAGCGCTTCCCGATCACCGCCAACACCTACATCGTGCTGGTCTCTCGCGGGCACATCGTCGATGAGCTGAGCCTGCGTCAGGTCGTGACGCGCGGCCCCGGCTACGTCGGGATGATCGGCAGCAAGCGCCGCACGCGAACCGTGATCCAGCATCTCGCTGAGGACGGCATCAACCGCGAGTCGCTGGACCGCGTGTTTACGCCGATCGGCCTCGACATCGGCGCTGAGACGCCCGAAGAGATCGCCGTGGCCGTGCTGGGCGAGATTATCCTGGTGCGTCGCGGCGGCGGCGCGCTGCCAATGTCTGAACATGGCCGTCAGCTGGCCGGGCGACGACGAGCGTCGCTGCACGCCGCAAGCTAGGATCGGGGGGGACAGGAGCAGACCGTGCCCAACGACGAAGTTTACGAAGCACTCTCCAGCGCCTTTGCGGCGGGCCAATCCGTCGCGTTGGCGACCGTTGCGCAGACGCTCGGCAGCACGCCGCGAAAGACCGGCGCGAAGATGCTGGTCCGCGAGGATGGCAGCTTCGTCGGCACGATCGGCGGCGGCTGCGGCGAGGCTGAGGTCTGGCAGGAAGCGATGGAGGCGCTCGATGAGGGCGACGCGCGAATCGTGACGGTGGACCTGACCGAGCCGACCGACGGCGAGGACAAGATCTGCGGCGGCGTGATGCGCATCTTCGTCGAGCGCCTGCAGGCCTAATGCAGGCCTGACACCGGCCCAACCTGCAGCCGCGAACGATCGGGTCGTGGGTGGTCAGCGCTCCCGCGGAAGGCTGATACACTGAGCGTGGTCGCCTCGACCGGGCCTCATGTCGCGAGTCGGCGTGGGGAAGTCCGAGGCGCGGGGCTCACCGAGCATGCGAGCCCGCGCTCAGCGCCGGCGGCCAGCGGGAGATGGATATGACTGACTTGGCGCTGATTGGCTTTGGCCCTGTCGAAGCCATCGTGGTTGTGGTCGTGGTGCTGGTTGTGTTCGGGGCCGGGCGACTGGCCGGCGTGGGCAAGGCGCTCGGCACCGGCCTGCGCGAGTTCCGCGAAGAGGCCAAGACGCCTGTCGGCGAGGACGGGGACACTGAGGACGACGATGCGGAAACCGCCTCGTCGGCCTCCAGCGAGTCGACCAACAAAGACGCCTGAGGCGAACACTGCCGCTGCGCGCTATCTGCTTCGATCTTTGGGGAACCCTGATCCGCGACGCGCCCGGCGGCGGCCAGCGCCGCGCGCGTGAGCGTGAGCGCCGGCTGACCGAGGCGTATCTGAGCGCCGGGTCGGGCCCCGACGCCGGAAGCGCGGTGCCCGCGGCGATCCGAACCGCGATCGACGCCCTGGTCGTCGCGCATCAGTCGAACATCGACCTCAGCGGCGACGACCGGATCAACGCATTTCGCGCCGAGATGCTGCGCCGTTGCCCCGCGACGCTCGAGACGCCCGAGCTGCGGAGCGTCATCGAGCACGCAATCTGTCACTCCGCCGCCTGGGAGCCGCCTGACCTGATCGAGGGCGCGGTCGCCGCCGTTGCGGCGCTGCGGCGCCAGGGCCTGGCCGTGGCCGTCGTCTCGAACACCGGCCTGGCGCCGGGACCATACGTCGAGCAGGCGCTGTCCGAGCGTGAGCTGGGCCCGCTGGTCGACGAGTGGATCTGGTCCGACGAGGTGCTCAGCTGGAAGCCGGGCCAGGCGATCTTCACAGCCGCGCTCGACGCGCTCGGCGTCGCAGCCGACGCCGCGGCCTTCGTCGGCGACACGCCCGAAGCTGACGTGATCGGCGCGCGCCAGGCCGGCTTCGCGACGGTCGTGCAGGTCGGTGAGAAGCGAGTTCCCGGCCTGGAGGCCGATATTCAGCTCGCCAGCGTGGCCGATCTACCCGCCGCCATCGCCGGCTGAGTCGGCGTCCGCTCCGGCGTTGTGCGCGGGTCGCCGAAGGCCGGCTCCGGGTGGCGGAGGAAACGATGCGTCAGGGCATCCCGCTGGCCCCGCCGTCGGGGCGCTGTTGATCGGCATATGCTGGCTGCATGAAAAACGGCTTCCTCTTCGGCGGCGGATTTCGCATTGGGCGACTGTTCGGTATCCCGATCCGACTCGATCTGTCCTTTTTCCTGATCTTCGGCCTGATCGTGTTTCTGCTGCCCCGCCAGCTATCCGACCAACTTCCCGAGGTCGAGAAGTGGGCGTACGCGGTTGCCGGTGGGGTGATCTTCTTCGTCTCACTGCTGCTGCACGAGCTGGCCCACTGCGTGGTCGCGCGGCGCTATGGGATGGAAGTCTCGGGGATCACGCTGTTCATGTTCGGCGGCGTCTCGCTGATCAAGGAGGATTCGGAGCGCCCCGGGCAGGAGTTCACGATCGCGATCGTCGGCCCCCTGACGAGCCTCGCCCTGGGTGCGGCGTTCCTCGGCGCCTGGTTCATGCTCCGGCCGGCGGACTCCGCGATCGTGGACCTGCTCGGCTGGCTCGGCGTCGTCAACATCGCCCTGGCCATCTTCAACATGCTGCCCGGCTTCCCGCTCGACGGCGGGCGCGTCCTGCGTGCGATCCTGTGGAAGCTGACACGCTCGCAGTACCGCGCGACGCGCGGCGCGGCGCGGGTCGGTCAGCTGCTCGGGATCGGGATGATCCTGTTCGGCGTGGCCGGGTTCTTCATCGAGATCGGCCCGTTCGGCGGCTCCTTCAACTCGATCTGGCTGGCCGTGATCGGATTCATGCTGGTCTCGCAAGCGTCGCAGGGCGTCAAGGCCGCCGTGCTGGAACGCGATCTCGCCGCGCTGAGCGTCGGCGAGCTGATGCTGGCGCCGCCGCAGGTCCGCACCGTCGAGGCCGAGCTGGCGGTCAGCGTGCTCGTGCCGCGGCGCGACGCGCTCGATCACCGCACCGCGTTCATCGTCAACGAATACGACGTGGCGATCGGGATCGTGCCCGCTGCGGCGATCCTGATGCTCGACGATGCTCGCTACCACAGCGCCCGAATGCGCGACGTGATGATCGCGGCCGACGCAGTGCAGCCAGTCTCGCCCGACATGCGAGCGAACGAAGCGCTGCGCCGCCTGCAGCGCGATCACACCTTCCTGCTGCCCGTCGTCGAGGGCGGGCGGCTGCTCGGCGTGATCGGGCTGGACCAGATCATCTCGGCGCTGCGCACGCCGCAGCCCAGCCATCGCGGGTTGTGAACTCTCGGCCCACGGACCAACGTCGCCCGCCCGCCGCCCCGCGCCGGCTCGCGGCCGTCTGGGCCGGCAAGCTCACCCGGCGGACCACCCGTCTGCTCGGCAGCGGCGGCACCGCCCTGCCGGGACTGGTCGCCGAGCGCGTGGATCCGGACCTGGTCAGCGAACTCGCCGGCGAGCTCGACGCGATCGCGCTGGTGACCGGCACGAACGGCAAGACGACCACCTCCACGATGCTCGCGCGCATCCTCGGCCAGGCCGGCCACAGCGTCCTGCACAACCGCGCCGGCTCGAATCTGATGCGCGGCGTGCTCAGCTCACTGATCGACGCCGGTGGGGTCGACGGTCATCTGCCTTCGGGCCGCGTCGCGGTGTTCGAGACCGATGAAGCCGCGTTCGACGAGGTCGCGGCGGCGACCAAGCCCAGCGTCGTGCTGTTTACCAACCTCATGCGCGACCAGCTCGATCGCTACGGCGAGATCGACGCGATCGCCGGCCGCTGGGGCCGTGCGCTCGAGACGCTCGATCCCGCAGCGAAAGTCGTGCTGAACGTCGACGACCCGCTGGTCAGCACGCTCGAACGGCACGCCGCCGGGCCGGTCAGCCGCTTCGGGATCGCCGACACGAGCGTCGGTACCGCCACCGAGGCGGAGATCGCCGACGCGCTCTGGGATCCGGCCAGCGGTGACGACTTCCGCTACGACCACCGCTTCTTCGCGCACCTCGGACACTGGTACACGAGCGCCGGCGCCCGACGCCCGACGCCCGAAATCACCGCCGACTGCGTGGCCGAGTGCGACGAGCGGATGCACTTCGATCTTCGAATCGGTGCAGCGCCGCCGCGTCGCGTCGAGCTGCCGGCGGAGGGTCTCTACAGCGTCTACAACGCGCTGGCTGCGAGCGCCGCCGCGACCGCGCTGGGCGTCGCCGGCGAGTCGATCAGCGCGGCGCTCGGCGAGCACCGCGCCGCCTTCGGCCGCCAGGAGCAGCTGACCGTCAACGGCCGCCGGGTGCGCATCCTGCTCGGCAAGAATCCCGCCGGCATGAATCAGGCGCTGCGCACGCTGCAGCGGGCCGGCGAGCGGCATCATCTGCTCGTCGCGCTCAACGACGGGATCGCCGACGGGACCGACGTGTCGTGGATCTGGGACACCGACTGGGAGGCGCAGGCGCCGCACTGCGCGTCGCTGACGATCGCCGGCCAACGCGCGGCCGAGCTGGCGCTGCGCCTCGAATACGCCGGCTTCCCGGCGCCGCGCGAGCCAATCACGCACGACCTCGCTG
Source organism: Dehalococcoidia bacterium (assembly GCA_965262235.1). Lineage (GTDB taxonomy): Bacteria > Chloroflexota > Dehalococcoidia > Bin125 > Bin125 > CATQGW01. Next base: position 1,564,142 of record OZ253504.1, read on the forward strand.
CAGCGCTCGATGCTGCGCTCGCCGCGCTGCCGACCGATTGCGAACTGGTCATCCTGCCGACGTACACTGCGCTCATCGAAGTGCGCCGCCTGCTCGGGCGGATGCCCGGGGCGACCGGCCTGTGGGACGCTGCATGACTGGCCTGATTGACCAACCGTCGCTCGCCGTGGACGTGCTCTACCCCGATCTGCTCAACCTCTACGGCGACCGCGGCAACGCGCGCGCCCTCGCGAAGCGCTGCGAAGTCCGTGGCATTCGCGCCGACGTGCGGCGCGTCGAGATCGGCGACGCGTGGGACAGCGAAACATGCGACATCGTGCTGGTCGGCGGCGGCCAGGATCGTGAACAGCGCCGCGTTGAGGCCGATCTGCTGCGCCGCGGCCAGCAATTGCGCGACCGGCGCGACGCCGGCGGCGTGAGCCTCGCCGTCTGCGGCGGCTACCAGCTCTTCGGTCGTCACTACCGTGGGATCGACGGCGACGTGATGGAGGGCGTGGGCGTGTTCGACGCAGTCACGATCCACCCCGGCCCGGAAGTGTCCCGCTGTGTGGGCAACGTCGCCGCGCTCTGGGAGGGCGAGACGCTGGTGGGCTTCGAGAATCACGGCGGCCGCACCTATCTCAACGAGGGCCAGGCCCCGCTGGCGCGCGTCGTCGCGGGCTTCGGCAACAACGGCGGCGACGGCGGCGAGGGCGCGCGCAGCGGCAACTGTTTCGGCACCTATCTGCACGGCGCCGTGTTGCCCAACAACCCCCGACTCGCCGACCGGCTGATCGCGTTGGCGCTGGAGCGTCGCTACGGCTGCGGCGACCTGGAGCCGCTGGCGGACGCCGCCGAGACCCGCGCCCACGCCGAAGCGCTGCACACCACCCTGCATCGGCCGAACGAAGACATCCTCAGCCGCGCGCTCCACGCGCTGCGCGGCTGAATCGAACGGAGCACCGAGATGACCACCACGCTCACACGGACCGCCCCAGACATCAGCTGCGATCACTGCGCGCACGCCATCAGCGGCGCGCTGACCGCGTTGAACGGCGTTGGACAGGTCGATGTCGACGTCGATTCCAAACGGGTCGATGTCGCCTTCGACGACGGTCTGACCAGCGCCGAAGAGATCGACGCAGCGCTGGAGGCCGAGGGCTATCCGCCGGCCTGACGGACCTTGGGGCGCTGAGGACGATCATCCGCTCGCGAGGCCGCAACGCGCCGGCTGGCTGCTCGGGCCGACCTGGGCGTACGTCGTGGTCGCGTTCGCCATCTTCGTCGCGGCGGTCGTGGTCGCGATCGTCCGCGCGGGCGGCTCAGACGAGTCCGCGCCCCCTGAGTCGGGAGCGCAGCAGTCCGTCGCGGTGGTCGACCAAGCCGAGCAGTCCGCCGACGCCCCGGTCGGGGAGTTCCCATTCGACCAGTCCGAGCAAGCGAGTCAGCAAGGTCAGCAGGGCGCCGCACAGGACTCCGAGCAAGTCGCGACCGCCCAGGCAGTCCCGTCAGACGACCCGCCCGCGGCGCAGCAGACGATCGCTCCGTCCGACCCGCTGCTCGGCTTCTCGATGCCGCTCCCCGGCGCCTGCGTCAGCACCTTCGAGGGCCACCTGCCGAATGCACCGCGCGCCTATCGAAACAACGGGATTCACGAAGGCCTCGATTTCTACACCGAGGCCTCCTGCATCCCGGTCGACCGCACGACGCCCGTGCTCGCGGCAAAGGCCGGCGTCGTGCTGCGCGCGGACCGTGCGTACGTCGATGTGACGCCCGAAGATTGGGCCCGCTTCGAGCAAGCGGGCTTCGCCGGCGAAGAGATTCTCGACGAGCTGCGCGGCCGCCAGGTCTGGATCGACCACGGCCAGGGCATCGTGACCCGCTACGCGCACCTCAGCGCGATCGCGGCGCCGATCTTCGAGAGTGTCAACGTGCGCGTCGGGCAGGTGATCGGGTTCGTGGGCGAGTCGGGCCAACGCGAGAGCTTCGCCACGCCCGGCTCCGACCTGCACCTGCACTTCGAGATCCGGATCAACGAAGGCTGGCTCGGCCAGGGGCTCGAACCGCTCGCCGCCCGCCAGCTCTACCTCTATTCACTCGGTTTGGCAGACCAATAGGTTGCTGGCCTCTGCTGCGCCAAGGGAGGGCGTTGGGCTGAGGTTCCCCGGTTCACTGTATGGTTTGCCACAGAGATTCGGAATAGAGCAGCATGCCGAAAGATGCGGTCCCTCAGGCCCTCCCACTGCCGCAGATCGTCTCGCCGGACAAGATGGACGAACGCGCGCTGCACTTCGGCGCACTCGCACTGATCGAGCGATTGAGCGCGACGGACAACGACACGGACGAAGTGGGTGTGCAAGCGCTCGTCTTCAACCTGCAAAACCTGATGCGCCTGTTCGACCGGCCGACCTATGGATGCGAGATCAAGAACGGGTCTGTGGCGTTCAAGCGAGAAATCAAAAGGGGTGACTGGGAGACCGGCCGCTGGGAGCTCTCGTGGCTGGTCAACAACAATGGTTGAGGCTCAACCCACTTCGGGCGCCGCAACCACCCCCGAACCGCACGATTTGGTGAGCCCCGACACGTTGCATTCGCGCGGCCGCATCCCCGAGCCGATTCGTCGGACGCTGCGTTGGGCTCGGCGCGAAGTGTTGCTTGCCCTACTCGCAGCGTTCATCGTTGGTCTGGGCGCCGGCGCGGCCGAAGCCTTGATCGCTTGGCTGACCAGCTGACCGATCGGTCAGCACGGCCTCATCACCGCCCCGCCTGATCGGGACTACGCTGCGCCGTAAGCCCGCCGATCACGCCCGCCTCAAGCCACGCTCCGATCTCAGCGTCGTGGTGGCCGAGCAGTTCGGTCAGGATCTCGACGGTGTGCTCGCCGAGCCGCGGCGCCGGCCGGGTGACCGACGCCGGGGTGCGCGAGAAGCGCCAGGGGAAGCCGCCGTAGCGACGCACCCCGGTGTCGGGGTGCTCGAGAAAGCGCCACCAACCGCGCGCTTCGAGCTGCGGGTCGGTCAGGTGCGAGAGCGTTGAATGCACCACACCGGCCGCCACCCCGGCGCGCTGCAGCCGCGCCTGCAGCGTCTGGGCGTCCCAGAGCTGCGTCCACTCGCCCACAGCGGCCTCCAGCGCGTCCACATCGGCGAGGCGCCCGAAGGCGGTCTGCCACTCGTCGCGATCGAGCGCCGCGTGGGACCCGGCGACGCGCCGCAGCGCCGCCCAGGCCTCGTTATCGGCGACCGAGATCGCGATCCACTCGTCCTCGCCCTGGCAGGGGAAGCACTCGTGCGGGGCCTGGCTGGGATGCCGGTTGCTGTTGCGCGCGACCGGTCCGCAGCCGGCCGAGGCGAGCAGCGCGTGCTCCTCGATGTAGCCCACTGCGGCCTCGAACATCGAACCCTCCACGTGCACCGCGCCGCCGCCCTCATTGACCTGCCGCCAGAGCGCGGCGAGGCCCACCGCGGCCATCTGCGCGCCGCAGATTGGGTCGGCCTGCATCGTGCCGAGCAGCTGCGGCGCTTCCCCCGGGTAGCCGAGCAGCATGTCCCAGCCGGCGTTGCCCTCGGTGCTGCCGCCGTTGGCGCGGTAGTTGGAGTAGGGGCCGCCCGAGCCGAAACCCGAGAAGCTGACCAGCGTGACCTGCGGGTTGACGGCGCGCATCTCGGCATGTGTGAGGCGCAGATTTTCGAGCACGCGCGGGCGGAAGTTCTCCAACACCAGGTCGGCCCGAGCGATCAGTTCGAGCGCCAGTGCACGACCCTCGTCGGTGTCGAGCGCCAGCGAGACGTTGCGCTTGTTGCGATTGGCCATGTGGAAGTTGGCGCGAATGTTGAGCAGATGCGCGTCGGGCGCGGCGATCGGCATGCTCCAGCGGGTTTCGTGGCGCCAGAGGTCGGGCCGGCGCGGGCCCTCGACCTTGATCACCTCCGCGCCGAGGTCCGCCAGCAGCGCCGTGGCGTAGGGCCCCAGCCAGGCGTGGGTGAAGTCGACCACGCGCAGCCCGTCGAGCGGTCCGCTCGCCTGCGCGGGGCGCGGGCGTCGCCCGAACCCATCGTGGTCGCCGCCCTGCTCACCGATTTGCTCGACACCCTGCTCGCCGGCGTGCTCGGCCTGCGAGAGGCGAGCCGGTGGGCCGGTCGTTCGCAGCGTCCCGAGTTCGGCCGTTTCGAGCTCGCGGAGGAAGCCGAGCTCGGCGAGATGTGGGTCATCGAGCAGTTCGCCCGCGCTGCGCACCCAGGCGAGGTTCACGCTCAGCTCCGCGAGACCGTTGAAGACCTTTGCCGACGTGCGCTCGGCCAGGATCGGCTTGTAGTACGCCAGCGACGGCTGCTTCGCCGCCACCATCCCCTCTCCCTCGGTGAGCTCTGCGGGCGCCGGCTCGACGCCGAACGCGACCGGGGCCGCGCGCAACGCATCGCGCATCCACGGACTGAGCGTCACGTAGCCGTCGCGGGTCGGCAGCACCTCGGCCCAGCCTGCGGGCCCGCCGGTGCGCGGGATCGGGCGCTTGGTGAACTCGCTGCGCACATGCATGATCAGCGTCGACACGGCTTCCTGCTCGGAGAGCTCGACCCACTGCCCGCGTCCGCTGTGGACCCGCTCGAGCAGCGCCGAGATCCCGCCAACGGCGGCCAGGACGCCGGCGGCGCGCGGGATGATCGCCGCCGGCGCGGCGAGCGGCGGACGCCCCGCGACGCCCTGCGTGCCCGCGAACCCGGCCAACGCCTGCATCACGAGGTCATCGGCCTGGTAGTGCGCGTAGGGCCCGTCGGTCCCGAACGGCGAACAATGCAGCACGACGAGTCGCGGCCAGCGCTGCTCGATCGCGTCGCGCGAGATGCCGGCCGCCTCGAGTTCCGCGAGCGGGGCGTCGGTCACGAACACATCGGCGCCGCGCAGCCGGCGGACCAGCCGCTCAGCGTCGAATCGTTCGAACTCCTTGTCCTGCGCCAGCGACAGGGAGAGCGTCGAGTGCTGTCGGCCGTCGCGCTCGACCACCGGCGGCGCTTGCCGCAGCGGCGAGCCGTCGGCCGGCTCCAGCGCCAGCACATCGGCGCCCCAACGCGCGAACTCGCGACCGCAGGTCGCGCCGACCACGCCCACGCAGTACTCGACGACTCGCAGCCCGCCGAGCAGCTTCATGCGTCTGCCGCTATCGCTCGCCGCCGCGGACGCGCTTGAGCTTCTCGAAGGCGCGTTGCACCGGCCGCAGCTGGCGCCGTCCCTCAACCATGCGCGGGTCGGCAGTCCCAAAGCGCGCGCCGGTCGCGTACATGTGGAACGCCGACGTGATGTGCGTCGTGAAGCCCTGCGCATCGAGCATGTTGTTGATCGAGAACTTGATCTGGCGCAGCGCCATCGGCGAGTGCTCGGCCACCTCCTCGGCGTACTCCAGGGTTTTGCGCTCGAGCGCCTCCGGTGGGTAGACGCGGTTGACGAAGCCGAACTCCATCGCCTCCTGGGCCGGGATGAAGCGGTTCTGGAAGAGGATTTCCTTGGCCTTGCGCGCGCCCAGGTCCCAGGGCGCGGAGAAATACTGGGTATGCGAGGGCAGGAAGAGCGCATCGTTGGCAGCGAAGATCAGATCCATCGAGGCTGCGACCATCCAGCCGCCGAAGATGCAGCGCCCCTGGACCATCGCGATCGTCGGCTTGGGGATGTTGCGCCAGCGCAACGTGTTGGTGATTCGCGAGTCGCGCTGGCGGTCGTAGACGCCGACGAAATCCTCGGCCCAGCCGCGCTCGTCGCGGTCGTCCATTTCCGACGGCGAGCCGAGGTCGTGCCCGGCGGAGAAGTCAGGCCCGTTGCCCGAGAGCACGATCACCTGCACCTGCGGGTCGACGATCGCCTCCTGGAAGGCCGCGTCCATCTCCTCAAGCAGCACCCGGCTCTGCGCGTTGCGGTACTCGGGTCGATTGAGGATCACCCGCGCGACCGGCCCCGGCTCGTAGATGACATCGCGATAGCTCATGAGCGCCTCCCAGATGCAGTGCCAGCGAAGATACCAGCGGGGGCCAGAGCGCGTGGCAGGCTGGCGTGGTCTCAGCTTGATCGCGGCTCAGGGACGGCGTAGCGTCGCAAGCGTGGGTCTTGCAGAGCGACTGTCAACCAGAGCAACTCCCAAGCGGCGAGAGAGCGGATGATGACGGTATCAGCTGTGGATCCAGCGCTCGACGAGCAGCAACGAGTTGAAGACGGCCACTATGACGCAGAGGAGGCTCGCGAAAGCGACGTCGATGACGCTTCATATCCGATCGCCCAATACGACATCGTGTCATCGCCGAACGACTTCAACACGAGGACAATGGTCGATTTCATCGAGTCGGGCGTCGTAATCGTTCCAGGCTTTCAGCGAAACTACGTGTGGGACATCAGGCGGGCGTCGAGGCTGATCGAGTCGCTCATCGCAGGCTTACCGGTGCCACAGGTGTTCCTCTACGAAAAGGCGCGTGACGAGTTTCTGGTGATCGACGGGCAACAGCGGCTAATGTCGATCTACTACTTCGTGAAAGGGAGATTTCCCAAGAAGGACAAGCTCGCAGAACTCCGTATCAAATCTGGAGGATTGAGCAACATTAGCCCGGAACTGCTCGCGGATCATCGATATTTTTCAGACTTCGAGCTGAACTTGCCGGAGGCCATCCCTGGCCAACCAAACCGGCTGCATAAGTACCGGTATTCCGGCTTGGAGGACGGCGATCGAACGACGTTCGATCTTCGCACGATCAGGCATATCATCGTTCGGCAGATGCAACCGGATGGTGATGATGCGATGTACGAGATCTTCAACCGGTTGAATTCTGGGGGAGTCAACCTCACGCCACAAGAAGTGCGACGCTGCGCGTACGACTCCAGGTTCTACGACATGCTGTACGAGACGAACGTGAGGGAGGAGTGGCGTGCGTTGGTTGGGGCGCAAGCGCCTGACATTCACCTGCGGGACGTAGAAATCCTGCTCAGAGGATTCGCGATGTTGATCAGTGGGGCATCCTATCGCCCATCAATGGTCAAGTTTTTGAATCAGTTTTCCAAAGATGCCAAGTCGTTCGAGCCTCCGCAACTTGAACAACTGCGGGAACTACTCGATTCATTTCTGGAAAGCTGCAGCGAGCTGCCGCAAGATGCCTTCCATACTAGCCGGGGCCGGTTCAGCCCCACGATATTTGAGTCTGTCTTTGTAGCGGCGTGCGAACCGCCGTATGCCGAGGGCCAGTTAATCAAGGGGAGAATCACCAGCAAGTCGTTGTCGGCGTTGAAGGATGACGAGGCATTCAAGAATGCCACGCAGAGCAGGACTACGGCCAGCACCAACGTTGTCGCTCGATTGGACCGGGCGCGCTCGATTTTGGAGCTGGATCAGTCCGAGTGATGGCCGAAGACGCTGAGGGTGTGATCGAGCGGCTGCAACAGGAGCACGACGAACTGAGAGAGCATCTTCTGGCCACCCAGAGGGTGACATGGGCGTCGAGGGTGGACGATCAATTTGCCAAGGCGCTACTGCTCGCTGTTGCGAGCTACTTCGAAGCGAGAATGACAGGATGCGTCGTCGAGATCTTTGGGGAGGCGACGGAAGGCGCTGATGCGCTGGTGTCGTTTGTCCGGTCCAAGGCAGTAGCGCGGCGCTACCACGACTGGTTCGATTGGGACGCACGCAATGCCAATCGCTTCTTCAGCGCGTTTGGTACTGAGTTCCAAGAAGTGATGAAGGCGAAGTACGAAAACGATCCCGAGCTTGTTGGCGCCGTGCGCGCGTTCCTGGAGCTCGGACAGCTCAGGAATCGGCTGGTTCACGAGGACTATGCGACATTCGCCATGCAAAAGACGCCGGAAGAGGTGTTCCAGCAGTACCGTGCGGCAATGAGGTTCGTCGAAGGATTCCCCGACGACCTTCGAGAGCACATGTCGAGCCAACCCATCAACGGCGTGTGTTAGGTCGCACGCGGGGCGGGCGTGAGCACGTGGGCTTCGATAGGGTTCGCCGAGGGAGGCGGATCATGGCGTTTGACTACGTTGGTTGTGAGTGGCCGATCACCGAGCGGATCCAGGCGGCGCATCGGCGCAGCTGGGATCGGCTCGCCGCGCCCGGTTTCTGGTGGACCGGCGCGGAGCGGGTCGCGATCGCCGCGGAGTCTCGCCGGGCGGCGGCGTTCCGGGGCGGTTCCGGCTCGGATCTGCTGCCCGAGGCGGCGGTGCACGCTGTGCAGAAGGTCGTCGTGGACAACGTCAATTTGTCGCGCGAGTGGTGCGATGAGATCTGCGCCGCGGAGGGGCTGAGCGACGCCCACTACATCGAGCTGCTCGGCGTGCTGGTGTACGTGTTTTCGATCGACGAACTGCACCGCGCGCTCGATATTCCGCTCGAACCGCTGCCTGACCCCGTGGTCGGCGAGCCGTCGCGGCGCCGGCCGACGCAGGCGCGGCGAGTCGACGGCTGGCTGCCGATCACGCCGCCCGACGCGCTCGATCCGGAGGACGCCGAACTCTACGGCGGCACGCCGATCGCCGCCAACGTGCTGACCGCGTTGAGCCTCGTGCCCAGCAACCTGCCCTGGCTGGCGGAGCTCTCGACCGCGCATTACGCGTCGTACATGGAGATGCGCGAGACCGGCAAGGTGCGCGCCATCTCGCGCGCCCAGCAGGAGCTGATTGCCGCACGAGTCTCGGTACTCAACGAGTGCTTCTATTGAACGACCGCCCACGTGGGGCTGCTCCGTGCGAGCAGCCGCGAGAACGACCGGCTCAACTTCGGCGCGATCGTCGATGTGTCGCAGGACAGCGGGGTCGACCACGGGGCGTTGCTGCTGCAGTTCACCGAGGCCGCGGTGCGTCGCAGCGACGCGCTATCCGGCTGCCGCCGCCGGGTCGCCGACGAACTCGGCGCGGACGCGCTCGTGGATGCGGCCGGCGTGGTCGCCAACTTCCAGCGCATGGTGCGGATTGCCGACGCGACCGGGATTCCGGTCGACCCCTACATCGCCGAACGCACCGGCTCGGTCTCAAAGACGCTTGGCCTGGAGGCGTTTCGTTCGGCGGCGAACACCTACGCGGCCGGATAAGAGCAGGGCGAAAGAAAGCGCTGATTCCATGACCACGCCATTCGACTACAGCGAGGCGCCGTTCCCGATTCCGGACCGGATCCGCGACTGCCACCGGCGCGACTGGGAGCGGCTGCGCAGCCCCGGCGCCTGGTGGACCGGCGCCGAGCGGGTCGCGATCGCGCGTCAAACGCGTGCGGCCGTGGACTGCGAGCTGTGCCGCCAGCGCGCCGCGTCGCTATCGCCGGCTGCCGTGGCTGGTCAGCACGATCCCGACGAGCTGCTCCCGGCTGCCGCCGTGGACGCGATTCACAAGCTCGTCAGCGACAATCCGCGACTCTCGAAGGCCTGGTACGACGAGGTCACGACCGCCGAGCAGATGAGCGACGCGCGCTATATCGAGCTGCTCGGCGTGCTCGTGCACGTCTTCGCCGTCGATGAAGTGCACCGCGCGCTCGATCTGCCGCTTGAGCCGCTGCCTGAGCCGCTGCCGGGCGAGCCTTCGTTGCGCCGGCCGACGGGTGCGAGGCAGGATGTCTCGTGGCCGCCGATCGTCCTGCCCGAGGGCGCCGATCCTGCGGACGCCGACATCTATGCGGACATGCGCGGCCGCCCCGCGAACGTGATCAGCGCGCTCAGTCTGGTGCCCGAAAACGTGCGCTGGCTGAACGACCAGTTCGCCGCGCATTACCTCTCCTGGCCGCAGATGGGCGAGATCGACAAGAACCACCGAACGTTGACCCGGCCGCAGCTGGAGCTGCTGGCGACGCGCGTCTCGGCGCTTAACGAGTGCTTCTATTGAACGCTGTCGCACGCGAACCTGCTCCGTCGGAGCAGCCGGGACAACGACCAGCTCAATCTGCAGGGAACGACCGATTCAACGATCGATGTGGGTGTGCCCTTCGCCGACGTGCTGTTGGCCTACGCGGACGCAGCGGTGCGCCGTGACGCGGACCTCGCCGAGCGCCGCGCTGAGGTCGCCGCCGCGCTCGGCCCCGACGCGGTCGTTGATGCCGCGGCGACCGTGGCCAACTACCAGCGCATGGTGCGGATCGCCGACGGTTGCGGCATCCCGCTCGACCACTTCACCGACGATGCCAGCGCTCCGTGGCGTGAGGGGCTCGGTGTCAACGACTACCACTCGGCGGTGAACACGTACGGGACCGAGGCAGCGGCAGCTATCCAGGCGTGATCGCGCGGAGCACGCGCACCGTCTCGATCGCCGCCTGAGCGGCCTCTTCGCCCTTGTTGCCGGCCTCGCCCCCGGCGCGGGCGACGGCCAGCCCCGCGGTCTGCGTGGCCAACACCTCGAAGATGCAGGGGACGCCGGTCTCCAGACCGACGCGGCCGATGCCGCGCGTCGCCTCGTCGACGACCAGGCGGTAGTGGTCGGTCTCGCCCTGGATCACCGCGCCGAGGCAGATCACCGCATCGAAGCGCCCGGTGCGCGCGCAGGTCTGCGCGATCAGCGGGATCTCGAACGCGCCGGGCACCCAATACACATCGATGTCGTCGTCCGACGCGCCGCTGGCGAGCAGGTGGTCGAGGCAGCCGTCGAGCAGCTTGGTGGTCACGAAGTCGTTGAAGCGCGAGACGACGATCGCGATGCGCAGGCCCAGCGCGGGGCCGCGCTCGGGGTCGGGCGGGGCGGCGCCGTCGTGAATGCGTGCCATCAGCCGATCGCCGCGCGGCGCGGCGGCAGCGGCCGGCCGCCCTCGTGGTCGTCGGCAGCCTCCGTCGCGTCGAGCGCATCGGCGTCGAGCAGGTGGCCCATCTTCTCGTGTTTGGTCGTGAGGTAGCGCACGTTGTGCGGGTTGGCCTTGGCGATCACCGGGACGCGCTCGACGATCTCCAGGCCGTAGCCGGCGAGACCGTGGCGCTTGGCCGGGTTGTTTGTGATCAGGCGAATGTGCGAGACGCCGAGGTCGCGCAGAATCTGCATCCCGATCCCGTAGTCGCGACGGTCGGCCGCAAAGCCCAGCGCCAGGTTGGCCTCGACCGTGTCCATCCCGGCGTCCTGGAGCGCGTAGGCGGCGATCTTGTTGTGCAAGCCGATCCCACGGCCCTCCTGAGACATGTAGACGATCACGCCGCGCCGTTGCTCGGCGACCAGCCGCATTGCGATATCGAGCTGCTCGCCGCAGTCGCAGCGCTGGGAGGCGAAGACATCGCCGGTCAGGCACTGCGAGTGAACCCGAACCAGCGTCGGTTCGTGGCTGTCGACCTGGCCCATCACCAGCGCGACGTGTTCCTCGTTGCTGCCGCGCGGCCGATAGCCGACGAGCCTGAAGGTGCCGTGCACGGTGGGCAGCCTGGCCTCCGAGACGCGCTCAACGAGCTGCTCCGTGCGCAGGCGGTGCTGGATGATCTGCTCAACGCTGACCATCTTGATGTCGTGGCGTCGCGAGAAGCGGATCAGCTGCGGCAGCCGCGCCATCTCGCCGTCGCGCTTCATGATCTCGCAGATCACTGCGCCGGGCTGTAGGCCGGCGAGCCGGCAGAGGTCGACGCTGGCCTCGGTTTGGCCGGCGCGCACGAGCACGCCGCCCTCGCGGGCGCGCAGCGGGAACATGTGACCCGGTCGCACGAGGTCGTCAGCCGTCGAATTGGGGTCCATCAGCACCTGCACGGTGCGCGCACGGTCGGGCGCCGAGATGCCGGTGCTGACGCCGGTGCGCGCCTCGACGCTGACCGTGAACGCCGTACCGAGCGGGGCCGTGTTCTGGGTCTGGTCGACCATCAGGCGCAGCCCCAGCTTGTCCAGCCGCGTGCCGTCCATCGCGATGCAGATCAGGCCGCGCCCGTGCGTGGCCATGAAGTTGATCGTGTCGGAGGTGACAAACTGCGCGGGCAGGGCGAGGTCGCCCTCGTTCTCGCGGTCTTCGTCGTCGGTGACGATCAGCGGTTCGCCCAGGCTGAAGGCGTGGATCGCCTCTTCAACCGTGCAGAAGGGCGACTTGCGGCGCCCCGTCTTGGCGCCAGGCGCGCGCGTGCGGGTACCGCGCCGACGCGGCGTCGGTGACGCAGTGATCTCCGCCTCGGTCGCTTCGGGAGCCGGATCATTCTCAGGCATGGGCTTCTCCTCCCGCCGGATCGAGGACCGGCCGGACGCCGGTCTCGCGCGCTTCAAGCAGCGCATCCACGTAGCGGGCGAGGATATCCGTTTCCAGATTCACCTCGTCGCCCGCTCGCCGATCGAGCAGGTTGGTGTGTTCCTGAGTGTATTGGACGAGAGACACAGCGAAGCCCGAATCGTCCTTGCTGACGATCGTCAGGCTGACTCCGTCGATCGCGACCGGACCCTTGACGATCATGTAGCGCAGCAGCTCGGGCGGCGCGTTGTAGGCGGCGACGATCGCGTCCGCCTCGGGCTTCGCGTCGCGAAAGCTGCCCCGCCCCTCGACAACGCCGCGCACGATGTGGCCGCTCAGGCGGTCGCTGGCGCGCAGCGAGCGCTCCAGGTTGACGCGTGCGCCGGCCTCGAGCTGGCCCAGATTCGAGCGGCGGTAGGTCTCCGGCATCACGTTGGCGAGAAAGGTCGTCTCGTCGAACTCGGTCACGGTCAGATCGACGCCGTTGATCGCGATGCTGTCGCCGAGCTGGGCGTCGGTCAGGATCTTCGGCGCGCGGATGCGCAGCACGCCGTCGGACGCTTCCTCGATCGCGCCGACCTCTTCGATGATGCCGGAGAACATCAGCTGCCTCCTCCGCCTGAAACGAGCGACTTGATGAACAGGTCGCCGCCGTCCGTGGCTTTTCGGTAATAACGGTATCCGCCCGCCCGCAGACCGGCTGCTCCCCCGGCGGCTGCCGTCGCCGCGTCGTTGGGCGCGACGATCGCCGCGTGGTCGCGACCGGACACTGACGCCTCGAGGGCTTCACGCAGGCGCGTCGCCAGCTCGGGCGGCGCGCCGCGACGCACGAGCAGCGCGACCAGCCGCGCGCCTAATTCTGGCGACAGGGTGGCGGCTGCGAGGCCGTCGAGCGCGCCCAACGTGGGGTCCGCGCCTTCTGCGAGCCAGATGATCGCCTCCCCGTGCAGCCCGGCCCGTACTAGCTCGGCCGCGCGCTCGGCTCCGCCCACCATGGTCAGGACGGCGGCCATTCGCTCCGCATCGTCGCTGCCCGCGCGTCGCAGATGAACCCGTTCCACGTCGGTCGGCGCGTAGGGGTAGCCGCTGATCAGCAGGTCTGCGCCGAGCTGTTCAACCTGCAGCTCGCTGAGCCGCAGCGCATCGGCCATGCGCGTCGCGCCGCGGCCGCGCACCGCGGTCTGGGCGTCGCCGCCGATCAGCATCGGCGCCACCACGGCGAAGACTTTGTCGACGAGCCGCTGGTCGAGGAACGAGCCGTGCACATCCCCACCGCCTTCGACCAGCAGCGAGACGACGCCGCAGTCGCAGCCCAGATAGTCCAGCAGTGGGCCGAGCGCGACGCGCCCGCCGTCCGCGGGCAGCACGACCGCCTGCGCTCCGCGCTCCGCAACGCCGCTGCGCCAGGCAGGATCGGACGCCTCGGTGGTCGCGATCAGCGTTCGTGAGTGGTGCTGTTCGGTCAGCGCGCGGGCGTCGAGCGGGGTCCGACCGCGGCTATCCAGCACGACGCGCAACGGCTGCGGTACCGGCCCGGTAGCGCCCGCCGGCCGCGCCGTGAGCTGCGGGTTGTCGACGATGATCGTCTCGACGCCGACGAGGATCGCATCGATCGTCGGGCGCATCCGATGCGCCCAGGCGCGCGTTTCGGGTCCGCTGATCCAGCGCGAGTCGCCGCTGGTGGAGGCGATCCTGCCATCGAGGCTGGCCGCGAACTTGGCCGTCACGAACGGCCTGCCGGTTCGGCGATGGTGGAAGTAGGCCTCATAGTGTGCGGCGCCCTCGATAGCGCCGTCGCCGAGGCTGACGTCGATCCCGGCGTCGCGCAGCTGCGCGAGCCCGCGGCCGTCCACCTGCGAGTCGGGATCAGGAGTGGCCACGACGACGGCGGTTACGCCAGCCGCGATGATCGCGTCGGTGCAGGGCGGCGTGCGGCCGTGGTGCGCGCAGGGCTCGAGCGTCACGTACAGCGTCGCCTCACGCGCGGCAGCGCCGGCCGTCTGCAGCGCGACCACCTCCGCGTGTGGTCCGCCGGGTGGCTGGGTTGCGCCCTCGCCGATCACCTGCCCATCGAGTTCCAGCACCGCGCCGACGGCCGGGTTCGGGCTGGTCGTGCCCAGCGCGGCCCGCGCGAGCCGAAACGCACGGGCCATCCGCCGCGACGACTGCGCCAGTTCGCTGCTCATGCGGCGATTGTCGCACGAGCTCGGCGGCGCGGCGTCAGCCGCTGCGGCGGCGCAGGATCTGGATGGCGAGAATCGTCGTGGCGAGCAGCGCGAACGCGAGCAGTGCGATCTCGGTCGGCGTCTCCCACGGTTGCTCGGAGCTGGTCTCGTCGGCGACGGGCGCCGCCGGCTCGATCAGGCGCACGCGAATCTGCGGCGGGTCTTCCTCCGCTTGCGCCTGCGCCTGCTCAGCCGTCACAGCCGCAGGCTCTGCGGGAGCTGCCTGCGGTTCGGCCGCCGTTGCATCCTGGTCGGCCGCATCCGGCGTCGATTCTGCCGCTGACTCTGCGGCGGGGGCCGCGACGGCTTGCGCTTGGTCCTGCGGTGCAGCGGAGTCGGCCGCGGCCGGCTCATCATCGGGTTGCATCTGATCGCTCTGGGCATCGCCCTCCGTGTCATCATCGCTCGCTGTCTCAGCCTGAGGCTCGGCCTCGTCCGCCGCATCCGCGTCGTCGCCGGCGACCCGCTCGCGCGCGGTGACTGCCCGCCGCGCAGGGTCGACCTCGGCCGGCTCAGCCTCTTGAGCCTGTTCGGCCTGCTGCGAATCGGCGGCCGCCATCTGCACTTGCTGCTCTGCCACTGCCGGCTCGGCGACTGGCTCCTCCTCAGGCTCCGCGACTGCCTCCTGCTCAAACGCCTCAGCCTGCTGCTCCTGCTCCATCGGCTCCTCTTGCATCACTGCGGCCTGTTGCGCTTGCTGATCGGCGAAATCCGCCTGCTGAGCTTCCTGCTCCTGCACCCGCTCGGCGACTGAGGCGACCGTCGCCGTTGACTGCTCAAACTGCTCAGCCTGCTCCACCGCTTGCTGCTGCGCCTCCTCGTCCTGGGCCGCGGCCACGGTGCCCTCGGGCGGCGGCGACGCTGACTGCGTCGCAGCCGATTGTGACTGCGTGGGTCCGCCGGCGCCCGTGTCGAGCGCGTCCCAGGCGATCACCGCGGCGAGCGCTGCGACCGACGCGACGGCCATCGCCGCCGCGAAGCGCAAGCGCCTGGGCGGCGGCGCCTCGGTGATGGTCAGGCGTTGCTGCGCCGGCGCGACGTCGGCCGCGCTGAGTTCGAATGAGCGGCTGGGCCGCGCCTCGCGCAGCACGCTGAGCTGTGACTGAATCAGGGCGATGTCTTCGACGTACTCGCGGATCTCCGGCGACTGCTCAAACTGCGCCTCGAAGCGCTCGCGTTCTCGCCCCGCCAGCTCCCCGTCGAGGTACGCAGACGCGTCCGCGCGCCGGCGCCCGCGGAGCGAAATGGTGCGTCGCCAGAGACGCCAGCGGCTCATCGCGTCCCCGTTTCGGCCTGCCGGGCTGACTGTTCCTGTAGCGCTTGACGCTCGCGAACGCGCGAGAGTTCCCCGCTCTTGAGCATTAGCTGACGCATCCGCCCCCGTCCGCGGTTGATTCGCGACTTGACGGTGCCGATCGACGTGTCCATCGCGTCGGCAATTTCACGGTAGGACAGACCCTGCACGTCGGAGAGCACGACGGCCAGCCGCTGATCCTCGGGGAGCTGTTCGAGCGCGGCGAGCAGCGTGCGTCCCGTTTCGGCGTCGAGCGCGACGGCCTCCGGCGAGCGGCCCTGATCGGGCGGCGACCAGGCGTCGCCGTGCTCTTCGACCATCACGTCGAGCGAGGTGGAGGGCCGACGCTTGCGGCGGCGCAGCTCGTCGCGGCAGCGATTGCCGGCGATTCGCAGCAGCCAGGCCGAGAAGTTGCCGCCGCGGTAGCCGTCGAGCGCGCGCCAGGCCGAGATCATCGCGTCCTGCGCGGCGTCCTCGGCGGCGGCCGGCGAGCGCAGCATCCCCAGGCAGAGACCGAACACGCGGCGCTCGTAGCGGCGCACCAGCACGTTGAAGGCGTCGAGCTCGCCCGCCCGCGCACGGTCCGCCAGCGCGTCATCGCCCACGCCGTCGGGCGGCTGATCTGGCAAACTGTTTCCTCACCCCGCGCCCGTCGCCGCTGCGAGTCTACAGCCGCGCTGATCCCGTCCGGAGCTGATCGTGCCACTGGTTTCCGCCCGAGCGCTGGTTCAGGACGCCGCCGTGTCGCGCCGCGCCGTGGTCGCCGCCAACGTCTCGACGGTTGAGATGGTGCGCGCCGTCACCGCCGCCGCCGAGCTGACCGGGCGTCCCGTGATCGTGCAGTTCAACCGCGCGGGGTTGGCGCAGATCGGCGGCGTTGCGATCGCCGCCAGCGCCGTGCGCGAACTGGCCCAGCGGGTCGTCGTGCCGGTCGGTCTGCATCTCGACCACGCCGACACGCTCGAGGAGCTGCGCGCCGCGATCGACGCGGGCATCACCTCGCTCATGATCGACGGTTCGACGCTGCCTTTCGATCTGCACGTGCAGATCGCGGTCGAGGCGCGCGGGATGCTCGCGTGGGAGGGCCTGCCGCTGGAGGCGGAGCTCGGGCATGTCAGCGGCGCCGAGGAGGGCGTCACGCTCGCCGAGGCTGCCTGGACCGATCCTGACGAGGCTGCGCGCTTCGTCGCCGCGACGCGGGTCGACTGGCTGGCCGTCGCGGTCGGCAACGTGCACGGCGGTTCGCCGGCCGAGGGCGGGCTCCAGCGCGAACGACTGCGGGCAATCGCTGAGGCCGTGAACGTCCCGCTGGTGCTGCATGGCGCGTCGGGCCTGGGCGACGACGATCTCCGCTACGCGGTGGGGCAGCGCGTCGCCAAGATCAACGTCGGCACGTCGCTGCATGAAGCGTTTGCGCGGGGCATGGCCGCGGGGCTGGCTGAGGCGCCGTCGGATGCGCGCCATGCGCTGCGGGCCGGGGAAGCGTCCCTGCGGGAGGCGGCAACCGCTCTGCTGATCGCGCCCTGGGCGGTTGAGGGAGCTGCGCTTTAACTGTATTCTGCGTACCAAATGTCGCCGACGCAGACCGCTTCGACGGCAGCGGGAGCACGGAGACCAGCATGACGTTCAGCATCTACCTGACCTTCGAAGACGACTGTCGCGAGGCGTTCGAGTTCTACCGTTCGGTCTTCGGCGGCGAGTTCGACACTCTGCAGACGTTCGGTGACGGCCCGGCCGATATGGGCGTGTCCGAGGAAACGCGCGACCGGATCATGCACATCTCGCTGCCCGTGCGCGAGGGCGTGCTGATGGGCAGTGACTCCTTTGCAGGCGGCCCGGTTGTGGGCACCAATTTTTCGATCCACTACGCGGCGAGCAGCCGTGCGGACGCCGACGCGGTCTACGCCAAGCTGTCGGACGGTGGCGACGCGTCGATGCCGATGCAAGAGATGTTCTGGGGCGCCTACTTCGGCTCCTGCACCGACCGCTTCGGGATCGGCTGGCAGGTCGGCCACGATCCGCGGCCGGAGGCCTAGGCCGTTTAGTCGGCTGTGGCCACCTCGGCGCAGCAGGCCGCCTCAGTCGCCTCGCTCGCGTCGAACAGCGTGATCATCTCGGCGACCGGTGCGTCGTCGGTGATCGTGTAGACCTCCCAGCGGATCCCGGCCGGGTCCGAGACCCAGACCTTGTCCTGCTCGGCGTGGCAGCAGACGACGCCGTCCTCGATCTCGGTCGCCATCCCCAGGCCGCCCAGCCGCTGCGTCTCGGCGACCACTTCGGTCGTCGTGTCGACCTCGACCCCGAGATGATTCAGACTGCCGCCGCGGCCGTCCTCCATCAGCACCAGCTTCAGCGGCGGGTTGTCGATCTCGAAGTTGGCGTAGCCGGGCCGCACCTTGTGCGGCTCGGCGCTGAACAGTTTTCCGTAGAACTCGATCGCCGAATCGAGCTCCGCCACGTTGATCGCCAGCTGTACACGCGCCATTTTGTATCTCCTCGGTGCTTGGTCGGACCGCTTCAGCGTAGCGCCGGTCCAAGCGAAACGGTGGGTGTCGTAGGGAACGGCGATGCGCCGCAAGCGATTCGATGATCCGTCTCCCCTCGGCCGCCAAGGCCATCACTCTGTCGGCTCCTCAAGCAACCTCGAACACCGCTCGGCAAGACATCAGCCGTTCGCCCGCCACCGCCGGCGCTCGACCTTCAACACCGTTGCGGCAGGGAGCCCGCTCATGATTTGACCATGCGCATGAGAAAAACACGACGTTGCGGGCGTCTCCCCAAGCCGCTGCGCTCCGCTGGGTGCAGGAGAAGGGCCGCAGCTGCGCCGATCGCGTCAACGCGATCTCAGGTATATTTGGACCAGTGCTAACGGGCTGTGCTGCGGCGCAGCAGCCTTACCGCAGGTGACAGGATGCCGCCCGAGCAAGCAGAAGTTGCACGGGTTCCCGGCAGCGCAGCGCATTGGTGAGGATGTTGTCGATGGGTCAACTACTGCACGCGCTGGGCTGGCTCGTCACCGTCCGGCCGCGAATCACGCTTGCAGTTCTCGTCGTGATCACCGTCGCGCTCGCGGCAGGAGCCACGCAACGCGCTCCCCAGGCCGACAATCAATCGTTCCTCACTGAAGACAGTGCTGTGGTGGCCGCGCTGTCGAAGATCGACACCCTCTTCGGGGACCCCGCGCAACAGGTCGCGGTCACGCTGGTGTTTCGCGGTCCAGCGCTCACGCCCGCCGGGCTGGCGCAGATCGATGGTGTGATCGACACGGTGACATCCGACCCGCGTGTCGCGGATCTACTCGCAGCGGGCGATGAAGTGGTTGCCCCCACGCGCGTTCTGGCTGCCGTGCTGGGGCAAGACGACTTTGCGGACACGACACAACAGGAGGTTGACGAGGCACTCGAACGGATCGACAGCGAAGCGCGACTCGCGGGCGCCCGGGCGGCGCTCGGCGCGCTGGTCGGAACCGACGCCGACGGTAGCTCGGTGGCGATCGCCCTGGTACGACTGCGCGGCTCGGGCGACTGGTCGAGGCTGAGCGAGGCGGAACTGGCAATTCAAGAGATTGCCCGGGAGTCCCAGGGACCGCTCGCGGCGCGCAGCCTGTCGCCCGCGACCATCAACGAGGAGAGCGCCGCGGCGACAGGCTCGACGATGACGTTGCTGATGGGGCTGGCGCTGCTCGTGATCGCGGCGGTGACCCTCCTCTTCACGCGCTCGTTCTCGGACGTGTCACTGACGTTGGTCGCCTTGCTGATCACAATCGTGTGGACCGTTGGCGCGCAGGGCTGGCTCGGGCCGAATGCCCTGGGACTGATCGGCCCACCGAACACCCTCACCACCATGGTGCCGGTCATGCTGATCGGCTTGGCCGTCGACTACGCGCTACAGACGATTGCGCTCTATCGCGAGCAACGCAACATCGGCCAATCAGTGGCGACAGCGGTGCGGGCGGGGCTGCGCCGGGCAATCATCCCGCTGGCGCTCGCGGCCGCCACGACGACCGCCGGTTTCCTCACAAACCTCACTTCGCCGATTCCGGCAAACGTCGATTTCGGCGTGATTGCCGGACTGGGGGTCGGCTTCGGCCTGATCGTGATGCTGACGTTGATCCCGGCGGGACGTGCGCTGATCGATGGCCGGCGGGAGTCGCGTGGCAGTCTGCCCGCGGCGCGGCCGATGTCCAACGCCCTGCCAGGTATCGCTGCTGCAGCGGCGTTGCTCGGGCGCGAGTTGGCGCGCAGACCGGCGCCCTACCTCGCCGTCGTGGGTATTGTCACCGTGCTCGCGGGCATCGCGGCCACGCAGATCGATTCGTCGTTCGACACTCGAGATTTCCTCCCCTCCGGCGGCGACTCTCAGGCAGACCTTGAAACGCTTGACGCGGCGTTCGGCGGCTCGACCGAGGACGTCAATGTTCTGATCGAAGCGGAAGTGACCGACTCCCGAGCTGTGCTGAACCTGCTCGACTTCACTGACGCCTTCGGCGATGACCTACGGCGTCCACGAGGGGTGGAGGGCGACATCGAGGCCTCGCTGGGGCTGATCGTGTTTGACTGGATCACCGACAGCGGGATGCCCGGCGACAGATACGATCCTGAACTCCTGGCGATGTTTGAGGGCGCAGCCACCGGCGTCCGGGTTGACTCGGCGCGGGCGCAGGCGTTTCTCGACCGCCTCGCTGCCAACGACCCGGAGGCGGTCGCACGTGTTCTCGTCGACGATCCACAAGGCATCGACACAATGCTGATCCGGTTTCGTGCGCTGACTGGCGACCCTGACCGCACGGCGGCGATGCGCGACGACGTGAACGCGCTGTGGTTCGGCCAGGAGCATGAATTCACGGCGACATCCACCGCGATAGTCGGTTTGGAGATCTCGGACGGCATCACCGCGAGCCAGACGCGATCGATCGTCACCACCATCGCGGTCGCACTCGTGATTCTGGTGGTGTTCTTCTGGATCACCCAGGGGCAGCCAGCCCTCGGTTTCATCGCGGTCGTCCCGATCGCGCTTGTGCTGGTCTGGGTACTCGGCACGATGTCGCTGCTGGGCATTCCGTACAACGTGGTCACCGCCCTGATCACGGCGCTCTCGATTGGGATCGGCGTCGACTACACCATCCACGTGATCCACCGCTACAAGGAGGAATACGCCGAGGTGCGAGACCCGGAGGCCGCCGCCAGCCGCACGCTCGCGACGACGGGCTCGGCGTTGATCGGGTCGGCGCTCACCACGGCGCTCGGCTTCGGAGTGCTGGCGCTTTCCCCGCTCACGCCCTTTCAGCAATTCGGGCTGGTCACCGCGATCACGATCGCGTACGCATTGATCGCTGCTGTGCTGGTCGTGCCACCGGCGATGATCGTGTGGGCCGCGTACCAGAACCTGCGCCTGCGCGCCGCAGTTGAGCGAGCGCGCACCCAGCTCGACGATCAACCATAGGCAGCGCGCGCCACTGGCAACCCTGTGCGGCTCCGCTCGGCTACATCGAACACCGCGTCACCCCGCGCGGCGGAACCGTGAGCCCGCGTCGCGGCAGGGACAGGGATGGCTCGATCCGCCCACCTCGAGCGTCGGTCAGTTCCAAGGTCGCATCCGCACAGCCGCCAAGCCCAACACCACCCTGTCAGGCCATGAAGCAACAGTGGGGATGCCCTAGCCTGCGCACGCTGGAATACAGGTAACACATGGATTGGGGAGCGGCATGCTCAAACGAATCGCTTCGATTGGCATCTGAATGGCGCTCGGTGCGCTCGCGTTAGGGGTGGGCTACGCCGCCCTGAGCGGCGGCACCGATGTCCGGCTCGCGGCGCTGGCGCGCAGTCTGCGCCTGCACGCCACCTTTGGAACCGACGGCTCTGACGTGCAAGGCGCAACGTTGCTCGTGCTGATCCCGCAACTCAACGACCAAGCGAAGCTGTTGCAGCTCGGCGAGCACCGGGAGCGGTTCGAAGGCCTGGTCGACGAATTCGAGCAGGGCAACTAGGGCCTGTTCACCTGTCCCCGTCCGCCGAATCTAAATCCGGCGGGCGGGGCTCGCAGCGCCACTGAGTCGCCCTGAGCCTGAGTCGGTCTGGAACTGCGGCAGCACCCAGCGGCCGAAGCGCTCGGCTTCGGCGTCGTGCGGGTAGCCGCTGAGGCAGAACTCGCTGCAGCCCACATCGATGAACTGCTGGAGCGTGTCGGCGACCTGCTGCGGGTCGCCGACGACGCAGACGCCCGCGCCGGTGCGGACGGTGCTCATGCCGCTCCACAAGTGCGGCGCGATCCGGTAGTCGTCCTCGACCGATTCGTTGGCCAGCTCGAGCATCCGCGTGTCGGCCTGCGAGTCGCCGGCGATCCGGCGGCGGGCCCGTCGCTGTTCGTCGGTAGCGCCGGCGATCAGGGCCTCGGCCGCGTCCCAGGCTTCCTGCTCGGTCTCGCGAACGACGACCTGTAGCCGCATCCCGAACGTCAGGTCGTGGCGCCCCAGCGCCGCCGCGCGGCGGCGCACATCGGCGATCTTGATCGCCGTGCGCTCGGGCGTGTCGCCCCAGAAGAAGTAGCAATCAGCGTGCGCCGCGCCGACATCGCGCGCCGCGTCAGACTCTCCGCCGATGTAGAAGCGCGGCCACGGCTGCTGTAGCGGCTTCGGCTGCACGACCGCGCCGCGCAGCTGGAAGTGCTGTCCGTCCCAGTCGATCGGCTCGGTCGCCGTCCAGACCGCTTTCATGATCTCGACCGACTCGGCCATCACCGAGTAGCGGTCGTCGTGCGGGATCAGCAGCCCGTCCATCGCGAGCTGGGCGGGATCGCCGCCGGCGATCAGATTGACACAGAGCCGACCGCCGCTGAGCTGATCGAAGGTGGCGATCATCTTCGCCATCTGCGTTGGCACGATGTAGCCGGGCCGCGCGGCGACGAGCATCTTCAATTTCGTCGTCTTCGCCGAGATCATCGCGCAGGCGATCCAGGCTTCCCAGCAGGCCGTCGCGACCGGGACCAGCGCGTACTCGAAGCCGGCCGCCTCGGCCGTCAGCGCGACCCGCTCGAACAGCTCCATGCCGGGCGGATCCCAGTCGGCGTCGGGCCCGAACCGGTCGAAGTCGCCGTAGGTGGGAATGAACCAACCGAAGCGGATCTGCTGCATCGCCGTGGTCATCAGCTACCTCCAGCCGCCCGCAGACGCGCGGCCCAATAGCATCCTACCGACGCTGTGCGCCGCGCCGCAGCTCAGCGGCGGCGGCCAAACCAAGGGAGGCTCGAGTGGCAGGCAAGCTGGACGGCAAGGTCGCGATCATCACGGGCGGCAACAGCGGGATCGGCGAGGTCACTGGTCAGACCTTCGCGAGCGAGGGCGCGAAGGTGATCCTGATGGCCCGTCGCGTGGAGCAGGGCGAGGCGGTCGCGCAGTCGATCCGCGACGCCGGCGGCGAGGCGACGTTCGTGGCCTGCGATGTGGGCGACGATCAGTCGGTGCTCACAGCCGTCGAGCAGGCCGCACAGGTCTACGGCGAGGTGCACCTGCTGTTCAACAACGCCGGCGGCGGGGCGGGCGACTACTTCCCGGAAGAGCCGCAGGCGGTCTGGGATCGCGTGATCAACGTGAATCTGACGGGCACGTTCCGGGTCAGCCAGGCGGTCTGGCCGCACATCGTCGCGTCGGGCGGCGGCTGCGTGGTCAACATGTCATCGCTGGCCGCGCAGCGCGGCTTTTCGCCGCGCATGCAGAAGGAGTTCGGCACCACTTCGGCGTCGTATTACGCCGCGAAGGCGGGCGTCGACGCGCTGACGCGCTACATGGCGGGGATCGGCGGGAGCGACAACATTCGGGTCAACTGCGTGCGCCCCGGCCAGATCATCACGCCGGGCGCGACGCGCGGCACCTACAACGACCCCGACGGCGGGCACCATGTGTTCGAGAAGATGTTCGACTTCGCACAGATCGTGCCGGGCCCCGGCTACTCGCAGGATGTCGCCAATCTGGTGCTGTTCCTGTCCTGCGACGACTCCCGCTTCATCACCGGCGAGATCATCAACATCGACGGCGGCGTCGCCGCGAAGATCTGAGCAGCATCGGCCGATGTTGCGCGCCTAGCGGGACGACGCCGGGCGGTCGCCGATCACTCCGTCTTCGCGCAGCGATTCGAGTTCGGCCTCCGACAGGCCGAGCAGGCCGCCGAGCACGTCCTCATTGTGCTGGCCGAGGGTCGGCGCCGGCGTCGCCAGCCGGCGCGGCGTGCGCGACAGCCGGATCGGCACGACCGGATACTCGTGCCGACCAACGTGGGCGCGGTCCAGAGACTCGTAGAAGCCGGTCGCCTGTAGCTGTGCATCCGTGCGCAGATCCGCGCCCGACTGCACCGGCCCGGCGGCGATCCCGGCGTCCTGCAGCGAGTGCATGACCTCGTAGCGGTCATGGCCGGCCGTCCACTCGGCGACCAGGCGGTCGAGCTCGTCACGATGCTCGAGCCGGCCCTCGAGGTCTCCGAAGCGGGGATCCGCGGCCCAGTCGGGATGCTCGGTCACGCGGCAGAACGCGGCCCATTGTTCGTCGGTTTCGACCGCAATCGCGACCCACGTATCGTCGCCCCTCGTGGGGAAGCAACCGTGCGGCGACATCGACTCGTGCTGATTGCCAATCCGCGGCCGCACGCCGCCGTTCATCTGGAAGCGCAACAGGTCGGCCCCGATGAACGGTGTGATGGCTTCCATCTGCGCGACCTCGACGCGCTGCCCCTCGCCGGTGCGCTGGCGATGCACGAGCGCGAGCAGCGTCGCGACCATGCCGTTGATCCCCACGAACGGGTCGGCCCCGTTCGAGAGCAGGCGCGGATCGTCGTCCGGGTAGCCGTTGAAGTGGGTCAGACCGGAGACCGCCTCGACGGTCTGCCCGAAGGCGACGTAGTCGCGCCACGGTCCGCTGGCGCCGAAGCCCGGCATCGAGACCATGATGATGTCGCGCTTCCAGCCCCGCAGCGTCTCGTAGGTGAGGCCGAAGTTGGCCATCACGCGCGCGCTGTAGTTCTCGATCACCACATCGCTGGTCTCGATCAGCCTGCGCACCAGGTCGCGGCCGCGCTCGTCGCGCAGGTTCAAGGTGATCCCGCGTTTGTAGAGGTTCGTGGTGTTGAAGTGGGGCGATCGCTCGAAGCGCACGTCGTCGGGCGTGGTCGCCGCCGCGCCGCGCCACCAGTCGATCCGCTGGATCGATTCCACCTTGATCACGTCTGCGCCGAGGCCGCCGAGCATCTTGGTCGCGAGCGGACCCGCGAATCCCATCGTCAGGTCGATCACGCGGATGCCGTCAAGCGCCGGGCCGTTGGTTGGCGTGCTCATCGTGATCGGCCGAGCCCTCGCGGACGGCGGGTCATGCGACGCCGCCACGCTGCAGAGCGGCGATCTCGTCAAGGCTCAGGGCGCCCAGCTCCGTAAACACATCCTGATTGTCCTGGCCGAGCGTCGGCGCCGGGCGAGGGGCAGCAGCGGGCGATTCGCCGAGCTGGATCGGCGCGCCGGTGTGGCGCAGCCTGCCAGCCTCGGGATGCGACACCTCGGCGAAGTAGTCGCGGTTGCGGTGCTGCGGCGAGTCGAGTATCTCCTGCGGGGTCGCGACCGGCGCGAACGGCAGACGCAGCGCCTGGGCCGCGTGGAAGAGTTCGTCGCGCGTGCGCTCGGCCGCGAACTCGCGGAACTGCGCCCGCAGTTCCTCATCGCTCGGGCGATCCTCCTCGGCCGGTGTGGGCTGGCCGAACAACGTGAAGATCTGATCGCGGTAGGGCCCACCCATCAGCACCACATGCCCGTCTGCGCAGGGCTGCAGCGAGGGCATCAGGCCGGTGCCCCAGCTCTCCCCGTAGCGGCCCCGCGCTTCGCCCGTGTACGAGTGCCGCACCGTGTCTTCCACCGTGGTCGCGACGGCCGCTTCGAGCATCGAGATGTGGACCTCCTGGCCGAAGCCCGTCAGCCCTGCCGAGAAGAGCGCGGTCAGCGTCCCTGTCGCGGCCCAGAGCCCCGCGACGTAGGCGATGTACGGCCCGCCGGGCTGCAGCGGCGCGCGACCGGGGTCGCCCATCGGGAAGCTCCAGCCGCCCAGCGCCGAGAGCACGAGCTCGGTCGCGCGGTAGTCCGCGTGCGGTCCGTCGGGCCCGAACGGCGAGATCGAGGTCATCACGAGCCGTTGATTGGAGGTTGAGAGGGCTTCGTGGCTCCATCCCTCGCCAGCAGCAGTCGCGAGCACGCCGTCGTCGACGAGCAGGTCGACGCGCCGAAGCAGGCGCTTGAGCACGTCGGCGCCCGCGTCGGTCGCGATGTCGAGCGTGATCGAGCGCTTGTTGGTGTTCAGGTGCAGGAAGAGCGGCGCCGTGGCGGTGGCGTCGTCGTCCGCCGCGCCGTCCAGCTGCCGCGCTGCATCGCCGCGCTGCGGCGGCTCGACCTTGATTACGTCCGCGCCGTAGTCGGCCAGCATCTTCGTGCAGTAGGGACCGGCCACACCGCTCGTGAGATCGAGCGCTTGCACCCCGGCGAGCGGCATCGGCATCGGCGGCGCCTCCCTCCCAGTCGCGCTCAGTAGGGCGGATCGAGCCCGAGCGCCCTGAAGCGCTGCCGCATCTGCGCTCGCGTCGCCCCGGTGATGGTGGTGATCTCGTCCCAGTCGTAGCCGAGCTCGAGCAGGATCTCTTCGGTGTGCTGGTCGAGCTCGGGCGGCGGCCCCTTGGCCGAGGGCGGCGTCTCGCTGAAGTGGATCAGCGGCCCGACGAACGGAACGGTGCCGACCGGCGGCAACTCGACATCGGTGATGTAGCCGTTCGCCCGCGCCTGCGGGTCGTTCAGCACATCGGCGTGATTGAAGACGCGGTTGGCGATGATCTGCGGCTGCGTCTCGAAGAAGGCCTCCCACTCGGCGGTCGTGCGCGAGCGGAAGGCGGCTGCCAGGATCGGCCGCACCGCGCGGGCGATCTGGGGGTCGGTCGACATCCCCACTCGCTTCTGCACGCTGTTCCAGCGCTCATCGGTACCGATCGCCGGGATGCCGCCGAACTCGCACAGCGCTTGCCACGCCTCCTCGGTCTTCGCGAACGAGATCGCGATCCAGCCACCGTCGCTCGTCTCGTAGATCGCCTCCATCCCGGGCACGTTGGGATGGTGGGCGCCATCGCGCTCGAGATGCTGCCCGGTCAGCCCCGCATGATTGAGTTCCCACGATTGCAGCCAGATCTGCGCCCCGTAGGCCGAGACGTTGACCTTCTGACCGACGCCGTGCCGTTCCCGAGCCAGCAGCGCGGTGACCGTGGCCAAGGCCAGTTGCATGGCTCCGGCGAGGTCCGCGACGGTCACGCCGGCGCGCATCACCGGGCCGTCGGCCTCGCCGATCATGCTCATCAACCCGCCGCGCGCCTGCGCGGCGATATCCGTCATCGCTTTGCCCGCGAGCGGCCCCCTGGGACCGAAGCCGTTGGCGACCGCGTAGACGAGCTGCGGATTGCGCTGTTTGCAGCTCTCGTAGCCCAGCCCCAGCCGTTCGAGCGCTGCCTCGCGATAGTTGCTGGTGAACGCGTCGGCGGTTTCGAGCAGCCGGTAGATCACCGCGATGCCGGCCTCGGACTTCGCGTCAAGGCTGATCGAGCGTTTGCCGCGGCTGGTGGAGTTGAACTGCGTGCCGACCGTGCCGGGCGGATTGTCGTTGTTGACGCCGCGCCCGTAGCGGGAGCCATCGCCGCCCGGTGGCTCGACGCGGATCACGTCGGCGCCCATCTCGGCCAGATAGCCGCCGGCGGCCGGGCCCTGTAGCGCTGTGGCCATCTCCACGACGCGCATCCCGCTGAGCGGTTCCGGCATCGTTGCTCCATCGTTGCCCGCCGGCCCGGATCGGCCAGCCGTGTGGGCGGATCATAGTCGCGCGCAGCAGACGTCCGCGATTCGGTCGGTGTCGCGGTCGAGCTGCCGCAGCGGCTCGTGTGCGGGCGGGGACGGCGCGCATTGGCAAAATTCGCTAGGGTCGCGCCACGAACGGCCGGATTGGCGTCGTTCGCCCGTCGAAGAGCGTGAGAGAAGAGCGACATGAGCGAGCAGAACTATTGGTCCCGGGTATCGCGGCGGCAGCTATCGCGGCGCGCCCTGTTGAGCGGCAGCGCCCGGGCAGGGATTGGCGCGGTCGGCCTGGCGCTGGTGGGTTGCGGCGATGACGACGATGACGGTCCCGCCGCCGCGCAGGTGGCGCAGCAGGCCGAACAACAGGATCAGCCGGCGGCGCAGCAGCAGGATCAGCAGCAGGCTGCCGCGCAGGCCGCGCAACAGACGGAGCGGCAGGCCGACGATCAGGCCGCGCAGGCCGATGCCGACCAGCAGGCTGACCAAGACGCCGACCAGCAGGCCGTGCAGCAGCAGGCCGCGGAGACGGTCTCGACCACCCAGGCGCCGACCGGTGAAGTCCGTTGGCCGATGAGCAGCAACGTCAGCGGCCTGGAAGGCACGACGGGCACCGGTGGCGGCGACCACCAGATCCTGTGGCCGATTTTCGACAATCTCGTCAGCTACGACGCCAGTCTGACGCCAACCGAGTCACGCAGTCTGGCTGAGAGCTGGGAAATCCCGGACCCGCTCAAGGTGATCTTCAACCTTCGCTCGGGCGTGCTCTATCACGACCTGACCGAGCTGACGGCGGACACCACGCGGCTGCACATCGAGCGGAGCAAGACGGTCGACGGTTCGAACGTGAAGGCCGACCTGGCCGCGATCGCGCGGGTCGATCCGGTTGACGAGACGACCGCGATTTTCGAGATGACGGCGCCCTTCTCGCCGCTGCTGCGCGTGCTCGGCGACCGCGCGGGCATGCTCTTGGCGCCCAGCGCGTTTGATCGGATCAACACGCCGAACAGCCGCGAGCGGCCGGTCGGCACGGGCGCGTTCACGTACGTGGATGAGGACCTGGACGGTCCCTACGCCCAGGAGTACTTCCCGGAGTACTGGCAGGACGGCGCGCCGCGAGTGGAGCGGCTGACGATGTCCCAGTCAATCGAGCCGACGCAGCAGGTGAACGGGTTGCTGACCGGGGAGTTCGACTTCCTCGCCTCGATCCCGCCGGAGGACCTCGCGCGGGTTGAGGACGCCGGCAAGTCGGTCAGTGTCCGCGAAACGAACGCGCTGGGCTTCATCTACCTCAATCCCAACCTGGAGCCCTGGGGCAACATCCACCTGCGCCAGGCGCTCAACCACGCAATCGACCGCGACAAGTATGTTGAGGTGGTCTTCGAAAACCTGAACACCGCCAACCATTGGGGCTACCTGGGGCCGGCGCTCGGCGGCATCCACGACCCTGACGAGATCCTGATTCGGCACGACCCCGATCGGGTGCGCGAGGAACTGGCACTGGCCGGCCACCCGGACGGCTTTGAGTTCGACATGAATATTCCCGGCACCTCGATCACGGGCGCAGAGTTTATTCAGGCCGGCCTGGCCGAGTACGGGATCGTCCTCAACATCGTGGTCAAGCCGGCGCCGGACTACTACCTGGAGTTCTTCGAGAAGCGCGTCAACACCTTCATGTCCGGCATGAGCGTGCGCGCCGACCCCTGGCAGCAGTTGGCCTTCCTCGGCCGCGCAGATGGTCCGTACGACTTCATGCTGCCGCCCGGCGACAGGGACGCCGAGGTTCAGGCCGCGTTCCAAAAGGTGACCGAAATCTTTGACCCGGAGCCGCGCGCGGAAGCGTTCCGCGAGCTCAACCGGGTGATGGTCTCGCGAGCCTGGCACATCCACACGCACTTCTGGTCGTCCTTCTTCGCCCACGATCCGGCGTTGGAGTTCGAGCACTTCGGCGACGGCAAGCCGCACTTCGGGCAGGCGGATGTGGGCTGGTCCAGCTAGGAACCCTCTGAACGCGTCTGATCTGCTCTCCCCCCTGTACCGCGGGGCCTGTCCCTGGCCTGAACAGGGGGAGAGCAGACGCCCTCGATTCGGTCGGTGCCGCGGTCGGGCTGTCGCAGCGGCTCGTGGGCGCCCCGAGGACGGCGGGCGGTTGCAAAATTCGCTAGGGTCGCCGCACGAACGGCCCAGTTGTCGCCGTTCGCCGATCGAAGAGCGTGAGGGAAGAAAAACATGAGCGAGCAGAACTATTGGTCCCGCGTATCGCGGCGGCGCCTCTCGCGGCGCACGCTGCTGAGCGTCAGCGCCCGCGCGGGCGTCGGCGCGGCCGGCATTGCGCTGGTGGGTTGCGGCGATGACGACGATGACGGGCCGGCCGCCGCGCAAGTCGCGCAGCAGGATCAGCAGCAGGACCAGCCGGCGGCGCAGCAGCAGGATCAACAGCGAGCCGCGCCACAGGCCGCGCAACAGACGGAGCAGCAGGCCGACCAGCAGGCTGCACAGGCCGATGCCGACCAGCAGGCCGACCAGCAGGCTGTGCAGCAGCAGGCCGCGGAGACGGTCTCGACCAGCCAGGCGCCGACCGGTGAAGTGCTCTGGCCGACCACCACGAACGTCAGCGGCCTCGAAGGCACGACGGGGACTGGCGGCGGCGACCACCAGATCCTGTGGCCGATTTTCGACAACCTGGTTAGCTACAACGCCGGGCTCGAGCCCACCGAATCACGCAGTCTGGCCGAGAGCTGGGAGATTCCCGATCCACTGCGGGTCGTCTTCAATCTGCGCCGCGGCGTCAAATACCACGACCTGACCGACCTAACGGCCGACACCACGCGGCTGCACGTCGAGCGGGGCAAGACGGTCGACGGTTCGAACGTGAAGGCCGACCTTGCGGCGATCGATCGGGTCGATCCGGTCGATGATGCGACTGCCGTATTTGAGATGACCGGGCCGTTCTCGCCGCTGCTGCGCGTGCTCGGCGACCGCGCGGGGATGCTGCTGGCGCCCAGCGCGTTCGATCGGATCAACACCCCGAACAGCCGCGAGGCTCCGGTCGGAACCGGTGCGTTCACCTACGTCGATGAGGACATCGACGGCCCCTACGTGCAGCAGTACTTCCCTGACTACTGGCAGGACGGCGCGCCGCGAGTGGAGCGGCTGACGATGTTCCAGTCAATCGAGCCGACGCAGCAGGTCAACGGGCTGCTGACCGGGGAGTTCGACTTCCTGGCGGGCGTGCCGGCCGAGGACCTCGATCGAGTCGAGGACGCGGGCTTTGCGCTCAGCGTGAAGAGCACCAATTCACTCGGATTCATCTACCTCAACCCGAACCTCGAGCCGTGGGGCAATATCCATCTGCGACTCGCCCTCAACTACGCGGTCGACCGCGACAAGTATGTCGAGGTGGTCTACGAGAATCTGAACCCCGCGAATCACTGGGGTTACCTGGGTCCCGCGCTGGCCGGCATCCACGATCCCGACGAGATCCTGATTCGCTACGACCCCGATCGGGTGCGCGAGGAGTTGGCCCTGGCCGGCATGCCCGACGGCTTCGCGTTCGACATGAACGTACCCGTAAACGGCGTGACGGGGGCGGAATTTGTCCAGGCCAGCTTCGCGCAGTTCGGCATCGAGCTGAACATCATCGTGCGCCCGGCGCCCGACTTCTACATCGAGTTCTTCGAGCAGCGGGCCTCAGCGTTCCTGAGCGGCATGAGCGTCCGCGCCGACCCCTGGCAGCAGATCGCGTTCCTCGGTCGGGCCGAGGGCCCGTACGACTTCATCCTGCCGCCGGCCGACAAGGACGCTGAGGTCCAGGCCGCGTTCCAGAAGGTGACTGAGATTTTCGACCCGGAGCCGCGAGCGGAAGCGTTCCGCGAGCTGAACCGGGTGATGGTCTCGCGTGCCTGGCACATCCACCTCAACTACAACTCGTCCGTCTACGCGCACAACCCGGACCTGGAGTTCGAGCACTTCGCCGACGGCAAGCCGCACTTCGGACAGGCGGATGTCGGCTGGGCCAGCTAGCCCGCTGGCCGGACAACTTCGCAATGGTGCAGCGACCGACTACGCCGCTGTGCGCCTGACGAGAGGGAGCTCATGAGCTGGGAACCTGAGGTAGCAGAGTTGCGCCGTCGCCGTGAGCTCAGCTTGCTCATGGGCGGCCAGGAACGCGTCGATCGCCAGCACGCCGGCGGGAAGCTGACCATCCGCGAGCGCGTCGACGAGCTGGTCGATCCGGGCAGCTTCCACGAGATCGGCCAGCTGGCCGGCTACGCGGAGTACGAGAACGACGAGATAAGCAGCTTCATGCCGTACCCGTCCGTCGCCGGCCTGGCCCGCGTCGACGGGCGGCGCGTCGCTGTCTGGGGCAACGATTTCACGGTGCGCGGCGGCTCCGGCCGTCCCGGCGCTTCGGGATCGACCAAGGGCAAGACCGGCTTCCTCGAAGAGGTGGCCGCGGAGAACGACCTGCCCGTCTTTCAGCTGCTTGATGGGGCCGGGGCGAACGTCGAGGCGATCAGCTCCGGCGGCTTCACCTACGTGCCCAACGGGGTGTCCCCGTTCACGCGCCTGGCGCTGATGCTGAACCGCGTCCCGATCCTCACGGCCTTGTTGGGCAGTGTCGCCGGCGGCGTCGCCGGCCAGGCGATGCTGAGCCACTTCACGGTCATGCCCAAGGACACCGCGGTGCTCTTCGCCGCCGGACCGCCGGTCGTCAAGCGCGCGCTCGGGCACGACATCACGAAGGAAGAGCTGGGCGGCTCGCAGGTCCACGTCCACCAGTCGGGCTCCGTCGACAACGAGGCGGAGGATGAGGCCGACGCAATGCGCCAGCTGCGCGCGGTCTTCTCCTATCTGCCCGACCGCGCCTCCGAGGTGCCGCCGGTTAAGCACACCGACGATCCGGCCGACCGCAAGGAGGAGGAGCTGCTCACGATTGTGCCGCGCAACCGCGCGCGCCCTTATTCGATGCACCGGCTGATCGAGCTGGTCGTGGACAATGGAGAGCACTTCCAGATTCAGCCCGACTACGGCCGCTGCGTGATCACCACGCTGACGCGGATCAATGGGATGCCGATGGGGATCGTCGCGAACAATCCGCGCTTCCTCGGCGGCGCGCTCGACTGGGCCGGAGCGCGCAAGGTCGAGCACTTCCTTGAACTCTGCGATCTCTTCCTGATCCCCATCGTGTTCTTCGTCGACGTGCCCGGCTTCATGGTCGGTGCGCAGGCAGAGGCGCGTGGCACGATTCGCCAGGGCATGCGCGCGCTGTGGACCTCGCAGAACCTGCGCGTGCCCTCGATGTGCGTGCACATCCGCAAGTGCTACGGGATGGCCGGCAACATGACCGGCAATCCGCGGAAATCGAACTACCGGATCGCCTGGCCGAGCGCCGAATGGGGCTCGATCCCGATCGAGGGCGGCGTCGACGCCGCGTTCCGGCGCGAGATCGCCAACGCGCCCGACCCGGCGGCGCGGCGGGCCGAGATCGAGGCGCGCTTCCGCGCGATCGCGAGCCCCTTCCGCACCGCCGAGGCGTTCGGCGTCGAGGACATCATTGATCCGCGCGACACGCGGCGGTACGTCGCGGACTTCCTCGATCTGGCCTATCGCGCGGTGTCCCGCATGTCCGGCGAACAGCGCGGCATGGGCGTGCGCCCCTGACGGTCGAGCTGCAGGCCGTCGGACGGTCGTATACTTGCGCTAATTCTCCGCTCCAGCGCGAGCTGGGGCTCAGTGCTGAAGGAGTGCGCGATGAAGGTCCGAGAACTCGGTCATGCGGTGATCAAGGTGAGCAATCGCGAACGCTCCGAGGCGTTCTACGGCGGGGTGCTCGGCATGAAGCTGGCCGCCCGCCACGAGACGATGCCGATGACGTTCTACACGCTCGGCAATCATCACGACCTCGCCCTGATCGAGGTCGGCGAAGAGGGCCCCGCCAAAGCAGACCCCAAGGCGCCGGGCCTCTATCACCTCGCCTTCTGCGTCGGTGACACGCTCGACGAGCTGCGCGAAGTTCGCGACGAACTTGAGGCCGCCGGCGTCAAGATCTACGCGACGATCGACCACATCGTCTCCCGGTCGCTGTACCTCGACGATCCCGATGGCAACGGCGTCGAGCTCTACGTCGACGGCTCCGACGTGTGGAAGACCGACCCTCAGGCCGTCGCACAGGGCGAGCCGCTGAAGCTCTAAGAATCGTCTGAACAAGTCGGATCCCCTCTCCCCCCGCAGAGCGGGGGGAGATGTCACGGAGTGACAGAGGGGGGCTCCCCCGCTTGGCCGACTACAGCGACGGCGGCGAGTCGGGACCGCAGCCCCCCTCTGCCTTCGGCATCTCCCCCCGCAGAGCGGGGGGAGAGTGATTCAGAGCTTTCCCAGCAGCCGCTTAGTCGTACTGCGGGTCGCGGCGCTCGGCGAAGGCGCTCAGGCCTTCGCGGGCGTCGTCCGATGAGAAGGCCATGCGGCTGAACTCCTGATAGATGCGCAGCCCGTCGGCCAGCGACGCGTCGCGGCTGCGCTGGGCAAGTTCCTTGGTCATGCGGATTGCGGTTGGCCCGTTGGCGCAGATCGCCGTTGCGATCTCACGCGCCTTCGCCAGCAGCTCGGCGGGTTCGACGACATCGCTGACCAGCCCGATCCGATGCGC
Organism: Dehalococcoidia bacterium; assembly: GCA_965262235.1. GTDB lineage: Bacteria > Chloroflexota > Dehalococcoidia > Bin125 > Bin125 > CATQGW01. The sequence goes on from OZ253504.1 coordinate 1,598,266, forward strand.
CTCGGCGGCGTCGATGAACTGACCGGTCAGCAGCAGGCGCATCGCGTCGGAGCCGCCGATCAGGCCGGGCAGGCGCAGCGCTCCGTAGCCGTGCAGAATGCCCCAACGCACCTCCGGGCAGCCGAACTGCGCCGTGTCGTCGGCGATCCGGATATCGCAGAACAACGCCAGCTCAAGTCCGCCCGCAAGGCAGTAGCCCTGGACCGCGGCGATGACCGGCTTGGCGCATTCCAGGCCGTTGTCGAAGCGCTCGGGCCGCCACGGTCGCCAGGCCTGGCGACCGGCGAACTCGCCGAGATCGTGCCCCGACGTGAACGCGCGACCGCTGCCCGTGATGATGATGCAGCGCACCGCGGGATCCGCCTCGGCCCGGCGCACCGCCGCGCCGATCGCCTGGTACATCTCGTCGGTCATCGCGTTGAGCTTCTCGGGCCGGTTGAGCCCGATGGTCGCGATCTGACCTTCAACGTCGTAGCTAATCTCGTCCACGCTGTCGCCTCCTGCGTGCGGCTCAGGTCATGTCGTGAATCGGCTGCCCGCGGTCGTAGTGGGCGGCGGGCAGCGCGCGCCCGGGGCCGATCAGCCGCAGCGCGCGCGTCAGCCAGGCGCGCGTCTCGGCGGGCGTGATCATCTCGGCGACCAGGCCCAGCTCAGCGGCCGCCCACGGCTCGTCGGCCGGCGGCTGTGCGGGGTCACGCGCGAGGTACCCGGGGCTGTCGGTCATCGCGACGCGCCCTGAGGGCCAGCACCAGAGCAGGTCGAAGCCCGTGCCCATCCCGCCCAGCACGAAGTCGCCCAGCGCGTAGCCCCAACCGTTGATGATCGTGATCTTCGCCGCGTGAGAAGCGCGCAGCGCCTCGACCGCGCGCGCGACGGCGAACATGAACTCGCCGCTGGCGGCGTCTGCGCGGTCATAGCCGAGCGTGTCCTGGGTCGAGATGAACGGCACGTTGAAGTCGGCGCTCCAGGCAGCCACGCGGGCGATCCGCTTGACATCGTCGGTGCTCAGGGTCGGCCGCGGTGAGCCGCCGGTCAGCGCGAACGCGGCCGGGAAGCCCTCGATCCGGCCGATCCCGGTCAGGCAACCGCCGTCGGTCGGTCCGATCAGCACTGCCCCTTCGTCGTCGAAGATCGCCTCTAGCTGCTCGCGCGGCGTCGCCGACATCGCTTCGTCACTGAGCGTGCGCGAAGCCGGCGCCGGCTCGTCGCTGAGCGGCTCGAGCGGCGCGTCGAGCGCCTCGGGCAGCGTGCTGAGAAAGCGCTGCGCCGCGCGAATCGCGCTCGCATCGTCCTCGCAGACGAGATCGGCGACGCTGGTCGAATCGCTGTCTTCCGCGCCGAAGCGGGCCGCGGACGTCGCGATCAGCAGGTCGGAGCGCACCGCCAGCGACGCGTTTTGGCCCGCACAGAGACCACAGGCGATCGTCACGAAGGGCGCCTCGCGCTCGCCGATATCGCGCGCCGGGAGCTGCTCGGCGACGCGCGAGAGCAGTATGCCCTTGTGCATGTCGAACTCGGGCGACTCGTGCGGCGTGCCGTCGGCGACGTAGACGAGCGGCAGCCGACGGTAGATCGCGCTGGCAATCATCCGGTTGCGCTTGACCTTGCCCACCTGCGCGTCGGTCCGGGCCAGCGCGACCGGGTCCTCGACGATCACGATCACCCGCCGCCCACCGATCGCCGCGTAGCCCGTGATCACGCCGTCGGCCGGCGTCTCCGCCGCGACCTCATGGTGCTGGCTCTTGGCGAAGCCGCCGATCTCGAGGAACGAGCCGTCGTCAACCAGTGCAGCAATGCGTTGGCGCGGCGTCAGCTGGCCGGGACTGAGCTCGCGGTCGCTGTCGAAGGCGGCGATATGCGCCCGCTCGTCTTCGACGCGTTGGAACCGCTGCTCCATCGTAAGGTTCTTCTCGGGGCTGACGTGCCGCGGGCCGGCTCGCCCTCTTCGTCCCTCTTGCCCACTCGGGTCCACCTGACGTGTGGTCATGCTCTGGCTCCACGTCCGCGCCGTCGCAGTGCTTCGAAGGCCGCGATCACCCGCGGTCGCGTCTCCGCGGGGTCAATGATGTCGTCGATCGCGCCCATCTGCGCGCCGCGCCAGGGGTTCATGTTGCGGCGGAAGGGCTCGGCCAGCTCGTCGAGCATGCGGCGGTGATCGTCCGCCTGCGCGAGCGCCCGGCGATGCACCACCGCTGCCCCGCCTTCGGGCCCGAGGTAGGCGATCTGCGTCGTCGGCCAGGCAAAGGTGATCGCCTCCGGGTCGCTCGATCCCATGATGAAGTAGCCCATCCCGATGCCCTTCCCGAGCGTCACGCAGACCGTCGGGGTCTGCGTCTGCATCAGCTCGGAGACGTAGACGGTGGTCTCGGTCAGCAGGCCTTTGTGCTCTTCCTCCTGCGTGGTCATGATCCCCGGCGTGTCGCAGAACGAGAGCAGCGGCAGCGAGAAGGTGCGCGCCACCTTGACCATCCGCTTGGCCTTGATCAGCGCGTTCATATCGATCGCGCCGCCGCGCACGCGGGGCTGATTGGCCATGATCGCGACCGTGTGGCCGTCCATCCGCGCGAAGCCGGTGATCATGTTCATGCCGAACTCCGGCTGCCATTCGAAGAAGCTGCCGCGGTCGACGACGCGTTCGATGATCTTGCGGACCTCGTAGGGGCGGTTGGGATACTTCGGCACCAGCGAGCCCAACTCGGCGTCGCAGCGGTCGCGCGGGTCGCCGCTCATCACTCGCGGCGCCGATTCAAAGGCGTGGCCGGGGAGGTACGAGAAACAGGTGCGCAGCGTCTCCATCGCCGCGGGTTCGTCCTCCGCGCGGCGGCAGATCTGGCCGGTCAGCTTGGTGTGGACGTCGACGCCGCCCATCTCGTAGAGGTCGGGCCGATGCCCCGTCGCGAACTCCATGATATACGGGCTGACGAACGTCGCAGTGGCGCGCGGCGTCATCACCGAGAAGTCGGCCACCGAGGCCGCCCAGGGCGCGAACGAGTTGCCCAGGATCGCCGTGTAGACGACGCCGCGACGCGGGACGCTGGAACGCGACGCCACCTGGTGGCCGCCGACCGCCGAGAAGCCCGAGGACATGATGTGGTCCTCGATCTGACCGCCGGCCCCCTGGAACAGGTAGAACATCGGCAGGCATGCCTTGTCGACGATGTGGCCGATCGCCCGCATGTTGACGCGCGACCGCAGCGTGTAGGCGCTGGAGCCGCCCGAGTCATCGTGCGCCTTGTAGGAAACGGGCCGCCCGTGGATCTCACCGAAGCCCAGGCGCAACGCCGCCGGCCCGGGACCGTAGCTGTAGGCCCACTCGCTGCCGGGGTCGAGCAGCAGGTCGATCCGTTCAGTCGCGGTCAGCAGGTCGCGCCCGTGCGAGCGTTCCTCCGCGACCGGATTGGGCGCGAAGAACTGTTCGCGCCGCCGGCGCAGCTCTGCCAGGTGTTCGAGATCTGCCGCGGTAGTCATCGCTGCGCAGTATGCACTACGGCCGTCGGAGGGAGTTCAGGGCGCCGCATCTGCCGCCGCCGAACGCTCTTTCGGTCTCTCTTCTCCCCCTCATCGGGATGCAGAAGAAGGACGCGGCCGCTCATCGCGGTCAAAATCGTTCGTGTCTAGCGGCTGCCGCGCGAACATCGCTAGCCTTCCGCGCCGGTGCCCCAGCCGATCGCGTTCTTGAGCAGCTGCTCGTAGGGCTCGGTCTCCCACGGCCCGCGGAAGCGCGGCGGCGAGACGCGGTCGGGCGAGACGCTCTCGTGCACCGAGGGCTGCATGTTGGTCAGCGGAGTGTGGCAGTGACCCGGCGCGATGTAGGCCACCGCGCCCTCGCCGACGCTGCGCACGAAGCCCAGCGCGTGCGACTTGCCGTCGGGCAGCAGCGAGAGGTCGCCGCCGTAGAGCTCGTCGACGAACGGCGGCTTCTCGATGTCTTCGGTGGAGAGCAGCACCTGCGTGTCGGGGTGAATCACCTCGACCATGTAGGGCTCGTCCTGGACAGTGAACGTGCTCGGCAGGTTGTATGTGAGCGGATGGTTGTGGTCGGCGACGTTCACCGTCATCTCGCGGATCGGCGGGTGAGTCATGAAGAAGCCGCCGAGCGCCTCGTGGTAGTCCATCTTGGCCATCCGGCGACGGCCGTCCTCGCGGCCGATCCGCTCTGCCTTGCCGCCGGTGCTGCCGTGTAGCGCCAGCCAGCGGCCGCCGTCGCCGAGCCAGTCGCGAATCACACCGGTCTCGTGGTCGTCCGCGAATGGACCCGCGACGTAGCAGACCAGCAGCTGGCAATCGGCGATCCACTTGTGGCAGTCGGTGAAGTCGCTGCTGACGGTCGCATGCACGTCTTCGTTGGACTGCAACGCCATCAGGATGCGCATCCGCGCGTAGTCGATGTCATGCCCCGCGTGCTTGCCTGGCGGGAAACCGCCGGCGACGACATGGACTCGGATCGGCGTGCTCATTGGGTTCCTCCGTCTGGACTTGCGTGCTTCGGGCGATGGTAGCCGCGTCCGCAGTGTGCCTGGCGGGGGCCTTCGATATGATCGCCTGGCTATGAGCGTGCAGATCGACTCGCAGGGCCGCCGCTTCGTCGAGGTCGAGGTGCGCGTGCCAGGCGCGACCGAGGCGGTCTGGGACGCGATCGCCAGCGGGCCGGGCATCTCCGCCTGGTTCGTGCCCACGGACTTCAGCGTGGGGCCTGATGGCATCCCCACGGGCGTCGTCTCGCACTTCGGCGAGGGGATGGACGCCGTCGCGACCGTGATCAGGTGGAAACCGCAGCAAGAGTTCAGCGCCTTCAGCGACGACTTCGCACCCGGCGGACCGCCAGTCACCACCGAGTGGACGGTCGAGCCGGTGGGAGACGACGCCTGCATCGTGCGAGTGCGGCACAGTCTCTCCGTCGACACCGACGAGTGGGACGCCTACCTGGAAGCCGTGGAGGATGGCTGGCCCGCCTTCCTTGGCATTCTGCAGGCCTACTTGACAGACTTCCCCGGTCAGCCGCATGCGCTGGTCGAGCTGAGCGCCATGACCGACGATCTCACGCTCGGCTGGACGAGGTTGGCGGCCGACCTGGGACTTACCGGCGCCTCGGTCGGCGAACGCCGCGTTTCCCCTCCCGGATCGATTGAGCTGGCCGGGATCGTCGATCGCGCGCCGAGCGATTCGGAGTTGGCGCTGCGGATCGACGCCCCGGGGCCCGGCGTCGCGCACCTGTTTGCGCTTCCGCTGGAAGAGGGCGCGTTGCTCTCGGTCCGGCTCTATCTCTACGGCGACGAATCTGCGGCCACCGCTGCGGCGATCGAGCCGCGCTGGCGGTCGTGGATGAGTTCGCACGACGCGGCCGCACGAGGAGCGTGATCGGTCGTTCCGGTAGCCTGCCGCGCGAGCAGAGCGCTGAGTGGAGGAATCACGATGGAACCACTGGAGCCGATGGCCGCCGCGATCGCCGAACTGTTGCGCGAGCGAGGTGAAACGGTCGCGATCTGCGAGACCACCGCTGGTGGGCTGGTCTCGGCTGCCCTGCTCGCGGTCCCGGGCGCCTCCGTCTACTACCGCGGGGCCGCGGTCACCTACACCGGCGTCGCCCGTTCCGTGTTCCTCGACATCGATCTCGAGGACCATCCCGGCGTGCGTTCAAGCAGCGAGCCCTACGCGCGACTGATCGCCGCCACGATCCGCGAGCGGCTCGGCGCGACCTGGGGGATCGGCGAAACGGGAGCCGCCGGGCCCACCGGCAACCCCTACGGCGACGCCGCGGGACACACCTGCATCGCGGTCGCTGGGCCGCTCGAACACTCCGAGACGCTCGAGACAGCGCTTGAAGATCGCGAAGCGAACATGTGGATCTTCGCGAAGCGGACGCTCGAGGCCTTCGAGGAGGTCCTGCGTCGGGCCGGCTAACGCGAGCCTGCTCAGCCTCCCACCGCTCAGATCACCTCGGCCGCGCGAAACGCTGCGATCTCGTCGGGGTCATACCCGGCTGCGGCGAGGATCGCGTCCGTGTCGGCCCCGAGTTCGGGGGCTGCGTCCGGGACCTCAGCGGGCGTTGCCGAGAAGCGCCACGGCGCGCCGTGCACTGTGACCTTGCCGAGCGTCGGGTGGTCCACGCTGGCCAGATAGCCGTTGGCCCAGGCTTGTTCGTATTCCACCAGGTCTGCGTGCGACTGCACGGGACCGTTGGCAATGTCGGCGGCGTCCAGTCGTTCGAGCCACTCGTGGCGCGGACGGCGCGCGAACCGCTGCTCGAGTTCGGCCTCGAGCTCCTCGCGGTGCGCGGCGTGGTCGCCGGGAGTCGCGAAGCGCGGGTCGAGCAGCAGTTCCTCGGCCTCGAGCACGAGGCACAGCTTGTCCCAGTCGCGTCGCGTCGCGGCGACGATCATCAGCCACTTGCCATCCTGCGCCTGGTAGAACGTGTGCAACGGGGCCCGTCGGCGCCGCTCGTAGTGTTGCCCGCCACCGAACGTGTAGCCGAGCAGCTGACGCCCCTGGATGTGTACCTGTGAGCCCAGCAGCGAGGTCTCCACGAACTGGCCTTCGCCCGTGCGATCGCGAGCGACCAGCGCGGCGAGGATCGCCACGCACAACTGGATGCCGCCGATCGAGTCGGCCATGCCGCCCGGGATCGTGCGCGGTTCGTCGTCGGGACCGCGACTTTGCACGCGCATGACGCCGCCGACGGCCTGGCCGATCCCGTCGTAGCCGGGCCGCGACGCCTGCGGACCCAGGCCGCCCAGCGCGGAGGCGGACGCGGCGACGATCTGCGGGTTGCGATTTCGGTAGTCCTCGTAGCCCAGCCCCAGGCGGTCCATCACGCCGGGACGGAAGTTGTCCACGACGACATCGGCCTGTTCGCCCAAACGCAGCGCGATCTCGCGCCCCTCGTCGGTGCGCACGTCGAGCGTGATCGACAGCTTGCCGCGCGAGTTGGCCTCAAAGGCGCGCGAGATGCCCATCTTGACGATCTCAATCTGGCGCGCCAGATCCCCGTATTCGCGCGGCTCGACCTTCCAGATTTCGGCGCCCAGCTCGGCCATCATCACCGTGGCGACGGGCCCCTGCTGAAGGCGGGTGAAATCGAGGACGCGGATGCCGGTCAGCGGTCCACTCATGGTCTACCCCGGCTGCGGTCGCGGCGGCAGCTAGCGCGAGCCGGGCACGAGGCCGCGAACCGCGGTCTCGATGCTGAACAGGCTCGTGCCGGCTGTCATGAACAGCGTCGAGAAGCTGGCGCCGCCGAAGGTCAGATTGGCGGCGTGCTCATCCATCTCGAAGACGCCCAGGTAGTCGCCCGCCGCGGAATGCACCGAAACGCCGCCCGCGCCGGTGGTCCAGAGCCGGCCGTCCGAATCGACCTTCATCCCGTCCGGCGCACCGAGTCGCTGATCGGCCGACTGGTCCACGAATAGCACGCGGTCGCCGAGCGTGAGGTCGTCGTTCACGTCGTAGCGCCAGATCAGGCCATCCTGAGAGTCGCCGATGTAGAGACCGGACTCGTCGGGCGTGAAGGCGAGGCCGTTGGGCTGCGAGAAACCGGTCGGAGCGACGAGCGCGAGCGAGCCGTCGGGACCGATCCGGTACACGCCCTGGAAATCCAGCTCGGCCCGCTGTCCCTCTTGCCCGAAACGCGGCGTCCGGCCGCTGTCCGTGCCGTAGGACGGGTCGGTGAAGAAGATCGCTCCCGACGAGTGCACGACGAGGTCGTTGGGGCTGTTCAGTGCCGTGCCCTCCCAGGCGTCGGCGACCGCGGCGGCGCTGCCCGGCTCTCCGTAGGCGCCGCGCGAGACGCGCCGGCCGCCGTGCTCGCAGGCCAGCAGATTGCCATCCGCGTCGAGCGTCAGGCCGTTCGACCAGCCGCTCGGGTCGCGGTAGACCTCGGCCTCACTCTCGCCCGGCCGCCAGCGATGCTGCCGATTGCCCGGGATGTCGCTGAACACCAGCGCGTTGTCGGACGCGATCCAGATCGGGCCCTCGATGAAACCGAACCCGCCGCAGAGGCGGGTTTCCTCACCGATCAGCAAGCCGGACAGGCCGGCATCGTCTTCAATCTTCACGGCTGCGCTCCTTCACGATGGTTGAGTTGAGCTGGTTGAGTTGCAGGGGATGCTATCGATCGCTGCGCTAGCGGTGGCGGATGTCCCACCGACCGTAGAGCGCCGCCGCGCCGCCGAGAACGGCGAACGTCTTCCCGCATACTGACCGCCTCGTGGCGAATTGGCACACTCACGCTGCACCCATGCGCCTGCGGCACGATCCCGATGGCCGTCTAACGGTCAAGGTCTGAGCGCCGCTGCGCACGGGAGCCCGCCCCGATCCGTGGCTATAGGCCTGGTCGCTGTCGGGGTTGAACAGCAGGTTGATCCGCTCAGTGGCGGTGAGCTGGCGGCCGGCGGCGATGGCGCCGGACGGTCGTGCAACGCTCGGGCGCCGTGGCGAGATGCGAATCAACGACTCGGGCCAGGGGCTGCCCTCAAGCTGCTTGGGCCGCGCGGTCACGCGCACGCCCGCGAAGCAGATCGCAGGGATTCAGCATCCCCGAACGGTACACAGGAGGCGTCGGAATGAACGAACGACCGATTCACAAACGACTTCAACATTGGGGCTGGGTGGGACTGATCGCCCTGATGGCGAGCCTGCTCGTATTCGCCACCGCATGTGGCGGCGACGATGAGCAGCAGGAGCAGCAGGCTGCACCCGCTGCCGCCGCCGCGCCGGCCGAGCAGGAAGAGCAACAGCAGCAAGCAGCGCCGGCTGCCGCGCAACAACAGCAGCAGCAAGCAGCGCCGGCGGCGGCAGAGGCCAAGACGGGCGTGGTGCGCATCGGGTCGGTGCAGCCGCTCTCCGGCGGCGGCCTCGCCTTCTACGGCAAGTCCGAAGAGGCCGGCTTGCTGCTCGCAGTTGAGCAGATCAATGCAGCGGGCGGCTTCGTGGTTGGTGACACCACCTACACGATCGAGGTGATCCGACGAGACGGCCGCTCTGAAGACGCGGTCGCGATCGCGGCCGTTCAGGAGCTGATTCGTGACGAGGGGATCAAGATCATCTTCGGCCCCCTGCCGCACGGCCCAGGCCTTGCGGCCTCCGAGATCAGCCAGCCCGCTGGCGTGCTTCACCTGATGGCGCTGAGCATTCTCACCTCCGAGGACGGCGTCCTGGACCCGGAGAGCGCGCAGACCACGCACAAGACCCTGTTCCAGATCGAGCCGTCGGAGTTGACGCGTAGCACGATCACGGCCGCAGGCGTCCTGCAGCTCTTGGGCGCTCAGCCCGGTGAGCTCTCGGTCGTGCTTGCCACCGATGACCCCTCCGGCCAGTTCCTCGGCCGCTTCTACAACGGCGTCCTCACGGAGCTTGGCCAGCGGACCTCGCCGGTTGTCTTCTACCCGCCGGGCACGACGGACTTCACTCCGTTCCTGACCCGGCTCAAGGGCCTCGATCCCGACTGGATGCACAACTGGTACATCGCCGCGGACTCCGCTCTGATCGCCGAACAGGCGCTCGAGCTTGAGGTTGCGCGCGGCTACATGGTCTTCGGCATCGACCCGGGCTGGTGGGAAGAGAACTTCCCCGGCGGCATCGACAACGAAGTGCCGATCGTTCTCGCCTGCATCAACCTGTGCCGCTCGATCAACTCCAGCGAGCGCGCCCGCGAGTACTACCGAGCTCTGAACGTGTTCGAGTGCGGCAACGCCGATGGCTGCTCGCCGGCGCCGCTCACCGACGTTTCGCTCTGGCAGTACGACTACGTCTTCATGCTGGTCGAAGCGATGAAGATCGCCGGCACCGTCGACGACAACATCGCGATCGCCAATGCCATGGAGGGCATCACGATCGACGCGGTGCTCAGCCCAACGCTCACGATGGACCCGGTCTGGCATCGCGTGGCCCACGGCTACGACACCTGTCGCGTCCAGCTTGGCTCGATCGAGTGCACGAACTTCTCACTTGAGGAGTTCGGCCCCGACGCGCTCGGTGTGACCGAAGAGGGCGTGCTGGCCAACCAGGAAGGCAGCGGCGGTTAGGTCGCTCGCGTCAGAACGTCAGGATCAGAGCGGCCGGGCGCCTCAGCGCTCGGCCGCCGATCCTGTCTGAGCGAGCGCCTTGGATCGCGGAGCCTCCTCACGCCATGTGCGTGCCGGAGGCCTCGCTTCGCGTATCAGCTAGCAGTGCCGGGACCGGCCGGCGGCAGACGCCGCTGAGTCGGGAAGGGTGAGCCGCCGATGGAGACGTTCCTTCAGCAGGTTGTCAACGGGCTGTCGATCGCCGCGGTCATCGCGTTGATCGCGCTCGGCGTGACGCTCATCTTCGGCCTCACCGGTCTGGTGATGTTCGCCCATGGCGAGCTGTTGGCGATCGGCGGCTTCTTCACCTGGTGGGTCAGCAGCGAACTGGGAGCCGGCTTCGTCGCTGGTCTGCTGGTCTCGATCGCAGCCGTTGGTGTGATCGGGATCGCTCTGGAGCGGGGTCTGTTTCGCTTCACGTTCGACTCGCCGATCAACGGCTTTATCGTGTCGCTGGGACTGATCGTCGTCTTACAACATTTATTGGTCGAGCTGTCTCCGGTCGGCGCGAGCATCGTGGATATTCCGCGACCGATCGAGCAGGTCTTCAACGTCGGCGGCGTGCACATTCCAGGCACCCGCGTGCTCGTGGTCGGCGTCACCTTCGCCGTCGTCATCGCGATGCTGCTCGCCATCTACCGCAGTGGCAACGGCCGCGCGCTGCGCGCCAGCGCGATCGATCGCGAGACGGCGTCCCTGATGGGCATCCCGGTGCGCCGCTACATCACGATCGTCTTCCTGATCGGATCGCTGCTCGCCGGCTTGGGCGGCGCGCTGATGATCGGCCTGTTCCCGATCGACCCGTTCATCGGCAGTCGATTTGTGATTAAGGCGTTCGCCGTCGCGCTCGTGGGCGGACTCGGAAATCCGGCCGGAGCCGTGCTTGCCGCGGTCTTCCTCGGCCTGGCGGAAGCGATGGGCACGCAGTACTTCAAGCCTGAATGGTCGGAGTCCTACGCGTTCGTCCTGATGATCATCATCTTGCTGGTGAAGCCGACAGGCCTGCTCACCGGTTTGCAGGGGCCGCCGGCGCGCTAGGCGCGCAGCCATGGACAAACCACCGAATTGCGCATGGAGGCGGGGGCAATGAAGCGAATCGGGGCGGCGCTGCGCGGCACGACACGGCTCAACACGGCCGAACGGATCATCGTGTTCGTGGCCGTTGGCCTGTTCATTCTGATGATTCCGGAGTTCTCCTCCAGCCGGCACCTGTTCCTGGCGTCGGTCGCCGGCACGACCGCGGTCGCCGCCTATGGCCTGGCGGTCATCTTCGGCCAGGCCGGCATCCTCTCGATCGCGCACGCGGGCCTCTGGGCGATCGGCGCCTACACCGCCGCGATCTTCCATCGCGAGTTCGGTTGGTCCTACTGGGCCGTGTTGCCGTTGGCGATGATCTTCGCGTCATTCGGGGCGGCCCTGCTGGCCTATCCAGCCTTGCGGATTCGCGGCCACTTCTTCCTGATCGCCACATTCGCGTTCGGCGAGCTGATCCGGATCGTGCTCGAGAACGGGCAGGGCTTCAAGAGCGGTCGCCGGCTCGGACTGATCGTCGAGGGCGGCCTCCCGGATTTCTTCGGGATCAGCCTCAAGTCCGGCAATTCGATCTATTACGTGACCGTGGCGTTCGTCGCGCTCGCGATCGCGGCGGTGTTCCTGATTCGCCGCTCCGCGTTCGGCGCCACGATGCGCGCCGTGCGGGAGAATGAAGACCTCGCTGAATCGATCGGGATCCACCTCGCCCGCACGAAGATTCTCGCCTTCACGCTGAGCGGGGCGTTCTGCGGCGCCGCCGGGGTGCACTACGCGTTCCTGCTCCAACACATCTCTCCGAGCCTCTTCGGCGCCCAGGACGGCATTCAGCTCGCGCTGATCGTCTTGCTCGGCGGCGCCGTGCCGCTGCTCGGCCCGCTGGTCGGCTCGATCGTGGTGCTGTTCGTCCACGAGCTGCCGTTCGCCACGAATCCCAACCATGTGCAGATCGGCTACGGGCTGGCGCTGGTTCTGCTGATCCTGCTCTTGCCGGAAGGCATGGTGAGCGGCGTGAAGCAGCTGTATGCCCGCACGCTCGGCGCCCTGCTGCAAGCGATCATCCCGGCACGCGCTGGGCCCGGGCCGCCGGCCCTTCCACCCGAGCCTCCAGCTGAGCTTCCGACTGGTCCGCCGACCGATCCGGAGTCAGATCAGGGATGATCATTGTCATCGGGCAGACAGACGACGCCGCAGCAACGGCGTAGAAACTGGGAGGTGCGCCCACGCTCAGGGATTGATTATGATTGCCACCTGAGCGAAGTGGGCAAATCAGGATTCGCTGAAACGGGACCCGCAGTACATCGGGCGCGACTCGATTGCGCCATCGCAACGCATGCGAAAGGAACACCATGCTAGAACTTGCCATCTTCCACAACGGGGCTGTCGACCTCGAAAGCGACATCGTTGACGGCACGCGCGTCAACACCGGAACGCTCGCTGAGACCAGCGAGAGCTACCAGCGCGTGCTGGTCAACCAGGTCCGCCAGGGCGTGCTCGCCGACGAGCTCGGCTTCAACTACTGGTTCATGACCGAGCACCACATGCAGCCGGAGGGCGTTGAGTTCAGCCCCAACCCGCTCATCGCGGAAACGGCGATCGCCGCCCGCACGAGTCGCATTCGGCTCGGCCAGATGGCAAACATCCTCACCTGGCACCACCCGATTCGACTCGCCGAGCAGGGCGCCATGCTGGACGTCATCAGCGGCGGCCGCGTCGAGTTCGGCGTCGGGCGCGGCTACCAGTCGCGCGAGACCGAAGTGCTCGGCGGCGCGATGGGCTCCACGGTCCAGGACCAGGAGCGCAACCGCGCATTCTTCCAGGAGTGCTTCGACATCATCACGAAGGCCTGGACCCAGCCGTCGTTCAGCCACCTGGGCGAGTTCTTCAGCCTGCCGCCGAGCTACACGAAGTGGGGCAACCCCTCGACGATCGCCTACTTCAGCCAGGAGCACGTCGGCCGCGACCTCGACTCCGTGCTCGACATCGGCCCGCCCGACATGTACTCCTCGGGCCCGCCCGTCTACGCGACGACCACGACGCTGAAAGAGATCAGCGTCTACCCGCAGCCGATCCAGAAGCCGACGCCGCCGATGTGGCAGCCCGTCACGAGCCCCCGCTCGATCGAATGGGCCGCCGCCAACGCCGTCAACTGCTACACGATTCCCGAGCCGAACTCGCGCCTCAAGGCGAACGTCGAGCGCTACTACGAGCACCTCGAGAAGAACGGCTGGCCCGACCGCCTCGACCGCCCGGGCCCGTGGAAGTTCGGCTGGGACTCCGATCTGAAGCGCGGCTACGCGCCGGCGCGCTACGTCCACATCCTCAAGCCCGGCGACGAAGCCGCCGACCTTGAGCGGTACAGGAACGGCATGGAGGCCGCGTGGCCGTACCTCGGCTCGTTCGGCTTCGGTGGAGTCATCACCGACATCGACGAGCCGCCGCCGCCGGCTGACCGCCCGGTCACCGCGGACCTCTGCATCGACAAGGGGCTCGTCTTCATCGGTAACGCCGACCAGATCGTCGAGCAGATCATGCAGTTGAAGGAAGAAGTCGGCTACGAGGACTTCCTCTTCACCGCCTGGTTCGAGATGGGCGGATACAGCGGCGAAGAGACCGAAGAGCAGATGCGCATGTTCGCCGACCAGTGCATGCCCGCACTGGCCGCCGCATGTGGCGGTCTGGTCGTCAACCCCGAAGTCTCGCCGGGCCTCGCCCCCGTGACCTCGAACGGCTCCTAGCTTCCGTTACGTGGGAACCACCGCGACGCTCCCGTTCGAGCCCCCGGGCTCGCCGGGAGCGTCGCTCGTTTAACTGGCCGGCCCAGCTAGTAGCTGGGCGGCCGATCTGGAAAGGCGCCACCATCATGGCGATCACGCTGCAGGGTCTGAACCTTGGTGTCATGGGCATGGACTCCGGATTGCTGGGCTACCCCAATCCGAACGACATGCTGCTTCCTAACCGCCGCGAGGGCGCACGGCGCTGGTATCGCTGCCCGTCGCTCGCTTACATCATCAACCACCCCGCCGGCCGGATCCTCTACGACACCGGCATCTCGGCGAACTTCGACGCGGAGTGGCTGCCCGAGTGGCAGGGGATGATCGACCTCAGCGAACTCAACGCCGACGTGCTGCTTGAGGCCGCGCTGAAGCGACAGGGCCTCGGACCCGAGGACTTTAGCCACGTCATCCTGAGCCACTGCCACGCCGATCACGCGGGCGGCTTGCGGCTCTTCGAGGACGCCGGCGCACAGATCATCCTGCACGAGGATGAGCACCGCTACGCCGCCAACGTCTGGAAGGCAGAGAACTTCTTCGTCCGCGCCGACTGGAACTTCATCTCCCAAAAGAGTCCCATGCTGATGTACGGTGAGCAGGAGATTCTGGAAGACCTCTGGACGATCAGCCTGCCCGGCCACACGCCCGGCTCGATGGGCGTCCTGCTTCGGCTGGAGCACACCGGCTGGGCGCTGCTGGCCGGCGACGCAGTCGCCACGCACGAGGCCTTCGGCCCTCCCGCCGTGCCGAACTTCGTCAACACCAGCAACGAGGATGCCGCGACTTCCATGCAGAAAGTCGAAGCCATCGGCTCGGAACTGGATGCGTTCATCTTCCCCGGTCACGACGAGACCGGTCTGAAGTACGACAACGGCAACCTGGCGATCAGGCCGGTCGAGTTCCTGCCCGGCCACACGTACGAGTAACTGAGTCGCTGCGGAACAAGACGCGCCGCGCGGCGGCTCCAACGCCGCCGCGCGGTCGCTCGCACATCGCGGGACGATCAACCGATCCAGGCTGACGGATTTTAGCTAGCTGACGCGGTCGCATCGCTGCGCGCCGATGAGCGGGGCTTCGTGCCCCTGCCCAGCGAGCTGACCTGCGCTACGTCGTCGCTGTGCGCTGTGCTGTGCTCTGCGTGCGGCGCGCGCGGTCACCCGTCGCTCGCCACGGGCGCCCCGTTGCTCACCGGCTCACCGTTGATCGGTGCGCCGTTAGCTTCGGCGTCCGGCGAGTCCGGTTCGGCAGGCGCATCCGGCGCATCCGGCCCATCAGGCGGCGGCGCCGGGCCGCGTGGTCCCAGGCCCAACTGTGCCGCGAGCAGCCGTTTGGCGTAGCCATAGAGATCCGCGATGCCTTGGACCAGGCCATACGGCAGCAGAATGATCACCGCGATCAGCATCGCGCCGAACACGATCTGGCGCTGGAACGGCGTCAGGCCGATCCCGGCCACGTCAAGCACCCCAGGCAGGAAACCCACGATGATTGCCCCGACGAGTGGCCCCATCAGCCGCCGCGACCCGCCTAACAGCACCATCAGCGCCAGCTCGACGCCCTCGAACGAGTTGAACAGGTCGGGCGCGATGTGGCGCAGCTTGTAGGCGAACAGCGCGCCGGCCACGCCCGCGAAGATGCCGCTGATCCCGAAGGCGAGGATCTTGTAGAAGCCGGTCTGAATGCCAACGGACCGCGCCAGGGGTTCATTTTCGCGGATCGCGCGGAACGTTCTGCCGATCGGCGAGACGACCAGGATCTGCGTAATCACGATCGTGACGAACACGAATCCGACAACCAGGTAGTAGAACGGTTCGAGTTCGAGGTTGATGTCGAAGCTCTGGCCGAAGAAGCCGCCGACCGCCTCGGTGATGTCGAGTCCCTGCGCGCCGCCGGTCAGTCCGCTTCGCGCTTCGCTGCCGCCCAGATTCCTGGTCGCCAGGACAAAGAGCTCGCAGGCGGCGAAGGTCACGATCACGAAGTGATAGCCGCTCACGCGCAGCGCCGGGTAGCCGAGCAGGATCGCCGCCCCCATGGCTACCAGCGCCGAGAGCGGTAGCACGGCCCAGAAGCCGAGGCCCACCTCGATGAACAGGATCGCCGCCGTGTAGGCGCCCATGCCCATCAGCGCGGAATGCGCGATCGACAGGTAGTTGGTCTGCCCGTAAAGCAGCCCCAGCCCGTAGAGCGCGATCGCGAAAATGCCGTAGGTGATCGCCACGTCGATGAACCGCGAGTTCTGGACGATCGTGGGAAACAGGATCATCACGATCACGAGACCCGTCCAGCTGACTGTCTGTGACGGTGTCACCTGCCTCATCAGGCGAGCAGTGAGGCCGCGTGCGCTCGGGGGCATCAACTCAGAGATCACGGCGTTGTCCTATGCCAGCTTCCATTGCGCACGGAAGATACACGGGTGAACTCCGGCCGTCGCGCTCGCCCCAGCTCATCTCGCGGAGTCAATCCGGTGGGGCGCCTGACGACGGTCGCGCAACGCTGTCGGGCACGGTGCACCCGGCAGCGTCGCGGTGCAGTGACGTTCGCCGCTGCGACTCGCGGCGGCGAACGTCCTGACTCTCAAACTCGGCCTATGCCGCGACGCCGATCAGAATCCCGGCGTGCCGGGCGGCGCCTCGGCGGGCGGCGGCGTGAACTGGCAACGGAACTCGCCCTGGTCCGAGACACAGACCTCAGTCCCGTGCGCCACGATGTGCCGGTCGTCGAAGAAGAACCCGTCGGCGATCACGCCGTCGTGGACAACATCGAGCAATGCGCTCACAACCGCATCGGGATCCTCAAACGTGCCGGCGGCCTGGTAGGCCTTGATCAGCATGTAGTAGTCGTCATAGGTCAGCAGGCTGACCGACGAGAACAAGCGCAGCTCGTTGCCGAAGTCCGAGTAGCGGACCCAGTAGTCCTTTGCCTCTTCGCGGTCGGTCGCGCCCCAACAGAGCGGCACGCAGGCCATCCCGATCGGCAGGTCCGACTGGAAGTCGCGCTTCGCGAACTCGCCCGGGTCGATCCCGAACATGAAGTACCCGGCCTTGGCGGCGTCGATCTCGAGCGCCTGCGGGATCGCCTGGATGGCGCGGTCCGGGTCGTAGAGGAACAGAATGATGTCCGGCTCCTGCGCCTTGGCGCGTGAGAACAACGGCGAGAAGTCGGTCGTCTCAGGGTCCCAGTAGATGATGTCGGGAACCGTCTGACCGTTGGCCTCCAGGGCGCGCTTGAAGTACGGGCCAAGGAACTGACCGGTGGCGTCGTTGAGCATCATGATCACCGAGACTTCAGAGTCCGGGGCGATCAGGTCAACGGCGCCCTTCATGACGCTGCCGCTGCGCTGCCATTCGCGCGTCTCGGTCTGGAACAGGTAGCGGTTCTCGCCGCCGGGCGCGGTGGCCTCTGCGGTCAGAATCTCTTCCAGCGTGCTCGAACCGGAGAAGTGCAGCACCTTGGCGGGCTGCGTCACCTTGGAGCTCGCGATTGCGAAGTCGTGCGGCGTGCCGCACATGCAGGCCACGATGCCGACATCGCGGACCAGCTCCTGAACCAGCGCCACGTGGGCGTTGATGTCGCTGCGGTCGTCGCGGAAGTGAATCCGCAGCTTGTGCAGCTTGCCGTCGATCAGGAACCCACCGCCGGGCTCACAGACGCCCTGGTCGATGCAGTACTGGGCGCCGGTGTTGATCTCGTGCTCCACGAACTTGCCGGAGGCCTCGTAGGTGTGACCGAAGACCTCGTAGCTGCCGGAGCTCGGCGCCACCACGCCGATGTCGATCCAGACGACCTCTGCTTCGGCCGCCGGGGCCGCTGCTGCGGCCGGGGCCTCTTGCTGCTGCTCTTCGTCGTCGCCGCCACAGGCGGCGAACACCAGGGTCGCCATCAGGGCGACGCTCAGCAACGCAAGCAAGGCCCGTCCGTTCGGCAAAACTCTCCATCGATGATTCGTCATGCTGGGTTCTCGCTCCTTCTCATTCGCCGCCACGGCTCCAACCCTCGGAACTCGGCGACGCGCCGCCCTAGGCGGGTAGCTTATCGACGTGATATCGATCTGCGAGGCACGGCGTCAGTAAGCGGCAAGACGAAGCAGCAGGTTTCCGCCGTGCACGGCGTCCTCGACCGCTTGCGGGGCCGGACGGCGGGGTTCCAGCGCTCGCTGAGCGCGCGACGCGCTGCTTGACACGTTGTGCTACGTTCTGCCCCATCGTCCGTGCGTGCCCCTGCGCGCCGGCCGCAGCGACGCGGTGAGCTCGCGGCTGACTTGAGATCGGCCGAACCGGGGAACGGCGAGCAGATGGAGCTCTTCCTCCAGCAGGTGGTGCTGGGACTATCGATCGCCAGTGTGATCGCTCTGATCGCGATCGGCATCACCATGATCTTCGGCCTGACCGGGATCGTCAACTTCGCTCAGGGCGAGATGCTGATGATCGGCGGCTATGTCGTCTGGTTCGTGATCGTTGAGCTCGGTCTGGGCGGCGGCTTCGGCTGGTACGTGCTCGGCCTGCTGCTCGCGATCGCGATCGTGGGCGGGCTGGGGTTCGTCCTTGAGCGCGGCCTCTTTCGCTTCACATTGCAGGAGCCAATCAACGGGTTCATTGTCTCGATCGGGCTGATCTTCGTCCTGCAGCACGCCGTTGCGGGCATCTGGAACTCCGATGCGGTCGACATCCCGCGGCCGCTCAACACCGTCTGGGATGTGGGCGATATCCGGGTGCTCGCCACCCGTGTGTTCATAATCGGCTCCACGCTCGTGCTGTTCGGGTTGACCTTCTACGTGATCCAGCGCACTCGCTGGGGGCGCGCCCTGCGGGCGATCGCCGCCGACCGCGACACAGCCGCGCTGATGGGCATCCCCGTCAGGCTCTACGTCACGGGAATCTTCGTGGTCGGCAGCGCAATCGCCGGGCTTGGCGGCGCCCTGCTGATCTCGTTCTTCCCCGTCTCTCCCTTCGTGGGGGCCCACTTCGTGATTAAGGGCTTCGCCGTGGCGATCATCGGCGGCCTCGGCAACGTCACCGGCGCGGTGCTGGCCGCGCTCTTCCTCGGCCTGCTGGAGTCGATGAGCCAGGGCTACTTCGCGCCGGCCTGGACCAACGCCTACGCGTTCGGCCTGATGATCCTGATCCTGCTCGTTCGGCCACAGGGCCTGCTGCGCGGCTCGGCCGCTTAGCGCTGAGCCGGGAGCTCCGCTCACCTCCCCCAGACGCTCAACGGCCGCCGTGAGGCGGCGCTCCGTGCCCGCCGCCGGCCTCCTTGGGCCAGCAACGCGCTCCTGCCCGTCCGCTACCCTTGGCGCGCCCGACGACGACCGACCAGCGCGGGCGTCAAGCAGGAGCAGCGGAACAGGAGCGTGGCGTGGCCGCAACCGTATCGAAGCAGACAATCAGCGCGGAGGGCGCCCAACACGTGATCGCCGCCGCCGAAGCCAAAGCCCGCGAGCTGGGCGTGACGATGACGATCTCGATCCTCGACGACGCCGGCAACCAGAAGGCGCTGCTGCGCATGGATGGCGCGCCGCTGGCCAGCATTGGCGTCGCGACCGACAAGGCATATACGGCGGTTGGCTTCGGCTTGCCGACCGACCTCTGGTACGACGCGATCAAGGACGATCCGCCGTTGCTGCACGGCATCACCTCGATCCCGCGATTCATGATGATCGGCGGGGGCTACCCACTGGTCAGCGACGGTGAGGTGATCGGCGCGGTCGGCGTCAGCGGCGGCGCGTATCAGCAAGACACCGCAGTGGCCAAGGCCGGCGCCGAGTCGCTCGCCTAGACCCGCCCGACGACTAGAGGTGCAGGCCGCGCCCCACACGGGTCGGCGCGGCCTGCGCCAGCTCGCATCGTCGTTCCAGCTGGCCGCCTGGCTTGGCTGTCGGAGCTAGTTGTTCGAGTCGGTGCCCAGATACAACTCGCGCATCACACCCGTGTCACGCATCTCCTCGAGCAGACCCTCGGCGGCGATCGTGCCTGTCTGCATCAGGTAGCCGCGCTTGGCCACGGCCAGCGCGAGGCTTGCGTTCTGCTCGACGAGCAACACCGACGCGCCGAACTGTTCGCGCAGTCCCAGAATGATCGCTTCAAGGTCGCGGACCAGCACGGGCGACAGGCCGAGCGACGGCTCATCGAGCAGGATCAGCGTGGGCCGAGCCATCAGCCCGCGTGCGATCGCGAGCATCTGTTGCTGGCCGCCGCTGAGGTCGCTGCCCTGCGAATCGAGCCGGTCACGCAGGATTGGGAAATAGTCCAGCACCCGCTCGAGGTCCTGCGCGATCGTCGCGCGGTCTGTCTGCACGTAGGCGCCCAGATCGAGGTTGTCGCGCACGGTCATGCCGCTGAAGATGCGTCGCCCTTCAGGCACCAGGTTGATGCCCACTGCCGCGGCGCGGTCGGCCGACCAGCCGGCGATGTCTCGCCCCTGGTACTCAATGCTCCCGTCGGTCGGCTTGATCAGGCCGGCGATCGCGCTGAGCAGCGTCGACTTGCCGGCCCCGTTGGGGCCAAGAATCACGACGATCTCGCCCTCTTCGAGATGCAGTTCGATGCCCCGATGGACGCGCGTGCGGCCGTAGGCGGTATGGAGGTCGCTAATTTGTAGCAGTGTCAACTTCTTCTCCCAAATACACTTCCAGCACCTTGGGGTCGTTGCGGACCTCGTCGGGTGTGCCTTCGGCGATCTTCTGCCCGAAATCGAGCACGACCAGCCGCTCACAGATGTTCATCATCATGTTCATGTCGTGATCGATCACCGCGACGGTGATGCCGCGGTCGCAGATCGATTTCAGCAACACGCTCAGGTCGGCCGTCTCGTTGTCGTTGAGCCCGGCTGCCGGCTCGTCGGCCATCAGCAGCCGCGGGTGCGCGCCAATCGCGATCCCCACGCCAAGGCGGCGCAGGTTGCCGAAGCCCAGGTTGACCGCCTTCTCGTCGGTAAACTCCGTCAGCCCCACGAACTCGATGATCTCCTCGGCGTGGCTGAGGTCGCGATAGGCCTCCTGATCGCGGGCCGTCTTGGGGCGGTGCTCACAGGCGATCTCGATGTTGTCGCGGACCGTCAGGTCCTCGAACGCCATCGCCTGCTGGAACGTGCGAACGATCCCCCGCCCGGCCATCGATTGGGCGGCCTTGCCGGTGATGTCGTCGCCCAACCAGGTGACCGAGCCGCCCGTCGGGCGATGCACGCCGGCGATGACGTTGAACAATGTCGTCTTGCCGGAGCCGTTCGGCCCGATGATCCCGAGGATCTCACCGTCGTAGACCTCCATGTCCACACCATCAAGGGCGTGAACACCACCGAAGAATTTGCGGAGGTCGTGAATCTCTAGAATCGGCGTGCCGTCTGCCATGCGGTCTCGTCTCTCATCAATGGGCGGCAAAGCCGTCCCGCGCGACTGTAGAATCTAGAAGCTGCGACGCCGCATCTCAAGAGCGGGAACTCTCGATTCTCATAGAGAGTCGCGTTCTGATCGAGATGTGTGCGCCACACGCGAATCAGGATAGCGGTACGATGCTCTGGCGCGGCGGCTTGCGAATTCGAGAACGGCAGGATTGCGATGGCGATACGGACTCCTCAGAACGATCAGGCGACCGGCCCTGGCGGCGTCGACGAAGCCGCTGCGTGCGCCAACGCGATCCTCGCGCAGGTCCCGGTGCGCTCGCTCACAGAGCTGCTCGACGCCGCTGAGATCGTTCCGCTCAAGCGTGGCGACCGGTTCGACTACTGGGCCACCACCGACCGCGTGCTCTTCCCGCTCAGCGGCATCCTCGGCGGCACGCTCGAGACTCCCGATGGCGATTGCATCCAGCCGGTCTTCGTCGGCTCGCAGGGAGTGGTCGGCGGTATGCGCGCGGTCCACGGGATGCCCTTCTTCCTGTTCTACAAAGTCCGCCTGGCCGGTGAGGCGATCTCCGTCCCGGCCGCCGTCGTGCGCTCCGTCGCGGCAGCCTCGCCGACGCTCCAGATGGCGCTCTCGAGGGCCCACGCCCGCAAGTTCCGGCTCGCCGCCAGCAATGCGCTCTGCTCGCGCTTCCATCCGCTCGGCATGCGCTGCTGCGCCTGGCTCGAAATCGTCCATGGCGAGGCCGACGGCGACATCATTCCGATCACGCACGAGGAGCTTGCCGAAGTGGTCGGGGCGACCCGCCCCGCTGTCAGCAGCGCGCTCGCCCCGCTGGCCCGCCAGGGCCTGATCGCCTCCGTGGGCCGCGGCTCCATTCGGATCCTGCAGCCCGAGTCAATCGCCCGCCTCTCCTGCGAATGCCTGCAAACCCCCCACGAGATCACCGCCGAGTGGGACGAGACGGCCCAACTCCTCCACCCCGGCGGCTTCCAGTGCTAATCCCAGCCCCGCCACCCGCCTAGCCACCCAGCCCCGCCCGCGCGTTGCCGTCAGAGCAGCGCAGCCGCACCAGCCACAGACACTGAACGCCCGATCAAGTCGTGGCTAGCGGGCCCCCCAGGGACCATATCGACAACGTTCTGTGTGGGGAGTCGCAATTTAGATATCGTGCAAATTGCCCGAAGAGGACTCTTGGTCGGCGTATCGACGAATCTCACCCTCGATCGACAGGTGATGCAAGGCTCGACCTCCGACAGGTAGGAATGATAGGGGCCCCACGTGCACGACAGCCCGCGTGCTATTCCACGCAAGGTGCCGTACGCTTACTCTAGGCAGAGGGTCGCCGAGTAGAAATGGGCTGATCTGCGCATGATGGCGGATGGGGTGGGTGTCCGAACGCGCCGGGAGGTGAGTCAGTGACAGGTGACTCGGCGGTGGAGCGGCACAACCGTTTGGTGCTCAAGAGTTTGTCCGTCGTGAATTTGCGCTCTCTTCGCGCATTGCCTGCGGTCTCTCTCGAATCAGGCCTGACGATCCTCGCGGGCCAAAACGGCGGTGGGAAGACATCCTTTATCGATGCCTTATCGATGCTCCTAAACAGCTACCCACCCAGAGCGGAGGCTCGGGCATCGAGCGACGAGGAGATAGTGGTTACAGGGGAATTCAGTTCAGGCCATGGAAACGAGTCTTCGCAAGTCCGAGCCCGATTCTCATCAGGGCGCGTACAGCGCGAGGGCCTCTGTCGCGTGCATCCTTCCTTTGGTAGCCCGCCAGAAGGTATGTCCCTTCAGGCACTACGGAAGGCATTCGCAGTCGCCGGAATTGCGTCACCCGGAGGAAGAACCAAGGCTCCCTTTGTAGAGGTCGCGACCAACTGGATTGATCAGCGTCCGGCTGTCGAATTGGAGGATTCGTGGGCAGTTCTACCACAGGGACTGGCTGACCGCCTGCCTCGACTCACGGTCTTTCAATCACAAGATGCCGCCGATCAGCCTGATCAGGTTCGACGTCTGGTTTTTCGGGAGTCACAAAGATTGCTGACGACTGATCGATACGCGACTCGCCTCGACGAAATCGCGAGGGATATCCATGAGAGCATCGACCCGGTTCTGAAGATCATCAAGACGATGATCCAACGATACTGTCCTGATATAACCGGCGTAGAAATCGCACCGCGTTTCGACTTCTCGCGGGTCAACCCGCAATTGCGGATAGAGCTAACGAAGCCAAGTGGTGAATCTGTTGACCTGAGTGAGGTAGGGTCAGGGCTATCGCAACGTGTCGGCCTCGCGATGTATGCGGCGAACCTTGCAACGCTACGAGACGTCGCGGCCGACTCGGTGGGTTCGCTGCTCGCGTACGATGAACCTGACACCCACTTGGACTACCAAGCACAGCGTGAGTTGTTCGGGATCATTCGCGAACAAAGCGAGTTGCCACATGTCCAAGTGGCCGTTGCGACGCACTCCATCAACCTAATCGACAAGGTTCCGATTCAGTCGCTTCGCCACTTCCGCCTGGAGGACCAGCGCACTGTCGTGGAGATACCGTCGGACTATGGCCGCGATGGCGACTCGGCGTTTGTGGACGATCTGGCGTCTGGCCTCGGTCTGCGCAATTCAGTGCTCCTCAGTGAAAGGTGCTTCTTCATCGTCGAGGGATCTACAGAGGAGCGCGCGATCCCAATCCTCTTCAAGAACATCGCTGGCGGAACGCTGGCTAGTGAGGGTGTCACACTCGTCAACACTGGTGGATCGGGCAGTGTTCGGAGCTTCGTGGAAGTCCTGATTCAGCAGCTAAGGCGATCGGTTGTGGTTCTCGCCGACGAGGACGCGAGAAATAGCCGCAAGAGGGTTAGCAGCGAATGGCTTGCTGAAATGGGGCTGGTCGAGGGGACAACCGGCTTCTTCGTCGGAACGAAGGAATTCGAGGATGCCTTTGGCGACGCAACATGGTTGCGCGTTGCCGATGAGCAGTTCCCCCTCAACGATGGCCCCTCGTGGAAACTCAGTGAGATCGCAGAAGCACGAGACGGTGAGAACGGAATGGGGCAGGCACTGGAGAATCTGTTCTCACGGCGACTGCGTACGCGCGTAAGCAAACCACAAATCGGCGAGGCGCTGGCGCGCACAGTCACGGACAATGAGATTCCAGATGTGATCCGCGATGCTATTTCGGCCACACTGAGAATGTCGAAGGAAGGCTAGGAGAAGGTGATGGATCCAAGAGTTTGCGGGGCGATCGAGGCGAGATGCAGTTTGATGTTCGACTACGACGGGTTGCCGCGCGTGATCGAGCCACACGCCCATGGAACATCCTCCACGGGTAAGGAGGTCGTACGAGGATTCCAAACGAGTGGGGAGAGCTCGAGCGGGCCTCTCGGGTGGCGCATGTGGACCGTAGCAAAGATGGAATCGCTGCGGGTGTCTGAGTCGAGCTTCATCGGCACCCGACCCGGCTACGTGAGCGGTGACTCACAGATGCACCGCGTGCACTGCGAACTCTAGGAAACCCCGATCAGGCGATCCCCCGGTCGCTCTCCATCGGGCCGAAGTTGAGTCTGGCGTCCGCCCGACTCCCTCTGCCCCGTTGGGGCGACCCCAGCCGCGAGGGGGGAGCCTCTCGGAGTTTTCTTAGCGCGTTCGATTGGCCTGAGGGGCATAAGTTCGACGCGGCAGACGGCGACCATGGCAGGAGGCTCGCCTAACTCAACGCACCCAGAGTCGAAGATCGCTTCACGACAACCGAGCGAGCGGTTTGCGTCGCCGATGCCAAGAGTCTGTTGGCGCGACGAGCGATCCTCCCGTGCGGCTGCCGTCCCAAACCGATCCTCCAGGATCTTTCGCTTCCCGCGGCCGTTGTGCGTCGTCCCGTTTGGCTAGATGGAAGACGACTAACGGTAAGGTGCCGTCGTAGTGGTGGGCCCTCTGGGGCTCGAACCCAGGACCTTCGGATTAAAAGTCCGCTGCTCTGCCAAACTGAGCTAAGGGCCCACGCCAGTCTACGTGGGCCCGGGCCGATCGCACGCCGCAAACGGTATCCTCGCGCTCATCACCGAGACGTCGCGCTGAGGGATGTGGACCATGGCTGAGCCGCTCAAGGTCGGACTGATTGGCACAGGCGGGATTTCGCGGCAGCATCTGCCCGGCTACCAGCTCGCGCCTGATGACATCCGGCTCACGGCCGTCTGCGACATCCGCGAGGACGCGGCGCTCAAGTTCGCCGACGAGGCCGGCGTCAACGCCGTCTACACCAGCGCCGACGAGATGCTGGAGCAGTCCGATATCGACGCGGTCGACATCTGCACGATCCACGACCAGCACGCGCCGCTGGCGATCGCCGCCGCCCGCGCCGGCAAGCACGTGCTGCTCGAGAAGCCGATGGCCATCTCGCTCGACGAGTGCCGAGCGATCCTCGAAGCGACCGAGGAAGCCGGCGTCACCTTCATGGTCGCCCAGCAGCTGCGCCACGTGCCGAGCTACGTCGGCCTGCGGCGACGGATCAACGCCGGCGAGCTCGGCCAAATCTGGTCGGCGCGCTGCGACACCTTTCTCACTGCCGCGCTCGACGACGGTGCTCAGCCGATCGCGCCGCGCTCGGGCTGGTGGGGCTTCGACGGCAAGCGCGGCGGCGGCGGCGTCATCACCATGCTCTCCGTGCACCACCTCGACCTGATGCGCTACTTCGTCGGCGAGGTCGCGCGGGTCGACGCGCGAATCTGGACGGGCAACCCCAGCTTCACCAACGACGCCGAGGATCGCGCGGTCGCGACGTTGGAGTTCGAGAACGGCGCGGTCGGGATGCTGACCGCCAGCTTCAGCAGCCGCGCCCCCTGGGCCTTCCAGCTGCTGCTGATGGGCGAGCTCGGCACCGCCTGGACGCCGCCCTCCACCGACCCCTCGCCGCTGATGTGGCACCGGGTCCCGGCCGTGATCGCCAGCGCCGATCAGGACGGCGAGGACGGCTTCCGGCCCTCCGAGAGTTTCCAGCCGATCGATACCGAGGGCCTCGGCCTGCCCACGAATGATCCCTACATCAACGAAATTCAGCACTTCGCGCGCTGCTGCGAAGACGGCGGCGAGCCGATCAGCAGCGGCCGCGACAACATCGAGACGATGAAGATCGTCTTCGGGATCTACGAATCGGCACGCTCCAACACGCCGATCGAGCTGAGTCAGCTCTGAGCCCAGCGCGAGCACTGGCGGACGCAACCGGGGAGCGAGGCGAGTGCGCGAACTGGCCGTCCTGACCTTCATCACGCTGGACGGCGTCATGCAGGGCCCGACCAGCCCCGAGGAGGACCCGTCCGACGGCTTCACGCAGGGCGGCTGGGCCGGCCCGTATTGGGAAGCAGTGATGCAGCAGGTCGCCGTCGAGGCGATGGCGCAGCCGTATGACCTGCTCTTCGGTCGCAAGACCTACGACGTGTTCGCCGCGCACTGGCCCACGGTTCCCGCCGACGATCCGATGGCCGCGCGCTTCAACGCCGCGCGCAAGTATGTCGCGACGACCTCTGCGACCCATCCGCTCAACTGGCGGAACTCGACGCGGATCAGCGGCGATGTCGCCGCCGAGATCGCGCAACTCAAGGCTCAGGATGGGCCGTTGCTGCAGGTACACGGCAGCTGGCGGCTGATCCAGACGCTGCTAGAACACGACCTGATCGACGAGTTCCGCCTCTGGACCTTCCCCGTGACGCTCGGCGACGGCAAGCGACTGTTCGGCCGGGGGACAGGCCCGGCTGATCTGACGCTCGTGAAGACGGGCGCCACGGCGAACGGCGTCGTCATGGGCATCTATCGGCGTCGCGCCTGACCCCACAGCTTCCCGGTCAGCCTCGTTCAGCTATTGGTCAGCCTCGTTCAGCATTCGTTTAGCTGGTGTGCTCCAGGATGGCCGGGACGACCACGTCCCACGTGCCCTCGGGGATTTCGTGGCCGACGCCTTCGAGGGTGAGCATGGTTGCACCGGGAATCATTTCGACCAGCGCTTCACCGTGGTCGTAGGGCAGAATCGGATCGTCGGTGCCGTGGATCACCAGGGTCGGGAAGTCCAGCTCGCCGAGGCGCTCGTGCCAGGATTCCGATTGGCCGATGGCGGGCCCGTGATTCATGGTGCTCGGGAAGCTGATCGCCCGATCAATCTCGGCGGCGAAGATCTCGTCGCGCTTTGGGTCGTACGGATAGGCCGAGCCCGATAGCGCCTTGAACATGCCGATTCGATTGGCCAGCACCGCATCGCGGTCGCTCCAGTCCAACCCTGCGCTTGCGACGATGGCCTCGATCACCTTCGGCGCCGGCGGCGAGAGCGGGGCCTCCTTGCCTTCCATCGCGTTGAGCACGGCGCCGCCGTTGGGCGTGGACATGATCGGCGTCAAGCTGAGCACCCGCTCGGGATGATTGAGGCCGATCACCTGGGTGATCATCCCGCCCATCGACGCGCCGATAATGTGCGCTTTCTCGATCCCGTAAGCGTCGAGCACCGCCGGGCCATCGGCGGCCATGTCTTCGAGCGTGTAGTTCGGCTCCCCCGGAGGGCACGATGTCGTCTTGCCGGTATCCCGGTTGTCGTAGCGGATCACAAACCGGCCGCCGTCGGCCAGGGCCTCGCAGAAGCCGACATCCCAGAGCAGCATCGAAGCGCCGGCGCCCATCACCAGCAGGATCGCCGGATCCGCGGGATCTCCGAACGAATCAGTGCAAATCTCGATCCCGTTGCCCTCAATCATCCGTTCCGGGGAATGCGTGGCCATGCTCATCCTCCTGTGCTGCGGTTGGGCAACATGCTATGAGAGCGCTGAACAAGCCAGATCCGCTCGCCACCAGCCGATCGGGGAGAGATGCCCCCAATCACATCTCCCCCCGCGGAGCGGGGGGAGACGCCCCAGGCAGAGGGGGGCTCCGGCGGGCGCTACTCGGCCGGGGTCTGGAACTGCTCGGCGGTCGCGGGCTCGATCCAGTCGGTCAGGATCGTGCGGTGGGCGAGTTTCCAGGCGCCGTCGACACGGCGAATCTTGTCCACGTAGCGGCCCTGAAAGACGATGCTCGCCGAGTCGTCGCAGCGCACCACGGTCACGTAGGAGCTCATCGAGGCCTCGTCGCCGTCGCCGTCGATCACGAACGTCGAGGGCATGTGGCGGGACTGTGAGTCGCGCTCGCGCGGGGCGCCCAGCGAGCGCAGCGCGTCGCCGGTGATCCAGCGCTCCTGCCCGACCATCTCCATCACGCCGTCGTCGGTCCACACGCTCGCCCAGGCTTCAGGCTCGCCGTCGTCCAGCGCCTGGCTGTAGCGCCCGGCCAGATTCTGAATCTCTGCTCGATCGTCCGCTGAGAGTCCCATCGCAGTACCTCGCTTGGTTAGTCAGGTTGTGCGCCGATCGCGGTTGCGCTCAGTTGGCGGTCACCGCCACGGAGCGGACCTCGCCGAATTCACGGTCCAGCTTGCGCCAGTTCTGGCCGCCGTCCTCGCTGAGATAGACGTAGCCGAACAGGCTCACGCCGACGATCACGTCCGGCGCCGCGCGGTGCGTGGCCAGCCAGTAGACGACCGAGTTGGGCGGCTCGGGCAACGCAACGGCCTCCCAATTGTGCCCGCCGTCGGTGGTGCGCTGGATCGCTCCCGCGCTGCCGGGAATCCCGTCGCCGTTGCCCACGAACATCGTGTCCGGGTCGTCGGCCTTGACCAGCACGCCGCGGCAGTAGGAGAAGCGGTCGCCCTCATGGTGGGTGGGGAAGTAGTGGTAGTCCCAGCTCTCGCCCTCGTCGGTGCTGGACGCGATCCCGTAGGGGCTGGTGGCGTACGTCGCGCGTCCCGACACGCGCGCCATGCAGTGCACGTCGCACTGGAAGGTGTCTTCGCCGAGGTCGGGCATGTGGACCCAGGAGTCGCCGCCGTCGAGGCTCTTGAAGACGCCATCAACCTCGATCCCCGCGTAGACGCGCTGGCTGTCGTTGGGGTCGATCACCATCACGGTGGTGCGGGCGATCCCGATCGGGCAGGGGTCGGCGACGTCGATCGGCAGCTCGTCCCAGCTGGCCCCGCCGTCGCGCGAGCGGAACGCGCCGGGCCGCGTTCCGGCGAAGATCGTCTCGGTGTCGCTCGGGTCGATCGCGACCGACCAGATCTGACGCGGCTCGATCGGCGAATCGAGCTTCTCCCAGTGGTAGCCGTTGTCGTCGCTGCGGTGGAGCCCCGAGTCGGTGCCCGCCAGCAGCCGTTCGGCCGCGTCGGGGTAGACCGCGAGCGAGCGCACCGTGCCCTCGCCGATGTCGTCGGTGCGTCCGCGGTGCCACGTCTCTCCGCCGTCGTGGCACACCCACAACCCCTGACCAACCGTTCCGATGTGTATCGAATACTGTCCCGTCATGGCAGCTCTCCTCGCGCCAAATGCGCCCCAAATGCGAAATGTACCCGCGGGTCGGCAAACATCGGCCGGTGCGAGCGACCCCGACGCTAGTGATCGCAGATCGGATCGTCAATCGCGCAGTTGCAGCTCGATGGCCCCCGTCACGCTCATTAGCGGCTGCCGCGAAGCCGGGGATCCAGGACATCGCGCAAGCGGTCGCCCATGAAGTTCGCCGCCAGGACGAACAACATGATCAGCGCGCCGGGCAGGATCGTCGGCCACAAGCTGTGGCGGATCACGGGGAAGCCCTCCGCGATCATGTTGCCCCAGGTCGCCTGCGGTGGCTGAGCTCCGAAGCCCAGGAAGCTGAGCGCCGCCTCGGCGAGGACCGCGACCCCGACCAGCAGCGTGCCCTGCACGATCAGCGGCTGCACTGTGTTGGGCAGGATGTGCCGCGCCAGGATGCGCTGGTCCGACGCCCCCAGCGAGCGCGCGGCCATGACAAAGTCCTGTGCTCTGAGCGACAACGTCAGGGCCCGCAGCAAACGCGCGAAGACGGGGAAGCTGGCCAGGCCGATCGCCAGCATGACGTTCCCCAGACTCGTACCTGCAATGGCCACAATGGCCAGGATCAGAATGATCGGCGGGATCGAGATCCAGGCGTCCACGAAGCGCATCAGCACCGTGTCGACCCAGCCCCCGAAATAGCCGGAACTGAGCCCGACCGGCAGCGCCACAGCGGCGGCGATCGCGACGACGATCAGGCCCACGCTGACCGAGACACGGCTGCCGTACATCGCGCGGCTGAGAATGTCGCGGCCCAGTTGATCCGTGCCCAGGAGGTGGGTCCAGGATGGGCCCTGCAGACTCGCCCTGAGATTCTGTTCGTTCTCGCCGAAGGGCGCGATCGCCGGGCCGAAGGCCGCGAAAAAAACGACAACAAGCAAAATGATTGTTGCCACCCGAGCTTTGGGATCGTGCAGGAAGACCCTGATGCTGGTGGGCACGCGGATGCTCCGCAGCCGCGGAAGCGACACAGCCAATTGTTCGCGCTTGTTCATTGGTATCTGATTCGTGGATCGAGTAGGCCGTAGATGATGTCGGTCAGTAAGTTGGCCGCCACAACTGCGAGGGTGACGAGAAAGACGATTCCCTGCAGAATCTTGAAATCGTGGGCGAGCGTTGAGTCAAACGCGAGCCGGCCCAGACCGGGTAGCGCGAAGAGTCGCTCAATGATTACGCTGCCGCCGAACAAGGCGGCGATCTGCAGGCCCATGATGGTGACCACTGGCAGCATCGAGTTCTTCAGCACATGGCGGAAGAGGACCGCGCTGCCAGTCAACCCCTTGGCCCGCGCGGTCACGATGTAGTCCTGACGACGTATCTCCAACACGGACGATCGTGTCTGTCGCGCGATCACGGCGACGCCACCGAGCGAGAGCGCAAAGACCGGCATTGCCAGGTGTTTTGCCGCCTCCCAGGGGTCTGAGATCGGATCGACCCAGCCTGAGGTGGGCAGCCATCCGAGCTCGACGGAGAACAGGATGATCAAACCAATGGCGAGCCAGAAGCTCGGAGCGGCTACCCCGACGACGGCCAGAAAGGTAACCCCCAGATCGCCGCGGGTTCCCGGCCGCACGCCGGCGAGTAGGCCGAGCGTCAGTCCCAGCACAATGCTGAGTCCAAGCGCCAGGCCGTTGAGCCAGAGCGAGACCGGCAACCGATCGGCAATGACCTTGGTCACTGGTTGTTGCGACGTCAGCGACGTACCGAAGTCAAAATGGAGGACGACCCGCTCGACGTAGCGGAAGTAGCGCTCCGGGAGCGATCCATGCAGGCCGAATTGTTCTTTGATCCGCTCAACGTCCTCGGCGCTGAGTTGGGTACCATCCTGTGCTGGCCCAATCACGGCGAGCAACGGATCGCCGGGTACCAACTCTAGTCCGGCGAAGGTCAGAACTGACACCAGGATGAGGACGGGCAGCGCCTGCACCAGCCGAGCCAGGATGAACTTGCTCACTCGGAACCTCTATACCGACGGCATCCAGCCAAGCTCCGCGGAGCCATGGCCGAATACGAGGCTGGGAGATGGCTAGACGATTCGGTGCAGCTCCTTGAACCATTCGAACCCGTTCAAGTCGAACTGGGCGCCGCCGATGTCGCTGCGGCTGAAATAGTAGCGAGGGGTGTAGAGCCCGGGCAGGATGCTATAGAGCAGCTCCGCCTGGATTTCTTGAATCTGAGCGTAGATCCTCCGACGCTCCTCGGTGTCGTATGTGGAGACCGCGTCCTGGACGAGGCCTTCGACCTCGGGTACCGGACCGCCGCCCAGGTTCCAGATCCCCTTCTCTGTCAGCGCCAACTGTAGGAAGGTGTCAGGCTCGCCACGGTCGCCACCCTGGGAGAAGATGTGCAGATCTCCCGCCTGGCCTCGGTTGGTCCAGGGACGGGTCTGGGCATCCTCGTAGGCGGCCGGGATGATGCGCACGCCCAACTGTTCCCAGCCCGCAGCGGCGGCCTGGAACATAGGCTCAGCGCCGGCCCAAGCGGCCGTGATCGGGATCGCACGGTCCTCTTCGGGCACGCCCGATCGGACCATCAGTTCCTGAGCCTTCTCCATGTTGAACTCGGTGGGGAAATTCTCCTGAGGCGCGTGCGCCCAGTTGCCAACCGAGAGGATCGCGGAGCCGAGGTCCGCACGCCCCTCGTAGAAGACCTCGTTGGCGCCCTCTTTGTCCCAGGCGTGCATCAGCGCTCGCCGGAAATCGACGTTGTTCGCCGGATACAGCTCATGGTTCACCCACCAGGAGAGGTGCAGGGACCCCTTGCGCACCACCGAGTTCAAATCGTCGTTCTGCCGCAGCAACCCGACTTGGCTGTCCGGTGCGACGAACGCGTCAACGTCACCGGACTCGATCGCTGCGGCCCGGACGACTGCGTCCGGGATGACCACGTATTGGAACTCGTCTAGCAGGGCGTACGGCCCGCCATCTTCGCGTCGCTGCCAGCTGTCCTGGAATGGAACCAGCACAGTGGACTGCTCGTTCTCCCAGCTGTGGAGTTGGTAAGGGCCGGTGCCGACGGGTTGTACGCGCAGATCCGCCAGGGCCGTCGCCTCCACGTGGGTAGGGGAGGTCATCATGCCGCCGCGCTCCTGCAGATTCGTCAGCAGCGCCGCGTTGGGTCTGGCCAGGGTGAAGCTCAGCGTGTGGCTATCGAGCACATCTT
The DNA here is from genome assembly GCA_965262235.1 of Dehalococcoidia bacterium. Classification (GTDB taxonomy): domain Bacteria; phylum Chloroflexota; class Dehalococcoidia; order Bin125; family Bin125; genus CATQGW01. The sequence goes on from OZ253504.1 coordinate 1,631,032, forward strand.
TCGACTCGATCACCGAGAACGCCGCCGCGTACACCCCTCCGGCAGGAATGCTCGTATCGACCGCGCGATCGAGGTTGAACCTGGCAGCTTCGGCATCAAAGCTCGTGCCATCGTGAAACTTTACCCCGTCGCGGACCGTGAACACGATGGTGACGTCATCTACGGCTTCGAAGGCTTCCGCGAGCGATGCATCGAGGTCGACGACGCCGTCAGCTCGCGTCGCGATCAGTGGATCGTAGAGCGCCCGCCAGATGCCGGATTGGGTGAGGGATGTTGATGGATCCAGGCCACTCCCGCCGATCAAGTCACTGTCCGCGGCGTACGTGACGGGCGGCGCGTGGGGCGCTGGCAGTGCAGCGAGTGCCAGCGCAGTTTCCGCGTGCTCAGCGGGACGGTGTTCGAAGCGACCCGGGTGCCGCTGCGGAAGTGGTTCATTGCGATCGCGCTGATCGTGAACGCGAAGAAGAGCCTGTCGTCCTATCAGCTCTCGCGCGAGCTGAGCCTCAGCCAGAAGACGGCCTGGTACCTCGCGATGCGGATTCGGCGGGCGATGCAGGAGGGCGACGTGCTGCTCGGGGGGATTGTCGAAGCCGACGAATCCTACGTGGGCGGCCGCGGCGGGCCGAAGCTGTGCGTGCTCGGCGCCGTGAGTCGCGACGGGGAAGTGGTCGCCAGGCTCGGCCGGCCGACCGCGCGGGATGCCTGGGACTTTTTGAGCAAGGTGGTCAGCCCTTACGCGCGGCTTATGACTGACGAGAGCAACATCTACCTACACCTCGACGAGTATTTCGCGCAGCACGAGTCGGTCCGGCACAACGCCTGGGAGTTCGCTCGTGGGGAAGTCAGCACGAACCGGATCGAGGGCTTCTGGGCGGGGCTCAAGCGGGCCTGGCGGCGCACGCACCACTGGTATTCAGCGGAGTGGGCGCTGTGGTACGTAGTCGAGGCGGCGTCCAAATACAACGTGCGGGATCTCGACGATCCGTTCGATTACCTGCTGACCAAGATCATGCTCGGGGACTGAGACGCGACAGAGGGCGGCGATCTCGAGATCGCCGCCCTCTGGTTCCTGTTTCTCCTGTGACAGGGACGGTTAGGGGCTCGACTGGTGGATGCTGTCCAACGCGCGCACTGACGGGAGGGACATCGCCTCCAGCACGAGTTGGCAAATGCTCTGTCCGGGATAGAGCTTGAGCGTGAACGGCCCGGCATTCGTCAGCTCGAGCTGAAGTGTGCCGGAGTAGGTCGCATGGATGGTCGGCGCCGATTGATGGACGGATAGGCCAAGACGCGCCGGCGTGCTCCGCCCCTCGACCCTTGCTGCCAAGAAGTTCGGCAACGTGATCCGTTCTCTGGTCCGCGCGAGAACAAACCCGCCAGGCTTCATTTCGTAGAAATTGCCGTCTTCTACGATGACCTCATTGCTGTGACTATTGAGCGCATCCATCGCCGCGCCAGAAACACGAAAGTCAATCCGTACTTCAGCTCCATTGCCCCCACGGGCCTCTGGCACCTGGAATGTATTGCCCAGAGTGAGGTCAACGCTCGACGTTTGCACTGCCTTCTCGGGAGGGAGCGGGTCGATGATCAACCGATCGGCGTCGAGTAGCGACCAGATCTCCTGATCAGACAGGATTGCCATTTGCCACCATCTCCTCCGACATCATGAGTCGCTCTCCATCCTGATTTGGAAATTGGACCAGCCAATGTGAGGGGTTGGAGCGGCGCGTTGCGACTTTCAACGCCCGGATGAGGCTGTTCTCAAAGTCGCAATGGATCAGATCGACAAAGAGCAGCAACTCCTCGTTCTCCAATCCCGATACGACGCAGCCTGCCTCAACGCTTGAGAGCTTGCGAACCTCCTCACATTTCACCCAGATATTCTCGGGTGCTGCGAGGAACCGGGGAACTTCGAGGGGTTCTGACATCGGTGATCTTTCTTCAGTGAGAACGTGTGTTCGGTTAGGATAGCGAAATTGTGCGCCGGTGTCGAATCGGAGTACGCAGATGTTGGGAGGGTTTCGGGGTGTCCACGGTGTGTCAACGGATCGGCGAGGGTGTGGCGCATGCGAGAGTTGTTGGCCGGGTTGCTGATCGTTGTCTGGGCGGTGCTGGGGCTGTGGCGGCCGTCATGCGCAGAAACGAGGTCGACCAGATGATCGGGCTGCTGGCGATCGGAGCGTCACTGCTGGCGCTGATCGCGGCGATGGTGGTGGTGATGGTGGTGGTGATGGTGGATCGGATGCCGCGGCGTCGGGAGTGATGGGCGAACCGGCTAGGGGCTTGTCTTCGATTGGTCCTCGAGGTGCGCCTTGACGAGCTCTTCGATCCCTCCGACCGATTTTGCGAGTCGCCAGATCATTCTTTGATCGTGACCGATGATGAACTTGCGGCGGCGGCGCGTCGGCTCGCCGCAGTCGCAAAAGCATAGGGGCATGGGTCTCCTCCTTTCGATGTTTCAACGGGGTGTAGCCGGGGTGTGAACGGGGTTGCGCTCAGCCCAGAACTACTTGGTCGCTGCGCCGCTGGACGGTTGTCGGCCGCCAGCCCCGCGCGAGACGCCGGCGCTTGGCCCGCCAAGCCTTCGGCGTCGGCGGACCGCGACTACTGCAGCGCGCCGGAGGCTACGACTTCGACGATTCGCTCGTCGTCGTAGCCGAGCAAATCGCGCAGCACCATTTGGTTGTCGGCGCCCATCAACGGGGCCACCGTTGGGGGTCGCGCGGGCGTACGCGAGAGCACGGCGCGCGCGCCCTCGACTGTGCTCGTGCCCTGCGTCGCGTGCGTGACCTCCACCAGGTGCCCGCGGTGCGCCAGCTGTGGGTCGAGCATCAGCTCGGGGCTGTTCTGCACCGCGTGCGCCGCGACGCCGGCCGCCTGTAGCGCCTCCATCGCTTCGTTGGGCGTCCGCTCGCTGGTCCAGGCCGAGATCGCCGCGTCGAGCTGGTCCTGCGAGGCGAGCCGGCCTTCGAGCGACGCGAAGCGCGCCCCCTCCGCCAGGCCGCCGCCGATCGTGGCGGCGAGCGCCGACCACTGAGCATCGTTGGCCGCCGCGATCGCGACCCATTGGTCGTCGCCGCTCGAGCGATAGACCCCGTGCGGCGCCATATGCGGGTCGCGATTGCCGTCGGACTCCCAGATACGCCCCGAGACGCCGTACTGCAGGAACGCCGGGGTCAGGAAGTGAATCCCCGCCTCGAGTTGCGACACATCGATGTACTGGCCCACACCGGTGCGCTCGCGCTCTTCCAACGCCGCCAGCAGCGTCGCCGTGGCGAACCGCGGCGAGACGTAGTCGGTGTAGGCCCCGAACGGTCCGGCCGGCGCGCGGTCGGCCCAGCCGCAGAGCGGCGTGAAGCCGGCGATCGATGCCGCCAGCGTGCCGTAGCCCGCGAAATCCGAGAGCGGGCCCGACTGCCCCATCAGGCACGACGACTGCATGATCAGCCGCGGGTTGACCGCGTGCAGCTCCTCCCAGGTCAGTCCCCAGCCGCGCATCGCGCGCGGCGTGAACGACTCGGTCAAAACGTCCGCCCAGCGCACCAGGTCGAGCAGCAGCTCGCGGCCGACCAGGTTGGCCGGGTCGACCGTCGTCATCAGTTTGTTGGCGTTCATGTTGTGGAACATGCCCGAGCCGTCGGCCTGCGTCGAGTCGTCACCGATGAACGGCTGCAGCGTGCGGGCCGTATCGATTCGGGTGCTCGACTCGACGCGCACGGTCTGCACGCCGAAGTCGGCCAACGGTCGGGTCCCCGCCGGGCCCGCCATCACCCACATCAGGTCGACCATCTTCAGCCCATCCAGCGGCAACGCGGAGTCGTCGCCCGATCCATGCAGGCTGGCGACTGATCGCACTTCGCCCAACACCTCACTGTTGTGTTCGCCCAGCAGCGGCGCGGGACGGCGGTACTTGATCGGCGAGCCCGAGAGCCGCGCGAACGGGCCGGGGAAGCTCAGACTGCGGCCGTTGCGTTCGACTTCGCGCCAGTACTCGCGCGCAGTCAGCTGTTCGTTCGCGGCCAGGTCCGCCATCGTCGAGACGGGCACGATCAGCAGCCGGCGTTCGAGCGCCGCCGCGAACAGCTCCGCCTTGGTCTTGGTCATCGCCAGCGACTCAACCACCTGCAGCAGCCTGAGGTACTCCGAGATCGGCTCCTGGCCAGTGAGCAGCAGCAGCGTGTAGTTGAGCCAGTCCTTGTCGCGCGTCGCTTCGTCGCAGTGGCCCTCCTCATAGGCCCATTGCATCAGGCGCGCGGTGAACGGCCCGATCGCCGCGCCGAACAGGTACGTGATCGCCACATGCCCGTCCTTGCACGGCCAGAACAGCTGAATTTCGAGCGGGCCGAGTCTCAGGCCCTTGGCCGAGCGGAGGAACGAAGCAGCTCCCACCGGAGCGGCCAGGATGCCCGACTGCGTGGCCTGCGCGTGTGCGGCCTGCGCCGAGACATCGATGAACTGCCCGCGTCCCGAGCGCTTGCGCTCCCATAGCGCGATCTGCACAGCGACCGCGGCGTCGCCGCCCGCGTGCAGGCCGGTCTGCGGCAGGCTGGCGCGCAGCGGCGCGCGGTCCGAGTCGCCGCTTTGCGACATCGGCCCGGCCGACGCCGCGACGGTCACGTCGCTCGCCAACCAGCCCGCTTTCGGCCCGCTCGTGCCGAACGGCGTGATCGCTGCGTAGACCAGGCCGGGGTTGATCGCGGCGAGGTCGTCGTAGCCAAGCCCGCGGGCCGCCATCGCACCGACCGCGTCCGACTCGATCAGCGCATCGGCCGTCGCCGCCAGCCGGCGGAGCTGCTCGCGTCCGTCATCGCTCTCGAGGTCGATCACGACCGATCGCTTGTTGCGCGCCCACGCCTGCCAGACCAGCGAGCCCTCGATGTCGGAGGCGTCGCCCGCGAACGGCCCGCGCCGCCTCGCGCTGTTGCCTGCGGGCGGTTCGACCGCGATCACATCGGCGCCCAGATCGGCGAGGATCATCCCCCCGATCAGCCCGTCCTCATCGGTCAGGTCCAGAATCCGGTAGTCGCTCAGCATCGCACCGCCTCCGCCCGGCTTGGCAAGTGATGTGGTTCAGGCTAGCGAAATCAGCGTCGCGGGCGGGCGTAGTTGGTGGCGTCGCGAACGCCCTGGTAGTCAGTTTCGTCGAGATAGTGGCACCAGACGTTTCGACCCCTCAAGCTCAGACGCTGCGAATGGGTCGGCGTCCTCCGCGCCGCCACCTCAGCACGGCCATAGCGGCCCCATCAACACCATGCACGCTTGTTCACCGCATTAGCGACTCGGGACACTAGCGATCCAACGAGAGGATGATCCGGCTCAGTCGCCCTCAAGCCCGCCGCGCAGGCGCGGATCCAGTACATCGCGCAGGCCGTCGCCGATGATGTTCAGCGACCAGACCAGCATGGCGATACATGCCCCCGGGAACACCCACAGCCACCAGCCGCTGCCGGTGATGATCACCTGCCGCCCCTCCGACACGAGCCCACCCCAAGTCGGCTCCGGCGGCCGAATCCCCAGCCCCAGGAACGAGAGGCCGGCTTCGGCGATGATTGCAAACCCCGCCCCGAGCGACACCTGCACGATGACCGGCTGGAACGAGTTGGGCAGCACGTAGCGCAGCATGATCCGTAAGTTTCCGGCCCCGATCGTGCGTCCCGCCAGCACGTAGTCCTGCTCGCGCACCGATAGCGCCATGGAGCGCGCAATTCGGGCGATCCAGGGAATGTTCGCGATGCCCACAGCGATGATGATGTTGACGATGTCTCGCCCCAGCACTGTGACCAAGGCCAGCGCCAGAATCAGGCCAGGGAAGGCCAGCACCGCGTCCATGAGCCGCATCAACACCTCGTCGACCGCACCCCGCGCGTAGCCGGCGGCGATCCCGATTGGGAGCCCAAAGACCGCGCCGAACAGCGACGCGCCGAAGCCGACTGCGAGCGCCAGCCGAGTTGCGTGCAGCACGCGCGAGAACGTATCGCGGCCGATCTTGTCCGTGCCGAAGGGATGCTCCCAGGTCGGGCTCAGCCACGACAGATAGAGGCCGTTCTCGTCGGTCGCCTGGTGCTCGTAGCCGGGCAGAGGAAACACGTCGATGAAGATCGCGATGATCGCGAAGGCCACGAGGATGAACAGCGCCGGCCTGACCAGCCGCACGCGCAGAAAGCGGCGTACGAACGTGCGCAGCTCGTCGAGCGAGCCGCCCCCAGCCTTAAGAGCCGTCGTCGGCGGAACAGCGGGAGTGATGGCGGGCTCAGCCATAGCGGATTCTCGGATCGAGGATGCCGTACGAGATGTCGGTTAGCAGATTCGCGATCACGATCGCCAGCGCAATGACCATGATCATCGCCTGCACGATGAGCAGGTCACGCTGTAGTGCGGCCTGCACCAACCAGCGCCCCATGCCCGGGATGTTGAAGATCTGCTCGACGATCACGGCGCCTGCGAATACCCGAGCGAGCAGCAGGCCGACGATCGTCACGACCGGCAGCAGGCCGTTGCGCAACGCATGCAGCATGACCACCCGACGTTCTCGCAGCCCCTTGGCGCGCGCCGTTCGGACATAGTCCTGGCGCAACACCTCGAGCATCGAGGAGCGCGTCTGGCGAGCGACGATCGCCGACAACACCCAACCAACGACGATGGTTGGCATGATCAGCGATTTGATGCTCTGAACCGGATCATCCCAAATCCGCACAAAGCCGGCCGCGGGCAGAACGTTCCAGGTCACCGTGAAGATCAGGATCAGCATCAGCCCGATCAGGTAATCGGGGATCGAGACTCCGCCGACGCTCAGAGCGGTGACGGCGCGGTCGCTGTTCGAACCGGGCCGCAGCGCGCTCAGCACTCCGGCCGGCACCCCGATCAGCATGCCTACCAAGATGGTCAACACGCCAACATGCAGCGTGTTCTGCAGGCGCTGCAGCATTTCGGGTCCGATTGAGCGATTGGTCAGCGTCGATGCGCCGAAATCGCCATGCACGACGATGTCTCCGAGCCATTTGACCATCTGCTCAGGCACCGATTTGTTAAGGCCGAGCGACTCCTCGATCTGCGCCCGGCGCTCCACCGAAATCGCTTCGCCTTCGCCGGACAGCGCGGCGACCGGGTCGCCGGGCAGGACCCGAAAGATCGTGAACGATGCAAGCGCGACCAACACCACCACAAAGATCGACTGCAACACGCGGACCGAGATGTATGCCCACATCTGAGTTGCGTCGCTCTCCGCCGCTCAGCCGCGTTCAGCTCAGCGGCGTGCAGGCCCGGTCGCGCGCCAGCGGTTGTTGGCGCGCGGCCGGGCGCTGTTGCTCGATTGCTCGTGGCTACGCCTCGTCGCTGTACAGCCAGCGACTCTGCCACTTGCCTTCGCCGTTGAACAGCGTCTCTTCGGCATTCTGAATTGCGTTTCGAACACCGGTGAAGTTGACGCCGTACAGCATCGTGTAGAAGTGGCCCTCGCCGACGATGATGTCGTTGACCTGTCGGTAGAGGTCGCGTCGTTCCTCCACGTCGAACGTCGCCCGGGCGTCCTCGACCAGCCGGTCCAGGTCCGGGTGGATCGGGCTCGGCGTGTCCTGCGCGGCGGTCGGGTTGTAGAAGCCCGTCTCCGTGTAGGCCAGCGAGGCGATCCAGTCTGGCTCCGGATAACGCGACCATCCGGTCAGGGTCATATGGAAGTCGCCGTTCTCGAAGAACGCCGGGATGAACTGCACCAGCTCGAGTGGTTCGAAGACCACGTCGATGCCGAGCACCTGCTTGATCTGTTGCACGTAGACGTTGCAGGAGTCGATCTTGACCTGGTTGACGTAGGTCGTGAGCGACAGGCCGCCGGCTGCATTCAGTTCGTCGACGTCCACGCCCGACATGGCGAGCAGCTCCTTGGCGTGCTCGCGCCGGTCGTTGATGTTCGGGTAGGCGACCTGCGGGTTGCCCGGGACCTCGCTGTAAGCCAGCGTGCCGTTGGGCCACTGTCCGCCGAGCGCCTGAATCATCAAGTCGTCGTGCACCGCCTGGTTGACCGCCTCGGGATGCACCGCGTGCATCAGCGCCAGGCGCAGGTTCGTGTTGTCCAGCGGCGGCTTCTTCGAGTTGAAGACCAGAATCTCCGAAACGAACGCGCCCTCCATCGTGACGATGCGCCAGTCCGGGTCATCCTCGACCTGCGCGTTGAACTGCGGCTCGGGGATGAACATCGTGTCGAGGTCGCCGGCCAGCCCCGTCGCGATCAGCGTCGAGTTCTCGGTGATGATGTCGTAGCGGATCTCGTCGAAGTACGGCAGCGCACTGCCGGTGGTCGTGCCGACTTCAGGGCCCTTCATCCAGTGGTCTTCGTTGCGCGCGCCGAGCACGTGCGACTGGTCGACCCACTCAACGAAGCGGTACGGCCCGGTTCCGACCGGATTGAGCCCGTACTGGTCGCCGAGTTCGTCGGCGGTCGGGACGTGAACCATCGCACCGGCGCGGTCGCCGAGCAGGTGCATCACAGCCGCCGACGGCTTGCTCAGTTTGTAAATCGCGGTGCGCTCGTCGGGCGTATCAACCGATTCGACCACTTCGAAGTTGGCCTTGGGCGTCGATGCCGGGTGCCCCGTGACCCGCTCAAGATTGAGCCGCACGTCCTCGGAGCTGAATGCGTCGCCGTTGTGGAAGGTGACGCCCTCGCGCAGGTTGAAGATGATCGTGGTGTTGTCGGGAAACTCGAAGGTCTCCGCCAGCGAGATGTCGCCGCGCTGCGCGTTCTCGCGATCGTGCATCACGAGGTAGTCGTGGAACGGCTGGAAGAAATAGGCGTCGGTGCCGCTGGTCCCGGTGTGCGGGTCGAGCGACGTGGTGTTGAGGTGCACGCCGGCATTCCACATCGGGGCGATGCCGGGGCCTGCCGGACCCGCCCGTGCGGCGGTCTGCTGCTGGTCCGCGTCCTGATCGGCCGCGGTTTGCTCTTGCGTCTGCTGCTGGGTGGCTTGGGCCACCGCCTGCTGTTGCTGTTGCTCGGCCTGTCCGGCCGCTGCGTCAGCATCATCGTCGTCGTCGCCGCAGCCGACCAACGCCAGCCCAGCGGCGCCCACGCCGGCACGCGCCGAGGCGTGTAACAGTGAGCGACGGCTCAGTTTCGATCGACGCATGCGCGTCCAGTAATTCGCCCGGTCCATCTGGTGTTCCTCCTGTGCCCGCCCCTGCGTGCGGAATCTCGGCTCAGCCTACCAAATGACTCGAATACGCTAAAAGGAGAGCCCTATCCGCGTCTCGCTCGATTGCAGGGCCAGGTCGTTGAGGGTCGGCTTCAGAGCAGCGAGTCGGCAAGTTCGCCGAACGAGGCAGCGGTCAGGTCGGGTTGAAGCGGGGAGTCCTCGTAGGGCGCGTCGCGACGGTTCACGAACGCGCCCCGGTAGAGATTCTCCCAGTCGACAAAGAAGATGACGCGGTCTGTCATATCCGAAGGTAAAAAGATAGCCCCGCCACTTCGACGCCTCGGAGGGCGGAGAAGGGCGGGGAGGAGTGAAGCCCCACGGTACACACCGTGATGAGGCTTGGCAATCAGTGCCCCGTCAGAGCCCGGCGAGCTCCGCGGCGCGGGCGAAGATCGCGCCCAGCATCGGCTCGGTCAACTTGCCGGTGAAGGTGTTGCGCTGGCTCGGGTGGTAGGAGCAGAGCACAATCGGCCCAGCCTCGGTCGGCGTCTCCCGGCCGTGCCCGAATTTGGGCCGCGGGCGGATGCTCAACTGGCGCGCCACGTTTTCCCATGCGTAGGCGCCGAGCGTCACGATCACCCGCAGCTCCGGGAGTGCCGCCAGCTCGCGCGCCAGGAACGGTAGACAGCGGTCACGCTCGGCGATCGTCGGCTTGTTGTCGGGCGGTGCGCAGCGCACCACCGATGTGACGCGCGCTCCGACCAGCTCCAGACCGTCGTCGCGCCCCGTGCTCTCGGCCTGGTTCGCGAGCCCCGCCTGATGCATCGCGCGATAGAGCCAGTCGCCCGAGCGATCGCCGGTAAACATCCGCCCCGTGCGGTTCGCTCCGTGCGCCGCGGGCGCGAGCCCCACGACCCAGACCCGCGCGTCGGCCGGCCCGAAGCCGGGCACTCCACGACCCCAGTACTCGGCGTCGCGGAACGCCGCTCGTTTCTCGACCGCCACCGCTTCGCGCCAGGCGACGAGTCGGTCGCAGGCGCGGCAGGCCGAGACCTCCGCGTCGATCGTCGCAATGATGTTTCTCTCTTGTGGCGGCATACCGCTCACCCTAGTGTGGAAGGCGGCGGCTGGGGCCGTGCCCAAGCCATGTCTCGCACTACTCCGCACCCGTTCTCGTTCTCTTCGACCAGACCGCCGGTCGGTGGTGCGACAAGCCGCGCCGCGGCTCATGTGCGCCGCAGCTTCGAATTGCTCAGCCACCTGCTGCGCGGCGAACTCGAAGTGCTCCCTGACGTCGCCCGCACCGCCGCCGATACCAGAGCGGCGCTGCTGCTCGTCCCGCTCACGGCGTTGGCCGCCGGGCTCGGCGCCTGGTTCTGGCTGGCGCTCGCGGTCGACGGCGCCCAGATCGGAGCGGCCGCGGTTCGCCTCGTGGTGCTCGGCAGCGTCGCCGCTGTCGTCGCCTGGGCGCTCTCGGTCGCCGTCAGCTGGTGGGCGCTCTACCGCATCTGCGAGTTGCGGGTCGACATCCTGCGGCTCGCCCGCCCGCTTGCGCTGGCCGGGGTCGTGGGAGTCGCCCAGCTCGCGCTGCTGATCGTGCCGATCTCGTTCGCCGTTGGCCTCGTCACCGTGATCGCCTGGTTTCTGATCTCGATCCTGGCGGTGCGCGCGGCCTCCCCGGGCATCGACGACCGGTCGGCGCTGATCGCCGTTGGCCTCGGCGTCGCGGCCTGGGCGCTGTTCCTCTCGATCCTGGCCAGCACCACCGGCGTCGCCCCCGGCATCTTCGTCCACGCCGCCCCGCTCGATGTCTTCCAATAGCCGGGCCGGCGATCGCCGCCGTGCGCGCCGCCGCACATAGCGCGACCACTGCCAGGCCGGATTCGCCGACTTAGACTCGCAGCATGGCTCGACCATTCGTCAAATGGGCCGGCGGCAAGACGCAACTGCTCGCGGAGCTGCTTGAGGCCGCGCCCGCGCAGATCGAGACCTATTACGAACCCTTCCTCGGCGGCGGCGCGCTGTTCTTCGCGCTGCAGGCGCAGGGGAGCTTCAAGCGCGCCGTGCTCTCGGACAGCAACGAGGAGCTGATCAACGCCTACATCCAGGTGCGCGACCACGTGGAGAAGTTGATCGACGCGCTGCGGGTCCATGAACGGAAGTACCGGTCGCGCGAGGCGGAGGCGCGGGCGGAGTATTTCTACACGATTCGCGGCAAGCGGCTGACCTGCGACCTGGGCGGCGCGGCGAACCTGATCTTCCTCAACAAGACATGCTTCAACGGTCTCTACCGCGTCAACAGCAGCGGCGGCTTCAACGTGCCCCACGGCCGCTATGCCAACCCGATGATCTGCGATGAGAAGAATCTGCGCGCCGCGTCGGAGGCGCTGTCCATGGTGGAGCTGCAGGTCGCGGATTTCGCGGAGGCGGCTGCAGAGGCCGGCACAGGCGACTTCGTCTACTTCGATCCGCCCTACGTGCCGCTCAGCACGACGGCGAACTTCACGTCGTACACCTCCGAAGCGTTCCATCTGGCGGATCAGCAACGCCTCGCGAGCACCGCGGAGTCGTTGGCACGGCAGGGAGCGGCGGTGGCGCTGTCCAACTCCGGGCATCCCGATGTGGCATCGCTCTATCGGTCAGAAGCGTTCGTGCTGGCGGTAGTCGCAGCGCGGCGAGCGATCAACTCCGACAGCAGTGGTCGCCAGCCCGTGCGGGAATATCTGATTCGAGCCGGCTAGCCGTCGCCGTTGAGCAGCATCTCGGCCTGGAGCGCGCGCTCGCGTGACAGGCGGAAATAGAAGCGCAACCACTCGGCGAGGCGCTTGAACTCCACGATCCGACCTCTGCCCCGCAGGAAGGGCACGAAATCGCGCGAGAAGCCCTCGCCGTGGATGACGACAATGCCCCGAATCGGCCAGTCCTCAATGTCCTCGACCGTCAGCGGAATCTTCTCTTCGACCGAACCCGACTGGCGCTGGTATTTGCACTCGATGCCGATGATTCGCTCGGAGTCAGTCTTGCTCAGCACCACATCAACGTGGCGGCGCGGGCCCCAGATACGGTCGCCCATCACGACCTGAGTCTCCACCTCCAGGCCGAGCGCCTTGCCGACGCGCACTACCGCGCGTTCAAGATCCGAGCCCGCGTTGATTTCGATCATCCTGCTCGCCATCCGGCCGCTTCGGGATCAAGACGGCACGAGTGAACTCTAACACGGTTTCGCCGTGCTGATTTTGGGCGGTCGTGTTGACCGTCACGATCCCGCGGTCGGGTTGGGAGCGTGATTCGCGGATCGCGGTGACCTCGGTGCGGGCGGTCAGCGTGTCGCCGTGGAAGACCGGCGCTGTGTGGCGCAGGTCGTTTGTCGCCAGATTTGCGATCGCCTTGCCGCTGATCATCGGCACGGTCATCCCAAAGACCAGCGAGTAGACGAACGGACCCGAAACCACGCGCTGGCCGAACTGCGTGCCCTCGGCGTATTCGAGGTTCGTATGCAGTGGGTGGTGGTTCATCGTCAGCATGCAGAACATCAGGTCATCGGCCTCGGTGACTGTGCGGCCGGGCCAGTGCTCGATCACCTCGCCGACCTCAAACTGCTCGAGGTAGCGGCCAAACAGTTCCCTCGTGGGCATTCGTCATCCTCCCTGACTGGGCTCAGTCGACGCGGTACAGCTCCAACAGCCGGCGCGCGATCACGATGCGCTGAATCTCGTTCGTGCCTTCGGCCACCGCCATCAGCGGGGCGTCGCGGTAGAAGCGCTCGATCGGCAGTTCCTTGGTGTAGCCGACGCCGCCGTGCACGCGCATCGATTCGAGCGTGCACTCCAGCGCGACCTCGGTCGCGAACAGCTTGGCCATGCCAACATCGAGGTCCGCGCGCTCGCCGCTGTCCTTCTTGCGCGCCGCGTCGCGGGTCAGCAGTCGCGCCGCCCGAATCTTGGTCGCCATATCGGCCAGCTTCAGCTGGATCGCCTGGTGCTGGGCGATCGGCTTGCCCATCGTCTCGCGCCTCTGCGCGTAGACGATGGCGTGGTCGAAGGCCGCCTGCGCGACGCCGGTGGCGCGCGAGGCGACGTTGATCCGACCGATCTCCAACCCACTGATCATCTGCTGAAAGCCGCGCCCTTCAGCGCCGCCCAGCAGGTTGCCCGCGGGTACCCGTGCGTCCTCCATGAACAGCTCAGCTGTCTCCGGGCCTTTGTAACCGAGCTTGTCGATCGTCCGCGCCATCGAGAATCCGGGCGTGTCGCGCTCGACCAGAAAGGCAGAGATGCCGCGGTGCCGCGGATTGGCGCTCGGGTCGGTCTTGGTCATCGCCAGATATACGTCGCCGCGGTCGCCGTTGGTCACGAACAGCTTGTTGCCGTTCAGCAGGTAGTCGTCGCCGTCGCGCGTCGCGGTGGTGCGGATCGCCTGCGCATCGGAGCCCGCGTTGGGCTCGGTGATCGTGAAGCAGCCCTGCAGCTCGCCGGTGGCGAGGCCGGGCAGGAAGCGCTGCTTCTGCTCGTCGGTCCCGTGCTGCTCGATGATCCAGCCATCGATCACGTTGGTGTTGATGATCCCCGCGAGCCCCATCCAGCCGCGCGCGATCTCCTCGATCACCGCCGAATAGGTCTCGAACGACAGGCCGAGTCCGCCGTAGGCCTCCGGAAACGTGATCCCGAAGATGCCCATCTCGCACATGTCGCGATGCATCGCGGTCGGAAACTCGCCCGCGTGCTCCAGCGCGTCGGCGAACGGAATGACCTGCTCGTCGACCCAGCGCCGCACGCTGCGGACGATGTCCACACCGGTCTCGCCGTCGCCGCTGATGATCTCCCGCACATCGCTCGCCGCAGCCATACACGCCCCTCGCGACTTCGTTCACCGCATTGAATCCGCCTCAGTCTACGCGCGAGTAGCCTGAGCGCCCCTGCTGAGGAGGCCTGATCATGAGTGCTCACGACGCGTCGTACGGCGAGTGGTTGGAGGCGGTAGAGGCGGTCGGCCCGACCTTGCGCGAACACGCCGAGCAGAACGAACGGCTGCGCCACCTGGCCGCGCCAGTCGTCGACGCGCTGCGCGAGCAGCAGCTCTTCTCGATCTTCGCACCGGCCGAGGTCGGCGGCGCGAACATCGCCCCCGACGGCCATGTCGAAGTCACGGCTGCGCTGGCGGCGCACGACGCCTCGGCCGGATGGTGCGTGATGATCGGCGCACACGAGTCGGCCTGGCTCGGGTCGCGACTGCCCGACGCGGGCATCGAGCGCGCCTTCGGCGCCGAGCGCTGGCCGGTCGCCGCCGGCCAACCGTTCCCCGGCGGCGAAGCCCGGCCGGTTGAGGGCGGCTGGCGCATCAGCGGTCGCTGGGGTTGGGGCTCGGGCATCCATCACGCCGACTGGGTGATCGCGCAGGGCATCCTCAACGACGGCGTGGAACGTGAGTCGGGGCCGCCCGAACTGGTCACTGCCGCGGTCCCACGTGAGCGCGTTGAGATCGAGGACACCTGGCATGTGGCCGGGCTGCAGGGCACGGGCAGCAATCACTACCGATTGGATGACGAGTTCGTGAGCGAGGACTTCCGCCTCCAGCCGCTCGAGCAGCCGGTCTTGCGCGGATCGGGCTGGGTCGCCCGGCCAACCGTGACCTTCCTCTGCCCCGCCGCCTACGGGATGGCGCTGGGGCTCGCCGAGCGGGCGATTCAGGAGGTCACGGAGATCGCCGCGACGCGGGTCCGTCTCGGTTCGCGTGCGCCGCTGGCCGAGCGCGAGATCTTCCAGCGTGAGCTCGGCGAGATCGTCGTGGCGACGCGCGCGATCCGCGGCCACGGCGTCCAGCTCTTCCGCGAGCTGGCCGACGCTCCGGTCCGCGATGTCGCGGACGCCGTGAAGCTGGACGACACGGCGCGCAGCGCGGCGGCCTGGGCGACGCGCACCGCGGAATCGGTGATCCGCACCGCCCACCGTGCCGCAGGCGGCGATGCGGTCTTCCTTGACCACCCGCTGCAGCGGCTGCTGCGCGAGATTCAGACCGTCTCGCAGCACGTGATCGTCGCCGATGGCTCCTTCCAGCGCGTCGGCCGTCACGCGCTCGGCCTCCCGGTCCGTCCGGGGCTCTGATTCACTGCGCAGCCACGAAATGAATCGCTACGCTTGATCCGTGAAGAGGAAGTCGCCATGACCGACGCGGAACAGCGTGAACCGACGGCGGTCGACGTGGCGAAGTTCTTCCTCCATATCGCGGCCGAACAGGGCAACCAGCTCAATGAGCCGACCCTCCAACGACTCTGCTATTACGCGCAGGGTTTCCACTTGGCCATGTACCACGATCCCCTGTTCGTGGAGGCGATCGAGGCGTGCGAAGAGGGGCCGGTGATCCGAGAAGTTCGGCGCGAGTTTGCTGCCGGTGGCGCGAGGCCGATCCGCTCGGACCCGAGCTTCGACGAAGAGACATTCGTCGTCATGGAAGAAGCGGTGATGCACGCGATCTACCGCGAGTTTCGGGCCGACGGCGAAGCCGAGCGCGTGACGGCAGAGCAAGCCGATTTCTTGCTGCGGATCACGCGCGAGGATGGGACCCAAGTCAGCCACGAGCAGATGCGCACCTGTTTCCGCGTGGCGATCGAGCTGGAACCGCGTACGCCGCCTCGACCGGTGTCGGATGAGGAACTCCAGGCATCGTCGGCGCGAAGCCGCGCTGATATCGCGGTCGGGCGGCTGCGGCCCTATCGGCGCCGCCGATGAACCGGAGGCCTGCGGGCTTCGAGTATCTGTTCACTGAACCAGCGCGGGAGGATATCCGCGCACTTAGCTTGTTCGATCAGATGCGATTGCCGTACGCGCTCGATCAGCTCCTGTTCGATCCCTCGCCTCGTAATCCGATCATCTCAGTAAATCCAGAGACATCGAGGATCGAGGCGGCGTTCGTGGTCAGGTTGCGAGACCTCGCGGTCTACTCCGACATGCTCAACCCATACGTCTCAGCAGTGCGGAGGATCCGACTCGAAGCCTGAATCGGCGCGACGTGTCGATCCTTAGCATGCCAATCGTTGGAGGGCGCCATGAGCCGAACAAGCGCGGGGCGGCAGCGCGAGCGCAGCGAATGGCTCGAACGTGCTGAGTCGCTTCATGATCTCCTCGCCGACCACGCGGAGGAATCGACGCAGCTCCGCACGCTCAGCGAAACTTCCGTCCTGGCGCTCGAGGCGGCCGACATCTTCGCGATGGCGGCGCCGCTCGAGGTCGGCGGCCGCGACGTTCACCCCGCCACCCAGGTCGAGGTCTTCGAGCGGCTCGCTGTGGCTGATGTGTCGAGCGGCTGGGTGGCGATGATCCAGTCCGAAACGGCCGGCGTGGTCGGCGCGCACATCGCCGACGGCGCCGGGCTCGATGCGGTATTCGGCGACGGCTTCCCCCTGATCGCCGGCACCGCCAATCCGGAGGGCAGGGCCCGCCTCGGCGACGACGGCCACTCGCTGCACGGGCGCTGGTCGTTCGCCAGCGGCATCCGCCACTGCGAGTGGGTGCTGGCGAACGCGATCGTGGAGAACGCTGCGCCGCCGTCCGATGTGGAGCGTGCGATCCCGCGCGCCGTCGGCTCGATCGTCCCGATCGACAGCGTGGAGATCGAAGACTCCTGGCACGTGATGGGGCTGGAGGGTACGGGCAGCAACCACTACCAAATCGACGATCTGTTCGTGCCGAACGCCTTCGCGCTGCCGTTCGGTGGTCGTCACATCGAGCGGGGCGGGCCGTGGTTCGAGCTGCCCACGATCACCTTCCTCAGCCCCGGACACACCGGCATCGCGCTCGGCTCGGCGAAGCGCGCGCTGGAGCTGATCGGCGCCCACGCGTCGCGCGTGCGCTTCGGCTCAACCGCGCCGGTCGCTGCGCGCGGCGCGTTCCAGCACGCCTTCGGCGAGGCGTCCTGTCGCTACGAAGCGGCCCGCGCCTACGCGATGGAGGTGCTCGACGGCGCGATGGCGCAGCGCGAGCGCGGTGAGCAGATCTCCCCGGCCGACGACGCGCGGATTCGCGCCATGGTGACCTGGGTGACCGATGCGTGCCTCGAAGTCGTGCGCTTCGCGCACCACGCCGGCGGCGGCGCGGCGGCGTTCGAGACGCACCCGCTGCAGAAGGTCCTGCGCGACCTCACGGCAGCGTCACAGCACATCTACGTGGCCGACAGCGCCTACGACCGCACCGGCGCCTTCCGCCTCAACCAGCCGCCGCCGGGTGCGCTCTAGGCTCGTACACTGACAGCGGAGGCCCTCATGGTCGTTTCTGTGTTGGATGTCGCTGATTGGTTCCTCACGCTTGCGGACGCGGAGGAGAAACAGCTCGAGCACATGCAACTGCAGCGCTTGTGCTGCTACGCGCAGGGCTTCGCGCTGGCGCTCTACAGCGACGCGCTGTTTGGGAATCCGATCGAAGTCGCCGAAGATGGACCTATGGTGCGCGAAGTCTGGGACTGCTACGGGGGCTGTGACTCCGTGCCGTCGGTGTTGTCGCCCGTGCCCCTGGCCGTGCCCACGCAGGGAATTGCTGGCGCCGTCCGGTTCGTCTACGAGCGGTTTGGCGATCGGTCCGCCGCGGAGCTGGCCGCGCTAGCGCCGCAGGAGCCGCCATGGAAGTTGGCCAACTGCCGCGTTGACAGCAGCCCATTTAGCTGGTCCACGATGCATGAGTTCCTGCGTTCCGAACTCGAAGCAGCCGACCGGGAAGCAGATGTGCCCGAGGCGGATATCGACTGGGTACTCAGGCAGCTTGCGACGGACGACGAACTTCGCGCACAGCTACGGCGCGGGAGAGCTGATATCGCGGCTGGTCGTGTCCGTCGGGCTGTCCGTCGTTGAGTATGTGGCCGCGGGGATACGACGTTGCCCTCACGCGGGAGGCCGAGGCCGACGTGGCGGGGCTCTCGTGGTTAGACGGCGTTCGTTACGACCGCGCGTTGGCGCAGCTGTTCCTCGACCCGACACCAAGCCATCCGCTGGTCACTGACTTGCGCGGCCAGCCCAACGCGCCGGCCGATTTCGTGCTCGCGTTCCACAACGTTGCCGTGTACTTCGATGAAGTGAACGCGCTCGTCGTGTCGATCGTCGCCGTTCGCGCAGGCGCATGAGACGGACCTAGCGGGCCGCTTCCATTTCGGCGATCTGGCTTGACCACTCCAGCATGTTCTCGGCCTGCTCGAGCACTGGTTTGTCGATCATCTGGCCGTCCAGCGCGACCGCGCCGAGGTTCTTCGCCACGCCGTCTTCGTAGGCCTCCACCACCCGCCGGGCCCACTCGATGTCGCCCTCGGCGGGCGCGAAGACGCGGTTTGCCGGGGCGAGCTGGTCGGGGTGGATGCAGAACTTGCCGCGGAAACCGATCTCCCGCATCCGGCGCAGCTCGTCCTCGAAGCCCTCCGGATCGCGGATGTCGGTCCACGGCGTGTCAAGCGGAAGAATCCCCGCTGCGTGGGCCGCGTTGACCGCGGTGCGGCGCGCGTGCGCGAGCTCCTCGCCGCCCTTGCTGCGACGCACGCCGATGCTCACCGCATAGTCCTCGCCGCCGACGCAAATCCCCACCAACCGCTCCGACGCCTGGCAGATCTCATACGCGTTCGCCACTGCGTGCGCGTTCTCGATCCACGCCGCGATTGCGACCTGACCATCGGCCAAACCCCGCGCCCGCTCCAGCAGCGTCAGGTAGTCATCAATTCGCTCGATGTCGCGCGGCGTCTCCACCTTCGACACGCTGACCCCGTCGAGCCAGGGATGCACCAGGGCATCGAGCTCCTGCTCGATCAGGCCCGTGTCGTACCCGTTCGTCCGCACGAACACTTTGCGACCGCGCTTCGGAAAGTCCGGCAGCAGCCGACCGAGCAACGCCCGTGCCGTCGGTTTGTCGTCCCAGGCGACCGAGTCTTCGAGGTCGAAGCAGAGCACATCGGCCGCCGCGTCGCGCGCCTTCTCGATGAATCGTTCGCGAATCCCCGGCACGGAAAGCATGCTGCGCATGACGGTGGTGGCCACAACTCGACTCCTCGATTCGGACTGCTCGGTCGGACGCGAGCATATCGCTCGCCCCACAGCGCACAGTCAGCGCCTTGTCAGTGCGCTGTCAGTCCGAGTCGGCGTCGGCCCCGGGAAACTCAGATCGCAGACGTGCCAGAGCGTCGTGCTCGGTCGTGGCGACGCCGCGAACGCCGGCGGCGCGCGCCGCGTCTGCCGCGCCCTGATCTCCGGCTGGGATTCGCTCGACCAGCGGCAGTCCCTCGGCCGCCGCCGCGAGCACGAGCAGCGCACGCGCCGCGTCGGGCGTGGCTGAGGCGCGCGCGATGCCGAGCCCCGCGGCCAGCACCTCGGCGTCGAATCCGACCCAGGTGGCCCTGCCCGCACCGGAGCGCAGCTTCGCCAGCGTCTCCGGCGCGATCGAGATCGCCCGCGCCGTGCTGAACCAGACGGCCATCGCAGTCAGCCCGAGTCGCAACTCCGCGCGGCGCTCGGCTTCCTCGATCAGACTCTCCGCGTAGCGCACCTGCTCGATGCTGGTGGGGTCGCCGACGGAGACGCCGTAGACGCCCTCGCGCAGCGTCGCGAACAAGTAGTCGCGCGCCAGTCCGCTCGCGATCGGCGGCAGCGCGAGGTACAGCGGCGTCTCCCCGCCGACGAGCTGCGCCACCTGCGCCGCGGCCGCGTTGAGGGCGCCGTCTGCAAACGCGCCGTCCTCGATCGCCGGGTGTTCGAGCAGAATCGCGTCTGCCTCAGCGGACGAGACCGACGATCCGGCGGCGACCAGCAGGACGGCTCGCACGGTTTCCATCGTCACGCCGCCGCAGTGAAGCCGGCGATGCGCTCGCGCAGTTCGGCTTCGGCTTCAAATGGACCCACGACCGCGGCCGCGAGGTTGCCCTCGCGCACGATGCGCGCTGCCACTCGCTCGATGTCACGCGCCGTGACCGACTCGTAGCCGGCGATCACCTCGTCGACCGACTCGATGAACCCGTTGCTAATCAACATTCCACCCGCGCGATGGCACCACGAGGCTGCTGCGTCGAGCGACAGTCGGAACGAGCCCACTGCGTGCTCGCGCGCCCGCGCCAGTTCCTCGTCGGGGACGGGTTCATGCACGAGCCGCCGCAGCTCGTTCAGGATCACCTCGACGGTCTCGATTACGTTCTCGGCCGTCACGCCCGCGGAGATGCCCAGGTGGCCGGTGTCGTCATATCCGGCGGCATACGAGCCGACCGAATAGGCCAGCCCGCGGCGTTCGCGCACCTCCACGAACAGCCGGCTGCTCATCCCGCGCCCCAGCACCTCGTCGAGCATCGCCAGCGCGTAGCGGTCGGGGTCCAGGCGCGGGCCGCTGCGCAGCGCCATGGCCAGATTGCATTGCTCGATCGGTCGCTGCTCCACGCTCACCGGGTCGTCGGCCAACCCGCCATCCGCCTGCGGTCGCGCTGGCGTCGCTGAGCCCGGCTCCGCGGCCCAATGTGTTTCGGCCAGCGTCATCACTTCGTCGACGCTCACGTTGCCCGCGACCGAGAGCACGATGTTCTCCGGCCGATACCAGGTGTCGATGTGGTCGGCGAGATGCTCACGCGTGACGGCGCCGACGGAGTCGAGGTCGCCGGCGACCTCCCAGGCGAGCGGTTGTTGGCCGTAGGAGGCAGCGCTGATCAGCTGGCCCGCGCGCTGCCCGGGTTGGTCGTGCGCGCGCCGGATCTCGGAACAGATCACGGTCCGCTCGCGCTCGATCTCGTGCTCCTGCAGTGTCGAATGCAGGACGCTGTCGGCCAGCACATCCATCGCCAGCGGGAGCCGGTCGTAGGGCACGCGGTTCCAGTAAGCGGTCAGCTCGCGCGTGGTGTAGGCGTTGAGCGAGCCGCCGGCGCCCTCGATCGCGGAGGAGATCGCCGTGGCCTCGGGCCGGCGCTCGGTGCCCTTGAACAGCATGTGCTCGAGGTAGTGCGACAGCCCCAGCGTGGCGCGCGCCTCGTCGCGGCTGCCGACGCCGACGTAGGCGGCCAACGTCGCGGCCTGCGAGTGCGGCACGGGCGTCACGGCCACGCGCAGCCCGTTCGAGAGGGCGGCGACGTGAGTCTCAGGAGTGGCGGTCGGGTGCGATGATGGCATTCGGCTTCGCCTGTTCGATAGCGGCGCGCCGAAGGTAGGGAAGGACGGCCCGCAGTGGCTCGGCGGCTGGTGGAGGCCCAATACGAATATAACTGGAACCCGCTCGTCGGCAGCCTCGTCGGCGCGTTGCGGGCGATCGGACGCGAGGTCGACAGCGCCGTGGTCTGCGCGCTCAGCGGCGTCGCCGGCGCGCCGCCGCCGGTGCCGTCCGAACCCGTGGAGGGCGTCTGGTTCGAGCCGCAGCCGGACCCGCTAGAGCTGCCCGGCAGGCTTGCCGAGGGCCTCGCCGCGCTCGGCGTCGAGATCGAGGTGACGCGGCGCGACGAGCCGCCGGCCGGCCTGAGCTGGCGATTGCTCCGGCGCCGTCTGCGCGCCGACCTCGGGGCCGGCCGACCGATCGTCGCAGCCGGTGCGGGCCTCGACCCGTTCGGGCCGACCTTCGGCTTGATCGTCGGTTTCGATGACGATCGTCGCGCCTGGCGTCGGGACGGGCAGATGACCGACCAGGTCGGTCCGTGGCTGCCCTACGACGAACTACAGAGCTCCGTGCCGTTTGTGATCTTCCGCATCGGCGCCGTTGAGTCGGCTGTTGAGTCGGAGGGGGCCGCTTCGCAGCGGGACACGGCGGCCACTGCGGCTGCTGCGACCGCCGCGGCGGCGGCGGCCGGCACCGCGCGCTGGATCTCGATCCTGGCCGGCGATGACCCGATCGAGCCGCAGGGCCATGCGCGCGCGGCGCAGGCCTTCGCTGCGGCGCGCGGCGAGGCCGCGAACTTCTGGCGTGGCTGCGATCCCGATGGGCCCGAAGCCACCCGGGCGCAGGCCGTCGCCATCAGCCTCTCACGCTTCGCCACGCTCTTTCCCTACCCAATGGGCGGGGCGCCCAACTCACGCGGCGTTCGATCGGCCGGGGCGGCGATTCTGCGCGACGCGCTCGCCCAGATCGAGCGTTGATAGACTCGTGCGGAGGTAGATTCGGACGAGGGAGGCAGCGCGCCGTGGCAGTCCAGGTCAAGCTCTTCATGACCCTGATCCCGCTCTCAAAGACCAAGCGCCCCACCTTCGAGATCGACTGGTCCGACGGCCTGACGATCAAGGACCTGCTCAACGCCGAGGGCTTCTCCGAGCAGGACCAGGAGGCGATCGCCGCGGTGATCAACAACGTGCAGGCCCAGCACGACGATGTGCTCAACGACGGCGACCGCGTCGACCTGCTCGTCAACCTGCAGGGAGGACGCCGTTGAGCAGGAGCCGCGCGGACGCGGGATCGAGCGGCGGCGGGCGACAGGCATGACCCGCTACATCTTCATCACCGGCGGCGTCATCAGCTCAGTCGGCAAAGGGATCGCCAGCGCGTCGCTGGCCAAACTGCTCGATAGCCGCGGCCTACGCGTCTCGGTCCAGAAGCTCGATCCCTACCTCAACGTCGACCCCGGCACGATGTCCCCGTATCAGCACGGCGAAGTCTTCGTGACCGAGGACGGCTCGGAGACCGACCTCGACCTCGGCCACTACGAACGCTTCCTCGATCAGGACCTGACCGGCGCCTCGTCCGTCACGATGGGACAGATCTCAGCCCTCGTGATCGAGCGTGAGCGCAAGGGCGACTATCTCGGCGGCACGATTCAGACCGTGCCGCACGTGACCGACGCAATCAAGGAACGAGTCCGTGGGCTGGCTCGGCGATCGAACGCCGACGTGCTGATCGTGGAGGTCGGCGGCACCGTGGGCGACATCGAAGGTCAGGCCTTCCTTGAGGCGATTCGCCAGATGCGCTACGAGGAACCGCAGCACGGGACGCTCGCGATTCACGTGACGCCGCTGTTCTATCTACAGGCCACCGACGAGGTGAAGACCAAGCCGACCCAGCACTCCGTGCGCACGCTGCGCTCGATGGGCATCCAGCCCGACGTCATCCTCGCGCGCACCGACGTGCCGGTCGACGACGGCATCCGCCGGAAGGTGGCGCTCTTCTGCGACGTGCCGTTCGACGCGGTGATTCCCGTCATCACAGCGGACAGCATCTATCACGTGCCTGAGATCCTTGAGGACGCAGGCCTGACCACGCTGACGCTTGAGCGCCTCGCGTTGACGCCGCGCGAGGACACAGGACTGGAGCAGTGGCGCGAGTGGGTCAGCCGCCTGAGTCGGCGCCAACGGCGCTGCCGCGTGGCGATCGTCGGCAAATACGTCGAGCTGCGCGATTCGTACCTCTCCGTGCGCGAGGCGCTGATCCACGCCGGCGTCGAGCGTTCCACAGAGGTAGAGATCGCCTGGGTGCAGTCGGACGAGCTGGATGACGCGAGCCAGGCAGAGATCGCTGCGCGGCTGGCCGATGTCGAGGGCGTGATCGTGCCTGGCGGCTTCGGCGAGCGGGGTATCGAGGGCGAGGTCAGCGTGGCGCGGTTCGCGCTCGAGCACGGCTTGCCCTATCTGGGCCTCTGCCGCGGGATGCAAAACATGGTGATCGGCTTCGCCCGCTCCCGACTCGGCTGGGCGACCGCAGGTACCACCGAGGCCGACGAGGACACCGACTATCCGGTGATCGCGATGCTCGACGAGCAGCTCGCGGTCACCCACATGGGCGGCACCATGCGCCTGGGTGGCTACCCCTGCCATCTCCGCCCCGGCACGCTGGCCTGGTCGCTCTACGACGACGCGGTCGTGATCGAGCGGCACCGCCACCGCTGGGAGTTCAACCCGATCTATCGCTCGCAACTGGAGAGCGCAGGACTGATCGCGTCGGGCGACTCGCCGGAGGGCACGCTGGTTGAGATCGCGGAGGTGCGCGACCACCCGTTCATGTTGGGCACCCAGTTTCACCCCGAGCTGCGCTCGCGGCCGGGCCGCCCACACCCGCTCTTCGTGGGCTTTATCGAGCACGTGCTACAGGCCGCCGAGGCGCCGCTGCGCGGCGCCGCAGCCACGTCCGCCGCCAGCGCGGCGCCCGCGCCCGCGGCCGAGTAGCGCCAGGCAGCCGCGCGGTGTCCACCGACGACGTCTTTCGCTTTCTGCTGGCTCTCGCCACGCTGGTCTACTGCGGCGGCGTCAGCGCATTGACGCTCGCGTTGACCCGCGCCTGGCAGACCGAGGACCCGGTCGAGCGCGATGTGCTGTTCAACAGCGCCGACCGCGCGCACACCCGGATGCTCCTGCCCGGCATCATCGCGACCGGCGTGCTGGGCGCCATCTGGGGCATCGAGTCCGATGTCGCGGACCCGATCACCACGGGCTGGCTGTTGGCGGTCGAGATTCTCTATCTGCTCGCGCTGTTCGTGCTGGTGCCCGGCATGTTCGCCGGCCTGCGGCGCGTGCGACTGCTTTCGCTACAGGCGCGTAAAACCGGCGTGGTGTCCGACGAGCTGCAGGATGCGCTGGCCGATCGCGGCCCGCTAGTCTTTGCTGTGTTGATGCTGATCCTGTTACCCGTCCAGGTCGCGCTCGTCACCCTGCAACCCTGATCCCGACGCCCGAGAGGACCCCGACCGATGCGTATCTTTCTCGACACTGGCCACCTCGACGAGATCGAGCGGGCAGTCGCCTGGGGCGTCTGCGACGGGGTGACGACCAACCCCTCGCTGCACGCCCGGGCGGTCGCCCGCGAAGGCGACGGCGCGCTGCAATACCGCGAACGCGTTGTGCGGATCGCGGAGCTGGTCGATGGGCCGATCTCCGCCGAGTGCGTCTCCCGGACCGAGGACGAGTTGGTCGCCGAAGCGATCGAACTGGCCTCCTGGCATGAGCAGGTGGTGGTGAAGATTCCGATCGACGCCGCCGGGCTGGGCGCGATTCACCGCGTCAGCGAGCGCGGGATCCAGGTCAACACGACGCTGATCTTCTCGCTCAATCAGGCGCTGCTGGCGGCCCGCGCGGGCGCGGCTTTCGTCAGCCCGTTCGTCGGACGACTCGACGACATCGGCCAGGACGGCGTCGAGCTGGTCAAGGACGTGGTCACGGTGCTCGACCAGTACCACCTGCCGACCCAGGTGATCGCCGCCTCGCTGCGCGGTCCGCAGCATGTCGCGCGCTGCGCGCTCGCGGGCGCGCATATCGCGACGCTGCCCTTCAGCGTGATCGAGCAGATGCTCAAGCACCCGCTGACCGACAAGGGGATCGACGCCTTCCTGGCCGACTGGCGGTCGGCCCAGGCGCAGCTCAGCGCGACGCCCGTGAGCTAGCGGTGAGCTAGCGATCTGTGACCCGTGTCGCGCGGGCGCTTGCAGGCAAGCGCGCGAGTCGCATACGATCAGTCTCGCAACTTCGTTCCGCGGGCCGCTCCGTCTCACCGTTGAGCATTGACCGCATCAGTTTTCGGCCGTGCGCTCGCGCGTCGCCCTTCCACGCAGCACGCAGCGACGGCAATCAGAGGCAGCCGTGACGACCCTAACCATCACCGATCTCGAGTCCCATACGCGCGATGAGCTGCTCGTGCGCGCCCGCGAACTGGAGGTTCGCGGGCTCACCGGCCTGAAGAAGCAGGACATCATCCTGCGCATCCTGCAGGCCGAGAGCGAGGCCGAGGGCAACGTGCTCTCGGGCGGCGTGCTGGAAGTCGTCGACGACAGCTACGGCTTCCTGCGCGGCGAATCGCTGCTGCCCGCGCCGACCGATGTCTACGTCTCGCAGGCGCACGTGCGCGGCCACGATCTGCGCAGCGGCGACTACGTGATTGGCCCGGTCCGCCCGCCCAAGAGCGGGGAGAAGTACTACGGCCTGCAGGACGCGGTGCTGGTCAACGGCGCCGAGCCCGAGCTGGCCAAGCAGCGGCCCCATTTCGAGACGCTCACCGCCGTCTTCCCGCACCAGCGATTCACGATCGAGAGCGAAGATCCGACCGAGCTTTCGGGCCGCGTGATCGACCTCGTCGCGCCGATGGGCCGCGGGCAGCGCGGGCTGATCGTCTCGCCGCCCAAGGCCGGCAAGACCATGCTGCTGCAGGCGATCGCCAACGGCATCGCCACCAACCACCCCGACGTCCACCTGATGGTCGTGCTGATCGGCGAGCGCCCCGAGGAAGTCACCGAGATGCGCCGCACGGTGCGCGGCGAAGTGGTCGCCTCGACCTTCGACGAGCCGGTCGAAGATCACACGCGCTGCGCCGAGCTGGGCCTGGAGCGCGCCAAGCGGCTGATGGAGATGGGCCGCGACGTGGTGATCCTGCTCGACTCGATCACGCGGCTGACGCGCGCTTACAACCTCGAAATGCCCTCGACCGGTCGCACCCTCTCGGGTGGCATCGACCCCATCGCGCTCTACCCGCCGAAGCGCTTCTTCGGCTCGGCGCGCAAGGCCGAAGAGGGCGGCAGCCTGACGATCATCGCGACCTGCCTGGTCGACACCGGCAGCCGGCTCGACGACGTGGTCTTCGAGGAGTTCAAGGGCACCGGCAACTGGGAGGTGCGGCTCGACCGCAAGCTCTCCGAGCGGCGCATCTACCCGTCGATCGACATCGCCGCGAGCAGCACGCGCCGTGAGGAGCTGCTGCTCTCGGGCGAGGAGCTGCAGCGCATGTGGCTGCTGCGCCGCATGATGTCGGTGCTGGCCGGCTCCGGCGGCAACAGCACCGAGCCGACCGAGCGGCTGCTCGACCGTCTGGCCCGGACCAAGACCAACATCGAGTTCCTCGAGAACCTGACCAGCGCCGAAGCCTGATCCCGTTCACTAGGATCCAGGCCCCAACCCCGTTGCGCATGGAGGTGAACGATGGCCACGATCGAAACCGTGCTCGGACCGATCGACAGCGCTGAGCTCGGCTTCACGCTGAGCCACGAGCACGTCGCGATGCAGCCGGCGGTCGTCACGACGCACTATCCGTGGCTCGTCGACCGCGAGGCGATCAAGGCCCGATCGATCCGCGAACTGACGGAGGCGAAGGCCGGCGGGGTCGATTCGCTGATCGAGCTGAGCACGCCCGACCTGCAGCGCGATGTGCAGCTGATGGCCGAGGTCTCGGCAGCCAGCGGCGTCAACGTCATCTGCGCGACCGGCCTGTGGCGCGACATCCCGCGCTGGTTCTGGAACAAGGATCCCGACGAGATCGCCGACGTGTTCGTCCGCGAGGTCGAGCTTGGGATCGGCGATACGGGGATCAAGCCGGGCGCGATCAAAGTCGCCAACGACGCGGAGGGCGTGACGCCGGAGGCCGAGTTGGTGCTGCGCGCCGCGGTGCGCACGCTCAAGCGAACCGGCTGCCCGATCAGCACGCACCACTGGGCGCCGCTCGAGGTGGGGCGTCGGCAGGTGGAGATCTTCCAGGAGGAAGACGCGCCGATGGACCGCATCTGCGTGGGCCACTCGGCCGACTCGATCGACGCGGACTACCTCGAGGACCTGCTCAAGACAGGCGTCTATCTCTCGATGGATCGCTATCCCGGCCCGCCCGACGGGCGCGGCCGGCCCAACTGGGTGGCGCGCAACGCGACCGTCGAGGAGCTGATCAGGCGCGGCTGGGCGGAGAAGATCATGCTCGGCCACGACTATGCGCCGGGTCTGCACAATCAGCAGTCGCCGACGACCTACCTCTTCCTGACGACTGTGGCGCTGCCGGCGATGATCGGCGATGGCGTGCCCGAGGAGACGGTGGATTTGATGATGCGCGACGTGCCGCGCCGCTTCCTGACGGGCGAAGCGAGCTGATGGATCGTGAGCAGGTCGAGGCGCTGTGCGAATCGCTGCCCGGCGCGTGGCCTGACACGCCCTGGGAAGACGACCTCGTCTATAAGCTCGGGCCGACCGCGAAGGGCAAGATCTTCTGCTTTCTCGGCGGCGGGACGACGGAGCAGAGTGGGATCAGCATCAAAGTCGACCCGGCGCTCGTGCCGCTGCTGCATGGGAAGTACGAGTCGGTCAGCAGCCCGTCCTATCTGAGCAAGCAGCACTGGATCGCCGTTCAGCTCAACGGCGACATGCCCGACGACGAGCTGGAAGAGCTGATCGAGGACTCGCATCAGCTGGTGGTTAGGACGCTTCCGAAGAAGTATCGGCCGACGCCGGAGTAGCCCTGCGCCCTCCGATGTTCCCCTGTTCAAGCCAGGGGCCGGCTCTGCGCAGGCAGGAATCCAGGCGAGCTGGGAGGTTTCGAGAGGGCTCGGCTGTTCGACGGCGCTGGCTCGCCCAATGGGCGCCCTTGGATGGCTCGGAGGGCCGTCGAGCGGGCAGAGACGCATGGGTGTTGGGTGGTCGCCTGGATTCCTGCCTACGCAGGAATGACGGAGGGAGTGCGGAATGACGGAGGACGGGGGGGCTAGGGCTCGCTGACGATGGGTAGGTCAATTCGGCTGGGGTGGCTGGCGTCGTGCCAGATTTTTGTTCTTGCTACCTGGGTGTGGGTGTGTTGGCCGATTGGTTCGCCAGTGTTGGGGTTGATGTCGAAGCGGGGGTAGTTGGAGCTGCTGATCTCGACGCCGATGCGGTGCCCCTCGGCGAACCGATTGCTGGTGGGATAGAGCTCGATGGGGACTTCGACGACCTCGCCGGGACGGACCAGCTCCTCGCGCTCTGCGCCGCGCCGGAAGCGGAGGCGCTTGATGCTGTCGCTGAGGCGCAGGGCGTAGCCCTCGGGATAGTCGGCGCTGGGCGGGTAGCAGTCGAGCAGGATCGCGGTGACATCGGTGTCGCGCGCATCGGTCGAGACCCAGAGCGTGACGGTGACCGGGCCGGTGACTTCCAGGTCGGCGTCGAGCGGGGCGGTGCGGAACGAGCGCACGTCGCTGCGGGCGGCGGTCGGGAGCCAGGGCGGCTCTGCGCCCATCACGTCGGGGCGCTCGCGCTGGTCTGCGCCGCCGGGCTGGATCAGCTCGCGGGATCGCATCGTGGGCGGCCAGATGCCGTCTTTGAGGCCGGGGTCGGGCGGCGCGTACTCGCGCAGCGAGGAGACGTTGGCCGAGATCGAGGGCACCGGCCGGCGAGGGTCGAAGTCGTACTGCGAGGCGGCGGCGCCGGCTGCGGCCTTGGCCGGCTGGAGCGAACCGTCGGCGTGCAGGTACCAGCTGCGCGTCTCGGCGCGGGCCGGCGGCCACTCCTGCTCGTCGCGCCACGCGCCGCCGTGGTCCATGCGGCCGGAGGCGATCCGCCGACCGCTGCCGCCGCCCATCACGAAGATGCGCGCCGGGGCGACGTCGTCCCAGCCGGAGCGCAGTCCCTTGAGCACGTGGTCGAAGAACTGGAGCCGCAGGTGCGGGACGCTCTCGGCGAGGTTGCCGCTGGTCGGCGCGGTGGGGCCGAAGTCGGCGTCGCCCGACCAGGTGCGGTCGAGCGGTGCGTCGCCGTGCGTCCAGGGACCCATCAACAGGTACTGCGGCGACGCCTTGGCGGCGCTGAACGCGGCGAAGGACTCGGTGGTGGCGCGCGTGTAGGAGTCGTACCAGCCGCCGCTGTAGACCGTCGGCACGTCGGCGGTCTGGTCGATGAAGCGCTCGAAGTTCATGCTCGGGAGCTGCCAGAGCGAGTCCTGCTCGGTCGGCTGGGTGAGCAGGTCAATGGCCCAGCGTTCGTAACCCTTGGTCAGCGCGAGGGGCGTGTCGCCGGGACGCCAGGGCAGGCGGGCGAGCCAGGCGCGCAGGTCGACGGCGGCGCGGTCGAGAGCCTCGTAGAGGACCGGGTCGGCCTCGGCTTCGGGCGAGACGGGGGCGTTCCAGAATGCCCAGGCGAGCCAGCGCAGCTCGAGCGCGCCGCCCTGCCGCAGCGAGGAGCTGAGCCCGTTGAACGCGCCCTGGTTGACCCACATCGCCGCGAGGTGGGGCGGGTTCTGGGTGGCGGCGGCGGACTGCACCCAAGCGAGGTAGGAGGTGCCGACCATGCCGACCTGGCCGTCGCACCAGGGCTGCTCGGCAAGCCATTCGACGGTGTCGTAGCCGTCTTCGGCTTCGTTCTTGAGCAGATAGAAGTCGCCTTCGGAGGCGAAGCGGCCGCGTACATCCTGAATCACGCGGGCGTAGCCGCGGCGGGCCCACCATTCGCCGTCGAGGATGACCGCCTTGGGGCCCTTGTCATACGGCGTGCGGGTCAGGATCGTGGGGAAGGCGATGTCGATCGGCGTGCCGTCACGCGCGGGCAGGTAGACATCGGTCGCGAGGCGGACGCCGTCACGCATGGGCACGGCGCGGTTGCGCTGGATCACGACGTCATATTCGGGCTGAGAGTGCTCGGTCATTGAGGGCTCCTCACGGCGACAAGGGTAGGAGCGGATGCGGAGGGTCGGGCGCGTGGGTGATCAGTCGGCCAGGAAATTCGCCTGTTCGGCCCGCGTGAGCTGCCGCTCGTATCTGGTCGGGGGCCTCGAAAGCGATCAGTTTTGATCGGTTTTGTTTGGTCCTGATCAGTCCTGATCAGTCTTGATCGGGGTGATCGGCGTGATTGGGCGTGCGGGCCGGTGTGGCGGCGGGTCGCTTGTGGGGCGCTGTGGGGACCTGGAGTCAAAGCACTCATGTTCGGATTGGACATGAGATTGCGTCAGCTGTCAAGTGGGGGGAGCGGGGAGCGACGGGGACGCCGGGGGGCTAGGCGCCGCGGGCGAGGAGGGGTTGGACGGTGGGGGTGGCGGGGAGGTTGCCGGCGGTGACGTTGAGGTGGTTGTCGGTGGGCGGCTCGACCTCGACGCCCATGGCGCGGAGGAACGGACCGAGCCCGTCGAGGCCCGTCTGCGGGGCGCTGTCGCCCTCGGGCTGGTAGAGCATCGGAATGATCAGCGGGGCGGCGATGACGCTGGCGAGCTTGGCCGCCAGCTCGGGCCCGATGTGTTCGCCGCCGCCGACGGGCAGCAGGCAGACGCTGGCGCGCTGCAGCTCCTCGAGCGCGGCCGGCGAGGGCATTTCGCGGACGTCGCCGAGGTGGGCCACGATCACGTCGTCGATGGTGATCACGAAGGCGATGTTGCGGCGTCCGTCGGGACCGGGCGTTTCGACGCCGGTCGCGAGCACGCGCTTGACCTCGTATTCGCCGGGAGCGTTGAGCGGGCGATGCAGGCCCGAGGGCTCGATCTGGACGCCATCAACCCAGGAGTGCTCGCTCCGTTGGTTGGAGACGGTGACGATGTCAGCGTTGGGGCGATTGAGCCGAAAGCCGCTCTCGGCGGGACAGGGATCGGTGACGACCGAGGCCTCGCGGCCGCGCAGGCGGAAGGCCGCGTGCCCGTACCAGGCGATGTCCATGCGTTGGCTGCCTCCCGAATCGACTGTACGGGTTGTCGGCTAGAGCGCCATCGGCAGCTCGTCGCCGGGCGCGGGGCGGTGCTGGGTGAGGGCGATGGCGGCGTTCTGGCCGTGCGCGCCGTAGCCGGCGACGACCGCGCCGATCACGTGGTCCCTTCGAACGCGGGTGGCGACATCGAGCGCGCAGGCGGGGTCGAGTTGGGACCAGGTGGCGTGCGGGGGGACCGTTTCTTCGGCCAGGCAGATCGCGGCTGCGACGGCGTTGAGCGCGCCGCTCGCGCCGATCGTGTAGCCGGTCACCGGGGTGGAGGTGGTGATGTACATGTCGCGGATGCGCCCGCCGAACGACCGTTCGAGGATGTCGGTCTCGCGCGGGTCGCCCTCGGGGGTGCCGATCCCGGCGGCGAAGATGACATCGATCGCGCCCGGGCTGAGCTCGGCGCGGCGCAGGGCGTCGCCGATCGCGCGGCGGGCGACCTCGACATCGGTCGGCGGGCGTCCGTCGCCGGGCGGGCCGGCGGTCTGTGCTTCGCCGGCGATCTCGGCGTAGATGCGCGCGCCGCGTTGGGTGGCGAGTTGGCGGTCTTCGAGCAGCAGTGCGCCCGCGCCCTCGCCGAGCACGAGGCCCTGACGGCGCGCGTCGTAGGGGCGCTGAGCGTCCGGCTCGGCGCCGGGATCGAGCAGGCCGATGCTCCTCCAGGCTTCCCAGACTTCCGGTTCGAGGGCGGCCTCGGCGCCGACTGCGATGGCGGCGCGGACAAGGCCGCTGCGGATCATGCCGGCCGCCTGGGCGATTGCGGCCACGCCGGATGCTCCGCCGGCGCTGACGGTGTAGGCGGGGCCGGCGATGTTGAGGCCGATCGTGGCGCCGGCGAGACCGGAGCCGAGCGAGGCCCAGCCCTCGCCGTCCCGGCTGGCGCCGTGCGGGTGGGCGATGCCGGAGACGGCGCCGACGGCGAAGGCGTTCTCCTGCTGGAAGACGATGCGAGCATCGGCGACGGCCTGGATGGCGGCGTCGAGCCCGAGCCAGCTGGCGCGGTTCATGCGCGCGAGCAGCCAGGCGGGGACGCCGGCGGGGCCCTGATAATCGGTGATCGCTCCGCCGGCGGCGGGGCGCGACATGCCGTTCAGCACGGAGGTGGCGACGCGGGCGTCGAGCAGGGCCTGCCAGAAGTCGGGCGCGGTGGGTCCGGCGGCGCTGATCGCGCCCACACCACTGATCACAACGCGGCGCGGCCCGAGTTCGTCGTGCTCGGTCACCATGGTCGGCTCCGGTTCGGGGTGTGCAGATCCTCGCGCAGATCGGGGTGCAGGTCGGCGTGTGGATCGGTGTGGTGGGCTATGCACAGGTGGTGACGGGTGTTTGCCGCGTTGGGGGCGCACTGGTAGGATTGCGCGGTTAGCACTCTCAGCGTGAGAGTGCCAGCGAGCGAATGGCGCTCGCTCCAGCGAACGGGGATCTCGGCGATGTCGCTGTCAGATCGCCGCGAGAGCATTCTGCAGATCGTCATTCAGGATTACATCGAGACGGCCACGCCGGTCGCCTCGCGCCACGTCGTCGAGCGCTACGCGCTCCCTACGTCGGCAGCCACGATACGCCATGAGATGCAGCTGCTCGAGAGCGACGGGTACCTCACGCACCCGCATACATCGGCCGGTCGGGTGCCTTCGAACCGCGGCTACCGCCACTTTGTGCAGTCGTTGATGGGCCATGCGGAGCTCGGTGTGGCGGAGCAGGCGACGGTGCGGCACCAGTTTTTCCAGGCCGCGCCGGCCGTCGATGAATGGGCGGCGCTGGCGGCGACGGTGCTGGCGCAATCGCTCGGCCTGTTGGTCGTGGTGGCGCCGCCACAGCCGCAGCGGTTGCGCGTGCGGCAGCTGGAGCTGATCAGTCTGAACGACCTGCTGGCGCTGATGATCGTGGTTGTGCAGGAGGCGCGGGTGATTCGCCAGCTGACGCCGTTGCCGGCGCCCTGCCCGCCGGAGCAGCTTGACGCGATCGCGCATCGGCTGAACATTGATGTGAACGGGCACGACTCGGACGCCGTGCGCGATGTGGTGGCGGCGGACGCCGACGAACAGGCCGTGCTGGACACGCTGGCGCGGGTGCTGGATCGCGATGCGGAGCGCGCGGGCGCGGTCAGCATCGCCGGGCTTGGCGGGGTGGTGAGCCAGCCCGAGTTCCACGCCGAGCCGGAGCGCTCGCTGCAGCTGATCGAACTGGTCGACCGACAGGCGATCGAGGAGCTGGTGCCGCACACCGCTCTCCAGCAACGCGGCCTGCGCGTGCTGATTGGCGACGACAACCCGTCGGACCAGCTGCGCGACTGCTCGCTGGTGGTGGCGACCTACGGCTACGAATACGGGCGTGCGGGCTACGTGGCGATCATCGGGCCGACGCGGATGAACTACTCGCGCTCGGTGGCGTCGGCGCGGTTCCACAGCTCGTTGCTGCAGGAGATGATGGACACCGTCTATGGGGGAGCGGCGTGATCAGCGCCCCACGCGACGAGTCGTCGCACGACGACGAAACCGCTGAAGCGCCGCAGGAACCACCGATCGAGGAGCGCCAGAGCGAACTGGAGCGGCTGCGCGATGAGTCGACGCAGCGGCTGGCCGGCTGGCAGCGAGCGCAGGCTGACTACCAGAATCTGAAGCGTCGCAGCGCGCAAGACGTGCGCGACCGGGTGGAGCGCAGCCAGCGCAACATTTTCGTCTCGCTGGTGGAGCTGGCGGATGATTTCCACCGCGCGTTGAACGTCGAGACCACCGAGTCGGGCGATTCCGACTGGCGTGAGGGCGTCGGCCTGCTGCATCAGAAGCTGATCGGGCTGCTGGAACGCAGCGGGGTGTATCCGATCGCGGCGGCGGGCGTGCCCTTTGATCCCAACTATCACGAAGCGATCGGTTCGCTGCCGGGCCCCGACGGCGAAGTGGTCGTCGAGGTCCGCCGCGGCTGGTTGATCGGCGACCGGTTATTGCGGGCGAGCCAGGTGATGGTCGGCCTAGGTGAACCGAATGAGGGTGAACCACATACAGGTGAACCGAAGGCGGCTGAACCACATACAGGTGAACCGAAGGCGGCTGAACCGAATCAAGCAGAGATCGCGCCCGAAGAGCACAGCGGCGCTGCAACCGAAGGAGCATAAGCATGGCGAGAGTGATTGGCATCGACCTCGGCACCACCAACTCGGTGGTCGCGGTGATGGAGGGCGGCGAGCCCACGGTGATTCCGAATGCCGAGGGCAACCGCACGACGCCGTCGGTGGTGGCGATGAGCCGCAACGGGGAGCGTGTGGTCGGCACGGCGGCCAAGCGGCAGGCGGTCACGAATCCCGAGCACACGGTGTTCAGCGTGAAGCGTCTGATGGGTCGTCGCTTCGACGACCCGATCGTCCAGAACGCGATGCAGCTACTGCCCTACAGCGTGGAGGGCGCGGAGAACGGCGACGCCTGGGTGCGGCTGGGCGACAAGACCTACAGCCCGCCGGAGGTCTCGGCGATGGTGCTGCAGAAGCTCAAGGCGGACGCCGAGGCGTACCTGGGCGAGACGGTCAACGAGGCCGTGATCACGGTGCCGGCCTACTTCGACGACAGCCAGCGCAACGCGACGAAAGACGCGGGGCGGATCGCCGGGTTGAACGTGCTGCGGATCATCAACGAGCCGACGGCCGCCTCGCTGGCCTACGGGCTGGAGAAGCACGAGGACCATTACATCGCGGTTTACGACCTCGGTGGGGGCACGTTCGACATCTCGATTCTGGAGCTGGGTGAGGGCACCTTCCAGGTGCGTTCGACGAACGGAAACACCTTCTTGGGCGGCGACGACCTTGACCAGCGGGTGATGGACCATCTGGTCGACGTGTTCCGCAAGGACCAGGCGATCGACCTTTCGCAGGACCGCGCAGCGGTTCAGCGGCTCAAGGAGGCGGCGGAGCACGCGAAGGTGGAGCTCTCGACGACGCAGTCGACGGAGATCAACCTGCCGTACATCACGGCTGACGCGTCGGGCCCGAAGCATTTCACGCACACGCTGACGCGCTCGCAGCTCGAGCAGCTCGTGATGGACCTGGTCGAGGGCACGCTGGAGCCGTGCCGTGCCGCGCTCGAGGACGCCGGTGTGAGCCGCGCGCAGATCGACGAGATCGTGCTCGTGGGCGGGCAGACGCGGATGCCGCTGGTGCAGGGGAAGGTGCAGGACTTCTTCGGCAAGGAGCCGCACCGGGGGGTCAACCCGGACGAGGTCGTGGCGCTGGGCGCGGCGATCCAGGCCGGCGTGCTGCGCGGCGAGGTCAAGGATGTGCTGCTGCTCGATGTGACCCCGCTGACGCTGGGGATCGAGACGTTGGGCGGCGTGTCGACGGCGCTGATTGCGCGCAACACGACGATTCCGACGAGCAAGAGCCAGACTTTCTCGACGGCCGCCGATGGTCAGCAGCAGGTTGAGATTCACGTGTTGCAGGGCGAGCGTGAGATGGCGGGCGACAACAAGTCGCTGGGCCGCTTCATCCTCGACGGGATTCTGCCGGCGCCGCGCGGAATGCCGCAGATCGAGGTGTCGTTCGACATCGATGCGAACGGGATTCTGAACGTCGGGGCGCAGGACAAGGGCACGGGCAAGGAGCAGCGGATCACGATTCAGGCGGCTTCCGGCCTGAGCGACGCCGAGATCGAGAAGATGCAGCACGAGGCCGAGGAGCACGCCGAGGAGGACGTGCTGCGGCGCGAACTGGCGGAGATTCGCAATCGTGCGGACACCGCGGCGTACGAGGCCGACAAGCTGATGCGCGACCAGGAAGACAAGCTCGACGAGGATCTGAAGACCGAGCTGACGGAGAAGATCGCCGCGGTGCGATCGGCCCTGGAGGCTGAGGGTCTGGAGAAGGCGCCGCTCGAGTCGGCGCTGGACGAGCTGAACGCCACGCTGATGAAGGTCGGCGAGCGCACCTACGGGGCGCAGCAGGCGGAGGCGGAGGCGGCGACCGCCGCCGCGGGGGGCGCTCCGTCGGGACCCGAAGATGACACCGTCGAGGGCGAATTCCGCGAGGTTTAGGCTGTGGCGTCAGGAGATCCGATGGCGCAAGCGCCGAGCAACGATTTCTACGAGATCCTGGGGGTCGTGCGGACGGCCTCGCAGGATGAAATCCGGCGGGCGTTCCGTCGGCTCGCGATGGAGCACCACCCGGACCGCAATCCCGACCCGGAGTCGGAGGCGACGTTCAAGCGGGTCGCGGCGGCCTATGAGGTGCTCTCGGATGTCGAGAAGCGGGCCAAGTACGACCGCTACGGGAACACGGCGGAGTTCGCGGCGAACGCTGGCTTCGAGGGATTCGACTTCGGTGGCTTCGGCGACATTTTCGATGCGTTCTTCGGCGGCCGGCGCGCGTCGGGGCCGGTGCGCGGCGGCGACCTGCGGCTGGAGCTGGAGCTGGACTTCACCGACGCGGTGTTCGGGGCGGAGAAGGAGATTCGCGCGACGCGGCTCGAGCACTGCTCGATCTGCGGGGGCAGCGGAGCCGAGCCGGGGACGCAGCGGATTCCCTGCTCGACGTGTGACGGCGCGGGCGAGGTGCGGCGGGTCCAGCGCAACGTGTTCGGGCGATTCGTCAACGTCGCGCCGTGCGAGGCGTGCGAGGGCGAAGGGACCGTGATTAAGCACCCGTGCAACGGCTGCGGGGGGATCGGCCGGGAGCAGCGCAACCGCCGGCTCAAGGTCAAGATTCCCCAGGGCGTCGACCATGGGGCGCAGATGCGCTTGAGCGGCGAGGGCGACGCGGGTCTACGCGGCGGGCCGGGCGGCAATCTGTACGTCGACCTGCGGGTCAAGCCGCATGAGATCTTCGAGCGCGACGGAGACGATCTGGTGCTGCCGCTGAGCCTCAACGTGGCGCAGGCGGCGCTGGGCGGGGACGTGAAGATTCCGATGATCGACGGCTCCAAGGAGGAGCTTGAAGTGCCCGCGGGCACCCAGCACGGCCATGTGTTCCGGCTGCACGCCAAGGGCGTGCCGCACCTGCGCGGCCGCGGTCGCGGCGACCTGCGGGTGCAGGTGGGGCTGCGCATCCCGGCGAAGCTGAGCGCGGAACAGCGGGAGCTGTTCGAGCAGCTCAGCGACATGCTCGACGAGGGCGACGACGGCTCGGGTCGGCCCAGCGTCTTCTCGCGCATCCGGGGCGCGTTCACGGCCTGAATGCGGTGAAACTGCTGCGCGTCGCGGTCGCGGTGAGCGGCGCAGAGGTCGAGCGGGCGATCACCTCATTCGAGCTCTGCGGCGTGTTCAACTCGGCGGTCGAGTGGGAGGTGGGCGAGCCGGTCGAGGAGCCGGCCTGGGGTCAGCCGGCGCCGCTGCCCGAACGCGCCGACGTGGCGGCGTATCTCCCGGATGAATCCTGGGCACGAATCTTCGTGGACTTCGCAGCGACCCTGGCGGAGCTGTGGCCGGCGGGCGCGGCGCCGCAGATCGCGGTGCGGGAGATTCCGCAGCGCGACTGGCGGACGGCCTGGCACGAGCACTTCAACCTGGTGCGGGTGCCCGGATCGCGCACGATCGTGATTCGGCCGCCGCACATCGCCTATTCGGCGGCGGACGGCGAGGTGGTGATTGACCTCTCGCCGGGGCTCGCGTTCGGGACGGGGCAGCACCAGAGCACGCGGCTGTCGCTCTCGCTGCTGGCCGACGCGATCGACGCAGACCTGCCGCCGAGCGTGCTCGATTTGGGCACGGGCTCGGGGATTCTCGCCTGCGCGGCCGCGAAGCTTGGCGCGCGGTCGGTGCTGGGCGTCGATATCGACCCGCTGGCCGTGGATGCGGCGCGCGAGACGGTGCGTCGCAATCAGGTGAGCGATGCGGTTGAGATCCGCGAGGGCGGCGGACCCGGCGAGGGTCGCCACGGCCTGATTCTGGCCAATCTGACGGCCGACCTGCTGCAGGGTCTGGCGGTGGAGATCGCCGGCGCGGCGGAGCCGGGTGGTCGGCTGATCGCGTCGGGCTTCATCCAGACGCGGCGAGAGGAAGTTGCGGCTGCGCTCGCGACTGCCGGGTTTGAGATTGTCGAGACGCGCACCGAGGACGAGTGGACGGCGCTGCTGGCGAAGATGCGGCGCGGGTAGGGAACCGCTGAACAAGTCGGGTCACTGCGGATGCCGAACGAGCGGATCTGCAGGCTCCAGCCCTGGTCGCCCCCCTCTGTCACTCCGTGACATCTCCCCCCGCTTTGCGGGGGGAGAGGGGATCCGACTTGTTCAGAGGATTCCTGGTGGGGGAGCCGCGGAACTCGGGCGGTTCACCAGGACGGGGAGGCGCCGCCGTCGATGTTGATTGCGCAGCCGGTGATGAAGCTGGCGGCGTCGGAGGCGAGGAAGACGAGCACGTTGGCGGCCTCATCGGAGCTGCCGATCCGGCCCACCGGGATGCCCTGGCCGACCGAGCTGAGGAACTCGTCGTAGCTCGCGTCGGGCATTTGGGCCTGGTGAAAGCCGTGCCACTGGGCGCTGTCGACGGAGCCGATGCAGGCGGCGTTGACCAGAATCTGGTCGCGCGCGACCTCCTTGCTCAGGGCCTTGGTCATGGCCAGGCCGGCGGCGCGGCTGGCGGCGGTCGGCATCGATCCGGCGCCGGGCGT
The DNA here is from genome assembly GCA_965262235.1 of Dehalococcoidia bacterium. Classification (GTDB taxonomy): domain Bacteria; phylum Chloroflexota; class Dehalococcoidia; order Bin125; family Bin125; genus CATQGW01. The sequence continues at coordinate 1,670,033 of OZ253504.1, forward strand.
CTTGCAGCCGATGTTGAGCAGGTTGATGATCCGCCCGCCGCCGCGCTCGCGCATCGAAGGGATGCACAGCTTGGCCATGCGAATCGCGGCGTAGAGCTTGAGGTCGAGGTCGATCGCCCAGGTCTCGATGTCGTGGCTCTCGATCATGCCGGAGGACGACTGGCCGGCGTTGTTGATCAGGATGTCGACGCCGCCGAAGCGGGCGGTGACTTCGCCGACCATCTGTTGGCAGTCTTCTTCGGAGGTGACATCCATCGAGAGCACGATCGGGTCGCCGCCGACCTGACGGATCAGGTCCGCGGCCTCGGCGAGCGGCTCGGGTCGACGCGCGCCGATCGCGACGTGCGCGCCTTCGCGGGCCAGCGCCACGGCGGTCGCGCGTCCGATGCCCTCGCTCCCGCCGGTGATGATCGCGACTTTACCCTCGAGTCCCAGGTCCATGACGGCCTCCTTCACTGCCGACAGCATAATCGCGGCCCCCAGCCAGCCTCGCGCCCAGCCCCTCTCGTGCCCCTGTACCCTGATAGTGATGAGCAGTCCTGCGGATCATGACCGACTGCGCGATCGCGATGAAGGCGATCGATCAGCGGTACCTCGTTATTTCGTGGATGACCGTGACGCGCTGGACGGCGACCAGCTGGTGATTCGCGGTCCAACGGCGCGGCGGCTCAACCGGGTGATGCGGGTGCGGCGCGACGACACGGTGGAGATTGTGCATCCGCCGTTGGGACGGCAGTACACGCTGCGGATCACGCGGGTGACGCGTGACGCGGTTGAGGGCCGGATCGAGCACGCGCATCCGATCGCCGCGCCGGCTCCGCCGCTGGTCACGATCTGCGCGGCGCTGATCCGCCCGCAGCGCTTCGATTTCATGGTTGAAAAGGTCACCGAGCTCGGCGTGGCCGCGATCCAGCCGATCTGGACGGAGCGCTCGATGGTGCGCGCGGAGGGCCTGCAGCGATTGGCGCGCTGGCGGCGGCTGAGCACCGAGGCAGCGGAGCAATCGGGTCGCCAGACGCGGCCCGAAGTGCACGCGCCGCGCGACTTCGTCGACGTGGTCACGGAGGCGGTGGCGCCCGACACGGTGCGGCTGCTCGCGTCGGCGGTGGAGCCCGACCGGCGGGTCGCGGATTTGCTGAAGGCGGAGCTGCCGAACGAGCTGCAGATTCTGGTGGGCCCGGAGGGCGGGCTGACGCCCGACGAGGCGCGGCTGGCGCGTTCGTATCGTTGGAACTCGATCACGCTGGGCCCGCGTCCGCTGCGAGCCGAGACAGCCTCGATCGTGGCGGTGGCGCTGGCCGGCGAGGCGATCGCGGCGCACCGCCCGGGCTAGATGTGGGCTGGATGTGGACTAGGTCTGGGCGAGGTTGGTGGCGGTGATGGCGTTGACGGGGTCGAGCTCTTGGAGCGGATCGGGGGCTTCGAGCAGGCGGATCCAGGGGATCGGGTTGACGGTCACGCCGCGCACCACGACCTCCCAGTGCAGGTGCGGGCCGGTGGCGAGGCCGGTCGAGCCCATGCGGGCGATCGGCACGCCGCGCTCGACCACATCGCCGCTCGCCTTGAGCAGCTCGGAGAGGTGGTAATAGCCGGTGAAGACGCCGGCGCCGTGGTCGATGATCATCCCGTTGCCACGGCGATCGGTCTGGCCCGCCCAGGAGATGACGCCGCCGCCGGGCGCAACGATCGGCGCGCCGTTGGGACCGGCGAAGTCGATGCCCGAGTGGTATTCGGCGACGGGGCCGCCGTTGAACGAGCGCAGCTCGCCGTAGCCGGCGGTGATTCCACCGTCGTTGGGCGGGTCGAAGATGCCCGACCAGTGGCGCTGCGGTGTGGCGAAGCGTTGATGCGGCCCGCGCGTGTTGAGATCGGCCTCGCGGACTTCGGGCGCCAGCAGCGCCTGATTGGGGCCGTCGATCTGGATGTCGTCGACGGGCCAGTCGACCGCTTGCACGTCGAGCACGGTTTCCTGCCAGAGCAGCTGATCGCCGTTGGGGGCCCAGACGGCGATGCTGAGCGGCGCCGGACCTGCCGGGGTGAGGGCGTCGATGCCGATGAAGCCGAAGAAGCGCTCGGCCTCGGCGCTCATCGCGTAGGCCTCGCCCTCCCAGGCGATCGCGGCGGAGCCGGCGCCCGGGGCGTCGGCGATCACCAGCACGGCGTTGCCCTGAGGGGCGGGCCGCGGGGTGATGTAGACGTAGGGGGTCGGCAGCGGTACGGCCGGCTCTTGCTCAGCCGCCTGCGGATCGACTTGCTGGGTCTGGTCGACCTGCTGGTCGGCGGTTTCCGGGAGGCTCTCGGCGAGCGCAGCCTGTTGTTCGGAGAGCGGCTCGGCCTCGGTTGGGGCGGGCGCCGAGAAGGGGTCGAGGTCGTCGCCGCCGCAAGCGGTCAGCACGATCCCGACGCCGGCGGCGAGCATCGCACGCAGCAGAGTGCGGCGACGGATCCGTCGTACCGGGCGCGGCGCCTGTTTCGGCGCGTGAGCGGCGTGCGACGCTGGTTGCGTCATCGTTCTCGATTACCCCGTGTCTCACTCTTACGCGTCGCACGGGCGTTGTCTACGGCGTTGTCTACCCCATGGTCTGCCTCGTTGTCTATGTGGTGATCAGATAGCATCGCCTGCAGTGCCCGACAAGTGGTGAAGCGCACATCGATTCGATGTCGAAGTGGCGGGCAGGGAGGCGGAACAGGTGGACGATCCACGCAAGATCCTGAACGGCGTGGTCGCGAACGTCGAGCGCGTGATCCTCGGCAAGACGCCGGAGGTGCGGCAGGCGATCATCGCGATGGTCGCGGACGGGCATCTGCTGATCGAGGACGTGCCGGGGACGGGCAAGACGATGCTGGCGCGGGCGCTGGCGATCTCGATGGGTTGCACCTTCAACCGGATCCAGTTCACGCCCGACCTGCTGCCCTCGGACGTGACGGGGGTGTCGATCTACAACCAGAAGACGGAGGACTTCGAGTGGCGGCAGGGGCCGATCAACTCGCAGGTCGTGCTGGCGGACGAGATCAATCGGGCGACGCCGAAGACGCAGTCGGCGCTGCTGGAGGCGATGGAGGAGCGGCAGGTCACGGTCGACGGGGTGACGCGTCCGTTGCCGCCGCCGTTCATGGTGCTGGCGACGCAGAATCCGGTCGAATACGAAGGCACGTTCCCGCTGCCGGAGGCGCAGCTGGACCGGTTCCTGCTGCGCATTCACCTGGGCTACCCGAACGCGAGCGACGAAGTCGCGGTGCTCGAGGGCCAGCAACGGCAGCACCCGATCACGACGCTTGAGGCGGTCACGTCGCCGGAGGAGATCCGCGCGGTGCACGCGGTGGCGCGCGACATCTGGGTCGACCCACAGCTCAAGCAGTACGCGGTGCAGCTGGTCGCGGCGACGCGGTCGCACGATGCGGTGTATCTGGGCGCGTCGCCGCGCGGCTCGCTGGCGCTGTTCCGCTGCGCGCAGGCCAGCGCGCTGCTGGCCGGTCGCGACTATGTGATTCCCGACGACATGAAGCTGCTGGCGCACGCGGCGCTGGGGCACCGGGTGATCCTCAGCCCCTCGGCGCAGGTGCGCAATCAGGATGCGCGGACGGTGATCGACGATGTGCTGGAGCGCGTCGCGGTGCCCGGCTCGCGGGCCGGCGCGTCGTGACCGTGCCGGGAGCGCGTCGGGGTTGTTGGGGCAGTAGGGAGAGCTAGGCCGTGCTGCGCCGCCTGCGTGCGTTCTGGCGGCTTGTCTTCGGACGCCGACGATCGCTGACGATCGTGATCATCCTGACGATCGTGGCGTTCGCGACGGGCTTCACATCGAACTACTGGCTGCCGCTGCGGCTGGGCTACACGCTGCTGTTCGGGATCTGCCTGTCGCTGCTCTGGTCGTGGTCGGCCGGGTTGGGGTTGCGCGTGCGGATGTCACGCAGCCGCGACCGCGTGCAGGCCGGCGAGGTGATCGTGGAGCGATTCGAGGTGATCAACGAGACGCGCATCCCGAAGCTGTGGCTGGAGCTGGAGGAGCTCTCGGAGCTGCCCGGCCACCGCGCGCGGTTTGTCGCCACGCTGTCCCAGCAGGGTCGGCGTTCGTGGCGGATCGAGACGATCTGCCGGCGACGCGGACTCTACGACCTGGGGCCGATCGTGGTGCGCAGCAGCGACCCGTTCGACATCTTTCCGCGCGAGTTTCGGTTTGGCCAGGGGCGCTCACTGGTGGTCTACCCGCAGGCGCTGGAGCTGCCGCGTTACTCGGTGCCGCCGGCGAATCTGCCCGGCGAGGGACGCTTCCGGCGGCGCACGCACTACGTGACGCCGAACGCGTCCGGGATTCGCGAGTACGAGCCGGGCGACAGCATGAACCGGATCCACTGGAAGAGCAGCCTGCGCACAGGCTCGCTGAAGGTGAAGACGTTCGAGCTCGACCCGGGCTCGCACCTGTGGGTCGTGCTGGACCTGTCGCGCTCCGAGCACATCGGCGAAGGCGACGACGCGAGCATTGAGACGGCGGTGACGGCCGCGGCGTCGGTGGCGCGGCACTTTGTGCACCAGAACCGCAGCGTGGGGCTGATGATGTTCGGCCACAAGCTGGACGTGATCGAGCCGGACCGCGGGTCGCAGCACTTCGGGCGGATGCTGGAGGCGCTGGCGGTCGCGCAGCCGGTCGGCACGGTGCCCGTTGCGACGCTGCTGTATCAGCAATCACGACGCTGGGGGCGGCACACGACGGTGATCGTGGTGACGGGCTCGACCGACCCGCGCTGGCAGGGGGCGGTTCGCTCGCTGACGCTGCGGGGCGTCAAGAGCGCGGTGGCGTTGCTGGATTTGCAGACGTGGGGCGGGCGCGCGGGCGCACCTGCGACCGCCGCCGAGCTGCAGGCGCTGGGCGTGCAGGTCAACCTGGTGCGCAAGGACGACTGGCTGCCGGCGGTGATGATCGGGACGACGCCGGGCTCGGGCGTTGCGGGTGTGGCGGTGATGGCGCCGGAGCCGACGACGGGCGTGAGCGACATCGGCGCGCTGGCGGAGCTTGAGGAGGCGCGCCCGATCTCGCTGACGAGGCCGGGCGCATGAGCGCGCAGGGTCCTGAGTCGGGAGGGGAGTTCGAGGACACGACGGCGCGGGCGGAGCGTCGGTTCTTCGCTCGGCGCAGCCAGCCGGCGGAGACGCTGTTGCGCTCGGAGGACATGCGCCGCCAATCGTTGTGGTCCCGCTCGATGGAGGTGACGATCACCGGCGGGATCCTGCTGCTGGTCGCGCTGAGCACGGCGAACAGCATCTACATCGCGGGTTGGGTGGCGGAGATGCCCGACCTGCGGGTCACGGCGGCGGCGGCCTTGATCGTGGGCGCGATCGGCAGCGTGCGGCGGATTCGCTGGCCGTTCGGCGTGCTGGTGGGCGTGCTGGTGGGCGCGGTCGTGGTCACGGGGCAGGTGTTGGCGCTCGAGAGTCTGGGCGGGCAGCCGGTCTTCTGGGACCGCTTCACGGACATGTACTACCGCTTCGAGGACTGGTTCCGGCAGGCGTTCAGCGCGGGCCTGACGACCGACAATCTGCCCTTCGTGGTGTTCACCGATTTGTTCATCTGGCTGGCAGCCTTTATCGGTGGGTTCTCGATGGCGCGCTGGCGCAATCCGTGGCCGGCGATGATTCTGCTCGGCGCGCTGCTGGCGGTCAACGTGTCGTATCTCTCCGACCGGCAGTGGAATCTCTCCTACGGATTCTTCCTGACCGGCGCGATGCTGCTGCTGATGCGCTCGGCGCTGCTGCGCCGGATCGACCGTTGGCGGGCCGACGGGACGCCCTATCCCGACTGGATTTCGGCCAGCTTCGTGGGGATCACGATGATCGCGATCATCCTGCTGCTGTCGCTCTCGCGGGGGCTGCCGCGTCCCGATGAGTCGGAGGCGCTGGAGGATGCCTGGTCAGCGGTTGCGAGCCCGTTCAAGGGGCTGAACGACGACTTCCGGCGGGTGTTCAGCGGGATCGATTCGCAGCGCGGCGCGCCGGTGCACAGCTTCGACGATTTCAAGGTGCTGCAGGGCGACATCAATCCGGGCGACGGGATTGTGCTGCGTGCGGCGGCGACGGAGCCGGGGTTGTTGCGCGGCACGTCCTACGACCGCTTCAGCGGGCGCGGCTGGACGCAGAGCCCGAGCATCGTGCGGCAGGTCGATGAGCTGCGTGCGCTGAGTGGCGAGCTGCCGATCGATCCGGAGGAGGGCGAGGCGATTCTGCCGCAGAGCTCGTACCTCGCCCGGCGGCCGGTTGCGGCGCAGATTTCGGTGGAGCGCAGCGCGCCGGTGCTGTTCTCGTTCGGCACTCCGGTGCTGGCCAACAAGTCGACCCGGGTGCAGTCGCTGGCTCCGACGGAGTTCACGATCGGCTTCGACGCGGAGTCGGCCGAGCGGTTCGCGGGCACGGATCTGGAGCCGGTGATCGTGGCGATCAGCGAACGGATTGCGGGGGGCGAGGAGCTCAGCGACGCCGTGATCGCGGCCTACATTCCGCCGAGCTACGACCTGCGCGAGGTGAGGAGCGAGGAAGACAGCGATGTGCCGGTCAGCGTCGACCTGAGCGTCGAGCCGGAGGAGACGGACGTGCTGGCGCTGCGGCCGGACGTGGACCGGCTGCGCGCGGGCTACACGTATCAGGTCACGGGCACGGTTTCGGGCGCGCCGGAGACGGCGCTGCGCTCGGCGGGGGCCAACTATCCGGTCTGGGTGCGCGAGCGGTTCCTGCAGCTGCCGGACAAGATCGACGCCGCGGCGCGGGAGCGTCTGGGCGCTCTGCTTGTTGATGTCGCTTCGATCTTCAGTCTGCAACGCGGCGGCCAGGGCGCCGTGGCGGGTGGCTGGAACCCGTACGAGATCGCGGCGGCGGTCGAGGCCTATCTCAGCACCGCGCCGGCGCTGGACGCGAACGGGCTGTTGATCATCGACGACGAGGGCATCGCGCGGGCGCTGTATCCGCTGACCACTGACATCGAGCTGCCGCCGGCCGATATCGACGCGGTCTCCTGGTTCCTGTTCGAGAATCTCGACGACGACGGGCTCCCGATCGGCGCGTACTACGACTACCACGCGAGCGCGATGGCCGTGCTGCTGCGGTTGGCGGGCGTGCCGGCGCGGATCGCGACGGGCTACGTGCTGAACGTGAACAACTACGACGAGCGGACGCAGAACTTCATCGTGCGCGGGCACGATGCGTACACGTGGGTGGAGGTCTGGTTCCCCGATTTCGGCTGGGTCGATTTCGACCCGACGCCCAGCGCATCGGCCGACGAAACGCTGGCGGGGATCGCGGGCGGCGGCGTGCGGATCGCGGCGCAGCGGCTGAGCCAGCCGCGGATCGACCTGCGACCGGGCGATGTGAGCTCGCTCGGTCCCGACTTCCAGCTCGACGTGCTGTTGGATCTGCTGCTCAACCCGGACATCACGTCGGCGAATGCGCTCGAACAACCGCTGAGCAAGTGGTACTGGCTGGGTCCCACTCTCCTGCTCGCGCTGATCGTTGGACTCGTGCTGCTGGCAGCGCTGAGTTGGCGCGTGTCGCTGCGCGGCCTGGGCGTGGTCGAGCGGGCCTGGACGGGCACGTCGCGGCTCGCGCGATGGTCGGGCGTTGAGGCGACCGAGTCGGTGACGCCGCTGGAGCACGCCGCCCGGATCGATGAAGCGCTGGGCACCGACAAGGTGGCGGAGCGCCTGGCGGAGTCCTACGGAGCGGTGCGCTTCGGTCGCCGCACGCTGGAGTCGGAGGCCGCGGAGGCGATCGAGGTCGGCTGGCGGGAGATTCGGAGCCGACTGCTGCGGCGGTTGCTGCTCCCGGGCGGGCGGGCTGCGCAGGTTTCTCAGGGGCCGGACGACGCGCTGCTCGAAGCCGAGTAGCGCCGCCGGTTCCAGCGGCAGCGCCAGCCGTTGGGGCTGCTCGCTACCAGTCGTCGACGCCTTCGAGCGTGGGAACGAGCCGGCCGGCGGCGAAGCGTTGCTCCGGGGCGGCGCGGAGGGCGTCGAGCACGGCCATCGCCTGTTCGAGGCTGGCCCCTTCCAGTGGCAGCGCTTCGAGCGCTTCGACGAGCGCGTCCTGGGCGGCTTCGTTCTGCGCGACCCGGTCGGTCTCTTCGAATGTGGGCGTCTCGCCGCCGCCGCCGCGGAGCCCGGATCTGTCCGTGGGGGAGCCCTCGGAGCCGCGTGGTGTGGCGCCGGCTTCGCCGCCCGGTTCGCCCTCGGCGCCCTCACCCTCAGCCTCGCCCGGATCGCCTTCGCCCTCGCCGACTGGGCGGTCGCCGGCTTCGCCCTCCTGGCCGAACGCGTCCGCATCGTCCTGCAGCTCGATGCCGGACTCGCGCAGCAGCGCGTTGACGATTTCGAGGTTGATCTTGGCGTCGAGCAGATCGGGCTGCTCGCGGAGCGATTCGATGAAGGCGGCGCGGGCGCCGAGCAGGTCGTCGTTGGCCCAGCGGTGGTTGCCGGCGTGGAACAGCGCCACGGCGCGGATGGCGGGATCGATCGAGCGCATCGCGCCGAGCGTGGCCGATTCGGCGCGGTCGAACTCGCCCAGCTCGTGCAGGGCGCGTCCGACGTTGAGGTTGATCGTCGGGTTCTCGGGCGCGCGGCGCTGGGCCTCGCGGTAGGACTCAAGCGCGTCCTGATAGCGCTCGGCGGCGAAGTGCTCGTTGCCGTCTTCGTTGGCGCGCCACGCGCCCGAGCCGCTGCAGGCGGTCAGCAGCAGCATCGCCAGCGCCGAGATGGTTGCGACCGCGACCGCGCCGCGCAGGCGTCGTCCGAGGCGGCCCGCGATCCGCGCGAGTTCGGCGCGTGGGGCGACCCGCGCCAGCGACCCGCCGACGAGCAGCAGCAGCGCCGCGCCCGCGAACCACTGGTACTGCTCGCGTGGCGCGAGCGCGTCGTCCTCGCCGGTGCGCGTGCGTTCGATCGCGGAGAAGTCGGCGCTCAGGCCGCCCATCGCGCCGGGCGAATCGACCCGCACGTAGCGACCGTCGCCGGCGGCGGCGATCGCCCGCAGCGACGCCTCGTCGAGCCGCGAGAGCACCGGCCGGCCGGTGCGCGCGTCGATCCGGCTCGCGCCCTGGTTTCTCGTGCCGGGCGCGGGGACATTCGCGCCGAGCTCGGTGCCGACGCCGGCGGCGAACACACGGACGCCGGCGCCGGCGGCTGCGCGCGCCGCTGCGACGGCGTCGCCCTCGTGCGTCTCGCCGTCGCTGACGACGACGATCGCGCCCTCCATGGCTCCTTCGCGCTGGAGCAGGCCGAGCGCCACGTCGATCGCGGCGGCGATGTTGGAGCCGGGCCGCACGAGCGCCTCGCCGGGCTGCAGCGCGCTCAGCACCGCCAGCGCGCTCTCGTGGTCGAGCGTGAGCGGGAAGCGCACGAACGGTTCGCCGGCGAAGATCACCAGGCCGACGCGGCTCGTGCGCCGCGCCGCGACGAGGCGGCGCACTTCGGTCACGGCCGCGTCGAAGCGGCTGGGCCGGAGGTCGCCGGCCGACATGCTCTGCGAGACATCGAGCACGAAGACGACGCCGAGCGGTTGCTGCTCGAGCGCCGACTCGTCGGTCCCGAACTGCGGCCGCGCCGCGGCCAGCGCGAGCAGGACCAGCACGACCACGAGCAGCGCCGCACGCCAGCCGGCGCCGTGCCGCGAGCCGCGCAGCAACGCGCCGCCGCCGCGGCCGCGGACGGCCAGCAGGTGCAGCCGACGGCGCCGCCAGAGCAGCCAGAGCAGGGCCAGTGCAAGCGGCGCGGCGGCCAGAGCGGCGAGAGTGGGGGGCGAGCCGAAGGGCATCAGGGAACCCGCCGCCAGGGGCCGACGCGAGCCCCAACCTCGAGCATGATCAGTCCGAGCGCCGCGAGCAGCAGCCAGGGCGCGAGCTCGCGCGAGCGCAGCAGCGTCTCCTCGCCGACGCGCCGGCGCTCGAGCTCGGCGATCTCCTCATAGGCGGCCGCGAGTTCGGCGGTGTCGGTGGCGCGGAAATAGCGTCCGCCGGTCTCATCGGCGGCGTAGATCAGCGCCAGTTCGTCGAGCGAGACGTTGGGCGAACCGGTGGCGCGGGGCGGCAGGCCGATCGTGTACATGCGGACGCCGAGCGCGCGGGCGACCGCTGCGGCCTGCTGGGTTGAGACGCCGGGCACGTTGTTCTCGCCGTCGGTCAGGGCGACGACGATCCGGCTGGACGCCTGCGAATCGCGCAGCAGGTCGACCGACTCGGCCATCGCGAGCCCGAGCGCGGTGCCGTCGGGGATCAGACCGCTGCGCACCGACTCCTCGATCAGCGTGTCGATCGCCTCGAGGTCAAGCGTGAGCGGGCTGAGCACGAGGCTGCGGCGCTGGAAGATCACCAGCCCGACCCGGTCGTCCACTCGGTGCGCGATGAAGTCGCGTGCGACGCGGCGGGCGCTCTCGATTCGGGTCACATCGCCGCCGAGTGTGAATTGGGTCATCGAGGACGAGGCGTCGATCGTGAGCACGATGTCGATGCCCTCAGCGGGGCGCGTCGCTTCGACGGTGGTGGCCTGCGGACGGGCGATCGCGACCACAATCAGCGCTGCGGCGCCGACGCGCAGCGCCCCGACCCAGGGCAGCAGCCGCAGCGTGCGACCCGGCGCGGCGGCGGGCGCAGCCGCTGAGAGCCGCGGCAACAGGTAGCTGGGGCCGGGCCGGCCCGCGAGCGCCAGAGCGACCAGGCGTAGAACGGCAGCAACGCGAGCAGCGCGAGCAGATATGGGTCCTCGATGCGCATCAGTGCGCCTCACCGGGGCTGTCGATGATCGCAACGGCCAGCTCGCGATAGCCGGCGAGGCGCTGCTGGGCAGCCGACTGGTCGGCGAAGGTCACGGCGTCGCAGACGCGCAACAGCGTGCGCACGCGCTGGACGGTGGCGGCGGGCGCGCCGGCGGCGGCGAGGTGTTCAGGCAGCTCGGCGCTGGTCAGGCTGCGGGCCGGGATTCCATATTGCGCTGCGAGGTGTTCGCGCACGGCGAGCGCGAGGCCGCGGCAGACCTCGTCGGCGTTGGCGTCGTCGCTGACAGCGGGAATCGCCGGCCGGGGTTGCGGCGCGGGCTCCTCCGTGAGCCGCGGAGCGCGTCGCCGGCGGCTGCGCACGCGCAGCGCGCGGGCGATCACGAAGCCGAGACCGATCGCGATCAGCGCAGCGATCCAGGAGGCGAAGTTCGAGCCGCCCTCAATCACGCCGGGCGGGGTGAGCGGGCGCGGGCCGACGATGTCCTCCGTGAGCACCGTGGCGATCACGATGCGCTGCGGCTCGAAGGTCAGCAGCTCGCGCACACCGCCGCTGACGACGGTGATCGGCGGCAGGGCGACGTCGAAGACGCCGACCGTGAAGGCGGCGGTGCGCCAGGTGACGACGGTTCGGCCTGGTTCGCTGAGCTCGAGTTCCTGGAGGGCCGCGTCGAGCGGGCTGAGGGTCGTCATCGACGAGTCGATCTCGACCCACGCTCCCTCGGGGTGGCGCACCTCGACGCGAATCAGGATCGGGTCGCCGATGGTCAGCGGCGCGTCGGCACCGCCGATCACCTCGACGGTCGCCTCGATCGGTTGCTGCGCCGCGGCGCTGCCGGCGACGCTGAGAGCGGCGAGAGTGGCGAGGACCGCGAGCAGCAGGGCGAGCGCGAGCTTCATGCTCGATGTCGCCGTTCACGCAGCAAGGCGAAGAGCGGCGGGGCCCAGTCGCGCTCGGTGTCGATCATCAGCACGTCAACGCCGCAGTGGCGTAGCTGCGTCTGTAGATCGTCGCGCTCGGCGCGGAGCGCCGCGGACTGCGCGGCGGCGCGCTGGGCGTCAACGAGCAGCAGCGCGCCCGACTCGGCGTCTTGCCACTGGATGAGGCCGCCTGGGGGGAGCTCCGCCTCGTGCGGGTCGCTGACGACGATCGCGACCACGTCGTGACGCAGGCCGAGCCTGCGCAGGGCGGCCTGCCAGGTCGCGGCGGGCTCGGCGGTCGCGAAGTCGGAGACGAGGATCACGATCGCGCTGCGTCGCAGCAGTCGCAGCGCGTAGTCGAGCGCGCCGGCCAGGTCGGTCCCCTCGCCCGAGCGGGTGAGCAGGTCGCGGATGATCCGCAGCACGTGTCGGTGTTGGCGGGCCGGCGCGATGCTGAGCTCGATCCGGTCGCTGAAGGCCACCGCGCCGACGTGGTCGTTGCTGCGCGAGGCGGCGAGGCCGATCGCGGCGGCGATCTCGAGCGACACATCGCGCACGCTGCGGCCGCTGCGGCCGAAGTTGGTCGAGGCGCTGACATCGACGACGAGCAGGACGGTCTGCTCGCGCTCCTCGACGTAGCGGCGTACGAAGGGCGCGCGCAGGCGCGCGGTGGCCTTCCAGTCGATGCTGCGCACGTCGTCGCCGGCTGCGTAAGGGCGGACCTCGGCGAACTCGAGCCCGCTGCCGCGGAAGGCGCTGCGGTATTCGCCGGCGAGCTGGTCGCGCAGAACTCGGCGGGCGCGGAGTTCGATCTGGCGCACGCGGCGGCGCAGCTCTTCGCCTTCGAGCGGACCGGCAGGCGGCGGCAGGGGTGGGAAGAGCGTCTCCCGCAGCGTCCGCAGCAGCCCCGGCACCGGACCGGCCCCGCCTAGGGGATCGGGACGCCGAGCAGCAGGCGCTCGATCACCGCGTCGGCGGTGACCGCGTCGGCCTCGGCCTCATAGGTCAGCACCAGGCGGTGCCGCAGCACGTCGCGCGCGAGCGCCTTGACGTCGTCGGGGGTGGTGTGGTCGCGTCCGTCGAGGAAGGCGTGCGCGCGGGCGGCCTGGGCCAGCGCGGCGGTGGCGCGCGGCGACGCGCCGTGCGCGACGTAGCCGGCCAGCTCGCGATCGACGCGCGAGGGCGACCGTGTGGTGCGGGCCAGCTGCACGATGTAGTCGCGCAGGCGCGGGTCCATGCGCACTTCGCCGGCCTGGCGGCGCAGATCGAGCAACTGCTCGATCTGCAGCACGGGCGCCGGCGCCGGCGGGGCGCCGGCGAGCTGGCGGTCGAGCACCTCGCGCTCCTCGTGCTCGTTGGGGTAGCCGACGACGACTTTGAGCATGAAGCGGTCGAGCTGCGCCTCGGGCAGCGGGTAGGTGCCCTCCTGCTCGATCGGGTTCTGGGTGGCGAGCACCAGGAAGGGCTGGGGCAGTGGGAAGGTCTCGCCGCCGATGCTGACCTGGCGCTCCTGCATCGCCTCGAGCAGCGCCGACTGCACCTTGGCCGGCGCCCGGTTGACCTCATCGGCGAGCAGCACGTTGGTGAAGATCGGGCCCTTGCGCACCTCGAAGCGGGAGTGCGCGGCGTCGTAGATCTCGCTGCCGGTCAGGTCGGCGGGCAGCAGGTCGGGGGTGAACTGCACGCGGACGTAGTCGGCGCGCAGCGAGGCAGCCAGGGTTGAGACGGTGAGCGACTTGGCGAGGCCGGGCACGCCTTCGATCAGGCAGTGTCCATCGCAGAGCAGCGCGACGAGCAGACGAGTGATCAACGTGCTCTGACCGACGATCACCTTGGCGATGGCGGCGCGCAGCGCAGAGAAGTGGGCGCCCGCGGGCTCGGCGGCTGTCGGCGCGGTCCCGGTCGGCCGACCGGTGCTGCGACCCCACTGCGACATTGCCACCTCCCCGGCTGTCCGCCAGCTCTACGGCGCGCTGCGCAAAAGCAGTGTATCGCTGCGGAGCTTGCTGCCGTCCGCCGTATGATGCGGGCGACCAGTGTGAAAGGTTGCATCATGCGCTTTGGCGTCGGCATCGGGAACATTGGGGCGTTCGGCGACCCTGCGGGCCTCGACGCCTGCATCGAGGTCGCTCAGGCCGCCGATCAGCTGGGATTCGATTCGATCTGGACCAACGACCACATCGTGTTGCCGGCCAACATTGGGTCGCGCTATCCGTACAACGACTCGGGCATCTTCCCTGGGTCGCCGGCCTCGCGCTGCTTCGAGCCGCTGGTGGTGATGAGCGCGCTGGCGGCGGCCACGACGAACGTGCAGATCGGCTGCAGCGTGCTGGTGATTCCCTACCGCCACCCGGCGGTCACGGCCAAGATGCTGGCCGCGGCCGACCGGCTCTCGGGCGGGCGCGTCGTGCTCGGCGCGGGCGTCGGCTGGATGGCTGAGGAGTTCGAGGCGCTGGGTCTGCCGCCGGAGCACTTCGAGCACCGCGGCAGCGTGACGAACGAGTACCTGCGCGCGATGAAGGAGATGTGGACCAACACCGGCCCCAGCTCGTTCCACGGCGAATACGTGCAATTCGAGAACGTCGGCGTGTATCCCAAGCCGGCGCAGGAGGGCGGGATCCCGATCGTGATCGGCGGCAACGGGATCAACGCCTGGCGCCGGGCGTCGCGCTGGGGCGACGGCTTTCACGCCGCATTCCAGGGTGTCGAGGACCTCACACGCGAGGTGGCCGGGGTGCATGCGGCCTGTCAGCGCGACCGTCGCGACCCCGCTGAACTCGAGATTTCGATGCTCTCGCAGATCCGGCTGACCGATGTCACGTGGCCTGAGGGCGACCGCCCGCTGCTTTCGGGCAGCCCCGACGACATCGCGGTCGACCTGTTGGCCTATGGCAAGGCGGGTCTCGAGCATCTGATCGCGACACCGACGATTCGCGCCGAATCACAACTCAAGCGAGTGCTCCGCGGCATGGAAGTCATGGCCGCGGAGATCCTGCCCGCGTTCCGTTAGGAGCCCGTGATGAAGTTCGGAATTCCCATCGGCAACTTCGGCACCTTCGGCAAGCACGGCGATGCGATGGATGTCGTCGCGGTGGCTGAGAACGCCGAAGCGCTCGGCTACGACTCGGTCTGGGTGCATGACCACATCTTCATGCCCGCGAAGATCGGCTCGCGCTACCCCTACAACGACTCCGGCGTGGCGGGCTTCGCCTACCACCAGGACATCTACGACCCGATCTCGATCATGGCCGCAGTGGCCATGCGCACGTCGCGCGTGCAGATCGGCACCAGCGTGTTGATCATTCCGTATCGCGAGCCGCTGTTGCAGGCGCAGATGCTGGCCACGCTCGACCACCTGTCGCACGGCCGGATCGTGCTGGGCATCGGTGTGGGCTGGATGGAGGACGAGTTCAACGCGCTCGGGCTGGCCGACCAGTTCCCGATTCGCGGGCGGATCACCGACGAGTGGATGAAGATCTGCATCGAAGCCTGGACGTCCGACGGGCCGGCCACGTTCGAAGGCGAGCATCGCCAGTTCGAGCGGGTGGGCGGCATGGTCGGCTGCGTGCAGGAGCCGCACATTCCGATCTGGGTCGGCGGCAAGGGGCCGATCGCGGCGCGCCGCGTGGCGCGTTACGCGACGGGCTACCACACGATCAGCTCAACGCCGGAGGAAGTCGCGGCGGAGATCAAGATCGTCAACGACGAGGTGGAGCGTCAGGGCCGCGACCCGGCCGAGATCGAGGTCTCGATGCTCGGCCCGATGGTGCTGCTCGACGGCGACCCGGACAGCGTGCGCGGCTTCCCGGCGGTCGCCGGCGGCAGCGCGGACCAGATCGTCGAGACGCTGGGCCAATACGCGGAGGCCGGTCTGCACCATGCGCTGACGCTGCCCACGTTCAGCACGCCCGCCTGGGACATCACCCCGCAGCAGCATCACGAAGCGATGCAGCAGCTCGCCGAGGAGGTCATCCCCGCGCTGCGGTAGGAACGCTCTAAACAGCTCTGTTCCCCGCTTCCCCCCGAGGGGGGAAGCTGCCGAAGGCTGAAGGGGGAGTCCCGGATCGGCCGCCGACGTGAATTATGCTCTGAGCGACGGATGGCAACCAGACCAATACGCGCGCTTCCGCGACGAGCGCGAGCAGCCGTTCCACGATCTGTTGGCGCTGGTCTCGCCCGTTCCCGGCGGACGAGTGGTGGACCTGGGCTGCGGCACCGGGGTATTGACGCGGCTACTGCACGAGCACACGCAGGCGGCGGAGACGGTCGGAGTGGACCGCTCGGACGCGATGCTGGACCAGAGCGCTCAGTATGCCGGCGAGGGCGTGCGCTTCGAGCAGGGCGACATCACGGCGTTCGCAAGGAGCGGATTGGACGTGGTGTTCGCGAATGCGTCGCTGCAGTGGGTGGACGACCACGAGACGCTGTTCCCGCAACTGGCGTCAACGCTCAAGCCGGGCGGACAGCTCGCAGTGCAGATGCCCTCGAACAACGACCACGTGTCGCACACCACGGCGCACGAAGTCGCCCGCGAACCACGGCACGCCGCAGCGCTAGGCGGCTACGTCCGCGAGTATCCGCTACGCGAGCCCGAGTGGTACGCGGAACTGTTGGCGCGGCTCGGGTTCGCGGAGCAGCACGTCCGCGAGCAGGTCTACCTCCACCGCCTCCCCGCCCCCGCGGACGTCATCGAGTGGGTCAAAGGCTCGCTGCTCACCGACTATCGCAACCGCCTCGCCCCGGCAGACTACGAGGCCTACCTAGCCGACTACCGCGAGCGCGTGCTCTCAATCCTGCCCAACGACCGCCCGTTCCTGTACCCCTTCAAGCGGATCCTTCTGTGGGGCCAACTCCCCCAGCACCGCCGCGTTGGGTTCGTTCGGCCGATGTGCAAGTGTGAAGGATGATTCCCCCCGCACTACGTGGATGTCGCACTCCGTTGGTGGTCAACGCCCGCTGCGGCAAGTTCGTCGCGCAAAGTTGAAAGGGTCAGGACACGCACTGGAAGCTCGCGCAGGCTCGGCGTGAAGGCCTCCCCGCTCACCACGACGAGTTGAACCACTCGCCACTCATCCGCTGCGCTGTCATCAATACCGAGCCACTGCAAGGCGTCTCGGAGATGAGCGCCGAGCCAAGCGGTCCGCTCCCCGTGCGTCTTCAGTGCTTTCCTTAGCTTCTTCTCCTCGGTTCCGAACTCCGCTGGCGTACGCGCCGCTGAGAAGTTCTTCGTCTCAACAAGCAGCATTTCTTTCACGGATGGGTCAGCGACGAGCACATCGATGTCACCTAGCGGTTGTCCGGCCCCGCGTTCGATGCGTTGATCAGCAATCGATTTTACACGCCGCCGCACGGTTGACGCTGTAGCGGTTTCGTAGGCATCGGCGACGCGGTCGTTGAACACCTCACCGGAGTGGTTGGTGATGATGCCTTGTAGCGATCGCATTTGGCTGCTCTGCGCAGTGTGCCGGCCCTCAATCAGCTGCCGGAACAGGTGGTGATTGGTCCGGATCAGCGCACGCGTGCCCCACAGCAGTTCTGTACCACTATCACTCGTCTCTTTCAGCAGCAGTGGCCGGCCGAGGTGGGACATGCGACGGTTGAATGCCCAGGGGTAGAGATCACGCCTTTCGAACCCTCGTGGTGGTTTGAGGAAGTCGACACGGGGACCGAGGGTCAGTAGGCGGAATGCTGCGTCGAGCTCGTCTCCTGTCCATGAAAGCTCAGTCGCCAATCGCTCGCGGACCTCCGCCTCCGGCAGGCGCTTGGTCGGCTGCTGTTGCGTCGATCCGATCTCCACAAGCGCCTCTATCAACTCTGCAATCTGCGTGATGCTGACCCCGAACTCCTCCGTGGTCGCAGCGTCGAGCTCCGAAACCGAGATCGGCGGTTTTGGAACTGGATCGGTCGGCCCTTCGAACATCGATGAGAAAGCCAACGAGGAGCGCACTATCTGTTCAGCGTATACACGCTCTCCGTAGTCTCCGACGGCCGCTTCGTAGCCGATCGCGAGGCTGCTCAGGCGGCCGGACGCTAGAACTGACATGTCCGTGTCGGCGAGGCCGTAATGAATCGCGTCACTGTGCCGGCCCCATCCCATGAGGATCGCCGCTAACGCAATGAGCTCATCGTACGCTTCGAGGCTGAATGGTCGGAAACCGTTCGGGGGCCGGGCTACCACATACTCAGTCACGAACCGGTGCGCGACAGCCGTGGTTGCGAGCACCGGGCCATTCCGCGTCAGCTCTTCCGCCATCTTCGGGACCGACCCATAGCAGGCGATCCGAGTAGGCATCAACCTCTGCTCATTTTGCTCCATCCAAATGAGGCGCTCCCCATATGCAACGAGGTTTTCCAGTAGGCCCGCCGGATTCAGGGCGGCAACCAACAGCTCGAAGCTCGCGAATGACTCCGCGACCATTTTCTTGAGCGTTGGTACTCGCTCATCGTGGGCGATCGGGCCTGCTGTCAGATCCGAGCGAGATAGCAACTCATGCTCTCGATCTCGCCACTCTTCAGTTACAGCGGGTTGAAGCGGTCGGTATGGTGGAAGTCCTCTTTCATCGAGGAATGCGCTTGCCTCTCCCCCAAGGAGTAAGAGCTTCTTCTTTAGCCCGAGAGGCGCGATTGCTTCCAGCGCCTGAGTGACCGCTCCGTCGGAGGGTCGTTCGTTCGCTCCTACGACATCCCGGCCCAAGTCGTGCAAGGTCTCCAGGACGCGGCGCACAATCTCACGTTCACCGGCGTTGTCGCCTCCCTCAAGCAATGCTGCGGCCCCCTCCAGAATCGTGAATTTTAGGCCCCGTCTGCTGCGCACAATCTCGAGGGGCTCGCCGGGCGCGGGGTCTTCGGCGAACCATGCTTCTGACTCGACGAGATCGACCTCAAGCACCAGCGGATCGAACCGCACGGCCAATCGCTCGAGCGTTTCGTGAAGGTGCGGCTTGAACTGCCAGATCCAATATGCGAAGAAGTCGACGAGTGCACGCATCAGACCCTCGCTTCGAGGGTCATCGAAAGGCCGCGTGGCCTCGATCCAGAGAGTCAATGGGAGGCCATCGACTGCCAGGGAGAGCGTCGCCACGGACCCAGGGCGCGCCATATAGATTGGCACGTCGCGGGTCTGAAAGCGCATGACTTCCACTGTGCCGTTGCCGCTGGGTGCTCGTACAGCGTGGATGTCAAGTTCGTCACGCGCCTCAACTCGCATGGTAAGCGCCGTTCCCGGAGCGATGAGGAGGAGTGTCGGTTTCTGGTCATCTGACATGTAGTAGCTGAATCCGTTTGACCTCCAGAACGCGAACTCATCAAGAGGATTGAATCCCCACGGCCTTGCGTAGTCACGGATTCGATCACTAGCCTTGGCATACTGCCAGAGCAGCAGCGGGTTACCCGCCTCCGTGTGTGCGATCACTTCGAGATCGTCGGCCGAGATAAGGAGTGACCGCACGAATCGGAATTCACCAAGTCCGAGGACGAATCCTCGTCCGGGAGATGCGACCGTGACTAGCGCGAGCACGCCGTTCGGGGCGTGTTCCTCAATGGCCAGCTGGTTTTCGAATACGCGTATGTGCTCTTCGACCCGCCTATTGATCTCCCCCGCGGACCAGTCGCCATCGATCGTGGCCGGGTCGAAGTCCTCAAGAGGATCCGTCACTAGGAGCAACTCCAGCACCTTGTCGGTGTCTATGCGGTACGCCGCGCGTGTGGCCGGGAACGCAGGATCGGTCGACACCTTCGGTCCAAGGAGCCGAGAATATCCAAGCAGGTTCAGCGCGCGGTCGACCCTCTCAAACGCCGTGTCACGGATCAGCTCAGCCAGCGCTGGAAGATCACCACACTCAAAGGCCTTGCGGAGGATGGCGTGCGTCAGCGCCGGTGCCAGCGAGCCGGGCGCGAACAGTACGTAGCTCTCTTCGATCCGCAGGATAGGTCGGCGGTAGACGGGGAGGTTCTCGAAGTCGACTTCCGAGACCATCGCCGTGCCTGCATTCGTCGTCAGCGGCGAAAGGACCTCCAAGTCCACGCCCAGGCGGGATAGTCGTGTCTCGAGTTCCGCCAACGAGAACGTGACTGCATTTCGGAGACGCGCCAGCCGCTCACCATGCGGTTGGACAATCTCGTCAGTCGCAACTGTCTCCGGAATCTCATCGCGTCCTAGCCCCGCCCTCACTGAGCATCGGTCGCTAAGGGTGAGCGCAGCGAACGCAAGAGCGCGCGCCGAAACCACGAATTCACGAGAAAGCCTGGATCGTGCCCGGTCGCCCAGGAAGATCGCGTCGAGCAGCATTTGTAGGTGAGATGCGGAGCCCTCAGACGTGCCTGGCAACACAGTGTACGAACCCCCGAAAAAGACAATGCTTTCAGTGAAGGGATTACAAGGAGGATCCTCAAAGGATCGAACCCGCCTGTTGCTAAACGGCTCAGCCGTCAGCCACCTTCGCCAGCGTCGATCGCTGATTGTGGGTCGGTCTCGGGTTGCGGCAAGCGTCGATATGGCAGTGGCCGCCAACTCAAGTCGAAGAACGTTGGCTCCGTTCTCGGGCATTAGTTGGAGGGCGCCAATCCTTTGGCACAGATCTAGTCGGTCAAACGGCCTGAGTGAACTGGCCGCTGTTGAGATATCGACACCGGGTGCTCTAAGCATCAACGTCTCTTTCAATGGGGAGACACCAGCCTAGCACGCGAGTTCGTATCAGTTGGCTCGCCGAATGGATCAACTCTGGATCCGCAAGCTGATGTGCTACGCACTGTCGGCGCAATCGCGTCTCGCGTACCGCTTGGAGTTCGCCGACGAAGCGGAGGGGGTGCCCTACCTCCGAGCCGGCTAGCTCGGGCCGCCGTCGTAGGCGCTGGTAGGCACCGTTGGCCCGAGCCTCGCGCTGGCCGCCGACCGGCGGTGGTTGGCGCGGATCGCGCCGTAGGCGTTAGTCGCCGGCGGCGGCGGCGGTGAGGTCGGCGCCGGTGCGGGTGTCCTTTTCGAAGGCGCCCTTGAGGTCGAGCTCCTTGGCGATCTCTCGAGTGGCGGGGATGACCTCCTCGCCGAACAGGCGCAGGCTCCGCATTGAGTCCTCGTGGGTCATCGCGCCGTCGCCGTCCCAGAAGAAGATCTGGCCGGGGCGGAGGTACTCGAGCACGTGCCTGATCTTGGGGATCACCGTCTTCGGCGTGCCCGTGATGATCGTCATGCGCTGCTTCTGGTCCTCGTAGCTGCCGAAGATGTCGGAGGCTTCGGGCTGCGCCTGTTCGCGTGCGGCCAGCGCGGCTGCGGCTGCGGAGGTGCGCCCGCGTGAGGCGGCGGCGGCGAAGTTCTGGATCGTGGGCAGGACGTTGGTGCGGCTGGTCAGGCCGGGCAGGTTCTGCAGATTGGCGCGGACGACGCCCTGGTTGCCCTCGAGGAAGGGGTTGCTCGGGCCCTGCAGGTAGCGGCGGCCGGCCTCCTCGGCCAGCTCCTCGGTCTCGTCGACGTGGACCTTGAAGAGGTAGCCGTGGTGCTCGGTGCCGGCCTCGTAGCCGTTCTCCCTGGCGACCTCGTCGTAGTAGGCGAACGACTGCTTGGTCGGCTCGAGGTCGGTGGCGAGCATCACGTAGGGGTAGCGGTGCTCGGCGGTCCACTTGACCGTGTTGCGGCTCATGATCCCGGGGATCCAGATCTGCGGGTGCGGGTCCTGGAGCGGCCGCGACCAGGGGTTCACGTAGCGGTACTGGTAGTGCTCACCCTCCCAGCGGAACGGGCCGGGGGTGGTCCAGGCCTTGACGACGAAGTCGTGCGCCTCCTGGAAGCGCTCCCAGTTGAAGGGCGCCTGGGCGTTGTGCGAGACGCTTTCGCGGCCACCGCCGCGCACCCAGCCGGTGACCAGCCGACCCTCGGAGATCATGTCGATCTGGGCCAGCGTCTCGGCCAGCCAGAGGGGGTCCTCCCAGATCGGCAGGATGTTGCCGAGCAGGACGATCTTGGCCTTCGTGGTGATGCGGGCGAGGATCGCCGCCTCGACGTTCATCACGCTGCCCATGCAGAACGGCGTCGAGTGATGCTCGTTGAGCATCAGCGCGTCGAAGCCCATCTCCTCGGCGTAGATTTTCTCGTCGAGGTAGCGGTGGTAGAGCCCCGCGCCGACGCGCGAGTCGTAGGCGGTGTTGCTCGCATCGAGGTCGGTGAGGTCGATGCCGGTGGCTCCGAAGAAGCCGGTCTGTGCGTCCTGATAGGGGCGCTCGGTGAAATAGCCGATCAGCATGATTCGTTCTCCGTGGCCGGATTGGCCTGAGTTGTGCGAGGACGCTTCGCCTCCCGCGTAGAATGCCAAACTGCGCAGCAATTTGCTACCCATCGGCGTCGCGCCAACGCCGTGCAGTGAAGGAGTGGGCGATGTCCGCGCCCGTGATCATTGAAGCCGCGATCAACGGCGGCACGCCGAAGTCACGCAATCCCAACTCGCCGCGGTCGGTTGAGGAGATCGCCGCCGACGCGATCCGCGCGGTCGATTCGGGGGCCGCGATCGTGCACAACCACAACGACGACCCAGTCATCGGCGAGGCCCCGCGGTTGCGCGCCGGCTGGCACGACCCGCAGCCCTACGTCGACGCCTGGCGGGCGGTGCTCGATCAGCGGCCGGACACGATCTTCTACCCGACGCAGGCGAGCGGCGGTCCGGGCACCGACATTTCGGTGCGGCTCAGCCACATCGCCGCGCTCGATGCGGCGGGCGTGCTGGGCCAGGGGCTGATCGACCCCGGCTGCGTCGCGCTCGGCGGAGCCGATGAAGAGGGCCTGCCGAACGACAGCGACAATGTCTACATCAACACCTACCGCGACGCGCGGGGGATGTTCGCGCTGGCCAATCGGCTGCGCGGTGGTCAGGGCCGGGGGTGCAGCATCTCGATCTTCGAGCCGGGCTTCCTGCGGGTGGTGCTGGCGTATCACAAGAAGGGGCTGGTGCCCCCAGGCTCGCTGGTCAAGCTCTACTTCGGCGGCGGCGACCCGCTCGGCTTCGGGATGTTCCCGACCGAGCCGTGCCTCAACGCCTACCTGTCGATGCTGGAGGGCACGGGGCTGCCCTGGTCGGTCGCGCTGATCGGCGGCGATGTCGTCGATCGTGGTCTGGCGCGGCTGGCGCTGGAGCGCGGCGGGCACGTGCGGGTGGGGCTCGAAGACCACCACGGACCGCGGCAGCCGACCAACACGGCGCTGATCGAGGAGCTGGTCAGCCTCTGCGACGAGGTCGGGCGTCCGGTCGCAACGGCCGGCGAAGCCCGCGCGATTCTCGGCCTGCCGGCGGCGTAGGATGCTTGCGGAAGAAGGGGCTGCGATGGAGTGCACGGCGGTAATCAGGCGCGACGGAGAGTGGTGGATCGGCTGGATTGCCGAGGTGCCCGGGGTCAACGGCCAGGAGCGCACGATCGAGGAGCTGCGTGTGAGTCTCGCCGAGGCGCTGTCGGAGGCGCTGGAGTTCAATCGCCGCGAGGCCTTCGCGGCAGCCGGCGACGACTATCTGGAGGAAAAGCTCGCTGTTGCATGAAGCGCGTCGACCTGCTGCGGCATCTTCGCCGCCATGGTTGCTCGCAAATCCGGATAATCAGCGAGACACCGGCGCGCCGAATCTGTCGGGAGTCCAGGGTGGATCCCCTCCACCAAGAATCCTCCGGACAAGTCAGTTCCCCTCTCCCCCCGCTTTGCGGGGGGAGATGTCACGGAGTGACAGAGGGGGGCCCCGCTCCCACGCGGTCAGCACCGAGCCCCCCTCTGCCTTCGGCATCTCCCCCCGCAAAGCGGGGGGAGAGTGATTCCGAGCGTTCCCAGGGAGCGAGGATGAACGGATGCCCACTACGCTCTTGGGCAACGCAACCGGATCAAGGAACCTGACCATGCCACGACTGCTTGGGGCGGATCTGCGCGAGTTTCTGCAGCAGCCCGAGAGCGGGATCCTGGCCACGCTGCGTCAGGACGGACGGCCCTACACGGTGCCCGTCTGGTGGCTCTGGGAGGGCGAGGTCGACGACGACGCGCACTCCGAGCGCAACCCGCCGCGCGGCGTGTTGTGGCTGACGGGGACGCTGACTCGAGTCTGGTGCCGGCAGCTGATCAATGACCCCCGGGCCTCGATCTGCGTCGAGACGAGCGCGCCGGCGCCGCGTCACGTCGGCGTCGACGGGCAGTGCGAGGCGCTGACGCTGCCGGACTTCGATATCTGGCCGATCTCGCGCAAGCTGGCGGAGAAATATGTGGGCCGCGGCGATCCGGCGAACGACGATGCGGTCGACGCATTCTTCACGAACATGCAGACCGAGCCGCGGATGCTGTTTCGGCTGACGCCGGAGAAGTGGCGGGCGATCGACCTGACGGTCTACCGCGGCAAGCGCGAGGACCGCGAGTTCCAGGCCGCGCAGCGGGCCTCCTGACCGCCAGAGGTAGCGATGGCCTGCGCGCCGGGGGGCGGGCGCGGTGAGCCTCGTGCGCCAACGCTCCGGGCTGCTGTCGAACGACTCCTTCCGGCGCGTCTGGGCGGCGGGCGCGATCACCGGCATGGTGCGCTGGCTCGACATGTTGGTGCTCACGCTCTACGCCTACGAACTGACGGGCGAGCCGAGCAGCGTGGCGCTGGCGTTTCTGGTCCGGATGCTGCCGCGGCTGTTATTCGGGATGTTTGTGGGGGCGCTGGCGGACCGATTCAACAAGCAGCGGATCTGGTTCGCTTCGCTGCTGGCGTTGTCGGTGATGTACTTCGGCCTGACAGCGCTGGTGGCGCTGACCGACATCGCCTTCTGGCAGCTGCTGGCGTTCGTGTTCGTGGCGGGCACGATCTGGTCGGTCGAGTTTCCGACGCGGCGGGCGATGATCGCCGATGTCGTGGGTCAGAACCAGGTCGGGCGAGCGGTGGGGCTGGACTGGAGCACCGACAGCGTGGTGCGGATCCCCGGCCCGCTGATCGGCGCGGCGTTCCTGCAGGCGTTCGGGGCCGAGTGGGCGTATCTGTTCACCGCCTGCGTGTTCCTCGTGGCGGCCACGATCGCATCGACGCTGAAGTATCAGCGCACGATGCGCCCGGGCGTGCAGCCGCAGGGCTTCGGCGAAGTCGCGCGCGCCACGCTGAGCGACGTGGTGGCGGGGATCGCCTACGTGCGCGGACGCGGGCTGTTGGTCGGGGCGTTGGTCGTGACGCTTTCGTTCAATCTGCTCTACCCGGCCTACAACGCGGCGCTGCCCGAGATCGGGTTCAACCTCCTCGGCGTGGACCAGTTTCGGATCGGCGTGATCGAGGCAATGGTCGGCGTCGGCTCGGCGGTCAGCGGGCTGGTGATCGCGGGCTGGGCGAGCTGGGCTCAATCGGGGCGCATCTATTTCGTCGGCACCGCCTGGTTCGTGCTCTGCGTGACGGGCATCGTCCTGTCGGACATCTACCCGCTGACGGTGGCGATCGGGTTCTGCATGGGCTTCGGCTTCTCTGCGTTCGCGATCATGCAGACGTCGCTGTTGGTCACGAGGACGCCGCCGGAGATGCGCGGACGAATGATGGGCGTGCTGTCGTTCGTGATTGGGATGGGCCCGGTGACGGGCTTGCAGGTGTTCCTGCTGTTCGACTGGTTCGGCGTGCGTGGCGGGGTGCTGGTGGTGGTGGCCGAAGCGTTGGCGCTGATCGCCGTGGCGGGCGTGTTCTGGCCGATGATTCTGAAACGTCTGCCAACCAGTGATCCGAGGGTGGCAGCCGTATCGGCGCCGCAGCGCGCGGGCTGACATAGACTGAGCCCCGTGCCGATCGACGCCGTGATCGAAGCACTGATCGCCAGCGGAACGGGTGCCTGGCTGTGAGCACGATGCGGCGGCGCAGGCAGTTCAAGGCCGAGGTGTTGACGATGAACGGCACGTCGCTGAGCGAGTGTTTCGCGATCATCGACATCGAGACGACGCGGGTCGGCGAGACGCGCGAGCGGAAGTGGCGGGGGCGTTTCACCTCGCTGTCGAACCCTCAGCACGTGTTCGCGGGCCCCTACCTGTTGCGCCCGCGCGGTGAGGAACAGCACGCGCGGATCGAGGTCATGGAGGGCGCGGTGGACCGAATGGGTGTGACGAGCGACGAGTACGGGTTCCTCGGGAGCGGCGATCCGCCGCGGGTGAAGCGCCGATGACCACGTTGTCGACCGACCGCACCGCGAGCCGCGAACTGCGCGAACAGGTCGAGGCGGCCGCGTCGGTCGCGCCGGCGCTGGCCGTCGCGAGCAGTGAGGCGAAGAACGCTGCCCTGCGCGCGACGGCGCGGCTGCTGCGCGAGCGCAGCGATGCGATCGCGAGCGAGAACGCCGCCGATGTGGAGGACGCGCGCGAGCGGCTCAGCGTGGCGCTGCTCGACCGTCTGCTGCTGACGCCGGAGCGGATCGAAGCGGTCGCGCGCGGCGTTGAGGTGATCGCCGAGCTGGACGATCCGATCGGCGAACTGATCGACGAACGGCGGGCCGGCAACGGGCTGCAGATCGAACGTCGGCGGGTGCCGCTCGGGGTGATCGCGTCGGTCTACGAGAGCCGCCCGAACGTGACGATCGACATCGCCGTGATCTGCCTGAAGAGCGGCAATGTGGTGGTGTTGCGCGGCGGTCGTGAGGCGCGGCGCAGCAATGCAGTGCTCGCGCAGACGCTGCGCGACGGTCTGGCCGAAGCGGGCCTGCCGGCCGACGCGGTGCAGCTGGTGCGCAGCGCCGACCGCGAGCTGGTCGGCGAGATGCTGGCGATGAACGACTTGATCGATCTGATGGTCCCGCGCGGCGGCAAGGCGCTGATCGAGCGGGTCCGCGACGAGGCGGCGATGCCCGTCGTGGCCGGCGGCGTGGGCATCTGCCACACCTACGTGGACGCCGCGGCCGACCTCGAGATGGCCCTGGAGGTGGTGGACAACGCGAAGACGCGGCGCGTCTCGATCTGCAACGCGCTGGATGTGGTGCTGGTGCACGAGGGGGTGGCGGAGCCGTTTCTCACGGAGCTGGCGCAGCGCTGGTCACCGCAGACGCATCCGGCGGGCGGCGTCGAGCTGCGCGCCGACGCGCGCGCGCTGCAGCTGCTCAGCGGCACGCCGGCGCGCGCGCTGCCGGCCGGCGAGGAGGACTTCGACACCGAGTTCCTCTCGATGGTCGCGGGCGTTCGGGTGGTGCCCGATTCGGAGGCTGCGTTCGGGCACATCGCCGAGCACGGCTCGGGGCACTCGGAGGCGATCATCACGGGCGACGCGGCGCTGGCGGAGCGATTTCTGCGCGAAGTCGACGCGGCCGCGGTGTACGTGAACGCATCGACTCAGTTCACCGATGGCGGCGAGTTCGGGTTGGGCGCAGAGGTGGGGATTTCGACCGGCAAGTTCCACGCGCGCGGGCCGATGGGCCTGCGCGAACTCACGTCGTACAAGTGGGTCGTGCGCGGCGACGGGCAGACGCGGCCCGTCTAGCGGCGCGACGGCCCGCCGGCCGCGGTGCAGGCGCTCGGTGTGCGGCGCGCGATTCGGCGGTCGATCGACGTTGTATCGTCTGCACAGCGGGGGTCGTCGCTGCGCTGTCAGCAGCGCTGCGCGGATCGTGTCGCGCCGGTGAGCGACCCTGCGCGGCCTGATTGAGGAACCGATATGGCAACCGCAGCAGCACAACCATCCGTCGAGAGCATGACCAACGCCGCCCAGGCCTTCGTCGACAGCCTGACCCCTGAGCAGCGCGAACGGACCACCTACGAATACCTGGATGGCGAGCGGATCTTCTGGTACTACCCGCCGGTCAATCGTCACGGCCTGCCGCTGCGCGACATGACCCCGGCGCAGCGCGAGCTGGCCTACACGCTGATGCGAACGGGCCTGACGGAGCGCTCCTACGGGCAGGCGGTGGAGATCATCGACCTGGAGCTGATCCTCGGCGAGATCGAGCGCCAGATCGGCCGGCCCAGCTTCGTGCGCGACCCGGAGCTCTACTACTGGACCATCTTCGGCTCGCCCGGGGACCCCGAGTCGCCGTGGGGCTGGCGGGTGGAGGGCCACCACGTCTCGCTCAACTACAGCCTCTGGGGCGACCGGGTGATCTCGCTGACGCCGTTTTTCTTCGGCTCGAACCCGGCCGAGGTGCGGGCCGGCCCGCGCAACGGTCTGCGCATCCTCGACGACCGCGAGGTGCTGGCCTACGAGCTGATGCACAGCCTCGACGACGCGCAGCGCAGCGTGGCCACGATCTACAGCGAGGCGCCGTGGGACATCCTGACCTACAACGCGTCGCGCGTCTCGCTGCCGCCCGAGCAGGGCCTGCCGGCGAGCGAGTTCACGGATGCGCAGCGCGATCTGCTGCGACGGCTGGTCGGCGTGTACGTCGAGCAGGCGCCGGCGGACGTGGCCGCGGAGATGTGGCGCAGGATCGAGTCGGCGGGCTTCGACGGGCTGCACTGGGCCTGGGCGGGCCCGCTCGACCGCGCCGAGCCGCACTACTACCGGATTCACGGGGGCAACTTCGTGGTCGAGTTCGACAACCGGCAGAACGGGGCGAATCACATTCACTCGGTCTGGCGCGACATCGAGAACGATTTCGCCAACGACGTACTCGGCGAGCACCTGCTGCTCTACCACGTGCTCTAGGCGCTGATGTTTCACTACGAACGCGAGAGCCGCACGCCGCACTCCGAGTGCTACATCGTTGAGAACGAGTCGGGCAGCCGCGGGCGAGTCGATCTGCATTTCGCGGCGCCGCTGATCTACGCGACGCTCTGCGTCCCTGAGTCGTGGTCGGAGGAAGACGTCCAGGACGTGATCGCCGACCTCGACGACCGGATCGCGAGCTCAGCCGACCCGCTGCGTGATGATCTGATCGTGACGGTGTGGCGGGGCGCGGAGATCGGCGTCTGGTCTACCAACACCGACATCGACGCCACTGCCTCCGATGAGCTGGGCAGCCAGGCGCCGGCCTCGCAAAACTGAATCCGACGTAACGCGAACGAGAGATAGCCATGCCGGAAGACACCGCCGAAGCAGATGTCGCAGCACTGGGAGCGAGCGAGGCCGCCGAGACCGCCGAAGCGGCCGACGCGGTCGAGCTGCTGCTCGAGGGCCGGATCGACGAAGTCTTGCCGCCCGAGGAGCTCGGGGAGTTCCACGATTTCATCCGTGAAGAGGCGCTGATGCGGCGGCGCTTCGCCGTGTCATTCCGCGTCGAGTGCCGCTGCCTCGCCTGGATCTCCTACCAGCTGAGCAACATCGTCACGCACGAGGACGGGATCGAGTTCTCGGCCCGGCCGATTCAGACGTACGTGCCCGATCACGAGCCCGACGTGGAGCACCCGGAGGGCGCGACCGAAGACCCGCCGGACGCGGTGCTCGACTGGCCAATCTGGCCGCTCGAGATCTACCAGGACGAGCTCGACGAGCAGGAAGAGCTCGAAGCAGCAGCTGACGACGACGCGTGAGCGATGACGCTGCACGGTTCGAGGCCGTCTTCTTCGACCTCGATGGCACGCTCGTCAGCGAGCGCGTGGGCGTGCGCGAAGCGCGCTGCGCGGTCGGGAGCGAGCTCGTCCGCCGCGGTCTGACGACAGTCGCGCCGGATGGATTCGCGGACGCGGTGGCGCAGGTTGTGGCCGACGTGCTGCGCGAGAACGGTGGGCAATGGCCGCCGTGGTTTGACATGGCCGGCTGGTTCGCGCGGGCGCTCAAGCGAATCGGCTGCGAGCTCGATCCTGAGAGCGCTGCGTTCGCCGGTGTGTTGGCGATCTACGCCGACGAGCGGATCGAGCGGGCGACAGCGATCCCGGGTGCGCTCGAGGCGGTCGTCGCTGCGCGGCGGCACGGGCCGGTTGGCGTGATCACGAACTTCACCGACGGCGACATGCAGCGGCGCAAGATCGCGTCGGCGGGGCTTGAAGGCCGGTTCGATGCGCTGTTTATTTCAGGGGAGGTCGGCTGCGCGAAGCCCGATCCCGAGATCTTCATGCACGCGGCGAGGGAGCTCGGCGTCGATGTCACCCGGACGGTGCACATCGGCAACTCAGTGATCTCCGATGTCGATGGCGCGCTCGCGGCAGGGGCGACCGCGGTGTTGGTCGAGGAGGGCTCCCGCCCGCGCCCCGACGGTCTGGATGAGGCGGTGGTGTGGTGCGAAGACCTGGCTGCGGTGGCGCGGTGGCTGGCGGAGTGAATCCAGGGCTTCCGCGTCGACGGCGGATCGTTGACCTGGAAGGGAGCGAGTACGTCATCGACAAGCTCCTCAGCAAGGGCTTATCGCTCGACCACGCCGTAGAAGTACTGAACGGAGCCCCGAAGTTCGATACTCAGCCAGCAACGAACGTGCCCGACGGGAGTGGACGCGATCGGATCCAGCCCGAGCGGCTGATCATGGTCGGGCCAGATCGTGGAGGCCGGAT
Organism: Dehalococcoidia bacterium; assembly: GCA_965262235.1. GTDB lineage: Bacteria > Chloroflexota > Dehalococcoidia > Bin125 > Bin125 > CATQGW01. The sequence goes on from OZ253504.1 coordinate 1,700,050, forward strand.
GTTGACGTTCGTGCTGGAGCATCCGGAGCCCGACCGCGTCAGTCACGTGGTGACCGGCTGGATTTCCGGTGCCGCCGACATATCTGGCTAAGCTCAAGGCGGAGGGATGTCGCAGTGGCAGAACGGCTGACTGATGCCGAGGAGCGGACGCTCTATGGCGATCCGTCCAGGCGCAGCCCGATCGAGATCGAGGTGGCGCCCGACGCCGGTCTGATCCTGCGGGTGCGATTCTCCGGCGAAGAACAGGCCGAACTGCACCGGGCCGTCGGTCGTGGCGAGAATCCGATCAGGTTCATTCGCGAGACGACCATGGCTCGCGTGCGTGAGCTGCTCGCCGAAGCCGATGACGCTGGCAGTCTGACCGCCGCCGACTGAGCGCTGTTGCTAGGTGGGCTGCGCGAAGCCCGATCCCGAGATCTTCAGGCATGCAGCGAGGCGGCTCGGCGTCGATGTCACCCGGACGGTGCACATTGGGAATTCGGTGATCTCTGATGTCGATGGCGCGCTCGCGGCAGGGGCGGCCGCGGTGTTGGTCGAAGAGGGCTCGCGTCCGCGCCGCGCCGGTCTGGATGAGTCAGTGGTGTGGTGCGAAGACCTGGCTGCGGTGGTGAGGTGGCTGGAGGGCTGAGGTCATGGCTGCGCCGTTCCGTCGAAGACGGATTCTGAGGCTGAGCGCGAGCGCAACCGTGCACGAGAAGCTGTCGAGGCATGGTGTGTCGGTGCGGCATGCCAACGAAGTACTGTTCGGGAGTCCGAAGTTGTTCCGTCAGGAACCGCAGGTGATCCACACCGCTGACGGCACATCCAAACGGACGCCGCGGCGCTGGCTGATGATTGGCCCGGACGGCAGCGGTCGGATGCTGACGTTCGTGCTGGAGTTGCCGGTTCAACGAGTGAGTGCGATCGTGACCGGCATGCCGGCCAGGGAGGTCGACGTGGCTCGCTATGATCTTCTTGGAGGAATGCCGATATGGACGAGTCGCTGAAGAGCGCCTTGGGACCAGACCCGTTCGTCTACGAGGTCGACCCAGCGCCGCTCACGGAGGACGAGGAGTGCGATCTGTACCGCTCCCTCCCGCCTGGTGAGCCGATCGAAGTCGAAGTCGATCCCGATGCCGGGATCGTCTTCGAAGTTGATTTCGATCGAGCAGAATGCGAGATTCTGTTCAGCGCGATCGGTGATGCCGACCCGTTCGAGTTCATTAAGTCGGCCGCGCTTGAGCGCGCGCATGAGCTACGCGCCGAAGCCGATGACGCTGGCAATCTGACCGCCGCCGACTGAGCGCCGTTGCGAGGTGGGCTGCGCGAAACCCGATCCCGAGATCTTCAGGCACGCGGCGAGGGAGCTCGGCGTTGGTGTGACTCGGATGGTGCACATCGGCAATTCAGTGGTCTCCGATGTCGACGGCGCGCGCGCGGCAGGGTCGGCCGCGGTGTTGGTCGAGGAGGGCGATGGCAAACGCCCCCCTGGTCTCCATCGCGACGTCATCTGGTACGAAGACCTCGATGACGTTGCCGATTGGCTGGGCGGTGCCTGAGCAGCGCCCGCGGCCCACTCAAGGGCTGACGATTGCGCCGAGTGGTGCGACCAAGATCGACCGGCGCGGCTACGTCCTCGACGACGCGCAAGCCGTATACGAGCGGAGTCCCAAGTGGATTTGGCAGGACGGGCGGTTCGCTCAGGACGAGACGGGCGAGGTCTCGGTCCGCCCCCCGCGGTGGCGGCAGATCGGACGTGGTCCTGCCGGCGCCATCCTGGCTGTGGTGATCGATCTCCCCAAGCCTGATGGGAGCTCGGAAGTGGTCTTAATTTACGAGGCCTCGCCGCTGGACATTAGTCGCTACGCTGAAGCTGCAAGGAGCAGGCGATGACCGATTCCCGCCACGCATGGCTCGAATCTCTGGATCCGGAGGTGCGCGCAGAAGTTGAGGCGGAAATCGCCGACTATGAGGATCCGGACAACTACGAGTATGTGGACGATGACTGGACGCCGCCCGAGAACCCCGGTATGCGACTGACCGTCGAGTTCAGCCGCGAGGAAATCAAGACACTGTCCAAGGCGTACGGCGCGTCCGTCGAGATGTTCGAGATCATGCACGATGCGCTCATGGCGCGCGCGCGAGCGCTCTTGGCGGAGCGTAGTGACTCTGAATCGGATACCGTCGCCGCCGCCGACTGAAGCCTACTTCCGCGCGATGACCCGCCTCGCCGCCTCTGCCACCGACGCCGACGTCAGCCCGTACTCCTTCAGCAGCGCCTGCCATGGGCCCGACTGACCGAAGCGGTCGGCGACGCCGACCTGCTCCATTGGGGTCGGGGCGTGGAGCGCGAGCGTGCGCGCGACGAGCGAGCCGAGGCCGCCGATCACGTTGTGTTCTTCGGCGGTGACGATCGCGCCGGTCTCGCGCGCTGCGGCGATGATCGCGGCTTCATCGATCGGCTTCAGCGTTGACATATTGAGCACGCGGGCAGCGATGCCCTCGGCGGCGAGCGCGTCGGCGGCCCGGAGCGCCGGCTCGACCAGCAGGCCGCAGGCGAGCAGGCTGACGTCCGAACCGTCGCGCAGCTGATCGGCCCGACCCAACTCGAAGCGTGGGCCCTCGGTGTAGACGACGGGCAGCTTGGGCCGGCCGACCCGGATGTACCAGGGATCGGCGTCGTTGGCGGCGGCGACCATCGCCGCTTCGGTTTCGACGACATCGCAGGGCACGACGACGTTCATGCCGGGCAGCGCGGTCACCAGGGCGAGGTCCTCGATCGCCTGTGCCGATGCGCCGTCTTCGCCAACGCTGACGCCGCCGTGGCTGGCGACGAGCTTCACGTTCATGCGCTGCTGGGCGATCTGCACGCGGATCTGGTCGAAGCAATGGCCGGGCATGAACACGGCGAATGAGGCGGCGAAGACCGTCTTGCCGGTGGCGGCGAGGCCGGCGGCCATCGAGATCATGTTGGCCTCGGCCGCGCCGACGGTGAACCAGCGCTCCGGGAACTCGGTTGCGAGTTTGTTACCGCCGGTGGAGGCGGAGAGGTCGGCGTCGAGCGCGACGATGTCGTAGCCCTCGCGGGCGAGGCGCAGCAGCCCGGGGCCGTAGGCTTCGCGAGTCGCGGCGGGCGGTGGAGCCGCCTGCGTGGCTGCCTGGGTGGTCATGCCCAGATCTCCTCGATGGCCTGCGCGAGTTGGGCATCGCTGGGGCCCTTGCCGTGCCAGCCGCCGGGATTCTCGGCCATGTAGGAGACGCCGTGGCCCTTGACCGTCTCGGCGATCACGACTTGCGGCGCGCCGGTCGCTTCGCGGGCGGCGCAGAGCGCCTCCACGACCGCGCCGACATCGTGGCCGTCGACGTGATGCACACCCCAGCCGAAGGCGGCCCACTTGTCGGCGACCGGCTCGATGCGCATGATTTCGGCGCCCGCGCCGTCGTTCTGGAAGTGATTGCGGTCGACGATCGCAGTGATGTGGTCGAGCTCAAAGTGAGCCGCCGACATGATGGCTTCCCAGTTCTGGCCCTCGTTGAGCTCCCCGTCGCCGACCAGACACCAGGTGCGGCTGTCGCGCCCATCGAGGCGCTGGCCGAGGGCGAGGCCGACACTGAAGGAGAGGCCCATGCCGAGCGCGCCGCCGCTCATCTCGATGCCGGGCGGGCGGCCGCGCACCACGTGGCCCTGGAGCTCGCTGCCGAGCGCGCGGAAGCTGGGGATCAGGTCGCGGCTGTAGTAGCCGGCCTCGGCCAGCGCGGCGTAGATGACGGGGGTGGCGTGGCCCTTGGAGAGCACGAAGCGGTCGCGGTCGGGCCAGTCGGGATTGGTCGGGTCGTGGCGCATCACGCCGCCGAAGTAGAGGGCGGTGAGGATTTCGACAGCGGAGAGCGAGCCGCCGGGGTGGCCCGATTGGGCTGCGTGGGTCATCCGCACGATGTGTTCGCGGATGCGTCGGCAGGTCGTCTCGAGTTCGGCCACATTGCGCGCGTGGTCGCGCGTCTCCGGCATCTGAGTCGTGGTCATCGATTCCCCGTCGAACGTGGGTGGTTCAAGCTTTGCGCGCATGTTAACCGCGCACTCCCAAGCGTCCAATCCGTACGTAAACTGCGCTCCGCCATAAAGTGCGGACCTACGCTCGCGGTGTGACGAGACCACTCCGCCTGTTCATCGCCGCGGACCTGTCGGCCTCGGCGCAGCGCGAGATCGTCGCAGGGCTCGACGCTGTCCACGCGGAAGGCGCTGCCGGTCTGCCCGGCTGGCGGCTGGTGGCGCCGGCGGCGATTCACCTCACGCTGCGATTTCTGGGCGACACGGCGGAGGCGCGGATCGCTGCCGCGACCGCGGCGCTGGAGCGCACTGCAGCGATGGCGGCGCCACTGAGTCTGTCGCTGGGTCCGGGGGGTACGTTCGGGGGCCGGCGGGCGCGGGTGCTGTGGATCGGGCTGGAGGGCGAAATCGAGCGGTTGGAGCGGCTCGCGGGGTCGCTCAACGAGCAGCTGGCCGTCGAGGGCTGGGACCCGCCCGACCGGCCGCTGCGGCCGCACATCACGCTGGGGCGGGCGCGGCGCAGCGCGACGCGCGAGCAGGCGGAGGCGGGCCGGCGGGCGGCGGCCCAGGTTGAAACGAGTGATCGGCCGTTCGCGATCTCATCGATCCGGCTGATCCACAGCACGCTGACGCCGGGCGGCGCACAGTACTCCACGCTGGCCACAGCGGAGCTGGGCGCCGCTGTACCATGAGGGCCTACTCCCGAGCGACGGATCCGCGAGGAGCAGCGATGCAGAGCAGCCTCATCTCCAAGATCGAAAAGGCACGAATCTACGCCAGCGAAACCGATCGCTTTCGCTTTACCGAGCTGCGCTGCGATGTACGCGGCGATTCGACCACGCACACCGCGTCGTTGAGCCCGGACGGCTGGCGCTGCGACTGTCACTTCTTCGCTGATACGGGGACCTGCTCGCACACGATGGCGCTGGAGCGGCTGCTTGATGAGATGCTGCCCGAGCGCTACCGACCCGCGATCTCGAGCGCCTGAACGCACCGACCTGTTCCTGCTCCCCTGCATCGCGGAGGAGCTGTCCCGCGGCGATGTGTGACTGTGTGACTGTGTGACCAGCGCGGCCAGCCGACACGCCCCGCTCGGATCAGAGGGGATTGCGCCAGCGGAGGCCCGGAAAGCGGCCGAAATCCGCGTCGTTCGAGTGCAGCTCCGCCTGATACTCAATCGCCAGGGCCGCGATGTGCGCGTCCGTGACCAGGTTGCCCCCCACGCCCGAGGCTGCCAGAGCGCCGCGGAACAACGTCAGGTGCTCTGTGCCGGGGTTGAGCGGCGTGACGTGGGAGAAGTTGAACCACTCCTGCACATAGTCAACAGCCTGTTCCGGCCTTGTCGGGTGGCTGAGCACGCTGGGGTGCGTGAGTAGGCGGACGAAGCCGGTCGTCACGACCCAGGGCACGCCGACCCGTTCCGTGCCGTTCACGAGCGCTTCCCACCAGCGACGAGCGGGCGCGTGCAGCGGCGCGGCGTCGTTGTGGGCGTAGATCAGCAGATTCAGGTCTGGAATGATCACTCAGGAGCCCGTCGCGCGAATGCTTCGGCCTCAAGCTCGTCATTGATCTGGTTGAGCCTGAGCGGGTCGATGCCGGGCTTGAACCCGCTCTGAATCGGGCGGACGCGATAGGCCGGCCGGTCGTCCGCAACGGCGAGCGACATACCCCGCCGCAGGGCATCATTCACCACCTGCTTGAACGACCGATCGAGGAGGCGAGCCTGCTCCTTGAGGGCGGCCGCAAGGTCGTCGTCCAGCGTCAGCGTCGTCCTCATGGAGACATCATGATGCGCGTAGAATGTGAAGTCAAGATGCGGAGGAGCGGCCTGCTCTTGCACGTCGTCAGCACAGCCGGTCGCGCTATGCAGGCGGCGGTCAGCAGCAGCGCAGACCGTAGCCGACGCGCAGACGGCGGTCGCGTTTCTTCTCGCATGCCGCGCCGGTCAATCGATGCGGCGGAAGACCAGGCAGGCGTTCTGGCCGCCGAAGCCGAACGAGTTCTTGAGCGTCACCCGCACATCGGCCTCGCGCGCGACATTGGGCACGTAGTCGAGGTCGCAGTCGGGGTCGGGCGTCTCGTAGTTCACGGTGGGGTGAATGCGGCCCTCGATCATGCCCTTGATCGCGGCGATCGATTCGAGCCCCCCGGCGCCGCCGAAGGCGTGGCCGATCATCGATTTGGTCGATGAGATCGCGACGTTGGCCGCGGCTTCGCCGAGCGCGATCTTGATTGCGCGGGTCTCGGAGGCGTCGTTGAGCGGCGTCGAGGTGCCGTGGGCGTTGATGTAGTCGATCTGCTCGGGAACGATGCCGGCGTCCTCCATGGCCCAGCGGATCGCGCGGACTGGGCCGGCGCCTTCGGCGTCGGGCATCACGAGGTGATGGGCGTCGGCGCTGGAGCCGAAACCGGCGACCTCGATCTGGAAGTCAACGCCGCGCGCGCGGGCGGAGGCTTCGCTCTCGAGGATCAGCACGCCGGCGCCCTCGGCGGGCACGAAGCCGTCGCGGTCGGCGTCGAAGGGGCGGCTGGCGCGCTGGGGGTCATCGTTCTGGGAGGTCAGGGCGCGCATCACGGCGAAGCCGCCGAGGCCGAGCTGCGAGAAGCCGGCCTCGCAGCCACCGGTCACCACGATGTCAGCCTGGCCGCGGCGGATCACGTCGGCGGCCTCGCCAATCGCCTGGGTTCCGGCGGCGCAGGCGGTCACGACGGTGGTGTTGTAGCCGAGCAGGCCGAACTGCATGGCGATGTTGGCGGCGGCCATGTTGGGCAGGACCTTGGGGATGAAGAGCGGGTCGAGGCGCATCCCGCCGCGGTCGACGAGCTTGCGCGCGCCGGCTTCGAGCTCGGGGAAGCCGCCGCTGCCGTTGCCCAGCACGACCGCGATGCGCGCGCGGTCGAGCGAATCGAGGTCGAGCGCGGCGTCTTCGATCGCCTCGCGCGCGGCGGCGACCGCCAGCTGTGAGAAGCGGGCCATGCGGCGGGCCGATTTGCGGTCCATGAAGTCACGTGCGTCGAAGTCGCGCGCTTCGCCGCCGATCGTGCAGGAGAAGCCCTCGACATCGAACAGCTCAAGCGGGGCGATCCCGCTTTGGCCGGCGACGACGGGCTGCCAGAACGTTTCGACGCCGGCGCCGTAGGGGGAGATCGCGCCCATGCCGGTCACGACGACACGCATTCGGTCGGTGGTGACCATGGTTAGCTCGTTGACTGTGGGTCGAGGTCGGTCGCTGCATCGGCGGTCGCGTCGGCTGGGGCCCAGTTGTCCGCTTCGCGGTTGGGTCCGTCGGTGAGGCGGTGGACGCAGGCGCGTGCGTCGGCAGCGAGTGAGAGTGAGCCGAGCACGGCGACGAGGTCGCCCTCGCCCTCGGCGAGTTCGCGGGCGGCCGAGAGTGCTGCCTCGACGGACGGCGCGACGGCGACCGAGCCGTCCCAGCCGGCGAACGCGAGGCTGAGGTCGTCGGCCGGTCGCGCGCGTGGATGGTCGGAGGCGGTGAGCACGATCGCGGAGGCTCGTTCGGTGACGGCGGCGACGATCGCGTCGAGCGCCTTGTCGCCCAGCACGCCGAGCACCAGGACGAGGCGCTCGTGGGGGAAGTAGGAGTCGAGCGCCTCGAGCGCGCGGCGCACGGATTCGCCGTTATGGGCCCCATCGACGACGAGACGCGGCTTGGCGCGCGCGGCGGGGGTCTCGGGCCAGTGCAGCTCTTCGAGGCGGCCAGGCCAGTTGACCGTGGCGAGGCCGGTGTGCACGGCAGCGTTGGGGATCTCGAGGCCCTGCGAGCGCAGCAGGTCGAGCGCGGCGACGGCGCTGACGGCGTTCTCGATCTGGTAGTCGCCGAGCAGCGGCGTGAGCAACAGCTGCTGCTCCGGCTCGCCCGGTCGAAGCATGCGGCGGGTGAGCCGGAACCACTGGCCCCAGGGCTCGACGCCGGCCGGCTCCCAGGCATATGCGGCGGCCACATCGACGAGCGGCGTGGGGATGTCGTCGGCGGCGTTGCGGACCACTGCGGCGGCGGCTTCGGAGCGCTGCGGGGCCAGCACGGCGGCGTGGGTGCCGGCGGTCAGGATGCCGGCCTTCTCGGCCGCGATCTGCTCGATCCGGTCGCCGAGGATCTCCGTGTGCTCGTGCGAGAGCGAGGTGATCACGCCGACGTTCTTCTCGCGGAAGACGTTGGTGCAGTCGAGCCGGCCGCCGAGGCCGACCTCGACGATCTGAACGTCGACCGCGTGGCGGCGGAAGGCGATAAAGGCCATCGCAGTGAGCAGTTCGAAGGTGCTGATGTGGCCCGGCAAGGCCGCGAGCTCGGCCTCAACGTGCGGCCGCAGCTCGCCGGCGAGGGCGCTGAATTCGTCGAGCGGGAGCAGCGCGCCGTCGATCACGATGCGCTCGCGGAAGGAGTGCAGGTGTGGGCTGGTGAACATCCCGGTGCGCAGGCCGGCGGCGCGCAGCACGGATTCCACGCTGGCGGCGGTCGAGCCCTTGCCTTTGGATCCGGCGATGTGAACGGTGCGTGGGCCGAGCTGCGGATCGCCGACGCGGCGCAGCAGCGAGCGGATCCGATCGAGTGCGAACGTGGGTTGCGAGCGGCGCGGCAGCGAGCCGCGCTCAAAGTCGGCGAAGTCCATCAGCCAATCGATCGTGGCGGAATAATCAGCGTCCACCGATTGATCGGCGTCGTCGCTGGTCATCGGCGGCGGCTCCGCTGACTGGGATGATTGTTCGGTCGAATTGGCATCGTGTTTCTATCGTAGCGCCGCCGATCGATCGGCTTGTTCCTCGCGCTCACAGCGGTGGCGTTGGTCAGGTGTTCGGCCGTCGCGGCGGCCGGCCTGGCATCGAACCACGGCGCTATCTGGTCGGAACGGCAGCTGCTGTTCAGAAGTGGTCGGGATCGTTCAGTGCCGTGCAGTGGATCTCGGAACATCGCGCCGATGTAACGCGATTGGGGCGCATGTACGTTCTGGCGGGGAGCAGACAGAGCGGCGCGCTCAAGCCCGGCCGGCGTGCTCACGACAGGTGCACGACATACGCAGGGGCGCCCCTGCGCTTGATCGCTCCGTGCGCGGCTGCGACGATCAGGCAGTGGGTGGGCAGCGGTTAGGCTACGGAACGAGAGGCGCGGCAGATGGCCAGCTCCCTGCGAGACGTACTTGAGGCGACGCTGGCGGAACGTGACGACACCGGCGGCCTGATTGAAGTGATCGAGGCGATTGCGGAGGGCGCGACGCGGGTCGATGCGCTGACCCGTCGCGCGGCGCTGCTCGACCTGCTGGGCGAGACAGGCGAGACGAATGTGCAGGGCGAGCTGGTCCAGAAGCTGGACGAGGCGGGGACGAACACGTTCGTCGAGGTGTTGAGCGAATGCGGGCGCGTCGCGGCGCTGGCCTGCGAGGAGCTTGAAGACGCCGTGTTCGTGAGCGATGAGCCGTCGCACCCGTATCTGACGCTGTTCGACCCCGTCGACGGTTCGAACAACATCGATGTGGCGGTGACGATCGGCTCGATCTTTGCGATCTACAAGCGCAGCGATGACTCGCCGGTGACCGAGCAGACCCTGCTGCGGCCCGGGCGTGAACAGATCGCGGCGACGTATGTGGTGTACGGCTCGAGCACGGTGCTGGTCGTGGCGACGCCGGGGCAGGTGGACGGGTTCACGCTGGACCCGGATACGGGCGGGTTCGCGCACAGCCACCCGAACATCGTGATTCCTGCGACGTGCGGCGCGTACAGCATCAACGAGGGCAACCAGGGCAACTGGGAGCCGGAGATGCAGGCGGCCGTCGCGGAGCTGCGCCAGGCCTATGGGCTGCGCTACGTGGGCTCGCTGGTGGCCGACTTCCACCGTGACCTACTCAAGGGCGGGATTTTCCTCTACCCGGGCGACCGCAAGAGCCCGGAAGGCAAGCTGCGGCTGGGCTACGAAGCCAACCCGCTGTGCTACGTCGCGGAGCAGGCAGGGGGCGCGGGCAGCAACGGGGTTCAGCGCATTCTCGATCTGCAGCCGGAACGGCTGCACCAACGCACACCATTGATCGTCGGCAACGCCGACGTGGTGGAATCTGTCGTGGAGCGTCTCAGCGCCCGCTGAGGCCCCTGTACCTAAGGAGCCTGGGCTGATGAGCAACGCCGACCTTCACGCGATTGCGCGCGCGCTTGTGGCGCCGGGCAAGGGCATCCTCGCCGCCGATGAGTCGGCGCCGACGATTCAACGACGGTTCGACGGGATCGGCGTCGAGTCGACCGAGACAAACCGTCGCGACTGGCGCCAGCTGCTGTTCACGGCGGACGGGATCGGCGACTCGATCTCGGGTGTGATCCTGTTCGACGAGACGCTGCGGCAGCAGGCCTCGGACGGACGGACGATCGTCGAGGTGCTGACTTCCAACGGGGTGATTCCGGGGATCAAGATCGACAAGGGCGCGAAGGACCTGGCGGGATCGACAGCAGAGAAGGTCACTGAGGGTCTGGATGGGCTGCGCGATCGGCTCGCCGAGTACCGCGAGCTTGGCGCGCAATTCACCAAGTGGCGCGCGGTGATCACGATCGGTGATGGAATTCCGACCGACTACTGCATCGATGTGAACGCGCACGCGCTGGCGCGGATGGCGGCGCTCTCGCAGGAGGCTGGGCTGGTGCCGATCATCGAGCCGGAGGTGCTGATGGATGGCGAGCACGACATCGCAACCTGCGCCGACGCGACCGAGCGTGCGCTGCGCGCGACGTTCGCGGCCTGCGCCGTGCAGCAGGTCGACCTGGCAGGCAGCCTGCTGAAGCCGAACATGGTGCTCTCGGGCAAGAGCGCGGCGGAGCGCGCGCCGGCGGAGCTGGTGGCAGCGGAGACGCTGCGGGTGTTCCGCAACGCGGTGCCCGCGTCGGTGCCCGGCTGCGTGTTCCTCTCGGGCGGACAGAGCGACGCGGAGGCGACGATCAATCTCGATGCGATCAATCGGCTGGCCGCCGTGGAGGGCGCGCCGTGGGAGCTGAGCTTCTCGTACGGGCGCGGCCTGCAGGCGACGCCGCTGGGCGTCTGGGCCGGTCAGGCTGACAACGTGGCGGCGGCGCAGGCGGCGCTCCAGCACCGCGCGCGCGTCACCAGCGCGGCGCGGCGCGGTGAGTACTCGGCCGAGCTCGAGCAAGAGGGCGCGTAAGGCCGGCCGGCGGTCGCGGCATGGCGCCACGTGCGGAGAAGGTGCAAGGAGCGCAAGGAGCGCAGCGACTGCTGATCGCCACCGGGAACAGCGGGAAGCTGCGCGAGTTTCGGCAGCTGTTCGAGCGGCTGCGGGACGGTGACGCGGATGTCGGCGAGTGGGAGCTGGTGGCGCCGGCCGATGTCGGCCTGGCCGACTTCGAGGTCGTCGAGGACGGGGATACGTATCAGGCCAACGCTGCGCGCAAGGCGCGCTCGTATGCGAACGCGGCGGGGCTGCCGTCGCTGGCGGATGATTCGGGGCTCGAGGTCGATGCGCTGGAGGGCGCGCCGGGGATCTACAGCGCACGATATGCTGGACTCCAGGCCGACGACGCGGCCAACCGCGCCAAGCTGCTCGAAGCGCTGAGGGCGACGTCGGCAGAGCAGCGCGGCGCGCGATTTCGCTGCGTCATCGCGCTGGCCTTTCCGTTCACGACCAATGTGCGTGTCGGCGAGGGTTCGGTTGAAGGTCGAATTGCAATGGACGAACGCGGCGATCTCGGCTTCGGCTATGACCCGGTCTTCGAGCTGCTCGACGGGCGTCGGATGGCGGAGCTGAGCGCGGCCGAGAAGAACGAGATCAGTCACCGTGCGCACGCGCTCGCCGACGCGAGCTGGGCGCTGAAGGTGCTGCACCACACGCTGACCGCGGGGCGCTGAGGACTCTGATGGCCGCACACCGACAGTCACCGCTCGTTGCCCCGCTCGTTGATGCTCCAGTCGATCAGTTGGGGCGCGTGTTCCAGGACCTGCGCGTTTCGGTCACGGACCGCTGCAACTTCCGCTGCCCCTACTGCATGCCCGCGGAGATCTTCGGGCCCGGCTACCAGTTCCTGCCGCGGGCGGACATCCTCAGCTTCGAGGAGATCGTGCGGCTGACGTCGGTGTTCGCGCGTCTGGGCCTGCGCAAGCTGCGGCTCACGGGCGGCGAGCCGACGGTGCGTGCCGAGCTCCCGACGCTGGTGCGGATGCTGCGCAACGCGCTGCCTGCGGTGGACCTGGCGCTGACCACGAACGGCTCGCGCCTGGCCTCGCTGGCCGAGGATCTGGCGCAGGCCGGCTTGAACCGGGTGACGGTCAGCCTCGACGCGATCGACCCCGCGGTGAGCCGTCGGATGAACGGCGTCGATTTTCCGCTGGAGCGAGTGCTGGCCGGGATCGACGCAGCAGCCGCGGCGGGGCTGGCGCCGGTGAAGATCAACTCGGTGATTCAGCGCGGCATGAACGAGGGCGAGATCACGCGGCTGGCCGAGCACTTCCGCGGCAGCGGGCACATCGTGCGGTTCATCGAGTACATGGACGTGGGGACATCGAACGGCTGGAAGCTGGACGATGTGGTGCCGGCGGCCGAGATCATCGAGCGGCTGCAATCGTCGCTGCCGCTGGAGCCGGTCGAGCCGTCCTATCGCGGTGAGGTGGCGCGACGCTGGCGCTGGCGCGACGGCTCGGGCGAGATCGGAGTGATTACGTCGGTCACGCAGCCGTTCTGCGGCGATTGCACGCGGGCGCGGATTTCGGCCGAGGGCAAGCTCTACACCTGCCTGTTCGCGAGTGTGGGGCACGACCTGCGCGCGACGTTGCGGGGTGGCCAGACGGATGAGCAGCTGTTCGAGCGGATCGCCGGGATCTGGCGGGTCCGTGACGACCGCTACTCGGAGCTGCGCAGCGCGGCGACCGGCGACCTGCCGAAGGTGGAGATGTCGCACATTGGCGGCTGACCAGTCGCAGGCGGCGGCGGGTCTGAGCCACGTGGACGCGGCGGGCCGCGCGCGGATGGTTGATGTCGGCGATAAGGAGATCACGCAGCGAACCGCCGTCGCCGAGGGTCGAGTTGAGATGCAGGCGGAGACGCTGCGGTTGATCGAGAGCGCTCAGTTGAAGAAGGGCGATGTGCTGGTCACGGCGCAGCTGGCGGGGGTGATGGCGGCGAAGCGGACCCACGAGCTGATCCCGCTCTGCCATCCGCTGATGCTGTCGCACATCGATGTGCAGCTGGCGCCGCAGACGGACCCGCCGCGGATCGAGATCCGCGCGACGGTGCGCTGCGAGGGGCGAACAGGTGTGGAGATGGAAGCGCTGACGGCGGTCAGCGTGGCGGCGCTGACCGTCTACGACATGGCCAAAGCGGTCGACCGCGGGATGCGGATCGGCGAGATCCGGCTGCGCGAGAAGCGCGGCGGGCGCTCGGGCGACGTCAGGTTGCCCTGACGCGCTACCGATTGGTCGCCGCTACGCGGTCGAAGCGCCGGAGCCGGCGCTGGGTCAACGCTGGGGAGCGGACTACAGGCGGAGTTTGCCGTGGGACGGCTGTCGACGGCGCTGGCGGCCCTCTTCGACAGCCTGCTCGCGCTCGAGCTCGAAGACTGAGATGATGCTGCTCTCATAGATGTAGCCGCAGGCGAGGCAGCTCGAGTAGACGCTGTGCGCATCGGACTCGACCAACATCGAACCGCTACAGCGAGGGCATTGCGAAGGTGGGGTGACTGGCATCTCGATTGCTCCCTACGGGCGCCCGGTTAACGCCCATCGAACGATTGTGAATTCCAGCACGATCGCTCGTTTGTGAAACCTCGCACATTGTGCGGATCGACCTACGCCATGTCAAGCAATCACGGCGAGCGATGCGGCAGCATCCACCGCTATGTCATTTGGGATACACAAGCGCGTCACGAAACGCAACCCTAATCTGGCGCCAGCCGCAGAGCGCGAGGAATTATGCGCCGGATCGTCGATCGCATCTCCGTGTTTGCTCTGGCGCTGCTGATCGACGCAGCGCGGCAGCGGCTGTTCCGTCCGCCGCCGCATCCGCACCGCACCTGGTTGTCGTGGGCGCTTGAGCGAGCTGCCGCGCGGGTCCCCGCGCCGCGCCTGCGCGCGGTGCTGCCGGTGCTGCTGGCGGTTGTCGCGACGCGCGTCGCGGCGCTGCTGGGCCGCTCGTCGGCGCGGGGACGCGGGCGATTGCCGTTGCTGCTGCTGCAGGCCGCGGTGCTGGCCAGCACGTTCGACGCGTGGCGCAGCCTGCGCGCCGCCCGGCAGGCCGAGCGCGAGCTGGCGGCCGCCGGCGACCCGGCCGCGATGACGGGTCTGGTCGAGCTGGAGCTTGGCGAACTCGCTCAGGGCGCGAGCGAGGGCGTGGTCGGACCGTGGGCGGCGTACGCCGTGGGCGATCTGCCCGGTGCGGTCGCCTGGGCCGCGGCAGAGAGCATCGGCGGCGTCGCGGGCGGGGCCGACGGGCCGTTGGCCACAGTGTTGGAGTCGACGGGGCAGCTGGCGGCGGTGCAGCAGGCGCGCGATGCGATCGCCGGGGGCGCGACGCTGCTGGCTGCGCGTGGTGCGGGTGGCGGATCGCTGGCGCTGCATCTCGACGACATCGTCGATTCGACCGAGACGCCGCTGGCGGTGACGGCGATGACGGTGGCGCTCGACCGGCGGCTGGTCTGGAACGGGCGGATCACGGGCTGGCAGCGGCCGCCGCCGAATCGGAACGATCTGAAGCGCGCGACAGCGATCGCGTTGCGCACGCTGGGCGTGCTGGCGGCCGCGACGGCGGCGGCGATCGTGGTGATCGAGCTGATCCGGCCGTCGCGACAGGCGAACGAGTGGCGGCGTGACGGGCCCGACTGGGAGCGCCTGTTCGATCCGCGCGAGCAGTAATCCACAGCCGCTGCCTACCGACGTAACGCCCGGCGTGGCTTAGGATTGGGGGCGGCGCACCTCAATCAGCTCCTGCGCGCCGCAGCACGAAGAGCATGAGGGGACGATCGCGATGCCCGCGTTTCCTTCCGTTGACTGGTTTGAAGCACTGCGCGACCGGGTGCTCGACGACCCCGAGTGGCGCGCGTTCGGGATGATGGACTGCGCGATGGGGGTGAACGTCGGCGAGCACACGATCAAGGTGGTCTTCGACGGGTTCGACATTCCCGAGATCGCCGATGTTTCGGAGGCGCCGGCCGAGGCCGATCTGGACTTCACACTGGTGATGACCGCGGCGCGCTGGCGGGAGATGATTGAGAACATCCAGTCGAACGGCCACGCCGACCTGCATCACACGCTGAACACGATCGATCTGGAGAGCCCGGAGGAGCTGGCCAAGGGCGAGGACTACAACCGCCGCGACCTGTTCTACCGCTTCAACCAGACGCTGCAGGACTTCTTCGACGCCAGCTCGAGTCTCGAGACCACGTTCAACTAGGGCCTGTTCACATCGATTGCAGTGCGTCGTAGATGAGCGCGAGGTAGATCAGGCTGAGGAAGATGACGTCGAGCTTGTCGTAGCGCGTAGCGATGCGGCGGAAGCGCTTGAGCCGACAGAAGAAGCGTTCGATCTCGTTGCGCTTGCGGTAGCGAACGGCGTCGTAGTCCCAGGGTTGGCGGCGATTGGACTTGGGCGGGACCACCGGGTCGTAGCCCAACTCGACGGCCAGGCGGCGGGTCCGGTTTCCCTCGTAGGCGCGATCCATGACCAACGCCGGGCAACCGCTGACCGGTCCCAGCCTGCGCAACAACGCGCGTCCGGCCGGTCCATCGCCGGCCTGACCCGGTGAGAGCGCGAACGCGAGCGGGGTGCGGTCGTCGGCCGCGACGACGTGCAGCTTGCAGGTCAGGCCGCCGCGCGAGCGGCCGATCGCCTGGCGCCCCTTTTTGTGGGCGCGCCCGTCCCGTGGGCGTGAAACTTGATGATCGTGCTGTCCAGCGCGAGCGTGTCCAGGTCCACGCCGGCCAGCGCCTCGCGCTGCAACGCAGCGGCGACCCGTGCCAGCACGCCCGCTGTGGCCCAGCGGTTGAGCCGCACATAGATCGTGTGCCAGTTGCCGAACTCGGTCGGCAGCCCGCGCCAGGTGCAACCCTGATAGAGCACGTACAACCACGCGTCGAGCACCTGACGATGAGGAATCTTGAGATGGTTGCTCGGCGGCGGCAGCAACGGCGCAATCCGCGCGTACTGCGCGTCGGTCAGTCGCTTCTGGTTTGTCATCTGCTCACCAAGACCGCGCCGCCAACCCTCCTCACTCTGCCACAACCCTCAGCCGATGTGAACAGGCCCTAGGTGGCGCCCCACGGCGCGCGCTTGGATATGTCACACGCGCGCGATTCGACGCTGCTAGCCTCGGCTTCTGCAACGGTTTAGTTACCTGAGCTATTTGGCTGAGGGGTGGTCGCCGGATGGCGATTCGGGTCACGCTGATTGAGCACACGAAGGACCCGATTCGGGCGCTGTATATGGCGTTCAGGGTCTGCTATTCGGCGCTGACGCCGGAGCAGGTGCTGGCGAGGATCGGCGACGAGCGCATCTCGCCGGAGCAGATGCTGACGTTCGTCGAGGCGCGGCTGCAGACGGGGCATGTGTCGCCGCTGGAGCAGGTCAGCTTCGAGTTCGGGATTTCGGGCGTGTCGCGGGCGTTCTCGCACCAGTTCGTGCGGCACCGCATCGGCATTTCATTCGAGCAGCAGTCGCAGCGCTACGTGACCTACAAGGGCGGCGAGTTCCCGTACACGATCCCGCGGACGGTCGAGCGGGCCGGGATGGGTGACGAGATGGCCTCGCTGTTCGCGGAGGCGGGCGCGCTCTACGAGAAGATGGTCGCGGCCGGCGTGCCCGCCGAGGACGCGCGCTTCCTGCTGCCCAATGCGACGAATACGAACTTCAAGATCACGGTCAACTACGCGTCGCTGCTGCACATCGCCGACCTGCGGCTCTGCACGCGTGCGCAGTGGGAGTTCCGCAAGGTCGTGTCGCTGATGCGCGCGGAGGTGGTGCGCGTCGCGCCGGAGCTGGGCCGCGCGCTGCAGCCGAAGTGCGGGGAGCGTCGGATGGGCTACTGCGACGAGGACTATCAGGCGTGGGCGGACTGCCCAATCGGCCGCAAGCGCCCGCACAAGCAGGAGCTGTTCCAGCTCTACGACTCCTACCGCAAGGGCGAGCTGGCGGCGCTCGACGCCGGCGACATGGAGATCATCGCGGCTGAGGCAGCAGGGTAGAGGCGCTAGGAACGCTCTGAAAAACTCTCCCCCCGCAAAGCGGGGGGAGATGTCACGGAGTGACAGAGGGGGGCTCCCATCGCGGGGGGATGCCGCACCCTTCCCACTTCTCCCCCTGCGGAGACCTGCGCGTAAATCCCCCTGCTCCGACCTTCCCTGCCGGTGGCGGTGCCACGAAGTGAAGGTGGGGAGCTTCCGCTATCTGGTGAGGCCGCGCCCGGAGCCCCCCTCTGCCTGCGGCATCTCCCCCCGCGGAGCGGGGGGAGAGGGGAAATGGAGATTACGCGCAGGTCCCCCGCAGGGGGAGCGATTTCCGACATCTCCCCCCGCTTTGCGGGGGGAGAGAAAGAGCGGACGCGTTGGGGTTTTTCGGCAGCCTGCTAGAGCATCTCCAGCAGCTGGACGTGGTTGCCGTCGGGGTCGCGCAGGGTGGCGACCTGGCCGCCCCAGGATTCGCGGGTTGGCGCACGGTGGACGGCAACGCCGTGTTCGATGATGCGGGCGAACTCGGCTGCGACATCGTCGACGAAGAGGTTGATCTGCACTCGGGCCGGCTCGACGGTGGGGCCGGAGATTTCGGAGTGGTCGAGGATGCGGATGAAGCCGCCGGCGGCTTCGAACACGGGATCGGCGAAGCGCTCGACGCGGGTCAGGCCGAGGATCTCGCCGTAGAAACGGGCCAGCGCGTCGGGCTGATTGGTGCCGATCATCACGGTCAGCTCGTGGACCTGCATGGGGTCAGACCTCGAAGGTCATGCCGTCGGCCGCGACGCTGATTTCGCCGTCGAACTCGCGGCCGGCCTCGGCGAGCAGATCGTCCTCGCGCTCGGCGGCGAGCAGGTGAGTGAGCACGAGGCGTCGCACGCCGGCGGCCTGGGCCGTGCGGCCGACATCCTCGGCGCGGCTGTGCGAGCCGCTCATCGCGGTGCTGAAGCGTTCGCGCTGTTGCGCCGAGAACGAGCCGCGCTCGGCGGTACGCGCGAGCACGGCGTCGGAAAATGCCTCGTGGATGAGCACATCTGCGCCGTCGGCGAGCGGCACCATCGCGTCGGGCGCGTAGGTCGAGTCGCCGCTGTAGACGAGGCTGCCGCCGCCGACCTCGAAGCGTCGCGCCAGGCACTCGAGATTGGGCACGTGCGGGACCTCGACGGAGCGCACCGACCAGGGGCCGATCTCCCGCTGGTCGTCGGGCCGGGTCAGCTCGACGCGGACGCCGTCGAGCCACTCGTTGAGCTGCGGGTGGGTCGCGTTGACTCGGGCGAAGGCGATCGCGGCCTCGATGTAGGTGTCGGTGTCGCGCGGGCCGAACACCTGGACGGGCGGACCGGTGCGCGCGAGCAGTCGGGAGAAGAGCTCGACGATGCCCATCGCGTGGTCGAAGTGAAGGTGGGAGTAGACGACGCTGACGACGTGGTCGGGGTCGAGCTCCGCACCGATCATGCGCTCCATGAAGCCGGGCCCGCAGTCGAGCAGGATGTTGACGTCGTTGTGTGCAAGATGAATGGAGGAGTTGGCCCGCAACGGATTAATCGAGCCACCAGCCCCGGTCCCGCAGAAGGTGATGCGCATGGGTCCTCCTCGGTTGGAGGGTAGCTGGCGGCCCTACGAACACATGATCTATGATGAGCGCATAGATGTCCGCACGCGCTCGTTACGGCACATGCGAGCGTCAAGACGAGCAGCATTAGCCTCGCGCAGGGAGTGCAATGCCTCGCTTCGCAGAGTTCTTCGCCGGGATTGGTCTCGTCCGCGAAGCGATCGAGCCGCTCGGCTGGCAGTGCGCGTTCGCCAACGACATCGCGCCGGCCAAGGCGGAGATGTACACGGCCCGGTTCGGCGACGACGACCTCGTTGTTGGCGACATCAACGACATCACGGTCGAAGACCTGCCTGATCGACTCGACCTCCTTACGGCAAGCTTTCCGTGCATCGATCTGTCACTGGCAGGCAATCGCCGCGGCTTGGCGGGCAAGCACTCAGGAGCGATCTGGCCATTTCTGGATCTGACCGAACGGCTCGCGCGAGTTCGCGACGCTCCGAGCGCGCTCTTGTTCGAGAACGTCACTGGACTGCTGACATCGCACCGTGGCCGTGATCTGCGTGACATCTGTGTTCGCGCCGCGGCGCTCGGCTTTGCGCTCGATGTAGTGGTGGTCAATGCGCGATGGTTCGTGCCGCAGAGCCGACCGCGCCTGTTCGTGGTCGCGGTCAGAGAGGATCTGCTCGATGGCGTGTTTCCGCCGACCGATGAAGTGTCGCGACTGCGACCGCAGATCGTTCGGCGATTCCAGCAAGCCAACCGCGACCTGCCGTTCGTTGAGTTAGCGATTCCCGAACCTCCACGAGAGATGGGCGCAACGCTCGGGTCGGTGTTGGAACGCGTGCCTGACGATCACGACAGCTGGTGGTCGTGGGGACAGGTTGAGGCGCTGCTGACCGCGATGGGTCCGTTGCACCGCGCACGCGCGCATGAGCTCAGCGAGGGGGAGCGGGACGGGGTCGCAACGATGTTCAGGCGCGTTCGCGGAGGCCGAACCGTGGGCGAGATCAGGCCCGACCGCATCGCCGGATGCCTGCGCACGCCGCAGGGCGGCAGCAGTGTGCAGTTCCTCGTCGATTGCCGGAACGGCGATGTGAGAATCCGGCCGCTCAGCGGCAGAGAGTATGCACGCCTGCAGGGCGCCGACGGTTTCCCCATCCATGTTGGTGATCGCCAGGCGCGGCTCGGGTTCGGCGACGCCGTGTGCGTTCCCGCCGTGAGCTGGCTTGTCGACCACGCGCTGGGGTTCCTCGCAGACCGATACCGGGGGCCGGTGGACATTCAGTCGCGATTCGCTGAGCAGCCGGAGGCGGTATATGTCGCAGGCGGCTGAGCCGCCGTCGAGCGCGCGGCGCGACACGTTCACAGCGCCCGAGCGCGCGGAGATCATGCGCCGCGTCCGCCGCAAGAACACGAAGCCCGAGCTGTTGCTGCGTCGCGAACTCACCAAACGTGGGTTTCGCTACCGCGTCGATTACGCTCGCGCCGCCGGCCGACCGGACATCGCGATGGTCGGCCGCCGTATTGCGATCTTTGTGGATGGCGAGTTCTGGCATGGCAAGAAGCTCAGTCCCGAGCGCCTGGCGGAGATGTCGGAGTACTGGCAGCGCAAGATTCACCGCAACGTCGAACGCGATGTCCGTGTGAATCGTGAACTCACCGACGCGGGCTGGACGGTGATTCGAGTGACCGATCGAGCGGTGCTCAAGGGCGCGGAGGCGATCGCGGATTTTGTTGAACGGATCGCAGCTGGTCGCGACGACAGCCATCGATTACCAGGCGTCGAATTGCACAGGCCCTGATCATGGCCACTCCGACCGAGCTCGATCTTGAGGCGGCGATCGTCTATTTCGATGCCTTCA
The DNA here is from genome assembly GCA_965262235.1 of Dehalococcoidia bacterium. Lineage (GTDB taxonomy): Bacteria > Chloroflexota > Dehalococcoidia > Bin125 > Bin125 > CATQGW01. The sequence continues at coordinate 1,720,651 of OZ253504.1, forward strand.
TGTATGGGCCGTTGCAGAGTCGCGCGCGCCTCTTTCGCCGGAGGGGTTTGAAGCCGCGTGTCGTGATGTCCGAAGACTGGGAAGTCTTCGCTGCCATCCTGTTGCGCGATCCCGGTCGTTCCACACCAAGTGGACCTGACCTCGCCGACTACGAGGTGAAGTCGGCGGTGCACGGCAACGCCTTCGAGTACCAGTACCACCGAAAGTCGTGGGCCCAGAAGTTGGCGGCCGACCGCACGATGGGTCATGTGTTCATCTCTCACCGCGATGATCTTGCCTTCGTCGAGGTCCGCGTCGTTGAGGGCGCCGCGCTCGCCGGCTTCTTCGATAATTGGGAATCTGAGGATCCCTATGCGAACCCGCAGCGGCAACGATTCCGCAAGTCGGTCCCGTTTCGTTGGGTAGAGGAATCTGCAGAGTTGCTGCTTCGAATTGAGGATGGGCAAGTGGCGTTCGAGATCGGCAAGGACACGAACACATAGCGAGTAAGATCCCGCCCGCGCCACCACTCCACAGCATCAGCGTTCGGGCACACGCGAGCGGTGATTGGCAGACGATTGAGATCAACGGCGGCCACGGCGGTGGCGGGCGACACGCTCTGTTCGGGTTCCAGGGGCTCACCGCAAATCTGTAGCATCCGAGCCGGCGGCGGGCTGGAACGGTCGCCGCAGCGCCGGGAGGTCCGTGATGCGCGCTCGTTTCGCGGCTCTGGCGGTTGTGGCGGTGGTGGGGCTGATCGCCGTGCTGGGCGTGACGGTGATCCCCGTCTCGGGTGCGGGCCACGAGGCGGAGGTGCGGATCAGTGCGCGGCCGCTCGCCGACGGCCGGACCGAGGCCGGGCTACAGCAGCGCGAGGCGGGCGGCGGCTGGAGCGAACGGCGATTCCCCCGGGCGCGGGTCTTCCCGGCCGTGGTCGGTCGCTGGCTGTCGAGCACGCCGCTGACGGTGCGCGCGCCGGGCGGCGGTAATGGCGCCGAGGGGATCGAGGTGCGCATCGCGGTGCAACGCCTCGCCGACGGTCGGACCGAGTTCGGGCTGCAGCAGCGCGAGGCGCACGGCGAGTGGGGCGAGCGGCTGGTCCCGCCGCTGCGGTTCGTACCCGCCACGGCCGCAGTGGGTCGCTGGCTGTGGAGCACGTCGCTGACGGTGAGCGTGCCGGAGCCCGAGGCACCTCCGTACACGGCCGAAGAAGGGGCGGGCGCGGCGTCTGACCGGGCGGCGCTGGTCGCGCTCTACAACACCACGGAAGGCGCAAGCTGGATCAACAGCAGGGACTGGCTGAGTGGCAGAGCCCTCGATCGGTGGTTCGGCGTCAATACGAACAGTGACGGCCGTGTCGCTGAGCTGGACCTCCGATTCAGCGGATTGATGGGGCCGATTCCGGCGGAGCTGGGCGGCCTCACCGACCTGCAGTCGCTGCGCCTCGACGTAAACGAGTTGACCGGGCCGATCCCGGCCTGGCTGGGCGCCCTCCGCAATCTGCAAACGCTGGGCCTCACGTCCAATCAGCTGACGGGGCCGATCCCGCCCGAGTTGAGCAACCTCACCAACCTGGAAGATCTGTCGCTCCGGGGCAACCAGCTGACTGGCCCGATCCCGGACTGGCTGGGCGACATCACCAATCTGGAATCGCTGATCCTCGGCAACAACGAGTTGACGGGGCCGATCCCGGCCAGGCTGGGCGGCCTCACCAATCTGGAATTGCTGTGGCTGTCGAACAACGAGTTGACGGGGCGGATCCCGGCCAGGCTGGGCGGCCTCACCAATCTGCGAGCGCTGTACCTCGGGTCCAACGAGTTGACGGGGCCGATCCCGGCCGAGCTGGGCGGTCTCACCAATCTGCGAACGCTAAACCTCGAGTCCAACCAGTTGACGGAGCCGATCCCGGACGAGCTGGGCGGCCTGACCATTCTGCAGGAGCTGTACCTCGGATCCAATCAGTTGACGGGGGGGATCCCGGCCGAGCTGGGCACTCTCACCAATCTGCGAACGCTGCACCTGGGGTCCAACCGTTTGACGGGGCCGATCCCGGCTGCGCTCGGCGACCTCACCAACCTGGAATGGCTGCTCCTGGAGTCCAACCAGTTGACGGAGTCGATCCCGGCTGCGCTCGGCGACCTCACCAACCTGGAATGGCTGGACCTTCGGTCCAACCGGTTGACGGGGACGATCCCGGCTGAGCTGGGCGCCCTCACCAACCTGGAAGCGCTGAGCCTCGGGTACAACGAGTTGACGGGGCCGATCCCGACCTGGCTGGGCGAGCTCGTCCATCTGCAAACGCTGAGCCTCGGTTCCAACGAGTTGACGGGCGCGATTCCGGCCGAGCTGGGCGCCCTCACCAACCTGATGTGGCTGGGGCTCGGGGGCAACGAGTTGACGGGGCCGATCCCCACCTGGCTGGGCGAGCTCGCCAATCTGCGAACGCTGTACCTCGCGTCCAACCAGTTGACGGGGTGCGTACCCGTCGGCTTGCGAGATGTAGCGTCGAACGACCTTGGGGAACTCGATCTGCCGGACTGCGGGGAGGTATCGGCTGACACGGGCGAAGACGTCGGGAGCGTGGCGTCGGACCGGTCGGCGCTGGTCGCCCTCTATAACGCCACGAGAGGCGCAACCTGGCTCACCAGCACGAACTGGCTGAGTGGCAGGCCGCTCGATCAGTGGCACGGCGTCGTCACGAACAGCGACGGCCGTGTCACTGAGCTATGGCTCTGGGGCAACAACTTGAGCGGGCCGATCCCGGCGGAGCTGGGCAACCTTGGCGAGCTGCAAACGCTGGACCTGCGATCCAACGGGTTGACGGGGCCGATCCCGGCGTGGCTGGGCGACTTCACCGATCTGCGAAGGCTGTACCTCGGGTCCAACCGGTTGACAGGGCCGATCCCGGCCGCGCTGGGTGACCTTGCCAACCTGGTATCGCTGGACCTCCGGTCCAACCGCTTGACGGGGCCGATCCCGGCCGGGCTGGGCGACCTCACGACTCTGGAATCGCTGAGGATCGAGTTCAACCGGTTGACTGGGCCGATCCCGGCAGGGCTGGGCGCCCTCACCAACCTGCAGACGCTGCATCTCGGGTCCAACCATTTGGCGGGCCCGATCCCGGCCACGCTGGGCGACCTCTCCAATCTGGAATCGCTGTCGCTTTCGGACAACCTGTTGAGGGGACCGATCCCGGCCAGGCTGGGCGAGCTCGCCAACCTGGTATCGCTGGACCTCCGGTACAACCGGCTGACGGGGCCGATCCCGGCCAGGCTGGGCGACCTCACCGATCTGCAATCGCTGTCCCTCTCCAACAACGATTTGACGGGGCCGATCCCGGCCGAGCTAGGCGAGCTCGCCAACCTCGTATCGCTGGACCTCCGGACCAACTATTTGAGGGGGCCGATCCCAGCCGAGCTGGGTGAGCTCGCCAACCTGGTATCGCTGCGCCTCTGGAACAATGATCTCACAGGGTCGATCCCGGCCGGGCTGGGTGAGCTCGCCCAGCTGGAATCGCTGGGCCTCGCGAACACCCGGTTGACGGGGCCGATCCCGACGGAGCTGGGCGAGCTCGTCAGCCTGGTATCGCTGGACCTCCGGAACAACCGGTTGACGGGGCCGATCCCGACCGAGCTGGGCGAGCTCGCCAACCTGCAAACGCTGTGGCTGTCGCACAACGAGCTGACGGGGTCGATCCCGGCCAGTCTGGGCGACCTGGCCAATCTGGAATCGCTGCACCTCTCGGAGAACCAGCTGACAGGGCCGATCCCGACCGAGCTGGGCGAGCTCACCAATCTGGAATCGCTGGGGCTCTGGGACAACCAGTTGACGGGACCGATCCCGACCGAGCTGGGCGCCCTCACCAGCCTGGTCTGGCTGTACCTCGCGAACAACCAGTTGACGGGGTGCATACCGGCTGGCTTGCGAGATGTGGCGTCGAACGATCTTGGGGAACTCGACATGCCCGACTGCGGGTAGACGGTATGAGCCTGTCTCAGGAGGGCACCGGGCACTGCCAGTGAATGTGCGGCCCGGTCTGAACCGACGGCATCGAGGCCGGGCGGAAGGGTGGTGGGCGACACGCCTTGTTCGCGTTTCAGGCGCTGACCGCAAATCTGTAGCATCCGACCCGGTGGTGGGCTGGACCTGTCGCCGCAGCGCAGGGAATTACGTGATGCGCGCACGCCTCGCGGTGCTGGCGGTTCTGGCAGTGGCGGGGTTGATCGCGGTGGTGGGCGTGACGGCGATCCCCGCCTCCGGTGCTGGCCACGAGGCGGAGCTGCGCATCAGTGCGCAGCGGCTCGACGACGGGCGCATGGAGTTCGCGCTACAGCAGCGCGAGGCGGACGGCGGATGGAGTGAACGGCTGCTCCCGCGGGGGCGGTTCTTCCCCGCCACGGCCACCGTCGGGCGCTGGCTGTCGAGCGCGCCGCTGACCGTGCGCGCGCCGGGCGCCGGCGCTGGCGCCTCGGGGATCGAGGTGCGCCTCACGGCGCAACGGCTCGCCGACGGCCGCACGGAGATCGCGCTCCAGGACCGCGAGGTGGGCGGAAGCTGGGGCGAGCCGCTGTTGCCACGCAGCCGGTTCTTCCCGGCCGCGGCTCCGGTGGGGCTGTGGCTGCCGGGCACGCCGTTGACGGTGCGTCTGCCGGCGCCGGAGGGTTCGCCGGACGCGGCCGAAGACCGTGGGAGCGTGGCATCGGACCGGGCGGCGCTGGTCACGCTTTACAACGCCAGCGGTGGCGCGAGCTGGTCTCACAGCGCTCACTGGCTGAGTGATAGGCCCATTGGCGAGTGGTACGGCGTCACCACCAACAGGGACGGCCGTGTCGCTGAGCTGCGCCTCATCCGCAACCAGTTGGCTGGGACGATCCCGGCTGAGCTGGGCGACCTCACCAGCGTGGAATCGCTGTTGCTGTCGAGCAACGAGTTGACGGGGCCGATCCCGGCTGAGCTGGGCGACCTCTCCAATCTGGAGCAGCTTGGGCTAGGGGGCAACCAGTTGACGGGGGCGTTACCGGCCGGACTGGGCAACCTCTCCAATCTGGTATCGCTGCGCATCTGGGACAACGAGTTGACGGGCTCGATCCCGGCCGAGCTGGGCGACCTCGGCAACCTGGAGCAGTTGTTGCTCTCCTACAACGAGTTGACGGGGCCGATCCCGGTCGAACTGGGCGACCTCAGCAACCTGGAGCAGCTTGGGCTAGGGGGCAACCAGTTGACGGGGCCTATTCCGGCCGGTCTGGGTGACCTCTCCAATCTGGAATGGATGTGGCTCGGGGAGAACGAGTTGGCGGGGCCGATCCCGGCCAGGTTGGGAGACCTCACCAACCTGCGAGGGCTGTACCTCGGGTCCAATCAGTTGACGGGGTGCGTACCTGCTGGTTTGCGAGATGTAGCGTCGAACGATCTTGCGGCACTCGGGCTGCCCGACTGCGGCGAGGAATCACCGGGCACGGACGAAGATGCCGGGAGCGTGGCGTCGGACCGGGCGGCGCTGGTGGCTCTCTACAACGCCACCGGTGGCGCAACCTGGCTCACCAGCACGAACTGGCTGAGTGACAGACCCCTCGACGCGTGGCACGGCGTCATCACGAACAGCGACGGGCGTGTCGCTGAGCTGTGGCTCTGGGGCAACCAATTGAGGGGGCCGATCCCGGTCGAGCTGGGCGACCTCACCGAGCTGCAAACGCTGGACCTCCGGTCGAACGCGGTGACGGGGCCGATTCTGCCCGGGCTGGGCGACCTTACCAAGCTGCGAAGGCTGTACCTCGGGTCCAACGAGTTGACAGGGCCGATCCCGGCCGCGCTGGGCGACCTCGTGAATCTGGAATCGCTGTCGCTCTCGAACAACGGGTTGACGGGTCCGATCCCGACATGGCTGTCCGACCTCACCAACCTGGTGTCGCTGAGGCTCGAGTTCAACCGGTTGAGCGGCCCGATTCCGCCCGAGCTGGGCGGCCTCACGAATCTGCACACACTGTGGCTGTCGAACAACAAGCTGACGGGCCCGATCCCGGCGGAGCTGGGCGATCTCACGACTCTGGAATCGCTAGACCTCCGGTCCAACCGGTTGACGGGGCCGATCCCGGACTGGCTGGGCGACCTCATCAGTCTGGAATCGCTGAGGCTCGACTTCAACCAGTTGACAGGGCCGATTCCGGCCGGGTTGGGCGATCTCGCCAATCTGGAGTTGCTGAGGCTCGACTTCAACCAGTTGACAGGGCCGATCCCCGCCGAGCTGGGTGCTCTCGCCAAACTGGAATCGCTGTCGCTCTCGGACAACCTGTTGACCGGGGCGATCCCGGCCGAGCTGGGTGACCTCACCAACCTGGTATGGCTGGGCCTCTGGAGCAACGAGTTGACGGGCTCCATCCCGTCCGAGCTGGGCAGCCTCGCCGATCTGGAATCGGTGTGGCTGTCGGACAACCGGTTGGCGGGGCAAATCCCGGCCGCGCTGGGCGACCTCACCAACCTGAAGGTGTTGCAGCTCCCGGACAACCGGTTGAAGGGACCGATCCCGGCTGGGCTGGGCACCCTGACCAATCTGCAACAGTTAAACCTCGCGTACAACGAGTTGACAGGGCCGATCCCATCCGAGCTGGGCGACCTCGCCAAGCTGGAATCGCTGAGCCTCTTCGACAACGAGCTGACGGGGCAAATCCCGTCCGGGCTGGGCGACCTCACCAATCTGCAACAGTTAAACCTCGCGTACAACGAGTTGACGGGGCAAATCCCGGCCGAGCTGGGCGACCTGGCCAATCTGGAATCGCTGAGCCTCTTAAGCAACAGGTTGACGGGGACGATCCCGGCCGAGCTGGGTGACCTCACCGAACTGAAATGGCTGGTCCTCGTGGGCAACCAGTTGACGGGGTCGATCCCGGCCGAGCTGGGTGGCCTCACCAGTCTGGAACGGCTGTGGCTGTCGAGCAACGAGTTGACAGGCTGCGTGCCGGTCGGCTTGGGCGATGTAGCGGCGAATGATCTTTGGAAGCTCGACCTGCCCAACTGCGGTGAGGCATCGCCGGACACGGCCGACGACGACGAGAGCGTGGCGGCGGACCGGGCGGCGCTGATTGCGCTCTACAACGCCACGGAAGGCGCAGGCTGGCTCATCAGCACGAACTGGCTGACTAACAGGCCGCTCAATGAGTGGCACGGCGTCACCACGAACAGCGACGGCCGTGTCGCTGAGCTGCGGCTCATCCGCAACGAGTTGGCGGGGCCGATCCCGGCCGGGCTGGTCGCCCTCACCAACCTGAGGGTGCTGTCGCTCTGGGGCAACGAGTTGACGGGGCCGATCCCGACCGAGCTGGGCGCCCTCACCAACCTCGAACGGTTGGACTTCTCGGGCAACGAGTTGACGGGGCCGATCCCTGCGTGGCTGGGCGGCCTCACCGATCTGAACAGGCTGCAGCTCTGGGGCAACGAGTTGACGGGGCCGATCCCGGCCGAGCTGGTCGCCCTCACCAACCTGAAGGTGCTGTCGCTCTGGGGCAACGAGTTGACGGGGCCGATCCCCGCCGAGCTGGGCGCCCTGACCAACCTGGAGGTGTTGTACCTCTCCAACAACGAGTTGACAGGGCCGATCCCGGCCGGGCTGGGTGGCCTCACCAATCTGGAATCGCTGTACCTCGGGGACAACCAATTGACGGGGCCGATTCCGGCCGAGCTGGGCGCCCTCACCAACCTGGTGTGGCTGCGGCTCGGGCCCAACGAGTTGACGGGGCCCATCCCGGCCGGGCTGGGCGCCCTCACCAACCTGGAACTCTTGATCCTCCACCGCAACGAGTTGACCGGGCCGATCCCGGCCGGGCTGGGCGCCCTCACCAACTTGCAAACCCTGTGGCTGTCGGACAACCAGTTGACGGGGCCGATCCCGGCCGAGCTGGGCGCACTCAGCGACCTGCAAACGCTGTTGCTGTCGAACAACCAGTTGACGGGGCCGATCCCGGCCGAACTCGGCGCACCCACCAACCTGCAAACGTTGGCCCTCCAGAACAATCGGTTGACGGGGCCGATCCCGGCGGAGCTGGGCGCCCTCACCAATCTGCAGCGGCTGTGGTTGTCGGGGAACGGGTTGACGGGGCCGATCCCGGCCGGGCTGGGCGACCTCTCCTACCTGCAATCGCTGGAGCTCGACAACAATCGGTTGACGGGCCCGATCCCGGCCAGACTGGGCGACCTTACCGATCTCACAACGCTGCGGCTGTCGGACAACGAGTTGACGGGGTGCGTACCCGTTGATTTACGAGATGTAGCGTCGAATGATTTTTGGAGAGTCGACCTGCCGGATTGCGACGAGCTATCGCCGGACGCGGCCGAAGACGGCGGGAGCGTGGCGTCGGACCGGGCGGCGCTGGTAGCCCTTTACAACGCTACGGAAGGGGCGATCTGGATCACCAGCACGAACTGGCTGAGTGACAGGCCCCTCGATGAGTGGCACGGCGTCACCACGAACAGGTTTGGCCGTGTCGCTGAACTGTCGCTCTGGGGCCACGAGTTGACGGGCCCGATCCCGGCCGAGCTGAGCGCCCTCACCAACCTGCAAACGTTGGTCCTCCCGAGCAATCGGTTGACGGGCCCGATCCCGGCGGAGCTGGGCGGCCTCACCAACCTGCACACGCTCCGGCTCCACGGCAATCGGTTGACGGGCCCGATCCCGGCCGAGCTGGGCGACCTCACCAACCTGCGAACGCTAGGGCTCTCGGGCAACGAGTTGACGGGCCCGATCCCGGCCGAGATAGGCGACCTCACCAACCTGCGAACGCTGTGGCTGTCGGACACCCAGTTGACGGGGCCAATCCCGGCCGAGCTGGGTGACCTCACCAGGCTGGTATGGCTGGACCTCGGGTCCAACAAGTTGACGGGGCCGATCCCAGCTGAGCTGGGTGGCCTCGCCAAGCTGGAAGGGCTGTTGCTACCTGGGAACCAGTTGACGGGGCCGATCCCCGCCGAGCTGGGGGGCCTCACCAAGCTGGAATCGCTGGAGCTGTCGGACAACCAACTGACAGGGTGCGTGCCTGTTGTCTTGCGATATTACGTGGCGTCGAACGATCTTCCGGAACTCGGCCTGCCCGACTGTGGCTAGACCGTGTGAGCCTGTCTCGGGAGGCCACAGGGCAGTGAATGAGCTGCGCGGTCACGTCGAGACAGCGGCGGGGAGCGGTTAGGCTCCGGGCCATGCCGCCGCTGACTGGGATTCGGGTTGTTGACCATGGGCATGTTTGGGCTGGGCCGCTGCTTGGGATGATGATGAGCGACCTCGGCGCCGAGGTGATCAAGGTGGGGGCGCCGCACCGGCAGTCGGGGATTTCGATGGGCGGGCGCCAGACGCCGGTCGGCTCGCTGGGCGGCGACCGCGGGAGCACGGCGATCGACGACCCGCGCGCGTTCCACGGGCTCGACCGCGGCAAGATGAGCATCGCGATTCACCTCGGCGAGCCGCACGGAGTCGAGCTCTACAAGCGGCTGATCGCGATTTCGGACGTGGTCTTCGACAACTTCGCGCCGCGCGTGATGCCCTCGCTGGGGCTCGACTGGGCGGCGTTGAGCGCGGTGAATCCGCGGCTGATCATGGCCTCGCTGTCGGCCACGGGTGCGACGGAGGGACCGTGGCGTGATCTCGTGACATACGGTCCGTCGCTGGCGGCGCTGTATGGGCTGAAAAACCTACTGGGCTACGCGGGCGACCCGCAGCCGCGCGAGGACACGGCCGACCTCGACCCGACGGCGGCCGGGCACGCGTTCATCGCGATTCTGGCGGCGCTGGAGCATCGCGAGCGGACGGGCGAGGGGCAGTTCATCGACCTCGCGCAGGGCGAGGCGACGCTCCAGCGGGCGGCCGAGCCGGTGATGGACTATCTGCTGAACGGCCGCGACGCGGGGCCGCAGGGCAATCGCGCGGCGGGGCTCGCGCCGCACGGGGTGTATCCGGCGGCGGGCGACGACGCCTGGCTGGCGATCACGGTGCGCGACGATGCTGAGTGGGAGCGGCTGCGCGCGTTGGCGACGCCGGCGCTCGACGAGCCGCGCTGGGCGCGGGGGCTGGAGCGTCTGCGGGATCAAGACGCGCTCGATGTCGCGCTCTGCGGCTGGACGCAACAGCACGTGGCGATGGAACTCGCGGAGCGTCTGCAGGCGAGCGGCGTTCCGGCGTTCCCGCTGATGGGTCCGCTCGATCTTCTGGTCGATCCCGATTTCGCGACGCTGACGGCGGCCGGGTTCGATCTGTCGGCGGAGGCCGCAGCGCCGGCGCGGGGCGGGGCGATGTACGTCGGCACGCCGTGGAAGATGGCGCGCACGCCGTCGGCGCTGCGCGGGCCGACGCCGAATCGCGGCGAGTATGACGACTACGTGTTCGGAGAGCTGCTCGGCCTGGGCGCTGCGGAGTTCGCCGAGCTGCGCTCGGCGGGCGTGATCTAGATCCGGTCGATCGAGAGAGTGTCGATCTGACACGAAGTAGCTCGGGCACGGTTCCAACGTGGCAGGCTCTATCCTCCTGACGTTCAGAGAGGAACTTCTATGTGCCACCGCTACGAGGCTTTGCCGGCGATCACGCCGATTGCCGGGGCTGCGATTGATGTTGAGGACCTGACGCTGACGGCGTCGGACGGGGTTGAGTTCGCTGCGTTCCACGCTCGGCCGGAGCAGGCCGGCGGACCGGCGATCGTCGTGCTGCCCGATGTTCGCGGGCTGTTCCGCTTCTACGAGGAGCTGGCGATGCGCTTCGCCGAGGCGGGCGTTGAGGCTGTCGCGATCGACTATTTCGGCCGCACGGCCGGGGTCGGCAAGCGCGACGCGGAGTTCGATTTCTGGCCGCACGTGCGGGGCACCTCGCAGGACGGGATCGCCGCCGATGTCGCGGCCGCGGCCGCTGTGCTGCGGGCCGACGATGCGGACCGCGCGCTGTTCACGGTCGGCTTCTGCTTCGGCGGCAGCAACTCGTGGATGCAGGCCGCCGCGGGCCACGGGGTGAGCGGCTCGATTGGCTTCTACGGCCACCCGACGCGCGAGGGTCTGAACGGCGGAGATTCGCCGCTGGGCCGCGTCGAGCAGATCTCGGCGCCGCTGCTGGGTCTGATGGGCGGGGCCGATGAGGGCATTCCGCGCGCGGAGGTCGACAAGTTCGCCGCGGCGCTCGACGGGCGCGGCATCGCGAACGAGTTCATCACCTACGACGGTGCGCCGCACTCGTTCTTCGACCGCAGCTATGACGAGCACACCGACGCCTGCGCCGACGCCTGGAGCCGAATCCAGAGCTTCATCACGGCGAACAGCTAGGCGGCGACGGCGCCCCCACAAGCAGCCACCACAAGGAGCAGCACCATGCGCGTGACTCACGCATCCGACGGCAACACCAACCAGGCGAACGCGCCGATCTTCACGGGCGGCGATGTCTGGGTTCGCGCGCTGGCCGGCGCGATCGGCGGGCAGCAGGGCGGCGACGACGCCGACTTCAACCTGGCCGTCGTGCAGTTCGGCGCGGGCGCCCGGACCAAGGGCCACACGCACACGTCGGAGCAGATGCTCTACGTGGTCGCGGGGATCGGCAAGGTCGGCAACGCGGAGGGCGAGCACGTGATCAGCGTGGGCGACTTCGCGATCATCCCGGCCGGCGAAGACCACTGGCACGGGGCGGGCGACACGGGCTCGCCGATGTCGCACCTGGCGATCACTCGCCGCGACAGCCTCACCGAGCTGACCGAGGACTAGCCGTGCGTGGTATCGTTTTCGTGTAACGCGAGGACGAATCATGGTCGCGGAGCGAGAGCAGACGCTGGAAGAGCGGCACGCAGCGGCGCGCGAGCGGTGGCTCGCCCACTACGAGGGCGACCCCGAGATGCAGGAGATCGTGCGCAAGGCGAAGTTCGACACCGAGTCGACGCCGGAGGAGGACGCCGAGGACATTCGCATCTCGAACGAACGCAGGGCTAAGGGCGTCACACACTCACTTGAGGAGGTGTGGCAACGGCTCGCCGAACAGTTCCCCGACGAGGCGGGATATCTGCTCGCCGACGACTGATGTATCGCGTCGAGCTGGACGACGACGCTGAGTTGGAACTCACAGCCCTCAGCCCACACACTCGTCGCAACGTGAAGGAAGTGCTGCGGCGGCTACGCCGCGGCCCCGATTCGGCTCTGGACCTACAGCTATCCGACGACGCGGGCCGCTGGCGCGCCCGCGCGGGGCGACGCTGGCGGGTGGTGTTTGAGGTGGGGCCGGGCCGTGTGATCATCGTCCACCGGATCCGGCGACGCGAGACGGCGTACGACGGGATCGAACGGCCCCCCGGGCGGTAGCCGCACGGCGGGAGCTGCGCGATCCGCGTGGGCGATTCCGTCATCGTTCTCCTGGGGATGGTCACTCGCGCGGCAGGGGCGCCACCGGCTCGCCGATGTCGCACCTGGCGATCACGCGCCGCGACAGCCTCACCGAGCTGACCGAGGACTAACCGTGCGTGGTATCGTTTTCGTGTAACGCGAGGACGAATCATGGTCGCGGAGCGAGAGCAGACGCTGGAAGAGCGGCACGCAGCAGCGCGCGAGCGGTGGCTCGCCCACTACGAGGGTGACCCCGAGATGCAGGAGATCGTGCGCAAGGCGAAGTTCGACACCGAGTCGACGCCGGAGGAGGACGCCGAGGACATTCGCATCTCGAACGAACAGCGGGCCAGGGGCGATGTGACCCACTCGTACGAAGATGTGATGCGGAGACTTGCCGAGAAGTATCCGGACGAGGCGGAGTACCTGCTCGCTGACCTATGAGGTATCGCGTCGAGTTGAGCGACGATGCAGAAGTCGACCTGGATGGCCTCAGTCCACACACCCGCCGCAACGTGAAAGAAGTGGTCCGGCGGCTCCATCGCGGTCCCGACTCAGCATTGGATTTGCAACTGTCCGACCAACGCGGCATGTGGCGCGCCCTCGCCGGGAGACGCTGGCGAGTCGTCTTCGAGCTGGGCGCTGACCACGTGATCATCGTCCGCCGGATCCGGCGACGCGAGACGGCGTACGAAGGGATCGAGCGGACGTCCAGTCCGTAGCCGCCCGTTGGGAGCTGCGCACGATCCGCGTGGGCGATTCCGTCATCTTTCTCCCGGCGAAGACCACTGGCACGGGGCGGGTGACACGGGCTCGCCGATGTCGCACCTGGCCATCACGCGCCTCGACAGCCTCACGGAGCTGACCGAGGACTAACCGTGCGTGGTATCGTTTTCGTGTAACGCGAGGACGAATCATGGTCGCGGAGCAAGAGCAGACGCTGGAAGAGCGGCACGCAGCGGCGCGCGAGCGGTGGCTCGCCCACTACGAGGGCGACCCCGAGATGCAAGAGATCGTGCGCAAGGCGAAGTTCGACACCGAGTCGACGCCGGAGGAGGACGCCGAGGACATTCGGATCGCGAACGAGCGCCGCGACCAGCCGACGCGCCCATATGAAGACGTAGTGCGCGAGCTCGCCGAGAAGTACCCGGACGAGGCGGAGTATCTGCTCGCCGACCTATGAGGCACCGGGTCGAGTTGAATCCTGATTCACAGCGTGAATTCGATGGGCTGAGTCCGCATACGCGCCGCGCTGTCAACGATGTGCTGCGTCGTCTTCGCCGCGGACCCGATTCACGGTTGGATCTGCCGTTGGACGATCAGCCGGGCATGTGGCGCGCCCGCGCGGGGAGACGATGGCGGGTGGTGTTTGAGCTGGGGCCCGGCCGTGTGATCATCGTCCAGCGGATCCGGCGACGCGAGACGGCCTACGACGGGATCGAGCGGCGCCGCCCTCAGTAACCGCTGCGGTGTTTGACGCGGGCGATGTCGAGGGCGGCGATCACGAGGATCGCGGCGACGCTGACGATGCTCAGCGCCAGCAGGATGGCGGCGGCGGTGTCGCCGACATCGCTCATCTGCCGCACGGCGATCAACACCCCGGCGGTGAACCCGGCGAATGCGATGGCGAGCCAGCTGTGAACCCACTCGGCTGCGAAGTTGACGGCGATCGCGACGACCACCGCGGCGTTGACGACGATCAGCAGATGCACGTCCTCGAGGCGGTTCCAGCCGCCGCGCTGAGTGCCCGTGAGCTCGTCGACTGCCTCGATCGGGGGGCCGCCGCGCAGTGAGAGGAAGAGCACGATGATCGCCGCGCCGACCGCCCCGCCGATCAGCGGGCGGAAGAGTCGCGGGCCGAAGCGTTCGAGGGCGCGGATGGGCGGCGCGCCCAGCTCGCGGCGTGCGTGCTCGCGCTGAAATGCCTCGGCCATGCCGCAACCTCCAGCAGATCGCTGCGTTAGATGTTAGAGCGCGTCTGCCCGCCATCGACGTTGAGGCAGGCGCCGGTGACCCAGGAGGCGCGCGGCGAGGCGAGGAAGGCGACGACATCGGCGACCTCCTCCGGGCGGCCGAAGCGATTGAAGGCGATGTCGTCGAGCACGCTGCGCTGGATGCCCTCGGGGTCGGCGTCGTAGCGGCTCTGCCAGCGGCTGCCGGGCCAGGCGATCGAGCCGGGCGCGACCGCGTTGGCGCGGATGTTGCGCGGCGCCAGCTCCAGCGCGAGTGATTTGGCGTGGCTGTGGACGGCCGCCTTCATCGCGTTGTACTGGGCCGAGCCCCCGGCCTCGCGGCCGAAGATCGAGCCGATGTGGATGACGCTGCTGCTGTCGGCGCCGTCGCCGGTGGCGGCAGCCGCGAGATACGGCAGCGCGGCGCGGGTTGTGCGCACCGCGGCCATCAGATTGAGCTCGAACATCTGCTGCCAGATGTCGTCGTCGTCGCCGCGGATCGAGACGCCCATGTTGTTCACGACGATCTGGAGCTCGCCGAAGGCTCGCACCGTGCTGGCGACGACCAGGTCGGGAGCGTCGGCCTCGCCGAGGTCGGCGACGACGCTGTGGACGCGGCCAGGGCCCTCGGCAGCGATCGTCTCCATCGCGGCGGCCAACGCTTCGGGGCGGCGCGCGCAGATCGCGACATCCGCCCCCTCGGCGGCGAGCGCGCGCGCGCAGTAGAGGCCGATGCCCTCGGAGGCGCCTGTGATCAGAGCGGTTTTGCCGGCCAGGCCCAGGTCCATCGTTCACCTCCGGCTCGTCCTCGCGGCTCGTCCTTGCGGCTCGTTCGGGCGAGCGCCAGTGTATGGCCAAGCAGGCGCACGACGTAATCTCGACGCATGAGCGACGCGTGGGAGCAGCGCTTGCAGCAGACAGTGCAGCAGACATGGCGATCGGCCGCGCTGTCGCTGCGCCAGGGCGGCGGGCTGTTGCGCGCGCTGGCCGCGGAGGCGGCGCCCTGGGGGATGCGCACCAAGCGTCGGGGGCGCGAGCGTGTGCTGGGAATCGGCGCGCCGATTGAGATCATCCGCGACCGCTGGGGCGTGCCGCACTGTTTCGCGCAGTCGGCGGGCGATGTGCTGTTCGCGTTGGGCTACGTGCACGCGCAGGATCGGCTCTGGCAGCTGCAGTGGAATCGGCGCGCGGCGCTCGGCCGGTTGGCCGAGTTGGTTGGCCCTCCGGGGCTGCCGGCGGACCGGCTGACGCGCACGCTGGGCTTCGCCCATGTCGCGCAAGCCGCCTGGGACGCGACGCAGCAGGCGCAGCGGGACGAGCTGGCGCCCTACATCGCGGGGATCAACGCGGGCGCGGCGCGGATGCCGCGACCGTTCGAGGCGGTGATGCTCGGTGACTACTTCCGCCCCTGGCAGCCGAGCGACTCGGTCGCGTGGGGCAAGCTGCTCTCGTTTCTACTCGCGCCGGCCTGGGAGCAACAGCTGCTGCGGGCGGCGATCGTTCAGCGAGCGGGCGTCGAGGCGCTCTGCGAAGTCGACCCGCCGCTGCGCGAGAGCGCCGCGGTCGTGACGCCGCCGGACGCGGAATACGGACGGCTGGCGCGGCCCGCGCAGGAGGGCGCGCGGGCGCTCGCTGAGCTGTTGGGCCTGGACGGGGCCGCGAGCAACAACTGGACCGTGGCCGCATCGCGCACGGCGAGCGGCGCGCCGATCCTGGCCTGCGACCCGCATCTCAATCCGGTCACGCCGGCGCACGCTTACTTCGCGCATCTGCACTGTCCCGAGTTCAACGCGGCCGGTGCGACGGTGCCAGGGCTGCCGGGGATCGTCTGGGGCTACAACGAGCGGATCGCCTGGGGTCCGACCGCCGCGATGCAGGCGATGCACATCGCCGTGGTCGAGGAGCTCGACGCGGCCGGCGAGGCCACGCGCACGCCCGACGGCTGGGCGCCGATCGAGCGGCGCACCGAGCAGATCAGCGTCAGCGGCTACGACGACGAGACGATCGAGCTGCGCGCGAGCGTCAACGGGCCGATCGTGTCGGAGGTCCTCGCTCACGATCGCGCGCCGCGTTGGGCGCCGCAGCGGGCGATCAGCCTGCATTCGCCGGTGCTGTGGCCGTCGCAGAGCGGCACAGGGATCGTGGAGCTGATGCAGGCGAGCGACTGGCCAGGCTTCTCGGCGGCGGCGGCGAAGCTCGACGACTTCAACCTGGCCTTCGCGTATGCGGACACCGATGGTGGGATTGGGCTGCGCGTCTCGGGGGCGGTCCCTGCCGCGAACGCCGAGACCCTGCGCTTCCCCGTCGCGGGCTGGCTAGCGGAGGAGCAGGGCGGCGTGCCGCGAGCGGTGCTGCGCGGCGATCAGCTGCCGCACACGTTCAACCCGCCGGGCGGCCTGGTGGTCAGCGCCAACAATCCGCTGACTCCCGCTGCGGCGATGGATTTCGGAGCCGAGTATCTCGACGCGTGGCGCGCGGAGCGAATCGGCGGGCTGCTGCGCGACGACGAGTCGCACACCATCGAGCGATCGGCGCAGATTCAGCTCGACCAGTACTCGGCGCCGCTGCACCAGTTTGCGGGCCGGCTGTGCCAAGTGGACGCGACGAACGACGAACAGCGCCGACAGCTCGAGGCAGTGGCGGAGTGGGATGGCGTGATGTCGGCCGCGTCGCGGCCGGCGGCGATCGTCGCGCTGAGCTTCATCGCCTGGCGTCGCGGCGTGCTGCGCGAGCTGCTCGGGCCCAGGGCCGACACGATGATGAGCGGTCTGCTGGCCATCCCCACGCTCGACCTGCTTGGCGCGCGCGCTGGGTCGTGGGCGCTGCGGCGTCTGGAAGCCGACGACGCGGATGATTCACTCGCGGCGGCTCTGCGCACGGCGATGAGCCAGCTGCGGGCGCGCTTCGGCCCCGACGCTGCGGCGTGGACGTGGGGCGCGTGCCGGCCCGTGCAGCTTCCGCACGCGCTGTCGGACGCGCCGATCATCGGGCGGATGCTGAGCGCGGGGCCCTGGCCGTTTGGCGGCGGTGTGGACACGGTGTGTCAGTCGGGCGTGCTGGGACCTGACCCGTTTCGCGCCGCCAGCGCGATTCCGTCGTTGCGGCTCGTGGTCGAGCTGAGCAGTCCGCCGCGTGCGCAGTTCGTGGTCGCCGGCGAGCAGGCCGCCGATCCGCTGCATCCGGCCGGGCCGATGACCGACGCCTGGCTCCAGGGTCGGCTCTTGCCGCTGTTGCGCGATCGCGATGAGATCGAGCGCGAGCGCCCGCGGCGGCTCGAACTGCGGCCGCGCTGAACGGGCCGAAGCGACGGCCGTGACTACACTGAGAATCCATGCGCCTGCACGGCGTCTGCACTGCGCCCGCTGGGCGCCTCCAGGAGACTTGTGACCGACGCCGGCCTCAGCCTTTCAGTTGATGGGTACATCGCCACCGTGAGCGGCGGCGGACGGCTCGACGCTGCGTTCGTCGAGCGGCTGGCTGATCTGTGCGAGCAGGTCGGCGAGACGACTGAGCTGCGCGTGCTGCTGCTGCAGCCCGATGCGGCCGTGTGGAGCGATTGGAGCGCAGAGGATGCGCCGGCGCCGGGCGATCTGTTCGGTCCCCTCGCGGCGCTGCCGCAGCCGTCGATCGCGGTGATCAACGGCGATTGTCTGGGCGGCGGCTTCGAGCTCGCGCTGGCGGCGGACATTCGGATCGGCGCCTCGGGGATCGAGCTGGGCCTGCCTGAGCTGCTCGAGGCGGGTGGCGACTTCAGCCGCGCCGGCGGCTTGCAGCGCCTGACCCGCGCGGTCGGCCGGTCGCGGGCGACGCAACTGATCATGCTCGAACAGCGACTGCCGGCGGAGCGCGCGCTGGAGTGGGGACTGCTCAACGATGTCGCGGACGATCCTGCCCTGACGGCGCGGTCGCTGGCCGTCGCGATCAGCGAACGCGGGCCGATCGCGGTCCGCTACGCCAAAGACGCGATTCGCCACGGGGCCGAGATGCCGCTCGGCCAGGCGCTGCACTACGAGACCGAACTGACGATCCTGCTGCAAGACACCGCGGACCGCGCGGAGGGCGTTGAGGCCTTTGTTGCCAAGCGACCACCATGTTTTCGCGGGTCATAGATAACCTGCAAGAGAGCGAGACCCCACGCAACCATCCGCTGGGGGACACGGAGGACACGAATGCGCCTGATTATCGATGAACAAGAAGCCTGGTCGCTGATGACGCTGGTCACAGCGCAAGTGCTCGACCAGGTAGAGCTGAGCGACGAAGCCGCCAAAACGATCCGCGAATGGCGTGCGGGCCTCGAAGAGGGCCGACCGGGCATGGCCGAGTTCGCGGCCGGCGTCAACGAAGCGCTGGGCAACACGCTCGACGAAGAGCTGACTCGCACCGTCCGTCGGCGCGACTACTACCGCACCGTTCGTTAGGAGAGCTGATCATGGTCAAAGTTGAACTCGACATCGAAGAGGCCTGGTCGGTGATGAACCGAATCATCGGCCAGATGCTGGACGAGACCGAGCTGCACAAGTCCGACCGCGCCGCGGTGCGTCGCTGGAAATCGAACGAGTTGCGGCCCGGCCGCGAAGAGATGGACGCGCTGCACGAGAAGATGAACGCCGACATCGAGCGGCTCTGGGCCGTTCGGCGCAAGAGCGAGCTGCGCCAACCCGACTGGCGTTAGCCGCCGCTCAGGCGAATCGCGGATGACGGACCCCGCTGTGGAGCTCGTCGACTACGCCAAGCCGTCGCCGGGCGTCGCGCGGATCACGCTGCGCTCACCCAGACGTGCCGCGCGTCTTCGCTCTCTTCCCGTGCGATGAAGTCCGGGGCCCGTGTCCAACACCGTTCCGCCCAGTCCAGATGCGCGCGCATTCGCGCTTCCCGGGGCCGACAGAGGGGCGCTAGGCGAGGTCGCTCAGTCTGCGGACGAGCATCTCGACTTGGCCCAGATGGCGCTCGACCTCGCGTTGGTTCAGCCAGTTCTCGCAGTAATTAGCGTGCAGCACTTCTGCGGCGCCGAACGAATCGATCAAGTCTTCCTCGCCAGTCTCGCCCACGAGTACTTGCAGGGTCGCCCTGAAATGTCGATGTCGGCCGTGCCGCAGTCCGCGCGACTCGGCGCGTGCTTTGAGCGCCACAGCCGCCGCGCCCCAACCCTTCTCCGATGCCTGCGGCAGATCGCCTTCCGCGATGTACTGCCGCGCGTGCCGCAGACACCCCGCACTCAGATCGCCGTAGTGCTCAACATTGGGAGTCGTCATCGACAGAGCGTAGCGCTCCTATGCTCCAGCCATGCCCGACCAACCGATTGTCCTCTACGACAAGTCGCAGACCGGCGTCGCGCGGATCACGCTGCAGCGGCCGGAGGCGCTGAACGCGATCAATCTGGCGATGCGCGATGAGTTGTGGACCTACGTCCAGGCTGCGCAGCTCGATCCGGACGTGCGGGTGCTGATCTTCGCTGGAGCGGGTTCGCGGGCTTTTTCGGCCGGCGCGGATATCTCGGAGTTCGGCACGGCGCCGTCGCTGCATGACGCGCGGGAGGCGCGGCGGCGGCGCGACCTGTGGGCGCTGCTCGAGGATCTGCCGATCCCGACGATCGCGGCCCTGCACGGATTCTGCTTCGGCGCGGGGATCGAGCTGCCGCTGTATTGCGATCTTCGGATCGCCGCGTCCGATACCCAGATCGCGCTGCCGGAGGTGACGCTCGGCTACATCCCGTCGGCCGGGGGGACCCAGCTGATGCCGCGCATCTGTGCGCCGGCCGCTGCCGCCGGCCTGGTGCTGAGCGGGCTGCCGATCGACGCCGCGCGGGCGCTGAGCTGGGGTGTCGTGCATCGCGTCGTTGCGCCGGAGGCGCTGAATGCGGCGGTGAACGACGCCGCGGAGCGTCTCGCGGCAGCCGACCCGGAGCTGCTGGCTGCGACGAAACGCAGCATCCGGCGGGGCGCTGAGCTGCCGCTTGCAGCCGCGATTGCGCACGATGCGCAGACCGCGCGGCGACTCCGTTCTAGACTCACTGATCGCACGTTGATCAGCTGAAACCAATCACAGACCAGCCACGCTCGCCCAGAGGAGTCCTACATGAATACTGCCGATTTCCTCGAACTCAGCTCCGCGATGGTGCCCGACCGCGCCGCGCTGATCTGCGAAGACACGGTCAAGACCTACACCGAGCTCTCGGCCGAAGTGACGCGGCTCGCGAACGCGCTGCAGGGCCTTGGGCTGGTGCGCGGCGACCACGTCGGCGTGATGTCGGTCAACTCGGCCGAGTACGTGATCATCTACTACGCCTGCGCCAAGCTCGGCGTGACCTTCGTGCCGCTCAACTACCGCGCCAAGCGCGAAGAGCTGACCTACATGATCAACACCGTCGAGGCGAAGCTGATCTTCGTCTCCGACCGCTATCAGCCGCTGGTCGACGCGATCTCGGGAATCTGCCCGACGGTCGAGCACTACATCGCACTCGAGTCCCACCACCTGACCCAGAAGCACTACAACGACCTGATGGCGATGGGCTCCGACGACTTCGTCTGGACCGAGATCGAGGACAAAGACCCGACGGTAATCATCTACACCTCGGGCACCACGGCGATGCCCAAGGGCGTGCAGGTGACGTATCAGGACCTGACCGTCTACGTGACGAACACGATGTCGCCGGCCGACCCGGAGATGCCGCACCAGAAGACGCTGCTCAGCGTGCCGCTGTTCCACATCGCCGGCGCGACGACGATGATCTCGTCGGTCTGGGGCGGGCGCACGCTGGTGATCCTGCCGCAGTTCTCGCCGCGCCACTGGATCGAGGCGGTCGATTCCCACGGGATCACGCACTCGATGGTCGTGCCGACGATGCTCAAGCGCACGATGGAGGACCCAGCCTTCGAGAGCTTCAACGGGGAGACGCTGGAGCTGTTGACCTACGGGGCGGCGCCGATGCCTTACGACGTGATTCGCGCCGCGGTTGACGTGTTCCCCCAGAACGTGGGCTTCATGAACGCCTACGGGCAGACCGAGTCGACCAGCTCGATTTCGTTCCTGGGCCCCGATGATCACCGACTCGGCGGGACGCCCGAGGAGGTTGCGGTCAGGGAGCACCGGCTGCGCTCGGTCGGCAAGGTGATGCCCGACATCGAAGTGCTGCTCATGGACCCGGCCGACAACGTGGTCGGCGCGGGCGAAGAGGGCGAAATCTGTGTGCGCGGCGACCGGATCATGGCCGGGTATTACAAGCAGGAGGAGGAGACCGCGACCGCGATTCGCGACGGCATCCTGCACACCGGCGATGTGGGCTACCTCGATGACGAGGGCTACCTGTTCATCACCGGCCGGACCAAGGACCTGATCATCCGTGGCGGCGAGAACATCGCGCCGGGTGAGATCGAGCAGGTCCTGGAGGGTCACCCGGCCGTCGCCGAGGCGGCGGTGATCGGCGCGCCCGACCTGGAGTGGGGCGAGGTCGTGAAGGCGGTCGTGATTCTGCACGACGGCTTCACCTTCACGCTGGACGAGGCGATCGACCACACCAAGACGCAGCTAGCCAGCTACAAGGCCCCGACCTACCTGGCCGTGGTCGAGTCCTTGCCGAGAAATCACATGGGCAAGGTGCTCAAAAACGACCTGCGCAAGACCCACGGGGAGGCGCAGAACGGGTAGGGCGGGCTGTGGTGATTCTGTCGGTGAGCGCTTGACGCTTGCTGCGCGATCGGCCTACATTCGCGTCAGTGGATAGGGGTTGCCTCTATCGGCGCCGGCTCCCCCGGGGGCCGGCGCTTTCAGTTATCTGAAGCGATCCCGGTGGCTTTCGATTCGGTCTCGGATGTCGGAGTCCGGGAACACCTTCAGTCCGAACTTGCCCATTCTCAGGTCGTCGCGACGGTAGAATTTTTGGCCCCAGAGCTGCCATCGTGCAGGTTCAACCTCACAGTCGTCTCGAATCCACTCGAAGACGTCGCGCGCGATCATATCGCTCAACTCGACGGGGTGTGAGCCCTGCTTGGGTACGAATGTCACGCCTGGCGCCAAGTACCTGCGGAAGGCGCTTTCCGAGACCCACTGTGTACCCGAGACAAGCGTCTCTGCCACAGCGAGCTGGTGCTCCGCGTCCTCGCGTGGGCCTTGCCCTTCCATCGTCACGGAGCCCAGCGGGTACTCGGGCACTTGGTGGAGGAAATCGACGTAGCGCTCAAGGAGGAGCTGGATCGCGAGCGAGTAGACATCGAACGGTAGCCAAGGGTCGAGACCAGGCTCGGCGAACTCACGCCTGAAGGCTGTTTTGCGAATACCGACGCCGAACGCCACAAAACTGCTATTCGAGATTAGCGCGTCGACTTCGGCGCGGAACTCTTGCTGCCGGACCGAATCGTCCCCAAACTGGAACGCTCCGTCATGATTCCTCATGTGAGGTTCGTGGAATGTGACCAATTCGGGGTCGCGAAAGAAACGCCTCTTGATGGCATCGGCCTTCAGACGGTAGGCACGTTCTTCGGATTGAGTCATCGCGACCGCACCCAGCGCGAACCAGTCCTCGATATCGCCTTTCGGATGCGAGGATCGGCCGGACTCATCAGTGAACAGCCGTGACGCTGGCCGGTTGTCGCGGGTTGGATTCCCACTTCCTGATCGACGCTTGAACCGCTGCCTCCCCTCGATCCTCCCGTAGGCCTGCGAGAGAGCGATTTGCTCCTGCAACGTGATCTGAGTCAATACGGGGTCGATGGAAAGGTGATCGCTTGCCCCCGCGCGCCGCAATAAGATCCTCAACGCTTGTGCGACACGGCCCGCCTCCGCGAGCGTCGTCGCATTCCGACGCGCGATGAGTCTCCGTCCCGAATCACCACGGCCGTCGATGTCTGACATTCGCTCGATGATACAGGGGATCTGAACGTCGCTAGGTGCTATAGCGAGCGGCACTGCTTGAGGGCGTGCGCGAGGGTCCATCCCGCCTGAAGCGCGCGCCAGCGCCGCTGAATTCCGGGGCTCTCGTTTCGTTCTGCTCAGGGAGCGCTGGATGGCGAATCCACAGCTACCCACAGGGTTGTCCACCGCCTGATCGACGTGCGTAGGGCCCGTCCCTAGCGTGACGCCATGTCTCGGGTTCTCCTGATTGCCCTTGTCGTCCTGATCGGCATCGTGAGCGCTTCGGCGCTCCTGGTCATGGGTGCTGAATCTGACGATGAGTCCGCGACAAGCACCGAGCATCTCCCCCGCGGCGACGAACCGCGCGAGCAAGACGACCAGCAGCAATCCGAGCCTCTGCCCGAGCCTCCTGAGGATGACGCCGAAGCCACCGAGGCAACGGACGATGCAGAGCCGGACGCCGCCGACGAAGCGGAGGAAGGCTCAGCGGATGAACCCTTGGATGAGGAGCAGGAAGAAGTAGCAGCGGAGGAGTCGCAAGAAGAAGAACCGGCAGTGATGGTCGAGGATGCTGAACCGGATCCAGCCGATGTTGTGATCAAGGCGCTTGATATCGAACGACCTCTGATCGTCGCGGAAGTCGAACTGACGGTCACAACCAGCGCCTACACCGTCGAACCTGGCGACACACTCTCCGACATCGCCGGCCGACTCGGGATCACATTGCAAGAGCTGATCGCCGCGAACGAGATCGACTCGCCCGACGTGGTCGACGTGGGCCTGGAGCTGACCATTCCCGGCGCGGAGTCCGTCGTCGAATCCGACGCCGCACCCGAGCCCTCCTTCGAGCCGAACGAAGTCGCTCCTGTGCTGGGGGAAGAAGGCGTCATCTACGGCACGATCCACGACCACGAGCGCGGCGTGGTCGACACGGCGGTGATCTTCACCTCCCAGTCCGACCCAACAGTCCAACTGGTTGAGGCGTGCATTGACGGCGTCCGCCGCACCTACCTGATGGGCTTGCAGTTGACTGACGAGCTCACCCGCCTCTACTGGCGCATCGACGCCGGAGCGCTGAATACCGATCGATGGCGCGCCGGCGACGAACTGTTGGAGTCGATCCGCGCGAGTCTCATCTTTGACGATTTGGGAGAGGCCACCTCGCTCTGGCTCAGAGTGGGCGGCGTCGATCTGACGTTCGGCGTCGCGAACCTGGGCCCCAACGAGATCCTCCACAACTTCTTCATCTGCGGTCGCTGACCGCTGCTCTCACTTTTCTTCTTTGACCACGTGCGATAATGCGCGGCGCGAGCTGAGGGGGTGTGCGTGCGCGACGGGGGAACTGGTCTGAAGGCGGCTGGGCCCGCACGACAGGCGAAGCGCGTGTCGGCGCTGGCGATTCCGGCCTGGCTGCCGCTCGGCGGTTTGCTGCTGGTCTCCGGCGCCGAGACCGTCCGCGTGACCGGCGCGCACCGCGAACTGTTCTTCAACATCGACCACTTCTGGGTGCTCTACCTGCTGCTGCCCTTCGTGATCGGGATCGTGGTCTACGGGCTCGCGCGGCGCTCACGCATCTGGCGACTCGGCCGCGCCGACTTCTCATTCGACAACCTCTCGACGCGGATCGTGCGCGTCCTGCGCGGTGGGGCGGGCACCGAGCGGGTGCTGCGCGACGGCTACTCGGGCGTCATGCACATGTGCATCATGACCTCGATGATCGTGCTGTTCCTCGTGACGACGCTGCTCGCGATCGATGACTACGTGCCGGTCGACATCCTGGTCGGCCCGCGCTATCTCGGTTATTCACTGGTGGCCGACATCTTCGGCCTGATCGGCGTCATCGGGGTGGCGATGGCGATCGCCCACCGCTGGGTGCGCCCGCGCACCGCCTGGCTGCCCACCTGGGAGGACTGGTTCATCGTCGGCGGGCTGGGGATGTTGCTCGTGAGTGGGTTCTTCGTCGAAGGCTTGCGCATCCACACCTCCGAGATCGACGTGAACCCGGAGTGGTCGTACTGGTCGCCGGTCGGCTACGTGATCGCGCTGATGTTCTCCGGCGTGAACGTGGGCGCGGCGCTCGACATTCACAAGGCGCTGTGGTGGATCCACATGATCGGCGCGCTCTCCTGGATTTCGCTGCTGGGCTACTCGAAGATCAACCACATCGTGCTGGCGCCGGTCAACGCCTTCCTCAAGAGCACAGCGGCTCCGGGCAAGCTGGAGATGATCCACAACATCGAGGAGCAGGAGCACTTCGGGGTCAGCCAGCTGGAGCACTTCTCGATGAAGCAGCTCTTCGAGCTGGATGTCTGCGTGCGCTGCGGGCGCTGCACCGACAGCTGCCCGGCCGACATCGCCGGCCAGCCGCTCTCGCCGATGCACATCATCCAGGACCTCAAGTCGTACGCGACCAACGTCGGCGAGCAGAAGGTGACCAACGTCGTGCGCGGCGACACGCTCGACTTTGGCCTCGATGGAGCCCCTGCGATGGTCGGCGACGTAGTGCGCGATGAGTCGCTCTGGGCCTGCCGGACCTGCGGCGCCTGCGTCGAGGCCTGCCCCGTCTTCATCGAGCACGTGCCGACGATCATCGACATGCGCCGCTCGCTGGTGATGGAAGAAGCGCGGATGCCCGACACGGTCCAGAGCACGCTCGAGACGCTCGAGCGGCAGGGCCACCCGTGGCGCGGCACGCCCTACACGCGCGAGTCGTGGATGGAGGGCCTTGATCTCGAACCGGACGAGCTGACCTGGACCGGCGAGCAGGAGTACCTGTACTTCGTCGGCTGCACCGGCGCGTTCGTCGACCGTGCGCAGGCGATTTCGCGCTCGGTCGTCTCACTGCTGCGCGAGGCGGGTGTGTCGTTCGGAATCCTGGCGGGTATGGAGTCGTGCAACGGCGACCCGGCCCGGCGGCTGGGCCACGAGTACCTCTACCAAATCCTCGCCGAGGGCCTGATCGAGACCTTCAACGACGCCGGCGTGAAGAAGATCATCACTCACTGCCCGCACTGCTTCAACACCTTCCTCAACGAGTACCCCGACATGGGCGGGAATTACGAGGTGATTCACCACACGCAGCTGCTCGAACAGCTGTTGAACGAGGGCAAGCTGGAGACGCGCGAGATCGAGCCGCAGACGGTCACCTATCACGACTCCTGCTACCTGGGCCGGCACAACGACATCTTCGACGCGCCGCGGCGGATCCTCGAGCGGGTCCCGAACGTGACGCTGGTCGAGATGCCGCGCAGCCGCGAGCAGGGCCTCTGCTGCGGCGCGGGCGGCGGCAACATGTGGATGGAAGAGCAGGGCGCGTCGCGCGTCAACGAGGTGCGCGTCGAGGAAGCCGTCGCGACCGGCGCCGACACCGCCTGTACCGCCTGCCCCTTCTGCGTGCAGATGTTCGACGCCGGCGTCGGCACTGTGCAAATGAACGTCGAAGACGCAGACCGCCTCCAGGTCCTCGACATCGCCGAGATGCTGCAGGCCTCCGCCGTCCGCGACGATTGACCCCTCCGTTACCCCTGCCCGCTCCGTCCCACCCGCCCCCCGCAGTCATTCCTGCCTGCGCAGGAATGACTGAGCGGTGCAAGAAGGACGGAGGGGAGGCGCAGGAATGACGGAACGGGGAGTGTGAGCGTTTGGTCCGGCGCGACGCGTAAGCCGTGCGATTGCCCCAGCGCGGGTTGCGCGACACAATGGCGGCCAGTAGCCGAGATCCCGATCCGTGCGCCACAATGAACCCCTGGGCGCTGTCTGACGCCCTGCAGAATGAGGAACCCGATGGATGCGATCGTCTGCGTGAAGCAGATCCCCGACCCCGAAACGCCCGCGGCCGCGTTCCGCGTCGACGAAGGCGCGATGCGCGTGCTGCCCGCGCAGGGCATCTCGCCCGTGATCTCCCCGTTCGACGCGCAGGCCGTGGAGGCTGCGCTGCGACTCAAGGACGCCGCCGGCGAGGGCACGGTGAACATCATCTCGCTCGGCCCCGACTCGGCCCGCGACGCGATCAAGCACAGCCTCGCGATGGGCGCCGATGAGGGCTACCACCTGCACGACGATGCGTTCGACGGCGGCGACGCGTGGACCACGGCGCTGGCGCTGAGCAAGGCGATTCAGCACCTCGGCGTGCCCGATGTGATTCTGTTCGGCCGCCAGGCTGCCGACTGGGACCAGGGCTCGGTCGGCAGCATCGTCGCCGAGCTGCTCGACCTGCCCTCGGCCACCGTGCTGCGCGCCGCCGAGGGCGGCGCCGACGGCCTGACCGTCTCGCGGGTGGTCGCCGACGGCTTCGAGACCATCGAGCTGCCGACGCCCTGCGTGCTGACGATCAGCAACGAGTTCGGCGACCCGCGCTACCCGCAGCTGCGCCAGATCATGCGCGCGGCGCGCAAGCAGGTCACGGAGTTCACACCCGCCGATCTCGGCCTCGACCCCTCGGAGGTGGGCTCCGCCGGCGCGCGGCTCGAAATGCACGCGCTCTTCCAGCCGACCAGCGACATCGAGGTCGAGATCATCGAGGGTGACACGCCCGAGGAGAAGGCCGCGGGCCTCGTCGCGGCGCTGCGCGACGCGAAGATCATCTAGACGGCGCCGGTTACACCACACCCGGTACCCAGCACTCAACACTTGCGGGAGCATCCAGCATGGCCAGCATTCTTGTTATCGGCGAAGTCGACGGCGGCGCACTGACCGCCACCACGCGCGAGCTGCTCGGCGCGGCGACCCGTCTCGCCGCCAGCCTCAGCGGCGGGGTCAGCCTCGCGCTGATCGGCGCAGACCTCGGCGCAGCGTCCGACGCGGCCGGTCCGGCCGGCGCCGACACCGTCTACCGCGCCGATGACGCGGCGCTCGAGCAGTACCAGACGGAGGCCCACCTGCCGATCGCCCAGGCGATCGTGGAGCAGGATGCGCCGCAGGTGGTCCTGCTGGCGCAGAGCAGCATGGGCCGCGACCTCGCCCCGCGCCTGGCGACGCGGCTCAGCAGCGCCGCGGCGATGGACGCGACCAGTCTCGAAATCGATGGCGATCGCGTGCGCGTCACGCGTTCGTGCTACGGCGGCAACGCGCGGCAGGTCGTGACGGTCAAGACCGACCCGCAGGTGATCACCGTTCGCGCCAAGGCGCAGGACCCGCTCGTGCCCGACGACGCGCGCTCGGCAACGGTCGTCGATGTCGCGGCCGGCAGCGCGGAGGTGCGCGCTCGCGTCACCGGAAAGGCCGAGGCCGAGGCCGAGGGTGTGCGCCTGGAGGACGCCGAGATCATCGTCTCGGGCGGGCGTGGGCTGGGCGGCCCGGAGGCGTTCGGCGACCTGGAGCAGCTCGCCGGGTTGCTCGGCGCGGCGGTCGGTTCGAGCCGGGCGGCCTGCGACCTTGGGTGGTACCCGCCCTCGCAGCAGGTCGGCCTGACGGGCACGGTGGTTTCGCCGACGCTCTACCTCGCGATCGCGATCAGCGGCGCCTCGCAGCACATGGCGGGCTGCGGCGGCAGCAAGAACATCGTCGCGATCAACAAGGACCCCGACGCCGCGATCTTCGCCTTCTCACGCTTCGGCATCGTCGACGACTACAAGAAGGTCCTACCCGCCCTGGAGAGCGCCTTCCAGAGCGCGCTGGCGGACTAGCCCTGGCAGGCTGCCCCTGCGCAGGCAGGGGGCAGAGGGAGGCGGCGGTCCCGACTCACCGGCGTGGCTGTAGCTGGCCAAGCGGGGGCGGGCCCCCTTCCGTCATTCCTGCGCAGGCAGGAATCCATGCGACCTCCCAACACCCTTGGCGCCTCGGCACTCTCGACGTTCCACCGATGTATCGAAGGCGCGCGCTGGACGATCAAGCGCCGTCGGACGATCGAAACCCTTGCGATGCCCTCAGATCGCCTGGATTCCTGCCTGCGCAGGAATGACGGAAGGTTGGGAACGACGGAGGGTGGGGAATGGCGCAAGTCGTTGAGATGGTCGGGCGTGCGGACTTCGGAGTCGATGGTGACCGTTCGCCCGCGCCAGCGCCCACTGCGTTGATCCTCAACACCGTTGCTCTGTCACTCCGTGACATCTCCCCCCGCCAAGCGGGGGGAGATGGGATTGCGGAGCGGGAGGAGAGGGGATCCGGCTTGTTCAGCGCCTTCCTGGCGTGGCGGGAACGTGTCAGGGCGACGGCGGGCCAGCGGGCGGGAGATCGGCGAAGAAGTAGAGGAAGGAAGGAGAGGGGAGAGCTACGCGCCGCTGGTTTTGCGCCAGGCGCGGATGTCGGCGGTGTGTGTTTCGTCGTGCGCGATCAGCGCATCGACCACGTCGTTGGCGCTGAGGCACTGGTCACCCACGTCGTAGCAGGGCGCGTCGCGTTCGTCGTCGGTCTGCGCGCGCAGGCGGCGCGCCATCTCCTGGTTGGCCATGGTCAACGTCTCGAACAGCTCGGCGATCGTGTGGCCCGCCCACTGCTGTGGGGCCGCGCCGTTCATCTCATGCTCTTTGGGGAACTCGCCGATCGGCTCGCCGCGGTCGTAGCGGTTGATCGATTCGATCACCCACGCATCCCAGTTGGCCATGTGCGCGAGACAGTCGCGGATGCTCCAGGTGCCGACCACGTTGGGTTGGTCGTAGGCTTCGTCGGGCAGCGAGGCGGCCGCCTCGATCAGGTAGCGACGGCTCTCCTCAAGATCGATCGTCTCACTTCGAACTTCCGTGGTCATGGCAGTTCCCGTGTTGTGCAGTGGTCGTCGGTACCACGCGGCCCGCCCGGCTGGATGGCGAGGCCGTTCGTGGCCGTTGCTGATGATCGCTCTGAGTTAACGCTAGCCAAGCTTGCACACGTCGCGGCGTAGCCTGTGACACACACCCGATGCGCGGCGGCGGAGCGCCCGGCTGACCTTCGGGCTGAGCGTCTGAATTGCTTGCGCTCACCAGATGCCGTGGATAGCATCCAGATTTGGCGCCGCTGAGCTGTGGCTGCGACGCTGCGCTTGGCTGCGCGCGCCAGATATGCACCTGCCGCTCGCTAGATGTCAGGAACTATGCGCTCTATCGGACTCACGGGCGGGATCGCATCGGGCAAGTCGACAGTCGTTGGGCTCCTCCAGGAGTTCGGCGCAGCCACGATCGACGCCGACCGTCTCGGCCACCAGACCTACGAACCCGGCACCGACACGTTCGCTGCGGTCGTCGCGGCCTTCGGCGACGAACTCGTCGCCGCTGACGGCACGATCGATCGGCGCGTGCTCGGCGGCAAGGTGTTCGGCCAGCCCGACCAACTCAAGCGACTGACAGACATTGTCTGGCCCGGCATCCGCGCGCTCGCGGCCGCCGAGCTGAAGCGTCTCGAGGGCAATGGGACCGAGGTCGCGGTCCTGGAGGCCGCGGTGTTGATCGAGGCCGAATGGCAGGACCTCGTCGACGAGGTCTGGGTCGTGTCGGTCCTGCCCGCAGCCGCCCGCGAACGGCTGATGGCGCGCAACAACATGAGCGCCGAAGATGCCGACGCACGAATCAATTCTCAGCTCAGCAACGACGAACGGCTGACCCATGCCGACGTCGTGGTTGATACTGATTGCGCGCTCGAGGAAGTGCGCGGCCGTGTCGAGGCCGCGTGGAACGAGTTCGTGAATCGCAGCGACGCGTAGCCGCGCCGCTGAACCAGTTGGCGCCAGCCCATGAGGAAGCATCAGGGGGACCACCGATGACCACCGCAGCCGATCCGATCACCGAATATCGATCCTGGGCTGTTGAAGAGTTCCGTCTCGAAGAGGAGCCCTATTACGTGCCGGTGTCGGACGAGGTTGAAATCTTCCAGGCCGCCTGGAACAACAAGCTTCCAGTGCTGCTCAAGGGCCCGACCGGCTGCGGCAAGACCCGCTTCATCGAGTACATGGCCTACCACCTGAATCGCCCGACGTCGGTCATGCGCGACGGCCATGTGGAGATCGAGCAGGAGACCAACCTGCCGCTCGTGACCGTGGCCTGCCACGAAGACCTCACGGCCAGCGACCTCGTGGGCCGCTACCTGCTCGAACGCAACGAGACCGTCTGGATTGACGGGCCGCTGACCCGCGCCGTCAAGGCCGGCGCCATCTGCTACCTCGACGAGGTCGTCGAGGCGCGCAAGGACACCACAGTCCTGATCCACCCGCTGACCGACCACCGGCGCATCCTGCCGGTCGAAAAGAAGTCGCAGCTGCTGCAGGCGCGCGACGGCTTCCTGCTGGTCATCTCCTTCAACCCCGGCTACCAGAGCGCGCTGAAGGACCTCAAGCAGAGCACGCGGCAGCGCTTCGTGGCGATCGAGTTCGACTACCCGCCGCGCGAGGTCGAGGCCGAGATCGTGCGGCACGAGGCCGAATGCAGCCCCGAGCTCGCGCTGAACCTGGCCAAGATGGCCGAGAAGATTCGCAACCTGCGCGAGCACGGCCTGGCCGAAGGCGCCAGCACCCGGCTGCTGATTTACGCCGGCCGGATGATCATGCAGGGCATCTCACCGCGCCGCGCTTGCCAGGTCTCGATCGTGTGGCCGCTGACCGACGACGGCGAAATCCAGCGCAGCATCGAAGAGGTCGTCTCCTCAATCTTCGAGGAGTAGTTCCCCCGGCCCCACTGATGGCCTGATCGATGGCCTGACGGGGCGCGAGGCTGGAGGTCGGGCCGTGCGACTCGGCATCGTCAGCGACATTCACTGCAACATCGACGCGCTCGATCGCGCGATCGAGCAGATGGGCTCGATCGACGAGTTGCTCTGCGCCGGCGACGCGTGCTACCAGTACCGCTTCTCGAACCCGGTCGCTGAGCGGATCCGCGAACTCGGCGGTCGCTACGTGCTGGGCAACCACGAAGAGATTCTGCTCAGCGAGGCCGGCGCGCGCGCTCAGGCCTCCGCCGGCGTCAACCGCGAGCTGCTCGAATGGACGCGCGAACAACCGCAGCTGATTCGCGCCGAGGTCGGCGGCAAGCGGCTGCTGATGTTCCACGCGACCCCCTGGGCGCCCTACCGCGATTACCTCTTCCCGCACGATCCACAGCTCGAGCGGCTGGCCGAAGAGGAAGCCGACTACATCATCTACGGCCACACGCACGCGCCGCTGGTGCGGCGGATCGGCCGCGCACTGGTGATCAATCCGGGTTCCGCCGGCGAGGCTCGCGGCGTCGAACGCAAGCTCACCTATGCTGTTCTGGATACGGCCGACGACGCGGCCACAATCGAGCAGATCGCCCCCGCGGCCGATTAGCGCGGTCGATCCTGCCCAGCCTCTGGACGGATGCCGATGACCGATCGACTCACCAATGCAGCGCCGCTCGAAGCGGCGCGAGAAGCCCTGCGCGCGTTTCCGCCGGCCCTCAGCCAGGAGTTCGAAACCGCCGTCAGCGCGGTCGAGCCGGTCCTCGAGCCCGATGAGTTCGTGCACTGGAGCGAGACGGGCCTGGGGATCGCGCGCCACTCGCTGCGTTCCTGGGAGGCCGCCTCCGAGTACTTCCGCAGCAGCGGCACGATGCTCGAGCAGGTCACCTACGACCGGATGCGCGAGTGGGGCGATGTCGGCGTGGGCCTGATGGACACCTCGCCGGCGCTGGCCGGCGCGCTCTTCCGCGCCTCCCCGCAGGTGCTCCCGCATCTGGCCGTGACCCAGGCGACCGACTGGTCCGCCCAGGGCCAGTCGCTCTACAAGGGCACCTGGAAGTCCGGCTCGCTTTCGGCGCAGTACTTCGACGTTTCACCGCAGGTGCTGCCGCACCTGCCGCTCAGCCAGATGCGGCTGTTGGTCGAGCTGATCGATTCGCTGGCCAGCCACTCCTACGAGCTGGCCAGCGCCTGCCTCGGGATGGCGCCGGGCGTGCTCGCGCAGCTCGAGCGCGCCGATCGCGCGCCGTTCCTTGAGTTCGGCGGGATCGTCGCGCACACCGCCTGGGTCGATGCGCGGGTCTACTTCGAGCGCGGCCCCTCCGCGCTGCAGCAGGTCAGCCAGGACCAGCGCGGTCGCTACCTCGGCCTCGCCGGCCAGGTCGCACTCAAGGTCGGTCGGCTCGGACATCCCTACTTCATCGAGGCCGCGCAGGCGCTGACCGAGGTCGACCGCGACCTGCACCAGGGCCTGCTCGAGCTCGCCGAACAGCTCGCGCCGCACTCCGGCGACGCCGCGATGGAATTTCTCAAGTCGAGCCCGCGCGTCGTGCAACGGCTCAGCATTGACGACATCGCGCGCTGGCAGGAGTTCGGCCTGAACATCCTGCAGGGCAGCGTCGACGGCGGCGAGGCCTTCTTCCGGCTCGAATCGACGCGCGGCGAAGAGGTGATGGACTCACTCAGCTCGCGGATCGATCTCGACCGCGTCTCGGAGCTGATTCGGATGTACTGCAAGGCGCTGACGGGCGTCGATGTGGGCGTCAAGCCGTCCGAGGAACTCGCCTCCAAGGGGGTCGGCTGGGTCGACGAGAGCAGCCCCACGACCGAGGGCACGACGATCTACCTGCCCCAGATGGTCGAGCGCTACCAGACCAAGGAAGACAACTTCAGCGTCTACAAGGTCTTCGCCACGCACCAGGCCGGGCGCCTTGAGTTCGGTTCGTTCGAGTACCAGCAGGAGCGCGAGCCGCAGGTGTTCGAGCTGTCGAACGGTCAGACCGCGACCGCCGTCGCGACCGCACCTCCCCTGCCCGTGGCCCCCTCCGGATCGGCCGCCGCCGCCGAGGAGGACCCGATCGCGGCGATCCACACCGACATGGAGCTGTTCTTCGACCGCTTCGGCGACCGTCGGCTCGCCCACGACCTGTTCACGATCGTCGAGGACACGCGCATCGACACGATCGTCAAGCGCGAATACGCCGGCGTGCGCCGCGCGCTGAACCGCCTGCAACAGGCCGCCGCCGACCAGCGCCGGCCGATCGAGAACATGCCGGCCCGCCAGGCGATGGTCGAAAATCTGCTGCGCGCCAGCCTCGACGACGCCGGCGCGATCCGCTGGCCCGGCGAGCTTGCCGAGCAGCTGCGCATCCCGTTGCGGATCATGAACCGCATCCGCCAGGAGCGCGCGACCGTCGAGGACTCCGCCGCCGCGACCGAGATGCTCTACGAGTGGATCGCGCAGGTGCCCAACGTCGAGCTCGACACCGACGACTGGACCGACCTCGACGAGTCCCAGATGTCGGGCGAGCAGGAGGACGGCGACCAGGACATGATGCCGGCCGGCGGCTCGAGCGGGCTCGAAGAGTCCTTCATGCCGTTCATGCCGGGCAGCGAAGAGCGGCCCTACGACAGCCCCGACCCGGTCGACTTCCGCGGCGATTTCAAGCCTGAACTGGTCCAGCTGCTGATGAAGCTGAAGGGCGAGATGGGCTCGGGCGACTCCCCGCCGATCCCGCTGACCAAGGAGCAGCTGCAGGAGCTGCTCGAGAAGAGCGTCGAAATCTCGATCAACGAGCTGATGGACATGGACCTGGCCGAGTCTTCGGGCATGTTCCTCGACAATCTGCTCAAGGAAGTCAACAGCGTCCAGGGCGACCGCCCCGAGGGCCAGCAGGCGATGGGCGACGACAGCACCGGCGACGACGACGGCGAGCTGCCGGTCGAATCACGATCGTTCTACTACGACGAGTGGGACTTCCGCGCGGCCGACTACAAGCCTCGCTGGTGCCGCGTGCAGGAGCAGCGCGGCGAAGTCGGCGACATCGCGTACTACAACTCGACGCTGCACGACCACTCGCAGCTCGTGCGCGAGACGCGCAAGCAGTTCGAAATGCTGCGCCCCGAGATGTTCCGCAAGATGAAGCGGCTGACCGACGGCGAGGACTACGACCTCGACGCCGTGATCGAGTGGTACACGGAGAAGATCGCCGGCGCCACCACCGAAACCAAGCTGTTCTACCGACGCAACAAGGTCGACCGCGATGTCGCCGTCGCCTTCCTGCTCGATGTCTCAGCCAGCACCGACGAGGAGATTCAGAAGCACCAGGACCGCCGTCAGGACGACCAGTTCGACGACGACCCGCGCAAGTACCTCTCCTGGTGGGCGCAGCGCCGCGCCGAGGCCGCCCGGCACCCGGGCAAGCGGATCATCGACCTCGAAAAGGAAGCCGTCGTGCTGCTGATCGAGGCGCTTGAGGCGATCGGCGACAAGTACGGCGTCTACGGCTTCAGTGGCTACGGACGCGACAACGTCGAGTTCTTCGTCTACAAAGACATGGACGAGCCGTTCAACGACCGCACCAAGGAGCGGATCGACAAGATCGCGCCGGTCCGCTCGACCCGGATGGGCCCGGCGATCCGCCACTGCATCTGGAAGCTGCAGAACACCGACGCCAAGGTCAAAATCCTGATGCTGCTCTCCGACGGGCGCCCGCAGGACCACGGCTACGGACGCGACCGCACCGAGAAGGAATACGCGATCCACGACACCAAGATGGCGCTGACCGAGGCCAAGCGCGAAGGCATGGTGCCGTTCGCGCTGACCGTTGACCGCGCCGGCCACGACTACCTCAAGCAGATGTGCCAGGACATGGCCTACGAGGTCGTGGCCGACATCGAGTCGCTGCCGCGCCGCCTGCCGGCGCTCTACCGCCGGTTGACAGGCTGAGCCCGTGCAGCGGAACGCCGCGCCGAGGGGTACGTC
Source organism: Dehalococcoidia bacterium (assembly GCA_965262235.1). Classification (GTDB taxonomy): domain Bacteria; phylum Chloroflexota; class Dehalococcoidia; order Bin125; family Bin125; genus CATQGW01. Next base: position 1,756,336 of record OZ253504.1, read on the forward strand.
GTCGATCCCACTGCTCGCGGGCGTACTCGCGGGTGCGGCCGTGGCGTCCGCGGTCGTCGCCGTGCTGGTGGGCGCGGCTTCCACGGGCCTCTATCTCGGGGCCGTGATCGCTGCGGCGCTGGCCACCGCGCTGTTCGTCGGGCATCTGCTCTGGAGCCGCGCCGGGTGGACGGCCTGGGGCGCTGTCGCGCCGCTGGGCGTCGTGGTCGGCCTGCTGGGCGTCGCTGCGAGCGGCGCCTCCTGCGGCGTCGCTTGCCTGGCGATCGGCGCGCCAATCGCCAGCGTCGGCCTGTTCCTCCCCGACCTCAGCCTCAGCCGATTACGAAGAGCCATTCACTAACCGGTTCCCGTTTGCTATTCTGCGCGCATGGTCACATTCGACAGGCTGCCCATGCACGATGTGCTGGTGAACCGGCTCGGCTGGCCGGAAGCCGACGCTCACGCGTTCCTCGAGGCGCTCGAGCGGGACGCCCGCCGGAATGCCTACTTCGACGCCCGCGACCTCCGCTGGAATGCGTACCTCGACGCACGCGACGCCAGGCGGCGCGCCGACGACAATACTCGTTGGGCTAACGAACTGCGCGAATGGCGCCGATTTCAGTTCAACATGTTCGCGTTCATGTTCGCTGGCTTCGGGACCATGATCGGCCTGATGCTCTCGCGCCTGTAGGCGGCGTTGCGGCCTCACGCATCCGTTTCGCTAAGAATCCTCCGAACAAGTGGGATCCCCTCTCCCCCCGCAAGGCGGGGGGAGATGTCACGGAGTGACAGAGGGGGGCGCCCCGCTTGCCCAGATGTAGCCACGCCGGTGAGTCGGGACCGCAGCCCCCCTCTGCCTTCGGCATCTCCCCCCGCTTTGCGGGGGGAGAGTTATTCAGAGCCTCGCCAGCCCGTGGCTTCAGTTCGTCAGCCGCAGCTCGCGGTTGAGTTCGAGGTTCAGGTACCAGCGCCAGGTCGCGACCACGCCGACGACCAGCACCGCGACCAGCACTCCGAACGCGACGCCCAGAATCTGCCAGTCGGTCTCGATCTGGAACGGCGGCAGCACGTGCCGCCCGCGGTCGTCGATCTCGAGGTAGGCCAGCAGCAGCAGCGAGATGCGATTGCCCAGCACCACTCCCAGCGCGAGGCCGCTGCCGATGATGATCGCGTACTCCAGGAACACCTGGATCAGAATCGACAGATTGCCGATCCCGACCGTGCGCAAGAGCGCCATCTCAAGTCGGCGCTGACGCGCCGCGACCGCCATCGAGACCAGGAACGCGAGCGCCAGCAGCAGGCTGATCGCGATGAAGGCGACGAGCAGGATGCCGCTGCCCCCGGCCGTCGTCAGCGGGTCGCGGCCCTGCTCGAACAGCAGGTCGTCGCGGTCGCTCCAGTCGCGCAGCGAGTAGCGCGATCGGCGCAAATCAAGCATCGTCGCTTCGAGCGCCTCAGGGTCCTCGGTGAGGTCGAGCCAGACCTCCGTCGGGCTCACGGATGGCCGCAGCGCTGTGATCGCGCCGAGGTGGAACAGCGCGTCGTAGTCGGCCACGATGAACGACTTCTCGTCGGGACGCAGGGTCGGGAAGAGCGCGACGATCGCCGCGACCCGGCCGCGCACGATCATCAGGTCCATGCGGACAGTGAAGCGATCACCGACGTCGAGCCGCTGACGCTCGGCGAAGTCCTGGCTGATGATCATCGGCACGGTGCAGCGCGTGCTGGTGCAGATTGAGGGGTCGGCGAAGTGCATCGCGCGCAGCCCGGGGCTCTGGCCGATGCCCGAGCTGAACTCCATCACGTGCGCGCCGCTGACGGCGTCCTCGGCCTCGACGAACTCGATCCGGTCGGCGGCCTCGCGGCGTTGCCGGAACCGCACCCAACCACGGTCTTCGAAGTCCTCCACGATCAGCTCGCGGCCGTCCTCGGTGATCGCCGTAACAGCGTCGATCCGAACGATCGCCGGTTCCGAGACGAATACGCCGAACGGCTCGCTCAGCACGATCGAATGCAGTGAGTACGGCGCCACGGCGCCGGCCCCGATGATCTGGCGGCCGAACTCGACATCGATCGGAGTCCAGCCGAGCGCGGGATCCGGGACATCGATCTGGCCGGCGGTGAAGAAGCGGCCGTTGCCGTCGCGGACCCGGATCCAGATCGTCTGCTCGCTCTCGCCTTCGGTCAGATCCATCCACAGGCGCAGCGTCTCGGTGTCGTCGGGCACGCCGACGCCGCGGCCCGTCGGCGGCACGTCGATCGAGCGCATCAGGTCATCGAAGGTGAGCTCCGAGAGGTCCTCGCGGAACCACATCATCGCGCGCGCGTCGCGCGGCTCGATCGCCAGCAGGTTGACCGCGGAGGCCGTGCCGATGCTGCGCCCCGCAGCCACGCCGGAGCGGTGCACGGCGCTGAGGCGGTCGATCCCCTCCGCTTCGTTCAGCCGTCGCTCCACCCCGGCCGGTGTGGAATACGCCCCGTCGGCCAGCGCGACGCGATGCTCGACGCCCGTGTCGTACTGGATCCGTTCGGTCAACGAGCGTTCAACCGTATCGGCGTAGGACGCGGCGAAGGTACCCAACGCGGCCCCGAGCATGAGCAGGATCGTCAGCCGCGCCGCGGGCCCCACGGTGCGCGAGACGTAGCGCAGCGTGGCCGCGATCGAGAGCGGGAAGCGGTCGTAGGTGATCCAGGCGATGAGGCGATAGGCCCAGGGCAGAATGCGCAGGATCACCAACGCGGCGGCGAGCGCGAAGAGAATCGGCGTGCTCAGCAGCAGCGGGTCGGCCGAGAGGCCGCCGACGCTGTTTCGCTCGAACACCGTGCCGCGCAGATCGGCCTCGAAGATCAGGCCCGCCGCGACCAGCACCAATGCGACATCGAGGTAGTAGCGCTGCAGCGCGTTGGGCCCGCTCGGCCGTGTGAGCCCGCGCAGCCGCTCGGAGAGCACCCGCGTCCGGCTGGCGATCGTCAGCGGCACCAGCATGAAGACGACGGCGACGATCGCGCCGCCGGCCGCGAGCAGGAAGGCGTCATCGGTCAGCGTGACATCGATCGCGCGGCCGCCGGTGAGCGGCGCGAAGATCGCGGTGTAGCCCAGCAGGCTGATCACCCCGGCGGCGATCAGCGGCCCGATGATCGCCGAAACGACGGCGAGCACCAGTCCCTCGATCGCGGTCAGCCCGAGCACCTGGAACAGTGAGGCGCCGCGGCTGCGCATCGAGAACAGCTCCTCGCGGCGCTGCGCCACGAGTACCCCTGAGACAACCACGATGTAGAACAGCGCGATCCCCACGACCTGGGCGAGCAGTAGCAGAATCGGCGCCTGGGCAAACGACAGGTCGCGGGTGAACGAGTCGAGGCGCGGCTCGATCGGGCTGACCAGATGGCCGCTCATGCTGCGCAGGTCGGCCCGCAGGATGTCGAACGTGGCCTGCGTGTCTTCCAGTACCGCCACGTTGAGCAGATCGGTGTTGATCTCGCTGATCCAGGTCGTATTGACCGGGAACTGGCCGATTAACGGACTCAGGTACTGGTCGAACGTCGGGGTCGACACGAACAGCGGGATGATCTGCGCGCGCGGGCCGCCGGTGTAGAGCCTCGTGATGCTGCGCGGCACGCGCGTCCAGAATTGGCTCTGCGGGTCGTCGGGCGCGATGGTGCCGGTGACCACGACCGGCAGCACGCGCTCCACGTGCAGGGTGGGCTGGCAGGGCGGCCGCGGCGGCGGCGGTGGACCGCCCGGCGGCGGATCGGGTTCGCGGTCGCATTCGTCGAAGCCGTCGCGGATGTTGAAGGTGTGGCCCGGCTCGATGCCGTAATCGGTTGCGATCACGGCGGGGATCACGACCTCCAGCGGCGCGGTCAGCGTGATCCCGCCCAGCGCGTCGCTGTGCGGTGCCTGTGGAGCTCCGGGCAGGCGGCCTTCCACCAGGGTGACGTGATCGAGCGCGCCCTCCAGCGACGCCAACCTGCCGTAGGGCTCGATCTGCGAGCGCGGGCGCGCGGCCTGGTCGATGCCCAGCGGCCCGGTCATGATGAAGCGGCGGCGGCCCGACTCAAGCTCGCCGAAGCGCTCCGAAACGCTCTGCTCGATGTACTCGCGGGCCGCGGCGTTGGCGCTGCCGCTCAGCGGCGTGCCCGGCAGCACCGCGAACACCTGGCGGCGGTCCTCCAGCTGGTTGCGCAGGGTCACCGTGAGCGAGAGATCCGATACCGCTCGGGTGTAGATCGAGGTCGCAGCCATCAGGATCGCGGCGACCAGAATGCCCGCGGCGATGACTAGCTGGAAGCGCCAACTGTCGCGCATCCGCCGAGCCACGAAGGCCAGCACCACGGCGATGGATTCCACGTGCCTGGGCTCCGCGGTCTACCCCGTGGACCGTCGTTGAAACTGGCGGGGCTTGTAGTCTACGTACAGCCTGTGTGATGGTCACCGTCGCGGCCCCAGTTGGTGGCCGCGTTTCGTTAGCGGACGCCCACCCATGTTCAGTGCGTTGCCCACGGCGCTGCGAATCGCTATCCGGCGCCTGAACGGCAATCGCCGACTGATGGCCGCCGTCGCCGTCGGCGTGATCCTCGCCGTCGCGCTAATGTCCAGCACCGTCGTCTACCGCGACGCCCTGCGCCAGCTCGGCCTGCAGACCGACCTCAGCCGCGTGCCCGACCAGGAACTCGATGTGCGCGTGCTCAACTCCGCGCACGGCCTCGCTCGCGGGCTCGCCGATGATTCGTTTGAGATCATCGACCGCCGCCTGCGCATCCCCGGCGCATACCTCGACGACAAGATCGAGTCGCTCACCTCGGCCACGTTCTTCATGACCGAGTTGGGCGAGATCCCGCCCGAGGAGGACCCGCGCGACCGCGCCCGGGTGCTCTACTTCGAGGGCGTGACCGACAAGGTCGAGCTGATCGAGGGACGCTGGCCCAACGAGGGCGGCGTCGCGACCACCGCCGAGCCGCCCATCATCGAGGTAGCGATCGGCAAGCGGGCCGGCGCGCACGGCGGTTTCGTGCTGGGCACCCGCCGCGCGATCCATCCCTCCTGGCAGGACGACACCGCCCCGATCGTGATCGAGGTCGTTGGGATCGTCACGCCGATCGACTACACCGAGCGCTACTGGGGCGTGCGCCGCGATCACTTCCAGGTGCCGTCCAAGGCAACCGACGCGTACTCCTTCTTCGCGCCCCGCTCGACCCTGATCGACACCATGGCCGGCTACCTGCCGACCCTGCGCGCGCGGCTCGAAGTGCTCGCGATGGTCGACCGCCAGGCCTTCACCTCCGACCTGGCAGCCGACTCCGCGCTGCGCTTCCGCGGCGCGTTTGAGGCGATCGGCAAGGAGATCGACCGTACCCGCGTCGAGACCGAGGTCGTCAACACGCTCGACGCCTACGGCACCAAAGAATTCTTCTCCTCGATCCCGCTACTCGTGCTGACGCTGCAGATCGTCGGGATCGTGCTGTTCTATCTGGTCCTGGTCTCGACGATGGTGGTCGAGCGGCAATCGGCGGAGGTGGCGCTGCTCAAGAGCCGCGGAGCCGGCATGTGGCACATCATGACCATCTCGGCGCTGGAAGGGATGCTGCTGGTCGCCCTGGCCCTGGGGGTCGGGCCGCTGGTTGCGCGCGAGGCGATCGGTCTGCTCGGCTTCTCGCCGGCGTTTCACGGGCTCACCGGCGGCGCGCGTCTGAGCGTCGAGCTGACCAGCGAGACCTACATCTGGGCGGCCGGCGGCGCGCTGCTCTCGCTGGTTGCGCTGCTCTGGCCCGCCTGGCGCTCGAACCGCGCCAACGTCGTCCACTACGTCCGCTCGACCTCGCGCCCGCAGGACCGGCCGGCCTTCCAGCGCTACTACCTCGACCTCGTCGTTGTGGCGGTCGGCGCGTTGCTCTTCTTCCAGCTACAGGAATCGGGCTCGCTGGTCACCGAAGACCTGTTCGGCGGCCTCGATCAGGACCCGCTGCTGCTGATCGCGCCCGCCGTCTTCGTGGTCACCGTGGCCGTCGTGTTCCTGCGGCTCTTCCCCGCGCTGCTCTCGATCTTCGCCTGGGTCGCCCGTCAGGTCGGCGGCGCCTCAATGCAGGTGGTGCTCTGGCACCTGACCCGCGCGCCGGTGCAGCCCGGACGCCTGGCCCTGCTGCTGATCATGGCGACCAGCCTGGGCATGTTTGGCGGCACCTTTGGCGCGACGCTCGATCGCTCGTTCGACGATCGCGCCGCCTACGAGTCGGGCGCCGCGCTGCGGCTCGCCGAGATTCGCTCCAGTGGCGCCTCGGCGAGCATGCTCGCTGAAGACCTCGCCGACGCCCCGGGCATCGCAGCGATGTCCCAGGTCGTGCGCGTCAACGCCAGCTACACGCGCGGTGTGCTCGATGTGACCGACGCCACCGTGCTGGCCGTCGAGCGCGAATCGTTCGGCGAGGTGCTGTGGTACCGCGACGACTTCGCGTTCGACGAGATCGGCGACCTGCTTAATCTGCTGGAGGCGCCCGAGATCGACATCGAGCCGCTGATCGTGCCCGCCGATGCGCGCTTCGTGGGCCTCTGGATCTGGCTGCCCGAAGCGCGCGGCGCGCTCTCCCCCGCCGTCCGCGTCAAGAACTCGTTGGGGCGCTACCGCGACCTCAGTCTGGCCGGCTTGCCGCGCGGCCGTGGCTTCGGCGGCGGCGCGATCGAGCCGGGCTGGCGCTTCTTGATCGGCGACCTACATGACGGGCCCGGCGGCGGCGAGCCCGGACCGTGGGAGGTGTTGGCGATCGGCGTCCGACCCTCCGGTTTCAGCGCCTTCTCCGGCGAGATCATCTACGACGAGCTGCAGTACAGCGCCGGCGGCGACGTTCCCGAGAACTGGATCGAAGAGGGCTTCCGCGACGGGATCGTGATCGAAGGCTTCGAGACGCAGGGCCGCTGGACGGTCTTCTCCGACATCCTGCGCGAACCGCTGCCCGACGACGCGCGGCTCGACGGCGCGAATGTCCAGGGCGGCGAGTTGGCGATGCGCTACCGCTGGAGCCGCGACATCCGCGCCGGCGTTCCGCGCGGGGTGCGCCTGGTCGGCCCCGAACGGCCGCTGCCCGTCGTCGTCAGCAACGACTTCCTCACCGAGGCGGGGCTCGAGCTGGGATCAATAGCCAAGATCGGCGTCGCCAACATCTTCGTGCCGGTCAAGATCGTCGGCTCGTTCGATCTGTTCCCAACCTGGGACCCCGCCAGGGGCCGCTCACTGCTGCTGGCCGACCGCGACTATCTCGACTACCGGGTGAACCGCAACCCCACGAGCGGCGGCGCGCTCGCGCCGACCGAGGTCTGGGTGCGCCCGACCGATGAGCACGGCCTGCAGGATCTGCGCAGCTATCTCGAGCTCTCGCCGCCCTGGCTGCACACGCCCTGGGACGTGGAGGCGATCCGCACCGAGCAGAATGAGGACCCGCTGATCGCCGCCGGCTGGGAGGGCCTGCTGTTCATCACCTTCATCGCGATCGTGCTGCTCAGCGCGCTCGGCTTCCTGGTCGCCTCGGTGCTCGTCGCCCAGCAACAACAGGGCGAGTTCGCCGTGCTGCGCACGATGGGCTTCTCGACCCGCCAGGTGTTGATCACCGTGGGCCTGGAGAAGCTGCTGATCATCTTCGTCTCGATGGCGATCGGCACACTGCTCGGCCTACAGCTTGGCGTGATGATGCTCGAGTTCGTGGGCTTCGTGGAGACCGGCGAAGCGCTGCTCCCGCCCTTCGTGACGGTCACTGACTGGGCCACGATCGCCGGCGCCTACGGGGTGCTGGGCCTGGTCTTCCTGGGCGCGATCGCGGTCATCGTCGCGCTCTACATGCGCATGGCGATCGGCCAGATCCTGAGAATCGGGACCGAGTAGCCGCTCAGTCGCCGGCCGGCGCACGAGCCGGCGTCGGGACCTGCACGATCTCCGCGATGCCGCCGTAACGCAGCACCGCACGCAACCGCGGCATCCCCAACGCCCACAGAATCAGCGCGAAGAAGAAGACGATCCCCGGAATCGTCAGCAGGTAGCGCGTACTGACGAAGTCGGACGCCAGCGCGTTGGCCAGGATCATCACCGCCATGATCCCGCCCGCGAACATCATGTAGAGGCTCATCACCCGGCCGCGGATCGCGTCCGGCAGGACGGCCTGGATCATCACGCTGGAGAGCGCCATGAACATCGCCTGCGAGGCCCCCGCCAGCGCCGCGCCGGCGATCGCCATCGGCAGCGACGTGGCCAGCCCGAGGATCGGCAGCGTCAGCCCCGAGAGCAGCCCCGTGATCAACATCAAGCGCCCGCGGATCGGCCCGTCGGGCACCATCGAGAGCGCGATGGTTGCAACCAGTGCGCCACCTCCCACGCCCATCACGAGGTAGCTGAACTCGGTCGCCCCGCCGCCCATCACCTCCTTCGAGAACACGACCAGCAGCGCGTCGAACGACATCGCGAGCATGCAGTGCAGCGCCGTCAGGCCAATCAGCAGCCGCACCGAGCGCGCCTCGCCGAGATAGCGCAGCGCTTCCTTGAGGTGTGACGCCGCGTCCCGGATCACGCTGTTGCCGCTGCTCGCGAGTCCGCCGGTCGAGCGCACCTTCACCCGCGACATCTGCAGCACCGAGAGTCCCAGCAGCGCCGCCGCGCCGACGAACACCCAGCCGGGGCCGAAGTGCTCGAGCACCGGCCCCGCGACCGGCCCGATCACGCGCGAGCCGAACTGCATCATCGAGGCCAGCGTGATCGCGCTCAGCAGCGCAGTCCTGGCGACCGTGTTGGGCAGCAGCGCGGCCTGCGCGGGCATCTCGGCGGAGCGAACCAGGCCGGAGAAGACGGTGATCACGATCAGGTTCCAGAACTCGATCGTGCCGGTGAAGGCCAGCGCCGCGAGCGCCAGAGCCAGCGCGCCGGCCCCGACCCGGCTGATCATCACCACCTTCGCGCGGTCGTAGCGGTCGGCCAGCGCGCCCGCGAACGGCGCCAGCGCCCACGGCCCGATCGCGGCGAAGTACACCACCCCCACGGCCCAGCCGCTGTTGGTGATATCGCCCGCCAGCCAGCCGCGGGCGATGATCATCGCCCACAGCGAGATCGCCGAGAGCCCGGTGGAGTAGAACAGCCGACGGTAGTCCGTCGATTGCATCGCGGGGAAGAGGCGGCGCAGTGTCGAGGTGTCGGTGCTGGTCGTGGTCATTCGACCAAGCCTAAACGTTCGGGCGCCACGAACGGGTTTTAGTCGCCGCTGACGTGCTCAGCGGGCGGCGGCTGAGGCGCCGTCGGCGCGGCGATCAGCGCGTCCATCGCCACCGCCGCGGATGCGGCCGCAGTCTGCACCGCGGCGGCGAAATCATCCGCAGCCTCGCCGATCCCGCCCTGGCGGAAGAGTGTGCGCAGCCGCGGCATCACGCCGGCCCAGAGCAGCAGCGCCACCACGAAGACGATGCCCGGGATCGTGATCAGGTAGCGAACGTTGATGATGTCTGAGGCCAGGCCGTTGGCGAGGATCATCACGGCCATAATCCCGCCCGCGACCATCGCGTAGATCGCGATCACGCGGCCGCGGATCGCGTCGGGCACGACGGCCTGGATCATCACCGTGGTCAGCGCCATGAACATCGCCTGGCTCGCGCCGGCCAGCGCCGCGCCGATCATCGCCACGTACAGCGAGGGCGCCAGGCCCAACACGGGCAGCACTGCGCCCGAGAGCAGGCCGGTGATCAGCAATAGCCGCCCGCGGATCGGCCCCTCCGGGACCATCGACAGCGCAAACATCGCGACCAGCGCACCCCCCCCGACACCCATCAGCAGGAATCCGTACTCCGACGAGCCGCCGCCCAGCTCCACCTTCGCGAACACCACAAGCAGCGCGTCGAATGCCATCGTCAGCATGCACTGCAACGCCGCGAGGCCGATCAGCATCATCACCCCGCGGTTCTGTCCGAGGTAGCGCATGCCCTCGCGCACGTGCATCGCCGCGTCGGCCAACAGGCCCGCGTCAGTGGTAACGGCCCCGCCGGTCGAGCGCGTCTTGATCCGCGTCATCTGGATGATCGACAGCACCAGAAAGCCGGCGCTGATCAGGAAGACCCACTTGGCCCCGTATTCGGCCAGGACCGGCCCCGCGACCGGGCCGATCACGCGTGAGCCGAACTGCATCATCGAGGCCAGCGTGATCGCGCTAAGCAACGCCGCGGCCTTCACGGTGTTGGGCAGCAGCGCGGCCTGCGCCGGCATCTCCGCCGAACGGAGCACTCCCGAGCAGGCCGTGACCAGCACGAGGTTCCAGAAGGAGATGGTTCCGGTGAACGCCAACGCGGCGAGCACCAGCGCGCAGATGGCGACGCCGGCGCGCGCGATCATCAGCACCTTCGCGCGGTCGTAGCGGTCGGCCAGCGCACCGCCGATCGGCGCCAGCACCCACGGCCCGATCGCCGCGAAATAGACCACACCGACCGCCCAGCCGCTGTTCGTCAGCTCTCCGGCCAGCCAGCCGCGCGCCGTGATCAGCGCCCACAGCGAGATCGCCGAGAGCCCCGCAGCCCAGAACAGCCGGCGGAAGTCGCGCGATCCCATCGAAGGAAACAGGCGGAGCATCTTGCCAGGCGCGTCGGGCGCGTGTGGTGTCAGGATTGGAGGCGGCGCACGCTGGGACATCCCGGACAGACTAAGGCTCGCGCAGCAGGTGCGCCGAGCGGGCGGCGGATTCAGTCGCCGGCGGCGACCGGCGCGGGGGCCGGCACAATCTCCCTGATCTCGCCGTCGCGCACGATCGATCGAATCCGCGGCACGCCGATCAGGAACACGATCATCACGCCGATGAAGATGATGCCCGGCACGATCGCGAACAGCCGCACACTCACGTAGTCGGCCGCCAGGCTGCTGACCAGCGCGCTGATCGACATCACGCCACCCGCGAACATTGCGTAGAGGCTCATCACCCGCCCGCGGATCGAATCGGGTACGACAGCCTGCACCATCACGGTCGAGAGCGCCATGAACATCGCCGTGCTCGCCCCGACAATCGCCCCCGCGAAGATCGCAACCGGCAGCGTCGGCGCAAAGCCGAAGCCCGTCAGCGCCGCGCCCGACATGAGTCCCACGACAAGCAGAATCTTGCCGCGGATCGCCCCCGGCGGAACCATCGACAGTGCGATCGTGGCGACCAGCGCGCCGCCTCCGAAGCCCATCAATAGATAGCCGTTGGTGTCCGCGCCACCGCCCAGCGCGCGCTTGGCGAAGACCGGCAGCAGGGTCAGGTCGAACGCCATCGTGAGCATGCAGTGGAGCGCGACCAGGCCGATCGTGATCCGCACCATCGGCGCCTGTCCGAGGTAGCGCAGTCCCTCTCTGATGTTGTCCGCGGTGTCGCGCACGAAACCCGCGTTGCCGACGATGCCGCCCGTCGACCGCACCTTGATTCGGGTCATCTGAAACGCCGAGAGGCCCAGGATCGCGGCCGCGCCGATGAAGACCCAGCCCGCGCCGAGCTCGGCGAGCACCGGCCCCGCGACGGGACCGATCACCCTCGATCCGAACTGCATCATCGAGGCCAGCGTGATCGCGCTGAGCAGCGCCGCGCCCTTGACCGTGTTGGCCAGCAGCGCCGCCTGGGCCGGCATCTCGCCGGAGCGAATGATCCCCGAGGCCAGCGTGATCGCGAACAGGGTCCACAGCCCGAGGCTGTTGGTAAACGCCAGAATGGCGAGGATCAGCGCCATCAGGCCGGCGCCGAGGCGGCAGATGATCACCACCCGCCCGCGGTCGAAACGGTCGGCGAGGGCACCGCCGAACGGGGCCAACACCCAGGGCCCGATCGCGGCGAAGGTGACCAGCCCGCTTGCCCACGCAGCGTCCGTGAGATCGAAGGCCAACCAGCCGCGCGCCGTGAGCATCGCCCAGAGCGAGACCGCCGAGAGGCCCGCCGCGTAGAAGAAGCGACGGTAATCCGTCGACTCCATGGCGGGGAACAGACGCCGCAGATTTTCGCTCGCGGACTCTGCCATTCGCGAAAGCCTACGGCCTTTTGCCATCATGCGCGATCTCACGCTCGCCCCGTCTACGCTGCACTCAATTCACACCCACTGTTGATGCTTGGAGAGGGACCCCATGGCCAGCGATCTGAGGCAGCGAAGCTCCGTGTTGGTTGATGGTCCGAATCGAGCCCCGGCGCGCTCACAACTGCACTCGATCGGCTTCATGCCCGACGACCTGCGCCGACCGTTGGTGATGGTCGCGCACTCCTGGATCGGCACGATGCCGTGCAATTTCTCGCACCGTGAGCTCGCGCAGGACGTCATGCAGGGCGTCCGCGAGGCCGGTGGTACCCCGATGGAGGTCAACACCGTCTCCATCTCCGACGGGATCACGATGGGCACCGAGGGCATGAAGGCCTCGCTGATCTCGCGTGAGCTGATCACCGACTCGATCGAGCTCTGCGCCGTCGGCTACGCCTTCGATGCTGCCGTCGTGATCTGCGGCTGCGACAAGACGATCCCCGCCGCCGCGATGGCGATGGCGCGGCTCAACATCCCCTCGGTCGCGCTCTATAGCGGCTCGATCGCCCCGGGACGCCACCACGACGGCCGCGACCTTACGATTCAGGACGTCTTCGAGGCCGTCGGCCAGCACTCGGCCGGCTCGATCGACGACGAAGAGCTCGCCGCGATCACGATGAACGCCTGCCCGGGCGCCGGCGCCTGCGGTGCGCAGTACACCGCCAACACGATGGCCACCGTGCTCGAATTCCTCGGCCTCTCGCCGATGGGCAGCGCCACCGTCGGCGCGACCGACAACCGCAAGGGCGAGGTCGGCCGGGCCGCCGGCCGGCTGGTCATGGACGTGCTCGAGCGCGGCGTGCGCCCGCGCGACCTGCTGACCAAGCGCGCGCTGGAGAACGGGATCGTGTGCGCCGCCTCGACCGGTGGCTCGACCAACGTCGTGCTGCACCTGCTCGCGCTCGCCCGCGAAGCCGGGATCGAGCTGGACATCGACGACTTCGACCGCGTCTCCGAGGCCACGCCGCTGATCGGCGACCTGCGCCCCGGCGGCCGCTACGTCGCGCTCGATATGGACCGCGCCGGCGGCACGCCGCTGCTCGCCCGGCGGCTGCTCGAGCACGGCAAGCTGCACGGCGACGAGATGACCGTGACCGGCAAGACGATCGCCGAAGAATGCGCCAACGCCGTCGAAACCCCCGGCCAGGAAGTCATCCTGCCCGTCGAGCGGGCCCTCAAGGAGACCGGCGGTCTGGTCATCCTCAAGGGCTCGCTGGCGCCCGACGGCTGCGTCGTGAAGGTGGCCGGCTACGAGCGGCTGCTGCAGCGCGGCCCCGCACGCGTCTTCGAACGCGAAGAGGACGCGATGTCAGCAGTCACCGCGGGCGAGATCCTCGCCGGCGACATCGTCGTGATCCGCTACGAGGGCCCCAAAGGCGGCCCCGGCATGCGCGAGATGCTCAGCGTCACCGCCGCACTGGTCGGCGCCGGCCTCGGCGAGAGCGTCTCACTGCTCACCGACGGTCGCTTCAGCGGCGCCACGCGCGGCCTGATGGCCGGCCACGTCGCCCCCGAAGCCTTCGTCGGCGGCCCGATCGCGCTCGTCGAAGAGGGCGACGAAATCGTCCTCGACATCGAAAACCGAGAGCTCAACCTCAACGTCGACGAGCCCGAGCTCTCCCGCCGCCGCGCCGCCTGGTCCCCCCCACCCCCCAACTACGACCACGGCGTCTTCGCCAAATACGCCCAACTAGTCAGCGGCGCCGAACGCGGCGCGGTCACCAGCTAGGTACGCTAAGCCCATGCCAATGATGGACAGCGTCACCCTGGAGAACTTCCGCTGCTTCCGCGAGCGCCAAACCGCGCGGCTCGCACCGCTGACGCTGCTGGTGGGCGAGAACAGCACGGGCAAGACCTCGCTTCTCGCGATGGTCCGGGTTCTGGCCGACTACGCCTACAACTTCAAGACGCCCAACTTCAAAGAGCCGCCCTACGACCTCGGCAGCTTCGACGAGATTGTCTACCACCGCAGCACCCGAGGCAGCCGCTCTGAGTCGTTTGTGGGGCGCTTCGAGGATCGATGCATAGCGAGAAAGCTCAGCGTCAACACGCCGGGAACGTTTGCGTTCGAGGTCGCCTTCCAAAAGGGAGCGACTGCGCCGATACCAGCGAAGGAACGCGTCGAACTTGCTGACGCCTGGGCCGAAGAGAGCTTCAACACCGGTGATTCATACGCATCCCGTGTGGGAAATGCTCGAGGCGAATGGAAGCTGAAGCTCCAGGACGAGCCACGAGTGCGATTGCGTTCCGGAGACTATCTGGAATATCTGCGTATGTCGATGCGTAGCGGCATCGGAATTCGCGATGCGTTTTCCTTCACATTCACTGATGAGTGGTTCGAACCTGTCGGCGACTCGCCGGCATTCACTGCGGGTGAGGCGGATCCGCACGACGACATCGAGGCGATTCGTAGGCTGGCGCCGATGGCGATCTACGCTGCCGCCCCTGTTCGCGCCAGCCCTCAACGAACCTACGACCCGCGGAGTCTCGACGCAGATGCCGGAGGCAACGAGATTCCTTCGGTGCTCGCGCATTTGTCTATGAGTGATCCCACGGCATGGGAGCGGCTTAAGAGTGAGTTGGAGGAGTTCGGGCGCGACGCGGGTCTGTTCGATGAGATCCGCGTGCGGCGGCTCGGCAGCGCCGGCGGTGATCCGTTTCAGCTACAAGTTCGGATCGACGGCGGGCGGCGTAGGGGTCCGTGGCGTAACATCATCGATGTCGGCTACGGCATCAGTCAGATCTTGCCGATCGTCATCCCGCTGCTGCGCGACGACGCACCCGACCTCGCGCTGCTGCAGCAACCGGAGGTCCACCTCCACCCCAGCGCCCAAGCCGCGCTCGGTACGCGCGTATCCCGGCTCGCCGCATCGGGTCATCAGGTGGTCGTCGAAACGCACAGCGACCACCTCATGGATCGCGTTCGCATGGAGGTGCGCGATGGCGATTCTGGCTTGCATCCCGAGGACGTCTCTCTACTGTACTTTGAGCGGAACGGACTTGATGTGACGATTCATTCACTACAGTTCGACTCCGAAGGAAACGTCCACCCTGTGCCCGACCATCGTGGCGACATTCCTGAGATGCCCGACTCCTACCGCCGTTTCTTCATGGAAGAGACGCGGCGGTCGCTGGGCCTGTAGTCGTGTGCGTGATTCTTGACACCAACCGCGTCGGCGACGTGTTCTCAAAGACGGCCGATCCCGTCGCGAGACAGATATTCGACTGGATGAACTCTAGGCATTGCAAGCTGGTGGTCGGGGGTGAACTCCGTCGAGAACTCGAGAAACATAGTGGCTATCTACAGTGGTCGCAAACGGCGGCGCTCGATGGTCGGCTTCGGCTTGCAAACGATCGCGCCATTGACGAGTTGACTACCGAGTTGGCTACGCGAGGACGGTGCGTGTCCGACGATCCGCATGTGATCGCCCTGGCGCAGCTCAGTGGAGCTCGTGTGTTGTACTCGACCGACGGCGATCTTCGAGACGATTTCAGGAACACTGCGCTTCTGCGGCCACGTGGTTCGCTGCTGCCGCTGCACGATAGCGAAAACGCGCGCAAGAACAGGCACCGCATTCTGACCGCGCGAGATCTATGCCCCACACGGATGGACTAGATCCCGCGGCTGCATGCTAACAGCCCCACTTTGCACAGCGCCCTAGCCCCTACAACTCCGGCCGCATCCGACACCAATCCGTCGACTGCTCGTAGGCGTGCGCGACACGACAGAGGGTCGCCTCGTCGAAATGCCGACCGCCGATCATCAGACCGATCGGCAGGCCGTTGCGATCGAACCCGCACGGGATCGAGATCGCCGGGATGCCCGTCACGTCGTACGGCGCAGTAAGACGCGCCAGCTCGGCGGTCTCGTCGCCCTCTTCGATCGTCGGCGCCGTCCGTGAGGTCGTGGGCGAGACCAGCACATCGACGGTCCCCAGCAGCTCGACCGTCTCGTCGATATACAACCGACGCAGCCGCTGGTCGTTGATGTAATCGACCGCCGTGATCGCGAGCCCAGCCTCGACGCGCGGCAGGATGTCGCCGTACTCGTCGCGCCGCTCGCGCAGCCACTTCTCGTGATACGCCGCCGCCTCGGCGATGATCGTCATCCCGCGCCCGCGCTGGCTCTGCAGCGGCAGCTCAACCTCCACAATCGTCGCTCCCAGCCGCCGCAGATGGTCGAGCGCCTCCTCGCAGTGCGCCAGCACGTCCTCCTCGCAGTTGGTCCAGAGGAAGTTGCGCGGCACGCCGATCGTGACCCCGTCGACGCCCTCGCCGAGCATCGCCGTCGTGTCATCGACCGGCCGGTTGGCCGAGCCCGGGTCGTTCGGGTCGTAGCCCGCGATCGCATCGAGGAACAGCGCCGCGTCCTCCACGGTCCGCGTCAGCGGCCCCACGTGGTCGAGCGTCCACGAGAGCGGCAGCACCCCGGCCCGCGACACGCGGCCGTACGTCCCCATCAGCCCGACGATCCCACACAGCGAGGCCGGAATCCGGATGCTCCCGCCCGTGTCGCTGCCGATCGCACCGAGCGCCGAGCCGACCGCCACCGCCGCACCGCTTCCGCCGCTCGATCCGCCCGGCGACCGCTCCGTGTCCCACGGGTTGCAGACCGGCCCGTAGTGCGGGTTGCGGCTGGTTGTGCCGAACGCGAACTCGTGCAGATTGAGCTTGCCCGGCAGCACCGCGCCCGCCGCCTGCAGCTTCGTCCAGACCATCGCATCGGCTTCCGGCACACGCTCGCGCAGGAAGCCCGAGCCGCCCGTCGTGACGATCCCCGCCGTGTCGACCAGGTCCTTGAGTCCAATCGGAATCCCGTGCAGCGGCCCGCGGTCGTGGCCGTCGCGCAGCTCGTCATCGAGCCGCGCCGCCTGCTCGCGCGCCAGGTCGGCGGTCACCGTGATGTAGGCGTTCAGCAGCGGCTCGGTCTGCTCCAGACGCTCCAGCACCGAGTCGGTCAGCGCGGCGCAGGTCAGCGACCCATCGCGCAGCGCCGCGCCTGCCTCGGCGATGGTCAGGTCATGTGGGTGCCGTTCGTGCTCCGTCATCGCGGGCCTCCCGCCTCACCGACATCAAAGCGCAGCCCGAACGCCGGCTCCGTCTCCCCGAGCTCGGGCATCTCCGGCCCGCGCACCTCGTTGCGGAGAATCCGCGTCACGATCGGCGCCATCCGGTCGAGCTGCTCATCGCTGGGCGCCGCGCCAACCGCATCGGCGACCGCACGCAGCGCACTACGCAGTGGATTGGGCAGCGGGTTGTCCTGGGGCATTCGCGTCCACCTCTCTCAAGCGCGTCGATTCTACGGGCGAGCCGACAGTCAGGCGCGGGCTATCCTGCGAGCTGCAACCACGGCGAGCAGCGAAAGGCGCGCGAATGGCAGACGAAGTCCTCTTCGACGTGAGCGAACGCGTGGCCACGATCACGCTCAACCGCCCCGACAAACTCAACGCGATCGACGCCGCGCTCGGGTCGCAGCTGATCGACGCGCTGCTCGAGGTCCGCAACAACGACGAGATCCGCAGCGCCGTGATCACCGGCGCGGGCCGCGCCTTCTGCGCCGGCGCCGACCTCAGCCAGGGCGACGGTCCCGCCGCCTCCGCTGGCCCCGCGGGACACTTCGAGGCCTCGCCGCGCGCTCGATTCGACGAGCTCGACGCCAAGAAGCCGCTGATCGCCGCGATCAACGGACACGCGCTCGGCGGCGGCTTTGAGATCGCGCTGATCTGCGACCTCCGGATCGGCGCGATCAACGAACGCGCCCGCCTCGGCCTGCCCGAAATCACGCTCGGCTTCTTCCCGCTCGCCGGCGGCCCGATGCGCCTGCCCCGCGCCATCCCGCAGGCCTACGCCAACGAGATGCTCTTCCTCGGCCGCCGCCTCGACATGCAGACCGCGCTCCAGTGGGGCCTGATCTCGCGCCTCGTGCCCGCCGACGAACTCGTCCCCACCGCCCAGCAGATGGCCGCCCAGATTGCCGGCTACGCCCCCATCGCCGTGCGCGCGCTCAAGGAGCTGACCTACGCCCAGGCCGACATGACGCTCGACCAGGCCAACCGCTTCGGCGCCAGCCTGCGCTGGATCGTCGGCCAGACCGCCGACTCCAAAGAAGGCCCCCGAGCCTTCGCCGAAGGCCGCCAACCCGAGTTCAAAGGCGAGTAACCAACGCTGGCATCGGCCTAGTCATGCCCGCCCCCTCGTCGGCATCCGCGCCGTCCCTTCCGTCATTCCTGCGCAGGCAGGAATCCACGCGACCTGCCATCTCGCGCGCGCCCTCCACGTTCACGACGTCGCGTCCAAGCCGCGTCACAACGCCGTCGGACATCCATAGCGCCCTCAAACATCTGTCGCGCGCCTGGATTCCTGCCTGCTGCCCCTTCCGTCATTCCTGCGGCCCCTTCCGTCATTCCTGCGCAGGCAGGAATCCACGCGACCTGCCATCTCGCGCGCGCCCTCCACGTTCACGACATCGCGTCCAAGCCGCGTCACAACGCCGTCGGACATCCATAGCGCCCTCGAACATCTGTCGCGCGCCTGGATTCCTGCCTGCGGCCCCATCCGTCATTCCTGGCGCCCCTTCCGTCATTCCTGCGCAGGCAGGAATCCACGCGACCTGCCATCTCGCGCGCTCCCTCCACGTTCACGACGTCGCGTCCAAGCCGCGTCACAACGCCGTCGGACATCCACAGCGCCCTCAAACATCTGTCGCTCGCCTGGATTCCTGCCTGCGGCCCCTTCCGTCATTCCTGGCGCCCCTTCCGTCATTCCTGCGCAGGCAGGAATCCACGCGACCTACCATCTCGCGCGCGCCCTCCACGCTCTCGACGTCGCGTCCAAGCCACGCCACAACGCCGTCGGGCATCAACAGCGCCCTCGAGCATCTGTCGCTCGGCTGGATTCCTGCCTGCGGCCCCTTCCGTCATTCCTGCGCAGGCAGGAATCCACGCGACCTGCCATCTCGCGTGCGCCCCCCACGTTCACGACGTCGCGTCCAAGCCGCGTCACAACGCCGTCTGACATCCACAGCGCCCGCAAACATCCGTCGCGCGCCTGGATTCCTGCCTGCGGCCCCTTCCGTCACTCCTGCGGCCCCTTCCGTCATTCCTGCGCAGGCAGGAATCCACGCGACCTGCCATCTCGCGCGCGCCCTCCACGTTCACGACGTCGTGTCCAAGCCGCGTCACAACGCCGTCGGGCATCAACAGCGCCCTCGAACATCTGTCGCTCGCCTGGATTCCGGCCTCCGCAGGAATGACGGAGGTACGGGAGCGCGCATCTGGGGCAACCACAGGGCAGCGATGCTCAGGTCGCTGAGGGCGACCGCGGTGACGACGCCAGTTAGAGTGTCCCTGAAGTCTGGGAGGCGCTCCAATGGCCACATTGCCCCTTGAAGACCTCTTCGTCCTCGACCTGACCCGCGCCCGCGCTGGACCCACAGCCACCCGCCAACTCGGCGACTGGGGCGCGGATGTGCTCAAGGTCGAACAACCCGCCGGCCCCGGCGCTCCCGAGGGCGTCACCGGCGGACGCGAATCGAGCGACTTCCTCAACCTCCACCGCAACAAGCGCTCGCTCACGCTCGACCTCAAGCAGCCCGAGGCGCGCGAGATCTTCCTGCGGCTCGCCGCGACCGCCGACGTGGTCGTGGAGAATTACCGCCCCGATGTCAAGCACCGCCTCGGCGTCGACTACGAGGCCTGCCGCGCGGTCAATCCGCGCATCATCTACGGCAGCATCTCCGGCTTCGGCCAGGACGGGCCCTATGCCCCCCGAGCCGGCGTCGATCAGATCGCCCAGGGGCTCGGCGGGATCATGACGGTCAACGGCATGCCCGGTGACGGACCGGTGCGCGTCGGCATCCCGATCGCCGACCTCACGGCCGGCGGCTTCCTTGCTCAGGCGATCCTGATCGCGCTCTACGAACGCGAACGCTCCGGCGAAGGACAGTGGGTCCACACCTCGCTGCTCGAAGCCCAGATCGCCATGCTCGATCTCCAGGCGACCCGCTATCTGATTGACGACGAGGTCCCCTGGCAGGCTGGCAACGATCACCCCACCTCGATGCCCACCGGGGTCTTCGAAACCAG
Source organism: Dehalococcoidia bacterium (assembly GCA_965262235.1). Classification (GTDB taxonomy): domain Bacteria; phylum Chloroflexota; class Dehalococcoidia; order Bin125; family Bin125; genus CATQGW01. Next base: position 1,776,445 of record OZ253504.1, read on the forward strand.
CGACGGCCAGATCAACATCGCTGCATCCGGCGGCGAGATCTTCGCCCGCCTGTGCAACGCGATCGAGGCGCCCGAGCTGCTCAAGCACCCCGACTACCGCAACACCGTCGGCCGCTCCGAACATCGCGTCGCGCTCAACGAGGCGATCGCCCAGCGCACTCGCCAGCAATCCAGCGAGCACTGGATCAACCTCCTCGCCGATGCCGGCGTGCCCTGCGGACCGATCAACGACATCGCCGGCACGTTCGCGGATGAGCAGGTGCAGCACCTGGCGATCGACCGGCCGGTTGCGCACCCCGAGCGCGGCGAGATTCGCATCGTCGGCCAGCCGATTCATCTGACCCGCACGCCGCAGCCCGACCGCATGCGCCTGCCCACCCCGCAGCTCGGCGAACATACCGACGCCGTGCTCGCCCAACTTGGTTACGACGACAACGCCATCGCCGACCTCCACGAGCGCGGCGTCGTGTGAGGAGATTGCGATGAAGCAGGTCAAGCTCGAAACCGAAAAGATGCTCGCCTGGAGCGAAGACGGCATCGGCTGGATGGTCTTCAACAACCCCGCGCGGCTCAACGCGATGGGCGTCGAGATGAACGCCGCGATCCCGACCATCCTGCACAGCTTCCGCGACGACCCCGATGTGCGAGTCGTGGTGATGAAGGGCGCCGGCGACCGCGCCTTTGTCTCCGGCGCCGATATCTCCGAGTTCGAGGCGCAGCGCTCCAACCCCGAAACGATCAAGAAGTACGACGCGATCGGCGCCGCGGCCGGCCGCGCCTACGGCGAGCTCGACAAGCCGATGATCGCGATGATCCAGGGTTACTGCATGGGCGGCGGCCTGCTCACCTCGCTGCGCGCCGACCTCCGCATCGCGTCCGACGACAGCCAGTTCGGCGTCCCCGCCGCGCGCCTCGGCCTCGGTTACGGCTACGGCGGCGTCAAGTCGCTGATGGACCTGGTCGGTCGCCCCGCCACCGAGGAAATCCTGATCACCGGTAAGCGCTTCGACGCCAACGACGCGATGCGCTGGGGCCTGGTCAACCGCGTCACCACCCTCGAAGACCTCGAACCAACGGTCCTCGAGCTAGCCGCCACAATCGCCCAAAACGCCCCCCTCACCATCCGCGCAATCCGCTACGCCATCAGCGAAATCACCAAAGACCCCAACAAACGCAACCTCTCCGAGCTAGACACCCTAATCGCAGCCTGCTTCAACAGCACCGACTACAAAGAAGGCCGCACCGCCTTCATGCAAAAACGCCGCCCCCAATTTCAGGGCCGCTGACCGGATTTCGCGTCTGCCCACGTGTGCCCCGATACTGGGGCCGCCGGCCGAAGGGGGACTGTGGATGCCCAAGTGGCGCTTCGCCCGCATGACACCCGCCGAGATGAATCAAAATCCGATTCAGGGTGAGTTCTTTACCGCTGCATCTGATCTGCCGGAACGCCTGGTTCGGGAGGCCATTCAGAATTCACTCGACGCACGGCTCCCGGACCCGTCCGCGCCAGTTCGTGTTCGGTTCGCCTTCAGCGGCGATCAACTGGCGCTCCCGCCGGTAGCGTCCAAACACTACCTCACTGGCCTGAAACCACACTTGGAGACGGTGGCGCTCGAAAGCTTGGACGAAGCCAGTGCACCGGCGAGCCTGGCCGATGCTGAGCCAGACGCAGTGCTGGAGGCGCACGAACTCCTCGACAAACCGATGAGCTATCTTGCGGTGGAGGACTTTGCAACATTTGGGTTGCGAGGCGACTTGCACGCGAACTCCGCATACGAAGCGGGGAACCACTTCTGGGGGTTCTTTCGCAGCGTCGGCATATCGCCGAAGCAGGAGGATGACGGCGGCTCATGGGGATTGGGCAAATGGGTGTTTCCCGACGCCTCGCGACTGAACATCTTCTTCGGCGTAACCTTGCGGGAAGGCGAAGCGCAGCCACTCCTTATGGGCCAGGCAGTGTTCAAGACGCACACGATCGAACAAGATGGTAAGCTCTTCAAGTACCCCGCCTACGGATCCCTCGCCGCGCACTCGCGCGATCCGGATCACGAATGGCTGCCACTGCCGATCACAGATCAGCAGATAGTTCGACAAGCGCAAGCTGACTTCGATCTGAAACGCGGCGGTGAGTCTGGGCTCTCTGTCATCATTCCCTTCCCGAGGGATGATCTGACCACTACGTCAATCACACGAGCTGTGCTCACGCAGTACTTCTTGTCGATCGTGCGCGGTGACCTCGTAGTAGAGGTCCACCATCCTGACCAAGAAAGCAGACTGATCGACAAAGACACGATCGACGATGTGGTGTTCACCATCGGCGAGTCCGATCGTGATGACGAATCGTCTGAGTCACTTGGCAAAGCGATGAGATTGGCGCGTCAGGCGATGCGCTCTGATGATCTCCCGTTAGTGCTGGCGCGGGCGTCTCAGAGACGCGACGAACTACTGGCCGGGCAAGATGTTGACGCGCTGCGCGACCGTTTCAATCGCGGTGAGGTGCTCGCGTTCGAGCTTAGCGCGAGAGTGACACGCAAGCACGGTGCGCGGTCACCGACGAGTTTCCGCGTGTTCCTCGAACGGGATGACGAGTTGAGCGAGGGCCATGACTATTTGGTGCGCGGTCATCTGCGTATCCCGCAGATGGACCATATCAAAAGTTTTCCAGCCCGGGCATTGGTGCTTGTTGAAGGACAGTCAGAGTTGGGACACCTCCTGCGCGACGCCGAAGGGCCAGCTCACATCTCCTGGGACCCACATGCCCAGCGCTTGAAAGACCGCTGGACGGGCGGTTACAACCGAGTCCAAGAGGTCCGCCGTGCTGCGCCACTCCTATTGCAGTCGCTTGTTGAAGTCCCGCGTGACCGGCTGAAAGATCTGCTCGCCGACCTCTTCCCGATGACCTCTGCTACAACGACGGCCTTCGAGCAAGACTCCGTCGATAGTCGACGCACAAAAAGTCCGGTACGGTCGACGCTGACAACCAAGCGGAGCCCACTTTCGATTACCAAAGTTGACAACGGATTCAGCGTCCATGCGGTCACATCTCGTCCCGAAGCCGCAACGCTTCCAGGTGCATCGTGGAGCTTGAGCTTCGCTTACGACGTTGCTCGAGGCGGTCAACGCGCTGCGTTCACCAGCTTCAAGCAAGGGGTCAGACAGGGCGCTCCAGATTTCAGCCTCTACAGCGGTGACCTGCGGATCGCCGTCGATGGATGTCGCTACGAGATTACCTCCGAGAACGAAATCCTCATAAAGATCTCGGCTCAAGATTTCCGGATCAGCGTGACCGGCCTGGACGATCGCGATGTGGTCACTGATCTCCATCCTTACACTCGAAGCGACGGTGGTGAAGACGAGTAGTGACGGAGACGAGTGCTGATGATTCGCCGTTTCAACTACACCAACCGCAAGTCCATTGAAAGAGCGCATACTCGAGTCACGTTGCACAAGGGTGATGATGGTCGCAGCTATTTTGATTTGACTCTCGACTTGGACTCGTACGCATTCCCCCAAGACGCAGTCGTGCGCGTAGAGGCTTGGCGTTCGAATGCCGCACAGCGCTGGTCATTCGGTTCCGTCGGCCACTTGCAGCACCCTTCGCAGGCCGAACGCTTTCTGAGCGCCGTCCCTGACTCGGCGCAATTTCGCGTCGCCGTCGTGGCTGGTGACGACTCTGGGCTGCTCTTCGGACTTAGCAAGGACTTGCGTCCGTTCAAGGTGTCCGCGAATGACGAAGAGGGCGAAGTCGGTCCCGGGCGTGAGTCGATGCTGCCGGTCGAGCTCGTAGATGATCTGGGCGAAGAGGTTTGGCGGCTCGACTTCGGCGAAGGCGAGCCGCCGACGCTTGAGGTTAATCGGGCCGTCGAAGGCATCGCCGATATCGTGGCGCACGACTCGGCTTTCCGTTCTCTGGTCATGCCTGATATCTTTCGCGCCATTCTGCACCGGGCCATTTTGGTGGACCGAATCGATCCGGACGATTCTGAACCAAACGCTTGGAGCGACTGGATCGAGCTCGCAAAGTACCATGCTCCTGACGCAGCGATTCCGTCTCTGGCCGACACGGCAGACGATCAGCAACGCATCGACGCGCTGGAATGGGTGGACACAGCTGTCCGAAGCTTCGCCGCACAGAGTGGATTCAGCGCCGCGACCACGTATGCGGCTGCGGTGGGCGGCTCCCAATGACGACCCAGGCGCGTACGCTGACAGACACTGGCATCAGGCGTGCACAAGCCGTTCTGCGTGACATCCGTGACCATCCTGAACGCCCACTGAAGGTGCCGAACGCTGTGTTGTACGGAGACGATTGCTCGCGTTCCCTCAACGACGCGCCGGCGGTAGAGCACCACCAGTTGACTACCCGCCGTGACGCGGCAGAGTACTTGATGGCGTTGACGCCGCCGCTTGATCAGCGTCTCGTCGACGATTGGCACTTTTGGTCTTGGCTGGGTTTGTTTCATGTTGAAGACATTCTCCACACGCCGGAGCGCCGCGGGCGAATGTCTCGAGAGGTGGAGACGTTCGTTGTTGATCCGACTGTGAAGCAGTCGCTTCGAAGCGACTATCGGAACTATTTGTGGGCCGCGTGGCGTCTACATCAGAGATTCGGAGACGACATGTCCTTCTTGTTGGATCGGGACATGATGGAGATCGGCGACATCGTCCGACGGATCACTAACTCGCCACGGGTGTTCAATTCGACCGGTGTTGCGGAACTCATTGTGCGCCTCTATTCCGATGGGCCTCGTCCGAAGCGTGGTCATGTAAGCCAGCCTGGTGGACTCAATCATTTGCTCCGAGTGTTACCACAATTGGAGCTCACCCATGACGTTTATGGGATGACGCCGGACGCGCTCTTGCGAATCTTGCCGCGGCCCGTCCAGAAGTGGGATGCAACCTGAGCGGTGACGCCGAATGCCACGAGTTCGAGAACTCAATCCAGCAGGAATCGGCCGGGCCCGTGAGTTCCTCAGGCAGATGCGTGCAGACCGCAACATCTCGCTCAGTCTTCTTGACGAGATCCTCTATAGCGACGAGTGTTCAAATTCGCTCAACTGGACTGTCGATGTGGCGCCCCGCACCTTCGGCACGCGCCGCGATGCTGCGGAGTATTTCGTTCCGAGAGTCGCCTCGGTCGAAAGCTCAGTCGCCGACCATGCGGGGTTCTGGTCGTGGTTGGGGATGTATTATTTCGCGCAGACGGCACCGCGCGGAGAAAACGGCGTACTCAAGCTCTCCTCTCTGGACGAAACGTTCGTAGTCCACGGCGCGGACCAGCGATCCTATCAACGTCGCTACCGACATTACCTTTGGTCGGCTTGGCGGCTTCAACTGGCGCACGGCGATTCAGCCGCCTTCCTGCTAGACCAGCCGCTGACCAGCCTCGGCGACATCGCGGATCGCGTCTTCTCCTATTCGCGCATTTTCAACTCGGCAGGTGTCGTGCAGTTCATCCTGTCGCTGTATACCCAAAGTGGCAAGCAAAAGCCCAAGTTTGGCAGTTCCCGAGGTGGACTGAGGCATCTGATTCGCGTCCTCAATCAACTCGAACGGACGCATGACGTCTATGGGATGTCCGCGGACGCCTTGATGCGAGTCCTGCCGCCAGACTTCGAGGCGTGGATACCCGCTCGCGGAGACCCCTGAACACACCCAAATCGCCTGACGATCTGTCCTGCCCAAAGTCGCCCAAAATCCGAACGCCGGCTCCCCTATCCTGTCCTCAAGACCAGATCGAGGTGAACCATGCCCGTTGAATTCCTTGGCATGATTGGCGTCAAGCCGTCTGAGGACAACGCTGCCGTCCACATCATTGGTGGCGGGATCTCGCGCGAATACCTCTGCGAGTTCACCCGCGCCCACGAGGACTCCGACTTCGACGGCGTGCTCGTCGGCTACACCTCCGGCGCCGCCGACGGGCTGCACGTCGCCCAGGCTGCCGCCGACTGCACCGACCACATCAAGTTCCTCATCGCCCACCGGCCGGGATTCGTCGCGCCGACGCTGGCCGCGCGCAAGTTCGCCACGCTCGACTACTTCACCGGCGGGCGCGTCTCCGTCCACATCATCACCGGCGGACACGATGTCGAGCAGCAACGCGACGGCGACTGGAAAGACCACGACGAGCGCTACCGCCGCACCGGCGAGTACCTCAGCATCATGCGCCGCACCTGGGAGCACGACGCCCATGGCCGCGAGCCGTTCGACTTCGACGGCGAGTTCTACCAGGTCGTCGGTCAGAACCCCGAGGCGCTGCCCGTGCAGCCGGGCGGGATTCCGCTCTACTTCGGCGGAGCGTCCGACATCGCGTTTGAAATCGGCGTCAAGCACTGCGATGTCTACATGATGTGGGGCGAACCGCGCGCTTCAATCGCCGCGACCATCGAGCGCATCCACGAGATGGCCGCCGTCTACGGCCGCAAGCCCCGACTCTCGGTCTCGTTCCGCCCGATCATCGCGCCAACCGAGGACCAGGCCTGGGAAAAGGCGCACAGCTATCTGAACAAGGTCACGCAGCTCTCCAAGCAGCCGCTCGACTTCCGGCCCCAATCGCGCGGCTCGCAGCGCCTGCTCGAGTTCGCCGCCAAGGGCGACGTCCACGACGAGCGTCTGTGGATGCCGATCGCGGGAGCGACCGGCGCCGCCGGCAACACCTCGGCGCTGGTCGGCACGCCCGAGCAGGTCGCCGAAGTCCTGCTCAAGTACATCGACCTCGGCGTCTCGGCCATCCTGATTCGCGGCTTCGATCCGCTGCCCGACACGATCGACTATGGCAAAGAGCTCATCCCGATGGTCAAGGCCGAAGTCGCCCGCCGCGATGCCGAGGCCGCTCGGCAAGCCGAGCGTGAGACTCAGCGGGTCGCCGTCATCGGAGACTGATCGGAGACCCACCATGAACGCCGCCGAGCGACGCATCCGCGCCTACGAAGAGATGGGCGACCACCGAACCGGCCGCGCCGCCGACAACGCCGCGACCGCTTGGATGATCGACGAGCTGGCCTCGGTCGGCGTCCACGCCGAGCCGCAGGAGTGGACCTTCCCGCAGGTCGACTGGGACGACGCCACCGTCCGCATCAACGGAACCAGCGTCCCCGGCGTCCCGCTGTTCGATGGAGCGCTGACCAGCGTCAGCGGGCATCTTGCCGAGCCCGGTTCCTCGGGCATCGTCGTTTCGCCAATCGCCCACGGCGACGGCACACAGTTCAGCCAGGCCATGTACCCGCACCTCACCGAGTTGCGGGAGGGCGGAGCAGCAGCCGTCGTCCTCGTCATGGGCGACCCCGACGGCAATCACGCCATCCGCAACGCCGAGCGACCGCTCGATCCGCTCGACCTCGCCGTCCTCCAGGTCGCACCCAACGACGCAGCCCCGCTGCTCGAGGGCGCGGCCAGTGCGCAAGCGGCGCAGCTCACAATCCAGGGCTGGCGCAAGACCAAGAACGCCGCCAACGTCGTCGCGACCATTCCCGGAACCGATCCGGCAGCGGCGCCGGTCACGCTGATGACGCCCAAGTCGGGCTGGTACACCTGCGCCGCCGAGCGCGGCGGCGGCATCGCGATCTGGATCGAAGTCGCCGGCCGAGTCGCGGCCGAGCCGGGCCGTCGCAGCCTCAACATCGTCGCCTCCAGCGGACACGAGCTGCATCACCTCGGGCTCGAGCACTACATCTCGGAGCTGGGACAGGACGCCGCCAACGTCCACACCTGGATGCACCTTGGAGCCTCGATCGGCTCCCGCAACGGCCAACCCGCCTACGCCGCTTCCGACGACGACCTCTTCAACGTCGCCACCACCACGCTCTCCGACCTTCAGCTCGAACGCCGAGCCTTCCCCGTCGGCAACGCCGGCTTCGGCGAGGCGAGAAACATCGGAGAGATCGGCGGCCGCTTCGTCTCATTCCTCGGCGGCCACCCCTACTTCCACAGCCCCTCGGACACCTACGACCGCTGCATCGACCCCGCGTCGCTGGCCAGCCACACGGACGCCGTGGAGCGGATCATCCGGTACATGCTGCAGTAGCCCCGCCGCGACAAGCTGCGATCCCAATCACGCGACCCCGGCGCGGCGGAGCTGCGGGAGTGACGCGTTCGTCACCTCACTGATCAACTCCGAAGTGTGCTCCCCCAGCATTGGCGCCGGCCGGCGAATTCGCCACGGGCTGGCCGAGAGCTTGTACGGCGCGCCGAGCAGTGGGACCGGGTCCTCGAAGCTCGGATGTTGCGCCTGCGCCCAGAACTCGCGCGCCCGCAGATGCTCCGACTCCACCACCTCTCCGATGGTGTGCACCGGCTGGAACGAGATGCGGTTCTCGCTGAACTGCTCCCACAGCTCTGCCTTCGTGCGCTCGCGCATCCAGGGATGCCACAGCGCGTCCAGCTCCTCGGCGTGCTGAAACGACAGCCAACGATTCTTCAGCCGCTCGTCGTCGCGCCACTCCGGGTCCCCGAGCAGGTCGAGGAACCGGTTCCACTGGTCGTCGACCATCGTGATCACCTCGAAGTAGCCGTCCTTCACCGGCGTCACCTGCCACGGGTAGAACTGGGCCATGCGCACTCCGGCGCGGCCCCGCGACTGACCGGTGAAGACGTAGGCCGCGACCCCCGCGCCCGCCATCACCGAACCCAGGATGTCGACGATCGAGATCCAGATGTGTTGCCCGCCGTCGCCCGCGCGCACGGCCCTGCGCCCCAGCAGCGCCGAGATCGCCCCATGAATCCCGCCCTGATACTGCGGCGCGTCGTACGGCAGCCCCAGCGGCGGCTTGTCGGCGTCGCCGATTCGATATGAGATGCCCGAAGCCAGCGAACTCGTCAGCGAGGTCGCCTGCCAGTCCTGACGCTCCGTCCCGATCCCGAAGGTCGTGATCGACACGACGATCAGCTCGGGATGCTCCGCCGACAGATCGTCCCAGCTCAGGCCGAACTCACGCTGCTCAGCGATGTGCCGCGTCGTGATCACCGCCTCGCAGGACCGCGCCAGCTGCCTGAACAGCCGGCGACCGGCGGCGCTCTCCAGATCGAGACAGACGCTGCGCTTGTTGGTGTCCAGAAAGAGGTGCAGGCCGCTCGTCTCGCGCCCTGGCCGGTCAGCCGGAAACGGCCGGCGCCGCCGCACCGAATCGCCGCCCAGCGGCGATTCCACCTTGATCACATCCGCCCCCAGATCGGCCAGCAGCTTCCCCGCGTACGCCGCCGCAATCCCGCCCCCGTCTTCGAGGACGCGCAGACCTTCCAGCGCGAGCGGTGGGTCGGCCTCGGTCATTGGGCGGCAGGATACCTGTGGCCTGATCAGATCATGGCGGCGGCCCGACAGAGAGCCAGCGCCTATCGTGACGCGACTGTCCAGCGAGCGCTCTTGAGGAGGTCCCAGTGGGAAGTCATGAGTCACCGGAGGCGGCGTACTGGTCGTTCTTCGATCGCTTCAATGCGAAGGACGCCGAGGGCTGGGCCGCTGCGATGTCGTATCCGCACGTGCGCGTGTCGGCCTCGGCGCCTCCGTCTCGCGGCGGGCGCTTCGACCCGCGCACCGCGTCGTTCCTGACTCCGATGCCTGCCGACTACGCCTCGATGGCCACGGAGGCGGGCTGGGAGCGATTTGAGGCGACGGGCTGGGTGCGCACGCAGGGCCTCGAACCGCGCCGCGTGCACGAAACCGACGACAAGGTCCATCTGGCCGGCGGCTGGACGCGCTTCCGCGCCGACGATTCCCCGATCATCTCCAATCGGGTCCTCTATGTGCTCACTCGACTCGAGCAGGGTTGGGGAATCCAGGCACGGTTTGGCGTAGACAGTTTTGCCGAGGGAGCCGATCGGAGCGCTCAGGAGCAGCAGGCGCTGGCAGCGTTGGCGCTCACGATGACGACCCTGGAAGCGGGCGACGTGGAACCATGGCTGGCCTGCTTCCACTATCCGTTGACCATCGTCGGTGCACCCGGAGCCGTCCAAACGCTGGACGACGCCGACGCGATGCGCACAGCGTTCGGCGAGTGGGCCGGCGCAGCCCTGCCAATTCAGTACGGGGCGGAGGTGATCGCCTCCGGCGAGACGGGCGTGACGCTCGCGCAGTCGATCACCCGCGGCGGCGACTCCTTCCAGCAAGCCTTCCTGATCGCCGAGGGCGAAGACGGTTGGAAGACGCTCGCCGTGACGGCGGTGAGCTAAGAACGCTCGGAACAACTCGGATCCCCTCTCCCCCCGGCTCTGCGGGGGGAGAGGTCACGGAGTGACAGAGGGGGGCTCGCCCGCTTCGCCGGATAGAGCCACGCGTGTGAGTCGGGACCGCAGCCTCCCTCCGCGTTCCGCATCTCCCCCCGCAGAGCCAGGGGGAGATGTATCCAGCGCGTTCCTCGTCTGCTCGACCCCTACACTCGCTCCCGAACAGATCGGCGTCGTGGACTGAGGGGAGCCGTCGCATGGATGATCTCAGCGGCAAGGTCGCATTGGTGACGGGAGCCGGCAGCGGGATCGGACGCGGCATCGCCCTCGCCTGCGCCGACGAGGGAATGCATGTCGTACTGGCCGATGTCCAGGCGGGCACCGCGCAAGCCGTGGCCGCCGAGGTCGAGGCCAAGGAAGTGCGCGCCCTCGCCGTCGACCTGGATGTCAGAAACGCTGCCACCTATGAGTCAGTCGCAGAGCGGGTCTACGCCGAGTTCGGCGAACTCAACCTGCTCGTCAACAACGCCGGAGTCATGACCTCGGGACCCGTCTCCCAGGGGACCCAGGCCGACTGGGATTGGACATTCAGCGTCAACCTGTTCGGCGTCATCAACGGTGTGCAAACGCTCCTCCCGCGCATGCGAGCACAGGATGGTGAGGCCCACATCGTCAACACGGTCTCAATGGCGGGCCTGCGGCTGAACGAAGTGATTCCGTTAGGCGTCTACAGCAGCAGCAAGCACGCCGCCTTCGCCTACACGGAATCGTTGCGCGACGAGCTGGCCGCCGAAGGCATCGGCGTCTCGGCGCTCTGTCCCGGTGGCGTCGACACGCTGATCGGAGTGGCTGAGCGCAACCGCCCCGATGAGTTCGGCGGACCCAGCGATCAACCGGCGCGTGGATTCAGTCCCGGGGCGATGTCTCAACAGATGGACCCTGAGGATGTCGGCCGCATCGTGATCAGGGGCGTCAAAGCCAATCGATGGCTGATCTTCTCGCATCCGGAATTGCGCGACCAGGTCGAACGCCGCTATCAGCGAATCATGGACGACTTCGACTTCTACGCCCAGACCGCACAGGAGGACGAACCACAATGAGCACCGAGCACATCTCCAACACCGACGTTCTGCCCGACCCCGAGACCGTCGAGGTCTCCGACGGCATCTTCGCCTACATCCAGCACGACGGCTCGTGGTGTCTGAACAATCCGGCCTTCATCGCTGCCGCTGACCAGGTGATCGCGATCGACGCCTGCGCCACGGAGCGCCGCACCCGGCTCTTCCGCGACGAGATCGCGCGCCTCTCCGAGCAGCCCGTCCGCACGCTCGTCAACACCCACGCCCACCTCGACCACACCTTCGGCAACTACCTCTTCAGCGACGCCGTGATCGTCGGCCACACCAACTGCCGCACCGAGATCCTGCACGACGGCCCCGAGATGCCCGCCCGCGCCCGCCAGATGTTCCCCTCCGTCGACTGGGGCGATGTCGAAGTCGTGGCTCCGTCGCTCACGTTCGACGACCGCCTCACGCTCTACGCCGGCGAGCTCGAGATCGAGCTGATCTATGTCTCGCCCGCCCACACCAACACCGACGTCGTCGCCTGGATTCCGGAGCGCAAGGTAGTGATCGCCGGCGACATCGTCTTCAACCAGGGCACGCCGTTCGCGCTGATGGGCTCCGTCGCCGGCTGGCTCGACGCCCTCGACCGTGTGCGCGAACTCGGCGCAGAGTCGATCATCCCCGGCCACGGCCCCGTCGCCGGCCCCGCAGTGCTCGACGACGTGGCCGACTACCTGCGTTTCATCCAGGCCTCAGCCAAAGCCGGCTTCGACGCCGGCGCCGGCCCGCTCGAAGTCGCTCGCGATGCCGACCTCGGCCGCTTCGCCGAGTGGACCGACAGCGAGCGCCTCGTCGGCAATCTTCACCGCGCCTACAGCGAACTCCGCGGCGAACCACGCGGCGCCAACATCGACAGCGCCGCCGCCTTCTCCGAAATGCTCGAGTACAACGGCGGCCAACCCCTCCGCTGCCTCGCCTGATCCCACTGCTCCCCCCGAGGGGGAGCTGTCGCGCAGCGACTGAGGGGGAGGCTCCCACCTCCATACCTTGCAGGGCGCCGCGCTCTCCCCCTCTGCCTACGGCATCTCCCCCGCAGGAGAATTGCGCGTAATCCCTGCCTCCCCTGTAGGGGCAGCCCTTGTGGCTGCCCTTCCGTTCCGCCGCTATCTGGTCAGCCGCATCGTTTCGGCTCAGGGCGACCACAAGGGTCGCCCCTACAGGGACAGCGACCGCGTCGAATGTGGATTGCGCAACGGTCTCCGCAGGGGGAGATATGCAATCACGCGAAGACGATCACCTGACCCTCTCTGCGCAGCGACTGATCCCACTGCTCCCCCCGAGGAGACTTGTGCGTAATCTCTATTTCCCCTCTCCCCCCGCGGAGCGGGGGGAGATGCCGCAGGCAGAGGGGGGCTCGACGCGCGCCCTCACCAGATAGCGGAAGCTCCCCACCGTCACTTCGTGACACCGCCACCGGCAGGGAAGGTCGGGGCAGGGGGACTTAGGCGCAGGTCTCCCGAGGGGGAGCTGCCGCGCAGCGGCTGAGGGGCGGCGCCTAGACCGGGATCTTCTCCTCCGGCTCGGGAATCACGAGGCCCGCCCAGCGACGTAATGGATCGCTGAGCCGATCCCGACGATCGCGCAGATGGCACTCGTCGAGCTTCGACAGGTACAGCTCGACCTGCGCCTTGCGCAGCGCGGCCACGTCAACCATCGCCTCATCCGCCTGCTCGCGGCCCTCGGCCATGATCACCGCCAGCGCCGAGTACAGCGTGTCGTCCTTGTCCTCGGACAGATACCACTCCGCCTTGTTGAGATAGCGGTGCATCTCCTCGCGACGCACCGGCTCCCTGAGCATCATGTAGCGCATGTGGTCGACCCAATAGGCCACGTGCCGCTCGATGTCCTTCACGCACAGCCGGAAGATCTCCCGCTCCGCCTCGTTCTGCGACAGGCCCTCGCCCGCGCGCAGCAGCGACAGCAGCATCGCGTCGTGCATCAGCGATGCAATCGCGAACTCGCTGAACGTGTACGACTGCACCAGCGGCAGCATCTTCCAGTTGCGCCCGCCGCGGCCCAGGCCGCCCCCGTTCGACAGCGCCCGCTTGCGCCACACTTCGTAGAGCCGCGCCGAATCGAACACCACCGTGCCGAGGAACAGCTTGACCTCGATGAAGCCGTAGGAAATCTCCTGCAGCCAGCGACCGGTCGTCTGCGCCTTGGCCCAGCCGTACTCCGAGACCAGCGTCGCGATCTGGCAGATCGCCCGCTCCACATCTCCGCTCAGCGGCTCCATGGCCTCCCACGGAATATCCGTCGAGGAGTTCCAGCGGTCCTGGATCGCATCCTCATAGAGGTCCGCGCAGAGGTCCGACCAGACCTCCGACTTGTTGAAGATCGAGTAGCCCATCTGCTCCGTGCGGGTGTCGGCGATCGCGCCGCGCGGAATCTCGGTGTTGTTCGTCCAGAACTCCGGCACCTCCCCGTAGACATCCTCGTTGAGCAGCGAAAAGCGCAGCCCGCCGGTCGTCGGATCAGCCTGGTCCTTGGCCTTCACGCCCCAGTGGACCGGAACATCCAGCCACTCCGAAGGCAGCCCCGACTCCGCGAGCCGTTCGTGCGCGGCGGCGATGACGTCCACCTGGACGCCGCCCTTGGTGTCGCTCATGGCCGGCTAGTTGTCTTCGAGCGCGCCGGCCAGCGCCGGGTGCAGACGTCCGGTTTCGCGCCGTCCGCCGAGTCCGGCCACGTCCAGCCGGTGCAGATACTCCAGCACCTGCTTGCGACGCACCGTCCAGAACAGCTTCCAGCCCTCGTCGACATCGCCGTCGCCGAGCAGGTAGACCAGCGCACCGGCCAGGCCGGGGTTGGCCTGGTCGGGGTCGACCAGCGTGTGCTCGAACATGTCCAGCGTCCAGTGCACTTCCTCGGCCTTCTCGGGCTGGCGCTCGAGCGTGTACTTGAGGTGCGTTACGCCGAACGCCACGTGCCGCGACTCGTCCTGCGCGGCCAGCCGGAAGATCCTCTTCTCGGCCTCGTTGTGCGCAATCAGCTCGCCCAGCCGGAACAGCGTCTGCACGAAGCCCTCGCCGAGGATGTGCAGCATCGAGGACATCTGCGTGAAGTCCTCGGCCTCCAGAATCTGGCGCAGTCCACCACCGCCGCCCTGCATCAGCAGGCCGCCGCCGTTGGCCAGCGCGCGCTTGCGGAACACGTCCGTGTGCCGCGCCTCGTCCATCACCTGCGACATCAGGAACAGGCCCGACTCGTAATGGTCGGCCGCGACCCGCGGCAGCCACTTGCCCGGCACGTCGGCGGCGATGAACTCGACCTCGGTCAGCGAGGTGCAGAGCTGCGCCATCGCGCGCTCAATGTCCTCAGGCAGCTCGTCGAGCGTGTCCCAGGGAATGTCGGTTGCCGACGACCACTGACGCGAAACCGCCTCGTCGTAGAGCAGCGCCGAGGATTCGGAGAACGTCTCGGTCGCTTCGCGGATCACGTAGCCGCCCATCCGCGGCGAGTGCTCGGCCGCCGCCGCCCCGCGCGGCCGCGCCGAATGGTCGTTCGTCGTCGCCGGGACCTCGCCATACAGCGAGTCGTTGATCTGCTGCAGGGTCAGCCCCTTGCGCCCGGGCTGCGACTGCGTGCCCCACTCCGTGTCGAGGTTCAACCAGGAAAGGTCGAGGTCGGGAACCTCCGGCTCGATCCGCATGTCGCTCAGTCTGTTTTCGGTCACCATGGCCTGTCTCCCTGTCAACGGTCTCCGCGCATACCAGAGCTAGACCCACAATCTACCAAATCCCCACCACTGCGTCTCGCGCCCGACTTCCCTCCCCTCTCCTCCGCCACGCCGGGGCTCACCGGTTCCCATCGCGGACCAACTCCCCAAGCGCGATGATGTCAACCATGAGAGCTTTCGCGAACGCAGGTGCTACACTCCGACTCCGAACCTGCAGGCAGACGCATCAGCGACGGAGGCGGGCATGACAGCGAGTCCCGCGCAAGCCGCATTTGATGGCATAGCGCCACCGAAACAGGGTCGCCGAGTCGTGCGGAATGGCTCTCCGACCAACGATCTCGTATTCAGTGCCCACGTCGCGGGCAACGAGCGCGTCTTCCCCCACATCCTCTCTTTGTATGTCGCTGAATCGAGCGTGGTTGCCGATGTCACCTACGGCGAGGGCGTGTTTTGGCGCAACGTGCCTGACGATCTGTACGATGTGCGTGGGACTGACATTCAGACTGGAGTTGACTGCCGCGATCTGCCATATGCCGACGGTGAGATCGATTGCGTTGTACTTGACCCGCCGTACATGCACTCTCCGGGAGGAACTGCCCATCTCGGCACGCCATTTGAAATGCGCTATCGGAATAACGGGACGGGCAATACGACGCCGAAGAAGTATCATGAAGCGGTTCTGTCATTGTATGAAGATGCGGGCAGAGAAGCACACAGGATTCTGCGCGATCGAGGGGTCTTGATCGTAAAGTGCCAAGACGAGGTGTGCTCGAACCGTCAGCGATTCACTCACGTCGAGATCATGCAGTCATACGTAGATCTCGGATTCGTCCCCGAGGATCTCTTCGTCGTCATGCGGACGAATCGACCGGGTCTGAGCCGCGCGGTTCGGCAAGTACACGCGCGCAAGAACCACTCATATTTTCTCGTATTCTGGAAGAGGGGTGACTCTCGAGGCCGTTGGGAGCGACCGAAGTGAACCCACTCGATTTGCTGGTCGAGATTATCCGCGAGCATTCTCCTGCGGACATCTGGCGAGACTCGCCCCTGATCGGTTATCGAATGTTGGGGAATACGAATCGAGGGGCGATCGGCGAGGAGTTCGTGAGGAGATTTCTCGAGGCCCATGGGTTCGCCGTCGGAAACGGTAGTCGGACTTCGCAGACGGACCTTCGAATCGAAGGCCGGAGATGTGAGGTTAAGACCGCTTCGCTTGGCGCTACTGGCACGTTCCAATTCAATCATGTCCGTTTGGACCGGTCGTACGACTTTCTAATCTGTCTTGGTATCTGTCCGCGCGATGTTGTGTTCAACATGTGGCGGAAGGGCGCGGTCGCTGAAGGACGGGCGGGGCGACTGGTCCGTATGGCAGAGGGGCAAGCTGTGACGTACAAGCTTACGAAGAAGCTGGATGACATGAGAGAGATCGCGTCGCTCCCGGCGGATGTGAGGACGGCGCTGTCTCAGCGTCAGATGTGACGCACTCGAGTGCGGATTCCGGCCGCCATCCTCTCAGATCTTGATGAGCGGGGGAGCCTCCTGGGGGTCGTGGACGTCGCTGCGGCGTCCTCGACGTGATAGGCTCAATCTTTCCCCGATACAAATACCGGAAACCCCACAACCCATACCCCGTTGGAGTCGTACTCCTGAATAGGTTGCGCACCGCCGCCAATACCGCGACCGGCAGCCCCCAAGCGCTCCGAAACCAGGTTATCCGCGTCTCTCGACGGCCGTTCGCAAATCCAGACGGGAGCGTATGAATCCGAGGACGTCAAGAGTGGCGGCGCAAAGCGGTGACAGCTCACTTTCGCGCTCGATCGCAGACACCGACTAGGATGACACCCAGACACCCACGACTTGGCATGAGGAGACCCCAGATGGCATTGCCCAGCTTCGAAAACGTGCTGCTCGACCGCACCGGCACCGACGACCGCATCGGCCGGATCACGCTCAACCGCCCCGAGAAAATGAACGCCCTCTCGCAGGAGCTCATCTACGACTTCCGCGACGCGCTCGAATACTTCGAAGCCGACGACGACGTCCGCGTGCTGATCGTCAAGGGCGCCGGCCGAACCTTCTCCGCCGGCTACGACCTCACACCTCCCGGCGGCTACGGCGCCGACGCCGTGCACCGCAAGTTCCGCACCGTCGACGAAGACGGCAACCGCCTGATCATGGGCATCCGCGGCGGCATGGCCCGCGTCACCGACATCTGGCTGTACTTCTGGAACATGCAGAAGGTCACCATCGCCCAGCTGCACGGCTACGCGATCGCCGGCGGCTTCGAACTCTCGATGATGGCCGACCTCGTCGTCGCCGCCGACGACACCCAGATCGGCCACCCCGGCCTGCGCTTCGCCGGCAGCCGCACCTCCGCGATCCTGCCGCTCCTGACCAACATGCGGAAGGCCAAGGAGCTCTTCTACACCGGCGACCCGATCCGCGCGACCGAGGCCGCCGAACTCAACCTGATCAACTACGCCGTGCCCAAAGAGGAGCTGGAAGAGAAGACCCTCGCCCTCGCCGAGCGCATCTCCAACCTGCCCGCCGACCACCTCGCCCAGCTCAAGGTCCACGTCAACCGCTTCTACGAGAACATGGGCATCTACTCCTCGCTGCGCTCCTCGACCGACCTCGACGCCGTCGGCACCTTCACCAGCCAGCACTACGAGTGGTCCCGCAGAATGCGCGACGAAGGCCTCAAAGGCGCCCTCGCCTGGCGCGACGGCCCCTTCGGCGACTACTCCCAAGCCCCCCGCACCCGCTAGGCGCGTCGGTTGGTCCGCGGCTGCCAGTCGCCGATCACGGCTGACTCCAGCGCTCGCGTCTCCGCTTCGGTCTGCGTGTAGGCGACGGAAAAGGAAATCCGCGTCGGCGCGCCGCCGAACAGGCGGAACTCACGCGCCAACTGCGGATTGGACTCGTCCGCGAGATGGTCGAGCAGGCGGCGCCGCACGCAGGTCGCCGACATCCCCACATAGAGACACTCCGGCGCATCCGCCGACGCCCCCGGCAGCCACAGCGCGTAGAGGCCGAGTCTGTCCTGCTCCAGTCGCCGCACCTCTTGCCGCATGAATGGGCGCAGGCTGCGCTGGAGCTGATATTTCGCAGTGAAGGGCGTCATCGCTACCTGAACATTTGGCCTTGCCCGGGCTCGTCGGCCCGTTGCACGATCTCCGGCCATTCAGTCACGATGGTGTTGTAGAGGACGGCATTCGCGGAGTCGCGTTTGCGGTCGTAGTGGTTATAGAGGATGCGGGCCAGGCGCTCGATCGAGTCGGCGTCGCTGCCAATGGCCTGGACGACGCTGGCCCCGCCCGGCACGCCGCCGCCGTGTTCGTCGCTCAGATGCCAGCCGACCCTCAGGCAGCCTTCCCAGGCCGACATTTGCAGCGGAATCTGTTGGTGGTCGTACTCGCCCATCCCGCGAAGGCGCACTTTGCCGCCGTCGGATTCGAGCATCCCGCGCTGGGCGAGCGAACCGATCGCGACGTTCTTGGCCTGCGAGAGCACCTCCGCCTCGCCGAAGCCGCCCTCGGCGTAGTCGTGCTGCCTCAGCCAGTCGACGCAGAAGCGCGTCGCAGCATCGAGCTCGCCGTATTGTCGCTCGTCGTAGTGCGCAATCGCCCCACTGATCGCCTGAAGCGCCTCGCGCACCGTCACTGGCTCGCCGGCAATCGTCTCCACGCTGCTGTAGCGCGAGTAGATCTCCATGCCCGGTCCGATCGCGGCCTGTTCCAGGTCGACGGGGGCGATGTGGCTGTCGCGTGTGAGATGGTCGAGCGCGTCGGGCAGTTCCTTTTCCAGGGCGTCGAGAAACTGACGACGCGTCGCGGTGGGCGCATTTTCGGGGCGTGGGCGGCAGACCAGCACGACGGACGATGCGAGAGCGTTGGCGTCGAGCGCGTTCGACCGTCCGGCCCGCTCTGTGCGCATCGGCCACGTGCCGACGACTTGGAATCCCGTGTCCACAACGGCCGTCAGCATGGTGTCCCACCCAGTGGACGTACGACCGTCTCGTTCCTCCTCCTGCTGTTTGTAGGCGTAGAAGATCGAGGAGGGAAATTCCGGTGAGCACCGCGAACGAATCAAACGTAATGTCGTCTGCAGAAGAGTCTCAAAGTGTTCGCGCGGATGCTCGAAGCGCTGCGCGTGAGCGACCATCTCCTCGTCTTTGGGAGTGAGAATCGCTGAAAACAAATCTGGGTAGGTGTCGCGCAGCAACGGTCGCAGCCAGACGTAGAAGAAATCGGATAAGTCAGCGTAGTTGATGTTGTCATAATATGGTGGATCGGTCACGATGACCGGCCCGCCGTCAGCAAGAATCGTCGTCGCTGCGTCGGCTTGGTGTGCCTTGCCGCTATTGGAGTTGGCCGGCAACCTCTCCACGGCCTTGGCGACCCACGCAACCTGCCCGAGCCAATTCTGAGTCGAGTTCGAGAAAAAATTCGTTTCAGCAAAATCCCAAAGCATCGGAATTGCCTGACGGCCGAAAACGCCGGCGACAAAGTCGCCGGCGTTTTGCCATCGGCTATACCTCGACGAGGAATCCGTACTCCTCCCGATCGCAAGTGCGAGATATGTACAAACGGTATCAGTGTAGGCGGCCGTGGCGCCGTCCTGTTCGATTAGCCCCCGCACGTCACGCAGCAAATCACAGAAGGTCCCCATGCCCGTAAGCTGCCGCTCAGTAAAGAGTTGATGCCAATGGGTCGTCCCATAGCCCAGCGCACTGATCTTTGGAGTCTTCGGTATGGTCTCGCTCGGTCGCCATCGTGGTACTGCTTGTTGCGCCAGACGGACGTGTTCAGCACTAGGCGAGGCGAACACCCTCTTACGGTTGCCCTCCGCGACAATCGCCGTCATCTGTTCTCCCATGTTCCCGGCTACTGCCTGTTCGCGGGCGTACCCAAGTGGGGAGACGGTGCCACAAGCCACGCAAGTTGCGCTGTGTCTGCCGATGGTGCTGTCGTTCGCGGGCATGCTCCGGTCGTGATCCTGCACGACGAATGAAACTGTCTTCTGACCCTTCTCGGCGATCGGTCTTGTCCAGTGCCGATTGTTCGCTTTCGTCGATAGCCGAAATGTCTTCATCATCGGCATGTCGATACCGCAAGCAGGATTGGGGCACGGAATCGTCCGCGCCCACAGCCAGGCGATGACTGTCGCCTCCGACCCGTCCGCCAGCTTCGCTTTCGGATACAGATGTCCGATCCGCTCGAACGCCTTATCCCGCATCCATTGGCCGTAGTAGCGAATGTCGTCGGCCAGGCCGGCTGCGCCGTGCCAAGCGACCCTCTCAGCTCGCTTGCCCTTCCCGACGGTCATGCCCAGCGGATCGGCGTCGGGATTGATCGGCGGTTGATCGGCGAACTTGGGCGGCAGTTCGATCAGCGCCTTGTTGATCAGCACCGCGACCGGGTTGAGGTCGGAAGCGATGGCTTTGAGGCCGAGGCGTTGCGCTTCCAACGGAATGGAGCCGCCACCGGCGAACGGGTCGTAGATCGGAAGGGACTTTTCGCCGAGGTAGGCGAGTACCGCGGCCGGTTCGGTCGGGGCGGTCTCGTCGCGCGATCGCGCCACCGAGCGCGCAATCTCGTAGCGCGCTGAATTGATCAGCGACTCGTCGTTGCTGTTCTCCCATACCACGAGCCGCTTGATCAGATCATGCAGCCGCGCGCGCTCGGCCTCTTGCTCGTCCTCGGTTGGGAACTCCTCGGGACACGACGATGGATCGTCGACCATGCTGGCGAAGATCACGGCACGGCATGCTGCCAGCGGTCGGCGCGCCCACCACAGGTGCAGCGTTGACGGGTGGCCGTGCCGAATCGATTTCTCCCGCTTGGACGCCGCGTTGATCTCGTCGAGCGGCAGATCGACCTCGATCAGCTTCTTGCGGTAGCCCTGCTCCGCCATTCGCGCCGCCTGCCCGTCAGCCGTTGTAGGAATACGGCAGCTCGAACTCTACGCCGAGCTGAGCGCTGTTCTCGCGCACGGCGCGCAGCGTGCCCTCCGTGAAGCCGGCCGGATTGCGCGCGTCGACCGAGATCGTGATGGTGATCTCCACATCTTCTCCGCTCAGGTTGCGGATGAGTTCTTCTTGTAGTTGGCTCACCTGGTCGAGCGATATCGCCCCGTGCAGCGTCTTGCGCGCGACGACGCGCGTAGGTGCGCTGGCTCCCGGCGTCCCCGCTGACGCGCCCGGTTGCCCACCTGGCGGCGTCTCGGCGGGCGGCGCGGTGGCGCCGTCGGCAGCGGTCGACGCCGTCGCTTCGGCGATACGCTGCTCGGCCATCGCGGCATGCACGATCAAGCCGCGCCGTTCTTCCGCCAACTGGGACCAGCCCCCGCGCAGCGGCTGGCGGTAGTTGAGTTCCGTATAGGTCTCGGTTGCGCTGTCGTAGTCGGCTGCGTGTCCGAACGCGCCGTTGGCGACGCCGGCTTCGACGGCCGCAATCAGCACCTGAATGCTCTTCAACCGATGCAGGTAGACATTGCCGGCGATCAAATCCCAGAGCGTGTCGATGGCGATGTGCTTGCTGTAGACGGGGCTGTTCCAGATGCGCTGTTCGAGCATGGAGACCAGTGCCCGCGGGTCGATCGCCTCCACGACAGCCTCTTCGGCGATGAGTTTGCGGAAGGCGGCCGTGGCGATGTCGCCCGAATCTGTAGGGTCGCAGTCGAACTGGCTGAGCGTGTAGTCGGCCTGCTGGGGGTCGGCCTGCGCAGGCGCGAGCGCCCAGCGATAGGCGCGCACGAGCGCGCCGTCGGCGTTCTGCTCGGCGTTGCGCAGGCTGCCTTGCGCCTGCACGCCGCGGTCGCCGGTGAGGGTTTCCAGCCGCCGCTCGCCCTTAAGGATCGAGCGCCAGGCGAGCGAGCGCCGCGTCTCGCGGCGCAGCGCCCGGATTTCATCCTCTTTGGCGGCGAGAAAGACGACGAGGTTCTTGCGCACGCGCGGGGCGTCGCCGCGCGACTGGAGGATGTGCAGGGCCGACTCCGTTGCATGGTCGGTCCCCGCTGAGCGGCTGGGCAGCGTCTGCGACGGTGGGAGGATCACCAGCCGCACGTGCTCGCCTTCGGACACGGCGTTGCGATCGTTCGGGTCAGGACAGGCGATCGCGTCGGCGCGACGCCCGACCGCCTTACGCAGGCGATTGATGATGTCCTCGTCGATCTCTCGCTCGCTGAGATCGCTGGCGCGGTCGTCGGCCACCTTGTTCAGGTTTTCCTCGGCGTGGAAGTAGTAGCGTCCGTCGCTTTCGTAGAGGTAATACAGGTCGCGGGCGAGCCGTCCGAGCGCGTCGTTGTAGACCGAGACTCCGTGTCCCGGCCGTGCGACGCCGAGCCGAATGTGTTGCTCGTTGACGCCTTTGACGGCGCCGCTGGCGGCGCTGCCGAGGAAGACTGTACGAGTGATCCGCCGGGCGGCGCCGCCGACGTCGTTGAAACGCCGGTGCTCTTTGTCGAGTACGTCGGCGCGCGAGCCGTTGCTGTCGGCCTCCGACATCACTGGGCTCCAATTGCCGTCCAGCAGCGCCGCGAACTCGTTCGCCAGCGCCGGATCGCTGAGCGGGATGTCGCCCGGCATGATCAACGGCGCGGCGTTCACGTCGATCCATAATCGGCTGATGCAGTTGGCCATCATCCGCAGCACGCCGCGGGTGCGCTGGAACCGGTGAATCGAGGACCAGTCTTCATAGAGCCGGTCGAAGATCTCGGGGTGAATCGGGTAGCACTGCTTCATTCGCTCGAGGTAGGTGCGTTCGCCCGTCTCCCGCGGGTAGTCACTGCGCTGTCGGCTGTACATGGTGGCGAACTGCTCGCAAGTGCGGTCGCGTTCCGCCTCGTCAATGGCGCTGCCGAACAACCGACGGCGCACCACCTCGAACGCTTCGTGGACCTCCAGGGGCTGCCAGACGGCCTCGATTCGTCCGAACAGCGCGTCCAGCTGGCCGAGCGCGACCTGTCCCCGCTCGCCGCCGGCTTCCTGTTGGCTTTCAGGCAGCGTGACGACCAACACCGCGCGCTCGCTGCCTCGCACCGCCTCGGTGAGTGAATGAATGAAGGACAGCACGTTGTCCTCTGCGTCGCCCGCGTTGCGCATATAGGCGACCAGCTCGTCAATGAGAATCACGCAGGGGCCCACGTGTTCGAGCAATCGGCCGAGCTGCAGGCCGCCCGGCGCGATTCCTCGCCGCGACGCATCGCCGACGATGTCGTAGGCCTGCTGGCCGCCCAGCTGGTGGGCCATCTGTCCCCACAGCGTGTTCAGCGGGTCGCCCTGGACCGTCTGGTCCGGATCGGTCGGCGAGAGATACGTGCCGTGGAGCACGGCGACCTTCGCGCCGATGTCGTCGACCGGCGTCAGGCGGGCCTGGTCAATGATCCGCCCCAACTGGTCGCTGGTGGTGTGATAGGCGTCGTCAGCGGGCAGATCGCGCAGCGCCCGCGAACTATTGACCAAGTGGTAGAGGGCGATCAGCGAGTGGGTCTTGCCGCCTCCGAAGCCCGTCTTGGTCTGGATCACCGGGTCCCCGCCGCGTCCGCAGATGCGCCGCAGCGCGTTGACCAGCAGCGTTTCGAGCCCCGGAGTGATGTAGGTCTGATTGAAGAACGTGACCGGGTTGCCGTACGCCTCGTGGGCGCGTCCCTCATAGACCTGCTGGAGGTCCGCGGCGAACTCGGCCTGCTGGAACGCGCCGGTGCGCACATCGTCGTTGGGCTGGATCACCTCACGCCACGGCGCGAGCGCTGACGGCCTCGGGCGTGGAACTGGCTTCGGTTCGGGCGGTGGGGTCGGTGCCGGGATCAGCTGGGGCTCGGGGCCTGCGAGCAGTTGGTCACGGATCTGCTCAACGGCGCGTCGTTCATCGAGCGCGTTGATCCGGCCCAGCGCTTCGATCACCTTGTCGAGGCTCGTTTCGGCGGTGGCCGCGCTGATGTCTTCGCTGCCCGGGTGCGCCACCGTGTTGCGCGCATCGGCCACGATGTTCAGAATTGATTCGACGCCTTGCGCATTCGCGAAAGCTGTGTTGAAGCCCAATCGCCAGAAGTGATTGACGATGCGGGGGATGTCGTTGACGTCGAAGAGCTCGTCGAGATTGCTGCGGTCGGGTCGGAGATTCGCCCGGATCTGAGCTTCTTTTTTCCACAGCGCCCCGCACAGGTGATCTTCAACCTTGCCGCCGCGAATCTTGCGCAGGTTGCGCGTGATGAACGGCCGCATCGCGTCGCGGTAGACGTCAATGGCGCTGTTGAGCGCGTCACGGTTCGGTCGCTCGATCATGCTCATCCCGCTTTGTTGCTCGGCGCGGCCGACTCGCAGGCTACGGCGATCGCCTTGACTTGCGTAATGCGAATGTCAGCCCGGGAATCCCTCCGCCGACTTCAGGCTCTCGATCTGCGCGATGTGCAGCCAGTGATCCACCGTCTGGAACAGCGGCCACGACGCGCCTACGCACGCCTTAGGATCGGCGCGTGCGCCCCTCCCTTCCCCGCTCCGCGTGGGTACTCGCGTTCGTCTTCGCGACGATCGCTGCGGGCGTGCTGACGGGCGGCTCGCAACGCGCCCACGGCCAGACGCCGCCCCTCAGTATCAGCCTCGTCGCCCCCGCGACCTGCGAAACCGATGCTCCCGGTTGGACCCGAGACCACCCCAAGATCGAGTTCGACACGATCGAAATTGGGTGGTCGGTCAGCGGCGGCACGCCACCGTATGAGGTCCTGATCGACGGCAAGGCGTTGAGCGGCGATAGCGGCACGGCCCAGGTGGCCTGCGGACGACTCGCCGGGCGACACAGCTCCGGCTTACTCCAGATCACATCAGGCGTCTCCACCATCCAGGCCACCGTGACCGACGCCAATCGCCGCAGCGCGACCGCGCTGCACGACCTCCACAGCATCCGCGTCGTCCGCCAGCAGGGGACCCGACCGCCCGACCTCTTCGGCGGCGGCACCTATCGGATCCACGGCCTGCTGCTCACCGTCCCCCGCGATTACCGCATGGAAATCGGCCGCTATGTCTCCGCCGATTGCCCCGTCCGCGACGACACCTGCGCCGACAGATTCTCGCTCAGCCTGTACAACACCGACGGCTTCGGCTACTTCGAGGGCTCAATCTCGCTCTATCGCTGGAGCGGCGCCGAACACTCGCGCACGCTCGATGGCTCCACGGGCCGGAGTCCGGTGACGATCCGCGCCGACGATCCGGATGCCCGGACTCCCTCCTACCAACAATGGGTCAGCGACCTGTTCGACGAATTCCTCGCCACCCTCGGCCAGCCACCCGCGCCGCGACCCGATGTCCGCGCCGGCGGCACCTCCAGCGGTCGCATGAGGTTCGCCCTGCAGGCGCCGGCGATCTGCGAGGCCCGGTCGAGTCGCGGGAACGCCGTGGACGTCGTCTGGACCGTCACCGGCGGCCGCGCCCCCTACGAGGTCACGATCGCCGGCGAGCGCTACCTCGGCAAGCGCGGCATCGCCTCGGTCGACTGCAGCCGGCCAGCCCCCTACCGCGGTGACTCGGGACACCGCCGCGTCCAGGGAACCGCTGTCGACGCCCTGGGCTACACCGCCGCCGCTCGCGCCGACATGTACGTCATCCAGACGCGCTACGCCTGGGAGTACACGTTGAGCGCCGGCGAGACCTATCGAGCCAGCTCACGATTGCTGACCATCCCGACTGGCGTGGAGGCGCAGATGCGTCGCGCCGGGACGTCGCACTGCGAGCGGGAGCCCACCGAGTACTGGGACGGCTGCGAGGCCGGGATCGTGTTTGAGTTCACCGGTGAGCTCAGCGCCGACGGTCACAGCGTCTCCGTTGAGCTCGGCGAATTCAGCGCCACCGAGTACGCCCGCACGGTCGCCGACGACACGCCCCAGTCGCTCCGCGACAAGCTGGACGAGCTGCTCGCCTCGATCGACGCGGCCCCCCAGCTCCCGTCGGACTTCCGTGACACCTCGACCCGCATGAGCATCAGCGCGTTCACTAATCCGCCCGACTGCGTCGTCGGCGAATCCGTGCAGCTCTTCTGGGCCGTCACGGGTGGCCGATGGTGGCCGATCTTCGCTCAGCTCGATGGCCAGCGCCTGAGCCAGGACTCGCCCGCATACGTCCAGTGCAACGACGAAGTGGGGCATCAGGATGTCCGCCTGCGGGCGGTCGAACGCGGCCCCTCGCCACGGACCGTGTTGCAGGGGCACCGCATCAACGTGATCGCCCGCTCGCCCAGCTACCAGGACGACATCTACGTGGAGTGGTTGACGCACGACTCGCAGTCATGCGTCGCCGGCGAGCTCTTCGATATCGACTGGTCCACCTCCTTGCGCGACGGCGACGCCGACCTACGCGTCACGTTCGAGCTCGGCAGCGAGACGCGCACATTTGGCGCGGCCGGCGAGACCCAACTGCGCTGCCCGACGATCGCCGGCCCGCACCTGTTCACGATGCGTGCGACCGCCAACACGACGCCGCCCACGGCTGAGGTGAGATATGCGGTCATGCACGTCATCAACGCGCGACCCGCGAGGTGGAGCCCATGAGACTGCCCCTCGCGCTCACCCTCGCGCCAGTCGTCTTGCTCTGTTCGTTCGTCGTCGCAGCCGCGTCGATGATGCAGAGCGCCGCCGCCGCCGACCCGCTCAGCATCACTCTGACCGCGCCCACAACCTGTGAAGCCGACTTCGACGACCGCCAGGCCGCGCCCGAACTGGAAGTCACGTGGCAGGTCAGCGGCGGTGCGGCCCCCTACAGCGTGGTCGTCGACGGCGTGCGCTACTCCGACGCGAGCGGCGTCGCCACCGTGCTCTGCGGCATCTGGCAGCTCGATCAGGTCGAGTCCGGCGTCACCGTGATCCAGGCCCACGTGACCGACGCCGAGGGCGCGTCAGCTGGCGCCGTCGCCTACGTCTACGCCATCCGCGTCATCCGCGCCGATCACATTCAGAACGTGCGCGGCGTCAGCCTCACTGCGGGTCACACCTACCGAGTTCATGGCCTGCTGCTCACCGTCCCGGAGGGGTTCGGCCTCGGCGTTGGCGACTATCTGACCGCCGACTGCGCCCTCGACGATGAGCAATGCGACGATCAGTTCAGGCTGAGCGGGTCGGGCGGCCAGGTCTCGCTGCGCCGCTGGCACGCCGATGAGGCCAGCCGCTCAGTCGACGCGAGCGGGATCTTCAGCGCCGACGAGGTTCACAGCGCGCTCGACGAACTCGTCGCCTCGATCGGCCAGCCGCCCAGCCTGGCGCAGCTCCCGCCGAATCTCAGCGCCGCCAGCTCCGACGAGCTGACGCTGCGCATGATCGCACCCGCCATCTGCGAGGAAAACGGCCCCTACTACCGACCCTCCACCTCCGTCGTCGCCTGGGAGATCTCGGGCGGGACGAATCCCTACAACCTGATCATCGACGGCCAACAGACCGCCGCCTCGAGCGGCGACATCCACGCGCAGTGCGGCGAACTGTTCGGCCGAGAGACCGACTCCGGTCTCCACTCCGTCCACGGGATCGTGGTCGACGCCGATGGCCGCGTCGCCTCCAACGTCGTCCACACCTACGGCATCAAGGACATCCGCGGCGGCGCCACGCTCAACGGCGGCAACACCTATCGCCTCTTCGGACAGCTCCTCACCTTCCCCGAAGGCGTCACCGCAGAGGTCGGCGACTACGCGGAGGTCGAGTGCACGGCATACGACGATCCGGGCTACGACTCGTCGTACGTCTGCGAAGATTATTTCGGGCTGGTCGTCACGATTGGCGACGTGCGCGCTTACACCTCGTTCGGCGTCGACACCGGGCGCGAGGACGACACGCGCGGCTGGGTCGAGCCCACTCCTGGCCCCGCGCATCCCATCCACGCCAAGCTTGACGCTCTCGCCGCCTCGATCGGCCAACCGCCCAGCCTGCCCGACGACCACGCCGCGCAGCTCGCCCCGCTCAAGATGTCCGCCTACGCCGACCCGCCCAGCTGCATCGCCGATCGCGGCATGGCTTCAATCGCAGCAGGCGAGAACTGGACGAACTGGGGAAAAGATGGCATCACATCAGGCGCCCCGGTGGGCGGTGGCGCCGTCAACATCTACTGGAGCGTCACCGGCGGTTTCTGGACGCCCGTCACCGTCCGGCTCAACGACCGTGATCCGTCCGCGCATCGCATGGTCTACGACTGCCGCGACCAGTCGGCAACCCCCACCGTCGAGCTGCACGTCGTCGACAAGAGCGATCCGCCGCAAGAGTCGAGCGCCACCGTCGCCATCGACGTGCTCCCCGTTGCAGGCGACAACGCGCTGGACCTGCTCGCCTACCCCTTCATCTCGGCCTACTGCGAGCCGGGCGCCCACGCGATGATCGGCTGGGGCTTATACGGCGAAGCGTCGCCCGTCACGGTGTCGATCGACGGCGTCGACGGTGAGTTCGGCCGCGCCGGCGCCCTGCGCATGCTCTGCCAGGACGAGGTCGGCACGCAGACAGTCACCGTCCGCGCCTCTGAGACCGGCGATACCGAACGCAGCGACGCCGTCGATGTTCACCTGGTCGTGACCGATGACCCGCCTGAGTTCGTCAACCTCGTCGCCGCCGTCGCTCCCAGCGGCGGCCGCGATTGCACGGCCGGCTCGAGCGTCGAACTCATCTGGTCCGCGATCGGCGGCGTGCCGCCCTACGAGGTCAGCGTGCCCGGCGACGACACCGCGACGATCGACGATGAATCCATCACGATCATCTGTCCCGCCGCGCCGGGCGATCACGCGCTTCGTGTCGAAGTCCGCGACAGCGGCTTCCGCCCCCGCATCCAGATCGCCACCGTCTGGCTCAACGTCGCCACCGCCGACCCGGAGCCGTAGCCGGCGAGCCTCAGCCCGGGTAGCCCTCCGCCGACTTCAGGCTCTCGATCTGCCCGATATGCAGCCCGTCATGCACAGCCTGGAACAGCGGCCACGAGCGGCACGGCAGCGGACCGAAGAACGCGTGCGGCACCGTCACGTCATTGTTTGGCTCAGCCGGAATCCGCAGACCCACCGAGAGCAGCCGCTCAGACACCGCCACCAGCTGCTCGCGCAGCTCATCGACCGTCGCGTCCCCGACCGAGATCGTTCCCGGCGGATCCTTCAGCTCCGTCGCCCCGACCGCCGTCGCCTCGATGATCGCCGTGATATTCGGCGTCGCCGTGATCAGGTGGCGCATCACCTCCGCGATCGCCCACGCCTCCTCGCCCTCACCGTGCGGCGGGCGCCAGGCCGCCTGCGCCTCGGAGACCCCAAGTGTCGCGCCGATCAGCGCCGCCCGCGTCGCCGCCAGACGCTGCCAGATCGCCGCCCAGGGCAGCGTCGCGCCCTCCTCAAGCAGCCGCGCGCGCTGTTTGCCAAACGGGTCTCGCGTCGTCATCGCTAGCGGAACTCCGGCGCGATCTCGGTGATGAAGCGGTCCATCTGCTCGGTCCGCTGGATCGGCTTCGGCTCAAGCGGCGCATCGACCAACCGCAAGGCGGTTTCGGACGGTGGGCAAGATGCGGTCTTGGGCATCGAGGGCTCCTGATTCGAGTGACCAACAATCGCAGAATAGACAGTCCCCACCACGAATTCGCCAAAGCGACTCAGAATCGTTCGCCATCGGCATCTACCGCCATGACCGCGCATTCCGCAGGAGCCCTGCGCACAGGTCGCTACATTTGACCGCACGGCGAGACGGCGGTGACCATTGGACGGTCCATGATGCGTTGGTCAATCGCATTGTTCGCCCTCCTCGCCGTGTTGCTTGGCGCTCGGTTAAGTGAAGTTGAGTCGCTATCGAAGGCCACGCCGGCGCAGCAACGAGACCTGCTCTTGGCTCTGGTAACGGAGCCTGAGCAACAGGACGACCCTGAAACAGTCGAATTGGCCATCAACATCGAGGCCATCGATCTCGAGTGCGAGCTGACTGATGATTTCGCCGGATCTGCACGTGTTCGCTGGTCGGTCGAAGGTGGGCAGCCGCCGTATGAGGTGTGGGTCAACGGTGATTCACTCGTGGGAGAGTCGGGAGTCGTGCAGGCGCCGTGCCTTGGTTTGCGTTCGGTCGATTTCCGCACCTGGCAACGCACTGAGCAGGGATTGCCTCTGACAGTGGTTGGAACGGTGTTCGACAGCGATGGCCTCCGTGCCTCGGATCTGCTCCTCATCAAACGACCGGGAGCCCTGACTGACACACCGGGGAACCAGACCAGAGAGTTCGCAGGCGCCGTCGATTCGCTGACCCTCGAACTGTTCGCGCCGAACATCTGTGATGCGTTGGAATGGGGACGCTGGAGCAGGATTCCATTTGCCGACACCGGTATCGACGACATCACGATGGAGGTCGAGTGGCGAGTCAGCGGAGGGCAGCCGCCGTACACCGTCTATCTGGCAGGTCAGGAATTCGTGGGCGACTCCGGAACGCTGCGAGTCCAGTGTCGTCACTTCCAGGCTGGAGCGCTCGACTCCGGCTGGCTGACAGTCATGGCGTTCGCTGGAGACTCGGTCGGAGCAGTCGGTTCAGGCATCGTGGAGACGTTCGCCCTCGCCAGAGCCTCAGGAACGCCGCAGTCTCCGGAGCGGTTTCTGAACCCCGGTCAGATCTACCGATTCGAGGGAATCCTGATGACGATTCCTGAGGGTCTGACCTTCGACCTCGACGACGACGACGGTTTTGCCAGTCTGATTGGTGAGTGCGTGGAGGGTTCTGTTTGTGAACCGTACTTTCGCCTGGAAACGATCGGTGAGTCGGTGGTCGTGTTCTTCGGCTATCGAACCAGGACTATGTATCGGCCAATCTGGATCTGGCCAAAGTGGGTGGACGATCCTGCAGTGAAGGCCGGTTCAAGGCAGGAACTGGATGAAATGATCGATCAGTGGCAGGCTTCACTCGGCCAACCTCCCGATCTCTCCGACGCTCGCTGGCTGAATTCCGCCCCATTGAGCATTTCCGCCTTCGCCGACCCGTTGGTCTGCGATCCATCGACCGGCCCGAGCTGGGTTGACGACATCGGGCTTGTCAACATCTTCGTCTCCGGTGGCGCCTGGGTGCCGACCGGCATCGAACTCGATGGTGAGGTAGTCGCGTTGGCGCGTGGCAGCGGCAGAGTCATCGTGCAAGTGGATTGCTCACGCGAACCCGGAATGCATGAGTTGCTGTTAAACGTCCACGATCTCGGACCAGAGACCGACACCTCAATCGCCGAAACGACCACCGAGATGAGCTTCCTGCCTGCACCGCCAGGCGATGATGCGCTTCAGCTCAGCACCCGCTTGAGGCGCGACTCCAATCTATGGGCGTACGATCCGACTGCGTACTGTGAGCCGGGCGGCAAAGCAGTGATCGGGTGGATCCTGGTCAAGCGGGGACAGGTGCTGGCAAAGCCGACATCGGTCTGGGTTGACGGAGACTTCGCAGTTTCAGACGCCGATCCCGGTCAGGTCAGCGTTGACTACGGCGAGTACTGGGTTGATTGCCAGGATCAACTTGGTTTGCAGACTGTGCTGATCGAGGCGATGGAGAGCGGCGCGCAGCCTCAAACCGCACGCCTGGAGTACCTACTCCGAGTCGTCAAAGAGCACCCCTCAGGGCTGGACTGGTCCGAAATCCGCCCCGACGACTACCCGGAGTGACCCCTTCCTGGGAATCCTCTGAACAACCCTGGCCCCCTCTCCCCCCGCGGAGCGGGGGGAGATGTCACGGAGTGACAGAGGGGGGCGCCCACGCATCGAGCCCGCAGATCCGCTCTTTCCGCATCGGCAGTGAGCTGACCCGTTCAGAGGATTCCTAGCGGAACTCCGGCGCGATCTCGGTGATGAAGCGGTCCATCTGCTCGGTCCGCTGGAACGCGTTCGAGCCCAGCGTGAAGTCGGGGATGATCAGCTCATCCACTCCGGCATCGATGTAGGCCTGCACGGTTTGTTTGATGTCGTCGTTCGAGCCGCCCAGCACCGGGCGCCCGCTCGCCCGCGCGCGGCCCAGGATGTCCTCGTTGTCGGTCATCATGAGCAGCATGCAGGCCGAGCGCTGAATCTCGGCCGGGTCGCGATGCACGTCGCTGCAATGTGCGTCGAGCACCGACTGCTTGTGGATCAGCACCTCCGGCGTGCCCCAGACGTTCCACTCGTTGGCGTACTTCGCCGCGATCAGCAGCGTGCGCTTCTCGCCGCCGCCGCCGATCATCAGCGGCATCGGCGTCTGGATCGGCTTCGGCTCCAGCGGCGCGTCGACCAGCTGGTAGTGCTTGCCCGTGAAGTTGGTCTTCTGGTATATGAAGAGCTCGGTCACGATCTGGCATGCTTCCTCGAAGCGGTCCATCCGCTCCTTGAGCGTGCCGAAATGGATGCCGTAGGCGTGGTGCTCATTCTCCTGCCAGGCCGCGCCGAGACCGAGGATGAACCGCCCGCCCGAGATGATGTCGATCTGGGCCGCCATCTTCGCAGTCAGCGCAGGATGGCGATACGTGTTGCCGCTGACCATGTGGCCCAGCTTGACCCGGTTGATCCGCGAGGCGAATGCGGCCAGCGTGGTCCACGACTCGTGCACCAGTCCATCGGAGGCATCCTCGCCGACCGGTTTATTCGGCATGAAGTGGTCGGCGATCCACACCCGGTCCCAGCCGGTCCGCTCCGCGTGCCGACAAACCGTCAGCACCTCGGCCCAGGGATTGCTCGATCCGGCCCAGAATCCAAATCGCATCGCGCGCTCCTCTCGAACGTCATTGACGACTCGTTCAGGCACACAGGTTAACGATCGATTCCACCCCCGTTCAGGGCCCTGGCCCGCGCGATAGCCTGTATTCGCCGGACTGCGATGCGTGGAGGGAGTTCGCGATGCGCACAGTCTTGGTCGTGGAGGACGAGGCGCGGCTGGCCGAGACGCTGCGTTACAACCTCGAAGGCGAGGGCTTCCGCGTGCGCACCGCCTCCGACGGCGTCGAGGGCCTCTCGCTGGCCCGCTCCCTGCAGCCCGATCTCGTCCTGCTCGACCTGATGCTGCCCGCGCTGGACGGCGTCGGCGTGCTGCGCGGCATCCGTGAGGACTCTCAGGTCCCCGTCCTGCTGCTCACCGCCCGCAGCTCCGAAGCGGACCGCGTGCGCGGCCTCGATCTCGGCGCCGACGACTACATCACCAAGCCGTTCAGCGTCGCCGAGCTGATGGCCCGCGTTCGCGCGCACCTGCGCCGCAAGCCGCTCGCGCCCGAGCTGGTTGGTCCGCGCACGATCGACTTCGGCGACCCGGACCACCCGTTCACGCTCGACCTCAACCGCCGCCAACTGCGCCGCGGCGGCGAGCCGATCGCCCTGCGGCCCAAGGAATACCAGCTGCTCGCCTACCTCGCGCAGCGCGACGGCCGCACCTTCACCCGCGACCAACTGCTCGACGATGTCTGGGACATCACCTTCGCCGGCGGCACCCGCACCGTCGATGTCCACGTCCGCTGGCTGCGCATGAAGATCGAGGACCCCGACGGTCCGCCGCGACACGTGATCACGGTCCGCGGGGCCGGCTACCGGTTCGAACGATGACCGTCTCGCGACCCGCACGATGACTGCGGCGATGACTGCGGCGATGACCGCGACGATGACTGTGACTGTGACTGTGACTGTGACTGTGACTGTGACTGTGACGGTGACTGCATCATGACCGCATGGCGGCCCGGCGCTCCACCGCTCCTGGTCGCCCTGCTTGGCGTCCTGCTCTGGATCTGCGCGGCGCTGCTGGCTGCTCGCGGCGACTGGGGCGTCGTCCTCGGAGCGCTGCTCGGCGCGCTCGGCCTCGCGCTGATCGTGCCCGGACTGATCATGGAGAGCCGCGCGCGCAGCCGCTTGACCGAGGCGCTCCGCTCCGCGGCCGCCGGCGACGCGCCCAGCCGCACGCCCGATGACCCGGCGCTCGCCGCCGCCGTCCGTGCCGTCTCCGACGGTGTGCGCACCTCGCTCGAGCTGCTCGGCCAGAGTCAGGCCGAACGCAGCCAGTTCGAGCACGCGATCTCCGCCGCCGGCGATGTCGTGATCGCGCTCGACGCGGCCGACCGCATCGCCTACCTCAACCCCGCCGCCCAGGCCGCGCTCTCGCCCGCCGAAGGCGTCTCGCCCGCCCGCGTCGGCGCTCCGCTGATCGAGGTGATCGTTGACCCCGAGCTCTACGTCGCCGTCGAACGTGCGCAACGTGAAGGAACCGCACAGTCACTCGCGATCCAGCGCGGCGACCGTCACTACCGGGCCGCGATCGCCCCGCTCGGCGATGGCGGACCGTGGAGCGTGGTGCTTGCGCTGCACGACCTCACCGAGCTGCACGACGCCGAGCTGGCGCGCCGCGACTTCTTCACCAACGCCTCGCACGAGCTGCGCACTCCGCTCGCCACCATCTCCGCTGCCGCCGAGACCCTCGAGCGCGCACGCGACGCCGCCGACGCCGGACGCTTCCGCGAGATCATCCAGGTCGAAGCCGAGCGCATGAGCCAGCTCGTCGAGGAGATGCTCGCGCTCGCACGCCTCGAGTCCGGCCTCGCCCTGCCCGACATGCACTCGATCGAGCTGCGGCCGCTGCTTGACGG
This sequence comes from Dehalococcoidia bacterium, assembly GCA_965262235.1. Taxonomy (GTDB): domain Bacteria; phylum Chloroflexota; class Dehalococcoidia; order Bin125; family Bin125; genus CATQGW01. The sequence continues at coordinate 1,810,952 of OZ253504.1, forward strand.
CGCCGTCGAGCGGATGCGCCCGCAGGCCGAGCGCAAGGGCATCGAGATCGTCTGCGCGACGGACGACGTCACGATCCAGGCCGACGCCGACCTCGTGCAGCGTGCCGCGATCAACCTGATCCAGAACGCAGTCAAGTTCACCTCCACCGGCGGCACGGTCGAAGTCTTCACCACGCTCGACACGGGGCCCGACGCGGGAGCCGACACGCAGCCCGTCATGGCGCCCGACACCGAGCCCGTCATGGTCTGGATCCACGTGCGCGACACCGGCGTGGGCGTCGAGCCGGCCGAGCAGGGCCGCGTCTTCCAGCGCTTCTACCGCGCCGATCGCGCCCGCACCCTGCTGACCGGCGGCGGCGCCGGGCTCGGCCTCGCCGTCGTGCGCCACATCGCCGAAATCCACGGCGGATCGGTCGAGCTGCAGAGCGAAGTCGGCGTCGGCTCCACCTTCAGCTTCTGCGTGCCTGTCGCCCAGCTGACATAGCGCAGCACACAGCACACTCGCTAACCGCTCCTTAACGGCGCGCCAACCCAGCCTTAACCGTCGCCCCCGTCTCCCCTTCATACGCTGCGCTCGCACTCAGGGAGACCGTGAGGAACATCACGCCCGCCAGGTCCGGCGCGAGCGATGAGAGGATGGGGCACGTTGAATCAGGCAATCAAGCTCCGCATTCGCTGGCTGCTGCCGCTGGCCGTCGTGATCGGCGTCGTCGCTGTCGTCGGCCTCTTGGCTGCCGCCTGCGGCGGCGGCGGCGAGCAGGCCCAGTCGGCGGCCGCAACTCCGGCCGCGACTCCCGCCGCCGACGAGCAACAGCAGGTGCAGCAGTCCACCCAGCAGTCCAGCACGACCAGCTCGAGCTCCAGCAGCGCTTCAAGCGCCGGCCAGGCTGAAGCGCTCGCCGGCGAAATCGCCATCGACGGCTCCAGCACCGTCTTCCCGATCACCGAGGCGATGGCCGCCGAGTTCGGCATCCTCCACACCGACGTGCGCGTCACCGTCGGCGTCTCCGGCACCGGCGGCGGCTTCCAGCGCTTCTGCGTCGGCGAGACCGACATCTCCGACGCCTCGCGCCCGATCAAGGCCGCCGAAGCCGAAATCTGCGCCGCGAACGGCATCGAGTTCATCGAGGTCCCCGTCGCCTACGACGGCCTCACCGTCGTCATCCACCCCGACAACGACTGGGTCGACAGCCTGACCGTCGCCGAGCTGAACCACATCTTCCGCCCCGACGACTACGCCATCACCTGGGCCGACGTCCGCGACGGCTTCCCCGACGTCGAAATCTCGCTCTTCGCTCCGGGCGCCGACTCCGGGACGTTCGACTACTTCACTGAGACCATCAACCACGGCGCCGGCGTGCACCGCTCCGACAACACGACCTTCTCCGAGGACGACAACGTGCTCGTGCAGGGCGTCTCCGGCGAGCGCGGCGGGATCGGCTACTTCGGCTACTCCTATTTCTCGAACAACCAGGGCCGGCTCAAGGCCGTCCCGATCCTCAACGACGCCGGCGCGGCCGTGCTGCCCAACCTCGACAGCATCAACTCCGGCTCCTACAACCCGCTCTCACGCCCGCTCTTCATCTACGTCGCCGCCGCCTCGCTCGACCGCCCCGCGGTCGCCGCCTTCGTCGAGTACTTCATCACCGGCGGCGTCTTCCTCGTCGACTCACCCGAGGTTGGCTACGTCCAGCTCCCCCAGGAGCTCTACACCGCCGTGCTGCAACGCGTGCAGCAGCGGATCGGCGGCTCCGCCATAGCCGCCGCCGCCGAAGGCCAGTCCCTCGCATCCATCTACGGAGCCAGTTAGGACTCCTCCACACGACCCGGATCCCCTCTCCCCCCGCACAGCGGGGGGAGATGCCGCAACCGCGAGGACGGAAGGCCGACTGCTCCCATCTCTCCCCCCGAGGAGGCCTGCGCGTAATCCCCATTTCCCCTCTCCCCCCGCTCGGCGGGGGGAGATGCCGCAGGCAGAGGGGGGCCGCGGTGCTGACTCACTGCCGTCGCTGTATCTGGTCCGGCAGGGTCAGCCCCCCCCCCCCCGATCGACCAGTGCCATCTGGACAACGCCCGATGCTCCCCCGCAGCCCATCCCGCCGCCCCGCTTACCGCTCGTTAACCGCTCCCTGTTCGAGCGTTCGTAGCGTGCCCTCGTTGCGCATCCACGCGCGACGCCCACTTGGTCCACCCGGGAACGAACCCCGATGACGGCTCAGGCGCCGCAGCAACGCGACACCATCCGCAGCCTGCTCGCCGAACTCTGGCGCGAACGGCTCCAGCCGAGCCGCGGCGGCACCGGCCGCGAGACCATCTCCGGCCGCTTCATCCATGGCGGCCTCTTCCTCACCGCCACGCTCTCCGCCTTCGTCACGCTCGGCATCGTGCTCGTCCTGATCTTCGAAACCGTCGAGTTCTTCCGCATCATCCCCTTCGGCGACTTCTTCGGCTCAACCACCTGGTCGCCGCTCTTCGCCGACAAACAGTTCGGCGTCTGGGCGCTCATCTGGGGCACCGTGCTGATCGCCGTGATGGCCCTCGCCGTCGCCGTCCCGCTCGGCCTGCTCGCCGCCATCTTCCTCTCCGAATACGCGCGGCCGCGCCTCCGCGCCGTGCTCAAGCCCCTGCTCGAAGTCCTCGCCGGCGTCCCCACCGTCGTCTACGGCTACTTCGCCCTGCTCACCGTCAGCCCGATCATCCGCGGCATCTTCGGCGAGGGCGTCGGCGTCTACAACGCGCTCGCCGCCGGCATCGTGCTCGGCATCATGATCATCCCGATGATCTCCTCGCTCAGCGAGGACGCGCTCAACGCTGTCCCCCGCTCACTGCGCGAGGGCGCTTACGCCCTCGGCGCGACCCGCTTCGAGACCGCCGTCCGCGTCGTCCTGCCCGCCGCCTTCTCCGGCGTCGTCGCCTCGATCATCCTCGCCGCCTCCCGCGCCATCGGCGAGACCATGATCGTCACCATCGCCGCCGGCGGCAACCCGCAGTTCCTCGTCGATCCGCTCGAAGCCGTCCAGACCATGACCGCCATGATCGTCCAGCTCAGCCTCGGCGACACTCCCGCCACCAGCATCGAGTTCAAGGTCCTCTTCGCCGTCGCGATGACCCTCTTCGTCATGACCCTCGGCATGAACATCGTCGCCCAATGGGTCGTGCGCCGCTACCGCGAGGTCTACGAGTGACCTTCCTCAGCGACGCGCTCAACCTCCGCACCGCCGCGTTCGGCCTGCTCTTCGCCGTCCTGATCGCGCTCGGCGTCTACGCCGCCCACTTCAGCTCCGACACCATCACCTGGCGCGAAATCGACGCTCACTACGCCCAGGGCCCCGATCAGACCACCACGCAGTACGACGCCGCGTTCTGCTCCGCGCTCGCGCAGTCGCTCCGACTCAACCCGCACGCCAACGCGATCCAGCCCGATCGCACGCGCATCCCGCTCGCCGACGAGTACGCCCGCCACTGTGAGGCGCCATGACCTTCGCACCGAGCGCAGCCGCGCCCAATCCCTCCGTCGACGCCCAATTCAAGGCGCGCCTCGGCCTCCGCCGCGTCTACTCCGGCGCCTTCCTGTTGGGCTGCGTCATCGCGATCGGCGTCGGCGTCGTGCTGCTCGGAGCGCTCGTCGTCGAGATCGCCATCGACGGCGGCGCGACCCCGTTCCGCGGTCCCAGCGGCGCGGGCCTGCCCGACGGCCTCGGCTGGCTCGCCTGGGGCTTTTCGCTCGCCGTGCTCGCCCCCTTCGTCCTGCCCCGACTCGCCGGCCGCTGGCTCAACCCCGCGCCGCGCAACTTCGCCGCCCTCTGCGTCCTGACCGCCCTCCCGGCCGCCATCTTCGGCCACCTGATCTACGTCAGCTTCGAAGGCTCCTATTACGTCCAGACCGGCGGCAACATAATCGACCTCTTCGGCGAGGCCAGCCCCTGGCAGTCGTTCCGCATCGCCCTGATGGGCATCGCGGCGCCGCTCGCCGTCGTCGCCGCCGCCTGGAACGGCGCAGCGCGCCTCCGCACTCCCTCGCTCGTCTGGCCCGCGATCATCATCAGCGCCTGGGTCCTCTACCTCTTCCTCGAGCCCGGCTTCCTCTCCGCCACCCCCGCCTCACCCGACCGCGCCGGCATCTTCACCGCCGTCATCGGCACGCTCTACATGATGGCGATCACCGCCGCCGTCGCCTTCCCGCTCGGCGTCGGCGCCGCCATCTATCTCGAGGAATACGCGCGCCGCAACTGGTTCTCCCGCTTCATCCAGGTCAACATCGCGAACCTCGCCGGAGTCCCCTCGATCGTCTACGGCCTGCTCGGCCTGCAGCTCTTCGTGCGCGTGCTCGAATTCGAGCGCAGCGTGCTCGCCGGCGCACTCACCATGGCCCTGCTCGTCATGCCGATCATCATCGTCAGCGCCCAGGAGTCGCTCCGCGCCGTTCCCCCCTCCATGCGCGAGGCCGCCTACGCCGTCGGCGCGACCCGCTGGCAGGTGATTCGCTACCACGTCCTGCCCTACGCCTTCGGCGGCATGCTGACCGGCAACATCCTCGCCATGTCGCGGGCGATCGGCGAGACCGCGCCGCTGATCATGATCGGCGCGCTCACCTTCATCGCCTTCCTGCCCGATGCGCCCACCGACGACTTCACGGTGCTGCCGATTCAGATCTACAACTGGGTCGCCCGCCCGCAGAGCGGCTTCCACGAGATCGCCGCCTCGGCCATCCTCGTGCTCCTCGCGATCCTGCTCCTGATGAACAGTGCGGCGATCATCCTGCGCCACCGCACGCGCACCGAGTGGTAATCTCCCTCCCCGTGTGAGGCGCGGCGCGGCCACCAGGCGCGCGCTCGAAGAGGACAGTCCATGGCACAACGACCAGCCACCGCCCATGCACCGCAGGCGCCCAACGCGCCCGACGCCGCAATCGCCGCGCAGCGTGCGCAGGTCGCCTCCGCCAGCGTCGGCGCCGTCGTCGCGCCCCCCCGCCCGGGCCAGCGCATCGACGCCGTCCATCTCGATCCCGACCAGGGCGCAGTCCGCCACGGGATGCCCGCCGACCTCGAACTCGCTCTCGAGATCAGCGATGTCTCCGTGTTCTACGGCTCATTCCAGGCCGTCGACCGCATCTCGCTCGATATCCCCCGCAACCGCGTCACCGCGCTGATCGGACCCTCCGGCTGCGGCAAGAGCACCCTGCTGCGCTGCCTCAACCGCATGAACGACCTGATCCCCGGTGCCCGAATGGACGGTCGCATCCGCTTCGGCGACCTCAACCTGCTCAGCCCCAACGTTGACGCCGTCGATGTCCGCCGCCGGATCGGCATGGTCTTCCAGAAGCCCAACCCCTTCCCCAAGTCGATCTACGAGAACGTCGCCTTCGGCGCGCGAATCAACGGCTACAGGGGCGACCTGGACCGCCTCGTCGAAGACGCGCTGCGCCGCGCCGCGCTCTGGGGCGAAGTCAAGGACGACCTGACCAAGAGCGGCCTGGCCCTCTCCGGCGGCCAGCAGCAGCGCCTCTGCATCGCACGCGCCATCGCCGTCCAGCCCGAGGTCATCCTCATGGACGAGCCCGCCAGCGCGCTCGACCCTGTCGCCACGCTCAAAATCGAAGACCTCATGCGCGAGCTCGCCGAGGACTACACCATCGTCGTCGTCACCCACAACATGCAGCAGGCCGGGCGCGTCTCCGACTACACGGCCTTCCTGCTCGCCGGCGAAGAGCGCACCGGCCGCCTCGTTGAGTTCGGTCCGACCAGCGAAATCTTCACCAATCCCACGGACCCGCGCACAGAGGACTACATTACGGGTCGTTACGGCTGATCGGGCTCTGCGTCCGGCTGAGCTAGCCGGGGATTTCATGGCACGCGCCGCCTACACCAACGACCGACAGGGTGCTCTCGACCGGCTCCGCCTACTTCACGCCCGTGCCGACCGCAGCATCGTCGACTCCATGCAGGCGCTGCTGCGCCGCGACCTCGTGCTCGCCCGCGGCGTCTGCGAGGGCGATGCGGCCGTCAATGAGCTTCGCTACGAGCTTGAGGAGACCGTCCTCAACCTGATCGCTCTCCAGCAGCCCGTCGCCGGCGACCTCCGGGAGCTGATCGCGCTCAACTCGATCGCCTCCAACCTCGAGCGCATCGCCGACCACGCCGAAGGCATCGCCCGGATCGCGATCTTCCTCGAAGACAACCCCGTCGCCGCCACCGAGCCCGACCTCTGGCGCATGTCCGACCTCGTCCGCGAGATGCTGCGCAACGCCACTCGCTCCTTCATCGACCGCGACGAAGCGCTCGCCCGCGCGACCTGCGATCAGGACGACCTGGTCGACGACCTCTACACCGAGCTGCACCGCAACCTCATCGCCCGCCTCAGCGGCCTCAACAGCGACGCCGCCGCGTTCGACGCCGTCACCCACGTGCTCTGGTGCAGCCACAACCTCGAGCGCATCGGCGACCGCGCCACCAACATCTGCGAACGCGCCATCTTCCTCGTCACCGGCCGCTTCGAAGAAATCAACGTCTCTAAGTACTAGTCGCCTCACCCGTCGACAAGATCACGTGCCCCCCGGTCGGCCACAAGGAGTGGCCGACCGAATCCGGGGATCGGCCGACCGGCTCCCCTCTCGCCCCGGTCGGCCACAAGGAGTGGCCGACCGAATCCGGGGATCGGCCGACCGGCTCCCCTCTCGCCCCGGTCGGCCACAAGGAGTGGCCGACCGAATCCGGGGATCGGCCGACCGGCTCCCCTCTCGCCCCGGTCGGCCACAAGGAGTGGCCGACCGAATCCGGAGATCGGCCGCCCGGCTCCCCTCTCGCCCCGGTCGGCCACAAGGAGTGGCCGACCGAATCCGGGGATCGGCCGCCCGAATCGAGGGATCGCCCGACGGAATCCGGGGTTCGGCCGCCGGAACCCGGCTCCACCCCTTCACTCCCGTGCTACCCTCCTATCAGAACAGGAGTTCCACATCCCATGCCCACATCCCCACAACGACGCCGCCGAATCCTCCACGCCCACGAACTCCGCCAGGCCGGCCAATCCCTCCGCCAGATCGCCGAAACCCTGGGCGTCTCCCACGCCACCATCCACGCCGACCTCAAACTCTTCGAAACCGACTGGTCCGACATCGCCGAACAAACCGCCGACGACTTCCTCTTCGAACACGTCACCCTGCTCCGTCGCCGCGTCCACCGACTCCTCCAGGAAGACCCCACCAAACCCCTCGAAGCCTTCTCCTTCGTCACCGACGGCGGCCGAGTCACCCCACTCCTCGAACGCACCGCCCCCGCCCAGATCGCCCGCCTCCACGAGGTCCATCACCGCGCCATCGCCACCGCCCTGCGCGAATATCGCCTGATCCTTCGCGAGCTCCGCCCGGCCGCCAAAGCCCGCGCGCTCGCCGACGCAGAAGCCGAAGCCTTCGACTACCCCGACGACCAGCTGGTCGACGCCCCGCGACCCAAGGCCCTCCCCGATCCCACCAAAACCCAACCAAAGCTGAACGAACCCAACCAGCTCCGACCAACCGGCCCCCCAGCCTTCGACCCGTCCCCAACCCCCGAGCAACGCGAACGCCAAACGCTCTCGATGATGGCCGACTACAAGCGCAGCAAGACAAACCCAACCATTCCTGACCAACTCCAACCACCCCGACCAGATACACATCCCGGCGAGCCGTCAACCGCCAAAACTCCCCCGGACACCCCAACCACCGAACCCACCAAGACCCCCGAAACCGAAACCGAAACCGAAGCCGAACGCGAAGCCCGCATGCACGCCGAGCTCGACATCCTCGAACAAGCCGCCTACAAACGCTTCCCCGAACTAGCCCAAACCGACTAAGAGCGATCTGGCAGGGTGCTGAAGGGTCATCGCGCCCGGTCCCTCTCTCCCCCCGCGTAGCGGGGGGAGATGTCACGGAGTGACAGAGGGGGGCCTCCCGCCTGCGACGTGGGCGGCTGTAGAATTCGGGTTGAGGTCACTCCGATGACGCAGATCGCCGCCGCTCCGCCGTCCATGCCAGGATTCGAGGGGATCTACGACGTACCCGAGACGGCGCGGTACCTGAAGGCCGCTGCTCACGCAGAGCAGCTGTATCCGGTGCCGTCGGGGACCCTGATCCGCTGGATCCGGCGCGGCCTCGCATCGCCCGGATTGAGCGATGTTCACGGCCGCGATCTGTTGATCGACTTCGAGGACGTGATCTCCCTGCGTGTGATCGCCGCATTGCGGGCGGTGGGCGTGAGCTGGCGAGAGATCTACCGGAGCGGTGAGTGGCTCAGGTCAGCAACCGGCGTGAGCCGACCGTTCGCCACGGACTGGCTCTGGACCGGGCAGGGCGAAGTGTTCGCGGGATGGTGCGACCTCTTGGTCTCGGCTAGTCGCCACGGGCAGCTGGCGCTGGGCCTGCTGCGCGAGTATCTGATCCCGATTCACGGGTTGATCTTCAACGAGGAGACGCGCGCCGCAACATCCTGGGAGCCGCTCAGTGGCGTGGTCCTGCAACCGGCCGTCCAGTTCGGCTCTCCGTGCGTGAAAGGCACGCGAATTCCGACCCGCACGATCGCGGGGATGATCGAAGCGGGAGATTCGGCGACCTGGGTGGCATCGGCGTTCGATCTCGCGGCTGATGAGGTGCAGGCAGCGTGTGACTGGGAATCCCGGCTCCGAGCCGCCTAACCCGCGCTTTCTACGAGGCAACCTCTGAACAACTCTCCCCCCGGCTCTGCGGGGGGAGATGCCGAAGCCTGCCCCTGCGCAGGCAGGGGGCAGAGGGGGGCCGCCCTCCCGACTCACTGCCGTCGCTGTATCTGGTCGGACACGATCAGACCTTCCTCTGTCCGCACGGGACATCCATCGCCCGCTCCACGCGGGCAGAGCGGACCTCTGAACCGACGGACGCGGAATCCCTGCGAAGCTCCCTCCCCGACGCCTACCCTCCCCCCATGGAAGCGCTCGTCATTGGGCTGATTCGCGTCGCCGGCTCCCTGCCCGTGCTCCGCTGGGCCTTTGTCGGCGCGCTGATCGCCGTCTTCATCGACCTCTCCGATCTCTTCTGGCGCCAGCTCATCGACCTCGGCGGGATTCCCAACTACCAGGAGTGGGACAAGTGGCTCGATCAGGTCTACATCCTGCTCTTCCTCTTCGTCGCCTGGCGCTGGAGCGGCCTCGAGCGACAGATCGCGCTCGGCCTGTTCGCCTATCGGCTCGTCGGCTTCTTCGTCTTCCTGGCCGGCGCCGGTCGCGAAATCCTGATCTTCTTCCCCAACGTCTTCGAGTTCTGGTTCCTCTACGTCGCCAGCCGCCCGCACTGGCCGAAGCGCTTCGTGCGCAGCGCCGACGGCGCGCTCAAGCCGCTCGATCGCGCCACCGCCGGCCGCTGGCTGCTGATCCTTGCGGCGCTCAAGATCTTCCAGGAATATGCGCTGCACGTCGGCAAATGGCTCGACGATTTCACCGCCCTCGAAGCCGTCGAGGCGATCTGGGATTTCGTCTCCGCGCCGTTCTGAGCGCTCGCCAGTCGAGCCCGCACGTGTACCGCCAGCTACAGGGAGGCGGTATGGTGGGGGTTCCCGCGCCAGCGGCCGATCGTTGGTGGGGAAGAGGGGCGTGCAGCGATGACCACCCATGCGGCGACACCCGCGCCGCGACCCGAGCAGCTCGCACGTGAGCACCACGTCGTCTGCCGCGACCTGTTCAAGATCTACAAGATCGCCGACCTCGAAGTCGTCGCCTTGCGCGGCCTCGACCTCAGCGTCGGCCGCGGCGAAGTGCTCGCGATCGTCGGCGCTTCCGGCTCCGGCAAATCGACCCTGCTCAACGTGCTCGCCGGGCTCGACGTCCCCAGCGCCGGCGCTGCCTTCGTCAACCAGAAGGACCTGCTCGCACTCGGCGAGGAAGAGCTCGTCGACTATCGCCGTGAACAGGTCGGCTTCGTCTGGCAGCAGACCGGACGCAATCTGATCCCCTACCTCTCCGCGCAGCAGAACATCGAAGTGCCGATGATTCTCGCCGGGCGCACCCGCAAGCAAGCACGCGAGCGAGCGCTCCACCTGCTCGAATCCGTCGGCCTGACCGACAAGCGACGCCAGCGCCCCGACCAGCTCTCCGGCGGTGAGCAGCAGCGCGTCTCAATCGGCGTCGCGCTCAGCAACGACCCGCCCCTGCTGCTCGCCGATGAACCGACCGGCGAGCTCGACACCCACACCTCCGAAGAGATCTTCGAGCTGTTCCGCAACCTCTCCACCCAGTTCGGCATCACGATCATCGTCGTTACCCACGACCCCGCGATCGCGGCCCGCGTCGACCGTGTGGTCGCCATTCGCGACGGCACGATCGCGACCGAGACCGTGCGCCGGATCGAGCATCCGGGCACCGAAATGTCTCAGGTGGTGCACGACGAGTACGCCGTCGTCGACGGCGCCGGTCGGCTGCAGATTCCCAAGCCGCTGCTCGAAGCGGTCGACCTGGGCCGCCGCGCCCTCGTCGATGCGCGCGACGGGCGGATCATCATCACACCCGTGCAGAGCGAGGATGGACCCCCGCCACGATGACCATGACCGACAACGACTTCGTCGTAGACGTTCGCGATGTGAGCCGCCGCTTCCGCGTCGGCAGCGAGGACATCTGGGCCGTGCGCGACGCGCGTCTGCAGGTCCGGCGGGGCGAGTTCGTCGCCCTGATCGGCCGCTCGGGCTCGGGCAAGACCACGCTGCTCAATGTGATCGCCGGTCTCGACCAGCCGACCAGCGGCGAGGTCTACGTCGACGGCGAGAACATCACCAACTACAACGAGTCGCAGCTGACCCAGCTGCGTCGCCACCGAATCGGCTTCGTCTTCCAGTCGTTCGGCCTGCTGCCGCTGCTCTCGGCCTACGAGAACATCGAGCTGGCCCTGCGGATCGCCGGGGCCGGGATTCGTGAGCGGCGCCGCCGCGCCGATCAGCTGCTCGAGCAGGTCGGCCTCGCCGGCCGCGCGCGCCACCGCCCCTACGAACTCTCCGGCGGCGAGCAGCAGCGCGTCGCGATCGCCCGCGCGTTGGCCAACAACCCGGCGCTGATCCTCGCCGATGAGCCGACCGGCGAGCTCGACTCGACCACCGCCGTCAGCATCTTCTCGCTGCTCCACGATCTGGTGGAGCACGAGGGCGTCACGATCATCACCACCACCCACGACCGCACCGTGATGGAGCTGGTTCCCCGCGTCGAGGAGATGATGGACGGGCGACTGCTGGACCCGGAAGAGCAGGAGCTGTTCCGCTACACCGTGCGCGAGGAGCGCTCGCGGTTCGCCGCCGAGCTGCCGACCGACGTACAGGCGGAGGTCTCGGCCAACGTCGCGCACCGCGCCGATTTCGCACCAACCATCGAGGAGCGCGTCGCCGCCACCGTGGCCGCGCACCCCGAGATGGACGAGCGCGCCGCGCGCTACGCCGTGGGCGGCAACGGCGCTGACCCAGCGGACGACGAAGTGGACGAGGCTGCCGAGGGCGATGTCTCGTTCGCGCCGCCGCCCGAGCAGCAGCGCCCCGAGTGGGCGCGCCGCGACGACTCCTAGGAACGCTCCAATTCACTCTCCCCCCGCGAAGCGGGGGGAGATGTCACGGAGTGACAGAGGGGGGCTCGGTCGAAACCTCGCGCAGCAGGAAGCGACGCGGCTGCTGGTCCCAGCGGATCAGTCGGTGCGGCGGCTCAACCTCGTACCACGCCCGGCTGATCTCGACGCCCGGCGTCACGACCACCTGCCAGACGATCACGTCGCCGTCGGGCCCGCGCAGCGTGTCTTGCCCGCGCACCGCCAGCTGCACCAGCTGCGAGCGCCCGCGGTAGACGTTGACCGAGCGGTAGGTCAGCTCGTGGTCCTGCGCAAAGGCGATGCTGCGCCACAGCCACGCCGAGCTGTCGTTGTCGAAGGCCAGATCGCCCGCCTCGATCCGCTGCTCGGTCCGCTCCTCGATCGGCTCCTCGGTCCGCTCGCGAATTCTGACGACGACCCCATCAACGTAGAATCCGCCCTCCGAGTCGGTCCCGTATTGGCCGTTGACGCTCACCAGTTCGTCTTCCGAGACGGCGTCCAGGCGAGAGCTGATCGGGATGAGCGTGCGCGCGTCGACCCGGACCTCGCGCTCGTCGATGACTGAGCCGTCCAGCTCGAAGCGAAGCCGCAGCACGTAGATGTCGCCCTCGCGGCGCGTCTCCAGCACCAGCGTGCCCAGCTCTGCGTCGGTCTGATCGAAGATCGCGTAGGTCAGACGCTCGTAGTCGGGCCAGGGGATCTGCGCGACAGGATTGCTCGGCTCGTTGAACTGCGATGGCGACGAGCAGGCCAGCAGCAGGAGCGCGGCGAGCGTCGCGCCGACGGCGAGCAGCAGGCGGCGGCTGAGCCTCAACGCGCGGCCTGAACGGTGTCGGGCGCGGGAGCGATCGCAGCGGCCGTGATCCGCTCGAGCGTCTCGTCGATGTCAGCCCGGTCGACATCGAGGTGCGTCACGAAGCGCAGCTGCGCCCTGCCGATCGGCGAGGTGCGGACGCCGACTTCGCTCAGCCTGCGGCTCAGTTCGCCGGCTGGGTTGGGCTGCTCAGCAGTGGGCGCCAGCGGGAAGATCACGATGTTGGTCTGCACATCGTCGGGCCGAATCGGGTAGCCCAGCTCGGCCAGGCCGCGCGCCAATGCGCGCGCGTTGTCGTGGTCGTCGGCGAGCCGCGCGACGTTGTGGTCGAGCGCGTAGAGCCCGGCCGCGGCCAGCATGCCGGCCTCGCGCCAGCCGCCCCCGACCAGCTTGCGCACGCGCCGGCACTCGTCGATGAACGGCTGGTCGCCGCAGATCAGCGAGCCGACCGGCGCGCCGAGGCCCTTCGAGAGGCAGAAGGAGACGCTGTCCACGTCGGCGCAGAGCTCTTCGACCGCGTGCCCGGAAGCGACGGCGGCATTGAAGATCCGCGCGCCATCGACGTGGACGCGCAGTCCGTGCTGGTGCGCCACGTTGGCCAGGTCGCGCATCCGCTCGAGCGAGAGGACCGCGCCGCCGCAGAAGTTGTGCGTGTTCTCCAGCGCCAGCAGGGTCGTGTGCGGCTGGTGGATGTCGTCGGAGCGCACGGTGGCGGCGACGGCATCGGGGTCCACGCCGCCGTCGGGCTGCTGCTCGAGAATCGTCGCCAGCACGCCGCCGAGGCGGGAGATGCCGCCCGCTTCGGAGCGCACGATGTGCGCCAGCCGGCCGACGAGCAGCTCGTCGCCAGCCCGGGTCTGGGCCAGCAGCGAGGTGAGGTTGGCCATCGTGCCGGAGGCCACGAACAGCGCGGCCTGCTTGCCGCTGATTTCGGCGGCGCGACGCTGGAGCTCGTTGATCGTCGGGTCTTCGCCGAACACGTCATCGCCGATCGGCGCGGCGGCCATCGCCTCGCGCATGCCTGCGGAGGGCATCGTCAGCGTGTCGCTGCGGAAGTCGATCGGGCGCGTGTGGTTCGTGCTCATGGTTGGCTGGCGTTCATCAGATCTGCGCTCACGATGTTCGCTCCCAGATGGTGCGGAAGCCCTCGCCGCCACGAATTGCGGCGAGCGTGACCGCCGCTTCGCCGTCATGCAGGCTGCGGTGCGTGCGCTCGATCACCTCGTCCTCGACGCCGAGCCCGCGCAGCCGATCAGCGATCCGATCCCAGATGCCGGCCGAGTCGAAGGCGCCGACGGCGCGCGGCCAGGGGAACGAGAGGATCCGTTCCGGCAGCGGCATTCGCGGCCGCAGCGACTTGAGATGCCGGAAGCGCTCCTCAGCTGAGTTGACGCGGTCGACGAGCGTGATGATCGGCCCGTCGGAGCCGTCGCTGCGGAAGTCCACGAGCAGCCGCTGTTCGAGCACGTCGAAGCGCACGATCAGCACCGAGGCGCGCTCGATCACCCGCAGAATCTCGTCGAGATCGACTCCGAAGTCGTCGCTCACCGGAAGCTCCGAACGTGTCGGTGTTGTGGATGCTGTTTCACTGGGAGTTTATGGCTGGGTCGGAGGGGCGTCCAATGCGGCTCATCGCGGGCCCCACGCCGAGCAGTGTGTCGCGCGCGGCGTCGTAGCGCTGTTTGGCCCGCGCCTCGCGGTTGAGCAGGCCCTTGAGCTGCGGAGGCGCGATGTCGTCGCCTTCGAGGAAGACCTCGTGGAGCCGCGCCAGCTGCTTCTGCCAGCGCTGCCAGGCCTCGCGATATTCCTGCTGACGCTGCGGGTCGACTTGCACCATGGTGGGGTTTCCGATCGCGCTATTCGACCAGCACGCGGTAGATCGCGATCTCGGTGGAGGCGAAGACCATCGCTTCCCGCACGGCGCGGCGCAGGTTGGCGAAGCGTTGGTCCTGCGCGGCGAGCTCCTCGAACTGCTCGAGTTCGAGCAGGTTGTCGAACTCGGCGATGATCTCGACGCGGTTGGAGGGGCCGGTGATCGAGTCCCAGACGGAGAACTTCGCCTCGATCCCACGCGCCGACTGGTACTCCAGCGCAGCCTCGACCGCGCTCAGAAATTCCTGGTGCCGCCCCGGGGCGACCTGACCGGTCAGCACACGGCGGTACATCGGCATCAGTCGTTCTCCTCTGCGTCATCTGCATCAACTGCGGCCGCATTGCGGCGGCGGAGCAGTTGGTCGACGCGCTCAAGGTCTTCAGCGCGATTCACGTTCGTCAGCGATTCGAGCTCGGCGTCATGCATACGTAGCACATCCTCGCCGATCAGCGTGTGCTGCACGAGCGGCAGGAGGGCGCGCAGCCGGCCCTCGCCGCTGTCGAGCAGGGCGCGAACGTGCGGCGCCACGCTGCGACGGTAGGCGGCCAGCAGCGGCTGTGCGTGATCGTCAACCAGCGGCATCGCGATCTCGACGTTCCGCGCCGCCGCGGCGACAGCGGCGAGCACTGCGCCGCGCACCATCGGCATGTCGCATGCGACGGCGACGAGCAGGTCGTGCCGCGTCGCGTCGATCGCCGCCTCGAGTCCAGCGAGCGGTCCGCGCTCGGGGCGCTGGTCGGTGACCTCGCGCCACGGCGCGCCCATCGCTGTGACGAACTCCTGGTCGGCGCGGCGCACCACGACGATGTCGTCGGTCACGGTCGTCGCTGCGAGCGCCGTCCAGTGCAGCAGCGGGCGACCGGCGGCGAGACAGGTCGCCTTGTCGCGCCCCAGCCGCCGACCGAAGCCGCCGGCGAGGATCACCACGCTGAAGTGTTCAGCAGATTCTTGCGGCATGTTCGTAGGATGAGCTTACGCTGGAATTCGGGAATGGTGCGCGATGGCAGCCGTGCTGGAACTACACCGCGCGTTGGGCATCGAGCGACCCGCTGTGTTCGCGACGGTCGGCGGAGGCGGGAAGACGAGACTGCTCTTCGCGCTTGCCGAGGAAGCCGCACAGAGCGACGGTGATCACGGCCTCACCGCGCTGACGACGACCACGAAGATGACAGTGCCGCCGTTCGCGGCGCAGATTCCGTTGGTGCTCGGGACCAACGAGGCGGCGCGAGCCGGCGCGCTTGAGGACATCGGTCGCCGCGGCCTGCCGACCGCGATCGTGGGCTCGGGCCGCGGCGATCGCGAGCGAGTCCTCGGCGTCGACCCGTCGTGGCCGCGAGCCGCGCTGGCGATGCCGGGCATGGGCCTGGTCGGGGTCGAGGCCGACGGCTCTGCGGGGCGGCGCTTCAAGGCCCCCGCCGAGCACGAGCCGGTCATCCCGGATGGCGTGGATGTCGTCGCGGCCGTCGTCGGCGTGCAGATCCTGGGCCAGCCGCTGAATGCCGATCACGTGCATCGCCCGGAGCGGGTGCAGGCGCTGACCGGCGCCGAGCCGGAGGCCGCCATCACGCCCGAACTCGTGGCCACGGTGCTGGCGCACCCCGAAGGCGGTCGCAAGGGTGTACCCGATTCGGCCGCGTTCGTCGTCGTAATCACGAGAGTGCAGCTCAGTCATGCCGGCGCCCAGGCGATCGCGCTGGCCTGCCGCGCCGCAGGAGTGACCCGCGTGGTCGCCTACGACCACCGCGACGGCACGTTGCGCAACCTCTGATCGCAATCTCAGTCGTGGAACGGGTTGATCACGCGCAGCCCGTCGTAGTCCTGCTCGTGGCTCATGTCCTCGGAGTAGACGATGTCGCACCCGCTGAGACGGGCCGGCTACGCGCCGTTCAGGGGAGCCGCTAGCCTCTCGTTGGCGCGGATCCAGAGCCGTGGAGGAGTTTCACATGGACTTGCTGTTCACCGGCGGCCGAGTGCTGACGATCGACCCGCTCGACCGGATTGCTTCGGGGGTCGCGGTGCGCGATGGCCGCATCATTGCGGTCGGCGACAGCGACGAAGTGCGGAAGGCGGTCAGCCCGGGCGCCCAAACGGTCGACCTGCACGGACGCGCGCTGGTGCCTGGATTCTGCGACCCGCACAACCACTTCTCGATGACCACATTCGAGCCCCGCTCGGTCGACTGCCGCGTGCCGCCGCTGGCCGGCAAGCAGGCGGTGCTCGACGCGATCGCGGCGGCCGCCGCGGGCAGTCTCCCGGGTCAGTGGATTTGGGGCCTGCACTACGTAGCAACTCCCGACATGGCCAGCGGGGCGCTACTGCGCACGGATTTGGACGAGGCGGCCCCGCGGAACCCGGTCTGCGTGATGGACTTCTCTTATCACGCGTGTTACGCCAACTCGGCCGCGTTGGCGCTGGCCGGGATCGACCGTGACACGCCCGACCCTCGGGGCGGGGAGATTCGCCGCGACGACCGTGGTGAAGCAAACGGCATGCTCTGGGAGCGGGCGATCAACACGGTGCATCAGGCGACGATGCGCTCCCATATCGACACACTGGGGCCGGATGTCGTGGCCGGCCTGGTCCAGCAGAACGCGAGGCGCCACCTCTCGCACGGCGTCACCAGCGTGGGGGACGCGGTGGTGATGCCGGAGAGCGCCGAGATGTACCGGCTGACCGATGAGCGCGGGATGCTGCCGATCGCGATTCACCAGATGCGCGGCGGGGTGGGATTTTTCGCCGCGCCGATTGAAGCGGCGGGTGGTGGATTCATGAAGGACGATGTCTCCGATCGGCTGCGCGGTGGAATCGTCAAGATCTTCATGGATCCCTCGACGCCCAGCCCGGCGCTGAGGACTTGTCGTCCGGACGGGTCGCGGCAGGACATCGGCACGCCCTACTACGGGCAGGAAGAGGTGGACCACCTGGTCCTCGACGCCGCGTCACACGGGCTGCAGATCGCGATCCACTGCCTCGGCAACCGCGCGATCGAGCAGGCGCTGAACTCCCTGGAACGCGCGCTGCGCGAGGTCCCGCGCAAGGACCCGCGTTATCGAATCGAGCACGCGTTCTTCGCTGAGGCCGAGCAATTCGAACGAGCGAAGTCGCTCGGCGTGATCATCTCGCATCAACCGGCCTTCCTCTATTCGATGGGAGATCGCTTCGAGGCGTTCATCGCCGACACAGGGCTTGATTCGCCGCCGATCCCGTATCGCGCGATGCTTGATGCCGGTCTGGCGGTCGCCTCCGGCTCGGACTACCCCTGCGCACCGGTCGAGCCGCTGCTGGGGCTCTACGCCGCCGTCGCACGCCGCACCCGTTCCGGCGCCGGACCGATCGCCGAAGATCAGTCGATCACGGCGCTCGAGGCCCTGCGCACGTACACGCTCAACTCGGCCGCCGCGATGTTCCGCGATCACGAAGTCGGCTCGATTGAGGTCGGCAAGCGCGCCGATCTGGTCGTGCTCAGCCACGATCCGTCGCTGGTGGACCCGAAGCACATCCGCGAGATCGTGGTGCAGCAGACCTACGTCGACGGCGAGCTGCAATACGCGGTGTAGGCGGTGCGCGCCCGACGTTCAGCGCGGTCTCTACGCGGGGCGGTCGTTGCCAGCAATCCTCTGAACAAGTCGGATCCCATCTCCCCTCGCTCGTTCCTCCGCCCCCTCGGTCATTCCTCCGCCCCCTCCATCACACCCGCCCTGTCCGTCATTCCTGCGGAGGCAGGAATCCATGCGACCGCCCAACCGTGCGACGAGCCTCCATCCGGCCGACGGCCCACCAGAGCCCGGCGGGTGATCGGGCGCCGTCGAACATTGGGAGTGCCCTTGACCCCTACAGATCGCCTGGATTCCTGCCTCCGCAGGAATGACGGAGGGGACGCAGGAATGACGGAGGGGGCGCAGGAATGACGGAGGGGGCGCGGGTGTGATGGAGGGGGCGCAGGAATGACGGACAGGGTGGGAATGGCGCACGTCGTTGAGATGGTCGAGCGTGCGGACTTCGGAGTCGATGGTGACCGTGCGCCGCCAGCATCTCGCGCCCTGTAGTCCCGACATCAGTAGCGGGCGCTTGCCCGACTCGCGTGTTCGCCTGCTCACTGCCTGCATGCGCAAGCTGCTCGTGATTCTCAGCGTAATGCGCAACCACCACACGCCCTGGCGCGACTTGAGCCCCGGCAGCGACCACCTGTCCGTCATTCCTGCGGAGGCAGGAATCCATGGGACCGCCCAACCGTGCGACGAGCCTCCATCCGGCCGACGGCCCACCAGAGCCCCGCGGGTGATCGGGCGCCGTCGGACATTGGGAGTGCCCTTGACCCGCACAGATCGCCTGGATTCCTGCCTCCGCAGGAATGACGGAGGGGACGCAGGAATGACGGAGGGGGCGCAGGAATGACGGAGGGGGCGCGGGTGTGATGGAGGGGGCGCAGGAATGACGGACAGGGTGGGAATGGCGCACGTCGTTGAGGTGGTCGAGCGTGCGGACTTCGGAGTCGATGGTGACCGTGCGCCGCCAGCATCTCGCGCCCTGTAGTCACGACATCAGTAGCGGGCGCTTGCCCGACTCGCGTGTTCGCCTGCTCACTGCCTGCATGCGCAAGCTGCTCGTGATTCTCAGCGCAATGCGCAACCACCACACGCTCTGGCGCGACTTGAGCCCCGACAGCGCCCACCGAGTTGATCTTCAACACAGTTGCGCTGTCGCTACAGGACACCTCCCCCCGCAGAGCGGGGGGAGAGAGGGTCCGAGCTCTCCTAGTCGGCGACGACGGGGGCGGGCGTCTCGCTGAGCACGAAGCCCTCGTAGCCGTTGGCTACGACCTCGTCGCACTTCTCTCGGTAGGGGCCGACGCCTCCGGCGTAGGGCATGAAGACCCTGGGCTTGCCGGGGATGTTGGCTCCGAGGTACCAAGAGTCGGCGAGCATGTACATCGTCTGGTCGGCGATGTCGTAGACGTGCTGGACCCAGTCGACCTCGGCCTGCGGATCGGCATCGACCACGTCAACGCCGTGTTCGCGCAGGTACTCGACGAAGTCCGAGATCCACTCGACGTGCTGCTCGATTGAGACCGGCATGTTGCTCAGCACCGACGGGCTCTGGGGACCGGTGATCATGAACATGTTGGGGAAGTCGGCGGTGGCGAGACCAAGGTAGGTGGTGGGTCCGTCGCTCCACTTTTCCTTCAGCTCGCGCCCGTTGCGGCCGCGAATGTCCATCTTCAAGAAGGTGCCGGTCATCGCGTCGTAGCCGGTGGCGAAGACGATCATGTCGACTTCGTATTCCTCGCCGTCCGCGGTGCGCAGACCGGTCGGCGTGATCTCCTCGATCGGGAAGTGGCGGATGTCGACCAGGTCGACGTTGTCGCGGTTGTAGGTGTCGAAGTAGTTGGTGTCGATCAGCGCCCGCTTGGAGGCGAAGGGGTGGTCGCGCGGGAGCAGTTTCTCGGCGGTCTCCGGGTCCTTGACGATCTCGCGGATCTTGCTGCGAATGAACTCGGCGGCGGTGTCGTTGGCGCGGCGGTCGGTCGCAATGTCGGCGTAGGCGCCGAAGAGGAAGTTGAAGCCGCCCTTCTTCCAGAGCTCCTCGTAAGTCTGGGTGCGCTCTTCATCCGTCACTTCCAGGGCGGATTTCTCGGAGAACTCGTAGGGCATGCCAGCGGCCGAAAGCTTCGACTTCTGCATGATCTCTGCGTAGTTGGCCTTGACTTGCTTGAGGAACTCCTGATCGACCGTCTCGTGCCGGGCCGGGATCGTGTACTGGGGCGTGCGCTGGAAGACGGTCAGGTGCTCGCACTCGCGGGCGATCACGGGGATCGACTGGACGCCGCTGGAGCCGGTGCCGATCACGGCGACGCGCTTGCCTTCGAAGGCGACGCCGTCATGCGGCCAAGCGCCGGTGTGGTGCCAGTCGCCTTCGAACGAATCGAGGCCGGGAATCTTCGGGACCTGACCGGTGGAGATGCAGCCGATCGCGGTAATCACGTACTGCGCGGTCACGCGATCACCCTGATCCGTTTCCACCTGCCAGAGGCCGGTGTCGTCGTTGAAATGAGCGGAGGTGACGCGGGTATTGAACTGGATTCCGCTGCGCAGGTCGAAGCGATCGGCGACGTGGTTGAGGTATTCGAGGATCTCCGGCTGCTCGGGGTACTTGCCGCTCCAGTTCCAATCCTGGAGCAGGTCGTCGTCGAAGGAGAAGCAGTAGATGTAGCTCTCGGAGTCGCAGCGTGCGCCGGGGTAGCGGTTCCAGAACCAAGTGCCGCCGACGCCGTCGCCGGCTTCGTAGACTTTCGTGGTCATGCCCAGGTCGTCGCGCAGCTTCTTGAGCATGTACATGCCGGAGAATCCGGCTCCAATGACGACGGCGTCGACGTGTGCGGTGGTAGCGTTCTCTGACATCTTCGTTCTCTCTCTGGTTCGCTCAAGCGAGCTGGCCGGGCCTGACTCTCAGTGGTTGCGCCGCAATCGAGGCGCGGTCTGCAGCGCGATTCTACTACCGCGCAAGCGCGGCATGTTGGACGACGTGACGGCGGACCGCTTTGACGACCTGCTGGAACCCGCGTTCGCTGCCCGGCAGCATCAGCAAGGCGAAGAAGGCGTGCATCTGCCGGGCGTGCCGCTGGAAGTCGACGGGGACGCCGGCCTCTTCGAGCCGCTGGGCGTATTCCTCGCCCTCATCGCGCAGCGGGTCGTGCTCCGCGGTCAGCACCACGGCCGGCGGCAGGCCGGTGAGGTCGGGTGTGTGCAACGGCGAGGCATCGGGCTCGGTGCGCCGCGTGACATCGGGCAGGTAGTGGTCCCAGAACCAGATCATCGAGTCCCTGGTCAGCAGCAGCTGGTTCTCGGGGTCCATGTAGGAGGGCCGGTCGACGTTCGCGTCGGTGACGGGGTAGATGAGGATCTGCATCGCGATCGCGGGGCCGTTGCGGTCACGCGCGCGCACGGCCACAACCGCGGCGAGGTTGCCGCCGGCGCTGTCGCCGGCCACGAACACGGGGGCGCCCTCCGCGGCGATCTCGCCGAGATGCGCGCTGGTCCACTCCAGCGCGTCGTAGGCGTCCTCAACCGCGGCCGGATAGCGATGCTCGGGCGCGAGCCGGTAGTCGACGAGCACCACGGTGCACGACGTGCGCTCGGCGAGCTTGCGGCCCAGCGTGTCGGACTCGTCGATCGAGCCGACCACCCAGCCGCCACCGTGGTAGTAGACGATCACCCCGGCGGGGGGCTCGATCGGCACGAGCACCCGAAGGCGCACGTTCCCGTCGGAGCGGTCGAGCGTGTGCTCCTCGACGCGCGCCATGGGCGGCGCGGGCCCGCTGAGCGCGGCCAGACCTGCGCGGTAGGCCCGTGCCTCCTCGGGCGTGCGTTCCTGAAACGGTGTGGCGTCGGGGTCGGCGCCGTCCAACATCTCCGCGACGAAGCGTGTCGTCGCAGGGTCGAGTGCCATGCGGTCCTCCATTCGTCCCTGGCGGTCACGGCCGATCGCCGGTCCGCGCCGCCGAGCCGTTGCAGTATCGCAGCACCTCCCGTCAGCGGCATCCGCGGCGTGGGGCCGCATGTGTATCGCCGCAGGACCACCGCTGTCCGTGTGGCTTCGTCCGAGGACTAATCGCCCTCCGGGAGCAGCACGACACGGACGTAGCGGTCGTTCGGCAGGGAGCGCCGAGCCACGGCCGCGACCTGCTCCAGGGTGAGCGCCTCCAGCCGGTCATCGAAGCCGGTGATTTCCGCGAGCGATTCGCCTAACTGTGTTGTGGCCACGATTTGGTTGAGCCAGAATCCGTTGTCCCGCACCTGTTCCTCGCGCGTGGTCCGCAGCTGCTCCTTGACGGTGTCCAGATAGCTCTGTTCGCCGCCTTCCTTGAGCCACTCGATTTCGATGGCCACCTCGCCGACAAGCTCCTCGACGCGGTCAGGATCGCTGCCGTAGATGATGGCGACCTGGTACTCCTGGTCCGGCAGCTGCCTGGCGCGGGCGCTGACCTGGATGTAGTAACTGCCGCCCAGCGCTTCGCGGACCCGCTCGCGCAGACGCGTGCTGAGCATCTCGCCCGCCACTTCAAGCGCCAGCACATCGTCGCGGCTCCACTCGGTGTCGCCGGCGAAGACCCAGACCGTCTGGCTGCGTGGTTCGATGCCGCTGTAGACGACCTCGTCCACGACGCCGTCCGGTGGGTCGACCTTGACATCCCGCCACTGCTCGGTCCGGCCGGAGGTCGGCAGGCTGGCGAGGTAGGTAGTGGTCAGCGAGCGAAGCTCGTCCCAGTCGAAGGCTCCGACGAACACGATCGTGGCGTCGCCCAGGTCGGCGAAGCGATCGGCGTAGACGGCTTCGGCTCGGTCGAGGCTGAGTTCTTCCAACACTTCGAGGGATAGCGGTCGCCGGCGGAGGTGTCCCTGACTGAGCAGCGTGTTCGCCCGGTCGTACAGCACGGCGTCCGGCTGGGTGGGTCGCAGCTCGGCGGAGGTGCGCAGCCGTGACTCATACGTCGAGAAATAGTCCGGATCGATCCGCGGCTCGGTGGCATACAGGGTGATCAGTTGGAAGAGGCTCTCCAGGTCATCTGGAGAGGCGCTGCCGCTCAATCCTTCGTTTAGCTCACTGATGTAAGGCGAGACCGAAACGCGCTTGCCGGCGAGCAACTTGTCCAGCGTGACGCTGTCGTGCGGACCGACGCCACTGCCGTCAACCAGTGCGGCGGCGTGCTCGGCCGAGACGAAATCTTGATCGGCGACCAGCGAGTGTCCGCCCGGGCTGTAGGCGCTGAACTGCACCTCGTCGTTCTTGAAGTCGGTCTGCTTGGCGATCACGGTGATGCCGTTCGAGAGCGTCCATCGCACCGCGTCGATCGACTCGATTTGCTCTTCCTCGACGATGCTGCCGGGTGTCGGGATGATGGCCAACAACGGGACATCGTCGAACTCATCCGCGTACGGCTCGATAACGAGCGCGTTCGCACCGTCGAGTTGTGTCTGCAGCGCCGCAGCCAGTGCCCCGTCTTCGCTGGTCTCGATCCCTTCGGGACCAAGCACCAGGAGCACGGTGTTGTGAGACTCCGTCCAGGCAGCCGCCAGCTGATCGATCTCGGCCAAGGTGACTTGTGGCAGTAGGTGCTGGTACAGCTCCCACTCAGCTTCGATGCCGGCGACTGGTGGTCCGCCGAGGAAGTGATCCCGGAGTTCAGCTGCGAGCTGAGCCGACTCCAGTTGATCGCGTTGCTTGTATGTGCTTTCGACCGAGCTCAGCAGGTTGTCAATCTCTCGATTCAGCTCGGCCTCGGTAAAGCCATGCTGGCTGGCGCGTTGCATTTCCTCCAGCAAGGCGGCGAATCCAGCCTCGACGCCGCCCTGCTCGGTAACGATCGTGAAGGTCTGGATGCCGATCGGCTCGACGAACGAACCGCCTCCGGCCCCGGAGTACAACCAGGGCGGGTCGGCCTCCTGGCCGCGCTCGAACAGTCGCGCGTTGAGCATCATGAACGCGAGCTGTTCGACCGCGCCGCGGCGGAAGGCCGCGAGGTCCTGGCCGGTGTCGGGAGCCAGCTTGCGGACCAGCGTCACCTGCGTGACGGGCGCTTCGGGATCGGTGAACACGTCGACGATGGGACTGGCGTTGTCGGGGACGTCGAAGCTCGGTTTGTCGGTGGGATCGGCGACGGCGGCGCGCTCCTGATATGCCTCGCCTTCGGGCGGTGGTGCGAAGTGCTGTGTGATCTTCGCTTCGATTTCTGCAATGTCGAATTCGCCGACGGCGACGATCGCCATCAGGTCGGGCCGATACCAGCGCTCGTAGTACGCCCGCAGTTGCTCGACGGGCGCGGTTTCCAGGATCTCGGTCAGGCCGATCGGGCTCCGCTCTGCGTAGCGGGAGTCGCCGAAGAGCAGTGGGTAGAGATTGGTCTGGAAGCGCGATCCAAATCCCTGGTAGAGACGCCACTCCTCCAGCACCACTCCGCGTTCCAGCTCGACTTCCTCCGCTTCAAAGCTGATGGCGAAGGCCCAGTCGCTGAGAATCTGGAACGCGGTCTCGAGGATTTCCGGATCGTCGGTCGGGAACTCCAGCCAGTACACGGTGTAGTCGTAGCTGGTGCCGGCGTTCAGGTCGGCGCCGAAGCTGCTGCCGATCGACTCGATGTAGTCGACGATCTCCTGTTTGGCGAAGCGCTCGGTCCCGTTGAAGGCCATGTGCTCGACGAGGTGGGCCAGACCGCGCTGCGCCTCCTCTTCGAGGACGGAACCCGCCCTCACCACGAGCGACAATTGCGCCCGGTCGCGCGGTTCCACGTTGCGCTTGATGTAGTAGGTGAGGCCATTGCTGAGCGTGCCACGGACCACTGAGGGATCGAAGGGCAACGGAGCGTCGGATATCCATGGCGCCGGTTCGGCTGCTTGATCCGCCTGATCCTCTGCCGTGTCCTCTGGTTCCGGCTCTTCGGTAACCGCCTCTTGCTCAGGCTCGGATGCATCGGCCTCGGCCGGAGGTTGTTGTACGGCGTCGGACTCCTCCTGGGCCTCTGCGGTCGGGTCCGATTCGTCAGTGGAGGTCTCTTGTGCAGTGGGGCGGGCGGTTGTCGGTTCCTGTTCCGGAGCCGCTGGGATTTCGTCAGAGCAACCAGCCAGCGCCAGCGCCACCAGTGTGACGATGACGACGGCTACGACCAGCCTGAGTTTTGAAGTCATCTCACTCATCTCGTGATGTCGCACGGAGCGCCTGAGTACGGCGGCCCCGCGGGTGGACGAACGCGATGGTCATTCTTCCTAAGCGAGCGACTACGCGCATCTGTGGGTATCGGGAGATGCTGAAGATGGGCGTGCGGAGTGCAGGAGGGCACACTTCCGGCGGGGGAGGATTCGGAGCGGGCCTCTGACTCCGAAGCGTTGTCGGGCCTGAAGCCCGAGCCGGGTCAGTTGTTGAACTCGTTGAACATCGAGGTTCGCCCGCCGTCGACGACGAGGTCGTGCGAGTTGACGAAGCGACCTGCGTCGCTGGCGAGATAGAGCGCCGCTTCCGCGATGTCCTCGGCGAAGCCCGCGCGGGGCATCGGGGTTGCCTTGGCGAGGTTGCGCGTGAGCTTCGCCATTTTGGTGGCGTTTTCCTCGTCGGAGAGCGTGTTGGCGCGGGCCGAGCCGCCGTAGAAGATCGGTGTGGCGATGGCGCCCGGCGAGATCACGTTGACGCGAATGCCGTACGGTCCCAGCTCGACGCCAGCGAGCTTCGAGTAGTGAGTGAGCGCAGCCTTGAGGGCGGAGTAGAGCGGGTCGCCCTGGCGATAGCGCAGCGCCGCGATGCTCGAGTTGTTGATGATCGCGCCGCCTCCGGCGGCCTTCATCGGCTCGATCGCGTAGCGGATGCCCAGCATCACGCTGCTCAGCAGGAGGTGGACGCCGTAGTCGATGGCTTCGCCGGAGATGCTCTCGAAGGCGCCGCGGGTCGGTCCTCCCGCGTTGTTGAACAGGACATTGAGCGCCCCGAATCGGTCGATCGCGAGATCGATGGATGCCTTGATGTCGGCCTCTCGTGTGACATCGGCCTCGTGATAGAGGGCGTTTGGTCCGAGCCGCTCAGCCAGCGCCGCGCCCTTCTCGCGAGAGCGGCCGGTCAGGACGACCCTGGCGCCCTCGGCGACAAAGAGCTCGGCCGTCGCGGCGCCGATCCCGCTCGTGCCGCCGGTGATGACGGCGACCTTGTCTCGCAATCGTTGACTCATGACCCGCAGCATAGCGGTGGGTCGGGTCAGTCTCGAACGTGCGGGCGGATTGCGCATTGCGGCCGTGTCTTGCGCTTGCGTGGCGCCCCCTGGGCAACCTTGCAATCCCAGTTTGGGCTGGGCATACTCTTGTCGCCCCCTTGCACCTAGAACGCAAGGGCGATAGCCGGAGGGGTTTCCCATGAGCGAACGAAATTATTGGCAGCGGATGAAGCGCCGACAGCTCAGCCGACGGGCGTTGTTGCGGGCGTCGGCTCGGGCCGGTGTCGGCGCGAGCGGCCTGGCGCTGGTTGGCTGCGGCGACGACGATGACGACGCTCAGCAGACCGTCGCTCAGGCGCGGCAGCAGGCTCAGCAAGAGCAGCAAGCCATGCAACAGCAGGCCGAGCAGCCACAGCAGCAACAGGCCATGCAGCAACAGCAGGCAGATCAGCAGGCCCAGGCCGCTGCGCGACAGGAGCAGGCGGCCCAGGAGGCGCAGGCCGGAGCCGGGGAGTCCGAGGAAGAATGGTCCATGCCGCTTCCTCTCGACCAGGTCGATCTGGATGCCGACGTGACGATCGCCGTCCCCGCCGACGCTGGAGGGCTGGATCACCACCGGGCGGGCAGCGCGCAGAACTACATCAGCCACGGCGCCGTCTACAGCGGTCCGCTGGATCGCGATCCACGCGACAACTCCATGGCTGCCGGGCTGGCGACGCCGGAATGGATCGATGCTGTCACGTTGCGACTCGACATCATCCCGGCCAAGTTCCACGATGGCTCGACCCTGGTCGCCGGGGACATGGTCTTCAGCTACGACCGGATGGGCGGCATCGCCAGCTATCACCAGGGCGGCGAAACGTCCGATCACCCCGGCGGCTGGTCTGCCGCGTACCCGGACCGGGGCGCCCTGATCTGGGTCCGCAATGAAGCGCCGGACGATCGCACCTGGTCGATCGAGCTGCCGGCGCCTGATGCGGGCTTCCTGACCGTCAACATGGACGGCGCCGGCGAGGTGACGATCCACTCGCAGGCGGATACGGAAGGTCGCGGTGACCTCGAGCTGGACCAGCTGCCGATGGGCACGGGTCCCTACCGCTTCGTCAGCCACACGGACGACGAGAGCTTCGTGTTTGAGCGCTTCGACGACCACTACAACCCGATCGATCACCCGCTGCGGGTCACGCATGTGCCCCACCACAGAAGGCTGATCGGCGTGGTGCGGCCTGAACTACAGTCGCGCCTCGCAGGCCTCGAAGCGGGCGAGATTGACGTGATCTCCGAGGGCGTCGGGGTCAACGCCGCCAAGCCCTACATTGACGATCCGAACTACACGGTCCAGTTCCAGCCGGGCGCCGGCTGGTCGGTGCACAACATTTACCCCAACCTGTGGCACCAAACAACACCCGACGGATCGCCCAACCCATTCCTCGATATCCGCGTGCGCCAGGCCGCCAACCATGCGATCAACCGTCGGGCGATTATCGACAACCTGTTCCTTGGCGTGGGCGATATGTCGATGCTCGTCTACAGCGGAGTGCCCGGCTATCCCAGCCCGGAGCAAAAGGCGGAGGTGGTCTTCGACTACGACGTCGAGAAGGCGAAGCAGCTCCTGGCCGAGGCCGGCTATGAGGACGGCATCGATGTCCCGCTCTACTACACGCCAGACTGGGGTGGCGATGTGGTTGAGGACCTGGTGCTGGTCGTGACTCAGGATCTCAATGCGATTGGAATTCGCGTCACGCCCACGCCGCTGTTGGGCTCTGAATACTTCACGCCCGAGTACACCATGGGCAAGGGGTCGGCCCCCTGGGGCCTGTACTGGTTCTACGCGAACGCCGTCCCCGACATCGGATCGATGTGGGCGTGCTGCGGCGACGCCGATGGCTTCTTCACCGTCGCACCGCCCCAGGATCCGCGCCTGCAGGAGCTCTACGTGGAGCAGCGGGTCGAGCAGGATTATGAGCGTCGACTTGAGATCATCTCGGAGCTGTTGCTCGAACACACCCGCCAGGCGACCTTCATCTTCATCGTCGAGCCGCCAGACACCGTGGTAACCCGAGCCGACATCAACTACCCGAAGGGCGGCCGCGTGGGGAATCTGAACTTCCTGATGACCTTCGCGATTCAGCCGATCAAGACCTGACGGGGGTGACCGGCGATGCTTTAGCCGCGCATGTCACGGAGCCTGCCCCGGCTTGAATGGGCAGACCCGGCCGGGACCCGCGCGATTTCACGCGCGGGCCCCGGCGACCTTTCCGCAGAACAACAGCACGATCAGGGACGGTGAGGCGACGCGCTGAGCGATGCAGTTCTGGAACTACCTGATCATCCGCTTGGTCCAGGCGCTCTTCGTCACGCTGCTGGTCGTGACGATCGTCTTTTTCGTCTCGCGCAGCGTCGGCAATCCTGAGGCGACGATGCTGCCGCCGTTGGCGACCAGCCCAGAGGCCAAGGAGCGGTTTCGCGAGCTGCTCGGTCTGAACGACTCGCTCCCGGTCCAGTACGGCAACTTCCTGCTCGATCTGGTCCAGGGCGACTTCGGCACCTCCTGGCGCGGCGGCGGCACGTCGACGTTGGATTCAATCGCCGACCGAGCAGTCAACACCGTGAAGCTTGGCGCAGCCGGTGTGATCTTCGCGATCGCGCTGGCGGTGCCGTTGGGGATCATCGCCGCGCTAAAGCGGGGGACGTCGGTCGACTGGCTGGCGCGCTTCGTGGCGGTGATCGGTCAGGCGACGCCGAGTTTCTGGCTGGGCCTGATGATGATCTTCTTCTTCGCTGTGCAGCTTGGCTGGTTCCCGACCGGCGGCGCGAAGGAAGGCTTCCGCTCGCTGATCTTGCCGGCGATCGCACTCGGATTGTTTGAGATGGTCGCGATCATGCGGCTGACCCGGTCGGGGATGATCGACGTGATGGACACGGACTTCGTTCGCACCGCGCGGGCCAAGGGGCTGAGCGAACGGGTCGTGATCTGGCGTCACGGCATGCGGCACGCGCTGCTGCCGGTCCTGACGATGCTGGGCCTCTCGCTCGGCCGCCTGATCGGGGGGACGGTGATCATCGAGATGGTCTTCGCCTGGCCGGGAATTGGGCGCTTGATCATTGACTCGATTCTGAAGAATGACTTCCCCATGGTGCAGGCCTCGATCATCGTCCTGGCCGGGTCGATCGCGCTGGTCAACCTGGCCGTCGACGTGTCGTATCGCTTCATCGATCCGCGGATCCGAGCAGGAGCGGTCTGATGGCGGAGAGCACCGCAGCGACGGTCCGGCTCCAGCCTGGCCGCCGGCGGCGGCGAATCCGTTGGCGGCGATGGGTGGGCCTGTCTGTGCCCGCGTTGATCGGGCTGGTGGTGGTCGTGGCGGGCGTGTTTGCGGACGTGCTGCAGACCCACGAGCCGGAGTTCATCGACCTGGCGGTGCGCTTGCAGCCGCCCGTATTCGCCGGGGGGACCTGGGATCACCCGCTGGGCACCGACGACGTCGGGCGGGACATCTACAGCCGGCTGTTGCACGGGGCGCGCGTCTCCCTGATCGTCGTCGGGATCGTGGTGCCGGGCGCGGCGCTGTTCGGGACGCTGATCGGGTTGGTCTCGGGCTGGGCCGGCGGGATCACCGGGCAGATCCTGATGCGAGTGGTGGACATGCAGTTGGCGCTGCCGGCGATCCTCTTCGCGGTGCTGATGGCAAGCCTGGTCGGTCCGAGCCTGACCAATGTGATCGTGATCCTGCTGATCTGGACCTGGCCCTCGTACGCGCGGCTGGTGCGGGCCGACGTGCTGTCGCTGAGGGAGCGGGACTTCGTGACGGCGTCACGGTCGGTGGGCGCTGGCGGCTGGTGGATCATGCGCAAGCACCTGCTCCCGAACGTGATGAACACCATCGTGATCGTCATGACGCTGGAGGTCGCCCTTGTGATCCTGGCGGAGGCCGCGCTGAGTTTCCTGAGCGTCGGCGTGCCGCCCGGCACGTCGTCGTGGGGAAGGATGATCTCGGAGGGCCGCGACACGATGAACGTCGCCTGGTGGCCGATTTGGTTGCCGGGGCTGACGCTGCTGACGATCGCGCTGACGGGCAATCTGATGGGCGACTGGGTGCGCGACGCCCTCGACCCACGCCTGCGGAATCTCCGCTAGCAGGGCGCCACAAGGTCATCGTGCCCGGTCTCTCTCCCCCTGCGCAGCGGGGGGAGATGGGATCCGACCTGTTCAGAGGATTCCTAGAGCGCCTCGGCGATGGCGGCGCCGAGGTCGGCGGTTGAGGCGTGGCCGCCGATGTCGGGGGTGCGGGGGGCGCCGCTGGTGGGGTCGAGGACCGTCTCGATGGCCGCGAGGATTGCGTCGTGGGCGCGTGGGTGACCGAGGAAGTCGAGCATCATCGCGCCGCACCAGATCTGACCGATCGGGTTGGCGATTCCCTGGCCGGCGATGTCGGGCGCGGAGCCATGGACCGGCTCGAAGAGTGACGGGAAGGCGCCGGGCGGGTTGAGGTTGGCGCTCGGCGCGATCCCGATTGTGCCGGTGCAGGCCGGGCCGAGGTCGCTGAGGATGTCGCCGAACAGGTTGCTGGCGACTACTACGTCGAAGAAGTCGGGCCGCTGCACGAAGTGTGCCGTGAGGATGTCGATGTGGAACTTGTCGACCTCGACGTCGGGATAGTTCGCCGCCATTTCCTCGACGCGCTCGTCCCAGAACGGCATCGTGATCGCGATGCCGTTCGACTTCGTCGCGCTCGTGAGATGCTGCTTGGGGCGCGACTGGGCGAGGTCGAAGGCATACTTCAGCACGCGGTCGACGCCGATGCGCGTCATGACCGTCTCCTGCATCACCATCTCGCGCTCGGTGCCGGAGAAGATGCGGCCGCCGATGCTCGAGTATTCGCCCTCGGTGTTCTCGCGCACGATGTACATGTCGATCTCGCCGGGCTCGCGCGGGCTGCCGTCGCGGCGGACGACCGGCGCGATGATGCCCGGCATGAGGCGCGCCGGTCGCAGGTTGATGTACTGATCGAACTCGCGCCTGAACTGCAGCAACGAGCCCCAGAGCGAGATGTGGTCGGGAATCTTCTCGGGCCAGCCGACCGCGCCGAAGAACACGGCGTCGTGTCCGCCGATCTGGTCCTTCCAGTCGTCGGGCAGCATCTGTTGGTGCTGCTCGTAGTAGTCCCAGGAGGCGAAGTCGAAGTAGTCGAAGGTCAGATCGATCTCGAACCTGGTCGCAGCGTTCTCGAGCACGCGAATGCCCTCGGGGACGACTTCCTTGCCGATGCCGTCCCCGGGAATGACGGCGATTCGCTTCGAACTCATCGTGACCGGTCCTTTACTCGCGTACTCGCGTTGGCGGAATCCTCAGCAAGCTACTGCGATTTCGGGGAGCGTGATTCGAGCCCGCCGCACATTGCCCAACTCGGGGTCGCCAGCTCGACGCAGATCGCCTTCGACGTGCGCTAGGCTCGCCGGGAATGCGAGGAGCGAGAGCATGGCGACATTTGTGTTGATCCACGGGGCGTACCAGGGCGGCTGGATCTGGTCGCCGGTGGCGGCTCGGCTGCGGGCCGCCGGCCACAGTGTGTATGCGCCCTCGCTTGACGGTTGCGCCGAGCGCTCGGCGCAGGCGCGGGCCGGCATCGATACGGAGTCGCACGCCGACGAGATCGCGGAGTTGCTGCGTTACGAGGACCTCGCTGAGGTTGTGCTGGTGGGTACGTCGTCGGGCGGCATGGTGCTGACGAGGGTCGCCGAACTCGCCCGCGAGCGGATTCAGCGCGTGGTGTTCGTCGACGCGCTCGCGCTCGTCGCCGGCGAGACGATCCGCGACATCGTGTCGCGTCCGCCTGAGTCCACCACCGCGGTGGCGAGCGGCCCCGCGCCTGGCGGGATGCTGGCCACGCTGCGGGAGAGCATGGAGCCGGAGCTGGCCGAATGGGCCGCGGATCGTTGGGGGTCGCACCCGGTCGCGGTGTTCAATCAACCGGTGGTGCTCGACTCGTTCTGGGACCAGTCGTGGGACGCGACCGTGATCTGGTGCCGCCAGGCGCCGAATCCCGGTGAGGCGCACCAGCGCCGCTGCGCGGAGGCGCTCGGCGGGCGCTGGCATGAGCTCGACACGGGCCACTTCCCGATGCTGAGCACCCCCGAGGAGCTGACGGGGCTGATTCTCGGGGGGTAGTGGTTGCGGGCGGGGACGGATTTCAGCGTATCTCGCGCGCGCGCGCGTAGTACCGCCCGTCGATCTCCAGGACGACGGCGTCGGGGTGCAGCGAGAGCGCCCGATCGAGCGTCATCGCCGGCTCGACCTCGGAGGCCGCCGATAGACGACCGACCACCGTTGGCCGAGTCCCCGAGCGCTCGACGATCACCTGCGCGCAGGCTGCCAGCTCAGGCCGCCGGGCCAGATCCACCCGAGCCCGGAGGTGGCGAATGAGAAGATAGGCAATGGACGATGTCTCGCCCGTATCTGGTCATGCCTCCAGACGCCGTAAGGCCATCATACCGCTCGTTCGTTTGGTTAAGAACCGAGAGCGCCCGATCGGGACCAGCGCACCTAACGGCTGTAGACTCACTTCGTCAATGCCGCGCGACATGGCTAATCGCCACAGCACTCCTCCACGAAGAGAGCAAAAGCAAACACAGAGCCGCTCCATTTGCTCGGAGGAACTCAGCCAGATACCGTTCCGAAAGAACTCACCCGATCCTTCCTTTAGTGATCACTGGGATACCCATGCGCATCACCTCCATCAGAATCCACAACTTCAAGCGCTTCACCGACCTCCACATAACAGATATACCCTCCGCAGCCAAACTCATCGTCGTAGTCGGGCCTAATGGCTGCGGAAAATCGTCCCTGTTCGACGCCTTCCTCAACTGGTGGCGCTGGCGGCTACGGCAACACATCATTCGAGATGACGATTACTTCTTGAAAAATGCCGCCGCTGCAGCGGACGACCGCAATGCAACACGGACAGCCGTTGAACTGACCGTTGCAGGACAAATTCCGGAGCGAAACGCATTTTCCGTCCGAACCGCGCACAGGAACGAACCCGAATTTTCTCAAAGAGACCTTGCTAGACCTGTCGATCAAGATGCGGAGACTCTCGCTCGCCGCCTCATCGACGACGACAAGAGCGTTGCGTCCAACTATCGACGACTCGTCTACTCAACCGTCTCTTCCGTCTACGATCCTGCGAATGACGACATGCAAGTCCGCGAATTGCGTGAGAAGCTCATCGGGGCAGTACGTCAATCCATGACCAGGGTCTTTGGTGATCTTGTCCTTCAGAACATTGCTGATCCCTTTGGGACTGAATCGAACTCCGGGTCGTTCTATTTCGCAAAAGGCAGTACCGCGTCCTATAACTTCAAGAATCTCTCGGGTGGCGAAAAAGCTGGCTTTGACATCCTCTTGGACATGCACTTGAAGAAAGACTCACACCGGCATGCAGTCTTCTGCATTGACGAACTAGAGTCCCATCTGCACACGGCCATCCAAGGCAAGCTCGTCGAGGAAATTGTGGACATCATTCCGGAGAACAGCCAGCTCTGGCTTACAACTCATTCCTTAGGAGTATTGCGAGCAGCGCAGCGAATTGAAGCGGCCACACCTGGCAGCACATGTATAGTCGACTTCGATGGCGCGGAACTTGACGACACTTGCTCCTTGACACCGGTGTCCTTGGACCGCGTAGCTTGGGAGAAGATGCTCTCCGTAACCCTAGATGACCTGTCCGAACTGATAGCGCCGGAAACCCTAGTTATTTGCGAAGGATCGCAGGTTGGCAACCGTCGCAGAGACTTCGACGCTGACATATACAATACGGTGCTCGGGCCGCATGAACGGAGTACAGTGTTTGTCTCGGGCGGCTCAAAGGACGAGGTGGTCCGTAATGCCGAGATCGTCAGAGGAATCCTCGACGCTGCTATCCCCGGGAGCCGTACCTTGGCGCTGAGGGACAGGGATGACATGTCGTTCCAAGAGATAGCAAACCTTCCGGATGAGGTCATTGTACTTGGGAAACGAAATCTTGAATCATATCTGCTGGATGACGAAGTCCTCGAGCTCTTCTTGAGAGAGATTATGCAAGATTCGAGAATCTTCCAAGTGTTGACGATAAAGCAGGCTGCACTTTCGTCGAATCCACAACGAGGGAAGCCTACTGACGACGTGAAGTCCGCAGCGGGGATCATCTATTCGAATTTGAAGAAGTCTCTAGACCTTCAGCAGATGGGAGACAATTGTGACGCGTTCATGAAATTCCACTTGGCGCCCCTGATCACACCCGCAACAGACATCTATCGGAGACTAAAGGCGGACGTGATTGATGAGATTGCGAAGCGCTAGTTGAGTCCCTGTGTTATCCAGTCCTGTATCGCAGTGTTTCGAAGAGTGTGCGTGACCTCTAACGTGTCGGATTTCCCGTCAGGGAGTACCATCAGACCATCATCGTCCGACGTCAACGTCCTTGAGTGCTCCAGGTTGCCTGACGTACTCGACACCAGCACGCGGGCTTCGGTTTCCGCGGCGATGATGTGGCCGCCTTGGGGGATGACCGGTTCGTGGGACGCGGGGGCGTTGGGTGGGGGGCTTTGACTCCGACCAGGCCGGGGAGGCAGTGACGACCGCCTGACGCGGTGGGGTGTGGTTGACGCAGAGCACCCGCTCACCGTCGCCCCGAGCCGACCCGACCGCTGTCGGAGCGAGGCCCCGCGAGCAGGTGTCGCCCAGGGTGCCGTAGCGGAAGGCGTCGTCGCGGCCGATGCCGCACGGGCAGTGTGCGGCCCTCGCGCGGGGACGGTCGTCTTGGTCGTCGTGGTCAGCGCCGTGAGGCCGTGGCCGCCGGCCGCATCCCACTCGGCAGCGAGCGCGAACAGGATGGTCGTGCTGTTGGGTCGGGTGGGGAACGGAGTCAGGTCACTCGACGCATTGGGTGGGAGACCAAGGGGGGCTGTGGTGCGAACAGTTGTTTGGGAAGTGGCGCTGTGAGAGTTGCGGGGAGACGTGCTTCATGCCGCCGGCGACTTGAGGCATCCGGCATGCTTTTTGGGGGGAGGGAGGCGCGTTGGTCCGGGGGACTATTGGGCCGGTGCGGGGAGATTGGTGAGATTTGTTGCGGCGATGAGCGGCGGTGGAGGTCTTTGCTTACGACGCGAGGAGCCGGCTCGGCGTCGTGGCTCTTTTGGTGGTTCGAGTTCTGGAGCGTGGGCGCATTCTGCTGATCGACTGAACGGTCTTCGGGGGGTGCTGACTCGAACCTGAACCTGCGGTGGGCCGGTTTTCTGGATGGCGAAGCTGTTAAGAGGCCAGGCGCGATGGGAGGGGGAGGTGGATGGTCACGGTGGCGCCTTGTCCGGGGCCGGTGCTTGTGGCGGCGACCGTGCCTCCGTGTGCTTCGACGATCGCTTGGGCGATGGCGAGTCCCAGACCTGTGCGGCCCGACGCACGACCACGAGACTCGTCGGTGCGGTAGAAGCGGTCGAAGACGCGGGGAAGTTCTGCGGCGTGAATCCCGACGCCGTCATCGGTGATCGAGATGGCCAGCTGCTCGTTGCTGCTCAGCTCTGCCTTCAGCTCGATTTTGCCGCCGGCCTCGGTGGCGTGAATGGCGTTGCTCAGGATGTTTCCCAGGGCCTGGCTCATGCGCATCCGGTCGAGCTCGATGGATGGGAGGTCGGCGGATACCTGTAGCGACAGTTCAATTTCCTGAGCCTGGCATTGCGGCCGCCAGCGGTCCAGCTCTGCGGCGAGTAGCTCGTCCACCGAACTCCGCTGGAGGCTGAGCTTCAACTCGCCGTGGTCCGTCTCCGCTAGCCAGTTCAGATCAGTCACGAGGCCGCGGAGCCTGTCGACCTCCTGGATGATGTGATCGGACGCGCTCTCAGGCGTCTGAAGCCCGTCGCGCAGCCCTTTCGCCTCCAGCTGGATGACGCTCAGCGGGGTGTTCAGCTCATGGGAGAGATCGTTGATGAGCCGCTTGCGTAGGTCGCGCTGGGATTCCAGGGTGGAGGTCATGCGGTTGAACGCCGCGCTCATCCGTCCCAACTCATCGGAGGATGAGACCGGTAGCTCAGTCGTAGCGCCCTGGGAGATTGCCTGGGTTGCCTCTGTCAAGGCCAGCACGGGCGCCGTGATCCGCTTCGAGAGCCAGGCGGCGAGCAGGGTGGCCAGGCCTGCCGTGAGCAATGCGGCGATCAGGGTGATGGCCAGGAGCGTGTTGAGAAACCCGTGCGACTCGCCGGACAGGAGCTCATGGTTGACATCTACATACACGTGGCCCACGGGCTGGGCCGTAGACAAGTCGAACACCGTCTCTCGGTGCCCGTCCAGTTCGGGTGCGGCCGTTCCGGGTGGCAGCCGGAACAAATTGTCCTTCACCACACGCCCGTCGAGGCCAGCGATGACGACCCGGACCGGGTCTCGGTGCAAGAGCTCGAAGTGCCCTTCGTCGCCGTCCTCTGATCGGTCGTCGCGCGGACCTTCTTCGTAGATGTAACCCGCCTCGGACAGCGGTCTGTCGACCGTCTCCCAGCCGCCCGCCGCCGTGTATTCGCGGCTGAGGTTGCGGGCTAGCTGGATCGCCTCGTCGTCACCGATTTGGTCGACGAACACACCGAGGCGGGCTTGCGTCGTGTAGTAGCCGACAGCGACGGTGATCAAGACGGTCAGGACGATCACCACGACGATGGAAGCCAGTATTCGCGAGCGCAGCGACATTATTCGTCCTCCACGACGAACTTGTAGCCGGCGCCGTAGACCGTCTGGATGGGCTGGCGGCCAGCTCGGTTGATCAGCTTTCGGAGGCGAGCGACATGGCTGTCGATTGCGCGGTCCGAGCCGTCGAAGCCGTGGCTGAAGGTCAGCGAGATGAGCTGATCACGGGTCAGCACCTGGTTGGGGTGGCGCATGAACGTGGACAGCAGAGCCGTTTGCGCCTGGCTCAGCAGGAGCGGTTCTCCATTGATCGTCACGCTCAGGGTGGTTTCGTTCAGTGTGATGTCGCCGCGTGTGAGCACCTGCTGGACTCGGCCTCTGACGCGACGAAGCACAGCGTCGGCGCGCGCAACGACCTCCTCGGGATCGAAGGGCTTGACGATGTAGTCGTCGGCTCCGCTATCCAGTCCGGCGATTCGCTCGGCCGGGGCCTCTCTGGCCGTCAGCATGATGATCGGAACTTCCGACTCTCGCCGCAGGATCTTGCACAGCTCCACGCCGTTGAGACGGGGAAGCATGAGATCGAGGATGATCAGGTCCGGCTTCAGCGCACGGGCGAGGGCCAGGCCGGACTCACCATCATGGGTGACCTGAGCGGAGAATCCGGCCCGCTCGAAGTACACCCTGACCCAGTTGGCGATCCTCGTATCGTCTTCGACGATCAATACTGTGCCGCGCATCACTGATCCTC
This sequence comes from Dehalococcoidia bacterium, assembly GCA_965262235.1. Lineage (GTDB taxonomy): Bacteria > Chloroflexota > Dehalococcoidia > Bin125 > Bin125 > CATQGW01. The sequence continues at coordinate 1,848,284 of OZ253504.1, forward strand.
TACGGAGCCATCGTGGAAGGGATGTCTAACAGAGACACGGCGTCGATCAAAGGGATCCGCGCATGGCCGGATCGTCTCACCTGAGCCTGCGACCGATCTCTTCGTCCAAGCCGGATCAGCTCTAGCCTCCTTCCCGCCGCTCGCGACCACTGCGATGTTCGCCGCCCTGTTCGTCATCACCTGAATGCTCCTCGCCCGACTCGCTGCCGCCGTCTCCGCCGCCGACCTCGGCGTGTGCTGTCCAGCCGGTGAACGATTCCTGCGTCGCGGGTAGGTCGATCGCCAGCACCTCGCCGGGGGCCATGTCCGTTGGAGTCGTCGGTCCCAGCTCCACACCGTTGGACAGGTGCACTTCGATCCTCACGCGGGTCAACACGCCGTTGGTCGTGTTCTCCACCGTGCCTCGGAAGGAATTGGTTGGAGCGTCGTATCGAAGGATCAGTCGGCCGCCGCTGCGGACCGTATCAAGAGTTTCATTCAGGCCCAGGGCATTTGTGCCACGACCGTCTTCGTCACCAGCAGCGGATTGATCACCGCCTTCACCACCGGAGCCGTGTTCGTCGCCGCCTTCGGCGCCTTCTTCACCGCCATGAGGCGTGGGGCCGGGGCCGCTGCAGTCATACAGCTCTATGTGAGCGACGTAGCCATCGAAGGAAACTCCGGCAAGCTTCGGTTCGCTGTCAACTCGCAGGGTTGACGATACTTCCTGTCCAGGATCGAGGTCTCCCAGCTTGTCGGGGCCGAGTTCCCCGACCGTCCTCGTGCCGGCTTTCAAGTGAGGTTCCACCTGCACGTAGCAGAGCGTCGCTGAGAGCGTGTTGCGTACCGTTGTGTGGACCGAGTCGGTCGCCGCGTCGTAGCGCATGGCAACCGCCGCTCCGCCGAGCACACCATTCCACTCTTGATCGAGAGGGGTTATTGGGCTCGACATTTCGGCCTCTCGGCTTTGCCGAGATTGATCTGATCCTTCACCTTCTGCCCCGTGCTCGCCGCGCTCCTCGCCATGTTCGCCTTGATCCTCATGCTCAGATCCAGACTGGCCGCCTTCTCGCTGGGAGTGCTGACTCTGCGTCGCGTGCTCAGCATCTCGATCCTCTGCGGCTCCGTTGTGGCCCGCGCAGCCGGAGAGCAGCAGCGCGAGGAGCATGGCGCCGATCACCGCCCCAACCAGGATGAACTTCGTGGTGAGCTGCTTGCCAATCATCCCTAGTTCCCTTTCGTGAGGTGCCTGCGATGGGGCTCACGGTAGAGACGAAATGTCGCAGAAGTATGGCGTCGGGAGCCCGGACTGGCGCTCGGTCAGCACCCTGGTCAGCCCTACCCCGCTGAATGCGATCAAGAGCTCGACCACGTCCCCGCTGAACGAGGCGGCCACGCTCGATCCGGCCGAGCTGCTGCGGGGCCGCTCACAGCCGATTCGGCACATGCTTGCGGGTTCGAGGGAGGCGTTAGGCTCGTTGGGAGGCTGAGGAGCTGAGGCGGTTGAAGGGGGTTTGCATGGAGCAACTTGAGCTCGTTCCGTACCTGCTCTATGAGAAGGAGGACAACGGGATTCTGTGGATCAGGTTCAATCGACCGGAGAAGTTGAACGCCGCCGTTGGGGGTAGCGAGCGGACTGGGACGCTGGCGAAGGTTGGTGAGTACATGCGCGCCGGCGACGATGACCCGGACGTGCGGGTGATCGTGCTGACCGGCGTCGGGCGCGGGTTCTGCGCGGGTGTGGATGTGCGCGGCACAGATCTCGGCGAATTCGAGCCGGACGACCACTTTCTCGGTAACGCGCCGTACGAGACCGGCGGGCTGGATGCGACGCGGCAGCGCTTCTACTACGGGATCACGAAGCTGATGAAGGATATTTCGTACATCCGCAAGCCGACCATTGCGATGCTGAACGGCGTGGCGGCCGGATTCGGCATGGACATGGCGCTGCAATGCGACATCCGCTACGGCAGCGAGAAGACGCGATTTATCTCCTACCAGCAGGTTGGCCAGATCATCGAGAACGGTGGCGCCTACTACCTGACGAGGCTGGCCGGGCTTGGTCGCGCGCTGGAGTTCGCCTTCACGGGCCACCTCGACGGCGAGACCGCCGCGGAGTGGGGCGTCGTGAACAAGCTCGTCCCGTCCGATCAGTTGGAAGCGGAGGTGCGCGCGTTGTGCGACCGGATCATGCGCAACCCGCCGATGGTCACGTGGATCAACAAGCGGGTGATCCGGGCCGCGATGGACAGCACGCTCGAAACCACGTCGGTGCTGACCTCGAACGCGTCCGCGATTCTCGCCACATCGGAGGATGCCGCGGAGGCGCGCGCAGCCCTACGCGAGCGCCGCGCGCCAGATTTCAAGGGCCGCTGAGTGCTCGGCGTCGGCTCGGGCTACCGGCCGTACGAGTTTGCGGGCCTCGGGGTGGACTATGACGAGCGGCGGGTGATGATGCAGGAGGAGGCGCAATCTCGACGATGCGATCGTGCCGACCGAGCCCCGTCGTTTCACGATCAACCACAACAAACGACATACACAACCTCCGCGCACTCCGGAACCGTCTCTGACCCTGTCAGCCCTCGTGTTGCTCATCCTTCTCCCGCAAGCTGTTCAGGTAGTGGCCACAGTGCACTGAGACGACGGTGAGGATGAAGTAGCAGGTCACCGCAATCTCATGGACCACCGTGTGCGAGCCTGCGTCAGCGACCAACGACACCAGGCTGATGATGCCGGCCAGGAATGCACCCAGCCCGATGAGGCCCACAATCAGCAATGAAAACATGATCTCATTCCCCTCAGCGGTGGCGACCCTTCGTTGCCGTCACGGGTTCAGGAGTTCCGTGAGGTCGAGGTCCAGCCAGATACCGTAGTTCCTGTCTTTCCCCCAGACCTTCGCGTTGCAGCTGGCGATGATGCCGCGCCGTTGCAGATTGTCAAGCTGCGACGCCAACTGTGCGGCCAGTTCGCGCGGGATGTAGCCGAGATGCCGCTGCTCGACGTCGCACACCTTGACCGCGTAGCGGTCGTGACGATTGTCCGGCTCGCGGATCAGGATCACCTCGAAGCTGACCGCTCCGTCTTCATCCGCCCCTAGCTCATGTCCCACAGCTGCGGCCGCAGCGCGGATCGCCGGTTGACAGTGGCTCTCCCCGGCGACCTCTTGAACGAAGTCACCGCTGCCACACTCCTTGACGGTCATCTGGACGGTCGTCTGCGGTGGCTGGCCGCCCCCGAACAATTCCGCAATCAGACGCTTCAACAATGATGGCCGCTGCTCGCGGGGCGCGACGACACGCTCTGGGCCGCGCTGAACCGACCGCCCCTCGGTGCGGCGGTTACGGGATTCGGTGCGTCGGTAAGCGCCGCGTTCCAAGTGGCGCTCAACCGCGCGCCGTTCTTTGCGGTCCTCGATGCGCTGTAGGCAGCGTTTGCAATCCGCCTGTTCAATGGAGTCGGCGATCAGCGGCGCGGGCCGTCCGTCCTCTTCGTGATAGTCGCCAGTGCCGCAGAGCGCACCGACGAAGCCACCAGCGCCATACGGCCAGGGCAAATGTGTGCGACGTGCCATCAGTCATTCCTTGCTCGGGCGGGCGGTGTCTCTCTGAACGGCACCGAACCTAGGGCACCCCGGCCTGTAGCGGAAACGGGAACGCCTGTGCGTGACTCCTGTACCTTGCGGGGCAGGAGGTGACGCCCTGATCCACGTCAAACTGCTCGGAATCGGACTGTTCCTCGCGCTCGGCATGGCCGCCGTCTTCGCCGCCTGCAGCGGGGAGCCGGAGCTCGAGCTGGACCCCGAGCTGGACCCCGAGCTGGACCCCGAGCTGGACCCGAGCAGCTACCCTCCCTTGATGTCACCAATGCTGATCGGGGCCAATGCGGGCGGGCCAGAGGGACGCGCGCCGACGTCCGCAAACAACTTGCGTGCGAGTTCGGCGGTTGCACGGGTGTCGGCCAGCGCCTGATGTTCTTGAGGCTGCGCAATGCCATGGAGCTTGCAGGCGGCGGAGAGCTTCTGCCTGGTCGCAAGCAGCGTGCAGCGCCCATCGCCGGGATCAAACTCGGCACCGAGGCGATATCGATGTCGCGCGCATGGTCTATGTCGCTGAATCAGATGCCAGGGCCCGCGAGGAATCGGAAGACGCGGTCGTGCGCCACATGAAGGGCTTCGTTGGCGGCGGCACCGGCAGCTATCTCGGCGACGTCGCCGAGAAGAGCGGCGAGAGCGCGTTCGCCTACGAGGAGCTGGTCAAGGACACCGTGCTGCACCGGTCGCCGGACACGGTGTTGCGGGGCCTCGAGGCCCTGGCCGCAGCCGGCGCCTCGTCGATGATGATCCACTATCCCCCGTACTACGGTCCCAGCAAGACCGTGAAGATGCTTGAGCTGTTCGCCAGGGAAGTGTTGCCGCACGCCAGCGCGTTCGAGCCGGGCGGCGCCGGGGCGGCCCTCGGAGGGGCAGGCGACCCGGCGGTGGGCTAGCGAAGATCGTCGCCACTGAGTGCCTGGCAATTTTGGTGGCCCGGCGCCTCGACACTCTCTCCAGCCTGCACGCTGCGCCTCCCGACGGGGGTGACGAAGGAAATTGGCCTGACAGACATCTCATTCGCCCGCTTCGAAGGCAGGGTGACGCTGATCAGCGGGGCCGCCAACGGCATCTGGCGCGTCGGCGCCGGGATCATCGCGGCGGAGGGCGGCACGATCGCCGCGATGGAGGCGTTCGCAGCCGCCGGTGGCGGCGAGCACCATGCCTACCCCGCCGATGCGCTTCATGCCGAGGAGGTGGATGCCGTCGTCGTCGACGTCGTCGGTCGCTTTGGCAAGATCGACATCCTGATCAACGGCGTCGGCGGCTCGACGATCATCGCGAACTCGGGCGCGAGGGCCGAGGAACTGACACTGGAGGAGTGGCAGAGGGTGCTGGACTTCATCCTCAGCGATACGTTTCTGTTCTGCGACACCGTGGCGTTCACATTGAATCCCCGCTGCAACTCGGGAGTAAGAAATGCAAACGTGCTGAAGACGCAGATCACAGTTCGCGCATGGGTGTCGCCTCGCACTGGCGGAGCGACCCCACACGACGGGGAGCGGCGCTGTAGCGCCTTCCCGGAGCGCCCCGGCCTCTGAGTCGCACGTCACAGACCTTTATCGAGGCTTCTGCGCGATGAGAGGTACGATCACTGTAGTGCGTAGCCGCGCCGCTCAGCCGGCGCTCATACGCCGATCTGAAGCTCCCACCAATACGTCGCGAAGACGGGAGTACGGCCATGTTTCCCACTCAAACGTTGCTGGCATCGGCGGTCCCGCACATTGCAGCCTTTGCACCCATCGCACCCATCGCACCGATCGCGCCCATCGCCGCCGCGATCTGGACGCACGGCGGCGGATCGATGAGTCGGCCGGGCGGCTCGACGCGGCCCGGCGTCGTTGACTCCATCGGGCGGCGTGCCGGGCGCCTGCCGTCAGCGTGTTCGCGGCGCAGGCGCCGTAGCGGGTGCTGCTCGACCCGTCAGACGGCCTCGTCCGCATTTGGGCCGAGCATCCGCGAACGACGGCCCTGACCTGCCGGATCAGAAGTTCTCGCCGTGGCTGAAGGTCAGCGCGCGGCGGCAGGACAAGCGAACTGAACGGAGAGGGGGAATCGACGATCCGAAATGACTCGAGAGCCAGCATGAACAGGAGGAATCCGATGCTGCGCACACGAGCAACGGCCCGATCACAGCGGCTCACTCTCGCCGCGATCTCGAGCACCATTTTCGCAATGGCCGCGCTGCTGGTAGCGGCGTTCGGCCTGGCGGGTCCGCCACGCGCGGCCTACGCGGACCACAACAGCATGTACACCATCTGCCCCGAGCCAATCTCGGAAGGCAACACCAGTAGCATGGGGATTCGCCGCTCAGGCTACAGAGTGGAGTCCGCCTACTTTTTCACGATCCACCAGCCCTACTCGGCCGGCCCCGAAGACTTCACCGAGTACGACGGCGTCAAGGTGGAGTCGGGCTCCGGCGACAAGACGTTGTGGGTTCCCGTCGTGACCACGGAAGACTCCATTCCCGAGCACGACGAGATTTTCGCGATCGGCTTTTGGGACGATGATCTGTGGCACCCCTGTGTGGTGACGATCGTCGATGACGACACCCCCGCCGTCACGGACGTGAACATCATCTCTCGCCCCGTGGACCAGTACGCGTACCGGATTGGCGAGAGCATCGACGTGACGGTGCGCACGGACGCCCCGATTGAGGTGGTCGGGACGCCGCTGCTGAGCCTGTACATCGGCGATGGGCCCGGCGACCACTGGCGCGGCGCCAGCTACCTCACCGGCTCGGGCGGCCGTGAGCTCGTCTTCAGGTACCAGGTGCAGCCCGGAGACTTCGACGGCGACGGTCTCAGCGTGGGCAGCGCCGGCGTTGCCGAAGACCGCACACCGGCCTACGGCTTCGCGGGGAAGATTCAGGCCAAGGGAACCGATGTCCCGATCAACTACGCGCATCCCGGCGTTGAGGGTGCCCGGTTCCACATGGTGGATGGGCGGCCCTACGTGCAGACCGTCCGGGTGGTCTCTTCACCGTCGCACGAATGGGCGGCGTACCGCGCTAACGAGACCATCAAGGTCGCCTTCACATTCGATACCGAGGTGGTGGTGGATGGCGAGCCGTCTGTGGGGTTGTACCTCGGGCCCGACAGCGTTCATCCGGATGAGTCGTGGAGGGAAGCGCGCTACCTGAGCGGCTCCAGCACCGACACACTCGTGTTCGGCTACACCGTCGTGCCGGGCGACACGGACCCCCAGGGCGTCATGATCGCCCTCGGTACCGATCGCCAGGGCTTCGGCGGGACCGGGACCATCACGGCCAGGGGCACGGACATCGAGCAGAACCCGTGGTACCGCGGCACGAACCACCAGCCCGGCCACAAGGTCGATACGGCGCCGCCGTCGATTTCGCGATTGGAAATCACGTCGGAGCCCGCCCGCGACGGCGCTTACGCCGTGGGTGAGACGATCACCGTGGAGGTCGGCTTCGACGAGCGCGTCAAGCTGAGAGGAAACCCGTACATCGAGCTCGATGTTGGCGGCGTAGCGAGGCAGCTGTCGGTCCGGCCCGAGCAGAGCGGCGCCTACAGCAACGCGCTGTACTTCGACTACGTGGTGCAGGAGAGCGACAGCGACGCGGACGGCGTCGGCGTGGGCGCGAACCGGGTGAACTCGAACGGGGGCGGCATCTTCGACAGCGCCGGAAACGCCGCCGACCTGTCTCACGCAGCCCGTTCCGCCGACCCCGGACACAAAGTCGACGGCGGCTCGAGGAGGTAGTCAGTTCGTAGCGCGCCGTTCACCGTGCGGCGCGCTACGAACTCCGTCGCGGCTACGAGGATCCCTGCGTCAGCCCCGGGCTGGCGCAGTCAGTGCCACTGCGGCGCAGGTCTGAGCGGTCGTGAATCGGCTCGGCGAGGATTGGGATCGTGTTTCGCGCGCGCATGGTGTGCCGGCCAGAGTTGCGGGCGTCGGCTCGGGCCGGGGTCGGCGCGAGCGGCCTGGCCCTGGTTCGCTGCGGCGACGACGATGACGACGTTCAGCAAGCAGTCGCGCAGGCGCCGCGGCAAGCGCAGCAGCAGGAACAACCTGCGGCGCAGCCCGAGCAGCAGGCCCAGCCTATTCAGCAGCAGTAAGCAGCGGCGGTGCACACGCACCCGAAACGCGGAGCTATCCCGCTCGGCGCTGGTGCGGTGAGGGGGAGCTAGGCTCTTGGGCGGAGGGCTGACGTGAAGATTGGACTGCTGCTCACATCGCACCCTGACCCTGAGACGTCGCCGTATCCGCACCAGTCGATCCACGCGCGCGTGACCGAAGAGGTGCTGGCCGCGGAGGAGCACGGGTTCGACAGCGTCTGGATTGCGGAGCATCACTTCTCGAATCAGTACGGGATCCTGCCCGACCCGTTCAGCTACCTGTGCTACCTCGCAGCGAAGACCAGCCGGATCAAGCTCGGCGCCGCGGTGATGGTCGTGCCGCTGCACCATCCGCTGCGGATCGTCGAGAACGCGGCGTTCGTCGACATTCTGAGCGATGGGCGCTTCCAGCTCGGGCTCGGCTCGGGCTACCGGCCGTACGAGTTTGCGGGCCTCGGGGTGGACTATGACGAGCGGCGGGTGATGATGCAGGAGGAGGCGGTTCCGCTGATTCTGCAGGGCTTCTTCGACAAGCGCGTCAACGCCGACGGCAAGTACTTCAAGATCAGGATGGACGAGCAGGCCGAGGTCTTTCCGCAGCCGATTCAGCAGCCGCATCCGCCGATCTACATGGCGGCGGGCACAGCCGGTTCGATGGCATACGCGGCCCGCAACGGCTTCGGCCTGGTGCAGTCGACGCTGCCATCGATCGAGACCATCGGGGAGCACGCGGCGCTCTACCGCGAGCACATGGTGGAAGCGCAGGCGCCCTACACCCAGAACCCGGCCTTTGGTGACATCGATGTCGCGCGCATGGTCTATGTCGCTGAATCAGATGCCAGGGCCCGCGAGGAATCGGAAGCAGCGGTCGTTCGCCACATGAAGGGCTTCATTGGCGGTGGTACCGGGAGCTATCTCGGCGATGTCGCCGAGAAGAGCGGCGAGCGCGCGTTCGCCTACGAGGAGCTGGTCAAGGACACCGTGCTGCACGGGTCGCCGGACACGGTGTTGCGGGGCCTCGAGGCCCTGGCCGCAGCCGGCGCCTCGTCGATGATGATCCACTATCCCCCGTACTACGGTCCCAGCAAGACCGTGAAGATGCTTGAGCTGTTCGCCAAGGAAGTACTGCCGCACGCCAGCACGTTCGAGCCGGGCGGCGCCGGGGCGGCGCCTCGATACTCTCACTAGCCAGCACGATTCGCCTCCTGACGGGGGCTGACGAAGGAAATCGCCATGCCAGACGTCTCATTCGCCCGCTTCGACGGCAAGGTGGCGCTGATCACCGGGGCCGCCAACGGCATCTGCCGGGTCGGCGCCGAGATCATCGCGGCCGAGGGCGGCACGATCGCCGCCGTGGACAATGACGTAGAGCTGCTTGACGGCGCGGTGGAGTCGTTCGCAGCGGCCGGCGGCGGCGCGCACCACGCCTATCCCGCCGATGTGCTGGCGCAGGAGGAGGTGGATGCCGTCGTCGCCGACGTCGTGGAGCGCTTCGGCAAGATCGACATCCTGATCAACGGTGTCGGCGGCTCGACGATCATCGCGAACTCGGCCGCGCGGGCCGAGGAACTGACGATGGAGGAGTGGCAGAAGGTGCTGGACTTCAACCTCAGCGGGACCTTCCTGTTCTGCCACGCCGTGATTCCACACATGACCAGGCAGGGCGGTGGCAAGATCGTGAACTTCGCCTCGATCGCCGGCCGGGGAAAGAGCGCGAGTAGTTCCTCGGCCTACGCGGCGGCCAAGGGTGGGATCATCGCGTTCACCACCAAGCTCGCCACCGAGGTCGGGCCGGCGGGGATCAACGTCAACGCGATTGCACCTTCGGTCACCTTCACCGAGCGCATCCGTCGCCACTGGGAGGGGCGGCCGGCGGAGCTGCGAGAAGGCGCTATCGCCGCGACGCCGCTGGGCCGGCTCGCCGAGCCGATCGACCAGGCCAACGTGGTGTGCTTCCTGGCGTCGTCACACGCGGACTTCGTGACCGGGGTAACGATTGACGTGACGGGCGGGGCATAGCAGGGGGCTGAGGGGGTCCGCGTTCCCGGCTCAACCATGTGGCGGTATCTGGTGAGACGGGGGCGGCCCCCTTCTGTCACTTCGTGACATCTCCCCCCGCGCAGCGGGGGGAGAGGGGATTCGGAGGAACACCCGCAGGTCTCCTGCGAGGGGAGCGGGGGAACTGATTGGCGCTTTGGTTGGGATCGCCACGCCGATGTGAACGGGGGCTACAGCTTGTCCGACTTGAGTACGGGCAAGACCTCTTCGGCGAAGAGGGTCATGGAATCGAGGACCTGCTTTTGCGAGAGGTCGCCGAACCAGAAGTTTGCGTTGAAGTGGTCGATACCCATGACATCGCGAAGCTGCTTGATTTTGGCGATGCAGGTATCGGGCGTGCCCATCACGAAGTAGCGGTCGAGCAGTTCCTCCGTGGTCGGTTCGTTGTCCATGGGGATGGCGATCGCTCGGCCCTCGTCGACGCGCGCGAGACCCTGCCGCAGGCTCAAAGTCACGCGCATGTTCCAGCGGGCCTGTTCGACGATTGCCGGCAGCTCGGATTCATCGTGCGTCACGTAGACCGGGCGCTGTGAGCTCACCCGGACTGCCGCCCGCTGTGCCGGATCCGTGATCGCCCGGTCGAAGGTCTCGCGGAACTCGGCCAACCGCTCGATCGGTATGCCGAAGCCGCCGGAGATCAGATTGAAGCCTCGCTGAGCCGTCGCCACGATCGACTCGGGGCTCTGCCCGACCATCCAGATCGGCGGGTGCGGCTTTTGGAGGGGCAGCGGGAACACGCTGGTCTCGCCGAAGCTGTAGTACTTGCCCTCGTGGGAGAATGGCTCCCCCTCGAAGGCCTTCAGCAGAATGTCGACGGACTCGTCGAAGCGCTCCCGGCTCTCGTCGAGTGTGTGACCGAGGCGGTCAAACTCGTAGCGCTGATAGCCACGGCCCAGGCCGACATCGAGACGGCCGCCGCTCAGGAGGTCGGCGGTGGCGATCTCCTCGAAGACGACCAGGGGATGGTGCAGCGGCAGCACGACGACGGCGGAGCCGACACGGATCCGTTCGGTGTGGGCCGCGAGGTGCATCGCGAACATCAACGGACGTGACAGGTAGCCGTACGTCGAGAAGTGATGCTCGGCGCACCAGATGCTGTCGAAGCCCAGCCGGTCGGCGGTCTGAGCCATCTCCGTCGCTCGCGCGAACACCTCGACAGGGTCCTGCGCGCTTGGTGACTGGAGCAGCAGGAAGGTTCCGCAGTCCATGAGGTCCGTTCCGGTGTGCTGGTGATACGCCCCGCCGAGGCAGGCTAGCGTGCTCCGTTGAGCGCGCGGTCGAGGGCCGAGAGTTCGTCGCGCCTCCAGCGTCTGGAGAGTTCCGCGTCCGGCGCGATCGACGGCGAGCCGTGGAAGGCGCCCGGGTAGACGCGCAGCTCAGTCGGCACGTTCGCGGCCAGCAGTGCCTGCGCGTAGGCGATGTCCTCGTCGACAAAGAGGTCGAGCGTTCCGACGTTGATGTACGCGGGCGGGAGTCCCGACAGCTCGGTGGCACGCGCCGGCGCTGCGTACGGGGGGACGATGTCGTCGCCGGCTTTGCCGGAGAGGTACGCGTTCCAACCGGCGAGGTTGGAGGCACGGTTCCAGACCCGCGGGTCGACGATCGCGTGGCTGCTGCGGGTCGTGTTGCGGTCGTCGAGCATCGGGTAGACCAGCAACTGGAAGCAGACCTCGACCTCGGCGCGGTCACGGGCCATCAGCGCCAGCGCGGCTGCCAACCCGCCGCCCGCGCTGCCGCCGCCGATCGCCAGACGGCTGCCGTCGAGGCCAAGCGCGTCGGCGGACGACGCGAGCCAGCGCAGCCCGGCGTAGCAGTCCTCGATTGCCTCGGGGAACGGGTGCTCGGGTGCGAGGCGATACTCGACGGAGGCGACGAGCACGTTCAGCTCCGCGGCGAGGCCGGCGCAGTACGGGTCGTTCATCTGCACGTCGCCGGCCACCATCCCGCCGCCGTGGATCCAGTAGAGCGCTGGAGCGTTCGCAGGCAGCGAGGTGGGACGGTAGAGCCGCACCATGACATCAGGTGCGCCGTACGGGACCGGGGCCATGTGATCCTGGACAGAGACGCCGTCCGGGAGCGGCACATGTGGCATCGCGGCGCGCAGCTTTTCCATCGCGGCGCGCCTGGCCGCGTGGTCGGCCGGATCCTGCCGCACCGGGAGCGCATTGAGCGCTGCGAGGTGATCGGCGTCGAGATAAGGCTCGATGTCGAGCGTGGGAGTGGTCATCGCTATATCTCCGGCTGGAAGCGACTCATGGGTTGGCAGATCGTAGCAAATGCACGACCGAACTCTCGGATGAATCGTCTTGCGACTCCGCTAGTCTGCCCGTGCCGAAGCCCCGAAAGGAAGGCCAGATGTCCGACGTTGAGGAACACGCCAAAGCAGCAGTCGATGCGTTTCAGGATGCGTTCAACGCCCAGGACCACGAGCGGCTGGCGGCGGCGCTGAACTATCCGCACGTGCGTCTCTGGAGCGGCGTCTTCACGACGATCGAGACTCCCGAGGAGTTCGCCGAGGTCAGCAAACGCGGGCAATCGCAACTCGAGGCGGAGGGCTGGGATCACACCACGACGGCCTCAGTGGAGGTGGTGCAGGAGGGCCCCGACAAGGCGCACTGTGCGCTCACGAATCACCGCTGCCACGCCGATGGCGCCGTCTACCACAAGTTCGACACCCTCTGGATCATCACCAAGCAGGGCGGCCACTGGGGCGTCAAGTTCCGTTCCAGTTTTCTTGCTTCAGCCTCGCACTAGCGCGCTGCTGACAAAGGGCGCCTGTTGGCGCTCGGCTCGCTCCCTCCGCTTTGGGGGGGGGAGAGAAAGAGCGGGCGCGATGACTTTTTCAGCAGCCTGCTAGTGACTGAAGTGAGGCCACTCTTCATATTCAGTGTCGCCCCAACAGAGGATGTTTCCCTCGACGGTCAAGCCGCAGCTGCGATACCCGGAGGAGCTGATCTGGCTGAACCTCCCCGGCGGCGGATTCACCGACCCGTAGTCGCGGGCTGCTATCGAGCGTCGGAAGGACCCCCGGCACTCTGCCTCTCCACCCTCCGTCAGTGCACAGGCGTGCGCGCCTCCCGAGCTGATCGAACAACGGCGACATGCGTTCCAACGCCGAGTCAACCAGGAACTTGAGCCGTCGTAGCGGGTGGTCCTTGGGCGTAAACCCATTCGGCGTCCAACCTAATACCAACGCCGCATGCCACTCAGTCCCACCACGCACCGCAGAATCCCTGAGCTGTGACGATACTCGCACGTCCATGACCTCATACGCCATTTGCCAGCAGCCTGCTACTGCTCTGATCCAATTCGGAAAACTCGTTAGCGTGTCGACTCCAGGAGCTTCTTAACGATATCGTGGAGGTCCTGGAAATTGGCGAAGTACTGACGCGTCCCCTCTCGCAGGACGTGGTCTGCAAATTCGGTCTTGCGATTACCCTGGAACCCGCGACCCAACAGCGTGCCGTCACTGGCCGTCGTCTTAGTAGAGTAGGCTTCCAGGATATCCTCGTCGTAGTTGTTCTCGATGCCCCTCACGGCGATCGTGTTGTCTGGTCGCTTCGTGAACGCGAACGGCGTGACCTTGGCAGCACTAGGCAGGTCCCGGCCCAAAGTCTCAGCCTTGCTAGCCGCGTCACAGTCCCACACAACTACGAAGTGCGTGCTGGTGTCGAACCTTCCGAGCAGTCGCCCGTATGCGAGTAGCTGGCTATCACTCGTGTATTTCTCAAGTTCCTCAAGGACATGGACGTCCTGAGGGAAATGTAGCTCTACCCACCGTTTCAGATGTTTAGCGTTGTGTCCTTCGGTCAGGATCGCCACCTTCGCCTCGTCGTACGCCGCGATCCTCAGGCCCACGTCAACCGTGGCGAGCCCCTCGGACAACTCGTTGATGGCCTCCGACTTTGTGCTGCGGGAGACTTCGACGTCACCGCCTGTCCTGACGACTCGAAAGATGGCGGCTTCGCGCAGAGCTGCCACGGTCATGGGGGAATGAGAAGTCATCAGGACCTTCGTGCCCTGCGACACGAACAGGGTCTCCAATGTGCTAGCCAATGCCGCGACCATGGACGGATGAAGCACAGCATCCAGTTCGTCGAGGAGGAGGAGCTTGGGGCGGCGCCGGCCGAGGTGCTGGTTGAACGATGCGAGGCAGAGGGCCATCAGAACCCTTTCGCCGGAGGACAACGAATCGAGTTCGTATTGGGCTCCGGTGCTCCGGTTCGACATCTCGGCTCTGAAAGAGAACCGTTCGTAATTCCCAACCGTAAGTTCGTAATCGTCGGGATCAGAGAAGTCGAAGTCGAAGAGCCCGTCGTGTCCTGCGGCGTCCCGCATTTCGGACAGTATGTCCCGTAGGGTCTCCCACGGCGGCGGGTACTTGACGCGGTACTCGGCGATGAGCTCCGCGAAGCCGACGGGCTCCGTTTCGATCCGTTGGTGCGCCCAGATGAACTCCTCGATCCGATAGGCCGCGAACACCTCGCTTACGGAGTTCGACAGTGTTTGGCCCTCATAGTGCGAGGCGCGCATGATGTCGTCGCGGGTCAACGCGTGAGGAAGCTTGCCAGTGAGCTTCATTGCAGCGCTGAGAAGGGCCGCTTGATTCCCGTTGAAGCTGTTGTTGGTCTGGTTTGGTGACCTTCTACCAGTGACCTGTGGAGTCAACGGCGCCAGAACCTGCTCGCGGAGTGCCGCCTTGTATGGAGAGTCTTTGACGCCGGACGCGAACACGGTGAAATCTGGCAAGTGCCGAACTTCATCTTCCAGGTTGCGCACGAAGTCGTCACGGGCTGAAGTACCGGAGTCGCGCTCGATGTCGCTCGCGCACTGATCGAAGATGGCTGCTGCCTCCTCGATAGGTGCCCGGTCGCCACTCGGGGACAGCAAGTAGGCGTCAGCAGTGACCTGGGCGAAGTTGTTGGAGTGGCGATTCGCTCCACCGGCGTTGGGCGGGCGGAACGAGGACATGTCGTACATTTCGATTTCGTCCACGCCTATGCTGGCAATCACTGCCTTTCCCTCCCTGAGAGCGTCGAGGAGCTGGGTCTTGCCAGCGCCGTTGCGGCCGATGAGGAGGGTAAAGTCGGGGAGTTCCGTGGCTGTGAGGGTCGTGATGGACTTGTACGGCTGCTCGAGTTCGATTCTCATGTGGATGTTTCTGGATTGATGGCGAGTGCCACTCTGGACACCAGCCCACGCCAACACAGGTCTGTCGGACTACGTTGTGGGCAACGGCGTCGTTCTCTGTCGGTATTGTATCTGCGGCCAGAGGTGCAGACAGGCAGACAGGCCGCTGGGTCGGGGAGAGGGGAGCCATCTCCACTCGCCGGCAGGCTGGGCCTCCCAGAACCCGGACCGTCCGCGAAACGCGAGTGCTCCGAACACGCAAACGGCCGCACACATGGACTGGCGATGGGGAGACCACCGCAGAGGGTGCGGTGGCCTCCCCATCGAAGGGTGTAGCGCCCCGCGCCGTCGAGTTCCTGCTCCCGCTCCAGCGCCCACTCGAAGAAGGAGAGGGATGCTGGCTGGGCCCTACGGCTGAGGATTCGCTCTGTCGCAGACCGATGAAGCACCGATGCTTTACTTCACATGCGGCGCATCTGGCAGGGAGGCAGGGATTCAGCCCGACCCTCGAAGCGATCCGCGCGAGGCTTGACCTGACGGAGGAGCAGCTCGCGGAGCAGCTTGGCATCGCGTCTGCACGGTGACCCGCTAGGACGGCGGCATGACCGTGCCGCACGAGGCGGTGTGCACCGCCATCGCCGCGCGGGCGATTGACTCCGTCTCGGACCACCCGCTGTGCGCCGAATTCCGGGGAGGCACAGCCGCGCCGCTGCGCGGAGGCGCTCGGCGCGCGCTGGTATGAGCTCGGCGCGGGGAAGGTCTGCGGCGTGAATCCCGACTGCAGCCTCCCGCTGAGGGTGCTGTGGAACCGGTCGTGGCAGCTCGTGACACTGCCCATCAGTCAGGGCGTGAGTGCGAGCTAGTCTGTCGAGACGCGGACGAATTGCTCCTCGATCAGGTAGTCCAGGATCAGCGTGGCGTTGCTGTGCGCGGAGTGTTGGACCGTGTCGAGCGTGATCTCCGGGTCTGTTGGAGCCTCATATGGATCATCGATCCCGGTGAAGTTGGAGATTTCACCGCGGCGCGCCTTGGCGTACATCCCCTTGGAGTCGCGGTCTTCGCAGACATGGAGCGGCGTGTCGACGAACACCTCGATGAAGCGCTCGGAACCGAGCATGGCCCGGACCTCGTTTCGCACGGCGCTGTAGGGGCTCACGGCCGCGCAGATCGCGACGCCGCCATGACGGACGATCTCGGAGGCGACGAATCCAATCCGGCGAATGTTGGCGTCCCGGTCGTCTTTGGAGAAGCCAAGGCCCTTGGAAAGGTGAGTTCTGACCACGTCCCCGTCCAGGACTGTCACCCGCCGCCCATGCTCCATGAGCAGTCCCGTGAGCACTTCGGCAGTTGTGGACTTGCCTGAACCGCTGAGACCGGTGAACCAGATGCACACCCCTTGTCGATGCTTCGGCGGAGCGCGTTCGGCCAGGATCGTGGCGACCTCAGGCATCGCAATCCAGCTCGGCAGCGCTCGGCCCTGGCGCGAGTTCTGCTCAGCGAACTGCGTCGGAACGGGAGAGGCTCCATGCGCCCGTTGGGGAACTGCTGCGACCTCAGTGCGCCTCTCGCCGTCTGTGTCGTCCTCCGCCTCGCGGAATGTCACAGCTCTCACACCGGTTTCAGCGCTGTACCGGTCGACCAGTTCACGGGCATCGTCGGGGCGGTAGAGCGGAGGGCCCACCGAGTCGACGGGGGGACTGGCGTGGTCCCGGCCGACGATCAGATGGTTGGCGCCGTAGTTGCGTCGGATGATCGCGTGCCCGAGCGCCTCTCGAGGTCCGGCGAACCTCGTCGCCAGCGGCAGCAGCGATAGCAGCACGCGATCGGTCTCGTAGTAGTGCAGCGACAGGGCCCGGTACGTGCGGATGCGTGTGTAATGGTCTACGTTCGCTGAATTGGTCAACCCCACTGCGGGATGGAGCAGCAGCACCCCGTCCACGCTCTCCGCGGCCCTGCGGGTGAGTTCCTCTTCGGCCCGGCGAACGGGATCGCAGGCATGGAAGGCTACGACGTTCGCTCGGCCGTAGGCGATGAGCGCGTCGCGGGTCGCGCGGGGTGTTCGCCTCAGTTCGGTGAAGTCATAGCGGCGCGGAAGCTGCAGCACCTGGAGCGGGCCGGATACGTTGACCCTGCCCCAGCGCTGCATCTCGGACACGATCGGGTGCCGCACGTCGCGGGTCCCGAACACTTCGTCGGCGAGCTCCAGCGGGGACCACTCGTACGCCTCCTGAATCGTCATGACCGCGAGCAGATCGTTCCGAGCATCGCGCAGGGCCACCTCAGCGTCGATCTTGACGGACGAAGCGTCGTCGATGGAGAGGGTCACTGGAACGGGGAACAGCGTGCCGTCGCCCAGCCGCATTTCGCCGACCGATCGACGGTAGTCGTCCTGCCCCATGAACCGGTCGAGGGGTGAGAACGCCCCCGTGGCGAGCAGCTCGAGATCGCAGATCGCTCGTTCGGACAGCTGAATGCTGTCCAATCGGCCGGCGCGGGCCTTGAGCTCGGCGAACCGCTCCTGCGGAGCCACGAGGTCGACCAGCTCGCCGCCGTAGGGCGCGATCAGGCCGGTTTCTTCGATCGAGGGCGCCATGCTTGCCTTCCTCCGAGCTCGCGGCGGGCGGGTGGAATGGTGACGCCCGGGTCTTGACGGCTGCCTCCCGGGCCCTGCGGCTCGCCAGCTTGACCCAGCATGCGTCAGGCTGAATCGCGTGCCTCCGCCACCAGTGTCTCACTGGCTTCCCAGAGCTTGCGACCGTTCTGCGGGTCGCCTGCACTGGGTGAGACCGACTTGGGTTGCGTCATGTGCAGATACATCCCCGTGGTCGTACCGGGTGCTTCAGCGCAACACAGGTAGATCACGGGCGCCACCGCCTTTGCCGGGGACTGGAAGATCTGCCGGAACAGCGCATTCAGTAGTGGCTTCAGCAGTGGCGGCGCCTCTCTGGCAATGTTCGTCGCGACTCCTCCGGGACAGATGGCATGCACGGCGACCTCGACCTCGTCGCCCGGGTTGAGACGGCGCGACAGCTCACGTGCGAACGTGCACTGGACCAACTTGGTGAAACCGTACTGCTTCAGGCTTCCCCTGATCCCGTAGTCGACGAATGCACCCAGGCGATCGAAGTCAATGGGCCCGGCAGATCGGTGTGATTCGGAAGTGATGAAGACGATCCGGGGAATCTCGCGGCCGGGGCCGCCCGGACGAACGACGCCATCTCGCAGCCAGCGATCGAGCATCACGCGGTTCGCGAGGAAATGCACCGCGAACATCAGATCGTAGCCTTGCCGGCTCCGCCTCGACCTTCGCGCCGCCAGGCCGGCGTTCAGCACAGCGATATCGATCTGCGTCCCCTCGTGAACCAGGCGGTCACAGAGGCGATGCACGGATGCCAGATCCGCGAGGTCCACCTCCATCATGTCGACCGTCGTGGAACCGGAGAGCTGCATGATCTCGGCACGGGTTTCCTCGTGTCCCGGCCGGCAGGCCAGGATCACGTGGCCGCCGCGCCGGGCTAGCTCGATGGCCGCCGCCCTGCCCAATCCACTGTTCGCTCCAGTCACCAGGCAGGTTTTGCCGTCGACCCGCACCTCCTCCGGGACCGGGCTGACCGGCGATTCCTGCGGCTGCCTGATGTCTCGCACTGCCGCGACGATGGCGTGCACCGGGTTGGCATGGCCTGCAGGTTTGTTGTCGTCGGCAGCATCGCTCATGGCCGCGTTCGCTTTCGAGGCTTCACACGTTCTACTCGAACGGGATGGCGTATCTCCGACGATAGAAGGAGAAGTTTTTGTCGATCGTTGCCGCATCCAACTCGAAATCGGCCAGACGATACGAATGTGTACCAAAGCGATTCTGCGGATGCGCGCTTGCGTATTGCTCGGCGATGCCCGCGGCCGCGTCGCCGAATGAGATGTCGGCGCGCTCGTATATTCGCCGGAGCTGAGCGATGGGGTCCTCGAGCAGATCGTAGTAGGACACATCCATACTCTGGTCGGGGTGCAGCTTGTCCCTTGTCTGCATGCTCAGCGCCACCATTCTCTGCGTCTTTCGGCTCCAGTGCCTGGCGATCTCGACCGGGTCGATGGCATCGCTGAACATTCCGCGGCCGTGGGCGACCATGCTGCAGAATGACGGCAACGTTTTGCGTGGATCGCGATGGGTCTGGACGATCAACGCAGCGGGAAAGGACTTCAGAAACACGTCGAGATATTCCATGTGGTGAGGCGTCTTGAGCACCCAGGTACTGCCGGGCTGCTGCCAACACAGGATCTTCAGCACCTTTGAGAAGTAGTCATAGGCCTGGGTGTGGTCCTGTTCCTCCAGCCAGCGAGAATATGCCGGGACGTGCATCATCGCCTCGGGCGCCTGGCTCATGAAACTCAGATCGAGCAACATGACGTCTTCCTCCGGCTCTTGATGGTCGACCGGATGAACCATGTTGAACTGGGGAGACAGGTAAGCGAGCAGTCGTTGCGCCAGCATCGCTCGTGTCGTTCGGACGGCTTGTCCGGGCGTCCGGCCGCGTCCGGCAGGAACAGGTTCAAGGGCCTCCGCACTGGTCAGCCCTCGAATGTCCGGATTGGAATACAGCAGTCGGTGCAGAAAGGTGGTACCAGTACGCTGTAATCCGGTGATCAGAATGATGGAACCGAGATCGACATCATGGATCTCGGGATGCTGCTTGAACAATTCCTCAATTCGTAGACGCTGAATCAACGCGCTGGTCAGCCGCGACCGCTGGATCAGCTCGCCGGTCGGAGTCAAGTTGGCCTCGGCATTGATCGAGTTGACAAGCACTTCCAATGCCCGAGCGTGACCGTCATGCCCGAAGTCCGTGAGCCCGGTTTTGCGTGTCGCATTGCGGATCAGCGCATCGACTACCGGCTCACTCGACCAACCGAGCTGTCCGGCGGCGCGGCCGATGGAGTTGAAAGCCTTGACCGGGAGAGGGTGGTGGGGATGGACGTAGTCCGTGGAGGTGTGCGCACGGCGGCTGAGCATGGCGATACCCGTGTACTCGGCTAGTCCCTCAGGCTGCTCAGTTTGACCAGCCGCGTTCGGGGTTGAGGGTGGTCCTTCGCCAGAACCCAACGGAAGCACATGGTGCCGGACGTGTGGCCGGCGGGTTCGATCCAGTTGGGCAGACCGGGATCGGCATGGGCGACGATCAAGCGGACGGATTCGTCGCGTTCATAGACGGCGAGGTGCTTGTTGGTGTGAATCCGATGATGGCGATAGTCCAGGGATTCCATCCAGTAGTTGTTCAACTGAAAGTTCCAGTACTCGCACTCCGGGGGCATGACTTCGATCACGAGCGCTTCGTCCTCTGCAACGGCCCAGTGGCTGTGATAGTAGGCGATGTTCGGGTCACCCCCGGCGCTCAGCGATCGCTCCCGGTCGAACTCAGGCAACTCGTTGCTGTGCTGCTGAAACTCGCGCGCCCACTTGGCGAACAAGAGCGGCGCGCCGGCGACCAGCGCGCCTACCTTCTGCAAGCCCTCGTCGAGCTGCTTCGCTGTGAGCGGCGAGGGGCGGCGCTCATGTTCCGGGCAGTTGATGCGCTCGATCTGCAGTTCCGCCGGGATCTCCGTTTCCCGATCGAGAAACGTCTGGCGCACGACGAGTGTGCCGGTTTCAGGCGTCATGGGCAGCCAATTGCTGTCTTGTGGATGGCGACTCAAGATGAGCTCGAAGTATCCATGCTCGTCCATCTGAATCTGGCTGGAATCGATGTGGCCGGTGGGAGGCAACCCCCGCCCCTGGCCATAGTTCCCGGACTGCGTGCCAAGGCTCAGGAAGGCAATCGTGTTGCGTCGGCCGCTGATCTTGTAGTCGTACGTTCCATTCAATGCCGCCGTCAGATAGAAGTTGTCGGGGTTGTCGGCGCCCAGCTTGGTGAACTCATTAACCACTCGGTGCAAGACGGGCGCCTTTGGATCGGAGTGCTCGACGAAGGCCATCAAGCCGGCCCGGGTAATCCGGCTGAGATATCGATATCCCTCCGCTTGAGCCACTGGGTCTCGAGGCGTGCCTGGAAACTGCAATGCTGCGCCGGCGGCCTTCAACGTGTCACAGAATTCACTCCAGGACTCACCACTAGTCACTCGGCGCGCAGCGCGATCGTCTTCAGTCGTCCCGCGCAGCTTCCAGATCAAGAGAGCGATGCGTTGAAACAACGATAGGAGAGCGATTGCGAACTTCCGCATGGCGTGCCTCTGTGGAGGAGCGTTCGATCAGGTCGTTGGACATCGTAACGTCCCGCATTGACCGGTCGTTCATGGCACGGGCGCCGACCGACCGCCATCAACTTCACGGAATGCCGCTCCGCGCTTGTCGATGGCGTCCACCCAGCGGTCCGCCAAGCCGGGAAAGGCCCGTGGGAGTCGGCTCGAGTGCTGAGTCTGGCGATGCCAGCGATGGCCGATCAAGTAGCGAGTGCCCAGCTCTGGACAGGTCAACGGCAAGCCGTCCGGACCCGGGGTCACGCGTGAGGTCGAAAATCCGCGGTGTGCAGTCACGCGGCGGGGTCGTCGCCCAACCCGTGAGTTCGCTTGCCCACACCTTTCGCGACGACGCGGACCTCAGACAGGCTGGATGTCCAGAGCGAAGGTCAACTCGGAGGATCTTGATGTCGCCCAGTTTGGTAGGCCAAGGGGGACTGTACTGGGAACTTTGCGGGGGGACGTCGGTCTGTGGGCGCCGACTTGGAATCCATGGAGCGGCGCGATCCGCCCACGGTTCGCGTCCCTGAGAGTGGAAAGGTTTTCCGGCCGGCTCAAGCGCGCTCGAGGCCACACGCTGGATGACCTCTTCCTCACCTGCGCGGACAGCTCCCAGGCACTCCAACGACGGTAAACCAGCCACCTAGTCCGCGGGCCGCAGCTAGGCGAGGCGAGGCGAGGACCTGATTGCACAGGTCGTAGAGCCGCGGCGCGGGTGCAGGTGTCGGACGCTTGACCAATGTCAGCACAACCGTCGCGATCACGACGGCGACTGACATAGCAAGGGCCGCAATCGCCAGATACTGAAGTCGTGTCGACGTTGGTCGCCCTCGAGGCTCTCCCGCCTCAGGTTCAGGGTACGCAATTGCGAACGGCGCTGGGCCTCAGCCGGGAGATCGGATGGGCGGCGAGGGCATCGTGGTCAATCGTGGTCAGTGCCGAAGTCTCGTGCCGCTGATTCACTGCCCGTGACGTCGTCCGGAGTAGCTGGAGGCTGGTGGCGAGCTGCGTTCGCGGACGGCGCGGCTGGTCATCCAGTCGTCACCCACCTCCGGCTGCAGACGGTGAAGATCGTGGGTGCGACTTCGATTGTTGGATGAGCGCGACGTGTATGCTCTGCCAATCCAGGCAGTGACACGGTCGATGGATCTGCACCCCCCCTGGATTCGGGGCCATCCTCGCAATGGTTGTCGTCTTTTCAACGAGGCGTCACCACTCGGGCGAACAGCGACACCGCGCCCAGCTGTTGCAGTGAGTTGCGTCGGCGCGGCAAGCCTGTTGAACGTTGAAGGCGATGACGCGCATCGCAAGGCTGCTGTTGTTCGTCGGATTCGGCGTCGCCGGCGTCGCGTGGCTGGTAGGGGCGCTGGTCTTCGCTGCAGAAGTCGATGCGGCCACCGCGCTGGCGGAATCTCCCGAGGACTCGTTGACCCTGAGGGTGCGCGTCTGGCAGCACGTCGATGACTCGGATCGCATCTACATCAGCGCTCGCACTCCGGTCGAGGTCTGCAATTCGAACCGGGCGCTTCGGATTCGACTCAACGACGGCTTGAGCAAGAACGGCGATTTCCGCTACGCGCAGGCGACGGTCTGTGAGCTGGAGTTGCGCGTCTGGCAGCACGTCCGCGCGCCGGCCCGGATTGAACTGAGCGCTTCTGCTGTGGGCGGACATTGGGGCCTGCTGGGACAGATCCCGGTCCCGCTCGACGACGGCCATAGCTCGACCGGCTCGTACCGCTACGGCGATGTCAAGATCGTGGTTGCAACCAGCACTCCCGACGATCTGCCGGCCGTCCAGGTCAGCCCGGGGGGCGACGAGGTCCCGCGCCGGGCTCCGTTGACGATCAACTTCCTCGACCCCCCGCCGGGGAGCGATGGCGCTCGGATCGTTTCGATCGATCCGCCCGTTGATGGGGCGTTTGTCTGGGTTGACGACTTGACGCTTCGGTTCCAGCCGGCGTTGCCGGGCTGGCAGCGCGGCGCACAGTACCGGATCGTGATTGACGCCGATGCTGCGGGTCTCGATGCAGACCATGCCCACACCTTCGCCATCGCCGGTGGGCTGGAAGTGTCGTATGTGATTCCCGGCGACGGCGACACTGAGGTGCCCGCAAACGCGCAGGTCCTGGTGCAGTTCAATCGCTCGGTCGCGCCGCTCACGGTGCTGCAGGAAGCGCCCACGTCGCCGGTGCTCATGTTTGAGCCAGCGTTGCCGGGTCAAGGCGAGTGGCTGAATACGTCGCTGTACCGCTTCACGCCGACGGAGCTGGAGCCGAGCACGACGTACACGGTGCGTGTTCCCGCGGGACTGACAGCGATCACCGATGGGGTCCTGAGCTCCGACGTTCGCTGGAGCTTCACGACCATCCAACCCGCCGTCAACGAGATCAGTCCGCAGGATGATGCCGAGCGAGTTGCGCCTGATGCTTCCGTTGTGGTGAGCTTCAATCAGCCGATGGATCGAGCCTCGGTGGAGGCTGGGCTCGTCCTGAGAACGGCAGCCGGTGGATTGGCTCTGGCCGGATCGTTCGAGTGGAGCGACGATCTGACCACGGTCACCATGATGCCGGCCAGCCCGCTGGAACTGCAGACGCAATACGAAGTGGTGGCCCCGACGGGTCTGCGCAGCGCCCGGGGTGGCGCGACGCTCGCAACCCGAACGAGCAGATTTACGACCGAGCCCCCGCCATACCTCATCCGGACCTATCCGGCGGACGGCGAGATGGACGGCGACCGGTCTGGATTCCGGCTCGTTTACAGCACTCCGATGGACCTGGATTCGTTCGAGGGGCGGGTCACGGTGAGCGGGTTTGAACCCGCGGACGTCGAGTTCGCTTCGCACCAGCGATGGGGCGACACGGACGTCTCGTTCAGCCTGGATCTTGACTACGCGACGACCTACACGGTGCGGATCGCCGCGGGGGTACGCGACCTCGAGGGCCGAGCGCTGCCCGCCCATGAATTCTCCTTTACGACCCGAGAACGTTCAGGCTGGCCGTATCTCGTGCTCGCGTCGCCGTCCAGCTTCTCGACCTTCTCCGCCGGCCGCGATCAGATCTTGCATTTCCACGCCACGCGGATCGGCGAGGTCCGCTTCGAGCTGTTCCGGCTCTCGGACTCCGAAGCCGAGACCCTGTTGCGCCGCGGCTTTATCGACTACTCCTGGTACGAGACCACGACGTTCTGGCCGCAGAGCGAACCGATTCGTGAGTGGTCGGAGTCGATCGAGGCAGCGCTTCAAGACGAGGCCCGCCTGTACTCGACAGTCCTTGGCGGCGACACTCCCTTGCCTACGGGCCACTATTTCCTCGCCGCGACGCCGGAGATGACCTGGAGCGAGGAATCGCTTGGCTATCAGACCAAGCGCGTGTTCAGCGTGGTTGACACCGCGATCGTGCTGAAACAGGCGTCGGGTGAGCTGGTCGCCTGGGCGCTCGACTACGACACCGGGCAACCGCTCGACGACCACGCCCTCCGGGCCGCGCTGATGGAACGGAACCCGCAGAGTCCGTACCAACATGCGACCACCGATCGCGAAGGCGTCGCGCGCTTCGCGGTTTCGGCTGAGGCAGGTCATTGGCAGGCGCCGTACGGTTTGTATCTCGTACGGATCGATACGGAGCAGCGCAACGGCGTGGCGGCGAGCTGGTGGGAGTTCGGCAGCCATGTGTCAAGTCATGGAGTCCCCGCCGGCAGCTCTCACCCCGGCCACCGAGGACACCTGTTCACCGAGCGGCCGATCTACCGGCCCGGCGAGACTGTTCACTACAGGGGCGTGATCCGCACGGACGATGACGCGTTCTATGGGATCCCCGGCGCGGACATGTCGTTCACGCTGACGGTCCGCGATCCTCGGAACCAGGTCCTGTTCAGCATGGCGCCGGAGTTGAACGAGCTGGGGAGCTTCAGCGTCGATGCGATGCTGCCCGACAACGCGCACACGGGCACGTATCGGGTCCGCTTGACCGACGCAGGCGGCCGCGATGTCGCGGACACTGCGTTCGCGGTCGAAGAGTTCCGTGTGCCGGAGTTCAAGGTCGAGCTCAGCTCGGCGGACAGCGACTACGTCGCGGGCGACTCGATCGTCGCTGAGGCGCGGGCCAGCTTCTTCTTCGGCGGCGCCGTGCACGACGCGGCGGTCGAGTGGAGCGTCTATGCGTGGCCGACGGTGATTCGTGTCGACGGATATGAGGACTACACGTTCTGGGATCGCGGCGATGCCAACTGGTGGCGCTCCCTGGTGGGCGATCGGTGGGCATCCGGCGAGACGCGCACGGACGCCAATGGTGTTGGCCGATTCGACGTGGCCGGGAAGCTCCCGGATGAGGCGTGGGCCATGCAATACACCATCAGCGCGACCGTAACCGACGCCAGCGGTCAGGCGATCGCCGATGGTTCGACCCTGACCGTCCACCCGGCGACCTGGTACGTCGGCATCAAGCCCGAGTCCTACATCAGCGTCGCCGGCGCAGCATCGACGATCCGGTTGGTGACGATCGACTGGCGAAGGCGCATCGGGCCGGATCGGCCGGTGACGGTACGGGTCTTCAAGCGCGAGTGGATCCGCGTCAAACAACGCTTCTACTACGCCGGCGCCTACTACCTCAGCGAGCCGCGCGATACGGAAGTCGACGTGCAGGAAGTCACGACCAATGCACAGGGCGAGGCGTCCGTCGAGTTCACTCCGCCATCAGCGGGGAGCTACCGCGTGGTCGCAGAGTCGACCGATGAGCAGGGGCGCGTCGCACGTTCGGGCCGGTTCCTCTGGGTGAGAGGCGAGGGCTACGCCTCCTGGCCCGTGCGCGCGAACGACGTGATCAAACTGATCGCAGATCGCGAGCGCTACGAAGTGGGCGATGTCGCCGAGGTGTTCGTGCCCGCAACCTTCGCCGGCGCGACCGCGTTGGTGACGATTGAGCGCGGACGCGTGTTGAGCACGGAAGTGCGCCACTTCGCGACGAACAGCGAATTGCTACAGATCCCGATCGAGGACTGGTTTATCCCCAACGTGTATGTGGGTGTGACGCTCTATCGGCCGCCGACCGACGACGACCCGTACCCGCGCTACAACGTGGGCTACGCCAAGCTCTCCGTCTCGACTGCGCCGCGCCGCCTTGGGGTGAGCGTTCGGCCCGACCGGGAGCAGGCGAAGCCCGGGGAAGTCGTCCACTACGAGGTGCAGGTGACCGACTCTGACGGCCGCGGTGTGGAAGCTGAGGTCTCGGTCGCCGTGGTCGACCAGGCCGTCCTCTCGTTGCTCGACGAGATTGGCCCTGACGGCATCGGCGCGTTCTGGTCTGAACGTCCGCTCGCCGTGCGCACGTCGTCGTCGCTGTCCGCGTCGATCGATCACCTGAATCGGAGCTTCCGCGACAGCGCGATTGGCGACGAGGGCTCCGGGCGCTATGACGCGGGCGAATCTGCGCCTCTGGAAGAGCGGCACTTCCCGGCAACGGGCGGAGGCGAAGCGGAGGCCGAATACACGGCCGAGATCCCCTGGGAGCGCAGCGATGACGCGCGCCTCCGCTCTGACTTCCGCCACACCGCCCTGTGGATCGGCCAGCTGCAGACGAATGAGCAGGGCCGCGCAAGCTTCGAGCTGACCCTCCCCGACAACGCCACGACCTGGCGCGCTCGTGCCCGGGCCGTCAATGGGGCGACGCAAATCGGCGAAGGCGAAGCTGAGCTGCTCGTCACCCAGCCGCTGCTGCTGCGGCCGGCGCTGCCGCGCTTCCTGCGCGTGGGCGACCAGGTCACGCTGCGCGCACTCGTGCAGAATGGAGCGACTCAAGCGCAGAACGTCACTGTCTCGATCGAGGCAGAGGGCGTCGTCCTGGAAGAGGATGCCGACCGCTCGGCCACCATCGAGCCGGGGGACGCGATCGTCTTCGGCTGGCCCGCTCGGGCGACGGAAGAAGGCACGGCGACGATCCGCCTCCGCGCGGCAGCGGGTGACGATGCTGACGCCGTTGAGCTCAGCATTCCCGTACATCTGGATGTCACGCCCGAGACAACCGCGACGGGCGGCGTGGTCGAGGACGCGGCGATCGTTGAGGCGTTCTACGTGCCCTACTACGTGCCTGCCGGACAAGGTTCGCTGGAGGTCTCGCTGCAGGCCTCGCTGGTGGGCGCGTTGGACGACGAGTTTGACCACTTCCTGCCGGCCTGGCGCGGTGAATCAAACGTCCGGGTCGCCAGCCGGATCGTGGCCGCTGTTGCAGTGCATCGCGGGGGCGCGAGCGGCCTGACGGTCGAACAGCAGCTTCAGCTGGAACACGATGTCGAGGCGCTCCTCCGCGAGCAACGCTACGGCGGCTGGGCGTGGTGTCGTGACTGTCGCAGTAACGATCCGATGGTCACCGCGTGGGCGCTGATCGTGCTCGCTGATGCGCGGGCTGCCGGTGTTGATGTCCCGGAGGAGCGTTCCGCGCAAGCTGCGCAGTCGATCACCGACTATCTGAACCGGGGTAGTTACCCCTCCGGCCGTCCGGATCCAAACCGCCGCGCCTTCCTCCGCTACGCCGTCATCGTCGGCGCAACACCGGAGGCGGCTGAGACGCAGATCGCGTCCGTGCGCAGCATCGTCGACGAGCACCGCGCAAACCTCACAAGCTGGGGACGCGCCTACCTGGTGCTCGGTCTGCTGGCCGGTGGACTCGACGCCGACGACGAGACGGTGCGCCTGTTGCTCAACGATCTTGCCGCCACGACGATCGCCAGCGCCAACGGCAACCACTGGCAGGATGAGCGACTGCCGGGCTGCATGCACAACGGCAGCGTCCGGGCGACCGCGCTCGTGCTGCAGGCCCTGACAGCGGCGGCGCCGAAGCACCCGTTGATCGAGGAGACCGTGCGATGGCTGGTGCACGCTCGCGCCGTCGACCGTTGGAAGACATCCGTCGAGCGCGCGCAAGGCATGGCGTCGTTCGGGGCCTACGCTCAGCTGACCGGCGAACGCCGCGGCTCGTACGACTACCGCGTACTGCTCAATTCCGCGCCGTTGCTTGACGGTCATTTCAACGTGTCCTCCGGCGATGATCGCGATGGAGTGCTGCTGCCGCTGGACGATCTCGCTCGCGGCGAAGTCGGGTTCCTGCAGTTCGAGCGCGACCGGACGGGCGAGGGGCGCATGTACTACACCCTCAACTTGCGCTACTCAACCCCGGCTGCCGAGATCGCAGCGCTCAATCGCGGATTTGGGGTGTCCCACCGCTACTCATTGCTGGACGAACCGGATCGCGAGATCAGCAGCGTGGCCGTGGGCGACGTGGTGCGGGTCGAGATCACCGTCGTGGCGCCGGCCGATCGGCTGTTCGTGAGGGTCGACGATTACCTGCCCGCCGGCCTGGAGCCGATCGTTCCGCGGTTGAACGTTGTTTCGCCCTGGTTGCGAGAGCAGCTGCAGGACGAGCGGGCTCGCGAGGTCGCGCCGGCGTACCGCGGGGGTCATTCGTACTACGCACCCTGGTACGCGTGGTACTACAGTCCGTGGGACCAGGTGGACACGCGCGACGACCACGTGTCGCTTTTCGCTGAGCGGCTCCGCGAAGGCGTGCATCGGTACACCTACTACGCCCGCGCGACGGCGCCCGGCGATTTCTTCGTCGCTCCCGCCCATGCGGAAGAGAGCTACTTCCCCGAGGTCTTTGGGCGTAGCGACGGCAGCCGCTTCACCGTGCGCGCCGACGACTAACGACTGTCGGCTCGTCCGGGTCGGCGCGGCCAACCTCCACGCGGTGGCAAGCCACCACTGATCACGCATCGCGGCGTGGGCTGGCTCAGTTGCAATACGGCAAGCTGAGCAGGTCCAGATCGTGTTCCGGGACCGATTCGAACTCTGCGGGAACACAGCCCGTGAGCTGGTTGCCCGAAAGTTGCAGTACCTGCAAGCGAGTGAGCATCGCGAGGTCGGGTGGAATAGGTCCGCTGAGTTGGTTGTTCGCCAAGTGCAGCCGGTACAGATATTTTATCCTGCCGAACTCTGGAGGAATCGAGCCGCTGAGCGCATTGTCGCTCAGGTTCAATCGTCCCAGGGAGCGTGCATCCGCCAGCTCCGGGGGGATGGGACCGCTGAGCTTGTTGCCGTTCAGCTCAAGGATGGAGAGCTCGGGAATGTCACTGAGTTCAGGCGGGATCGAACCACTCAGACGATTGTTCGCGAGAGCTAGAAACCGCAGGTGTGGAAGCGTGGCCAGCTCGGTCGGGATCGTTCCAGTCAGCGCGTTGCCGCTGAGGTTCAGGTGATTCAGTCGGACGAGGCTTCTCAGCTCGGCGGGTATCGTTCCTGTCAGTTCATTCCCATTCAGGGCGAGGGCGGTCAGGTTCTTGAGATTGCTCAGTTCGGTTGGGATCGGCCCGCTCAACCGGTTGTCCGAGAGTCCCAACCAGACCAGCTCAACAAGATTGCCGAGCTCCGGTGGAATCCTTCCGCTCAGTTGATTCCCGCGCAAGTCGAGCGACCACTTGAGCTCGGGCAGGTCGCCCAACCATGCCGGGATCGGTCCGCTTAACCGGTTGCTGCTCAGATTGAGCGAGCCTAGCTTGGTCAATCTCGCCAGCTCGTCGGGGATCGATCCGCTCAAGTCGTTCCCGGAGAGCGTCAGCGATTGCAGGTTCGAAAGGTTGGCCAGAGCGGCCGGAATCGGCCCGCTGAGCGCGTTGCCCGAGAGGGTCAGTTGTTCCAACGCGACCAGGCGGCCCAGCTCTTCGGGAATGGCTCCAGTGAGCTGGTTTCCGCCCAGGCCGAGGTCGTTGAGGTTGACGAGGTCGCCCAGCTCGGGCGGAATCGGTCCGCTCAGTTTGTTGGAGTAGATTCGCAGCGCCACCAGATCCAAGAGCCCACCCCACTCCGGCGAGATCTGACCCTCGAATTGGTTAGCGGACAGGTCGACCCATCGCAGTTCTTTGAACTGAGCCAAATCCGGCACCGGACCGGACAGCTCGTTCCTCCATAAATTCAGAGCGCCGAGTTTGGCGAGCCGACCGAAGTTGGGCGGGAGCGGCCCGCTGAGTTCATTGCGGGAGAGGTCCAGCCGTTGCAAATTCAACAGCTGCGTCAGCTCTGGGGGAATAGAGCCCGACAGTTGGTTTTCTCCGAGGCTCAGCCTCTCGAGTTGCCGCAATCGGCCAAGTTCCGGCGGAATCGAACCACTCAGTTGGTTATGGCCAAGATCGATCCGCACGAGGTTCGCGAGCTCGCCGAGTTGGGCCGGGATCTCGCCGCTGAGTTGGTTGAAGTTCAGATCCAGTTGTTCCAGATTGACTAACTGGCCCAGTTCAACCGGGATGGAGCCCTGCAGTTTATTCTCTTTGAGCGCCAGAACTCGCAGCTCGGTGAGCTGTGCCAGCTCGGCAGGAATGTACCCCTTGAGGCGCGAAGAAAACAAGCTCAGCTCCGTCACGCGACCATCGCCGTTCGTCGTGACGCCTCTCCATTGGCTTGTCGGCCGATTGGGATCTACCCAGTCGATTCCCGGCGGATGGTCGCTGCGGATCAACGCCTCATAGACCAGGGCCAGGATTTCCCTGTCCGCTTGAGCTCCGGCCGCGTGCAAGTTCTCGCATATTGGCAATCCGAGTTCGGCTAGGTCATTGTCTACCACTTGCGGCAAGACATGGTCGATGCAGCCGGTGAAGTCGTTGTCGCTCAGGTAGACCCGGCGCAACCAGGGAATGTCGGACAACTCGCGCGGTATCTGGTTACCCAGGTGATTGTGCGAGAGGTACAAATCCATGAGTGCGGGGAGCCCGCCCAGCTCGGCGGGGATGGTCCCAGTCAATGCGTTGTTCGAGAGATTCAGCAACAGGAGACGAGGGAGGTTGCCCAGCGCTGCAGGAATCGAGCCCGACAGCAGATTGCGTTCGAGATGAAGCTTCCACAGGCTGCCGAGCTGGCCCAGGCTGCCTGGAATCGGTCCACTCAGTTGGTTGCGGTCAAGGCGGAGCTCTCTCAGGCTGCCGAGGTTCCCCAGGTTGTCCGGTATCGGCCCGCTCAATTGGTTGTTCAAGAGCCAGAGGTAGGTCAGACGGCCGAGATTGCCCAGCTCAGGCGGTATCGGACCGCTGAGCCGGTTGTTCACCAGGTTGAGTGATTCCAGGCCTGACAGACCGCCCCACTCGGCCGGAATGGTTCCGCTCAGCTCGTTGCCCCCAAGGTCGATGCTCCCGAGCTGGGTCAAGCCTCCCATTGATGCCGGCAGCGGCCCGCTGACGCGGTTGCCGGACAGGCTGAGCGTGCGCAGGCTGGTGAGACCACCCAACGATGCCGGCAGCGGCCCGCTGATGCGGTTGCGGGACAGGTTGAGCGTGCGCAGGCTGGTGAGACCACCCAACGATGCCGGCAGCGGCCCGCTGATGCGGTTGCGGGACAGGTTGAGCGTGTGCAGGCTAGTGAGGTCACCCAGCGATGATGGCAGCGGCCCGCTCAACTGGTTGTCATCGATCCGAAGGACCTCAAGGCTCCGAAGCCCGCCCCACGCTTCCGGAATCGGCCCGGTCAGCATGTTGCCGTCGAGCAAGAGGGAGCGTAGGTCGGCCATCGCGCCCAGCTCGGCAGGCAGCGGCCCGTCCAGCTTGTTGTACCAGAGGTCGAGCAGCCGGAGGTTGCGCAACCTGCCGAGCTCGGGCGGGATCGACCCGCTCAACTGGTTCAGGCCCAGCCTGAGCGTTTCCAGCTTGACCAGGCGGCCGAGCGCGGCGGGGATCGGTCCGATCAACTCGTTGCAGGAGAGGTCCAACTCACGCAGGTTCGTAAGCTCGCCAAGCTCGGAGGGAATCTCACCGCGCAGCGAGCCTGCGCAATTGGGGCCGTCTGAATCGGCGCCGCGGAGCGGCCCCCCGCTCAGATCCAACCGTTCCAACTTGGTGAGCTTGGCCAGGATGGGCGGGATCGGACCGGACAGACCGGTTCCGCTGACTTCCAGCCTGATCACGCGCCCATCGGCATCGGTCGTGACGCCGAACCACTCGTCGAGCGGCGCGTCGGAAGCCCACGTTGTGTTGTTGTACCAACTGTCGCCCCACTTCAGCGCGAAGAACGCGACCAGCACCGCGCGGTCAGAATCCGCCGTGCCCACGAATGCCGTGGCGACGCGCAGGGACGAACTGGTCAGCCAGCGTCCTGCCCGGGCGTTGGCGGGGGCGAATCGCAGTCGTGGCAGCGAACGTTTACTCCAAGTCCCACCGATGTCTCGCTCTTGGATTGCGAACTCTATGTCCCCGCTGGTGCGTAGCCGCGCGGCGATCCGCAGCTCTCTCGCGCCGGATCCTACGGGCAGGGGCGTGCTCACCAACCATCGCCCCACCCGAGGCTGGGCCGGTAGGAATCTGCCGCGGGGAAACTGACGATCGCCCCAGACTCCGTCACCTGGTCCCAGCTGAAGCGCGAACTCTGTGCGCCCATCGTCGAGCGGGCGAACGGCGATCCGAACCGAAGCTTCGTCGTCGGCGCGCTCGGGTCCGTCTGCGCGGGCTCCGGCGATCATGATCAAGCTGGCGCAAGCGAGCAGTATGGCAGCAGGTAGCAGCGCCGCGCACCGTCCAGCCATTGGTCGCCCCCCGTGTCCGGCCCGCGAGTTCGATCCTAGCGAGACACGGTTCAAACGTGGCCACAGGCGTTCCGGAGGGGGAGTGGGTGGACAGCGTTTCGTACTCCGTCGCTGTGCCGGTCGCCCACTCCAATGAGGCGGCCGGTGCGTACCAACGGAACTTCAGCAGAGTCAAGGTATTCAATTGCGCCCATGCCACCTCCCGACCGCCTATCCGATCGGCCGCGTTGCCTCGACAACGGCGCAACCGATTGCCGGTCGTCACGCGCGCGTCGATCGTTCCAGCGGAAACGTCTGCTGGAAGCTTCTTGACTTTGCCCAGTTTGATGGGCCCTGCCGTGCTCTCGGCACCAGATGCAGTCGTTGTCTCGTGATACAGCAGAGCGTTCCGCATGACCGGCGCCATGCTGGTCGCAGGAGGATTGGCCTTGGCCACCTCAGCGCGAGGCGCTAGGAACGCTCTGAACAAGGCAGGGATGTGGGCTGGTTACGATCGGGGCAGCGACCGCCGAAGGGAGCGCCTCGATGCAGGAACCGACGTTTGGCAGCCTGGAGTTTGCGCACAAGAAGCGGAAGACCCGGCGTGAGCGGTTCCTGGAGCGGCTCGAGTCGCTGGTGCCCTGGGCCGCGTTGGAGGCGCGCGTCGAACCGGTCTATCCCAAGCCGGGGCGCGGACGGCGGCCCTACCGCCTGGCCGTGATGCTGCGCGTTCACTGCGTGCAGCTCTGCTACAACCTCAGCGACCCGGCGCTCGAGGACTTGCTCTACGAGGCCGAGTCGGTACGCCGCTTCTGCGGACTGAACCTCAGTGGGCCGATCCCTGACGAGTCGACGATCCTGCACTTTCGTCATCTCTTGGAGCGGCATCAGCTGGGCGAGGCGCTGCTGCAGACGATCAACGCGCACCTGGCAGGCCAGGGTCTGCGGCTGCAGGCCGGCACGATCGTGGACGCGAGCATCATCGCGGCGCCGTCCTCGACCAAGAACCAGCGTCGCCAGCGCGACCCGGAGATGCATCAGACCAAGAAGGGCAACCAGTGGCACTTCGGGATGAAGCTGCATATCGGGGTGGACGCGGACCTGGGCCTGACCCACAGCCTGAGCACGACCGCGGCGAACAGCGCCGATGTGACCGAGGCGCATCGGCTCTTGCACGGCGGCGAACGAGCGGCCTGGGGCGACGCCGGCTACCAGGGCGCGGAGCGGCGTCCCGAACTGGCCGACTCGGCGGTCGAGTGGCGGGTCGCGATGCGTCCCGGCCGCAGGCGCATGCTGCCGCCGGACAGCCCACTCGCCCAGCGCGAGCGTGAGCGGGCTTCGCTGCGGGCCAAGGTCGAGCATCCCTTCCTCTACATCAAACGGCGCTTCGGCTACGACAAAGTGCGCTATCGCGGCCTGGCCAAGAATCACCAGCGGCTGGCGCTGTTGCTCGGCTTCGCCAATCTGTTGATCGCCGAGTCGCAACTGGCCTGAACCGGGGCGGACTGCGCCCCTCGCCCGGCTCGGCCCCACACATGCGGCCAACCGGACCCTCAGCACCGCCCCAACCCATCGCCCCGCTCGCCCACTCACCGCAGTGACCCAACCGCCCGCGCCCAGTCAGCACGAAGTCCGCTCAATCGCCTCTTGTTCAGAGCGTTCCTAGCGGCTGGGCGGGTCGACGACGATATCGGTGGTGACGATCACGCCCTCTGAGTCGCGGACTGGCACAGATCGAGTGATCATCCAGACATCACCGCCGCCCGCGTCAAAGTAGGGGTCCGTCCACCCGCCCGCGTTCGCGGCGAGCGGGGCTGTGAACTATTCCTGCGCCTCGATGTCGTAGGAGGGAGTTGCGAGGTCTGTCGTGGCATAGCCGTCAGTTGTCCGATACACGTAGGGGCTCGTGATTACCGCGCCGGATCGGTCTAGCAGTACGGCCGCGCTGCCGACGAATGACGGATGGCCCTGCAGGTAAGACCGCAGGCGTTCCGTGTATCCGGCTGCATCCGCGCGTGGGTCGGCGGTCAAATCCGCGGCCAGGTGATCGAGGGCAGTGACCACGGCGGTCTGCTACGCCTCTTCGTCAGAGGTGCTGTCGCTACAGCCCTGAGCACTTGCGAGGGCGAACACGGTGAGAAACAGGGCGACCAGCGCGCGCGTCCGCATCCTCCTTCCGCTCATGAATCTGTCCTGTTTCGACACCTTGTCATGGACGCTTCCATGCGTGTATGGCGACCGGGAGACCCGTTCGCGGGGACCATGGACGCTGAGGAGGCTCAGCGTTGACGTGGCCGTGAAGACGTGAGACCAAGAGCCTCCAGACTTCGTGTCCAGTCGAGACCGCTACGAGCGACAGCACCCGTGGGCTCTGTTCGCAGAGCCGATGGTCCAGTGGATTCGTCGGCGATCTTCTCCGTGCTCTTACACACAGCGGGATCGTCGTCTGGCCCCTCACTACAGCAGGGCCACACCTGTCGCTACAACCCGGGGATAGGACGGTTTGGACGGGTCGTGTTTCGGGCGTTGGCAGAGAACATGACCACTTCTGCAGACGCTGAGCGCTGCTTTCCAGGCACGTGGCTTCAGAGCCGCGGCGCTCGGGAGCCTCGCGCCTCTTGGAGAGACTTGGCCCGTCAATCTCCAGAGAAGCGGGAGCGAGTGCTGCGAGACGTCGCCGTGGCAGTCGATCCGTCAGAGACGCACGCCTGGGACGAGCTGCTCAGCGATGAGATCGAATAGGCGGCGGAGTTCCCTTGACCGACGAGACTCCGAAGCGGGGCGAAGTATGGCGTGTGCGGCGATCGCGTGCCGTCGGGGCCGTACTACAGCGCGTCGCCGAGACCCCGTCGTGATTTCACCCACCTTCGATTCGCTTCCGGTTCGGATCGTCGTTCCTCTAACGTCCTGGCGGGACGAGTTCGCGGAGCGCTTCAACAAGTTCCGGATTCCGGTGACCGACCGCAACGGGCTCGCGTCGACTCGGCTGCCGAGTTCTTGCAGGTTCGAAGTGTGTCGACAGCGCGACTCATGCGGCGGGTCGGCGCGCACGAGACAGACGAAATGGAGGGGATAGTGGCGGGAATCGTGATCGCGGGCGACTACCGACCCGGACGAGCCGAAGCCTGCGCCCGGGGTTTGCAACCGGCACTTGCGGCCGGCGACGTTAGCCGAAGCTAAGGATGGCTGTTGTCGTCATGGCTGGTAGGCCTACGGCGACTGTAGTGCGAACTTTCCGGTGGGACGTTGGTCTGTAGGCTCGCCACGGCTGCTCGCCGCGTTCCTGGCCCGCCCCAACGGCTGAGGCTTGGCCTTGTCGCTGACCAATGAAACGGGGCTGCTCCGCTACGTCCTCAGCGGCCCGGGCAGGGATGACCTGCTCCACGAGGCCGAGTCGGTAAGCCGCTGCTGCGGGCTCAACGTCAGTGCGCCGGTTCCTGAGGAGTCGACGATCCTGCAATTCCGCCACCTGGTGGAGCGTCATCGACTGGGCGCGCCTCCGTGCGGGCGACGCTCGAGCACCCCTTCCCGCTCATCGCACGGCGCCTGGCCTCGTTACTGGGCACCGCCAATCTGCTGATCGTTGAGTCGCAAGTGGCCTGAAGCGGGGCGTCATGCGACCGACCCGCCCAACCAGGCGGGTGTCAACTCCGGAGAGCGCCACCTAACCCGTGTACATCAACTGCGCGAACCACACCACCGTTGGCTCAGCGGCAGCGCAGCAGACGATCCGGTCTGTCACCACGTTGTCCAGAGCGTTCCTAGCCCTGGCGTACCGTACGCGCGGACGGAAGTGGGGGACGGCATGAATGTCGGAACGCACGCGGAGCTCGCGAACTTCATCTGGAGCATCTGCAACCTGCTGCGAGGGCCGTACAAGCGCAACGAGTACCGCAAGGTCATCCTCCCGCTGACCGTGCTGCGGCGCTTCGACTGCGTGCTGGCAGAGACCAAGGATGACGTGCTCGCGGCCGCCGACAAGACCAAGGGCCACAGCCAGACCATGCGGAACATCGCCCTGGAGCGGGCGTCGGGGCACAAGTTCTACAACACCTCCCGACTTGACATTCAGCGGCTCCTGGACGATCCGAATCAGGTCGCCCAGAACCTGAACGCCTACATCACGGACTTCTCGGAAAACGTGCGGACCGTCATGGAGCGCTTCGCCTTCGGCGAACAGATCGCCAAGATGGAGGAAAAGAATCTGCTCTTCCAGGTCGTCCAAGCGTTCGCCACCGTCGACCTCTCACCTGCACGCGTCGACAACGTGCAGATGGGATACATCTTTGAGGAACTGATCCGGATCGGCGCTGAGCAGGCGAACGAGGAGGCGGGGGAGCACTTCACGCCGCGCGAGGTGATTCGGTTGATGGTGAGTTTGCTCCTGTCGGACGAACCCGACCTCGGCCGCAGCCACGTGATCAAGACGATCTACGACCCGGCCTGCGGCACCGGCGGCATGCTGTCGGTCGCTCAGGATTTCCTTCGCGAGCACAACAGCGAGTCGCATCCCATTCTCTACGGCCAGGACTTGAACGATGAAGCGTGGGCGGTCTGCAAGTCCGACATGCTGCTCAAGGGCGAGGACGCGGACAACATCGTCCGAGGTGATTCGTTCACGGAGGATGGCTATCAGCGCGATTCGGCCGGCAGGAAACGCACTTTCGATTACATGCTGGCGAATCCGCCGTTCGGTGTGGAGTGGAAGCAACAACGGCGGCAGATCGAGCAGGAGCGCTACACGCTTGGGTACGACGGTCGGTTCGGCGCCGGACTGCCGAGGATCAACGACGGATCGCTGCTCTTCCTCCAGCACATGCTGTCGAAGATGCAGCCGCTGGAGGCAGGCGGCAGCCGGATCGCGATCGTGTTCAACGGCTCGCCGCTGTTCACCGGTGACGCCGGCAGCGGCGAGAGCAACATCCGGCGCTGGATCATCGAGAACGACTGGCTGGAGACGATCGTGGCGCTGCCCGACCAGCTCTTCTACAACACGGGCATCTCGACCTATATCTGGATCCTGACCAATCGGAAAGAGCAGCGCCGGCAGCTCCAGGTGCAGCTCATCGATGGTCGGCAGTTCTTCGTCAAGATGCGTAAGAGCCTGGGCAACAAGCGCAACGAGCTGTCGGCTGAGCAGATCGTCGACCTCACCGAGATCCATGGCAACTTCAAGGATGGCGAGACCCGCGGCCTGCCGTACGAAGACCCGGTCACGCACGAAACGCGCATGCGGCCGCGAGCCGTGAGCAAGGTCTTCCTCAATGAGGACTTCGGCTATCGGAAGGTGACGGTCGAGCGGCCGCTGCGGCTGAATTTCGCCGCGACGCCGGAGCGCATCGCCCGACTCGAGGACGAGACGCCATTCCAGAATCTGGCCAAGAGTAAGAAGCGCGCCGGTCAGGCGCATGACGCCGACGTGGCGGCAGGCCTGGAGAGACAAAAGGCGATTCGGAATCTGCTCCAGGCGCTCCGTGAAGCGACCGACGGCGTTGTCTTCGAGGACCGCGAGATGTTCAACTCCGCGTTGACGGACGCAGCCGAGGAATGCGGGATGAAGCTCGCGGCGGCGGAGCGCAAAGCGGTGCTGGCCGCCCTGGCTGAGCGCGACCCCGAGGCCGAAATCTGCTGTGACCGCCGCGGCAATTCTGAGCCGGATCCCGACCTGCGCGACACCGAGCACATGCCGCTCGGCGAGGACGTGGATGAGTACATGGCGCGCGAGGTGCTGCCGCACGTGCCCGACGCCTGGGTCGACCACAGCAAGACCAAGGTCGGCTACGAAATTCCGCTCAATCGGCACTTCTATGTCTACGAGCCGCCGCGTCCGCTAGAGGAGATCGAGGCGGACCTGCAGGCGCTGGAGGAGGAGATCGCGGGCCTGCTGTCGGACGTCGTGCGAAGCTGACGGCATGGCCGGGAACCACCGATCCGACACAAATCGAGCTGCCTGAGCCGTGCCTAAGGTGAGGGACGCGATCCGGATAGTGGAGCGCGACGGCTGGTACCACGTCGCGACGCGGGGCAGCCACCGCCAATTTCGCCACCCCGAGAAGTCTGGGCGCGTCACGATTCCAGGCCATCCGGGTGAGGATGTCGGGCCGAAGCTGTGGGCCAGTATCATGAGGCAAGCAGGCCTGAGGGGGGAACGTTGATGAAGCTGACGTACGCCGTCGTCTTCGAGCAGACGCCCAACAACTACGGCGCCTACGTGCCGGACGTGCCGGGCTGCATCAGCACGGGTCAGACATGGGACGAGATGCAGGCGATGATCCGTGAGGCGCTCGTCTTCCACATCGAGGGCCTGCTGGAGGACGGTGAACCGCTGCCGGCGCCGAGGATGTCCATCGACGACGCCATCGCGCACCACAGCGAACCCATCCCCGAGGATGTGCTCAGCTCCTACGCGGAGTTCGGCGAGCCCGCCCCTACGCTCTCGACCCGGTTCGAGCTGGTCGAGATCGAGGTTTCCGCGCTGCAACCTGAGACCGTTTAGGCCTCGCTCGCCGCTCCGATGGCATGACTCAGCAGTCCGACGCCAGCGAAGCTCAGCCCCTACCTCCGGCACTCAAGATCGTCGAGCCCAATGTCGATCCCGACGAGCCATGGCGAGACGACGTGCTTGGCCGCAAGGAGATCGCAGATCGCCTGACCAGCATCGTTCGAGGACAGGAAGCGCCGTTCGTCATCAGCGTCGACGGGCGCTGGGGGACCGGGAAGACGTTTTTGCTGAAGCGCTGGCGGCAGGCGCTGCAGAATGACGGGTTCCAGGCGATCTATTTCAACGCGTGGGAGGATGACTTCTGCGATGACCCCCTTTTGGCGATCATCGGTCAGCTCACCGAGCACTTTCACGAAAAGAAGCTCAGGGCGATGGCTGCACTCATCGGGGAAATTGCGCTGCCGATTCTGACAGCCAAGTTCACAGGGGTGGCGTTCAGGCGAAAAGATCTACGGCGAGACAATCTTCTGAACGACTACAAGGCGCAGTTAAGAACGAAGGATCAGATTCGCACTCACTTGACGCGATTGGCTGCCGAGGTCAAAGAGCAGTCGGGCCAGCCTCTGGTGTTCATCATCGACGAGCTGGACAGATGCCGGCCAACATTCGCGATCGAGCTGCTGGAGCGGGTCAAGCACATCTTCGATGTCGAGAATATCGTGTTCGTCTTCGGCATCAACCGCAGCGAACTCACGAAGTCCCTGCAGTCGGTCTACGGGGAGATTGATGCGGGGGAGTATCTGCGACGGTTCTTCGACATGGAGTTCGTCCTGCCGGACGCGGATCCTGGGCAATTCTGCACGCACTTAGTCGCGAAATTCCGCCTGAGTGCGTTCTTTTCGGAAGTGGATCAACACCGGGGAAACCTCTACTACGAGAATGAACTCAATGGGATTGCGCGAGTTCTGCCCGTCGTCCTTGGTCGCATGGGCCTCTCGCTCCGAGATATGGACTACTGCGTCCGGCTAGTGGCGCTCGCGGCGCGGGAGTCGTTGGTAAGCAAGAGGCTGTACCCACCGCTGGTCGTCCTGCTTGCGGCGACCAAGCTTCGTGATCCCGAGCTCTACCGACGCTTCGTTCAAGGAGACGCACGAGGGGCCGACCTCATCAACCATCTCAACGAGCAGCGACCGCTGGGGGATCCAACCGCTCAGGTAGGCTCAGACCCGAGGGACACTCTGAACTGGTTGGAGGCTGCGACCTACTACGCGGATGATCCCAACCGCTCGCTAAGACAACTCAAGCGACTTGAGGACGGAGCGGAACTCGACCAGCCGGAATACGTCTCGGCGGAACTCGCCGGACTCGATCTTGGGAGCGAGGAGAATCTGCGCCGGCTGAGAGACATCATCCAGACGATGCAAGGAAGTTGGACCCGCTTTGAGGGCTACGACGTCGCGCGTCGTTCGATAGCGGAGACGATCGACATCTACGCGGACTTCGTGAGGCGTTAGTCCGTGCGCGCCTACCCCCACTACCGCGACTCGGGCGTCGAGTGGCTCGGCGAGGTGCCCGAGCACTGGGAGGTGCGGCGGCTGGAGCACGTCGCCGCGTACCGCACGAGCAACGTCGACAAGAGGACCGCGGACGGCGAGCTGCCGGTCAGGCTCTGCAACTACACCGATGTCTACTACGGCGATCGCATTCGGGCGGGCGAAGGCGAGTTCATGACGGCGACAGCCTCAGCCGGCGAGGTGGAGCGCTTCAAGCTCCGCGTCGGAGATGTCCTCATCACCAAGGACTCCGAGGACTGGCGCGACATCGCAGTCCCGGCCGTGGTCGATGAGACCGCTGACGACTTCGTGTGCGGGTACCACCTCGGGATCATCCGGTCCGGCCCTGAGACGGATCCCTTCTTCTTGTACCGCGCCATGCAGTCTGGGGCCGTCAATCGGCAGCTCCAGACATCGGCGTCCGGGGTGACACGGTACGGACTGCCGAATGCAGCGGTCGGCGATGTGCTGCTCCCCCTCCCACCCCTCGACGAGCAGCGCGCGATCGCCGCTTTCCTCGACGGGGAGACCGAGCGGATTGACTCGCTGGTGGCGAAGAAGCGGTTGCTGATCGAGCGGTTGCAGGAGTGCCGGACGGCGTTGATCACGCGCACGGTGACGCGCGGTCTCCCCCCCGAGGCCGCCCGCGCCGCCGGGCTCGACCCCTCGCCGCGCCTCAAGCCCTCGGGCGTGGAGTGGTTGGGAGATGTCCCGGAGCACTGGCAGGTAATGACGAACCGCAGGCTCTTCAGCGAGCGTGACGAGCGGTCGCCGAACGGGGAAGGGGAGCTGCTCACAGTCTCACACATCACAGGAATAACGCGGCGGTCCGAGAAGCCAGATGTGGGCATGTTCATGGCTGAGACATTGAAAGGGTACAAGCGTTGCTATCCCGGGGATCTTGTGATCAACACAATGTGGGCGTGGATGGGTGCCGCTGGAACGGCTCGGGAAGAGGGCCTCGTCAGCCCATCCTATAACGTCTACACTCCGAGTTCGCGATTGAACGCGCGCTTCGTCGACATGGCGTTTCGATCCGCGCGATACGTTCTCGGGATTACTTCCGAGTCGAGAGGGGTGTGGACATCGAGGCTGCGACTTTACCCGCAACAGTTCCTGGCTCTGGTAACCGCGGTTCCACCGATGGAAGAACAAGCGTTGATTGTTAAGCACGTCAATCAAATCGAACGACGGTCTCAGAAGATCATTGGGTCGATGGGGCAGGCGATCGAGCGCCTCCAGGAGTACCGTTCCGCACTTATTACCGCTGCGGTCACGGGCAAGATCGACGTGCGGGAGTCAGCTACGATTGTCGAAGGCTCCGCCGAATTGCCGGCTTGAGCGGCGCTGGAGTATCGGGCGAGATGAGCGCTCCCCGTCGGATGCGCTCAAGCAGTGGCGCCGATATCGGATCGAGCGCCTCATAGCGCCCATTGGCCACGCGTTCGCGGATTAGGCGCACGTTGGCCGGTGCGGCCCCCAAATAGAAGATGCAGGAGTCGTGCGACGGATAGGAATGTTCGCCGGGGGCAACGACGACGCATGCGCTGCTGCACGTTGCTCGCCGTGCCGGATCATGGGTGGTGAAATTGACGACAACGACGCTACCATCATCGGCGGCATCGGAGAGGATCACCCAGAGGTGCCCCTTCTCGTCAAGGCCAAAGAACGTGTCTCCTGGGTTCAAGCGCTGATTACCAGCTGAGTGCGCAGCTGGTAAATGGCTTCTGCCTGATCGGCGGCCAACTCGATCGCGTAGTCGCTGTAGCCGGCGTAGCGGAGGATGTCGGCCGGGTCGATCGGGATCGAGGTCTCATCCGGATCTTGCCATTCGGGCAGGGCCTGGGTCTGGCTGACCACCGCCGATGGCCGCAATTTGCCGTAGGTCTCGTAAACGTCGTTGAGCAGGTTCACGTTGTTTTCGGAGAGCTGATTCGATTCGGCAGGGCCACAGAGGGCGGCGTCGAAGTAGCGCCGCTTGACGTAGCGATGCCAGATCGAATCTTCGGGTGGATGTTCCTGCATGATCAGCTCGAGCATTTGGCAGGGCGTCGGGCCGTGCTTCATCGAGACGTAGCGGTCGTAGGTGATCGTCGCTTCGGTCTCGATCAGGGCGGCGCGGTCGGCGAGGTAGAGCAGCTTGATCAGCTTGATGTACGGCATTGAGCCGCCGGCGCGCTCGAGCAGGATTGACGCCGCTTGCGCCGCTTTACGTTCATCGAAGACAAACCTCATCATGACCGGCACTCTCCTCCGTGTGGGCAAGTGTCGCGCTCGGAATTCGCGTCGTCAAGACAATGTCCCGGGTGGCGATATCTTGGATGCAGTTCGATTGCGCGAACGGAGGCGGTCCTCATGACCACCCAGACCAAGGAGCAGGCGTTCGAGGCGACCGTCGAAGCGATGCTGATCGACTCCGGCTGGGTTACAGCGGATCGCGATGAGTGGGATGTCGCGCGCGCGCTGTTTGGGGCTCGGGCCGTCTCGTTCATGCGTGAGACCCAGCCGGATCAGTGGGAGAAGATGGCCGCGCTGCATCATGGCGAGCTGGAATCGCGAATCGTCGAGACGTTGGTGAAAGAGCTCGACACCAAGGGTTCGCTGCACGTTCTGCGTCACGGGTTCAAGTTTTACGGTCAGACCTTCCGGCTCGCGTACTTCAAGCCGGCGCACGGTCTCAACGACGAGGCGCTGGCCAGATTCCAGCGCAATGAACTGAGCGTGACGCGGCAGGCGCTCTGTCATCCGGGCAAGGGGCATGAGATCGACCTGCTGTTCGCGCTCAACGGCGTCCCGGTCGCAACCTGCGAACTCAAGAATCCGATGACCGGCCAAACGTGGAAGAGTGCAATCCGGCAGTACCAACAGGATCGCGAGCCCAACGCGCCGCTTTTCCGCTTCCAGAAGCGTGCGCTCGTCCACTTTGCCGCCGACACCGACGAGATTCACATGACGACTCGGCTTGACCGCGAGAAGACGCGCTTCCTGCCCTTCAACCGCGGCAGTAATCCCGGCGGGATCGAGTGCGGCTACGGCAATCCGCCGGCGTCCGACGGCTATCTGACGAACTACTTCTGGCAAGAGGTGTTGGAGCGGGAGCGGTTCCTCGACATCATCGGCTCGTACATCTTCACCGAGACGCGCGAAGACAAGATCGAGGATGCGGCGGGCACACGCACGGTCAAGCGAGAGTCAGTGATCTTCCCTCGCTACCACCAACTTGACTCGGTCAACAAGCTCGTCGCGCGAGCCAAGGCTGAGGGACCGGGGCACAACTACCTGATCCAGCACTCGGCCGGCAGCGGCAAGACGAACAGCATCTCCTGGCTGTCGCACCGGCTTGCGAGCCTGCACACCGACGGCGACCACAAGGTCTACGACTGCGTGATCGTGATCACCGACCGGCGGGTCCTGGATCGTCAGTTGCAGGACGCGATCTACCAGATCGAGCATGCGCAAGGGG
The DNA here is from genome assembly GCA_965262235.1 of Dehalococcoidia bacterium. Lineage (GTDB taxonomy): Bacteria > Chloroflexota > Dehalococcoidia > Bin125 > Bin125 > CATQGW01. The sequence continues at coordinate 1,892,333 of OZ253504.1, forward strand.
TAGTCCAGGCGATCGATCAGAACTCTCGGCAGCTCGCCTCGGCGCTGGTCGACGGGACGAAGATCGTGATCACGACGCTGCAGAAGTTTCCGTTTGTGATGAGAGGTCTGCTTCGGGTCGCGGGTGCGGCGGATCCAGACGAGGCCGCCGAGGCTGACGTCAAGCGGGCCGATCAGTGGCGCCGCCAGATTGCGAAGCGAACGTACGCGGTCATCGTGGATGAAGCCCACTCCAGTCAGTCCGGCGACACGGCGCGGGAGATGAAGGGCATTCTCGGCGCTCGTGGGCAAGAGGCGTTAGAAAGGGCTGAAGACGGTGAGGACATCGTCAACGCGACGATCGAATCGTACTCGGAGTCGCGCGGTCCGCAGCCCAATCTCTCATTCTTTGCCTTCACCGCCACTCCGAAGGGCAAGACGCTGGAGCTGTTCGGCCGCAAGCCCTCAGCGGACGCGAATCCGGTTCCGTTTCACGTCTACAGCATGCGGCAGGCGATCGAGGAACGGTTCATCCTCGATGTCCTCAGGCACTACATCGATTACAACGCCTACTACAAGCTGGTGAAAGAGGCCGAGGACGACCCCGACCTGCCGAAGCGCCGCGCGCAGACCGCGCTCGCCAAGTACTTGCATTTGCACCCCGTCAACGTCTCACAGAAGACCGAAGTCATCGTCGAGCACTTCCGCAACCACGTGCGTCACCTGATGTACGGACGGGCGAAAGCGATGGTCGTCACATCTTCGCGGCTTCACGCGGTCCGCTACATGAGGGCCTTCCAGAAATACATCAAGGAGAACGGCTACGAGGATGTCCGACCGCTCGTCGCGTTCAGCGGAACGGTCCACGACGACGCCACCGGCGAAGACTTCACTGAGCCGGGCATGAATATCGACGCGGTGACCGGCAAGCCGATCAGCGAGTCGGCGCTGCCGTCGCGGTTCGCCTCGTCCGACTACAACGTCCTGCTCGTGGCGGAGAAGTACCAGACGGGATTCGACCAGCCGCTGCTGCAGGCGATGTATGTCGACAAGCGTCTCGACGGCGTCCAGGCCGTGCAGACGCTGTCCCGCCTCAATCGCATCGCCTCAGGGAAGCAGCCACCATTCGTCCTCGACTTTGTCAACGACCCGGACGAGATTCGAGCGGCGTTCAAGCCGTACTACGACCAGACACAACTGCTGGAATCCTCAGATCCGCACCGGCTGGAGGAGCTCAAGCACGAGCTCGACGGGATGCAGGTTTACTTCTGGAGTGAAGTCGAGGAGTTCGCCCAGGCCTTCTTCAGCGGCAAGTCGCTGGACGCGGCGAGCGTCCACGCACAGCTTGCAGGCCAGCTTCAGCCGGCAGTGAATCGTTTCCGCTCGATGGAGGATGAAGAACAGACCGACTTCCGCGACAAGCTGAACGCCTTCGTGAATCTCTACGCCTTCCTGAGCCAGATCATCCCGTATGCCGACGTCGATCTGGAGCGCCTCTCCGCCTATGGCCGGGCGCTGCTTCCCCAGCTCCAGGCAGATCGAGAGGACGATGCGATTCAGCTCGGCGACGACGTGGAGCTGGTGTACTACCGGCTGCAGCGGGTGTCGTCGGGCGCGATCTCCATTGCCGAGGGAGCGGCCGAATACGTCGCCAGCCCGACAGAAGTGGGGACAGGCGATCCTGAGGAGGAGAAGGCGCCGCTCTCCGAGATCATCGAGCGCCTGAACGATCGATTCGGCACGGAGTTCACGGATGCGGACCGGCTCTTCTTCGAGCAGATCAAGGAAAGCGCTGTTCAAAACGAGGGAATCCGTCAAACCGCGCTCGCGAACCCCGTGGAGAAGTTCAAGTTGGGAGTCGGCGAACAGATTCAGCAGCTGATGTACGAGCGGATGAGCGAGAATGACGTGCTCGTGTCGCGGTACATGAACGAGCCGGACTTTCAGTCGATCGTGTTCGACGGATTGGTCCGAGAGATATTCGCGGCGGTTAGTGGTGCGAAGGTGCGTCCCGGCGAGATCCGGCAACACTTGCGCGCGTAGTCGCTGATCGAGTTGGGCGTGAAACGCCTGGCCCACCGGACCCGACTCCCGTCTGGTGTACTACGCATGGGTGTTTGGGATCGTGGAAGAGGCCCGCGTCCCTGAGCACGAGAGCTCTGCGGCTTGGGACACATGTGTGATGCGCAACGCGGCGCTGCGCATCACCTGGTCAAGAGATATCGATCGAATGGGTGGTAGGGCATGGGGGATTCGAACCCCCGATCTCCGCCTTGAGAGGGCGGTGTCCTGGGCCGCTAGACGAATGCCCCACGTGGTGAGCGGGTTGGCTGGGGATGGAGGATTCGAACCCCCGCTAACTGAGCCAGAGTCAGTCGTCCTACCACTAGACCAATCCCCAACGTCGCCACGATATCAGCGGCCCCACGAACGCGGCAAGCGAAGTAGGCGTCAAACCGGGCGTCAACCGAGTCGCCGGCCGTGGATTCAGTCGTCGGGCCGGGCCAGGTGCTCGGCGGCGGCGTTCAGACGCTCCAGCGTTTTCTCGCGACCGAGCACCTCAAGCGTGTCGAAGAGTGGTGGGGCGATCCGCTTGCCGGTCGTGGCGACCCGAATCGGGGTGAACAGCACGCCCGGTCTCTCACCGCGTTGCTCGGCCAGGGTGCGCAGCGCTGCCTCGATCGTCTCCGCGGTCCAGGCTTCGAGGGCACGCATCGTGCTGAGCACGGCCTCAAGGGCCTCGAGCGCGGCCCAGGGCTTGTTGCGGTAGCCGCGGCCCATCAGCTCGGCGTTGGCGTATTCGAGCGGACCCGCGACGTAGAAGAAGTCGGCGTAGTCGACGATTTCGGGCAGCAGCTTGACGCGCTCCTGGATCGCACCGGCGAGCGGCAGCAGCGGCGCCAGATCGAGCGGGCGGCCGATCGCGGCCTCCAGCCAGGGCCGCCCACGCTCGAGGAAGTCGTCGGCTGCGAGGTCGCGGATGTAGCGCGCGTTCATCTCGCGCAGACGTTCGACATCGAACATTGCGCTGGCCAGGCCGAGGCCTTCGATTGAGAAGGCGTCGCGGATTTCGTCGCGCGACATGATCGTGGTCGATTCGTCCTTCGACCAACCGAGCAGCGCCATGAAGTTGAGCAGCGCCTCGGGCAGGTAGCCCTCGTCGCCGTAGGCGCGCAGGCTGGTCGCGCCGTGGCGCTTGCTCAGCTTGCCCTTGTCCGGACCGCGGATGATCGGCACGTGCACCCAGATCGGCGCGGGCCAGCCGAGCGCTGCGTATTGCGCGACGTGCCGCGGAGCGCTCGGCAACCACTCCTCGCCGCGGATCACGTGGGAGATCTCCATCTCACGGTCGTCGACGATGGAGGCGAGGTGGTAGGTGGGGAAGCCGTCGCGCTTGAGCAGCACGTGGTCGTCGAGCAGGTCGTTGCGAAACTCCACCGGGCCGCGCAGCGCGTCGTCCACAACCGTCACGCCGGCCTGGGGCATTGCCATGCGCACGACGCCGGGTCCGTGGGCCGCGGCGGCGACATCAACCTGGTCGGGCGTCAGGCTGCGGCAGTGGCGGTCGTAACCGGGCGGGAGCTTCTGCTGCTGCTGGGCCTTGCGCACGGCGTTGAGACGGTCGGGCGAGCAGAAGCAGCGGTAGGCGGCGCCCGACTCGAGCAGGGTGTCGGCTGCAGCGCGATAGAGCGGCAGCCGCTCCGACTGACGATACGGCGCGTGCGGCCCGCCGATGTCGGGCCCCTCGTCCCAGTCGAGGCCGAGCCAGCGCAGCGCGTCGAGGATCTGCGCTTCGGCGCCTTCGACGCGGCGTGACTGGTCGGTGTCTTCGATTCGCACGATGAACTGTCCGCCGTGGCGGCGCGCGAGCAGCCAGTCGAACAGCGCGGTGCGGATGTTGCCGATGTGCGGCTCGCCTGTCGGGGACGGCCCGTAGCGGACGCGGACGTGGTTATCGGACACGCTGGCTCCGGCGTCGTTTGGTGCGGTTGGGGTCGCGCGGCCGGCGGGGACGCGGTGAATTGGTCGGTGTGTCGAGCAGGATCGAGCCGCCGCGCAGGCGCTCGAGCAGTGCGCGGAAATCGTCCGGCGGATCGACGCTGAGATCAACCGACTCGCCGTGATGTGGGTGGGTGAACGTGATCGAGCGGGCGTGGAGGGCCTGGCGCTGGATGTCGCCGCATTGAATCCCGTACATGCCGTCGCCGGCGATCGGGTGGCCGATCGCCGCGAGATGCACGCGGATCTGGTGCGTGCGGCCGGTGATCAGGTCGCACTCGAGCAGCGACGCGTCGACGAATCGCTCGAGCAGGCGGTAGCCGGTGCGCGAGCTGCGCCCGCGGTCGACCACCGCCATGCGCCGGGGGTCGGCGGGGTCGCGGCCGAGCGGGGCGTCGATCAGGCCGACCTCGGGGTCGGGGACGCCAGCGACGACCGCGAGGTACTTCTTTTCGACGGAGCGCTCGCGCAGTTGTTGCTGGAGCGCCGCGAGTGCGGCCTCGGTCTTGGCCACCATCAGCAGGCCGGTCGTGTCGCGGTCCAGCCGGTGGACGAGGCCGGCGCGCATCGTGTCGCCGAGCTGCGCGAGCTGCGGCCAGCGGCTGACCAGCGCGCTGGTCAGGGTGGTATCGCGCTCGCCCGGCGCGGGATGCACGGTGAGGCCGGCGGCCTTGTTGAGCACCACGAGGTGCTCGTCCTCGAAGATCACATCAAGGTCGATGGCCACGGGGGTCGGAGCGGGGGCGGCCTCGGCGGGGTGCACCGCGATCAGCTCGCCGAAATGCAGACGGTAGGAGGGCCGTTCGAGCGAGCCCTCGACGCGGACGAGGCCGCTGTCGATCAGCTTGCGCGCGTGCGATCGGGAGGTACCGGGCAGGCGACGGCTGACGAAGACATCGAGGCGTTCGTCATCAAGGTCGGCGAGGAGTTCCATCGGCGGATCTGGCACACGCTCACGCTATCAGCAGCACGCCGGGCTGCCGGACCCGCGTCAGCGCTTCAGGCGGCTGCTGTCGGTGAAGATGATCGCGATGATCACTCCGGCGACGCCCACGTTGATCGCGGCGTCGGCGACGTTGAAGGCGGGGAAGTGGATGAAGTCGATGAAGTCGGTCACGTGGCCCTGGTAGATGCGGTCGAGCAGGTTGCCGATCGCGCCGCCGAGGATCAGAGCCAGCCCGCTGCGAATCAGCCAGTGGTTGAGTGGGGGAAACAGGTAGTAGGCGGCGACGATCACGATCGCGACGACGGCGGAGACGGCGAGGATCGTGTTCGCGCCGCCGAAGATGCCGAACGCGCCGCCATCGTTGGCGACGTGCGAGAAGGAGAAGAACTGGGCAAGCTGCTCGCGCTCGCCGAGCTCGAGCGAGCCGCGCAGGATCACCTTGGTGATCTGGTCGAGCGCCACGATCAGCGCAGCGGCGCCGAGGAAGGGCAGGTGGCGTCGAGCGTCGAAGCGTGGACGCGGTGGCGGTTCGGCGGTCTCGTCAACGCTTGCTGAGCCCGCCATTGTGTGTCGAGCGTACAGCGTCAACTTGTCGGCGATGCGATACGATCATCGGGCGCCCCAGGCGAATTGTGGGGCCGCAGGAGTGTGCGTGTGCCGGACGAACTGATCTCGACAGGTCCGATCTTCAGCGAGGCTCAGGAGCTGCGCGCCCGCACGGGGCACGACCGGTTGCCGCCGGGCCAGCGGCTCGTGCGCCAATGGCCGGTGCTGACCTACGGCGGCACACCGCGCGTGGAGACGAAGGACTGGACGCTGCAGGTCTGGGGGGCGGTCGGGCAGGAGCGCGTGTTCAACTGGGACGAGTTCGTCGGGATCGGGCTAACCGACCGCTTCAACGACATTCACTGCGTGACGCACTGGTCGCGCTACGACAACAACTGGCAGGGCGTGCTGCTGAGCGATCTGTTCGCCCAGCTCGATGTCTCGCCGGAGGCCGATTCGGTGATGTTCCACTGCTACGGCGGCTACACGTCGAACATCCGCCTGGCCGACCTGCGCGCCGACGACCACGCGATGCTGGCCGTCGCGCACGACGGGGCGCCGCTGCGACCCGAGCACGGGGGCCCGGCGCGGGTGGTGGTGCCGTCGCTGTATTTCTGGAAGAGCGCGAAGTGGGTCGGCGGGATCGAGTTCCTGCCGCGCGACCAACCCGGCTTCTGGGAGATGTACGGCTACCACATGCACGGCGATCCCTGGCGCGAGGAGCGCTACGGCTAGCTCCGCGCGGGCGGGCGGCGCCAAGCCGGGTCTCGTATCGTTGCCCTGAGAGGTCTCGCAAATGGTCGCCCAGCGACAGCCCCCTGCGGTCTCACTCGAAGCGTCGGCGCTCGTCTACGACGATCCGCAGCCGATCCGCCTGCCCCCGGATTGGGAGCTGACGGATGAGCGGTTCCTGGAGATCGGTGAGCTCAATCCGGAGCAGATCTTTGAGCGGACGGCCGATGGGAGACTGCATCAGATGACTTGGCCCGACGGCCTCAGCGAGAGCGTATCGACGAAGATTCTCGCGTTTGTGACGTTCTGGGCGATGGGGAGCAGTGGCGAGACCCGCGGCGAGAATGGCGGCTATTTCCTGCCCGACAGCTCTGCTCGCGGCCCGGATGTCTCGTGGGTGGATGCGGAGCAGATCGTAGAGCGGGGCGGACTGCGCGGCCAATTCCATCTGTCTCCGCGCTTCATCGTGGAGGTCCGTTCGCCTTCGCAGACCGTGCCCGCCCAACAGTCCAAGATGCAGCACTGGATGAGCAACGGTGTGCGGCTTGGTTGGCTGATCGATCCCTACGAGGAGATCGTCTGGATCTATCGGGGTGACGGCTCGGTCGAGCGGCTCGAGCGGCCCGAAGCGCTCTCCGGCGAGGAGGTTTGTGTGGGCCTGTCGATCGACATGACGCGAGTCTGGGAAGCCGACTAAGCGTGTTCGTTGACGGTTCTGCGCTTGACCTGCGAGTCACGGGGTGGCACGCTTCGAAGCGATCATGCCTGAACTTCGAACGATGATGCGACGCGCGGCCGAGGGCCGGCACCCGGTTGTCGCGGCCGAGGGCCGCATGGCGATGCCCGGGGCTCTTCCCGGCCTGGCGCGCTGAGCATTGCGCCGGACTGGCGAGGGCCTGCACCACTGCCCCCACGACGGTCGGAGTGACCGCCAGCGCCCACACTCGAAAGCCCCCGCCCGATGACCAACGCCACACACCTCGGCTGTCGTGAGTGCGACCGCGAGTTCCCGCTCGATCCGCTCAACGTTTGTGATTTCTGCTTCGGCCCGCTTGAAGTCCGCTACGACCAGGGCGCCATCAAGGCCCGCGTGACGCGCGAGCTGATCGAGTCCGGCCCGCGCTCGATCTGGCGCTATCGGGACCTCCTGCCCGTCGACGACGAGTACATCGTCGACCTCGGCGTCGGCTACACGCCGCTACAGCGCGCGGACAACCTCGCGCGCAAGCTGGGCATGCGTGAGCTCTGGATCAAGAACGACACCTGCAACCCCTCGTGGTCGTTCAAGGACCGGGTGGTCGCCGTGGCCAGCAGCCGCGCGCGCCAGCACGGCTTCGACACGCTGGCCTGCGCCTCCACGGGCAACCTCGCCAACGCGGTCTCCGCTCATGCCGCGCGCGCCGGGATGCGCGCGATCGTCTTCATCCCGCACGATCTGGAGGCCGGCAAGGTGCTGGGCTCGGCGATCTACAACCCCACGATCGTGTCCGTGAACGGCTCCTACGACGACGTCAACCGGCTCTGCTCGGAGCTGGCCGACAACCACGACTGGGCCTTCGTCAACATCAATGTGCGGCCCTACTACTCGGAGGGCTCGCGGACGCTGGCGTTCGAGGTTGCCGAGCAGCTGGGCTGGAAGGCGCCGCGCCAGTGCGTCGCGCCGATGGCGTCCGGCTCGCTCTTCACCAAGATTCACAAGGGTTTCGAGGAGCTGCAGACCTACGGCCTGATCGACGAGGCCGAGGTCCGCATGATCGGCGCCCAGGCCACCGGTTGCTCGCCGATCTCGACCGCCTGGGAGAACGGCACGACCAATATCCGCCCGGTCAAGCCCAACACAATCGCCAAGAGTCTGGCGATCGGCAACCCGGCCGACGGCTACTACGCGCTCAAGACGATGGCCAAGACCGACGGCGGCGCGGCCTCGGTGAGCGACGCCGAAGTGGTCGAAGGCATCCAGCTGCTCGCGCAGACGGAGGGCGTGTTCGCCGAGACGGCGGGCGGCGTCACGATCGCCGGCCTGCGCCAGGCGCTCGAACGCGGCCTGCTGGATCCCGACGAATCAACCGTCGCCTTCATCACGGGCGGCGGACTCAAAACGACGGACGCCGTCGTGGACCACGTCACACAGCCGATCCCGGTCGAGGGCACGCTGAAGTCCTTCGAGGACGCCTTTGCGGCGGCCGGCAAGAACTGAACGCACTGAACACGAGGACAGCAATGGCGAACCGACGCGTCCGCTTCACATTCGAGGGCGACGCTGTGCGCGAGCCCGTCATCTACCTGCTCGGCCACGAGTTCGAGGTCGTGACCAACATTCGCATGGCGGATGTGGAGCACGAGTTCGGCTGGGTCGTGCTCGAGCTCGAGGGCGACCACGACGAGATCGATCGCAGCCTCGCCTGGGTCGAAGCCAAGGGCGTCCGCGTCGACCCCGTCTCCGGCGATGTCGTCGAGAGCTGATCACTGCGCTCGGGTGCGATACTGCGCGCACCATGCTTGACGCTCGACGCGCAACCTGACGCAACACCTGACACCATTCTCCAGGAGGTTTGAACCATGCCAGAGCCGTTCAAGATCGAGGTCGCCGACACCGACCTGCGCGACCTGAAGCGCCGCCTGACGCAGACCCGCTGGCCCTCCGAAGTCGAAGACAGTGGCTGGCAGTACGGCGCCAACCTCGCCTACATGAAGGAACTCTGCGAATACTGGCGGACCAGCTTCGACTGGCGCGTGCAGGAGACCTACCTGAACCGCATGCCGCAGTTCACGCAAGCGGTCAGCGCCGACGGCGTTGAGGACTACAACGTCCACTTCGTGCACCAGCAGGGTGTCGGGCCCGACCCGCTGCCGCTGGTCTTCACGCACGGCTGGCCGGGCACGTTCTACGAGGTCAGCAAGATCCTGCCGTTGCTCACCGACCCGGCGTCGCACGGCGGCGACGCGGCCGACGCGTTTACGGTCGTCGCACCCTCGCTGCCGGGCTACGGGTTCTCTGAGATTCCGACATCGGGCGGCTTCGGGCAGAAGCGCACGGCGTTGCTCTGGGGCGAGTTGATGAAGCAGCTCGGCTACGAGCGTTACGGCGCGCAGGGCGGCGACTGGGGCGCGATCGTCACCGCGCAGGTCGCCTATCAGCACCCCGACAACTGCATCGGCGCGCAGATCAACATGCCGATCGGTCGCCCGCCGCAAACCGATCCGGCGACGTGGACGGACGAAGAGCGATCGGTTGCGACGCGGGCGCAGCAGTGGCAGGCGCAGGAGACGGGCTACCAGGCGATTCAGGGCACCCGCCCGCAGACGCTCTCCTACGGCCTGACCGACTCACCGGCCGGCCTGGCGGGCTGGATCACCGAGAAGTGGCGCGCCTGGAGCGACTGCGACGGCGACATCGAGAAGCGCTTCAGCAAGGACGAGATTCTGACCAACATCTCGATCTACTGGTTCTCCGCCACGATCAACAGCAGCACGCGCTACTACTACGAGATGCGCCAGAACGGGCCCGAGAACTTCCTGCCCGGGCGGCTCGAGACGCCGACCGGATTCTCGATCTTCCCGCGCGAGATCATCACCGCGCCGCGCAGCTGGTGCGAGCCGGGCTACAACATCACGCAGTGGTCGGAGCACGACCGCGGCGGCCACTTTGCGGCGCTTGAGGAGCCGGAGCTGCTGGCTCAGGACATCCGCGACTTCTTCCGCCCGCTGCGCTAGTTCGGGGCCGACGGTGAAATCTACGCCGTTCCAGGTCGCGGTGGCCGAAGCGAAGATCGAGACGCTGCGCGAGCGGCTGCGTGAGACGCGCTGGCTGCCCGAAGTGCCGGGCTCGGAGTGGCTCTACGGGGTTGATCGCTCCTTCCTGCGCGAGCTCTGCGACTACTGGGCCGACGGCTTCGACTGGCGCGCCGCGGAGCGCCTGTTGAACGCGTTCCCGCAGTACCGAACGCCGCTGGATTGTCCGAACGGCGAGACGCTCGAGATTCACTTCTTCCAGCGCCTCAGTTCGCGGCCCGACGCGATCCCGCTGCTGATCCAGCACGGCTGGCCCTCGTCGGTCTTCGAGTTCTACAAGCTGATCGATCGCCTCGCGGAGCCCGAAGATCCGAACGCTCCCGCGTTCGATGTCGTGGCGCCCTCGTTGCCCGGCTACGCATGGTCGCAAATTCCGCGGCGGCGCGGCGTGGGGCCGCCGGCGATCGCCGACATGTGGGTGCAGCTGATGGAGGGTCTCGGTTACGAGCGGTTCGGCTACCACGGCGGCGACTGGGGCGCGGCGGTTGGCGGCCAGCTCGGCCTACGCCATGAGTCACGACTGCGCGCGTTGCATCTGACCGCGGCGCCGCTCGCGCCGCCAGGCGCTGAGGCGCGGCCGCAGTCCGAGGGGGAGCGGCGCTTCTTCCGCGATGAGCAGGCGCCGTACGTGCGCGACGACGCGGCGCACCGCGCGATCCATGGCACGCGCTTCCAGACGCTCTCGTATGGCCTCGCCGACTCCCCCGCCGGGCTGGCGGCGTGGCTGGTCGACAAGTGGTGGATGCTGAGCGACTGCATGACACCGGAGGAAGCGCCGCGCGGCGGAGATGTGCTGCGGCGCTTCACGATGGACGAGCTGCTCACGACGATCTCGATCTACTGGTTCAGCGAGACGATCAACTCCTCGATGCGCATCTATCACGAGGCGGCGCGCCCGGCGGCGACGGTCGAAGCGGAGGTCGGCGGTCAGGTGGCGCTGCGCGCCGGTCAGCGGGTGGGCGCGTCGACCGGGATCGTGCGGCTGGTGCGCGGCACGCCGCTGCCGCCGCGCAGCTGGTGCGAGCGCGCGTACAATGTCGCGCACTGGACCGAGTTCCCGGCCGGCGGCCACTTCCCCGCGATGGAGGAGCCTGAGCTGTTGCTGGCCGACATCCGAACGTTCTTCGCGCAGCACGCATGAGGCGGCACCGATTGCGCTGCCTGCGCTGCGACGCGACCGCCGAGCCGACGCTGGAGCTGCGCTGCGGCGAGTGCGGCGGTCTGTTTCGCGTCGACTACGACGATCCGCCTTCGGCCGACGGCCCGCGCCGGGCGTGGGCGGCGGTCAGGCTGGGCGAGGGCGACACGCCGCTCGTGCGCGTCGAACTCGCGGGTGGCTTCTGGGCGAAGCTCGAGTTTCGCGCGCCCACCGGCTCCTTCAAGGATCGCGGCGCGGCGATCCTGATCGGTGCGGCGCGGGATTTCGGGGTGCGCGAGTTCGTCGAGGACTCGTCGGGCAACGCCGGCGCGGCGCTCGCCGCCTACGGCAGCAGCGTTGGGATGCGGGCGCACATCTTCCTGCCCGCCGACGCGCCATGCGCGAAGCTGGCCAAGATTGAGCGCTGGGGCGTCCCGCACCCTGTTCCGGGGCCGCGCGCGGCCGCATCCGAGGCCGCGCAGCGCTTCGCCGCCGAGCGCGGGCTGCCGTTCCTCTCACACAATCTCAGCCCCTACTTCGCCGAGGGGATGAAGGTGGTCGCGTGGGAGTTGATCGAGCGGCTCGCCGCGCCGCCCGACCACATCGTGCTGCCGGTCGGCAACGGCTCGCTGCTGCTCGGCCTCCAGCGCGGTTTCGAGGAACTCCTGGCAATCGGCAGACTCGATCGCCTCCCCCGTCTGCACGCCGCCCAGTCCGAGTCGGTCGAGCCGCTGGTCGCCGCCGTGAACGGGCGAGCGACGCGACCGGCGATGGCGACCGTCGCCGACGGCATCGCCGTCGCGTCGCCACCGCGGCTCGACGAGATGGTCGCGGCCATCCGCGCATCTGGCGGCACGGCAACAGCCGTCCCCGAAGCGGCGATCCTCGCTGCACAGCGCCAGCTCGCCCAACACGATCTCGCCTGCGAACCCACCTCCGCCGTCCCGCTCGTCGCCGTCAACCACCTCCGCGCCAGCGGCGTGATCGCCGACGCCGACCATGTCGTCCTCCCGCTTACGGGGGCTGTGCTCGGGGAGGGTGGCCGCAGCTGATCGCGGGGTAGGCTGAGGGGCAAAGGGGTTGAGGCGCCGATGTCGGCAATCAGCTCGGGCTCGCGGCGGCCGTCCGGGCGGGTCGCCTTGCCCAGTTTGCCCTACTGGATCTGGCGACGCCTGACCTCGGTGCGGTGGGCGATTGGGCTGATCCTTGGGGCGGCGCTGTTTTCTGCCGCGGGGGTGATCATCCCCCAGGTGCCGCCGCAGCTGATCGGCATCCCCGGGCAGATCGAGGCGCACATCGATGCGCAGCGCGGGACGTGGGGGTGGGCGACCGACCCGCTGGCCGAGTTTCCCTGGTTCTATGACGCCAACGGCGGCATCTTCAACCTCTACCAACAGCCCTACTGGTACGCGCTGATCGCGCTGGTGGCGGTGGCGATCGCTGTCTGCACGGTCAGCCGCTCAGCGCCGATCTGGCGAACGGTGCGGCGGCCGCCGCGACGCGTCAACGCTGCGTACTTCGAGCGGGCGCGGCATCGCTACTCACGCGACCTGGCGGCGCCGCTGCCGCTTGCGGAGAGCGTCGCGGTGGTGACCACCGCGCTGCAGCGCCGCCGCTACCGCGTTGAGCAGATCGCCGAGGCGGACGGCGCGGTCGAGCTGTTCGCGGACCGCTTCGGCTGGAGCCAGCTGGCCACGTTCGTCACGCATCTCGCGCTGCTGCTGCTGCTGGGCGCAACGCTGACCACGAAGTTCGGCGGCGAGGAGTATCAGTTCTGGGTCGCGGAGGGCGAGAGCCACCCGCTCTTCGCGCCGGGCGCCGAGCGGCCGCAGGTGCAGATCATCGTCGACGACGCGATCGCTCGGTTCGCCGACGACGGGCAGGCGCTCGACTTCCGCAGCGTCTTGCGCGTCGCCGAGGGCGGGACGGAGGTCGCCGGCGGCGAGGTGACCGTCAACGGGCCGCTACACGCTGCCGGGTATCGCTTCCACCAGGCCTCCTATTGGGAGCACGGCGCGCCGCTGCGCGTCTACGAGCACGACTCCGGTCAGCTGGTCTACGCGGAGACTCACTTCCTCGACCAGCAGCTCGTTGGGCCGCGGATCCGGATCGAGCGATCGGGGGCGCTGGTGAGCGAAGAGGTGCTGAGCCTGCAGTACGCCGTCGCCGGCGATGCACCGGAGGGCGCGGCGTACACGCTGGTGGCGCTCGACGCGAGCCGTAGCCTCGCGCTGACGCTGATCCCCTTGGAGACAGGGATCGACTTCTGGTACCGCGTCGTCGACGTCCCCGCGCGCTCGCCCATGGCGGAGAGACTGACGCTCGCCGAGCTTGGGGTGGGCGCTGAAGCTCCGTGGGCGCCGCGGCTGCGTCTGGTTGGAGACGACGGAGAGCTGCTGGTCGACGGACTGGTCGGCCTCGATCAGGCGCTCCAGGACGGTGACGCGCGCCTGGCGACCCTGACGCTGCCATCGGGCGAGCGGCTCGCGGTCGGGTTCCGCTCGGTGGGCGCGGAGCGTGAGTTCTTCTACTACTCGTTCGACGACGAATCGGCCCGCGGCGCGCTGGCGGCCGGCGGGTCGGCGCGGGTCGGCGCGGCGACGCTTGAGTATCTCGGCGAAGCGCGCGACACGACACAGCAGGGCCGCCTCGAGGCGGGCGAGCGCCGACAGGTGGGGACGATCGACCTCACCTACCTCGGCTCCGAGTCGGTCTTCTACGCGGTGGTCGGCGACGTGCCAGGCGCCGACGGTGACACGCTCGTGGCGCTCGAGCGCTTCGGCCAGGCGCGGACGGCGGAGACCTTCAACGCGATGGGTGGCGAGGATGTCGAGCTGGCCGTCGGCTCCAACGCGACGAGCAGCGGCGGGCAGGTTGGACGGCCCGCGCGAATGGTGCTCGGGCTCGGCGGTGAGACGCCGCGGATCGAGCTCGACGAGGGCGAGGACATCGTCGCCAACGGCTACCGCTATGAGTTCAGCGGTCCGCGCGAGTTCACCGGGCTCAACGTGCGCCGCGACCCGGGCGGGATCGTGTTCTGGGTCGGCGTGGCGCTGGGCGTGATCGGCATGTCGATGACGTTCTTCGTCCCGCGTCGGCGCGTCTGGGCGCGGGTCACGAGCGAGCGCGTTGCGCTGGCCGGCCAGGCCGGCCACGGCGTGCGTCTGAGCCGCGAGCTGCAGGTCATCGGCGACGAGTCGGCGGGCGATATCGAGAAGGTCAAGGCCTCAAAGCGCCGCTGGCTACGCGGCCGCTACAGCGAGGACTACGCTGCAGGAGCGACCGACGAGGACGAGGCCAGATGACAGAGACGGCGGGGCTGGAGAGCACGCTCTTCTACGGCGATAACCTGGAGGTGCTGCGCGCCGAGTTCCCCGACGACTCGGTTGACCTGATTTACCTCGATCCGCCGTTCAACTCCAACGCGACATACAACGTGCTGTTCAAGGACGAGAGCGGCAACACCGCGCCGTCGCAGATTCGGGCATTCAACGACACTTGGCACTGGGGGCCGGACGCAGTCGACGCGTTGCTCGACCTCAATGGCACGGCCGCGGGCAACCTGTTGAACTCGCTGGCGGACTCGGTCGGTGAGAACCAACTCACCGCCTACCTGTGCATGATGGGCGTGCGCCTGTTCGAGCTGCGCCGCGTGCTGAAGCCGACCGGGAACATCTTCCTGCACTGCGATCCGACCGCGAGCCACTATCTTAAGTTGCTGATGGACGCGGTGTTCGGCGCGGCCAACTTCCGCAATGAGATCGTCTGGCGCCGGGCGCTCGCCAAGGGACTCGCGAGTAGACGGCTGCCGCGCAACCATGACATCATCCTGTGCTACTCCGCCAGCCCCGATTCGTTCTGGAACGATGACGAGGCGTTCATCCCGTATGACATTGCGAAGCTCGACGAAAAGACGACGGAGCAATACAAGCTGCAGGACGCCGACGGTCGCCGATACCAGCTGACTAGCCTGCTCAATCCAAACCCCGATCGTCCCAATCTGACGTACGAATTCCTCGGCGTCACGCGGGTCTGGCGCTGGTCTCGCGAGCGGATGGAGGCCGCCTACGACGCGGGTTTGGTGATCCAGACCGATCGCGGTCGCGTGCCGCAGATCAAGTGCTATCTGGACGAACAGCGCGGCATCCCGCTCGGCGACATCTGGGACGAGGGCGTGCCGCCGCTGGGCGCGCGGGACGGCGCGCGGAGTGGCTACCAGACGCAGAAGCCGCCCGAGCTGCTGGAGCGAATCGTCAACCTCGCATCGCGGCGCGGTGACCTCGTGCTCGATCCATTCTGCGGCTGCGGCACCGCCGTGGTCGCCGCGCAAAACCTCGGTCGGCGCTGGGCTGGAATCGACATCACGCATCTCGCGATCGGCATTGTCGAAGATTGGTTTCTCGAGATCGGAGTTCGACCGAGCATCATCGGCGCGCCACAGGACCTGGCCTCTGCCCGCGACCTTGGGAGTCGCGATCCTTTCCAGTTTGAAACCTGGGCCATCCAGCGGCTGCGAGGCTTTCGCCCCAACGAGCAGCAGCGCGGCGATGGAGGGATCGACGGGCGGATGCGCTTTCGCAAGGCGGAAGGGCGGCGGCGACCGGATGGACTGGCCGTAGCGCAGGTGAAATCTGGTCGCGTGAACCCCGGCGATGTCCAGGCGTTTCGCGGCGCGCTCGCCGACGCGAAGGCGCATCTCGGCGTGTTCGTGACGCTCGACGAAGTGAGCGATGGCGTGCACGCGGCCGCTCGTCGGGCGGGCCGCGTGGCGATCGGCGAGCGTGAGTATCCAGTCGTTCAGCTCTGGTCCCTGGTCGATCACTTCGCAGGGCGCCTGCCCGATCTTCCAATTCCCGCTTCCTGGGAGCGACGGCGTCTGCTGTAAGGCGACGGCGGCCGCTGTTCGGGCGCTGCGCGATATGGTCCCTCTGTGCCAATCTCGCTGATCGCATTCATCAACATTCGCATCAATCCGGTGCTGATCGACACGGGTGGGTTTGCGATCACCTGGCACGGGTTGTTCACGGCGATCGGGATCGCGGCGGGCGTGTGGCTGGCGATTCGGCTCGCGCAGCTGGCGCGGCTCAACGAGGACGACTCGATGAGCATCGCGGTGGTCTCGGTCGTATTCGGGATCGTCGGCGCGCGGCTGCTCTGGGTCTTCGAGCACACCGACCAGATTCACAGCGTCGGCGATGTGTTCGCCGTGACCGATGGCGGGATTTCGGTCTACGGGGCGATGATCGGCGGGGTGCTCGGGGGATTCATCTACGTCTCGATCTTCAAGCGCTCGTTTCCCAAGTGGGTCGCGCTCGATGTCGCCGCACCGGGGATGATTCTGGGCCAGGCGATCGGCCGGCTCGGTGACTTCGTCAACGGCGAGCATTTCGCCTCGCAGTCCAGCCTGCCCTGGGCCTTCCGCTACACGCATCCGCAGACCGACGGGCCCTGGGCCGTCTGGGCGGACGGCAACCCGGTCGGGAACTGGTTCCGCGGCTCGCTCGAGCGCGCCGGCGAAATGCCCGTGCCGGTGCATCCGGTGGCCGGCGGCTACGAGTTGCTGCTCGACTTCATGATTCTCGGCGTGCTGCTCTGGATGCGCCGCTTCCCGATCGGCGATGGTTGGCGCTTCGTCGTCTACGTGCTGGCCTACGGCGCGGTGCGCGGCACGCTGGCGATCATGCGCACCGATGAGGCGCTCGTCGCCGGGGTGCTCTCCGTGCCTCAGCTGACCGCGATCGTCACCGGGATCGCCGCGCTGGTCATGGCTGCGCACCTGCTGCGCCGCGACAGGGGCCACAGCGCAGGCGGGGGATCGCCCCCGCGCGGTCCGCGGCGTCGCGGCCGCGTGATGCGCGGCGGCCTCGCCAGGGGCTGAGCCCGCCATGCCCACAGAGCCGTCCACCGAGCAGCCGACAGACACGCCCGCAGAACCGCGACTAGTGCTCTACCGCCGCGCCGAATGCTCGGCCTGCGACCGGGCGACCGACGCCCTGCGGTCGATCGCCAGCGTCGTGGGAGTGAGGTGGGAGGAGCGTGAGGTGGACGGCGACACCGAGCTACAGGCCCGCTACGGGGCGCGTGTCCCGGTGATCGTGCTGGAGGGCGACCGCGAGCCGGTCGAGCTGGCTGCGACCCACGTCAACGCAGCGGCGCTCGCGCGCGACGTGCGCGCAGCGCTTAGACGTGCTTAGACGTGCGGCTCGCTGAGGTTGATCTCGTGCAGCCCGCACTCTTTCTGCGTCGCCTCTTCCCACCACCATCGACCGGCCCGCTCGTGCTCGCCGGGGTGCGTCGCGCGGGTGCAGGGCTCGCAGCCGATCGACTTGAAGCCGCGGTCGTGCAGCGGGTTGTAGGGCACGCCATACGTCTGGATGTAGTCCCACACCTGCATCGATGAGAAGTTCGCCAGCGGATTGAACTTGACCATCGGCTCGGCCGCGCGTCCGAATCCAGCATCGAGCTGCACCACCGGGAGGTCGGAGCGGGTGCCGGGGCTCTGGTCCTTGCGCTGGCCGGTCGCGTAGGCGCTCACGCCGTGCAGCGCGCGGCCGAGCGGCTCGACTTTGCGGATCCCGCAGCATTCCTGATGCCCGTCGCGGCGGAAGGAGAACAGTCCCTTCTCGCGCACCAGCGCCTCGAGCGGCGCGGCCTGCGGGCTGACCAGCTCGATGGTGATCCCGTAGTGCTCGCGGACGCGCTCGATGAACGTCAACGTCTCGCCGTGCAGCCGCCCCGTGTCGAGCGAGAAGACGCGGAACGCGTCGGCGCCGGCGGCGCGCTGCGCCATGTCGATCAGCACGACATCCTCCGCGCCGCTGAAGGAGATGCTCAACCCCGGGAACTGGGCGAGCGCCTCGGCCAGGATGTCGGCCGGATGGCTGCGCTCGAGCCGCGCTGCGGCCTGCTCAACGTCGTATTCGGTGCGCAGAGTGTCATGTGAAGTGTCATGTGACATGTTGAACTCGC
Organism: Dehalococcoidia bacterium; assembly: GCA_965262235.1. Taxonomy (GTDB): domain Bacteria; phylum Chloroflexota; class Dehalococcoidia; order Bin125; family Bin125; genus CATQGW01. The sequence goes on from OZ253504.1 coordinate 1,910,433, forward strand.
GGGTGTTGGGCGAAACCGGACTATTTCGGTTAGGATTGTCAACATCGTAGCGCCGAGGGGCCGATCGAGCCCTCCTCTGAACCCTCGCGAGCTGCCATCGGGAAGCGATCCGTTCGCCATGATGAAGCTGGCCAGCACGAGCGACTACGGCATTCGGGCGCTCGTCGACCTTGCCCAGCACGAGGGCGCCGGCCCGATTCCCAGCAGCGAGATCGCCGCCCGCCAGGGCATCCCCGATTCGCTGGTGGGCCAGGTGCTCGGGCGCTTGCGAACCTCGGGCTTCATCCGTTCAACGCGCGGCGCGCACGGCGGCCATCAGCTGGCCATGCCCTCCGCTCAGATCCGGCTCGACCAGGTGGTTCAGGCGCTCGAAGGCCCGATCGTGCCCGGCGCCTGCCTCGACAACGCGCCGATCGAGCGCTGTACCGGGGCCGCCGCACAGGTCCGCCTCTGGGCGGATGTGCGCGCGGCCATTCTGGAGGTCCTCAACGGGCGCACTATCGAGGACCTCGCCCAGCAGGAGGCCGCCACCGGCGGTCGCTATCACATCTGACCACACGACTGACCACACGACCCGGCACAGCATCAATCACACAGGCCGGCGCACAGCGAATGACCAACGATGAGCGGCGCGGGATGCGGAGCGTTTGACCCACTTGTGAGCGTGCAGCGACCAGCATTGGCAAACACGGTGCTCGACCTGATCGGCGCGACCCCGATGGTGCGCCTGCATCGCGTCACGCCGGCAGGCGCGGCCGAGATCGTCGCCAAGCTCGAATCGCTCAACCCCGGCGGATCGGTCAAGGACCGGATCGCCCGCGCGATGGTCGAGGACGCGGAATGCAGCGGCGCGCTCAGCGCCGGCGACACGATCGTCGAGCCGACCTCGGGCAACACCGGCGTCGGGCTGGCGCTCGTCGCGGCGGTCAAGGGTTACCGGCTGATCCTCACGATGCCCGAGGACATGAGCCACGAGCGTCGCCGGCTGCTTGAGCGCTTCGGCGCGGAGGTCATCCTGACGCCCGCGATCGAAGGCATGACCGGCGCCGTCTTCGCCGCCGAGGAGATGGCCAGTGAGCCCGGCTACTTCATGCCGCAGCAGTTTCTCAACCCGTCCAACCCCGAGGTGCACCGCCGCACGACCGCCGGCGAGATCTGGGCCGCGCTCGACGGCGAGCTCGACGCCTTTGTGACCGGCGTGGGAACGGGCGGTACGATCACAGGCGTCGGCGAGTGGCTGCGCGAGCGCAAGCCCGACCTGGCGATTGTGGCCGTCGAACCGAAGCGCTCCCCGGTGCTGCAGGGCGGTCGTTTCGCGGTGCATGCGATTCAGGGCATCGGCGCGTCATTCGTGCCCGGCGTGCTCAATCGTGAGATTTACGACGAGGTGATCGGTGTGAGCGACGATGCCGCCCGCTCGATGACCGCCCGCCTGACCCGCGAGGAGGGCATCCTCGCCGGCATCTCCTCCGGCGCCAACGTGCACGCCGCGATCGAGATCGCGCAACGGCTCGGCGAGGGACGCCGCGTCGTCACGACCATCTGCGACACCGGTGAGCGATACCTGAGCGTGTCGCTGGAGGACAACCAACGTGCGTAGCAGTGGGCTGCGCGATGCGAGCAGCGGCTCGCCAACGACAGAGGAGCCTGGCATGAGCGTTCGCGTCTATATCCCGACGCCGTTCCGCAAGATCACCGGCAACCGCACCTTCGTCGACGCTGACGGCGTCGACGTGAACGGCGTGCTGCGCGATCTTGAGCAGCGGTTCCCGGGCTTCGGCGAGATGGTCTTCGACGGCGAGCAGGAAGTGCTCGAACACGTCAACGTCTACCTCAACAGCCACGAAATCCGCTCGCTGCAGGGCGCTAACACGGCCGTCGCCGACGGCGATGAAGTCGCCGTGATCCCCGCGATCGCGGGCGGCGAAGCGATGACCGCCGAGATGGTGGAGCGCTACTCGCGGCACCTGATCATGGACCAGGTCGGACCGCTCGGGCAGCGCAAGCTGATCGATGGCAAGGTCCTGGCGGTCGGCGCCGGCGGGCTCGGCTCGCCCGTGCTCGTCTACCTCGCCGCGGCGGGGATCGGCACGATCGGGATCGTCGACTTCGATGTGGTCGACCGCTCGAATCTGCAGCGCCAGATCATCCACGGGACCAGCGACATCGGGCGGTTGAAGGTCGAGTCGGCCCGCGACAGCATCGCCGACATGAACCCGAACGTTGTCGTGGAGACGCACACGCAGCCGCTCACGTCGGAAAACGCGATGGAGATCATCCCGCAGTACGACGTGATCATCAACGGCGCGGACAACTTCGCGACGCGCTACCTGGTCAACGACGCCGCCTTCCTGAGCGAGAAGATCCTCGTCGATGGCAGCATCTTCCTCTTCGAGGGGCAGGTCACGACCTTCTTCCCCGGCGAGGGCTGCTACCGCTGCCTCTACCCCAGCCCGCCGCCGCCCGGCATGGTGCCCTCGTGCGCCGAGGCCGGCGTGCTCGGCGTGCTGCCCGGCACGATCGGCGCGATCCAGGCGACCGAGGCGATCAAGGTCCTGCTCGAACAGGGCGAACCGCTCAAGAACCGCCTGCTGCTCTACGACGCGCTGGCGATGGACTTCCGCACCGTCAAGATTCGCCGCGACCCGGCCTGCCCGCTCTGCGGCGACGCGCCGACGGTCACGGAACTGATCGACTACGAAGAGTTCTGCGGCTCACCCTTCCACGAGGGCCCGGCCGCGGCGGCCGGCGCCTGACGCCGACGACACGCGGATGCTGCTGATGCTGCTGGAGAGGATTGCCTGCGATGCCCGTTGAAGTGCGCGTGCCATCGATGCTGCAGAAGTTCACTGCCGGCGAGAGGCTGGTCCAGCTGGAATCGGCCAGCGTGGCCGAGCTGCTCAGCTCGCTTGAGAGCTCATACCCCGGGATCGGCGGTCAGCTGATGGATCAGGGCGAGCTGCGCCGCTTCGTCAACATCTATCTCAACGACGAGGACATTCGATTCCTCGACGGCATGAAGACCGCGCTGAACGATGGCGACGTGCTCGCCATCCTGCCGGCGCTGGCTGGCGGCGCCGGATGACCACGGCGACGGCCACAGCGGTGCGCTTTGAGTCGCTGCTGGACACCATCGGTGACACGCCGCTGGTGCGGCTCAACAAACTGTCGCCCAACCCCGATGTCGCCATCTGGGTCAAGCTTGAAGGTCAGAACCCGAGCGGTTCGGTCAAGGACCGGATCGCGCGGGCGATGCTCGACGCGGCGCATGCCGACGGTTCGCTGCGGCCCGGCCAGACGATCCTCGAACCGACCAGCGGCAACACCGGGCTCGCGATCGCGATGATCGGGCGGCTGGCGGGCCACCCGGTGCGCTGCGTGATGCCCGCCAGCGTGAGCGGCGAGCGCCGCGAACTGCTCAAGTTCTTCGGCGCCGAGGTGATCCTCTCGCCCGGCGAACTGGGCAGCAACGGCGCGGTCCGCATGGCCCAGGAGATCTACGCGCAGGACCCCAGCGTCTTCATGCCGATGCAGTACGAAAACGCGGCCAATCCGGGCGCGCACTACGCGACGACCGGCCCCGAGATCCTGCGCGACTGCCCCGAGATCACGCATTTCGTCGCCGGCCTCGGCACGGGCGGCACGCTGACCGGCGTCGGTCGCTATCTCAAGGAGATGCGCCCGGACGTGAAGATCATCGCCGCGGCGCCGCATCCCGGCGACCTCGTGCAGGGCCTGCGCAGCCTCGATGAGGGCTACATCCCGCCGGTCCTGGACGAATCGGTGCTCGACAGCCGGATCATGATCGACAGCCGCACCTCGTTCGCAGTGACCAAGGCGCTGCTCGAGGAAGAGGGCATCTTCGCAGGAATCTCCTGCGGCGCAGCCGTCCGCGCCGCGCAACGAGCGGCGGAGCGCCTCGGCGCCGACGGCCGCACCGGCCACATCGTGGTGCTGCTGGCCGACGGCGGCTGGAAGTACATCTCGACCGGCCTTTGGTCGCGCGAGTACGACGACATCGCCGGCGACGAAACGATTGAGGGAAAACTGTGGTGGTGATCGCCGCCATTGACACGACAGCCTGACACACGTCAGAGAAGGGACCGGACCATGGCCGAATACACAAATCCTGAGAAGCTGGTCAGCACCGACTGGGTGGCTGACCACCTCGCCGACCCGAACGTCTGCCTGATCGAGGTGGATGTGGACACCAGCGCGTACGACGAGGGCCACCCGCCCGGCGCCGCGGCCTGGAACTGGACCAGCCAGTTGCAGGACCAGGTCCAGCGCGATGTCGCCAGCCGCGACGCCGTCGAAGCGCTGCTGCGTGGCGCGGGAGCGAATGACGACTCGCAGATCGTCCTGTTCGGCGACAACAACAACTGGTTCGCCGCCTACGCGCTCTGGATGCTCGAGCTGTACGGCGTGACTAACACCGCGCTGATGGACGGTGGCCGCGTCAAGTGGCTCGCCGAGGGTCGCGCGACCACGACCGACGCTCCCGATGTCGCCGCCGGCAACATCTCTATCGCTGAGCGCGACGAGTCGAGCCGAGCGATGCTGCCCGAGGTGCTGGCGCATGTCGGCGCCGGCGGCCAGCTCGTGGACGTGCGCTCGCCGGACGAGTTCAACGGCGTGATCATGGCACCGCCGGGCCTGCCCGAGACCGCGCAGCGCAAGGGCCACGTGCCCGGCGCCTCGAACATCCCCTGGGCGACCGCGGTCGCCGCGGACGGCACGTTCAAGTCGGCCGATGAGCTGCACGAGGTCTACGGCAGCCGCGGGATCGACCCGTCGCAGTCGGTGATCGCCTACTGCCGCATCGGCGAGCGCTCGTCGCACTCCTGGTTCGCGCTTAAGTACCTCATGGGGATCGAGAACGCGACCAACTACGACGGCTCGTGGACCGAGTACGGCAGCGTGGTCGGCGTGCCGATCGAGAATCCAACCGCGTAAGCCGAGATCAGCTTGTCAATCGCGTTGATCTCCGCATAAGTGGCTGACCCAGTCTGGCGGCTGACGGTGAAGCGGGCGGTCGCATCGAACGATGCGACCCGTCTGCCGCTGCGGATCAGCGCGCGCGTGCTCGACCGCTATCTCGAGCGCCCGGAGAACCGCATCCTGCGCACCGACAGCGTCGGCCGCCTGCTGCAGCCTGCCAAGCCGACGATCGACTTTGGGATCGTCGGCGACGATCAGGTGATCCACCTGCGCTTCTCGGATATCGTCGATCTGGTGCCTGTGAAAGAGCGCGACCATTGGCTTGATCATCTGCTCGCGCCTGAGCTGAGCCACAGCCTGCTGCGCATGCAGCTCAATCCCGGCGCCTGCCACGACGACGGCGAGCTGCGCGACTGGCGACCGGAGCCGTCGTGCTAACCAGCTTCGCGCCGCTGCCCGAGCAGCGCTACGCGGTGATCTACGCCGATCCGCCCTGGGACTACAAGGGGCAGCTGCAGCACGCCGGTCCCGGCAGCGGCGACAGCGGCGGCGCGGTCCGGCACTTTCCCACCGTGACGACGCGCGATCTGATGGAGTTGCCGGTCGCCGGGATCGCTGAGCCGGACGCGGTGCTCTTCCTCTGGGCGACCTCGCCGCACCTCGACCAGGCGATCGAGCTGGGCAAGGCCTGGGGCTTCGCCTGGGCGACCGTGGCCTTCGTCTGGGACAAGCAGCGCGTCAACCCGGGGCACTACACGCTGTCCCAATGCGAGCTCTGCCTCGTCTTCAAGCGCGGCCGCATCCCGCAGCCGCGTGGGCGACGCGACATCCGCCAGCTGGTCAGCGAGCCGCGAGGGCGTCACTCTGAAAAGCCCGACGACGTGCGCAGGCGGATCGAAGACATGTTTCCGACACAGTCGAAGATCGAGCTGTTCGCACGCTCCGCCGCAGCCGGCTGGGACACTTGGGGTGAGGAAATCCAGCATGGCCTGCAACGCGGATTCTGGACGGCGGTGACGCAGTGACGCTGACACTCCCCCAATCGCTCGTCGACGAGATGGTCGCGCACGCGCGCGCGGACCTGCCGAACGAATGCTGCGGGATCATTGCGCGCGCGGCCGATGGCGCGCTGACGCTCTACCGCACGACCAACGCCGAGGCCTCGCCGTGGCGCTTCAACATCCCTGCCCAGCAGCTGCTGCACCTCTACAACGCGATCGAGGGCTCCGATGGCGAGATGCTGGTCATCTACCACTCGCACACGATGAGCGAGGCCCGGCCCTCGCCCACCGACCTCAACATCGCGCGGCTGCACCACGGGCCGAATCCCTGGCCCTACTGGGTGCTCGTCTCGCTCAAGGACCCGGAGCCGTCGGTCCGCGCCTGGCGGATCGACGACGGCCCGGACCCTGACGCCGTCGTCGCCAACGAGATCGAGCTGGAGATCGACGACGGGCCGGCACGGCGTCTCGAGCTTGAGCTGTTCGAGCTCGAGGGCCGCACGCGAGTCCGCGAGCGCGAACTCTGAGCCATGCCCGAATCATGCCCGAGTCGCTGAACATCGGCGGTCGAGACTTCGTCTGGGGCTCGCGGACGTACATCGTCGGCGTGCTCAACGTGACCCCCGACTCGTTCGCCGGCGACGGCCTTGTCGATGTCGATGCCGCCGTCGAGCGCGGTCTCGCGATGTGCCGCGCCGGCGCAGACCTGATCGATGTCGGCGGCGAATCCACCCGCCCGGGCTTCGAGCCCGTCTCGCTCGCTGAAGAGTTCGCGCGGGTCTGCCCCGTCCTCGAAGCGCTGCAGGCCAACGGCGTGGCGGCGCCGCTCAGCATCGACACGACCAAGCCGGAGGTCGCGGAGGCCGCGTTCTGTGTCGGCGCTGGGCTGCTCAACGACATCAACGGCCTGCGCGGTGACCCGCGCCTCGCCGCGGTTGCCGCGCGCCACGGCGTGCCGGTGATCGCGATGCACAACCAGCGCGGGCGGCCGATGGCGGCGGACCCGATCGCGGCGGTGCTGGAGGGCTTCACGGCGTCGCTGGCCCGCGCGAGCGACGCGGGCATCGCAGCCGAGCGCGTAATCCTCGATCCTGGCTTCGGCTTCGGCTGGTCGGCGCGGCAGAACTACGAGATTCTGGACCGACTGAGGGAGCTGCGCGCTGCCGGGGGCCCGATCCTCGTTGGTACCTCGCGCAAGCGCATGACCGGCGAGCAGTTCGACTGGCCGGCGCGCGAGCGGCTGGAGGGCACCGCCGCCACGGTCGCGATCGCGATCGCCAACGGCGCAGACCTCGTGCGCGTCCACGATGTCGCCGAGATGGGCCGTGTCGCAACGATCGCCGACGCTGTGGTGCGGCGTGAGGCCCATGACGCCCTGTGACTGAAGTCTTCCTCGGCCTTGGAGCGAATCTGGGCAATCGGCGCGGGAATCTCCGCGCGGCCGTCGCCGAGCTGCGCGAACTGCTCGCGAATCTGCGCGTCTCAGCGCTCTACGAGACGGCGCCCTGGGGCGACGAGGACCAGCCAGCCTTCCTCAACGCCGTGGTGCGCGGCGCGACGGAGCTCGCGCCGCTTGAGCTGCTCGACCGGACCCAGGCGATCGAGAATCAGCTCGGGCGCGTGCGCACGGGCCGCCGCTGGGGGCCACGCGCGATCGATCTCGACATCCTGCTCTATGGCGACGAGGTTGTTGCGCACCCGCGGCTGACGATTCCGCACCTGCACATCCGCGAGCGCGGCTTCGTCCTGCGGCCGCTCGCCGACCTCGCGCCGGGCCGCTCGATTCCGCCCGAGGGATCGCAGATCGGCGAGCTGCTCACGATCGTGAACGCTGACGATGTGCTCGAGGTCGAGGGGCCGGGCTGGGCCGACTAAACGTTGTCGATCGGCTCGGTGGCGAACTCGAGTCCCTCGAGATCGTCCTCCATCTGCAGCAGCGTCCAGCCGGTCCAGAAGACCAGCGCCGAAATCACCAGCACGAGCAGCGCGGCGGGCACGGCGACCGCCGCGTAGCTCCCGCGCGAAAGCGCGCGCAGGAACAGCAGCAGCTCCAGCGCCACGGCGCCCATCACGATCGCTCCGGTCAGACGTGTGCGTTCCATCCCCGCGAGCTTACCGGCGTCGCGCGCTTCAGCGCTGGTACGCTCCGCAGCGTGAGCGACGTACTGCCGCACGAGCGCGAACTGCGCGAGGTGGGGGCCGAGCGGGAGGCTGCGACGGACCCGCTCGCGCCGCGGACCGTCTACCTGCACCGCCGGGTCGTTAAGATCGCGCCTGAGCGAATCGAGATTCGCCCGCCCCGATCGGCCGTGATCGCGCCGGCGCTGGGCGTCGCCGTCACCGCCGGCCTGCTGGCGCTGCTCGGCACCTCGGTCGACAGCTTGCCCTTCTGGTCGCTGCCGATCATTCTGCTGGTTTCCGTGCTGCTGCTGCCGCTCTCAGGCCTTTCGCTGGTCTACGCGCTGATGGGCGCGCACATCGTCGCCAGCGGGCCGGGCAACAACGTCTCGCTCAAGCAGCGCTTCCTCGGCCTCGGGATCGGCACCAACGAGATGATCCCGTTCTGGAAGATCCGCGAGCTGCGGATCGAAGACGAGGGCCGACCCGTCGCGCGCGCCGATGTCGAACTGCCCTCGCAGGAGGTCGCGCAGTGGCAGCTGATTCTGGTCAAGAAATCCGGCACACGACACACGCTCGGTAGCGTGAATGTGCCGCGCGAGCATGAGGAAGAGGGCCTCGAGCTGATCATGGACGTCGCCGATGCGTTCGCCGCCCTCAGCGACGCGCCAATCCGAGGGCCAATCTGGTGAGCACTGAGCAAGACAGCAGCTGGGAAGCCGAAATTGACCGGGCCGTCGCCGCGACGCTGCCCGCGATGCGCAACATCGCGGTGATCGGCCTCTCGCCGCGGCCCGAGCGCGACAGCCACCGCGTCTCGGCCTACGTGCAGAACGCGGGCTACCGGATCATTCCCGTCAATCCCGCCGTGCGCGACGAGGCAATCCTCGGCGAGCCCGTCTACGCGACGCTCGACGAGATCGAGGAGCCGGTCGACACCGTGGTCGTCTTCCGCCGCTCGCACCAAACCGACGAACCGATCGACGCTGCGATCGCGGCCGGGGCCGACACCGTCTGGCTGCAGCTCGGGATCGAGAACGCTGCGGGCCTCGAGCGCGCCCGTGCGGCCGGCCTGCGGGCCGTCGAAAATCGTTGCCTGATGGTCGAGCACCGGCTGATCACCAGATAGTCGGTGCGTGAGCCGGGATGTCAACTGCGCCATAACGGCGACGGCTGTGAAGCGCGCTGGGCTACACTCAAAGTCCAACGGCAGACGACACACGGAGCGCTTGTGGCACTGCCGCCCTCCGCTGACACACCTCGAGAAGCCTGCGGTGTGTTCGGCGTATGGTCCCCCGAAGTCGATGTCGCCCGCCTGACCTTCTACGGCATCTACGCCCTCCAGCATCGCGGCCAGGAGAGCGCGGGCATCTGCGCCACCGACGGCAAGACGCTGCACCTACAGACTGGCATGGGCCTCGTCTCGCAGGTCTTCACCGAAGACGGTCTGGAACCGCTCGACGGCATCGCCGCGATCGGCCACACCCGCTACTCGACCACCGGCTCGAGCCGCTTCCGCAATTCACAGCCGATCGAACTGCGCGACCCATCCAACCAGCAGCCGGTGGCGATCGCGCACAACGGCAACGTGGTCAACGCCGCGGAGATCCGCGCGCAGCTGATGGAATCCGGGTATCGGTTCAAGACCTCGACCGACACCGAGATTCTCGGCCTCTACCTGCTCGATCAGGGCGGCGATTGGCACTCGCGCTTCGCCGCGATGATGCATCGCATCGAGGCCGCCTACTCGATCGTGATGCTCACGCCCGACCGTCTGATGGCGGCGCGCGACCCGCTCGGTGTGCGCCCGCTCTGCATCGGCTCGATCGAGGGCGGCTACGTCATCGCATCAGAGACCTGCGCGCTGGACCACATCGGTGCGGAGTTCATCCGCGACGTTGGGGCCGGTGAGCTCGTCACGATCGACGCCGACGGGCTGCATAGCGAGCAGGTCGTGGAGGCGCGCACGCCCGCCGGGTGTGTCTTTGAGCACATCTACTTCGCCCGACCCGACTCGTTCCTCGATGGCCATCTGGCCTACGAGTCGCGGCGCCGGATGGGCCGCGAGCTCGCGCGCGAGCACCCGGCCGAAGCGGACCTGGTGATCGGCGTGCCGGATTCCGCGACTGCGCACGCCGTCGGCTATGCCAGCGAATCGGGCATCCCCTACTCCGACGGCCTGGTCAAGAACCGCTACGTCGGGCGCACGTTCATCGAGCCGGACCAACGCACCCGCGACCTTGGCGCGCATCTCAAATACAACCCGATGAAGACGGTGCTCGAGGGTCGCCGCATCGTGGTCATCGACGACACGATCGTGCGCGGCACGACGACGCCGCGGATCGTCAAGCTACTGCGCCAGGCCGGCGCGTCCGAGGTGCACATGCGCATCTCGGCGCCGCCGATCCGGCACGCCTGCTACTTCGGCGTCGACATGGCGACCCGGACCGAGCTGATCGCCTTCAATCACAGCGTCGAAGAGATTCGCGAGCACATCGACGCTGATTCGCTCGGCTTCCTGAGCATCGAGGGGCTGCTGCGCGCCGTCGATCTGGGCAAACCATCCTGCCTGGCCTGCTTCAACGGCGACTACCCCGTGCCGGTCCAGTTCGGCATGGACAAGCTGATGCTGGAGCGCGAGGCAGTGCCGATCCAGCTCGCCGGAGCGCTGCGCTAGATGACCGAGCCGGGGGCCGAAACGTCGAGCGCACCGCGCTACGGCGCAGTAGGCGTCGATGTTGACGCGAACGATCGCCTGATCCCGCGCTACCGCGAACTCGCCCAGCTGGCGCGTCGGCCCGAGCAGGTCGGCGCTGTCGGCGCGTTCAGCGGCCTGTTCGACCTGAGCGGCTGGGAGCGGCCCACGCTGGTCGCCTCGACCGACGGCGTCGGCACCAAGGTGCTGCTGGCGAGTCTCGTGGGACGCCTCGGAGGGGTCGGCCGCGACCTCGTCAATCACTCGATCAATGACATCCTCACCGCCGGCGCCGAGCCGCTCTTCTTTCTCGACTACCTCGCGGGTAATGGGCTCACAGAAGACGAGAAGGTGGCGATCGTCTCCGGCGTCGCCGAAGCCTGCCGCGACTCCGGCCTGGCGCTGCTGGGCGGCGAAACGGCCGACATGCCCGATGTCTACCGCGCCGGTGAATTCGACCTCGCCGGCACGATCGTCGGCGTGGTCGATCGCGAGCGCGCGATTACCGGCGAAACCATCACGGCCGGCGACGTGCTGATCGGTCTGCCCAGTAACGGGTTACACACCAACGGGTACTCGTTGGCCCGCGACGCGCTCGGCTTGCGCGGCGGCGACGCGGGCCGCGGAGACGCCGACAGCAGGGAGGACGACGAGGCACGCCGCGCGACGCTGCTGGCCCACGAGCCGCAGCTCGGCGAAACGCTGGCCGACGCGCTGCTGCGCCCGCACATCGCCTACTGGTCCGCGCTGCGGCCCGTGCTCGGCATGGTCAAGGGACTGGCGCACATCACGGGCGGCGGAATCGCCGGCAATCTCGAGCGTGTGCTGCCCGCCGAACTCGGCGCGAGGCTTGATCGCGCTAGCTGGTCCGAGCCACCGATCTTCAGCCTGATTCAGAGCCGCGGCGAGATCGAGAGCACCGAGATGTTCCGCGTCTTCAACATGGGCGTGGGAATGATCGTGGTCGTGGCGGCCGACGACGCGGCAGCGCTTTGCGCTGCGCTCGACGGAGCGGAGCGCATCGGCGAGGTGACTGTCTGGCAGGCCGGAGCGCGGGTGCACGTTGATGGTCTCTGAGCAGCCGAGACGCTTGACCGTCCAATGGGGCGAGCGTACATTCCGCTTGCGCCGGATTGCACGCTGTCATGGTGCGTGACGATGGTGCACGATCATGGCGCGCTGCTGGTTGCCTGTGAGCGCTGCGGCTGCGACCGTATGAATCGAGCGAGGCCCGTGACGGGCGCGATGGAACAGGATGGACCGTGGGCTTGATCGAATTCGCCCTCGTGACGATCCCCTTTCGCTCGGAGATCATGGAGCTGCCGTTGGTGGCGCTGACGATGCTGTTCTGCTTTGCCGCGCTCGTCGTGCTCGGCCGCTGGTGGGAGCGCTAATCCACCATGGCTGAACTCGAACGAGCCCCGCGCAAGTCGATCAACGAGCTGCTCTACGACCTGCTGTTCAAGAATTACATCTGGCAGTCGATCTTCCGCACCGGCTACCCGAACACGCCGCGCAACCAGATGCTCGCGGTCGCGACCAACGTCTTCCTGCACCTGCACCCCACGCGGATCCACCGCACCCACGTCAAGATCACCCACACCTACTGCCTCGGCGGTCTCTCCTTCTTCATGTTCCTGGGGCTGACCGTGACCGGCGTCCTGCTGATGTTCTACTACGTGCCCTCGGTCGAGCGCGCCTATCAGGACATCCAGGAGCTCGAGACCAACGTGCGCTTCGGCCAGCTGCTGCGCAATCTGCACCGCTGGATGGCGCACGCGATGATCATCCTCGTGCTGATGCACATGATGCGCGTCTTCTACACCGGCGCCTACAAGCCGCCGCGCGAGTTCAACTGGGTGGTCGGCGTGGTGCTGTTCATCCTGACCCTGCTGCTTTCCTTCACCGGCTACCTGCTGCCGTGGGACCAGCTCGCCTTCTGGGCGATCACCGTGGGCACCACGATGGTCGGCTCGGCCCCCGTGCTGGGCGACGAAAGCAAGTTCCTGCTGCTGGGCGGGTTCTCTGTCGGTCCCAATGCGTTGATTCGCTTCTACACGCTGCATGTGATCGGATTGCCGCTGGTGATCTCGGTCTTCATGGCAGTGCACTTCTGGCGCGTCCGCCGTGACGGCGGGCTCGCGCGGCCGCTGTAGCGGGCGGGGGAGGCAAGCATGGTCAGTCGTGCCGCCGCCGCCGTGCGCACCCGACCGCGCCGCGAGCGCGAGTCGGAAGTGCTCGTCTGGCCGGACCTGGTCTTCATCGAGTTCATCTCGGCCGTGCTCTTCTCGATCGCGCTGCTGGTGCTCTCGGCGATGGTCAACGCGCCGCTGCTCAACCGCGCGGACCCCGACACCACGCCGAATCCCTCCAAGGCGCCGTGGTACTTCCTCAACCTGCAGGAGCTGCTGCTGCACATGGAGCCGGCCTGGGCGGGGGTGATCGTGCCGACGATCGCGCTGGTACTGATCGCCGCGATCCCCTACTGGGACCGCGACAGTGACGGCCAGGGTGTCTGGTTCGGGACCCGCTTCGCCGGCCGCCTCGCGATCTTCGGCTTCACCGCCGCGGTCATGCTCACCAGCCTGCTGATCATCTACGACGGTTCGCTGCACGTGATCTGGACCGAGAACATCATCCGCGGCACCGGGATCAACAGTGATTTCATGTGGCCTGTGTGGCTCGACTGGTTCCGCAACCTGCGTGGGCTCGACACCAGCATCCCCTGGGAGTCGCTGGGCTTCAGCATCGGCGGGTTCACGGTGCTCGAGGATTGGCGGGCGATTCCACTGGGGATCCCCGGCACCACTACAGATCCGTGGCTGCTCAATCTGAACTTCCCGTCGTTCCTTTCGCAGCAGCTTGTGCCTGTCGCGACGATGGTCGGCCTGCCGGTGATGTTCGTGCTGTTCTGCAAGATGCTCGGCTGGGTTCACACCCGCCGCGACATCGCGCTGCTGATCTTCAGCGCCTTCATCGGTGTCTACCTGACGACCACTATCGTCGGCACGGCGTTCCGTGGCCAGGGTCAGGATTTGCGTCCGCCCTGGGACATTGTGGTGCTGGAGGAGTAGACGAATGTTGTTCGATCTACTGACATTGGGGATGAGTGTGCGCCGTGTCTGAGCGTCGCCAACCGACCAGCGAGGGTGGACGGCAGCAGCGTCTGCCGGCGGCGGCCGAGCCTTCCGGTAGCTCGCGCCCCGCGCGCGCGCCGCACCTCGAACCCGGAGCGCGCCGCGGCGTCGTCGCCGACCAACAGGGTGAGCGCGCGATCGTCACCCGCGCCCAGCGCCGCCGCGCGCGGGCCGGCCAGGTCACTCGCCGCCAGCTGCTGCGCGTCAGCTTCTGGGGCTTCTTCATGTTCGGCCTGACCGGCGGGCTCGGCGCATTCCTGGCCAACTTCTGGCCGCGCAACGTCACCGGCTTCGGCGGCAAAATCTCGGTCGCCGCAACCGTCGTCCCCGAGGGCGGCGACGATCCGGAGCCGGTGCAAATCGGCAAGTTCTATCTCTCGCATCTTAACGCAGGCGCGGGCACGCACGGCGGGTTCGGCGAAGAGGGCGATCAAGGTCTACTGGCCTTGTGGTGGAAGTGTCCGCACCTCGGCTGCACCATTCCCTGGCGCTCCGATTTCCCGTTCGAGGGCGTTTCCGGCTGGTTCCGCTGCCCGTGCCACGGCTCCACCTATACCAGCGGGGGCATCCGCGTCTTCGGACCGGCCCCGCGACCGATGGACACGATGGAGATCACCATTAATCCCGACGGTTCGCTAACCGTCGACAGTGGCAAAGTCACCAAGGGCGGGCAGGACAACCCCCGTCGCACGATCCCCTACGCATAGCGCAGTGGACGGACAACGATGAGCGGCCAGAACACCGAGAAGCAAATCCTTGCGATGGTCATCCTGCTGGTGATTTCGGTCGCCTCGCTGGGTGCCTATGTGTGGTTCGACAACGGTCGTCGCACCGAAGCGACGAGCGAAGTCTTCGAGCGTGACTCCGAACGCGGCGCGCACCTCTTCGCGACCAACTGTCGCGTCTGCCACGGCAACGACGGCGCGGGGCGCGAGAGCAACTCCAGCCTCGTCGGCGTTGCGCTCAACAAGCCTTCCAACACCTTCGCCTGGCGCACCGAGAACGCCGGCCAGCTCGCGATCCTGCAGAACAGATACCGCTTCACCATCGCCTGCGGCCGCAACGGCACCCCGATGCCGCCGTGGTCGCTCGATCAGGGCGGCTCGCTCGACACGTTCAAGATCGAGAACCTCGTCACCATGATCACGACCAACGCCGGTGATGCGTGGCATCTCGCCAACGAAGTGGCGATCGAAGAGGATGAGACGGCCATCGGCAATCTGGAGATCGCGCTCGGCAGCGCCGAGGACCTGCTCGAGGTTGGCGGCTGGTCTGACAATCTCGAAGCGGCCGAGGCCGCGGTAGCCGCCGCCGAAGCCGACGACGCGCAGCTCGCTCGCCTCCGCGACGCCGTCGCGCAGGCCGACGCCAACATCGACGCTCTGAGCGAGGCCGGCGCGGACGCCGACGAGATCGCCGCCGCGGAGGCCGACCTCGGCGCCGCGAACAGCGCGCTGGCTGACTTCGAAAAGCCGTACACCCGCCTCGTGCTCGCCTTCATCAAGGTCGCGACGGCCGATTCCGACGACGACAGCGATCCGATCGCCGAGGCGCAGGGGCGCTTCAGCGAGGCCAGCTCGATCGCTCGCGGCGTTGCCGAACAGCGGGCCTGGCTCAAGGTCGTCACCGATCTCGAGATCGCGCAGTCGGACCTGGACGAGGCCGAAGAACGCTTCGCCGTCGGCTTGCCGATCGCCCTGGCGCCGGCGCAGGTCACATCCGAGACGTGCGGTCAGGTGCACAGCTTCGGCACGATCGAGGAATTGATCGCCGCCGCCGAGGGTGAGGAGCTGGGCGGGTGGCTCGCATCGCGCGGCTCCGACGACGGCTAGGACACGCCGGACAGCACGGCGCGCTAACGTAGACCTTCGGCATTGTGCCGACCCAGGAGGACATTGATGGCAGCAGCCCAGACCGGTAAGCGCTACGTGTGCACCAGCTGCGGGGCGGAGTTCATCGTCACACGTGGCGGTGAGGCCGAGCTCAAGTGCGGCGGCAATGCGCTCGAACAGAAGAAGTAACCAGCGCCCCCACCAGCCAGCCAACCAGCCAGCCCAGCGCAGGAGGCAGCACGATGGCAGTGCAACTCGGTAAGCGATACAAGGACGAGACGACCGGCATTGAGGTGCTCTGCATCAAGCCGGGCGAGTGCGAGCTCAAGGCGGACGACCGCGAGATGGAGCTGATGCAGCCGAAGGTCCTGCCCTCGGCCGACTGACCAGGCGCGGACCGGATCGCGAGATGGCGCAAACTGGCGCGACGGGCGGAGCTGCAAGTCTGCGTGAGCGGCTGCGTGAGGACCTCAAGGTCGCCATGCGTGCGCGCGATGTCGTGCGCCGCGACACGATCCGGCTGGTCCAAGCGGCGATCAAGAACGTCGAGATTGAGCGACGCGGCGCCGAGCTCTCCGACGCTGATGTCCTCGCGGTCATGCAACGCCAGGTCAAGCAGCGGCACGAGAGCATCACTCAGTACGAACAGGTCAACCGCAGCGACCTGGCCGATGTCGAGCGCGCCGAGCTGGCGGTGATCGAGGCATACCTCCCGCAGCAGATGTCACGCGAGGAGATCGTTGTGAGCGCCAAGGCGATGATCGAGCGGCTGGGCGCCCGCGGCCCCTCCGACCGCGGCAGGGTGATGGGCGGGCTGATGGGGCAGCTGCGCGGCAAGGCCGATGGCGCAACGGTGAACGCCGTCGTCAGCGAGCTGCTCGCAGAGATGTGAAGTTCCCGCCTCGATGACCGCTGCGCACCGATGCTGAGGTGTTGAAGGCTCAGAGGAGCCGGCGATCTCGGGCGTAGACATATTGCGGCGCGATATGGATCACTCTGTATGATCGATCTACCATCTCGAGCAGGCTCGTCGTTGGAAACTGATGCCCCGAGAGCACTACTTCACACCCCTTCGAGTCGGTGTCTTCTGCATCGCTGTAGCGATCGGGATCGTGCTGGCGCTGACCCCGATTCAGGGCGCCGAGCGATTCCCCGAACTCGGTGAGGTCGCCGAGCGAACGGTCGTCGCGCCCGCCGACTTGAGCTTCGCCAGCGCGCATCTCACCGAGCTGGAGCGTGAGGCCGCGCGCGAGGCCGTCCAGCCGCGCTTCATGTATGACCCCGACATTCAGCCTGCGCAGCTCGCGGCGCTGCGCCGCTATCTGGACGAGGTCAGCGCCGCGCGGCTACGGCTACTCACGCCGTCTCCCGCCGCGGACGACAGCGAGGACGCCAGTGCGGACGCCAACGGGGCCGGCGCGAGCGCTCGCGAAGTGCGGTTCATCGACAGCCGGATCAGCGAACGCTCCCACGAGGCGCTGCTGAACTTGTCGAACTCGCAGTTCTTTCGCGTGGAGCGTGAAGCGATCGGGGTGCTGGGCGCCATCCTGGAGCGCCGGATCAACGAGGACCAACTAGAGAGCACGCAGCTCGAGGTCGCCGCCCAGCTCGACCCCGACACGTCCGTCTTCCAGGCGGCGCTGGTTGAGGAACTCGTCGCCGCCTACCTGCGCGCCACGCTCGTACCCGATCCCGCAGCCACCGCGACAGCCCGCGATGCCACGGCTCAGGCAGTGGCGGGAGTCGCGCAGACGTACGTCGAGGGTGCGGTGATCGTGGCCGGCGGCGCAACCATCGACGAGGTCACGGCGGAGGCGCTCAGCCAGCTCACGCCCGCCGGCGCGCGCGTCCGGCTGGAGCCGCTCGTGGCGATGGCGCTGCTCGGCGTCGGGGCCTCCGTCGCCTGCGGGTTCTTTCTGCTGGTCGCCCGCCCCGCCGGCGCCGCCAGCGACCGGCGCATGCTCCTGCTCGGCCTCCTGATCGTCGCCGCGGTAATCGCCGGGCGCGGCTGGTTCGAGTTCACGCTGCCCGACTATCGCCCTCAGTCTCTTGACCTGATGGTCCCGATCGCCGCTGGGCCGCTGCTGATCGCCGCCCTGCTCAGCGTGCCGCTGGGCGCCATGTCCGGCGTCCTGATCGCCTTGCTGCTGGGCGTGGCGGCGGTGGTGCTGCCCGACTACCGCGACGCCGCGCCGACGGGCGCGCAGGCGCTCCGTCCGGCGGCCGTGTTCCTGATCGTCTCGCTCACCGCCGTCGCGGCGTCCACGCGCGCGCAGGCGCTCTCGCAGTTCGGCCTCACCGGGATCGCCGCCGGCGCGGCGGCGTTCGTCACCGGCGTTGCGTTCTGGCTGCTCGATGGGTCCCGCGAGACGATTCAGCTCGCCTGGCTGGGGCTGGCCGCGGTCGCGATCGCGGTCGGCACCGCCGTGATCACGATCGGCGCGTTCTCGCTGCTCGGCGCGCTGTTCGGGATCACCACGCGGATGCAGCTGCTCGAGCTCGCCCAACTACAGCGACCGTTGCTCCGACGCCTCCAGGAGGAAGCGCCCGGCACGTTCCACCATTCGCTGCTGGTGGCCACCCTGGGCGAGCGCGCGGCGACGCAGATCGGGGCGAATTCCCTGATGGTGCGCGTTGGCGCGTACTACCACGACATCGGCAAGCTGCATTCGCCGGGGATGTTCATCGAAAACCAGGCCGAGGGGCCGAACCCGCACGAGCAGCTGCCGCCGCGCGAGAGCGCCCGCGTGATCATCGAGCATGTGATCCACGGCGATGTGCTGGCCAGGGCCGCCCGCTTGCCCGATCGGATCCGCGCGTTCGTGACCGAGCATCACGGCACGCGCCGGGTGACCTATTTCTACCGCAAGGCAGCCCTCGCCGACCCGCGGGTCGGGCCGGCCGACTTCACATATGCCGGACCCGCGCCACAGACCCGCGAGACGGCGATCGTGATGCTCGCCGACTCGTGTGAGGCGGTCGTCCGCGCCAGCCCCGAGCACGACGACGAGACCATCGGCCTGCTGATCGACAGCGTGATCGACGAGCGCCTGCGCGAGCGCCAGCTGATGGACTGCGACATAACGATGCGCGACCTGCAGGCCGTCGGCGAGTCCTTCAAATCGACGCTGCGCGGCGTCTACCACGCGCGCATCGAGTATCCCGAGCCATCGGACGCCGAGCGTGCAGAAGCCGAGATGCGCGCGGCGGGCGCAGCCGTCGCCGTCGGCAGCGTCGGCCAGGCTGGCGGCCGGAGCGGCCCGCCGCCGTGATAAGCCCGAGCGCCGCGTTGACAGCAGCGGCAAACGCGACTCGGCGATAGCATCGAAATCGCCCCCCCAATCGGTCGATCGTCGGAGTTCACTGTGCGCTTTGCGGTCGTCGCCTTCCCCGGCACCTGGAGCGAGCACGATTGCATCCACGCCCTGCGCGATCTCGGCCAGCAGGCCGAACGCGTCTGGCATCGCGAGTCCGACCTCGACGGCTTCGACGGCGTGATTCTGCCCGGCGGCTTCTCCTACGGCGACCACCTGCGCTGCGGCGCGATCGCCCGCTTCTCGCCGGTCATGGAGGCGGTGCGGCGGTTCGCCGACCAGGGCCGCCCCGTCTTCGGCTCCTGCAACGGCTTCCAGATTCTCTGCGAGGCCGGCCTGCTGCCCGGTGCATTGCTGCGCAACGCCTCACTCCAGTTCCGCTGCCAGCCCCAGCACGTCCGCGTTGAGCGCGCCGACACGGGTTTCACGGCGGCGTGCGAGCGCGGCCAGGTGCTGCAGTTGCCGATCTCGCACGGCGAGGGCAATTACCACGCCGGCGCCGATCTGCTGCGCGAGCTCGAAGAGACCGGCCGCATCGTGTTCCGTTACTGCGACGAGCAGGGTCTGCTCGGCGGTGACGCCAATCCCAACGGCTCCGCTCACGACATCGCCGGGGTGATCAACCCGGCCGGCAACGTGCTGGGCATGATGCCCCACCCCGAGCGCGTTTCAGACCCGCTGCTGGGCGGCGACGACGGCAATCTGCTGTGGCGCTCAATCATCGAGCGCTGGGGCTGAGCGTGGCCGGCTCTCAGCCCGACCCTGACGCGCGCCAGGCCGAGCCCGACGACGAGGCGCTGGCGCAGATCGCGCTAAGCCGCGACGAGTACCGGCGCGCCTGCGAGCTGCTCGACCGCAGCCCGACCGATGTCGAGCTGGGCATGATCGGCGCGCTCTGGAGCGAGCACTGCGGCTACAAGCACTCCCGCCCGCTCTTCCACTACTTCCCCACCGAGGGCGAACGAATCCTCACGACGCTTGGCGACGAAAACGCCGGAGCGATCGACATCGGCGACGGCTGGGTTGCCGTGATGAAGATCGAATCCCACAACCACCCGAGCGCGATCGAGCCCTACGAGGGCGCGGCGACCGGCGTCGGCGGGATCGTGCGCGACATCTTCGCGATGGGCGCGCAGCCGATCGCGCTGCTCGACTCGCTGCGCTTCGGCCCGCTCGAAGACGCCCGCAATCGTCGGCTGTGCGTCGGCGTGGTCGCCGGGATCGGCGGCTACGGGAACTGCCTCGGCATCCCGACGGTCGGCGGCGAGGTCGTGATCGCGCCCGAATACTCCGGCAACCCGCTGGTCAATGCGATGTGCCTCGGCGTCACCCGGCGCGACCAGCTCGTTTCGGCCACGGCGGGTCCGCCGGGCAGCCGGCTGATGCTCGTCGGCGCAGATACCGGCCGCGACGGTCTGCACGGCGCGACCTTCGCCAGCGTCGAACTCGACGAATCAAGCGCCGAGCGTCGGCCCGCGGTCCAGGTCGGCAACCCGTTCCTCGAAAAGCTGCTGATGGATGCGTGCGTCGGCCTCGTCCGCGAGCACCGCGACTGGATCGAGGGCCTGCAGGACTGCGGCGCAGCCGGCCTGACCAGCTCCACGGTCGAAATGGCTGAGCGCGCCGGAGTTGGGCTGATCCTCCATACCGAGCGCGTCCCGCGCCGCGAGCGCGGCATGACGCCCTACGAAGTGATGCTCTCCGAGTCGCAGGAGCGCATGGTCGTCTCGGTCAAGCCCGGCCACATCGGCGATGTCGTCGCCTGGTTCGAGCAGTGGGAACTCGACGCCACCGTGATCGGCGAGGTCACCTCCGACGGCCTCGCGCGCGTCATGGAAGGCGACGCCGAGGTCGCTGCGGCGCCCGTCCAGATGCTGACCAACGCCCCAACCTACGAGCCGCTCGCCGCACGCGACCCTGCCGCCGCGGCGCGCGCCGCGTTCGACCCTGCCACGCTGCCCGACCTTGAGCCGACGGAGGCCAACAGCGCCCTGCTCGAGCTGCTTGCTTCGCCGAACATCGCCTCCAAACGCTGGGTCTGGCGTCAGTACGATCACCAGGTCGGCACGAACACCGTCGTCACGCCCGGCTCGGATGCCGCCGTCCTGCGCATCCGAGGTCTCAAGCAGGGACTCGCCGTCTGCACCGACGGCCCCGGCCGCGCCGTCGAGCTCGACCCGTGGGCCGGCGCCGCACGCGCGGTCTGCGAGGCCGCGCGCAATGTCGCGTGCACCGGCGCGCGCCCAATCGCCGTCACCGACTGCCTCAATTTCGCCAATCCCGAGCGCCCGCACATCTACTACCAGCTGCGCAAGTCGATCCGCGGCATGGCTGAGGCCTGTCGCGCCTTCGACGCGCCCGTCGTCTCCGGCAACGCCTCGCTCTACAACGAGTCCGACGACGGCCCGGTGCTGCCCACGCCGGTGATCGGGATGCTCGGCCTGCTCGCGCGACCGGAGCTCGCGGTTCGCTCCGCGTTCGAGTCGGAGGGCGACATCGTGATCCTGCTCGGCGCGGGCCTCGAGCAGTCCGCTGCCTCACTCGGCGCGAGCGAATACCTCGCCGTGCGTCACCACCTCACCGCCGGGCCCGTCGAGGTCGACCTCGACGCCGAGCGCCGCCTCGTCGATTGCCTCGTCGAAGCCGCGGAAGCCGGCCTCCTCCGCTCGGCCCACGACTGCAGTGAGGGCGGTCTGGCGGTCGCGCTCGCTGAGTCGGCCATCGCCGGGGACATCGGAGTGCAGGTCGCCGGCGAGCTCGGCGCCCGCCTCGATGCCGCGCTCTTTGGCGAATCTGGCGCCCGCGCGATCGTCACGTGCAGCCTCGAATCCGCCGCCAGCCTGTGCGCCCTCGCCGCCGCTCACCACGTCCCCCACACCGAGATCGGCCAGGTCGGCGGCGACCAGATCGCGATCAGCGACGCGATCACCATCCCGGTGTCAACCGCAGCCGACGTGTGGGAGTCGGCTCTCCCTCGACTGCTGGACATCTAGCGGCGCCGACCGAGCCCGCCCGGCGCGGCGAACCGACCGGGCCTAGTCGCCGGCGGCGGCGGAGCCTTGCTGACGCACGGCGGTGATGCCGGCGTCGTGGAAGCGCTCGATGTCGCTCCAGTCGTAGCCGAGGTCGAGCAGCACCTGCTCGGTGTTCTGGCCCAGCTCCGGCGCGGCCGTCTGCACCTTCGTCGCCGTCTCGCTGAACTGCACCGGGATGCCGACCACGCGATGATTCTCGAAGTTCGCGTGCGGCACCTCCTGGAGGTAGCCGTTGATCCAGAAGTGCTTGTCGTCGGCCACTTGCGCGTAGTCGTAGACGGGACCGCAGGGGATTCGCCCTGCGACCAGCCGCTCGATCCACTCGTCGCGAGGGCGTGTCAGGAAGACCTGCTCCAGCTCGTTGCGCAGCCACTCCTCGCTGTCGCGCCGCGCGAACGGGTCCACCGTGCGGTCGTCGGTCAGCAGATCGGGGCGCTCGATCGCCGTGCACAGCGCCGGCCACGTCTTCGGGTCGAGCAGGCCCATCGTGAACCACTCGCCATCCGAGCCCTGATACCAGGAGAAGGTCGCGCTGAAGCCGCGGCCCGGCTTGAGCCGGTGCTGCATGCCGTTGTGCAGGAACGCCTGCAGCGACAACACCTGCAGCGACATCATCGCGCCGAGTTGCGAGACGTCGATCTTCTGGCCCACGCCATGCTGCGCGCGCGCGAACAGCGCGGTGACGATCCCGTAGGCGAAGACGATCGAGCCGGTCTGGTCGGCCAGTCCCCACGGCGCAGTGACCGGGCGCTCGCCCGGTCCGCCGCCGAGCGCGACCATCGCGCCTGACATGCCCTGCGCGACGACGTCGAACGATCCGCGCGTTCTCCACTCGCCGTTCGGCCCGAAGCCCGAGTTGGTCGCGTAGATCAGCTGCGGGTTGATCTTGCGCATCGCTTCGTAGCCCAGGCCGATCGAGTCGAGGTAGCCGGGGCGGAAGTTCTCCGTCAACACGTCAGCCTCTGCGACCAACTTGTGCACCACCTCCAGCGCGCCGTCCGCGCGCAGGTCGAGCGTCATGCTGCGCTTGCCGCGGTTGAGGCCCTCGAAGTAGGAGCAGAACCCG
The DNA here is from genome assembly GCA_965262235.1 of Dehalococcoidia bacterium. Taxonomy (GTDB): domain Bacteria; phylum Chloroflexota; class Dehalococcoidia; order Bin125; family Bin125; genus CATQGW01. The sequence continues at coordinate 1,933,572 of OZ253504.1, forward strand.
TCCGGGCCGACGCCCAGCTGGCGGCCGGGGTCGCCGTTGCCGGGCATCTCCACCTTCAGCACGTCCGCGCCCATGTCGGCCAGCATCGCCGTGGCGTGCGGGCCGTTCTGGTAGCGGGTGAAATCGACGATCTTGATTCCCTCAAGCGGTGCGGGCATGTTGCTGCTCCTTGCTGACCCAATCAGGCGGCCAACGCCTCTGAATTGAGAGAGTATCCGATCGCCTCGGACGAGTAAGATGCCGCCATGTCCACTGAGAAACGCGACGAGTCGGAGACCGAGGTCCCAGAGCCGGCAGGCGCGCGAAAGCGCAAGCGGTTCCCGCATCCACTGCTGGGGGTGGTCGCCGTGATTGTCGGCTACTACTCGCTCGACCTGATCTACAACGCGCTCGAACCCTCACTGGGCGCGGTGCTCTCGGGCGTGCTCGCCGCGATCGCGGCGTTCGCACTGGCGATGGCGCTCTACTACGGCGGCATGTACCTCGCCAGGCGCGCGCCGCGGGGTAGCCCCGACTGATCGGCTGAACATGCTCCGGCGGCTACGATGCCGCCATGGTCGCGCAGGTCTTCGACTCGGCGGATGCGGCGGTCGCGGGCATTCGCGACGGCTCGTCGATCATGGTCGGCGGCTTCATCTCCGCCGGCTCGCCCTCCAATCTGATTCGCGCGGTCGTCCGCGGCGGCGCAACCGGCCTGACCGCGATCGCCAACAACATCGGGCTCGGCGACCTGCTCGACGAGCTGTGTGAGCAGCGCCAGCTCAGCCGCGTGATCGCGACCTTCGCGATCCGCGCGTCGGGCAGCCGCCGCAGCCGCTTCGAGCAGCAGTACCGCGCCGGCGAGGTCGAGTTGGAGCTGGTCCCGCAGGGCACGCTGATCGAACGCATCCGCGCCGGCGGCGCCGGCCTCGGCGGCGTCCTGACCAAGACCGCCGTCGGCACGATCGTCGCCGAGGGCAAGCAGATCATTGAGCTCGACGGCGAAGCGTGGCTGCTCGAGCGCCCGCTGCGGGCGGATGTTGCACTGCTCAAGGCCGCCCGCGCCGACACGCTGGGCAACCTCGAGTACCGGCTCGCCGGGCCCAACTTCAACCCGGTGATGGCGACCGCCGCCGACCTCGTGATCGCCGAAGTCGAGGAGATCGTCGAGGCCGGTCAGATCGCGCCGGAGCGTGTCGGAACGCCCGCCGTGTTCGTCGATCGGATCGTCGCCTGTGCGCCGATCCCCGTGCGCTGGGAGGGCTGAGATGCCCGGCCTGCCCCGCGAACTGATCGCCCTCCGCGTCGCCCGCGAGCTGCAGCCCGGCAGCGTCGTCAATCTCGGGATCGGTCTCCCGACGCTCGTCGCAGGCTTCGTCGACCCCGCCGACGGGATCCTCTTCCAGGCCGAGAACGGCATCCTCGGCTACGCCGGCGTGACCACCGGCGAGTACGACCCCGACCTGATCAACGCCGGCGGCCAGCCGGTCGACCTCGTGGCCGGGGCCAGCTTCTTCGACACTGCCACGTCGTTCGCAATGATTCGCGGCGGCCACATCGATGTCGCGGTGCTCGGCGGCCTGCAGGTCTCCGAGCACGGCGATCTGGCCAACTGGTTCGTGCCCGAGCGCGGCGGCGGCAGCGTCGGCGGCGCGATGGATCTCGCCGTCGGGGCGCGCAAGCTGATCATCGCGATGGCCCATCGCACTCGCGACGGGGGGCCGAGGATCGTGGTCGAGTGCGACTATCCGCTGACCGCGCGGCGCTGCGTCGACGTGATCATCACCGACCTCGCCGTGATCGACGTGACCGACGACGGGCTGCGCCTCCGCGAGCTCGCCCCCGGGGTCAGCGCCGACGAGGTGACGGCCGCGACCGGCGCGCCGCTGCAGATCCCCGCTGGTGTTCCCGAGATGACGCTGTGAGCTATCCTGAGAGCCGCGGCGCGAGCGCGCCGCAACGCTGCGGGTCATGCAAGGGAAGGTCGGCGCGATGCGGGGTGTGCTGAGAGTCCTGACCCGCGGAGCCCAGGTCGTCGCGCGCGGCCCGGTCACCGTCCACTATCCCTACGAGAAGAAGCAGCTGCCCAAGCGCTCTCGCACGTTCCCTTACCTGATCTGGAATCACGCGCTCGACGAGACGAACTGCACGGGCTGCGGCAAGTGCGCGACCGCCTGCCCCGTCGACTGCATGACCACGACGCTGCAGAAGAACCCCGGCCACGCTGCCGGCACGAGCAACCACAAGTCGCTGATCAAGGACTTTTACATCGACTTCGGGCGCTGCATGCGCTGCAACATCTGCGTCGAGGTCTGCCCCTTCGACGCGATCGCGATGCTGCCGCAGTGGGAAGGCCACGAGCAGACCACGTACGACCGCCGCGAGCTGATCATGGACCTCGACGACCTGCTCGCGCCCAGCCGCGCCGATCCTAACTTGCCCTTCTGGATTCCCGAGACGATTCTCGAGAAGACCGAGAAAGAGCGCGTCAACCGCAAGGCCTTCGCCGCCCAGCTGGCCAGCGGCGACTAACGCGACTCGGCTGCTGCGGCGCCTAGAGCTGCTCGCCCGCCGACGCATCATGTCCTCGATGTCGAGCGGTGCCCTGCGCGCGAGGATGTGCTCGACCCGCTGCCCCACATCCCAACCCGGTTGCGGCCGGCGCTGGCCGGCTAGATCTCCTGCCCGGCGGCTCGGCGAGTGAGCATCTCCTCGAAGTCGATTGCGACGGGCGCCTCGCGGGCAAGCACGTGCTGGACCCGGCTGAGCACGACATCGTCCCAGCCCGGGTGGGGCAGGATGTAGGCACGCTGCTCGACGATCGCGTCGAAGACCTGATCGGCCACGTTGTCCGGGTCCATCCCGCCGCCCAGGATCGCGGCGATCGCCTGCGCCTGTTCGTCCGTCACATCCGTCAGCTTCTCGCCGAACTCCTGCGGGCGGTTGCGCTCGGCCTCGGCGATCTTCGTATTCACGAAGCCGGGGCAGAGCACCGACGCGCCGATCTTCGAGTCGAGCAGAGCCAGCTGGCCGTGCAGTCCCTCCGTGAGCGTGAGCACCCCATGCTTGCTCACGCTGTACGCGCTGGCGCCCGGAATCAGCCCCGCGAGCGAGGCCGTGTTGACGATGTGTCCCTCTTCGCCGTGCCCGTGCATGTGCGGCATGAACACCTGCAGGCCGTAGAGCACGCCCCAGAAGTTCACGCCCATCACCCACTCCCAGGTGCTGTCGGGCACCTCCCACACGGCGAGTACGCCGTTACCGGCGCCCAGACCCGCGTCCTCGCGGCTCGTCACGCCGGCGTTGTTGCAGAGGATGTGGATGTTCCCGAACTCCGCGATCGTGCGGTCGCGGACCTGCTCGAGCGTCTCGCGGCGCATCGTGTTGACCGTCAGGCCCAGGACGGTGCGCTCTTCCTGCTGCAGTATCTGGACCTGCGCCTGGAGCGCTTCCTCCTCGATGTCGGCCAGCACCACGTTCATCCCCTCGGCCGCGAACCGGCGTGCGAACGCAAGACCCATCCCGCTCGCCGCCCCCGTCACGACCGCCGTCTTGCCTGCGAACTCGCGCATGATCAGTGTCCTCTCAGCTCAGTCTGTCTGGAGCGCGCGAATTATACGCACGCGCCCGTTCCTAGAAGTCGAGCAAGATCGGCGCGCCGCGCGCCAGGACGTGCTCGACGCGGCCGCGCACGATGTCGTCCAGCTCCGGGTGCGGCAGGATGTAGCACCGCTGCTCGACGATCGCCTGGTAGACCAGCTCCGCGACATCGGCGGGGTCGGTCGCCTGCGCGAACATCCCGTCGAGCATTGCCGCCTCTTCGTCCGGGATCTCGATCAGCTTGTCGCCCAACTCCTCGGGCCGGTTGCGTTCCGCCTGCAGGATGCTGGTGTTGACCAGCCCGGGGCAGAGCACCGACGCGCTGAGGTTCGCGCCGAGCTGCTCGAACTGCTGGTAGAGCCCCTCGGTCAGGGTCAGCACGGCATGCTTCGAGACCGCGTAGGCACTGCCGCTGGGGATCAGAGCGGCCAACGAGGCGGTGTTGACGATGTGCCCCTCCTCGCCGTGCTCCAGCATGTGCGGCACGAACACCTGTAGGCCGTAGAGCACACCCCAGAAGTTCACGCCCATGATCCATTCCCACGTGTTGTCGGGAATATCCCAGGTCGCAGTGTGACCACCGGCCACTCCCAACGCGTCGTCGCGTCCGGCGACGCCCGCGTTGTTGCAAAGTATGTGCACGTTGCCGAAGCGCTCGATCGTCTCGTCGCGCAGCCGCTCAAGCGTCTCGCGGCGCATCGTGTTGACGGTCACGCCGAGCACGCTGCGTTCCTCCTGCTGAAGCCGTTGCACCTGGGCCTCGAGCGCGTCCTGCTCGATATCCGCCAGCACCACGTTCATGCCCTCGGCGGCAAAGCGCCGGGCGAAGGCCAGCCCCATCCCGCTCGCCGCGCCCGTGACTACCGCCGTCTTGCCTGCGAACTCACGCATGATCCAATTCCTCCGCTGTGGTTATACCGATTCGCTCGCCGCGCGACGCCGATTGAGCTCCGCGAAGTCAAGCGTGAGCGGCGCGCCTCGCGCGAGCACATGCTCGACGCGGCTGCGAATGATGTCGTCCCAGCCGGAGTGCGGCAGGATGTAGCAGCGCTGCTCGACGATTGACTTGAAGACGACCTCGGCGACCTCGCTGGCGTCCATGCCGCCGCCGAGCGTCGCGATGATGCCGGCCTCCATTTCAGGGGTGATCTCGACCTGCTCGCCGAATTCCTCCGGTCGGTTGCGCTCGGCGTAGCCGATCTTCGTGTCGACGAGCCCCGGGCAGAGCACCGAGGCGCTGAGGTTCGCCCCCATCTGCTGGAACTGCTGATAGAGGCCCTCGGTCAGCGTCAACACGGCGTGCTTGCTGACGCCGTAGGCGCCGCCACTGGGGATCAAGCCGGCGACCGACGCGGTATTGACGATGTGCCCGTCTTCGCCGTGTTCGAGCATGTGCGGGACGAACACCTGGACGCCGTACAGCACGCCCCAGAAGTTGACGCCGAGCACCCAATCCCAGGTGTTGTCGGGTACCTCCCAGCTACCCCTCAGGTCCCGGCCCATTCCGGCCCCGGCATCTTCCATGCTGGCCACGCCCGCGTTGTTGCAGAGGATGTGCACGTTGCCGAAGCGTTCGATCGTCTCGTCGCGCAGCCGTTCGAGCGTCTCGCGGCGCATCGTGTTGACGGTCACCCCGAGCACGCTGCGCTCCTCTTGCTCGAGACGATGCACCTGCGCATCGAGCGCGTCCTGCTCGATGTCGGCGAGCACCACGTTCATCCCCTCGGCCGCGAAGCGTCGGGCGAAGGCCAGGCCCATCCCGCTCGCCGCGCCAGTCACCACCGCGGTCTTGCCGGCAAATTCGCGCATGTCTGTCTCCGTTGGTCCTATCGATGAGGCCTGACTGCGCCGAAGATACGCCCGACGCAGCGGGCGGGTCGGCTCGCGCCTCAGCACGATACGAAGCGCGCCTCAGCGCGATACGAGGCGCGCCTCAGCGCAATACGAGGCGCGCCTCAGCGCGACGCGAAGCGCGACTGGAAGATGTCGAAGCCGGGCGGGATCTCGTTGACGGTGATGCCGCCGTCGACGTACAGCGTCTGGCCGGAGGTCCACGAGGCCGCGTCGCCGGCGAGATACAGCGCCATCTGCGCGATGTCTTCCGGCTCGCCCAGCCGCCCCATCGGCGTCGCGCCGACCATCGCCTCATCGAAGCCCGGCACGTCACGCGCGCGGGCGGTCAGCGGCGTCTTGGTGTGGCCCGGCCCGATCGCGTTGACGCGGATGCCGTACTGGCCCAGCTCGAGCGCCGAGACCTTGGTCAGCATCACGACGCCGGCCTTGGCCGCGCAGTACGCCGCCAGGCCGGCCGTCGCCTGTGTGGCGTTGATGCTCGCCGTGTTGATCAGAGATCCGCCCTCGCCCTGGGCGATCAGCTGCTTCGCCTCGTGCTTGATGCAGAGGAACACGCCCGTCATGCAGACATCGACGATCTGCTGGAACCGCTCCAGCGGAAAGTCCTGAATCGGCGCCAGCCCTGCGATCCCGGCGTTGTTGAACGCCACGTCGAGCCGACCGAAGCGCTCGACGCAGGCCGCGACCATCGCCTCCACGTCGCCTTCGCTGGTGACATCGGCGCTGACCGCCATCGCGCTCGGGCCGATCGCGCGCGCCGCATCGTTCACGCCGTCGGCGTCGCGATCGGCCATCAGGACCTGCGCGCCCTCCCGCGCGAAGAGCTGCGCCGCCGCCAGCCCGATCCCCGATGCCGCGCCGGTGATCAGCGCCACCTTGCCGTCGAGTGTCGCCATTGCTCGCTCCTCCCAAGATCTTGTCGGCAGGCTCGGTCACGCGCAGGCTATGAGCAGCCTGCCACCAGCTCCCGCTCATCGCGGTCCGCCGCGCCGCTCACTCAATGTTGAAGAACTGGAACAGCGGCGGGTACTTGTTGATGTTCGCGCCGCCGTCGATATACAGCGTCTGGCCGGTCATCAGCGAACTCTCGTCGCCGGCCAGGTAGGCCGCCAGCTGAGCCACATCCTCGGGCTCGCCGACCCGGCCGATCGGCGCCTCCTCGGCGAACGCCTCCTCGAGGCCGCTCACGTCGCGCAGGCCCTCGGTCAGCGGTGTCCGAATCAGTCCCGGCCCGATCGCGTTGACGCGAATCTGGTGGCGTCCCAGCTCCAGCGCGGCGACCTTGGTCAGCATCGCGACGCCGGCTTTGGCCGAGCAGTAGGCCGAGAGCCCCTCGGCCGCCTGCATCGCGTTGAGGCTCGCCGTGTTGATCAGCGAGCCGCCCCCGCCCTGCTCAATCAGCTGCCGCGCCTCGTGCTTGAGGCAGAGGAACACGCCGGTGAGGCAGACATCGATCACCTGCTTGAACTGTTCGAGGCCATAGTCCTCGATCCGCGCGAACCCGCCGATCCCGGCGTTGTTGAAGGCGACGTCGAGCCGCCCGAAGTGCGCGACGCAGGCGCCGACCATCGCCGCCACGTCGGCTTCGTCGGTCACGTCGGCGGCGATCGCCACCGCGCTCGGCCCGAGCTCGCGCGCCGCGTCATGCACTGCGTCGGCGTTGCGATCCGCGAGCGCCACGTGCGCGCCGTCGGCGACGAAGCGCCGCGCCGTCGCCAGGCCGATGCCCGACGCGGCTCCGGTGATCAGCGCCGCCTTGCCGTCAAGCGTTCCCATGGTGCGTTCCCCCCCAGAATCCGGCCTCGCCAGCTGGTTGCTCAGCAGGCTACGATCCCTCGCCCGTTCAAACCCTCCGGCGGCCCGCGCGGCCTCCTGGGAACGCGATCTCACCCTCTCCACGATCACATCCATACGGAGTGGCGTACGCGCTACGATCCGCCGCAACCCGGTCAACGCACTTTGAGGGAGACGCTCGTGCCGCACCACGAACAGCTACTCAACGACCCGGTCGGCGCCCTGCGCCGCGCCTGGGACGACACTGGATGTCGCGCCGCGATGATCACCGCGGCGCTGATCTTCATCTTCGAGGCGATCATCTGGGCGATCGATGTCGAGCTCGGCGTCGCCTGGATCCCCTGCCTCATCGCCCTGTTAGCGATCGGTCGCTTCCTGACCCTGCGACCCCTGCGCGGCGACCTGCATGATGCCGAGAATCTCAGCCTGCTGCTCGGCCTGCTTGGCGTGCTCGCTGCGGAGTCAATCTTCTGGTTCACCACCGTGGGCGACAGCTTCGCCGCACACGCCATCTTCTGGCCGTTCTCGCTCACCCTGATGGCCGTCGTGCTCGCCGCGCGCTCGCTTGCGGAGTACGCGACCCGACCGCTTGTCGCCTGGGCGCTGCTCTTCTCGCTCTTGTTCTTCAGCGCCGAGATGATCGGCTGGGCCTCAAACGCAGAGGTGCCGAGTCCGTCGTTCTCGTGGGGCGTGCTCGCGACCGTCTTCGCGCTGTTCGCCCGCTGGGTGGTCGGCCGGGGCTTCGCTGGCGCGATCGTCAGCCCGCTCAACGTCGCGACCTCACTGTTCATCTTCCTCATCTGGTGGCTCGAGTACGGCGCGGAAGTCAGCGGCGTCGGCGCCGACCCCTGGGGCTACCAGGAGGTCTACTGGCCCTGGATCCTGATGACCACGGGCATCGCCGTCGGCTGTGCGATCGCTGCGCCCTGCATCACCAACTGCCTCAACCGGCGCGCCGGCAACACGGACTGAAGCCGCGCGTCGGCGCCCCCGACTGAACGATCCCGCCAGCGCCTGAGAGGCCTTGCGATGCCACACCACGAGCGATTGATCAAAGACCCGGTGGGCGTGCTGCGCGATGTCTGGAACGACACGGGCTGGCGCTTCGTCGTGATCGCCTCGGCGCTGGTGTTCATCCTCGAAACGGCCGTGGACCTGGTCGGGCTCGTCCAGAACTCGGCGTGGTGGTTCGCGCTGACGCTCACGATCGTCTGGATCGCGCGCAGCTTCGTCTCGCGGCCCGTGAACGGCCGGCTGACGGACACCCCAAACATGACCGTCGTGCTGGCGGTCGTCGGCCTGACCAGCATGCAGGGCATCTTCAGCTACACGACCGTGGGCGCCACGTTCTCGGCCGAGCCGATTCTTTGGCCGTACTCGCTGATCATGATCGGCACGCTGGCCGCCGCTCGGTTCGCCGCGCCCTACGCGGCGCGGCCGCTCAACATCTGGCTGCTGGCCTATGCATTCCTGGTCTTCTGGCTGCACGTGGTGATGTGGACGAGTGAGCTCTCGTTCGTCGACGCGCCGTTCAGCTGGGGCCTGGCGCTCATGGGGCTGGCGTTGCTGGCGCGCTGGATCGCCGGCCGCGGCTTCGACGGCCCGGTGCTGAGTCCGCTCAACGTCACCGTCGCGCTCACGATCTTCCTCCAGTGGTGGCTCGAATACGGCGTGAACAAGAGTGGGATCGGCGCCGACTCGTGGGGCAACCAGGAGATCTACTGGCCCTGGATGCTGGCCACCCTCGGCATCGCGCTGGGCGTTCGCCTGCTCGCGCCCCATGCACCGTCATCCCGCGGCGACGCATAATCGCGCGCCGAGCTGACGCGCGCCGCTAGCCGCCGCGAACGGCGGCGGCGACTGCGGCGCGGTTTTCGCGCGTCGTGTGCTGCGGGATGGAGCAGCCGCCCGTGACGAAGACCCGGCTCGGGCCGACCGCGGCCGCCTCCGCCGCCTGCGCCCCGATCTCATCCGCGCTCAGATCGCCCAGGCCCGTGCGGCTCACGCCGCCCATCACGGCCGTGTCGGTCTGGCTCCACGCTTCCGCGAGGCTGGCGTTCGTCTCGTGGCGGTCGTCCCAGTTGATCGCCGCCACCGGGTAGTCGATCAGGTCCGCCAGCATGTTGTTGGTGTGGCAGACGTGCAGGACGTTGAACGAGGCGTCGCGGATCGCGTCCAGCACCTGTAGGTCATATGGCCGCCCGAACTCGCGGTAGAAATCCGCCGTCGAATTGTCGTGGCTCGCCCACTGCAGCGGCGCGTAGAACACCCCACTCGCGCCCGCGTTCAAATTCGCGCGCGAATAGTTGATGATCGTCTCGGTGATCCGTGCGATCGCGCCGTGCACCGCCGCCGGCGCCTCCGCGGCCGCCTGCTTGAACGCGCGCGGGTGACCGAACATCAAGCCCAGCACCGACATCGGCGAGAAGACGGTCTGGATCACGTCTACCTCGCCGCCGGTCCGCTCGACCACCAGCCGGGTCGATTCGACGTGCTCGCCCAACACGCCGCGCTCGGCGTGCACGGTCGCCACGTCGTGTAGCTCCTCAAGCGACTCCAGCGCCGCGCGCACCATTGTCTGGTTCGTCTGACCCGTGGGCGGCTCATAGACCGCGCCCCAGGCCTCGGGGAACATCGACCAACGCGGGTTGATCTTGATGAAGTCCCAGTCGTACGCCTCGTACTGCTCAACGGTCTCGCCGACGAGCTCGTCGTTGCTCCACTCGCGCAGGAAGTTGTGGCCCCACAGCGAGGCCGGCGCGCGGTCGACCGGCTCCCCACTGACTGCAGCCGCTACCCGCTCGCGCTTCGTCATCTCTGTCATCGCAATGCTCCATTCGTCGCCTGCTCGTCCGCGCGCCAGCGCAGCGCGAACAGCTGCTGTGGTTCTTCGATCCCCCGCAGCGTGTGGACGCCGCGGTCGGCGTACGCGATCGCCACGCCGTCGTCGGTGCGCGCGTATTGGACGGGCGGCGCCAGCATGCCCTCAGTCTAGGGAGCGGGGCAGATCACCGGCCCCGATCGCGCGCCGCTCAGATGCCCTGGATCATCCCGCCGTCGATGATGAACTCGGTCCCGTTGCAGTATTCGCTGTCGTCCGACACCAGGAACAGCGCCAGCTTCGCGACCTCGACCGCCTCGGCGACCCGCCCGTAGGGAATCCGCCGCACAATCTGGTCGAGCTGCCCGCCTTCAACGGCCGGCAACTCCTGCAGCATCGGCGTGTCGATCAGGCCGGGATGAATCGAGTTGACCCGCACGCCGGAGGGCGCAAACTCCGACATCGCCACCTTCGTCATCCCCCGCACCGCCCACTTGCTCGCGGTGTAAGACAGCGACCCGGCGCCGCCGCGCATCCCCGCGATCGAGGAGATGTTCACGATCGATCCGGAGCCCGCCGCGGCCATCACCGGACCCACGTGCTTGAGCCCCAGGAACACGCCGACCTGGTTGATCTCAATCACCAGCCGGTATTCCCCCAGCGTCGTCTGCGCGATCGGCGCGGAGCGGTAGATCCCCGCGTTGTTGATGAACGCGTCGATCTTGCCGTGGTCCTCGATCACCTCCGCCACGACCGACTCCCACTCAGCCTCATTCGTCACATCGTGGTGCAGATACGAGACGCTCTCGTTGCTCGCGGCGACGGCCTCGCCGTCCGAGTCGAGCACATCGGTGATCACCACTCGCGCGCCCTCGGACGCAAACAGCAGCGCCTCCGCCGCCCCCTGACCCCGCGCCCCACCAGTAATCAGCGCAATCTTCCCATCAAGTCGTCCAGCCATGGCTCCACCTCTCTGAGTGTGTTGGTCAACGGCAGGCTAGCCGCGTCGGCCCCGTCCGGGCGAGACGCGGGCAGCAGACGGGGAGGGGGAGCCCCCCTCTGTCCCTACGGGACATCTCCCCCCGCAAAGCCGGGGGGAGAGGAGATCCGAATCCCGTCTCCACCCGCGGATGTGGGGGAGAGCAGCCCCAGATCCCCTCTCCCCCCGCTTTGCGGGGGGAGATGCCGCAGGCAGAGGGGGGCTCCCGTCCTCAGCCCCACGCAAGGGAACCGGATTCCGCTGACCACTCAATGTGGTCAGCGGGGGGGAGCAGTGGACCCCTCAGCGCCGTTACTCCCGCGGCAGAACCACATACGTGCCATTGCCGTGGCCGATGTGCCGGTCGCGCGCGTCGTAGAGGTCCACCGAGCAATGGCTCAGCGTGCGCCCGCGGCGAATCACCTCCGCGCGCGCACGGATCGTGTCGCCCTCGAGCCCGCGCAGCCAGCGAAATTCCGATTGGGCCGTGATCACCCGCTCGCCCTCGGCCTGGACCGTCCCCAGCGCGCCGCCCATCGCTGAATCGGCCACCAACAGCCAGACCCCGCCGTGCACGATGCCGTAGAGATTGTGGGTCCGATCGGTCGCCGTCAGCGTGATCTCGCACCAGCCATCGCCGGCGTCGGTGAAGCGGTAGCCGAGGTCCCCGAAGAGCGCCACAGCCTGCATCTCGCGCAGCGCCGGATAGCGCTCCAGGATGTCGTCGGTCGCGGCCAACGCGCCTACCCGAGCGTCCGCTGGATCGTGTCGCGGTGCTCCTCGAAGTGCTCGCGCATGAAGCGGAACGAATCGCGCACCGTGTGGTGCTCGCCGCGCACCATCGCGCCGCGGCTCCACTCCGCGTCCTGCACCGACTCGATCACCTGCACGGCGCGCTGGTGTCCCTTGTTGTACCGCTCGACAACCGTCCGCTGAGTCGCGTTCCGGCCCAGGAAGCGGAACGCTACCGCGCTCACCGGGTTCATCAGCTTCAGGATCGGCGCGGGCGGGTTGGTGCCCTTGCCCATTCGGAGTCGGCTGGCCGTACGCGCCATCGGTGACAGCGCGACGGCCATGTGGAAGCACAGCTCACCGTTCGACCAGGCCTGGCCCGGCGCGCGCTTCTTCCAGTCTTCCCGACTCAGGCTCGCGACCAGATCCCGGTAGTCGGCGCGCGTCGTCTCCAGCAGCGTTCGTAGCTCGGTTCGGTCGCTCATGCTCTCCTCGCAGACGCGGTGTCAGATCCCGCTGTACCAATCGTGAATCGCCGCGCCGATCTCGTGCGGCGAATCTTCCTGAACGAAGTGGCTGCCCGGCGCCGAGACCTCGGTCTGATTCGGCCAGGCGCGGCAGAACTCGAGCTGGGCGCCGTTCAGAATCGCCCCCGGCTCCGCCTGCACCGTGCCCAGCGCGCCGCGCATCGCCGAGTCGGCGACCAGTAGCCAGACGCCCCCGTGAACGATGCCGTACAGGTTGTGGGTCTTCGCTGAGGCGGGCAGTGTGATCTCGCACCAGCCATCGCCGGCGTCGGTGAAGCGATAGCCGGGCTCCTGGAAGAGCGCCACCGCCTCCATGTCGCGCAGCGGCGGGTAGCGCGCGAAGATTTCTGCGGAGTTCAGCGCCATCTGCGTGTTGCGCGCTTAGTCGCGGCGCACTTCAGCGGCGTGCTCGACGATGTGCCCGCCGAGAAAGCCAAACGCGCTGGCGACGGTCATCGGTTTGCCCAGGAAGACGCCGCCGTTGCCCCACTCATCGTCGCCGACAGTATCGATCACCCCCTGCGTGACCGCGAAGCCCTCGTCGAAGAAGGCGAGCACTGATTCCGGCGTCGCGCCCCGTGAGCGGATGCGGACCAACCATAAGCTGAGCAGATTCAAGACCGCCATTAGCGGAGCGGGCGGGTTCATGCCCTTGTTCTTGCGCAGCCGCGAGACACGGAGGGTTCCGCCCCCCGCCCCTAAGGCGATGTGCCAACAGAGCTGACCGTTTGTCCAGCCGGCGTTGTCGCTCCGACGATCCCATTCCTCTCCGGACAGCCCTAAGACAAGTTCGCGGAACTCCTCCCGCGCTTGCGCCAACGCGGCGCGAGCTTCGTCGGCATTTGTGATTTCGGACATATCGTCCCGTCCTAACTAGATCCCGGCGTACCAATCGTGAATCGCTTCGCCGATCTCGTGCGGCGAATCTTCCTGAACGAAGTGGATGCCCGGGACCGTGACCTCGGTCTGGTTCGGCCAGGCACGGCAGAACTCGAGCTGAGCGCCGTTCAGAATCGCGCCCGGCTCGGCGTTGACAAGCAGTTTGGCCACGTCGCTCGTGCTCAGCCAGTCCGCGTAGTCCTGGACGATCTCGACCACATCCGGCGGTTCGCCGTTGATCGGGATCTCGCGCGGCCAGGTCAGCGTCGGGCGCCGGCTCTCGCCCGGCTCGAGATACGGCAGCCGATAGGTCTCCATCGTGTCCGAGATATCGCGGATGCAGCTACCCGGCAGCACCCGCTCCACGAAGACGTTCTTCTCCAGCACCATCCCTTCGCCGGCCTCCGAGCGGAATCCGCTAAAGATCCCCGCCGCGGCGGGCGGCCATTCTTCCCACGTGACCGGTCGCACGATCGCCTCCATGTAGACCAGTCCCTTGACCCGTTCGGGATGGCGCCGCGCCCAGTGAAAGCCGAGCGCGGAGCCCCAGTCGTGGATCACGAACGTGAGCTTGTCGCCGAGGTCCATGCCCTCGATCCAGGCGTCGAGCCAGGCCGCGTGGTCGACGAACCGGTAAGAGCCCGATGGCGAGGAGCCTGACCGCCCCATTCCGATCAGGTCCGGCGCCAGGCAACGCGCAATGTCGGTGCAGTGCGGGATGATGTTCCGCCACAGGTACGAGGACGTCGGATTTCCGTGCAGGAAGATGATCGGATCGCCCGTGCCCTCGTCGACGTACGCCATCGTCGTCTCGCCGATGGTCAGGCGCTTGCGCGGAAACGTGTCGTCAGGAGAGATGTCGGGCATGGTTGCGTGAACCTCTTGCTAGCCACTCAACGGTGGTGCAGAGGCTAGCAGTGCAACGCGAGGCGATCGTGGCGACTTCGTGTCGTCTCACCTATTGTTGTCTATTGTCGAGGTCGTCCGATTGGGACGACTGACAGTTCCTTACAAATTTCCCTAGCCAAGATGTTCGAGACCTCGACGTGTCGGGGCACAGCGGCTGTGCCGCTGCTGCGACGGTTGGTCCAAATCGAATGACCTCTGCCCTCCCGCAAGAGCTCACACCCATGTGTCGTGAGGTGTCGGAGCAGCGCGCTCCGCTTCATCCAAGAACTACCGTCTCGCGTTCGACCTCGCCAGGCCATTCCTCGTCCGCCGATTCAAGACGGCATTCCAGCAAGAGTTCGATTGCCTCAGTCAAACTCTCAAGCGCCTCGTGTTTCGTCCGTCCCTGCCCAAACGCTCCCGACACCTCAAGGCAAGAAGCGATATGCCATTCCTCATCAACTGCGCAAATCGCGGTAAAGGTCCTCACGATGATTCCTCCTGGCGCTCCTTCTGGTTCTATGAAATCACTGACGGCTTAGCATAGCGCCGAGCCAGTAATTTGATCGGAGCCTGCCAATGCCCGTGATCGGCATGGACCACGTCGCGATACCCGCCGGCGATCCCGAGGCGCTCATCGCGTTCTACCGAGCGCTCGGCTTCAGCGTCGTGGGCGAAGCTGACTGGCGCTCCGGCGCGATCCCTGCCTTCGCGCTCGCCGCCGGCGACCAGAAGATCAACGTGCACGACCCGAAGCTCTGGCAGAACGCTGCGTTCACACTCCGTGGCCCCACCGCCGAGCCCGGCTGCGGCGACTTCTGCTTCGTCTGGAGCGGCACGCCCGAAGAGGCATCTGCAGCGATCATCGCCGCCGGCGGCGACCTGATCGAAGGTCCCGTCACGCGCCACGGCGGACGCGCCGGCGGCCTGACCGACGGGACATCGGTCTACACCCGCGATCCCGACGGCAATCTGGTCGAATTCATCGTCTACGGCTAACCACACCTAACCAAAACCAACCACGCCTAACCACCCGCTGACCACTCACAGGAGGCCCCGCCGATGGAATTCTTCGAAACCCTTTTCTCCGCTCGTGCGATGCGCCGCTACTCCGACGAGCCGATCCCCGAGGACATCCTGATCAAGCTGATCGAGGCCGCTCACGCCGGCCCCAGCGGCTCCAACCGCCAGTCGCGCCACTGGATCGTCGTGCGCGACCCCGAGCAGAAGCAGTGCCTCGCCGACCTCAATCGCCGCTTCGTCTCGCGTTACCTCGAGGCCAATCGCGACGCCGCCAACCCGCACGTGACGCCCGAGAAGCGCCAGCGCTTCCTCGCCGCCGTCGAGTACCAGATGGAGCACCTGCACGAGGTCCCCGCGATCGTGATCGCCTGCGCCGACATGGTCGTCACGCCGCAGGGCACGTTTGGCGAGGGCGTCCAGGCTGCCACCGAGGTCTGGGGCGCCGTGCAGAATCTGCTCCTCGCGGCCCGCGCGCTGGGCGTCGGGTCGGTGCCCACGACGCTCGGGCTGGTCGACCGCGACGCCGCCCGCGAAGTGCTCAACCTGCCTGACCACATCCTCCCGATGGTGTTGATCCCGCTCGGCTGGCCGACCGGCAACTTCGGCCCGATCCGCCGCCGTCCGCTGGAGGAAGTGCTGCACTGGGACCGCTACGACGCAGCGACCGCCGAAGCCACTCCCGCTGTCGGGGCCTTCCGCCGCGACTGACAGGCCGCCGCGACTGACAGGAGCCATGAGATGACCACCGCCACCGACGAGCTCACAGTGCACAGCGAGGTCGGCCGCTACACCGTGGCCAAGAGCTTCATCGTCGACGCCCGCTCGATCACCGCCTTCGCCGCCGGGGTTGGCGACTTCAATGAGTGCTACATGGACGATGCCCGCGATGGGGGGCTGATCGGCCACCCGGGGATGACGTTCAGCTTCCAGTGGAACAGCCGCTTCACGCCTGATGTGCAGGCGCCGCTCGCGCTCGTTCGTCGCGGCGTACACGCCTGGGTCGACACGCGCTTCGAGCGCCCGATCCGCGAGGGCGACGTGATCACCAGCCAAGGTCAGTCCGTCGCGGTGCGCCAGGTCAAGCCCGGCGTGCTCTCGACCCAGCGCTACGTCATGCGCGATTCCGCCGGCCAGGTCGTCGCCGTGATGGACAGCGGCGGCATCACCCGCGGCGCGCGCCTCGATGGCCCGGAGCAGGAGATCGAGGCGGCCCCTGAGCTACCCCAACGCTCCAGCAACGGCGGCGATCCGGTGTGGTCCGTCGAGGTCCCGATCGACCCGCAGGCGCCGCACATCTACACCGAATGCGCCGACATCTGGAACCCGATTCACACCGAGCGACGCGTCGCCATCGCGGCCGGCCTGCCCGACATCATCCTGCACGGCAGCGCCAACATCACCATCGCTCTTCGCGAAGTGATCAACCGCAGCTTCGGCGCCGACCCCACGACGCTCCGGCGCTTCGCCGGCCAGTTCCGCGGCATGGTCATCCCCGGCCGTCCCGTCACGGTCCGAGCCACCGAGGTCCGCGAAGCAGCCGGCGAGACCACCGTGTTCTTCGAAATGCTCAACGACCAGGCCCAGCTCGCCATCGCGAACGGCGTCGCGGTCGCCAACCGACCGCACTGAGATCCCGCGTCCAGTTCGTCATTCCCGCGGAGGGAGGCCCTTGCAGAGGGAACTACATCGTTGGCCCCAACATAGTCGAGTAGCTACTCTTCCCCAGCAACACGGAGATCCTCGCAGCCTGAGCGCCGGTGAGTGCAAAGGGACGGTGTCGCGCGGGTCGCCTTCCCGCCGTTCATGCGGGTTGCTTTCCGGTTGGCGCCAACACGCTCCCATCGCCAAGAAGGGGCAACATGCCTGATCTCGTTCTCATCACGCCGGTAGCGGCAAGGGCGATCTTTCTTGTGCTGTTTCTGGGCCTCTGGGTGCTCTGTGGATTCCTGGGTCGCAAGATCGCAGTTGACCGTGGGCGCTCGGCAGGCGTCGGTCTTCTGGTGGGCCTGATCTTCGGTGTCTTAGGCCTGCTGGCGCTGTGGCTGCTGCTGGGCGAAAGCACCGAGCACAAAGTGCTCAAAGAGATGGAATTACGATGTCGGATGCGCGAATTAGAAGGGGATGATGTCGCGTAACCGACATCATCACGTGCTGGCGCCATTCCCATCCTGGTCTTCCAGCGTCCTCAGCAGTGTCGTGTTCACCTTGGGGAACGCTCGATCAAGGCTGCGCATAAAGCTGGTCCACGTGCCGGCGGCGCGCATCAGCGCGGTGACTGCTGCCACGCTTAGTCGACCGCGTACTCCGCCAGCGCCTCGGGCAGGAAATCGAAGCCCAGGCCTGGTTCCTCGGGCAACACCAGGCGGCCGTCCCGGACCTCTGTCTGCCGGTCGATGATCTTGCGGAAGTTCAGCACCTGGTCATCGGGGAAGAATTCGACGTACGTCGCGTTCGGCGACGCCGCCACCAGATGACGATGCAGGTCGTGGAACCAGTGCGGGCAGATCGAAACGCCGTATGACGCGGCAGTCGCTGCCACGCGGCGGAACTCGGTGATCCCGCCCAGCACCGCGGCGTCGGGCTGCAGGATCATCGCCGCGTCCTGGTCAAGCAGGTCCTTGAAGCGCCAGCGACCGACCTCGATCTCACCCGTCGCCACCGGCACGCCGGTCCGCGTCGCCAGCTTCGCGTGCAGGTTGATCGCGTCCGGCGAGAACGGTTCCTCAATCCAGTAGGGCTGCCACGGCTCGTAGGCCTGCATGTAGCGCAGCGCGTCCTCGAGGTTCGACCAGGCGTTGTTCGCGTCGAGCATCAGGTGGACGTCGGGACCGACCGCCTCGCGCGCCGCCTGCATCCGGTTCGCCTCTTCGCGCACCGAAAGACGCCCCACCTTGATCTTGACCGCGTCGAAGCCCAGGTCGAGATAGCCCGTCAGCTCCGCCTGCAAGCCCTCGTGGCCCTTGCCCGCCAGGTAGTAGCCGCCGCTGGCGTAGGCCGGCACCGTCTCGTCGTAGTAGCCACCGAGCATCCGCCAGAGCGGCAGGCCGGCAGCGTGCGCGTTGTGGTCCCAGAGCGCGATGTCGATCGCCGAGAGCGCCCGAATCGTCGCCCCGGCCCGCCCATGCAGCAACGCCTCCTGATACATCGCCGACCACAGGCCTTCGACCCGGAACGGGTCCTCGCCGATCAGGATCGGCGCGAACAGATCGTCGATCGCCGACGTGACCAGCTGGCCGTTCGAGTTCCCCGCGTAGCAGAAACCGATCCCGCGGAAGCCGTCATCCACCTCGATCTCCACGATCGGATGGTCGCGGTGATGGACGGTGCGATTCGAGAACGAGGTCGGCGTCTCCAGCGGAATCCGCAGCAGGCGCGATCGGACAGAGGTGATCTTCGGCAAGGCGGTGCTCCAAAGCGCTCTTGGTCTGGTGCTTGGTGAGTGGTTAGCGAGCCGTGTAGCCGCCGTCGACCGGCAGCGCGACGCCGGTGATGAACGACGCGTCGTCGGAGGCCAGGAATGCCGCCGCCGCCGCAATCTCCTGCGGCTGCCCCAGCCGGCCCAGCGGGTGCAGGCTGGCGAGGAACTCCTCTGCGCCATCGATCTCGCGGATCTGCGCCGTCATCGGCGTGTGGATGTAGCCCGGACAGACCGCATTGACGCGCACGCCCATCGCGCCGTAGGTGACCGCGAACTGCCGCGTGATCCCGACCACGCCGTGCTTTGCAGCCACATAGGCGCCGGCGCCCTCCGCGACCTCCTCGCCGCGCAGGTTGCCCGAGAGCAACCCGGCGAGCCCTGCGATCGAGGCCGTGTTGATGATCGAGCCGCCGCCCCGCTCGGCCAGCAACGCCGCCCCGTGGAACGTGCCGTAGTAGACGCCCGTGAGGTTCACCGCGATCGTCTGGTCCCAGGTGTACGCGCCGCCGATCCCGGCGTTGTTCATCAGCACGTCGATCCCGCCGAGCACCGAGACGGTCTGCGTCAGCGCGTCTTTGACCGCCTCCTCCGACGTCACGTCGAGCTCCATCGTCGCGGAGCGACCGCCATGCTCGGCGATCTGCGCTGCGGTCGTCTGCGCGCCTTCGGCGTTGATGTCCGCGCACATCACGGCAGCCCCCTCCGAGGCCATCCGCAGTGCGCACTCGCGTCCAATCCCCGACCCCGCCCCGGTAATCAACGCCACCCGACCCTCAAGCCGATCCATCGCCATGATTGAACCCCTTCAGTTCGTCTCGGTGCACCCGGCAGGATACGGGCATGCTGGATGGCTTGGCATCCCCGTGCAGGGGTCACCCATGAGGAGCAGGGGCGTGCGGTATCGTCATAAGTCGAAGGACGCGATTTTCTTGCAAGAGTGGATGCCGACCGATGTTGACACCAACTGTGCTGGGTCGATTCGGCGAGAGTTTTGTGAGTCTTATGGCCCCGGACGTGTCCGGGGCATTCGAGCGGATTAAATCACACCTCGATGGTGCTGAGGACGTGTCCGATCTTGGGGGTGACGCCGGATCCCTCTTCGGCGAGGCACAGGTTGGCGTCGTTGTGTCTGGCCTCACGCACGAAGCGGACGACCAAACTGCGGACGAAGGAGAGCAGCCACCCTTTGATCTTCTCTTCATCGGGGTTTTCATCTCCGACTCGGATGACGACGACGGGGTCTCGGCCTTCCCGCCTACAGGACCGGCCGGAGGCGTAGTGAGCGAGGTCGACTTCGCAGACCTGATCAGCGCCACCGCAAACGAACTGCCGGGCCGGCATCCCTTCGTGTATCGCTCCCACCTCACCGCGACTGTTGATGACGCGCAGACAGAATTTCCGCTGCCAATCAGCTTCTGGCGTTCGAAGCCTCCGTTCGGCGCTCTAGTCGGCGCGCGGTTCGAGCTCGATGTGCGCGGGGCGCGGGACGGCTGGCTGACGCTCGACTCGCGCGACGACGAGATTGTCGCGACGATCGGATTCGTGCGCAACACCGAACTGGGTACAGATACCGTCGATCGTGCTTGGGAGCATCTTCGCCGAATATATGACAAGATACTCCTTGCGAACGCACATACAAGGGATTCGATGCTATGACAACGCCGAGAGTAATAGCCGGACACTATCCAACAGGTGGTCGGAGTTTGCCACGACCTAAGTGGGAGGACGCATTCAGACGCGTTTGGGATAGTGCTGACTTCGGATATCAGTCAGGTGACTTCAACGAGATGGGGCAGTCGCTCGGGTTGGGAATACCCCCGCAAATGGTGACCTCTGCCAAACGCACGACACTCGTTGACGATGCTCGTAGCGATCGGGTTGTCGAGTTGGTGACGTGAATCGATAGTCTTGAGCAGGATGTGGTCGCGCTGAAGCGTGACTTGCAGGCATCGCAAAGCTTGAACGATGAACTCCTCAACGCACTGGAACGGCTCACTACAATCCTGAGCATGGCCAATGCACCCCGAGCAAGCGAGGAACTCCATCGGGAGTTCCTCGATCTTGCCGTGCAATGGCGCGAAGCGACGTTCGGCCAATCGTTGGCGGCTCCCGGGATTCTGCATCCCGCCTACCTGCGAATTATCGGGATGGGCGAACAAGCCATCCCCTGGATTCTGGAAGAACTGGAGGAACGTGGCGGCCAGTGGTACGTCGCTCTCCAGTCGATTACCGGGCAGGACCCTGTGGCGAAGAAAGATCGTGGTCAGCGGCCCAAGATGCGGGCAGCCTGGCAGGAGTGGGGGCGGATTAACCGGTGGATCGATTGATCGATGTCCTGCGAGCGTCTGATTGGGACGTATCTCCCCGGTCTGGAAGTTGGCTCGTACCGGATCACTAGTCCAACGACTGACGACTACAACTGCATCGCGTGGGCGCTGGGGGAAACGCACCGATGCTGGGATCCGCTCGGCATGGTGCCAGATCACTGTCCGGATGAACTGCCGCAGGATGATCACCTGTCAACCACTCAATCGGCGCTGAGACTCGAGGGCTTCGAATCATGTGACGACGAGGCTCCTGAAGATGGCTTCGAAAAGATCGCGTTGTTTGCGGACGGGTCGGTGTTCAAGCATGTCGCGCGCCAATTGTCGTCCGGCCGGTGGACGAGCAAGCTCGGTGATCACTGCGACATCGAACATGAGCTTGAGGACTTGGTCCGCAACCGCAGCCCCCACTGGGAGTTTCGCTATGGGCAGCTCGCAGGATTCATGCGCCGGAGACGATCTTCGGACGAGCCTCAGACGTAATGTTCGGTGAGAGCTAAGCTGTGCACTGCGATCACGATGACCTGAACTGATGGAGGAAACGATGCCGATTGCCGTGGGCGATGCGCTGCCCGAAGCTACTGGAACCGCAATGGCCGGCGGCCGGCCGGGACCGGTCAACTTGCGCGAATTCGTGGGCGACAAGAAGACCGTGATCTTCGGCGTGCCCGGCGCGTTCACGCCGACCTGCACCAACGACCACCTGCCGACCTTCGCCGTGGCCGCCGATGCGCTCGCCGACGCAGGCATTGAGCAGACCATCTGCATGTCGACCAACGACATCTTCGTGCTGCAGGCCTGGAACGCCGCGCACGGCGCCGAGCACATCACGATGCTCGCCGACGGCAGCGGCAACCTGACCCGCGCGATGGACCTCGGCCTCGACCTGAGCGGTCTCGGGCTCGGCTTCCGCTGCACCCGCTTCGCGATGGTCGTGGAAGGCGGCGTCGTCAAGGCCGTGCAGCTCGAAGAGTCGCCCGGCGCCTGCGCCATGACCAGCGCCTCCGCGATCCTCGCGCACGCGTAGTCGCACCGGCTCCACCGTGGAACCGGCGCCGCTGCGATCCAGGGACGCCGCGGCGCTGGTGCGCTACGAGGCTGTGCGCTCGACGCACAGCTACGAGGCGTCCTGGTTCCACAACGCGACGTTCGTATTCCCGTTCGTCGCCAGCCTGATCGCCGGCGTCGTCTGGCTGGCCACCGGCAACGGCGAGGCCGGCGGCGCCGCGATCTTCTTCGTCGTCGTCACGGCGATAATGCTGCCCGTCGTGTTCGTCACCTGGCAGCGCACGACGACGGCGATCATCGTCCACGCAGGGGGCATCACCGCGCTGCATCAGGGCGTCGAACAGCGGAGCCTGAGCTGGGCGGAGCTGCGCGGTGTCAGGCGTGTCGAAACGATGGGCAACGTGCGCTGGTATCTCGACGGCGCCGCCGACGAGCACATCGTCGTCGAAGGTGAGATCTCGGAGCGCGAAATCCTGCTGAAGGCGGCGGAAACTAGCCGCCCTCAGTCTCCTCCTCCGCCTCAGCTGGAGCCGCCGGCCTAACGGGAGGAAGCCCCGAGTCGAGCACGGGCCGCGAGTTCGCCGGCAGCACCAGCGCCGCCACCACTTCGCGGCGCTCCGCGTCGCTGAAGAACAGGGCGACCGCGGCCCCAGCCGTGATCTCCGACGCGTCCCCGAGACCCTGCTTCAGCAGGAACGTTGAGTCGGGCCGGATCCGGATGCTGGCCGTGCCCGACGTCGTCTGGATCGTGATCCGGTGGTAGAGGACCGTCCCCGGGCCCTGCGGCGTTTCGACCGCTTCGAGCTCCTCCACCACCTCAAGCACCCGGCCGGCCAGCACCTGCCGGCCGCGCAGGCCCTCGGGCTGCCCGAACGGGCTCAGGCCGCTCGCGCCCAGCACCAGCGCCATGTTGATGTCGGCCGCCGGGTCGTAGCCGACCCGAACCCGGCCCGCGACGCTCGCTGCGGCGCCCTCTTCGACCGTGTCGGTCGAGGTGTCGAGCTCAAGCGTCGTCGGCGCCTCCGGCTGCGAGGCGAGGAACTCGGACCCGGCGAACCAGCCGCCCACGGCGACGCCGGCCAGCAGCGCCAGCGTGACCGCGAGGTTGAGCATCAGCTTTGTGCTCATCGGTTGGCCTGCGCGGTGTACACCGCCTGGAGTTCGTCGCCCGTGATCGCCGAATCCGCCGGGATCACGATGATGCCCGTCAGGATGTAGGTGTTGACGTTGTCGTCGCGCCCACCGACGACCAGCCAATCGCCGACGCCAATGTCGAGCGCGGCGATCGGCCTCAACACCTCGATCGTCGCGCCGCGCTCGAAGGTCACGGTCACCGGCGCTTCGTCGCCGCGGACGATCACACCGTCGGAGTTGACCTCGGTGACGAAGCCCGCGAGGTCCGCGATCGGCGAGCCGTCGGTCCCGACGGGCGCGTCGAGCACGCGGATGAAGTCGTCGCTATCAGCCCCGCCCCACTGGAAGCCCGCGCCCAGTGCCGCGGCGAAGACGATCGGCGCGATGACCAGGAGGTAGCTACGACGGCGCACGGCCTCGAACCACTGGCGCACGGCGGTCTCTCTGTTGATCAAAGGAGGGCGGGCCGTGGGCCCGCCCTCCTCAGTCTTGCGGAGCGATGCGCTGCGGGCTAAACGCCCAGAGCGTCGGCGATCTCGGGCAGGCCGAGCGATTCCAGCTTCGCGCGGCTGGGCGCGCAGGTGGCGGTGTCCCAGTCGCAGGCGTTGAGGAAATCGGTCTCGAGCTTCTCGACATCAAGGATGACATCAGCCAGCGGACCGGTGGTCTGGTGCGTGCCGTTGCCGCCCCAGAGGCGGTCGGGCACGAACCGCTCGCGCGGGTTGTCGCCCTCGCGCACGCAGAAGGCCATGCGCAGGTTGGCGATCCGCTCGCCGGCCAGCTGCAGGTCGTCGCCGGTGAGGCCCCAGCCGGTCACCGCGTTGATCCACTCCGGGAAGCGGTTCGTCGGCGCGGCCATCATGATGAACTGGCACATGCCCGAGGAGTTCGAGATGTGCATGAACTCCGACGCGCCCTTGTGGTGCCCGCCGCGGTCGTCGTAGTCCTTGAAGTCGCGCGGCGCGGTCGGGTAGTCGGGGCCGCCGTAGCGAGAGTTGCCCTCGTACTGCGTGTGCCGGCCCGGCGTCGCGTCGAGCTTGTAGGTCGTGTAGTACTCCGGCTGCAGCTTGCCGTCGTGCATCGGCAGCTCCTGGCCGCCCACGTCGGTGCGGTAGGACTGCGCGCGGTTGTCGCCGTTGTCCGCGTCGATCTTGGCCGCGGCGACCGCCATGCCGTCGGCGAGGATGTCGCCGAAGCCTTCACGCTTGCCGATCGCGTGCAGCATCTCCATGATGCCGTCGTCGTTGCCCCAGGTCAGCTCGATGCCGCCGGTGTCTTCGAGGTCAATCAGGCCGTTCTCGAAGCACTCGATGCCGAACGAGATGACCGTGCCGGCGCCGATCGAGTCGAGGCCGTACTCGTTGCACCAGTGGTTGGCCGCCTGCAGCATGTCGAGGTTGGCCGAGAGGTTCATCGTGCCGAACGAGGCCATCGTCTCGTACTCGGCGCGGTGCGTGTCCAGCGGGTACTTGAAGACGCCCTTCTCGTGCTCGCCGACGCCCGGCTCCGGGGTCCCGAAGGGCGATTCGATCGATTCCGCGCCACAGGCCAGCGGGCAGTGCCAGCAGGCGTAGTTCTTGGCCTTCTTCGGCTTGCCGTTCGGGCCGATCGCGACCGGCATGCCCGACGAGTCGTCGACCGTGATGTCGCCGTGCGTCATCCGCGTCGCGTTGACGACCGGGCCGCTGATGCTGTCGACGTTCTGGAAGACGACCTCGCCGACGCCGCCCCAGTTGCGCACCGGCGAGTCGCCGTTGTGCGCCGAGGCGGAGGTGATGCCGGTCGTGCCGAAGGTCTTGAAGAAGTCGCGCAGCGGAGCGATGAACTCATCACGCGAGGTCTTGGCCAGCGCGCGGATGTCCGCGTCGGCCTGCTGGATCATCTGGCGGGTCGACTTGACGACGACGGCCTTGACGTTCTTCGAGCCCATCACGGCGCCGACGCCGGAGCGGGCGGCCAAGCGGCCGTGCTCGTTGCAGATGCCGGCGATCAGCGAGAGCTGCTCACCGGCCGGGCCGATCGAGGCGACCGAGGCCTTCTTGCCGTGGCGATCCTTGAGATGGTTCTCGACCTCGATGGCGCCCATGCCCCAGAGGTCGGCGGCGTCCTCGATCGTGACCTGGTCGTCGTCGATCAGGATGTAGACGGGGCCTTCGGCCTGGCCGTACATCAGGATCCCGTCCCAGCCGGCGAACTTCAGATAGGGGCCGAAGTCGCCGCCGCAGTTGGCGTCGCCCCAGCCGCCTGTTGAGGGGCTCTTGCAGACCGCGGTGAAGCGGTTGCCGAAGATCGGGGTGCCGGTCATCAGGCCGGGCAGCAGGCCGAGCACGTTGTCGGGGCCGAGTGCGTCGGCGCCCTGCGGGATGCGGTCGAACAGCAGGCGAACGCCGATGCCGTAGCCGCCGAGGTAGTCGCGGTACATCTGCTCGGGAAGCTCTTCGACGTCGGTCGTGCCGTCGGAGAGGTGAACGTTGAGGATTTTGCCGTTGTAGGCGAGTTCTTCTGGCATGCGGGCTTCCTGTTCGTGGTGCAACTCGTGGTGCGACTTGCGGTGCAAATTGGGGACGCCACTGGGTCATCAGGGGCGTCCGGCACGGCGCTCCACAGCCCGTGCACGACCAACGCAACACAGGCTACAGAACGCGCCCGTTGCATGCCAGATCGCGGGTGCGCGCGCGTGATCGCAAGTCGTTTCGTGTAGCGCAAAGTGTTCGTGCTGACGTAGGCTTTGGCCTCTACATGAACCGTCTCAATCACACCTTTGCCGCATTCGCCATCCGTGATTTCCGCTTCATGTGGGCCGGCTCGCTGCTCTCGGTGACGGCGTTCATGACCTCGTTTCTGCTGGTGCCGTCGGTGGCCTACGAGCTGACCGGCAGCTACACCGCGGCGGGGCTCGCGGCGATGGGTTCGGGGATTTCACAGACGTTGCTGGGGCCGCTGGGCGGCGTGATCGCGGATCGCTATCCGAAGAAGCGGCTGGTGATGTTCGGCCAGGTGATGCCCGGCTTTCTGATCGCAGCAATGGGCATCCTGATCGTGACGCAGAACATCAGCGTGATGCTGTTGTTGTTGACCACGCTGATCATGGGCGCTGGATTCTCGCTGATGGGTCCCGCGCGCCAGGCCTGGACGGGCGACATCGTTCCGCGCCGGCTGCTGGCCAACGCGGTCGCGCTGCAGCAGATGGCGATGAACGCGGGCCAGGTGCTGGGGCCGACGATGGTCGCGATCGCGATCTCGGTGTTTGCGCTGACGGGCTCGAAGGCGGGCTACCTGTTCTTGCTCGTGGCGTCGTTCTTCTTGATCGTGCTGCCGCTGACGGCGGCGATCAAGGGCGCCAGTTCCGCCCCGCCGAAGTCGGAGCGACGACCCGTTCGGGAGGATCTGCGGGTTGGCTTCAACTACCTGCGGCGGAATCCGCGGCTGCGGATTCTGTGGGCCTACTTCATTGTCACGGTGATGTGCGGCTTCGCGTTTCAGACGCTGCTGCCGGGGATTCTGGACCGCGAGTTTGGCCGCGACGGGTTCGACATCGGCCCGACCTACATCATCTTTGGCGTCGCCAGCCTCGGGATCAACGTCGTGTTGGCGGGGGTCGTCTCGGGGCCGCGCGCCTGGCACGCGCTGTTGCTGATGGGCGCGGTGATGGCGATCGGCTTCTGGCTGGTGGCGTGGGCGCCGAGCTATGGCGCGCTGCTGGTGCTGGGCGCGTTCGTGGGCATGGGGCGTTCAGGCGTGATGCTGGTCAATCAGTCGATCATGATGGCGAACACGCGGCCGGAGTATTTCGGCCGGGTGATGTCGTTTGTGATGGTGGGGTTCGGGTTGCAGTCGTTGCTCGGTCCGGTCTGGGGCGTGATCGCCGACACGATCGGGGGACGCGAAACGTTCGCGCTGATCGGCGTGATTGCGATGGCGGCGACGGTGCTGATGACGTTGGGCTGGCTGCGCACGCGCAGCCTGCCGGCGGCGGTAGGAACCGCGGCCGAGGTCAACGCGGAGGAGTTTGTCAGCACACAACAGGAGCCTGGGCGAATGCCCCCGGTCCCCATCCCGGCCTTCGCCGCCCGCGTCGCCCCGGTCGCCCTGATGGACGGCCAAAAGGCCGGCGCCGCCTCCGGCCCCGGCGGCTAGTCCACCGATGAGCGCCCTGCAGTCCACGTTCGGCTCGTTCGCGATCCGCGACTTCCGCTACTTCTGGACGGTGCTGCTGATCTCTTCGTTGGCCCTCACGCTGGCCTACGTGTTGATGCCCATCGCCCTGCACGACGCCGCAGGGGGGGATTCGTGGTGGTCGCTCTCCGGGTTCTATGTGGCGCAAGGATCGGCAGTGATCGTATTCGGCCTGTTCGCGGCGGTCGCCGCCGACCGCTTCGCCAAGAAGCCGCTCATGCTGATCGGCCTGATTGGCGCAGCGATCATGTTGCTACTGCTCGGAGCGCTGATCGTTGCCGGGCTGTCCACGTGGGGTGTGATCGTCGGGATCGGCGTGTGTCTCGGAGTCGCCATCTCGCTGTTGCACACCGTGCATCGCGTCTGGGTTGGGGAGTTGGTACCGAAGCGGCTGATCGCGAACGGCGCCGCACTGCAGAGCGCTTCGTGGCTGGCCCTGGGCTCGATTGGGTCCGTGATCGTGACGGCGATGCTGGTCGGCCTGGGTATCGATCTCGGCTGGACCTTTGTGATTTCCGCGGCGCTCCTGCTGGTGGCTACCTGGGTGGCGTGGCAGTTGCCCTGGACCGCGCCGGCGGTGCGGTACGAAGATCGACGACCGATGCTGCGCGAGTTCGCCGCCGCGTTCTGCTATGTGGCGCGGACGCGACGCCTGCGGGCGCTCTGTCTGTTTGGACTCGCGTTCGGCAGCGGCTCTGCCGTTGCGACGCTCGCATTCACCTTCGCGCAGGCCGAGTTCGATCGGCTGGTGATCGACTCGGCGCTGATCACCGCGGTGGTTGCGATCGTCTCCATCTTGTTGGTGATCGGGGTCGCGCGCGTGGTCACCCCGCGGCGCGTGGGGCTGATCGTTCTCGTGTTCGGAACCGTCACCGCGATCGCCGCATGGCTGGCGGCCGCATTCCCGAGCTTGGAGATTGTCACGGCGGCGTATTACCTGGCCAACCTCGCAATCGGCGGCGCTGCGCTGATGGTCTCGATCGCGGTGTTGGTCCACTCGCGTCCGGACTTCTTTGCACGATCGATGATGGTCGTCTTGCTCGGTTGGGGGATCGGATCGGTGATTCTCGCAGGCTGGATGGTGCTCGCGTCGGAGATTGGCGAACGCGCGACGCTGGCCATCGTCGGCGCGGTCGTGGTCGCCGCGGCGCTGGGGTTGTTCGTCGCCTGGCGCCGGATCGACACTCTCCCGCCTGAACCCGGCAGCGCCGCCGAAGCAGTGGCGCTTGCCGCCGCGCCTCTCATTCCCTTTCTCATTCCACCTGGCGGTGAGCAGTTCGCGCCCGTGGCCGTGTTTTCCGAGCAGAAGTCCGGCAACGAAGACCAGCAGGACCAGCGATGAGCGCCCTGCATTCGACCTTCGAGGCGTTTGGGGTGAGGAACTACCGGCTCCTGTGGGGTGGCTCGCTGCTTTCGACGACCGCGTTCATGACGACGTTCCTGCTGGTCCCGATCGTCGCCTACGACATCTCCGGCTCCTACGCGGCGTCGGGGATCGCGCAGGCCGGCTCGGGCATCGCGATGTTCTTCCTCGGGCCGTTCGGCGGCGTGATCGCCGACCGCTATCCGAAGAAGCCGCTCGTGCTGATCGGCCAGGCCCTCCCCGCACTGCTGATTCTGGGGACCGGTTTCCTGATCCTGACCGACCTGATCACCGTGCCGCTGCTGTTCCTCTCGACGCTGCTGATGGGCATCGGCTTCGCGGCGATGGGCCCGGCGCGGCAGGCCTGGCTGGCCGAGCTGATCCCGCGGCGGATGCTCGCCAATGGCGTAGCGCTGCAGCAGATGGCGCAGAACATGGCGCGCGTGCTGGGCCCGACGCTGGCCTCGATCGTCGCGATCGTGTTCGGCCTCAGCTCCGGCTACCTCTACATCCTCGTCGCGGGGTTTTTCATCATCGTGGTCCCGCTGACAACGGCGCTGCCCTGGACGCCCCCGCCGGGGCGCAGCGAAGATCGCCGCTCGGTGCGGCACGAACTGGCGGCGGGCTTCGCCTACCTGTGGAGTAATCGGCGCCTGCGCATCCTCTGGATGTTCTGGATGCTGATTGTCGTCTGCAGCTTCGCGATCAACACGCTGCTGCCGGGCATCCTCGACCGCGAATACGGCCGTAGCCCGAACGATGCGCTGCCCGTGTTCCTGGTCTTCGGCATCGCCTCGCTGGCCGTCAACATCCCGCTGGCGGGGGTGGTCAGCGGTAGGCGCGCGTGGCCGATCCTGCTGCTGTTTGGGGTCGCGACCGCAGTGGGATTCTGGCTGACCGCCGGCGCGCCAACCTACGAGATGATCATCGCGATGGGCGCGATCGCCGGGGCCGGCAGCTCCGGCGTGATGCTGGTCAACCAGGCGCTGATGATGACCAACTCGCGGCCCGAATATCTGGGCCGCGTGATGTCGTTCATCATGCTCGGCTACGGCTCGCAGTCCTTCCTTGCGCCAGTCTGGGGTGGGCTCGCAGAATGGATCGGCGGGCGCGAGACGCTAGCGGTGGTCGGCGTGATCGCGCTGGTCGCGACGCTGCTGCTGACCGTCGGCTGGCTGCGCACCCGGCATCTGCCGCAGGAGCGGGGCAGCGCATCCGCGATGCCGACGCCGGCCGCGCGTGAGCCAACAGCGCCTGAACGGGCGCCCGCAGAGCCCGCGATGCCGCCCGCGCCCGTCCCGGCGTTCGCGGCGCAGGTGGCGCCGGTCGCGCTGATGGGTGGTCAGCGTCCCGGAGCAGGCGACTGATGGCACGGACGCGCGACAGCTACGCCGCGCTCGCTGTCGGGCGACTTCCGACTGCTGTGGGGCGGCACCCTGTTCGCCACCACCGTCTTCATGACCAGCTTCCTGCTCTACCTGGTCGTTGGCGTGGTCGCCCTGGCGACCAACGTCCCGCTCGCCGGCAAGGTCACGGGAAGCCGGGCATGGCCCTTGTTGATCGGGTTTGGCTTCCTGGTGGCAATGGTGTTCGTGATGGGCGCCCTGACGCCGACCTTCTTCGCATTGATGCTGGTCGCAATCCTCGTCGGGATTTCCACGACCGGCGTGATGCTGGTCAATCAGGCGCTGATCATGACCAATACGCGGCCCGAGTACTTCGGCCGAGTGATGTCGTTCGTGGTCCTGGGATTCGCCGCGCAGACGCTGCTCGCTCCGATCTGGGGCCTCAGCGCCGATGCGATCGGCGGTCGTGAAACGCTGATCATGGTCGCCTTGATCATCGCCGCGGCGTCCACGTTGCTCACGCTGGGCTGGCTGCGCGTGCGCCGCTTGCGCCTGGAGGCTGGCACGCCGGCCGCGGCCGCGGCGTCCGAACCTGCGCCGATCGTCGCTCCGCCCCTGCCGATCCCCGCGTTCACGGCGCGAGCCGCCCCCATCTCGCGGGCGCGTGCGCAGAAGCCTCGCCGGGCCATCGGCGCTGATGGTGATTAGGCTCAGCGGAGGAGGCGACTGATGGGCGCGATGCGACAGAATTTCGCGGCGCTGGCCGAGCGCGAGTTCCGCCTGCTCTGGGGCGGTTCACTGCTGGCCACGACGGCCTTCATGACCACGTTCATCCTCGTGCCGATCGTGGCCTACGACATCTCCGGCTCGTACACCTCAGTCGGCATTGCGCAGATGGGCATGGGCTTTGCGAGCGTCTTCCTCGGACCGTTTGGCGGAGTGATCGCCGATCGCTATCCCAAGAAACCGCTGGTGCTGTTGGGCCAGATCGTGCCCTGCCTGATCATCGTTGGGACCGGCCTGCTGATCGTGACGGACAACATCACGATCCCGCTGCTGTTCGGCTCGACGCTGCTGATGGGCGCGGCGTTCGCCTTGATGGGGCCCGCCCGGCAGGCCTGGGTGACCGACCTGGTGCCGCCCCGACTGTTGGCCAACGCCGTCGCGCTACAGCAGATGTCGATCAACATCGCCCAGGTCTTCGGGCCTGCGATGGCGTCCGTGATCGTCTTCGCCTTCGGCGTCGACGCGGGCATCCTCTTCCTGCTGGTCGCGGCGTTGTTCGTGATCGTGATCCCGCTCACGACCATGCTGCCCAACACCCAGCCGTCGCGGAAGGCCGGTGGCTGGAGCGAGGCGCGGCGCGAGCTGGTCGGCGGCTTCAACTACCTCCGGACCCGCACGCGGCTGCGCTCGCTGTGGCTCTTCTGGCTGCTCATCGTCGTCTGCGGGTTCGCGATGCAGACGCTGCTGCCGGGCATCATGGAGCGTGAATTCGGCCTCGACAGCTCCCAGGCGCTGCCCATCTATCTCGTCTTCGGCGTCTCCGCGCTGGCGATCAACATTCCTCTGGCCGGCATGGTCTCAGGTCGCTGGGCCTGGCACCTACTGATCGCCACCTCCGTGCTGATGGGCGTCGGGCTGTGGCTGGTCGCCTGGGCGCCGACCTACGGCCTGTTCATCATCCTTGCTGCGGTCGCGGGCGCCGGACGCTCCGGTGTGATGCTGGTCAATCAGTCGATCCTGATGTCCAACACGCGCCCCGAATACTTCGGGCGCGTGATGTCCTGGGTGCTGATCGCGTTCGGGCTCCAGGCCTTTCTCGCGCCCGTCTGGGGCGCGATCGCCGACGCGGTCGGCGGGCGCGAAACCCTTTTGATCGTCGGGGTGATCGTCTTCGCCAGCACGGCGTTGATGGTGCTCGCCTGGCTGCGGACGCGTCACATTCCCGCGGAATCCGGCACCGGCGCCGCGCATGCGGCGGGCGACACTTCAGATCTCCCTGCGGCGCCGCCGCCAACCGCGCGCCCGAGCCGGCCTCCAACGCTGGCCGAGCCGCCGCTCACCGCTCCCAGCCCGGCGTTCAGCGCGGCCTTCGCGGCGCGCGTCGCCCCGGTCGTGCTGATGGAAGGTCAGAAATCGCGTACCGCGATCCTCAGCGGCGATTAGCCTGACCCTAATGAATCACCTCTCCGTCACGTTTGCCGCACTGCGCGTGCGCGACTATCGATTGCTCTGGTCGGGGTCGTTGCTTGCCACGACCGCGTTCATGACCACCTTCATCCTGGTGCCGATCGTCGCCTACGAGATCACCGGCTCCTACGCGGCTTCCGGCATTGCCCAGTCAGGGATGGTGGCGCAGTTGATCTTCGGGCCGTTCGGCGGCGTCATCGCCGACCGCTACAAGAAGAAGCCACTGGTGCTCGGCAGCCAGATCATCCCCTGCGCGATCATCGTCGTCACGGGCATCCTGATCGTGACCGACCGGATCACTATCCCAATGCTCTTCGCCTCCACCTTTCTGACCGGCGCGACGTTCTCGCTGATGGGGCCGGCGCGTCAGTCATGGGTCGTTGAGCTTGTGCCAGCGAAGCTGCTGCCCAACGCCGTGGCGCTGCAAAATATGTCGATCAACGTCGCAGCGGTGCTCGGCCCAATGATGGCCTCGATCCTCGTCCTCTCGATGGGCCTGAACTCCGGAATCCTCTACCTGCTGGTTGCCTCCCTGTTCGTCGTGGTGGTGCCCTTGACCACCCTGATCAGCGGCAGCGGCAGGGCCACGCCGCCGGACCAACGCAAGCCGATGACCATTGAGATGATGGCCGGCCTGCGCTACATCACCAGCCGTCCGGAGCTGCGCAGCCTGTGGCTGTTCTTCATGTTGATCGTCGTCACGGGTTTCGCGCTGCAAACATTGATTCCCGGACTGCTCAACCAGGAGTTCGGACGCTCCGAGCAGGAAGCGACGGTCGTTGCCCTGATCTGGGGACTGACCGCTCTGCCACTCAACGTGGTGCTGGCCGGTCTCGTTGGCGGCCGCTACCCCTGGCCACTGCTCTTCCTGTCCGCCGCCGCACTGGCCGGCGGCATTTGGATGACCGCTGTGGCGCCGACATATGCGATCCTGCTGATCGTCTCCGCCGTCGCCGGAGGCGCACGCTCGTCGGTGATGCTGCTCAATCAAACGATCCTGATGTCCAACACGCGTCCCGAATACTTCGGCCGCGTGATGAGCTGGATCTTCATCGCCTTCGGCCTGCAGGGCATCCTGGCGCCCGTCTGGGGCATCGTCGCGGACGCCATCGGCGGCCGAGGGACGCTCTTGATCGTCGGCCTGGTCGTTGTCGTCGGCACCATCCTGATGGCGATATCCCGGGCCAGAACCCGCCGCATCCTGCCGGAGCCGGGTACAGCCGCCGCCTCAATCGCCGCTGACCAACTACCTGAACCAGATCCCGCGCAACCCGAACCCAGAACCGCCCCCAGCCCGGCAATCAGCTCCTTGTTCGCCGCGAGAGTCGCCCCGATCGTGCTGATGGAGGGCCAGCGCCCCGGCAGCGCCGACGCGCCCGCCCCGGGCGGCGACTAGCGCCCCGGCTACCCCTGCGCGAGCTCGCCGAGCAGCGCGCGGGTGGGCCAGGTGCGGTAGAACTCCGGGCTGATCGTCGCCCGCGATCAGTCGTCGGGCGGTTCGCCGCCGTCGCGCTGCGCCCGCACCCACGCCAGAATCTCGCCAACCGGTTCCCGCAGCTCCGCGACCTCCACGACCATCCCGCGCAGCTCCGCAACCTCTCCGCGCAGTTCCGCGATCTCGCCGCGCAGCCCCGCGACCTCTCCGCGCAGTTCCGCGACCTCTCCGCGCAGCGCCACGAGCGCTCGGCCGTGTTGAGCGACGATCCGCTCCAAGCGGTCAATGGACTCTCGGTTCCCTCGCGCGATGACGGTCAGGGCATCCACGAGCGTGGTGAGGGCATCCACGCGCTCGGTCAGGGCGTCGAGGCGCTGCTCCGTTCGCGGAAAGTGTTCCCCGGTGCGGCGCTGGAGCAAGCGCAGCTCGACCAGGATCTCGCCCAGCAGATGCGCAAGGCTGCTGTCCGTCTCTTCCAGGGCCGTCAGACGCTCATGGACCGAGCTGATCTCGCCCTGCATCCCCTCGACATCGCCGTGAACGGTGGTCAGGGCGGCGATCAGGTCGGTGACGGTGCGGGCGCTCGGCGTGCGTAGCTCGATTAGGTCGAAGGCGGCGGCCAACTCAGGCTCCATGCCGGCAGCTCGCAGGATCTCCGACCAGGTCATCTCAGGTGATGTCATGCGGTCATTATAGTGTATGGAGCGACGATGTGGTTGCCCGACAGGTGGCGAGGTCCCCCAATCGACTTCAGGTCCTGTTCCCCGCCCCCATCCAAGCAGCGCAGGATCAGCTCCAACATGCGTGTGGCATCAGGGCTGGTCGCGCCAGAAGTGGCAAGCGACTCGGCGATCAGCCGCGCCTGCTCATCGCTGAAGCCGGTGTCGACCGATCAGTCAAATTCTCGCAGCGCCTCACCCGACACGTGCATCTCCCACGATCAGCCCAGCGAAGATCGCGCCGGTTCACATACCGTTACAGGCCCTGCTCTCTATACAGTCTGGAGGATCAGGCGCTGCGGCCTCTATAGAAAATCCTCATGTGCCAATTGACGACCTGTGTGGGTATCGCACAAGTAACATAGTCTTCGTCGTCTTGCGGGAAGGTCAGAACGCCCGGCGAACGGCAGGTCTTTCAGTCGTCTGCGTGGTCGCTGGCTTCTGGCACTATTGCCCCACCCTACCCGTATCTTCGATGGAAATGGAGTGGCCGTGCCTCATATCACTATTCGACTTGTGAGTGAGTAAGGCGAACAAGATAGTATGGGCCGCTGAGTCCAAGTGAAACCATGCTGACACGATGGGGCCCTTATCGACGAGTTGCGGCCTGTATCTTATCGTCGTGTACAAGTTATCGTAGGTGGAAAATATCACCTTGATCGACGGTAGGCGTACGATTTGATCTGGAAGCGGAGGGATGTGCCCTACCAATTGATACGCAAGTGACAACTGCTGCCTCGCGACGGGATGCACCAAGTCATAGAGTTGTGAGAGTTGGTGCCGACGCTTAATCTCTTGCCCACATAGACGCAAGAGTGCTTTCATGCCGATTTCTACCATGAATGCCCGCGCGACCAAGCCCACGTCTTGGTATAGGCACATCATTATCTGCGACTGCCTGAGTTCCAGGTCGGGGACGTCGTCATCGTTGCCCAACATGACCATCTCGTTGACCTTCGAGGCGTAGCTTTCGGTGAGCGTTCCCTCTTCAGATCGTGCCAGACTGAGGACCATGGCCTCGATGTGGGGCTGCACCTCCATGAGGTGGAAGAAGCGCTCAGTCCAAAACTGAGAGTCGTCGTTAGGTGTTGAGTCGCTCACTTCCCAATGTGCACTGCCCGCGACCGGCAACGAATGCTCGCGGTTGATAACGAGGCGGCGTCTGGAGTCGGCCATGGTCAACTCAGGTTACCACGAGGTCTCCGCCCTGCGATGGCTCCAGGTAGCCAATGCCGAAGCACCTGTTGAAGCGGACACAGACAGTCAGGCTGAGATCGATCTCGGTCCTGCTCGGTTAGTCAACCTGCGCCAACTCCCCGAGAAACGCTCGCGTCCGCTCGATGTGTGACTCGGCGTCGTCGACCATGACTACGATCGCAGCCAGCATTTCGTCGACTCCGTAGTCGTTGTGCATTGCGCGGACCTGGTCGCCGACTTCCGATTCCGAGCCTGAGATGATCAGGGCGTCGGCCATGCGGTCGGTGAAGTCGCGACCGGCGGCTTCGTCGTACCCGGCGTCCTGGAGCATCTGCGAGTAGTAGGGCAGGCGCTGGTAGAAACCGAACTGGCGTTTGGCGGCGGCGCGGATCGCTTCCTGGTCTTCGCTCAGGACGATCGGCGTGTGCACGACCATCTGTGGCTTCGGTCGTCCGGCGGCGTCGGCGCCGGCCTGCTGCGCCGGCGCGGCGACATCGCGGATGTAGGGCAGCGGCGACATCCAGGAGATGCCGCCGGCGGTGATCTCGCCGCTCAGCCGGAAGGCCTTCTGGCGCAGCGCGGCGATCATCGTCTGCACCTGCGTCGGGCCGCCCGGCAGCTGCCCGCGGGCGGTCAGGATTTCGCCCTCAAAGTTGACCTCGCCTTCCTCAAGCAGCGCTCGGCAGATCGTGACGTACTCGCGCAGGTGTGAGAGCGGCTTCTCGAAGGGGATGCCCCAGGTGCCCTCGATCGCCGGCTTGTGCGACGGCCCGAGGCCGAGGATCATCCGCCCCGGCGCCATCTGATCGACCGAGGCCGCACCCTGCACCATCGAGAGCGGGTGGCGCGGGTAGGTCGGCACGATCGACGTGCCGAAGGTGATCCGCTCGGCGCCGCTCAGCGCGGCCCCCACGAACACCGCGAACGGATCTGGAGCCAGCCCGCCGACGGTCAGCCAGGCGGTGTCGAGCCCCGCTTTGTCGGCCTCGACGATCCCCTCGATCAGCGCCGGCGCGCCCATCATCTGAATGTTCTGTAGCGCGATGTGCACGCCGATCCGCATGTTCTTCACGGTGAGGCCTCCTTCAGGCGAGTGTTTAGCGGGAGGATACTCGCGGCGCACAAACCGCCCGACGGGGCGTCGCTCGGCGTCACCGCGCGATCCCCCGGACGCGAGTGTGGGCGCCCGCGAGGGACGCCCACATCTGGCTGGTCAGCCCGGTTGACGCGCTCAGCGCGCTCGCCGCACGGTGCGAGGACTACTCGTAGACCGCGCCGGGCAGGTACTCGATCCGCTTCGCTCCGCGCACGCCGTCGACGACTCCCGAGCCGGTCGTGTCGTGGCCGGGCAGCAGGAAGGCGTCGTGCTCGGCGGCGATCTGTGCGATCTTGTCGATCGACGCGACCCAGTTCTCGGGCAGCATGTTGATCACGGACGGCGCCGCGGGTGGGCCGATCGTGTCGTGGAAATACATCGCGTCGGTGGTCAGGAACACCCAGCCGGTCGAGTCGAGCCGCGCCAATAGGCCCATCGTGCCCGGCGTGTGGCCCGGCAGCGAGATCGCCCAGAGGTCGCGGAAGATCTCCTGGTCGCCGTACATCAGCATCTGCGGAGCGCGCGAGACGAAGTTCCAGTCGGCGCGCACGAAGAACGCGTCGGCTGAGGCGACGTTGGTCACGCAGTGCCGCCACTCGTCCTCGTGGACGACGATGGTCGCGCCGGCATCCTCGAACAGCCGCAGCCCACCCGCGTGGTCGGCGTGCAGGTGGCCCTGAATCACGTGCGAGAAGTCCTCGGGCGCCCAACTGTGCTGCCGAAGCTGCGCTTCGAGGCAGTCGTCGGCGGTCACGCCTGAGAGGTCGACGAGGTCGGTCCAGTCGGACAGCCACTCCTCGGCGTGGTTTGTCGAGATGCCTGTCTCAAACAGGATCAGCCCCGCGTCGGGGTGCTCGATCACGTACGACAACGCCGGACACTGGTAGACGCCGTCAATGATGTCGCCGTCGTTGCGCTGCGGCGTGCGACCCGCGCTGGGGTCGAAGAGCATGTCCATCGGCACCGGGAACTTGCCGAGCTGCAGGCCGTGAATCTTGATTCCCATGTTGGTTTCCTCGATTTCGTTCTGGATGCTGGCTGGTAGGTGGGCGGCTGCTCAGTCGCCGGCGGCCGCCGCGGCGTCCATCAGCCGCGGGGAAACCGCGTTGAGGTCCGGGTTGACCACCTGTCCGCCGCAGGCGGCGGCCAGCTGCGGCATGCAGTCGGCGGCGAACCAGCGCATCTGGTGCTCAGTCTCCTCGTGCGAGTAGCCGCCGATCTCGAACCAGGTGGTGAAGAGGAAGTCGTCGTAGCCAACGCCGTCCTTGACCTTCATGATCTTCTCGACCACCTCGTCGGGCGTGCCGACGATCGCGACTTCTTTCTCGATCAACAGGTCGGCGCTGATCCGCATGTCGAGCGGGTAGGGGTCTTCGTCGGCCTCGGCCAGCACGGCCGCGAAGCCGAACGGACCGTAGTAGTCCCATTGCAGTTCGAGCCCCAGCTTGAGCCGCGCGAGATCGCCCTCGGGGTCGTTCGGGTCGAGCAGGTGGATGTAGCGGCAGCAGCCGTAGCCGCGCCGCTTGTCGGAGTCCCAGCCGAACTTGAACTCGCCGCGGTCGAGCCGGTCGGGCCAGCCGGCCGCCGCCGAGGAGTCGTAGTAGCGCTGCACGTTGCCGACCAGTCGCGAGGTCGGCTCCGGTACGGTGAAGCAGTTCACCCCGCGCGTCGCGGCCCAGTCGATCGAGCGCGGGCTCGTGACCGGCTGCCAGACCTGCGGGTGCGGCTTCTGCAGCGGCTGCGGAATCACGCTGATCTCTCTCAGCGTCGTCGTCGAAGCCAGCACCGGGCTGCCCGTCGAGTACATGTCGGGCGGGCCGAGGTCGAGCACGTCCTCAACGGGGTGCCCGGCCTTGCCCGACGCGAAGTAGGCGATCGTCTGGTTGTGGTTCCACTTCGTGTAGGAAGGCGGCACGTGATAGAACTCGCCGTGATACGAGAACGACGGCTCCGTCCAGGCCTTCATGATGATCTCGTAGGCCTCTTCGAAGTAGGAGCGGTTGCGCTCCTGGTCCTGGATCGTCGCGCCCATCGGCCCGCCGAGCACCTCGGCCTCGCGCGGCTGGTAGCCGCGGCCGACCCCGAACTCGAGCCGCCCGCCGGAGATCACGTCAAGCATCGCGGCCGCCTCGGCGACGCGAATCGGGTGCGCCCAGGGCAGGATGTTGGCCATCTGACCAAGCCGCATCTGCGAGGTCAGCGCCGCGATCGCCGTCTCGGTCTGCAGCGGCGAGGGGCTCAGCTCGGCGCCCTCGGGCTGGAAGTGGTGCTCGGTCATGAACCAGTAGTTGAAGCCCAGCTCGTCGGCCAGCACGCCCTGCCGCACCTGGTTGGCGATGATTCGCCGTCCCGACTCGTGCACATCGGCCAGGTTGCCGTCGTTGACGACGACTCCCTCCTTGGTGGTGGCCAGCGGCAAGTCAGCCGCGCCGTTGTGGAAGCATGCCAATTCGAGCATCGGTTTCCCCCGTTTCGGTTCGCTCGACGCCGAGCGGCGCCGCGGTTCTTCTCATCGGCGCGATGCTAGGTCGGTCGGCGCGAGTTTGCAGTATCCGCTCAACCGTTGTCGTAGCCGCGCGTGATCGGTCGGTCGGAGCGCTGGCCGGACGAGCCGTCGGGTGCGAAGTCGTCGACGGTCGCGCCGAGCTCGTCGCGCGAACGCTGGGGCGGAAGCTGCTGCGGCTGGCCCGGCGTCTCGGCGACATGCAGCGTCTGGGTCGGGAAGGCGAAGTCGACCTCAAGCCGCTCGGCAAGCCGCAGGATGTCGATGTTGAAGATGTGCCGCGTGCGCATCTCCTCGTTCCAGTCAGCCGCCTCGATGAAGGTGTAGACCATGATGTTGAGGCTGCTGTCGGCGAAGGTGATGAACTCCACGATGTAGTAGTCGTGGCGCATCTTGGGATTGGCGAGGACGATCGCGCGGACGCCCTCGACAAACGCCTGGATGCGGTCGGGACCGGTGTGGTAGGCGAGGCCCAGCGTGGTCGAGTAGCGCCGCCAGCTGCGGCGGCCCATGTTGTTGACCTCGGTGTCGGTGATCCGCGCGTTGGGCACGGTGATCAGCGAGTCGGCAAAGGTGCGGACGCGCGTCGAGCGGAAGCCGACCTGCTCCACCGTGCCTTCGAAGTCGCCGATCACCACCCAGTCACCGACCTGAAACGGCTTGTCGGCGAGAATCGTCGCGCCGCCGAGCAGGTTCTTGATCGAGTCCTGCGCGGCCAGCGCGACGGCGACGCCGCCGATCCCGAGGCCGGCGACCAGCGACGTGATGTTGATGTTGAGGTTCTGGAGCACAAAGATCGCGCCGACCACCCCGACGAAGATCTTGCCCACGGTGCGGGCCAGCGGCACCAGCTGATCGTCCAGCTTTGAATCAGTTCGGGAAGCGACATCAGCCCAGTACTCGGTCGCGACATCAACCATTCGAAGACCCAGCAGCGTTGCAGCCAGCGCCGAAGCGAACGAGGCGAACGTCTTGACGACGTTCTCGACATCCGGATCGAAGTCGAGCACCGGGAAGCCGACCAGAATGGTCAGCGCGGCGACGATCAGCAGGACCGGCAGCTCGAGGCGCTTCTGCTCGCGGGCCCAGAATTCGTGGCGTTCGGGGTCGATCCGGCGGCGGAGGGCGTACCACACGAGCCGCAGCACCGCGTAGCGCAGCAGCACGATGATCGCGAGCAGGACGGCAATGCCGAGGAACTGCCAGACCTCGACGCCGATGACGGATTCGTGCAGCCAGCCAGCGGCGAGGACAGGGGTCATGGCGTACGCCCTCCCGTGTCTGCCTGAGGCATCTCCCCCGGCTGGGGCGAGCGGGGCATAGCGGAGGGTTCCGCCGGGGCTGAGATCACGCGGTCGGGTCGTGCGTGAAGCCGCTGGGCTTGTGTGTGCCGTCGCAGAACGGCTTGGTGCTCGACTGGCCGCAGCGGCAGAGCGCGATCGCCGCGCCGCTCGGCATCCGGATCTCCGAGCCGTCGGCCGCCTTGAGGACGACATCGGCGACGGGAATGATGATCGGGCCGTTGGTGTTGATCGTGATTTCGGGCATCGTCACAAACCTCTCGCGTGTAGCCGCTGAGCGTGCCGTTGGGCATGGTGGCGCGTCTCGTAGCATAGCCCGCGTCCGAGTCGGTTCGAGCCAGCTCTGAAAGGGGCGCCCGATGCGTCTGACCGTTGAGTTCCCGTCGGTGGTGCACCGCGATGGACCGCAGGGCGTCGCCGACCTGGCGCGCGCGATCGAGGAGATCGGCTACGACGAGATCGATGTCTTCGACCACGTCGTGATGGGCTATCCGCTGGAGGGCCGCGAATCGGGGCCGTACCCCCCCAACATGCCGATCCTCGAAGCGCTGATCACGCTCGGCTACATCGCCGCCGTGACCGAGCGGGTCGGGCTCGGCACCGAGGTGCTGGTGCTGCCCCAGCGCCAGCCGACGCTCGTCGCCAAGCAGGTCAGCACGCTCGACACGCTCTCCGGCGGCCGTGTGCGGCTCGGCATCGGTGTTGGCTGGCAGGAGTCCGAATACGAGGCGCTGGGGATGGACTTCCACAGCCGCGGCGAGATGATGGACGAAGCGATCGACCTGCTGCGCGCGTCGTGGGGCGATGCGACGATCGACTACGAAGGCAAGCACTTCGTCTCGCGCGCGATGGCGATGGAGCCGAAGCCGCCGCGCGGACCCGCGATCCCGCTCTGGATCGGCGGCAGCTCGCAGGCCGCGCTGCGGCGCGCCGGCCGCGTCGCCGACGGCTGGATGGCCACCGGCATGCTCGGCGGCATCGCCCAGGACGCGATCGCCGACGTGCAGCGCTACGCCGAGGAGGCCGGTCGCGACCCGGCCAGCATCGAATTCCAGGCGGGGCTCGCGATGCCGCCGCGCGCGGGCGACGCCAGCACGCGCGACTTCT
Organism: Dehalococcoidia bacterium; assembly: GCA_965262235.1. Classification (GTDB taxonomy): domain Bacteria; phylum Chloroflexota; class Dehalococcoidia; order Bin125; family Bin125; genus CATQGW01. The sequence goes on from OZ253504.1 coordinate 1,974,968, forward strand.
GGGCACAGACGGCTGAGGTCGCCGCGACCGCCGCGGGCGCGCAGGAAGACGGCTTCGGCTGGGCCGCGGTCAACGTCACCGGCGTCTTCGTGGCCGGCGCCCGAACTCCCGACGCGATGAAGCAGGCGCTCGCCGAACTGCACGACGCGATACGCGCCGAAACGGGCTAGAGCCGGGAGGCTCGCGCCGATGCACCAGATCGCCCGGCGAGCCTGGCGCGGCGTTGGCTTGTTGGTGATCGTCGTCGCGGTCGTCGGTGCATTGGTGGGCTGGCTCGGGCCCCAGCCGGCGCGGGCCGGTCCCGAGGATGTGGTGCTGCTGGGCAAGATCGACGATGCGCTGGAGCCCAACGACGAGCGGTATCTGGAGCGGCTGCTGGAGGAGGCGGAGTCGCACGGCGCGACGGCGCTGGTGCTCCTGCTCGACACGCCGGGCGGGTTGGGCTCGACGATGCGCAATCTCGTGGAGCAGCTGCTGAGCGCGAACATGCCGACGGTCGTGTTCGTGTCGCCGCGCGGCGCGCAGGCGGCGTCCGCGGGGACGCTGGTGACGGTCGCGGCGAACGTCGCCGTGATGGCCCCGGGGACGAACATCGGCGCCGCCGCGCCGATCTCTGGCACGGGCGAGGACCTGCCGCCGACGCTGCGCAAGAAGGTGGATGAGGACACGACGGCGCTGGTGCGCAGCATCGCCGCGCTGCGCGGGCGCAATGCCGAGGCGATTGAGGCGACCGTGCTGGAAGCCAAGGCGTATACCGCCGATGAGGCGCTGGCACTGGGCGTGATCGACCGCATCTCGCCCGATCTCCAGTCGTTGCTGAACGCGATCGATGGGCAGACCGTCGAGACGGCGGCGGGGCCACGGCGGCTGGAGACGGCCGATGCGCAGCTAGAGGAGGTCGGGCGCTCGATGGTTGAGCGGTTCCTCGAGATCATCACCAATCCGAGCGTGACCTACGCGCTCGTGCTGCTCGGCACGTATGGGGTGATCTTCGAAATCCGCGATCCCGGTAATTTCGGCCCCGGGGTACTGGGCATCCTCTGCCTGACGCTCGGCTTTCTGGGGATCGGGCTGCTGCCGGTCAACCTCTCCGGCGTGCTGCTGCTCGTGGCGGGCTGTGCGCTGCTGCTGTTGGAGTCGCAGCTCGACGGCTTCGGCTGGGCCGGGATCGGAGCGGTGATCTGCTGGATCGTTGCGGGTTTCCTGTTATTCGGCGAGATCTTCCCCGAGCCGACGGCGCTCGATGACCCGCTCGAAATCAGCCGTTGGGTGATGGGAGTCTTCGGCGGAGTGACGCTGGGCTTCATCGCGCTGACCTGGCTGCTCGGTCGCGGCGGTGGCAAGTCGGAGGCGTTTATGACGGATGTCGAGCGGGCGATGATCGATCGTGACGGGTTGGCGCTCGAGTCGCTCGCGCCCAGCGGCGGCGTCGAGATCGCCGGCGAGCATTGGATCGGCATGACCGAAGGCGATGACATCGCAGCGGGTACGTCGATACGCGTGATCGGTGTCTACGCGGGCGGGATCGTCAAGGTGGCGCGTTCGGACGACGAGGCGGCCATACTGGCGATGCGAACGGCGCCTACCCGCGCCGACAGTTGGCGCAGCCGCGCGGCGGCGATCAGCCTGCCGCGACTATGGTCGCGCCTGAGCACGAGGAAGGAATGAACCATGGGTGTGATTCAGACAGTGGGGCCGAACGAGGCCCTGATTCGTTCGGGCGGCGGCGAAATGCCGAAGGTGGTGGTCGGCGGACGCACGCTGGTGTGGCCGATCTTCCACCGCGCGCAGCGGCTCTCGCTGCATGTGATGACGCTGCACGTGATGACCGAAAACGTCTACACGGGCGAGGGCGTCGCGGTCTCGGTCGACGGCGTGGCGCAGGTCAAGGTGGCGCGCAGCGAGGAGGCGATTCGGACGGCGGCGCAGCAGTTCCTGGGCAAGACCGAGCTGGAGATTGTGGATGTGCCGCTGCAGACGCTTGAGGGTCATCAGCGCGCGATCCTGGGCACGCTGACGGTCGAAGAGATCTACCGCGACCGCGAGAAGTTCGCTTCGCAGGTGCGCAGTGTTGCCTCGCCGGACCTGGCCGGGATGGGACTGGAGATCGTCTCGTTCACGATCCGCGACATCAAGGATCCGGGCGGCTACCTCAATTCGCTGGGGGTGCGCCGCACCGCCGAGGTGCGGCGCGACGCCACAATCGGCGAGGCGGAGGCCGAGCGCGACGCCGGGATCCGCTCGGCCGCCGCAATGCGTGAGCGGGAGGCGGCGCGCTACGAGGCGAATACAAAGATCGCCGAGTCGGAGCGCGGCTTCAACGTGCAGAAGGCCGCCTACGACCAAGAGGTGAACGCTCGTCAGGCCGAAGCCGCGCTCGCCGATGCGCTCCAGCGCGCGCGTACGCAGCAGGAGATTCGGCGCGAGGAAGTGCAGATCGAGGTCGTCGACCGCACCAAGCAGATCGAACTGCAACAGCAGGAGATTGAACGCCGCGAGCGCGAGCTGGAGGCGACCGTGCGCAAGCCGGCCGAGGCCGAGCGCTTCCGCGTCGAGACCATCGCCGAGGCCAACCGCACCGCCTTCGTCGCATCCGCGACGGGCGAGGCCGAGGCGCGGCGCCGCACCGGTGAGGCGGAGGCCGATGTGATCCGGCTGACCGGCGACGCGGAGGCTGACGCAATTCGCGCCAAGGGTCTGGCCGAAGCGGAGGCGATGCGGCTCAAGGCCGAGTCCTGGAAGCAATACGGCGAGGCGGCCGTCGTGCAGCAGGTGCTCGAAACGCTGCCCGCAGTGGCAGCGGCGATCGCGCAGCCGCTGGCGCGCACCGAGCGAATCGTGATGGTCGGCAGCGACGCTGGATCGGGACCGAGCCGGTTGATTGAGGGGATTAGTAGCGCCGTCGCTCAGGTACCGGAAGTGGTTGAGTCGCTGACCGGGATCGACATCGTCGGCAGCATCAGGAATATCCCCGGCATCCAGGCGACACAGCGCACGGCGAATGAGCAGGCGGATGAGCTGGCGGAGGAGCCCGCCGACGATCAGGAGCGCAGCGAGTGAGCGGCATGATGACCGCCGACGGCATCCTGCCGATCGGCCTGGGCGACAACTGGGTCTACGCCGTCGTCTCCGACGGCGACGTGGCCCTGGTTGACGCCGGCCCCGACTTCGACGGCGCCTGGGAGGCGTTGGAGGCGCAGCTCAACGCCGCCGGCCTCTCGCGGCGCGACGTGCGGACGGTGTTCATCACCCACGCTCACATCGACCACTGCGGGCTGGCCTGGCGCTGGCAGGACGAGGGCGTGCCGGTCGCCTCCTGGTCGCGGGAGGTCGCGCAGTTCCAGCACGGGCGCAACATCATCGGCTACCAGACGCAATACGTGTTCCAGGCGCTCGCGCGGATGGGCGTCCCGCAGGCGCGGGTCACGGGCTTCATTGAGGAGCGCGAGCAGATGCGCGCTGCGTTCCGCGCCGGCGACGACACGGGCGGCGGTCGCCGCCGCGCCCGCTGGCCCGGCTTGATCCGCGGGACGCCCTTCACGCCCGACATCCTGATGGAGGACGGCGACGAAGTCGTCGTCGGCCGGCGCCGACTCCAGATGGTCGCGGCGCCCGGCCACACGCCGGGCAATGCCGTGCTCTTCGAGCAGGAGACCGGAGCGCTGTTCAGCGGCGATCAGGTCATCCCGGGCTCGATTCCCAATCCGGGCTGGCATTTCGATCTGACGACCGAGCCACCGCGCCGCTTTCGCAGCCTGCCGGCGTTCGTGGCGTCGCTGCAAAAGGTCGGTGCGCTGAGCGTCCAGCGGCTCTATCCCGGCCACGGCGAGCACAGCGACGCCGTCGAGGCCGAGCTCGACCGCAGCCGTCGCCACCACATGAAGCGTCAACGACAGCTCGGCGACGCCCTCAGCGAAGGCCCGGCGACGCCCTACGAGCTGATGCGCGTGCTCTTCCCCCGCCTGCCCGATCGCCGGCTCTGGCAGGCAATGGCCGAGGTCGTCGGCCAGATCGATTCGCTGGTCGAGCGCGGCCAAGCCGAGGAGGTCGAAGAGGGCGAGCTGCTGCGGATCAGGCGAGCCTGAATCGAGTAAGCTGTGGGTGGTTGGCAGGTCGAGCAGCGGAATCGAGCGTGGTGATGCGGAAGCGCGGGGAATTCCTCATGTGGCTGCTCTTCTCGCGACCGACCACCGAGATGAAGCAGGAACTTGAAGAGTTCCGAAAGAACCATGGCCCGTACATCAAACCGGGCAAGACAATCATGAGCGCCTAAAGCGCCACCGTCAGAGCGGTCGCGACGACAAGTCCGAGCGAGACCGCGATACCGAAAAGTAGAACGCGCGTCAATCGCGACTTGCGGTCCAGCGCTGCGCTGGCCACCCGTGACGCCTCCTCGATTCCGCCCAAGTAGAACTGAATGATTGCAGGCTCGTCGTTGCCCTGCGTTTGGGTGATCGCAGCGATCACTGTCGGAGAGGGAAACTGGGGCACGTCTCGCGACCAGAGGCTGCCTAATCCGAGCAGCACGTTGGCGGCGGCCCACGCGAGTCCAAAGCCTGTCAACCAGAGTGACGGGTCAGCGGAGGCAATGATTCCCACCAAGGCGCTGATCGAGGCAACGCTCAGCGCGGTCAGGAACATAATCTTTCCATCGAAGCCGGCGATCGAGGCCAACAGCACTTGCAGGTGGGCAGATGCGATCTGCAGCGCGTATCCGCCGCCCTCGGCCGGGTAGTCGTCCGGGCCGTTCGCGTCGAGTGTCATCGTGGCGGTCCGCCGCTGCCGACGTTTACAGCCGTCGGTAGATGCCGCTTGAGCCGCTGGAGAGGTCGCCGAGCGCGGCGCGCCGGATCAGCGTCAGCGCGCTGGTCACGGCTCGTGCTTTGATCGCCGCGCGGGTCTGCGCGAACGTGTAGCCCGTCGCGTAGGACTCGCCCGGCGTCTCGACGCCCAGGCAGACCGCGCCGACCGGCTGCCCGCCGTGCGGCTCCGGTCCCGCGACGCCCGTGATCCCCACGCCGATGTCGGCGTCGAACTGCTTGCGCACCGCCGCCGCCATCGCCGAGGCGGTTTCGTTGCTCACGACGCCGTGCGCCTCGATCACGCCGGCGTCAACGCCGTACTGGATCTTGGCTTCGGCGGTGTAGGTCACCAGGCCGCCGCGGAAGATCCGGCTCGCGCCGGGCACATCGGTGATCGTGCTCGCGAGCAGGCCGCCGGTGCACGACTCCATCACCGCGATCGAGAGCCCGCGGCCGTCGAGCAGGCGCGCGACGGCGTCCTGGAACGTGTCTTCGTCGGCGCCCCAGATGTTGTCGCCGAGCAGGTCGCGGATCGCCGCCTCGACCGGTTCGATCCGGCGCCGCGCCGTCGCTTCGTCGGGGGCCTTCGAGGCCAGGCGCACATGCACCCCGTCGGCCTTGTGGTAGACGCCCATCGTCGGATCTTCGCCCGAGCGCAGCTCGCCGAGCGCCTCATCCAGCGCGCTCTCGCCGAGCCCGGTGGTCTTCAGCGTGCGCGAGATCAGCACCGAGTCGGGGCTGCGCTCGGCCAGGCGCGGCGCAACCGCGTTGCTCCACATGCCGGTCATCTCGGCCGGCGGGCCGGGCATCGCGACGATGATCGCACCGTCCTTCTCGACCCACCAGCCCGGCGCGGTCCCGCGCGGGTTGGGAATCGACTCGCCAGAGGCGACGATCGTGGCCTGCTTGATGTTCTGTTCGGGCATCCGCCCGCCGCGGCCCTCGAAGAAGTTGCGCAGGTGCGCCTCCAGCTCGGGCACCACGTACGGCTCCTCGCCGATCGAGGCGGCGATCGCGTCGCGCGTGATGTCGTCCTCGGTGGGGCCGAGGCCGCCCGTGCACAGCACGACATCGGAGCGCCCGCGGGCCAGCGTGATCAGGTCAACCAATCGCTGCTTGTTGTCGCCCACCTGGTGCATGAAGAACAGATCGATGCCCATCGCCGGGAGACGCTGAGCGATGAACTGGGCGTTCGTGTCGAGAATCTCGCCCATGAGGATTTCGGTGCCGATGGAGATGATTTCTGCGCGCATGGCGGCATTCTAGGGGTGTGCCGCGAGTTGGCTGATAGCCTGACTTTCACTCGCCCCTGAGCCCCGACCACCTACCCAACGCACACATCGTCAGGATCGCGCCGATGATCGCACCCACCCTGCCCGAGGTCGCCGCAGCGGCTGAGCGGATTCGCGACAGCATCGGCCGCGTCATCGTCGGCCGCGATCAGGTGATCGATTACACGCTGGCGGCGATCCTCTGCGAAGGCCACGTGCTGCTCGACGACGTGCCGGGGCTGGGCAAGACGATGCTGGCGAAGTCGCTGGCGCGCTCGATCGGCTGCGCATTTCGGCGCATCCAATTCACCCCCGACCTGATGCCCTCCGACGTGACTGGCGTCAACGTGTACAACCAGCGCTCGGGCGAGTTCGAGTTTCGGGCCGGGCCGCTGCTGACCCAGCTGGTGCTGGCCGACGAGATCAACCGCGCCAGCCCCCGCACCCAATCCGCGCTGCTGGAGGCGATGGAGGAGCGCCAGCTGACCGTCGAGGGCGAGACGATGATGATGCCGCGCCCCTTCCTCGTCATCGCGACGCAGAACCCCGTCGAGCTGGAGGGCACCTTCCCGCTGCCCGAGGCGCAGCTCGACCGCTTCCTCGTGCGGCTGCGGATGGGCTATCCCGACGCGGCCGAGGAGGACGCGATCCTGCTCCGCTTCGAGCGCTCACAGCCGCTCGAAGACCTCCAACCGGTGATCGACGCCGAGACGCTGCACGCGATGGTGTCATCAGTCGAGCAGGTACGTGTGCATGAGACGGTCCGCGGCTACATGGTCGCGTTGGTCCAGGCGACTCGTTCGGAAGCGGCGTTCGAGCTCGGCGCGAGCCCGCGCGCGTCGCTTGGTCTGATGCGCACCAGTCGCGCGCTGGCCGCGATCCGCCACCGCGACTACGTGCTGCCCGACGACGTGCAGGAGATGGCGCGGGTCGTGCTGCCCCACCGTCTGTTGCTGAGCGCCGAGTCGCGCCTGCGTTCCTCGACGGCCGAGTCGCTGCTCGACGATGTGATGTCGCGCGTGCCGGTACCCATCGAGGCGGCGTGAGCAGCGGCGTGGGCAGCAGCATGGGCGGGGGCATGTGTCTGACGCGGGCTGACGGGCTGGGTTCCTAGATGGTGATCGGCGTCGGCGGCGGGGCGGCGCTCGACATTGAGGCGGACGTCAACAGACGGCTCCGCGAACAGCAGCTCGGGCGGCCCGAGAGCCGCTTCGCCGCCGAACACACCAACACCTGGCTGCGCAACATCTGGCCGTTCGCGGCCGTGATGGTCATGATCATCGCCGTTGCGGTCGACGAGATCATCATCGCGCTGGTCGCCGGTACCGTCCTGACCGCGGGCGCGATCGCCTGGGGCTGGGCGCGCTGGTCGCTCGAGCGGCTCGAATTTTCCCAATCGCTCTCGCATACCCACGCATTCGTCGGCGAGTCGCTGGAGTTGGTGCTGCGCTTCGAGAACCGTAAGCTGCTGCCGCTGCCCGCGCTGCGCGTTCGCATCTCGCTGTCCGACCTGCTCGAGCCATCCAACGCGCGCTTCACCAGGGTCGCATCGATGATGGGTGAGGATGTCGGCGAGATCATCCGCTCCACCTCGATGCGCTGGTACGAGCGACTGACCTGGCGCTACCAGATCCCGCTGCGCTCACGCGGCTACTACCACCTGGCCGCCTGCGAACTACGCGCCAGCGACCTGTTCGGCGTCTACCGCCGCCAGCGCCAGGAGGAGGCTTCGCAGCGGCTCTGGGTCTACCCCGAGGTACTGCCACTCGACCGCCTCGACCTCCCGCAGCTGCGCCCGCACGGCGAACGGCGCGGCGGTCAGCGGCTGTTCGACGATCCCACGCGCCTGCAGACCGTTCGCGACTACCGTCCGGGCGACCCGATGAAGCGCATCGACTGGAAGGCGACGGCCCGCCGCCAGGCGGTCCAGACGCGCGTCTACGAGCCCGCCAGCGACCTCGTCGCGGTCGTGGCGTTGAACGTCAGCACGCTGCCGATCGCGTGGCAGGGCTACTACGGGGACATCTTCGAGCGCGCCGTGTCGGTCGCGGCTTCGCTGTCGACCGCCTGGTCCGAGAGCCGCGCGCCGGTCGGCCTGCTCGCGAACTGCACCTTCCCGGGCAACGACGCGCCGATCCGCGTCACTCCGTCACGCGCTCCCGGGCAGATGACGCGGATTCTCGAGGCGCTCGCGATGGCCGATGTCTTCACCCTCACGCCGATCGAGCGGATGCTCACCGACGAGCGGCGGCGGATGCCCTTCGGCAGCACCCTGGCGCTGGTCACGGCCGTCGTGACGCGGCCGCTGGAGATTTCGATCGACCGCTTGCGACGCCACGGTGTCGAGGTGGCGGTGATCTACGTCGGCCTCGACGAACCGCCCCCAACCGTCGGCGGGGCGCAGCTGCATGACATCCGCGAAGCGCTGGCCGGTCTGGAGTTCGAGCGAATCGGCAGCGGCGGCGGCTGGGCGCTTGCCGACCAGGAGTGGCGACCGTCGCAGGCCCCCGACGAGCTCGACGGCGCAGCCCCTGAGCCGCGCCGGGTCGAACCGGCGCCGCTGATCACGCCGGCGCGGGCGGCGCCGACTCTCGAACGTGGGACGAACAGCGAATGGGGCCGCCCCGGAGCTCCTCGATGAGCGCCCCGATCAGCGCGCCGACCAGCGCCTCGTTGATCCCCTCCACCACCCGCGGGCGGATGCACGCTGCCTACGTGGCGGCGCTGCTGCTGTCCGAAGCGATCCTGCTGATCGTGGTCGCCAAGCTGATCCCCAAGCTGATCGCGGGCGACGATGCAGAGGCCCTCTCCGTCTGGGCAGTGGCCGGCACGCTGGCGCTGGGCTTCGGAATCGCGCATCTGCTCGGCTCGCGCGAGCTGAGCAGCCGCCAGCGCGTCTTCTGGGGACTGCTGATCACCGTGGTTGCGCTACAGATCATCGGACGCGCCGACCTGGCGGAGAGCGCGTCGGTCTGGGACATGTCGTGGCTGATCGATCTGGGCCGCCCGAGTTCCGACGTGTGGAAGCGCGCCGGCGCGATCGATGAGTTCTTCTCCGCGCTGCTGCTGATCCCGATCTGGTTCCGCGGCGTCGCGCTGGGTACAGCCGACCTCGATGAGCGCCCCTTCACCCGCACCGCCTTCGCTGGATTCGTCGTCCTGCTGTTCGGCTTCACGCTCGGCGACAACGTGGGCATCGAGTCGATCGTGCAGATCGCCGCGCTCGTCTGGGTGATGACGTGCGTGATCGCCGTGGCGCTGAAGAACTCCAGCAACCCCGCGACCGCCGAAGAGGGCAGCGGTATTCAGACGGGCCTGTCGCTGGCCGCGACGCTGTTCGCGCTGACCGCCGGGATTGCGATTGTGCTGCTGGTCGTGGTCGGGATCGTCGCCGGGATCGCCGGCGCCGGTGTCGTCTCGCCGGTTCTCAGTGCGATCGGCTTCGTGCTCGAACACGTCATCAAGGGCATCGCCTACGCGTTCTGGCCGCTCTTCTGGATCTTCGAGCAGATCGTCACGGCCTTAAGGCCCGACGAGCCGGTGGCGCTGGAAACGATCGCCGAGGGCGTCGGCAGGCCGCTCGGCGACCTTGACGAGAACGCCTCCGAGCCCGATCCCACAGCGGGCATCGTGCTCGTGCGCGTCTTCGGCGGGATCGGCGCGGTGCTGGTGCTGACTGTGCTGGCCTGGCTGTTCTTCCGCCGCTTCCTGCGGCGCAGCCCGGGCGAGGATGAGGAGCGCGAATCGGTCTGGTCGGAGGCCGACATCCTCAGCGACATGTTCGGCGGCCTGCGCAACCTGCGCGGTCGCTTCGGCCGGCGCGGCGCGGAGCACCAGCCGGATGCGCCGATCGCGGCGCTCTACTACGAGGTGCTCGCCGATGCCGACGCGCGTGGCGCGCCGCGCGCCCCGGCGCGCACACCGCTGCAGTTCGCGTCGGTCCTGCGCCGCGAGTACGGCTCATCGGTGCCGGCCGACATCTCCAGCGCGTTCTCGGCGTTCCGCTATGCGGAGCAAGAGCCCGACCCGGCCTTGTTCCGGCGCCTCCGCGAGGCCTGGGACCGGCTGATCGAGCCTGAGTAAGCCTGTCGGTCTCGTCAGTCGCGTAGGTCTTGCAGCCGAGGTTGGCCGGCGCTGTCTGTCGTGAGCCGCGGAACCACGGACTCAACATCACTCTCCGCGGCGTAGGCCAGGTCGGCCTCGAAGCCGAGCTCGATCAGGTCACGTCCATGCGGCGATTCGCGCAATGCGGCCAATGCCGCCGCCGGCGCTGAGCCGTCGTACGCCCGCCAGAGCTTGAGCGCGATCATCGCCCCGTTGCCGAGGCGAAGTCTGGGCGCAAGTCGGATCAACGCCTCCACGTACGCGCCGGCCGCGACGGTGTCCTCGAGCGACGCGGTGCTGCCGTTGTGATCGCCGCTGCACACGATCGCGATCGGCGCGTCACGCTGAGCGGCGTCATTGCAGAGTGCGGCGGCGCAGGCGCTGAGGTTGCGCAGGCAGGCGGAGATCACAAACGGAGCGTGGGCGGCGGCGGCGAGCGCGCGTGTCCCGTTGCCCGTCACGTGGATCGTCGTCCAGCCGCTCACGTCGAGCGAAGCAAACTCTGTCGGGGAATTGCCGAACTCGGCGCCTGGTCCCGGCAGCGAATCCACCTCGCCGATCAGCCGGCTGCCCGGCAGCGCGTCGCGCAGCCGCTGAGCATCGGCCCACTGCGCGACCGGGTAGACGGCCTCGGCGCCGTGGGCGAGCAGGGTGCTGTGTACCGTCGTGGCGCGCAGGATGTCGATCACCGCCACGGCGGCGCCGTTGAGCCGGTCGGGTCGCGGCGGCTGGATGTAGACCTCGAGGGCGCGCAGTGTGTCGGGCATGTCGGCTGAGGAGAGTACGCCCAGGCTCGCGGGCTAGTCTGGCGCTATGCGGTTTGCGGATCGGCTTCGACACGCGGTAGACGCGGCCAACTCGCTGCTCTGCGTGGGGCTCGATCCGCAGCCCGAACACACGGCTGCCCACGAGATGCTGAGCTTCAATCGCGGCGTGATCGAGGCGGCGGGCGAGTTCGTCTGCGCGTTCAAGCCTCAATCCGCGTTCTACGAGGCCGCCGGTGAGTTGGGCTGGGACGCGCTGGCTCGGACCATCGAGCTGATCCGCGAGCTCGCCCCGCACGCCGTGGTTGTGCTCGACGCCAAGCGTGGAGATATCGCGAACACCGCGCGCGCCTACGCCTCGGCGGCGTTTGAACTGCTCGGCGCCGACGCAATCACGGCCAGCCCATATCTGGGCGCCGACAGCGTCGCCCCCTTCCTCGAACATCCCGAGCGCGGCGCGTTCGTGCTCTGCCGGACTTCAAACCCGGGCAGCGGCGACTTCCAGTCGCTGCGTGTCGTCGGCCCCGACGGCGATGGGCGCGGTGGGCGCGAGGAGGCGCTCTACGAGCGAGTCGCCCGTCGCGCCGCGGCGTGGTCGGACGATTTTCACCAGAACGTGGGGCTGGTCGTCGGCGCGACCTACCCCGCTGAGCTCGCTCGCGTGCGAGCGCTGGCTCCCACCCTGCCGATCCTGCTGCCCGGGATCGGCGCGCAGGGCGGCGATCTGGAGGCGGCGCTGGGCGCCGGGCTCGACGACGAGCGCCGGGGACTCTTGGTCAGCGCGTCGCGCTCGGTGATCTACGCCGGCGGCCATCAGGAGATCGCAGCCGAAGCGAGGCGGCTGCGCGGAGCGATCAACCAAGTGCGTGAACGCAACGGCGGCGCGACGCCGGGTGGCTGAGCCCAACGTCCCTTCGGGTCTGGCAACGAGCGCGGGCGGCTCGCCCGCGGGGCTGCGCGAGCTGTTCGGCAACACGAACTTCGTCAGGCTCTGGCTGGCCACCGGGATCCAGCTCACCGTCAATAGCGCCCTGCAGTTCGTGTTGCTGATTCGCGTCGTCGAGCTGAGCGGCTCGAGCCTCGCGGCGGTCGCGCTGGTGATCGTGCTGGCCGCGCCCCCGGTCGTCTTCGGGCTCGCCACCGGCGTGCTGCTCGACCGGCTCGACAAGCGGCGCGTGCTGCTCGTCATGGTGATCATCCGCTCGGGCCTCACGGCCGTGCTGCTGGTCGCCGACAACGTGTCGGTCGGCGCGATCTTCGCCGTCGCGTTCCTCACCGCCACCGCCGGTCAATTCGCGTTGCCTGCGGGCGCATCATTGTTGCCCGCGTTCGTCAAACGCTCACAGCTGCTGGCGGCCAACTCCGCGTTTCAGTTCACCGCGACCAGCACGCAGCTGATCGGGCTGGTCGTGCTCTCGCCGATCATGCTCAAGGCGCTGGGCTTCGATGTCTCCTACATCCTCAGCGCCGCGCTGCTCCTGGCGACCGCCCCGCTGCTGGCCAAGCTGCCGCCGCTGCCGCCGCACCGGCGCGAGCAGAACGGCGACGCCGAGGCGAACAACGGCTGGTGGGGCCAGATTCGCTCGGCGGTCGGCATGGGGCTCGCCGACATCCATGAAGCTGCGCTGCGCGTCTGGCACGACCGCCTGACCGCGGTCGCGCTGATTCAGCTCATCACCGGCGTCATGCTGCTGTTCATGTTCGCGGTCCTCGTGCCGCGCTTCGTGCAGGATGTGCTGGGCCGCCATCCGGAGGACGCAGTGTTCGTCTTCTGGCCAACCGGCATCGGCGCGCTGGCGGTCCTGGTCGGCCTGCCCCGGCTGGCGCGACACTTCCGCGTCGCGGTGCTGGCCTCCGTCGGTCTGGCGATGATCACGCTGGTGGTCGTCGGCTTCGGCGCGCTCGACCTCGTGCGCGGTTCCTTGTCGAGCGACCTGCTGCTCGGCCTGACCCTGCTCGGCGCGCTCTTCCTCGGCTTCTCCTACGCGATGGTCAACGCGCCCGCGCAGACGCTGCTGCACGAGCGCACCCCGCCCGCGATGCGCGGACGCCTCTTCTCCGCCCAGATGATGATGGCCAACGCCGTCTCGATGGTCGCGCTGGTGATCGTCGGCGGCGTGACCGACGCCGCGGGAATCCGCGAGGCGCTGTTCCTGCTCGGCGCGGCGGTGTTCGTGATCACGCTGCTCTCGGTCTGGTTGGGCCGCCCGGGCCAGTCCGGCGCGGCCCCGGGCCCGCCCGCAGACTGAGCCTCGCTCGTCCCGCTACCGTCCCGACACCCCATCGCTACTGCATGGTTGGGGGGGCTGCGCTAATCTCAGACAGCGCAGCGCGCGCATCAGCGCTTGAGACGCTCAACGCGTCGGGAGGAGCACGGCCATGAAGGAGGTCTCAATCGAGGCGATCCGGGTGTCGCTGATGAACTACAACCGGGTGGTCGTGCTGAAAGAAAAAGACGCGGACCGCTACCTGACGATCTACATCGGGGCGGCCGAGGCCGATGCGATCGCGATCCGCCTCCAGGATGTGTCAGTGGCGCGACCGATGACGCATGACCTGCTGACCAACGTGATGTCGGAGCTGGGCGCGCGGGTCACGCGGGTGGTCGTCTCGGAAGTCAAGAACGACACCTACTTCGCGCGGCTCTTCCTCACGATCAACGACCAGGAGGTCGAGATCGACTCGCGCCCGAGCGACGCGATCGCGCTCGCCGTGCGCGCCGAGGTGCCGATCTTCGTCGCCGACGCAGTGATCGATCAGGCCGGCGTGGTGCTCGACGACCAGGGCGCCGTCAGCGCCGATGACGAGTCGCGCCGCGAGCCGGTCAAGCCCGAGGAGCTGGAGAAAATGTCGGCCTTCCGGGACTTCATCGAGAGTCTCGACATGGACGACTTCGAATAAACGGCCCGCGCTCAGCGGTGTGGCGGCGGTGACGGATGTGCCTCCCGCCGGGTGGTTGTGACTAGAGCGGCTTGTGATAATCTTCGCAATGCTCGCGGGGGGTGGGGCCGGATGAAAAACTGGCCCCCAGCGGTCGCCCTGCTGGGCATCGGTTGGTACGTCGCCACGTGCATCGTGTTGGGCGTAGTGGCCGGGCTCTGGCTGGACGGGCGCGCAGGCATTTCGCCCGCCCTCACACTCGTGGGCCTCGGCCTTGGCCTCGCTGCGGCGGGCTGGGGCGGCTACCGAATGTTGTTGGACGTGCTCGAAGGCCCGCTCACACGGCGCCATTCGAAGCGCGAGGAAACAGACGAGAAGGAGCGCGACGAGTGAGCAAGCGCCGCCTCATCATCCTCGGCGCACTGGTGCTCATCGTCGGCGGTTTCTTCCTCGTTCGCGCGCCCAAGCCGGTCATCGCGATCGCGCCCGAGCCCGTCTTCTCAATCGGCTGGTACACCGTCAGCAACACGATCCTCTCCGCCTGGGTGGTGATCGCGCTGCTCCTGATCGGCGCCTTCTTCGTCTACCGCCGCACCCGCGACATCGAGAAGGCGATGGTCCCCAGCGGCCTGCAGAACATCGTCGAGGTGCTGTACGAGGCCTTCTTCGGGATCGTCGAGCAGGTCGTCGGCGGGCGCAACGGCCGCAAGTTCTTCCCCGTCATCTTCACCATCTTCATCTTCCTGCTGCTCGGCAACTGGTTCGGCTTGTTCCCCTGGAACAACGTGATCGGCCAGGTCGAGAACGTCCGCGAGCACTACCTGCACGAGCTGGAAGTGAGCGTCGAAGAGGTTCGGGAGGAACTCGCACAGGGCGAACGAGCGATCACGCCCGCCGAGATCGACGCGATCAATCACGCATTTACGAACGCCTATTTCGACCCGATCCACTTCGGCCTCGACGACCATGACCACGCCGACGAGCTGATCGACGAGATTCGCGAGCACCACTTGTCCGACACCGAGCGCGCCGTTCGCAGCGAGTTCGCGGTCAACCCGATTCCGACCTCGACGTCGGCGCCGAACGTGCTTGAAGCCGTGGAAGCGCGGCTCGAGGCGGCCGGCCTCGACGGGGAGCACGCCGAAGAAGCAATGCTCTACAACCTGCCGCTCAGCGCGGCCGACGCGGAGCTGGTCCGCGCCGAAGGCCCGATCCTCAGCGGCGACGGGCTCAAGATCATTCCCCCGCGCACCCTGTTCGACACCCCGCGCGACTTCTCCTACAACGCCTTTACCGAACCCCTGGTGATCGAGCCGGGCGCGGATGGATCGGTGGCTCAGCTCTGCTTGATTGAGTGCGAGCTGCCAATCGGCGACCACGAGCCGCAGGCCGCGCCGACGACGGTCAACACCGCCCACATCGGCTTCGTCCTCAGGCTCGAGGAGAAGGGCTTCGAAGGCCAGACCGTCGGCCACGTCTTCCCCTTCTTCCGCGCCGTCGCGACCGACATCAACCTGCCGCTGGCGCTGGCGCTGTGGTCGCTGATCATGGTGCAGTTCTGGGGTTCCCGAGGCGTCGGCCTGGCCAACAACTTCGGCAAATACATCGGGCTCGGCTCGCACGCGGTGGTCAAGGGGCCGATGGGCGTGTTCGTCGGGATTCTGGAGATCATCTCCGAGGTCGGACGAGTCATCTCGTTCACCTTCCGACTCTTCGGCAACATCTTCGCCGGCGAAGTGGTGCTGTTTATCTCGATGTTCCTGGTGGCATTCGTCGTGCCATCGGTGTTCTTCGGACTGGAGATTTTCGTCGGCTTCATCCAGGCGTTCGTGTTCGCGATGCTGACACTGGTATTCGCGGGCGCGGCGGTGGCGGGGCACGACGATCACGACGAAGAAAGCGCCCACTAACCGCGGCGCTGCCGGATCACATCACGTACAACGCGGCCGCGGAGGGTCGCACGGAGAGGACTCGCGCACCATGGACCTGCTGAGCTTGATCCTGCAGATTGGCAACGATGGCATGAAGTACATCGGCGCCGGAATCGCGATGGGGCTGGGGGCAATCGGCCCGGCGCTGGGCATCGGCCTGCTCGCCGGACGCGCGATGGAGTCGCTCGGGCGCAACCCCGATGCCGCGCCCGTGATCCAGACCAACATGATCCTGGGCATCGCATTTACCGAAGCGATCGCGATTTACTCGCTGGTCGTCGCGGTGATGATCGGCTTCGTGTTCTAGATCAGTCGGCGCGCGGCGCCGCGCGAGTCTCGACACTCACGCGCGCCGACCTCGACGGCTGGTTGACGGTAGGGCAGGCGAACCGATGGACGAACTCGGACTTAATCTCGCCGGGTTGATCACGCACTTCGTCAGCTTCGGGCTGTTGCTCGGGCTGCTGATCGTGCTCTTCTACAAGCCGCTCCAGCGCGTGCTCGACGAGCGCCGCCGGCGGATCGAAGAGGGTCTGCGGGCTTCGGAGGCCGCCCAGGAGGCGGCCGAAGAGGCCAGCACCGAGGCGCGCGCCCAGGTGCAGATCGGCCGCGAAGAGGCCCAGCGCCTCGTCGCCCAGGCCCAGGAGATCGCGCAGCGGCTCGAGGCCGAGGCGCGCGCCGGCGCTCTGGTTCAGGCCGAGCGCCTGATCGAGCGCGCGCGCCAGGAGATCGAGCAGGAGCGCGATCAGGCCGTCCAGCAGCTGCGCAACGAGTTCGCCGACCTGGCGATCTCCGCCGCCGAGCGCGTGATCGGCCAGGCGCTGACCCGCGACGATCACCAGCGAATCATCAGCGAAGTGCTGGCGGACTCTTCCGTCGGCGCATCGGACCAGAACTAGGTTCGGGGGTCGGCAGTGCCACCGCGAGACCCGGCCGCCAAGCGCTACGCCGAAGCCGTCTTCGCGATCGCGTCCGACGGCGCCTCCGCAGACCAGTGGTCCTCGGACCTTGACGATGTCGTCAACCTGTTCGTCAGCCCCCACGCGGCGGCGTTCTTCGTCAGCACCCGCGTCCTCCAGCCCGACAAGGAGCAGGTGATCGATGCGGCGCTGACCGACGCGTCAAACGAGGCGCGCAACCTCGCCAAGCTGCTCGTTCGCAAGCGCCGCACGGCGTTGGCCGAGCACATCCGCGAGGCCTTCCGCCAACAGCTCAACAGCGAGCGGCGGATCGCCCAGGCAGTCGTGACCTCGGCGGTGCCGCTCTCCGCTGAAGCGCGGGCCTCGGTCGAGGCGGCGGTGCGTCGCTACACCAGCGCCACCACCGTCGAGCTCAGCGAGAATGTCGACACGGCGATTCTCGGCGGCGCCGTCCTCCGAATTGGCGACCGAATCATCGATGGCAGCGTTCGCACGCGGCTCAACTCGCTGCGACGCACCGTCGCCAGCGGAAATCTCTGATCTGCATGGCTGAGTCAAGAGAGAAGTGAATCATGGCCGTACGCCCTGAAGAAGTTGCAGCGATCATTCGCCGGCAGATCGAGGGCTTCGAAAGCGAAGTCGTCTCCGCCGATGTGGGCACCGTGGTCGAAGCAGGGGACGGGATCGCCCGCGTCTTCGGCCTCGCCGGCGCGCTCTCGGGCGAGCTGCTCGAGTTCCACCCCAAGGGCGGCGGCGCCGCCGTGATGGGCATGGCCCTGAACCTCGAAGAAGAGATCGTCGGCGCCGTGATCATGGGCAACTACCGGGTGATCGAAGAGGGCAATGAGGTCCGCTCCACCGGTCGGGTCGCGGAGGTGCCGGTCGGCGAGCAGCTGATCGGCCGCGTGGTCAACGCGCTCGGCGAGCCGATCGACGGCAAGGGTCTGCTCAACGCAACCGAGCGGCGCCCCGTCGAGCGGATCGCACCCAACGTGGTGACCCGCGCCTCGGTCGACACCCCGGTGCAGACAGGCATCCTCGCGATCGATTCACAGATTCCGATCGGCCGCGGACAGCGTGAGCTGATCATCGGCGACCGCCAGACCGGCAAGAGCTCGATCGCGATCGACACGATCATCAACCAGAAGGGCCAGGACCTGGTCTGCATCTACGTGGCCATCGGCCAGAAGCAGGCCAAGGTCAGCCAGGTCGCGACCACGCTCGAAGAGTACGGCGCGATGGACCACACGATCATCGTCAACGCCGGTTCCGCCGAGTCCGCCGCGCTGCAGTATCTCGCGCCCTACTCCGGCGTCGCGATGGCCGAGTACTTCATGGAGCGCGGCCAGGACGCGCTGATCATCTACGACGACCTCAGCAAGCACGCGTGGGCTTACCGCCAGATCTCGCTGCTGCTGCGCCGCCCGCCGGGTCGCGAGGCCTACCCCGGCGATGTCTTCTACCTGCACTCGCGCCTGCTCGAGCGCTCCGCGAAGCTCAACGAGGACTTCGGCGGCGGATCGATCACCGCCCTGCCGATCATCGAGACCCAGGCCGGTGATGTCTCCGCCTACATCCCGACCAACGTGATTTCGATCACCGACGGCCAGATCTTCCTCGAGGCGGACCTGTTCAACGCCGGGCAGCGCCCGGCCGTCAACGCCGGCGTCTCGGTCAGCCGGGTCGGCGGATCGGCGCAGCGACGCGCGATGCGCTCGGTCGCCGGCCAGCTGCGGATCGACATGGCGCAGTTCCGCGAGCTGCAGGCCTTCGCCCAGTTCGGCACCAGCGACCTCGACACCGCGACGCGCCGCCAGCTCGAGCGCGGCCAGCGCCTCTCCGCGTTGCTCGTGCAGCCCGAGAACGAACCGCTGCCGCTGGCCGACCAGGTCGCGATGCTCTACGCCGCCAACAGCGGCGCGCTCGACGACGTGCCGGTCAACAAGGTCGGCGACTTCGCGCGCGGCGCGCGCGACTTCCTCGGCACCTCGCACCGCGACCTGCTCGAGGGCATCACGTCGAGCGGCGAGCTCAGCGGCGATACCCAAACGGCACTCAGCGCCGCGCTGCAGACATTCAAGGACAGCGTGCCCTTCTAGAACCACGCACTGAGAACGCATTGAGAACGCATTGAACACGACG
Source organism: Dehalococcoidia bacterium (assembly GCA_965262235.1). Classification (GTDB taxonomy): domain Bacteria; phylum Chloroflexota; class Dehalococcoidia; order Bin125; family Bin125; genus CATQGW01. The sequence continues at coordinate 1,993,782 of OZ253504.1, forward strand.
TGGTGAGCCGCGGCGGCCGGATGGGCTGAGGAAGGCACGAGGAGCGCATGGCGAACACCCGCGAGATCCGACGCCGCATTAGGTCGGTCGAAAACACGGCCAAAATCACCAACGCGCTACAGTTGGTCGCTGCGTCGAAGATGCGCCGCGCCCAGGACCGCGCCCTCCAGTCGCGCCCCTACGCGGAGAAGATGCGCGAAGTGCTCGGCCATCTCTCCAGCGTGATGGGCGATGTCGACGCCGCGCACCCGCTGCTGGAGCGGCGCGAGGTGCGGGAAACGGCCGTGATCTTCATCACGCCCGACCGCGGACTCTGCGGCGGCCTGATCGCCAACCTCGAACGTCACGCCGGTGAGATCGTGCTGGGCCCCGAGACCGGTGGCGATGTCTCGATGCTGCCCGTCGGTCGCAAGGGCTCCGACTACTTCCGCCGCTTCGGCGTGAAATACCGCGCGCAGTTCCAGGAGCTCGGCGACTACCCCGGGCTGGCCGAGACGCAGCCGATCTCCCGGATCGCAATCGAGGAATACATCGCCGGCGACATCGACCAGGTGCTGCTCGTCTACGCGTCGTTCGTGAACACCGTCACGCAGACGCCGATCACGGTGCCGCTGCTGCCGGTCGAGCGCACCGACGCGGGCGAAGCAGCGACCGAGTCGGAGTACATCTTCGAGCCTTCGCCGCAGGACGTGCTGGCCGAGCTGCTCCCGCGCTACGTCGACCTGCTGGTCTACCAGGCGATCCTCGAGGCCGCCGCCTCCGAGCAGTCGGCGCGGATGGTCGCCATGCGCAACGCGACCGACGCCGCCAACGAGATGATCGACGACCTCACCCTCGTCTACAACAAGGCCCGCCAAGAGCAGATCACCTCCGAGCTGCTGGACATCACCGGCGGCGTCGAAGCGATGAAGAACTGATCATGCCCGTCAACACTGTTGCGGTCATCTTCGACATGGACGGCGTGCTGGTCGATGGAGAGCCGCTGCACTACGAGGCCGTTCGCGGGCTGCTGGCCCAGGAGAGCGTCGATTTCTCGCTCGCCGACTATCAGCGCTATCTGGGCACCACGCTCCAGAGCACTTGGGCTGATCTGCGCGAGCGCTATTCGCTCGCGCGCAGCTACGAGTGGTACGCCGAGGCCTACGACCGCGAGGTGATTCGCTCATACCGCGAGGACGCGGAGCTGCTGCCCGGCGCCGAAGCGCTGCTCGACGCGCTTACGGGGGCCGCCGTCCCGTTGGCGCTCGCCTCATCGTCGAATCGTGACTGGGTCGACGCAGCGCTCGACGCGCTCGGCCTGCGGCGCTTCTTCGCTGAAACGGTCGCCGGCGACGAGGTCACCCGCGGCAAGCCGGACCCCGAGATCTATCTGCGCGCGGCGCAGCGTTTGAACGCCGAACCGAGCCACTGCGTGGCCGTCGAGGACGCCCCCGCCGGGATCGCTTCGGCCCGCGCCGCCGGGATGGCGGTGGTGGCGGTGCGTACGCCGATGACGGCGGACCTGCCGCTCTCCGACGCCACCTGGGTGATCGATTCGCTGGCCGATTTCGACCCAGCCTGGGCCGGAGCGGCTCAGTGGACGAGCTAAACGTGTGGCTGAACTGAACATGATTGATACGATTGGTGCGGCGCCGGCTGCATCGTCGCGGCAACTTGGTCTCAATGGAGGTCGCAATGGCTGACGGACAGGTCGTAGAGGTCATCGGCACAGTGGTTGACGTGGAGTTCCCGCCCGACGGGCTGCCCGCGCTCTTCAACGCGGTCACGATCACGATGGGTAGCGGCGTCGGCATCGTCACCGAGGTGCAGCAGCACCTCGGCAACAACCGCGCGCGCTGCCTCGCGATGGACAGCACAGACGGCATGAAGCGCGGCGACACGGCCCGCGACCAGGGCCAGGCGATCTCCGTGCCTGTCGGTGAGGGCGCCCTCGGTCGTCTCTTCAACGTGCTCGGCGAGCCGCTCGACAACCTCGGCGACGTGCCGCAGACCACCGACCGCTGGCCGATCCACCGCGCGCCGCCCGCTTACGACGAGCAGAGCGGTGAGGCGACGATCCTCGAGACCGGCATCAAGGTCATCGACCTGGTCTGCCCGTTCACCCGCGGCGGCAAGATTGGCGCCTACGGCGGCGCCGGCGTGGGCAAGACGGTCGTCATTCAGGAGCTGATCCGCAACATCGGAACCGAGCACGGCGGCTACTCCGTGTTCGCCGGCGTCGGTGAGCGCTCACGCGAGGGCAACGACCTCTGGAACGAGATGCGCGAATCGGGCGTGCTCGACAAGACGGTGCTCGTCTTCGGCCAGATGAACGAACCGCCCGGCGTGCGGCTGCGCGTCGGCCTCAGCGGGCTGACCTTCGCCGAGTACTTCCGCGATGTCGACGGCCAGGATGTGCTGCTCTTCATCGACAACATCTACCGCTACACGCTCGCCGGCCAGGAAGTCTCCGCGCTGCTCGGGCGGATGCCCTCGGCGGTCGGCTACCAGCCCACCCTGAGCACCGAGATGGGTGAGCTCGAGGAGCGGATCACCAGCACCATGCGCGGCTCGATCACCTCCTTCCAGGCGATCTACGTGCCCGCCGACGACTACACCGACCCCGGCGTCGCGACCACGTTCGGTCACCTCGACGCGGTCGTCGCGCTCGAGCGCGCGATCGCCTCGCAGGGCTTCTACCCCGCGGTCGACCCGCTGACCTCGTTCAGCCGCGCGCTCGACCCCAAGATCGTCGGCTCGGAGCACTATGACGTCGCGCAGGAGATGCAGCGCGTGCTCCAGCGCTTCAAGGACCTGCAGGACATCATCGCGATCCTCGGCGTCGACGAGCTCTCCGAGGAAGACAAGCAGACCGTCGCGCGAGCGCGGCGGATTCAGCGCTTCCTGACCCAGCCGTTCTTCGTCGCCGAGCAGTTCACCGGCCTGCCCGGCCAGTACGTCTCGGTGCGCGACACCGTGCGCGGTTTCAAGGAAATCCTCGACGGCGACCACGACAGTCTGCCCGAGCAGGCCTTCTTCAACGTCGGCACGATCGAGGCCGCCGTCGAAAAGGGCGCCCAGATCGCGGCCGAGTCCGCGGCCTAACGTGCCGAACGCATCTGGCGCACCCGACGCGCAGCACAAGCAAAGAGGAGAGCGCGAATGCCGCTGACGCTCGAGATCATCACGGGGGAGCGCCGCCTGCTGCGTCAGGAAGACGTGGACGAGGTGATCGCGCCGGGCAGCCTCGGCGAACTCGGCATCCTGCCCAACCACGCGCCGCTGATCACCTCGCTCCAGCCCGGCGACCTGCGGGTCAAGGCCGGCGGCGACGAAGAGGACTTCTTCGTCTCCGGCGGCTTCCTCGAAGTGCACTCCGATCAGGTCACCGTGCTCGCCGACGCCGCTGAGCCTGGCGGAGATATCGACATCCAGCGCGCCGAAGAGGCGCGATCGCGAGCGCTCGAGCGGCTCGAACAGGCCGACGATCGCGACCGTGCCGCCGCGCAGGCGGCGCTGGGCCGCTCACTCGGCCGGATGCGCGTGATCGAGCGCCGACGCCGACGCGGCGGCGGCCGCGCCGACATGGCGTCGCGGCCGGGCGCGTAAGCCGCTTCGGCCGTCCCGACGGAGCATCGATGGCCTCCTCGAGCGAGCCTGGTTACCAAATTTCGGGCGGCCGCCAGCTCCAGGGCTCCATCGAAGTCAGCGGCGCCAAGAACGCGGCGATGCCCTGCCTGGCAGCGGCGCTGCTCGCCGAAGGCCCGTGCCGGATCGAGCGCGCGCCCGACATCGCCGACGTGCGCGGCTTCTGCGACATTCTGACCTCCCTGGGCGTGACCGTCTCCCACGACCGCGCGGCCGGCGCGGTCGAGCTTGGCGTCGACTCGGTCGACGCGCTCGCCGATTGCCCACCGGACCAGTTGGTCGCCGAGCAACGCGCCTCGTTCCTCGTCATGGGCGCGCTGCTCGCCCGCCGCGGCCACGCGTCGTGCGGCATGCCGGGCGGCGACGTGATCGGCGCGCGCCCGCTCGATGTGCACCTGGCCGGCTTTCGCGCGCTCGGCGCGGAGGTCGAGGTCGTTGGCGGCCGAACCACCGCGCGTGCGCCCCGCGGGCTGCGCGGCGCGACGCTGTTCCTCGACTACCCCAGCGTGCTCGGCACCGAAAACCTGCTACTCGCGGCCGTGCTCGCCGAGGGGCGGACGCAGATCGTCAACGCCGCGATGGAGCCGGAGGTCGTCTGCCTGGCCGAGATGCTGCAGGCGATGGGCGCGAGCATCTCCGGGGCCGGCTCGCACACCATCCAGGTCGACGGCGTCGAGTCGCTGCACGGCGTCTCCCAGCGTCTGATCCCCGACCGGATCGAAGCCGGCACGCTCGCGATGGCCGCCGCGATCAGCGGTGGAACGGTGACGCTGACCGACGTACGCGCGGAGCAGATGACCTCGACCTGCGCGAAACTCACCGCTGCCGGCGTGCGGCTCGAACACACCGACTCCACTCTCACGGCAAGCGGCGCCGCGCCGCTCTGCGCGACCGATGTGCAGGCGATGCCCTACCCCGGATTCCCCACCGACCTGCAGGCGCCAATCACGGCGCTGCTCACTCAAGCCACGGGAACCTCCGTCATTCACGAACGTGTCTTCGAAGATCGCATGCAGCACGTCGGCGAACTGCGCAAGCTCGGCGCGAACGTGGTCAGCGACGGCGCGACGCCCGTCGTTCACGGGCCCTCGGCGCTGGTCGGCGCGCGCGTGCGCGGCAGCGACATTCGGGCCACCGCGGCGCTGGTCGTCGCGGCGCTCGCGGCTGAGGGTCAATCGGTCGTCTCCGGCGTGGAACACCTCGACCGCGGCTACGAAGGCCTCGCGCGCAAACTCGCGATGCTCGGGGCCGACATTCGGCGGGCGGCTTAGGCCGCTCGGCGGGTAGACTGAGCAGCGGACGAGCGGCGCGCGGTCGGGAGGCTGGGGCCAGATGTTCTTCGGAAAGCGGGTCGGAATCGACCTGGGGACGGCGCATATTCGGATCGCGCTGCCCGACCGCGGTGTCGTGATCCGCGAGCCCGCGGTGGTCGCGCTGGACCCGCGTGAGAACCAGGTGATCGCCGCCGGCACCGACGCAGCCGCGATGATCGGGCGCGCGCCCGAGTCGATCGCGATCGTCCATCCGATGCGCGAGGGCGTGATCGACGACTACCTGATCGTGGAGGCGCTGCTGCGCTACTACCTCTCGCAGGTCACCGGCAGGCTGAACCTGGTCCGGCCCGAGGTAATGGTCGCGACCCCGGCGGGCGTCACCAACGTCGAGCAGCGCGCCGTGCGCGACGCAGCCGAGCAGGCTGGCGCGCGACGGCCCGCACATCTGATCGCGAACCCGCTGGCCGCCGCGATCGGCGCAGGCCTGCCGATGGGCGACGCGCAGGGTTCGTTGGTGGTCGACCTCGGCGCCGGTCGCTCCGAGGCCGCCGTGCTCTCGATGTACGGCGTCGTGGTCTGGGAATCGGCGCGAGTTGGCGGCGACGTGATTCGCGCCGCGATCGTCGACCACGTCAAGCGGCGGCACAACCTCATGATCGGCGAGCGCACCGCCGACGACCTCAAGATGGCGATCGGCTGCGCCGTCCCGCAGGAGCGATCGCTCCGCACCCAGGTCCGCGGTCGCGATCAGGCCACCGGCATGCCGCGCAGCGTCGCGCTCACCTCGAACGAACTCGTGCCCTCGGTGCAGTCGGTGCTCGAAACGGTCGTCGAGGTGATTCGCACGACCCTTGAGCGCACCCCGCCGGAGCTCACGGCGGACATCATCGACCGTGGCATGGTGCTCACGGGCGGCGGCGCGATGCTGCGCGACATCGACAAGTACCTCTCCGAGCAGACCGGGATTCCCGTGCACATCGCCGATGACCCGCTCGACGCCGTCGCCCTCGGCGCGGCCCTGGCGCTGGACAACTTCGATGTGCTGCGACCGAACCTGATCACCCCCGAGGGCGCGCTGACCGGCGGCGACCGCTTCTAGACGCTGCGGTCGTCGCCCGCGAGGACGTGATCAAGCTCGTCCTGCTGGATGTAGTAGGCCATACTCTGCAGCTCCATGACCGGATCGATCTGGCGCAGGTGGACTCCGCTCGGCACCGTCGTCGTGACCGGCGCGTAGCTCAGAATCGCGTTGACGCCACCCGCAACGAGCTGCTCCACGACCGAGCGCGCCGCCTCGGCGGGCACCGCGACGATCGCCAGCGCGATCCGGTAGCGCTGCAGGTACGCCGGTAGGTCGGAGATGTGGTCGATCTGCACGCCTTCAATCACGCTACCGACCACATCCGGGTGAGAGTCGAACCCGCGCACCACATGGAAGCCCTGAATCGGGAAGCCGGGATAGCCGAGCACAGCGCGCCCGAGATGCCCCACGCCAACCAGCACCATCTGCTGCACGCCCCCGTCGAGCCCCAGGATCTTGCGCAGCCGCTGGCGCAGGTCGACCACGTCGTAGCCGCGTCCCTGCGTGCCGAAGCGCCCGAAATACGAGAGGTCCTTGCGAATCTGCGCCGGCGTCACGTGCAGCCGGTCACCCAGCTCCTTCGACGAGATGTAGCTGCGTCCTTCAGACTCGAGCAGCCCGAGTTCGCGCGCGTACAGCGGCAGTCGGCGAATCACGATGTCGGGGACGTCGGTCTCTGCCACGCGGGCCCTTCTTCACGAAAAAAAGGCTACGTCGTGACCGGCCTACGGTCAGCCATCCGCGCGGTTAGAGCAGCCCATCGCCGGGCTCGGGCAGGCCGAAGTCGGTCGCGAGTTCGCGCTCGAGCTGCGCCCGCTGCGCCTCGCTGAGCGGCGCCAACTCCATGCTGGCGACCGCGTCCGCCATCTCGGCTGCATTCTTGGCGCCCGGGACGACGGTCGCCACCGCGGAGTGCTCCAGCACGAAGCGCGCGGCCACCTGCGAGAGCGGCGCTCCGCTCTCGGTGAGGAAGGCGAGACGCGCGCTGCGCAATGAATCCCGCGCGACCAGCGAGTCGGCCTCAACCGCGCGGTCGATCGGCCCGCCCAGCGCGCCCGCGGCGAGATTGCGAATCGCGATCACGCCGATCCCGAGCTGCTGCGCCAGCTCCAGTAGCTGGCCGTGGTCGTGCAGCGTCGATCCCTCCGGCAGCGGTCCCGCCGCAGAGGGGTTCAGCAGGTTGTAGTAGACCTGCACGGTGTCGATCGGACCCTCGCGCATCACCTGACGCACCGCGGCAGCCTCGCCGAGCCCCGTGATCCCGATGTAGCGCGTCAGTCCCATGTCGCGCAGACGCTCGAGCGCGGCTAGCGCCCCGTTGGGCCCGAGCACGTCGACCGCGCTCACCGATCGTCGGAAGTGGCCGCGCTCGCCGGCGATGTTGTTGTGCAGCTGGAACAGGTCGACGTGATCCTTGTGCAGGCGCTCCAGGCTGGCCGTCAACGAGCGCTCCGCCGCGCCCGCGATGTCATCCAGCTCGTCGTCGGCGAGCGAGACCTTCGTCGCCACCAGCGCGCGGTCGCGCTGGTCGCCGAGCGCCCTGCCGAGGTTCTCTTCGGCGAGGCCGTTACCGTAGCCGGGCGCGACATCGAAGAAGTTCACGCCCTCGCGCAGCGCGAGCGCGATGGTCGCGGCGATATCGTCCTCCGTGGTCGCGCCCCAGACCGCGCCGATCCCACCGCCGCCGAGGCCGATCTCCGAGACGACCAGTCCGGTGCGGCCGAGTCGGCGGTAGCGCATCATGGGCGAGGGCTCCGATCGTGGCGAGTCAGCGCGCGGGTCGCCGCGCGGAGGCGTTGTGCGAGCCTAGCCGCCGTCGAGCTTGGGCGCGCCTGATCAGTCGCGTAAGCCTCGGACGCCTGGCCCGCGGACGCGCAGGGGGTGACGGATGAAGTTCGGCCCGCCGCAGGATGTCCGTGAAGCGCCCTCGCTGCTCGACGTGCCGTGCCGCTACCCCGATGCGCGACCGCCGCGCTCGCGCACGGCCTTCGCCTTCGCTGGCGAACAGGTCTGGGAGCTGCAAGGACCGCTCGACAGCGGCGCGCTCGATGCGTGGCTCGTCGAGCGCGGTGGTGCGGGGTTCAGCGATCGGACAGCCCTGCTCGCGGTCGGCTCGAACGCCTATCCGCGCCAGCTATTCGACAAATTCAAGGGACGCGTCGGCGTCGATCAGGGCATCGTCACGCTGCCCGTGCGACTGCGCGACTTCGGCGTCGCGTTCTGCCCGATCCTGTCGCGTAACGGCTACGTCCCGGTCACGCTCGCGGCCCGCGCAGGGCACGTCGAGTCGACCTGGGTGCAGTGGCTCACCGCAGCGCAGCTCGCGAGGGTCCGCGCGACCGAGGGCCCGCGCTACGCACTGGCCGGCGGCGCCCGGCTGGCCGCGGCCGCTCAGCTGCCCGGCGCTGTCCCGCAACCCGCCGAGCTCTACGCGTGGGGGTTCGATTCGGTGCTGCTCGAAGGTGCTCAGACGCACTGGTGGGACGCCGCCGACGAACGCGCCCAGGAGCGCCTGCTGGCCCAGCTCGCCGGGCCGGACGGCTGGGATGGCTGCCGCGTGAACGAGTCGCGGCGGGCCGCGATCGGGCAGCGCCTGCGGGACGCCGCGGCGCTCAATCCGCCGCCCGCCGGCTGGCGCATCCTGACGTAAATCGAGGCCCGGCCGTGTAACGCGATCGGGCGCTTCGCGCTAGCAGATCGAGCGCCGATCTGGTAGCCTGTTCGTATCTGATCGGGCAGTGGCGTTGGTGGGCATCCTGCGTCGTCTCGGAGTGCGAAGTGGTAACCGAATCGGCTGACAACATCCGAGCCCAGCCGCTCGTCGACGAGATGCGCACGTCGTATCTCGACTACGCGATGAGCGTGATCGTTTCGAGGGCCCTGCCGGACGTTCGCGACGGCCTCAAGCCGGTCCAGCGGCGCATCCTGTACGCGATGGACGACCTCGGCATGCGGGCCAACCAGCCCTATCGCAAGAGCGCCCGAATTGTCGGCGAAGTGCTGGGAAAATACCACCCACACGGGGACGTCCCGGTGTACGAGGCAATGGTACGGATGGCGCAATCCTGGAGCATGCGCGCCCCGTTGATCGACGGTCAGGGTAACTACGGCTCGATCGATCACGACCCGCCCGCGGCGATGCGTTACACCGAGGCGCGGCTCAGCGCGATCTGCGAGGAGATGCTCGCCGACCTGGACAAGAACACGGTCGATTTCACGCCCAACTTCGACGAATCGCTCAACGAACCGACAGTACTGCCGGGGCGCATTCCCAATCTGCTGCTCAACGGCGCCGCCGGGATCGCGGTCGCGATGGCGTGCAAGATTCCGCCGCACAATCTGAGCGAAATCGCCGCCGCGATGAAACTCGTGCTGGCCAACGAAGACACCTCGATCGCCGACCTGCTGGAGGTACTGAAGGGCCCCGATTTCCCAACCGCCGGGATCATCTTCGCCGGCGAAAATCGCGAGGACCTGCGCGTCGCCTACGCGCGCGGCCGCGGCGGCTTCACCCTGCGCGGCCGCCAGCACATCGAAGAGGCGTCCGGCAGCCGCGTGCAGATCGTCTTCACCGAGATTCCGTATCAGTCGAACAAGGTGCGGATCGTCGAGCAAATCGCGCTGCATGTCCGTGAAAAGAAGATCGAAGGCATCCGCGACCTGCGCGACGAGTCCGACCGCCACGGACTGCGGCTCGTGGTCGAGCTGGGCCGCGACGCGAACCTCCGCACGGTCCTCGCGCACCTCTACCGCTCGACCGACCTGCAGGTGCGCTACGACACCAACTTCGTCGCGCTGACGCCGCAGGATGACGACGCATCGAGCCTGCGGCCGCGCACCTTCAACCTGCTCCAGATGATCACGGCGTTCATCGATCACCGCCGCGTCATTCTCACCCGGCGCACCGAGTTCGATCTCGAGAAGGCGCGCGATCGGCACCACATCGTCGAGGGACTGCTCAAGGCGATCGACATGATCGACGAGATCATCGCGGCGATTCGCGCCGCCGACTCGGCCGACGCCGCCCGCGACACGCTCCAGGAAGATCCCTTCGAGCTCTCCGAGCGCCAGGCCCAGGCCGTGCTCGACATGCAGCTGCGCCGACTCGCCACGCTTGAGCGCACCCGCCTCGAGGAGGAGTACCAGGACCTGATCGAGACGATCGAATACCTCGAAGGCCTGCTCGCGGACTCGAAGAAGATCGACGCCGTGATCATCGAAGACCTCGACGAACTGGTCGAGACCTACGGCACCGAGCGCAAGACCGAGATCATCGACCAGAGCGTCGAGCAGTTCAGCGAAGCCGACCTGGTGCCCCATCAGCCCTCGGTGGTGACGCTCACGCGGCACGGCTACATCAAGCGCCAGGCGGTTGACGCCTTCCGCTCGCAACGTCGCGGCGGCGTCGGCGTCAAGGGCGTCTCGAAGCGCAACAACGGCAACGCCGCCGCGCAGGATGTCGAGGCTCCCGAGCGGCTGATCGTCTGCGACACCCACGACCAACTGTTGCTCTTCACCGATCGTGGTCGCGTCTACTGCATGCAGGCACACGAAATCGAGGAGCGCTCGCGCGAATGGCGCGGCCTGCCCGTGCAGAACCTGCTCGATCTACAGCCCGACGAGAGCGTCACGACCGTCGTGCCGGTGACCGACTTCGGCGACGACTTCCTGATCCTCGGCACGCGCCAGGGCCAGGTGAAGAAGACGCCGCTCTCGGAGTTCGCCAACGTCCGCCGCAGCGGCCTGATCGCCTTCAACCTGCCCGATGACGATGAGCTCGTCGAGGCAGCCTTCGCCCGCGCCGGCGACGACGTGCTGGTGATGACCAGCGAAGGCATGGCGATTCGCTTCACGGTCGACGCGCTTCGTCAGGCCTCGCGGATCAGCGGTGGCGTGCGCGGCATCGTCGTCCCCGAGGGCGAGGCATTGGTCGGCCTGCAGACCGTCCGCGAGGACGCGGAGGTGCTGACCGTGACCGCCGGCGGCTTCGGCAAGCGCACGCCGGTCGACGAGTACACCCGCAAGGGGCGCGGCGGCAAGGGCATGATCGGCCACAAGATCAGCGAGGAGACCCGCGAGGTCGTCGGCATGTGCATCGTCCGCGGCGACGAGGAGCTCGTCATGATCTCCGCGCAGGGCAAAATCCTGCGCACCCTGGTGCCGCAGATTCGCCGCTGTGGTCGGTCCACCAAGGGCGTCACCGTGATGAAGGTCACCGACGGCGATGTCGCCTCGATCGCAGTCGTCGATACCACCCGCGAGTTCGGCCAGCAGGAGTGACCAAAAGCTCCCCCCGCGGGGGAGCTGTCGCGTAGCGACTGAGGGGGAGGCCCCGGCCGTCGCAGGCCCTCCCCCTCAGGAGACTTGCGCGTAATCTCCATTTCCCCTCTCCCCCCGCGGAGCGGGGGGAGATGCCGCAGGCAGAGGGGGGCTCCGTGCGCACCCTCACCAGATAGCGGAAGCTCCCCACCGTCACTTCGTGACACCGCCACCGGCGGGGAAGGTCGGAGCAGGGGGACCTACGCGCAGGTCTCCTCAGGACCTGCGGGCCAGCTCCCCCGCGGGGGAGCTTTTGGGAGGGTGCCGCGAGGGTGACTAGCCGGCGCCCGGTGTCTGCAGCGTGACCAGCTCGCCGGAGGTGCTCTCCGTGTAGCCATCCGCGGACGTGTAGGCGACTTCCCCGTTGACGATCACCGTGTCGACGCCGCGCGCCTGGCGGATGTAGCGGTAGCCGTTGCCCGGCAGGTCGCTGACGCCCACCTCTTCGTCGCGGTCGATCTGCTCGGGGTCGAACAGCACGATGTCGGCGCCGTAACCGGGATGCAGGACCCCGCGGTCGCGTAGGCCCCAGGCGTGCGCCGTGTCGAGCGTGATCTTCTTGATCGCCGCGGACATCGTCAGCGCGCCGGTCTCACGCACGAACTTGCTGAACAGGTAGCCGGTGTCGCCGTTCGTGGCGAACGCCTGCACGTGAGCGCCGGCGTCCGACGCCCCGATCAGGACGTAGTCGTTGGCCAGCATCTCGCCGACGATCTCCGCGTCGGTGTGCATCAGGCCGCCGTTCTTGAACTCTGTGCGCAGGTCCTCCTCAAGCGCGATGTCGATCATCGCATCGGCCGGCGTCGTCCCGCGTTCCTCGGCGATATCGCCGAGACTGCGGCCGAGCAGCGGCTTGTTGTGCTCCAGCGCGACGCCGCGCACGACCGCGTCGGCGATCCGGTTGCCGAGGAACGTCGAGCCTGACGGCGCGACCTCCGACACGAGCCGCGCTCGGGTCTCGGGGTCGCGGTAGCGCTCAATCTTCTCTTCCGTCGTCGGCAGGTTCAGGATCTCGAACCAGCTCGGCATCGCGAGCAGCATGAAGTTGCGCTCGCGCAGCGTGAAGTTGATGTCGATCGGCCGGGTCTGGACCTGCGGCCAGACGCGCGCCCCGAGATCGGACCACTCCTGCACCCGCGCCAGGACCGTGCCGGCGAGCTCAGGCGTCGCGGTCGATTCGAACAGCGGCGAGAGCGTCGTGGGAATGCCGAACTCGAGCGACAGTTCGGCCAGCATGTCGACCCGGCTGACCATCAGGCTGGTGTCGTAGAACTCCGGGACGATCTGCAGAATCCCGTGGCCAACCTCGCCCATCGTGCGCGAGAGCGCGCGGATCTCGTCGTGCCCCGCGAAGCGGCTGGGCACCGGACGCCACTTGTCGTCGACATCGACGTACGACGTGCTGAGACCCGACGCGCCGGCCTCGAGGCACTCGGCGAGCATCCGCTGCATCTCGACGATCTCGGTCTCGTTCGCCTCGCGCTCGAAGGCCTCCTCGCCCATCACCCACATCCGGATCGCGCTGTGCCCGACCAGCGGCGCGACGTTGATGCTCAGCCCCGGCTCGATCGACTTCAGGTAGTCCTCGAACGACTCCCAGGTCCAGTCGATCCCCTCCTCGAACGCGGCCATCGGCAGGTCTTCGATCTGCCGGAACATGCGGCACAGCCGGTCGCGCTGCGCTTCCTTGAGCGGCGCCAGCGTCAGCGAGCAGTTGCCGGTTACGACCGTCGTCACGCCGTGCTCCAGCGACGGTCGCGCCTGGCCATCCCAGCAGAGCTGCGCGTCGTAGTGCGTGTGCGGGTCGATAAACCCGGGCGCAGCCGCGAGCCCCCTGGCGTCGATCTCTCTCAGGCCGCGTTCGGGCACCCGCCCGACGCGCACGATCCGCCCATCCTTGACGCCGATCTCGCCGCGGAACCCGGGCGTTCCCGTGCCGTCGTAGATGTAAGCATTGCGAATGACGAGGTCCATGGTCCTACCCGGTTCCACTTGGTGACGCAGATGATTGTTTGATCCAGCCGCGCACTATCATAGCGATGATGAGCCGCTCGAATGACCCTCACCAGCTGCACCTGCCGCCGCTGCGGCGCTGGGCGCGACCGCGCGCGGGCGACACGCTCGAGTCCCTCGCGCGTCGCGAGCTGCCCGAGTTCGCGCCCGAGGAGGCGGCAAAGCTGCTTGGCGAGTGGAACGGGCACCTCGTGCGGCTCTCCTTCGTCGTCGGCCGCGAGCTGCTAGTCAGCGACATCGTCTACCTCGAACCGCCGCCGTAGTCGCGCCCGCTGCCAGGGAGTTTGTCCCCCTCCTTCCACCACGGCCGCCACTCCTCCGTCATTCCCGCCGCCCATCCGTCATTCCTGCGCAGGCAGGAATGACGGATGGGCGCAGGCAGCCAGACCGATGCGAAGCGCTCTCGGGGCGGCGTCCTAGTTCGCGAGCCTCACTGCGAAGTCCGCCGGGTCCTGGCCCGTCAGCTTGACGATGATCCTGATGTTGCGGACGTGATGCTTCGCTGAGTAGTTCACGTCGACAAAGTGTGGTCCCACTTGCCGATGGGATACGAATTTCGTTCCCGTCGGGTGTTGCGGGGCAGAGGCGACAATGAACGTCTTGTTGGTCCGTTGAATCGGCAGGTGTGACTCGTTCAAGTGGCCTGTTTCGTGCAGCCAGCGTACCGCCGCCACGGTCAGATCCGCCCAGCTGCCGGCTGTCTGCACTTCTCCGGACGGCAATCGAATTGCCTGCGGCTTGGATCCCGGCGTCGGCGAGAACTCCAATAGCGCGTGCCAAACGCGTGGGTTTGCCTCATCGCTGGTGACATCGGTCTGCGGCGGTGAGGTCTGCGGCAGTGAGGTCTGGGGCAGTGATTCCACCGCGGCTGAGGGCTGCATCAGCGGGATCGCAGCCGGCTTGATCTCTCCAGTCACCGCAGCAGGGCGCCACAGCGCAAGCGCATCAAGACATGTCTGGGCGGCCGAACCCGTGACATCCAACCCCATGACCAGTTTGTCCGACAGCGGGCCCGGATGGTGCGTGTTGTACAGCTGCCAGTGCTGGCCGTCGGTCACGGCGAAGTATCGGAACCCATCGATGATGCAGTAATTGATCACCTGCTGCACCGCCGTTTGAAGCGGCGTGCCAAGCTTTTTCGCCTCAACGATCACCTGCGGTTTGCCGTCGGCACCTAGCAATGCGTAATCCGCCGAACCGCTCACCGAGCGATATTCCACCAACACCTGCGCCGGGTCCGCCGTATCCCAGCCCAGCCCCCGCAGCAATGGATCGATCAGCGCGTAGCGGGTCAGCGCCTCACTCTGCCGCAAGGCGGGGCCATGTGCCGCAATCCGCCCACGCAGCGTTTCGACCACCGACAGCAGTTCCTCGAGCGGCATGAGCCGATGATAGAGCCACTTCCACAGAGCCTTTCCGCCCCTACGGGACACCTCCCGATCGCAGGCGGCCACCGCGTAACCCGGTTCGACGCCGTCTCTAATCCCGTAGGGGCGACCCTTGGAGCCTGTCTCAGGAGTCCCGATTCGGCGAGATGCCCGCCGCCGACCAGATAGGTGGAAGGCGGGCGACCTGCGGCGCTGTGATCGACGCGTTCGGAGCGGTGAACGGGGAGGGCAACCACAAGGGTTGCCCCTACACGGAAGTCTTGTGCCATCGAAACGTCCCTCGTGCGGACCTCGACCGCCCCGTCGGGGCGACCCTCGGAGCCTGTCTCACGAGTCCCGATTCGGCGAGCTGCCCGCCGCCGACCAGATAGGTGGAAGGCGGGCGACCTGCGGCGCTGTGATCGACGCGCTCGGAACGGTGAACGGGGAGGGCAACCACAAGGGTTGCCCCTACACGGATATCTTGTTCGTACCTCGACCGCTCCCGTGGGGGCAGCTCTTGTGGTCGCCCGCCCGCTTACCGATTGATGTGACCAGCCCCCGCGGGGGGAGCTGGTGATCAGTGATCGGTGAATTTTGCGTCGGAGGTGGTCTGGGGGTGCACTTCCTATCTGGTCGCGGCGGCTGGGGCGTTTAGAACTGTTCAGTGGTGATCGGCGCGGGTGATCGGTTGCGAGCGTCGCGACGGGGTCGATGCGCTGTTGACGCTCGAGGAAGAGGGGCTGACTGATACACATGTTCTTATTCAACCCTGATGAGGGCGTGTTGTCAAGGGAGGGGTGAGGGATGCGTCGGCGCCGTGCGTCGTGCGCTGCTTCGGAGCGCGCTCCTCCTCAGTCCCCCGTCTACGCCGTGGGAGGCTGCTGCCGCCAGCTCCGCTGCAGGGAGAGCGACCGTGGGCAATCGGGTAGAATCGGCTCGATTCACCTCGACAGCCAGGAGTCAGTCATGCGTTTCGGCATCTTCTATGAAATCTCGGTTCCCCGTCCCTGGGAGGATGACATCGAGCACACCGTGTACCACCGGTGCCTCGAGCAGGTGCGCGTCGCCGACGAGGTGGGCTTCCACTCCGTGTGGGCTGTCGAGCACCACTTCCTCGAGGAGTATTCGCACTGCTCGGCCCCCGAGCTGTTCCTGACCGCCTGCGCGATGCAGACCAAGAACATCCGCGTCGGCCACGGCATCGTCGTCTGCGTGCCGCAGTTCAACCACCCGATCCGCGTCGCCGAGCGAGCCGCCGTGCTCGACATCCTCAGCGACGGGCGGCTGGAGTTCGGCACCGGCCGCTCGGCCACCTGGACCGAGCTCGGCGGCATGGACGCCAACCCCGACGAGACCAAGGAGACGTGGGACGAATACGTCCGCACGATTCCGCAGATGTGGACCAACGAGCGCTTCGGCTACGAGGGCCGCGCCTTCAAGATGCCCTCACGAGCCGTGCTGCCCAAGCCCTACCAGAAGCCGCATCCGCCGATGTGGGTCGCGGTGTCAAGCCCCGGCACCGAGGTTGACGCCGCCGAGCGCGGCCTCGGATCGCTCGGCCTCACTTTCGGCGGATTCGCCGAGCAGGAGGGCAAGGTCAAGGCATACCGCCGTCGGATCGCCGACTGCGAGCCGGCCGGCGCCTTCGTCAACGACAAGGTCGCCACGGTCAACTTCCTCTACTGCCACCCCGACAACGAGGAGGGCGTGAGGACCGGCAGCCGCCTGACCGGCTCCTTCGGCTACCTCGCCGCCCAGCTGCTGCCGGTGCGCGAGGTGCACCCGACACGCTCCTACCCCAACCCCGGCCTGCTCGCCGCCGCCCGCCAGCAGGCGGCGACCAACCCCGGCGAGGCCAACAGCGCGCCCGAGGGCGTCTGCATCGGCAATCCCGACCGCCTGATCGAGGAGATCAAGAAGTGGGAAGCCGCCGGCGTCGACCAGATCAATTTCTTGCTCAACGCGCTCGAAACCATCCCGCAGGAGCAGGTGCTCGACAGCCTGCGCCTGTTCGGCGAACAGGTCATGCCGCACTTCAAGGACGACTCGGCCCCCTTGACATCCCACCGCGAACTCGCCGCCGCCCCCGCCGGCAACTAACTGTCTGCGCCACAGCATTCCTGCTGCACAGCGACGAGGCAGCGACAGGCAGCCGCTGAACCAGCTGTACCGTGCTGACCAATCCTGACCGAGGCTGAACGCCTGCTGAACGGTCCTTGAGAGGGAATCCACGATGCCCATCATTGGAACGGCGGACGTTGCGCCGTGGCTGGAATTCGCAGCGAACATGCCCTCGCTCGACACCGAGGCGCTCGAACTGCCCAACGTCCGCATCCTGCAGGTGATCTACGAGATCGACGACGCCGACATGGCCGGCCAGATCCCGCCGGCCCTGCACCCCACGATTCCGCCCACGATGCACTGCATCGGGATGAGCGCGGAGGATGGGCCGCTCGGTCCGTTCACACTCGCGATGGTGCGGATCGGCTGCCGCGCCTCCGTGCGGCCGAGGGGCCTGCCGACGCGAGTCGTGGTCAGCGGCGATGCCGCGGCCGAGGCGCTCGCGACGCGCTGGGGCTTCCCCGTGACCGTCGGCGACGCGCGTCTGCGCCAGCGCTATGACCGCGTCGAAATCTCGGCCTCCGAGGACGGCGAAACCGTGCTCGCGGCGCAGATGATCGACCCGATTCCGATCGGCAACGGCGACCTCATGTACACCGCCGGCATGCACCTCGCCAACGCCCCGCACGACGGCGAAACCAAGCCCTGGCTGGTGCAGGTCGATCCCGACTTCCAGGTCACGCGCGCCGACCGCGGGCAGTCGCGGATCGACGCGTTCGACGCGGGCTTCTGGCGAGCGCCCGGCGTCGCGCCCGTCTATCCGATCGTCGCCTCGTACACGACCGCCAACATCACCCTGCCGCAGATCCGCTACATCTGCGACCCCGAACAGTCGGCGCTCACCGGCACCGTCGCCCTCTAGCGCCGCAACCTGCCCGAACCTGCTCCAACCTGCAAAGTCGAGACGAATCGTCACCATGCCAGAGACCGCGACCCTGTTTCCCGGCTTCCGCGAGCACCGCACCGGGCCGATCTTCGCCCGCGTCGGCGGCTCCGGACCACCGCTGCTGCTGCTGCACGGCTTCCCGCAGACCGGCGCGATGTGGCACAAGATCGCCGTTGGGCTGGCTGAGCACTTCACGGTCGTCGTCGCCGACCTGCTCGGCTACGGCGCCAGCGAGAGCCTGCCCGGCGACGGCGGCGTCGAGGCCTACTCGAAGCGCGCCATGGCGCGCTACATGGTCGACCTGATGTCCGACCTCGGCTTCGAGACGTTCCGCCTCTCCGGCCACGACCGCGGTGGGCGAGTCTCCTATCGTCTGGCGCTCGACCACCCGGAGCGCGTCGAGCAGCTCGCCTTGCTGGACATCGTGCCAACCGTCGAACAGTTCGAGCAGATGGGCATCCCCGGCGGGATCGGCGGCTTCCACTGGTACTTCCTCGCCCAGCAGGCGCCGCTGCCCGAGCGCTTGATCTCCGGCGAGCCCGACCTCTTCCTCGATCGCATGCTCGGCTCCTGGGCCGGCGACGCGACCGTCTTCAGCGACGGCGCGATGGCGGAGTAT
Organism: Dehalococcoidia bacterium; assembly: GCA_965262235.1. Lineage (GTDB taxonomy): Bacteria > Chloroflexota > Dehalococcoidia > Bin125 > Bin125 > CATQGW01. The sequence continues at coordinate 2,012,092 of OZ253504.1, forward strand.
CGGGCCGGCGCGAACGACCCCGAGACCGTCCGCAGCTGGTGCGACGACTACCGCTCCGGCGCGCGCTACGACCTCGCGCTGGACCGCAGCGATCGCAGCGAAGGCCGGCAGATCACGTGTCCGCTGCTGGTGCTCTGGGGCGCCGGCCGCGGGGCCAGCCGGCGCGGCCGCTTCATGGCCACCTGGCGTCGCTGGGCCACCGACCTGCGCGGCGAGCCGATGCCCTGCGGCCACTTCATCCCCGAAGAGGCACCCGAGGAGTCCGAGCGCGCCCTGCGCGAGTTCTTCCTCGGCTGATTCCTCGGCTGAGCCGCGGCGCTCCTGCGCTACGCTCAATCTGCACACTTGGGTTTGCACGTCTGTATCTGCACGTCGGTATCTCAAGATGAGGAGCGAGCGATGGACGCCGTATCAGTCATTCGCGGGAACGCGATCCCACTCGACCGGTCGGATGTCGACACCGACCAGATCATTCCGGCCAAGTATCTGAAGCGCATCGAGCGGACCGGCTACGGCCCGTTCTGCTTCGAGGCCTGGCGCAAGGATCCGGACTTCGTCGTCAATCAGCCGCAGTACGAGGGCGCCTCGGTGCTGCTGGCCGGCCCCAACTTCGGCTGCGGCTCGTCGCGCGAGCATGCCGTCTGGGCGATCCAGCAGATGGGTGTGGGCGCCGTGATCGCACCCTCGTTCGGCGACATCTTCCGCAACAACTCGGCCAAGATGGGCCTGCTCACGATCGCCCTCGCGCCGGCCGACGTCGAGCATCTGATGCGCCTCGTCGAGGGCGAGCCGAGTGCATCGATCACAGTCGACCTCGAGGCCCAGACCGTCACCGCCAGTGCTGGCTTCGAGCGCAGTTTCGAGGTCGCGCCGTTCGTCAAGCACCGCCTGCTCAACGGCCTCGACGACATCTCGATGACGCTCGATTACGAGCCCGACATCACCGCCTTCGAAACCACCCGCCCCGCCTCGCTCCCGCGCACGGCGTAGCGGCCGACCTACACTCATCGCAGTGCTCAGCGAGTAGGCGGCCAATGGTCAAGGCAGCGGAAACACGAGAATCGCTGGTAGCGTCCAGCGCGATCAGGGAGTCCGGCGAGTGGCCAATCGTCGTGCGGCTGCCTGCCGACTGGCCGCTCACCGACGAGTGTCTGATCGAGATTGGCAGTCTGAACGATCCGTTGCACTTCGAGCGCAGCGCGGAAGGAGCATTGGAAATTATCCTGCCCGCGGGATCGCTCAGTGGTGAACGCAGCGGCGAGGTTTATGGACACGTCTGGCTTTGGACCAGAAACTCCGATGTCGGGCGAGTATTTCCTCCCAGCAGCGGATTTCGGCTCCCAAACTCGGCCGTGCGAGAGCCCGATACGGCGTGGGTGAGCGATGAACGTCTCGAAGGCATCGAAACGGATGCCGAAGGTTTCTGGCCGGTCTGCCCCGACTTGGTAGTGGAGGTCCGTTCGCGCGGCCAGAGCGTGGCCATGCAGCAGGAGAAGATGCAGGAGTGGATGTCCAACGGCGCGCGGCTTGGCTGGCTGATCGACCCGTACGACGATCAGGTGTTCATCTATCGAGCCAACCAAGACGAACCCGAACGTCTCGAACACCCCGAAACGCTCAGCGGCGAAGACGTTGCCGAAGGCTTGACCGTCGAACTCGCGAAGGTCTGGCGCTGACCTCGATTCGTCCGCCCTATTCTGGCTGCAAGCTCGGTTCGCCCCGCCTCGCTGCCCAGCACCGCGTAGCTGGCGACCGACACTGATCCCGGCACTCGGCGGGAAGGTGTCCTTCCAGGCGACGGAGACACGCGAATCATCCCCCCCGTCCGGCGCGGCCACGGAGGCGGGCGCCGAGTCGATCGTCGTACGCCTGCCCGCCGAATGGCGCGAGCGCTTCCGACTGACACTTCGGCCGCAGCGCTGCGATACGATGATGCCTCGCGCGTACGTGATCGGAGTCTGTCGATGAGTCGCCGTGTTACCCCTTCCGGACCTGATGCCTGGGCAAATCTGCGCGGCGCGGATGGCCACCTCGCGGCTGTGCGCGGCTTCGCGTCCAACCTCTGGTTCAAGCTGCGGCGTGGCGAGAGCTGCTGCGGCAACTACGGCGACCCCGGCTGTTGAGTGACGCGTGAGCGCGCGCTCCAGGAGGGGTGGATCGATGACCACGAATCAGACCACGACTCAGACCACGAGGCTCACCACCACCACGAGGACTAACTGATGGCCCACTTTCGGATCGCACTGTTGCCCGGCGACGGGATCGGCGGCGAGGTGATCGGCGAGGCGGTCCGCGTGCTCGCGGCTGTCGGCGGACGCTTCGACCACTCGTTTGAGTACACGGAGGACGTCGTCGGCGGCGCGTCGATCGACGCGCACGGCACAGCCCTGCGCGATGAAACGCTTGAGATGTGCCGCTCGCAGGACGCCGTCCTGTTTGGCGCGGTCGGCGGGCCCAAGTGGGACGATCCCAAGGCCTCTGTTCGACCCGAGCAGGCGATCCTCGGGCTGCGTAAGGGCCTGGGCCTGTTCGCCAACATCCGGCCCGTGAAGATGCTGCCGTTCCTGGCCGACAGCACGCCCTTCAAGCGCGAGACCGTCGAGGCGATCGACATGGTCGTGCTGCGCGAGCTGACCGGCGGCATCTACTTCGGCGAGCCGCAGCGCCGCTGGGAGGAAGACGGCGAGCGCAAGGCTGTCGACACGCTGGCCTACTCCGAGCACGAGGTCGAGCGGATCGTGCGGCTCGGCTTCGAAACCGCCCGCTCCCGTCGCGGGCTGCTGACCTCCGTCGACAAGGCCAACATCCTCGACACCAGTCGGATGTGGCGAGAAGTCGCCGAGGAGATCGCGACCGACTACCCCGACGTGCAGCTGGAACACCGGCTCGTCGACGCCTGCGCCATGGACCTGATTCGCCACCCGGCCTACTTCGACGTGATCGTCACCGAGAACATGTTCGGCGACATCCTGACCGACGAGGCCTCGATGCTGGCCGGCTCAATGGGCATGCTCCCCAGCGCCTCGCTGGGCGCGCCGGGCAGCGTCGGCATGTACGAACCGATCCACGGCACCGCGCCCGACATCGCCGGGCAGGGCATCGCCAACCCCGCAGGGATGATTCTCAGCGCCGCATTGATGCTGCGTTACTCGTTGGACCTCGAGCAAGAGGCGACCGCGATCGAGACCGCACTCGCCGAGATCCTCGAAGCGGGCAACCGCCCCGCCGACCTCGTCGAGGCCGGCGCCGATCCGCTCGGCACCGAGGCGCTCGGCGAACTGATCGCGGAGGCCGTCGCCGCCAAATAGCCCGCGCGGGTGTGCGCTCTAGACTCAGCGCATGCCTATCCAACGACTTCTCGTCGCGAATCGCGGCGAAATTGCTGTTCGAATCCTGCGCACGGCTACCGAACTCGACCTCGAGACGGCGGCCGTTCACTCCAGCGACGACGCGTCCTCCCAACACATCCAACACGCTGACGTCGCGATCCCGCTCGACGGAATCGGCCCCGCCGCCTACCTCGATATCGCGCAGATCGTCGAGCGCGCGCTCGAGCACGAGTGCGACGCGATCCACCCCGGCTACGGTTTTCTGGCCGAGAACGCCGACTTCGCACGGGCCTGCGAGGAGGCCGGCATCACCTTCGTCGGTCCCACGCCGGCAGCACTGGCGCTGTTCGGCGACAAAGCCCGCGCCCGCACGCTCGCGGCTGCTCGCGGCGTACCGATCCTGACCGGCAGCGACCACGCCGTCGACCTCGACGGCGCGCGTGCCTTCTTCGAGCAGCTCGGCGGTCGCCCGATGGTGATCAAGGCCATCGCGGGCGGCGGTGGACGCGGCATGCGCGCCGTCACGGATGCGGACGAGATTCCCGACGCGTTCGAGCGCTGCGGGCGTGAGGCCCGCGCCGCCTTCGGCAACGGCGCCCTGTTCGTCGAGCGCTTCATCCCGCGTGCGCGCCACATCGAGGTGCAGATCGCCGGCGACCAGCATGGCGCGGTGACGCACATCGGCGAGCGCGAGTGCACCATCCAGCGCCGCTACCAGAAGCTGGTCGAGATGGCGCCCAGCCCCTCGATCACTGCTGAGCTGCGCGAGCGGATCACTCAGAACGCGGTCGAGCTCGCCTCCGCCGGCGGATACAGCAACCTCGGCACCTTCGAATTCCTCGTCGACACCGACTCCGACGAGGACTTCGCGTTCATCGAGGCCAACGCGCGACTACAGGTCGAGCACACTGTCACCGAGGAGGTCACGGGACTCGACCTCGTGGAGTGCCAGATCGGTATCGCCAATGGCGTGCCCCTATCGGAGCTGGGCCTCTCGCCGGCGCCGGCCCCGCGCGGCTTCGCGATCCAGGCGCGAGTCAACCTTGAGCGGATGCGCGAGGACGGCGACGTGCGGCCGGCCGCCGGCACGCTGCGCAGCTTCCGCCCGCCCGCCGGACCCGGCGTGCGCGTCGACACCTACGGCTACGCTGGCTACTCGGCCAATCCCAACTTCGATTCGCTGATCGCCAAGGTGATCACCCGCGCGCCGCGTGGCGACTTCCACGACGCGGTGCGCCGCGCGCGCCGCGCGCTGGACGAATTCGAACTCAGCGGCGCCGACTCCAACCTGCCCTTCCTGCGCAACATCTTCGCGCACCCCGAGTTCGTCGCCGGCGATGTCCACACCCGCTGGATCGACGACCGGATCGGCGAACTCGCTGCGACCTCGGTCAACGGCGCCGGTCCCGGCGGCGCGCAGCAGTCGTGGGCCGGTGGACAGGTTGCGAATCAGACCAAGGACCCGCTGGCCGCGCTCGACTTCTTCCGTCAGGGCGCCGACGCCGCGTCGCTCGATGTCAATCGTGGACTCGAGGCGGATCAGGCGATCGGGCACGCGCCCGAGATCATCGGCCCGGCCGGCACGGAGGCGATCCGCGCGCCGATCCAGGGCACGATCATCGAGATCCTCGTGGCCGAGGGCGACACCGTCGTCCCCGGCCAGGAGGTGATCATCATGAACGCCATGAAGATGGAGCACGTCCTCAAGTCCGACATCGGCGGCATCGTCGCCGAGCTGACCGTCGCGGTTGGCGACATCATCTGGGAGAACCACCCGCTCGCCTTCATCGAGCCCGCCGATGTCGGCCCCGCGCTGGATGACGGCGCCGAGGAGATCGACCTCGACCTGATCCGTCCCGACCTTGAGCTGGTCAACGAGCGTCACGACATCACGCTTGACCACCGCCGGCCCGCTGCGGTCGCTCGCCGCCACGCCAAAGGCAAGCGCACCGCGCGCGAGAACATCGCGCAGTTGGTCGACGACGGCGAGCCCTGGAGCGTCTGGAACGAGTACATGGCGCTCGGCGTGGCCGGACAGCGGCGCGTGCGCAGCTGGCAGGAGCTGCGCGAGAAGTCGCCCGCCGACGGTCTGATCTGCGGCGTTGGCTCGATCAATGGCGATCTCTTCGACGCTCACACCGCCACCACCGCAATCATCAGCTACGACGAGATGGTCTGGGCCGGCACACAGGGCATCCGCGGACACGAAAAGACCGACCGCATGGTCGAGATTGCGCACCGCCTGCTCTCGCCGCTGATCTTCATCGCCGAGGGCGCGGGCGGACGCTCCGGCGACACCGACTGGGCGTTTACGCGCGTCGCGGCGCGCAACATCCGCACCTTCGAGCGCCTCGCCGAGCTCTCGGGCCGCGTGCCGATGGTCTCGATCACCGCCGGCCGCTGCTTCGCCGGCAACGCCTCGATGCTCGGCATGTGCGACGTCATCATCGCCACCGAAGGCTCCAACATTGCGATGGGCGGCCCGGCCGTGATCGAAGGCGGCGGCCTCGGCCTGTTCCTGCCCGAGGAGCTCGGCCCAATGTCGCAGCAGGTCCCCAACGGCGTCGTCGACATCCTGGTCAAGCACGAGGATGCCGCGATGGCCGCGGCCAAGCAGTACATCTCGTACTTCCAGGGCCCGATCGACGACTGGACCTGCCAGGACCAGCGGCTGCTGCGCCACGTGATCCCCGAGAACCGCCTGCGCACCTACGACATCCGCAAGCTGATCGGGCTGATGGCCGACGATGATTCCGTGCTCGAACTGCGGCCGGAGTTCGGCGTCGGCATCGTCACCGCGCTGATTCGCGTCGAGGGCCGGCCGGTCGGCGTAATCGCCAACAACAACATGCACCTCGGCGGAGCCGTTGACAGCGACGGCTCCGACAAGCTCGCCCGCTTCTCGCAAATCTGCGATTGCTGGAACATTCCCATTATCACTCTGGTCGACACACCCGGCATGATGGTCGGCCCCGAGATTGAGAAGACCGCCCTCGTGCGCCACTGCCACCGCGTCTTCGTCTCGCTGGCCAACCTGACCACGCCGAAGATGACGCTGACGCTGCGCAAGTGCTACGGCCTCGGCGGGCTCGCGATGATGGCCGGCAGCACCGAGGCCTCGCTCTTCAACGTCGTCTGGCCCACGGGCGAATACGGCGGCATGAACCTTGAGGCCGGCGTGAAGCTCGGCTCCCGCGCGGACCTTGAGAAAATTGAAGACCTCGACGAACGCCTGGCCGAATACGAGCGCCGCGTCGCCGATGCGTACGAGCGCGGCTCGGCGCTCAACGCCGCCGCGGTGGTGGAGGTCGACGACGTGATCGACCCCGCCGACACCCGCCGCTGGATCGTGCGGACGCTCAACGCCGCCGCCAACGCCAACCCCATCCGCGAAGGCCGCCGCCCCTACATCGACAGCTGGTAAGCCCTGAGTCGCGGAAAGGCGCATGTCTGACTAGACTGCCGCAATCGGCGCTTGACGCCGCAGGTCTGACTAGACTGCCGCAATCGGCGCTTGACGCCGCAGGTCGCTGTAGGGGCTTCCCCACAAGGTGAGCGATGCAGTTCTTCAATGTCCTCCTGGTCCGCCTGATCCAGACGATCCTCGTCGTCTGGATCGTGGTCAGCATCGTGTTCATCGTCTCACGACTGATCGGCAATCCGACCCAATCGCTGCTCCCGCTCGATTCCACGAACGAGGAGATCGCGATTCTCGAAGAGCGGCTGGGGTTGAATGATCCGCTGATCGTTCAGTACGGCCGCTTCATCTTCGACGCTGTGCAGCTCGACTTCGGCTACTCCTACCACCGCACCGGCGCAGCGATTGACCAAGTTATCGACAAGCTGCCGGGCACGGTCCGGCTGACGCTCGCCGGCCTGATCGTCGCTCTGGCGCTGGGGCTGCCGCTGGGCGTGCTCGCCGCGCTGCGGCGCGGCTCGTCGATTGACTGGCTGGCGCGAATCGTCGCGGTGATCGGCCAGGCCACACCGAGCTTCTGGCTCGGCTTGATGCTGATCTTCTTCCTCGCGACCAGAGTGGCCTGGTTTCCCACCGCTGGCGCCGAGGGCTTCCGCTCGCTGGTACTGCCGGCCCTGGCCCTCGGTCTGCTCTCGGCGGCGGGCTTTATGCGCCTGACCCGCTCGGGCATGATCGACGTGATGAACACCGACTTCATCCGCACCGCCCGAGCCAAGGGCCTGACCGAGCGCGCCGTGATCCTCCGCCACGGTCTGCGCCACGCCCTGATCCCCGTGATGACGATCCTTGGGCTTGAACTCGGACGCCTGATCGCCGGCTCGGTGATCATCGAGGTCGTCTTCTCCTGGCCCGGCATCGGTCGCCTGATGATCGAATCGATCCTGAAGTCCGACTATCCGACCGTGCAGGCGGGTATCGCGGTGATCGCCGCAGCGATCGCGATGGGCAACCTGGTCGTCGATCTTTCCTACCGGTTCATCGACCCGCGCATCCGGACGGCTGGACTCTGATGGCGACGCGAGCAGGAGAGGTCACTGTCGAGATCCGCACACGGCGGCGGTTGCGCGTGCCGCACGACTGGCGGCGTTATCTGCTGGTGATCCCCCCACTGACGGTCATGATCGTGTTCGTGGTCGTCGGCATCCTTGCCGATGTGATCGCGCCCGGTGATCCGGGAGATGTCGACGTGCTGTCGCGGCTCGAGCGTCCCGTCTTCGACGGCGGTAGCAGCGAGCACCTGCTCGGCACGGACCACATCGGCCGCGACATCTGGACGCGGATCATCCACGGCGCGCGAGTCTCGCTGATCGTTGTCGTGATCGTCGTGCCCGGCGCCGCGCTCTTCGGCACGACCATCGGGCTGATCGCCGGCTGGCGCAGCGGCAAGTTGGGCCAGCTGCTGATGCGCTACGTCGACGTGCAGCTCGCGATGCCCGCGATCCTCTTCGCCGTCCTGCTCGGCGCGTCGCTCGGCGCCTCGCTGACCAACGTGATCATCATTCTGTTGGTCTGGACCTGGACTGCGTATGCCCGTTTGATCCGCGCCGAAGTGCTCTCGCTCAAGGAGCGCGAATTCGTGCTCGCTTCGATCGCGGCGGGCGGCGGCAACTGGTGGATCATACGCAAGCAGCTGCTGCCCAACGTCTTCAACACCATCATCGTGATCATGACGCTCGAAATCCCGATCGTGATCGTCGCCGAAGCCTCGCTCAGCTTCCTCGGCGTCGGCGCTCCCGTCGAACAGGCCACCTGGGGTCGGATGATCACCGAGGCGCGCAACTACCTCACCCAGGCTTGGTGGGTGATGTGGATGCCCGGCCTCGCGCTGATGCTCGTCGCGCTCTGCGGCAACCTCGTCGGCGACTGGCTGCGCGACCTGCTCGATCCGCGCCTGCGCAACCTCGGCTGATCAAAGAGTCCCGACTGAGATCTGTGCGCAACCGCGGTGAGTTGGGGGCCGTTACCCGGCGTCCCCACTCGTGGTCTAGGATATTCCGAACGGCGCGCGGCAAGCGCGGCGGCGTGCATCAGGAGGCAACCAAATGTCAGAGCGAAACTACTGGACCCGGATGCGCAGCCGGCGACTCTCGCGCCGCACCCTGCTGGTCGCCAGCTCACGCGCCGGCGTCGGCGCCGCCGGTCTGGCCCTGGTCGGCTGCGGTGACGATGATGACGACGAGCCGCAGGCCGTCATGCAGGCCCAGCAGCAGCAAGAAGAGCAGCAGCAGGCCATGCAGCAGCAACAGCAGCAGGTCATGCAGCAACAGCAGGCCATGCAGCAGCAGCAGGCGACGCAGCAGCAGGCCGAGCAGCAGGCGCAGCAGGCCGAGCAACAGCAAGCAGGCACGGCCCAGGCGATCGAGCGCGATGAGGCCGAGGAGGATGTCGAAGCCGCCGCGCCCGAGGTCGACCTCGACGCGACCCTCCGCATCGCCATTGGGCGCTACACAGCCGGACTCGATCCCCAGCGCTCCGGTTCGCAGACGAACTACGTCAACGGCGCCTGCACCTTCGACTCCGGGATGTCTAACCACCCCGACACCGCCGCGCTCGAGCCCAACCTCGTCGCCGAAGTCGAAGTCGTCGACCCGACCAACCTGATCATGCACGTCGCGGACGGCATCAACTTCCACAATGGCCCGCCCTACACCGCCCACGACCTGCAGTTCAACTTCGAGCGCGTCGCGGGCAAGGCCGAGTACCATCAGGGCGGCGAAACGAGCGACCATCCCAACGTCTGGGCCACGGCCCGCGGGGTGTTCGGCGTCGGCAACTTCGCCAGCTACAGCGTCATCGACGATTACACCTTCGTCGTCGAGACGCCAGTGCCCAACGCCTCGCTGGCCGGCTCGATCATGTCCGGCGCCGTGCGCCAGGTGTCCAAGGAGTACGTCGAGGCCAACGGCGACGAGCACGTCGATGCCGTCAACGCGGTCGGCACCGGGCCGTTCCGCTTTGTTGAGCACATCCCCGATGTCGGGTTCAAGTGGACTCGCTACGAGGACTACCACAAGGGTCGGGACGCCGTGTCCGGACCGCGGCTGGCCTGGTACAAGGACCTCGACGTTCAGATCCGCCCCGAGTCGCTCGCGCAGATCGCCGGGCTCGAAGCCGGTGAAATCGACGCCCTCTACAACCTGCCCACCGATATCGCCGAGCCCTTCCGCGACGACGACCGCTTCAAGGTGCTCTACGGTCCGGCCAGCAACCCCACGCACTACATCATGTTCAACACGCATGACGCGGTGGCGGAGGTCGACGGCGAGCCCAACCCGTTCCTCGACATTCGCGTGCGCGAGGCCGCCAACCTGGCGATCAATCGCGAAGCGATCATCGAAGGTCTGCTCACCGGCACCGAGAAACCGACCCTGGGCCAGTATCCAGGTTCGATCGGCTTCCCTCAGCACGCGCTCGAAGAGCACTACCACGGCTACGACCCCGAGCGCGCCAGGCAACTGCTTGCCGAGGCCGGCTACCCCGACGGGATCGATGTCGACCTGCACATCGTGACCGACTTCCAGCCCATTGTCCCGGTCATGTCCCTGGTCGTGCAGGAGGACCTCGAGTCGGTCGGCATCCGTACCACGATCGTTGAGTACCTCAGCTCCGAGTACTTCAGGACGGTTCGCACGTTCGAGAAGCCGGGGATGTTCTACTTCTTCAGCAACAGCCTCTCCGAGCCCGAGCCCTCGATCGGCTCAGGCATCAACGAAGCGGGCTTCTACGCGGCCTCGGTCTACCCCGAGACCAATATTCAGGATCTCTACCTCGCGCAGAATCAGGAGCTCGACCCCTCCGAGCGAGCGAGGCTGCTCGAGGATCTCTACGTCACGTTCTACAACAACTACTCGTGGATCTTCCTCACCGAGATCTCATCAGCGGCCATGCTCGCCGGGAACGTCAACTGGCCAGTCGGCGCCGCCGAACTGCGCGGCGAAGGCACGCTGACCGCGATCCAGAAGCTCAAGGACGTCTAGGGCCAAACCAGGGGGAGCCCCGCCCGCGAGCCGGACGCCAACCACAAGCGCCGCAACAGCTCCCCACCCCGACGTGCCTGCCAAGCCGGGACGCAGCGCCGTTCTCACCCGCAGCCCCAACATGGGAGCGTTGCTCGCCTGGATTCCCGCCTTCGCGGGAATGACGCAAGGAGCGCGCGGGAACGACCGCGACGGGATTCTGAACGAGCGGGTCTTGCGGCGGTCTCCACGCCAACGATCGCCTAGACTGCCCGAGCCGTGCGCGGGCGCACCGCAGATAGACCCATGCCCGCCGGAGGAGGCAACGGAATGTCAGAGCGAAACTACTGGACCCGGATGCGCAGTCGACGACTCTCGCGCCGCACTCTGCTCGTCGCCAGTTCGCGCGCCGGCGTCGGCGCCGCCGGCCTGGCCCTGGTCGGGTGCGGTGACGACGATGACGACGAGCAGCAGGCCGTCATGCAGGCCCAGCAGCAGGCGGAGCCCCAACAGCAGCAGGCGATGCAGCAGCAACAGCAGGCGATGCAGCAGCAGGCCATGCAGCAGCAACAGCAGCAGCAGGCCGAGCAGCAGGCGCAGCAGGCCCAGCAACAGGAGGAGGCAGGGACGGTCGAGGCGATCGAGCGGGACGAGGCCGAAGAGGATGTCGAAGCGTCCGAGCCCGAGATCGACCTCGAGGCGACGCTCAACGTCGCGGTCAGCCGCTACACCGCTGGGCTCGACCCGCAGCGCTCCGGCTCGCAGACCAACTACATCAACACGGCCTGCGTGTTCGACAGGGGCATGTCGAATCACCCCGATACCGCAGCGTTGTCAGCGAACCTGGTCGAGAGCATCGAGATCGTCGACCCGACCAACCTGATCTTCCACGTGGCCCAGGGGATCAAGTTCCACAGCGGCACGCCCTACACGGCGCACGACACGCAGTTCAACTTCGAACGCGTCTCGGCGGTAGCTGCCTATCATCAGGGCGGCGAGACCAGCGACCATCCGAATGGCTGGGCCACCGCCCGCATGACCTTCGGCACCGTCAACTTCGCCAACTACAGCGTCGCCGACGACTACACCTTCGTGGTCGAGACGCCCGCGCCCGACGCCTCGTTGGCCGGCTCGATCATGGGCCTGCCCCACGTGTCCAAGGAGTACGTCGAAGCAAACGGCGATGAGCACGTGGATGCGGTCAACGCCGTTGGCAGCGGCCCCTTCCGCCTGGGCGAGCACATTCCCGATGTTGGCTTCAAGTACATCCGGTACGACGAGTACCACAAGGGCCGCGACCGCGTCGCCGGCAAACACCTCGCCTGGTACAAGGACCTCAACATTGAGATCCGCCCCGAGCCGCTGGCGCAGATCGCCGGCATCGAAGCGGGTGAAGTCGACGCGGCCTTCAACCTGCCGACCGACGTCGTCGCCCCCTACAGCGAAGACGAGCGGTTCAAGGTGCTCTATGGGCCGGCCGGCAACCCAACCCATCACATCATGTTCAACACGCATGACGCGGTGGACGAGGTCGACGGAGTGCCGAATCCGTTCCTCGACATCCGCGTGCGCGAGGCGGCCAACCTGGCGATTAACCGCGAGGCGATCATCGAAGGTCTGCTGACCGGCGTCGAGAAGCCGTCCTACGGCCCGTACTCGGGTACGATCGGCTTCCCCAAGGAAGCGCTGGAGTCGCGCTACCACGGCTACGACCCGGAACGCGCCAAGCAGCTGCTGGCCGAGGCCGGCTACCCCGACGGCATCGACGTAGACCTGCACATCGTCACCGACTTCCAGGTGATCGTGCCCACCCTTGCGTTGATCGCGCAGCAGGATCTCGAGGCCGTCGGTATTCGCACCACGATCATCGAATACCTCAGCTCCGCGTTCTTCGCAGAAGTGCGGACGTTCTCCAAGCCGGGCCTGTTCTGGTTCTTCACCAATGCAAACGCCGAGCCCGAGTCCGTGATCGGTTCCGAAATCAGCGAACTAGGCTTCTACGCGGTGTCGGTCTACCCCGAGACGGATATTCATGAGCTCTACGTCGCACAGAGACAGGCGCTGGACCCGGTGGAGCGTGCTGCGTTGCTCGAGGACTTCTACGTGACGTTCTACGAGAACTACTCGTGGATCTTCCTCACCGAGGTCTCCGCCGCGTCGATGACGGCGGCCAACGTCAACTGGCCGGTCGGCGCCGCCGAGCTTCGCGGGGAGGGCACGCTGACCTACGTCCAGAAACTCAAGAGCGCCTAGCGCCAAACCAGGGGGAGCCCCGCCCACGAGCCGGACGCCAACGACAAGCGCCGCAACAGCTCCCCACCGCGACGTGCCTGCCAAGCCGGGATGCAGCGCCGTGCTCACCCGCAGCCCGAACATGGGAGCGTTGCTCGCCGGGATTCCCGCCTTCGCGGGAATGACGCAAGGAGCGGGCGGGAATGACCGCGACGGGATTCTGAACGAGCGGGTCTTGCGGCGGTCTCCACGCCAACGCCAATGATGGCCTAGACTGCGCACGCTATACGCGGGCGCACCGCAGATAGAATCGTGCCCGCCGAAGGAGGCAACCAAATGTCAGAGCGAAACTACTGGACCCGGATGCGCAGCCAGCGACTCTCGCGCCGTACGCTGCTGGTCGCCAGTTCGCGCGCAGGCGTGGGCGCGGCGGGCCTCGCCCTGGTGGGCTGCGGTGACGACGATGACGACGAGCAGCAGGCCGTCGTGCAGGCTCAGCAGCAGGCGGAGCCCCAACAGCAGCAGCAGGCGATGCAGCAGCAGCAGGCCGCGCCGCAGCAGCAGCAGGCCATGCAGCAGCAACAGCAGCCGCAGGCTGAGCAGCAGGCGCAGCAGGTCCAACAACAGGAGGAAGGCACGGTCGAAGCGATCGAGCGCGAAGAGGCCGAAGAGGATGTCGCAGCCGCTGAGCCGGAAATCGATCTCGATGCGACGCTCAATCTCGCGGTAGCGCGTTACACCGCCGGGCTCGACGGGCAGCGCTCCGGCTCGCAGACGAACTACATCAACTCAGCCACCGTGTTCGACAGCGCTATGTCCAATCACCCCGACACGGCGGCGCTGGAGCCGCACCTGGTCGCGGGGGTCGAAATTGTCGATTCGACGAATCTGATCTTCCACGTTCAGGAGGGGGTCAAGTTCCACAGCGGCACGCCCTATACGGCAGAAGATCTGGCGTTCAACTGGGAGCGCGTCTCGGCGGCGGCCGAATACCATCAGGGCGGCGAGACGAGTGACCATCCGAACGGCTGGGCCACGGCTCGGATGACCTTCGGGACGGTCAACTTCGCCAGCTACGCGCTGATTGACGACTACACGGTCCGCGTCGAGACGCCGGCCCCGGATGCCTCGCTGGTCGCATCGGTCACCGGCGGCGCCGTGGTGCAACATTCGAAAGCGTACGTCGAAGCAAACGGCGATGAGCACGTTGACGCCGAATTCGCCGTGGGCACCGGACCGTTCCGGTTCGTCGAGCACATCCCGGATGTCGGCTTCCACTACGCACGCTACGACGAGTATCACAAGGATCGCGACGCTCTCGCCGGGCCACGGCTGGCCTGGTACAAGGATCTGAACGTCCAGATTCGGCCCGAATCACTCTCGCAAATCGCGGGCATTGAAGCTGGTGAGATCGACGCCGCGTTCAACTTGCAAACCGATGTCGTCGCCCCATACGCCGATGATGACCGCTTCAAGGTGCTCTATGGACCGGCCGGCAATCCCACCCACCAGATTATGCCCAACACGCATGACGCGGTGGCCGTGGTCGATGGCGTGCCCAACCCGTGGCTCGATATCCGGGTGCGTGAGGCGGCCAACCTGGCGATCAACCGCGAAGCGATCATCGAAGGCTTGCTGACCGGCACCGAGCCGCCGTCGTACGGGCCCTATCGAGGCACGATCGGCTTCCCCAAGGAGGCTCTGGAAGCCCGCTATCACGGTTACGACCCAGAGCGAGCCAAGCAGTTGCTCGCCGAGGCCGGATACCCGGACGGAATCGACGTCGACCTGCACATCGTGACCGACTTCGCCGCGATCGTGCCGACGATGGCATTGATTGTGCAGCAGGACCTGGAGGCCGTGGGTATTCGCACCACGATCGTCGAGTACCTCAGCTCCGCGTACTTTGCAGAGGTGCGCACGTTCTCGAAGCCGGGCCTGTTCTGGTTCTTCACCAACGCGAATGCCGAGCCGGAGTCTGTGATCGGGGCCGAGGTCAGCGAAACCGGCTTCTACACGGTCTCCGTCTACCCCGAGACAGAAATCCACGAGCTGTACATCGCACAGAAGCAGGCGCTGGACCCGTCTGAGCGTGCTGCCCTGCTCGAGCAGATGTACGTCGAGTTCTACGACAACCACTCGTGGATCTTCCTTGTCGAGACCTCAGCTGCGTCCATGACCGGGGCCCACATCAACTGGCCGGTTGGCGCGGCAGAACTGCGCGGTGAAGGCACGCTGACCAGCATCCAGAAGCTCAAGACCGCCTAACGCCAAACCAGGGCGAGCCCCGCCCACGGGCGGGGCTCGAACAACAATCGCTGGGACCTCGACTCCGCCTGCACCCAGTGGCGTCGCGTTCGCTCACGTCGCCTACGCTTGGCGAAGGAGTGGATGCGATGACGACGACGGCAGTGACGATTCAGGACCTTGCCCGGATGCTGCGCGAGCTGCGGCGCGAGTCGTGCGAGCCCAACTTCGACGCGTGGCTGCGCGGCGCGGCGATCGACGAAGAGTTTGCCAGCCTCGTGCAATGGGTGGATCAGCGTCGCCTCTATTGGCACGAAGTGGAAGGTCGGTTGTCGGAAGCTGAGATCGACGGCGTCCTTGAGGCGACCGATGTGTATGCCTACCGCGACGATCCCCAGATCGGGCCAAGCCCCGTCTCCGACCGCGAGAGGGGTCGGCAGATCGGATTCCGCTGGGTCGAGGATGCGCTCTGGTTCGAAGATGACCTCGACATGTTCATCGAGGACGGCGACGCGACCGAGGGCGAGTTGCAGCGGCGGCAGGTCATCGGTGTCGTGCATGCCTACTGTCGAGCGCAGGACGAGCTCGTCGATCCGCTACTGGACGCGTGGCGGTCTGGTGATGCGATTCCCGCTCGCCTGGATCACGTCACACGCTGGACGCGGATGCGCAAATTGACGCTCGACGAGGTGGAACGACTGCTCACCGATGACGAAATTGAAGAAACGCTCGATGTCGCGGCGGCCGTTCAGCAGTACAGCGACGAATGGATCGACGAACGTCCGTCGATCCCGGATGCGTGGGTTACAGCGGACCTCAGCGGCTAGCCGCTGCGAGTATGGCGTATCGCGTTGAGTGGGAGGCGAGAGCCGACAAAGCCTACCGCAGACTGCCTGGCGCCCTCCGCGGGCGCTACGACAACGCCCTCGAAGCGCTTGTTCAGAATCCCCGGCATCGAGGCGTGCTCATGCTCAGCGGTGCGGAGCGGGGCTATCGCGTCTGGGTCGGGCGTGGCAACCGTCTGCAGTTCGACGTTGATCACAAGGAACAAATCATCACGATTATCGGGGTGTTTCCCCGTGGATCTGGATATAGACGCAGATGACATCCAGCGAAGCCCAACTCCTCGACGCCGCTCGCCGATACTCCTTTGGCGGGCGGATGGACAAGTCGGGCGGCGGGCCGATCTTCGTTCGCGGCTCCGGCTCCGAAGTCGAAGACATCAACGGCAAGAAATATCTTGATTTCAACTCCGGGCAGATGTGCGCCGCGCTCGGCCACAACCATCCGACGATCACCGCAGCGATCAAGCAGGCGTGCGACACCCTGATCCACGCTCACAGCAGCCACTTCAACGTCCCCGAGATCGAGCTCGCCGAACGTCTCGGCAAGCTGATGCCGGAGCCGCTCAAGAAGAGCATGTTCCTACAGTCGGGCGCCGACGCCAACGAGGCCGCGATCAACATCGCGCGCAAGTTCACCCGCGGCTTCGAGGTCGCCAGCCCGCACGTCGGTTTCCACGGGATGTCGGACACGACGCGCGCCCTGACCTTCGCGGGCTGGCACGCGGGCTACGGTCCGCTCGCGCCCGGCACGATGGCGATGGTCGCGCCCTACTGCTACCGCTGCCCGTTGCGGCAGACGTTCCCCGACTGCGAGTACGCCTGCCTCGATACGAGCTTCGAGCTGATCGACGCGCAGACCACCAGCCGCCCCGCCGCGGTGATCACTGAGCCGCTCTTCAGCGCCGGCGGCGTGATCGAGCCGCCGAGCGGCTGGCTCGCGGAACTCAAGCAACGCTGCGAGGCGCGCGGCATGCTGCTGATCCTCGATGAGGAGCAGACCGGCCTGGGCAAGCTCGGCGACATGTTCGCGTTTGAGGCAGAGGGCGTCGTGCCCGACATCGTCACGCTGGCGAAGCACTTCGGCGGCGGCGTGTGCATCAGCGCCGTGATCACGTCCGCCGAGATCGAAGAGCGCGTCACCGCCGACGAGTTCATCGTCACGCACAGCCACAGCAACGATCCGCTCGCCTGCGCAGCGGGTATCGCCAGCCTCGACGTGGTCGAGCAGGATCGCGTGCCCGAGAAAGCGCGCAAGCTCGGCGGCTACCTCAAGGCCAAGCTGCAGGGACTCGCTGAGCGCTTCGAGCTGATCGGCGACGTACGCGGCCGGGGCCTGCTGCAGGGCATCGAGCTGGTGCACTCGCGTGAGACCAAAGAGCCCGCCACCGACGCGGGACCGCGGATCGCCGCGCACGCGCTGCGCGAGGGCCTGATCTTCAGCGTGCGCCGCGAGGGATCAGTGCTGCGCTTCGTGCCGCCCGCCACCACCACCGAGGCGCAGATCGACCACGCCATGGAGATCCTCACCGACGCGCTCGAAGAAGTGTCGGCGAACTGACCAACTGTTGACGCGGCACAACACTGCACGTACCGTGCGGTCATGGCCGAGAGGCATCCGAAGAAAGAGATCGAGGATGTCATATCCGAGTTGGAAGAGGCGGGATAGCGGGTTGATCGGACGCGTGGCTATGCATGGGGGCGGGCGAGGTGTCCCGAATCTCCCGGCGGCTGCATGGTTTGGATCAAGTCAACGCCAAGCAATCTCGGCGGCGAGGTTCGCAAGCTGCGCAGAGCGTTGAAGAACTGCTCTCACCCAGCCAGGGAGAACCGAACGATGGCGGTTTGGGATTTCACGCTGATTGTTGAGGGTCGCGACATCGCCAGCGAAGAGGTGTTTGACGCTCTGTGGGAAGCGGGCTGCGACGATGCGCTGATCGGCCAAACCAATGGTGTCCAATATCTCGACTTCGACCGTGACGCCGAGACCATTGAGGAGGCTGTCGCATCGGCTGTAGCCGATACTGAACGCGTTCCCGGCCTGCAGGTGGTTCGATTTGTCGATTCAGACTTGGTCGGTATGTCCGAGATCGCAGAGCGTTGCGGCCGCACGCGAGAAAGCGTGCGCTTGCTGGTCACTGGCGCTCGTGGTCCCGGGCAGTTCCCGCCGCCGGTGAACGATCCCCGGCGCCCGCACCGACTCTGGCGATGGTCCGAAGTTGAACGTTGGCTGACGAGCCGTCCGGAACACGGGGACATCCAGCGCGGCAGACGATCCGCCCACATCCGCAACGCGCTGTCCGCATCCATCGAACTGCGCGCATGCAACCGCCGCCTCAATGACCAACAGCGGGAACGAGTGCATCAGCTCACGCATGCCTGAGCAAGCATGGCCTGCGCGCACGACCAGGAACTCAAACCGCAAAGGGTCGCCGCCGTTCATCATCCACCCACCGGCGCGCACGCCTGCATCACCGCTCGGACCGACTTGAGGCCCGGCTTCGCGGCGACCACTCGCACGATCGCGGTGTCGAGCCCGTCGCCGAGCGTCTCGAACGCGGCGCGCGCCCCGGCCGCAGCGCCGTAGTAGCCGACCCGCGTCAGCAGCTCCTCTGGCATCGCCGCCGCGACCTCCGGCCCCGACGCGCCGCGTTGGCGCATGCCGTCCAGTTCGGCGAGCTGCTCGGTGAATCCCATCCGCTCGAAGTGCGCGCGGTAGGCGAAGCGCCGCAAGCGGTCGCTCGGCACGCTGTCGCCCAGCGCGTAACCCATCAGCGACTGCGCGTAGGACTGTCGCGCGACGGCGACATCGTCGTCGACGCAGATGCGGATGTACTCGACGAGCTGCACGTCGTCGGGCGACTTCCCGCCGGCCGCTGCTCCTTCGTTCAGCCGCTCGCGGCTCCAGCCGACCCGCTCCGGATCGCACCAGTTCAGGACCGCGCCGTCGCCGACTTCCGCGCCGAGCCGGATCATCTCCGGCCCCAGCGCGCCGACCAGCACCGGGGTCGGCGGCGGACGGAACCCAAGCGTCGCGCCGTCGTACTGGATTGCTTCACCGGCGATCGTCACCGACTCACCCGCGAGCAGGCCGCGCACCGCAGCGACATACTCACGCATCGTCGTCAGCGTCGAGCGCCGTGGCAGCCCGAGCTGCCGACGCGTCGCCTCCCGGTAGATGCCGCCTGAGCCAATGCCCAGCGTGAACTTCCCGCCGCTCTGGGCGCTCAACGTCCCGGCGCTCATCGCGAACGCGATCGGCGACCGGTAGGCGATCGGGCAGACGCCGATTCCTGTGCCGATTCCACCCTCGACCACGTCGGCGCTGGCCCGCCAGCGCAGCGCGCATAGCTGGAAGCTGTCCAGGCCCGCGCCCTCCGGCGTCCAGAGGCTCGTGTAGCCCAGCTCCGCCGCCTCGCGCGCCAGCGTCTGCTGATCGTCGAACGTCATCCCCAGCGAGAAGTCGAGCCCAAGTCCGATGTTCATCCGCGTCCTCCTGAGATCATGCGGTGTCCGCCGCCCTAATCGCTACACGTCTGCGCGCCCGGACACAAGCGCGATCGTCCGGCGGGCCCGCCGGGCCTCGGACGTGCGGCGCCCTATACGCGCGGCTCCCAACTCAGGGCCCGCTGGAGGTTGGCGAGATACTCGGCGAACGCGGCGCGACCCGCGGGCGTCGCCGCGATCCACGTGCGCGGCTTCGCATTGAGCAGCTCCTTGGTCATCACGAGGTAACCCGCGCGCTCCAGCTTGCGTAGATGGGTGGTCAGGTTGCCGCCGGTGAGGCTGAGCGTGGTCTGGATGAACCCGTAGGCCAGGCGGTCCGCCTCGGGCAGCGAGACCAGCATCGTCATGATTCGGAGCCGGGCGGACTGGTGGATGATCTCGTTGAGGACGATGTCCTCATCGGTCACAGGATGCCGCTCTTGCGTATCCAGGCGGCGCCGATCCCGACCACGACCAGCATCGCAGCCGCCGAGACGGCCAGCGCGGCGTCGCCGGCGACGTAGCTGGGGACGTAGAACGCCGCCGCGAGACCTGCGCCAACCCCCGCGATCACCGGGCGATGCATGATCCCGAACAGGACGTGCCCCAACGCCACGATGCCGATCGCGACGTGGGGGATGACGGCTACGCGGTCCGCAGTCGCGACGTTGATCTGCTCTGTGGCCTCGTTCGCGACGAGTGGACGCTGCTCGCCGCGATGCGCGGCCTTCACGAGGTCGTTGACCCCGGCCTCGGCAGGCTCAATGAGTGCGTGATGGATGCGTGGATCGCCTTCGGCCGCCCCAACCCGGATGATCTTCCCGGCCGGCGGGAATATGGTGCGGACGAGCGGAACATCATGGTCTTCGGCCCCAACGTCCGGACCATCACCGAGGACCGCGAAGCCGAACGCGCCGCCTGGTCCACATCCAATCTCTCGCAGTCCGAAGGGACACCCGCACATGCCACCGATCGCCAACACCCGCTACGGACAATTGCAGGGCGTGGAAGAGGACGGACTCTCCGTCTTCCGCGGCGTCCCGTTTGCCGCGCCGCCCGTCGGCGAGCTGCGTTTCCGCGCCCCGCGACCCCCGGAGGCCTGGGACGGCGTGCGCGACGCCACTGAGTTCGCTTCGATCTCGATGCAGACGTTCACGCCGGGCATCGAGCTGTTGGGCGCCTGGGAGGCTCCGGTTGACGAGGACTGCCTGACGCTCAACGTCTGGACGCCTGGTCTCGACGACGCAGCGCGCCCCGTCATGGTCTGGATTCACGGAGGCGGCTTCTCCGGCGGCTCCGGTTCCACGCCCATCTACGACGGCCGCCATCTCGCGCAGCGCGGCGATGTCGTCGTGGTCACGATCAACTACCGCCTCGGGGCGCTGGGCTACTTCTACAACCCCGCGCTTACCGACGGCGACGATCCTCAGAGCGGAAACTACGGGATGCGCGACCAGGTCGCGGCGCTGCAGTGGGTCCGCGACCACATCGCCGGCTTCGGCGGCGATCCGAACAACGTCACGATCTTCGGCGAGTCGGCGGGTGGCATGAGCGTCGGCGTGCTGCTCGGTTCGCCCGAGGCCGAAGGTCTGTTCCAGCGGGCAATCCCGCAGTCGGGCGCGGGACATCACTCGCTGCCCGTCGACATGGCGACCGAGGTGGGGCGTCGCTTCTGCGCTGTGCTGGAGGTCAACCCCGACGATGCCGCAACGCTGCGCAGCATTCCCGCTCAAGATGTGCTCGACGCGCAGAACGCGCTGATGGCCGACCCGGAGACGAATGCGCTGACCGGTCGGTTCCTGATGGCCTTCTCGCCCGTCGTTGAGGGCGGGTTCCTCGAGACGCTGCCGATTGAAGCGGTGCGCAACGGCCGCAGCAAGGATGTCGATCTGCTCTGCGGCACGATCGAGGATGAGTGGACGCTGCTCGCCGCGCTGGGCGGCGTCAACGAGCTGGACGAGACCGGCGCCCGGGGCGCGCTGGCCGTGACCGCCGGCGACGCCGACACCGCGAACCGGCTCTACGATCACTACCGCGACGCCCGCGCCGCGCGCGGCGTCGGCTCGGATCCGCTGACGGTCTTCGATTCGGTGATGACCGACTACGTCTTCCGAATCCCCTCGGACCGCATGCTCGACGCGCACAGCGCGCTCGACGGAACGGGCAAGACCTATGCGTACCTGTTCAACCAGCAGTCGCCGGCGATGGACGGGCGTTTGCGCGCCCCGCACGCGATCGATATCCCGTTTGTCTGGGGCACGTGCGACGCGATGCGCCCGTTCGTCGGCGACGACCCGCAGACCGATCAGCTCAGCGGCTTCGCGATGGACGCGTGGATCGGTTTCGCCCGCGACGGCAACCCGAGCACGAACGCGCTGCCCGGCTGGCCCGAGTACCGCGCGACCCAGCGCTACACGATGGTCTTCGGCCCCGACGTGAAAACAGTCCGCATAGACCGCGAGGTCGAGCGCTCGATCTGGTCGTCCGACCTGCTGGAGTAGGAATTCGACATGGCGTGGAACGCGACTACCGCTCTGACGCAGCAAGGGGCCTTGCGAGGGCAGAACGAGGACGGTTTGCACGTCTTTCGCGGCGTGCCGTTCGCCAGGCCTCCGGTCGGCGAGCTGCGCTTCCGTCGGCCGCAACCGCCAGAGTCATGGGACGGCGTCCGCGATGCCCTGGAGTTCGGCGCGATCTCAATCCAGCCGCCGCGGCCGGCGGCCGGGCCGTTCGCCGGGATCATGGGCCATAGCCAGGAGCGGATGTCGGAAGACTGCCTCTACCTCAACATCTGGACGCCCGGCCTCGACGACGCCCGGCGGCCGGTGATGGTCTGGATTCACGGCGGCGGGCTGTTCAGCGGATCAGGATCGTCACCGGCGTATGACGGTGCGCCGCTCGCATCCCGCGGCGACGCGGTGATCGTCACGATCAACTACCGCTTGGGCGCGCTCGGCTACCTGCCCGACCCCGTGCTCGGCAGCGCCGAGGAGGTGGAGGGGAACTATGGCTTCCACGATATGGTCGCGGCGCTGGAGTGGGTGAGGGACGAAATTACCGCCTTCGGCGGCGACCCCGGCAACGTCACGATCTTCGGCGAGTCCGCCGGCGGCATCGCGGTAGCAATGCTGCTCGGATCGCCGCTTGGGGAGGGTCTCTTTCAGCGCGCGATCATGCAGAGCGGCGCAGCCGACCGCATCCACACGCGCGGATCCGTCGGCGAGATGTTGCCCTACTTCTACAGCGAGCTGGGGCTCGAGCGGGCGTCGGCCGACGAGTTGCGGTCGCTGCCGGTTGAGGACGTGCTGCGCGCGCAGAGCGCGCTAATGGCAGCTGATCCAGCGGTGAATCCCGCCGGGGGGTTGCACGGCATCTTCAACGCCGTGATCGAGGACGACTTCCTCGACGCCGTCCCGCTCGAGGCTGTCGGGCAGGGCCGCGGCAGCGGCGTCGACCTGCTCTCGGGCACGATGCGCGATGAGTGCACGCTGCTCTCGGCGATGAATGGACTGACCGAGCTGAACGAGGAGCGGGCGTTGCAGTTGTTGGCGCCGTTGGTCGGTGGCAGTGAGCGCGCCGGTGAGTGCTACGAGCGGTACCGGATGCTACGCGTCCAACGGGGCGAGGCAACCGATTCGCTCGCGATCTACAACGCGGTCATGACCGACCGTCAGTACCGTGGTTCGACCCGCCGTCTGCTCGACGCGCGGGAGGGAGCAGCAGCCGGCACCTACGCGTACCTGGTCGAGCAACGTTCACCAATGTTCGAGGGTCGGCTGGGCGCGCCGCACGCGCTCGACGTGCCGCTCGTGTGGGGAACGACCGAGTTGATGCGCGACTTCGTCGGCGACGATCCGCAGGTGGACCAGTTGAGCGGCTTCATGATGGACGCCTGGGTCAGCTTCGCCAGGACCGGCAACCCGAGCACAAACGCCCTGCCCGGCTGGCCCCAATACCGCGCCGACCGGCCCTACACGATGGTGTTCGGCCCAGATGTCCGCACGGTCACCGCGGAGCGTGAGGAAGAGCTGGCGCTCTGGAAGTAGCGCCGCGTCGGGCTACAGGCTCCGCACATCCACGAAGTGGCCGGCGATTGCGGCGGCGGCGGCGGCCATCGCGGGGCTGACCAGGTGGGTGCGACCGCCGGGGCCCTGGCGGCCCTCGAAGTTGCGGTTGCTCGTCGAGGCGCAGCGCTCGCCGGGCGAGAAAATGTCGGGGTTCATGCCCAGGCACATCGAGCAACCGGCGTCGCGCCAGTCGAAGCCCGCGTCGCGGAAGCGGTTGGCGACGACGCGCAGACCGATCAGCTCAGCGGCTTCGCGACGGACGCGTGGCTCGCGTTCGCGCGCCCGGGCAACCCCTTCACGAACGCGCTGCCCGGCTGGCCGGAGTACCGCTCGACCCAGCGCTACACCAAGTCTTTGGTCCCGACGTGCAGACGGTCCGCGAAGACCGCGAGGTCGAGCGCGCGATCTGGTCGTCCGATTTGCTGGAGTCGGAACCGAGATGCCGCCAACTCCCGAGACTCAGCGCGGCGAACGGCAGGGCCCGGCGCAGGATGGCCGTGGCGGCTCCCCAAGGGAGTCCTTCGCCGCGCGCGGTTGGGGTGCTGGGCGCGAAGCGGGAGATCGAGATCCCGCTCGTGCTCTGCGGCCCCCACTGAACGCGCGACTCCGTCGGCGACGAGTCACAGGTCGATCAGCTCAGTGGTTTCGCGATGGACGGCTGGCTCAACTTCGCGCGCAACGGCAACCCCAGCACGCGCGCACTGCCGGGCTGGCCCCAGTACCGCGCTGACCGCTCCTACACGATCGTGCCGGGCCTCGATGTCAAAACCATCACCGCCGACCGCGAAACCGAGCTAACCGCTTGGCGCGCCGGTCTGCTGACAGGCTGAGCTGCCACCTGAGCTGACGCCGACGCTATTCGTCCAGTTCAATGTCCACGAATCGGGGCGATGCGGAATCAGATCGCGTGACCGTTACGATCACAGGACGGTTCATCATCGGGCCGATCAGGTCGTCAACGCTTTCACGCACGCCGTATACCTTCGTCCCCGTGCCATCCACCACTACGTCGAGCCAATCGTTGTCGAGTTGCACTCCGCGCAGGATGCCCGTGATTTCCTGGGTGTCGTCGGAGTTTTCAGGCATCGCATAAGCCCTGAGCGTATCGGTTAGAAACGCTCGTGTGTCGGGATTCAGTGTGACGCGATGATCCAATGATTCGGAATCGATTTCGACGCTCGTGTGCCGCCGTCCCGTCGGGGAGAGGTCGCGCGCCAGCTCGAGAAAGGTCTTGCGGTACGATGGGTCGTCGACCAACTGAGGGAGTT
This sequence comes from Dehalococcoidia bacterium, assembly GCA_965262235.1. Classification (GTDB taxonomy): domain Bacteria; phylum Chloroflexota; class Dehalococcoidia; order Bin125; family Bin125; genus CATQGW01. The sequence continues at coordinate 2,036,997 of OZ253504.1, forward strand.
TAGTGTGCGGCGAGAACACGCCCGCCGCTAACACCGAAGCGGACAGGTCGATGACATCATCGGGGCGGGGTTGGATGTTGGCGAACATCGAGGGCTCAGCCGGCTCGTGGAGTGCTACATCGAACCGATAGCTACGGGGCTCCGCTTGAATCAACCAGGGTCGATATGCGTCAGTGATTGCCTTACTCGCTCTTCCGCGCCTGCGATGCGGGAGAGCATGGGTGCGCTCGGCCGCTCGATGAAGCAGCGTCTCCGTTCGTTGCGTGATTCCCTGGATCACGTCGAGGGGAGCCGCTCCGTTCAGGACTTCACCCCCCTTGACTGAGAATTCGAGTCGATGCGACGCGGGGCCGCCACGCTCGACGCGATCCGCGGCTTCCCAGATGGCTTCGACAACCTCGCGCAACTGGATCGCTGCAAACTCCGGGAGCGCCTCGTCGGCGAGATGTCGGTGGGCGAGTGCCGCGGCCTCCGCGCGGGCGCCGGCTTTGTAGTGCAGAGCCGCGGCGCTGACCACGGTGATCCCGTAGGTCCGAATCTTGGAGGGATCGAGGTCGCGCAGAGCGAGTTCTTCCGCGGCCGCGGCAAGCTGATACGAACGTTGCGCGCTGGCCTGGTCACCCTGCCAAGCGGATACCTGAGCACGGCTCGCGTGCTGTTCGCTCTCTCGGTGGTGTTCGATCCACGTCACGATGCTGGAATCCTGCCCACACGGATCAATCGTTCGCGGAAGCCGACGACGCAGGCAATTCCCGCGCTGCCGCTCTTGCCGCGCTCCAGCTGTCGGAGCTTCGCGGCCAGCCGCGAACCGATCACTTGTGGGCCACCGATGTCGACACCGGACACTTCGAGTCTGATCCGGCCTTCCAGATGCTCCGTCGTCGCGTCCGGCTCAGCCAGCCAGTAGTCGGCGCCTGTGAGCGTCTCGGCGCGCCGCACTCCGACCAAGCCGGTGATCACTTCAACGCCTGCTAGCGCCATTGCGTATGCCCCGTCTCGCGTGGCATCGAGTTCGTTCGCCCAAGCCGCTCGCACTTGGTCACTGGTGACGTCCCACGTGACCGACGCGGCAGTTCTCTGGCCATTATCGGCGATCGAAACGTTCGTCGGCGGAGAGTGGTGGCGATCGAGGCACACGCACGCCGCCTGTGTCAGCCCGGCGGCGATCTCGGGCGTCAGTCCGTCGTGGCGTTGGTGTATCTGATGAGTGGGAAGTTCAGGCAGATCATCCGCGACCACTTCCGTGACCTACAGCGCCCGCACATCCACGAAGTGGCCGGCGATTGCGGCGGCGGCGGCCATGGCGGGGCTGACCAGGTGGGTGCGGCCGCCGGGGCCCTGGCGGCCTTCGAAGTTGCGGTTGCTGGTCGAGGCGCAGCGCTCGCCGGGCGACAGAATGTCGGGGTTCATGCCCAGGCACATCGAGCAACCAGCGTCGCGCCAGTCGAAGCCCGCGTCGCGGAAGCGGTCGGCGAGACCTTCTTCCTCCGCCTGCAGCTTGACCAGACCCGAGCCGGGTACCACCAGCGCGTGCACGCCATCGGCGACTCGGCCGTCGCCGATCACCGCCGCGGCCGCGCGCAGGTCTTCGATTCGCCCGTTGGTGCAGGAGCCGATGAACACGCGGTCGATCGCGATGTTGGCGATCGGCGTGAGCGCCTCCAGCCCCTGGTAGGCCAGCGCGCGCGCAGCCGATTCGCGCGCTGCGGCGGTGTCGAGGCTGTCGGGGTCGGGAATCGCACCCGTCACCGGCGCGCTCTGCGCCGGATTCGTACCCCAGGTGACGAATGGCGCGATCTCGGAGCCGTCGATCACGACCTCGCGGTCGAAGACCGCGTCGTCATCGGTGCGTAGCTCCGACCAGCGCCCCACGGCGGCGTCCCAGTCGTCGCCCGCGGGCGAGTGCGCGCGACCGCGCAGGTACTCGATGGTCGTCGCGTCGGGCGCGACGAGACCTGCACGGGCGCCGCCCTCGATGGTCATGTTGCAGACCGTCATCCGGCCCTCCATCGAGAGGGCGCGAATCACGTCGCCGCGGTATTCGATCACGTGGCCGACCCCGCCGCCGGTGCCGATCGTGTTGAGAATCGTCAGGATCACGTCTTTGGCCGAGCAGCCCGCCGGCAGCTCGCCGGTCACCTCGATCGACATCTGCTTGAGCGGCGCCTGCGGCAGCGTCTGCGTCGCGAGCACGTGCTCAACCTCGGAGGTGCCGATCCCGAACGCCAGCGCGCCGAGTGCGCCGTGCGTCGAGGTATGGCTGTCGCCGCAGACGATCGTCAGACCAGGCTGTGTCAGGCCCTGCTCGGGACCGATGATGTGGACGATGCCCTGGCGCGGGTCGAGCGTGTCATAGAGCGGCACGCCGAACTCTGCGCAGTTCTCCCGCAGCGACTCGACCTGCTGTTGAGACAGCGGGTCCGCGAACGGCTCGACGCGCGTGTCGGTCGGCACGTTGTGGTCCTGCGTGGCAATGGTCAGCTCCGGACGCCGCACCTTTCGACCCGTCACCCGCAGGCCTTCGAAGGCCTGCGGCGATGTCACCTCATGCACGAGGTGCAGGTCGATATAGAGCAGGTCGGGCTCGCCATCGGCCCGGCGCACCACGTGCGACTCCCAGATTTTCTGCGCGACGGTCTGTCCGGGCATCATGAAATCCCTTCGGGTCATTCGGGTCGCCGCCTAGGGCGACTGGGTGCGCCCCTGGGTCGCCGCGGCAGCGGCGCCGGCGCCGCCGGCGAGGTGGCGGTTGATCGCGTTTACATAGGCCCGCGCACTGGCGATCAGGATGTCCTGGTCGGCCGCCCGGCCGGTGTGCGTGACATCGTCAACGACGATCCGGATCGTCACGTCGCCCTGGGCGTCGAGGCCCTCGGTGATGGATGTGACGCTGTATTCCTCCAGCGTGTCGTTGACGCCGGTCAGCTGGCGGATCGTGCGGTAGATCGCGTCGACCGGGCCGGTCCCCGTGTGCGAGGCGGACAGCTCGTCGCCGTCGGGCGAGGTCAGCGTGATCGTCGCGCTCGGCGTCTCGACGTTGCCCGCCGTGATCGCAATCGAGCCCAGCTGCCAGCCATCATCGACCTGGCCGATTCGGTCGAACACGATCGCCTCGAGGTCCCGGTCGTCGACCACGTTCTTGGTGTCGGCGAGCGACTGGAAGCGGTTGAACGCGGTGTTGAACTCGTCGGTCTCCAGGTCGAAGCCCAGGTCCTCGAGACGCGAGCGGAAGCCAGCGCGGCCCGAGAGCTTGCTCAGCACGAACTGGCTGCCCTCGCTCCAGCCGACCTCCTTGGGGTCCATGATCTCGTAGGTCTCGCGCAGCTTGACCACGCCGTCCTGGTGAATGCCCGACTGGTGGCGGAAGGCGTTGAGGCCGACGATCGCCTTGTTCGGCTGCACGTGCATGCCGGCGAAGTCCTGCACCATCCGCGAGGCGGGCACCAGATACTGCGGCAGCACGCCGACCTCCACGCCGAGGTGGTCGGCGCGCGTCCGGATCGACATCACGGTCTCTTCCAGCGAAGCGTTTCCGGCCCGCTCGCCGAGCCCGTTGATCGTGCACTCGACCTGTCGCGCGCCGGCGCGCACGGCCGCGAGGCTGTTCGCCGTGCTCAAGCCGAGGTCGTTGTGACAGTGCACCGAAACGACGACATTGTCGGCGCCGGGCACGTCCTCGAGGATGCCGCGCACGAAGGCCTCGAATTCGTCGGGAATCGCGTAGCCGACGGTGTCGGGGATGTTGATCGTGGTCGCGCCGGCCTGAATCACCTCGGCCAGCATCCGGCGCACGAAGTCGACATCCGAGCGCGTCGCGTCCATCGGGCTGAACTCGACATCATCGACGTATTGCTTGGCCCGCGCGACCATCTCGCGCGCCTGTTGGAGGACCGTTTCGCGGTCCTTGCGCAGCTGGTGCGCGATGTGAATGTCGCTGCTGGAGAGGAACACGTGCAGGCGCGGGGCCTCGGCGTCGCGGATCGCCGCCCAGCCCTGATCGACGTCGTTGGGCACGGCGCGGCAGAGCGTGGCGATCTGGGTGCCGCGGACTTCGCGGGCGATGCGGTGCACGGCGTCGAAGTCGGCCGGGCTCGCGGCGGCGAAGCCGGCTTCGATGCAGTCCACGCCCATTCGCTCGAGCAGGCGGGCGATCTGCAGCTTTTCATCGGACGAGAAGGAAACCCCGGCGGCTTGTTCGCCGTCGCGCAGGGTGGTGTCGAAGATTCGGACTCGGTCAGCCATGGTGGCGTATCTCCAGAGAACTGAATGGATTGCGAGCGAGCGGCAGAGCTGAGGGAGCGTCGACGAACGGCGGCCGGCAGCGGGCCGCGCGCAGTCGGCTCACGCTCGTGGCAGGAGGAACCCGCGGGCGAAGTCGGCCCGCGGCTGCATCTCTCCGGAGGTACGTTGAATCAACATCCTCTGCAGTATACGCCCTCAGCGCCACGAGGTGGCGCTCACGTCGCGGGAGTCGAGCAGCTCAGCAGTTCACCCTCATCATGCTTGGGCCGGGGTGCGGGAGGCGAGGGGCAACCAGTGGCGTATTCTCGACACCGCGTACTTGTCACGACGATGGAAACTGCGGCGGAATGCGGAGCGACGTGTGCGAATCCTGTTCCGCAGCAGCCGTCTCCAAGAGTGCGCGGATGACGAGACGGAGGCGAGCAGGCGATGGGGCGGGCAGACTGGACGCGCATACATTTCGCGAATGCGCCGGATCGAGGCGGCGTCAAGCTTTCAAAGCCTCTATGACGTGCGTTCGATGAATCTTCATCCGCTCATGGGCAATCGGCGCGGCCAATTTGCAATTCGCCTGACGGGAAGGATGCGATTGATCGTCGAACCTGGCGAGGATGCCGACGAGATCATCGTCCTGGAAGTGAGCAAGCACTATGGCGACTAATCTTCCCTATCGACCGCTCAGACAGAATCGCGCCATCCACCCGGGACGCCACTTGGTCGACGAACTCGATGCGCGGGGCTTGTCGTCGGACGACTTGGCTGGTCTCCTGAGGCGGCCCGAGAAGTCAGTGAAGAGCGTGCTGCGTGGTCGCGCGCCGATCACCAAGCCGCTGGCAGCCAAGCTTGAGCGTGCGCTCGGCATCGAAGCGACATTTTGGCGAAATCTCCAGGCGTCCTACGACGAGGCGCTGAAACGCCTCGGTGCGGACCCGTTGATGTCTGCGGACATCGAGCTGCTGGACACGATTCCCTGGCGAACATTCCAGAAGCAGGGCTGGATCGAAGACCGCGGCACAGCCGTCGAACGCGTCGGGGAACTCCGCACGCTCTACGACGTCGATGCCTTGAGTGACATCGAGAACAGTCAGCACGCCGCGGCGTTTCGGATCACCAAGAAGACTCGGTTCGATCCGTGGGCGCTCGCGGCCTGGCTGCAGCAGGGCGAGTGGCAGGCCATCGAGCGGCGCGTCACGGGGGACAGCGAGCTTGCGGACACGTTCGACCACCGTCGTTTCGCTGCGAATGTCCGCAGAATCAGGGGTTTGACGAGCGACGCGTCGTTCTGGCCCACGATGCGATCGCTCTGTAGCGACGCGGGCGTCCACCTTGAGCTTGTGCCGCATGTTCGCAAGTCTGGAGCGAATGGCGTGACGCGGTGGCTGGACGACGGCCGTCCGCTGATCCAGCTCAGCCTGTTCCGTGGGGTGGCCGATATTCTCTGGTTTACGTTCTTCCACGAGGCGGCGCACGTGCTCGCAGAACATCGCAAGGACGCCTGCATCAACTTGGATCGTGTGCCGCTGGAAGACGACCTAGAACGCGACGCCGACCGCTTCGCCCGCGACATCCTGATTCCGCTCGGCGAGTGGCAGACGTTTTGCGACCGTGGACGGCCTTCCAGGGCGGACATCGTCCGATTTGCGGATGATGTCGGGGTCCACCCTGGCATCGTCGTTGGGCGGCTTCAGCACGAGAAGCTCATTCCGTACAGCTTCCACAATGACCTGCGGGCCAAGCCTGAGTACGACGCGATCGCTGCCCAGGCAGCCTGATCGCGTGTCGGGCAGACGCAGGGCGTTGACGGAGTCACTACCATCAGCACCAATCGGTTGATGCGCCGTACCTGCGGCGAGGCCTGAAGGAGGCTGAGATGGCCAAGTTTGATGTTCTGATTCGTGGCGGCACAGTCGTCGATGGCACACGAGTGCCCCGCTTCAAGGCGGATGTCGGAATCAAGGACGGCGTCGTCGCCCAGGTGGGCGGCAGGATGGACCCTGCCGACGCCGACCAGGTGCTGGACGCTGAGGGGCAGATCGTCGCGCCCGGCTTCGTCGACCTGCACACCCACTACGACGCGCAGATCCAGTGGGACCCCTACTGCACCATTTCGGGCTGGCACGGCGTCACCTCGGTGGTGCTCGGCAACTGCGGCTTCGGCTTCGCGCCGGTGCGCCCCGAAGAGCGCGACCGCTCGATGCTCACCATGTCGCGCACCGAGGCCATCCCCTTCGATTCGATGAAGGCAGGCATGCTCTGGGACTGGGTCTCGTTCCCCGAGTTCCTCGACACGCTCGACCGCATCCCGAAGGGCGTCAACTGCCTCTCCTACATGCCGATCGCCCCGTTGATGATCTGGGTGATGGGCCTCGAGGCGGCCAAGCACCGCCGCGCCACCGACGACGAGATCGCCGAGATGCAGAAGCTGCTGCACGAGGCGATGGATGCCGGCGCCTGCGGCTGGTCGACTCAGCGGCTCGGCGAGAACTCCGTCCAGGCCGACTACGACGGCACCCCGATGGTGACCGACATCATGAGCGACAACGAGTGCCTGGCGCTGGCCGAGGTGCTTCGTGACCGCGATGAGGGCTTCATCCAGATCACCCAGGCGACCGGCGACATCAAGTCGGACCTCGCCTTCGAGGCGAAGCTGGCTGAGGTCTCCGGGCGGCCGATTCTGCACAACGTGATCGCGCCGAGCTCCATGCGCCCGGAGTCGCACCGGAAGTCGCTCAAGTGGCTGGACGAGGCCAACGCCCGCGGCGAGCGCATCTTCGGACAGGCATTCACGATCCGCTCGGCGTTCGTCTACACGCTCGAAGACTGGAACCTCTACGACTCCAGCCCGGCCTGGAACTACGCCACGACCGGCACGATCGAAGAGAAGATGGACAAGTTCGCCGACCTCGAGGTGCGCGGGCGGCTCAAGGCCGAGATGGACGACGCGATCGAAAAGCTCGGCCAGACCCAGGCGATCGGCGGCTCGATCGAGAAGGTCATGATCCAGCACCTCGAAGCCAAGCCGGAGCTTGAGCAGTACGTGGGCCTGACGCTCCGCGAAGTCGGCGAGATGATGGGCAAGCATCCGATCGACGCGATGCTCGACCTGGCGCTCGCGACCGACCTCAAGGCCGAGTTCCTGACCGAGGTGACCAACGCCAACGCCGACCACATGGGCGAGATCATGGAATCGCCCTACACGATCCCCGGCGTCTCCGACGGCGGCGCGCACACCAAGTTCCTCACGGCCGGGTCCTACCCGACCGACTTCCTGATGTGGATGGTGCGCGAGACCGGCAAGGTCACGCTCGAGGAAGCGCACTACCGGCTTTCCTACCTGCCGGCCCGAGCGGGCGGCTTCATCGACCGCGGCGCGCTGACCGAGGGCGCGCCCGCCGACGTGGTCGTCTACGACCTCGATGCGCTGAAGCTCGAGCCCGAGTTCCAGGGCGAAATCGTTCACGACTTCCCCGGTGGCGAGTGGCGCCGCATCCAGCGGCCGCACGGCTACAAGTGGATTCTCGTGAACGGCGAGGTCACGTTCGAGGACGGTCGCGAGACCGGCGCCACCCCCGGCAAGCTGCTCCGCCACGGCCGCGCCTAGGACGGCGCCGCTCCAACGCGCCTAACGAACGGCGCGGTCTCGGCCATCGGGCCGGGACCGCGCCGTTTTCGTCCCCGCCGCGGTGCAGGGTTCTGTCGAATGCGGTACTCTCGCGCCCAATCGAAGCTTGCGTGTACCCACGAGGCGTGGGTCAAGGAGGAGTGCCCGATGGCCAAGTTTGACGTTCTGATTCGCGGCGGCACGGTGGTCGACGGGACCCGGGTGCCGAAGTTCAAGGCCGATATGGGGATCAAGGATGGTCGTGTCGCCCAGGTCGGCGGCCGGATGGACCCGGCCGACGCTGACCAGGTGCTCGAGGCCGACGGTCTGATCGTCGCGCCAGGCTTCGTCGACCTGCACACCCACTACGACGCGCAGATCCAGTGGGACCCCTACTGCACGATCTCCGGCTGGCATGGCGTCACGTCCGTCGTGCTCGGCAACTGTGGCTTCGGCTTCGCACCTGTTCGCGAGGAAGAGCGCGACCGCGCGATGCTGACCATGTCGCGCACCGAGGCGATCCCGTTCGAGTCGATGAAGGAAGGGATGCTCTGGGACTGGATCACCTTCCCCGAGTTCCTCGAGTCGCTCGATCGCATTCCCAAGGGCGTCAACTGCCTCTCCTACGTACCGCTGGCCCCGCTCATGACCTGGGTGATGGGCCTCGAGGCGGCCAAGCACCGCCGCGCCACCGACGAGGAGATCGCCGAGATGCAGAGGCTCCTGCACGAGGCGATGGACGCCGGCGCCTGCGGCTGGTCGACCCAGCGGCTCGGCGTCAACTCGGTCCAGGCCGACTACGACGGCACGCCGATGGTGACCGACATCATGAGCGACAACGAATGCCTGGCGCTGGCCGAGGTGCTCGCCGAGCGGGATGAAGGCTTCATCCAGATCACCCAGTTCACCGGTGACCTCGATGTCGACCTCGAGTTCCAGTCGAAGCTTGCGGCGACGGCCAAGCGGCCGATTCTGCACAACCTGATCGCCGTGAACCGCAAGAACCCTGACCTGCACCGCAAGCGCATGAAGTGGCTTGAGGAGTGCAACGCGCGGGGCGAGCCGGTCTTCGGCCAGGGGGCGACGATCCGTGCGGCCTTCACGTTCACGCTCGAGGACTGGAATCTGTACGACTCCAGCCCGGCCTGGAACTACGCCACCACCGGGACGCGGGAGGAGAAGCTCGAGAAGTTCGCCGACCCCGAGGTGCGCAAGAACATCAGGGCGGAGATCGACGAGGCGATCAAGAAGCTCGGCCAGACTCAGGCGCTCGGCGGACCGATCGAAGAGCTGCTGATCCAGGACCTCGGGCATCAGCCGGAGCTTGAGGACTACGTCGGCAAGACGGTTGGCGATGTCGCCGAGGCCCGCGGCGTCCACGCGGTCGACGCGATGCTCGACCTCGCCCTGGAGACCGATCTCGCCGCCGAGTTCCTCACGCCGATGCGCGAGCAGAACCACGAGTGGGTGGCCGAGATGATGTCATCGCCGTACGTCGTGCCGGGCGTCTCCGATGGCGGCGCGCACACGAAGTTCCTCACGGCGGGCTCCTACCCGACCGACTTCCTGATGTGGTTGGTGCGCGACACCAAGCAGATGACGCTTGAGGAAGCCCATTACCGGCTCTCCTACCTGCCGGCCCGCGCCGCCGGCTTCCGCGACCGCGGAATGCTCACCGAGGGCGCGCCCGCCGACGTGGTCGTCTACGACCTCGAAGGCCTCAAGATCACGCCGGAGTGGACCGGCGAGATCGTGCACGACTTCCCCGGTGGCGAGTGGCGGCGCATCCAGCGCCCCGACGGCTACCGCTGGATCCTCGTGAACGGCGAGGTCACGTTTGAGGACGGACGCGAGACCGGGGCCACCCCCGGCAAGCTGCTCCGCCACGGCCGCGCCTAACGACTGTCGCGCTCTGATCGGCTAAGTCGGCGCGGTGTGCGCCACGCTCTCCGCCCGCACGGAGAGCGGCACACCGCCGCCGACGGCTTACGCTGACCATCGCGATAGGACGCTCGTGGTGATCTGACGTCCACCCTGCGTATCTTGGGATCGGGTGTCAGTGTCTGCTGCGCGACGACTAGAACCGGCTCATCATTGCGGGCCTCCGTCTTCGGGCGGAGGCCCGCGGTCGTTTCTGGGCCGGTGGACCCTTGACCGCGTGGGAATCGGTATGTTGGGGCTCATCTCGGGATTGCGCATTGACGCAGCATTCGGAGCCGGTGGAGGAGCGCTCGATGGCCAGGTTTGATGTTCTGATTCGCGGCGGCACGGTGGTCGATGGGACCCGGGTGCCGAAGTTCAAGGCCGATATGGGGATCAAGGATGGTCGTGTCGCCCAGGTCGGCGGCAGGATGGACCCGGCCGACGCTGACCAGGTGCTTGAGGCCGATGGTTTAATCGTCGCGCCCGGCTTCGTCGACCTGCACACCCACTACGACGCGCAGATCCAGTGGGACCCCTACTGCACCATTTCGGGCTGGCACGGTGTCACCTCGGTGGTGCTCGGCAACTGCGGCTTCGGCTTCGCGCCGGTTCGCGAGGAGGAGCGCGACCGCGCGATGCTGACCATGTCGCGCACCGAGGCGATCCCCTTCGAATCGATGAAGGAAGGAATGCTCTGGGACTGGATCACCTTTCCCGAGTTCCTCGAGTCGCTCGACCGCATCCCCAAGGGCGTCAACTGCCTCTCCTACGTGCCGCTGGCCCCGCTCATGACCTGGGTGATGGGCCTCGAGGCGGCCAAGCACCGCCGCGCCACCGACGAAGAGATCGCCGAGATGCAGAGGCTCCTGCACGAGGCGATGGATGCCGGCGCCTGCGGCTGGTCGACCCAGCGGCTCGGCGTCAACTCGGTGCAGGCCGACTACGACGGCACCCCGATGGTGACCGACATCATGAGCGACAACGAATGCCTGGCGTTGGCCGAGGTGCTCGCCGAGCGGGACGAAGGCTTCATCCAGATCACCCAGTTCACCGGTGACCTCGATGTCGACCTCGAGTTCCAGTCGAAGCTTGCGGCGACGGCCAAGCGGCCGATTCTGCACAACATCGTCGTGGTGAGTCCCAAGACGCCGGACGTGCACCGCGACCGGATGAAGTGGCTCGAAGAGTGCAACGCACGCGGCGAGCCGATCTTCGGTCAGGGCGCGACGATCCGCGTCGCCATCGGCTTCACGCTCGAGGACTGGAACCTCTACGACTCCAGCCCAGCCTGGAACCACGCCACGACCGGGACGCGCGAAGAGAAGCTGGAGAAGTTCGCCGACCCCGAGGTGCGCGAGAACATCAGGGCTGAGATCGATGAGGCGATCAGGAAGCTCGGCCAGACTCAGAGCCTGGGCGGCCCGATCGAAGAGCTGCTGATCCAGGACCTCGCGCACAAACCGGAGCTCGAGCAATACGTCGGCCTGACCGTTGGCGATGTCGCCAAAGCCCGCGGCGTGCACGCTGTTGACGCGATGCTCGACCTGGCGCTTGAGACCGACCTTGCCGCCGAGTTCCTCACCCCGGAACGCGACCCGAACGACGAGTGGATGGCTGAGATGATGTCGTCGCCGTACGTCATCCCCGGCGTCTCGGACGGCGGCGCGCACACCAAGTTCTTCGTCGGCGGCTCGTACCCGACCGACTTCCTCATGTGGTTGGTGCGCGACACGGGCCGGATGACGCTGGAAGAGGCGCACTACCGGCTCTCCTACCTGCCCGCCCGCGCGGCCGGCTTCCGTGACCGTGGGATGCTGACTGAAGGCGCACCAGCGGACGTGGTTGTCTACGACCTCGACGCACTCAACATCATCCCGGGTGGGCCCGGCGAGATCGTGCACGACTTCCCCGGTGGCGAGTGGCGGCGCATCAAGCGCCCCGACGGCTACCGCTGGATTCTCGTGAACGGCGAGGTCACGTTCGAGGACGGACGCGAGACCGGGGCCACCCCCGGCAAGCTGCTCCGCCACGGCCGCGGCTAAGCCCTATCATCTGCGTGGGGAGTCCGAACCCCCGCCGCAAGGCGGGGGTTCGTTATTTCTCTGCCTCACGATGATCGTTCCTTGGTGCTCGCCAGGTTCCGACGGCGTACGGTGAAGGCATGGAGCAATATTCACGCGGCGCCGTTGACCGCTTGGGCAAGCGACTTCGAGAGGCCGACGAACGATCTGACGAGGATGTCTCGATGTATGTCGTTTGGAGCACCAGCTACTCCGGTGCGATGCACGAGGTGCAGGCCAAGGTGGCGGGGTGCTCTCGCGGCGCTGGCCTTGATGACCCGATCGCCGCGCGGATCAAACAGATTGACTCGGTCGTCGCGAAGCTGCGGCGCATGCCAACCAAATTGTCGGGCCTCGAAGATATTGCCGGTTGCCGGATCGCCGTTCCTACGACGGGCGACGTTGACCGGCTACTGGCCCAGTGCGTGACTCTGGATGTCTCCCGCGTGCGCGACTATCGCGAGTCGCCAAACAACAGCTATCGCGCCGTTCACTTAACTGTCCGTGCCAGCGACCGCAAACCTGTGGAACTGCAGTTGCGGACGCACCTGCAAGACCTGTGGGCAAACCTCGCTGAACGATGCGCCGCTCTCATCGATCTTCAACTGAAATACGGTGGCGGACCCTCTGATCTGCGTGATCTGCTCAAGGTGACATCCGTGTATGCCGCGACTCTGGACGAGGAACGCGCGCGAATTCGAGGCCGGCGGGCACGACTTGATGACTTTGCACAATCCTTCAACACACTCGTTGACGACGCTCCCGATCTGCTCTCGAAAACCGCTGCGACGCTGGAGGCTAAAGAAGGACAGCTGAGCCAGGAGATTGAGGATTTTCGCGGAATCTGCGATGATTTCGTTCGACGACTGAGGGACGGCCGATGAACTACTTCCTGCTGACCTACGAGCGTGATGTCGATCGCGCCACCGTCACTCGCTATGAAGACGAGCCAAAAGCGTTTGCGGCGCTTGAGCGAGAGACGCTTAACAAGCGTGCCACCGACGAGGTGGTTCTCTTCGTCGCGGAGTCGGAGGAGACGCTGCGCCGTACCCACTCTCGCTACTTCTACGACGCGGCCGAGATGGTTGACTCGGCACTTGAGGCGATCTTGGATTGACCTCCGACCTATCTCATACAGAGCCCTCGGCGTCATCCGGGTCTGACGAAGCGCCGACCGCATAGGAGTGACCCCTATGGTCGCCCTGTCCGTTGCTGATATCTGGCCCACAGCGTCGCGCCCGGGCGTGGGCGACCCCGAGCGTCGCCCCTACAGAGATGTCCTGAGTGCTGAGTTCGACTTGCGCCTGACCCCTACGGACGGATGATTCGTTTTGGCCGCTGGGCCAGACGCTTCAGCATTGGCTGTGCGGCATCGACGAAGCGGAACGCGATGCGGCGCGTCTCACGCGGGTCGATCAGGTCGATCACATCGAACTGGTGAGCGGCCTTGAGCGGTGAGCGCAGCGCCAACAGCCGATTCTCGATCATCTCGCGATGCGCCTCGGGATCGGGCGCGTTCTCGATTTCGCGTCGGTACGCCGCAGCAACGCCGCCTTCGATCGGAATCCCGCCCCACTCGCCCGCCGGCCAGCCGAAGCGCATGTTCACGCCGTCCGGCACGCCCATGCTGTTGGGCGCGTCGGCCGCCACCCCGTAGGACTTGCGCACGTTGAACTCGACCTTCGGCACCTGCGCCTCGTAGGACGCGATCAGCGCCCGCGTGCCGCGCCGCATCGTCGCTTGCTGTTCCGCGCGCGAGCCGAGCATGAAGCCCGGCATGTCCAGAAAAATCACCATCGGCAGATTGAAGCCATCGCAGAGATCGACGAAATGCGCGAACTTGTCGGCCGCATCGCCGTTCATCGCGCCCGCCATGACCAGCGGGTCGCTGGCCATCACGCCCACGCTATAGCCACCGATCCGCGCGAAGCCGGTGATGATTGCCCCGCCCCAATGGCGGCGCATCTCGAAAAACTCACCGTTGTCGAAGACCAGGCGCACCAGCTTGCGCGGGTCGTAGGGTCGCTTGCGGTTCTCCGGAATGATCCGCAGCAGCTCTTCCACGCGCCGGTGCGGGTCGTCGCCGGTCTCGACGCGGGGCGCTACGTCGCCCGTGGTGTCGGGCAGGTAGGAGAGGAACTGCTTGATCTGGTCGAAGGCGTCCTCCTCCGACTCCGCCTCGTTGTCGACCTGGCCGCTCTGATGCACATGCACCGCCGAGCCGCCGAGCTCCTCCTTGTTGAAGGTCTCGCCGATCGCGCGGCGCACGACCGGCGGTCCTGAGGGGAAGATCTGCGACTGACCCTTGATCATCACGGTGAAGTGCGAGAGCAGGGCGAACGCCGCCGGCGCGCCGGCCACCGAGCCCATGATTCCCGCCGCCACGGGCACCTTGTTGAGCAACTGAATGTGCCGCCACCAGGTCTGCCCGCCGGGTAGCGCCATCCGGCCCTCTGCCTCATCACGCTTGGCGCTGTGGCCCACGCCCTCGATCAGCTGAACGTAGGGCAGGCCGTACTGGGTCGCGAAGGGGGTTGCGAACTGCGAGGCGCCCTTCGAGACGTTGTGCGGGCTGCCGCCGGAGATCGTGAAGTCGTCGCCGCCGATCACGATGTTGCGCCCGTCGATCTGGCCCATCCCCATGATGAACGCACCCGGGGTGAAGTCGCGCAGATTCTGGTTGGCGTCGTATTCGTAGGCGCCGACCAGCGGGCCGGCTTCGAAGAACGAGCCGGGATCCAGGAACTTCTCGACTCGTTCGCGAATCGTGTAGCGTCCGCCGGCGTGCTGGCGAGCGATCCGATCGGGTCCGCCCATCTCACGGGCGAGCGACTTGATGTACTCGATCTCATCGACGGCGCCCTGCCAGTCCTCGCCGGGCTTCCAGGATTCGCGCGTCTGGTCAACGGGCATCGTGTGCCACTCCTCGTCACAGTCCTCAGTCGGGAATTAGCGTCAGTCTACGGCCACCAACTCTCGTTAGCTGCCAACAGCTGCCGCCAGCTGATCATCGCGCTGTCGGCGATCAGCGGGGGCCGCTGGACCACCAGTCGGGGCTCTCGCTGAGGCTCAGGGCGTTGAGCGTGATCTTGTCAGCGGCGCCGACGTCATCGGAGACGATCAGCCAGACGGCGCGCGAGCTGTCGACCAGGCGGATGGCGCCTGCGGGACCGTCGTAGGCGATCGCGCGGCCCGTGCGGTCGCCGACCGCGGTGTAGCCGGACCAGGCGAGCAGCCACTCGCGGAGGCCCTCATGGCCCTCGCGGTGTTCGGTCGCGTCATCGAAGGCGATCAGCCAGATCGCGACAGTGACACGGCGTCGGTCGACCGTCGACCAGACCGCCAGCTGGTCGCCGCCCCAGCCGGCCGCGGCGATCGAGCCGCGCTCGGCGTCCTGGGTGGACAGTGCGACGAACTTGCTCAGATAGAGTTCGCCCATCGTGGTGGTGTCGGGCTCCTCGCTGGGGTCGAACACCTTCGAGCGCAGTTCGGCCAACAGCGCGGCGTCGATCGGTGGCTCGCGCGACGCCAGCTTGTCGGGGTGCAGAATCTGCTCGGAGGAATCCGGCGGGTCGGAGAGCAACTCGTCGATGCGCTGCCAGCCGCCCTCCTGCCGCTGGCCGCGTACGTAGTCGGCGCCGCTCTGGTAGCGAGAGAAGAACTGTTGGCCCCGCAACGGCGCGAGGCCGAGCGACAGACCGTTGTGCTGCGCCGCCCAGACCCCTCCCGAACCCCATTCGTAGTCGCCGGCCAGCTCCCGACCCATCGCTGAGGCCCGATCGATCGTCGCGGTCACCGCGTCACCTTCGACGATCCATGAGATCGCCTGCCCGTGATCGTCCGTCACGTCTTCGTAGACCGCGGTCAGGCCGCCGTCGAGCGACTGGTCCTGAAGCGCATGGACGATCTCGTGCGAAACCGTGCCGAAGGTGTAGCGCTCGAGCGGGGTGTCGCCGATCAGCGTGATCGTCGCGGTTTCAGTGGAGTACCAGCCGCCGTAGCTGTAGGTCGCGAGCGCGCCGAGGATGGCGGGCGTCCAATCGGGATGGTCGATGCCAAGCGCGCGCTCGAACAGCCAGAGGTTGTCGGAGTCGCCGATCTGGTCTTCGTGCAACAGGGCGTGGCAGGCGACGACGCGCAGATTGTCGTGCGAGATCACGCGGATCGGCGGCATCGGGTCGAGCGGCAGCTCGCGCCCGACTGCCGTGAGCTTCGCGAGGTCTCCGATCCAGTCCAGCTCGGCTGGTCCGACCGGGTCGAAGAAGCGCTCAACATCGTCGGGGTGTGCATCTTCACCGAACACCGAGAAGGCGGCGCCGCGGGGCAGCAGGCCCGCGTTCGCGCGACACCAGTTGCGCTCGTTGATGACCGACTCATGATGGTCCGCTGACCACTCCGCGAGCCTGTCGGCGGTGATGAAGGTCTGGATCGGCCACTCCCAGTCGAGCGGTTCGTCACCCCACTCGATGGTCGCCCCGGAGCACGCGCTCGCGCTCAGCGCGACCAGCAGCACCGCCGCGAGCAGCGGTCCGATCGGCCAGCGACGCGCCATCATCACCCTGCCTTCCAGTCGGCCGTGTCGGCAAACGGTTCGAAAACCGATCTCTGGAACAGACTGAGCCATTTCTGATACTCTCGCGGCTCTGCGAGCAGGGACAGATCATGACCGACCGAGTTGATGCGCGGCGCAGACCATCCCCGTCTGCGGGACAGGGCGCGCGAGTGGGCGCTGCGGCGATCGACGTCAGCCCGATCGTGGTGCGATGGATCGTGTTCGACACTGGCGAATACATCGCCGAGCCGCCCCTCCGTTTCGAAGTGTCGTTCGATGCCGAGGCAGGGCTCTTCGATCTTGAGGGCGACTTCGGGGTCATCTTGTGCGCCGAGACACGCGACAAGCTTGAGGATGTGCTCGCCGACACGCTCGGACTCCAGTGGGATGAGTACGCGCTCGCAGGCCCCGACGCGCTCTCGCCGAAGGCACAGGAGCTGCGACTGGAGCTTCTGCAGCGATACATCCCCGCGTCCGGCCGTGGCGAAGACCGTAAGCCTGCCAGCCTGCCTGCGTGATTTGACGCTCGTCACGCAACGAATGCCGGAATCACTTCGCTCGCCCAGGCCTCGAGGGCGTCGCGGTCGATCGGGGGGCGGAGGGCGACGTTGATACGGTCGACGCCGGCTTCGGCGTATGGCGCGAGCTGCTCGATGGCTTCGGCTGGAGTGCCGGTGATCGCGCCGCGGCTGCGGAAGGCGTCGCCGCTCGCGCCGAAGACCTCGGCGAAGTGGGCGTTTGCCGCGGCGCGGTGGGTTTCGGTCGCGGCGAGGTGGAAGGAGAGGTTGACATCGCGCTGGATGCCGGCCGGGTCGCGCCGCTCCTGCTCACACCACTGTTCCAGCACCCTATTAAGGCGTTGCCACTGGTCGGCCGTGGTGTAGGGCGAATTCCAGCCGTCCGCGTGCTGCGCGACGAGGCGCAGAGTGCGCCGTTCGCCGTTGCCGCCGATCCAGAACGGCACCCGCGCCTGCAGCGGCTTGGGCTCGCAGAGCGCGTCGCGCAGCTGGAAGAAGCGCCCGTCGAAGCTCGGCGACGGCTGCTCGAAGAGCATCCGCACGACCTGCAGGCCCTCGTCAAGCACATCCATCCGCCGCCCGATCCGCTCGAAGGGGATGCCGTAGGCGCGGTACTCGCCCTCATTCCAGCCGGCGCCGAAGCCGGGTTCGAGGCGGCCGTCGGAGAGCTGGTCGATCGCGGCCAGCGCGTTGGCCAGCACGGCCGGATGGCGATAGTCCATCGCGAGCACCACGGTGCCGATGCGCATGTGCTGCGTGTCGCAGGCCAGCGCGGCGAGGCAGGTGAGACATTCGAGATAGGGGCCGCGCTTGTCGGTCATCGGCGACTCATAGAAGTGGTCCGAGACGTCGAACCAGTCGAAGCCGGCGGTGTCGGCCCAGCGCCAGAGGTCGCGGCACTCGGCGAGCGTGATGTTCTGTTGGATCAGGTGAATGCCAAATCGCACGTTCCGCCTCCGCAGCGCCGACTGTCGCTGGCTATTCTCGCGCCAGCGTATCCCTGAAGGAGAGCGAGCCATGTCAATCCGGCGCAGCGAGACGATCCGCGAGGCAGAGTTCGACCGCAGGCTGATCCCCTACACGCGCTGGATGATTTCGGGATACCTGTTGATCACGGGGGCGGGCATCCCGCTCATCCCTCTCTGGCTGCTGTGGAGCATCCCGTACGCGCCGAAGGGCATGGCGCGGCTCGCGGCGCGACTGACCGCCAACTCGCTCGAGATCTCGAGGGGCGTCTACAACCGGACCGATGTCACGATCCCGCTCGAGCGCATCACGGATGTCAGCTTCCACCAGAACCCGCTGATGCGCGCGTTCGGACTGCAAGGCATTCGCGTCGAAACGGCGGGCCAGTCGGGCTCCAGCGCTTCGGCGGAAGGCAATCTGGTGGGCATCGTGGACGCGGTGGAGTTTCGCGACGCGATCCTGCTTCAGCGAGAGTTGCTGACGGGCGCGCCGGCGGCGACGGCTGCAGTGTCAGTCGCAGACGACACGGCGCTGCTGACCGAAATCCGCGACCTGCTGAAGAGCATCGATTCGAAGACCAGCGGGTAGGAGTAGGAGGGCTCGCGGCGTGTTGCTGGTCACGGCAACGGCAACGGCGATGCCGGACGATCTCCGTGTAGGGGCAAGCCCTTGGAACCTGTCTCAGGAGTCCCGATTCGGCGGGATGCCGGGTTGCCCACCAGATGGGCGGCGGGTGGGCGACCTGCAGCGCTGCGATTGACGCGTTCGTGACGGTGAACGGAGAGGGCAACCACAAGGGTTGCCCCTACACGGATAGGGTGTGCCTTCGTGAGGTCCCTCGTGCGGACCTCGACCGTGCCTGTAGGGGCAGCCACAAGAGCTGCCCCTACAGGTACAGGGTGCGTGTTCAGGCGCGGTCAGGATTGGTCAGGTTTGGTTAGCTGAGCTGGACGCCTGGCCGGGGGTTATTTGACGAGGCCGAGCTTTTCGGCGAGGCCGATGCGCTGGACTTTGCCGGTGGCGCCTTTGGGGATCTCGTCGAGGATCACGATTCGGCGCGGGGTCTTGAAGTCGGCGAGGCGCTCGCCGACGAAGCGGCGGATTTCGCGCTCTCCGGCGCTTTGGCCGTCGCGCAGGACGACGGCTGCCGCGACCTCTTCGCCGAGCCGGTCGTGGGGCATCGCAAAGGTGACGGCCTGACCGACGGCGGGGTGGAGCAGCAGCGCCTCGTCGACCTCGCGGGGCGAAATCTTCTCGCCGCCGCGGTTGATGATCTCCTTGAGGCGGCCGGTGATGGTCAGGTAGCCCTCGTCGTCGAGCACGCCCTGGTCGCCGGTGCGGAACCAGCCGCGGGTGTAGGCGGTGGCGTTGGCGTCGGGATTGTTGAGGTAGCCGTCGGTCACGTTGGGGCCGCGAATCACGACTTCGCCGCGCGCGCCGAGCGCCTGGATTGCGCCGACATCGTCCATGATCGCGATCTCCGGCCCGGCGGGCAGGCCGACGCTGCCGGGCTTGCGGTCGAGCGGCGGCATCGGGTTGGAGGTCATCTGGTGGGCGGCCTCGGTCATGCCGTAGGACTCGATCACCGGCGCGTGGAAGGTGGCCTCGAGCTCGGCCATGACCGACGGCGGGAGCGAGGATGACGACGAGCGGATCAGACGCAGCTCGGTGTTCGCGAGAATCTCCGCGTTGCGACCGGCGCGGGTGAGGATGAGCTGGTGCATCGTTGGGACGGCGGTGTACCAGGAGGGCTGCGCGTCCTGCAGCCAGCCGAAGACCTGCATCGCGTTGAAGCCGGGCGAGCACCAGGTGCAGCCGCCGGCGCCGACGCTGGCGAGGACGCCGGCGATCAGGCCGTGGATGTGGAAGAGCGGCATGATGTTGAGGCAGCGGTCGTCGGGGGTCAGCGAGAGCGTTTCGCGGATGTGGGCGGCGGAGGCGCACACGTTGCGCTGCCGCAGGGGCACGATCTTGGGGCGCGAGGTGGTGCCGGAGGTGTGCAGGACGAGGGCCACATCGTCGGCTTCGGCCGTGCCGGGCCGCTCGGCCGCGCCGGAGATGTCGGCCTCGAGCGTGAACTCGCCCGCGGGTCGGTCGGTGGACGGGATCAGCTCGACGATCGGGATGCCGCGGCGCGCGGCGACGTCGAGGACGGGCGACGAGTCGCCGCGCTGCACGAGGACGGCGCGCGCTTCGAGGTCGGAGAGGTAGAAGTCGAACTCCTCCGCGCGGTAGCCGGGGTTGAGCGGCGCGGCGGTAGCGGCCGAGGCGACGCTGAGGAACGCGGTGGCCATCTCGGGGCCGTTGGGCAGCACGATCGCGATCGGGTCCTCACGACCGAGTCCGAAGCCGTTGAGCGTCTCGCCGGTGCGCTCGATCAGGGCGCGCAGTCCGTCGAAGGTCAGGGCGTCGCGACCGGGGGCGTTGATCGCGGCCCCGGCGGGATCGTGGGTTGAGAGCAGCTCGGAAACGGTGCGCGCGTGCGTCATCTGCGACTCCTTCAGCTGGCTACGGTAGGGCGGCGGACGTGCTGTGTCAGTCGTGATCGTTCGTATACTTGGCGGTGGAGAGGTGTCCGAGTGGCCGAAGGAGCCGATCTCGAAAATCGGTAGGTGCGGTGACGTGCCTCGTGGGTTCGAATCCCACCCTCTCCGCCACACTCGTTCATCTCCGAGTTCGCCGGAGAGGTGCTGGAGTGGCCGATCAGGCACGCCTGGAAAGCGTGTAGGGGCGCAAGTCCCTCGTGGGTTCGAATCCCACCCTCTCCGCCATGACCCGCTTTTCACACTGATCACCTGCACAAGCCACTCGCGTCGCGCATAGTCGCTGCACATCGCGAGCGCTTCGCCTGCGTTGGGGCCGCTCGTTGCCGTAGAACTTATGGTCTATACTGCACCGGGAGTTGAACATGCAGCGCTCACCGATCGAATGGACCGACGTCACTTGGAATCCCGTGACCGGCTGCACCCAAATCAGCCCCGGCTGCGCGCACTGCTACGCCAAGACGTTCGCCGAGCGCTTCCGTGGAGTCCCCGGGCATCCGTACGAGCGCGGGTTCGACCTCCAGCTGCGCCCGGAGCGTCTCGACCAGCCGCTGCGCTGGAAGAAGCCGCGCTCGATCTTCGTCAACTCGATGAGCGACCTGTTTCACGAGGATGTGCCCGAGGGGTACATCCGCGAGATCTTCGACGTGATGGCGCTCGCCGACCATCACCGCTTCCAGGTGCTCACCAAGCGCGCCGAGCGCCTCGCCGAGCTCGCCCCATCACTCCCGTGGCCCGCTCACGTCTGGATGGGCGTGTCGGTCGAGAACCAGCGCTGGACATCGCGGATCGAGCATCTGCGCGAGGTTCCGGCGGCAGTGCGGTTTCTCTCGTGCGAGCCGCTGCTAGGGCCGCTTGAGCTGGATCTTGAGGGCATCGATTGGGTGATCGCTGGCGGCGAAAGCGGCCCGGGGGCGCGGCCGATGCAGCCGGAGTGGCCTCGGGGGATTCGCGATCAGTGCGGGGCGGTCGGCGTCGCCTTCTTCTTTAAGCAGTGGGGCGCGCATGACGCGAGCGGCAAGCGGGTCGGCAAGAAGCGGGCGGGGCGCATCCTTGATGGCGCGACCTGGGACGCGACGCCGGTGAAGGCTGCGTGATCGGTCGGTCGTGTGGCGGTTGGGACGCTAGTCGGGGTCGTCGGGGAGGCGGCCGGCCTGGCGGGCGGCGGTGTGGCGGGCCCGCAACGACGCTTCGCGGGTGGCCGCGGCGGATTCAGCTTCGCCTTTGGCTTGCTCCCACTGTTCCTTGTTGTTCTCGGCGGTGAGGATGCGGCCCAAGAGAGCGGCGACTACGCCGAGCAGGAAGCCGATGCTGAGGCCGCGACGGAGGCCCATGTTGGCTACTCGCTCCTGCGGCCGAGGACTTGCAGCGCGCGCTGGATGCCGGAGACGACACCGTAGGCGCGGATCACGGGGGCGGCGGCCGACTCGCCGAGGAAGTCGGCGGTGCCCTTGACTGACTGCATGGTCTCGCGGGCCTGATCGAGAAGCGGCGGCACGCCATCGCGCAGCGTCGTGCGCGTGGTGCGAAGCAGACGGAAGGTCAGCCACCCGAGCACGATCGTGAGGATCAGAAACACGGCGAGCGAGATGATGCCGAGCAGGCCCGTGATGATGATCACGATGTCTCGAATGTCGGAGATGGTGGAGAGCGTCATCGTGAAGGCAGCCTATCGCAGGCTGGTCAGGTGGCCCGCTGGATTGTGCCGCCGCCGAGCACGCGGTCGGCGTCGTAGAAGGCCGCGGCCTGGCCCGGCGCGACGGCGCGGACCGGGTCTTGGAGGCGCACGGTGGCGGTGTGGTTGCTGCGCATTTCGATGGTGCAGGGGGTCGGCGAGGATCGGTAGCGCAGCTGCACGGAGACGCGGTCTGCGTACTCGAGGGGCTCGGCGAGCCAGTGGCACTCGTCGATCTCGATGGTGCTGACGAGCAGGTCGTCCTCTGCGCCCAGCGTGACGGTCGCGGTTTGCGCGTCCAGATCGACGACATAGCGGCGCCGGCCGCCGCCGGTGTGGAGGCCGCGCCGCTGGCCGATCGTGAAGTGCTGCACGCCCTGATGGCGGCCGATGATCGCGCCGTCGGCGTCGACCATCAGGCCGGGCTGCGGGTCGAGGCGCTGGTCGACGAACGCGCGGTAGTCGCCGCCGGGCACGAAGCAGATGTCGGCGCTGTCGGGCTTGTCGGCCACGGCGAGGTCGTGGCGTTCGGCGATGGCGCGGACCTCGTGCTTGCGCAGCTCGCCGACCGGGAAGCGGGTCATCGCGAGGGCGCGCTCGCTGAGGGTGTAGAGGAAGTAGGACTGGTCCTTGTTGGGGTCGAGGCCGCGGTGCAGGGCAGGACGGCCCTCGACATCCGCGATGCGGGCGTAGTGGCCGGTGGCGAGCCAGTCGGCGCCGAGCGCCTTGGCCTGGTCGAGGAAGCGGTCGAACTTGATGTGGGTGTTGCAGTTGAGGCAGGGATTGGGCGTGCGGCCGCGGCCGTACTCGGAGACGAACGGCTCGACGACGTGCTCGAGAAACTGGCGCTCCAGATTCAGCGTGTAGTGCGGGATGCCGAGTCGATTGGCGACGCGGCGGGCGTCCTCGACATCCTCGATCCCGCAGCACTGGGTGCGGCCCGACAGGCCTTCGGGCCGGGCCTCGGTCCAGAGGCGCATGGTGATGCCGATCACCTCGTAGCCCTGCTCGACGAGCAGCGCCGCGGCGACAGATGAATCGACGCCGCCGCTCATGCCCACGACCACTCGCTCAGGCATGGGGCGCCTGACTGCTAAACTCGGACGCGTGCAGACCGACACCGCCCCCATCGCCGCCGCGCTCGAACCCGAGCGGCTGGCGCGGACGATCGTGGCGGAGCTCTCCGAGCGGCAGGCCGAGGCGATCGTGCTGCTTGAGGTGTTTGAGCTGACCGACCTCGCTGACTGTTTCGTGATCGCGAGCGCGACATCGCGGCGGCACTTCGGCGCGCTCGAAGACACGCTGCGCAAGATTCCCGACGCTCCGCACGCGCGGCGCGAGGGCACCGCCGACGGCGGTTGGCAGCTGTTCGACTTCGGGTCGGTGGTGGTGCATGTGTTTGATCGCGAGACCCGCGAGTACTACGACCTCGATGGTCTGTGGTCGGCCGGCCGGACGCTGCTGCGCGTCGAGTAGCTCGTTCAACTCGTCAAGTCAGCCTACTCATAGATCCAGCCCTCGGTGTCGCGCGACCAGTCAACGAGTTCGTTCGGCTCGAAGAAGAGCGCGACCTCGCGCGCGCCGGACTCGGGTGAGTCGGAGCCGTGGATGACGTTGCGGCCAAGGTCGACGCCGAAGTCGCCGCGGATCGAGCCGGGCGCGGCGTCGATCGGGTGGGTGGCGCCCATCGCGTTGCGGGTTAGCTGGACGGCGTTGGCGCCCTCGAAGACGGCGGCGACGAGCGGGCCGGAGGTGATGAAGTCGCGCAGGCCGGGGAAGAACGGCTTCTCGACGTGCTCGGCGTAGTGGCGGTTGGCGAGCGCCTCGTCCATCTGCAGCAGCTTGAGGCCGACAAGCTTGAGGCCGCGCTGTTCGAGTCGGCCGAGCACCGGGCCGACGAGGCCGCGCTGCACGCCGTCGGGCTTGACCAATACGAGGGTCCGTTCAGATGTCATAAGTCGTCATCCTTCGTTCTTCGGTAGAGCGGGTGGAGGTTGCGGCCCAATGGCCGGTTCGCGCAGGTAGAGCGCTTCGAGTGCGCCGGGGGCCACGCCCTCACCGCGCAGCCAGCGCCGATAGCCGAGTTCGGCGAGCAGCGACGCGCGGCGCACGTTGAGGGCGGCGCCGCCGACCACGAGGTTGGACGCGGTGAGTCGTTCGCGTTGCGCTTCATCGAGCAGGTCGGTGTCGCCGCAGACGACGCCGCGGCGTTGGTCGGTTGAGAGCTGATCGAGCAGCTCGTCGATCGTGCCGAGTGTGGGTTCGGATATCGGGGCCCAGGCGCTCGGCGAGCCGGCGAAGGACTGCCAGACCCAGGCGCCGCGGCTGGCGCGGTGGATTGCGGTGGCTGCGTCGGCGGCGGCGTGAGCGTAGGTCTGGATCTCGAGCCGGCCGACGCCGACGCAGTCGAGATCGAGCGCGATGGCGAGGCCCATCGCCGCGGCCATGCCGGCGCGGATTCCGCCGTAGGCGCCGGGGCCGACGTCAACGATGACCGTCTTGAGCGCGTCGCGGATTGGGGGCGCCTCACCGTTTGGGTCGGCGAGTGCGCAGACGCTGTCGATCATGGGGACGAGCGAGGGGGTGTGGCGGCGGCCGGAGACCCAGGTAATTTCGGCGAGCAGCAGGCCGGCGTCGCTGATCGCGACGCTGGACTGCTCTCCGACGGATTCGATCGCCAGTTCCATCGCGCTAGCGCACCAACGCCGCAGCGCGGATGGCGTTGAGTGCCTGCGTCCCGCTCGGGCCGCTCGCGCTGATCGTCAATTCGCGTGGGACGGCGTCGCCGATTTCGTCGCTGAGCGGGGTGAGCCGCACCAGTAGGTGGTCGTCCGGCAGCATGTCGTGGCCGCGTTCGGGCCACTCGATCAGCAGGACCCCGTCGACGGCGGCCTCGGCGAGGCCCAGTTCGGCGATCGATTCGGGATCGTCGAGGCGGTAGAGGTCTGCGTGGCGCAACGGCAGGCGTCCGCCGAGATGTTCGTTCATCAGCACGAAGGTGGGACTGTTGACGACCGAGGGGACGTCGAGGCCTGCGCCGACGCCCTGGGCGAAGACTGTTTTGCCGGCGCCGAGCTGGCCCTCCAGCAGCACGACCGTGCCGGCGGTCGCGGCGCGGCCGACTGTCGCGCCGACGCGGCGGGTGGCGTCGGCGTCGGCGCAGCGGAGCTTGAGGTCGGTGGTCTCGCCCACGCGGTCAGTATACGGACGGCTCGCGCACGCTCGACCCGTCGCAGCGGGCCGCTGGGGCGTATTCTGTGCCCTACAAACGGTGGAGGTTGGGCATGGACCGCATTCACGTCGCATCGTTCCTGCCGGTGCCCGATCACGGGATTGAAGCGATCAAGGCTGTCGATCCCCGGATCGAGCTGCACATGATCAGCCAGAACTTCGCGCGGTACATCCGCGACCCCGAGCACCCGGAGGTCGATGCGGAGGCGGCGCGCGCGGAATCAGCTGAGATCCGCGCGCGCGATGAGGTCTGGCTGTGCTTCTGGTTCGGCGATATGGCCGCGGACGCCCCGGCGCTGAATTGGGTTGCGCTGGGCGGGGCCGGGGCGGACCACATCCTGCGCGGGCCGCTTGACGATCACGTCCAGATCACCAACATGTCCGGTCTCGCGGCGCGAGTGATGGCCGAGTGGGTGATCGGGTTCATGCTGATCGACTGCAAGGGATTCCGCTCCCACATCGAGAACCAGCGGAACGCGAGCTGGCTGCGCGCCTGGGAGGGCTTCGGCGGCGCGCCGGGCACGCTCGAGGGGGCCACGGTCGGGATCATCGGCTACGGCGCGATCGGCTCGGAGGTGGCACAGCTTTGCGACGGGTTCGGGGCGGATGTGATCGGCACGCGGCGCACGGCGTCGCCCGACGGCGCGCCGCCCGAGGACGCGCCTGCCTGTGTGCGAGCGATCTGGACCCCCGACCGTCTGCAGGATGTGCTCGCGCAGTCGGACTACGTGGTGCTGGGCGTGCCGCTGACGGAGGCGACCCGGGAGCTGATCGGGGCGGAGGAGATCGCTGCGATGAAGCCGGGCGCGGCGCTGATCAACATCGCGCGCGGCTCGGTGGTCGACTGGGACGCGATGATCCGGGCGCTCAAGAACGGTGAGCTGCGCGCCTCCTACACCGATGTGACCTCGCCGGAGCCGTTGCCCGACGGGCATCCTGACTGGTCGGTCCCGGGTCTGATGATCACGCCGCACACGAGCGGCCTGCAGGACGACTACATGGGCAAAGCGGCGAAGCGCTTCGCCGGCAACCTGCGCCGCTACATCGACGGCGAACAGTTGCACGACATCGTCGATCGCGCGGCGGGGTACTGAGCGCGATGAGCGTCACGGCTCGCCACGGGATTCGGATGCCGGAGCGTGGGCAACTCAGTGGCGCGCGGCGTGGGCCCGGCTCGCAGCTGCCACGCCCGCAGATCCACTTCGGCGTCGCGTTGTGGCCGTACGACCTGCTGCTGCGCTTCGCCTGGGACCTGCCCGAGAACGAGCATGTGTGGCCCAACGACTGGTTCGATGACGTGTTCGAATCAGCGGCGGTGAGGTTGCGTCACACCGCGCCGAAGCTGATCCACGCGATCATGGCGATGCAGCCACCGCTGGAGACGCTCAAGTACGCCGCGTTGGAGGGCGAGCTCACCCGCGAGCAGGTCGAGCGCACGCCGCTGCAGATCGACCTGATTCTGCTTTACGTGGGCCGGATCCTCGACGATGTGGCTGCCGTTGTGCCGCACTGCTACGGCGACGACGGTCGGCTGCTGACCGCCGGCCGCGCGGGGCTGGCGGCGCTCGCCCGTTCGCCGCTGGGCGAGCTCGATGCTGAGCTGTCGGCGCTGATCGCGCCAGGCGGGGAGCTGCCCGAGGCGGTGGCGATGTTCGTCGATCCGCCGTTGACGCACTCGCGGGACATTTACGCGATCGTCAATGCGCCGGGCTTCGAGACGGCGCTGCCAAAGGCGGCGGCGCGAGCGCTGCGGGAGAGTGCGGCGATCACGATCGATGCGGCCGACCAGATCGACAGGCAGCTGCCGGGCCTGTGCGCGTGGCTCGATGCGCTGCTCGAGCACCTGATCGGCGTGGTCTGCGAGCGCGCCGAAGAGGGCGACGACCTACGCGAACGCTGGGCCGCGACCAACTGGTCAGCGCTGCATCCGCTGAGCTTCCTCGACACGCAGGCCGCGCTCGCACTGACGAGAGCGCTGCCAGCGATCGCCGAGGGTCCGTTCCTGGCCGGGTCGGAGGATTAGCGGAGCATGGGCGACGTGCGGCGCGGCGATTGACGCGTTGGTGACGGTGAACGGGGAGGGCAACCACAAGGGTTGCCCCTACAGGGAGATTGTGTGGGCCGCGTCCGCTCCTGTAGGGGCAGCTCTTGTGGCTGCCCAGTCCCTGTTTGGCGGGGTGACCAGTCGCCCACCAGATAGGCGGAGCGTGGGTGGCGTTCGGCGCTGCGATTGACGGGTTGGTGATGGTGAACGAGGAGGGCAACCACAAGGGTTGCCCCTACACGGATATCATGTTCAGTCGCAAGGTTCCTCGTGCGCGCCCCGTCCGTTCCTGTAGGGGCAGCCCTTGTGGCTGCCCATTCCGTGTATTGCGGCGCGGTGGGGTGGTCGACACGCCGTTAGACGACGCAGGCGGCGGCTAGGGAGCCGATTTGGGCGGTGCGGGCGCGGATCTGTTCGTCCTGCTGGAAGCTGTTGGTCAGGAACGCGACTGAGAGTCCCGTTTCGGGGTCGCCCCAGGTGACCTGGCCGCCGGCGCCGCCGTGGCCGAACGCGCGCGGCGATGCGCCGGCGCCGAATCCGCGGTCGGCGGAGTGGCCGTCGTCGCCGGCGAGCACCACGGTCAGCCCGCGGTTGACGGGGATGCCGCTGAGCGGGTCGGTGTGGCGCTCCGGGTCGGTCTGCACCGTGGTGGCCAGCTCGATCGTCTCGGGGCGAATCGGCGTCTGCGGACGGTCGTCGTCGCCGGCGGGCGCGACGAGCGCCTGATAGAACATCGCGATGTCGGCCGCGTTGGCGAACCCGCCGCCGCCGGGGCAGCCGGCACGGCGCTGCGAGGCCAGGTTGAAGTGCAGGATCGTCCGCGGGAAGACCTCGCCACCGTCGGGCGGGAGCGGTTGCTCGGTGTAGATGATCGACGCCGCGCGGTCGTGCTCCTCGTTGGGCAGGCCGACGTAGAGGTTGTCGAGCTGCAGCGGGTCGAGCAGGCGCTCGCGCAGCCATTCGCGGAAGTCGCGGCCGGTGCGCTGGTTGATGATCTCGGCCAGCACCCAGTGGGCCGCGGTGGCGTGGTATTCCCACTGCGAATCGGGCTCCCAGTTGAGCCGCCAGCCCATCATCCGCCGGTTGCGCGCCTCGCGGTCTTCCCAGAGGCGTGGGTTCATCGGCGCGTGGGGGAAGCCGCCGGTGTGCAGCATGACCTGCTGCACGGTGATCGTCTCGTAGCCGACGCTGCCGCCTTCGGCGCACCAGCCGGGGATGATGTCGACGATCTTCTCGTCGAGCGAGAGCAGGCCGTCGTCGATCAGGCACCAGGCGCCGACGCCGACGACCGCCTTGGTTGACGAGAACATGCAGAACAGGGTGTCGTCGCGGACCGGATCGAGGCTCGTGCCCTGGTGCGAGGAGCCGTAGCTGCGGAAGCCGGCGAGGCGGCCCTGGGAGGCGATCGCGACCTGAGCGCCCTGGATCTGGTCGCCGGTCACCTGTTGTTCGACGAAGCCGAACAGCTCTTCCAGCTTCGCTTCATCGATGCCGATCTCGCTCGCGGGGGCGAGGCGGGGGTCGTGGTTGGTCATCTTCAATCTCCTCGGCTTCGTTCGCTCGGGGTGAGTGTAGAGATCGACACGCTCAGCGGTGGCGGTAGGACGGCGGGGGCATAGCATCCGGGGCATGCCTGCGGCAGTTGAGATTCGTGGTCTGGTCAAGCGATACGGGGCGATCGCGGCCGTCGATGAGGTTGACCTGACGATCGAATCGGGACAGGTCTACGCGCTGCTCGGGCCCAACGGTGCGGGCAAGACGACGCTGGTTGAAATTCTCGAGGGCTATCGCAAGCGGGATGCGGGCGAGGTGCAGGTGTTGGGCTTCGACCCGCAACGGCAACGGGGCGAGCTGAACCGGCGGGTAGGGATCGTGTTGCAGCGCAGCACGCCGATGGAGGGACTGACGCCGCGCGAGATGCTCAACTTCACGGCGAAGCTCTACGACGACCCGATGGACCCGAGCGAGGCTCTGGAGCTGGTCGGCCTGACGGAGCACGCCGACCGGCGCGGATCCAAACTGTCGGGCGGGCAGAAGCGCCGGCTCGACCTGGCGACCAGCGTGATCGGCAACCCCGACCTGATCTTCCTTGATGAGCCGACGACCGGCTTCGATGTCGCTGCGCGGCGGCAGGCGTGGAGCGTCGTGCGCGGGCTCACGGAGCGCGGCGCCACCGTGCTGCTGACCACGCACTATCTCGACGAGGCGGAGAATCTGGCGCAGCGGATCGGGATGATCAAAGATGGTCGGCTGATCTTCGAGGGAGATGTGGGGGCGCTGCGGCGGAAGATGCAGACCGATACGCGGATCTCGTGGCTGCCGCCGGCGGGGTTGGCGACCGATGATCTGCCTGCGGCCTGGTCGGCAGCATTGTCGGAGGGGCGGCGCGGGGTCGATGGGCGGCTGTCGCTGCCGTCGCAGACGCCGACGCGGGACCTGGGTGAGCTGATCGACTGGGCGCGCGGGCGGGGGATCGGGGAGCTGCCCGAGCTGACGGTCGAGCACGCGAAGCTGGAGCAGATGTACATCGACCTGGTGGGCGACGGGCCAGAGGACGGGCCAGCGGAGGGCGTGGGGGCGGATCAGGCGGATGAGGTGGATCAGGCGGTGGGGCGATGATCACCGCCGCGCGGTCGCTGCGGGTGGTGCGGCTCGGCTACGCCTACATGGGACTGAACCTCAAGACGATCTACCGCGAACCGGCAGCGCTGTTCTTCGTCGTCGTCTTCCCGATCATGTTCTTGGTCATTTTCTCGTCGTTACTGACGTTTGAGATTCCGATCCCCCAGGAGGCGCAGGGCTCTGTGCCAGTGGTGACGTTCAGCCAGTACTTCGTCGCGGGGATTATGGGCGTGGCGATCTTCGGGACGTCGTTCAACCTGCTCGGCAACTCGCTGGCCGTTCAACAGTTCGACGGCACGCTGAAGCAGCTGGCGGCGACCCCGCTGCCGAAGTCGTCGTTCTTTTTCGGCCTGATCGGCGCGGCGCTGGCAATCACGATCCTGCAGCTGGTCGTGATGCTGATTCTGGGGGTGTTCGCCTACGGCGTGGAGCTGCCCGACGCGGGCGGCTGGCTGACGCTGGTCTGGGTCATCGCGCTCGGGGTGCCCGCGGGCTGCGTGATGGGGATCGCGATCACTGCGGTGATTCCGTCGGCGCGCGCTGCGCCGGCGATTATTCAGGCGCCGTTCATCCTGCTGCAGTTCGTGTCGGGCGTGTTCTTCACGCTGTCGTCGCTGCCGCCGTGGCTGCAGTGGGTGGCCGGGGTGTTTCCGCTGCGCTGGGTGGCGCAGGGGCTGCGCTCGGTGTTTCTGCCCGACGGCTACAAGTACGCGGAGCCGGGGATGCACTGGCAGCTGGAGCTTGGGGCGCTCGTGCTCGGCGTGTGGATCGTGGTTGGGCTGGCGCTTGCGATCTTCACGTTCAAGTGGGACCGCTCGGGTTAGCGGCCTCAGAAGCGCCAGCGGGTGGCCGTGCTGGGGAACGACTCTTCCCGCCAGGCGATCGCCTTGCGCAGCTCGAGCCGGAAGGCGGGGAATCCCTCCGCGATCGGGGGCATGTCGTACTTCGCGTTGAACGCGGCGAGCACGCCGGCGGTCAGGGGAACCTGCTCGAACTGGCCGTCGAGCATCACGACATTGTCGCCGTTCTCGAGGTGCACGCCGGAGCGCGGGTCGTTGGCGAGGTTGAGCGCGGTGAGCGATTTGGCGTCGGTGAGGAAGTGAAGCGCGTCATCCGCCCAGACGCCCCAGACCGGCACGCAGTGCGGGCGGCCCGAGGGTCGAGTGGTCGAGATCCAGTAGTTGCGCTCGCTGCTGAGGCGCTCCACGACCGACGACCATTCGATCGGCGTGAAGGCGAAGTCGGTGTTGCCGAGGCCGAAGCTGTCGGGCATCTCGGGTCGGTCGGGCTGGGGAATCTGGGTCATTGTTGATCCATTGCAAGTGAGTCGTAGGTGCCGAGGTGCCAGTGATTGCCTTCGGCGTCGGCGATCGTGAAGGCGTGGGAGCCGTACTCGGTGTCGGTCAGCGGCTGGATGATCGTGGCGCCGGCCGCGACCGCGCGGGCGTAGATCTCGTCGACCTGCTCGGCCGACTCGGCGGTCAGGCTGATCGACCCGTGTTGGTAGGGGAGGTTGTGCGGGTCGTCGGGGTTGCCGATCATCGAGCCGAGCATCACGATGCTGCCGCGCCAGGCGATCTGGCCATGCTCGATCTGGTCGCCTTCGCGGACGACGAAGTGCTCGGTCATGCCGAAGATCGCGTGCAGCCATTCGATCACGGCGGGCGCGTCGTCGTAGCGCAGGCTGGGGATGATGGTCTGGTGTCCGGGGTTCGACATGGGGGCTTACTCCGTCGGTGCGAAGGGGTCGTAGGTGCCGAAGTGCCAGAGGTTGCCCTCCGGGTCCTGGACGGTGAAGGCATGCGAGCCGTATTCGGTGTCCTCAAGTGGGTAGGGCGCCGGCGCTCCCGCTGCCTGCGCGCGCCGCCATAGATCGTCGACCTGCTGGCGCGACTCAGCGGTCAGGCTGATCGAGGCGTGGCCGACGGTCTTGTCCAGGTAGTTGGTTCCGTCGCCGGCCGAGCCGAGCATGACCATGCTGCCGCGCCAGGTCAGCTGCGCGTGTTCGACGCGGCCGCCTTCGCCGGGGACGACGAAGTTGCGCTCGAAGTCGAAGGTGTCGCAGAGCCAGTCGATCAGTGCGGCGGCGTCGTTGCTGCGGAACGCGGCGATCATCGTCTGATGGGGCGTGTCTGCCATTGCCTGGTCCCTCCGGAGCTAGCTGGGGATCGGACCCGCGATCAGGGTACGCAGGTCCTCGGCTGTGTGCACGGGCGCGCTGCAGGCGAAGCCGCGGCAGACGTAGGCGGTCGGTCGGTCGTTGGTGGCGGGCTTGTCGGCGAGTTGCGGGACGACCGTGGGCTGGGCGGGGTCGCGCAGCATCACAGTGGTCGGGTGTGGCTCGCCGCCGCGCGCGACCTCGAGCATCCGCCGCACCTCAGGGTCGTCCGCGCTGCCGACGATGGCGACGGTGCGGTGCTGTTCGAGCCAGTCGAGCGCGCTGACGAAGTCGCCCAGCATCGTGGGGGCGCGTTCCAGGAAGGCGCTGAAGGCGTGGCGTGAGGACTCGACGCGGTCGGCCCAGCGGCCCTCGGCGGTGAGCGCGTAGAGCCGCGTCATCGCGCGCGCGGCGACGGCGTTGCCTGACGGTGTTGCGCCGTCCTGAGTCGGCTTGCGGCGGGCGATCAGCTCTTCGCCGTCGTGCGCGACGCCGAAGAACGCGCCGTGCTCGTCGTCCCAGAAGCGCGCGCACATCTCCTCGGCGAGGCGCTGGCCGTGGGCGAACCAAGCCTCGTCGGCGGTCGCTTCGTAGAGCGAGAGGCAGCCGTCGGCGAGCGCGGCGTAGTCCTCGAGGAAGGCTTGCACGGAGGCGCGGCCGCCGGCGTGGATGCGCAGCAGTGCGCCGTCGGCGGTGTGCATGTGGTCGAGGATGAAGGCAGCCGCTCGCTCGGCGGCGGCGATGAATCGCGGCTCGCCAAGCTGCGCGCCGGCCTGTGCCAGGGCGTCGATCGCGAGGCCGTTCCAGGCGGTGATCACTTTGGTATCGGTGGCGGGGGGGATGCGGCCAGCGCGGCTGGCGAGCAGGGTCTCGCGGCTGCGCTGTAGTGACGCGTTCAGGTCCTGTTCAGAGATGTTCAGCCAGCGAGTGACCGATCCGGCCTCGTTGGCGACGTTGAGGATCGTCTGGCCCTCGAAGTTGCCGCCGATGTCGACGCCCCAATATCGGCGCGCGATCTCGGCGTCGTCGGCTGGCAGCAGCTCGAAGAGCTCGTCGCGGGTCCAGACGAAGTACTTGCCCTCGACGCCCTCGGAGTCGGCGTCGGTCGAGGCGAAGAACGCGCCGTCGGGCGTCTGGAGGCCGCTGAGCAGGTAATCGCAGGTCTCAGCGGCGATGCGGCGGAAGAGCTCGTCGCCGGTCAGCCGCCAGGCGGCCAGGTAGAGCGGGATCAGCAGCGCGTTGTCGTAGAGCATCTTCTCGAAATGCGGGACGAGCCAGACCTGGTCGACCGAGTAGCGGTGGAAGCCGCCCTGAAGCTGGTCGTAGATTCCGCCCTCGGCCATCCGGCGCAGGGTGAGGCTGAGATGTTCGCGAGCGGCATCGGCGTCGGCGGCGCCGGGGTCGAGCGCCTGCTGGAGCATGAGGTGCAGATAGGCGGGCTGGGGGAACTTGGGCGCGCCGCCGAAGCCGCCGTAGGTGCGGTCGCGGTTCTCGAGCAGCTGGCTCGCGGCTCGGCGCCGAATCGAGCCGGCGGTTTCGGAGGACTCCTCGGCGGCGAGCTCGACGCGCACGTTGAGGTGTTGGGTGAGCTGCTCGGCCTGCTGCTCGACCTGCGTGCGCTGCTCCTGCCAGGCGCGCGAAATGCCGCGCAGCACATCGGGCCAGCCGGGCATGCCGGTGCGTCCCTGCGGGGGAAAGTAGGTGCCGCCGAAGAAGGGGCGGCCGTCGGGTGTGCAGAACACGTTGAGCGGCCAGCCCCCGTGGCCCTGCAGCAACTGCACGGCGTCCATGTAGATGTCGTCGACATCGGGCCGTTCCTCGCGGTCGACCTTGATGCTGACGACGAGGTCGTTCTGGAGCTGCGCGATCTGCTCGTCCTCGAACGATTCGCGCTCCATCACGTGGCACCAGTGGCAGGCGGCGTAGCCGACGGAGACGAGCACCGGTTTGTCTTCGGCGCGGGCCTTGGCCCAGGCGTCGTCGCCCCAGGCGAACCAGTCGACGGGGTTGTGCGCGTGCTGCAACAGGTAGGGCGATGTCTCCTGAGCGAGGCGGTTGGTGTGGTCTGGCGACATCGGCGCTCCGTGCATTTGGTGCTGGCGGATTCACGCTAACAGCGCGACAACGATCGATAGCGATCGGTCCGTATCGTGTCGGCATGGCAGCAGCCGCGAGCGACGGAGCACCGGTCGGTGGACCGCTTGAGCAGCCGGCGCAGGCGCTGGGTCGTCTGCTGCCGGCGGTGGTGACCGGCAACGCGCATCACGCCCGCTGGGTGATGGCGGAGGTGATCGGGACGTTCGGCCTGGTGTTCTTCTGCGCCGGTTCGGCGCACGTCAACTGGTGGGCCGGCGGCAACATCGGGATGCTCGGCGTGGGGCTGGTCAACGGCTTCAGCGTGGCGGTGATGATCTTCGCGTTCTGGAGCATCTCGGGCGCGCACCTGAACCCGGCGGTGTCGTTGGGACTGTG
This sequence comes from Dehalococcoidia bacterium, assembly GCA_965262235.1. Taxonomy (GTDB): domain Bacteria; phylum Chloroflexota; class Dehalococcoidia; order Bin125; family Bin125; genus CATQGW01. The sequence continues at coordinate 2,071,604 of OZ253504.1, forward strand.
GCTGTCGGGCCGGCTCTCGGGGCGGCGACTCGTGCCGTACGTGGCGGCGCAGATCGCGGGCGGGCTGATCGCCGGCTCGGTGCTGCACGCGCTGTTCCGCAATCACACGCTGGAGGGCCAGTCGTGGCTCGGCTCGAACTACCCGGGCGGTCCGTTGCTGCAGACGATCGGGATGGAGATCGTCCTCACGTTTTTCCTGGTCTACGCGATCCTGCTGCTGGCGGAACGGCGTCATCAGGGGCCCACGATCGCGATCGCGATCGGCCTGTACATCGCGGCCGCAGTGACGCTGGGCGGGGCGGTCAGCGGGGCTTCGATGAACCCGGCGCGATCGTTTGGGCCGGCCGCGCTGGCCTGGTTCTGGTCGGATCACTGGGTCTACTGGGTGGCGCCAGCGGCCGGGTCGTTGTTCGCCGCGCTGTTCCATCTGGTCTTGCGTGAGCGAGGGCGCGGAGATTGAGTAGACTGAAGGTGGATTGCGAGAGTTCCTTGTGGTGATTCGTGACGAACTGACATGGGAGGAACGGCGTACACGACAGCGGTCCAGGCGGATTGAGCAGGGAATCGCGTGGGGGATGCCGGCGACGCTCGAGTGGGTGAGGGAAGAAGAGGAGTGGGAGGACACGCCGGAGGAGATCGCCGAAGACATTCGCATTTCGAAGGAACGATCGGCGGCGGGAAATACCGTCCTGCTTGGGGACTGGTTGCAGGAATTGGACGAGCAGTATCCCGAGGATGTGGAGTTCTTTCGCAAGCTTGACGCGTATTTTCCGGATGGCCATGACTGGGTGTTCGAGCTGGATCCAGCATCGGCCGCCGGGGAGAAGTTCTTCCGCAAGCTGAAGGCCGACTTTCCCGACGCTGCGGCGTTCTTCATCCTGGATGATGAGTGAACCCACGACCTCGATGGGAGGTCAGCCGGGATGAGCCCGCGATTGCGGAGTTCCGCGCTCTCAGTCCCGAACGTCGGCGGCGGATAAAGCGCGCGCTTCGCGAGTTGGAGGCGGGTCCGACGACGGGCGGTGGGAAAGAGCTGGAGGGACACCCCGACGTGTGGAGCGTCCGGGTGGATCGCTGGCGGATCGTGTACGAGGTCGATTGGGAGCGGCGGGCGATGCTGGTGACGCGGATTCGTCCGCGGCCGACGGCGTATGAGGGGTTGGAGCGCCCGCGAGGCTCAGCGCGGTAGGTCGATTCCGGCGATCCGCAGCGCGACGCGCAGCGCGCCGTAGTTGTTGCGGGTGAAGTGGAACGCGCTCATCCCGATCGCCCGCGCGCCGGCCGCGTTCTCGTGCAGGTCGTCGATGAAGAAACAGTCCTCGGGCGGCGTCCCGATCTGCTCGGCGGCGTATTGGAAGATGCGCGGGTCGGGCTTGCGCAGGCCGATCTCGCCGGAGACCACGATCGCGTCCCAGTGGACCTCGATCGGGAGGTTGTCCAGAAACCTGGCGCGCAGATCGTCGGGGGCGTTGCTGAGCACGCCGATCTTGTGGCCGGCCGCCTGGAGATCGTGCGCCAGCTCGAAGTTGGGTAGGTGGTACTGCCAGGGCTGGGCGTACCAGGCGTCGAGGATCGCCCGGACGTCGGTGGCGGGGTCCGCGAGCCAGGGCGCGAGCTTGCGTTCGACGCCGCGCTGCCAGGTGTCCCAGTTGCCCTCGCCGGTTTCGATCGCGTGCCATTCGGGCGTGCGGTAGAAGGCGTCGGCGAGCACGCCGGCGGGCAGATTCCAGCGCTGGGCGAGGGCGTCATAGGAGTCCCAATCCATCTGAATCAGGACTCCGCCGAAATCGAACAGCACCGCGCGTTGGTTCATGTTGGCTCCCACTGGCTCGCGTCATTGCGACAGGCTACGCACCAGCTCGATGATGCGCGACGCGGCGGGCGAGAAGTCGTGGTTTGCGCCCCACTGCGCGGCCGCGCTCCTCATCGGTCGCAGCTGCCGCGTGTCGTCGGCGGCGAGCGCACGACGAATCGCGCCGGCGAAGTCGGCGGGTCGGCCCGCGACGATCCAGCCGGTCTCGGGGGTGATGGTTGCCTGCGCGCCCTCGTGATCGGCGGCGAGGACGGGGGTTCCGGAGCCGAGCGCCTGGGCGATGGTCAGGCCGTAGGCCTCGTAGAAGGAGGGCGAGACGAACAGGTCGGCGGCGGCGAGCAGCTCCCACTTGAGCGGCGGCGAGACGTAGCCGGGGAAGTTGACGGGGATTTCTTCGAGGCTGGCGGCGAGTGAGCGGAGGCGCCGCATGTAGGCCGCGCTGCCCATGTAGGCAGGGGCGCCGGCGATGGTGAGCTCGATGCGCTGGGCGGTGCTGGGCGACTGGCGTTCGATGATGCGGAGGGCTTCGATCAGCAGTTCGAGGCGCTTCTCGGGCGAGATGCGGCTGAGGGCGAGCAGCTGGAAGCGGTTGCGGTCGGCCCCGACCGCCTTCAGCGCGGCGGGGCGGCGCTCGCGCAGCGCGGGGTCGGGCTGGCCGACGACGCCCCACCCGACGATGTGCGAGCGGCTGGCGACATCGCGGTCCGGGTAGCAGGTCGCCAGGGACGCGGCGAGCGGCGCGGAGGGCAGCACCAGCGCGTCGGCGTAGCGCGCCGCGTCGTCCTCCTTGGCCCAGACGAGCCGCGCGATGTCGGGCGCGACGCGGCTGAGACCTGCGCGCTCGACGATGCGCCAGACGGCGGCGAGGCGGGCAGCGCTGACGGGCAGGCTGAGGCGCTGCTGGAGGTAGCGACGGGCGAAGAACTCGGCGACGACCACGTGGAAGAGGACGATCTGGCGGAAGCCGCGCTTGTGCAGCGCACGGAACGGGGGGCCCTCGCTGACATCGTTGGCGAGCACGACCGCGCCTTCGGCTGGGATGTCGCGGAAGAATCGGCTGAGCGCCGCTTCCCATTCGAGGGCGAACCGGGCGTAGTCGCGCTCGCTCAGCTTGAGCAGTCGGTCAGGCGGCGCGTTGCGCAGCGTCGGCACGCCGAGTGTTTGGCGCTGCGGCGACGAGTCGTCGGCGCGGCCGGGCGTGAGCACGGTGTAGTCAAGCCCGGCGCCGTCGAGCTGCGGCAGCAGCGCTTCGAGCACCGCGACGCCGCCGCCGACCGGGGCGGCGTCGGTGCTCAGCGCGCCGGTCGCCGCGGTGATGTAGAGATGAGCCACTCGCTGAGCGTACGGAGCGGCGCCACCGTGCGGCGATGTCGGGCGGCGCTACGATGCGCGCATGGGACTCAATCTTGATGGGCTGATGGTGGCGCAGGTGACGCCGTTCACGCGCGGCGGCGCCGACGTGGATGTTGAGTGGCTGGCCGGGCACATCGCGTGGCTGCGGAGTTTCGGGATCACCGGTCTGCTGACGCTCGGCACGAACGGCGAGGGGCCGTCGGTCGGTCTCGAGGAGCGCAGGCGCGTGATCGAGACGGTCGCGGCGGAGGCGGGTGGGCTGACGGTCGTCGCGGGCGCGACGATGGTCTCGCTGCCCGACACGATTCGCGCGGCGAACGAGGCGCTCGACGCGGGCGCCGACGCGGTGGCGCTGCTGCCGCCGTATTTCTTCAAGAACATCGAGTCGATGGGGTTGGTCGACTGGTTCTCGACGGTGCTCGAGTCGCTGCCGGCGGGGGCGAAGGCGCTGCTCTACAACATCCCGCCGCACGCAGGGATCGACATCCCCGATGAGGTGGTGCTGGCGCTGCTGGACTTGCACGGCGATGTGCTGATGGGGATCAAGGATTCGTCGGGCGACGCGGAGCGGACGCGGCGATATCTCGATCTGGTTCCGGAAGATGGCCCGGGCAGCGAGTTCCGGGTGATGGCGGGGGCCGACCAGGCGCACGCGGCGCTGTACGGCGTGGGCTGCGTCGGCGGTGTGTCGGGGCTGGCCAACGCCGTCCCGGCGCTGGTCAGCACGATCCAGTATGCGCACCGCAACGGCGGTGAGCCGGAGCGCCCGCAGCGGCAGCTCAACGAGCTGCACGCGATCCTCAACGCGTTCCCGAAGGTCGGGGCGCTGAAGCAGCTGCTGGCGTTCACGAGCGGCCTGCCGCTGACCCACGCGCGGCCGCCGTACCGCGACCTGAGCGCAGCGGAGGTCGGTGCGTTGGAGGAGGCGGTCGGGCGCTATCTGCTGGGCGAGCCGGTCTAGCGCTCGTCGCGCCTAGAAGTGGTTCATGCAGTGCATGCGGTATTCGGTGGCGAAGATGGCGTCGGCGCGGGCCAGGGCTGAGCGGTTGGTGACATCGAGGCGGCCGAGGCGCGCGAGGTAGGAGGCCGAGAGGTGGCCCGTGATCAGCTGGGCCATTGAGTGAACGTCGAGGCTGAAGTCGGGCTCGGCGTCGGTCTGGCGGATGTCGGAGCCCTCGGGCCCTACGTCCAGCGCCCAGGTCGCGTCGTTCCAGTCGCAGAGGTCGTCGTGCACGCGGAAGCTGACGCTGCCCTCGGCGGGGTAGGGGCGAATCGAGAGCGCGCGGGCGAGGTCGACGATCCGCACCAGAACCCCGTCGCTGGTCTTGCGCCGCAGCGTGCGCGGGTCGCGCGCGTAGACGAACAGCGGATCGTCCTCTGGGGCGTCGGCCACGTAGATGCGCCAGACGAGGTCGTGCGCCGCGATGAATTGCCACATCGCGATGTAGGCCGCCGGGGTGAGCCAGCCGTATTCGCGGACCGTCGTGCGGTGATCACGCTGTCCGCCCGTGATCGTGCTGTATTCGCGCAGCTCGGCGCTGGTGTAGAGCATGTAGCCGAGCGGCTGGCCATCTTCCTCGTAGAGCAGGCAGCGAATCGGGCCTTCGTGGATGTCGTCCGGTTCGGCGAGCGCTTCGGCGTCCCAGGTGTCGCGCCCACGGTGAACCAGTCCGTGGCGCGGTGCGGCGAAGGCGCGATAGAGATCGCGGATCACCTGCGCGTCGTCGGGCAGGTCGGCGGCGTTGCTGACCGACAGCTCACCGCGCGGCTCGGGGTAGTGGATGAAGTGCAGATCGAGCGGGTCGATCTCGTAGCTAGCGCGGTTGGAGCAGACCGCGTAGCCGAAGCGCTGGTAGATCGCCGCTTGTGAGGCGTAGAGCACCGCGAGCGACTGGCCGCGCTCGTATTGCTCGGTCAGCGAATACTCCATGGCCGAGCGCAGATAGCCGCGGCGTCGCTTGGTTGGCAGGGTGCCGACCGCGGTGACGCCGGCGATCGCCGCGCGCTCTCCGTTGAAGCGCATCGAGAAGGGCCAGGCGCCGAAGGTGGTGGCAAGCTGGCCGTGCTCGAACACGCAGGTGCTCCACTCGGGGCGCAGGTAGGTGACCGGGTCGCGCTCGGGCACGCCGTGCTCGCCAAGCGCGATGTTCGCGACGAAGCGGAAGTCTTCCATCTCTTCGGCATTGGCGGCGCGAACGATCACGCCGGCCGGCAATTCGCGCGGCATAAGGGCTGGCTCCTCGATTTCGGGCGGTTGGACGAGTGGATCGTATCAGGGGCTGGCGCACGGCGGTCTCGATGTGCATATAGTGGTCAGGGTTTGCGGCGAGGTGTGATGTGCCGATGAAGATCCTGATCGCAGATGACGAGCCGCACATCCGCGAGCTGGTGCGGACGTACCTCTCGCGCGAGGGCTACGAGCTCGAATACGCCGTCGACGGCCGCGAGGCGCTGGACAAGGCGCTCTCGATGCGGCCGGACCTGGTCGTGCTGGACCTGATGATGCCGAAGCTGGACGGCTTCGAGGTGACAAAGACCCTGCGCCAGTATTCCGACGTGCCGATCATGATGCTCACGGTCCGCCGCGAGGACACGGTCAAGGTCGCCGGGCTGGAGCTGGGCGCCGACGATTACCTGACCAAGCCGTTCAACCCGAAGGAGCTGGTCGCGCGCGTCAAGGCGATCCTGCGGCGCACCGACGGGATTCACCGCTCGGGCGTCGAGGTGACGGTGGGCAGCCTGCGGCTGAACCGTCAACAGCGCGAGGCGGAGCTCGGCGGCGAGCGGCTGAAGCTGCGCACCAAGGAGTTCGACCTGCTGTTCGCGCTGGCCCAGAACCTGAACACGGTGATGTCGCGCGAGCAGCTGCTCAGCCTGGTCTGGGGCTACACGTTCAGCGGCGAGACGCGGACCGTCGATGTGCACATCAACCACGTGCGGCAGAAGCTGCAGAACAGCGATCTGGCGATCGAGACGCTGCGCGGGGTGGGCTACAAGCTGACGGTGATCGAGGATCCGCCGGCGCAGGGGTCGTCGAACGGATCGAAGCCGGGGGCCGACGGTCGGTCGCAGGATGGCGGCGAGTAGCAGCGAGCGGTCTGCGAGGGCGCGCCTGCGCTGGCCGGAGCGGCTGCGCGCCCGCACGATCCGCGCGCGCATCTATCTCACCTTGGCGGCGATCATCCTGATCACTCTGGCGGTGACAGGCGCTGCGCTGTTCTTCGTGCTGGGCAGCTATCAGCAGAGCATCGAGCAGTCGCGCGTGCGCGAGATCGCCAAGGCCTGGGGGCCGGAGCTGTTCTCGGAGGGCCAGGAGAGTCGGCGGCTCGGCCAGATGCTGGAGCTGTTCGAGACGAGTCCGCTGCTGAGAGGGTCGATCTCGGAAGACGATGACGTGGTGGTGCTGGGGCTGACCGCCGACGGTCGGGTCGCGGCGGTGCAGGAGCAGGAGGATCGGTTCCGCGGCGAGCGGCTCGGCCTGGAGTTGTCGGAGCTTCAGCCGGGCGCGTCGTGGGAGGGCGAGATCGAAGCGCCCGGCGGCGAACGGCTGACCTATATCGTCGTCGCGCTGCCGCCGGCCAACGCGGAGCGGCAGGGCTTCTGCTGCCTCGCGGTCGCCAAGGTGGCGGAGCCGCGCGCGGCGGTGCTGACTGATCTCGCGCCGAATCTGCTGGTGGCCGGGTTGGTCGCGCTGGTGATCGCGGGATTGGTCGGCCTGGCGCTGTCGCGTTCGATCTACCGGCCGGTGCAGCGGGTCGCTGCGGCCGCGCGGAGCGTCGCGCGGGGGCGGCTGCAGCAGCGCGTCGAGATCGGCGGTTCCCAGGAGGTGCGCGAACTGGGCCAGTCGTTCAACCAGATGACGGAGGAGGTCGAGCGTCAGCAGACGGCGCTGCGCGACTTTCTGGCCAACGTGTCGCACGACCTGCAGACGCCGCTGACTTCGATCAACGGCTTCTCGCAGGCGCTGATGGACGACGTGGTCGAGGAGGAGGGGCGGGGCAACGCCTACCGGATCATCGAGGACGAGTCGCGGCGGCTGTTGCGGCTGGTCGAGGGCTTGCTCGATCTATCGCGGATCGAGGCGGGCCAGGCGCGCGTCGAGCGAGCGCCGGTCACGCTGGGGATGTTGATGGAGCACATCGGCGATCTGTTCACGCTGCGCGCCGAAGAGCTCGATGTGGAGCTGAAGGTTGAGGACGGCGTCGCGCCGGACGCGTTGGGCGACTGGGATCGCCTCGAGCAGGTGCTCGGTAACTTGGTGGACAACGCGCTGCGGCACACGCCACCGGGAGGCCACGTGACGCTTAGCGCGCGCTCGGAGAGCGAGACGAGCGTGAGCATGTCTGTCGCCGACACGGGCGTCGGGATTCCCGAGGAGGCGATCCCGCACCTGTTCGACCGCTACTACAAGTCCGATCGGCCCGGCGCGCAGGGCGGCACCGGCCTCGGCTTGGCGATCGCCCGCGAGCTGGTGCGGGCGCAGGATGGGGAGATTGCGGTCTTCAGCGAGCAGGGCGAGGGCACCACGTTCCGCGTGATTCTGCGCGTCGCCGAGGCCGACGGTGCGGATGGGGTGGGCTGACCGGTGGCCGGCGAGGACGGCGCCGAAGGTGGGATGGGGGCTCGGCGGCTGACGCGCACCGCACTCGTCGCGTTTGTGGCGGCGCTCGTGCTGTCGGCGCTCGTGTTGGCGGTGTGCAATGGCGACGTGACCACGCCCGTGCAGCCGCCGGCAGAGTCGCCGGCTGCTGCGCAGGCTGAACAACAGCCCGCAGCGCCGCCGCCCGTGCAGGTGATCGTGCTGACCGTCGACGATCTGGGGGCGCACCTCGAGTCGACCGCGCTCCAGGCGGGGCTGATCGAGTGGCTGGAGAACATGCAGGACCCGGTGATCTCGGCGCTGCCCGCACGCGCGCTTGGGCACGACGGCAGCGTCTTCAGCCCCTCTGCGACGAGCCCGAACGGCGAGACGTTCTGGTGGCACGTGATCACCGACGTGAGCGCGGAGTCGGCCGAGGCCTGGGTGCGCTACCTCTCGGAACAGTCGCCCGCGATCGCGCTGAGCTTCACCAGTCCCGATCACGACCTGTTTCGCGCGGAGGCGGTCGCCGTCCCGCCGTTGGGCTCGGCGGCGATGTCGGCGCGGCTGCTGCATGGTCACGAAGGCGGGCGCTGGCGCACGGAGGTGATCGTGTTTTCGCAGGGCGCCGCGATCGTCTTTCTGCGCAGTTCGCGCCGCGAGGAACGCGACTCACTGACCGAGCTGCCGCGAATCGCGGAGCTGATCAGCGAGCGCCTCGCGGCGCCGGCCGCCGCTACAGACCGTTGATGGTCGCTCCGAGATCGGCGCTCAGTCGGCGGCCACCCGCAGGGCATCCGCTGCGGGCTGAATCTCGCGGCGCAGGTCGTTAGGCTTGTCGCGCAGCTTCTCATCCGGCGAGGCCTTTAGGACGTGAAAGCAGCACGACACCGGCGGCTCGGCCAGATGGCGGCGTGGGTCGCCCTGGGTGCAGGCGTGCTAGCGATCGTGATTCGTCTCGCCGTCGGGCTCGATGCGGTGATCTTCGCGCCGATCGTCGGCGCCGCCGCCTTGGCCGGGTTGGCGCTCGGTCGCAGTCGCGGCGAGGGCGGCATGCTGGCGGCGTACTTCGTCGCCCTCGCGTTGTTCACCCAGCTGCGCGACGCGGCCGACGAGACCGGGTTGCCCACGTTCTCCGCCTACGTGATCGATTGGGAGTTGTGGATGTTCGGCGGCGCTGCGCCGTCGGCCTGGTTGCAGGCGCGAATCGGCGGCGTCGGCCCCCAGCCGGGCTTCCTGGCCTACGCCTCCGCCGTGACCCACTGGCTGTGGTTCGTGTTCCCGCACGCGACAGTGGTGGGCGTGTACTTCTTCGCGCGGCGGATGTCCTCGCGCGTGATCGTGATTGTGCTGGCGACCTTCTACGTGGGCGTCACGCTCTACTTCCTGGCGCCCACGGCGCCGCCCTGGATGGCGAGCGAGCAGGGCCTGTTGGGCGGCGTCGTGCGCGGCATGGACGGCGTCGGGCCAGCGATTCTGGGCGCATCGCTCTACGGCAGCGCGTTCGACTTTCTGGCCGAGCCGAACCCGACGGCGGCGATGCCATCGCTGCACTTCGCGGCCTCGTTCGTGGTGGTGCTGGTGGGCTTGATGCTCCGCTCGCGGGTGCTGACCGGGATCGCCGTGTTCTACTCCGCCGCTCTGGCGTTCGCGCTGATCTACCTCGGCGAGCACTACTTCGCCGACGTCATCTCCGGGGGGGTGGTGGCGTTCGCGGCGTTCTTCGCGGTCGAGCTGGCGCGCGGGATGTACCTGGCGGCGCAGCGCCGCCGCACGGAGATTTCGGCCGCGCTGCGGCGTTGGGAGGAGCGGGCGCGCGAGGCGCTGCGTCTCGCCGGACGACGGATCGAAGCGAGCTGAGCGTGAGCCGCCGCGGGCCGACCGCCACTCGAGCGATGCGGCGCCCGGCGGAGTAGGCCGTGGCATCGCTCTCAGTGCCTTACGCCCGGCCGATAATCGGCCTCACCGTGAGCACGGCATTCGCCGTGCTATTCCTGCGCAACACCAACTTCGACGGCGTCGGGCGGGCCTTCACGGAGGCGTCGCCGATCTGGATCGTGCCGGCGCTGGGGGTCTACTTCGCGGGCATCGCGTTGCGTGCGGCTCGCTGGCACTACCTGCTGCGGCATCTGCAGGTGATTGCCTGGTGGCGGCTGTTCCCGATCGTGGCGATCGGCTTCGGCGTCAACAATGTGCTGCCGTTGCGCGCGGGCGAGCTGGTGCGAGCGCACGTGCTGGCCGAGCGGCACGGGATCTCGCGAGCCAGCGGGCTCTCGAGCATCTTCATGACGCGCGTCTACGACGGGCTGATGCTCACGGTGTTCCTCTGCGTGGGCGTGACGTGCAGCCTGATTGGCGTCGGCGGGATGCATTGGGCAGGGCCGACGCTCACCGCCGGGATGGGATGCCTGCTGTTCGGGATGGTCGGCGCCTTCCTGCTGTTTGGCGCCGTGGCGCATCATCCCGAGCGGGCCGAGGAGCTGTTGGGACGGGTCGTGCGTCGCGTGCCGTGGGGCGCCGAGCGGATGGAGGGCTGGCTGGCGCCGGTGATCGCCGGGATGGGCGCGCAGGCTAATCGCGAACAGGTGCGCGGTGCGCTCTGGACCAGCTTCCTCGCCTGGGGGCTCGAGGCGGTGATGTACGCGATGGTCGGCGAGGCGTTCGGGTTGGGCTTGCCGTTCCCCGTCTACTTCCTGGTCGCGGCGGCGGCGAACATCCTGATCACTGCCCCATCGACAAGCGGCGGCGTCGGCCCGTTCGAGTGGGCGACCAAGGCGGTGCTGCTGATCTTCCTCGCCAAGCTCGGCGATCTGGGCGCGGGAGTCGGGGCGGAGGAGGCGGCGATCGCCTACGCGACGACGCTGCACGCGCTGGTGCTCGTGCCGATCTCGATCGTCGGCCTCACATCGCTGTGGGTGTTCAACGTGCCGCTGCGGCGCCGCGCGCTGACCGGCGGGTCGTAGCGTACGCAGCGCGTCCTGCTGCCAGCGAAAGGGGTCGATCGTGACTGATGCGCCGGTGTTGGATGGTCCGCTCGACGGCGTGCGAGTGCTCGATCTCTCGCGGCTCGCGCCGGGTCCCTACTGCTCGATGCTGCTGGCCGACATGGGCGCGGAGGTGATCCTGATCGAGGAGGCCGGCCGCCCGCGCGGCAGGCGCAGCGCCGACGCGCAGGTCGCGCCTGACCCGAACGAAGAGCGGCGGCGCTACTCGTCCTACGCGCTGGGCCGCGGCAAGCGCTCGATTGGACTGAACCTCAAGTCGGACGAGGCGCGCGGGATCTTCTATCGGCTGGCCGAGTCGTCGGACGTCGTGTTGGAGGGCTATCGGCCCGGCGTGGTCAAGCGGCTCGGCGTTGATTGGGAGACGATCCGCGCGATCAACCCGCGGATCGTCTACTGCTCGCTGTCGGGCTTCGGCCAGAGCGGACCCTACGCGGCGCATGTGGGACACGACATCAACTACATCGCGACCGGCGGGGCGCTGGGCATGATCGGCGACCGCGAGGCCGGCGGGCGGCCGTCGATCCCGGTCAACATCATCGCCGACTTCGCCGGCGGCGGGCTGATGGCTGCGTTTGCGATCGTCTGCGCGCTGCAGGCGCGCGAGCGCAGCGGCGAGGGGCAGAACATCGACCTCGGCATGTCCGACGGCGTGCTCTCGCTGATCACCTCGGCACTGGCGGGTCACGAGGGCGCGGGCGCCGACATGCGGCCGGCGGCGCACATGCTCAACGGCGGCGTGCCGCACTATCAGGTCTACGAGACCAACGATGGGCGCTGGTTCTCGGTCGGTTCGATGGAGCCGTACTTCTACGCCAATCTGTGCCGCGCGCTCGATTGCGAGGAGTTCATCGCCGACCAGGGCACGAACGATCCCGCGCGCCGCGGCGAGATCGCCGATCGGTTCGCAGCCGCGTTCAAGACCCGCAGCGCCGACGAGTGGCACGAGCTGCTCAACGCGGTCGACATCTGCGCCAAGCCGGTGCTTTCGCTCGACGAGGCATTGGAAGATGAGCACAACCTCGCCCGCGGGATGGTCGTGGAGGTTCCGACGCCGGACGGCGGCACGATGCGTCAGGCCGGCGTGGCGCCGAAGCTGAGCGCGACGCCGGGGCGCGTGCGCGGCGGCGCGCCGGCGCGCGGTCAGGACAGCGAGGAGCTGCTGGCGTCGTTGGGATTCACGGCGGACGCGGTCGCGGAGCTGCGCGAGCGCGAGGTCGTGGCCTGAGGCTTGGGGATCGAGTTGAGCGCGATGCCAGCGCGGGTCTGTTCGCGGCCGTGCAGGCGGCGCCAGACCACGGCGAACAGTCCCCCGGCGGCGACGAGGATCAGCATCAGCAATCCGAACGACGCCTGGAAGTTGACGGTGTCGGCGACCCGGCAGTTGATATAGCCCGTGGCGATCGAGCGGCTCATGCCGCGCAGGTCCTGTAGGTAGATGATCCAGATCGGCATCCAGATCAGGAAGCCGCTCGCGCCGTTGAAGAGGTAGTAGACGGGGATGTTGCGGGCGAGATAGGCGCGCGGGCGTCGCGTCGCCGCGCCCGCTGCTGAGGCGTTGGGGCTGGGCGTGGTCGACATCGGGCTGTGATCGTAGTGGGCGCACGCGGGGCGTCGGGCGCGCGTCAGGTGGGTCGGGCGCGCCCCGATCCATGGTTAGTCCAGCGTCGCGGCGGTGCTGTCGGTGCTCGACGCGGCGTCGGTGGGCGGCGTCGTCGCCTGCGGCTTGAGGCGCGAGTTGAGCGTGATTCCGGCGTGGGTCTGCTCGTGCGAGTGTGAGCGGCGCCAGATGATCGCCAACAGCCCGCCGCCGACCACGAGGATGACCAGGCAGAGCGCGTACGAGGCCTGGAAGCTGTAGAGATCGGCCGCGCTGCCAGCCAGCGGCACGATCAGCGCCATCATCAGGCCCATCGCGAGCTCCAACATCGAGAGCACGGTGGCGCGCTGGTCGGAGGCGATGCGGCGGTTGATGTAGCCGCTGACGATCGGCCGGATCATCCCCCGGATGCAGGCCAGCATGGCGATCGCGGCGATCACCCAGAGCGAATCCCAGGCCAGCATCGGGACGAAGACGACAGCGGCCGCGATCAGCAGGAACGGCAGCGCGCGGTGCTCGCCGAAGCGACTGGCGACGCTGGCAGCGACCAGCGAGCCGATCACCATCCCGGCGATCGGTGGCACGAGCAGGCTGGAATAGGCGAATCCGGAGCCCACGCCGACCGTGGGGTCGACGCCGTGCTGGCGCACGAACGGCTGGAGCAGGAAGTCGGGCATCTCCGCCGAGACGAAGATCAGGGTGGCGAAGAGAATGATCCAGAGCAGCGGCTTGCGCCGCCAGACGACCAGTGCGCCGGCGAGCATGTTGCCCAGCACGGTGGGGCGCTGCGCCGCAACGGGCGAGTCGGCGCTGCGGCCGTTCGCGTGGGCGAACTCGGCCTCGCTGCGCGGCGGCTCGCGCAGGAGCAGCGCGATCGAGCCGGCCAGGGCCATCGAGACGGCGCCGATCAGAATCGTCACCTGGTAGCCGACCAACGCGGTGATCGCGCCGCCGAGCATGGTGGCGGCCAGCATCGAGGCGAACGATGCGGCTTCGGAGCGTCCGACGTGTTTCTCGTATTCGTTGGTTCGACCGAGCTGGCGCAGCGTGTCGAACAGCAGCGCGTGCCCGGCGCCCGAGTAGAGCGTCATCGCGATCGCCATGATCAAGTAGTTGATCGCCAGCATCGCGAATGAATCGGCGAAGGCGAACACGACCGTCGCAATCGTGAAGAGGATTCCGCCCAGCAGCAGTGAGACGCGCCGGCCCCAGCGGTCGGCGATCGCGCCCGTGGGCACCTCGGCGACGACGATCGTGATCCAGAAGATCCCCTCCATCGAGGCGATCTGGGTCAGGCTAAAGCCGCGCTGGTCCTGGAGGTAGATGATCCAGATCGGCACCCAGATCAGGAAGCCGCTGGCGCCGTAGAAGAGGTAGTAGACGGGGATGTTGCGAGCGAAGCGGCTGCGCGCCCGCGCGGGCGCGCCGCTCCCTCGGTGACCATTGAGGCTCGGCGAAATCGACATGGGGCCTTGATCGTAGTCGCCGCCGATCGGATTTGGGTATCGGCGCGGCGCGTCTGCAAACTGCGGCTCAGTCGCCCGGCTCAGGGCAGCGGTCAGCTCGTCCCGGGCGCGCGTCGTTTGATCTGGGCCCAGGAGCGTGGATAGCGGGCAGGCGTGGGCGCGGTTTTGACCGCCGCGATCAGCTCCGGCTGCGGCCCGAGCGGCATCAGTTCCGCGCCGAGCGTGTGTGCCGTGGCGGTCAGCTCGGCGAGGTCGTCGGGTACGCGTGCGTAGAGGATCATGACGCCGCCGAGCGCCAGCATCGGGATTGCCAGCTCGAGCGCCATGCGCGGCGGCGCGGTCGCCCGCGTGAGCACCACCGCGAAGCGCTCGCGCAGGTCCGCGGCCTGCTCGGCGCGGCCGTGATAGATGCGCAGGTTGGGCATCCCAAGCAGATCGGGCAGGCTATCGAGAAATTCGATCGAGGTCTCGCGTGAATCGAGCAGCGTCGTCTCGCGGTCGGGGTGGGTCAGCGCGATCGGCAGGCCGGGGGCGCCGTTGCCGCTGCCGATGTCGATGATCGGACCGTGCGGCACGGCGATGTCGGCGTCGACCACCGCGTTGAAGCCCTCGAGCGGCTCGATGATGTGCTTGGCGATCGCCGCGACGGGCTCGGTGACGCCGGTCAGATTGCGCTGCTGGCCGAGCAGCGCGTCGAGCCACGCGCTGAGCTGCTCTTGAGCGCGCGGATCAACGGCCAGGCCGGCTCGTTCGAGCGCGGCGGCGATCAGCGGGGGCAGGTGGGAATCGGTGATTGGCTTGGCTTCCGCTGGGCGTTCGTCTGGGCGTTCGCCTTGGCGTTCGCTTGGTGTGCGTCGCGAGCGGGTAGAATAAAGACCCGTCGGACTGAAATCTGGCGCGACCGTCGCGGGGCGTCGCGTGAAGGTTCGGTACGATGGTGGCGGAGGCCCGCCGGCGGGGCGGTCTACGAATCAGGAGAATGGCTCGGCCAACGACGACTGCGGAGAGCCCGCGGTGCAGGTCGGAGGCTGAGCGGCCAGCGTTCGGAGACGCCGATGACCCTGGAGACGACTGCCACGACGCTCGACGAGGACGTGATCGCTGCCGAGCCCGGCGGTGGTGACGTGGTCGAGGGCGCCACCGATCCACCGGACGCCGCATCGATCACGGTGGGTGCGGCCGCGTCGGAATACTTCGAATGGTGCGAGGAGCGCGAGGCGCAGCGTGAGAAGCGCGCCCAGCGCCGCAGCAACGGCGGCGCGCCCGCCGCGCGATCGAAGAAAGCGGCCCTGCCGTTCGACAAGGCGGCGCGCGTATCGGTCACCCGCTTTGTCTCGCACTGCTCGCCGCACTTGCCGATTTCCGAGCTCACGCCGCACGGGATGGCATCGTTCCAGGAGACGATCGGCTCGAACGCGACCGATGTCGGCGCGCGGCTGCACCCGGTCAAAGAGTTCCTGCGCTTCTGCTGGAAGAACCGCAACTATACGGACGTGAATCTGGGCAACCACCTGCGGGTCAAGCGCGTCTCCGAGGGCGCGGCCGGCGCATCGCTCGAGCACGAGGCGGCTGAGCGCTTCGAGATGACCGCGGAAGGGCTCGAGCACCTCAAGGTTGACCTGGAGCGCCTGCAACAGGAGATGCCCGAGGCGATCCTGGCCGTCGCACAGGCCCGCGAGGACAAAGACATTCGCGAGAACGCGCCGCTCGAGGCGGCCCGCGAGCATCAGGAGCGGCTGAAGTCGCGCATCGACGAGATCGAATACCAGATTGGGCACGCGGTCGTCAGCGAGGGGCGGGCGACCGGTCGCGCGCATCTCGGCAGCACGGTGCGGGTCCAGCTGCTCGATACGGCTGATGAGCGGATCGAGGAATACACTCTGGTCGGCCCGACCGAGGTCGACGCGCCGCAACGCCGGATCTCGGTTGAGAGTCCGGTCGGTAAGGGCCTCGTCGACACGACGATCGGCTCGATGGTCGAGATCGAAGCGCCACGCGGCACGATGCGTTACCGCGTGGTCTCTGTCGAAGGATGAACAGACAGCACTGCCCGTGCGGCGCCACGCCGTGCTCCGCGGGTACGCGCCAGTCAGCCGAGGGAAGGTGATTCAAGTGCCCGAGCTGCCCGAGATCGAATTCACGATCACGAACCGCCACCTCGATACCGGCCTGCGCGGCTATCCCGTGGGTACCTGCGAGACCAGCTACGTCGATCCGCAGGTGGGCGTCTCCTACGTCGGCTATCCGATCGCCGACCTGGCGTTCCTGGCGGCCGAAGACATCATCTACCTGCTGTTTAACAAGTCGCTGCCGACCGATGCCGAGCGCCAGGCTGTTGCCGATGACATCGCAGAACGCTCCGAGGTCTCCGAGGACGCAGTTGCCGCAATCTCGGCGCTGCCCCGATCCGGCCACCCGATGGACCAGTTCTGCGCTGCCATCCAGATCCTCGGTATGACCGGCAAGACCGACGACTACTACGAGGATGCGCTGAACCTCGTCGCCCGGATTCCTGCGGCCCTCGCTGCGATTTTCCGCCAGCGGGAGGGCTGGGGCCCTCCGATTCCGTCGGAGCCGACGCGCGGCTACGTCAACAACTTCGTCCACATGCTGGGCATGCCCGGCGGTGACGAGGAAGCCCTGACGCGTCTGCTCTCGGTCTATTACAACCTTCACGCCGACCACGGCGGTGGCAACCTCTCAACCTTCACCGGTCGTGCAGTGGCCTCAGGTCTGGCCGACATGTACCGCTCGATGGCGTCGGGCATGAATGCGCTTGCCGGGCCGCGGCACGGCATGGCCAACCAGGACGCCTTCAAGATGGTGCAGGAAGTCAACACGACTGACCGCGAGGAAGCGACGGAGATTCTGCGCAAGCGTCTGGCCGGCGGCGGGCTGATCTTCGGATTCGGCCACGCGGTGCTGCGCCAGGAAGACCCACGGGCCAAGGTTCAGTTAGGCGTCGGCGAGGAACTCTGCCCCGACGACTATTGGTTCAAGGTAGTCAAGGCGGTTCGCGAAGCCGGGATCACGGTGCTACGCGAGAATCCAAAGGTCTCGAACCCCTACCCAAACGTCGATCTGATCTCAGGCAGCCTGGTCAATGCGCTGGGATTCACCGACCCTGACTACTACACGACGCTGTTCGGCTGGTCGCGGATCGCCGGAATCGGCGCGCAGATCGTCGACGAGCGGACGCGGGCCCGAAACGGGCGCGGCGTCGCCATCTACCGCCCGCGCTACATCCCGGTCAACCAGGAGCCGCGTCGGGTCTGACGCAGACTTTCAACCGGCCCGCTTGAGCGAGAGGCTCGGATCGGGAAGACTACGTGGGCCGCTCAGAGCGCAGCCTTGGGCGTGCGCTGCAGGAGGAACAACCGAACGATGCCGACCGCGGAAGTGGCGCGGACCAAGCGGGCCTCGGTGCTCGGACAGATCGTGGCTGAACGCTACGGTTACCCGAACGCAGAGTTCCCCGATCGCGAAGTCACCGTCAACTTCCCCACCCGCGGGATGGGCCTGCAGGTCAAGTCGGGCGGCTGGCTGTACCCCGACATCGTCGTCACCGAGGAGCCCGGGCACTTCATCTCGCTCGTTGGCGACCTCGCGCTGGCCCACGAAGTGACCAGCGAAGTCGCGCAGGAGCGCTGGGCGCCGCTGGCCAAGGCCGCGCCGCTGGTGCTCTACGTGCCGACCGGTCACGGCGGGCGTGCGATGCGGCTCTGTCGCCTGTACGGCATTCGCGTGCACAAGCTGATGGTCTTTCGCCAGCGCCCCGTCGCGTTCGGGATCGACATCGCCGAGGCTTACAGCGGGCCCGACCTGCTCAAGCCGATCATGGGGCTGCTCCCGCCGGCGTTGCGCCCGATGTCCTACCGCGCCGAGCGCATGGCCGTGATCGACCGCTATCTGCAGCCACTGCCGGCGTCGCGCAGCGGCGATGTGCCCTCACTGGCGGCTCGCGTGCCCGATCTGGCGCCGCCGCTGCAGCTGGCCTCGGGCGCGGACGACGAACACGGCGCGGACCACGGCGATAATTCAACACACCTTCCGCCGCCCAGCCTGGCGCCGCTGATGTTCGGCCTCGGCCTGATGGTGACCGGGGCGGGCGCGATCTTCCCGGGCGAGCTGCTCGGCGTCGGCATCGCCCTGATCTTCCTCGCGGCGCTGCGCTGGTTCACTGAAGACATGGGCTATTTCGAGGCGGGCGGTCCGGCCGAGTTCCGCCAGCATCCGCTGACCATCATGCCCGAGTCGTCCGCGCCGGCGGGCGTCCACATGCCACCGCCCAGTTTTTCGCCGATCATCTTCGGGCTCGGCCTGATGCTCACCGGCCTCGGCGCTGTGTTCCCGTCCGAGCTGCTCGGCGCGGGGATCACGCTGATCGTCGTCGGTGGCGTGGGCTGGTGGTGGGAAGACGTGCAAGCATTCGAGGGACCGTCCGAGCACCACGACGAGCATGACGCGGCGCCGGCGATCTCCGGCGAGCCGTCGAGCTAGGGGGAGATGGGGATGAAGCGACTGTGGCGCAGCCGGTTCGGTCGGTTCATATTGGTCTTCGGCGCGACGGCGCTGGCCCTGCTCGCGCTGGTCGGCTCGGCCGCCGCGCAGGTCACTCTGCCGGCCGCCGTCTCGGACCAGGGCGACGACATTCGCACGCTCTTCTTTGTCGTGTTTGGGATCGGCATCTTCGTCTTCGTGCTGGTCGAGGCGATGATCCTCTGGGTCGTCTTCCGCTACCGGCGCAAGTCCGACGATGAGTTCCCCACCCAGGTGGCGCACAACACGACCGCTGAGGCGCTCTGGACGGTGATTCCACTGATCGTCGTGGTGGCGCTGTTCATCGGCTCGCTGGTCGTGCTGGAAGACATCCAATCGGCCGCCGAGCCGGGCGAAGAGGTGATCGAGATCGATGTGCAGGGCCGCCAGTGGGCCTGGGCCTTCAGCTACCACACGCCGCTGGGCACCGAGCTCGCCGAGGCCATTTCCGAGGACCCTGCGTTCACCGAGGTGATGCTGCGTGACCCGTCGCTCGTGGAGCCGTTCATGACGCTCAAGCTGGGCGTCGAGCACATGCGCGTGATCGCTCGCGAAGGCGACGTGGTGACCGTTGAGCGCGCGGTCAACGGCACCGTGCCGATCCGCCACAACCGCGGCGACGCAGTGATGCGCGTGTTCAACGGCACCGACACCGTCGCCGAGCGTCGCCTGCAGGCGGCCGACAACACACCGATCGTGACCGTGCCGATCGGTCCGATGATCCGCTTCAACCTCGCCAGCAGCGATGTGCTGCATGCCTTCTACACGCCGCAGTTCCTCTACAAGCTCGACGCAGTGCCGGGCCGGGTGCAGACGATGTGGGTGCGGGTCAATGAGACCGGCGAGTTCAAGAGCCAGTGCGCCGAGTTTTGCGGGCGCGACCATTCCCGGATGATCTTCTCCGTCGTCGCGCTGTCGCGCGCCGACTACGACGAATGGCTGGCGGCCAAGACGCCGGACGCGCCGGAACCGATCGAGGGTGACTTCGGGGCTGAGGACGAAGCACCTCTCGAGGAGGGGGCCGTGGGCAATCCGACCAACGGCCAGGCGCTGTTCTTCGAACTCGGCTGCAACGTCTGCCACGGCGACCGCGGCGAAGGCCTGGTCGGCCCCACGATCGCGATGACGATCGTGCCGCTCGAGCGTGTGCTCGAGCAGTATCGTCAGCCGCTCGAAGGGATGACGGCGTTCCCAGTTGACGAAGTGACCGACGAAGATGCCGCCGACATTTACGCCTGGTTGCAGACGGTGGAGCGTCCACCGGACGACCTGGTGCTACCGTCCAAACTTGCCGAATTGATCGAAGCCGAGGCTGCCGGCGGCTGAGCCGCGAGCAGGGTTGAAGGCGCGCAAGCGCGTCTGAAGGAGGAGTTGCGATGGCGACCTTGGCCGGCGCGCAAGCGACCAACTACACAGGTGTCGCGGTCTGGCGAACGATTCTCGAGTGGTTGACCACAGTCGACCACAAGAAAATCGGGATCCTGTACCTCTGGTCGGCCGGCGCCTTCGGGCTGGTCGGCATGGCTTTCTCGCTCGTGTTGCGCACCGAGCTGATGCAGACCGGCACGATCATCAGCGCCGAGACCTACAACTCGCTGTTCACGATGCACGGCAGCATCATGATCTTCCTCTTCCTGCTGCCGATCGGCGCGGCGTTCATGAACTATGCGATGCCGCTGCAGATCGGCGCGCTGGACATGGCGTTCCCGCGCGTCAACGCGCTGTCGTTCTGGATCTTCCTGTTCGGTGGGGTGCTGTTGACTCTCTCGTTTGCCGTTGAGGGCGGCACCGCGTCGGCCGGCTGGACCTCGTATCCGCCGATCACGCTGGACAGCGGGGCCAACGCCGAAAAGCCCGGCGCTGGCATGGATATGTGGTTGATCGGGGTGATCCTGCTTGGCCAGGCGGCGATCTTCGGCTCGGTCAACTTCCTGGTGACGATCTTCAAGATGCGGGCGCCGGGCATGACGATGTGGCGGATGCCGCTGTTCACCTGGACCACGATGGTCACCGGGCTGCTGATTCTGCTCGCCACGCCGGTCCTGGCGGGCGCGTTGGCGATGGGCTTCATCGACCGCAATGGCGCGGGTGGAGCGTTCTTCGACCCGTCGAACGGCGGACAGCCGCTGCTCTGGCAAAACCTCTTCTGGTTCTATTCGCACCCGGCCGTCTACATCATGATCCTGCCCGCAATGGGGATCGTTTCCGACATCTTCGGCGTGTTCACGCGCCGGCCGATCTTCGGCTACCGCTCGATGGTGCTGGCGCTGATCGGGATCGGCCTGCTCGGCTTCATCGTCTGGGCGCACCACATGTTCACCACGGGCGGCGTCTTCCTGCCCTTCTTCATGGGCGCCACCTTCCTGATCGCGGTGCCCACCGGGGTCAAGATGTTCAACTGGATCGCCACGATGTGGCGCGGTTCGAATATCTATCCCTCCGCAATGCTGTTCAGCGTCGGCTTCCTCATGCTGTTCCTGATCGGCGGGATCACGGGCGTCTTCCACGCCGCCGTGCCGGTCGACTTCGCGCTGCACGACACCTACTTCGTGGTCGGCCACTTCCACTACACGATGTCGATCGCCGCGACCTTCGGCTTCCTCGCCGGCGTCTACTACTGGTTCCCCAAGATGTTCGGGAAGTTCATGAACGAAGGCCTCGGCAAGATGCACTTCTGGCTGCTCTTCGCCGGCGTGAACCTGATTTTCTTCACCCAGCTGATGCTCGGGCTCGACGGCATGCCGCGGCGGATCAACGACTACGTCGACAACCCCGGCTGGGAGCTGATGAACACGATCACCACGCTCGGCGCGTTCGTCTCGGCCGCCGGCATGATGGTCTTCCTGTTCAACGTCTTCTACTCGCTGAAGCACGGCGAACAGGCTTCCGGCGACCCCTGGGAGGGCACGACGCTGGAGTGGGCGACCACCTCACCGCCGCCGCCGCACAACTTCGATTCGCTGCCCGAGGTCCGCTCGGAGCGACCGCTGTTCGACCTCCGCTGGGCCAAGGAGCTGGAGGAGGACGCCTACTACCGCGGGAATAGGCCGCGCCGCGCCGCAGGGGCGAAGCCCCCCGACGCGTCATCGAAGGCGGAGGGCTAACCGATGGCCGCCAGCACTCTGCCAGCGCCTACCGCCAGGCGCGTCCACCCGGTCCGCAGCTTCCTCGTCGGCGACGAACCGATGCCGCCGGCGCTGTGGGGGATCATCTTCTTCATCTTCTCGGAGATCATGTTCTTCTCGGGCCTGATCGCCGCGATGCTCGCGCTGCACGCCGACACCCTGCACTGGGAGCCGACCAACGGCGCACACCGCCTTGAGGGCGCCGAGCTGCGACCGATTCTGTTCACGATCCTGCTGGTCTCGACCAGTATTCCGATGCAGATCGCCGCGTTCTCGATCCGTAAGGGCAACCGCAAGACGATGATCTGGTCGATGGCGATCGTGCTGGTGATCGGCACGGCCTTCATCATCAATCAGGGCTTCGAGTGGAAAGACGCCGGCTTCGGCATCGCCGACGGCACCTACGCAGCGTCGTTCTTCACCCTGACCGGCTTCCACGGCGCGCACGTGATCGGCGGGCTGGTCTTCATCTCCGCGCAGTTCATTCGCGGGCTGCTCGGGCATTTCGACGCCAAACGCAATACGGCGGTGGAGGCCGCGACGCTCTACTGGCACTTCGTGGGGTTCGTGTGGCTGTTGGTGGTTTTCCCGTTGGTCTTCTTCCTCAGCTGAGGTGAGACGACGCGCGCTCGTCGCGTTGGCCGTGGCGCTGATCGCAGCCGTACCCGGTCTCGCGACGCGTGCCGCGCTCGCGCACGACGGCCGCACCGCCGAGTCGGGCGACATCCTCACGGCGCTGGCCGCCTGGAACCCGGACCCGCCCGGCCTGCTGCTCGTGCTGATCGTCGGCGTGCTCTACGTCTGGGCTTACCGACGCCTGCGCCGCAATGATCCGAAGTTTCGCTTCCCCAGCTGGCACGCGTGGTGCTTCGGCGCCGGCTGGCTGTTGATGGTGGTGGGGCTCGTCTCGCCGGTCGACACCTACAGCGACGACCTGTTCTGGGTCCACATGCTGCAGCACATCCTGATCACGATGGTGGTCTCGCCGCTGTTGCTGCTGGGCGCGCCGGCGACGCTGGCGCTGCGCGCCGCCAGTCCGCGAGTCCGCCGCACATATCTTGTCCCGCTGCTCGATAGCCGGCTGGTTCGCACGTTGACCTATCCGCCGGTGGCCCTGCTGGTCTTCGTGCTCGGGATCTGGTCCTGGCACCTGCCCGCCGCGTACGACGCGGCGATCGCCAGCGAGGCCCTGCACTTCGTCGAGCACGGCGTGTTTTTGCTCGGCGGGACGCTCTTCTGGTGGATGGTGATCGGTGTCGACGCCTCGCGGCTGCGCCCGCATTACGGCTGGCGCGCCGCCGTGCTGGTCGTCGCGATCCTGCAGAACATCGGGCTCGGCCTGATTCTGACCAACGTCGCCGACCCACTCTATGAGACCTACGAACTCGCGGCGACGCTGCGCGATTGGGGCCCCGACGCGCTGACCGACCAGCGGATCGGCGCGGGCATCATGTGGGTGCCCGGCTCGATGATGTTCGTGATCGGGATCATGCTGACGGTCTATTTCTGGGCGGAGCACGAAGGCTTCAAGGGGCGGCAGGGCGATCGGGTGCGCGACATGCAGCAGATGCGCAACCGCGGCGGTGACGTGTGAGCACGCTGACCCGCCTGCAATGGCTGGGTCTCGCCACGGTGGTCGGTCTGCTGGTGCTCACGACGCTCGGCGGGACGGTGCGTGTGACCGACTCGGGCCTCGCCTGCCCTGAGTGGCCGCTCTGCTACGGCGTCGTTTTCCCGACCGGCGACTATCCGCCGTTCGCCGGCTATCAGGTCTGGCTGGAGTGGACGCACCGCCTGGTGGCCAGCGTGATCGGCCTCGTGATCCTTGTCTACACCGGGCTGTGCTGGTGGCGGATGCGTGAGCGCCCGTGGGTCTGGGGTCCCGCGTTGGCTTCGATCGTGATGCTCGCCGTGCAGGTCGCGTTGGGCGCGCTAACCGTCACCGAGCGGCTTGAGCCCGTGATCGTCACTGCACACCTCGCGGTGGCCATGTCGATCGTGATGCTGATCACCTGCTCATTCGTCGCGACCTTCGCACGCGAGCGAGCGCCCGCCGGCTTGCAGGCCGAACTCGGGGGCAATCGCGACGCCGCAACGTTTGGGCGTCTCGCGCTGCTGACCGGGTTCGCCGTGTACGCGCTCCTCGTGGTCGGCTCCTACGTCACGCACACCGACGCGAGCTTTTTCTGTGATAACCAGTGGCCGCTCTGCAACGGCGATCTCTGGCCCGGCTCGGCCAAGGCGCAGCTGCATGTCGGCCACCGCCTGCTCGCCGTCGTGGCTGGGGCTCTCGTGATCGCGGTCTCGGTGCAGGCGGCTCGACAGTCGCCCAAGTCACGGGTGCTGGTCGCTCTAGCGCATGGCGCGAGTACGCTGTTTGTGGTCCAGGTGATCTTCGGGGCGCTGACGATGTGGCTCGATCTGACCGATTGGATTCGCGTGGTACATCTCAGCGCCGGGGCGACGGTCTGGACGCTGGTGGCGGCGCTTGTCAGCATCGCGATCTGGCGCGCCGGCTGGCTGTCCGGGGCGCAGACCATGCCCACGCCGGCGCTTGAGGGCGAGCGATGACCACCACTCGATCGCAGAACCCCGCCGCCATCTGGCCGCGCGCCAGCTCGCTGGGGACGCCGCGCTGGCTGGCGTCGGTCCGGGCGCTGATCGAGCTGACCAAGCCCGGCATCATCTGGCTGCTGCTCGTCACGACGATTCCCGCGATGGTGCTCGCGGCCGACGGCTGGCCCGGCTGGGGCCTGGTCGCACTGACGCTGCTCGGCGGCGTGCTGACCGCGGGCGGCGCGAACGCGCTCAACCAGTGGTTCGACCGCGACATCGACGCGCTGATGGAGCGCACCGCGCAGCGGCCGCTGCCGCGCGGCGCGCTTGTGCCGTGGCAGGCGTTCGCCTGGGGCGTCTCGCTGGCCGTGGCGGGGGGTATCCAGCTCGGGCTGACGGTCGGCTGGCTCGCCGCCGTCCTCGCGCTCGGCGCGGTCGCCTTCTACTTCTTCGTCTACACGCTCTGGCTGAAGCGCTCGACGACGCAGAACATCGTGATCGGCGGCGCAGCCGGCGCGATCCCGCCGGTGGTCGGCTGGGCCGCTGTGACCGGGGAGCTGAGCTGGTCCGCGCTGGCGCTGTTCTTGATCATCCTGATGTGGACGCCGCCGCATTTCTGGGCGCTGGCGCTCAAGTACCGCGACGACTACGCGCGCGCTGATGTGCCGATGCTGCCCGTCGTGTCGGGCGAGGCGGTCACGCGCCGCCAGATTCTGCTGTACGCGGTGGTCCTGTGGGCGGTGACATTGGCCGCGCCGCTCGGCGGCCATCTGGGCTGGCTGTATTTCGGCGTCGCGCTCGTGACGGGGGCCGTCTTCGTCGCGCTTGCGTGGCAGGTCTGGCGCGGCCAGGCCGCCCCGATGCGTCTGTTCTTCGTCTCGATCGCCTACCTCTTCGCCCTCTTTGCGGCCGTCGGTCTGGACGTGCTGGTCTAGCGAGCGATCCGGCTGATCGCGCTGATCGCGCTAGCCAACTCGTCGTCGGTCGCCACGATCGCGAGATACGCGGCCACCTCGCCCCGTCCATCGACGAACCAGAGGCCCGGCTCCGCCCGTACGCCCCAGGCCTCGTTGAAGGCGTCGATCAGGACCTGCAGACGGGGTTCGCGCGGACGACCGAACGGTTCGACGTGGACCACCGCAACCGTGCGCTGATCCGCGAGCGTCTTCGCCTGTTCGAGCGCGCGACGGCAGGTAGCGCGGCCGGCGCAGCGCTCCGAGCTGCCGATCACCAGCAGGAACGGCTGACCGGTTTCCAGCAGCTCGCTGGTCGAGCGCTCGTACAACGCAGCGTGCGGCGAGGGGTCGCCCGTGAGACCCTCGGCCGGCGCATCCTCGGTGCTGAGGGAGCGAGCGAGCGGCGCGGCCGAGCCGGGCAGCGGGCGATGCGCTGCGGCGCCGACGGGGAAGCCGACGCGCGGGCTGCTTTCCGATGTCCCGTCGCCGCGCGACGCCGTCACGGCGACCGCCCAATCGCCGGGATGATCGAGCGGCACGTCGCGCGCGATGTAGTAGCCGAGCTCGCCGACCTCGATGCGCTCCAGCTCGGCCTCCGAGCGGAAACGGATGCCGCCCTCGGTGGGCTCGAAGAAACGCGCGCGGAAGCTCGTGTTGGCGGCGAAACGCGGTTCCTCGCTTCGATCCAGCAGCGTCAGCACGACGCGCGTGTCCCCGACGATCAGATCGGTCGTTTCGAGCACGGGCACGAACGCCGCGTCGGACGCTGTCAGCACGCGCGGGTCGTCGCCGCCGCCGCACCCGATCAGGGCCAGCGCCGCCAAGAGCGAAACGATCAGAGCCGCCGGCGCGCGCATCAGACGGCCGCCGGCCCGCGCCGCAGGCCGATCACGACCAGCAGCAGCGCCAGCGCACCGAGCACCGCGGCGTCGATCGCCGGCCCGATCAGACCGTCGCCGCTGGACGCCCAAGACGCGTACTGAATCAGGTCGACGGGGTAGGTGAGCGGGTTGATGTAGCTGATGATCCGCAGCCAGGCGGGCGCGGTGTCGAGCGGGAAGAACGCGCCGGAGAGGAAGAACAGCGGGAACAGCGCCAGATTCATGATCAGGTGGAAGCCCTGCATCGTCTTGATCCGCGTGGCGATCAGCAGCGCCAGGCCGCTCAGCATCACGTTCAGCGCGACCACCGTCGCGACCACCGTGGCGACGCCGCCGAGCCAGCCGAACTGCCAGGCCAGGTCGATGCCGGGGATGGCGATGGCGAGGATGAGCACCACGATCGACTGCGCGCTGCCGATCACGATCGCGGCGAGCATCTTGCCGAACAGAATCGTGCGTGTGCTGTGCGGCGCAACCAGCAGCGCTCGCAGCATGCCCGATTCGCGGTCGCGATAGAAGCTCGCGCTGGAGAAGGTCGAAGCGAAGATCGCCGTCATCGCGATCATCCCCGGGGCAAGGAAATCGGTGTAGTCGCCGTCGCCCAGAATCGGCGAGGACGGCTGCAAGCCCTCCGAGACGCCCGTGCCGAGCAGCGCCAGCAGCATCAGCGGGAAGAGGATCGAGGAATAGACCTGCGAGCGTGAGCGCCGCACCGCGCGCAGGTCTCGCGCCAGCAGCGCCAGCCAAGCCTGTATCGGGGCGGCGGTCATGCGTCGCCTGCTTCGTGCAGCGGGTGGCCGACGATCTGGAACCAGGCGTCGCGCAGGCTCGACTCGCGGATGCGGATGCCGACGATCTCATCGCCCCAGCGCTGGAAGATGGTCGGCACGAACGAGGCGGCGCGGTCGACGGTCAGGTGCAGCGTCTGCGCGGCGCGGCGGACTGCGCCCACGCCCTCCAGCGCTGCGATCTCCTCGAGCTGCTCGGAAGTGCAGTCGGGCCAATCGAGTTCCACCGCGTCGCTGCGCAGCGCCGCGGTCAGCTCGGCCGGCGCGCCTCGCGCGACGAGCGCGCCGTCGTCGATGAACACCACCTCGTCGCTGTGCGTCTCCGCCTCGGCGGTGTCGTTGGAGCCGACCACGATTGTGCAGCCGCCATCGCGCAGTTCGCGCAGACGCTCCCAGATCGCCTCGGCGGAGCTGGGGTCGAGCGCCAGCGTCGGCTCGTCGAGCAGCAGCAGCGCCGGCTCGTGGAGCAGCGCCCGGGCCAGGTCGAGCCGCCGCCGCAGGCCGCCCGAGAGCGTCGCGCAGCCGTCGCCGGCGCGGTCGAGCAGGCCCAGCTCGCTGAGCAGCTCTGCGATCCGTCGCGAGCGCGTAGACCGCGAGAGGCCGAAGAGCCGCGCGTGCAGGTCGAGCGTCTCGCGCACGGTCATCAGGTCGTCGGTGGTGGGCTCCTGAAAGACCATCCCCAGCCGCCGCCGGGTCGCCGCGCTCGGCGCTTCGCCGAAGACCAGCACCTGGCCCGAGGCCACCGCGATCTCGCCGGCGATCATCCGCAGGATCGTGCTCTTGCCCGCGCCGTTGGGGCCCAGCAGCGTGAGCCACGTGCCGGCTTCGATCTCGAGCTCAACGTCGCGCACGCCGCGGCCGCCCGGCCATTGCCACGTCGCAGCTCGGAGAGAGATCAGTGCCGACACGTTGGACGCAGCATAATTTGCAGCAGCGTTTCAGGCGTCGGGCCGGGCCGGACCGTGCGGTACGCTGCCGTTCAGCGAACGGAAGGCGATGTCAAGGTGCGTCAGCTGCGCTGCGCGCTCGCGCAGATCAACTCGACAGTCGGCGATCTCGATGGCAACGCCGCGCTGATCGCCGCGCAGATCCAGGCGGCGGAGGCGGCGGGCGCGGACCTCGTCGCCTTTCCCGAGCTGGCGCTGACCGGCTACCCGCCCGAGGACCTGGTCCTGCGTCGCGGTTTCGTCGAAGCCAATCTCGCCGCCCTCGAGCGCGTGCGCGACGCCACGAGCGGCCTGCATGTGACTGCGATCGTCGGCTTCGTCGACTACGCGCACGATGTCTTCAACGCCGCCGCGGTGCTGCACGACGGTGAGCTGCGCGGTGTGTACCACAAGCAGTACCTGCCCAACTACGGCGTGTTCGACGAGGCGCGCTACTTCCGCCCCGGCGCGGGGGTGCAGCTGTTTGAGATCGCAGGCGCGAAGGTCGGGATCACGATCTGCGAGGACATCTGGTACTCCTCGGGGCCGATGCAGGACCAGTGCCTCGCCGGCGCGGAGCTGATCGTCAACATCAATGGCTCGCCGTTCCACGCAGGCAAGTCGCGGCAGCGCGAGCACATGCTCGCGACGCGCGCCGCCGACAACGCCGTGATGACGGCCTACTGCAATCTGGTCGGCGGCCAGGACCACCTGATCTTCGACGGCGGCAGCGCTGTGTTCGGGCCGGGCGGTGAACTGCTGGCCCGCGCCGAGGTCTTCACCGAACAACTGCTGACCGTCGACCTCGATGTCGATCAGGTCAACCAGGTGCGGCTGCACGACCCGCGGCTGCGGCGGCTGCCGCAGACGCAGGCGGACCTCACGTACGTCGGCGAGCGGCTGGACGCCGAGCGTCCCGCGGCGCCCGGGCAGATCGCGAAGACGAAGCCGGACGTTGCGCAGGTCTACGAGGCGCTGGTGCTGGGCACGCGCGACTACGTGCAGAAGACGCGCTTCGAGGACGTGATCATCGCGCTCTCCGGTGGGATCGACTCCACGATCACGGCGGTGCTGGCCGTTGAGGCGCTCGGCTCCGAGCACGTGCGCGGCGTCTCGATGCCCTCGCGCTATTCCTCCGAGGGCAGCGTCTCCGACGCTCGCGCGCTCGCCGAAAACCTCGGCATCGCGCTGGACATCATCCCGATCGAAGACCCGATGCAGGCGATGCTCGGCGCGCTCGCGCCGATCTTCGAGGGCCTTGAACCGGATGTAACCGAAGAGAATCTGCAGGCACGGATCCGCGGCGTGCTGATGATGGCGCTGAGCAACAAGCTCGGCGCGCTGGTGCTCACGACCAGCAACAAGAGCGAATCGGCGACCGGCTACACGACGCTCTACGGCGACATGACCGGCGGCCTGGCCGTGATTCAGGATGTGCCGAAGCTGCTCGTCTACGAGCTCTCGCGATACGCCAATGAGCGCGCGGGGCGCGAGGTGGTGCCGATCGCGGTGCTCGAAAAGCCGCCCAGCGCCGAGCTGCGGCCCGACCAGTTCGATGAGCAGTCGCTGATGCCCTACGACCGGCTCGACCCGATCCTGCAGGCCTTCGTCGAGGAGGATCGCTCACTCGAGGACATCGTCGACCAGGGCTTCCCCGTGGAGGATGTGAAGCGCGTGATGTCGCTGGTGACCGGCGCGGAGTACAAGCGTCGTCAGGCGGCGCCGGGGCTGCGGATCACGCCGCGGGCCTTCGGCAAGGACCGGCGCTTCCCGATCGCCAACCGCTACCCCGGGTTCTGAGCCGTTCGATGGAGCCGCCAGCGCCCTGGCAGGTCGCCTCCGACTGGCGCGAACGCGCCGCACGGATCGGCGCGCGCCTCAGCCACCGCGACGAATCGATCCGCGGCGTCGCGGTGGCGGGCGACTACGCGCACGGCGGCGCCTGGGAGGCCTCGCTGCTGCAGATCGTCGTCTTCCCGCATTCGACGCAGGCCAGGCTTGACGAAGGTGGGATCAGCGACGACGACGGGGTGCCGGTCGTGGTTGATCGGATCACCACCGGTCTGCTGACCGAGCTGGCGGAGCTGCTCACGCAGGAGCCGCTGGCCGGGACGCTCGCCGGCCTCGCGACGATTCGCGTCGTCGACGCCACGCTCGTCGACCTGCTGCCGGCCTTCCGCGATCGTTACCACTCGGCCGACGGTCGCGCCGAACGCGTGCGGCGCTCGCTACAGCGGGCCCGCGTCTCGCTCGATGACTACGCCGCGACCGATCGGCCGGTGCTCGCGGTGGAGGCGCTACAGGATGGAGTCGCCCACGCGCTCGGCGCCGCGCTCGGCGAGCCGGTCGATCAGCTGCGCCTGCTGCGACGCCTGCGCGCCGCGGGGCGGGTGCTGCGGATCGACGCGATGCACGCCGCGGTAGTCGAGGCGTTCGCGCTGGGTGAGCGCGACCTGGATGAGCTGTGGGAAGCGGTCTCGGCGCTCGACACGCTGGCTCGCTCGCACCTCGACGCGCGGCTGCCCGAGCTGGGGCCTGCGTTGGTCCCGTCGATCGAGCGCAGCCTCGAGCCGGCGCGGCGCGCGAGTTCGGTGTTGGCGGAGCGTGGCGATCGGGCCGGCGCAGCCTGGGCCGTGCTCTCAGCCGCCGCCGCTCTGGACGGCCTGATCGAGCGAGCCTCGCCCGGCTGGCGTGAGCGCGACGACTATCAGCCCCGCGCCGCCGCCGTGTACGGCGAGCCCGACGCTGAGCGGCTCAACGCGATGCGCAGGCAGGTCCGCGCGGCGATCGAGTAGGTCCGCGGTCGCATAGCGTCATATCGCTCTGCTACGGCAGCACCACCAGCGGGTCCACGAACCAGTCCTGGTGCAGCACCTCGAAGTGCACATGCGGTCCGGTGCTCAACCCTGTGGTGCCGTTGTAGCCGATCAGCTCGCCACGCTGGACCAGCTGGCCCTGCCAGACGGCGAACTCCACCAGGTGGCCGTAGACAGTCTTCCAGCCGTCGGGGTGCTCGATCTCGATGTAGTAGCCGAGTCCGCAGCAGGCCTCGCCGCCGACAAAGGTCACCAGCCCGTCGGCCGCCGCGCTGACCGGCGCCCAGGCCTCGAGCGCCACGTCGAGCCCGTGGTGGCGGTACGAGCAGTCCCAGTTGCGGCAGTCACCGAACGGGTCGGAGAGCGTGCCCACCACCGGCCAGCGGAAGTCGGGCATCGAGAGCGGCAGGATGATCTGCTGGCCGACCACGATCTCGTTCGGATCCTCAACGCCGTGCGCAGGGTCGGCGAGGATCGCGTCGATATCGACGCCGTGGTAGGCCGCGATGCCCCGCAGCGTGTCGCCGGCCTGGATCGTCACGAGAATGCCCTCGCGATGCGGAACGCTCAGCACCGTGCCGGTGTCGACCCACTGATCGGACAGCAGCCAGGCGTTGTTGGCGATCAGCGTGTGCGGCAGCGTCCCGAGGTCCGCCGCGACGTACTGCAGCAGCCCGCCGGCCGGAACGGTCAGATCGGCGGCCACCACCGGCGTCGGCACCGTGCCCGGCAGGCGAATCAGTTCGTCCACGTAGATCGTGTCGCTGCTGCGCGATGAGTTGAGCGAGCGCAGGTCGGCCAGCGACAGTCCGTATTGCTCCGCGATTCCCGAGAACGTGTCGCCGCTGACGACGGTGTGGGTGCGGTGACGCGCGGGCAGGGCGGGGACCGTGCCCGCCTCCCTGATCACGGCAGCGACCCACGGAACGATCAGCTGATCGCCCACATAGATCGTGTTGAGGTTCAACGCCGGGTTCAGGCCCTGTAGCTCGGAGAATGGGATGCCGTGCATCGCCGCGATCTGGGTCGCGGTGTCGCCAGCGACGACGGTGTAGGTCGAGTGGCTGGAGCCGTCAGAGGCGCTAGTGCCGCGGTCGATCGCGGGGATCAGCGCGTCGGGCATTGGGATGCGCAGCGTCTGCCCGGGGAAGATCGTGTCCAGGTCGTCGGCCGGGTTGGCCTGCCGCAGCGCGTCGAGCTCGACGCCGTGCACGTCGGCGATGAGGGTCGCGTTGTCGCCTGACTGCACCGTGTAGTCGATCCCGCCGCCGCTACCCGATCGTTGAACCGGATCCGGCAGTGGAGCGGCGGCGGCTGTGACGCCTGCGTACCTCACGGCGGGCTGACCGGACAGCACCAGCTCCTCACCGATCAAGAGCCGCTGCGGCTCGACCCCGGGATTCAGGGCCAGCAGCGTCGCGATGTCGAGCCCGAAGCGATCGGAGATCCCGGAGAGCGTGTCGCCGCTGCGCACGACATACGCGGTGGGCGCGGGTCCACTGTCAAAGCCGCGCACGACGTTGTCGGGCACGCGGATCTGTTGGCCGACGAAGATGTCGTGCGGCGAGTCGATCTCGTCGTTCAGCGCCAGCAGGACGCTGACCTCGGTGCCGAATTCAGCAGCGATGCCCGAGAGCGTGTCACCGGGCTGCACGGTGTATGAATCGGCGCTTGCCGGTGCGGCGAACAACAGCGCGGCGCAGACGGCGACCGCTACCGCGAACAGCGCGGCGGTCAGACGGTGCGGAATCCGGGCGAGGCGCATCGCATGCTCACACTGGAGTCGACATAGCGGACAGAGCGACCGTGACCGTCGCCGATTCACTCTATGTCGGCCCAGCCGAGCTTCTCCATTGATCGCGTGATAATTTCCCCCAGTGCGGCCCGTTACCGTGCGGCTCCGGCACATAATTTCAGGTATGGCGATCTTGGAGGGCAGACAGAGATGATTTACGAAACGATCGAAGTCTCACGCGAAGGCTCCGTCGGCCTGATCCGCAAGAACCGTCCCGAGAAGCTCAACGCCTGGACGCTCAGGATGGCCGCCGAAGAGCGCGCCGCGATCAGCGCGTTCAACGAGGACCCCGACGTCGGGGCGATCGTGCTGGCGGGCAACGGCCGCGCGTTCTGCGCCGGCCTCGATCTCCAGCAGCAGCAGGCTGACGTCAACAGCGGCGAGGCTGCGCGCCGCGCCGGCGACACTCCAGATGAGCACGACGAAACCTGGGTCGACTTCTGCGTCGGCAGCAAGCCGCTGATCGCCGCGGTGCACGGCTACGCCGTCGGCGTGGGTGTCA
The DNA here is from genome assembly GCA_965262235.1 of Dehalococcoidia bacterium. Classification (GTDB taxonomy): domain Bacteria; phylum Chloroflexota; class Dehalococcoidia; order Bin125; family Bin125; genus CATQGW01. The sequence continues at coordinate 2,104,301 of OZ253504.1, forward strand.
CGACGATCCTGCCGTTCGACTTCCGGATCGCCGGCGAGAGCGCGCAGTTCGGCTTCAGCTTCGTCAAGATGGGCCTGCTGCCGGAGGCCGCCAGCACAACGCTGCTGCCGCGGCTCGTCGGCATGGGGCCGGCGCTCGACTGGTGCCTCACGGGCCGGTTCGTCGGCGCGGCTGAGGCGCGCGAAACGGGTCTGGTGCGCGACGTCGCGCCCGACGATGAGCTGCTCGACCGCGCGCTGGCGCTCGGCGAGGAGCTGGCGCAGAACCCGGCGGCGATCATGCAGCGTGTGAAATCGCTGTTTTCGCAAAATCAGCTCGAGGAGAGTATCGCGATCGTGCAACAGCGCGAAGGCGACGCCCTACAGTGGGCGATGCAGACGCCGGAACATAAAGAGGCGATCACGGCGTTTCTTGAGAAGCGCCCGCCCGTGTTCCGGCGGTGAGCATGATGAGCGTGGCGGCTCCGGGGTGACTCCGCTGGGAGACCGAAATGTCCGAGCAGGCCGGCACGCACAGCGTGCCTCTGGGAGGCGCGCTCCCCGGCGCCGAAGCATCCGACTACAGGACCGACCTTTCATCGCCCCGGTCGGCCGCAGCCCCATTTGAACCGATCGATCAGGACGAGCGCCCGAGCCGTGGCTGGCGACCGTGGGCGATCGTCGGCGTGGCGATCGCGATCCCCGCGATTCTCGCCACCGCCCTGGTGCTGACGCTGGGCGGCGGCGACGATCCAGTCGTGCCGGTGGCGCCCGCCGCGACGACGACCGTCACGTCCTCCACCGCTGTCGCGGCGCCCACCGTCACGGCGGAGACAGCGCTGTCGCCTTCCGCGCGGACATCCACTGCCGCGGTGACCGCCACGCCCGAAGAGTCCGTCGCTGCAGCCGCGGCGACCGGGGCCGCCGCCAGCGAGACGCCTAACACGACGGCGTCGCAGGCCGCAGTCGCCGACCTGCCGACGGCGCAGGAACGGCTGGCCGCCTGGCCCGAGATCATTGAGGTCACCGTGCTCGACGGCGACAGCACCTGGAACCTGGCCTTGCAGTACCAAACGACCGTCGAGGCGATCGCAGCAGTCAATCTGCTGGCCGACCCGACGGCGCTCTCGGTCGGCCAGACGCTGCGGATTCCCGTCGGCTTCGCCGAATCGCTCGAGCCCGGCGCGCTGACCACCGAGACGGTCACCGTCGCGGACAACAGCGGCGCTGCGATCGTCACGGTCGACGCGCCGCCTGTCGACACGCCGCTGTTCGAGTGGCCCAACGTGGTCTCCTGGACGATCGAGCCGGGTGACAGCCTGTCGACCCTCGCCACGACCTTCGAGACCTCGGTCGAAGCGATCATGGTGCTCAACGCGATCACCAACCCGAACCTGTTGATCGCCGGCGAGACCATCTCGATTCCGGTCGGCTTCAGCGCCGCCGTCGCCGCGCCCGTCGCCGTGACCACCACTACTGCCACTACTGCCGTGGTTACTGAGACCGAGACCATCACCCCCGTGGCCACCGAGATCGAGACCATCACCCCCGTGGCTGCTGAGCCCGAGGCCACCACCACCACCGTGGCGGCTGAGACCGTGACCACCTCGACCGAGGCCACCCTGCCGCCGGCCGACGATGAGCTGCAGCCGGACTCGACCGCTCCCACCACGGCTCCGAGCGACGAAATGGCGCCGGACGAGGAGGAGGGCTACCTCGAGGAGTAGCCGCTCCGAGCATGCGCTGACGTCAACAGGCGCAGTAGGCCCAGTAGGCGCAGACAGCAAAGAGCCCCGCAGCGACGCTGCGGGGCTCTTTCGTGTTCGGTCCGAGTGCGGGGCTTAGCCGTCGGCGTTGACGGTTCGGCTGCTGAAGCGCCACTGTCCGTCGACCTTCACCAGCGTGTCCTCGTACAGGCCGGTGATCACGCTCTTGGCGTTGTCGCTGGTCTGAATCAGGTTCAGGTAGCAGGTGTGCGTGGCGGCGTCGCCCTCGCCATCGACGATGTGGTTGTTGGTCCAGTGGCGGGCGCCGGCCATCGCGCCGCCGAAGCCGGCCGCGAACTTCGCCAGGGCTTCGTGGCCCTGCTGGGCGCCCTGTGCCGTGTTGAAGGTGCCGTCTGCGGTGAACGTGCCAGCCCAGGCCTCCGGGTCGCCGTAGTCGATCGCGTGGTTGTAGCGCGCGGCGAGTTGCAGAATCTCCAGCGTGTCAGCGGGGTCGAGTGCCATCTGGGGTCCTTTCGAGTGAACGGTCGTACAGCTTGCAGGATAACGCTGCGCTCAGTCTGAAGAGATCAGACCCGCCGAGCGCGCCGCCTCGAGCTGCCGCCCGACCGTCTCTGCCGAGCGATGCACGCCATGCTCAAACAAGAGCAGCGTGAGCAACGGCACCGTCAAGGGCTCGTCGTTCGCGCGGTACGTCTCGGCGACCCACGCGACCTGCGCCTCGGCCGACGCCTCGCGGGGGAAGTGGGCAGTTTGCTCGCTGGCCGCGGCGAGCAGCCCTGGCAGACGGCTCGCTTCATCCTCGGTCAGCCGAACGCGGGGTGGCACGGGCTATTCTCTCGGTGTCTCTGCGAACGGAGCATGCGATGTCGGGACCGCTCGAAGGCTACCGAATCCTCGATTTCACCCGGTTCCAGCAGGGCCCCTACGCGACGGTCATGCTGTCCGACCTCGGCGCTGAGATCTGGAAGGTCGAGCCGCCCGGCGGCGACCCCGGACGCGGCGTCGATTCGAGCCCCGGCGAGTTCAATCGCTATTTCGAAGCGCACGACCGCGGCAAGCGCTCGATCGTCCTGGACCTGCGCAGCGATGCCGGCCGCGAGGTCGCCCTGCGCATGGTCGAGCGCGTCGATGCCGTGATCGAGAACTACCGCCCCGCTGTGATGGATCGCCTCGGTCTGGGCTACGCGACGCTCAAGGCGCTCAACCCCGGCATCGTGATGGTCTCTGCCTCCGCATTTGGTTCGCTGGGGCCGCAGGCCGGCGAGCCGGGTTACGACGTGATCGGTCAGGCCATGGGCGGCGTCATGACGCTGCACGCCGCGGGCGCGGAGGCCGAGCCGGTCACCCTGCCTGGCGGCTTCGCCGACCAGGTGGGCGCGATGCAGGCCTGCGTCGCGCTGCTCGCGGCGCTGCTGACCCGCGAGCGCAACGGCGGCGGCGGCCAGCAGGTCGATGTCTCGCTGCTCGGGTCACAGATCGCACTCCAGTCCGTTTATCTGACCGGCTACATGCGCACCGGAGAGCAGCAATTCCAGCGCCGCCGCCGGATGCCCACGTTCACTTTCTACCGCGCGAGCGACGGCCGCTGGTTCGTGCTGGCGGTGATCGACGCGAAGAACTGGCATGCGCTCTGCGGCCTGCTCGAGCAGCCCGAGTGGGAGGCTGACGAGCGCTTCTGCGACGCCCCGGCGCGGCTGCGGAACTCCGACGCGCTCGAGGCGCTGCTCGAGGCCGCGTTCGATCGTGACGATCGGGCCGGCTGGCTGCGGCGGCTGCGCGAGGTTGACATCCCCTGCGCTCCGGTCAACGACTACGAAGCCGTGGCGGCGAGCGAGCAGGTCCGGGTCAACGGCTACATCACGGAGGTCGCCGACGAGGCCGGAGAGCTACAGCCGGTTGTGGGGCTGCCCTGGCGATTCTCGAGCACGCCCGGCGCGGTACAGGGCCACGCGCCGCTGCTCAACGCCGACGCCGATGCGATCATGGCCGAGTGCGGCTACGACCCAGCACAGATCGAAGACCTGCGCAGCCGCGGGGCGAATCCCGTCTAGCGGCGGCGCAGCCAGAGAAACGAGCCCAACGTGAGCGATACCCCGGCCGATGTTCGTCAGTTCTGGTCCGATCGACTCGGCGTGGACGCCGCGGTCGCCGATGGGGTGCTCGCCGCGGCGCTGGGCCGCGGCGGCACGTTCGCTGAGCTCTACTTCGAGCACAAGCGCAGCGGCGCGCTGAGTTTCGAAGACGAGCGCGTCGCCTCCGCTCAGGTCAACCTCTCGCAGGGCGTCGGGATCCGCGTCGTCGAGGGCGACGCTGTGGGCTACGCCTACACCGAGGACCTCTCGCCCGACGCGATGCGCCGCGCCGCCGCGACCGCTGCGCGGATCGCGCACCGCGAGGGCCACGACGAGGCGCTCGATCTCACCGCCGAGTCTTACCCCGCCGATCGCTACGCGATCGGCTCGCCGACCACCGTGGTCCCGCTCGAGGACAAGGTGGCGCTGCTACGCCGCGCTGACGCAGCGGCGCGGGCCTACGACGACAGCATTGCGCGCGTCGAGGCCTCGCTGGTTGATGAGGAGAAGCGCATCCTGATCGTGCGCAGCGACGGGCGGCTCGTCTCCGACTTCCAGCCGCTGGTCCGCTTCAACGTCTCCTGCCGGTCTGACATCGGCGAAGAGCGCCGCAACGCGCGCTGGGGCGGCGGCGGTCGCATGGGGATGGCCTACTTCGATGCGCACAGCCCCGAATCGCTGGCTCAGGAGGCGGCTCGGCAGGCCGTGCTCCAACAGGACGCGCAGGAGGCGCCAGCCGGGACGTTCCCGGTTGTGCTCGCTGCTGGCGATTCCGGCATCCTGCTTCACGAGGCGGTTGGTCACGGCCTGGAGGCCGATTTCAATCGCAAGGAAACGAGCAACTACTCGAACCGCGTCGGCGAAGCTGTCGCCTCGCCGCTGGTCACCGTGCTCGACGACGCGACGCTGCTGGAGAGCCGCGGCTCGCTCAACATCGACGATGAGGGCAACTCGTCTGGTCGCAACCTGCTGATCGAGCAGGGCCAGCTCGCCGCCTACATGCAGGACCGCATCTCGGCCGACCATTTCGGCGTCGCACCCTCGGGCAACGGCCGCCGCCAGTCGTTCCGCCACATCCCGATGCCGCGCATGACCAACACCTACATGACGGCCGGCGAGGACGCGCCCGAGGACCTGATCGGCCGGGTCGACTTTGGCATCTATTGCAAGGCTTTCTCGGGAGGACAGGTCAACATCTCCAACGGCGACTTCGTCTTCTCAGTCACGGAGGGCTACCTGATCGAGCACGGCCAGATCACTGCGCCGATTCGCGACGTCAATCTGATCGGCAACGGCCCCGATGTGCTCAGCAAGGTCACCGGCGTGGGCCACGACCTCGAGATGAGCGATGGCCGCTGGACCTGCGGCAAGTCGGGCCAGTCGGTCCCGGTCGGCGTTGGCATCCCCACCGTGCTGGTCTCGGGCATCACCGTTGGCGGCACGCAGATGCGCCCCGGCGGGATGTCGGCCTGATGGCGGCCCCCGACGCCTCGCCGCTGGAGATCGCGACGCAGCTGCTCGATCTGGCGCGCCGCGCCGGCGCTGAGCAGGCCGATGCGGTCGCCGTCTCCTCGACCAACTCGTCGACCGACGTGCGGCTGCAGCAGATCGAGAAGATCTCCGAAGCCACGTCGCGCGCTGTGGGCCTGCGCGTGATCGTCAATGGTCGGCAGGCCGTTGTCTCGACCAGCGATGTCACCGACGCGGCGCTGGCGGAGACTGCGCAGACGGCGATGGAGCTGGCCCGCATCTCCGAGCCCGACCCGCACGCCGGCCTGCCCGACCCGTCGGAGCAGACCCGCCGGCCGGCCGAGCTGGGTCTGTTCGACGAGGAGATTCCCGCGATCGACGGCGACGAGCGTGTGCGGCGGGCGATGGTCTGCGAGCAGGCTGCACTCGACGCCAGCCCGCAGATCGGCAACAGCGGCGGCGCGACCTTCAGCACGCGCGTGAGCACCTTTGCGCTGGCCGACACCAACGGCTTCGCCGGCCAATACAGCGGCGCCTCGGCCTCGCTCTACGTCGAGGTCATGGCGCAGGAGGAGGACGGCCGGCTGCGCAACGCCGGCTGGTTCACGGCGGCGCGTCAGCTGCACCGCCTCGAGGACGAACAGGCCGTGGGACGCGAGGCCGCCGCCCGCGCGCTGCGCCAGCTCGGCGCGGAAAAGGGCGAGACCCGCGAGGCCCCGGTCGTCTGGGAGCCGCGCATGGCCGCCGGCCTGGCGAGCATCGTCGCGCAGGCCGCCAGCGGTGAAGCGCTCTACCGCGGCTCCACCTTCCTGGCCGGTCAGGAGGGCGAGCAGGTCGCCTCCCCCCTGCTCTCGATCTCGGACGACGCTACCCTGCCGGGCCAGCTCGGCTCGCGACCGTTCGACGGCGAGGGCGTCGGCAGCCGCGTCAATCCGCTGCTCGAAGCCGGCGTCTTCCGCGGCTTCCTGTTCGACTGCTACAACGCGCGCCGCGTCGGCGCCGCCACGACCGGCTCGGCCGACCGTGGTGTCGGGGGGCTGCCCTCAATCGGCTCCGGCAACCTCACCATCGCCGCCGGCGACACCTCGGCCGAAGCGATCATCGCCGATGTCGAGGATGGTCTCTATCTCACCACCCTGATGGGCTTCGGGATCAACTTCACCACCGGCGACTTCTCACGAGGCGCCGCCGGCATCCGCATCCGCAACGGCGAGCTCGCCGAGCCGGTGACCGAAATCAACATCTCCGGCAACCTGCGCGAGATGCTCAAGTCGATCGACGCGGTCGGCGATGACAGCCAATGGTTCGGCGCCACCGCCGCCCCCACCATCCGCATCGAGCGGATGACCATCAGCGGTCAGTAGCCGTCCTTCGGTCATACTCGCGGCCGCCTCCGTCATATCCTCACCCCCTTGGTCATGCCCGCGCCCCCTTGGTTGTGCCCGCGCCTCCACCCGTCATTCCTGCGCCTCCATCCGTCATTCCTGCGTAGGCAGGAATCCAGGCGTGCTGAGAGCGTCGCGTGCACTGCGGACGTGCGACGGCGTACGGACGTCCGGCAGGACGGCGAGAGTCGGTAGGGGTGGCATGGCTTGGAAGATCGCATGGATTCCTGCCTACGCAGGAATGACGGAGGGGCGGCAGGAATGACGGAGGGGCGGCAGGAATGACGGAGGGGCGGCAGGAAAGACGGATGGGCGGCAGGAAAGACGGATGGGGGTAGTGCTGACGGACGGGCGGCAGGAATGACGGATGGGCCGCAGGAATGACGGATGGGGGTAGTCCTGACGGACGGGCCGCAGGGATGACGGATGGGCCGCAGGAATGACGGATGGGGGTAGTGGGGACGGACGGGGGTAGTGGGGTTGCTCAGGGCAAGTGCAGGATGGCCGAGGAGCGGACGCTGCGGTCGCCGGTTTGTTGGGTGATCCAGAGTTCGAGGTGGATCTCGCGGCCGTGTTCGGTCGTGTCGATTCTGGTGATCTGGCCCCCGATCGTGATCGGGTCGCCGTGGTAGTCGGGGCGACGGAACGCCGATTGCAGGCGGACGACCCGACCGTCGGGCTGAACCAGGCGGCGCAGGTATGAGTGCAGGAAGCCCGACTTCATCTCCGCGGCGATGATCGGCCCGCGCAGGCCCGTGGCGCGCGCGGCCTCCAGGTCGTAGAAGATCGGAATCGCCGCGCCCGTCGCAGCGATGAAGCGCGAGACCTGCGCGCTCGTCGGCGTCAGGCGACGTTCGGGTAGCTGCACGCCCTCGGCGAGCTCACCAAGCTCAGACAACGGCGCGATTGCCACGGGCGCTCGCGCGCCTAATCAAAGGCGACGGTGGCCGCGCCGCGGACCGATCGGTCGCCCTGGGGGTTGTCGATGAAGATCTCGAGGTCGGCCATGTGCCGACCGTCCTCCTCGTAGGTCTTGGTCACCGAGCCGCCGAGCGTCATCTCGGAGTCATGCACGTCGGGACGGCGGTGTGAGAGCTGCAGCCGGGTGATCATGCCGCCGCCGTCGAGCCAGCGGCGCAGATACATGTCGAGGAAGCCCTGCTTCATGTTGCCGGGCACGATCGGACCCGGCAGGCCCATCTTCTCCCTGGCGAATTCGGCATCGAGGAACTGCGGGCCGGCGTTGCCGGTCGAGTTGCAGAAGTTGAGCACGAACTCGGTGGTCGGCGTGCGGCGCTCCACGGGGAGTTCGTCGCCTTCGTGAACGGCGTCATGCGTCAGCGGCATCGTCACTCTCCCGTGTGTCGGTCCTGGAAGTGCGCCACGGTGCGGCGCACGCGCGCGACCTCTTCGCCGGCCTCGTTGTTGTAGACCCACTCGTGGTGGATGAACAGTGAGTGGCCGACGCGCCCGCCGATCCGTTCCTGAATCTCGGCCAGACGGGGCACGATCGTCAGCTTGTCGCCGATGTGAATCGGCCCGCTGGCCGACCAGGAGTCGGCCGCCATCAGCGCGCGCTGCGGCGCGTCGGGCACGTTCATCTGCTGCTGGCGCGTGCTGGTCGTGAGCAGCGCATAGGTGGGGATCGGCACGGTGCGGTCGCCCGCCGCGACGGCGGCGCGCAGCTCCGTGTCGTCCTCTTCGAGCGCGTCCATCAGGCGCAACACCTGCTCGCCGCTGATCTCAACCGTCTCGGGCGTGCCCTCGCGGCCAATCGCGGCTTCCATCGCTGGGGTGATCAGGCTCTCGTCATCGCTCATGGGCGTTGCCCTCCGGGCTGGTATGCCTGGCTCAGTTGGGTGATCTGCGGGCCGAGCAGGTCGTTCAGGTGGTGCGGTCGATTATCGCGCCCCTGCCGAGGTGGGACAATCTGCCCGCGCTCGCGCTACTCCTCTGCGACTCCGAGGAAGGCGTCGATGTCCTCGCAGTGCTCGGCGTAGTGCTCGACGACCGTGCCGTGGACCAGCCCGTTGATCGTCTTGCCTTCGCCAAAGCGGCCGGCGTCGACCGCCGCGACATTGGCGCGGAAGCGGCTGTGCTCGGCCTCGAAAGCGGCGCGTGCGTCGGCGTAGCTCTGCGCGCCGCGCTGCTCGACGAAGCCGTTGTTCCAGCTGTCGACATCCGCGTAGCTCACGCCCTCGGGCGTCGGCCGCTGGCCCTGCTGCATGCGCTCGACAGCGGCGTTCATCTCGGTCAGCCAGCCGTGCATGTGCTGCATCAGGCTGACCACCGACCAGTCGCCGACGGCCCCGTCCCAGGTGCCGTGGGCCTCGTCGATTCGGTCCAGGCGGCGGCGCAGCTCGGCTTCAGCCGCATCGATCTGTTCCAGCACCGTTGCCTGATCGCTCATGGTGGGGTCCCCTTCGATTGCGCCGCTATTCGGGCAGGATCAGGCCCGAGCGGCCGAGTCGCTCGCCCGGCTGCACGCCGCGCTGTTGCAGCGCCTGCAGGATGAACGGGTTCTGGCGCCGCTCGTCGCCGAGCGTCGTCTGGTCCATGTGGCCGGGCAGCACGATCGTCTCGTCCGGCAGCACCAGCAGCTTGTCGACGATGCTGTTCATCTCCTGCGCGTAGTCGCCGCCGGGCAGGTCGGTGCGGCCGATGCTCTGGCGGAACAGCGTGTCGCCGCTGAACAGCATCCCGGCGCCGAAGAACGAGACGCTGCCGCGCGTGTGCCCCGGTGTGTGGATCACCGAGAGCTTCACCCCGTCTACCTCGACCTCGTCGTCCTCTGTGATGTAGTGGTCGGGGTCGGGCGGCTGCTCGACCTCCATGCCGAACCGTGCCGCGCCCTCGGCCGCGCCGCGCAGGATCTCCAGGTCGTGCTCATGCATCATGAACGTCGCATTGGTCGCCGATTGCACGCCGTGAATCCCCAGCACATGGTCGAGATGCCCATGCGACGTCGCGATCAGCTTGATCTCGACGCCCATGTCCTTGGCCAGGTGCACGATGTCGTCGGCCTGCTCGCCGGGGTCGATACAGATCGCCTCGCGCGTACGGCGATTGCCGATCACCCAGCAGTTCTCCTGGAAGGCGCCGACGATCAGCCCGCGCACCTCGATTTCGCTGACCCAGTCTGCGCTCTCGGGCATTCAGGCATCTCCGCGCAGCAGGCGGTCGATCTCGTCGAGCACGTCCTGGCTTTCGAGCTCGGCCGCGGCCTCTGGCGCTCCGCCGCTCTCCTCATCCGCGCGCTGCTCGAGCGAGCGCACGTAGTCCCGCACGTCGGGCTTGTCTTTGAGCGCCGCGTCCACCTCGCGGCGGTAGCGCTCCATGGCGCGTTCGAGGTGCGTGAGGTCGAAGTCGATTCCGTGAATGCGTGCCAGCTGTTCGAGAATCGCCTTGGTCGCGCCGGGATTGTGACGGCTGGTCACGTAGTGCGGGACCGATGCCCACAGACCCATGTGGTCGATGTCGGCGATCCGGCAGGCGTCGCCGACGGAGCCGACGATGCCCGTTGGGCCCTCGTAGCGGCTGGCCTGGAAGCCGAGCTCCTTTGACCGCGCGACGCTCGATGAGCTCCCGGAGACGTTGGTCGAGCGGGTGTGCGCGACATCCGCGAGCAACGCGCCCAGCGTCAGCACCTCGCTGGCGCCGGTGCGGCGCACCACATCAAGGAGCAGCTGGGTGTAGGAGCGCCAGCGCAGGTCGGGCTCGGTACCGAGCCCGAGGATCAGGTCGCGCTCGGAGTTGGGCAGCCGCAGCGCTGTGAAATCGGTCACCGGCCACACGACCTCGCGTCGCGCGTCGTCGCCGTCTACCCACTTCACGGTCGGGCGGTGCTCGGTGAAGACGAAGAACTCGTCGGGGTCGATCGTCGCGAAGGCGGCCGACTGCGAGAGATTGCGCAGGTATTTCACGGCGTCGGTCGCGGCGTCGGCGGCGTCGTTCCAGCCGAAGAACGCGAGCACCAGGAGCGGTCGCCTGAGGTCGTCGGGAGCTTCGCTGAATTTGAGTGCTGTCACGCGCTCAGCATAGCGGGGGTCGAGTGGACGACGGACCCTGCAACGGGCCGTGCATCAGGCGCTGTACTTCTCTCGCAAGGCCGGCACGACCTCGGTCACGTAGTGGTTCAGCGCGGCCTCGTTCCAGGGCGCGCGCAGCGCCACGTTGACGCCGTCGGCGCCCGCGTCGATGTACTGCGACACGCGGTTGAAGGCGTCGTCCGGCGTGCCGGTCAGCGAACCCTCGGAGATGCGGTCGGCCTGGTCGCCCCACTGCGCCTCGAGCTGCTCGCGCGCCGATTCGGCCTCCGCCGCGGTTTCGCTGAGCGTGAACTGCAGGTTGATTGTGCGGTCGATCGTCGCCGGGTCGCGGCCCTGCTCGCCGCAGCGAACATCGAGCACGCCGTTCAGTCGAGCGAACTCCTCAACGCCGATGTAGGGCACGTTCCAGCCCTCGCAATACTGCGCCGCCATGCGCAGCGTCTTGCGCTCGCCGCGCCCGCCGATCCAGAGCGGCATCCGCTCCTGCACGGGCGGCGGTTGGCAGGTCGCGTCGACCGCCTGGAAGTGGATCCCCTCGAAGCTGGTGCGCGTCTGCGTGAGCATGCCCTGGATGATCTGGAGGCCCTCTTCGAGCATCACGAAGCGGTCGCGCAGCGGCGGGAAGCCGTAGCCGTAGCCGCGGAACTCCATCTCGTGCCAGCCGGCGCCGAGCCCGGGCTCGATCCGCCCGTTCGAGATGTGGTCGAGCGTCATCAGCGTCTTGGCCAGCGTCGCCGGGTTGCGATAGGGCACGCAGAAGACCAGGCAGCCGATCCGCACGCGCTCGGTCTCGGCGGCGATCGTCGCCATGCAGGTCGTCGATTCGAAGTGCGGCGACATTCCATCGACCGGCGGGGCCTCGTAGAAGTGGTCCCAGACCGAGATCCAGTCCATCCCCTCTTCGTCGATCCAGCGCCACAGGCGGCGGAGCTCGTCCATCGCCACGTTCTGCTGACCGGTGTGCACGCCAAAGGAAACAGCCATGCGACTCCCCCACCCTTCGATATGACCAAGAGATCAAGACAAGCGGAGGATAACGCTGCCGCGCGCAGACCCATCGGCAGCGACCGAGCAGGCGGATTGGCCGAGCGAACGGACGTCAGTCGGCGGCGGTTCGCCGGGTGTCAGGCGCCAGGATTCCGCGGTGGCGCCGGCGCGCCGTACCCCGGCGAACGCGCGAGCGTCGTCGGCTGCGGCAGCTCGGCCAGCTGCTGGCTCCCGCCGCCCAGGCCGCTGACGCGAATCAGGCCGATCCCGACGATGTGCAGTAGGAAGCCGATCAGATAGATGACCAGCGCCAGGAGGAACCAGATCGCCTTGAGCAGGCCCATGAATCCCGCCCGCAGTTTGCTGCGGTCAGGCTTTGTGGGGCTCGGCGGCGTTGGCCGTGGCGGCGGAGTGGGCGGGGGTGGGACGGCGCGACTCACTGGGGTACCTCAATTGGGCTGGCCTCGCGCCAGCCCTCGACATCGACCCCAAAGTAGCGGCCCAGCAGCATGATCCCAAGCTGTTGCTTCGTTTTGCCGATCCCCGGCACGGTGCCGAGCCGCTTCATCACCGCTTTCGCGTCGGGTTGGTCCTGCCAGATCGTCGCTGCGTTGCCCTCCCAGCGCTCGGCGATCACGCCGCACGCGTCGTGGACCCGCTTGCCCATGCTGGCCGGGAAGCGATGTATCGCCGGCTTGCTGCGAAACAGCTCGATGAACTCGTCCTGGTTCATCGCCGCGATCCGAGCGGGTTCGAGGTGGCCCAGCCGACGCTTCAGCTCCGCCGGACCCGCGAAGGCTCGCTCAGTCGCGATCTGCTGGTCCAGCACCAGACCGATCAGAAACGCGTTGGGGTCGGACGCCAGCAGCGCGTTCGCGTCGGCATCAGCGGTGAACTTCAGCAGCGGCGCGCCGGCCTCGTCCCACTCCGGGTTCAGCTCCAGATAGCGTTCGGGTTGTCCCATTGGTGTGGCTCCTTCGGCGCGGGGAACTTAGGGGAACAGGCCGAGTTCAAGATAGTTCCGCGCGACCAGCTCGAGCGAGAGGAGGTAGGCGGCCGTGCGGATGTCGGGCAGCTCGCGCTGGTGGCGCAGCGCCGTCATTCGCTCGTAGGCCTGCCTCATGCTGTAGGTCAGCGCGTTCTGCACGATATCCAGCTCGTTGGGCCCGCGTGCCAGCTTGGCGCGCCGGACCGGGTCGATCGTCGTGCCCGTCTGCTCCTCGATGGTGCTCAGCAGGTGTTCGTTCTGCATCGCCGTCTGTCCGGCCACCATCCGGTCGAACGACACGTGCGAGAGGTTTTTCACCCACTCAAAGTAGGAAACCGTGACCCCGCCGGCGTTCAGATAGAGGTCGGGGATCACGGTGATTCCGCGCTCGCGCAGCATCGCATCCGCCCCCGGCGTGGTTGGCCCGTTGGCCGCCTCGGCGACGACCCGCGCGCGAATCCGCCCGGCGTTCTCGATCGTGATCTGGTGCTCAAGCGCGGCCGGCACGAGGATGTCGCACTCCTGCTCGAGGATCTCGCGCGAGTTCGAGAGCACCTGCGAGGCTGGGTAGCCGGCCACGCCGCCGTGCTCGCGACGATGCTGGGCAACCGCCTCCACATCGAGGCCGGTCGAGTCGTAGAGCGCCGCGTCGATCTCCCCGATGCCCACGATGCGCGCGCCCGCTTCAGACAGCAGCGAGGCCGCGTAGTAGCCCACGTTGCCCAGCCCCTGCACGATGATCCGTTTGCCATCGACGCCGGGCCCGAGCTCCGCCATGTTGGGCAATGTGGAGTCGCCGAGGCAGTTGAGAATCCCGTGGTAGACGCCCATCCCGGTCGCCTCGCGGCGCCCCGGAATGCCGTGCAGGCTGGTCGGCTTGCCGGTCACGCAGGCCCAGTAGTTGATCTCCTCGGGGCGCAGCACCCGGTAGGTGTCGGCGATCCAGGCCATCTCGCGTTCGCCGGTCCCATAGTCGGGCGCCGGCACGTCGACCGCCGGACCGATGAACTCCTTCGCGTTCAGCTCCACCGTCAGCCGCCGCGTGACGCGTTCCACGAACGCGGCGTCGCGACTGAACGGATCGATGCAGACGCCGCCTTTGGCCCCGCCGAAGGGCACATCAACCAGCGCGCACTTGAACGTCATCAGCGCGGCGAGGCCCATGACCTCGTTCTGCGTGACCATCGTGCTGAAGCGGATCCCGCCCTTGGTCGGTAGGCGGTGTTGGCTGTGCTGTGCGCGGAAGGCCTGGATCACCTCGATCTCCCCGCGCTCGTTTTGCACCGGGAAGTTCATTTGGTAGACGTTGTTGCAGATCTTGACCTGATTGAGCAGCGACGCGTCGTGGTCGCTGTACGCGGCTGCCGCGTCGAAGTAGGTCAGGAAATCGCTGTAGAGGTCTCCCGTGGTGTCCATGTATGCGCGGTACGCCTGTGGCTCTTGCGCGCCTAAGCGCGCGGCATGCCCAGGCCGCGCGTGGCGATGATGCCGCGCTGAATCTCGGAGCTGCCGCCCGCGATCGTCGCCGGCACACTCGACATGTACTGCTCGGTGAACCAGCCCTTCATCTGCGCGTAGGGGTCGCCCTTGCGCAGCGCGCCAAATGAACCCATCACGTTGATCCCGAAGCGCGCGAAGCGCTGGCCCAGCTCCGAGCTGAACATCTTCGCGATGCTCGCCTCGTGATTCGGGGCCAACCCGCCCTGCTGCATCGAGAGCACCCGCAGGGACAGTGAGCGCGAGACCTCGATGTTGATCGCCACGTCGGCGACCGCGTTCAGCTCGCGCTTCTCGGCGCTGCGCGGACGCTCGCGCATCCAGTCGAGGAAGTCGTCGAAGTTGCGTCGCAGCGCCGCCGAGCCGCTGAGCGCTGAGCGCTCGAAGTCCATCGTCGCCATGCCCACGTACCAGCCGCGATTCTCCTCGCCGACGCGATTCTGCACCGGCACCCGCACATCCTCGAAGAAGACCTCGTTGAAGCCGTGTCCGCCGAGCATGTTGATCAGCGGTCGCACGGTGATCCCGGGCGTCTTCATGTCGATCAGCAGGTAGGTGATCCCGCGGTGCTTGGGCGCGTCGGGGTCGGTCCGCACCAGCGCGAACATCCAGTCGGCGCGGTGCGCGTTGCTGGTCCAGATTTTCTGGCCGTTGATCACGTAGTCGTCGCCGTCGCGCACGGCGCGGGTCTGCAGCGACGCGAGGTCGGAGCCCGAGCTGGGCTCCGAGTAGCCCTGGCACCACGAGGCGCGCGAGGTGACGATGTCCTCGAGGAACGAATCCTTCTGCTCGTCCGTGCCGTAGGCGAGCAGCGTCGGCCCGACGTAGCCGACGGAGATCAGGTCGGGGCCGGGCACGCGCCGGTAAGCGAGTTCCTCGTTGAAGATCGCCTGCTCGACGAAGCTCAGGCCCATGCCACCGTGTTCGGTCGGCCAGGCGGGGGCGGTCCAACCCTTGTCGGCCAGCTTCTGGCGCACGCTCTTGGAGAACGCCCAGGCGCCGTCGGCGCCCTCTTCGTCCATGTCGAATTCGGCGCCGTTCCAGTCCGCGCCGAATTCCTCGGCGATCCAGCCCTGGATCTGCGAGCGCCACGCTTCCTGCTCGGCATTGAACTCAAACTCCATCGCCGGACCTCATCTCCACTTGCTGCAGTTGCTCCGGTTGCGAGGGGGCTCGCGCCAACTGAGGCCAGTCTACTGCGCGTCGGGCGCGCGTCAGTCGCGCGTCAGGCCTGCGCCGGTGGGGGCTCAGTCGAGCGAGAACTGGTAGCGCACGTCGTCGCGCGCGGGCGTTTCGGTGTTGCGCTCGGCGGGGATGTCGAGCGAGACGACGAAGCCGATCAGCGCGTCGCCGGTCTCCAGCGTGTTCGGGTTGATCGCGACCGCGGCGCGGCCCTCGTCGTCGGGCTCGAAGGTCGGGCCGGGTGTCACGTCGCCGCTGGCCCGCACCCACCACAGCTGCCAGACCTCGGCCGCGTCGGCGGCGGGCAGGCCCCAAAAGACCAGCGCGAACGGACGCTGCTCATAGTTGGGCAGCAGCACGCCGGTCGCGCGGTCCTCGCTCAGGGCCACCGCGCGTCCGCTGATCGAGTCAGCCGGGCGAAACGCCAGCCAGCCGAACAGCGCCGCGAGTGCAATCGCGGCGGCCAGCACCAGCGAAGTGAAGAGGCGAATCGCGACGCTGCGTCGCAGCAGGATTCGGCGCCGCTTCGGCGTGCGCTGTTCGCGCGCGCGGGCGATGATGCGGTGCTCCAGTCCGGTCGAGAGCCGGTGCTCATCGGTCCGCAGCGGGACCAGCGCGAGGCTGGTCGCCGCCGCGGCCAGGCGTTGCGCCGCCGGGTCCTGCTGGGCGCCGCGTGGCGGGTCGGCCAGGCCCAGAATCGCCGGTCCGAGTTTGGCGGCGGCGCTCATGCGCGCGTTTCGAGCGCGTCGGCGAGCTGCTCCAGCGCGTCGGTCAGCATCTGCGCTGCCTCGACCACACTGTCCGCGTTGCCCGCCTTGACCGTCTCGTCCGTGCTCATCGCGGCGCTGCTGGCGAGCTGTTCGAGAGACGCGCCCTCGAACCAGGCCGCCTCGAGCAGTTCGCGCCGCCCGGGGCCCAGCCCGAAGAGCGCCGCGCGAACTCGGTCGGCGGCGTCCGCGCGATCGAGCGGCGCGCTGCTCAGCGGCTCAATCTGCGGCGGGCGCCAACGAGCGAGCGCGGCCGCCGGGGTGATCTCGCGCGTGCGCACGAGCACAGCCACATCGCGCACGCAGCGCAGCAGCTGCGCGTGGAACGTCTGCTCGCTCCAGCGTTGCGGTTCGCGCCAGGCGAGCAGCAGCACCTCTTCGAGGATCGGATCGGCCGCCGCGGCGCCGGCGATTCGCTGCGCCAGAGCGTGCGCCTGGGGCGCGAGCGCGCTGAACAGTTCGCGGAGGGCATCTTCGTCGGCCGCACGCAGTCGGCGCAGCAGTTGGGCCGCATCGGGGCTCACAGGCGCCTCACCGCTGCAGGCTAGGGCAGCGCCACGCGCTGTTCGGCGCGGCCGTAGTCATCCTCAAGCCGGACCAGATCGTCGCCGTCGTCGGCCGAGGCGAACTCCAGCACCTCAGCGTCGGCAGACAGCGCCTCAAGCCGATGAATTGTGCCCGGCGCGACCTGCGCGCGCTGACCCGGCCGCAGCGTGCGATGCGACAGCGCCTGGATGCTTGGGCCCAACGTCAGCCGCACCTCGCCGCGCAGCACGATCATCGTTTCGCGCTTGCGACGATGCAGCTGCAGCGACAGTCGATGGCCCGCGCGGATCCGCAACACCTTGCAGACCGCGTCGTTGGAGCGGCTGAGGATCAGCTCTTCGCCCCAGGGTTTCGCGACTCGCAGCGGCGCCGGCTGTGGCGTCGGCTGGGCGGTAGAACTCAACAGTGGTCGCCTTCGCGATTGTCTGCGTAGAGTGAAGATACGGGCAGCGGGGTGGACGCGAAACCGCGCGGGTGACTGAGTTGAGCGTTCGACAGATTGCAGCCGGGTTGTTGCTGATCATCGTGGTCGCTGCTGTCGGCGCCGCCGCGGCGGTGCTGACCGCGCGCGCCGACCGCACGCCGGCGGCCGTCGAAGCGCCGCGCGCTTTCCAGGGCGCGCCCGCGAGCCGATCTGCTGAGCCAGTCGCCGAGCCTGTGGCACAACCCGCGCAACAGTCCGAGCGGCCGTCGGAGCAGCCCACAGCCCCCGAGTCGTCGGTCGAGCCTGCGGTGGAACCCAGCGCGTCCGTGGCCGCGCCGAGCGCCGAAGCTCCGCAGGCGCAACCTGAACCCGAGCCCGCGGCGCAGGCCGCACAGCCCGAATCGCGCTCATTGCCCGAGCCGGCCCCGCTCGACGCGCCCTCGTTGCTCATGCAGCCGCCCGCCGTGCGGCAGGGCGAAGTCGTGGCCGCTCACATCTCTGCCGCGGGGACCGCCGCCGCCGTGCTGATCATCGACGGCGTCAGCAGCCCGATGATGCTGATCGGCGAGACGTGGTTCGCGCTCCACCCCGTCGCACGCGACGCCTCCGTCGGCCCCCACACGGTGGTCGTTGAGTTGTTCGACAGCGACGGCAAGAGCCGCGCCGTCGCGCGCGCCGCAGTGCAGGTCAATCCCTCCGGCATCGCGCTCGAGGAGATCACGATCGGCGATGGCGCTGAAGATCCCATTGATCAGGTCGGGCTCGCGCACGACATCGATGTGCGCTTCCACCAGCACACCGCAGTCACGGGAGCGCCGCGCTGGGCCGGTGCGTGGAGCCGACCCGTCGAGGGTGAGGACAGCGGTCGCTTCGGGGGGATGCGTTCGTACAACGGCGGACCCGCGCTCGACTGGCATCACGGCCACGACATCGCCGCCGACCACGGCGACCCCGTGGTCGCGCCCGCGCCCGCGGTGGTCGCCTGGGCCGGAGAGCTGGTCGTTCACGGCAACGGCGTGATCCTCGACCACGGCGCCGGCGTCTACAGCGGCTATTGGCACCTCTCCGAGATCGTCGTGGAGCCTGGCCAGCTCCTCGCCGAAGGCGACTGGTTGGGCAACATCGGCGCGACCGGCCTCAGCACCGGCCCGCATCTGCACTGGGAGGTGATCGTGCTCGGGCACGACGTCGATGCCCTGCAATGGCTCGGCGATCAGCGCCCCGGGCTGCCCACGATCGCCGAGTAAACTCGGCCCCATGCCGACCGACCTGCCGACCGACCCTGCGCTGGGAGAGCTGCTCGAGCGCTGCGCGTTCGCTGTGCGGCTGAGCTGCCCGGCGATGCTCGCGTCGCAGCTCAGCGTGATCTCTGACGCGGCCGCCGAGCTCGTGCTGAACGAGCGCGACGAGTACACGCTGCACTTCCCGCGCGACGCCGCGACCGCCGAGCGACTCGGCCTCCAGGCCCAACTTCTGCCGCACATGCGCGGCTTCCTCAGCCCCGCCATCCCGATCTTCGGGGACCGGGGCGAAGCCACGCGCGACTGGCCGCACGGGTGGTTCGGCGCCAGGCGACTCGAAGGCCGCCCGATGCGGACCGAGACGATCACCGACGACAACATCGAGCGACTGGTCCGCGGCGTCGCGCAGTTTCTCTTCGAACTGCATCACTTTCCCGTCGCGCGCGCCCGCTCGCTCGGCGTCGCCCCGGCGCGAATCTGGCGCGAGCAGATCGAGCAGCAGGGTCGCGCCAGCCGTGCCGCGCTGCAGCCGCTGCTGCGTTTCTCCGAGCACGCGCGCATCCGCCGCTGGTGGCGCTCGTACCTCGACGACGAGGTCGCCTGGGACTACGAGCCCGCCGTCGTCCACGCCAACCTCGGCCCCGATCAGCTGCTGCTGGACGGGATGAACCGCGACCTGATCGCCGTGGTCGGATGGGAGCGGGTGCGCGCCGCCGACCCGGCGATCGACTTTGCGGCGATCGTCGAGGCCTACGGTTCGGATTTCGGCTGGCGCGTGATGACGCGCTACGGCGAGATCGGCGGCGAGGTCGACGCGAGGCTCTTCCGCCGCGTCCGTCAGCAGGGCGTCGTGACCCGCTTCCGCGAGGTCGTTGTCGCTGTCGAAGCGCGGGATGACGAGCGCACCGCAGCGGCGGTCGAGGCGCTGCGCGCCAGCGCCGCCCTGCGCCCCTGACGCGCATTAGGCGTCTGACGCGGCCGGCGCGCCTTGCCTGATTTGTTAGGCTTCCATCGATCACGCGCCGAGAACGACGAAGGGACCACCATGAGCAGCGAAACACCTCAGGCCATGACCCCGGTGGGCGTCAACCACCTGGTCCTCAACGTGCGCGACATCGAGCGCGCGCACGCTTTCTGGACCGAAATCATGGGCTTCCGCCACATCGGTCAGCTCCAGCCGCGCGGCGAGCGCAGCATGAACATGCGCTTCTACAACGGCCTCTCCGGGAGCCACCACGACCTCGCGCTGGCCGAAATCCAGGGCGAGGCGGGCGCCGAGGAAGACTGGTCGATGGCCCCGCGTCGCGCCGGCCTCAACCACCTCGCAGTGCATTACCCCGACCGAGAGTCGTGGCTCAAGCAGATCGAGTTCCTGCAGGAACAGGGCGTCAAGTTCAACCTGCGGATCAACCACGGCATGACCCACTCGGTCTACATCAACGACCCCGACGGCCACGGCATCGAAGTGCTCTACGAGCTGCCCCGCGAGCAGTGGGAGGGCGACATCAACGCCGCGCTCAACTACGCCGAGGTGCTCCCCACCGAGGGCGCGGAAGCGCTGGTCGATGAGCCGACCCCGGCGTTCAGCGGCGACTAGCTCCGGCTACCTGGCGCCACGGCGACTGACATGGGCCTGAGAACCGGCGAGCAGTACCTTGCCGGGCTCCACGACGAGCGTGAAATCTGGCACGTCGGCGAGCGCGTCGCCGATGTGACCAGCGCGCCCGGCTTCGCGGGCACGGCCCGCACGGTTGCCGCCTACTACGACTTCCAGCACGACCCGGCCGTCCGCGACACCGTCACCTACGTCGACGACGAGGGCGAGCGCTCGCACCTCTCGTTCATCGTGCCGCGCTCGAAGGACGACCTGCGTCGCCGCGCCGCCGCCTTCGCCGCCTGGGCCGAATACAGCGGCGGCCAGCTCGGGCGCGCGCCCGACTACATGAACGCGGCCATGATGGCGCTCGCCGCGGCTCACAAGCACTGGGGCCAGACGGACCCTGATCTCGGCCAGCATGCCGTCGACATGTATGACCGCTTCCGCCGTGAGGATGTCTGCCTCACGCACACACTCGTCACCCCGCAGATCGACCGAAAGACCCCGCTCGGCGAGCAGGAGCCCTACCTCAACGCCGGCGTCGTGCGCCGCACCGAGAATGGGATCATCGTCCGCGGCAGCCGCGTGCTCGGCACGCTCGCGCCGTTCGCCGACGCCAATGTCTCGTTCGGGCTGCCGATCGTGACCGGCGAGAACGACGAGGACTACGCGCTCGGCTTCTGGTCGCCTGTCGCCCATCCCGGCCTGCGCTGGTTGTGCCGCGACTCTTTCGACCCCAACCGCTCGATCGCTGACTATCCCATCTCAGGCCGCTTTGAAGAGATCGACACCGTCGCGATCTTCGACGACTGCGAGATCCCCTGGGAGTGGGTCTTCGACTACCGCGACGTGAAGATCCACAACGGCGCCCTGCGCGCCCTGCACTTCACGGAGGCGCTTGGCCACCACGTGATGGTCAAGAACGTGGCCAAGACGCGCTTCCTCTACGGCGTCGCCCACATGATCGCCGACTCCGCCCAGACCAACTCGTTCATCAACGTGCAGATTCGGCTCGGCGACATCCTGATGATGCTGCAAACGATGGAGTCGATCGCGATCGCCGCCGTTGAGGCCGCCGAACCCGACCCGCGGACCGGCGTCTGGTACGCCAACGCGAACGCGATCCAGGCCGGCCTGCGGCTCTTCCCCGAGTTCTACGTGCGGATGGTCGACCACATCAAGCAGATCGGCGGCAGCAACTTCATGGCTGCCCCCTCCGCAGCCACGCTCGAAGTGCTCGGCCCGGCCGTCGAGCGCTACTTCCGCGGCGCCGGCGAAGACCGCGACGGCAAGGTTCCGCTCTTTCGCCTCGCCTGGGACGTGGTCGGCACCTCGTTCGCCGGCCGCCAGGAGCTTTACGAGCGCTTCTTCTTCGGCGACGGCCAGGTCGTCAAGGCCCAGACCTACCTCCGCCACGACAAATCCGAAGCGATCGCCATCGTCCAGCGGCTGCTCGACCCGGAGGGGATTTGAGCACGCCGGAACTCTACCTCCGCACGGGCTTTCTGTTCGATGCGGCCGGCCGGATCGTTTCAACCCGCGAACCCGACCCCCGGCCTGGCCCGTTGTTCACCCTGATTCGCGGACACGGCTCGGTCGTCTGCGCGGTTCGGGCTGATGTGCCGGCGAGCGTGGCCGAAGACCTTGAACGAGTCGCCGCGACGGAGCCGCCCGGCGTCATCCATGCTGAGCCGCGACACACCGAGCGATATCGGTCGCTCCTCGGCGGTTCCGTTCGCTCAGGCCCGGCGTTCGAGTTTCCCGATCGGCCGTGGGCGGTGAATCGACCTGTCTTCGTTGACGACGTGGAGCCGCTCGAACGCCATTTCACTGGCTGGACGCGGTCCGAAGTCCCAAGGCGCACGCCGGTGGTAGTGGTGATCGAGGACGGCCACGCTGTCAGCGTCTGCTGCTGTGCGCGCCGCTCCGACGAAGCGGCGGAGGCTGGCCTCGAGACCGCGGAGCCGTTTCGCGGCCGCGGCCTGGCCGGCCAGGTGGCCAACGCATGGGCCGTCGCCGTCCGCGAATCCGGCCGGATTCCGCTCTACAGCACCGAGTGGTCGAACACTGCCTCGCTCACCGTGGCGCGCAAGCTCCGCCTGATGCAGTTCGCGAGTTGGTGGAGCATCGACTCAGATTGAATCGCTAGCCTTCTTCGAGCGCTCCGCGAACCCCTCGATCCCTTTGCCCCCCCCGTCGCGGGAGCGAGGGGGGCGGGCTGCAGGGGTGGCTGGGGCAGTGCTAACTTGCACCCTGCGTATCGACGCGAGCGCACAGGTCCAACACGAAGCAGGAGCCAAGCATGGCGCAACACCTCTTGGGCAAGGTCGCCCTCGTCACCGGCGGGGCGGGCGGCATGGGATCTCAGATCTGCAGAGTCTTCGCTGAACAGGGCGCCAAGGTCGTCGTAGCCGACACCGGCTTCGATGTCGAGGGCCGCGCCGGCATGGACCCCTCCAAGGTCCAGGCTGTGGTCGACGGGATCGTCGCGGCCGGCGGCGAAGCGATCCCGATCGCCGGCGACATCGCCGACATGGACACGGCCGAACGCGCTGTCGGGGCGGCGATCGAGACCTACGGCGACCTCGACATCCTCGTCTGCGCCCACGGCATCCTGCGCGAGCGGATGATCTTCAACATGACCGAAGATGAGTGGGACGGCCTGGTCCGCATCCACCTCAAGGGCTGCTTCGCGCCGACCAAGTTCGCCTCGATTCACTGGCGCGCGAACCGCGACAAGGGCAACCGGCGAATCATCTACTTCACCTCCGGCGCGGGCATCCGCGGCGAGGCCGGGCAGCCCAACTACTCGGCCGCCCACGCCGGCAAGATCGGCCTCTCGCTCTCCAACGCCGACGCGCTCGGGCGCTACGGCGTGACCAGCAACTGCATCTCGCCCGGCGCCGCCACGCGCATGACCGACCGCGGGCTCAACGTCGATCAGGGCGCCGAGCCGCCGAGTATGTCGGCGACCGGCACGCGCGGCGACCCCAACAACGTCACGCCCGCCGTGACCTTCCTCGCCTCCGACGCCAGCGCCGATATCTCCGGCCGCGTCGTCGGCACGACTGGAAACAAGATCACGATCTGGCGCGAGCCCGAGTGGGAAACGACGCTCTGGCACGTCGAGCCCTACTGGGACATCGACACGCTGTTCGAGCTGATGCCGCAGACGCTTGAGCTACAGGGTGTCGGCCCGCCCCCGATGCAGGGCCCCTAACCACACGCCGAATCCGCTCACAATCCGAGGAGCATCACGATGGCCATTCAACATCTCAAAGATCGCGTCTGCATCATCACCGGCGGCGCCGGTGGCATCGGCTCGAACCTCTGCCGCGTCTTCGGCGAGCAGGGCGCGAAGGTCGTGGTCGCCGACACCGGCTTCGACGTTGAAGGCCGCTTCGGCATGGATGCGGCCAAGGTCGACGCAATCGTCGCCGAAGTCCGCGACGCCGGCGGCGAGGCCGTGCCGTTCGTCGGCGATGTCGCCGACATGGACACCGCCGAAGCCATGGTCCAGACCGCGCTCGACGAGTTCGGCGGGCTCGATGTGCTCGTCTGCGCCCACGGCATCCTGCGCGAGCGGATGATCTTTAACATGATGGAGGACGAGTGGGACGGCCTCGTGCGCGCCCACCTCAAGGGCTGCTTCGCGCCGACCAAGTTCGCCTCGATCTACTGGCGGGCGAACCGCGACGGCGCGCATCGGCGGGTGATCTACTTCACCTCCGACGCCGGCATCCGCGGCTCCGCCGGCCAGCCGAACTACAGCGCGGCGCACGCCGCCAAGCTCGGCCTGATGCGCAGCAACGTCGGCGCGCTGACCCGCTACGGCGTCACCAGCAACTGCATCGCGCCCGGCGCGTCTACCCGGATGACCGACCGCGGTCGAGGCATCAACGACGACGCTCCGGCCCCCTCGCTCTCGGCCGCGGGCACCGCGCGCGACCCCAAGAACGTCGCGCCGATCGTCGCCTGGCTCGCCTCCGGCGAGAGCGACGACGCCAACGGGCGCATCTTCGGCGCCAGCGGCCACCGCATCTCGCTGTTCAGCGAACCGGTGCTCGAGCGCTACCTGCACTTCGACGAGCCGCGCATCGAGATCGACAAGCTCTTCGAAATCTGGCCCCAGACGCTCGCCTCCGGCGGCTTCCCGCGCAACGAAATCCGCCCCGGCCTGGTCTAGGCCAAACCGCGCTCCGGGGAGCGCCCGCCGCCCCGCCGCCATCGATCCACCCGTTGCATCGCCGTGCGCCGCTGCATCTCGGCAGGCTTGTTGCAACTGATTGCAACAAGCGGGGTTCGCGCTTAGGCTGCCGCTTCGGGAGCTTCGATGTCCGCCTACCGTCGGCTTGGCCTCGCTGCCGCGCTGCTTGTGATCGCATGCCTCCTCGCCGCTGCGTGTGGGCCGGACGCCTCCGAGGACGACCGCCTGCTCGTCGTCACCACCGTCGCCCCGCTGCGGAACATCATCGAGAACGTCGGCGGCGACCGCGTTCGGATCATCGCGCTGGTACCCGAGGGCGCAAACAGCCACACCTTCGAGCCGGCGCCCTCGGCTGTCGCCGACATCGAGCGCGCCGACCTGATCGTCGTCAACGGCCTCAATCTGGAGCTGCCGACGCTCGAGCTCGCCGAGGCGAATCGCCGTGAGGGCACGCCGATCGTGCTGCTCGGCGATTCCGCGGTCAGCCCCGAGGAGTACGTGTTCGACTTCTCCTTCCCGCTCTCTGAAGGCAACCCCAACCCGCACCTCTGGACCGCGCCGCACCTCGCCGCGGCATACGCAGAGATCGTTCGCGACGCGCTGGTCGCCGTGGACCCCGCCGGGGCGGACCTCTACCGCGCCAACGCGGAGCGCTTCACCGTCCGCCTCGGCGAGCTGGACCGCGCGATCGCGGTCGCCACCTCGACCATCCCAGCGAAGCAGCGCAAGCTGATCACCTACCACGACTCGTTCCCCTACTTCGCGCCGCGCTACGGCCTGGAGGTGATCGGCGCGATTCAGCCCTCTGACTTCTCCGAGCCCGCGCCGCGCGAGGTTGCGGCGCTGATCGAGCAGGTCCGCCAGGCCGGCGTGCCCGCGATCTTCGGCTCCGAGGTCTTTCCCTCGGAGGTGCTCAAGACGATCGCCAGGGAGGCCGGCGCGGTACAGATCGCAACGCTCAGCGACGACGACCTGCCGGGCGCGCCTGGCGACCCCGAGAACACGCTGATCGGGATGATGGTCGAGAATGTCCGCACGATGGTCAGCGCCCTGGGCGGCGACCCCGCCGCGCTCGACGGCTTCGACACGCGCGACACCTGGCGTGACAGTGGGCGTGACGCTGGGAGCGCGCCCGTCGGGGGCTGAACGAGCTGAACGAGAGGCGAACGGGACTGAACGTGACCGACCAAATCCGACCATGACTGACCACGAACCACTGATCGAACTCACGGACCTCGCAGTCGGCTACGACGGCGAGGTCGCGCTGCGCAACCTCGATCTGGCCGTGCATCAGGGCGATTTGATCGGGATCGTGGGCCCCAGCGGCTGCGGCAAGACCTCGCTGCTGCGCGCGCTGATGGGCGACATCGAAACCTACGCCGGCAGCACCTCAAAACTCAGGCTGAACGGCGACGAGCACGTCCGGATCGGCTACGTGCCGCAGGTCGAGACGGTCGACTGGAACTTTCCGATCACGGTCGAGGAGGTCGCGCTGTTGGGCGCCTGGCGCGAGCACCGCTGGCTGCCCTGGTCGGGGCGTGCCGCGCACGCCCGCGCCCACGACGTGTTGCAGAGCCTCGGCATGGAGGAGTTCGCTCACCGTCCGATCCGCGCGCTCTCGGGCGGCCAGCAGCAGCGCACCTTCCTTGCCCGCGCACTGATCTCCGACCCGCAGCTGCTGCTGCTCGACGAGCCGACCAGCGGCGTCGACATCAAGACCAGCCACGAGATCCTCCACGAGCTGGCCGAGCTCAACGACGCCGGGGTCACGATCGTGCTGACCACCCACGACCTCAACGGCGTCGCCTCGCACCTGCCGCGGCTCGTCTGCCTCGGCCAGGGCACGATTCTCGCCGACGGGGCGTGCGACGAGGTGCTGCAGCCGGAGTTACTGGAGCGCGCCTACGGGCAGCCGATGCTTGTCGTCAAGCGCGGCCTCGAGACCTACGTGCTGCCCGTGCCGGAGGAGGCCCCCGGCGCCCACGACGACCATGAGTCTGTTGAGCAAGCCGAGGGGCTCACGGTGATCGAGCGCGGCGCGGCCGATGTTTGAGCCGTTCGAGTTCGGCTTCATGCAGCGCGCGATGGTCACGGCCGCGCTGGTCGGCGGGATCACCGCCGCGATCGGCGTCTTCGTCGTCCTTCGCCACCTCGCGTACATCGGCCATGGGCTTGCTCACAGCATCTTCGGCGGCGCGGTGATCTCGTTCGTCAGCGGGATCAACTTCTTCGTCGGCGCCAGCATCTGGGGCGCCGCCTCGGTGGTGCTGATCAACCTCGTCTCGCGCCGCCCGCAGATCGGTGGCGACGCGGCGATCGGGATCATCACCACGGCAGCCTTCGCCGTCGGCATCGCCGTGATCAGCCGCGCGCGCAGCTTCACGCGCGATTTCGAGGCCGCGCTCTTCGGCGAGATCCTCGGCATCTCCGAGCAGGACCTCTGGATCACCGTCGGCATGGTCGTGCTGATTGCGGCGGTCCTGATCGCCTGGTGGAAGCCGCTCGTCTTCATCACCTTCGACCGCGCCGTCGCGGGCGCCTACGGCATCTCCGTGGGCTGGGTGGAGCTCGTGTTCGCGTTCGCGCTGGCCGCCACGGTGGTGGCCTCGCTGCAGGTGCTCGGCGTCACGCTGATTGCAGCGGCGCTGGTGATCCCGCCCGTCGTCGCACGCCTGCTGACCGACTCGTTTCCACGCCTTTTCGTCGTCGCGACGACCGTCGGCGTGCTGACCGGCTGGCTCGGCGTCTACATCTCATGGTTCGTCGATGTCTCGTCGGGCGCGACCGTCGTGCTGACGCAGGCCGCCGTATTCGCGCTCGCGCTGGCCTTTGAGCGCTTCGGACGGCTGCGCGCACGCACCGACGCGCGCCGCGCCGAGCGCCTCGCGGGCTTCGAACGCGCCCTGAGCGAATAGTACGAACATCAGCTAATACAAATAGGGGTCAGCCGCGCGGGCGCTACCTAGACTGACGCGCATGGCGTCCGTCGGCGAGACCGAATCGCGCGTTTTTGACCTCGCGGCGCTGGAGGAGGGGCAGTCGCCGCTGACTGCGGCGCAGCTCCGTGTGCTCGCCCCGCAGCTCGAACGCGCCGAGCGCTCACGCGCTGTCGGCGCCCCGATCGGCCCGCTCTCGTTGCCCGACCCCTACGCGGCCGCGGAGGGCGCTGCGGGGATCGCTGTCGCCGAGCACGGCTCGGCGCCCGCGTTGCGGACCATCGATATCGACGCGCCGGCCCCGCCGCCGCTGATCGCCGAAGGCCACGCCGCGACCACCATCGCCCCCTCCGGGCCCGCCGCGGCGCCGCTGCGCGAGCCGACCGCGCCGACGCCCGAGCTTGCCGGCCTCACCTCTGTGGAGGTCGCCCAGCGCCTCGAATCGGGCCTCGTCAACCAGGACACCAGCCGCACCCGCGGCGAATTCGAGATCATCCGCTCCAACGTCTTCACCTACTTCAACATGGTGCTGGGCGGCCTGATCGGCGCGCTTGTCGTGCTCGGCTTCGTCGACCGCGCCGGCGACCACCTGCAGGACGCGGGCTTCGTCGGCCTCATCGTGGTCATCAACGTGATCGTGGGCACCTACCAGGAGATTCGCGCGACCCGCAAGCTGCGCGACATCGTCGCGCTGACCGCGCCCACTGCGGTCGTGGTGCGCGACGGACGCGAGCAGGAGATCGTGGCCTCCGAGGTCGTGCAGGACGACCTCGTGCTGCTCCGTTCCGGCGACCAGGTCGTCGCCGACGGGCCGGTGGTCTGGGATACGGCCGAGATCGACGAGTCGATCAACACGGGCGAGACACAGTCCGTCCGCCGCGCGCCCGGCGACCAACTCGAGTCCGGCGCGTTCTGCACCGGCGGCAGCTGCTATTACCGCGCCCTGCACGTCGGCGCGGCGTCGCGCGCCGTCCGCGAGACCGTCGATGCGCGACAGCTGCGCAAGGTCGAAACCCCGCTGCAGCTGCGCTTCCGGCGCATCCTGCGCGTGCTGATGGTCGCCACGATCATTCTCGGCGGCCTGTTGCTGATCTCGTTCACCGTCAACGACCGCCCGATCGGCGACGCGATCAAATCCGTGATCGCGACCGCCACTTCGGTCGTGCCCGAAGGCCTGCTGCTCGGCTTCACCGTCGCCTTCGCCGTCGGCGCGCTGCGCGTCGCGAAAATGGGCGCGTTCGTCCAGGACAACACCGCCGTCGAGGCGCTCAACTATGTCGACACGGTCTGCCTCGACAAGACCGGCACGATCACCGCCAACCGACTCGTCGTCGACGACATTCACTGGGCCGAGGGGGGCCGCAGCCTGCGCGGCTGGCTCGGCGCGTTCGCGCTGGAAACCGTCGAGAACAATCAAACCGCGCGCGCCCTCGCCGACGCGACCGGACGCTTCGGCAACGGGGCGACCGCCGCAGAGACCGTGCCCTTCAACTCCGAGCGGCGCTGGAGCGCTGCGCGTCTGGCGCTCGGCAGCGAGCAGCGCATCTTCGTGCTCGGCGCGCCCGAGCGCGTGCTGCGCGCCTGCCCCGACGGCGACGAGCTGCTCGAAGATTATGAGCTGGCAACCCAGCGCGGTCTGCGCGGCGTCGTGATCGCCGAATCGCCGATCCTGCCCGACCCGGAGCTCGATGAGCTGCCGGAGATGCGCGTGGTCGCGCTGATCACGATCGCCGACGAGCTGCGGCCCGAAATCACCGGCGCCTTCCGGCTGATGGAGGATCTCGGTATCGAGCCCAAGATCATCAGCGGCGACAACCCTGCCACGGTCGCCGCGCTGATCCAGCAGCTCGGGATCACGCTGCGCGGCGGGATCATCTCCGGCGCACAGCTCGCGCGCCTTGACGAGGCCGAGCTCGACGAGGCCGTGGAGGCAAACAGCGTCTTCGGCCGCGTCGCCCCCCAGCAGAAGGAGCAGATCATCGCCGCGCTCAAGCGGCAGGGCCACTACGTCGCGATGGTCGGCGACGGTCAGAACGACGTGCGCGCGCTGCGCGAGGCGGATGTCGCCGTGGCGATGGAGTCGGGCACCAACACCGCGCGCGGTGTGGCCGGGATCGTGCTGCGCAACGACTCGTTCGAAGCGCTCGTGCGCGGCACGCGGATCGCCCAGACCGTGCTCGGCAACTGCTCGCAGCTCAGCAAGCTGTTCGTGACCAAGAGCGTCTACGCCTTTCTGATCATCTTCATGGCCAACATGATGGGGCTTGAGTTCCCGTTCCTGCCGCGGCACGGTTCGCTGACCGCGCTGTTCACGCTGGGCGTGCCGGCCGTGTTCATCACGCTGACCACACCGCCGCCCACGGCGGGTCGCGATTTCATCGCCAGCACGCTGCGCTTCGCGTTGCCGGCCGCGCTCGCGCTCGCGATCTCGGCCGTCTCGGTCCACCTGCTGAGCGAGGGGTTCCTGAACCGCCCGATCGAGGACTCGCGCACGCTCGTCTCGTCGACGATCGGGATCGTCGGGCTCGGCTACATGGTCGAGGTGATCGGCTTCGAGGGCGCTTCGCGCGAGCGACTGATGCGCCCGGCGCTGGTCACGTTCTTCGGCATCGCGCTGTTGGGGATTTTCATCCTCGCGCTCTACACGCCGGCGCTGCGCACGTTCTTCGACTTCCGCCCGATGTCCGCCGACGAGTGGGCGATGGTGATCACTGCCAGCATCGCGGCATTCGGGGGCAAGTACCTGATCAGCCGCTTCTCCAACGAGGCGATCCGCTGGTTCTCAGGCGCCGCTGAAGAGGAAGCCGCCTCGCGCGGCCGCGCCGGCTGAGCGCGGACTCAGTCGCTGCCGTAGAGCTCGGCCAGCTCCGGGTCCTTCTCGGAGAGCATCTCCGCGAGGTCGAGCAGCACGCGGCACTGCTTGAACGTGGCGTCGTCCTGCATCTTGCCGTCAACCACGGCGACGCCGCCCGAGCCGCCCGCCTGCTCCATCGCCGCGACGACGCGCCGCGCGAAGCTGACCTCGTCGGGCTGCGGACGGAAGACATCGCGAGCGATCGGGATCTGGTTGGGGTGCAGCGTCCAGGCGCCGACGCAGCCGAGGATGAACGCCGCGCGGAACTGGTCCTCGCAGCCGACCGGGTCGCTGAAGTCGCCGAAGGGGCCGTAGAACGGGTAGATCTCGTTGGCCGCGCAGGCGTCGACCATCCGCGCCAGCGTGTAGTGCCAGGGGTCCTGCAGCGAGGGGACGCGCACGCCGTCATCGCCGTCGGCGTCGGTGCGCACGACGTAGCCGGGGTGCGGCCCGCCGACGCGGGTCGTCTTCATCCGCCGCGACGCCGCCAGGTCCGACGGCCCCAGGCTCATGCCCTGCAGCCGCGGCGACGAACGGGCGATCGCCTCGACGTTGGCGACGCCCTGCGCCGTCTCCAGAATCGCGTGGATCAGAATCGGCCGAGTCAGCCCGTTGCGCGCCTCCAGCTGCGCCAGCAGCAGATCGAGGAAGCGAATCTCCTCCGGGCCGTTGACCTTGGGCAGCATCACCGTGTCGAGCACGTCGCCGATCTCCGCGGTCAGTTCGAGCATGTCATCGAGGAACCACGGCGAATCGACCGCGTTGACCCTCGTCCACAGCCGCGTCGCGCCCAACGGCAGCGTCTTGCCGACCTCGATCAGCCCGCGCCGCGCCGCTTCTTTGGCCGTCGGGGGGATCGCGTCTTCGAGGTTGCCCAGCAGGATGTCGAGCTGCGGCGCCATTCGCGGCAGCCGCGCCTTGATCCGCTCGTTGCTGGGGTCGAAGAAGTGGATCATCCGCGACGGATAGGTGGGAATCTCGACCGGCGGGGTCGGCGCGCCGACCACCAGCGGGCGCAGAAATTCGCGGGGATTGCGCATCGATTCATCCTCCTCGGCCCGGCTGAGCGGGGTCGCAGCGGCCTGCGCGGAGGCTATCTCACTGTCCGTA
Source organism: Dehalococcoidia bacterium (assembly GCA_965262235.1). Taxonomy (GTDB): domain Bacteria; phylum Chloroflexota; class Dehalococcoidia; order Bin125; family Bin125; genus CATQGW01. Next base: position 2,135,318 of record OZ253504.1, read on the forward strand.
CGGCACTGCCTCGACGAGCTCGATTGAGCCCTCGCGGGTGAATCGCCAGATGCCCACGTAGCCGCGGCTGAGATCGCCGTTTTCGTCCCAGTCCAGCGTCACCGCGGCGCCCTGGTAGTCGAGTTCGCCGCCCGCGCGGACGATCCGCAGCGCCTCCGCCACCCCGTCCGGTCCAGCGCTGACGACCACGCCGGGGGCGGCGCCGATCTGGCGCAGCTGGTCGCGGATCGCCGGCCCCTCGAGGCTGCCGGCGGCCTGCGCGGCGAGCGCCAGCGCGATCACCGCGTCGTAGGTCTCCTTCACGTACGGCGTGCGCGCGGCGCGGCCGTACTTCGCCTCAAAGGCGTCCGCCCATGCCGCGGAGGAGTCGGTCGGCGGCGACGGCGTTGGTCCGGTGCCGTACATACCGCCGAGATGCTCGGGCCCGATCGCTTCGAGCAGCGCGAGGCTGTTGCCGCCGGGGCCGAACAGGAACTGGTCGTAGAGGCCCTGCTCAAGCGCCTCGCGGATGATCACCTCGGCCTCGATTGCGAACGCGAGCACGATCAGCGCCTCGGCGCCGCCGCGCCCGGAGCGCTGTAGCTCAGCGAGGAAGCTGGTCCCGCGCGGGTCAATCGCGACCAGCTCGAGCGGCCCGTCCCACGAGGCCGAGAGCGCGTCGGCGAAGCCCTGTCCCCAGGGGTCGTCGCGGTACAGCGCGCCGACGTTGCTGAAGCCGCGATCGCGGATCAGCTGTGCGATCACCGGTCCCTGGCTGACGTCGGAGAGCGTGGTGCGGAAGAGGAAATCGTCGTCGTTCGCGGTCGTCAGCAGCGGCGACGTGCCCAGCGCGATCTGGGGGATGCGGCTTGGTCCGGTAACGCTCTCGGCGACCGGCAGGGTGACCGCGCTGGCGAGCGGTCCGACGATCGCGTGAACGCCTTCGACCTCCACGAGCCGGCGCGCCTCCTCGACGCCGAGCAGCGGCTCGAGCGCGGAGTCGGCGATCACGAACTCGACCGGCCGCCCGAGCACGCCGCCCGCGGCGTTGAGGTGCTCGATGGCGAGCTCGAAGCCGAGCCGCATCTCCTCGCCGAACTCGGCCAGGCCGCCGGTGAAGTCGACCAGCAGGCCGATCTTCATCGGCGTGTCGGAGGTCACCGCCTGCGCAGCCGCCTGCTCGGCCGCCTGTTGCGCCGTCTGCTGCGCGGTCTGCTGCACGGTCTGCTGCACCGTCGGCTGCGGGGCGTCGTCGGGCGACTCGCTACAGGCTGAGCTGAGCATGGGCAGGAGGATCAGCAGACCGATCGCCAGCTTGACGGCCGTCCGTCGCATCGCACCCTTCCCTCCGTTGGCGCACCGTAGTGCGAGTAGGCTGGGCTGCGATTCGACGGTAAAGGAGCAGAACAATGGCCACGCAGTTGTCTCTTGGGGCGGTTCTTCCGACCAACGAAATCGGCGCTGACCCTGCCGCGATCCGCGACTTCGCGCAGGCCGTCGAGGCGATGGGCTTCCATCACCTGCTGATCTACGACCACGTGCTCGGCGCGGACACCAGCGTCCACCGTGACCTCACGGGCCCATACACCAAGGATCACCCATTCCACGAGGTGTTCGTGACGCTCGGCTACATCGCGGGCGTGACCGAGACGCTCGAAATGGCGACCGCCGTGTTGGTGCTCCCGCAGCGACAGACGGCGCTGGTCGCCAAGCAGTGTGCGCAGCTCGCGGTGCTCTCCGGCAACCGCTTCCGGCTGGGCATCGGCAGCGGCTGGAACCACGTTGAGTACGAGGCGCTGGGTGAGAACTTCCGCAACCGCGGGCGTCGTCAGGAGGAGCAGGTCGAGCTGATGCGGCGGCTGTGGACCGAGCAGGTGGTCAACTTCGACGGCGAGTTCCACACCGTCACCGCCGCCGGGATCGAGCCACGCCCGAGCGCCCCGATCGAGGTCTGGTTCGGTGGCCACGCCGAGCGGCAGCTGAAGCGCTGCGCGCGGATCGGCGATGGCTGGTTCCCGCTCACGCCGCCAACGGCCGAGGCCGGCGAGGACATGCAGCGGATGCGCGGTTACCTGGCCGACGCCGGCCGTGACGCCAGTAGCTTCGGCGTTGAGCCGCAGGCCCAGTACCGCGGCGGCAACCCGGAGCTGTGGCGCTCGCACCTCGAGCGTTGGGAGCAGATCGGCGCGACCGCGATCTCGGTCGCGAGCATGGCCTGCGGTCTCGAGACCGTCGACGACCACATCGAGGCCGTCCGCGAATACCGCGAAGCGGTGCTGGCTTAGGCGCTCTCTGCGTCGCGGCTGTGGCCACGGGTTAGGGCGCGGCGCGTCCTTGCGCGGCGACTCGCGCCGAGGCCTCGGCGATCTCGTCCTCGCTGGCCAGGTAGCCGTGCGACACGACGTCGAGATGCTCGTCGAGCTGGTAGGCCAACGGCATCCCGGTGGGGACGTTGAGCTGCGAGATCGCGTCGTCGCCGATGTGCTCGAGGTGCTTGATCAGCGCGCGAATGCTGTTGCCGTGGGCCGCGATCAGCAGCCGCTCGCCGTCGCGTAGCGCCGGGGCGATCTCGTCCTCCCAACAGGGCAGGACGCGTTCCAGCGTGTCGCGCAGCGACTCGCCCGAGGGCGTGAGGTCAAGATCAACGGCTTCGGCGTAGCGCGGGTCGAAGCGGGGATGCTCAGGGTCATCGTGGTCCAGGGGCGGCGGCGGGATGTCGTAGGAGCGTCGCCAGATGTGGACCTGCTCCTCGCCGTGCAGCGCCGCCGTCTGCGACTTGTTCAGCCCCTGCAGCGCTCCGTAGTGCCGCTCGTTGAGCCGCCAGCGACGCTCGACCGGCAGCCACGCCGTGTCGATCTCGTCGAGCACGATCCAGAGCGTGTGGATGGCGCGCTTGAGCACCGAGGTCCACGCGCCGTCAAAGGTGATCCCGGACGCCGCCAGCTGGCGGCCCGCGTTGTGCGCCTCCTCAACACCTGTCGGCGTGAGGTCGACATCGACCCAGCCGGTGAAGCGATTCTCGCGGTTCCAGGTGCTCTGGCCGTGGCGGATCAGGACGAGGTTGGGCTCGCTGGGTGCGGTCATGCGCGCAGCTTATCGCGGTTGTGAATGGCGCGGTCCGAAACGCTAGTGTCACGCTGACAGCGGCCCAGCGGGGAGAGTGTGATGCCCGACGCCGGCGCAGCACAACGTCGTGAAGACTCGTCCGACACCGTCTTCGGCGCGATCGTCCGCGGCGAGATCCCGGCCGACCTGATCCACGAGGACGAGCTGTGTATCGCCCTCCGCGACCTCGATCCGCAGGCGCCGGTGCATGTGTTGGTGATCCCGCGTGAGGGCATCGAAGGGCTGAACGAGGCGGGCGACGCCGACCCCCTGCTGCTCGGCCACCTGCTACAGGTCGCCGCGAAGATCGCCAGGCAGGAGGGCGTGGCGGAGGGCGGTTGGCGAGTGGTCGTGAACGTCGGCGAGCACGCCGGCCAGGCGGTCGCGCACCTGCATCTGCACGTGCTCGGCGGTCGCGCTCTCTCGTGGCCGCCCGGCTGAGTCAGAGCGGACGATGACTGCGCTGCTGCAGGTTGAGCGTCTGGACCGCTTCTTCGGCGGGCTGCGCGCCGTGGATGGGGCCAGCTTTGAAGTCGAAGCGGGCTCGATCGCCGGCCTGATCGGCCCCAACGGCGCGGGTAAGACCACCTGCTTCAACTGCGTCGCCGGCTTCATGCAGCCCTCCGGCGGACGCGTGCGTTTCGGCGGCGACGACATCACCGGCATGGCGCCGCACCGCGTCTTCCGCCGCGGGCTCGTGCGCACCTTCCAGATTCCCCAGGAGCTGGCCACGATGACGGTCCTGGAGAACCTGATGCTGACCGGCGCTCGCCAGTTCGGCGAACGCCCCTGGGAGAACTGGATCCGCCCCTGGCGGGTGCGCGAGGAAGAGCAGGCGCTGGAGCAGCGTGCCCACGAGGTGCTCGAGCTCGTGCAGCTCGAGAGCCACGCCTATGAGCTGGCCGGCGTGCTCTCGGGCGGTCAACGCAAGCTGCTTGAGCTGGCTCGCGCGTTGATGACCCAGCCGCGCATGATTCTGCTCGATGAGCCCGCCGCCGGCGTCAACCCCGCGCTGCTCGTGCGGATTAGCGAAGATATCCGGAACTTTCGCGAGCAGTTCGGGATCACCTTCCTGATCATTGAGCACAACCTCGATTTCGTGCGCGAACTCTGCGATCCCGTCGTGGTGATGGCGCAGGGCAAGGTGCTCGACATCGGCCCTGCCGACGACGTGCTGGCCAACCCCGAGGTCGAGGTCGCCTACCTGCGTGGAGCCCGGCCGTGAGCCCGACAGACAGCGCAACAAACCGCCCAGCAGATAGCGCGCCAGAGCGCCAACCGCTGCTGAGCGTGATCGGGATCAGTGGCGGCTACGTGAGCGGCGGCGACATCATTCACGATGTCGATCTCGAGCTGTATCCGGAGGAGATCGTCACGATCATCGGACCCAACGGGGCGGGCAAGTCGACGCTGCTGAAGGCGATCATGGGTGCGCTGCCCCACGCTCGCGGGCTGCGCCGCCTGCAGGGCGCCGATGTCTCGCGGCTCGACGCGCCGCAGATGGTTGCGGCCGGCGTCGGCTATGTACCGCAGCGCGAGAACGTGTTCGCCTCGCTCTCGATCCGCGAGAACCTCGAGATGGGCGGCTATCGCCGCCGCGGCGATCTGGCCGAGCGCATGGATGCCGTGTTTGCGATGTTCCCGCCGCTGCGTGAGCGCCCGCGCGAGCGCGCCAGCCGGCTCTCCGGCGGCCAGCGCCAGATGCTCGCGATCGCCCGCGCGCTGATGCTCGACCCCGTGCTGCTCTGCCTTGATGAGCCGACCGCCAGCCTCTCGCCCGCCGCGCGGGTCGAGATCTTCGAGCGCGTCGCGCTCGTCCACGAGGCCGGCGTGGGCGTGCTGCTGGTGGAGCAGAACGCGACCGAAGCGCTCGGCTGGTCGCACCGCGGGGTGGTGATGGTGAACGGCGAGAAGGTGATCGATGCCCCGGCCGACGAGCTGTTGAGCAGCGGCGAGGTCGGCCGGCTGTTCCTCGGCCGCGCGACGCAGGAGGAAGCGGACGACGAAGCGGACGACGGTGCGACCGCGCCCGCGGCGGACGCGTAGAGCGGAGGCCGTCATCGACATCGTGCAGCTGGTTGTGATCGGGCTGATTGTCGGCTCGATCATCGCGCTCGGCGCCGTGGGGCTGACGCTGGTCTACGGCGTGCTCGATGTGGGCGACTTCGCGCACGGCGACAAGATGGCCTGGGGGATGTTCATCGCGCTGTTCGTCGTCTCCAGTGAGGGCGCGAACCTCGGCTTTCAGGGCGGCTCGTTCGGGCCGCTCTCGTTTGGATGGGGACTGATCGTCGGCCTGCTGCTGGCGATCGTGGTGGTCGCAGCGCTCTCGATCGTGCTTGAGTTCTTCGTCTATCGACGCCTGCGGCGGCGCGGCGGGGGCTTCTTCGTGTTCGCGATCGCCTCGCTGGGCACGGGGATCATGCTGCGTTCGCTGGTCCAGCTGATCTGGGGACCCTCAAACTTCCGCTACGTGCCCGGCATCCACAAGGCGATCGAGATCGTCGATGGCGTGCGGATCAAGCCGGACCAGATCTTCATCATCGGCCTCACGCTGCTCGTGGCGTTTGGCGTCTACCTGCTGCTCTACCGCACGCGTTTCGGTAAGGCGATGCGCGCGACGGCCGACAATCCCGAGCTGGCCGAGGCCAGCGGGATCCGCACCGATCGCGTGCGGCTGGGCACGTGGCTGCTGGGCGGCGCGCTGGCCGCCGTGGCCGGCGTGATGCTCGGGCTGCAGGCAGAGGTGCGCTTCGACGCCGGTTTCAGGCTGCTCCTGCCGCTGTTCGCCGCCGTGATCCTCGGCGGCATCGGCAGCCCCGGCGGCGCGCTGATCGGCGGGCTCACCATCGGCGTCACGCAGGAGGTCTCGACGCACTGGATCAACACCGGGCTCAAACCCGGGATTCCGTTCGTGGTGGTGATCGTCGTGCTGCTGCTGCGCCCGCGTGGGCTGTTTGGGCAGGACCGTTAGATGGGCCTCGAAGAGCTGTTGCTGCCGCTGGTGACCTTCGGCGGGGCCGTCAACTGGACGGTTGGCTTCCTCACGACCGTCGCGATCTTCGCGATTCTGGCGCTGGCGCTGAACACGCATTGGGGCGCCGGGATTCTCAACTTCGGCGTCGCCGCATTCTTCATGACCGGCGCGTATGTCTCGGCGATCTTCACGCTCGACCCGCCGCAGCTGCTCGAAAGCTACGTCGGCGGCTGGGCGGCGCCCGTCGCCGTCGGCTGGCTCGCCGCAGCGGTCTCCGGGGGCGTGCTGGCGCTGCTGATTGGCATCCCGACGCTGCGCCTGCGCGACGACTTCCTGGCAATCACGACGATCGGCATGGCCGCGATCCTGCGCAGCGTGGCCAACTCGGTCGATGGCCTGGTCAACCGCGCGCGCGGGCTCAACGGTCTGCCCGCCTTCCTCGGGGGGATCGCTGAGGAGGTCGCACCGGGCGAGGAGTACCGCTGGTTCGCGTTGGCCGTCGCGTTGATCATGGTCGCGTTCGTCTATTGGCTGGTCTCACGCGCGACAGGATCTCCCTGGGGCCGCGTGCTGCGCGCGATCCGCGACAACGAAGACACCGCGCGCGCCTCGGGCAAGAACACCGTCGCGTTCCGGATCCAGGCCTTCGTGCTGGGCGGAGTGCTGATGGGGCTCGCGGGCGGGCTCTACGCGCATGAGCTGAAGAGCGTCGCGCCCGGTGGCTTCAGCGACCTGCTCGGCACGTTCTTCGTCTGGACGATGCTGATCGTCGGCGGCAGCGGCAATCACAAGGGCGTGCTGGTCGGCGCGCTGGTGGTTGCCTTCTTCTGGTTCGGGACGCCGCTGTTTCAGGAGGACCTGCCCGATTGGCTGGGCTCGCGCGTCTTCCAGGTGCGGCAGTTCGCGATCGGCCTGCTGATCGTGCTGTTCCTGATCTGGCGGCCGCAGGGGCTGCTGGCCGAGCGCGGGCGGGTCAGCCGCTACGTCACGCGGTCCCGCGAGCCCGCTCCGGCGGCGGCCCCCAAAGAGGGTTGACCGCCGCCGGAGCGCTCCAGCGCGCCGCTATTCGAGGCTGAAGGGGATGGCTTCGACCTCGACGATCGCGCCGTCGCGGTACTCCCAGATGCCGATGTAGCCGCTGGTCACGTCGCCGTTCTCATCCCAGTCGAGCGTGGTCGCCGCGCCCTCGTAGTTGATGTCGCCGCCGCCGCGGAGGATTTCGAGCCCCTGGGCGATGCCTTCAACGCCCGGAATCACGATCTCGCCGCCGGGCGAGGAGACTTCATAGAGCGCGTCGCGAATCGCCTCATTGTTGGTCGATCCGGCGGCCTCGATCGCGAGCAGCAGCGACATCGCCGCGTCGTAGGCCTCGCGCACGAACGGCAGGGTTGGCAGCGCGCCGTGGACGTCGATGTAGGCCTGGTTCCAGGCTGCCAGGGCGGGAGTTTCAGGCCCCGGCGCCTGCGCGGTGCCGCGCATCCCATTGAGGAACTCGGCGCCGATCGCGGCGATCAGACCCTCGCTCTTGGAGCCGTCGACGAACAGGAACTTGTCGAAGATGCTCTGCTCGAGCGCCTCACGGATGAACACCTCAGCCTCGCGTGGGAAGCCGATCACGACGAGCGCCTGGGCGTCGTTCGCCGCGGCTCGCTGCAGTTCCGCGACGAACGAGGTCTGCGAGTCTTCGATCGCGACGAGGTTGGCCTCGCCGCTAAAGGCGTTGGCGAACGCCTCAGCGAGCCCCTGTCCGTAGGGGTCGTTGCGATACAGCACGCCGACCCGCTCGTAGCCCTCGTCCTCCGCGAGCATCGCGAGTACGGGGCCCTGCGCGGCGTCGGAGATGGTCGAGCGGAACAGATAGCCATCGTCGGCGGCGAGGCTGATCTGCGGCGAGGTCGCGCCTGGCGTGACTGTTGGGACCCCCAACGGTCCACTCACGGCCTCGGCGACGGCGAGCGTCGCGACGCTGGTGAGCGGCCCGGCGATCCCGACTGCGCCCTCGATGTTGACCAGGCGCCGCGCTTCCGAGACTGCCACGGTCGGATCGGTCTGCGTGTCGCCGGTGACCAGCGCCACGGGGCGTCCGAGAATGCCGCCGGCCGCGTTGACGTGCTGAATCGCAAGCTCGACACCGCGTTGCAGCTCAGGCCCGAACTCGGCGAGCGGCCCGGTGAAGTCGGTCATGAACGCGATCACCAGCGGCCCCGCGCTCGGATCGCGCGGCGCCGGCGCGGCGACGACAGCACCACCGCCGAGGTCGAACGCCTCGACGCTGAGCTCCGCGATCGCGCCGTCCTGGAACTGCCATACGCCGATGAAGCCGGTCGTGATGTCGCCAACGACGTTCCAGTCGAGCGTCGTGGCGGCGCCCTCGTAGTTGATGTCGCCGCCGCTGCTGACCACCGCCAACGCGGCCGCGACGCCCGCGGCGCCGGCAACCGCCTCAACGCCGCCGGGAGCAGCGATGAACGGCAGGGAGTCGCGAATCGCCATGCCGTCGTTCGAGCCGGCCGCGGCGGCGGCGAGGCCGATCGCGATCACCGCGTCGTAGGCCTCACGAATGAATGGCAACGGCGAGAGCTCGCCGTACTCGGCGATGTAGGCCTCGTTGAACAGGCGCAGTGAGTCGGTGTCGGGACCGCTGGCCGGGGCGGTGCCCTTCATGCTGTTGAGGTATTCGGCGCCGATCGCGTCGATCAAGTCCTGGCTCTTCGTGCCATCGACGAAGAGGAACGTGTCGAAGATCTCGTTTTCGAGCGCCTCGCGCAGGTAGATCTGGGCCTCCTGCGGGAACGACATCGCGATCAGCACGTCGGCGCCGTTGGCGGCCGCAGCCTGCAGCTCGGAGAGGTAGGAAGTGCTGCCGCCCTCGATCGCGACCGAGGTCAGCTCGCCGCCCCAGGAGCCGGCGAAGGCCTCGGAGAGGCCCTGCCCGTAGGGGTCGTTGATGTACAGCACGGCGACGTTGGAGTAACCCTCGGCAGCCGCCAGCTGGGCCAGCGCGGGCCCCTGCGCCGCGTCGGAGGTCGTGCTGCGGAACAGGTAGCCGTCGTCGTCGGCGACCGACAGCTGCGGTGAGGTGGCCGATGGTGAGACGGTGGGAATCCGGGCCGGTGCGCTGACCGACTCGGCGACGGCCAGCGTGATCGAGCTAGCCAGCGGGCCCACGATCGCGTGGACGCCCTCGACCTCGATCAGCCGGCGGGCCTCCTCAACGGCGCGCGTCGGGTCGAGCCCGGTATCGCCGGTCACCAGCTCGACGGGCCGGCCGTTGACGCCGCCCGCTTCATTGAGATGCTTGAGCGCGAGCCGTACCCCGGTCTCGATCACCGGGCCGAACTCCGCCAGCGGACCGGAGAAGTCGGCCAGGTAGCCGATCTTGAGCGGCTCGGTGGCCTCGGGCGCGTCCTCGGGGGGCCGGCTTGGCGCGGCCTGGCTTGGCTGGGCCTGCTGCGCCTCGTCCTGCTGTTGCGCCTGCTGCTGGGCGACGCTCTGCTGATCGCCGTCGTCGCCGCCGCAAGCGGCGAACAGTCCCACGACCAGCGCCAGGAGCGCGGCCAGCGCGCCGGCGCGCAGGACGCTGGTCCTGCCAGCGCCGCGTATGAATCTCAGCATGACGAATCCCCTTCAGCACGCGATCGCCGAGCGCGTCGCATACCAAACGATATCCCGCTCTAACCGCGGCCGCAGAAACGGGTAATCGGGGGGAATCAGTCGAAGGCCGCGAGCACTTCGCTATCGAATTGCTCGTAGAGCCGTGGGTTATTCGGGATCGCCTCAAACACGAATCCGGCGATCCCGATCGCCTCGTAGGCCTCGAACGTCGCGATCAGGTGCTCGGGCGGGCCGATCGGCAAACGCGCCTTCTGCTCGTCGGTCATGCCCTCGCCGTGGATCTCGCGTAGGCGCTCGATCTTGGGCTGCTCAACGACCAGCGCGGGGCGCATCACGGTCGTCAGTGTGATCTCGGCCGGGTCGCGGCCGGCGTCCTCGCAGTGGCGATGGATCACGCCGATCAGCCGCTCGACCTCTTCCGGCGTGCCGCGCACGTTGCAGATGTCGCCGTAGCGGGCCAGCGTGCGCAGGGTGCGGCGCTCGCCGTTGCCGCCGAGCATGATCTCGATCGCGCCGCCCTCGTGGTGGGGATGCACGCGCGGTGCGAACGGCGCGTGGTCCAGCTTGTAGTGCTCGCCGTTGAAGTCAACCGGGCCCTGGGAGCGGAACAGCGAGCGAATCAGCTGTACGGCCTCCTCGAGGCGGTCGGAGCGTTCCCGCACGGACGGGAATTCCCAGCCGTAGGCGGCGTGCTCGCGCTCGTGCCAGGCGGCGCCGATCCCGAGGATCGCGCGGCCCCTGGTGTTGTGGTCGAGCGTGGCGGTCATCTTCGCGACGAGGCCGGGATTGCGATAGGTGACGCCGCTGACCAGCGTGCCCAGCATCAGCGTCTCGGTCGCCTCACCGATCGCGGCCAGTGTCATCCAGCCCTCGAGCGAGTCGCCCGTCTCGTCCATGAAGACCAACGGTGGGACGAAGTGGTCGTACGTCCAGGCGCTGCTCCAGCGCGTTGCGTCCATCGTCTGCGCGACATCGCGCATCAGCGACCAGTCGGTCTGGTTGCCGGGAATCTGTGCACCGAAACTCAATCGCATTGGGGGTCTCCTCGGGCTGCTGGTCGCGGCTCAGGCGCCGCGATAGATCGGTTCGCGCTTCTCGGCGAAGGCTCGGGGGCCCTCGGCGAAATCTTCGGTTCGGCGGACGTGCTGGGAAAGCAGCGATTCGAGTCGCATGCCTTCCTCAATCGGCATCGAGAGCCCGCGCACGGCGGCCTCCTTGATCGCCCGCTGCGTCAGCGGCGCGCCGGCGACGAAGCGCTCGGCGACTGATCGTGCCTCGTCCATCACCGTCTCGTGCGGCACGACGCGGTTGATCAGCCCGCACTCGCGGGCGCGCTCGGCGTCGAAGTGCTCGCCCATCAGCAACAGCTCCATCGCGATCGCCCAGGGCAGCTGGCGGGTCAGCCGCTGGGTCGCGCCGAGCGTCGGCAGGATGCCGCGCCGCACCTCGGGCAGGCCGAACTCAGCGCGCTCGGAGGCGATCCGGATGTCGCAGGCGCTCAGCAGCGTCAGGCCCGCGCCGAGGCAGTAGCCGTTGACGGCCGCGATCATCGGCTTCCAGATCTGCACACCGTCGTCGATCGCGCTGCGGGCGCCAGGCTGGAAGGTCTGCCAGGCGCCCTCGTCGGCGCGTCGCGGGATCGATTTCTTGAGGTCGGCGCCGGCGCAGAAGGCGCGGTCGCCAGCGCCGGTGACGATCGCAGTCCAGATCTCAGGGTTGTCGCGGACCTCGGCCCAGACCTCCGCCAGCGCGGCGATGGTCTCGGGGTCGAGCGCGTTCATGGCCTCGGGACGATTGATCGTGACGGTCGCGATCCGGTCGGTGAGATCGAACGTGACCGTGGGCCCACCCGGCATGGCAGCCTCTCGTCGAGGTTTTCGCGAGGATAGCAGGGGCCGTCCCTATACTCGGGGGCAGTTCGACCCTTCGATTCCCCGACACTGGAGCCAGCATGAGTTACGACTTCGTCCTCTACGAAACCAACGCGCGCGTCGCCACGATCACGCTCAACCGCCCCGAGAAGCTCAATGCGCTCTCGAACGAGCTGCGCGGCGAGATGTTCCACGCGATGAAGACCGCCGAAGCCGACAGCGCGATCGGCGTGGTGGTGGTCAAGGGCGCCGGGCGGGCGTTCTCGGCCGGCTACGACCTGCAGCCGTCGCCCTCCGAGAGCGGCTTCGTCAACGAGTGGACGCATCTGCCCGACACCGGCACGACGCACCCGCAGCACTACGACTGGTCGCGCCACGCGGTGATGGGCAACTTTGTGATCTGGGAGCTGGCCAAGCCGGTGATCGCGCAGGTGCACGGCTACTGCCTGGCCGGCGCAACCGAGCTGGCCTCGGCCTGCGACCTGCGGATCATCGCCGAGGACTGCCAGGTCGGCTACCCGCCGGTCCGCGCGATGGGCACCATGGACGCGATGTGGGCCCCGTGGCACCTGCCGCAGGCCAAGGCGCGCGAGTTCGCCTACCTCGGCGATCCCCACACCGGGGCCGACATGTACCGCTGGGGCTGGGCCAACTACGCCCTGCCGGCCGACGACCTGGACGACTTCACCCAGGAGTTCGCGGCGCGGATGGGCCACATCGACAATCATCTGCTGATGTACTCGAAGCGCGCCGTCAACCGCGCCTACGAGATTCAGGGCTACAAGACGGCGATGATCTCGGGCACCGATGTCGAGGCGATGAGCAAGCACCGGCCCGAGGCCGGCGAGTGGCGCCGGCACGTGGCAGAGGACGGTCTCAAGGGCGCGCTCGAGTGGCGCGACGGCCCGTTCCGCGACTTCCGCGGCGCCCGCGCCAATGCTCCTCACGACCGCGCGCTCGCGAGCGGCTCGGCGGCGCCGTCGAAGCCCAGCTGGGATTAGTCGGGAGCCAGCGGCTCAGACGGCCCGGCCGGTTCTGTCGGCATTGACGTCGATGTCGCCGTCACGGCGCTGGCGCGCCGTCGGCGGCCGTCCGCTGGCCGCGTGGTGTAGTAGTCGACCAGCACCATCGCGATGGCGGTGATCGGCACCGCCACGAACGCGCCGAGGATGCCCCAGAGCGTCGCGCCGATCCCCACCGCGACGAGGACTACGGCGGGATGCAGCGAGACGGCGCGGCCGACGATCATCGGCGCGAGCACGTTGCCCTCGAGCTGCTGAACGGCCAATACCAGGATGCCGACGCCGATCGCGGGGCCGAGGCCTTCCGAGGCGAGCGCCACGAGGATCGCCGCGACGCCCGCCAGGATCGCGCCGACGATTGGGATAAAGGCGCCGAAGAAGGTGAGCACGGCGAGCGGTAGGGCGAACGGCACGCCGATGATCGCCAGCCCGATGCCGATCAGCACGGCGTCGACGAAGGCGACCGCCGCGATGCCCCGGAAGTAGCCGCCCAGCGTCGTCCAGACCGCGTTGCTGATCGCGAGAAAGTCGCGTCGTTGGTCGTGGCCCAGACGTCGCGCGATCGCCCGCTGCATCCGTTCGGCGTCTTTCACGATCATGAAGAGCAGCACGACCAATAGCACGGCGCCGGCCACGACTTCGGCGAGCACGACCACGCCGCTGAAGAGGCCGCCGGCGAGCGTGCCGGCGTTGCCTCGGGCGCGATCGATTACGTCGTTGACGGCGTTATCGATGGTCTCATCGGGTACGCCGAGCGCGTCGGCGACGCCGGCGCCGAGCTTCTCGAAGCCCTCCTCGATGTCGAAGTTGATCTCGTGAAAGTCCTCCACGATCGTGGCGGCGACCCCGGCCGCGACGCCGGCGAGCAGCAGCGCCGCCCCGCCGACGACCACGATGGTGGCCAGCGTGTTCGAGAGGCGGCGATGGCGCAGCCAGCGCTTGGCCGGCAGCAACGCGGTGGCGAGGATGATCGCGGCGAGTACGGGCAGGAAGATCAGCCGCAGCCGCGCCGCCGCGAGGCCAAGCAGAATCAGAAAGGCGGCCACGATCAACAGGCGCGCCGACAGCTCGGAGAGGCCGCGCAGCCAGTTTGGCGATGTCGGCGTCATGCTTGCTCGCTCCGCGCCTCGTAGCCGGCACAGGATCTGACTGGAAGCGGAGGGTACTTGGGGAAGCGCGAGTCGAGCCGATGGCGGCCGCAGAGCAGAAACGCGCTGCCGCGGCGGTTGGCGACGCTGCGCGCCCAGACGCAGGTGTTACACAGGCCACGCTGCGCCCGCTCGGCGCGGTCGCGAATCGATTGATCGGGCGATTTCGACACTCCTAAGCTCTAGCATCATCAGCGGGCGCCGGCCGGCGCGTCGATGGGAGTCGTATGCGTCTGACCGTGCTCGGATCAGGCGCGGCGTGTCCGCCCGCCGGCGGCATCTGCTCTGCTTATCTGATCGAAGTGCGCGGCGTCTGCATCCTGCTCGATTGCGGCCACGGCGCGGCGGGCGCGTTGCTTGAGCATCGGCCCGACGCCGACATTGACCACATCATCATCTCGCACATGCACGCCGACCACTTCATCGACGTGCTGCCGCTGCGCTTCCGGCTGACGCGTGAGATGACCGGCCTGCGCGACCGCCGCGTGCAGCTGCACTTACCACCCGGCGGGATCGCCGCCTTCGCCGATGTGCTGCGGGCGGTGTGTTTCCCGGCTGATTTCCTCTCCAACACGTTCCAGGTCTGCGAATACGCAGCCGGCTCGACAGTGGCGTTGGGCGACGGCGTGACCGCGATGTTCGCCGAGGGGCTGCACTACATCCCCAGTCACGCGGTGCGAATCGATGGCGAGCGTTCGCTCGTGTACACCGGCGACACCGCCCCGACTGCGGAGGTCGTGGAGCTCGCGCGCGGGGCCGACATTCTGCTCAGTGAAGCGACGTTGGACGAGCCCGAAGCCGGCCCGGAGCGCGGTCATCTGACGGCTGCTCAGGCGGCGGAGCTGGCCCGTGCCGCCGGGGTGGAGCGCCTGATTCTGACGCACTTCTGGTTCGACACGGATCGCGCCGCGGCGTGCGCTGCGGCGCGCGCCGAGTTTGCAGGTACGGTCGCAGCCGCGTATGACGGAATGCAGGTCGAGTTTTAGGCGCCCAGCGGGACGCGACCAGTGCAGGAGCGTCCGACGTGACGATTCGCAAGCTCTGGAGCGTGCTCGCGGCGGTCGCGTTCGGACTGCTGATCGCCGCGCTCACAGCGTGCTCCTCGAGCGATCCTCAACCCGCCGCACCGCCCGCTGTGCAGCAAGCCTCACAGTCCCAGCAGACCCAACCAGCGCCGGTCGAGCAACAGTCCGGCGCCGAGCAGCCCGGAGCGGCCGATCAGGACGCGGCGCAGCAGGACGCCACGCAGACCGAGCCGCGGCGGTCGGCGCAGCAGGCCGAGCCACGGGCGAGCCAGGCGGATTCGCAACAGGCTCAGCAGGCAGAGGTTCAGGCACAGGCACAAGAGGGGGCTGACGCTCAACAGGCTCAACAGTCGGCGCCTCCCGCGAGCGACTTCGCCGAGGGCCTGCGGATCGTCTCGCTGTTCGGCGACCTCACCGAGATCATCTACGAGCTGGGCGCGGGCCATCTGGTGGTGGGACGCGACGCCAGCTCGATCTACCCGCCCGAGGCCGAGCTGCTGCCCAACCTCGGGTTCACGCAGGCGCTCTCGGCCGAGGGCGTGCTCGCGCTCGAGCCCACGCTCGTGATCGGCAACCAGACCGCGGGGCCATCCGACGTGCTCGAGCAGATCCGCGACGCCGGGGTTGAAGTAGTGATCATCGACAGCCCCTCGACCTTCGACGCGATGGGCCTGAAGATTCGCGCGGTTGGCGTCGCGCTAGGCATCGAGGAGCGCGCCGAAGCGTTCGCTGCAGCGGCCGAAGCCCGGCTCGACGCGGTGCTCGCGGACGTGGCGGCGCGCAATCCGGAGGGCGATGCGCGGCCTTCGGTACTCTTTATCTACGTGCGTCGCGGCGGTCTGCAGCTGGTCGCGGGCGAAGGCTCGGCGGCCGCCACGATCATCGAAGCGGCGGGCGGCACTGATGCCGGGACGGCCGCGGGCGTGGTCGGGTTTGTGCCACTCACGCCCGAGGCCGTCGTGGCGGCCGATCCGGAGGTCATTCTGGTGATGGATCGGGGCCTCGCGGCGATCGGCGGCGTGCCCGGGTTGCTGGAGATTCCCGGCGTCGCGCTGACCCAGGCGGGGCGCAACCAGCGATTCGTCTCAATGGAGGACCTGTATCTGCTCGGCTTCGGCCCGCGCTTGCCCGATGCGCTGCACGACCTCGCAGCGCAGCTTCGCGCCGCGATGGAGGAGTAACGATCGCCTCGCGACCACTCACTCAGATGCTGGAGCGGCGCGCGCAGGCCGTCGCGGCCGCCTCAGCGCCGCCCACGCTCGTGCGGGCGAAGTCGCCGCTCGGCTGGGCCGTGCTGATCGGCGGCGTGGTCGCGCTGTTGGTCGCCAACCTCTCGATCGGCGCGTTCGACATTGGCGCGGGCACGATCGTCGAGGTGTTGCTCTACAAGCTCGGGATCATCGCTCGCGGCGATTTCACGATCGCCGAGGAATCGGTGATCTCGGTGATCCGCCTGCCGCGCACGCTGATGGCGGCGGCCGTCGGCGCCGGGCTGGGCATCTCGGGGGCGGCGCTGCAGGGCCTGTTCCGCAACCCGCTGGCCGAGCCGAGTCTGATCGGTGTCTCGAGCGGGGCCGCGTTCGCGGCGGCTCTGGTGCTGGTGCTCGGCCTGAGCGGGGCGTTCGCGCTGCCCATGGGGGCATTTGCCGGGGGGCTGTTCGTTTCGCTGCTGATCTACGCCTTCGCGCGTCGCGGCGGCCGCACGCAGATGGCCACGATGCTGCTGGCCGGGATCGCGATCAACGCCGCGCTCGGCGCCGCGATCAGCTTCCTCGTCTTTCTGGCCGACGACGCGGCGCTGCGTGACATCACCTTCTGGCTGCTCGGCAGCCTCTCCGGCTCCGTCTGGCGGCTGGTCGTGATCTGCGCGCCGCTGATCGTCGGCGCGACCTTCGTGCTGATGCGCTACGGGGCGGCGCTCAACCTGCTCAGCCTCGGCGACGCCGAGGCGCGCCACATGGGCCTGCGGGTGGAGCGCTCGCAGTTCGTGATCGTTACCGCGGCTGCACTGGCCACTGGGGCTGGAGTGGCGGTGGCGGGTATCGTGGGGTTCGTGGGGCTGGCTGCGCCGCACATCGTGCGACTTGTGGTCGGGCCCGATCATCGCCGCCTGTTGCCGGCCAGCGCGTTGGCCGGCGCGATCCTGGTGCTCGGCGCCGACATGTTCGCCCGGACGGTGGTCGCGCCCGCCGAGATGCCCGTGGGAATCGTGACCGCCGTGATCGGAACTCCGATTTTCCTGCTGCTGATCGACCGCTCGCGGCGTCGACTTGAGCAGCCTGGCTGGTAGCCATGAGCGACATGCCTCGCCAACCGTCTCACCCGGCGCTGCGCGCCGACTCGGTCAGCTTCTCGATCGCTGGCGACGATCTGCTGCGCAACGTCAGCCTCGATATCAACGGCGGCGAGCTGGTCGCGGTCGTGGGACCGAACGGCGCGGGCAAGACGACGTTGCTGCGACTGCTCGCCGGAGACGCCGTGCCGAGCAGCGGCGAGCTCTACCTCGACGAGCGCCCGATCGGCGACTACAGCCCGCGCGAGCTCGCGCGGCGACGCGCGGTGATGCCGCAGAGCAGCTATCTGCCGTTCCTCTTCACCGCCCGCGAGGTCGTGCGCATGGGTCGTGCACCGTGGGAGGGCGAGCGCGGTGAGCGCGAGCATGGCGCCGAACTGGCCGATCGCGTGATGGGCCTGACCGACACGCGCGAATACGCGCCTCGCGCCTACCCCACGCTCTCAGGCGGCGAGCAGTCGCGCGTCACCCTGGCCCGCGTGCTGGCGCAGGAGACGCCGATTCTGGTCGTCGACGAACCGACCGCGCATCTCGACCCGCGTCACCAGCATCTGGTGCTCGACCTGCTGCACGAACTCGCGTCGGAGGGGGCGGCGATCATCGCTGTGCTGCACGACCTGAACCTGGCTGCGGCCTACGCCGATCGGGTGGCGCTGCTGCATCGCGGCGAGCTGGTTTGCTGCGCCCACCCCGACGAGGCGCTCGACCCTGCCGTGCTGAAGCCGGTGTTTGGCCTCGACTTCGTCTCACAGCGCCATCCCGACGCCGATCGCCCGGTGCTGATCCCGCTGCCGCGGCACCTCGGCGCGCGGCGTCAGGATTGAGCGCGGCGTGGAGCTTGTGGTGAGTCAGCGGCATGCGGTCGGCGGGTCGTCGGTGTGTCATGGGCGTCGCCCGCGGGCGATCGGCCCGACAAGGACGGTTTTTCACCAATGAAGGTGATAAACTCCTGAAACACAGTAGAGGCCATCCGATGAGACCCCGCGATACCCGCTCCGTTCTGCTTCAGCACGTCGTCGAGATGGGCGGCGCAACCGTCGCCGCACTCAGCGCCGCCGTCGGCATCTCCGATGCCACGGTGCGCCGCCACCTCGAGCGGCTTGAGGCCGATGGATTGCTCGAGATCGAAGCGCTGCGACGCGGGCCCGGCCGGCCCTCCTACCTCTACCGCGCCACCGACATCGGCGTCAGCGCCGTGCGTGACCGCTCGGCGCTGCTGACTGAACGTCTGCTGGGCGAGATGATTCGCCTGCGCGTCCCGCCCGCGGCGCTCTCCAACGCGCTGGCCAATCAGGTCGCCGACTTGCACCGCGCCGAGGTGCACGAGGGTAGCCTTGAAGAGCGCGTCGGCGATGTCGTCAACGCGCTGCGGCCCGAAGGCATCCTCGACAGCTGGGAGCGCGAGGCGGATGGCATCCACCTGGTGAACAACGCCTGCCCGTATCTGGGCGCGGCGACCACAAACGCTTGCGTATGCGAGGCCGACCGCCTCGTGATCGAAAAGCTGCTCGGCGTCGAAGTCGAGCAGACCGGCCGCCTGGCCGGCGGCGACCCCGGCTGCGAGTACGTCGTGCCGCTGCACTTCGTCGAACCCGAACAGCAGGCGGTCTGATCTCCTCCCACGTGACACACACCCTGAAAGGCGGCGCGAGCGTATGACAGCTCCGCTCTTCGAAATTGACGCGCTGCGAGTCTCGGTTGACGACATTCCGATCGTCAAGGACCTCTCGCTGACCATGCGGGCCGGCGAAGTGCACGCGATCATGGGGCCCAACGGCTCCGGCAAAAGCACGCTCGCGAACACCCTCATGGGCCACCCGCGCTACACCGTCAACGGTGGCGATGTGCGGATGCGCGGCGCGAGCATTCGCGACATCCCGACCGACGAGCGGGCGCGCGCCGGCCTGTTCCTCGCCTTCCAGTATCCGACCGATGTGCCCGGCGTCTCGATGATCAACTTTCTGCGCCGCGCGATGAGCGCCCGGCGCGGCGAGGACATTCCCGTCCGCGAGTTCCGCCGACGGCTCAATGAGGTGCTCGCGGAGCTGCAGATCGATGAGCAGTTCGTGCGCCGCTACGTCAACGACGGCTTCTCGGGCGGCGAAAAGAAGCGCGCCGAGATTTTGCAGCTCGGCCTGCTCCAGCCCGATGTCGCGGTGATGGACGAAACCGACTCCGGGCTCGATATCGACGCGCTGCGGATCGTCTCCGAGGGCATCAACGCATTCCATTCCGAGCAGAACGTAATCCTGCTGATCACGCACTACCAGCGCATCCTGCACTATGTGCAACCCGACCACGTACATGTGCTGATCGACGGCGCCATCGTCGAATCGGGCGACGCCAGCCTCGCCGAGCGGCTCGAAGCCGACGGCTACGAACCGTTCCAGCAACTCACCGGCCGTGCACGCGCCCGCAGCGGAGCACGCCAGGAAGGCTTGGTCTCCGTATGACCACCGCACCAGTCACCACTCCCAGCGCCGAGTACGAGTTCGGCTTCCACGACGATGTTGAGGCGATGGTCAAGCTGCCCAAGGGGCTCAGCGCCGACGTCGTCAACACCATCTCCGACATCAAGGACGAGCCCGCCTGGATGCGCAACATCCGGCTCAAGGCGCTCGACCACTTCAACGCGCGTCCGATGCCTGTCTGGGGCGGCGAGTTGGGTGACATCGACTTCGATGACATCCACTACTACGTGCGCGCCACCGACCGCGACGAATCGTCGTGGGAGGACGTGCCTGACTACATCAAGGACACCTACGACAAGCTCGGCATCCCCGAGGCCGAGAAGCAGGGCCTGCTCGCCGGCGTCGGCGCTCAATACGACTCCGAGGTCGTCTACCACAAGCTGCGCGAGGACCTCGAGGCACTCGGCGTGCTGTTCCTCGGCACCGACCAGGCGCTGCGCGAATACCCCGACCTCGTGCGCGAGTACTTCACCACGATCATCCCGGCCAACGACAACAAGTTCGCCGCGCTCAACACCGCCGTCTGGTCGGGCGGTTCGTTCATCTACGTGCCGCCGGGCGTCACCGTCGACATCCCCCTGCAGGCCTACTTCCGGATCAACTCGGAAGACATGGGCCAGTTCGAGCGCACCCTGATCATCGCCGACGAAGGCTCGACGGTGCACTACGTCGAGGGCTGCACGGCGCCGATCTACTCCTCCGACTCGCTGCACAGCGCGGTCGTCGAGATCATCTGCAAGCCCGGCTCGAACGTCCGCTACACCACGATCCAGAACTGGTCGAACAACGTCTACAACCTGGTCACCAAGCGGGCCGTCGCCCAGCGCGACGCCGTGATGACCTGGGTCGACGGCAACCTCGGCAGCAAGCTCACGATGAAGTACCCGTCCGTCTACCTGATGGAGCCGGGGGCCCACGGCGAGGTGCTCTCGATCGCCTCAGCCGGCAAAGGCCAGCAGCTCGACGCGGGCGCCAAGATCGTCCACGCCGCGCCGCACACCACTTCGGTGATCACCAGCAAGAGCCTCGCCATGGACGGCGGCCGCTCGACCTACCGCGGCCTGCTCAAGGTCTACGAGGGCGCCGAGCACTGCCGCTCCAACGTGCGCTGCGACGCGCTGATGCTCGATGAGCATTCGCGCTCCGACACCTACCCGACGATGGAGATCGACGAGAAGCAGGTCGACATCGGCCACGAGGCGACCGTCTCGAAGGTCGGCGACGAGCAGCTCTTCTATCTCATGGCCCGCGGGCTCAGCGAGGGCGAGGCGACCAAGATGATCGTCAACGGCTTCGTCGAGCCGATCATCAAGTCGCTGCCGCTCGAGTACGCCGTCGAGATGAACCGGCTGATCGAGCTACAGATGGACGGCGCGATTGGCTAGGCGACTGCCTACGCGATTGCCTGAGCGATTGGCCGAAGCGACGCCGACCCCGCGCCTCGAACGGGGCGCCAGCCTTACGGAGCTGAATTTGCATGAGTGAAGCAACGCTCACCCTTGCACCGATCGACGATCTGGCGCTTGCACCGCTCGGCGACCGCGTCGACGCGATCAGCGCGGCGCTCGACGAACCCGGTTGGCTGCGCGACCGCCGCCACGCCGCGCTCCAGCACGCGCTCGCGACCCCCTGGCCCTCCGTCAAGGAAGAGACCTGGCGGCGCACCCCGGAGCGTCTGCCGCGCCGGCTCGAACCCGCGCTGCCGACGGCCAGGAACGGTGCGATCTCAGCGCATCTCTTCGCGCCGCAGGCGCGCGCCGGCCTGCTGCACCACGCCGCGGGCCTGGCCGTTGACGCCACGCTGCGCTCCGACGCTGAGGCCTCAGGCGTGATGCTGATGCCGCTCTCCGAGGCCGCCCGCGAGCACCCTGATCTGGTCCAGCGCTGGCTGGGCAAGACACACGCCGGGTCGTTCGACCGCTACGGCGCGCTCGGCGCGGCGCTCTGGACGCAGGGCGTGTTCTGCTACATCCCGCCCCGGCTGCAGCTCGACCAGTCGCTGTTTCACCTCACCGCGCAGGCGGCCGACGCCTCAGACCTCTGGTCCTACACGCTGATCGCCGCCGACCGTGAGAGCGTTGCCTCCTTCGTTGAGGCCGGCGCCGGTCCGTCCGACGCGCTGGGCGACGGCGCGCGCGCGCCGTTGATCCACAGCCTGATCGAAATCGTCACCGCCGACGCGGCGCAGCTGACGTTCGACACCGTCCAGCGCTGGAGCCCCGACACGACCGCGCTGACCACCGCCGTCGGCGCGGTCGGGCGCGATGCCACGATCCGATACACCACCGTCTCGATCGGCGCGGATGTCGACAAGCAGCGGATCGACATGGAGCTCGGTCAGGCGGGCGGCCACGCGGATCTCCACGGCGTCTTCGTGGGGCGCGGCCACCAACACATCGAGCACATCACCCGGCAGCACCACAGCGGCGTCGGCGCGACCAGCGACCTACTCGTTCGCGGAGTGCTCACCGACGAGTCGCACGCCGTGCAATACGGCGTGATCCAGATCGAGCCGGAGGGCCAGAAGACGGCCGCGTTCCAGACCATGCGCAACCTGCTGCTCGACGCGGGCGCGGGCGCAGACCCGATTCCGGTGCTCGAGATCGAAGCCGACGATGTCAAGTGCTCGCACGCCGCGGCGGTCGGCCCGGTTAGCCCCGAGCAGCTCTTCTACCTCTCGTCGCGCGGGATCCCGCCGGCGATCGCCGAGCGCATGGTCGTGCGCGGCTTCCTCGCCGAGATCGTCGACGGGATCGCCGACGAGCACCTGCGCGAGACTATCGATGAGCTGATCGAAGAGCAGCTGCAGATTCCCCATACGGAGGTGCGCGAATGACCACCCATCAGCTCGGTCCGATCGATGATCTGCCCGCCGGCACGGCGCGCGTCGTTGAGTTCGAGGGCCACAGCATCGCGCTCTGCCGCGTCGAGTCGGGTGAGGTCTACGCGATCGAGAACCGCTGCACGCACGACGATGGCCCGCTCGGCGAAGGCGACCTCGAGGGCGTGATGCTCGAGTGCCCCCGCCACGGCGCGCTGTTCGATGTCACTACCGGCGACGCGAAGACGCTGCCGGCCGTCGGCCGCGTCAGCTGCTACGCGGTCTCGGTGGTCGAGGGCGAGCTGCAGCTTGAGGTGGACGCATCGTGACCACGGCCGTGCTCGATATCGCGGCGATTCGCGCCGACTTCCCGATCCTCTCGCGCCAGGTGCACGGGCGTCCGCTGGTCTATTTGGACAACGCCGCGACGACGCAGAAGCCGCGCCAGGTGATCGACGCGCTCGTCGACTACTACTCCAACACGAACGCGAACATCCATCGCGGCCTGCACACGCTCGCCGAGGAGGCGACTGCGGCCTACGAGCTGACCCGCCAGAAGACCGCAGATTTCATCGGCGCAGCCAGCCCGCGCGAGGTCGTCTTCACTCGCAACACGACCGAATCACTCAACCTGCTCGCTTACACGCTCGGGGCGCGCCTGCGCCCGGGCGACGAGATCATCCTCTCGGCGCTTGAGCACCACTCCAATCTCGTCCCCTGGCAGCTCGTCACGCAGCGCAGCGGCGCGCGGCTGCGCTTCATCGAGCTCGATGCGGATGGCGAATTCGACCTCGACCAGGCCCGCACGCTGTTCAACCAGCGCACGCGGATCGTCTCGATCGCCCACATGTCGAACGTGCTGGGCACGATCGCTCCGGTCGCCGAGCTGTCCGAGATGGCGCACGCGGTCGACGCCACGATGATCATCGACGCCGCGCAGAGCGTCCCGCACCTGCCGTTCGACGTCGCCTCGCTGGGGGCCGACTTCGCAGCGTTCTCCTCACACAAGATGCTCGGCCCGACCGGGGTCGGCGTGCTCTGGGGCCGCCAGCAGCTGCTGGCCGACCTCGACCCGTTCCTCGGCGGCGGCGAGATGATCAGCGTCGTCAACCGCGAAGAGTCGAGCTGGGCGGCGCTGCCGCACAAGTTCGAGGCCGGCACGCCCAACATCGCCGATGTGGTCGCCTTCGGCGCGGCGCTTGACTACCTCTCCGCCCTGGGGATGCAGACGGTGCGCGAGCACGACCACGCGCTGACCGCCTACGCGATGGATCGCCTCGCGGCGATCGAGGGCCTCGAGATCTACGGCCCAGCCGACGCCGAGCGGCGCGGCGCCGTCGTCGCGTTCAACTACGCCGACATTCACTCGCACGACGTCGCTACCATTCTCGACCGTGGCGGCGTCGCGGTGCGCGCGGGCCACCACTGCGCTCAGCCGCTGATGCGCACGCTCGCAGTGCCCGCCACGGCGCGCGCGTCGTTCTACATCTACAACGAGATGTTCGAGATCGACGCGCTGGTCGACGGCCTGCGTGAGGCCGGCGAACGCTTCGGACTGTCCGTCTAGCGCCAACCCGAGGGAGGCGAGCCACGGTGTCCAGCCGAGAATCCAGCAACGCGGTCGATCTCGACGATCTCTATCGCGACGTGATCCTCGATCACTACCGGCAGCCGCGCAACCGTGGCGCGCTGGAGGCGGCCTCGGTCGCCGCCGAGGGCTTCAATCCCTCCTGCGGCGACGAGATTCAGCTCTCGATGCTGGTCGACGACGAAACAGTCGCCGAGGTCCGCTTCGGCGGCTCCGGCTGCTCGATAAGCCAGAGCAGCGCCTCGATGCTCACCGAAGCCCTTGCCGGGCGCTCGCTCGACGACGCGCGCGAGTTGTCCGGCCACGTGCAGGCGATGCTGACCACCGATGGCTACGATCTCGACGCGTTCGACATCGGCGACCTCGAGGCGCTCAGCGGCGTCGCGCGCTTCCCGGTGCGGATCAAGTGCGGTTTGCTGGCCTGGAAGGTGCTCGACCAGGCGCTGGCGCAAGCTAGCGGCGAAGAGCTCGACTCCGACACAGACATCCCCACGCGCGTCACCACCAACGGCGCCGGCTAAGCGCCGCTCAGACCTGCTCACCAAGGAGACGAATCCCATGCCCATCGAACAGCAAGTCCTCGACGCCCTGCGGACCGTCTTCGATCCCGAGATCGGGATCAACATCGTCGATCTCGGCCTGATCTACGGGGTCGAGAGCCCCTCGGAGCACGCGGTCAAGATCAACTTCACGCTGACCTCGCCGGCCTGCCCGGTGGGTCCGATGATCATGGCCCAGATCGAGCAGGCGGCCTCCACGGTCGAGGGCGTTGAAGAGGTCGAGACCGAGATCATCTTCAGCCCGCCCTGGGACCCGCGCGAGATGGCCTCCGACGAAGCCAAGTTCGAGCTGGGCATCTACTAGCCGCCCGCCTCGCGCAGCCCGCCCCCTCAGCCTTCCCCTGCGACGCCGGGCGCTGCGCGCGTCAGTCGCCCATCGTCTCCCGCTCGCGCGGCGTCAGGTGCTGCAAGGCCCGGCGCGCGACCAGCTCAACGGCCGTCGAGGCGACGAGCCGCGGCGATGGGATGTGCGGGTTCGGCAGGAAGTGCGCCAGCGTGAAGAACGCCATCGATGCGACCAGCGCGCCAGTGAAGATCTGGAGCAACAGGTCATAGCCGCCGGTTGAGTCGTAGATGTAGCCGCCGATGTACGGCGCGATGACCTGGCCGATCGTCTCGACCATGAACATCGTGCCCATGATCGCCCCGAAGTGCGCCAGCCCGAAGACACGCGGCAGAATCAGCGGTTCCAGGACCGGGCCGCCGGCTGAACCGACCAACCAGCAGGCGATGAACAGACCGATGCCCAGCCACGAGCCACCGGTCAACATCAGCGCGAGGAAGCCGCCGACCAGGAACACCGCCAGCACGACGGACGCAGCTTCGACGCTGCGAATGCGCTCCGCCAGGTAGCCGAAGGTCGGTCGGCTGATGGCGCCGCCCAGGCCGGCGCCCATCATCAGCCACGAGATCGTGTTGCGCGAGATGCCGTAGGACTCGTAGACGGGCGTGCCGTTGACCATCCATCCGAACATGCCGAAGAAGAAGCACATGAAGGCCAGCGCAATGACCCAGAAGTTGGGCGTGCGCAGTGCCTGGCCAACGGTCAGGCCGGCGAGCGCGCGCTGAGCCCGTGCGCGCGTTGGCGCCGGCTCGCCGTCGACCTCCAGGCCCATGTCGCTCGGGCGGTTGCGCACGACGAACATGCCGATCGGCAGGAACACCACCGCCAGCGCGAACGCCGCGAAGATGAACGAGAATCGCCAGCCGACGTTGTCGATCAGCTGCTGCATCACGAAGAACAGGATCACGCCGAGCGAGAATCCCGTCGCCATGATCCCGACCGCGCGGCCCCGCTTGCGGTCGAACCAGGTTGAGATCAGCACCTGGAACGGGATGTAGAACATGAAGCTGCGGAAGAAGGAATTAATCGACAGGTAGAGGTACCACTGCCAAAGCGTCTCGGTGGTCGCCAGCAGCAAGTAGCTGGCGACGGTCAACACCGTCCCCGCGACGATCGCGAATCGCACGCCGCGCAGGTCGACGAGCTTGCCAGCGAGCGGTGAGGCGATTCCGCTGATCGCGAGCGAGATCGAGAATCCGATCTGCAGACCCGAACGCGACCAGCCGAACTCTTCCTCGAGCGGAGTGACATAGAGCCCGAGCGCCCAAAACGAAACGCCCGCGGCGACAGACATGCACACGACGGCGGCGAACAACAGCCACCAGCCGTAGAAGATGCGTCCTCGCCGGGCGGGCGCCGGATTTGCCGAGAGGGCGATAGCTGCGACCTTCGCGGGCGGCCCGGATCAGCCGCCGGGCTCGATCGTCATTTGGTGTCGATCAGAGTCTACGACCGCCCCCCAGCCGCGTCTCACACCTCTGTGCTCAGTGATGCGCTCAGCGATGCGCATCGTGATGTGGATGGTGAACGTATCGCGCAGCCGTGCGGAGCACCCGGCGAGCAGGGCAGCGGCCAGATCACCTGGCTAGTCGCCGGTCGCCTCGCCGACTCCACCCTCATGCGGCAGCAGGTGTTGGGACGCGCGCCGCGCCACCAGGTCGACCGCTGCGGCCAGCGCCACCCGCGGCGACGGGATGCGCGGGTTGGGGATGAAGTGCGCCAGCGTGAACATCAGCATCGCCGCCGCGAGCGCCCCGATCAGCGCCAGCAGGTACAGGTCGTAGCTCTGTCTGGCGTCGTAGATCGCGCCGCTGGCTATGGGGACGAGGAACTGTCCGATCGTGTCGAGCATGAACATCGTGCCCATGATCGCGCCAAGGTGCTTGAGACCGAACACGCGCGGCAGGATCAGCGCCTCCAGAATCGGCCCACCGGCCGATCCGACCAGCCAGCACACCATGAACAGGCCGATCCCGAGCCACGAGCCGCCGGTGACCAGCAGGACCGCCATCCCCAGCGCCAGCACCCCGGCCAGCACCACAGACGCCAGCTCGATGCTCGGGAACCGCTCCGCCAGATAGCCAAACGTTGGCCGGCTGATCAGCCCGCAGGCGCCCTGGCCCAGCACGAGTACCGCAATTGCCTCACGACTGATTCCGAACGACTCGTAGACCGGTACGCCGTTGAGGATCCAGCCGAACTGGCCGAAGAAGATCGCCACGAACGCGAGCGCGATCACCCAGAAGTTGATCGTCTTGAGCGTTTGCCGCACGGTCAGGCCGGCCTGTACGTCGGCGCCCGCCGTGTTGGTCAGCGGCCTGGGATCCCCATCGGGGTGGAGGCCCATCTGGGCGGGGTGGTCGCGCACCACGAAGAACGCGACCGGCAGGAAGGTGGCAGCCAGCACCACGGCCGCGAAGATGAACGACATCTCCCAGCTCACGTGATCGATGATCTGCTGCATCACCGGCACCAACACCACGCCGCCGGAGAACCCCATCGCGAGGATCCCCACGGCGCGGCCGCGCTTGCGCACGAACCAGCGCGTCATCAGCACCTGGAACGGGATATAGAACATGAAGCCGCGGAAAAACGCGTTGATTGAGAAGTACAGGTACCACTCAACGATCGACGATGTCGTCGCCAGCAGCACGAACGACGCGCAGGTGAGCGCCGTGCCGCCGATGATCGCGAAGCGGGGGCCCTTGCGGTCGATCAGCCTGCCGGCCAGCGGCGAGGCCAGTCCCGAGACCAGCAATGAGACGGCAATGCCGGTTTGCAGCAACGTCCGCGACCAGCCGAACTCCTCCTCGAGCGGCGTCACGTAGAGGCCGATCGACCAGAACGACGTGCCGGTGATCGCCACCATGCAGAGGACGGACCCGAGCAGGATCCACCAGCCGTAGAAGATGCGTCCCCGCTGAGCGGGCTGAGAATTGGTCAGGAGGGAGATGGCCGAGACCCTCGCGGGCGGCTGGCGCCTAGCCGCCGCGATGCAGCATCAAACGTTGTCGCCCAAGTCTACGACCGCAGCATGGGCGCGCGATTTAACCCATCGCCATCTGCGGCACGACGACAGGCGCCGCCGCCTCGATCGTCTGGCTCTCCACGGCCACGAAGCCGGTGATCGCATGGTGAGAGCGCAGCTGCAGCCAGGCGCTGCTGCGCTCGCCGCCCGCGTAGCTGATGTTCGCGCGGCGGTCCATCCAGGCTTCGCTCACGACGTGCGTCGCCGGGACCTCTTGCGCGGCCGGACCGTCATCGCTGGGCTGCACGACCATCAACGGGTCGTAGCGCACGATTGCCACGGCCGCCGCATTGGTCAGCGCTGAGTCGACCGAGACCGTGAATCCCTCTGCGACGTGGATCGTGGAGTTCACCGCGTCATCGGTGCGCTCGAATTCGATCTCGCCGAGGGTCGGGAGATAGTTCCAGTGCGCCGCGATCGCGTCGCGCGCCGCCTCCGAGTTCACGATCGAGGCCACCACGTACAGGGCCGGCAGCATCCCCGCGCGGCAGCCGAGCGCCAGCACCGCCTCGCGGTACGGGCCGACGGGCGAATCGGCGCGGTCGACCACGGTCAGCTTGGCGTACATCGGGGCGGAGCGGGTCACGATGTCGGCCAGGAGCCGACGCCCCTGCGGCACCTGCACCTCGAAGGTGACTTGCTGCACCACGGCGGCGCTGATCTCCCAGGGTGGTGGCGGAGCATCGGTCTCACCGCCGACGGCGGCGATCGTGGCGCTATCGAACAGGCCGGTCTCAGGCATCGATCGTCCCTTTCGTCGGCGTCAGACAGGCGCCGCGTTGCAGAAGCCGAGCCCCCACGCGCCGGCCCCCAGCAGGCCGCCCACGGTGGGTCCGAGTTCGGTCACGTGAAGTTCGTCGCAGGGCAGCTTGGCCTCCGCCTTGGCGCGTAGCCGCTCGGCGGCGGCCGGCGCCTGGGCGTGAGTGACGACCACGATCGAGGGGGCGTCGCCGAGCACGGCGGCGGCGCGCTCGATCAGCGCGTCCTCCGCGGTCTCGGCGTTGTCCTCGAGGCTGACCGCCTTGATCCGGTCGCGCGCGCGGAACACCGGCACGCCGAAGTCGAGCGGGCCGATCCCGCTGGCCGACTCGACCGCGGATAGCTCCCCGGCCCGGTCCAGCGTGTCGACGTTGGGCGCGAGCATGAAGATGTCGGCGCTCGGCGTGACGGCATCCAGCGCTGCCACAACGTCGTCGCCGCTGGCGCCGCTCGCCGCGACTCGGGCCAGCGCGATCGTGATCGCTGCGTAGCAGGCGGTCGAACGCGGCGTCTGGTGGACCCGCGCCTTGAATTCGTGAAAGTGCTCGACTTGGCGCTGCGCGAACTCCGCCGTCTCGAACGACGGGCTCGACGTGCCAAAGGCCTGGCAGAGGCAGACGATCCCATCGTCGACGCCGGCGCCGGCTTGCTTGAAGACGGTCTCCCAGTCAGCCTCCGCGACGCCGCTCAGGGTGAGCCGGTCGCCGGCTGCGACTGCGGCGTAGAAATCGGTCGCGCTCTGCTCGCCCTGACGATGGTGGCTCGCGCCGAGCGAGTAGCCGATCGGAGCGGCGCGTAGCCCGCGCGCTTCAAGCAGCCCTGCCGGCAGATCAGCCGACGAGTCACAGACGATCGCGACTGTCATGGCGTCTCCCCTCACTCAGAACGGCGCCCGGCCGGCTTCGCGACGATGCGCGCCAGCGTGGCGCGGCGAATGCTAGCATCCGCCAACGGCGTATATCGCGAGCGGTCAAACCGGGCAACAGCGACCCCGCGGCAGCTCCGCCGAGAGCATCGAGGGAATCCATGAAGTTCGGCATCTTCTACGAGCACTCCGTGCAGCGCCCCTGGACGGACATCTCCGAGTGGCGCGCCTACCACCAGGCGCTGGAGCAGATCTGTCTGGCCGATGAGCTCGGCTTCGACCAGGTCTGGGAGGTCGAGCACCACTTCCTCGAGGAGTACAGCCACTCCTCGGCGCCCGAGGTCTTCCTCTCTGCGGCTGCTGCGATGACGAAGAACATCCACGTCTGCCAGGGCATCGCGCTCTGCCTGCCCGGCGTCAACCACCCCGCCCGAATCGCCGAGCGCGCCGCGGCGCTGGACATCATCGCCTCCGGGCGCTTCGAGTTCGGTACCGGCCGCGCCGCCACCTGGACCGAGCTGGGCGGCTTCCAGGTCGAGCCCGACGACACCAAGGACATGTGGGACGAGGTAATCCGCGCCATCCCGCACATGTGGACCAACGAGATCGCAGGCTGGCAGGGCAAGTACTTCTCGATGCCCGAGCGCGCCGTGCTGCCCAAGCCGGTGCAGAAGCCGCACCCGCCGATGTGGGTCGCCGTCTCAAGCCCCGAAACCGCGATCCAGGCCGCCGAGCGCGGCATGGGCCTGCTTGGCGTCTCGATCGGCACGCCCGACCAATACGCCCAGCGCATCGCCGACTACCGCCGCGTGATTCAGAACGCCGACCCGGTCGGCAAGTTTGTGAACAACTGCGTCAATGGCGTCGGCTGGATGTATTGCGGCGAATCGGACGAAGAGGCGATGGCGCTCGGCGGCGCCGGCGCCGCCGCGTTCATGAACGCCGCCGCCCACCTGGTCGGGGTCGGCAACATCTACCCCTCGCCGGCCTACAGCTCGCAGGCCAGCGCGATCCAGCTGCGTGACCGCCCCGGCGACGTGATCAACCCGCTCCAGCAGGGCACCCCGATCGGCTCGCCGGAGACGGTGATCGCCGCGCTGCGTCAGTGGGAAGAGGTCGGCGTCGACCGCATGGTCTTCCTGATCAACTTCGATCAGGTCGTGCCGCACGAGAAGATCCTCGCATCGCTGCGCCGCTTCGCCACCGAGGTGATGCCAGCCTTCGAAGAGCCCGAGCGCCCGTCGCTGACGACGCTGCCCAACTTCGACGGCGTCGAGGAGATCGGTCTGCTAGCCGCAGCGGGCGGCGGCGCCTAACGCCACATCGCTCCCGATTGGTCAGAGGGGCAGCCTTCGAAGGCTGCCCCTTCCAGTTCGCGGACAGAATCTGCGGGCTTGACCGATTGGCTCCCATCGCGACCCCCATGGCCAACAAGGAGACGTTCGAAATGACGACGAGCAACTATTGGCAGCGGATGAGACGGCAGCGAGTGAGTCGACGTGCTCTCCTGCAGGCCTCGGGACGCGCGGGCGTCGGCGCGGCCGGCCTCGCGCTCGTGGGCTGCGGCGACGATGACGACGACGATTCGTCGGGGTCGGTCGCGCAGGCGGACCAACAGCAGCAACAGCAGCAGGACCGCGCGCAGACATCAGCGGCGCAGCAGGATCAAGGGCAGCAGGCCCAGACCCGGCAGCAGGGCGCGCAGCAGGCGGACCAGGTCGCACAGCAGGCCGCAGCCGACGATGACGACGAGCAGCAGCAGGCCGTCCAGCAGGTCGCCCCGGCGCGCCAGTACGGCGGCGACTACGCGATCTATACGGCGACGAACTGGGACGGCTTCGATCCGCACAGATCGAACCTGGCCCACCCGTTCCAGGTCTACAACGACTCGATGGGCCGGCTGGTGCAGATCTACGACAACCTGGGACCGGTCTACGCTGCCGACCTTGCCTCGCTGCCCGAGATTCCGGACGAGGAGACCTACGTCTTCCGCTTCGACCAGGGCGCGCGCTTCTGGGACCGTTATCCCACCGAGGGCGGGCGCATGTTCAACTCGGAGGACGCGGCGGCGAACATCAATCGTCAGATCGCCGCGGTCGACGCCGACGGCAGTCCCGACGGGCGTTTCTGGCGCGCCGCCAACTACCAAACCACCAGCAAGGTCGAGACACCCGACGCAGAGACGCTGCAGCTAAAGACGAACGGGCCCGACGCCACCTACCTCGAAACCGTGCACATGGGCTATTCGTTCATGACTTCGGTCGAGGCGATGGAGCTGTGGGACCAGCAGTGGATCGACGAGCAGAACAACGTCGATCTGGTCTCGGGTTGCGGGCCCTTCATTCCGACCGTGTACGAACCGGAAGGCCGGCTGCACCTCGAACGCAACCCCGACTACTGGAAGTCGCTCGACGGGCAACAGATGCCGTTCCTCGACAGCGTGACCTGGATCATCCTGTCGGACCAGACCGCCGTCGAGACCGCCTACCGCACCGGGCAGCTCGACGAAACCAGCCTCACTTCCGTGGCGATCGACGGGATCGCCGCCGACTTCCCGGACCACCTCCGATTCGAGCGCGCCGTCGTGCTACCGCTCGCGATGCGCTTCAACTACAACGAGCAGTGGGATGAGAACCCGTGGCGCGATCGCCGCGTGCCGTACGCCTTCCACGTCGCCATGGACCGCGACAACATCATCGATTTCGCCTACCTCGGCAAGGGCAAGCCCTCCACCATCCAGCACCTCAACTGGTATCACGGTTGGGCGATCCCCGACGACGAGATGCGTCAGTTGCCCGGCTACAAGCCGGTCAAGGACGAGGACATCACGATGGGCCGTCAGCTGCTCGAAGCCGCTGGCATGGACGGCGCCGAGTTCCCGTTGATCGTCGCAGACATCTTCGAGGGCCTCTACGCTGGCGCGTCCGAACTCTACAAGAACATGTTCGAGAACTCGCTGGGCATCGGAGTCGACATTCAGATTGCGCCCTACGATGAGATCACGCAGCGGCTGACTGAGGGCAAGTTCCCCGGCCACCTGCCGATCTGGGTCGGCGCGGGCACCGGCGACCCGACTGGTGAGTGGAACGCTCGCCGCGTGTTCGGCGCGTCAGCCAATCTTGAGCACTACCGATTCGCGCCGGTCGAAGAGATCGTCACGAGGATGAAGGTCACGCTCGACGCCGAGGCGCGACGTGAGATGGCCCGCGAGCTGTCCTGGATCTTCCTCGGCGAGGATGACCGCTACGGGCTCGACGGCTTCGACTCGTTCTCGGTGATGGGCAACGGGATTGACACCTCGATTCACTGGCCCTACGTCAACTTGCCCGATATCTCGAAGAACGTCTGGGAGCGCGAGGGCTGGCACTGGCGCAAGGAAATCTGGTACGACACCACCCACCCGGACTACCCCGGCAACCGCGCGTAGCCGGCTGCTGAATAAGAGTCGCCGCGCCCGGTGTTCATCTCCCCGCGCGAAGCGCGGGGAGATGTCCGTAGGGACAGAGAGGGGCGCGCGACGTGCCTCCGCGGACCGCGAGGGAGCCCCCCTCTGCCTGCGGCATCTCCCCCCGCACAGCGGGGGGAGAGAGGGAAGCGCTCGTCAGCCTGCGTAGCCCAGTTGCTACGCAGCGGTGGCGCGTGGCTGATCCGTCGGTATTCTGAGGCCACTACTCAGGGGGACGCCGAATGGTTCAAGCCACCCAGACCGAATCTCGCCAGCACATCGAGGAGCGCTACCCGCGCCCCGCGTCCCTGCGCGATGGACACGAAGTGACGCTGCGGCTGATGCGGCCCGGCGACTCGAGCATGATCGTCGACTTTGCCCGCAGCCTCCCGGCCGCCGACCTGCTCTTCCTGCGCCGCGATGTGACGCAGGAAGCGGCCGTGGCCGAATGGATCCGCGAGATCGAGGTCGGCAGCACGTACACCGTGCTCGGCTTCGACGGCGACGAGCTGCTCGGCGAGGGCGACCTGCACTACAGCGCCGCCGACTGGACGCGACACCTCGGCGAGATTCGCCTGCTGCTCTCGCCCAAGGCGCGCGGTCGCGGCCTCGGCCGCATCCTTGCTGAGGAGATCTATGCGATCGCTCAGCTGCTGCAGCTCCAGCTGCTGACGGCGCGCATGGT
The DNA here is from genome assembly GCA_965262235.1 of Dehalococcoidia bacterium. GTDB lineage: Bacteria > Chloroflexota > Dehalococcoidia > Bin125 > Bin125 > CATQGW01. Next base: position 2,168,918 of record OZ253504.1, read on the forward strand.
GCTTGACCAGGCCGCCGCGCAGACCGTCTTCCGGCGGCTCGGCTTCCAGCGCGAGGCCGTTCTCTGGGACTACGTGATCGACGCCGACGGCAAGACGCACGACCTGCTGATCGCCACGCGCCGTCTGCAAAACCAGCGCTAGCCATACCAGGAAAGCTCCGAACAACCCGGATCCGCTCTCCTCTCGCTCCCACTCTCCCCCCGGCTCGGCGGGGGGAGATGCCGAAGGCAGAGGGGGGCTCTGCGTCCCTGGCTCAACGCCGTGACGCTATCCGGTCGGGCGGGGAGCGGCCCCCTTCTGTCACTCCGTGACATCTCCCCCCCGCTCAGCGGGGGGAGAGGGGAGAGTGCTCGCGCGCGGATTCGTTCAGGAGCTTGTTACTTGAGCCGCTACTCCGCCAGGCCGAACTGACGATTGAGCGCCGCGTGGCGCGCTGGATCGAGTTCACGCTGCGACAGGTCGGCGTAGGACTCGGGGTAGCGCCACGCACGGAACAGCCAGTTGCTGTTCATCCCGATCTGGCGAGTCGTGAACGGCGAGATCCACTCCCACACGACCAGCCCGCTGTGAGTCACCTCAAACATGCGGCCCGACGCCCCCTCGGTGATCAGCGTGTTGCCGTTGGGCAGCCGCGCCGCGCCGGAGATGTGGGCGCTGAAGAACTGCTCGCGCGGTTCGCCCTGCCAGGTCCAGACGATCTCATTGTTCTCGGGCTTGACCTCGATCACGCGCGAATAGGGCAGGTCGAGCGTCCGGTGCATGCCGTTGTCGAAGATCATCACGTTGCCCGAGGGCTGCGCAGTCGCGTGGTGCTGATGCGCGATCTCGGGCCAGCCAAACTCCCACCCCAGCGATGCGTCAGCGCCGTTCTCACCGCGGTCCACCCGCCCCACGAGCGAGATGCTCCGCGCGGAGAAGACGATGCCGCCGTCGGCAGTCACGTCAATGCTGTTGGCGTGCGACCACTCCCAGCGGCGCTCGAACGGGCAGATCGCGTGGCGGCGCGGATTCAGCAGCTTCCAGAGATGGATCCGGTCGACCTCTGCACCATCCGCGTCGAGCTCGACGATGTCGTCACCGATCATCCAGTCCGGCGTGTAGCGCCGCGCGACGCGCTGCCCACCGCGAACCTGGCGCACCAGCTCCTCGTCGATCGGGGTCCATTCCAGGATCACGGTGTGGCCGTTGGCCATGCGCTGGAAGTCGTGATGGAACGCGGCGTTTTCGACCACCGACAGCTCGTTACCGTCCCAATCGAGCTCGCGCAGCGATGAGCCGCCGCCGCCCAGCTGCCGATAGAGCTCAGGCGGGTCGGGCGGTTTGACTTCGAAGCGCGAAACCGGCGGCCGGGGAACCTCCGGGCCGGGCAGATCCCCGCACAGCGCGAGCAGATTGCCGTTCGGCAGCAGCTCGACGTTGAAGCCGACGCAGCCCTGAAAATCCCAGCGGTGCACGGCGCGGCCCTGCATATCGAGCAGCAGCGCGAACTCCCCACCGGCGGGCGCGATCAGCGTGTAGCCGCGCGACGCGCGTGCCGGGTCCAAGTGGGTCAGTCCCACGGGACGATGGATTGGCCAGCCCATTGCAGTCCTCCAGATTCGTTCAGGCAGGGACGGCGGCGATGCGCGGCAGCACTTCGGCTGCGACCCGCTCGCACTCTTCGAGATGGGGAAACCCGGAGAGGATGAACTCTTCGAAGCCGAGCGCGGCGTAGGCCTCGAGCTCCGCGGCGACCTGCTCGGGCGTGCCGACGATCGCGGTGCCGAGATTGACGCGGACGCGCGAGATGCCGTTCCAGAGCCGCTCGCCGAGCCGGTCATCCTCGACGCGCCGGGCCTGCACCGCGGCGCCCACCATCTTCGTGCCGCGCACCGACGCGGCGCGCTGGGCGAGCACGTCGGGATGGGCCTCGGAGAGCAGTTCGTGCGCGGCGTCCCACGCTTCGGCCTCGCTATCGCGCACGACCAGGTGCGTGCGCAGGCCGAAGCGCGGTTCGCGGCCCGCGGCGATGTACGCGGCGCGGGCACGCTCGAGTAGCGCCGCCATCTCGTCTGGCGGCTGGATCCAGCAGAGCAGCAGATCGCCGCGCCGGCCCGAGAGCCGCAGCGCGGCGTCCGAAGCGCCGCCCAGGTACCAGGCGGGCGCGGGCGGATCCGGCGTCGGCGCGACGATGGCCTGGCGCAGTTGCACGCTCGCGCCGTCGTAATCGAGCGGTCCGCCGTCGCGCCAGAGCCGATTGCAGGCGTCGATGAACTCGTCGGCGTGGGCATAACGGTCGTCGTGCGAGCGCGTCGCGCCGACCCGCTCGTTGTCGCCCTGAATCCCACCGGGCACGATGTTGATGTCGACGCGCCCGCCCGAGATTTCGTGCAGGGTCGCGGCTTGCTGGGCGAACAGCCCCGGCGAGATGCTGCCGGGCCGCACGGCGATCAGCAGGCGGATTCGCTCGGTCGAAGCGAGCAACGCCGTCGCAGTGGTCCAGGTCTCCGCCAGCGGCGCCGACTGCTCGAACAAGCCGTTCGAAAAGCGCGTGGGGATCAGCAGCGAGTAGAAGCCCAGCCGCTCGGCGGTCTGCACGACCGAGCGAAGGTAGTCAAACGTCGGCGGACGCTCGGCCCGCAGCGTGCCGATGCGCGCCCCGTCGCCGTCAATCGGCACAAACCACGAGAACCGGGGCGCGCCTCGATCAGCCATGGCGCGCAGGTTAGCCCGCCCGCACGGCGGCGCGGCATCAGTCGGCGAGGAAGGACTCGACAGCTTGCAGGAATGTATCGAGCTGATCGTGGTGGACCCAGTGGCCGGCGTTCGCTACGCCGACGAGCTGGGCCTGGGGGAATGAGTTGGTTCGCTCGTCGCCGTGCGGGTCGCCGGCGCTTTCGAGACCGTTGACCAGCAGCGCGGGCATGCGCACGCGATTCCACATCTCTTCGGCGTCGGCCTCGTTGAACGGGTAGGGCGAGGAGGAGCGGGCGTAGTTGTCGAACTTCCAGGCGAACGTGCCGTCTTCGTTCTGGTTGACGGCGTGGGTGGTGAGGTGCAGCGCCTGCTCATCGGAGAGCCGAGGGTTGGCCTCGCGCATGCGCGCGATCGCGTCCTCGAGCGAGGCGTAGCGGTGTGGCAGGCGGCCGGCGAAGCCGCGCGTGCTCTCGATCCACGATGACATGCGCTGGTCGGCGGGGCGCTCGGAGTGTGCGTCGGTCTCGCGCCGCGAGGGGCTGAGGCCCTCGATCGCGATCAGGCGCGCGACGCGTTCGGGGTAGATGCCGGCATACTCGAGGCTGATGCGGCCGCCGAGCGAGTGCCCGAGCAGCGTGACCGGGGCGAGGTCCTGCTGGCGGACCAGGTGGGCGAGGTCGTAGACGTAGTCGATCATCGCGTAGCCCGAACCGATCACCCACTGCGAGTCGCCGTGGCCGCGCAGGTCGGGGGCGATCACGTGGTAGCGGTCACGCAGCGCCAGGGCCACCCAATCCCACGAGCGGCAGTGGTCGCGTCCGCCGTGGACGAGGATCAGCGGCGGCGCCTCGGGGTTGCCCCAGTCGACGTAGTGCAGGCGCAGGCGCTGCGAAAAGTAGGTGTGGGAGGCGGGGTAGTCATTCAGCTCAGGCATGCGGGGAGCGTATCTGACGATCGGGAACGCGCTAGCTAACGGAGGGGGCCGGCGGTGCGGGGGCATGCCGCAGGCAGGGAGGATCAGGAAAGCGCGAGGTTGTTGCGGTGGACGACCTCGCTGCCGTAGTCGTAGCCGAGCGTGGTTTCGATCATGGTTGAGCTCTGGCCGCGGATGCGCTCGATGTCGGCGGCGGAGTAGTTGCTGAGGCCGACGCCGATCTGCGCGCCCTCGGGATCGCGCAGGGCGACGATGTCGCCGCGCTCGAAGCGGCCGTGGACGGCGACGATCCCGGCGGGCAGGAGGCTGCGGCCCTGAGCGCTGATGGCGCGGGCCGCGCCGGCGTCGAGCACGAGCGCGCCGCCCTCGCCGAGGCCCGAGAGCAGCCAGCGCTTGCGGCTCTCGCGCACGTTCGCGACGGCCGGGACGCAGGTCCCGATCTGTTCGCCGCCGGCGATCCGCACGATCGCGTCGGGCTCGCGCCCATTGGCGATCACGACCCTAGTGCCGCTTGAGGCGGCGAGTTGTGCGGCTTCGAGCTTGGCGCGCATGCCGCCGCGGCCGCGTTCGCCGACCGCGCCGGCGATCGCGAGCATGTCACCGGGGCGCGGCAGCTCGCGGATCAGCGTGGCGTCGGCGTGGATGCGTGGGTCGCGGTCGTAGACGCCGTCGACATCGCTGAGCAGGATCAGCAGGTCGGCGTCGATCAGGTTGGCGACGAGCGCGGAGAGCGCGTCGTTTTCGCCGAACGAGCCGCCGCGCAACTCTTCGTCGGCGACGACATCGTTCTCATTGATGATCGGCACGACGCCGAAGCGGAGCAGGCGCAGCAGGGTGTTGCGGACGTTGAGATAACCGAGCCGCTCGGCGACATCGGCGCGGGTGATCAGGGCTTGCGCGGCGGTCAGATCGTGGCGCTGGAGGAGCTGGTCGTAGCGCTCCACGAGATGGGCCTGGCCGATCGCGGCGAGGGCCTGGCGCTGGCCGATGCTGGTCTGGTCGCTGCGCGCGCCGACGCGGGCGCGTCCGGCGGCGACGGCGCCGCTGGTCACGATCGCGACTTCGGCGGAGCCGGCGCGCAGCTCGGCGACCTGGCGCACGAGGTCTTCGAGCACGAGCGTGTCGAGCCGATCACCGCCGCCAGTGAGCAGATTCGTGCCGAATTTCGCGATCACGCGCTGCGGGCGTTGGGCCGTCACGAGCGGTCTCCGTGAGCACAGCGGCGGGGCGCGAGCGGTGTCGCGTTGCGGTGGCGCATAATCACACTATGCACGTTGCCGCTCAGCACTGGTTGCGATGGTGGGGCCTTCATGTGAGGTGGGCGTTGCATGATGCACGAACGCTGGGCAAACGGACGGTCGCGGAGTTCTTCGACGATCACTGCACGCAGCTCGCGGCATCGATGTCGTACTACATCCTCTTCTCGATCTTCCCACTCGCGATCCTTCTGGTCTCGATCGCAGGTCTCATTCTGACCGACGATGCGCTGCGCGGCCGGGTGGTTGGTGCGTTGCTGGAGGCGCTGCCGGTCTCTTCGGGGGCGGCGCGCGAGGACCTTGAGGGGTTGATCGACCCGATCGCGCACGGTCGTTCGGCGGTCGGGTTGATCTCGATTCTGGGCTTGCTGTGGGGCGCGTCGGGGATGATGGGGGCGTTGCGCTATTCGCTCAACACCGCCTGGGATCACGAGTTTCGGCGTCCGTTCGTGCGCGGCAAGCTGGTCGACTTCGGGCTGGTGCTCGGCGTCGGCGGGCTGCTGGCGCTGTCGATCGGGGCGACGTTGCTGCTGCAGGTCGCCCGCAACGTGAGCGGCGACGTCGCGGATGCGCTCGGGCCGTTTGGATCCAGCGCAAGCGCGTTGGTCACCGTGATCGCGCTGTTGGCGCCGTTCCTGCTCACCACCACGACGTTCGTGCTGGTGTTCACGCTGGTGCCCAGCGTGCGCGTGCGGAAGCGCGACGCGCTGGCCGGGGCGCTGCTCTCCGGTGTTCTGTTCGAGCTGCTCAAGCACAGCTTCGCCTGGTATCTGCGCAACTTCTCGAACTACGACGCGGTCTACGGTTCGCTGGGCGCGACGATCGCGCTGCTGTTCTTCATCTACCTGAGCGCGTGCGTGCTGCTGCTGGGCGCGGAACTCGCGGCCGAGTGGCCGCGGGTGCTGCACGGGCACTACGACGCCAAGCTCGATGCGGTCACCGGCGGTCGCACGGGGCCGTGGTATCGGCGCGCGCTGTTGGCCGCGACGGGACTGGTGGTGGAGGACCGCGACACGCCGGAGGCGACGCCGGATCTGGAGGCGAGTGCGGCGCGGCAGGATCGTCGTGCGGTGGAGCGGAGCAAGCGGCTGAAACGCTAGCCGACCCGCAGCCAGTGGAGGATCAGGCGCGGTCTAGAGACAGGTGGAGCTGTGCGCCATGGATGCTGGCCGAGGTCTGGTGGGTGCGCTCGTTGGCGCTGAGCGCGATGTCGGTGGCGAGGGTCTCGGCGGCGATCAGGTCTTCGAACTTCGCGAGGGCGGCGCCCAACTCCTCGTCGCCCGTGGCGAGCGTGAGGGCGATGCGGTCGACGGGGTCGAGCCCGCTCTCGCGGCGGAGGTTCTGGATGCGGTGAATGACCTCGCGCGCGAGGCCCTCCTGGGCGAGCGACTCGTTGACATCTGTGTCGAGCGAGACGCTGCAGACCTCGTCTTCAGCGCTGGCGGCCGCGGAATCGCCGCCCGTTTCGCTCTCGATCAGCAGGTCGTCGGGGCCGAGCGCGATGCCCTCGATCTCGACGGTTTGGCCGGCCTCGATGGTCTGAGCGATGTGCGAGGCGAGCTCGTCTGGCAGCGAGGTGAGCGCGCCGCGCAGAGCGGGCAGTTGCGGGCCGAGGCGGGGGCCGAGCACGCGCAGGTTGGGCTTGATCGTGTAGCGGCGCGAGTTTGAGCCGGCCTCGGCAAGGCTGACCTGTTTGACGTTGAGTTCGTCGGCGATCGTGTGGGCGTGGCGCTCGACGCTTGCGGCGTCGGCGGCGTTGCGGACGGCCACGCTGACGGCGGCGAGCGGCTGGCGGACCCGAATCCCGGCGGAGCTGCGGGCGGCGCGTCCCAGCGAGGCGACGCGTTGGACGAGGGCCATCTCGTCGTTCAGCGCGTGGTCAATTTGGTCAGCGTCGGCAGCCGGCCACTCGGCCAAATGCACCGACTCGGCGGCGTTCTGGTCTTGCTCGGCGACGAGGTTGCGCCACATCTCCTCGGCGAGATACGGCGTCAGCGGCGCGAGCAGCCGCGCGAGTGTCGTGAGGACGGTGTGGAGCGTCTCGTAGGCGGAGGTCTTGGCCTCGAGGTCGGCGGCTGCGCCGGTTCGGGCAGAGGACCAGAAGCGACGGCGGCTGCGGCGCACGTACCAGTTGCTGAGCACGTCGACGAAGCGTTCGAGCGCGCGGGCGGCCGCGGTGGCGTCGTAGTCGTCAAGCGCGGCGGTCTCCCGCTCGATCAGCTCGTTGAGCTCGCTGAGGATCCAGCGGTCGAGGTCAGGCTTGAGCGCCGGCGCGTCGCTCGATGGTCGCCAGCCGTCGATGTTGGCGTAGGTGACGAAGAACGCGTAGGTGTTCCAGAGCGTGTGCAGGAAGCGGCGCTGGGCCTCGCCGACGAGGCGCTCGGAGAAGCGGCGTGGATTGCCGGCCGGTGAGGCGACGTAGCAGTACCAGCGCAGCGCGTCGGCGCCGTGGGCGTCGAGCACCGACCAGGGGTCGACCACGTTGCCGCGCGACTTGCTCATCTTCTCGCCCTGCTCGTCGAGGATGTGCCCGAGCGAGATGACATGGCGGAAGGATGTCGGCACGGGGATGGCCTCGGCGCTGTGCAGCAGCACGGCCTCGGCGTGCAGCGAGTAGAACCAGCCGCGTGTCTGGTCGACGGCCTCGCAGATGAAGTCGGCGGGGAAGCGTTCCTCGAACGTCGCCTGGTTCTCGAAGGGATAGTGCCACTGCGCGTAGGGCATCGCGCCGCTGTCGAACCAGGCGTCGGCGACTTCGGGGATGCGTGTGGCGGTCCCGCCGCAGCTCTCGCACTTGACCAGCACGTCATCGACGACGGGGCGGTGCGGGTCGCTGAGGTCGGGCGGCCGGCTGGCGTCGTTGTCGGCGTCGTGGTCGAGCGCGCGTTCGCGCAGCTCGTCGAAGGAGCCCACGCAGCTGGTTTCGCCGCACTCCTGGCAGCGCCAGATCGGCAGCGGAGTGCCCCAGTAGCGCTCGCGGCTGACGGCCCAGTCGACGTTGTTGGCCAGCCAGTCGCCATAACGGCCGTGGCGGATGTGCTCGGGATGCCACTGGATCAAGTTCTCGTTGCTGTCTTCGAGCGCGCCGCGCAGCCGGCTGGTCGCGATGTACCAGGAGGGCTTGGCGTAGTAGAGCAGCGGAGTATCGCAGCGCCAGCAGAACGGGTAGGTGTGGGTGATCGTCTCGCGGCGCGGCAGCATGCCGCGCGATGCGAGGTCGGACATGATCTCTTGGTCGGCGTCCTTGACCCATTTGCCGACGAACGACGGGCCGAGCGAGGGGTCGCCGCTGATGATCCCGCGCAGGTCGACGGGCTGGCGGAAGAGCAGGTCGCGCTCACGGCCGAGCAGGTAGTCATCCTCGCCGAAGCCGGGCGCGATGTGGACGATCCCGGTGCCGTCCTCCATCGAGACGAAGCCGGCGGTGACGACGCGTCGAGCGGGCAGTTCGCCCTCGCATTCGACCAGGCGTGGGCCGTCAAAGCGCCAGGTCGGGTTGCCCCAGGCCGCAGGGTCGTAGAGGCCTTCGTAGGTCACATCTTCGAGCTCAGCGCCGGTCACGCGTGCGACGACGCGTGCGCCGTCGGCGATCTCGACGCCGTCCAGCGCTTGCTCGACGAGGCGCTCGGCGAAGACGAGGCGGTCGCCGTTGGCGAGTTCGACCGCTGCGTAGCTCTCATCGGCGGCGACGGCGAGCCCGCTGTTGGCGGGCAGCGTCCAGGGCGTGGTGGTCCAGGCCAGGAAGTCGGTGACGCCGTCGTGGCGGAGTGCCGCGGGCAGCGAGTCGTTGTGGGCGCGGAAGCGGATCCAGATGCTGGGGTCGACGGTGTCTTCTTCGTAACCCTGCGCGACCTCGTGGCTGGAGAGCGACGTTTCGCAACGCGGGCAGTGCGGCGTGGTGCGGCGGGCTTCGTAGATCAGGCCCTGGTCCCAGAGCGTCTTGATGATCCACCAGCACGACTCGATGTACTCGGGCGTGTAGGTGCGGTAGGCGTCGCTCATGTCGATCCAGAAGGCGACGCGATCGGTCATATCCTCCCACTGCTCGACGTAGCGCATCACGGATTCGCGGCACTGGCGATTGAACTCGGCGATCCCGTAGTCCTCGATCTCGGCCTTCGAGCGCAGCCCCAGCGCGCGCTCGACCTCAAGCTCGACGGGCAGGCCGTGGGTGTCCCAGCCGCCCTTGCGGGGCACGCGCATGCCGCGCATTGTCTGGTAGCGGGGGAAGAGGTCCTTGAAGACGCGCGAGAGCACGTGGTGCACACCGGGCGACCCGTTGGCGGTGGGCGGGCCTTCGAAGAAGGAGAAAATCTTGTCCGCGGGACGCTCTTCGATGCTGCGACGGAAGATGTCGCGGTCGCGCCAGAAGTCGCGCACGCGCGCTTCGAGCTCGCCGTGGGGGAGCATCGTGCCGACCGGCCGGAATGGGCCCGTGGCGACCTCAGTCATCGCTCGACTCCTTGATATCGGCGGGCGGCGGCGTGTCGGGGACCCGCTCGGCGATGATCAGGTCGGCGAGCTCACAGATCAGCGCGCGGGTCTCGCCGTCGAGCTCGGCATCCATGCGATCGACCATGAAGCGGACGTAGGCGCGGGCGAGCCGGCCGGAGGTCACTTCGTCGGCGACGAGGGCCTCGTCGACCAGGCCGCTGGCGACGCTGCCGGGGTCCTGGCGAATCTCACGGACGCGTTCAGCGACTTCGCGTTGTTGTGGGCTGGGTCGGCGTAGTAGGCGTGCGAGGCGACCGCGGTCGTCTTCCGGCTCCGGCATCTGCGCTCCGTGTGGGGTCTGGGTCAGGCGCGGCTGCGTTCGCTGTCGGGAATTTCGGCGCCCGGCTTGGGCGGAATCAGGCCGTTGCGCAGGTCCTGATTGATCCCGTCGACGTGGCAGGGCCGCTGGCCCCAGCGATTCTGCATCTCGTCCATCTGGTAGCCGAGCGTCATGATCCGCTTCACCGTCGAGCAGAAGACAGGCCGGTCGCCGCGCGGCAGGAAGGGCACTTCGATCATGTCGCCGCACATCGCGCAGGCGGCGGGGTGCATCTGTCGCGGGGTGCGGCCTCCGAACGAGGCGGCGCCGCCGTAGCGGACGTAGCCCGAGGATGTTTCGAGCGTGGTACGCGCGCTCTTGCGCGCGGTGCGGCAGTCGGGGCAGCGCACGGGGTCGTTTTGCAGGCCCTTGCTGGCGTAGAACTCCTGCTCGCCAGCGGTGAAGATGAAGTCTCGTCCGCAGTCGCGGCAGAGAATTGACCGATCCTGCATCGCCATCGTGTACCCCTCTGTTGGCCGCTGAGCCGTGCGTAAGCCGTCAGTAAGCCGTCGGTGACCGGTAAATCGTGAATCGCGGCCTGTGATCGACGATATCAGAGCGTCGGTCCGCCGAGAACGCGCGAGAGCGCATGTTCGACGCGTGCGAACAGAGCGGACGCCTCCTGGTGGCGCAGAATCAGGCAAACGGCGCCGTAGATCACCGCGCCGCTGACCGAGCAGGCCAGCATCGCGAACCAGGAATCGGCCCCGAAGCGTGGGTCGGCCCCGAGCAGTTCGAGCAGCACAAATACGACCTGGGCCATCACTGCAGAGGCGAGCACGGTCTTGAAGATCGAGCCGAACAGGGCTCGCGACCAGAGCTTCCCGCCGAGCCGCAGGTTGAGCATCAGGAACAGCAGCAGCGCCTCGCCGATCGTGGCGATCGAGAGCGCGAGCGCGAGCCCGCGCAGCTCGAGCGCATCGACCAGCGCGGCTGCGAGGATCAGGTTGGCGAGCATCGAGCTGACCGCCAGGGCGACGGGCGTGCGTGTGTCGCCGAGCACATAGAAGCCGCGCGAGAGGATCTCGATCGCGGCGTGCGCGAAGAGGGCGATCGAATAGAAGAGCAGCGCATCGCTGACCAGCTGGGTGGCGGCGGAGTCGAAGGCGCCGTGTTCGAGCAGCGTCTTGACGATCGAGTCACGCAGCATCAGCATCCCCACGCTCGCGGGGATGCTCAGGAAGAGCGTGAAGCGCAGCACCTGGCTGACCATCCGCTCGACGGCCTCCTTGCCGCCGGTGGCGGCGCGCTCGGCCAGCGTGGGGAAGATCGCGGTGGCCAGCGACATGCCGAACAGGCCGACAGGGAACATCAAGAGCAGCCAGGCGAAGTTGAGCGCAGAGATCGAGGAGTCGCCCACGAGCGAGCCGAAGAAGGTCAGCGCGATCAGGTTGATCTGCGCGGCCGCGAGGCCGAGCATCCGCGGGCCCATCAGGCGCAGGACCTCGCGGACGGCCGGCTCGGCCAGGCTCAGCGAGGGGCGCAGGCGCGCGCCGACGGCGGAGAGGGCCGGCAGCTGGATCAGCAGGTGCGCGCCCGTTCCGGCGATCACGCCGATCGCGAGCGCCTCGACGCCGAAGTGCTCCGGCAGCAGCAACGCGCCGAGGATGATGCCAAGGTTGTAGAGCATCGGCGCGATCCCGGGCAGCAGGAAATGCCGCCGGGCGTGCAGCATCCCGGTGATCATGCCCGAGATCGCAAACAGAATCGGCGAGATCAGCAGGATGCGTGTGAGGAAGATGGCGTCGTTGAGCGCCTCCTCCTGCAGGCCGCTGTCTTCGCCGAGGCCGGGCGCGAGCGCGGGCACGATCAGGTCGGCGAACATGAAGATCAGCACGGCGAGCGCGATCGTGCCGATCAGCACCCAGTTGAGCACGATGCTGGCGAGACGCCAGGCGGCCCAGTCGCCGCGGTCGCTGAGGACGCGCGCGAAGACGGGGATGAAGGCGGCGGCCAGCGTCGCGCCGGCGAGCAGCTGAAACACGAGGTCGGGCAGCCGCATCGCGACCCAGAAGGCGTCGAGTTCGACGGTCGCGCCGTATTGGTCGGCAATCACCACCGCGCGCGCCGCGCCGAGCAGACGACTGCCGAGGAAGGCGAAGCCGAGCAACACGGCGGCGCCGGCGACGCCGCCCGACGGCCCGAGCAGCAGGTCGCGCAGGCTCAGTCGGCGACCGGATGGCGGCGGGATCGTCGGCGTAGCGATTGGCCTGGCTCCCCCACGGTCACGCGCGCCGGACGCCGCGTGTGCCTTGCGTGCCTCGCGCGCGATGCGCCGCACGCGCGATGCGCCGGTCGCGGCGACGGCTGAACGCGCTCGGCGGCTGGGCCACTGTGGCACGCCCGGCGCGGAGCCGTTGGACACTCCCGAGAGTCGTGTTTACGATAGCTGTGGTTCGAGGAGGAACGCCGTGCCGAATAAGGCCGCCGCCATCAAGTATCTACGCGCCTCACAGCGACGCCGCATGAGCAACAAACCGGTGCGGACGTACGCCCGCACGACGGTTCGCGCCGCGCTCGAAGCGATCGACGACGCATCCGACGCGCCGGACAGCGCCGACTGGGGCGACGCCGAAGCGCGCATCCGCGACGCAGTCAGCGCGCTCGACCGAGCAGCGCAGCAGGGCGTGATCCACGCCAACACGGCCGCGCGCCGGAAGTCGCGGCTGCTGCGTCAGTTCCATCACGCGCGCAACCCCGACGCCCCGACCAAGCAGCGCGTCCCCCGCCCGGTCCCCGCGAAGGTTCCGTAGGCGCCGTACTCCGCATCGCTCTCGGCGTCCCGCTGACCCTGTGTCAATTGCCCGTAGGGATACCGGTTCTGAGCCCGTGTTTGAGCCGGCTGCCGATCTCGTGGCGGTCCCGTGCGCGCGCCTTGTGTGCGCTCCCGCTCCGTGACGATTCGATCGACCGGCCGGATAGCGACGGCGACCCGGGCTCCCCCGTGCAGGTTTTGACCGCGCCTGTAGGGGCAGCTCTTGTGGCTGCCCTTCCAGTCCCCGCTCCGTCGCATCACACCTGCCCACGTGACCGGATCGACCTGCACCAGTTCACGTGCGCGGGGAGCGGTATGGTGAATGCACTATGCGTGCGCTGATCTTTGAGCGGGCGGGGGAGATTCGCGTGGGCGAGGTTGCTGACCGCGCGCCTGCGGCGGGGGAGGCGGTGCTGGAGGTGCGGGCGGCCTCGGTTTGCGCCTCGGATCTGCGGGTCTATCGCGGCGAGAAGTATGCGCTGGCCGGAGTCGTGCCCGGGCACGAGTTCGCCGGCACGATCGTGGCCGTGGGAGATGGCGTGGAGATGGTTGAGCTGGGCGCCGATGTTGCGGTCTACCCGATCATCTCCTGCGGCGGCTGCGCCTTCTGCCGGCGCGGGCTGCGCAACCGTTGCAGTAATCGCCAGACGCTGGGCTACGACCAGAACGGCGGCCTGGCCGAGCGGGTGCTGCTGCCGGCGGCGCTGGTCAGCCAGGGCCACGCGGTCGCGATGGCGCCGGGAGCGGATTTCGAGCGTGCGGCGCTGACCGAGCCAACGGCATGTGTGCTCAATTCGCTCGAGTCGTGCCGATTCCGCGCGGGCGTGAGCGTCGCGATCATCGGCGCGGGCCCAATGGGGTTGCTGCACGTCGTGCTGGCGCGGGCGCTCGGGGCCGGAGCGATCGTGGTTGCGGAACCTGTCAAGTCACGGCGTGAGGCGGCGGAGGCGGTCGGCGCGGACCTGGTTGTGGATGGACATCGCGACAGTCTCAAGGCGGCAGTCGATGAGGCGACGCGAGGCGAGGGCGCCGACATCGTGATCGTCTCCGTGGGGCTCGACGGGCTGACCGAGATGGCGTTGAACGTGGCGGGGCGGCAGAGCTCGGTCAACCTGTTCGCCGGCTTCCCGCCGGAGTCATCGGCGCTGGTCGATGTCAACGCGCTGCATTATCAGGAGGTCTCGCTGACCGGGACGCAGAACGCGACGCCCGACCAGTTTCGGCGCACCGCCGCGATGATTCCCAGCCTCGACGGGCTGAACCGGATCGTCTCGCACCGCTTCGCGCTGAGTGAGGCGACGCAGGCGTATGAATCGCGGCAGGATCCGTCGGTGCTGAAGACCGCCGTGCTGCCGGACGACCGCGTCGGATGACCACGCCCGACTCCCACGACCTGCTCGGGATCGGGCCGGCGCTGCGCGACGCGCGGATTCGCCGCGGGCGCTCGCTGAACCAGGCGCACCAGGCGACGCGCATCCAGCGTGCGTATCTCGAGGCCTTGGAGCAGGAGAACTGGGCCGCGCTGCCGGCGGCGCCGTTTGCGCGGGGATTTCTGGCCTCCTACGCCGAGTACCTGGGGCTCGATAGCGGGCCGCTGCTCGACCGCTTCCCGCTCGCGGCGACGGGGCCGGGCGACGGGCTCACGCGGCACGTCGACGCTCCCACGACCGATCAGCGGACGCTGTCGCGCACCGCCGACGATCGGCTGGAGCGGCCGGGTGTGCATCTGGGGCCGTGGCTGGCGGCCGCGGTGGTGGTGCTGGTGGTGATCGCCGGCGTGGTCGCGGTGATCACGCTGCGCGACCCGGTGATCGCGCCGGAGCCGGCGCGCACCGTGCCAGGCATCCCGTCGCAAGGTGGCGACATCGAGGCGGCGGCAGAAGCGGTGATCAACCGACCCGAGATCAGCCGCGACCCCCTGCCCGACCTGCGGCCCTACAGCGCGCGGGAGGCGATCAACTATGTGCAAAACACTGGCGCGCCCTACGTGCTGATTCGGGTCCACGACGACACTCCGGCTGGCACGGTGATCGAGCAGACGCCGCCGGGCGGCGAGCAGATTCCCTCCGACGGCTCGGTCACGCTCGTGATCAGCAGCGGCCCGCGCGTCCAGGCGGCGGGCGGCTGATGCGTTACCACATCGTCACGCTGGGCTGCCCGAAGAACACGACCGACTCGGCTCGGATTTCGCGCTCGCTCGAGGCGGCGGGGCACCGGTCGACCGCGCTGCGCGCTGACGCCGACCTGGTCGTGCTCAACACCTGTGGATTCATCGACGACGCGAAGGCCGAGTCGGCGCAGGCCGCCGCACTGCTGGCGGGGGAGCGAAGCGGAGATCAGCGCCTGTTCGTGACGGGCTGCTGGTCGGAGATCGAACGCGAACGCGCGGCGTCGGTGGTGGGCGTGGATGAGATCTTCGGGATCGAGGCGTGGGACGAGATCAGCGGCGCAGCCGGTCCGATCGGCATCACCGCCGAGCGAGACATCCCGTCAGGCGGCGTTGGACAGGCGGGGCAACCGTCGGCCTATCTGAAGATCTCCGACGGCTGCGCGCGACCCTGCACCTTTTGCAACATCCCGCAGATCAAAGGCCGCCAGTTTCGCTCGGCGACGCCCGATGACCTGGTCGTGGAGGCGCGCGAGCTGACCGATCGCGGCGCCCGCGAGCTGGTGCTGGTGGCGCAGGACAGCACGTCGTACGGCTCGGAGTGGGGCGATCCGCACGGTCTGGCGCGGCTGCTCGAGCGTCTGGCGGCCGAGGTCCCGGCGGCGCGCTGGCTCCGGCTGATGTACGCCTACCCGGGCTTCGTGACCCCAAGCCTGGTCGAGGCGATGGCCTCGATCCCTCAGGTCTGCAACTACCTCGACATCCCGCTGCAGCACGGCAGCCCCGATGTGTTGCGGCGGATGAAGCGCCCTCACAACATGCAGATGGTGCGCGAGACGCTGGAGCGGCTGCGCGTGGCGATGCCCGACATCGCGATCCGGACCACATTCATCGTCGGCTTCCCGGGCGAGACGAAGCGGGAGTTCGAGGAGCTGCTCGATTTCTGTCGCGAGGCGCGTTTCGATCGCGCCGGCGCGTTCACCTATTCGCCGCAGGCGGGCACACCGGCGGCCGATCTGGGCGCGCAGCTCTCGGAGCGCACGAAGCAGCGTCGCTACCGGCGCTTGATGACGGTGCTGGCTGAGATCGCCGCCGAGCGCAGCGAGGAGCAGGTCGGTCGCGAGCTGGAGCTGCTGGTCGAATCGGAGCCGGGCCAGACGACGGAGGACGGTGATCCGATCTTCGCAGGCCGAAGCTATCGGGAGGCGCCGGAGGTCGATGGGCTGGTGTTCTGCGATGGGCTGGCCTCGCCGGGGTCAATGCCGATCGTGCGGGTGACGCAGGCCTTGGGGCACGACCTGTGGGCGACGCCGGTTGCGGGCGAGCAGCTCCGCTAGAGGTGGATGGTTTCGGTCTCGATGGTTGAGACGTGGGCGTCGATGCTGAGCTCCTCGATGAAGCTGATCACGTGCTGGAGCGTGGCGTGGCTGCGCGCTTCGGCATTGGACACGGTGACGAGGCTGAGCGTCGCGGTGCTGGGGTCGTTAAGCTCGCCGACTTCGGCGACCGCGACGTTGAACTTGTTGCGGACGCGGTCGCGGACGCGGCGCACGACCGCGCGCTTGTCTTTCAGCGAGGCTGACTCGAACATCGCCAGCTCGAGGCGCAGCGTGCAGATCACGGCGGGCATGGGCGGTTAGTCGACCGCTTCGTCAGCCGCGTCGTCGGCGTCTTCGAGCGGCAGGATCGCTTGCTGGGCGGGCGCCGGCAGGTCGCCGAGTGGCGGCAGCTCAGCGAGCGCACCGAGGCCGAAGTGGTCGAGGAAACGCGCGGTGACGCCCCAGAGCAGCGGTTGGCCGGGCGCTTCGAGGCGGCCGACGGGCGCGATCAGGTCGCGCGAGCGCAGCGTGCGCAGCGACCCGCCCGCGCCGACGCCGCGCACGCGCTCGATCGACGAGCGGGTTACGGGCTGGTGGTAGGCGATCACGGCCAGCGTCTCGAGCGCGGCCTTGGAGAGCCGATTGGGCGTCTCGAGACCGAGTAGCGCTTCGACCCACGGCGCGGCCTCGGGGGCGCTGACCAGCGCGACCGTCGCGCCGTGACGGCGCAGCCGGATGCCGCGCGATTCGTCCGCCGAGATCTGGGCGAGGGCCTGCTCGACGGCGTCGGCAGAGACGCCGGTGACGCGGGCGAGCATCTGGACCGTGGGCGGCTCCTCGGCGACGAGCAGCAGGCTTTCGAGCACCATCGGCAGGTTCTCGGGCCGCGGCGGGGCCTGATCGGTGTCGCGCGCAGGTTCGCGCGCAGGTTCGCCCGGTCTTTCGCTCGGTGCGGCGTCATGGGCATTGGCGACGAGCGTGGCCTCGGTCATCGCAGCTCTAGCTCTCCGATTGCCGACGGCGCCTCGGCGTCGTCGCTGAGGCCGACGATACGCGTTGCCACGAGCTGGTTCAGCGGCGGCGGCGACGCCTGGTTCCACTCTGACACGACCGGCACGTAGGTGTCGGTCAGGCCGTGCAGGGTCGATCCGGTCGAGGATTCGAAGAGCACGGTGTGGATCTCGCCGACGATCCGCTCGCGGAAGCGTCGGGCCTGCTCCGCCGCGAGGTCGCGCAGCACACGCGAGCGTCGGCGCTTGGTTTCGGGCGGCACATCGTCGTCGAGCAGCGCGGCGCTGGTGCGCGGCCGGGGGGAGTAGGGGAACACGTGCATGTCGGCGAACTCGGCTCGTCGGCAGATCTCGAGCGTTTGCTCGAAATCGGCGTCGGTTTCGCCCGGGAAGCCCACGATCACGTCGGTGGTGATCGCCGCGCCGGAGACCGTGGCGCGGATCAGGTCGAGCGCATGCAGGAACGCGGCAGCGTCGTAGCGGCGGCGCATCTTCGCGAGCACGGCGTCGCTGCCCGATTGCAGGGCGAGGTGGAAGTGCCGGCAGAGCCGCGCGTCCTCCCAGCAGGCCAGTAGCTGGGGGGTGATGTCCTGCGGCTGGATTGAGGAGTAGCGCAGGCGCGGGACATCGGTGTCGGCGAGCAGCGACTGGAGCAGTCGGGCGGCGTTCGCGCCGTCGTCGCGGTCGCGTCCGTAGGCGCCGGGCTGGGTGCCGGTCAGGACGATCTCCTGCACGCCTTCCGCGGCGCGTTCCGCGGCCTGGCTGACGATGGTGTTGATCGGCACGGCGCGCTCGCGGCCGCGCACGTGGGGCACGATGCAGAAGGCGCAGACATCGTTGCAGCCCTCCTGAATCTTGATGAAGGCTCGGGTGCGGCCGGTGGAGTTGGCCGCGGCGGCTGGGTCGCGGCCATTCGTGGCGCCAAGCGCGCGCAGGACCGCGCTCGCGGCGGTGGCCTTGTCGGCGTTGCGCACGACGACGTCCGCTCCGACCTCGGTGATCAGGGTGTCGCCGGCGTGTTCGGCGTAGCAGCCGGTCACGATCACCGGAGCGTTGGGAGAGAGCCGCTTGGCGACGCGGATCAGGCGGCGGGCTTTGCGGTCGGCGACGTGGGTGACGCTGCAGGTGTTGATCAACCAGGCATCGGCGGCGGCGGGGCGGTCGACGGTGACGCAACCCGCGGCCTGCAGCTCGCGCGCGGCGGCCTGCGTTTCGGCCTGGTTGAGCTTGCAGCCGAGCGTCAGCGTGGCTACGAGCGGCGGGCGTTGGGGATCGCGTGCCACATCCTGTTCCATGATGTGCTCCCTGACGGCTACCATAGCCACGAGCGGGCCGCGCGAGCAGCGACGAGCCTGCGAAGGAGCGGCGCGATGGTTGAAGTCGGACTCGCCATTCTGTTCATCGCGATTCTGCTGGCGGCCGACCGCCGGCGCTACGAGCGCTTCGGGGAGCGGATGCGGGAAGTGGTCGACTGGCTGGACCGCCCCGAGTAGTTTCGCCTGCGCCCTCGGATTGCACGCGTCTCTCGCCCCATCCTATTGTGCCCTTCGCTTGCAACTGTAGCACGAGCGTTCTATGATGGCCTCAGAAGCACCCGGCTCTGATCGGTAAGCAGGTCGATCAGCCAGTCGGTGAGCAGGGAGGTGCAGGATGGCGCTCCCCACGATGACCCGCGGAATCCAGTTGGCGTTCGCCGTGAACGTCGCGAACACCGCGAATGCGCAGCCGAGCGAGACGCCGGCGCCGCATCGCCCCTGTCCCGTCTGCGCCGGCCCCACTGCGCGCGTCGGTCGACACGTCGCCTGCGCGCTGTGCGGCTATGGCACCAGAGAACGCCCGCGCGGCCGAGCGGCGCGCCGCCGCCGCTGACGCTCAGCGCTCGGGAGCCACGGGGGACGCCCGGATCGGGTCGGGCCGATTACGATGGGACGATGAACGCCGGGTATGTGTTCCTCGGGCTGGTTTTGGTGCTCGCCGTGCTGTGGGTGGGGGGCTACATCAAGCTGGGTGGGGTGCTGTCGCTCTACCGTCGGATCCGGCTGGCCGCCCTGCTCGCGGTGGTGGCGCTGATCGCGATCGCGGCGACGCGCATCTTCGGACTTGCCTGAGCCGGTGGGCGCTCGCCGATGCGCATCCTGATCGCGCCGCAGGAGTTCAAGGGCAGCCTGACCGCGGTCGAGGCGGCTGACTGCTTCGCCGCGGCGGCGCGGGAGGTGTTTCCCGACGCAGAGATCGACCTCGCGCCGATCGCGGACGGCGGGCCGGGGACAGTGCAGGCGATCGTGCGGGCGGCTCGCGGGCGCACATCGATCGCGCGGGTCGCCGGTCCGCTGGGCTCGCCGGTCGATGCGCGCTGGGGGCGAATCGACGACGGCCGGACGGCGGTGATCGAGATGGCGGCAGCCGCGGGCTTGACGCTGCTCGAGCCCGCGCAGCTCGATCCGCGCCGGGCAGCGACGCATGGCGTGGGGGAGCTGATCGTCCACGCGCTGGAGGCGCAGGCGGAGCGGATTCTGATCGGCGTCGGCGGCAGTGCCACGAACGACGGGGGCGCCGGCGCCGCAGTGGCGCTCGGCGTGCGGATGGTCGACGACGATGGCCACACGCTGGCGCCCGGCGGCGCGGCCCTGGCCGGGTTGGCGCGGATCGATCCGTCGGCGCTCGACGCGCGTCTGCTGACGACCGAGATCGACGTGCTCTGCGACGTGCAGAATCCACTGCTGGGTCCGGATGGCGCGAGCGCGGTCTACGGGCCGCAGAAGGGCGCGGACGCGCTGGCGGTCGCCGAGCTTGACCGCGCGCTGGCCAACTACGCGGGGATTCTGGAGCGAGACGTCGGCGTCAGCGTGGCCGCGCTGCCTGGCGCGGGCGCCGCGGGCGGATTGCCGGCGGCGCTCGTCGCGTTCTGCGGCGCTCGCCTGGTCTCGGGCTTCGATGCGGTGTCGCGCGCCATCGGTCTGGCCGAGCGAATCGCCGCGGCGGATGTCGTGCTCACCGGTGAGGGCCGGCTGGACACGCAGTCGGCGTGGGGCAAGTCGGTCGCCGGCGTGGCCTCGCTGGCGGGCGCCGCGGGCACGCCGTGCATCGCCGTCTGCGGGCTGATCGAGGGCGACGCTGAGCTGCCGGGTCTGACGGACCGCGAGCAGTCGACGCCAGCGGGAATGCCCGTCAAGCAGGCGATGGCTCGCGCGCAAGAGCTGGTCGCAGCCGCGGTGCGTCGCTCGTTGGTGCGCTAGTACCGGCGCTAATTGAACGGGGCGTAGCGGGGCCGACGGTCGGTTTCGATGTGGGCGTCCTGGCGGCCGGCGATGCCGATCTCGTCAAGCCGGTCGTCGTCGATCCCGAAGTGATGCGCGACCTCGTGTAGCACCGTCTCGCGGACCTGCTCCACGACCTCGTGCTCGGAGCGGCAGATCGACTCGATCGGCTCCTGATAGATGAAGATGCGATCGGGCAGGACCTCGCCGTAGCTACCGCGGATGGTCAGCGGGCGGCCGCTGTAGAGCCCGAGCAGGATGTCGCGGGAGCTCAGGCCGACCATCGCGAGCTCGTCGGGCTCGGGACGGTTGCGCACGATGATCACCACGTTGTCCATGCGATCTGCGAGCACGTCGGGAATTTCGTCGAGCGCGCGGGCCACCAAGCGGCGGAAGCGAGAACGTTGCATCGGCTCAAGGTACCGCTCCGGTGAGGATTGCGCCCTCGAGCACGCGGCGGGCGATCGGGCCGGCGTCGTCGGCGCCCGACTTGCCGTCGTCGAGCACGACCACGACGACCAGCCGCGGGTCATCGAAGTTGGCCCACGCGGCGAACCAGGCGTGGGTGAAGAAGGGACCGATCGGTTCGGGCTCCTCGTCGTCCTCCTCGTCCTCTGCGCCCTCCTGCTGGGCCTCGTCCTCCTGCGTCGCCTCTTGTTGGGCCTGCTCCTCCTCGTCGACAGTGGCGATCGTCTCGGCGTCGATGACGTGATCCTCGGCGGTGCCCGACTTGCCGGCGACGCGCAGGACGCTGCCGTGGAATGCGCCCCAGCCGGTGCCGAACGGCTGCGAGACGACGCTGCGCAGGGACGCCTTGAGCTGGCTGAGGGTCTCCGCGGAGGTCGGGATCACGCTGATCGCGCGTCGCTCGATCAGCTGCGGCGGCGCGTCGGGCGGCTCGATCGACTGCACGATCACCGGTGTCGAGACGACCCCGGTCATGGCCAGCGCGGCATAGGCGTTGGCCATTTGCATGACGGTGACGGCGACGAAGCCCTGCCCGATGCTCATGTTCAGCGTGTCACCGGTGTACCAGGGCTCGTTCAGCGTGCTCTGTTTCCAGCTCGGCGAGGGATTGACGCCGGACTCCTCGGCGAGCCCGACGATCCCCGTGGGCGCGCCGAACCCGAAGCCGGCCGCGACAGCGGGCAGGATCCGCTCGTCGAGGCGGTCGAGCTGTAGGGCGAGCTCGTAGAAGACGGTGTTGCACGATTCCGCGAGCGCGCGCGCGAGCGTGATGTAGCCTTGGTCAGTGTCCTTCCAGTTGCGCAGCGGTTCGTCGCCGACGCCCATCCACTGGGCGGCGCAGTCGAGCCGGTCGGTGATCTCGAAGTCGCCCGCTTCCAGCGCCGCCGCGAGCGTGATCGCTTTGAACGTCGAGCCGGGCGCGTAGACCTGCTCGAGCGCGCGGTTGATGAAGGGCTGGCGCTCGTCGGTGAAGTAGAGGTCGACCTCCTCCTGGGTGAAGCCGTCGACGATCGCGTTGGGATCGATCCGCGGGTAGGAGGCCATCGCGAGCACGTGGCCGTTGCGCGGGTCGAGCGCGACGACGGCGCCGGGTTGCTCGCCCAGCGCCGCCTCGGCGAGCGCCTGGACGCGGATATCGATGCTGAGCCGCACGTCGCTGCCGGCAACCGGCGCGCGCGAGATGATCTCGCGGATCGGCCGACCGGCGGCGTCGAGAATTGCCAGCGAACCGCCGCGGCGGCCGGCCAGCGCGCCCTCGAAGAAGTGCTCGATGCCATCGCGGCCGACCATGTCGCTGGCGCGGTAGCCCTCAACGAAGCGCTGCTCGAGTTCCTCCGGATTGATCTCCTGGAGGTAGCCAACGACGTGCGCGGCGAGGTCGCCGTGGGGATACCAGCGACGCGTCTCGCGGCGCACCAGGATGCCCTCGCCGGAGAGCTGTTCGTACTCCTGGATCAGGTCGTTCGGGGTCCCGATCGGCAGCTCCGCGACAGGCAGAAACTGGTAGCTGGGCACATCCTGGTAGATCAGCGAGCGGACCACCGGCTCTGCCATCCCGAGCCGGTTGACGAAGAAATCGATGATCAAGTCCTCGTCGTTGACGGCGTCCCAGTAGACACCGACGATTGCGACCTCGGCGGCGCCGGCGAGGACCTCGCCGCTGCGGTCGAGGATGCGGCCGCGCGCGGGCCGCTCGATCAGGGCGCGGATCAGGTAGCCCTCGGGGCCGAGCCCGTCGAAGATCAGCCCCGGCGACCAGTTGACCACCCAGTGCGGCTGACGCAGGACCGGGACGAAGACGATCTCCTCGATTTCGCCGAAGTAGGTGGTCTGATAGCGCAGGATCACCTCGAACGCGGGCGCGTTGACGTCTTCGACGGGCGCGATCTCCCAGCTGAAGCCGCGGATCGTGGCCTCGGCCCAGATATCGCGGTAGCGCTGAGCGAAGCGCTCCGCGTTGTATCGCTCCTTGCCTTCAACCGAGATCGTCGTCCAGGCTTCGAACAGCTTCTCGGTGGCGAGCAGGTGAAAGAAGCGCTGCACGGCTTCGAGCGCGCTCTCGGGCGCGACGCTGAGGTCTTCAAGCTGCTCCGCCGGTGGGGTAGCGACGCGCCCGTCGGCTTGCGGTTGCTGGGTCGCAGCCTGTGACTGTGCGGCTTCTTGTTCGGGCTCGATCGCCTCGGGGAAGTACTCCGAGAGGTCGCGCTCCGACTCACCGCCGAAGATGCAGCCGCTCAGCGCGAGCGCGAGAATTGTGGTGACGAGTAAGACCGCGCACCGCGTCGTCATCGCAGCCGCCATGCGCATCGCCTGCCTGCACCCGTCGCCCGCGTTTACCGTACCCCGCGCGGCGGGCGGATGGTAGCTGGGCGCCCGGCCCCCCTCTGCCGCTGCGCGACAGCTCCTCGGCGTCGCAGGGGGCGAGGAGTGCGGTTAGACTGCATTGCAACGATTTGAGCGCGAAATCGCGTGCGGCGCTGCCGGACGCGTGTCTGAGAGGGTGATCAAATGGACTACCGCGAAGACCAGGAACTCGTTGCGTTCCGCGACGAAGTCAAGAGCTTCATCTCCGACAACCTGCCCGGCGACTGGGGCAAGGGGTCCGCGGGCGAGGGCTACGACGACTACGTCTTCCCGGTCACCCGGGCGTTCCAGAGCGAGATGGCGAAGCGTCGCTGGCTGACGCTGGCCTGGCCGAAGGAGCACGGCGGGCTCGACGCGCCGCATTCGCAGCAGATGGTGATGGCCGAAGAGATGGCCTACCACCGCGCGCCGGGCGGCGGCGGCAACATGGGCGTCCAGTGGGTCGGCCCGTCGCTGATGCTCTACGGCACCGACGCGCAGAAGGATGAGCACCTCAAGCGAATCGTCGACGCGGAGTCGTGGTGGTGCACGCTCTACTCGGAGCCCGGCTCGGGCAGCGACCTGGCCTCGTTGCAGACCCGCGCCGTCGCCGACGGCGACGACTACGTGATCAACGGGCAGAAAATCTGGACTTCCGGCGCGCACGTGTCCGACTGGGGCTGGCTGGCCGCGCGGACCGACCCCGACGCGCCCAAGCACAAGGGCATCACGATGTTCATGCTGCGCATGGACACCCCCGGCATCACAGTGCGGCCGCTGATCAATATGGCCGAAGGACACGGGTTCAATGAGGTCTTCTTCGAGGACGTGCGGATTCCCAAGTCGAACGTGGTCGGCGAGACGAACCGCGGCTGGTATCACCTGGCCGTGGCGCTCGACTTCGAGCGGTCCGGGATCGGCGCGTTCGCCGGCGGCCGGCGCACCGTCGAGGAGATCACCGATTTCGCGCGCGACAACCGTCACCTGCTCGACGAGCGCCCGGCGGCGCGCTACGAGCTCGCCGAGCGCGCGATCGAGGTTGAGGTCGGCACCTACATGGCCTACCGGATCGCCTACATGCAGGAGCACGGCGTGGTGGCGAACCACGAAGCATCGATGTCGAAGCTGTTCGGCTCGGAGCTGGGCCAGCGGATCGCGAAGACCGGCATGGACCTGCTCGGTCTGCGCGGCAACGTCTGGAGCGAGGGCCCCTACGCAGCGCTGCAGGGTCGCCTCAGCCGCAGCTACGTGAGCGCCGTTTCGGGCACGATCGCTGCCGGCACGAGCGAGATTCAGCGCAACATCATCGCGACGCGCGGGCTCGGCCTGCCGCGCGGCTAACGACCGGGGAGCCCATCCCATCCCCGTCGCGTCGCGGAGGGGCCGGGATGGGAATCCTCAACGCGGCAGCTCCCCCTTGAGCTTTGGGCTAAATCTCCTTCCCCCGCGTCGCGGAGGAGTTCGTGGATCCGTACCATGGCCCTACCTGAATTGTGGAGGAGCGCGTACCGCGCCTCCTGCGCATGAGACTTGAAGGCTGGTTGACATGTCGCAGCGCATCCCCATCTCCGCCCCGTGGCTCACCGTTCTGGTCCTGATCGCGCTGACGGCGGCGGCGTTCGTGCCGGTCTCTCGCGCGGCCGCGCAGGCGGCCGACAGCTGTGGGGCGCTGCTGGAGGTCTATCGCACGGCGGCCGAACGAGAGCAAGTCTTCTTTGACGACGACGTGATCGTCGATGAGGAACGGGACGTCCAGGAAGAAGAGGAAGAGCAGGCGGAGGGGGATGCGTTCCCAGCCTCAGGTCGAGCTGACGAATCGGCTGAGGCGGCGGCGCCGCAGGACCTTGGCGATCGCTCGCAGACCGGGACCAACATCCAGGTCGCGGGCGTCGACGAGTCGGACCTCGTCAAGACCAACGGCTCGGAGATCTTCGTCGTCACCGAGGACGCGCTGTTCGTGGCGACGCTGACCGACGCCGCCCCCGAGCTGGCGGCGACGCTCGTCTTCGAAAGCGCGAGTGACCTGCCGCGAGCCAAGCCGCACGAGACCCTGCTCGCGGGCGACAAGCTGTTCGTCTTCCGCACCGTGCGCTACGGAGCAGAGGGCTTCAAGCAGGGTGGGACGCAGGTACTGGAGATCGATATCAGCGTGCCGAGCGCCCCGCGGCTGCTGCGCACACTTGAGACATACGGCGCCTTCGTGACGGCCCGGCTGGTCGGCGCGAGCGTGCGACTGGTGGTGACCCACGACGGGATCGCCAGCTCGGTGGTCGGTCGGTACAGCCGCGACGGCTTCAAGGGGAGCGTGGCCGGCGCCACCCTGGCGACGTGGCTGCCGCTCTACACGGTCAACGACTACACCAGCCTGATCAACCGGTGGAGCGATGGCTCGCTCGTGGAATGCGACCGCGTCGTGACGCCGGCTGAGCTGGACAGCGCGGAGACGACTGTGGTCCTGGCGTTCGATGCGGGGCGCGGGCTGGCCGAGTGGGACGCGGCCGGGGTGGTCGGTGAAGCGTCGGCGGTCTACGCCTCGCGCGATTCGCTGTATGTGGCGATTCCCCGATGGCTTGAGGACGAGACGCAGATTCACCGCTGGGATTTCTCCGCTGAAGGGTCGCCGACCTATCGGGGCGCCGCGGAGGTCAACGGCCGCCTGATCAACCAGTTCGCGATGAGTGAGTTCGATGGCCACCTGCGCGTCGCGAGCACGCGCTTCGACCGTGTCGGGTCGAGCAGCGAGCTGACCGTGTTCACCGTTGGCGATGACACGCTGCAGGAGCTGGCGTCGCTGCAGGGGCTAGGCCCGAACGAGCGGATCTACGCCGTGCGCTTCCTCGGCGACCGCGCCTACGTCGTGACGTTCCGGCAGATCGACCCGCTGTTCATCATCGACCTCTCGGATCCGGCCGAGCCGCGCGTGGCCGGCGAGCTGAAAATCCCGGGCTTCTCGGCGTATCTGCATCCGCTCGGCGATGGGCTGCTGCTGGGCGTCGGTCAGGACGCCGACCCGCGCACGGGTCGCCCGCTGGGCCCGCAGGCGACGCTGTTTGACGTCTCGGATCCCGCCGCGCCGACGAGCCTCGGGCATGTCGCGCTGCCCAGCGCATCGACCAGCCCCACGTTCGAGCACCGCGCGTTCACCTACCACGAGGGCCGAGCGTTCATCCTCGCGGGCTACGACGCCGAAGTGTTCGCCGTGCGGGTCAGCCGCGAGGGCCTGACGGTGGAGGAGCAGATTCTCGGGCTGGGCTCAGTGCTGCGAACGCTGCCGCTCGGCGCTCAGTTGTATCTCATCGAGCAGGGCTGGATCGAGACGCACGATCTGCAAACTCTGGAGCGACAGGGCGGTCTCGAACTCACCCCATAGGGAGACCTGCGCGTAATCTCCATTTCCCCTCTCCCCCCGCGGAGCGGGGGGAGATGCCGCAGGCAGAGGGGGGCCTCCGGGCGCGCCCTCACCGGATAGCGGAAGCTCCCCACCGCTCAGCAGCTCTCCGCCACGGATCGTCCTCTGGGCGACGAGACGCTGGCAGCCCCCTCGTCACCTCAGCGCGACCGCCTTCCCGATTCGCCAGGGCCGCCCCATATACTCAGAAGGCAATTTCGCATTGGGGGGTGACGATGGCTGCGGTGTTGGACGGGGTTCGGGTGCTGGACCTTTCGAGCGGGCCGGTCGGCGGCGTCGCGACGATGATCCTGGGCGACTTTGGCGCTGAGGTGCTGAAGCTGGAGCGGCCCGGGGGCGACCCGCTGCGCTCGCTGACGGCGGCGCCGATGTGGCTGCGCGGCAAGCGCAGCGTCGAGGCGGACCTGACGACGGCGGACGGTCGGGCGCGGTTGCTCGAGCTCAGCGCCGAGGCGGATGTGGTCGTGACGACGTTTCGTCCCTCCACGGTCGAGCGGCTGGGGGCCGACTACGGCACGCTGGCGGCGGCGAATCCGCGCCTGATCTACTGCTCGATCACCGGCTTCGGGCCGCGCGGGCCGTACGCGGAATACCCGGCGTATGAGGGGCTGGTCGCGGCGAAGTCGGGGCGGATGCGGGGCTTCTCGGGGCAGCGGATGCGCGAGGGGCCGGGATTCGCCGCGGTCCCGATAGGCGGGCATGGCGCGTCGCAAGGCGCGGTGCACGGGATCGTCGCGGCGCTGATCGAGCGCGATCGCTGCGGGCGCGGGCAGATCGTCGAGACATCGCTGCTGCAGGGGATGCTGCCCTTCGACCTCGTCCAGCTGCTGCTCACCCAGCTGCACGAGCGGCGGCCCGACGTCTATCCGGAGGTCCTCAACTTCGGCGGCGGGATGCCGACGCTCAACTATCACCCCGTAATGACGGCCGACGGACGCTGGATTCAGCTGGGCAACCTGCTCGAGCACCTCTTCTACGCCTTCATGGACGCGGCGGACCTGACCGAGCTGTTCGCCGAGGAGCAGTGGCAGGGCGGGCCGGCGGAGTGGTCGCCGGAGGCGCTCGAAGAGATGCGCGATCGGATTCTGGAGCGGATGCAGGAGCGCCCGGCGGAGGAGTGGATGGAGATCTTCCGCGCTTCGGGCAACGTCGCCGCGGAGATCTTCACGCCCACGCATGACGCGGTGGCGAACCCTGAGATGCACGCCAACGGTGATGTCGTGACGATCGACGATCCGCAGCTTGGCGCCGTGCAGCAGTTGGGGCCGATCGCGCACCTGCGCGAGACGCCCGCGCAGATCGAACGGGCGGCGCCGACGGTGGGCGAGGCGAACGGATTCAGCTGGCCCGCGCGCAACGGCGCGCTGGCGGCGAACGGAACCAAGCCCAGCGGGCGGCCGCTGGAGGGCTTCACGATCCTTGAATTCGCGACGATCATCGCGACGCCGATCGGCGTGTCGATGCTGGCCGACCTCGGCGCGCGAGTCATCAAAGTGGAGCCGATCGGCGGCGACCCGTTCCGCGGGATGGGCGCGGGTCCGCTCACGGGCCTGCTCGCCTCCAAGACCAACGCCGCCAAGGAAAGCATCTGCATCGACCTGAAGAGCGAATCGGGACAGGCGATCGTCGCCGAACTGATCGCCGGCGCGAACGCCGTCGTGCACAACTACCGGCCCGGCGTGCCCGACCGGATCGGGATCGGCTGGGAGACGGCGAGCGCGATTCGGCCCGACATCATCTGGGTCTCGGCCAACGGCTACGGGCCTGACGCGCCGGGCGCGAATCGTCCCTCGGCGCATCCGATCCCGGGCGCCGCGGTCGGCGGGGCGCTCTATCAGGCCGGCTCGGCGATGCCGCCGGCGGCCTGCGAAGGGCTGGAGGAGATCCGCGAGGCGTCGCGCCAGCTGATGCGCGCCAACGAGCCGAATCCCGACCCGAACACCGGAGTGCTGGTCGCCTCGGCGACGCTGCTGGGACTCTACGCCCAGCAGCGCTACGGCGTGGGACAGCAGATTTTTGTCAACATGCTGACGGCCAACGCTTACGCCAACGCCGATGATTTCATCAGGTACGAGGGCAAGCAGCCGCGCCGCCAGGTGGACGGCGAGCTGTACGGAATCTCGGCGCTGTATCGGCTGTATCCGACAGAGCAGGGTTGGGTCTTCCTCGCGGCGCCGACCGACGCGGAATGGGCTCGCTTCTGCGCGCACGCGCACCCCGAGCTCGCCGACGATCCGCGCTTCGACAGCGTCGCCGCGCGCGACGAGCACGACGCCGCGCTGGTGGACGTGCTCACAGATGTCTTCGCGACGCGTCCCGCCGCCGAGTGGGAGGCGCTGCTGACCCCGCAGCGGGTCGGCTGCGTCGTGGCCGACGCGGCCACGGCGGGGCAGTTCTTTGCGCACGATCGGCAGATGCTGGAGAACGATTTCGCGCCGCTCGCGCGTCATCAGCGGATGGGCGAGATTCGCCGCTGGGGTCCCCTCACGCACATGGCCGGCCGTCGCGGCGACTACCGCCCCGGCGTGCTCGCGGGCGCCGAAACGGACGCAATCCTGCGCGAGATCGGCCGCAGCGACGAGGAGATCGCCGAGCTCCGGTCAAACCGCGTGGTCTGGGCCGAGCCGCTCGAGATCCTCACCTAAGGGCGCGCCGCCCGTGCGCGCTGCCCGGTCACCGGATGCCACGCGGATCGCCCGCGGTGCGCCGGTCGGCTGCGCCTGAGCAGGTAATCTGTCAGCCACAGCGGACAGGAGCAGACCATGGGACTGCGCGGCGAGGCGGCAATCGTTGGGATTACCGAGTGGAAGCCCGAGCGGCGCCCGATCGCGCCGCCGATCTTCACGCTCGAACAGTGGGCGCAGCTGACCCGCGAGGCGCTCGACGACGCGGGGATCGATCCCGCTGACGTTGACGGGATCTGCGCCACGAACATCCGCGAATCGGACTCGTTCGTGCCCTCCACGATCGCGGAGTACCTCGGCATGGAGGTCAACTTCGCGGAGGTCGTGGATCTCGGCGGGGCGAGCTGCGCGGCGATGGTCTGGCGCGCGGCGGCCGCGATCGAGCTGGGAATCGCCAACGTGGTGGTGATCGCGGCGCCCTCCTGGCCGTCGCCGCGGCCTCCGACGCCAGCGGCGGAGCCGAGCGGATGGCGCTTCGGCGCATCGAGCTCGAACTACGGCTCACCGCAGGCGGAGTTCGACATTCCCTACGGCAACGTGGCGCAGAACTGCGGCTACGCGCAGATCGCGATGCGCTACGGAGCCGAGTACGGCTACGACCCGGAGGCGCTTGCGAAGATCGCGGTCGACCAACGCATCAGCGCGAATCACAACCCGCCGGCGGTCTTCCACGATGTGCCGATCACGATCGAGGATGTGCTCAACTCGCCGATGATCTCGGACCCGCTCCACATGCTGGAGATCGTGATGCCCTGCTCGGGCGGCGCGGCGCTGGTCGTCGCGAGCAAGGAGTTCGCGCAGCGCGGGCGCAATCGCCCCGTCTGGATCACCGGCTTCGGCGAGCGGGTGCTGCACAAGACCCCGACCTATGCGAAAGACATGCTGCAAACGCCGCTCGCCGCTGTCGCCGATTCGGCCTTCGAGATGTCAGGCCGGACACGCGCGGATGTCGACCTGATCGACGTCTACGACTGCTACACGATCACGGTGCTGATGACGATCGAAGACTCGGGCTTCTGCGCGCAGGGCCAGGGTCAGGCGTTCGTGCGCGAGCACGACTTGAGCTTCCGTGGCGACTTCCCCTGCAATCCCTACGGCGGACAGTTGGGCTTCGGACAGGCCGGGCTTGCCGGCGGGATGTCGCACATCACCGACGCGGCGCGTCAGCTGATGCGTCGGGCCGAGGACCATCAAGTCGCCGACGCGGATGTGGCGTTCGTCACCGGCAACGGCGGCCTGATGAGCGAGCAGGTCGCGCTGATCCTGGAGGGTGACTAGCGTGGCGGGCCCGCAGCGCCCGACGCCGCAGCCGATCGCGCGGACGCAGCCCTTCTGGGACGGGTTGCGCGAGCACCAAGTGCGGATTCAGTACTCGCCGTCGTCAGACCAGTGGGTCTTCTACCCGCGCTCGCACGCGCCGCTGACGCTGGCCGACGATCTCGAATGGCGCGACATCGCGGGCACCGGCACGCTCTACACGTACACCATTGCGCGGCGGCCGACGGCGGCGGAGTTCGCCGGCGATGAGCCGCAAATCATCGCGGTCGTGCAGCTCGACGAGGGTCCGCGCCTGACCACGACGCTGGTCAACGTCGCGGAAGACGCGATCGCCGTTGGGATGCGCGTGCGGCCGGTCTTCGAGGATGTTGATGGCGAGACCACGCTGCTGCGCTACGAGCCGGCCGCCGGTTAGGTGCCCGCCCGGCTCGCACTCGTCGTAGCCGCGGTTCTGCTCCTGGCGGCCGCGTGCGGAAGCGGCAGCGAGCCACAGTCGGAGCGGCCGCAGGGGGCCGTCGCGGAATCGTCGGGCGAGTCGGCTGAGCAAGCGAGAAGTGTCGCAGCGCCGGACGATGGTCAGCGGGCCGCGCAACAAGCGCCGGATCGCGACGCTCAGGTCGCCACGCGGCAGCAGGCTGAACAGGGGGCCAAACCGTCGGCCGAGCCGGCGCCGCGGGATCGGGAGCAGACGGTCGAGGTCGAGCGTCAGGACGAGGTTGAGGAGCATCGGTTCGTCGAAGCGTTCGGCGGCAGGACGTTCGAGCAGCCGATCGAGCTGTTGGCCTGGCCGGATGGCGGGCTGCTCGTCGCCGAGCAGCGGGGCAGTCTCACCCTCTATGGCGAGGACGGGTCGATTCGCGGAGTGCTGGACCTCAGCGATCGGGTGACGTTCTCCGACGAGCGCGGCTTGCTGAGTGTCGCGGTCGACCCCCAGTTCGCCGCGCGGCCCTTTCTGTACATCTGGTATTCGCCGCGCGGGACCCACGTGACGCGCCTCTCGCGGTTCCCGGTTGCAGCCGGTCTGGCCGACCGCGACGCGGAGCTCGTGATCCTGGAGGTCGAGCAGCCCTACTCGAACCACAACGGCGGCGCGGTGCGGTTCGGGCCCGACGGCATGCTCTATCTGGGCATCGGCGACGGCGGAGCGGCCAACGACCCCCACGAGAACGGGCAGAATCGCGGGACGCTGCTGGGCACCATCATCCGGATCGACGTGAGCGCTGCGTCGGAGCAGTATCGCTACAACATCCCGACCGACAATCCGTTCCTCGGCCTGCCCGGCGTGCGGCCCGAGATCTTCGCCTACGGCCTGCGCAATCCGTGGCGGATGGCGTTCGATCCCGACACCGGCGACCTGTGGGTCGGCGATGTGGGCCAGAATCGCGTCGAGGAGGTGGGCATCGTCGAAGCGGGCACGAACCAGGGCTGGAACATCTTCGAGGGCGACGAGTGCTTCGGCCGCCAGTCGGACTGCGACGCGCTGGAGCATAGCGCGCCGCTCGCGACGTACAGTCACGAGCTCGGCTGCTCAGTCACGGGCGGCCTGGTCTATCGCGGTGCGGAGCTTCCCTGGCTGGTCGGCGCGTATCTGTTCGCCGACTATTGCTCAGGCCGCGTCTGGGCGCTTCAGCCCGGCGAGCGCGGAGGCAGCGTGCACGAGTTGGAGCAGCTCGACGCGCGGATCGCATCGTTCGG
This sequence comes from Dehalococcoidia bacterium, assembly GCA_965262235.1. Taxonomy (GTDB): domain Bacteria; phylum Chloroflexota; class Dehalococcoidia; order Bin125; family Bin125; genus CATQGW01. Next base: position 2,200,923 of record OZ253504.1, read on the forward strand.
AGTCGATGCGGTGGGCGAGGTCTACCTGCTGACGTTCGACGGACCGATCCTGCGACTGAGCCGTGCTGAGTAGCCGTGCCGATGCAACGGTCTCTTTCCGCAGGAACGACGGACGGGCCGCAGGGGCGGCGGTAGGATGAGACAAGCGAAACGAACGAAACACCACGGCAGGAGCCGCAGATGGCCCAGTCCCGCGCTTTTGGAACCACGCCCGCACCGTCGATCCCCGAGGGGTTGATCTGGCTCAATGCCGGACGCGATCTGACCATGGATGACCTGCGCGGGCGGCTGACGATCCTGCACTTCTGGACATACGCTTGAATCAACTGCCTGCACGTGCTTCCGCAGTTGCGGAGGATCGAACGCCGTTACGCCGACGCCGTCCAGGTGGTCTCGGTGCATTCGCCGAAGTTCCCGACCGAGCGCGAGACCAAGAATCTGCGCCAGGCGGTGCTGCGTCTGCGCATCGAACATCCCGTCCTGAACGATGCCGACTTCAAGTTCTGGCAGCAGTACGGCGCGCGGGCCTGGCCGACGATCTTCTTCGTCGACCCGCGCGGCAACGTGATCGGTCTGCACGAGGGCGAGCTGACCGAAGAGATGGCTGTGCCGCTGATCGACGGCTGGCTGAGCGAGTACGAGTCTGAGTCTTTGCTCACCCGCCAGCCGCTCGAACTGACCCGCGAGACCGGCGCCGACAGCGCGCTCTCGTTCCCCGGCAAGCTCGCCTACGACGACGCGACTGGGCGCCTGGTCGTTTCGGACTCGAACAACGACCGGATTCTGGTCGCCGATCTCGATGGCAACGTCTCGCTGGTCATCGGCGGCGCGGGCCACGGCTTCGACGACGGAACCGCGCAAACAGCGACGTTCAACCAGCCGCAGGGGGTCGCGATCGACGGTGACACCATCTACGTGGCGGACAACGAGAACCACGCGATTCGCCGCATCGACCTGCCCTCGGGCGCGGTGACGACGATCGCCGGCACGGGCGAACAGGCGCGCCAGATGCCCGCGGGCGCACCCGCGACGATGACGCAGTTGAGTTCGCCCTGGGATGTCGCAGTTCACGACGGCGAACTGTTCATCGCGATGGCCGGAATTCACCAGCTCTGGTCGATGGACATCGCATCGGGCGCTGCCGCCACGGTCGGTCCCTGGGCCGGCAGCGGTCGTGAGAGCATCGTCGACGGCCCGCGTTTGCAGGCCGAACTCGCCCAGCCCAGCGGGCTGGCGGTCGGACCGTCCGGCCTGGCCTTCGCCGACAGCGAGTCCAGCGGCGCGCGCCAGGTCACCTGGGACCCCGACGGCCGCGTCGAGACGTTCATCGGCCAGATCGGCAACCTCTTCCACTTCGGCGACGAGGATGGCGGCCGCGAGCAGGCCAAGCTCCAGCACCCGCTCGACATCGCCTGGCTGGGCGACGAGCTGTACGTCGCCGACACGTTCAACCACAAGATCAAACAGGTCTATCCACGGCTGCAGAGCGTCAAAACGCTGCTCGGCGGTCTCGGCGATGCGCTGGGCTCGTTCTCTGAGACGCGGCTCGATGAGCCGGGCGGGCTCTGCGCCGGGCCGGGTCGCTCGTTGCTCGTGGCCGACACGAACAATCACCGGATCGTCCAGCTCGACATGGCCGGCGGCCGCTCGCGGGAGATCACGCTGCGCCTGCCCTAGGTCGGTGCGTGTGCGCTGCGACGTCAGGCGCCGCGAACGACGACGGCGCTGCCCGCCTGAATGACGTGCGTGGGCGCGTTCAGGTGGCGGATATTGACTGCCGGGTCACCGGCAAAGGCGGCGAGATCGGCGATCTTGCCCGGCGCGATCGAACCGACTTCCGCGGCGAGGCCCAGGGCTTCGGCGGTCTGCGATGTCATCAGCCGGATCGCCTGCCAGGGGCTGAGGCCGACCTGCTCGACGAAGGCCCAGGCCTCGGCGGTGGCGCGGTCGAAGTCGGCGTAGGCCATCCCCATGTCGAGGCCGGACGTGCAGCGCACGCCGCGGCTGTGCATGTCGCGCAGGATTTCAAGGCCCTGCTCGCGCGACGGGGCCGCGCCGCGCATCGACGGGTTGCGCCGCGGCGCGGCGTCCCCGCGGGCGCGGGCCTCTGAGGCGACCAGACCGAGGCCGATCGTTGGATTCACCCAGATGCCCTCGTCGGCGATCCGCGTGGCGAGCTGCGGGTCGTATTCGTAGCCGCCCTCGGGGTCGGCCGAGAGCCAGCGACAGTGAATCAGGTGACGGACGCCCGCCTCGACAGCCGCGCGGACACCGGCGGCTGCGTGAGTGTGGGCAGCGACATCGATGCCGGCGGCGCTGGCGGCCTCAACGATCGTCGCGAGCACCTCGGGCGGGTATTGCCGAGCCCGCGGGCTCGAGCTGGGCGTGAAGTTGCCGCCGCTGGCCATCACCTTGATCACATCCGCGCCCGCCTCAACCTGGCGGCGGGCGATCGCCGCGACGTCGGCGGCGCTGTCCGCCTCGCCGCCCCAGAACCAGCAGTGGTCGTGGCTTCGCGTGATCGGTGCGCCGGAGGCGAGCAGGCGTGGTCCCGCGATCACGCCTTCGGCGATGGCATCGCGAATCGGGAACACGACCTCGTTGCGAGCGCCAAGGTCGCGCATCGTGGTGACGCCGCTGCGCAGCGCGGTGGCGACCGCCGCGGTCGCGCGCATCAGACCGCGCTCTACGGGCTCAGTGGTGATGATCTCGAACGCGTCAACGCGCGGCGGGCAGGGGATGTGCGAGTGCGCCTCGATCAGACCGGGCAGCAGTGAGACATCGCCGAGATCGGTGGTCTGATCGGCGGGCGCCTGATCGCCCGGGATGACCTCGCGGATGCGGCCGTCTTCGACTGCGACAGCGTGGTCGGGCAACCACGCATCAAGCTCCGGATTCGCTACGCGGGCGGCGCGCCAGAACTGCATCGCTCAGCGCGCCTGCCAGTCGGCCGGCCGCTTCTCGCGGTAGGCGGCGGGGCCCTCCCGGGCGTCCGTCGTGTCGCGGGCGACGCGGCGCATCGTTTCGCCGAAGCGGATCGCCTGCACGAAGGGCAGCTCCTGCCCGCGCTGGGCGACTTCTTTGGTGGCGCGGACGGCGAGCGGCGCGCCTTTGCAGAGCCGCTCGGCGAGCGCGCGAGCCTCGTCGAGCAGCCGTTCGTGCTCGACGACTTTCCAGACCAGGCCCATCTCCTTCGCGCGCTGGGCGTCGACCCGATCGCCGATCAGCAGCAGCTCCATCGCGTGGTGCCACGCGACCTTCTTGGGCATGCGGATCGCGCCCTGGATCGTGGGGAAGCCGATCTGGACCTCGGGGAAGCCGAACTCGGCGCGCTCGCTGGCGATCACGAAGTCACAGGCGGAGACCATCGTGAGCCCGAAGCCGAGCGCGTAGCCGTTGACCGCGGCGATGGTCGGCTTCCAGACTTCCATGCCGCTCTCGAGCGAGGTCAGCGAGGGCGTCTCCCAGAAGGAGTGCTCCTGCGGCGGCGCGGGGCTGCGCAGGTCGGCGCCCGCCGAGAACGCGCGGCCCGTGCCGGTCACGATCCCGACCCAGGCGTCATCGTCGTCGCGGAAGGTCTGCCAGGCGGCGTTGAGATCTTCGCGCAGCTCGTGGTTAATCGCGTTCAGCGCTTCGGGGCGGTTGTAGGTGATGGTCGCGACGCGCCCATCGCGTTCGTAGAGGACCGTGTCAGGCATTTGTAGGTCACCCCGTCGTGGATCTCGTTGGTGACTGAGAGCCTAGTTGGTGTGTCGGTCTGGGCGGGCAGCGCCGATCGGTCAGAGCGGTTCGCTGCCTTCGCTGAGGATCGCGATGTACTCGTCGTAGGCGAACAGGCGGTTGCGTCGGTCGCCGGTCATCTCGTGGCTGATGCCCAGCTCGCTGAGCAGCTCGATGGCAGCGGCGGCGGTCGGCCACGAGAGGCCGGTTCGCTCGTGGACACGACGGATCGAGAGCACCGGACTGCGCATCAGCACTTCGTGCGCGCGCAGCGCCGACCCGGCGCGGCGGCCGCGCGTCTGGATTTTCTCGCGGTCGTCTTCGAACATCTGCGAGAGGCGCCGTGCCGTTTCGACGCCGTCCTCGGCGGTGGCGCGGACGCCTTCCACGAAGAACGCGAGCCACGCTTCCCAATCGCCGCTGTGCCGCAGGTCGGCGAGTAGGTCGTAGTAGCGGGCTCGGTGCTGCTTGAAGTAGAGGCTGAGGTACAGCAGCGGCTGCCGGAGCACGCCCGACTGATGCAGGACGAACGCGATCAGCAGGCGCCCGACGCGGCCGTTGCCGTCGAGGAAGGGGTGGATGCTCTCGAACTGTGCGTGCGCCAGGCCGGCGCGGACGATGGTGGAGATGCCGTCGTCTTCGGCGTGGAGGAACCGCTCGAGCTGCGCCATGCAGTCCTCGACCGCGGTGTGGGGCGGCGGCACGTAGACCGCGTTGCTCGGACGAGAGCCGCCGATCCAGTTCTGCGAACGACGAAACTCGCCCGGCAGCTTCTCGCTGCCGCGTCCCGAGCGCAGCAGGATGCCGTGCAGCTCGCGGATCAGGCGGTTGCTCAGCGGGAAGCCGCCGTGGATCCGTGCGAGTCCGTGTTCAAGCGCCGCCACGTAGTTCGAGACTTCGGTGACATCGTCGTCCTGCTGCGGGGATTCGCCCTCGGTCTCGAGCTCGAACAGGTCGGACAGCGAGGACTGGGTTCCCTCAATCTGCGATGACAGCTGGGCTTCGCGACGCACGTAGGCGTAGACGAAGAGGTCCGGGTCGGGAAGCTGCCGCGCCTCGGAATCAAGCCGACCGAGCGCAAGAATCGCTCGCTCCAACGCCGGTTGCATTCCACTGAGATCGACCGGCGGTTGGGGTGGCAGCGAGGCCGGCACGAACGCGCGGACCTGTTCGTCGCCGAATGTGGTGACTTCGTAGCTGCCGGTGCGATCACGCTGCATGGCGGGTCGGACGGTCTCGATTCAGCTCTCTCGTCCGACAGCGTAGCCGTCGTTCAACTTTGGCGCTCAAATTTGAACAACAGGCCACCGTATGCAAGCGAACAGGTCGAACTTTGAACAGGCTCGGCATCCATTCAAGCGAACGCACCGAACTTTGAACAGCCGCGGTATCCATTCAAGCGAACGCACCGAACTTTGAACAGCCGCGGTATCCATTCAAGCGAACGCACCGAACTTTGAACAGCTGTGGCATCCATTCAAGCGAACGCACCGAACTTTGAACAGTCGCGGCATCCATTCAAGCGAACGTACCGAACTTTGAACAGCCCCGACATCTATTCAAGCGAACGTGCCAAACCTTGAACAGCCGCGGCATCTATTCAAGCGAACGCACCGAACTTTGAACAGCCGCGGCATCCATTCAAGCGAACGTGCCGAACTTTGAACAGCCGCAGCATCCATTCAAGCGAACGTGCCGAACTTTGAATAGCTGCGGCATCCATTTAAGCGAACGCACCGAACTTTGAACAGCCGCGGCATCCATTCAAGCGAACGCACCGAACTTTGAACAGTAGCGGTGTCTATGCAAGCGAACAGCGCGAATTTTGAATGCACGCGCCTAGTCGGCCTGCAGGCCGGCCAGGTGGGTGGCCGCAAACTCCTGAAGCAGCTCCTCGGGGTTGGCAGCGCCGGGGTGCAGATTGGCGATCGCGTGGTCGAAGCCGATCTCGCGCATCTCGCCCAGCCGCTCGGCGGCGGCTTCCAGGCCGCCGTCCTCGAGGATCGTGATCCGGTTGATCCCCAGCTTCAGCGCCGACGCGTCGCGGCCGTGGTCGCTCGCCGTCTGCCGTACGCGGTCCCAGTCGGCCTCGATCGTGTCGAGCATCGTGGGGTTGGCGAGATAGCCATCGGCGAGGCGACCGGCGCGCGCGAGCTGGCGCGGGTGGTTGCCGCCCAGCCAGATCGGCACGCGGCGTGGCGGCTGCGGCCGGCTGTACCACCCGGCCGTGTTGTAGAACTCGCCTTCGAACGAGCCGATCTCGTTCTCCCAGAGGTCGCGCAGCACGGCGAGATATTCATCCATCCGCGCGCCGCGACGGTCGAACGGCATCGAGAGCGCCTCGAACTCCTCCTTCCACCAGCCGACTCCGGCGCCGAGAATCACGCGCCCGCCGGCCAGGTGGTCGAGCGTGGCGATCAGCTTGGCGTGCAGCACCGGCGCGCGCATCGGCAGGACGAGCACCGCGGTGCCCAGCTCGACCCGCTCCGTGACCGCGGCCACGTAGGTCATCAGCGTGAGCGGCTCAAGGAATGCGGTCTCGGCGGGAATCAGGAAGCGGCCGTCTTCCGTGTAGGGATAGTCGGACCCCTGGTCGGGCCGCAGCACGACGTGGTCGAACGTCCAGAGCGAATCGAAGCCGGCGGCCTCCGCGGCGCGCGCGATCCGCACGATGTGTTCGGGCGCGGCGGCGCCGCCGACCTGTGGGATGTAGATGCCGACTTTCATGCGGGGTCTCCTCAGCTGTGCGAGCGGTAGCATCGCTCGATGCCCCGCAGTATCGCGCAACCGTCAGCCCGCTCGTGAGTGAGGCGCCGCGTGGGCGGCGACCGTTCGAGCGGCCGCCGCTGCGGCGCGTGTTCGCGATCCGCGACTATCGGATCCTCTGGTCCGGCGCGCTGGCGATGATCATCGCCCAGCAGCTGCGCTTCATCGCGATCCCCCAGTGGCTGGTCGATGAGACCGGCGAGTTCACGCAGGTTGCGATCGTCGGCGCGATCCAGCTGCCGATCCAGATCGTGGCGGTGCTCTACGGCGGCGTGCTGGCCGATCGGCTCGATCGGCGCTGGCTGATGGCCGGCTCCAACGTGATGGTGTTCGCGCTGTTGCTGCTGCTCGCGGCCATGGCGACGGCGGATGTGCTGAAGGTCTGGCACGCCTGGATCGTGCTGGCCGTGTTGGCCGCGCTGGCGGTGTTCGTGGCGCCGTCGCGCGCGGCGATCACGCCGCGGGTTGTGCCGCAGCGCTACCTCTCGGCCGCAGTGACGGTCGACGCCGGGACGCAGAACGGCGGCTGGATTTTGGGCACGGCGATATTCACGGTGATCGTCTCGTTCGCCGACGTCACCGCGGCGCTCTGGGCGGCCGCGGCCGCGGCCGCAGTTTCGGCCGTTATGCCGATGCTGATCCGCACGCCGGCGCGCGTGACCGGCGCATCGCTCGGCACGCTGGCCAGCGTGATCGCGGGCGGTCGCTACGTGGCCCGCCATCCGATCCTGCCCGGCCTCTTCCTGCTCGATTGGGGCATCACGGTCGCCTCCTACTACCGCGAGATTCTGCCGGTGCTGGCGACTGGACTGTTCATGGCGGGGGCGAGCGCTGCCGGCGGCCTGGGGCTCGCCAACGCCGTCGGATCGGCCTGCGGGATGCTGCTCGCGCTGTTTCTCGTGCATGAGCGGGCGAAGGGGATGTTGGTGCTCGGCGCCTCGCTGGTCTACGCGGCGCTGCTGTTCGCGATGGGCGCGGCGCCGTGGCTCTGGCTGGGCATGATCGTGATCGCACTGCTGGGCGCGGCGGACGCGGTGACGGTGGCCGTGCGCCAGGCGACCGTACAGCTGACCACGCCCGACGAGATGCGCGGCCGGGCATTCTCATTCATGGTGCTGGCGGCGCAGACCGCGAACAACTTGGGCATCATCTGGGTCGGCTTCTGGGCCGGCTCGATCGGCGCGCCGAACGCGATGCTGCTGGGCGGCGTGATCGGGATGGTTGCGACGGTGTCGATCGCTCTGGTGTGGAAGTCAATCCGCACCTATCGCGCGCCGCTCACCTGAGCGCTACGCTCCCGCTGACACGCGATCTGCGTCTGGAGAGCAGGATGACCACGACTGACACTTGCTTCGAGCCGGCGGTGTTCGACTTTCTGGCCGAGCTTGAGCTGAACAATCGACGCGACTGGTTCGCGCAGAATCGGGAGCGCTACGAGTCGGAGCTGCGCGAGCCGGCCTTCGAGCTGATCCGCGCGGTGCGTCCGCTGCTGCAGCAGATCTCGCCCTCGATCACCGCCCGCGACACGAAGGTCGGCGGCTCGCTGATGCGCGTCTTCCGCGACTTACGTTTCTCGCCCGACAAGACGCCATACAAGACCAACATCGGCATCCAGTTCCGCCATCGCGCCGGCAAGGATGTCCACGCGCCCAGCTACTACGTGCACATCGCGCTCGACGAGTGCTTCTTCGGCGCCGGCAGCTGGACGCCGGACCGCGACGCGCTGGCGCTCTACCGCGACGCGATCGCGGAGCGCGGCGCGGAGTGGCAGACGCTGACCGAGCGCTACACCCGCGACGGCTGGCGGATCGGTGGCGACAAGCTGAAGCGTCCGCCGCGTGGCTGGGACAAAGAGCACCCGATGATCGAGGAGATCAAGCGCAAGCAGTTCATCGCCGTGCGCGACTTCGAGCAGGAAGACGTGCTGGCCCCCGACTTCCCCGAGCAGATCGCGGAGTGGTGCCGCGAGAGCCAGCCGCTAATGGCCTTCCTCTGCAAGGCCGCCCGGCTGGAGTTCTGATCTGGACCCTCTGATCGCCTTCGGCGACTCGGCGGCTTAGCCTGCGGAGACGAGCGACCGATCAGCCGACTAGGGGGAACCGATGCCTGAGAACGATCCTGCACCTTCGAACATGCCGCCGGTTGCGCCGGAGCTGGAAGGCGCCCCGGTGGCGCCGCCCGCCGACGGCCGCTTCATCGTCAAGGCCACCAGCGACGTGCCCGAGACGGTCGGTCGCAACATCCAGGCCCGGCGGATGTTCACCTCCGCGGAGGGGCGCTTCGAGAGCACCTTCGAGTTCGTGCTGTTTAATCGCCTGCCCGCCGGCGAGACGAACGTGCGCCACATCCACGAGAACATCGAGAAGGTCTACTACTTCCTGCGCGGCAACGCGGAGATCGACTGCGGGCCCTGGCGCACTTCGGCCGCCGCCGGCGACTTCCTGTTCTTTCCGGCGGACATCGCGCACCAGATCCGCAGCCTCGGTCCCGAGGACCTCGAATTCATCGTCTGCGCGGCGTCGACCACCGGCGCGGCGCGCGGCATGAGCGACGGCGGGCTGCTCGCCGAATCGGGGGATGACGCGTGACCGACGCCGACGCCACCGAGGTTCTGCGGCTTGAGCCGCTGCGCACGTTTGGTACCGCGGTCTACGAGGCCTGCGGGGTGCCGGCCGATGACGCGGCGTTCACCGTCGACATTCAGCTCACCGCCGACCTGCGCGGGGTCGACACGCACGGCTTTCAGCGCTTGCCCTGGTACGCGGGGCATCTCCGCGAGGGTCGCTACAACGCCACGCCGAGCCTGGCCACCATCCATGAGACGCCCGTCTCGCTCGTCGTTGACGGCGACGGCGGGATCGGTCAGCTGGTCGTCGCGCGCACGATGGCGCGCACCATCACGAAGGCCCGGGAGACCGGTCTGGCGTTGGGCACGCTGCGCCGCTCGAACGATTGGGGCATGGGCGCGTTCTACCCGATGATGGCCGCCGCCGAGGGCTTCGTCTCGTTCTGCACGACGACGAGCCCGCCCTCGCTCGCGCCGTTCGGGGGCCGCACGCGGATGACGGGCAACAACCCGATGGCCTTCGCGGCGCCGCGCGCGTCGGGCCCGCCGATGGTGCTCGACATGGCGCTGACGCCGGTCGCGCTCGGGAAGGTGATGCGCGCCCGCGCCGAGGGTCGCGAGATTCCCGAGGAGTGGGGCTTCCAGGACCTCGAGGGCCAGCCCACCACCGATCCGGAGATCGGGATGGCCGGGGTCATTCCGGCGCTGGGCGCGGTCAGCGCCTACAAGGGCACCGGCCTCAGCCTGTTCATGAACACGCTCGCCGGCGCGCTGCCAGGCGGCGACCACTCCGCCGATGTGGCGATTGGGCATCGCGGTCAGTTTCTGCTCGTGATCTCGCCGGATCTGTTCGGCGAGGCGGACGTGTTTGAAGCCGCGATCGACGAGATCTGGCGGCAGGTCAAGGCGACCGAACCGCTGCCCGGCGTCGCTGAAGTCCTCGCCCCCGGCGAGCAGGAGCAGCGCACCTTCGAGCAGCGCAGCGCCACCGGCGAAATCGTCTACCCCGCGTCAACCGTCCGCGAGCTCATGCAGCTATCAGAGGAGCTCGGCATCCCACTGGAGGCGTAGTGCCTGGCTGGACGCGCCGCCGCTGGACATGGGCGGTGATCGCGGCGCTCGCGTTGGTGATCGTGATCCTCCAGGTGACCGGCGACGACGACGGTCAGGTTGCCGAGCCCAGCGAAGGCCCAGTGGCGCCACTGCAGGACGATCCGCCCCGCGAGCAGCCGGAGCCCGATACGCTGCCATTCGTGCAGGATGCCGTGCTGCTGGGTCGACTTCCGGTGGCCGAGGAGTCGGATGGCGGCGTCGACTACGACCGCGACGCGTATCAGCCGGGCGGCTGGGGTGATGCCGACCGCGACGGCTGCAATACGCGCGAGGAGGTGCTGATCGCCGAGGCGCGGTCGATCACACAGGTCGACCGGCACTGTCGGCCGATCGATGGGACGTGGTGGTCCTGGTACGACGAAGTCGAGCTCGATGATCCCGGTGAAGTACAGATCGACCACATGGTCCCGTTGCTGGAGGCGCACCAGTCGGGCGCATCGGAGTGGGCGTCCCCGCGGCGTGTGGACTTCGCGAACGACGTGGGTAGTCCGGCCTCGCTCGCGGCCGTCTCGGCATCGAGCAATCAGGACAAGAGCGCACAGGACCCCGCGGAATGGAAGCCTCCGTCGCGCGCAGCGTGGTGCCAGTACGCGCGTGATTGGACCACGGTCAAGCTGCGCTGGGGGCTGACCGCGGATCCTGCCGAAATCGTCGCGCTGCGCGAGATGCTGGCCACCTGCATCGACCCGCCGAGCTCTCGCCCCGCGGAGTTCCCGAATCGAGACATCGAGCGGATGACGAGCGGCGGCACGGGCGCGGGCGGGACTGGGTCCGGTGCAGACTCGACGGCGCGCGACGACGATTCCCGACGGTCTGGTGTGCGAGACCTGGACGGCAGGACTATCGTATGGCCAGCAGGCCACCCGGAAGGACGAAATCATGACCGACATCTTCTACTCGTGCGATTCCCACGTCGTTGAGGGGCCCGAGGTATTCGACGGATTGGTTGACCGGTTTGGCGACCGCGCGCCCCGCGTGGTCGACCAGTGGAAGGGCCGCGACGCGGTCTTCGTCGCCTGGCCGAGCATCGACTTCGCGATGTCGGTCGGCCGCCTCGGGATCGCCGGCGCGAACCTCAACCTGCCCGAAACCAAGGAGAAGATCGCGCGCGGCTGGGACCTGATCAATCCCGGCGTCAAGGACCCCGTGGCGCGGCTCCGGGAGCAGGATCAGGACGGCATCGTCGGCGAGGTCATGTACCCCTCGATCAACATGCTCACCTTCATGGTCGACGACGTTGAAGTCGTCGACGCCGTCTTCCAGCGCCACAACAACTGGATCCGCGACTACTGCTCGCACGCGCCGGAGCGGCTGATCGGCGTCGGCTGCATCACGCTGCGCGACATCGACATGGCCATCGCGGAGCTCAGGCGCTGTGCGCAGATGGGCATCAAGGGCGTGGCGATCCCCTGCACGGCGCCCCTCGACAAGCCCTATTCGGACCCCTACTACGAACCCTTCTGGGAGGCCGCGGAGGACATCGGGCTGCCGCTCACGATGCACATCTTCTGCGGCTCCGAGCCCGGCATGAGCCTGCCCAAGGACTGGGACCAGGTGGTCTCTTACACGCTCGCCCACGCGGCGGCCTGGAACACGGTCTCGAATCTGGTCACCTCAGGCGTCTGCGAGCGGCACCCAAAGCTGCGCTTCGTGATGGCCGAGTGGGAGACCGGCTGGATCGGGCACGTCCTGCAGCGCTGGGACCACGCCTACTACCGCGCCCGCGCCGTCGACCAGACGCCCGAGCTGCCGATGCTGCCCACGGAGTACTTCCACCGTCAATTCACGGTGACCTTCGAAGATGACGACATCGGCGTGCGCACACGCAACGAGATCGGCATCGAGAATCTGGTCTGGGGCAACGACTACCCGCACCACGACGCAATCTGGCCCAACTCCCGTCGAATCCTGAGCGAGATCATGGAAGGCGTGTCCGAGGCAGACCAGGAAGCAATGGTCTGGGGCAACGTCCAAAAGCTCTACAACATCGACCGCTCCGCCCTGCCGGTCTGAGCATGAGCTCACGGTTTCACAGAAACCGTGAGCAAACCAACAGAACGCGATCTGTCGAGGCCGCCCTGCTGATCGATCTGTCTGCCCGCCCGTTACTATTGGTTTCACAGAAACCGTGAACAAACCGATAGACGGGCGAATCCAGACTCATGAAATTCCCCCTGACCGCGCCTCCGCTTGCCGGCCTGATGGCCGAATTCGCGGAGCTGGATGCGGCGCAACAAGTCGCCCTGTTCGCCGACGCTGCTCCACTTGACGAAAAGGACCGCTATCTCCCCTGGGATGAAGCGCGTCACCGGCAGCCGCCTGAAGGACTCAGCCCGCGGCTGAACTGGCTGCGGATGGTGATGCCGCGGCGGGGCGGGTCACAGACACTCCCGTTGCGCGGGCGTGGCGGCCAGCCGTTCTGGTTCTGCAACGTCAGCCCGTTGGTAGAGACCCTGCACATGCTCGATCAGGCGCAGCAGACGCACGTCTTGGCCAACGAGACCTTGATGACCAACGCGTTCCGCCGACTCTGGCTGCAACGCGGATTGATGGACGAAGCCATTCAATCCAGCCGGCTGGAAGGCGCGAACACCAGCCGCCAGATCGCTCAGGAGATGCTGCGCGATGGTCGCCCGCCGCGCGATCACGGCGAGCGAATGATCGCCAACAACTTCGCCGCGATGCAGACCGTCGAACAGTGGGCTGCTGAGGGCGAGCCTGTTGATCTTGAACACATCCTGCGCCTGCACCGCGTCGTCACGGCCGGGACAATGCACGATCAACGGGACTCAGGGCGGTTGCAGCAACCCGGCGAGGCCCGCGTTTACGTGGTCTCGGCCAGTCAGCGCATCGTCCACGAGCCGCCGCCGGCCGACGAGCTGCCCGAACGCGTGCAACGCCTCTGTGAGTTCGCCGAGGGCAAGTCCGACACCGGCTTCTTGCATCCCATCGTGCGCGCCATTCTGCTGCACTTCATGATCGGCTACGACCACCCGTTCGTTGACGGCAATGGACGCACAGCCCGCGCATTGTTCTACTGGTCGCTGCTGCGCTCCGGCTGGTGGCTGGCGCCCTATCTGCCGATCTCGCACTTCCTCCTGCGCGCGCCGGCGCGGTACTCACGCGCGTATCAGCACGTCACCGCCGACGACAACGACGCCACCCACTTCATCCTGCACCAGCTCGACATCATGGAACGGGCCTTGGCTCAGCTCGACCGCGATCTACAGGAGCACGCCGCAGCCGCGCGCGATCTGGTCGAGCAGCTCGGCGACAGTGGCTTCGGCGAGCGTCAGCTCGCGATCCTGGACGCAGCGCTCAAGCAGCCCAACCGCATCTTCACCATCGCGCAGCAGCAGAACGAGCATCGGGTCTCCTACTGGGCCGCGCGGGCTGATCTCCAGGACCTCACGGAGCGCGGCTACCTCCTCCGAGAACGCTCAGGCAAGAAGTTCCTCTTCCGCCCCGCCCCCGATCTCGAAGAACGACTCGGCAAATCCACGCACTAGCCTGCTGACGCAGAACGAAGGGGTCTCAATGGCAACGCGCCGCGAGCAAGCCGGTCTCCCCACGTATCCCGCGCTGCGGTGGGTCACACTCCAGTCAATGCGGGCGATTCCGCTTCCCGCGACGAACGACGAGATCAACGAGGCGGTCGCTGACGCGCTTGGCATGAGCGACGTTCAACGCGCTGTGATGCATGTCAATGGTCGCCAGACGGAGCTCGCTTATCGCGTCGCTTGGGCACGGACGGCATTGCGAGTCGCGGGTGCAGCGGACCTCGTGAGTCGCGCGCTTTGGACGCTGACCCCCGACGGGCGAACGATCTCGCCGGAAACAGTCACTCAACGCTATGACGTCCATCTCGCCGAGCGCGTTGCCGCACGCAAAGACTCGAACCCCGACACCACGAACCCTGATCTCGCTGAGCCGCCGTCAGAGGTAGATGATCTTGACTGGCCTGAGCAACTGCTCAATCAGTTGATGAGCCTTTCGCCTTCGGGCTTTGAGCAGCTCGCGGCCAGCTTGCTCCGCTCAGCCGGCTTCGACGATGTTGATGTGACAGGCCGAAGCGGCGACGGCGGCATCGATGGCATCGGCACATACCGGCCATCGGGTTTGATCTCGTTTCGCACGGCATTCCAGTGCAAGCGGTATCAGGGTTCCGTCGGCAGCGCTGCGGTTCGCGAGTTCCGCGGCTCGTTTGCCGGGCGCAGCGACCGCGGCATCATCGTGACCACCGGATCATTCACTTCCGGCGCGCAAGCTGAGGCGGCCCGTGACGGCGTGGGACCGATCGATCTGATCGACGGCGAAGCGCTCTGCGACCTCCTTAAGCAGTTTGAGCTTGGCGTCCGCGTAAAGACCCGCACAGTTGAAGACATTGACATCGACCAGGGCTACTTCGAAAGGCTCGAACGATGACCGACGAACTCAAAGTGGCCGTCGTGCCCGGCGACGACGCCGCGCCCGAAGCTGTCCACGCAGTCATGCACGTGCTCCACGCCATGGAGCTGCCGATCGCGTGGGAAGTCCTGCCCGATGGCGTCGAGATCGCGCGCGAGATGACCCGCCCCGAGGGCGAAGCGATGGTGATCGACGCTGCGAACCGCAGCGACACCGTCCTCTTCGGCTCCACCAGCGGACAGACGCCCGGCGTCGGCTACTTCCGCTGGGGCCGCCAGACCTACGCCAACGTGCGACCGATCAGATGGCGACCCGGCTTCCGCTCGCCGCTGGCCGCGCCTGAGGGCATCGACTACGTGATCGTTCGCGAGAACCTGGAAGACCTCTACGCCGGCATCGAGGGCGACCTGCGCGAGGTGGCCGAATCCGGCCTGGCCGACCGCCCGCGCTTCGGCGGCGTCTCCCGCACCCAGCTGCCCGGCGGCTTCGAGCACTTCAAGGACGCCGACGGCCGCTACGCGATCAAGTACTTCACCCGAGCCAACGTCGAACGCGTCGCCCACTTCGCCTGCCGACTCGCCCAGCGCCGACTCGAGCAGGGCTACCCCGGCAAGGTCACCTGCTCCGCCAAATACAACGTGCTCACCAAGACCGATGGCTGGTTCGTCGAGCTCGCCGGCGAGGTCGCTGCCGGCTACCCCGAGATCGAATTCGAGACGTTCATCGCCGACGACTTCGCGCGTCGGCTCGTCGCCAGCCCGCACGACCTCGATGTCGTGCTGCTCCCCAACCTCTATGGAGACATCTTCTCCGACGAAGGCGCAGGCACGATCGGCGGGCTCGGCCTCGCCCCCTCAGGCTGCTTTGGCGACGACTGGGCCTACTTCGAGTCGGTGCACGGCACCGCGCCCGACATCGCCGGCCAGCACCGGATCAATCCGACGGCGACGATGCTCTCGGCCGCGATGATGCTGGACTACCTGGGTCTGAGCGAGCAGGGCGCGCAGCTCGAGCAGGCGATCGAGGCGACCTACGCCGCCGGCGACCGCCTGACTGTCGACCAGGGCGGCAGCGCCAGCACGGAGGACTTCGCCGCGGCGGTCATCGACGCTCTGGGCTGATGGCGGGAGCGCATGGGAGTCGAACCCACCCGAGACGGTGCGGACCGCCCCGCAACGGTGTTGAAGACCGAGGAGGCCACCGGGCCCCTTCCGCTCCCCTGCCTGGCGAGAGTAACCGAGATTTCCTCACCTCCTCGAGAGGCATTCGCAAAACTCGGCATCTCTTCTCTCCCCCCGCTCTGCGGGGGGAGATGCCGAAGGCAGAGGGGGGCCTGCGGTAACGACTCATTGCCGTCGCTGTATCTGGTCGGACAGGATCGGACCTCCCTGTCCCTACGCGATATCTCGCCCCGCAGAGCGGGGGAGAGTTGTTCAGAGCATTCCTGGTTATCTGGGCGGGAGCTGAGACAGAAACCGCTGCACGGCAACGAGCGCTTCACTAGTTCCGAGCGTGCTGCTGACGGGAGCGCACCCAGGTTGGCCATCGGGTTCGTCAAACGCTGCATAGAACCGGACCCTGCCGTTCGTCTCGAAGGTCATCGCCACGATCCCGGGTGGATCGAGAAACCACTCGATGCTGATGTGCCCAAGCGGGTTGGCGGCGATCCTGGGATCGGGCAGCTTCCAGTTGTCCTCGATCATCCGGGCGAAGTCGCGCAACGAATTGATCTCGATCGGTTGCTCGCTTGGGTCGTCGTCGTCGAGGCCGAGGAGGTACGCGACACGCTCGGCGACCTTGTCGCCGTTCAGCTCCCGCAGCCGCGCGACGACCTCATCAGAGTTCGGGTGCGTCGTGGGCGGGTGTTCGCCGGTGGTGGTCACAAGGCGTTCCGGTCGTTGATGCCATCAGTTGCGATGTGCGTACATCGCTTTGGCGAGAATACGTCGCCGAAGACGATTCGTCCATCGCTGACGGCCCACCCAGGAACGGCCACCAAAGCCGAGCAACGCGCGGCTAGCCGGCCGCCAGCTCCTCCTCAACTTCGTCAAGCAGACGCCCCAGCATCGTGGCGGTGGCGCCGAAGATGCGGTGGCCCTCGAACCAGTACTCGCGCATCTTGAACGTCGTTCCGTCCTCGCGTTCGCGCTCCTCGTACTGCGTGTTCGCCGGATCGAGCAGGTGCGAGAACGACGGCGTGATCACCTCCGCGACCTCGATCTCGAGCGGCCGGAAGGGGTACGGCGCGCGGTCGAGCAGGCCCACAAACGGGATCACGTGGAAGTCGGTGATCGTGCGGTAGTGGCTCTGCTCGCCCAGCACTTCGACATGCTCGGTGCGGATGCCGACCTCCTCGTCGGCCTCGCGTAGCGCGCCGTCGACCGGCGCCTCGCCCGCGTCGAGCGCGCCGCCGGGAAACGACATCTCACCCTTGTGATGCTCGACGTGCTGGCTGCGCACCGTCAGCACGACCTGCGGATCGTCGTAGGGCAGGATCGCGATCAGCACCGCCGCGGCCCAGCTGCCCGTGCCCGTCGCCAGCGTGTGTACCTCGTGACGCGCCGCGACGCGGCGGATCGTCTCGATCATCGGCGCGTCGGGAACCTCGCTCGCTCGTCGTTCGTCGCTCACGTCGCGCCTCCTGCTACGCCTCCTGCGGTGCTGCTGACGCTAGCCGACGTACAGCTCAGCGCGGGCAGGCGCGATCACCTCCGCGAGCGCGGTCTGAAACTCGCCCCAACGGTTGTCGAAGCTCGAGCGGCTGAAGCGCACGTGCAGGCTCGATGTCTCGGCGCTCTGGCTGCTGCTCTCGTGCTTCATACCCTGCAGATTCGCGTCGAGGAAGCCCAGCAGCGCCGACTCGTGCTGCGCGTAGTCGGCGGCGGGCATCGTGATGATCAGGTCGCGTCCCGCCGGCAGCAGCGTGCGCAGCGACGAGCCGCTGAGGAAGCGCTGCGCCACGAGCACGAACAGCGCGATCGCGAACAGCAGGCCGACCAGCTCATAGTTGTAGGTCGCCGCGCCGATCGAGGACGCGATCAGCAGCAGCAGGAAGCCAATCTCGGCCGGGTCCTTGACGGGTGTGCGAAAGCGCACGAACGAGAGCGCCCCGAGCAGGCCGAGCGAGAGCGGCAGCGAGAACTGGATCGCGATGAACAGCACCGTGATCGCCGGCCCCGCCAGCAGGAAGGTGCGATGCACGCCCGCCCCGCGGTCCCAATCGCGATAGAAGATCACGTACAGCGCCCACACGGCGACCGACGCCGCCAGCGACACGACCATCGCCAGCCAGAACTCGGAGAACTGGATTTCCGAAACGGGGCCGAACCACTGGTCCATCAGATGCCTCCGATGCGCTGGGGGTCAGACGCCGCCGCGCCAGATCCGCGAGCTGGTCAATTCGACGGCCGCGGCGTACTTGGAGTGTGCCGCGCGCCTGAGCCCAAGCCGCGCCAGCCCGTCGAGTCGGGCGGGCAACGGTCCAGTCGATTTGAGCTCAAGCACCGCGCCGTCGGGAACCGCACGCCACACGATCCCGGGTCGCGGAGCGGCGGCGCGGACCCGCGTGTCGAGCGAGACGCGCAGGCCCGAGCCGATGTCGGCCCAGCGGCGGCGTTCGTAGTGCACCAGCACGAGCGGTTCCACTGTCGGCGCGGCCGGCGCGCCGAGTTCGCGCAGGGCCTCAGTCAGTTGCTCGCGGCGCGGCAGGCGGATGCCCGCTGCCAGCATCGGACCGTCGTCGATGCTCAGATGCAATCGCTGCTTGCTGCCGACCGCACCCTCGCGATGCTTCAGTTCGAGCCAGGCGCTAAAGCTGCCCGCCTCCGCGTCAACAGGGTCGTCGTACCAGCGCAGCCGCAGCTTCGTCTTGCCCCAGAAGCCGTCAGCCGCCTCCCAATAAGCGTCAAGCGACGGCGTGTCGTAGTAGCAGGAGGTGATCGTCCCCCGCGGGTAGTCGCGGTCGGGCGGCACGCGCGCCGAAATCCAGGCGGCGATCAGCGCCGCGCGGGTCTCCGCTACGGGGTACTTCCGCTCCTCGCGCGTCGACGACCTGGCCCGGCGGTCCGCTGCGTCAGCTGGCTGGGGCCGCGTCTGGAGCGCCATTTCCGGATGTTAACATGGGGTCAACGAGCCCACGCCCGAGATTCCCGGCATGCCCAAACGCGCTCTCCTCGCCCTGCTCGCCGCCGCCGCCGTGCTGGCTGCGGTGATCGGCATTGCGGCATCGAGCGACTCCAACCGGGCCCCGCCGGATCTCGGAGCCGACGTGGTGCGCTTCGGCGTCAATCAGGAGCGCAGCGACGCACGCGGCTACGTCTTCGACATCGAGCAGGTGCGGACTTACTCGATCGAGATCGACGAGGCGGAGTTCGAGCGCCTGCAGCAGAACCCGCGCGCCGAGCAGTACGTGCGAGCGCGAATCCGGCTCGACGACGAGCTCTGGGAAGACGTCGGCGTCCGCTACAAGGGCTTCTACGGCCTGCTCTTCACCTGCTTCGACGAGCGCGGCGCCCAGCTCTGCAAGAAGCTCGCCTACAAGGTCAAGTTCAATGAATACGAGCCGCGCCGGCGCTTCCACGGGATGAAGCGGCTCAACTTCCACCCGATGAAGGACGACGAAGCGCAGATGCGCGAGGTGCTCACCTATCAGCTGTTCCGCGACGCGGGCGTCGCCGCTCCGCGGGCTGTCTTCGCGCGGCTCGAGCTGAACGGCAAACCGCTCGGGCTGTTCACACTGACTGAGGACATCGACGACCGCTTCATCGCCGACCGCTTCGACGACGGCGGCGCGGGCGTGCTCTACAAGGAGGTCTGGCCGACCAGCTCGCGCACCGCGCTCGACATCGCCGAGATCGAGGGCAAGGTCGGCGTCAACGCGTCCGCACAGGGCGCCGCCGACCTGCCCGAGAACGCCCGCCTGCCGGTCGGTCTGGCCGAGGCGGTGGCGCGCAATCCCAACGACCGGCCCGCGACAGGCTTCGTGGACTTTGCCCGTGAGCTGCTGGCCCATGAGGACGATCCCGCCGCGCGGCTCGCGGCGCTGGAACGGCAGCTCAGCGATATCGACGCCTTCTGGGCCTACCTCGCGGTCGACCGCCTGACCGACAACTGGGACGGGATCGTCGCCTGGTACTGCGTGCCCGAGTGCCAGAACCACAACTACTTCTGGTACGAGAATTCGCGCGGCGGCGGGTTCACGCTGATCCCCTGGGATGTTGAGCACAGCTGGCGCGACCCCAGCCCGATCCGCACCTACTTCGGTATGCCCGACTGGGATGACCTGCATCGCAGCTGCCGGATCCGCAAGGTCTTCTGGGACCTCGACGCGATCGCGCCGTTCTGCGACCCGCTGATCGGCGCAGCCGTCACGCAGGGCTGGGCTGAGTACATCGCCGCGTCGCGCACGCTGCTCGAGCAGCTCTACCCGCTCGAGCTGCTGCACCAACGCATCGACGAGCTGGCCGCGATCATCGAGCCGCACGTCATCGAGGACCAGGCCGGCCCCGGCGAGCGCACCTGGCGCGCCGCCGTGGAACTGCTGCATAGTGAGGTCGAGGCGCGCTTCACCTATATCGCCGACAAGATCGCAGAATGGGACGCGCAACAGAGCGACGCGCTGCAAGGGGACGACGATGCCTGACCTGATCATCCGTGGCGGCGCGATCGTCGACGGCTCCGGTTCGCCCGCGTACGTCGCGGACCTGGCCGTGGACGGCGACCGAATCAGCTCCATCGGCGACCTCAGCGCTCAGCACGCCGCGCGCGAGATCGACGGGCGCGGCCTCACCGTCGCGCCCGGCTGGATCGACACGCACGCCCACTCCGACGGCATCCTGCTGCACGAGCCGCAGCACGCCAGCGGCCTGCTGCAGGGCGTGACGACGGAGATCATCACCCAGGACGGCCTCTCCTACGCCCCGCTCTCCGGCGAAAACCTCGCCTCCTACGGCCGCTACCTCGCGGGACTGCTGGGGCCGCCGCCGGTCGGGCTCGACATGTCCAGCATCGCCGCGATGCGCGAGCACTACGAAGGCAAGGGCTGCAACGTCGCCGTGCTCGCGCCGCATGGCCCGATCCGCCTCTCCAGCGTCGGCTTCCGCGACATCCCGCTGGTCGGCGAGGGCCTGGCGGAGGCCCAGCGGCTGATCGCCGAGAGCCTTGAGCAGGGCGCGCTCGGCTTCTCGACCGGGCTCTCCTACTACCCGAACTCCTACAGCGACACCGAGGAGCTGGTCGCGCTCAACGAGACGGTCGCCCGGCACGGCGGCGTCTACGTCGTGCATGTGCGCAATCACAACAACGACCGCGCACCCGGCGGCACCGGCATCACCGAGGCGCTCGAGGTGGGCCGCCGCACCGGCGTCGCGGTCCATGTCTCCCACTACCGCACGCATCCCCCCAACGCCGGCCAGGTCGCCGAGCTGATGGAGGAGATCGACGCCGCCAAGGCCGACGGCATCGATGTCACGCTGGAGACCTACCCCTACGCCGCCGCCGCGACCGTGCCGGGCTACTTCCTGGCCGGCGAGTTCCACGAGGGCGGGATCGACGCGCTGCTCGAGCGGCTGGCCGACCCCGAGCTGCGCCCACGCTTGCTCGAATCGATGCGCACGCTCTTCCCCGGAGCGCTCGAGGGCTCAGCCTGGACCTGGATCGACCATCCACGCCTGCGACGCTTCGAGGGCATGGCGATGGCCGACGCCGCAGCCGAGCAGGGCTTGAGCGTCGAAGAGCATGTGCTCGAAACCATCCTCGAGGCCGGGCTGGCCTGCGGCTTCCGCCATCAGCCGCCCGCCAGTGTGACCGTTACGCGCCAGGTCGAGGCCGACGTGATCCAGCTGCTCAGCCGCGCCGACTACATGGTCGGCAGCGACGGCATCCCCTTCACCGGCGGCATGCCGCACCCCCGCGCCTATGGCACGTTCGCACGGATCATGGGCCGGCTGCGCCGTCGCCACGGCGTCCCGATCGAGCATCTCGTCCGCGGCATGACCGGCCTGGCCGCCGAACGCTTCAGGATCATCGACCGTGGCGTGCTGCGCGAGGGCGCGTTCGCCGACATCACCGTCTTCAACGCCGACACGATCATGGACGGCGCATCGTTCGAAGACCCCAAGGCCGAGCCCTCGGGGATCGACTACGTGCTCGTCAACGGGCAGCTCGCCGTCGACGCCGGCAAGGTCACAGGCGTGCTCGCCGGGCGCGCGGTGCCCTGAACAATGCTGACCAATTCCTGACCGACGCTGACCGCCCACTAAGAATCCACCGAACAAGTCGAACCCCATCTCCCCCCGCAAAGCGGGGGGGGAGAGGTCCCGTAGAGATCCCATCTCCCCCTGCAAAGCGAAGGGAGATGTCAAGTAGAGATCCCATCTCCCCCCGCTCTGCGGGGGGAGATGTCACGGAGTGACAGAGGGGGGCCCCGCTCCCCCGCGGTCAGCACCGAGCCCCCCTCTGCCTGCGGCATCTCCCCCCGCAAAGCGGGGGGAGAGGTATCCAGAGCGCTACTTACTGCACGACGCCCTCGATCAGCAGTTCGGTGAATTCGTCCTCGCTGTACCCGAGCAGCTCCCGGTAGACAAACTCACTGTCCTGCCCCAGCAGCGGCGCGTGCGCGGGCCGCTGCGGCGGCGTGTCCGACAGCCGCCAGGCCGGGCTCTCGTAGCTCGCAGCGCCGACCACCGGATGGTCGCTGCGCCACCAGTGCTCGCGGTGCGCGAGCTGCGCGTCCTCGTGGGCGTCCTGCATCGTCGCCACGCGATGCGCCGGAACGCCGACAGCCTGTAGCGCCCGCTCGACCTCGTCGACCGTTCGCGACGAGGTCCACGCCGAGATCAGCGCCTCCAGCTCGTCCTGCGCCGCCAGCCGCTGCACAGACTCCCGATACCGCGAGTCCTCGGCGAGCACCTCGCCCGAGATCGCCAGCGCCAGCGCCAGCCACTCGTCGTCGCTCGTCACCGCGATGGCGCACCATCGGTCGTCCCCGACGCAGGGGAAGACGCCGTGCGGCGCGTGTTGCAGGTCGCGGTTGCCCAGCGGCTGATGCACCCGACCCGTGTTCAGCGCGTCGATCAGACCGGCGTCGAGGATCACGGTCGACGCCTCGAGCTGCGAGACATCGATGTACTGCCCCTCACCCGTGCGCCGGCGATGATCGAGCGCCGCGAGTAGCGCGACGATCGACACGTGCGTGGCGATCCAGTCGGTGTAGGCGACGCCCGTCCCCACCGGCGCGCGGTCCGGCCAGCCCGTTATCGCCGTGACCCCCGCGGTCGCCTGCAGCGTGAGGCCGAAGCCGCGGAATCCGGCGTGCGGGCCGGTCTGGCCCTCCATCGACATCGAGGCCATGATCAGGTCCGGCCGCACCTGCCGCAGTTCATCCCACCCCAGCCCGATGCGGTTGAGGAAGCCCGGCGCGAACGACTCGGTCACCACATCGCTCACCGCGACGAGCCGCTTGGCCACCTCGACCGCGCGCGGGTGCTGCAGGTTCAGCGCCATGCCCAGCTTGCCGCGGTTGAACTTCGCGAAATAGGCGCTGGCGTCGATCGAGCCTTCCCCGGCCGGGCGCGGGCCGCTGGAGCGGAAGGTGTCGGGTTTCAGCGACGACTCGATCCGCACGACCTCCGCGCCGTGAAACGCCATCTGCATCGTCGCGTTCGGCCCGACGCCGACCCAGGCGAAGTCGGCGATCCGCACGCCCTCGAAGACACGCAGCGCGTCGGGACGTTCGGCGTCGGTCATCAGCGGCCCTGGAAGCTCGGCTGGCGGTTCTCGATGAAGGCCCGCGCGCCTTCGCGGGCGTCCAACGAGCCGCGCAGCCACGCCTGGTTCAGCTCCTCGAGCTGCGCCTGCTCCGCTGCGTCGTTATAGAGCGCGGCGTAGACCGCCCGCTTGGTCAGGGCGGTCGCGAACGGGGCGTTTGCGGCGAGCCGATCGGCGAGGGCCAACGCCGCCGGCATCAGCTCGTCGTGCGGGTGCACCTGATTCACGATGCCCAGCTCGAGCGCCCGGCTCGCCTCGATCGGGTCCGCCGTCCAGAAGATCTCGAGCGCGCGGGAGTGTCCCGCCAGCCGTGTGAGCGACCAGCTGCCGGCCCAGTCGGGCGCGAGTCCGCGCCGGATAAACGCCGGGTGCAGACGCGCGCGGTCCGACATCAGCCGGATGTCGCAGGCCAGCGAGATCGCGAAGCCGGCGCCGGCGGCCGCCCCATTGATCGCGGCGATCACGGGAATTTCGAGCCGCTGCAGCTCCGCCGCGAAGCCGTAGCGCAGTTCGGTCGACGCCAGACCCGTCTGAGCTTCCTCCGCAGCCCGCTCCTCGCGGTTCGACATGTCTGCGCCCGAGCAGAAGCCCCGGCCGGCGCCGGTGATCACCAGCCCGCGGGCGTCGCCGTCGGCGGTCAGCTCGGCCGCCAGCTCGCGCAGCCCCGAGCGCATTCCGGCGTCGAGCGCGTTGAGCTTCTCGGGCCGGTTGAGCGTCGCGACCACGACGCCGTTACCGCGCCGTTCGACCAGCAGGGATTCGTTCTCGTTCATCGGCGTTGCTGCCTCTCCGCGGCGATCGCCGCCAGTTGGTCGTTGTGTTCCCCGAGCGTCGGCGCGGGTCGCTCGACCCACGGCGTCTGCGAGAGCACTGCCGGCGCACCGGGGGTGCGCAGCCGGCCGAGCGCAGGGTCCTCGACATCGCAGAAAAACGCTCGCGCGCCGAGCTGTGGACTCTCGACCAGGTCCTGCATCGTGTTGACGGGGCAGATCAACACCCGGTGACGCTGTCCGGACTCGTAGAGCTGCTGGCTGCCGCGGGCTGCGAAGAACGCCGCGATCTCCGCCTCGAGCTCCGCGATCTCGGCCTCGTCCGGCAGCACCGCCCCGGCGATCGAGCGATTCGACCAGTAGTCGACATCGAAGCGCGGCTCGACGCCCTCCGCCCGCATCCAGCCGGCCAGGTCAGGCATCCCGCGTGGGATCCGAATGAACGCGACATAACCGTCAGCGCTGGGGTAGACGATCCGCGTCGCCCGCTCGGCGAAGGCGCGCGCCCCGCCGGCGCGCTTGGTCTCGATCCCATCCATCTCCCAGAACAGCCGGGCGTTGCCGAGCGTGTTCGCCATCGCGGCCTGCATCGACACGTCCACGTGTTGACCCCGTGCGGTCACGTGGCGCGCGTGCAGCGCGATCATCGCGGCCGAGCCGGCGTTCAGCGCGGTCAGCGAGTAGGCCTGCTCGACGCTCGGCCGCAGCGGCGCTCGGTCGCGGTCGCCGACCAGCGACATCAGCCCGCCCGCGGCCGCGCCGATCAGGTCGGAGGCCGCCCAGTGCGCTTTCGGACCGGACTGCCCGAACGGCGTCATCGAGACGTAGATCAGCTCAGGCGCGATCGCCGCCAGGTCATCGAAGCCCAGACCGCGCGAAGCCATCACGCCCGGCGCGTCCGATTCGAACAGGAAGTCGGAGCCGCGCGCGAGTTCGCGCAGGCTCTCCTGCCCCTCGTCATCATCAAGGTCGAGCGTGACGCTGCGCTTGCCCGCGTTCAGCTGCGCCCAATAGAGGGACCCGCTCGTCTCACCATCCGCGGATGCCACGAACGGTCCGCGTCGCCGCGACGGGTGGCCGCCCTCCGGCTCGACACGAATCACATCAACGCCGAAGCCGGCGAGCAGGCGCGTGGTCAACGCGCCGATCTCGGCGGTCAGGTCGAGCGCGCGATAGGGGGCAAGTGCGCCTGGCATTGCAACAGGCTAGTTGTGGCCGCTTTGACAGCGGCATGGACAGCGGGGTCGACAGCGCGGTCGATGACCGCGCTGCCGCCCGTGTGTCACTATATAATCGGCGTTTGCCGCAGAGTTATCGGCCACAAGGGAGAGGCGCGATGGACCGCGTCATTCGTGTAGCGATCATCAACGTCACGGGCTATGTCGGCGCCGAGCTGGCGCGATTGCTGGCCCAGCATCCCAACGTGGAGATCGTCTGCGTGACGGGCCGTTCGGAGGTCGGCAAGCGTCTGCCCGAGGTCTTCCCGCACCTCTGGTCGCTGGACCTGCCGATCGTGGCCGATGTCGAAGGCGATGTGGACGTGATCTTCTCCGCGCTGCCGCACGCGGCGGCGGCCGAGCGGCTGGCCCCATACGTGCGCGACGGCGTGCCCGTGATCGACGCCTCCGCCGACTTCCGCCTCTACGAACTCGAGCTCTACGAACAGTGGTACGGCGAGCACCCCACGCCTGAGCTGCTCGGCGACGCCGTCTACGGCCTGCCCGAGCTGCATCGCGACCGCATCCGCAAGGCCAAGCTGGTCGGCGTGCCCGGTTGCTACCCAACCTCCGCAATCCTCGCGCTCGCGCCGCTGGCCGAGGCCGGCTGGCTCGAGGGGCGCACGATCGTCGACGCCAAATCCGGCGTCTCCGGCGCGGGCCGCGGGCTCAAGCAGACCTCCCACTTCTCGGAGGTCGACGGGTCGCTCAGCGCCTACGGGTTGGCCGGCCATCGGCACCACCCCGAGATGGTGCAGGAGCTTTCGGCGCTGCAGGGCGCCTCGGGCGAGGCGGCGGTGACGATCACGTTCGTTCCCCACCTGATCCCCATGACCCGCGGCATCCTCGCCACCTGCTACCCGACGATTCGCGACGGCGCGCTGCCCGAAGATCCCGGCGAGCGTCAGCGTGCGCTGCGTCAGCGTTACGAGGAGTTCTACGCCGACGCGCCCTTCGTCCACGTGGCCGACGCGCCGCCCGCGACGAAGCAGACACTCGGCGCGAACTCCTGCCTCGTTTATCCCACGGTCGACGCGCCCACCGGCGAAGTCACCGTCGTGAGCTGCATCGACAACCTGGTCAAGGGCGCGGCGGGCGGCGCGGTGCAGTGCTTCAACCTGATGTTCGACCTCGCCGAGGACGCGGGACTCTCGCGCATCGGCGTCTATCCCTAGGAGCGGCTGATGACTGAGATCGACAGCGTGGGGGCGGTGACGGCGCCGCTGGGCTTCAGCGCGGGCTCGACCACCGCGGGCATCAAAGAGTCGGGTCTGCCCGACCTCGCGCTGCTCGCCTCCGACCGCCCCGCGGCGGCAGTGGGGATGTTCACTAGCAACCAGACGCAGGCGGCGCCGCTCTCGGTCAGCCGCCGGCACCTCGAGAACGGTCTGCTGCGCGGAATGATCGTCAACTCCGGCAACGCCAACTGCGCGACCGGCTCACGCGGCGTCGCCGACGCCGAGACGATGACCGACCTCGCCGCGGAGCTGATCGGCTGCGCTGCCGACGAAGTATTCGTCAACAGCACCGGCATCATCGGGCACTTCCTGCCTATGGAGCTGCTGCACGCAGGAGTCCCGACCGTCGACCTACAGCCCGACGGCGGGGGCGACTTCGCGCGCGCGATCATGACCACCGACACCTTCCCCAAGGAGGCGCTCGCGACCTTCGAAGCCAACGGCCAGACCTACCGCATCGGTGGCTGCGCCAAGGGCGCGGGCATGATCCACCCCAACATGGCGACGATGATCGCGCTGGTCACCACCGACGCGCCGATCGAGCACGACGTCCTCGACGCGCGCTTCCGCTACGCGATCGACCGCTCGATCAACATGGTCACCGTCGATGGCGACACTTCGACCAACGACACGGCCCTGATCCTCGCCAACGGTGCAGCCGGCGGCCCCGCGATCACCGCAACCCATCAGGCGGCGATCGCCGCGTTCGACGAGGCGCTTGCCGCGGTCTGCAAGCCGCTGGCGAAGATGATCGCCAAGGACGGGGAAGGGGCGACGAAGCGGATCGAGATGACCGTCAGCGGCGCGCCGACCTGGGAGGGCGCGCGCGATATCGCGCGCACCGTCGTGACCTCGCCGCTGGTCAAGGCCGCGCTGAGCAAGGCCGACCCCAACTGGGGCCGCGTGTTGATGGCCGCCGGCTACGCCGGCGTGCCCTACGACCTTGACAGCGTTCGCGTCTGGATCGGCGACCTGCTGGTCTTCTCCGGCATCGCCACCGGCGTGCCCGAGGCCGAGGCCTCCAAACGCACGATCGGCCCCGACGTGCAGCTCCGCATGGATCTTGCCGCCGGCGACGCCGAAGCTGTCGCCTGGGGCTGCGACCTGACCGAGGAATACGTCCGTTTCAACGCCGACTACGTGACGTAGCGACCACTCCCCTGGAGACCTGCGCGTAGTCTCCATTTCCCCTCTCCCCCCGCTCTGCGGGGGGAGATGCCGCAGGCAGAGGGGGGCTCCGGGCGCGGCCTCGCCAGATAGCGGAAGCTCTCCACCGTGACCTCATGACACCGCCACCGGCAGGGTAGGTCGGAGCAGGGAGACTTACGCGCAAGTCTCCCCGGGCTCCGTTCTTGTTACCTTGAGCACGAGTCAGGTCGGGAGGCGACCGATGGCGAAGGTGTTGGTTGGCTCATCGCGGAAGTCGGCGTCCCCCAAGCCCGTCGAAGGTGACGAAATCGATCGGGAAGCGATGGTGGAGATCATCGCCAGAGTGAAGCGGCTCCGAAGCGGTGAGGAACAGACAACCGGGCACGAGGATTTCATGCGAGAACTCGGCTTTGGCGACGATGCTCTCCCGCCCGACTGAATGCGGTGTCGTTGGTCTACGAGATCGTTGAAGCCGAGGAAGTCGTCGAGATCGTCGCGATCCTCCGCAACGTGTGAACAACGAGCGTCACTCATTGCAGCGGCAGTGGCGACTGCCACCAGGGCGGGCGCGAGCTGATTTCGATTCGGCTCACCCACTTGACCCAGTGATAGCCGCGACGGCCGGGCGCCACCAGCCGCAGCGGCGCGCCGTGACCGGCGCTGAGCGGCTGGTCGCCCACGTGCGTGGCGAGCAGCAAATCCTGCGCCGCTTCCAGTGAGAAACGCCGGTCGAAGCCCGTGACCGAGGTCACGACGACGCTGCGGGCTGCCTCCGTCGGCGCGGCCCGCGCCAGCAGCGCGGCGAGCGGCACCCCCGACCAGTCCTGGTGTGTGTACCAGCCGCCCGTGCAATCGAGCGTCGCCCGGCGCGACGCGCTCGCCAGCTCCGCGAGGGTTGCGCCGTCGAGCTCGAGCGGGCTCTGAACGTGCCCGCTGATCGTCAGACGCCACGCCTCGGGATCGATCCGCTGCCGGTCGTCGCTGAGCCATTGGGTCACGGGAAACGCGTTGCCCTGCCCGCTCGCCCGCTCGCGCGAGCCGGTGAAACGTCGGGCCTCCGCCACCGTCGTCACGCCGCCCCAGAGCACCAGCCCGCCCGCGCCGACCGCCGCCAAACGCAGCAGATTGCGGCGGCTGGTGAAGTCGGTCCGCCGCGGCTTCGACCAGCGGACGAAGGCGTGCAGCAGCAGCGGCACGGTTAGCGCCAATCCCAGCGCCGTGTGCAGCACGAGTGGACGCAGGCCGCCGTAGAGCGGCACTCGGATCGTGCCCGAGTCGACCAGCGCCCACCAGATCCCCGTCCCGATGGCGCCGAAGAACAGCGCGGCCAGCATCAGCGGCGCAGCCGACCAGCTCCCCGCGCCACGCCGTTTGAACGAGCGCGCCACGATCCGCCACTTCCAGATGATCAGGACGAGCAGCGAGAGCCCCGCGATGCCGTGCATCCAGAACACCCAGCGGCCCGAGGGCGCGCCCACTGTGAAGCTGGCCAGGCCCGAGCCAAGCTCAAAGAGCAGCAGAGCGAGAATGGTGAGATTGGTCGCGCGCGCCGTCACCAGCTGACCTCGTTGTGGCCTCGTTCGGGTCCACGCTACCTCGCGTCGGCAGCCCCGCGGCTGTCGAGTAGGCTTTGGGGGTGGAGATCAATCGTCCCCTCGTAGTCAAGGTCGGTGGCAGCACGCTCGGCGAGCATGACACGTCGCTGGCCGACTGCGCCGCGCTGCACGCCGAAGGCCGCTCGGTCGTCGTCGTGCACGGCGGCGGCGCGGCCGTGACCGACTGGCAGCGGCGCCTCGGCGCTGAGGCCGAGTGGGTCGAGGGCCTGCGCACGACCACCGCCGAATCACTGGAAGTCGTCGTCGCAGTGCTGGCCGGCCTGATTAACACCGAGCTGGTCCGCCAGTTGATCGGCCTCGGCGCTCCCGCAGTGGGCCTCAGCGGCGTTGACGGCGCCACGCTGCGCTCGCCGCAGAGCGAGCGCCTCGGCCTCGTCGGCGAGACGCCCTGCAGCGACCCGGCCACCATCGCGGCGCTGCTGCGCGAGCGGCGGCTGCCCGTCGTCGCGCCGGTCGGGCTCTCGACCGACGCCACGCCGCTGACGCTGAACATCAACGCCGATTCGGCCGCCGGCGCGATCGCCGAGGCGCTCAACGCGGAAACGCTGCTCTATCTGACCGATGTGGCAGCCGTGCTCGACGAACACCGCGAACCCCAGCCGTGCCTCGACGCGGCGACCGAACAACGACTCCGCGACCACGAGGCAATCTCCGGCGGGATGCTCCCCAAGCTCGCCGCAGGCCGCCGCGCGCAGCGCGCCGGCGTACGCGTGCGCATCATCGACGGCCGCGCGCCGGGCATCATCCGGCGAGCGCTCTCGACGGGCGCCGACGCCTCCACGGACTCACCTGGAACGGTCTTGATCTGACCATGCTTCGAGCCAAGCTGCCAGCCCGCCTGAAATCATTGACCGCCATCGAACTGGCGTTTCAACGCGTCTCCGGCGGCTGGCGCAACGGCGACGAATCGCCGGGCAACGTGCCGCCCTCCGACGAGGGCCGCAGCGGCCAGCTCGGTCCGCCTCCGCCCGTCTTCCGCGAAGGCCTCGGCGGCGGCGGCGGCGACGACGAGCCGCTGCCGTACACCGCGCGTGAAGGCGGCCAGGAGCCGCCCAAGCGCTGGTGGACGCGGATCGTCGCGCTCGGCTCGGGCCTGCTCGTCCTGCTGATTCTGCTCAACATCGGCCTCGACCTCTACGTCGATCGGCTCTGGTTCAGCGGCGTCGGCTATCGCGAGGTGTTCGACACGCGCGTCGGCACGCAGATCTGGCTCTTCTTCGCCGGCTTCGGGATCACCTGCGTCGTGATCGGCGGCAGCCTCCTCCTCGCCACCCGCACGCGCTTGCAGTCCGACATCCCGCCGATCGACGACCCCGGCTTCCGTCGGTTGATCGCGATCATCGCGGTCGTCGCGACGCTGCTGCTGGCGATCATCTTCGGTTCCGTCGCCTCGGGCCGCTGGGACCAGATTCTGCTCTTCCTGCACGCGCAGCCATTCGGCGTGACCGACCCGCAGTTCGGCCGCGACATCGGGTTCTACGTCTTCGACCTCGAGGCCCTGCAGTTCATCAAGGGCTGGGCCGTGGGGCTGAGCATCATGACGATGCTGAGCACCGCCGCGATGTACGGCGTGCGCTTGCTGCTTTACCGCGGTCAGGCCCGCACCACGCTGCTGGCCCGCCTGCATCTGGCCGTCCTGATCGCGGTCGTGATGGCGATGTTCGTCTGGGGCTACTGGCTGGCGCGCTTCGAGCTCGCCGTCAACCCGTCGGGCTTCGTGTTCGGCGCGACTTACACCGACGACCACATTCGCGCGCCCGTTCAATACCTGCTGATGGCCGCCGGGATCGTGGTGATCGCCGGCGTGCTCTCGTGGCCCTTCCACGAGCAGCTGCGCATCGCGATCGCGCCTATTCTGGCCCTCGTCGTGATCAGCATCATCGGCGCGATGATCCTCCCCAGCGTCGTGCAGCGCTTCACCGTCGAGCCCGACGAGCTGGAACGTGAGACGCCCTACATCGAGCGCAACATCGCGGCGACGCGCGCGGCGTTCCGGCTGGATCAGATCGAGGAGCGCGAATTCGCCGCGAATGATGCGGTCTCCGTGGCTGATCTCAACTCCAACCCGGAGGCCCTACGGAACGTGCGCCTGTGGGATCACCGCCCGCTCAACGACACGCTGAACACGACCCAGACGATCCGCCCGCTCTACGTCTACCCCGATGTCGATGTCGACCGCTACACCACGGGTGACGAGGAGCACCAGGTCTTCCTCGCGGCCCGCGAGCTCTCGCAGAACAACTTGCAGCCCACGCAGCAGTCGTGGGTCAACCGGCGCCTGCAGTTCACGCACGGCTTCGGCGTAGTCATGTCGCCGGTCGACGAGGTGACCAGCTCCGGCGAGCCGGAGTTCTGGATCTCCAATATCCCGCCCGAGATCGTCAAGGAAACGTCCAGCGGCACGCTGAACCTCAAGATCGATCAGCCCCGCATCTACTTCGGCGAGGCGACCGACGGCTACATCATCGCCAATACCCGCGCTGAGGAGTTCGACTACCCGCTCTCGGGCGACGAGCTGGCCGACAGTGATACCGAAGAGAGTCAGGCGACGACGCGCTACTCCGGCGCAGGCGGCGTCGAACTCGGCGGCTTCTTCCGCCGCCTCGCGTTCGCCTGGTCGTTCGCCGACACGAACATCCTGATCTCCGGCTCGGTGACCGCGGAGAGCCGGATCCTCTTCCGCCGCCTGATTCAGGAGCGCGTGCACACCCTCGCGCCGTTCCTCACGCTCGACGCCGACCCCTACATCGTGGTTGGTGACGACGGCCGGCTCTACTGGATCCAGGACGCCTACACGGCGACCGACCGCTACCCCTACTCGCAGCCGCACACGGCGGGCTTCAACTACCTGCGCAACTCGGTCAAGGCAGTGGTCGACGCCTACGACGGCACGATCAATCTCTACATCGTTGACGAATCAGATCCAGTGATTCGCGCCTGGGCCGACATCTTCCCGGACCTGTTCAAAGCCAAGTCGCAGTTCGCCGTCGACCTGGTGCGCCACTGGCGCTACCCGCAGGACTTCTTCCAGGTCCAGGCCGACCAGTACCTCAGCTATCACATCGAATCGGCCCGCGGCCTGTTCACACGTGAGGACCTCTGGGCGATTCCGCAGGAAAAGCTGCGCCAGCAGGAGATTCCGGTCGAGCCCTACTACGTGACCCTGCGCCTGCCCGACCAGGAGGAACCGGAGTTCCTGCTGATCCTGCCCTTCACGCCGCGCAACCGGCTCAACAGCATCGCCTGGCTGGCTGGCCGCAGCGATGGCGAGAACTACGGCAAGCTGTTCGCCTTCCGCTTCCCGGCCAACAAAAACGTCGATGGGCCGTTACAGATCGAGGCTCGAATCGACCAGGATGTCTCGATCTCGCGCCAGTTCACGCTGCTCGGGCAGCAGGGCAGCGAGGTGATTCGCGGCAACCTGCTGTTCATCCCCGTGGGTGCGTCCTACGTGTACGTCGAGCCGATCTACCTGCAGGCCGACAACGCGCGGTTCCCGCAGCTCAAGGCTGTGATCGTGGTCAACGGCGACATAATCGCGTTCGAGGACAGCTTCGCCAAGGCGGTGCAGGTGGCGCTGGGCAACCAGCGGCCCCGCGGTCTGTCGTTCACCGGCGATTCTGGCGCCGCTCCGACGCCCGAGCCCGAGGCTGCGCCCGCGCAGCAGCAGGCGGCTGTGGAACAAGAGCAGGCGGAGCGCCCGCCGCTCGATGCAGGCACCACCGCAGAGCTCGCTCAACGCGCGCAGGACGTGTTCGATGAGGCGATGGACCGGCTGCGCGACGGCGACTGGGCCGGCTATGGCGAAGCCATCGATCAGCTCGGCGCGCTCCTCGATCAGCTCGCGTCAACCACTCAATAGACGCGCGCCGGGGCCGTCGTGCCCCGCCGGAGATGCTCGGTTACGATGATCGCGCCCACGACGGGCGAACTGCGCACGCGCCAGCCTGCCCCGAAATCCGTGCATTGCAGCGATGCGCTGCGCGGCTGAAGCGGGCGGCGCAGAGAGTATGAGGATTGCCAATGCCGACCACCGCTGAACGAGAAGCCGCCGTCTTCATGATGTCGGCCGGCCGTCTGCCGGTCACGCTCGTCCGTGGTGAAGGCACCCACGTCTGGGACGACGAGGGCAACCGCTACCTCGACTTCGTCGCCGGGATCGCCTCCGACAGCCTCGGGCATTGCCACCCGGCGATCGTCAACGCGATCAAAACGCAGGGCGAAACGCTGCTGCACGTCTCCAACTACTTCTACACGCTGCCGCAGCTGGAACTCGCCGACCTCGTGCTCGGCGCCAGCGGGATGAAGCGGATCTTCTTCTGCAGCACCGGCGCCGAGGCGACCGAGGGCGCGATCAAGATCGGCCGTAAGTGGGGTCACCTGCACAAGGACGGCGGCTACGAGATCATCACGATGGATCAGTCGTTCCACGGCCGCACGCTGGCCTCCGTCTCGGCCACCGGGACGCCGCGCTTCAGCGAGCCGTTCCACGCGGTCGAGGGCTTCCGCCACGTCCCGTTCAACGACGTCGGCGCCGTGCGTGACGCGATCGGCCCGCAGACCGCCGCCATTCTGGTCGAGCCGCTGCAGGGCGAGGGCGGCGTCAACGTCGCTGACGACGGCTACCTCCGAGCGCTGCGCGACATCTGCGACGAACACAACCTGTTGCTCATGCTCGACGAAGTGCAGACCGGCATCGGCCGCACCGGCAAGATGTTCGCCTTCGAGCACGAAGGCATCCAGCCCGACGTGATGGCGCTGGCCAAGGGCCTCGGTAGCGGCGTCCCGATCGGCGCGATCGTCGCCAACGAGCGCGGCGACATCCTCGAGCCCGGCGACCACGGCACCACCTTCGGCGGTCAGCCGTTCACCACCGCCGTCGCCGCCGCGACCGTGCGCACGATCCTCGACGAAGGTATCCCCGAGCAGGTCGCCATCAAGGGCGAGAGTCTGATGAGCAGCCTGCGCGCGCTCGACGACCGCCACCCCGTGATCAGCGAGGTGCGCGGGCAGGGCCTGCTCGTCGCCGTGCAGTTCAGCGCCGACATCGGCCCGGCGCTCGTCGCCGCCTGCCGCGAGCGCGGGCTGATCTGCAACGTCGTCAAGCCCAACGTCCTGCGCCTCGTCCCGCCGCTGACGGTGTCCGACGAAGAACTGGCCGAGGCCGTCGGTATCATTGATGACGCTCTGGCGAGCGTCGGCAGCTGAGCGCGCTGGCCGAGCCAAGCGTGGTGCGCGTCACCAAAGGAGTTCCTGTGGCCAGCCGATCGAAATCGAAGCGCGTGGTGCTGGCCTATTCGGGCGGCCTTGATACATCCGTCGTGGCCCGCTGGTTGACCGAGCGCGGCTGGGAGGTCTTCTGCCTCACCGCCGATATGGGCTTCCTCGAGGCCGACGAAGAGCTCGACGCGCGCGCGCGCGCGGCCGGCTCGATCGGGTTCGAAATGCGCGACCTGCGCAGCGAATTCGCCGAATCCTTCTGCTTCCCGGCATTGATGGCCGGCGCGCTCTATGAGGGCCGCTACCCGCTGGCTACCGCGCTGGCCCGCCCGTTGATCGCCAAGGCGCTGGTCGATGTGGCGCGCGAGCACGGCGCAACCGCCGTCGCGCACGGCTGCACCGGCAAGGGCAACGACCAGGTCCGCTTCGATGTCTCGGTCCAGGCGCTCGCGCCTGACCTCGAGATTCTGGCCCCGGTGCGCGAGTGGGAGCTGACCACCCGCCAGTCGGAGATTCACTACGCCAACGCGCACCAGATCCCGATCACCGTCAGCGCCGACAAGCAGTACTCGGTCGACGAAAACCTCTGGGGCCGCTCGGTCGAGGCTGGCCCGCTCGAGGACCCCTGGGTCGAGCCGACGGACGATGTCTGGGAATGGACCATCAATCCCGAGCTGGCCCCAGACCAGCCGCTCTACATCGAGATCGGCTTCGAGTGGGGCCGTCCCACCTCGCTCGACGGCGAAGAGCTCGACGCGGTCACACTGATCACGCGCCTGCACGAGCTCGCCGGCCAGCACGGCGTCGGGCGGATCGACATGGTCGAGGACCGGCTGGTGGGGATTAAGTCGCGCGAGGTCTACGAGGCCCCCGCGGCGACGGTGCTCAGCGCCGCGCACATCGCGCTCGAATCGTTGACGCTCAGCAAGCAGCAGATCCGGATCAAACACCGCCTGATGCAGGACTACGCAGACCTGATCTACGAGGGTCTCTGGTACACCGCCATGCACCAGGACCTGGCCGCGCTGACCCGTTCGATGCAGCGACACGTCTCGGGCGACGTGCGGGTCAAGCTGCTCAAGGGCCAGGTCACGCCGGTCGGCGTGCAGAGCCCCAACAGCCTGTACCAGCATTCGCTCGCCACCTACGATGTGGGCGATGTGTTCGATCAGACTTCCGCAGTCGGCTTCATCGACATCTGGGGACTGCCCGTGCGAGTGCAGGCCGAGAAGCAGTTGCTGCGGCAACCGGGCGGGCCTGACCAGGTCAGCTCGGGCCGCATGCCGTGAGCTGAGCGGGCGATGACAACCAACGCCGATTTACCCGAGGTGATCGTCGAATACGAGGCCGCCACGCCCTCGCTGGGCGGCTCCGACGCCGCCGAGTTTGAGATTCGCCGCTACAGCCACGCCACCCTGGAATGCGCGCTGTATCTGGCGCTCGACGCCCGCCAGGCCTTCGAGGCCCGCTGCGGGGCGCTGAGCGACGCTCAGGTTCAGCTGCTGCTGCGCGCCCTGGCGGCCGACTGGTATCCCGCCTTCATGGCCTCCGGCGCCGAGCCGCCGGCGATCGTCACGCTGCGCGCCCGTGACCTCAGCGATGAACAGATGGCGGCCGCCATTGCCGCCGCCGGACTGCCGACACTCAGCCAGTAGGCGCCGGCCTGATCAGGGAGGCGCTGCAGGCGTGACCGACCAACCGACCAACGACGCGCAGGAACGCCTCTGGGGCGGACGCTTCGAGGCCGAGCCCAACGAACTGGTGCAGGCGTACACGTCGTCGATCGGCGTCGACGCGATGCTCTTCCGCGAGGACATCGCCGGCTCGCGGGCGCACGCGCGGATGCTCGGGCAGCGCGGGATCATCGATCCCGCCGACGCTCAACGCATCCTCGAGGGCCTCGACCTCGTCGAGGCTGAGTTCGAAGCTGGCACGTTCGAGCTGCGCCCCGAGCTGGAGGACATCCACACTCACGTCGAGTCGCGCCTCGCCGACCTGATCGGCGCCGACATCGCCGGCCGCCTGCACACGGCGCGCTCCCGCAACGATCAGGTCGCGCTCGACACGCGAATGTTCGTGCGCGACGCAATCGTGCAATCGATCGGTGGACTGCGCGGCCTGCAAGCCTCGCTGATCGATCTGGCTGAGCGCCACGTCGAGGTCTACATGCCCGGCTACACGCATCTTCAGCGCGCCCAGCCGGTGTTGTTCGCTCATCACCTGCTCGCCTACGTCGAGATGTTCGACCGCGACGCCGACCGCTTCATCGATGCGTTCGCACGCGCCGACATCATGCCGCTCGGCAGCGCCGCGCTGGCTGGCGCGGCCTACCCCATCAACCCCCAGGCGGTGGCGGAAGAGCTCGGCTTCGACGCCGTGACCCGCAATAGCATCGACGCGGTCTCGTCGCGTGATTACGTCGCCGAATACCTCGCCGTCGCCGCCATCTGCATGGTCAACATCTCGCGGCTGTGCGAGGACGTGATCCTCTGGAGCAGCGCTGAGTTCGGCGTGCTGCGCTTCGACGACGCGTTCACGACCGGCTCGTCGATCATGCCGCAGAAGCGCAACCCCGACATCGCCGAGCTGGCGCGCGGACGCGCCGGGCGTGTGATCGGGCATCTGACCGGGTTCCTGTCGACGCTGAAGGGGCTGCCGCTGGCTTACAACCGCGACCTGCAGGAGGACAAGGCGGGCCTCTTCGATACCGCCGACACGCTCGTCGGCACCGTGCATGTGCTGGCCCCGGCGATGCTCACGGCGCAGGTCAACGGCAAGCGAGCCCGCGCGATGGTCGACGACGACCCGTTCATCCTCGCGACCGACTACGCCGACTACCTCACCCGCAAGGGCGTGCCGTTCCGCGAGGCGCACCGCGTCGTTGGGCAGCTCGTGCGAATCTGCGAGTCTAGCAACCGCGGCCTCCGTGAGCTCTCGCTCGACGACCTTCGCCTCGTCCACGAGTCGTTCGGACGCGACGCGGTGGGGATGACCATTCGCGACGCGCTTGCCGCACGCGATGTACCCGGCGGCACCGCACCGCGCCGCGTGCGCCAGGCGCTCACAGAAGCCAAGACCAGGCTGCGCCTGGCACCCGCGCAAGGCGCACAGCAATGAGCGGCCCCCAGGCGCGCCGCAAGATCGAGCTCGCCCCTTCGATCCTCGCGGCCGACTGGACGCGGATCGGCGAGCAGGTCCGAGAGGCCGAGGCGGCTGGCGTCGATGCGATCTCGCTCGACGTAATGGACGGCGCCTTCGTGCCGCCGATCACCTTCGGCGCGCAGATGCTCGAGGCCGTGCGCGGCCTGACCGACCTCCCGATCGAGGCGCACCTGATGGTCGAACAGCCCGAGCGGCAGATCGAGGCGTTCGCCGCTGCCGGCGCGAACTGCATCACGATTCACCTCGAATCGACGCGTCACCCACACCGCGTGCTGCAGCAGATCCACGAGCGCGGCTGCGAGGCGGGCATCACGCTCAACCCGGGCACGCCGGTGACGGCGCTCGAGCCGATGCTGGCCGAGTGCGACCGCGTGCAGATCATGAGCGTTAACCCCGGCTGGGGCGGTCAGAGCTTCATCCCGCAGGCACTCGACCGCATCCGCGAGGCCCGCGAGCGGCTCGACGCCGCCGATCGCAGCGACGCGCTGGTCGCCGTCGACGGCGGCGTCAACGAGCAGACGATCGCCGCGATCATCGCCGCCGGCGCGACCTGGCTGGTCGCCGGCTCCGCGATCTACAACGACCGCGAGACGGTCAAAGCCGCAGTGGCCCGCCTGCGCAGCGCGATCGCGGCCGGCTGACTAGAGCGGTTTCTGGTAAACCCGGTAGGTCTTGTAGACCTCCGCGGCCGTCCGGCGTAGTGCCGAGTTGATCAGCTCGTTGTCTTCGAGCACCCAACCCAGCTCGGCCCAGTCGTAGCCCCGGGCGCGGCCCAGCTCGTGGATCTGCGCCATCAGCATCACACCGATGTGCGCGAACTCGCGCGTCCGAAACTGTTGACGCACGCCCAGCAGCATCACCCGCCCGCTGCGCGGGCCGCGATGCAGACGCCACAGCACTTTGGCCCAGCCGAACGGGAACAGTCGCCCATCGATGTCGCGGGCGCACTCGTTCAGGTTGGGGATCGCCACGACCATCGCCGCTGCCTCGCCGTCGATCTCCACCATCGCCGTTAGCTTGGGGTCGGCGAACTGCACGAGGTCGTTGGCCAGCCGGTCGGCCTCCGCCTCGGTGATCGGCGTCGAGCCCCAGTTGTGTTGCCAGGCGTCGTTATAGACCTCGGCTGCGAGCCGCACATCGTGGCGCAGGTTGCGCTTGTCGAACGGGCGCACGCGCACGCGCTCCATGCCGTGAACGCGCTCCAGGGAGCGCCGGCGGCGCGGTTCGAGCTCAGTGTCAACCGGGTAGTGGTATGCCCAGAGGTCCTTGACCTTGGCGTAGCCGCTGGCCTCGATCAGGTCGGGGAACCAGCGCCGCCCGTGCGGCATCGCGATCACTGGCGGCGTCTCGAAACCGTCGACGAGACAGCCCGCCTCCTCGTTCAGCGTGAACGAGATCGGTCCGCGCGAGAACTCGGCTCCGCGCTCACGGAGCCAGCCCTCGGCCGCCTCGAAGAGCGCCGCCGCGGCCTCCGGATCATCGACGCAGTCGAAGAATCCAAAGAAGCCGGCGTGTTCGCCCCACTTCTCGTCGTGCACCGGATTGAGGTGCGCCGAGATGCGGCCTACCGGCACGCCGTCGCGCTCGGCCAGGAACAATTGAGCCTGGCCGTAGCGCAGAAACGGCGTTCGTTCGGGGTCGAGCCGCTCCCGCATGACGCGTCGTAGCGGGGGGATCCAGGTGGGATCGCCGGCGTAGACGCGCCACAGCACATCGATGAACGGCTGCGCGCCGCGGCCTGGTTGAAGCTCGCGGACGCGCAGGTTCACCGAAGTGTTGGTGGGAGCGGGGTTGAAGCGTCCTACCAGCGGCGCTCGCGGTCACGGTCTCCGCCACCCGCGCCGCCGCCGCCGCGGGAGGAGCCGCCACGGTCGTCGTAGCGCGGCTCACGGTCGCGGAAGCCACCACCACCGCCGCTGTCTCGGTAGCCACCACCACCGCCGCCGCCGCCGCCGGAGCGCTCGCCGCGGTAGCCACCGCCACCGCCGCCGCCACCACCGCCGCTGCCCGGCGTGCGAGGGCGCGCCTCGTTGACGCGCAGCGCGCGCCCGTCCATGTCGGCGCCGTCAAGCGCTTCGATGGCGCCGCGGCCGGTGTCGTCGTCCATGTCGACGAAGCCGAAGCCGCGCGAGCGGCCCGTTTCGCGGTCCACGGGAATCACGCAGTCGTTGACCGTGCCATGGCCGGCGAACAGGTCGCGCAGTTCTTCGGCCGTCGTCCGGAAGGGGAGGTTCCCCACATAGATTCGCATACTGATGATCTCGGTCCTTCTCTTGAGTCTGTCGGGTCCTGGGTATCAGACAGGATCGCTTGCTGCCTCTGGATGCGGGTGCGGTTCACGGGCGATCGGGCGTTGAGGCGGCGCCCTCCCGTCGTTCAGCTATGTCAGTGGTCTGTGGTCGGTCGACCTCTCTTCTTCATCGCAGAGCGGTACTGCTCAGGCGGCGATCCGTTTGAGCATGGTGCGCAGACACGAGGTGCAGACGTTGACCCGCACCTGCTTGCCATCGATCATGAGCCGGCGCCGGTGGACGTTGGGCTTGAATGTCCGCGAGGTCCGCGGCGCCTTCCGCTGCCAGCGACCGGAGTGCTTGTGCCGGATGTTGCGTCCGAACGTCGTGTGTTTCTCGCACAGGTCGCACTTCCCAGCCATCGCTCCGGCCCTCCGCCATCCCACCCTGCCGCCCGGCGACTGGGGACGTTCCTGCTCGCTGTGCGTACCATACCAGTCTGCCCGCAGGGGACAACGCGCGGCTGACAAGCCGACCACAACCATGGCGACAATGATGAGAGGTGAGCGCGTGACCGATCCGACGCTCAGCATCGACGCGGAGGGCTGGAGCCGAATGGTCGCCGGGGCGGCCGGATGGGTGGCGCTGCACCGCGAAGCACTGA
Source organism: Dehalococcoidia bacterium (assembly GCA_965262235.1). Classification (GTDB taxonomy): domain Bacteria; phylum Chloroflexota; class Dehalococcoidia; order Bin125; family Bin125; genus CATQGW01. The sequence continues at coordinate 2,241,528 of OZ253504.1, forward strand.
ACAAAATCAACGTCTATCCCGTTCCCGACGGCGATACGGGCGCGAATCTGGGCCGCACATTGGCGGCCTCAGCGGGCGCGCTCGAGCGCATTGCGGAGGGCGCATCCCTCACGGAGGTCGCCGCTGCGGCCTCCGATGCGGCGCTACTCGGCGCCCGCGGCAGCTCGGGCGTGATCGGTTCGCAGTGGCTGCGCGGGCTCACCGGCGCGTTGCAGGGTCACGAGCGCGTCGATCCGGCGCTGCTGCGATCTGCGCTCACCGCCGCCGCGGAGACCGCCCGGGCCGCGGTCTCCGAGCCGCGCGAGGGCACGATGATCAGCGTCGCCCGCGAAGCCGCTGCGGTCGCCGCCGAGTATCACACCGACTCGGTCGTCGAGCTGCTGGACGTCGCCGTGACCGAGGCCTACGCCGCCGTCGAGCGCACGCCGCAGCTCAATCAGGTGCTCGCCGATGCCGGCGTGGTCGACGCCGGCGCGCGCGGGCTCGAGATGATGCTGCGCGGGATGCTGGCCGGCGCGCGCGGCGACGCGCTGCCCGAGACGCCGGAGGATTTCGGCGACATCGACCCCTCATGGCTGTCCCGGCGGCTCGACAGCGGCGACGGCTTCGATGGCTTCTGCACCGAGCTCGTCGTGGCCGGCGTGCTCGACGTCGAAGAGCTGCGCCTGGCGCTCGCCGACATCGCCACCGCCCCGCTCGAGGGCGACGCCGGCGCCGACGAGACGCTGATGCTCGCCCCGGCCGGCGAGCGCCTGCGCATCCACCTCCACACCACCGAGCCGGAGCTGGCCTACGCGCGGCTCGACGAGCAGGCCGAAATCCGCGCCTTCCGCGCGATCGACATGCGCGCCCAGGCCGCCAGAGTGCACGAGGGCGAGGAGGACGCGGCGGTGCTCGCAGTCGTGCAGGGCGCGGGCTTTGTGCGTGTCTTCCGTCAGCTCGGCGCGACGGCGCTGATCAGCGGCGGCGCCTCCGACAATCCCAGCGTCGAAATGATCCTCTCAGCCGCAGAGTCGACGCACGCCGCGGAGGTGGTGGTGTTGCCCAATCACGGCAACGTGATCCCGGCCGCGACGCGCGCGCGCGACGTCTCCGAGGACGCGCAGCTCTTCGTCCTCCCGTGCGACACGCAGGCCGCTGGCGTAGCCGCGCTGATCAGCCGGATCGGCGGCGTGCCGACGGAGGATGTGGTGTCCGAGATGGAAGAGGGCCTCGAGGCCGTCCTCGTCGGCGAGGTATCGCACGCCGCGCGCGCGATCCGCGGCGACATCCCCCTCGCCGAGGGCCAACCGTTCGCGATGCTTGACGGCGCGATCGTCGCCGGCTGCGAGACCACCAGCGCCGCCGCGGCGGAGCTCGCCCAGCGGATGATCGAGAAGCAGCCCGACGGATCGTTGCTCACCATCTACGCCGGCGAAGAGCCCAGCGACGCCGAGGCGGACGCGCTGGTTGAGGCGATCGCGGAGCAGACCGGGCTCGAAGTCGACCTCGTCTGGGGGGACCAGCCGCATTATCCGTGGCTGCTCGCGCTCGAGTAGCCTTGTCCCAGGGTTTACAGGGCGCCAACTGCTTAGTAGTGTGCGCCATATCGGGAGCCGAACGCATGTCCGTCCACGTCGTCACCGATTCCACGTCTGGTCTCAGCGCCAGCGATCAGATCAGCGTCGTCCCGCTGCACGTGCAGTTTGGCGACGACGTCTTCGAGGACGGGGTCACGCTGACCCAGGAAGAGTTCTGGCGCCGTCTGCCGACTGCCGCTGAACTGCCCACCACCTCCCAGCCCTCCGCAGGCGAGTTCCGCGACGTCTTCGCTGCGCACGCCGATGCCGATGCGATCGTCTCGATTCACATCAGCGGCGCGCTGTCAGGCACCGTGGAGGCAGCGCGGCAGGGCGCTGCGCTGCGCGATGGCGGTCCGCCGGTGCATGTCGTCGACTCGCGGATCACCTCGTTCGGTCTCGGCTGGGCCGCGGAGGCCGCGTCGGAGGTCGCTCAGGCTGGCGGATCTGCGGAGGATGTAGTGGCCGCCGCCGAGCAAACAGCGGCGCGCGTTCGTCTGCTGCTGTTCGTCGAGACGCTCGACTTCCTGCTGCGCGGCGGCCGGATCGGCCGCGCCCGCCACCTGGCCGGCAAGGTCCTGCGCGTGCGGCCGCTGCTCGAGCTGACCGATGGCGTGATCACCGATGTCGAGCGTCCCCGCACTCGACGTAAGGCGATCGACCGGCTCTTCGCGAACATCATGGCCGCAGGCGCGCCCGAGCGCGTCTCGATCCTGCACGGCGACTCGCTCGCCGACGCCGAGGCGCTGGCCGAGCGGATTCACGCCGCCGCGCCCGACGCGCCGCTCGACATCCAGCTCGGCAGTCCCGTGCTGGGCGCGCACGTCGGCCCCGGGACCGTTGGCGTGGCCGTGCTGGCGCGCGTGCAATGACGACGCGGGCGACCGCCACGAAGACCGACACGCTGCTCAAGATGCTCGCGCTCGAGCGCAAGCAGGGCTACGAAAATCGCGCGGTCAGCGGCGGGCTGGATGCGTTCCTGGCGCTCGGCCGCCGCGAGGGGCCCCAGGCGAAGCTGCTCACGCAGTTCGTCGCCAGGCTGCCGCGCGGCGGCTATGCCGCACTGAACGACGTTGAACGGGCCGCCTGGCACCAGCTCGTCGAACGCACGCTGCGCGCCCGCACGAACGGGGTGCAGCCGCCCGCGGGTGACGAGCTTGAGAACGACGAGCCGGACGAGCCCGAACCGAAGCCGCGGGCCGCGCCGCGCACCCGCCGCAACTCGCGCCCGCCGAGCGGCGAGATCGCCGACGAGCTCGCCACCCCGGTGAGCGCGCTGGGCCGCGTCTCCTACCAGGCCCGCGCCGGCCTCGAGGTGCTCGGGATCGACAACGTCTACGACCTGCTCTGGCACCTGCCGCTGCGCCACGAGGACTTCAGCAACGTGCGCAAGATCGGCGACCTGCTGTTCGACCAACAGGCGACGGTGGTCGGACGAATCGAGTCCTGCAAACTCGTACGGCTGCGCAAAGGGCGCGTCGCCACCGAGGCGGTGATCTCCGACGAGACCGGTCGGGTGCGGGCCTGGTGGTGGGGGCTGAAATATCTGCCCAACAGCCTCAAGCCCGGGATGCGCGTCGGACTCTCGGGCAAGGTTGGTCAGCGCGGGCGGCGCGTGCAGCTCGAATCGCCGCGTTGGGAGATCCTCGATGACTCGCTCGACGACAGCGCGCATGTCGGGCGGCTCACGCCGATCTACCCGCTGACCAAGGGCCTCACCGACCGTGCAATACGCGGCCTCGCCCACAAGGCGGTGCAGGACTACCTGCCGCTGATGGCTGAGTCGTTGCCGCCGCGAATCATCGAGGCAACCGGCTACCCCGGCGAGCGCGAGGCGCTGCGCGCGATGCACTTTCCCGAGAGCCTCGAGGAAGTCGACGCGGCCCGCGATCGGCTGGCCTTCCAGGAGCTGCTCGCGATTCAGCTAGCCGTGCTCAGCCGCAAGCGCGAGGCGCGGCGGCGCAACGACGCGCCGCGGATCATCATGGAGGCCAGGTTCCTCGATGCATTTCTCAAGGCGCTGCCCTTCCAGCTCACCGCCGCGCAGTCCAATGCGCTGACCGATATCCGCAACGACCTCGCCCGCTCCGAGCCGATGGCGCGGCTGCTGCAGGGCGACGTCGGCTCGGGCAAAACGGTCGTCGCCGCCGCCGCGATGCTCGCCACCGTCAAAGCCGGACACCAGGCCGTGCTGATGGCGCCCACCGAGGTGCTCGCCGAACAGCACTACCGCACCTTCCGCAAGATCTTCGCCGGCGAGGGCGACTCGCTCAACCACGACTTCGTGATGACCCCCGCGCTGGGCCGCTCGATGGGCATCGCCAAGCTGACCGGCAGCATGACCGAGCGCGAGAAGCGCGAGATCCGCGCCCAGATGCGCGAGGGCGCGCTCGACCTCGTCGTCGGCACGCACGCGTTGATCGAGGAGAGCACGGCGCTGCGCAAGCTCGGCCTCGCCGTCGTTGACGAGCAGCATCGCTTCGGCGTGCTGCAGCGCGACGCGCTGCGCAGCAAGGGCTCTCCGCACCTGCTGGTGATGACCGCGACGCCGATTCCCCGCACCCTGGCGCTGACCATCTACGGCGAGCTGGACAGCTCGACGATCGACGAGCTGCCGCCGGGTCGCCTGCCCGTCGCCACCCGCGTGATCGCACCGCAGCAGCGCGGCGAGGTCTACCAACGGATCCGCGATGAGGTCGCGGCCGGCAATCAGGCCTTCATCATCTGCCCGCTCGTCGAGGAGTCGGACCAGATCGAGGCCGCTGCGGCGACCCAGGAGTTCGAGCGCCTCCGCGATGGTCCGCTCGCCTCGCTCGCGCCCCGCCTGCGGCTGCTGCACGGACGCATGTCGGGCGAGGACAAGCGCGCCGTGATGGCGGAACTCGGCAGTGGTGAGGCCAGCGTCGTGGTGGCCACGATCGTGGTCGAAGTCGGCGTGGATTTGCCCGACGCCACGGTGATGGTGATCGAGGGCGCCGACCGCTTCGGCCTGGCCCAGCTGCACCAGCTGCGTGGGCGCGTGGGTCGCAACGACCGCACGTCGGTCTGCTTCCTGATCTCCGACACGGAGGCGGCCGAGGCGCAGAAGCGCCTGCGAATCATGGAACGCACCTCCAACGGCTTCGAGCTGGCCGAGGTCGACCTCGAGACGCGCGGCCCCGGCGAGTATTTCGGCACCCGTCAGGCGGGCCTGCCCGACCTGCGCGTCGCCAAGCTGACCGACCACGAGCTGATCCAGAACGCACGCAACTGGGCCAATCGCCTGCTCGACGACGACCCCTACATGCGCGCCCCAGAACATCAGCTGCTCTGGTCCCGCGCAGGCAAGTTCGACGTCGCCGGCGCAGCAGCGGTGCACTAAAGGCGACCTTGACTGATTGAGAGTGATCAGAATAGCATCAGGCGTTGTTAGAGTGCAGAAGAAGCTCACTGCACCCGATGAGAAGTACGCCAAGCATTGCGGGACCAACGGCTGAGGGACTCGTGGCCACGAACTCCGACACACGGCAAGTGATTGCAGAAGCTCTTCGACGGGCTCTCGAGCAAGCCCAGAATGATGGAGCATTGCCGAAGATCGCTCCGCCCGAGATGCGAATCGAGCGTCCTCAGAACTCTGATCACGGGGACTACTCTTGCAACCTTGCCTTGCGCCTTGCCAAAACCGTGCGACGGTCCCCCCTCGACGTAGCGAAACAGATCGCCACTCGGGTTGAGCGAAAAGGTCCCATTGACGATGTCGAAGTTGCCCCTCCTGGGTTTCTGAATTTCCGTCTCGTGCCGTCTTGGAAGCGCGACCAACTGCTCAAGGTGATCGACGCCGGTGATCGGTGGGGACAAGTCGACTTGGGGGGTGACAAGCGAGTGCAGGTTGAGTTCGTGTCTGCCAATCCAACCGGGCCACTACAGCTCGGCAATGGGCGTGGCGCCGTTCTCGGAGACGTACTGGCTTCTGTGCTCGACGCGGCCGGCTTCGATGTGCAGCGGGAGTACTACATCAACGACACCGGTGAACAAATCCGACTTTTCGGCCTCACTCTCTTAGCTCGATATCAGCAGCATTTCGGTCGTAAGGAAAGCCTGCCTGAAGGGGGCTACGCCGGCGAGTATATGAAGGACTTCGCAGCGGAGCTTGCTGAACTCCACGGGAAGCGCTGGCTTGAACACGACGGCACGCCACCGGAGGATTTTGTTCGCCGCGGACTAGCTCTGGTTATCGAACGAATCAGAGAGGATCTATTCGACCTAAACGTTGATTTCGACCACTGGCAATCGGAATCTGATCTCTACTATCCCGCCGGGAGCTCCACGTACGATGCTGCGATGAGCCGACTGCGTGATGGAGACTATACGATCGAGAAGGAAGGTGCAGTGTGGTTCCGTGCATCAGGTCTCGGAGATGACAAAGATAATGTCCTCGTGCGGAAGAATGGCAAGCCCACTTATTTTGCCAGCGACGTTGCCTACCACTATAGAAAGTTTATTGAACGGCGCTTCGACACCGTAATCGATGTGTGGGGTGCTGACCATCATGGTCATGTTGCGCGGACGAAAGCAGCGTTGACAGCGGTGGGCGGCGATGGCGACGCACTCGAGGTGTTGCTGTACCAGCTCGTCCACCTGCGCCGCGACGGAGAGCGGGTGCGGATGTCGAAGCGTCGGGGTGAGATCGTCACACTGCGCGAGCTTCTCGATCAGGTGGGGGCAGACACGGTGCGCTTCTTCATGCTGCAACGGTCCGCTGATGCGCAGATGGACTTCGATCTCAGCTTGGCGACTTCGCACGATATTAACAATCCCCTGTGGTATGCGCAGTATGCGCACACCCGGTGTGCGAGCATTATCCGCAACGCGAAGGATAAGGATCTGAAGAGTAAGCGGGACAGACTCGACCTATTGGACGGAGAAGCCGAAGATGCGCTGGTGAATGTCATCTTGAAGCTGCCGGAGCTGGTGGTAGACATGGCGATCCGTCGTGAGCCGCACCATCTGACTGGTTACGTCTTGGAGCTGGCTACTGCGTTCAATGCGTTTTACGCGGGACATCGGATTGTTGATGAGGCTAACCCCGTTCTCTCTGGCGCACGGCTGGTTCTTGTTGAAGCGGTTAGAGTAGCATTGCGTGCTGGCCTTAGTTTGCTAGGGATTCAGGCACGTAGCTCGTTGCATTTCCTCAGGAATACCGGAGATAGTAGTCCATTGCTCACTCAGAATGCCAGTGTGGAGCTGCGAGGTGAGGAAATTAGTGGGGGGGCTCCGCAGCGTGACAAGTCTGATATGTGATGTGAACGTCATGTCGCGGCACGGCGATTGTTTCGATCGAGGAGCGATGGTGGACAATGACTGATATCATCACTCAGAGTGACCGCGTCTTCGCCGGAATCCGCGCCACGGGGCGGCAGCACATTGGCAACTATCTGGGCGCGATCCAGAACTTCGTCGCCCTCCAGGACCGCTACGAGTGCATCTACTCGATCGTCGATCTGCACTCGCTGACCACCCTGACCGACACCGACAAGCTGCGCGACAACGTACGCGAAACCGCGATGGACCTGCTCGCGTCGGGCATCCGGCCCGAGGAGACAATCCTCTACGTCCAAAGCCACGTGCCCGAGGTCTCCGAGCTGCACCTGCTGCTCAGCATGGTCACGCCGCACGGGATGCTGCTGCGCGTGCCGACCTTCAAGGACAAGGTGCGCGAGCAGCCCGACAACATCAACTACGGGCTGGTCGGCTACCCCGTGCTGCAGACCGCCGACATCGTGCTCTACCGCGCCAACAAGGTGCCGGTCGGCGAGGACCAGCTGCCCCACCTCGAGCTGGCGCGCGAGATCGTGCGGCGCTTCAACCGCCACTTCGGCGATGTCTTCCCCGAGCCGACGGCGGAGCTGACCGACGCGCCGATGGTGCTGGGCTTCGACAACCGCAAGATGAGCAAGTCCTACGGCAACGCGGTCGACATGGCCGCCAGCGCCGAAGAGACGACCAAGGTCGTGCGCGGCGCAATCACCGACCCGCAGCGCCGGCGCCTCACCGACCCCGGCCGCCCCGAGGTCTGCAACGTCTACTCGCTGCACGGCTTCTTCGGCCCCGAGCGCCAGCCCGAAATCTACGAGCAGTGCACGACGGCCGGGATCGGTTGCTACGACTGCAAGGGGTTGCTGGCCGACTCAATCAACACCACGTTCGAGCCGATCCGCGCGCGTCGCGCCGAGCTGGCTGCCGACCTCGACCATGTCGACGAAGTGCTCGCCGACGGCGCCCGCCGCGCCCGGGTCATCGCCAGCGAAGTCCTCGCCGAAGTCAAGGACGCCGTCGGCCTGCCCCCGTCGCTCGCCTGATCCCGAACATCCAGCTCCGGCACTGACAGTCACCGGGAGCTCCGGGCGGCTCGCCAAACCAGCCCTCTACCGTGGGTAGGTGCGCCAGATGTTGGTGAAGTCGATGCGCAGACCGGGCAGTTCGGGGTCGCCGCTGACGCTGTCGGGGCGTTCCAGCTGTACGGGGGCATGATCGGATCGGTAGACCCAGACGCTGGCGCTGTTCTGGTCGACCAGCCAGCCGAGTATTGCGCCGTAGCCGATCCAGCGCTCCATCTTCTCCTGTTGGTCGGTGAGCGTCTGGCCGGGCGAGCGGACCTCCACCACAAACGTCGGGCAGGTCGGGAACGTCGATCCATCCTGAGCCTCGCCCAGGCTGTCCCACTGCTCCTGAGTCATCCAGGAAGCGTCGGCGAACCGGATCGATCCGTCCGGCAGGAGGTATGCGGCGCCCGGTCCCGTCGACCGTCCGCCCGCCGCCATGGCCCAGCTCCTGAGGTCTCCGCCGATCTCATGTTCGGCGTCCGCACTGCGATTCGACGGAAACGGCACGATGACCAACGCCCCCTCCGATGATCGCTCGAAGCGCAGACCGTCGTTGGCGATGCGCAGCTGGACGAACAGTTCCTCGGTGAGCGGACAGCTCTCCGGGAATCGAATCTCCGGCCAGTCAGCGGTCACGGGCTTGGCGGGGGCCGAGACCATCGTGCGTGCTCCATCTGCGGCTGCGACTTCGTTGAGCCTAGCCGATTACCGTGGAAACGACATGCGCACAGCTACGAGCGCCAAATAGGCACTCGGTCTGCCCGGCGGACGCCGGTCTGCGCAGCTGCGCTAGTCCCGCTTCGGGTCGAGCACCACGACCGGGATCTGGCGGTCGGCGCCGGCGGCGCGGATCGCGTAGTCGAGATACGGAGGGAAGCTCTGCGACATCTGCGCGAACAGCTTGTCGCGCTCCGTGCCCCCGGCCGTGCGCGCCGTCGCTTCCATCTGCTCCGGGCCGACCATGATCGAGACATCGGGGTTGGCGACCAGGTTGAGATACCAGGAGGGATGCAGGCGCGCCCCACCGCGCGAGGCGACGATCACGTACGCGTCGTCGGCTTCGCCGTAGATCAGCGGCAAGGTGCGCAGCTCGCCCGAGCGGCGGCCTTTGGTGACCAGCAGCAGGCAGGGAATCTGACCGCTGCCATCGGGCCGGTCCCACATGTGGCCTTCTTCGCCGTTGCTGTTGAGATACTGCTCGGTGTGCGTGCGGATCCAGTCGGGAGCATCCTGCGGAACGCTAAACGTCGACATGGTTTCGATGCCTTTCTGTGCCGGAGCGGTCAGGGCCGGACGCCGGCTTTGTCCATTCGTCGCAGGGTACGCGCGGCGGCTGCCCGAGGAGCCTGGCAGTAGTTAGAGCCAGACGCGGGAGAGATCCACAGTCAGCCCCGGCAGCTCCGGCAGGCCGTCGATCTCCAGCGGCCGCTGCAGCTCAACCGGCTCTACACCCGGGCGGTACACCCACAGCCTGCTGCTGGTCTGATCGACGAGCCAACCGAGTCGTGCGCCGTAGCCGATCCAGCGCTCCATCTTGCGCTGCTGCGAAGCGAGGGATTGGCCCGGCGAACGAACTTCAACGACGAATGTCGGCGGCACAGGCACGAATGAGCCTTGCTGCGCTTCGCCCAGACCGTCCCACTGATCCTGCGTCAGCCAAGTCGTGTCAGCGAACATGATCCGCCCGTCGGGGAATCTGTACTCCGCGCCGGAGTTCAGCCATTGGCCGCCCTCGTCCGCCGACCAGTTCCCAACCTGCCGCCCGATCTCGGATTCTCCGCGGGTGCTGGGTATGCTTGGGAATGACACGATGACCAAGGACCCTACCGCCGACCGTTCGAAGCGCAGATGTTCGTTGGCAAGGCAGAACTGGATATACAGCTCGTCCGTCAACAAACAGTCTGCGGGGAACCGCAGCTCGATTTCTTCATCGAGCTGCAGCGGCGCGGTCTCCCGCTTTGGCGGAGCTTGGACCATCGCAGCGACTCCTGTCCGAGCCACACGCAGCTTCGCTACGGCCGCACGCCGGCTTTGGCTTTGACCCCCAGATTACGACTCACGGTGTCGTAGGCGTGCTCGAGGAAACGAAAGATGTAGGAACGCGTCTGGCGCGGGTCGATGATGTCTTCAATCCCGAACGCCTCGGCGGTGCGGAACGGGTTGCGGAACTGCAGCAGGTGGTGCTCAAGCTCGCGGCGGTGCTTGTCGGGATCGGGCGCGGCCTCGATCTCGCGTCGGTACGCGGCCGCGACGCCGCCCTCGATCGGGATCGAGCCCCAGTCGCCCGACGGCCAGCCCACGCGGTAGTTGATGCTGCCCACGTTGGCCGTCGCCTGTCCGGCCATGCCGAAGTTCTTGCGCGTGATCACGGTGAAGACCGGCACCGTGGCGAGATACGTGGCCCAGTAGGCGCGCATCCCGTGACGCAGCGTCCCGGTCGCCTCCGCCTGTCGGCCGAGCATGAAGCCCGGCACATCGGCGAGGAACACGATCGGGATGTGGAAGTGGTCGCAGAGCTCAACGAAGTGCCCCTGCTTGTCGGCCGAGTCGGCCGTCATCGCGCCGGCGAGCATCTTCGGATCGTTGGCCACGATGCCCACCACGTACCCCCCGACCCGCGCGAACACGGTGTGGACGGTCGCCCCGAACTCGGGTTTGACCTCGAAAAACTTGCCGTCGTCGACGATCAGCTCGATCACCCGCCGCATGTTGTACGGGCGGGTGCGCTTGCGCGGCACGATCGAGAGCAGCTCCTGCTCCTCGCGGTCGGGCGGATCGCTGCTGGATAGCACCGCCGGCTGCTCGTAGACGTTGCTCGGCATGTAGTGCAGGAACTGTTTCATCTGCTCCACTGCATCGAGTTCGTCGCTGGCGCGGTTGTCGATCGCTCCCGAGCGAAGCACGTGAACGTCGGGCCCGCCGAGTTCCTCCTTGGTGATGTCCTGGCCGAGCGCGCGCTTAACCAGTGGCGGCCCACCGGCGAACAGCGCGCCGTTCGGCGTCATCACTGTGAAGTGACCGAGCATCGCGCGCGCGGCCACGCCGCCGGCGCAGGCGCCTGCCACGCCGAAAATCAGCGGCACCTCCTTTCCGGCCAGGATGTCGGGACCGAACACGTCGAACGAGCTGGGCAGATGGCCGTGACCGTCGCCCTCGGCCGCGACGTTCGCGCCGGCTCCCTCATGGAAGACGATCAGCGGTACGCGATACTCGCGCGCCATATCGGCCAGGAAGAGGCTCTTGAAGCGCTCCTGGGTCGAGATGTCTGCAGCGCCGCCGCCGACCGTGAAGTCCTCGCCGCCGATCACCACGCGCCGCCCGTCGACCTTGGCCAGGCCGCCGATGTAGGGCAGCGGCTTGAACTCGACAAACTCGCGGTTCTCGTAGCTGCCGTAACCGGCCAGACCGCCGATCTCGTGGAAGCTTCCCGGGTCCGCGATCGCGTCGATCCGTTCGCGGATCGTCAGCTTGCCCAGTTCGTGCTGTCGCCTGACGCGTTCCTCGCCGCCCATCTTCAGCGCCATCTTGCGCCGCAGATTGAGCTCGTCGACTTCGGGTTGCCAGTCCTGCGGTTCGCTCATCGAGGTCCTCGTGTCCTGCGTGTGATCGGTCGCAACGTAGCAAACAGCCGCGCCGCCGACTCGATCAGATCGGCGCCATCGCGCCGAGCCAGCCGACCATCAGCGCCAGCAGCCCCGGGCAGAGCAGCGCCCGCTGCCACCACAGCCGCTGCTCGGTGACCTGGCGCAGCAGCCCGACCGTCGTGCCGATCGTGGTGACCAGCAGCCAGGCCAACGGCGCCAGTACCCAAGTCGCGTCGGTCCCGGCGATGTTGACCGACGACAGCGCGAGCGCGAGCGCCACGGCGACCCCCGCCCACGCCATCGGCACGGCCACATCGATGCCGGCCCAGTGCAGGATGTTGCGCGCGCCGTCCTCGTCATCTCGCTCGAACTCGGGCAGTTTGTAGGCGATGAAGAAGGCCAGCCCGGTCGCCGCGCCGACCGGCGCGACCCACCAGATCGGCCCGCCAGAGTCCGTGCCGCCGACGAGCGCTGCGCCGAGCGGGATGAGCACCGCGCTGAGCGCGAACGCGGCGACGCCACCGACCGCGCCGCGCCAGGCGTAGCTGTAGACGCCCCCCGTGATCACCAGCGCAGCGGCGACGATCAGCGGCTGCCAGCCCAACGTCCCGGCCACGGCGAGACCGCCGGCGCCCAGCAGGATCGCCACGAGGCGGGCGGCGGACGTGGAAATCGTTGCGGTCGGGATCGGTCGCCACACGCGCACGGGCGCGTCGCGCTGCGCGTCGAGCAGGTCGTTGGCGACCGCCGCCGCCGCCGCCAGCAGCATCAGGGCGACGCCGTAGCGCAGCGGCTCGTGCCAGGCGCCCGCGCCGTCGGTCCAGGCGACCGCGCAGAGCGCCGCGGTCAGGCCGACGCCGACGCTCGTCGCGGGACGCACAATCCGAGTCCAGGCGTAGAGGGCGCTGCGGCGCCACGGTGATCGCTGCATTGGATAGGTATAGTCGCTGTAGAGTCCCAACCCGGAGGAAACCCGATGGCCATCATCAATTTCGTGCGTGATTACGAGCGAGTCGCAAAATTCCAGATCGGACGATACGTGGGCATGAAAGGCCCCGGGCTCGTCTGGATCGTGCCGGTTATCCACAGCGGAACCAAGGTGGACACGCGCGAGCAGTATTTCGACGTGCCGCCCCAGCGCAACATCACCCGCGACAACGCCGGCGTCGATGTTGACTTCGTCGTCTACCTGCGCGTCATGGACCCGGAGCGCACAGTGCTGGAAGTGCGCGACTACCTCGGCGCGGCGCGACAGCTGGCCACGACCACGCTGCGCGCAGTCGTCGGCGAGATGATTCTCGACGACGTGCTCTCGCGGCGTGATGAGATCAACGACATGATGCGGATCAAGCTCGACGAGGTCACCAACCGCTGGGGCGTGAAAGTGACCGCGGTCGAAATCCGCGAGATCGAGCCGCCCCCCGCGATTCAGGACGCGATGACGCGGCAGATGTCGGCGGAGCGCACACGCCGCGCCCAGATCACTGAGTCCGAAGGCACCCGTGACGCGCAGATCAACGTCGCGCAGGGTCTCAAGCAGGCCGCGATCCTCGAGGCCGACGGTGAGCGCCAGGCTCAGGTGCTGCGCGCCGACGGTCACCGCGAGGCCCAGGTGCTCGAAGCGCGCGGCTACGCCGAGGCGCTGGAACGCATCAACGGCGCTGCCGCCACCGTGCACGGCAACACCATGGGCCTGCAATACCTCGACATGATGCGCACGCTTGGCGAGAGCGCGAGCACCAAGTGGGTGATCCCCATGGAGCTGACCAACGCCGCGCGCTCAATCGCCGACCGCCTCGGCATGGGCGGCGGCGGCGGGAACTCGGGCAACGGCGAGTAGCCCCCCTCGCTCGCGTCGCGACAGGCCCTCCGTAGGAGGGGCTGTCGCCTGTCGCAGGAGTCCCGATTCGGCGGGATCTCCGGTCCCCCACCAGCCAGGCGGCGCATGCGCGACCTCCGGCGCTGCGATTGACGCGTTGGTGACGGTGAACGCGGAGGGCAACCACAAGGGTTGCCCCTACACGGATAGCGCGTTCTTTCGCGAGGTCCCTCGCCCCCCCGCTCCTGCAGGGGCAGCCCTTGTGGCTGCCCATTCCGTGTTTGCCGGCGCTCGCGACGCAGCGATGGTTGGAATTGTGAGAGCGGCTCCTCGACCCTCCCCCCGATCTCGAGCAGCGCCGCTGCTCGGCCTCAGTCCGCCGGGACCGTCAACTGGCGAATGAAAGTGCTGACTTCGTCATGCACCGTCTCAGGATCCTCGGCCAGGCCGTGCCCCCCGTTGGGGATCAGCACCATTCGCTTCGGCTCCTGCGCGCGCTCATAGATGTCTTCGCTGGCGGCGTGGTGCAGAATCGCGTCAGCAGTGCCGTGCACCAGCAGCAGCGGTTTGCCCAGCTGCTCGACCTGACGCGTGCCAAACAGCTGCGGTGAGAGCGAGACGACGCCGCAGACGATCGGCAGAATCTGGCCGGCCTTGATCACGACCGCGCCGCCGAACGAGTGGCCCACCAGCACGACCCGCTCCGCCCCAACGCCGCTGAGGAACGAGCACGCGCCGAGCACGTCCAGCACGCATTCCTCGAACTCGCCCGCCATCCGGTAGTGAATCCGCAGCGTTGAGACGCCCAGCGCGGGCAGCTCGCCGGCGAGTCGCTCGTAGACCCGCCCGCCGGGCCCGATCACCTCGTGCTCGCCGCCCATCGCCCCGGAACAGAAGACGACCGCGCCGGGCTGTCCGTCGCTGACATCGAGCAGCGCCTCAATGTCGCCGCGCGTCGTGCCGAGCCGCAGCTGCAGCCGCAGCGGGTCGGGCTCACCCTCGTCGACCGGCCGCGGCCGCGCCTGGACTTGCGTGATCCGCAGGCTGAGGTCGTCGTCGTTCGGTGTGGTCATGCGCGTGGTAGTTCGATGTGTCGGTGCGTCGGAGTGTCCGCAGCGCGATGGTATCGCCGCGCACGCGGTTGTTTGCCCCGGGGGCTACGTGGGGGCTACGTGAGGGCTGTGTGAGGGCTACTCGGTGGCTACTTGGCCAGCGGAGCGCGGCGCAGGAAGCGGCCGATCCGCTCGAGCGCCTCTTCGATCTCGCTGTATGAGGTCGCGTAGCAAGCCCGCACGTGGCCGGCGCCGCCCGCCCCGAAGGCCGAGCCCGGCACCACCGCGACCTGCTCCTGCAGCAGCAGTTGTTCGGCGAACGTCTCATCGTCGTAGCCGGAGGCGACGACTGAGGGGAAGGCATAGAACGCGCCGCGGGGCTCCGCGCAGGGCAGCCCTAGGTCGTTGAAGCCCTGCCACATCAGCAGCCGCCGCCGGTCGTATTCCTCGCGCATCGTCACGACATGCTCCTCGCCGGAGCGGAGCGCCTCGACGGCCGCCCACTGAGCGACGGTCGGCGCCGACATCATCACGTACTGGTGGATCTTGACCATGCCGTCGAAGAGGTCGGGCGGCGCCGCCGCCCAGCCGACCCGCCAGCCGGTCATCGCGTGGCTCTTGGAGAAACCGCCAAGCGTGATCGTGCGCTCGCGCATCCCCGGCAGCGACGCGACCGGCGTGTGTTCGGCGCCGCCGTAGATCAGCCGTTGGTAAATCTCGTCGGAGATCACGATCAGGTCGTGCTTAACGGCCAGCTTGGCGAGCGGTTCGAGCGCTTCGCGGGTCAGGATCGCGCCGGTCGGGTTGGCGGGATAGGCGAGCAGCATCGCCCGGGTCCGCGGCGTGATCGCACGGGCGACGGCGGCCGGGTCGAGCGCGAAGCCGTCGCACGCGCTGGTCGGCACCGAGACCGGCGTGCCGTGCGCGAGCACGATCGCCGGCGCGTGCGCGACGTACGACGGGTCGGGCACGATCACCTCGTCGCCCGGGTTGATGATCGCGCGAGCGGCGAGGTCGAGACCCTCCGAGACCCCCGTCGTGACCAGGATCTCGCTGTCGGGGTCGTATTCGAGCCCGTCGCGGCGCTCGAGTTCGCGCGCGATCGCATCGCGCAGCTCGCGCAGGCCGAGGTTCGACGTGTAGTGCGTGCGGCCCTGCTCGATCGAGCGGATCGCCGCCTCGCGGATCGGCCAGGGGGTGATGAAGTCGGGCTCGCCGACGCCGAGCGAGATCACGTGCTCCAGCGAGGCGATGATGTCGAAGAAACGCCGGATCCCGGATGCCGGGACGGCCTGGACCCGCTCCGCGAGCCGGTCTCTACGGTGCGCCGCGGGAGGATCGGGCAGTCGGTCGCCGGTGGAGATGCTTGGCATAGGTGTTGGCCTGTGTTCGCAATCCGCTATAGCACGACACGGCGGCGAGGGCTCGCCTCTGTGGTTTCGAGCATGACGCCGTCTTCCTTGAAGCGGCGCATGAGGATGTGGGTCGTCGTTCCCTTGACGCCGGGCATCGTGGCGAGGCGGTCGGAGATGAAGTCGGAGATCTCGCCCATCGAGGGGGCCTCAACCATCACGAGCAGGTCGTAGTCGCCGGAGACGAAGTAAACGGTGCGCGCTTCGTCGAAGCGTGCGATCCGGCGCGCGAGGCCGTTGTACCCGAGGTTGTCCTGCGGTTCGAGCGTCACCTCGACGAGGGCGTAGACCGCGCTGAGGCCGAGCGACTCCCAGTTGATCCGCGCGCCCCACGACATAATGATCTTGCGGTCGACAGCTTCGGCGATCTGGAGGCGGACCTCCGCCTCGCTCAGCTGCGTGGTCGCGGCAAGCTGGGCGATCGTCAGCCGCCCGTCGCGCTCGAGCGCTCGTAATACCGCGTCCATCGCTCGCTCTCCCAGCTGGACCACCGGCTGCCCCCGCTGCCCTCGCTATACGGCGCGCAGCGGTGGCTAACCACATGCCTCTTCCACCATATGACAGCGATCTGGCAGTCGCTGTGTTGAACGTTGCCTGAGCCGAAAAAGTCCGCCAGCTAGCCGAGCTCGGGATGGCTCGACGACCAACCGCCCAGCTCTTCGAAGGCGTGGGCCGCGCGCAGCAGCAACGCTTCCTGGTTGCGGTTGGCGATCAGCTGCAGACCGACGGGCATCTCGGATTCGGCCAAGCCGCAGGGGATCGAGATCGCCGGCAGGCCGGCGATATTCGCCGGGATCGTGTAGATGTCGTTGAGGTACATCTGGTACGGATCGCTGATCTCGCCCTGCCGAAACGCGACCGTCGGCGCGGTCGGTGCGACGATCAGGTCAGCCCGCTCGAAGACCTGGTCGAACTCACGACGGATCAGCGTGCGGACCTTCTGGGCCTGCAGGTAGTAGGCGTCGTAGTAGCCGGCCGAGAGCGCATAGGCCCCGAGCAGAATCCTGCGCTTGACCTCGGGGCCGAACCCCCGCTGGCGCGTCGCCTCCATGTCGTCCCACATGCTGTCCCCGTCGCGCGCCCCGTAGCCGTACTTGACCCCGTCGTAGCGCGCGAGGTTCGCCGAGCACTCGGACGGCGCGAGCACGTAGTAGACCGGCAGCGAGTAGCCGACCGAGGGCAGCGAGGCATCGTGATCGAGCTGCGCCCCGTTCGCGGCCAGGACGCTGAGCGCGGACGCGACCGTGGCCTCGACGCCGGCGTCCATGCCCTGGCCCTCGTCGTTGACCTCGAAGAACTGGCGCGGCGCGGCGATCCGCAGCCCGTCAAGGCCCTCGCGAAGCTGCGCCGAGAAGTCGGGCGCGGGTTCGTCGCTGCAGGTCGAGTCGAGCGGGTCGGGCCCGGCGATCCCCTGCAGCAGCAACGCGGCGTCCTCGACGGTGCGCGTGAAGGGGCCGATCTGGTCGAGCGAGCTGGCGAAGGCGATCAGGCCGTAGCGGCTGACGCGCCCGTAGGTGGGCTTGAGCCCGACGACGCCGCAAAACGACGCCGGCTGGCGGATCGAGCCGCCCGTGTCGGAGCCCAGCGCGGCGATGCACTGGCCCGCCGCCACCGCAGCAGCCGAGCCGCCCGACGAGCCGCCCGGCACGCGCTCGAGGTCCCACGGGTTGGAAGTGGGGAACCAGGCCGAATGCTCGGTCGACGAGCCCATCGCAAACTCGTCCATGTTCGTCTTGCCCAGCGACACCGCATGCGCTTCGTTCAGACGCCCGACCGAGGTGGCGTCGTAGGGCGGCGTGAGGCTGTCGAGCATCCGCGAGCCGGCCGTCGTCCGCACCCCCTTGGTCATCAGGACGTCCTTGAGGCCGATCGGGACGCCCGTCAGCGGGCTCGACGCGTCGCCGCTGCGCAGCAGGTCGTCGGCCGCGCCGGCTGCCTCGAGCGCCTGCTCGGCGGTCACCGTGATGAACGCGCGGACTCGCTCGTCGGTCGCGGCGATCCGGTCGAGCGCGGCGCGTGTCAGGTCGGTCGAGCTGACCTCGCCGCCGCGCAGCGCTTGCGCCGCGGCGGCGATCGTCAGCCAGGGGTCGGTGGCGCTCGCTGCCATGGCTATTCGAGCACCGCCTGCACGCGGAAGTAGTTCGCTTCGCGCTGCGGGGCGTTGGCCAGGATCTCGTCGACCGGCAGCGAGGGACGGGCGGCGTCTTCAGCCTGCACGTTGAGCAGGTCGGCGCCGTTCGCCGTCGGCGGCACGCCTTCGGTGTCGACCGCGGCGAGCGTTTCGATGTGGCTGAGGATCGTGGCCAGCTCCGCGCGGAACCCCTCCACTTCCTCGGGCGTCATGCCCACGCGCGAGAGCATCGCCAGGTGGCGCACCTGATCGGCGCTGAACGCGTCGGCTGCGGAGGGCGGGGAGTCGCTCATGGGCTGGTTGACCTCTCTCGATCGAGTATATGCAGGGTCTGCGCGGCGCTCGAATCGGCGTCATGCGCGCGGCGCTGCGATACGGTGGAAGCGGCGGGACTTCGGACGGACACATCTTGGCGACTAGCAGCGATCGCGAACGTTCGAAGCAGCGCCGCACGAGGCGCCGCGCGCTCCTGCGCGGGCGCCGCCAGCGACGCACTCAAGCCGCGCAACCGTCCGGTGCGCGCGGCTGGTTGCTGGCCGGCATCGTCGCGGCGGGATTGATCGCCTTGGTGATTGGCGTCGCGGCTGCCGCGGCCTACACGATCTACCGCGGATTCGCAGACGATCTCGTCGAGCCCGACGCGATCGTCGACACCCAACGCTCGCTCGGCACCAGCCGGATCTTCGACCGCGACGGCGAAGCTGGCGTGCTGCTGTTCGAGTTCGCCGACCCGTTGCTCGGGCTGAGCGACCCGGTGCGCTTGCACGAGGTCTCGCAGTTCATGATCGACGCCACCGTGGCGACCGAAGACGCCTCGTTCTGGGACAACGAGGGGATCAACCTGCGCGGCCTGATGCGCGCGGCCTGGGAGAACTTCGGCACCGGCAGCTCCGATTTCCTCGGCGGCTCAGGCGGCTCATCGATCACGCAGCAGCTGGTCAAGAACGTGCTGGTCCCGGTCGAGGAGCGCTCGGGCCGGACGGCTGAGCGGGTGCGGGGCAAGATCAAGGAGACGATTCTCGCCGTTGAGCTGACCGGCGAGTTCTCCAAGGAGCAGATCCTCGAGTGGTACCTGAACAGCATCTTCTACGGGAACTTCTCCTACGGCATCGGCGCGGCCAGCCAGCGCTACTTCGGTAAGCCGCCCGCCGAGCTGACGCTGCCCGAAGCGGCGCTGCTGGCCGGGCTGCCGCAGGCCCCCTCGCTCTACAACCCGATCGAGCACTTCGAGCGCGCCAAGGGCCGTCAGGCAGATGTGCTCGACCTGATGGCCCGCCACGACTACATCACGCAGGACGAAGCGGATGCGGCGAAGCTGGCGCCGCTGCGCTTCGACTCCAAGGAGTTCGAGATCGTGGCGCCGCACTTCGTGCTCTACGTCCGCGCCGAGCTGCTGGCGCTCTGCGAGCGTGGCCAGATCCCGGTGCCCGACTCGGTCGGAAGCTGCGAGGGGCTGATGGCGCGCGGCGGCCTGCGCATCACCACCAGCATCGACATGCAGCTCCAGACCCTTGCCGAACGCGAGCTGGAGACCGCCATCGCCGGCTTCGAGGAGCAGACCGGCGCCCATAACGGCTCGCTCGTCGCGCTCGATCCGGCCAGTGGCGAGATCCGCGCGATGGTCGGCAGCCGTGATTTCTTCGCCGAGGAGCTCGACGGCCAGGTCAACCTCGCGACCGCCCTGCACTCGCCGGGCTCCTCAATCAAGCCGCTCACCTACTTGTCCGCGTTCCAGCTCGACCCGCGCCGCTGGCATCCCGCGACGGTGATCTGGGACGTGCCGACGCGCTGGGAAGAGTTCGACGGCACGGTCTTCGAGCCGACCAACTTCGATGAGCGCTTCCGCGGTCCCGTGACCGCCCGCAGCGCGCTGGCCAACTCAATGAACATCCCCGCCTTCCGCGTCGCCAGCGAGATCGGCGTGCCCTACCTGCTCGACACGATGCATCAGCTGGGCATCACCACAATGCACGACGCGTCGAACTATGGCCCCTCGATCACGCTCGGCGGCGGCGACGTATCGCTGCTCGACATGACCTACGCCTACGCCGCTGTCTCGCGGAACGGCGTGATGGTCGGCCAGCCGACGCTGCGCGAGCTGCCGAGCGGCTATCGCGACCTCGATCCGGTGTCGGTGATCGAGGTGCGCAACGCGCGCGGTGAGATCGTCTACAGCTACGCCGAACCCGAGCAACGTGCGGTCGCGCGACCGGCGCAGAGCTTCCTGATCACACACATCCTCAGCGACAACAACGCGCGCTCGCTGCTCTACGGGCTCAACTCGAACCTCGTGCTGGATCGGCCCGCGGCCGCGAAAACCGGCACGGCCGGCGACCCGGGGCTCAACGACGTGCGCCGCGACTACTGGACGCTCGGCTACACCCCGCAGCTGGTCGTCGGCGTATGGGTCGGCAACGCCGACAACGAACCGATGACCGGCGGCTCGTCGTCGCAGACGGCCGGCTTGATCTGGCGCAACGTGATGCTCGCGGCGCACGACGGCCTGGAGGTGCTGAGCTTCGAGGAGCCACCGGGCCTGCATCGTGCCGAGGTCTACGCGCCTCAGATCCCGCTCGGGCAGGGCGACGGCGAGCTCCGCGGGGCCTGCGACCGCCTCGTCACCGAGGTCTTCATCAGCCACCGCGTCGCGCCGGCGATCGAGAACGATGTGTGCGTCGAGGCCGAGGTCGACCGTCGCACCTTGCAGGCGGCGACGTCCGAGACGCCGGCCGCATTCAGCGTTGATGGCTACTGGCTCGAACAGCCGGCCGATCCCGTCACGACAGCGTGGCTGCGCGAACAGCGCGTCGCCTATCTACGTGCGGGAGCGACCAGCGAAGCCGATGCACCCCTGCGGCTCGATGCTCCGGTCAACGGCACCATGGTCGCGCGCGGGCCGCTGGCGATCATCGGTCGAGCCGCCAGCGGCGAGTTCGAAAGCTGGACCCTGACGGCGCAGCGGCTCGATTCCGAGGACTCGTCGATCTCGCTGGCCGGCGGCGACAACCCGGTCGAAGCCGGCGTGCTCGCCCGCTGGGACACCACCGACCTCCCCGCCGGTCTCTACGTGCTCGAACTGACCGTGATCGACCAGTTCCTCGGCACGATCGAATACGCGATTCGAATCGGCCTCCCCCCGCAGGAAGAAGTCCCCGCCGTCTCGTCCGACGCCAGCGACGAAGCCATCGCAGACGAGCCCAACTAGGAACGCCCCGAACAATCCGGATCAGCTCTCCCCCCCCGCTGACCACATTGAGTGGTCAGCGGAATCCGATTCCCCTCTCCCCCCGCTCGGCGGGGGGAGATGTCACGGAGTGACAGAGGGGGGCCTTCCCCCTACCCGACGCCCCCCTTCGTATGTTCGCGCTGGCTCGAGAGCTGCCACATTGGCTATTCTGCGCCCATTGACCGCCGTGACCGTTCACACCCCGCAGCAGTAAGGAACAGCCAATGCTCGCCGACACCGTCAAGATTATCGATGTGGATTGCCACATCAGCGAGCCCTACGACGTCTGGACCTCACGGGTCTCGAAGAAGTGGGGCGACATGGTCCCACACGTCCGCGACAACCCCGAGACCGGCAACCCAACCTGGATTCTCAACGGAAAGCTGGCCGCTCCCGCCGGCATGATGGCGATGGCCGGCTGGAAAGAGTGGATGCCCTCGCACCCGCCCAGGCTCGAGGACGCCGACCCCGCCTCCTACGACTCGACGCACCGGCTGCAACGGATGGACGAATACGGCATCTACGCCGAGATTCTCTACCCCAACGTCGGCGGATTCGGCAACGCCAGCTTCATCTCGCTGGATGAGCCGGAGCTGATGATTGAGTGCGTGCGCGCCTACAACGACTTCCAGACGGACTGGTGCTCCGCCGACCCCAAGCGGCTCATCCCGATCACCGCGCTGCCCTTCTGGGACCTCGACCTCTGCCGCGCCGAGATCGAGCGCTGCGCGAAGCTGGGCCACAAGGGCATCCTGATGAACGGGGCCCCCGAGAGGGACGGCCAGGTCCCGCTCGGCCACTCCGACTGGGCCCAAGTCTTCCACGCCGCCGAGGACCTTGGCATGGCAATCAACTTCCACGTCGGCTCGGGCGGCCTTGACGAGTTGGCTGGCTTCGAAGGCAACGGTCGCCAGGCCAACATCGCCCAGGGTTCGGTGAAGATGTTCATGGCCAACGTCCGCCAGGTCTGCGAAGTGATCGTCTCCGGCATCTGCCATCGGCACCCCAACCTCAAGATCGTCTCGGTCGAGGCCGGGATTGGCTGGCTCCCCTTCGTGCTTGAGGCGCTCGACTGGCAGTGGTTCAACAACGGCGCAAACATCGAGCACCCCGAGTACGACCTCAAGCCCAGCGAATACTTCAAGCGGCAAATCTACGCGCCGTTCTGGTTCGAGAAGGGTTCGGCGCTGGACGCGATCCGGCGCGTCGGCGCGGACAACTTCCTCTACGAGACCGACTTCCCGCACCCCACCAGCATGTCGCCGGGACCCGCCTCCGTTGCCCAGGTCCCGAAGGACTTCGTCGAGGACGTCTTTACTCAGCTCTCCGAGGAAGACGCCCGCAAGGTTCTCCACGACAACGCCGTCAAGGTCTATAACCTCGACGCGTAGCCTGCCTCCGCCACAGCGTCGCGGCCTCAGCGCCCCGCCGCTGCCTGCGGCGCCGGACGCTGCGTCAACTGACGGCTAACGCGCTCCAAGCACCGCATCGGCGTCGCTGACCGATCCGACGCCGCGGATCGCCGCGACGAAATCGGCGACCGACCCCGAGCGCGCTCGGAGTTCCTCGAGCAGCGGGCCGTACGGGCTGGCGGCCCCGAGCTGGGTCGCGTAGCCGCCTCGGAACGCGAAGAACGCCTGGTTGATCCGCCGGTAGCGCACGCCCGCGACAGCCAGCCTGCCGCGGGTCGACTCCATCAGCACCTCCGCCTCGATAATCTGGCCGTCGGCGAGCAGCGCGTCGACCTCCAGACGGAGGTTGCGGAGGATTTCGTCGACCGCCTCATCCCGCAGTTCGTCTGCTTCGGAGCGGCCCTTCGAGCCAGTCTCGGGCCCTGCCGCCTGCGCGCCGATCTCGTCGCCCACGATGTCGGCGACCGTCTCATTGATCGTGCGCAGGTCGTCGGACCGGAAGTAAGCGCGGCCGAGCGGGTGGAAGATCAAATAGTGATGCACCCACTCGTGCCCCACGAGGCGCAGGGTGTCGCCCCACGTCGGCCGCGGAATGACGAGCGCCGGGTAGGTCGCGACCCCGCCGACGCTCTGCACCCAGGCCGACCAGTCGCCGCCGAACTCGACGATCGCCTCGATCTCCCCGAACGTGTGGCGCTGGAGCGTGGGCTCAAGCAGCACGCTGCGGACGAGCCGGATTTCGGAGCGCGGTGAGACCGCGAGCACCCGCGGCGCGTCGCGCAGCTCGATCTGCACCGGCGGCCAGACGATCGACTGCCCGCGGAAGAACGGCAGCGCCGTGGCCAGGCCCAGCTCCGCGATCGCGCCTGTCGTCGCGTCCTCAAGGGCGCGTTCGAGGCACTGTGTCGCGACCGGGTCGCGCAGCAGCCCGCCGCTCTCGAGACGCCGCACCGCCTCGTCCAGATCGCAGCTCGGCGCCCCGTGGATGACCGCGGCGAACAGTTCGAGCCAGTGGTTCGGCGCGGTCTCGAGCTCCCAGCGGATGAACGTGAAGCGGCTCTCACCGGTTGCGTCGATGATCCGGTCGTCAAGCGGCGAAGCCGCCTGAGCGCGCCCACCGAGCTGACCCGATGCGAGCAGGGCGAGCACGGCGATCAGGGCGACCGATGCGGTCACGCCGACGAGCAGCGCCGCCGCCACGCCGCCGCGAGCGAGCTGCCGGCCACGGCGCTGACCACTGAGTGCGGGCATGGTTCGATGCTACGCTCGGCCTCAGCCAGGGCGGGCTGACCGATAGCGCCGAGGTGACGTGTGGGGCTCCGCTCCGAGGAGCGCGGGATCGGCTGGGCGCCGGCGCGACGCGAGGCGCGGGTCGTGGCTGCCGCGCTCGACCTGTTCGTCGTCGCCCTGATCGCCGCACTCTGCGGCTTGGCCGCGCTGGGCGTGATGCTGGCTCAGGTGAATCCGCTGGAGGCCGATCCGACGCTGGGCCAGTGGGCCATCGGCTACGCGATCGCGGCGCTGTCCATCCCCGCCGGGCCCGCGTACATCTGGCTGGGCACGCGCAGCGGCGGGACGCTCGGCGCGCGCGCGCTCGGTCTCCGCGTCGAGGCGACGCCGAGGTCGTCACTGGTCCGCGCGCTGCTCTGGTGGCCCGGGTTGTGGCTCGGGCTGGTCGGCCTCTGGTGGCCCTGGCTCGACCCGGCGGGTCGCGCGCTGGTCGACCGCGCAACCGGCGCCTGGCTGCTGGAGCGCGTGCGCCCGCATGCCGCGACGCCCGACTCGTGAGCCACGCGCGGCCGCCATCGTCGATTCGACGCGTGGGCCCGGGCGTGACGCCGCGCCGGCCCTCGCCGGGGCGCCGCGTCGGCGTCGGGCACTGGACGGCGTTCGGGCTCGCGATTGTGACGCTGATCGTCGCAGCGACGCTCTCCGCCGCCCAGGCCACGCAGCGCCAGACCGCCGAGGCGGTGCTCGCGCGGGTTGCGCAGTCCCTGTTCGAGATCGACGAGGTCGTGGCGTATTCGTGGGACGATCTGAACGCCGCCGCTGCCGCAGGCGCGCCGCTGACGTCCGCTGCATACCCGCTCGATTTGCAGCTGCAACCGGTCGATCTGGCCGGCGGACGGCTCGCGCTGGCTGACCTGATCGCGCAGCGTTCCGCGCGGCTGCTCTACGACGGCGGCTTCGATCTGCTGCGCATCGAGCCGCGCGGGCCGACCGACTTCTTCTCACGCGCCTCCGCGTTCTCCGGAACCGTCGGCCGCCTCACGTCCGGCGGACGCACCCTGGCCGTGATCGCATTGATCGTCTCGCTCTGCGCGTTCTTCCCGCTGGCGCTGGGGTCGCTGGCACAGGCGCGTGGGTCGATGCGGCTGGCTCAGCCCGGGATCGCGATCGGCGTCGGCGGATTGATCGCGTTCGTCTTCGGCGCGGTCGTCGCGAGCCGCTTCGAGGGACTGGCGAGCGCCGCGACCGACCCGCTGCTCGTCGAGCTCTATGCGATCGCCGCAGACCTGATGACGCTGCTGATGCGCAACGGCGGGATCATCGCGATTCTGGGCGCGGCGCTGCTCGCGCTCGCCGTGCTCGGCGCCGAGCTGGAGCGTCGCGTCTAGTCCCGCTCGCCCGATCCGTCGCTCAGTCGGTGCCGGCTGCCGCGCGTGCGGCGACTACCGCCTCGCTCTCGGCCGCTGCCTCGTCGAGCGGGCCGCTGACATCGATCGCGACACGATGCAGTTCACCGCTGAACGCGAACGGCCCGCCGTATTCCGGCGAGATGCTCGTCGGGTTTCGGCCCAGGTCGAGGCCGTACGACGAGATCCACTCAGCGAAGTGGGCGATCGTCGCGCCGCCCGCCAACGCAGCGCCGTCCAGGGAGAACCGCAGGTGTCCAGCGCCCGAGCTCACACGCTCCAGGTGAACGCCCAACACATGCCGCCCCGACGGCAGTTCGTCGGATCGCACGAACTGATGCTCGCCGAAGAAGTTGACGTCGTAGACCAGACGGTTGTCCACGATGTAGGCGACCTGGCCGCACTTCTGGTTCCCCACCGCGAGCAGCGCACCCTGATCGGTCTCCGCAGCCCGCGTGAGATCGAACAGCATGTCCCACGAACGGGCGCCGAGCCGCGGGTGCGAATCAGGAGTCAGGTGATCGATCGGAGGGATATACACGTACGACCTGCGCGACCCTCCGGGCGTGCCCTTCCGCTCCGTGGGGAAGAACATTTCGAGGCCGCGATCGTCGAGCGGGTAGACCCCATAGCGCTTCGCCTCCACGTCGAACAGCTCGATCATCTCCCGCAGCTTGGCCGGGTTTCGCTGCGCGAGGTCACGGCACTCGGAGAAGTCCGTGTCCAGGTGGTACAGCTCCCACTCCGAGTCCGGGAACGTCCGGTCGGAATTGAACCCGTGATAGGTGACGGCCTTCCAACCCTCGTGATAGATACCGCGTGATCCCAACATCTCGAAGTACTGCGTGGTGTGGTTCGTCGCCGCGTTCGCCGATTCGATCGACGCGCGCATGCTCATTCCGTGCAGCGGCATCTGCTCAACGCCCTTCATCGTCGCAGGCGCCTCCACCCCGACCAGGTCGAGCAACGTCGGTGTGATGTCGACCGCGTGATGGAACTGCGAGCGCAGGCTTCCATGCTCCGCTGCGGGGATGCCGGCGGGCCAGTGGATGATCAGCGGGTCCCGAATACCACCGCCGTGCGTGGTCCCTTTGTACCGTTTGTTCGGCGTGTTGCCGGCCATCGACCAGCCCCACGGATAGTTGCTGTTCGATCGAATCGTGCCAATATCGTCGAGCCGCTTGACCGCCTCGCTCACGTCCTCGTCAAAGCCGTTATAGAAACGGTTGTTGTCGAACTGTCCCGTCGCCTGGCCCTCCCGGCTCGCGCCGTTGTCGCTCACCAGCACGAAGATCGTGTTGTCGAGCCGGCCGCTCTCGTCAAGGAAGTCGATGAACCGTCCGATCTGTTCGTCGGTGTACTCCAGGAATGCCGCGAACGCCTCTTGCAGCCTGGCCGCGAAGGCGCGCTCGTCGTCGGACAACTCGTCCCACGGCTCCACACCCGGGTTGCGCGGCGCGAGCTCGGTCTCCGCCGGGATCACCCCGGTCTCGAGCTGACGTTGATGCACCCGTTCGCGCACGACGTCCCAGCCCTCGTCAAACTTCCCGCGCCAGCGCAGCAGATACTCGTCCGGCGCCTGGTGCGGCGCATGCGTCGCGCCGAACGCGACATAGCTGAAGATCGGACGTTCCGGCACCAGCGAGATCGAGTTGCGCATCATCAGGATCGCCTGGTCGACGATGTCGGACGACAGGTGGTAGCCGTCCTCGGGCGTCGTCGGCGGATCGATGAACTGGTTGTCGCGACAGAGTTCGGGATGGAACTGATCGGTCTCGCCCAGCAGGAAGCCGTAGTACCGATCGAACCCGCGGCCGAGCGGCCAATGCGTGAACGGCCCCGCCGGCGACGAGTCCCGCACCGGGGTGAGGTGCCACTTCCCCGCCGCCAGCGTCGAGAAGCCCGCCCGCTGCAGGATCTCTGCGATCGTCGCGGCCTGCGGCGTCACCGCTCCGGTCATGTGCGGATAGCCGCTGTCCCAATGAGCGATCCCGCGCATGCCCACCGAGTGATGGTTGCGTCCCGTCAACAGCGAGGCCCGCGTCGGCGAGCACAGCGCCGTGGTGTAAAACGAGTTGAATCGCAGCCCGCCCGCCGCCAGCCGGTCCATGTTCGGCGTGGGGACCTCGCCGCCGTAGCACGACAGATGCGCAAACCCCGTGTCGTCGAGCACCATGACCACGACATCCGGCGTGCCAGCCGGCGCCGCAGGGGGATCTGGCCAGTGCGGCTCAGATTCGGCCTCAGTCCTGCCGATTCTGCCGCGCCATTCCGGCGGCGGCGTGTACAGCGGCCTACTCTCGCTTGCCGAGTCGAGTTCGTCCGAGTCCATGTGTCACCGGCTTCTTCCTCTTGAGGGGCGCTCGTTACTTGTTACGCACATAGGGGCTCGTCGCCTCGAGGATCGCGTCGGCCAGGAAGTTCAGCGCGACCAGCATGAGCGCGAGCGCCGCGATTGGGGCCATCACGAACCACCAGGCGCCGAGTGTGAGGAACGGCCGGGCCGCGTTCAGGATCAGCCCGAGCGTCGCCGTCGGACGCGATGCGCCCAGGCCAAGGAAGCTCAGCGATGCCTCGGCGATGACCGCGAACGCCATGTAGAGCGCCGCCTGGATCATCAGCGGCGGCAAGGTATTGATCGCGACGTGACGCATGATGATTCGCACCGGCCCCGCGCCCAGGGTGCGCGCCGCCATCACGTAGTCACGCTCTTTCTCCTGCAGCATCTGCCCGCGCGCGAGTCGCGCGAAGACCGGGACTGCCCCAATCCCAAGCGTGATCGCCACCTCCCGCGTGCCGGTCCCGAGCACGGCCAGCACGACGAGCGCCGTGAGAATCCCCGGGAACGCCAACATCGTGTCGATCATCCGCATCGCGATCGCGTCCGCCCAACGGCCGAAGTAGCCCGCCGCGTAGCCGATCGCGACGCCGATCGGCATCCCGATCGCGATGGAGCCCGCACCGACGAAGAGCGAGACGCGGATCCCGTAGATCATGCGGCTGAGCAGGTCGCGGCTGATTTCATCGGTGCCGAAGGGGTAAGTCCAGGAGGGCGACAAGAGCTTGGCCCCGCGGATTTGCTCGGCGTAGCCGTACGGAGCGATCTGCCCCGCGAACAGGGCGCACACCAGGAACACGCCAAGGATCACCAGCGCGATCTGGCCTCGCCGCTCGCGGGCCACGCGGTAGCTGACGTCGAACAATTGCGACTGCTGGCGCCAGACGCGAACGCGCTCATTGCGGAAGACGGGCGCCCGTTCGGGTACGTCAGCCATCAACTCACCCGGATCCGCGGATCAGCGAACCCATAGGCGACATCGGCAAGAGTGTTGACCACGACGAACACCGTGACCAGCACCACGAGCATGCCCTGGATCAGCTGATAATCCCTGCCGACGACGCCGCCAATGAGCAGCGACCCGAAGCCTGGTCGCGCGAACACCACCTCAACAATCACCGCGCCCGAGATCAGGAAGCCGATCTGCAGCGCGGCAACGGTGATCACCGGGATCAGCGCGTTGCGCATCGCATGTCGCAGCACGACCGACCGCTCTTGCAGCCCCTTCGCGCGGGCCGTCCGCACGTAATCCTGGTTCAACGTCTCCATGATCGAGGCCCGCACGAATCGGGCGAGCACGGCCGCCGTCCCCGCGCCCACGGCGATCGTCGGCATGACCAGGAACTTGAGCGCCGCTACGGGATCCTCAGTGATCGGAACCCGTCCGGTGATCGGTAACCAGCCCAGCAGCACCGCGAGCACCCAGATCAGCAGGATCCCGAGCACAAAGTTCGGGATTCCGAGTGTGAACATGGTGAATCCGGTCGCCACGTAATCGCCCGCCCCGCCCGGTTTCAGGCCGGCGATGATCCCCAGTGGGATGCCAAAGGACAGCGCAAACAGGTACCCGGCCACCGCGAGCTCCGCGCTGGGCAGGACGGCGACCTTCATCAGGAGGGCCACCTCGGCGCCCTTCGTAAACGACGGCCCGAAATCGCCCTGCACCGCGCCGGTCAGCCAACTGACGTACTGCTCAACCAGTGGTTCGTTGAGGCCCAACCGCTCTCGCACCTGCTCGATATCTTCGGCGCTCGCATCCACTCCGACGAGCAGCAGCGCCGGGTCGCCCGGAATCAAGCGCATGACGAAGAAGACCAGGATGCTGGCCAGCACCACCGTCACGACGCCTTGAGCGAGGCGGCGGATCAGAAACGAACCCATGCACGACGCTCCTTCGACAGCCGACCATAGCGAATCCTGCCGAACGAGAGCTGGACCGCCCGACGCGCGCCGCCGACGCCCTCCTGACCGCCGTCAACGGATGTACGGCCAGTGGCCGACGAGCGCTCCGCGAGAGCCGGACGAATCCGATCGGTCGGCTACGCCTTAAGCCAGAGCTCTTCCTTGTGCGTTTTCCCGGACGCTTTAGTGGTATAGAAGCCCCCCACGCGGTTGTGGTTGTAGGCCCCGATGTTGGCAGCGCCGGAGTACGGGAGCAACCACGGCGATTCGTCATAGAGCTCGTTCCAGTCCTCGAACAACGCTTGACGCTCGGCGGGCGTCGGTTGCGAAGCAAAGCCCTCCAGGATCGCGACGTACGCATCCGAGACCTCGGCCACGGCGTTGACCGGCTGCCGGAACTGATAGTTCATGTTCGGCAGTGTCTCCGGCTCCATCCAGAAGAAGCCCGTGCTCGCCATGTACAAGCCGGGCATCTGGCCGGCCAGGAAGAGCTCGATCCATTCCGCCCGGTCAATCACCTTGATCGTGACCTCCAGTCCGATCGCGTTGAAGTTCGCCTGAATGATCTCGGGGGCGCCGGTGGGGAGCCAGCCCTCGAAGATATGCATGTCCAACTTCGTGCCTACGAGACCGGCCTCCTCCAGCAGCGCCCTGCCCCCCTCGGGGTCATAGGCGACGACATCGTACTGCGCGTCATACGCACTCGAAGTCGGCAGCCACATCTGGTTCGCGATCGGCATGACGCCGTAGAAGACATCCTCATGGATGCGCTCCCGGTCGATCGCCTTTTGCAGCGCGCGCCGGAAACGAGGATCGTCGTTCGCCGGGTGACCGCCGCCGAGTGCCGTCTGGGTCGGCCCGACGACCCAGTAGCCGAACGCTGGGCCGACGTCCGTGGTGAGGTGCTCCAATTCGCTCATGCGGTTGAATTGCGCGAGCGGAATCACCGCCATGTCGAGTTCTTCGCTCTCGAGCGCCAGCACGATCGTGTCCTCGTCCGCAATCTTGCGATACTCGATCGCGTCGAGGTACGGGGTCAGGTAGCCATTCTCGTGCGGCACCGCCACCCACTTCGCGCCCGGCTCCCATTCGTCGAAGTCGAACTTGAACGGGCCGCTGCCGTTGACCTCCTTCATGGCGGCCAAGTCCTCGATGGTGTCGGCGTCAGCAATCGGCGCGAATGTGACCAGATCGTAGATGACCGGTCCCGGCCACTGCGCGTGGTTGAACTGCACCGTCACGTCGTCGATCACGTCGATCGATTCGAGGTAGACGCCTGCCAACCCCCGCACCTGGCTGTTTGGTGTGGTCTCGTAATTCATCGCCTCGTAGCTCAGCTTGACGGCCTCGGCGTTGAGCGGCTTGCCGTTGTGGAACTCGAGGCCCGGACGCAGCTTGAAGATCGTGGCGGTGGCGTCGGCGTTTTGCTCCCACGACTCCGCCAGCCGAGGCTCCGGCTCCAGCGAGTCCCTGCGTTGCGCCAGCCAGTCCCAGATGCCGGCGTCCGGCGGCTGGGTGTACCGGCCCTCGGCGATCGCGTATGGCAGCGTGACATCATCCTCGAAGTTGGTCGTGTCGCCGGCGATCAGCCTGCCGCCCCTGTTCGGGCCTGTATCGACCTGTGCCTGGGCGACGGCCGCCTGCTGCTCTTGCTGCTGCATCGCCTGCTGCTGCGCGGGCGCGGCCTGCTGCTGCTGTTGTTGTTGCTGAACCTGAGCCGCCGCCGCTGGCGCCGCCTGCTGCTGACCATCGTCGTCATCGTCGCCGCAGCCCACCAGTGCCAGGCCTGCCGCGCCCACCCCGGCCCGACCGGCCGCGCGCAACATCGACCGCCGACTCACCTGCCGCCTTCGAATCTGGTCCCAATAGTTTCGCTCTGCCATGTTCGCTCTCCCTGCTTGCAAGCCGCAGCCGTAATCGAAGACTGTACCCGTCGGATATCCCGCGCAGTGTCGGGCGGGGGGGAGGACATGTCAACCGCCGCCCACGCGCTAACCGCGCGCGCCACTCCAGGAACGCTCCGAACAACCCCGCTCCACTCCTCCCCCCGGCTGACCACATTGAGTGGTCAGCGGAATCCCCTCGCTCCCGCTGAGGGGACCTGCGCGTAAGTCCCACTGCTCCGACCTTCCCTGCCGGTGGCGTTGTCACGAAGTGACGGTGGGGACCTTCCGCTATCTGGTGAGGGCGCGCCCGGAGCCCCCCTCTGCCTGCGGCATCTCCCCCCGCGGAGCGGGGGGAGAGGGGAAATGGAGATTACGCGCAGGTCTCCTGAGGGGCGACATGCCCCGGGCGCTGAACCTGCTCGGCCTGCGCGTCGGGCAGCATCACGTTTCGCCAGACGCCAACGGACACCTCGCGATACCTCTTCATCGTCATGCACCGACCCCCCCTTGGTCATTCGCCCCTTTCCGTCGTTTGTCCCGGTCCGTCATACCTGCGCAGGCAGGAATCCATGCGACCGCCCAGCGGCGGGTTGCATTCCACAATCCCCGCCGGCCCTCCGAACCGCCCGATCGCGCCGTCGCGATTCCGGCGCGCCGTCGAACATCTGGAGCATTCACGGCGCGCCTCAGATCGCATGGATTCCTGCCTGCGCAGGAATGACGGAGGGGTGCGCAGGAATGACGGAGGACTGCACAGAGCCTGCCCCTGGCTTGAACAGGGGAATGACGGAGGAGTGGGCCCGCGCCGAGCTCCGCTGACTGCGGCGCCCTCCCTCTCTGCCTTGGGCATCTCCCCCCGCTGACCACATTGACTGGTCAGCGGAATCCGCAGGTTGCCTAGTGCATTCCCAGCTCCGGTCCCCGCCGGTGCAGCCTGCCAGCGGGTGGCTACAGTTGCGTTGCACAGCCGGCGCGCGGTGGCACGGAGGTGGCCGTCGTAAATGAGCTCGCGGGAGTCACGTCGATCGATCCGGCCCAGGGTCAAGCGCCCCCGTGGCGACGACGTCTCTACCTGCCGTCGTACAGCACCGGCGAAGCTGCGCGGCTCACGGGCGTTCATCCGAACACTGTGCGCAACTGGTTCTACGGCTCGTGGCGGGCGGATGGCGAGGCGTACCCGGTGTTCGCCCAGCCGAAGCCGCGCGGCGCCAACCTGTCCTGGTTGCAGCTCGTGGAGACGGCGTTCGTCGCCTCCTTCCGTGCCAGGGGCGTCTCGCTCCCCGCGCTCCGGCGCTCCTATGCCTACCTCGCCAAGGTCTTCAACACGGAGTATCCGTTCGCAGACCTTCGCCTGCAGACCGACGGCGCTCATGTGCTGAAGGCACTTGAGCAGGATGATGAGCTCCCGTCCCGGCTGATCATGACCGACACGGCTGGCCAGACCATCTGGCACGAGCTGATCATGCGCCGCCTTGAGGAGTTCGAGTACGACCACAACCTCGCGGTGATCTGGCGCCCGCGCGGGCGCGATGTGCCGATCGTGATGGATCCGCGCGTCGCGTTCGGTGCGCCGATGGCAGAAGCCTCACGTATTCCGACGTGGGTCTTTCGCGAGCGGTTCGCGGCGGGCGAGTCGATCGGCGAGATCGCCGATGACTTCGGCGCCGCGGAGGCGGAAATCATGGCTGCGCTCGATTTCGACGGTGTCGCTGGTGCTGAGCCTGCTCGGACCGCGCGTCAAGCTGCATCACGTTTCGCCACACGCCAACGGACACTTCGCGATGTCTCTTCATCGTCATGCACCTACCCCACTTGCCGTCATTCCCCACTGTCCGTCATTCCTGCGCAGGCAGGAATCCATGCGATCTGAGGCGCGCCGCGAACGCTCCAGATGTTCGCCGGCGTCGCGACGGCGCGATCGGGCGGTTCGGAGGGCCGGCGGGGACGGTGGAATGCAACTCGCCGCTGGGCGGTCGCATGGATTTCTGCCTACGCAGGAATGACGGAGGAGTGCGCAGGAATGACGGAGGTGTGGGCGCGAGTTGACGATCAGATCGCGCGGATGGCGGTTCGTCGCTTGGAGAAGAGCGGCGAAAGTCTACCGCGCCAGCGGCGCCGCGCTCCCGTAGCCGGCGCTCGCCGCGTAGGCCCCGCGCTCCCGATCAGCCCCCTTGCTCGCCACCGTCTTGCCGAAGATGTCGTCGAGCCCGCACAGCGTCTGGAACGGCGGCGCATTGCGATCGACAATCTGCGGGTCGATCGTGTCGTAGCGGTCGACCGTGCGCATCATGAAGTGCAGGTAGGCGATGTGCAGCGAGTGGCGCGCGCCGGGCAGCGTGCGCATCTGCGAGCCGTGCCAGCTCGCCCCGTGCCAGAACGCGATCGAGCCCTTGGGCATCTCCAGCAGCACGCAATCTTCGCGGTTCGAGCCGCGCGGCGCGTGCGTCCCGCGCTTCCAGCTGCCGGGCAGGAACACGGTCGGGCCCGCCTCGGCACTGAAGTCATCGATCGCCCAGACGGCGGTCGATTCCAGACAGTGCTCGGGGAACGGCTCGGGCACCCGCCAGGCTGAGTAGTCGGTGTGCAGGCCCGGATGCGTGTCGTCGCCCGCGTACTTGCGAATCGTCTCGGTGATCCCCACCGTGCAGCCGCGCCCCAGCATGTGCTCGGCCAGCGTCAGCACCCAGGGGTGAACGACCGTCTCTTCCCAGATGCGCCCGCGAGTGACCAGCTGCGCGGCCTTCCAGCCGTCCTCGGCCGGCTGCTCGTCGTGGTTGCGGTCGGTCTCCGCGCGCAGCTCGTCAGCCATCGCTTCGGTGAACGCGTTCTCAAGGATCGTGTAGCCCTGATCGTTGAGCTCAGCCACGTTGCTGCTGAGCCCGTAGTGCTCGATCCGGTGCTCAATGTCGGGGTTGTTGATCGTGCGCCGCGCCATATGGTCGTGCAGCCCGCCGAGCACCTGCATCATCCCCGGGTGCTCGGGCAGCGCGCCCTTCCGCGAGATCTTCTTGTCCCCCATCAGCGCGCCGTACTCGCGCTGTGCGCGCTCGCGGATCGAGGCGTCGCCGCCGTAGATCGTCCAGCCGATCGGCAGGATCGCGTTGTAGTCGCCGTCGATCTCCACATCCGCCTCAGGCGCGGGGCCGACCCCCACCTCGATCCGGCCGTCGTCGATGCGCAGCGAGAAGCCGGCCACGTTGTCTTTCCAGCCGAGGTGCGGAGGTGAGTTCTGCCAGCGCTCGGTCAGCGAGCAGCTCAGGCCGTCGAGCGCGGAGCCGGCCGCGGCGGCCTTCGCTTGCAGATAACGGTCCGCCGCGGCGGCCCATTCGCGCGAGGCGAACTCGACGCGTTCGCTCAAAGGGACGGTCAGCTCGGTCCAGTCGGCCATGGCGTTCTCCTGATCGTTGTGGCGAGTAACGTACCGAAAAACCGCGGGCCTAGCTGTGGCCCGCCGAGGAGGCGCGAAATGTCCGATCTGCCCCTGATCTACGAGAAGGACTACGCCCGCAAGCGCGCGCTGATCACCTTCAATCGCCCCGAGCGGATGAACGCGATGTCGCCCGACCTGATCGCGCTGCTCGGCGAGGCGACCGAGGATTTCAACAACGACCCCGACCTCTGGGTTGCGATCATCACCGGCGCGGGCGAGCGCGCCTTCTGCGCCGGCGCCGATCTGAGCAGCACGATCCCCAATCGCGCCAAAGCGACCCGCGAAGAGCCGCTCAAGGTCTCCGACACGCGCAATCTGCACCACGTCTACAAGCCGGTCCTCTCCGCGGTCAACGGCTACTGCATCGCCGGCGGCCTCGAGTTCATGCTCGGCACCGACATCCGCGTCGCCGCCGAGCACGCCGAGTTCGGCCTGCAGGAGGTGCGCTGGGGGATCGTGCCCGCAGGCGGCTCGCACATTCGCCTGCCGCGCCAGATTCCCTGGGCCTGGGCGATGGAGATTCTGCTCACCGGGCGTCGCCTGAGCGCCCGCGAGGCGCTCCATTGCGGCCTGATCAACCGCGTCGTCCCGCTTGATCAGCTGCTCCCCACCACCCACGCGATCGCCGACCTGATCTGCGCGAACGGCCCGCTCGCCGTCCGCACCGCCAAAGAGATCGCCATCCGCGGCGCGATGGGCATGTCCTGGGAGCAGGCCTGGGGCATGGAGTCGCTGCTCTCGACCCGCGCCTTCGGCAGCCAGGACGCCATCGAAGGCCCCAAAGCCTTCATGGAAAAGCGCACCCCCGACTTCCAGGGCCGCTAGCGGGGCGCTGCCAAGGCTCAGAACGACTCGGATCCTCTCTCCCCCCGCTGCGCGGGGGGAGATGCCGCAGGCAGAGGGGGGCTCTGCGGTCCCGGTTCGATGCCGTCGCTGCATCTGGTCATGCCGCGGCGGGCCCCCCTCTGTCACTCCGTGACATCTCCCCCCGCTCTGCGGGGGGAGAGAGCAAGAGCGGACGCGTTGGCTTGTTCAGCAGCCTGCTATTTCCCCCTAGCCCCCGCCCGATTCGCGCTCAGTCCCGCAGCAGCGGCAGACTCGCAATGGCGGCAAGCACCCCGTCGCGCAGCTCATCTCCAGCTGCAGCCAGGGCAGCGGGTCGCCGCCAAAGAGGGAGTGTCCGTCAGCCGATGTTGCGCAGGCGCGGATCCAGGGCATCCCGCAAGCCGTCGCCGACGAAATTGAAGCTGACCACCATCAGCACGACTGCGACGCCGGGGGCCATGATCGGCCAGGCGGAGCGGAAGAGGTTGGAGTAGCCCTCGAAGACCATCCCGCCCCAGGCCGGCGTGGGCTGCTGCACGCCTGCGCCGATAAAGCTGAGGCCGGCCTCAACGAGGATGATCGCGGCCGCCGAGAGCGACGCGAGCACCACAAGCGGCGCGACCACGTTGGGCAACAGGTGGCGGACGATGATCCGGCCCGGCCCCGCACCCATTGATCTGGCCGCATCGATATACGGCTCCTGTTTGACCGAGAGCACTACGCCGCGGGTGAGGCGGGCGTAGCCGGCGGACCAGACAATTCCGATGATCAGCATCGTGTTGATGATGTTCGGCCCGACAGCCGCGGTCATGGCCAGGATCAGGATCAGGGCCGGCATCGCCATCAGCGCGTCAACGATCCGCATGATCAGCAGTTCATCAAGCTTGCCGCCCAGGTAGCCGGCGAGCAGCCCGGTGGGCACTCCAATCGCGATTGCCACGCCGATCGCGACCAACACCACCTGCCAGGCGATCCGCGTGCCGAAGATCGCGCGGCTCAGGACATCGCGCCCGAGCAAGTCGGTCCCACCGATGTGGTCCCAGGTCGGCGGCTGGTAGACACAAGCAAAGCAGAGGTCGGCCTGGAGCGGGGGGTAGGGCGCGATCAGCGGCGCAAATGCGGCCACGACGGCAAACCCAGCCAACAGGACTGCGCCGATCACCGCGGGCCGATTCTGGCCGAAGATTCGCAGCACCCGCAGCAACAGGTCGACGCGCGGATTGTCGCGCCAGTTCAAACTCTCATCGAGTGAGATGACATCGGCCGCAGATCCGTCGGAGCGCTGACCCAGACTCATCGCTACGCCTCGCCCGACCGGATCCGCGGGTCGATGATCGGATACGACAGATCGACCAGCAGGTTCACCGTGATCGTGACGATCGCGAAGAACATCACCAAATTCTGCACGATCGCGTAGTCCTGCACTCCAACGACCGACTGTACGAACAGCCGCCCCATGCCTGGGATGGCGAAGACCTGCTCGGTGATCACGGCGCCGCCGAAGACGACGCCGACCTGAAATCCGAACACCGTGATCACCGGGATCAGCGCATTGCGCAGCGCATGCCGGACAATCACGGCGGTGTCGGTCAGGCCCTTGGCGCGGGCGGTGCGGATGTAGTCATCCTGCAGGATGTTGATCATCGCGGAGCGAGTTTGGCGCATCACCAGTGTGGTTGAGATCAGCGACAGCGCGATCACCGGCATGACCATGTGGCGGAGATTTTCGATCACGTCTTCGTTGAGTGGCACGTAGCCGATCCGGGGTAACCATTCGAGCTGGAAACCGACCACGTAGATGAGCGCGATTCCGCTGAGATACTCGGGGATTGACGCTCCCACGATCATGCCTGTGCTGGCGGTGACTTCGGCCTTGGAGCCGGGCCGCAGCGCCGCCAATACGCCGACCGGAATCGACACACAGAGCACCACGATCAGGGCAAGGATGCCCAACTCCATGGTGGCCAAGATCTTCTGTCCGAAGAGCTCCGCAATGGACACGCGCGAAGTGAGCGAGAGGCCCAGGTCGCCCTGCAGCGCGTTGAAGATCCAGTGGCCGTAGCGCTCAATCAGGGGCTTATCAAGGCCGAGGCTGCGCTCGACCCGCTCGATCGCTTCGGGCGTGGCATTCAGCCCCAGCATCGCGCGGGCCGGGTCGCCCTCGACCACGTTCATCAGCACGAACGCGACCACGCTGACGATGAATAACACCAACAGCGACGACAGAAAGCGCGTCGTGATGTAGGTCAGCATCGCCCACGCACCCGCACTCCCCGATCCTCCGGCCTGTCAGATTCGCTGCATGGCCGGCGGCGGAAGGTGCACCCCGCCGCCCGATTCACGTCCGCACTCAGCTGCGGATCACGTCGCGTCCTTCCAGACGCCCGCGAGCATGTCCGCCGTCCCTCCGATCCCGTCGCAACCGCGGAACAGGCTGTTGATGTTGCCGGTATGCCTGACTTGCGGCCCGAAGCCAAAGTTCAGCGGGAGGTGGATGGTCGGGACGGTGTAGGCCCGTTCGACGTAGTACTCGTTGAAGGTCTTATAGCGCTCGACGCGCTCCTCAAAGTCGGTCGTGCGGGCGGTCAGGTCCTGTAGCCGCGAGGCTTCCTCGAGTTCGACCTCGTACTCCATGCCGGCTGCCAGTCTGTCCTCGTAGATCGACCGATCGTTGCCGTAAAACCAGCTGCGCAGCCCGTCCATGCTCGGTCGGATGATCTGGTCGGGGTCGAATGGCGATTCCCAGCTGAGCACCGCGATCGACCAGTCCTCCGAAGCAAAGAGGCGGTCGACGATGCCCGCAATCGTGCCTTCAACCAGATTGAAATCCATCCCGACTTCGGCGAGCTGAGCATGCATCGGGCGGGTACCCAGGTAGAGCGGGTCGATGTTGTAGGTCATCATGTCGCCCGTGACCTGCCCGGTGTAGCCCGCCGCATCGATCAGCTTGACCGCTTCGGCAGGGTTGGGCGAATCGGCGTAGTAGTCGATGTCCGTGGGCAGCAGTGGCGTCGTGACGCCGATCGGCGCGCGCGACGCCGCGCCGGTGCCATTGAACGAGGCATCGTTGATCGCATGCCGGTCGGTCGCCAGGTTGATCGCGTGCCGCATCCGCACGTCGCGCCAGACCGTCAGCTCCTCCGGGGCGTTGGGGTTGATGTTGAACCAGCTCTGAAGGAACACGCTCGAGACGTCGCCCAACACCTGGAACCCTTCGCTCTCGATCTCGGCCATTTCGTCGGCATCGGCGGCCAACGATCCGGGCACGCGAACGACGTCGTGGTCGCCGCTGAGGAAGGCCAACCACTGCGTGTTGGCGTCGGGCAGAATCTGGAAGCTGTAGTTGTCGAGATAGATATTCTCGGCATTCCAGTACTCCGGGAACCGCGTCGCGGTCAGTTCGTCTCCCTCGATGTACTGGTCGAACGAGAACGGCCCCGCCCCGACCGGGTGGGTAATCGCGCTATCGAACGACGCCGGCGAGATCGGCGCGAGCCCCGGCGGCTTGCCGTAGAACAGCGACAGCGTCGGCGCGAACACCTCATTCGCCATGTAGCGCCAGGTCACGTCGTCAATTGCCTCAGAGGATGCCATCGTTGCGCCGAGCGTCACAGCGCGCTGGTTGGGCGTCGCCTCCACGCTCTCTTCCTGGATCCCGACGATGCGGTCCATATTTGCCTGAATCGACGCTGCGTCCAGCGCCGCACCGTCGTGGTAGGTCAGGCCAGGGCGGAGCGAGAAGACATAGGTCACGTCGTCGGGGATCTCCCAGGCCTCCGCCAACATCGGCAGCGCGGCGCCCTGCTCGTCGTAGTTGAGCAGCCGGTCATAGAAGATCGGGATCGACTGGTAGTGGTCGCCGCCGGACGGAGTCACCAGCGGATCGAACCCCCACTGCGGAGCAAACGCGTCAGAGATTCGCCAGGTGCCGCCGCGCCGCACGTCTTGAGCCTGCTGCTGCGCCTGCGCGACCGCGGCCTGCTCCTGCACCTCCTGCTGCATCGCCTGCTGCTCGGCCTGTTGCTCCACGGCCTGTGGTTGGGCCTGCGCCGCAGCCTGCTGGTCGTCGTCGTCATCGTCGCCGCCGCAGCCGACCAACGCCAAACCTGCCGCGCCGATACCTGCGCGAGCTGACGCCCGCAGAAGCGACCGCCTCGACATCCTGTTGCGCCCTAACCGCTGCCAGTAATTTCGTTCGCTCATCGGAGCACCCCTTCGCAAATCGCCCGAGAAATGTCGGCTGGATTGGCGATTTGTGCTCGGCAGTCTGCCCCGCCCCGCCGCCGGTTGTCAAGTCGATCCTTCCAGTTCGTCACGCTCGCCCAACGATCCTCCCTCCTACTCCGTCAAGCCGGGCAGAGGCTTGGCGCTCAGGCGCAGGTATATTGGACGCCATGACCACCCGCACCGACTATCACATGGAGACAGCCCGAGAGTTCTTGACCAAGGCTCGCGCGTACCTCGCCGCCGACGACCTGTTGCAGGCGTCGGAAAAGGGCTGGGGAGCGGCGGCGCAGGCGGTGAAGGCGGTCGCCGAGACTAGGGGCTGGGATCATCAGGGGCATCGGCAGTTGTATGCCGCGATCGATCGACTGGTCGCCGAGACGGGCCGCCGCGAGCTGCGGGCCCGCTTTGCGGAAGCGGGTTCACTGCACAGCAACTTCTACGAGGGCTGGCTTTCGGCTGAAGCGATCGGCGAGCACCTTGATGAGGTTGAGCGCCTCGTCGACCAGCTGCGTCCGCTCGCGTCCTGAGTCTCATCTATCCCCGATAGGCCCGATTTAGCGCCTGCCTCATCTGTAGCGTCTGCGACGCTGCGACGGCGTTGGACTTTCGGTAGGCGTCCCAGCGCTGACGCTCGCGGTGTGTGATCTCGCGCTTGACCGTGGTTGGCACTCTCAGACCGAGCAGCATCGATGCGTAGCCGCCGTAGCCGAATATGGTTGCGTTGGAGGTCAGGCGAGCCAACAACCGCGAGGGGCCAACCTCGGCGTAGTGGTCGACCATGTCCGCGAGTGAGCCCAGCGGCGACTCCGCCCGGCAGTGACGCCAGAACGGTGTGTCCTGGTGCTCGTTGTACTTGTAGTGCAGCGCGAGGAAGTCGCGCACGTCGTCCCAGGTTGAGGCGAAGCGCTCGTTGAGCAGATTGCGCAGCGAATCGGTCAGGATTCGGTCAGAGTCGGTCAGCGCCCAGGTGAGGTTGTAGAGCTGCTCGATGATCAGGTGCAGCGAAGTCGCCTCCAGCGGCTCAACGAAGCCCGACGCATTGCCGACCGCGACGACGTTCTCGACGATGTAGCGCTCACGCCGACCGCTGGGAAACTTGAGCAGGCGCAGGTCCGCGCCGGCGAGCTGCGGCTGCAGCGCGCGCAGCTCGAACTCCGCTTCCTCCTCCGAGCAGAACTGCGACGAGTACACGTATCCCCGCGTGACCGCGTCCTCGAAGTCGATCCGCCAGCACCAGCCGTGCTTCATCGTCGTCATCGTCGTGTAGGGCCGAATCGTGTCGTCCTCGGGAAAGTCAGCCCGCGACCATGAGCCAACCACCGCGCGGTCGCAATAGAGCACGTCGCGATAGGAGATGTACGGCTCCTCCAGCGTCTTGCCCAGCAAGATCGAGCCGAAGCCGGAGCAGTCGATGAACAGGTCCGCCTCCAGCTTGCGCCCACCGGCCAGCATCAGCGATTTGACTCCGCCCGTCTCGTTCCGCTCGACGCCGACCACTTGATCGGCGATCAGTTCCGCCCCCGAGGCCACCGACTTGCGCTCCAGGAAGTCGATGAACGACGCATTGGGGATGTGGTACGTCGCGCGCGGATCGAGCGAGAGCCGGCCATTTCGCATCGTCGCCGGTGAGCGATTGCGGTCCATGATCGCATTGAACGTGCTCGCATCCCGCATGTTGTGCAGGCAGTAGAAGGCGTTCCACTTGGACAGCCCCTCGATCCTTTTGTCGAGGTAGCCGTCAAAGGTGTAGTTGAAGTGCGGCACGTCCTTCGCGCCCCACTCGAAGCGCAGACCCAGCTTCCAGCTCGGCCGCACCTCTTTGTGGAACTCGTTGCGGTCAATGCCGAGGTGCTCATGCAGATGCACCGGCACCGCGGGCGTCGTCGATTCGCCGACGCCGATGATCGGGATATCCGGCGAATGGACGACCGCCAACTTGATCTGCGGCAGCATCCGCCGAAACGTCAGCGCGGCCAGAAACCCGGCGCTCCCGCCGCCAACGACCACCGCGCTGCGAATCGGCTCCGGCATCTCATCGCCAATCCGTTCGCCGCTTCCACGACGGCCTTCGCGACGGTGTTCGCACTGGCCACGCCATGCTACGCGCGACTTGCGAGAGTGTGGATCAGGCCCTCTCCCTTTTCAAGACGCCCCAGTCGAGGTGTCAAGGCGGACTCACCCGGTCAGCGCGATTCACCCGACGTTGCGGAGCCGTGGGTCCCGCGGCCAGCATCACGCCCACACTCAGCTATGGATCACGTCTCGTCTTTCCAGACGCCCGAGAGCATGTCCGCCGTCCCGCCAAGCCCGTCGCAGCCGCGGTAGAGGTCGTTGATGTCGCCGGTATGCCTGACCGATGACCCGAACGCGAAGTACCACGGGTAGTGCATGATCGGTACGGTGTATGCGCGCTCCACGAAGTACTCGTTGAAGGTCTTATAGCGCTCGACGCGCTCCTCAAAGTCGGTCGTGCGGGCCGTCAGATCCTGCAGCCGCGTGGCTTCCTTGAGCTCGACTTCGTACTCCATTCCGGCGGCCAGGCGCTCTTCGTAGAGCGCGCTATCGCCGCCGCAGCACCACCAAGTGGCCAGCAAGCCCATCGACGGCCGCATGATCTGATCGGGGTCGAACGGCGACTCCCAGCTGAACACGGCGATGGAGTAATCCTGCCCCACGGTCGCGCGGTCAACCATGCCTGGGACAGGGGCCTCGATCAGGTTGAACTGCATACCGACTTCGGCCAGCTGGGCGTGCATCGCGCGGGTGCCGAGGGTCAGCGGGTCGATCCCGAAGGTCAGCATGTCGCCGCCCACCTGACCCGTCTGGCCGGCGGCGTCGATCAGCTTCATCGCTTCGGCCGGGTTGGGCGAGTCGGCGTAGTAGTCGATATCCTTGGGCAGCAGCGGCGTGGTGACGCCAATCGGCGCACGCGATGGCGCACCGGTTCCGTTGAACACCGCATCGTTGATCTCATGGCGGTCGACCGCCAGGTTGATCGCGTGGCGCATCCGCACGTCGCGCCAGATCGTCAGTTCCTCGGGGGCGGTCGGGTTGAGGTTGAACCAGGTCTGGGTGAACGTGGCCGAAACGCCGCCCAACACCTGGACGTCGTCTGCCTCGAGATCGGCTACTTCGCCGGCATCTGCAGCCAACGAACCCGGCATCCGCACGCGGTCGTGATCGCCGCTGAGGAACGACAGCCACATCGTGCTCGCGTCAGGCAGGATCTGGAAGCTGTAACGGTCGAGGTAGATGTTCTCGGCGTCCCAGTAGTTCTCAAACCGGGTGCCGGTCAACTCGTCGCCCTCCAGCCACTGCTCGAACACGAACGGCCCCGCGCCGACCGGGTTGGTCACCGCGGTGTCGAACGCCGCCGGCGAGACCGGCGCGAGTCCGGGTGGCTTGCCGTAGAACAGCGACAGCGTCGGCGCGAACACCTCATTGGCGATGTAGCGCCAGGTCAGGTCGTCGATCGCCTCGGACGACGCCATGGCGTCGCCCAGCGTGATCGCCCGCGGGTTCAGGATTGCCTCGCCTCGATCCGCGCTGACGTCGGTGATGCGGTCGACGTTCGTCTGAATCGAGGCCGCATCCAATGTGGCGCCGTCGTGGTAAGTCAGGCCGGGACGGAGGGTGAAGACGAAGGTCACGTCGTCGGGGATCTCCCAGGCCTGCGCCAGCATCGGCACCGCGGCGCCCTGCTCGTCGTAGTTGAGCAGCCGGTCGTAGAACATCGGGATAATCTGGAAGTGGTCGCCGCCCCCCGTGGTCAGAAACGGGTCGAATCCAAAGTTGGGCGCCTGTGTGTCGGAAACGCGCCAGGTCCCGCCGCGACGCGCGACCTGCATCGCTTGCTGCTGCGCCTGTTGTTGTGCCTGCGCGACTGCGGCCTGCTGTTCCGCCTGCTGCTGGGTCTGCTGCTGTTGCTCCTGTTGCATCGCCTGCTGCTCTGCGGCCTGTTCAGCCCCCTGTTGCT
Source organism: Dehalococcoidia bacterium (assembly GCA_965262235.1). Classification (GTDB taxonomy): domain Bacteria; phylum Chloroflexota; class Dehalococcoidia; order Bin125; family Bin125; genus CATQGW01. The sequence goes on from OZ253504.1 coordinate 2,285,305, forward strand.
GAGCTTGCGCAACCGCAGGAGCGTCGTCGTCATCGTCGCCGCCACAGCCGACCAGCGCCAGGCCCGCCGCCCCTACCCCGGCTCGCGCCGATGCTCGCAACAATCCCCTGCGCGACAGCCGCTGCCGCTTCATGCGCTGCCAATAATTTCGGTCGGACATCTCTCGTTCTTTCCCGTAAGCACGCTCTGTGCTAAAAGCGGTCACGAGGATTATGCCCAGCTGAGATCGAGATCGCAACCGCTCTACGAGTGGCGGTTGTGGGGCAGGCAGCTGGCCGACGTTGCGCAGCCGCGGATCCCCGGCATCCCGCAAGCCGTCGCCGACGAACTTGAAACTGACGGCCATCAGCACGGAGGAGCCAGATGGCCGTGCTCAACTCGCGTCTCCCTCAGGGGCGATGAGGCCAGACCACCGACGCACCAACGCCCGCCTATCGTTCGGCCCAAACGCGGCGACCATCACGGAGGCAGGCAGATGAGCGAGCACACGGCCTACGGCGCCGGAACGCAGGACGCGGGCATCCGTTCGCGCTTCGTCGAGGGCATCAACGGCCTCACCATGCACGTGCTCGAGGCCGGCTGGCCCACCGACACCGAGGGCTCCGGCCGCCCCTGCCTCCTGCTCCTGCACGGCTTCCCCGAGCTGGCCTATAGCTGGCGCAAAGTGATGCCGCTGCTCGCGCAAGCCGGCTACCACGTGGTCGCCCCCGACCAGCGCGGCTACGGACGCACCACCGGCTGGGACGCCGACTACGACGGCGACCTGCTGGCCTACGGCATGCTGAATCTGGTCCGCGATGCGCTGGGCCTCGTGGCCGCGCTGGGCCGCGACTCCGTCGCCGGCGTGATCGGCCACGACTTCGGTTCCCCGGTCGCCGCGTACTCCGCACTGATTCGGCCCGATGTCTTCCGTTCGGCGGTGATGATGAGCGGGCCGTTTGGCGGCCCGCCCGCGCTGCCAGCGGGCGAGTACCGTGGCTCCGGCGCGGCCGGCTCCCCCGCAATCCAGGACGATCTCGCCGCCCTCCCCATGCCGCGCAAGCACTATCAGGGCTACTACTGCACCCGACCGGCCAACGCCGACATGCTCAACGCCCCGCAGGGCCTGCACGACTTCCTGCGCGGCTATTACCACATGAAGAGCGCCGACTGGAAGCAGAACCGGCCGCACCCGCTCGAAGCCTGGACGGCCGCCGAGCTGGCCAGGCTGCCCAACTACTACGTGATGCAGCTCGGCGACGACATGCCCGCCACCGTCGCCCGCGACATGCCCAGCGCCGCCGAAATGGCCGCCTGCGAGTGGTTGCCCGACGACGAGCTCGCCGTCTACGCCCAGGAATACGCGCGCAACGGCTTCCAGGGCGGCCTCCAGTGGTACCGCGGGACCCGCCACCGGCCGGCGATCGCGCAGCTGCAGCTCTTCTCCGGCCGCACGATCGACGTCCCCACGGCGTTCATCTCCGGGGCCAGCGACTGGGGCGTCTATCAGTCGCCCGGCGGCCTCGAGCGCATGCAACACGAGGCCTGCACGAACATGCTGGGCTGCCATCTGGTCGAGGGCGCCGGTCACTGGGTGCAGCAGGAGCAACCGGCCGCGGTCGCCGAGCTGCTGCTCGGCTTCCTCAGTGACGCGGCGGGTTAGGCTGCCCGCTGTAGCTCCGCGATCACGCTGATCCTGCGGGCGCTCGGAGGTGACATATGGCGGTGATGGCCAACACGCTGCGCGAGAAGCTCGACGCCGGCGAACCCACGATGGGCACGCATTTCCTGTTCAACGACCCCGACATCGCTGAGATCATCGGCGACACCGGCCTGTTCGACTACGCCGAATACGTCGCCGAGTACTCGTCGTTCGACATGCAGCTGCTCTACCACCTGGCCCGCGCGGGGCAGTGCGGCAACCTGCCGCTGATGATCAAGCTCGATCAGGCCGGCGAGACCTACTGGGCGCAGATGGCGCTCGGCGCCGGCTTCAAGGCCGTCCTCTTCACCGACATCCGCACTCCGGAGGATGTCGAGCGCGTGCACCTCGCCGTGCGGCCCGACCGGCCGGGTGTGGACGGGCACTACGGCGTCAAGCTGCGCCGCCCCGCGCTCTCTGGCTACCAGGGGGGCGGCTACGGCGCGGACCTGGACTCGGTCGTGACCGTGGTCATGATTGAGAAGAAAGTGGCTACCGACAATCTCGACGCGGTGCTGGAGAAGGCCGCCGAGCTGAAGATCGACATGACCCAGTGGGGCCCCAGCGACTGGGGCTTCTCACACGGTCGCGCCCTCGAGCCGGCCGAAACTCGCGCCGGCGAGGAGCTGGTGATCAAGAAGTCGATCGAGTACGGCGTCGCTCCCCGGATCGAGATCGGCTCCGTCGAGCAGGCCCCGCGCTACATCGACCTCGGCGTGCGCCACTTCTGCATCGGCTGGGATCGCTTCCTGGTGCAGGCCGGCTTCGCCGCGCTCGGCGAGGGGCTGCGAGGCCTGCTGCAGGACGTGTGATCGGGCGCTGACCCCCTCGCATCCGCATCGCTGCGCTCAAACGAGACCCCTCGCCAGGGGGGTGCGTGACGATCCTGTTGCAAACATTGTAGATTGTGCACTGTCGGCGGTTGCGACCGTCGCAGCGGCGTCTGGCGACGCGCCAGCGTTCGCAAGGAACGTCGCAGCGCCCGCCCCGCCGCAGCGCTCGCCTTTGAAGGATTCGAGGAAGTGAATGTCTGACACCCAAGAGATCGCCCTGATGGCGCACCTGATGCGCCGAGCCGGGTTCGGCGCGAGCCGCGACGAGCTCGAGCGCCGCGTCGCGCAAGGCTATGAGGCGGTCGTCGAGGAGTTCATCGAACCGCCGGACGATGTCCCGCGCGCCGACATCGACGAGCTGTTGCGCTACATGCCGTCGCTCGCGAGCGGCGGCCCCGTCACGACGCCGGGCGCGGCCAACTGGCTCTTCCACATGGTCAACACGCAGCGCCCGCTCGAAGAGAAGATGGCGCTCTTCTGGCACCACGTCTTCGCCACCGGCAACTCCAAGGTGGACAACGACAACCACCTGATCGCGCAGATCGACATGTGGCGCGACCACGGCACCGGCAACTACCGCGACCTGCTGATCATGCTGGCGCAGAACCCGGCGATGATTTACTGGCTGGACAACCACGAGAACCACAAGCGCGCGCCCAATGAAAACTGGGGCCGCGAACTGCTCGAGCTGTTCTCGCTCGGGGTCGGCAACTACACCGAGAAGGACGTCTTCGAGTGCGCTCGCGCGTTCACCGGCTGGACGCTGGGCCCGAAGATTCCGCGCGTGCCCAACCACCGCTTCTTCTTCCAGTTCGAGTTCCGTCCCGAGGAGCACGACTACAGCGAGAAGGAGTTCCTCGGCCGCACGGGCAACTTCGACGGCCTCGACATCATCGACATCGTCCTTGAACAGCCCGCCTGCGCGCGCTTCATCGTGCGTCACCTCTACAACTTCTTCGTCGCCGACGAGTCTCAGGTGCCGGCCTGGAACATCACCCCGCCGCTCGATCCCGACGCGATCGACGAGCTGGCCGGCGTCTTCGTCGACTCCGGCTTCGAGATCAAGCCGGTGCTGCGCACGCTGTTCAACTCCGACTTCTTCAAGGAGTCGATGTTCCAGAAGGTCAAGAGCCCGATCGAGACGGTCGTCGGCACACTGCGGATCACCGGCGACCTGCAGGGCGTGCAGCGCGAGCTGCCCGAGATCGGACAGTTCTCCGCGCACATGGGCCAGAGCCTGCACAACCCGCCCAGCGTCGAGGGCTGGCAGACCGGCCGCGACTGGATCAACAGCGGCGCCGTCGTCGGGCGAATCAACTTCGTCGCCGACCGCGTCAGCAACACCGAACTGCCCGGCGTGCGCAACATCGTCGACCGCGTCGCCGCCTCCAACGGCCGGCACATGACGCCCGACCAGCTAGTCGCGCAGTGCGTCGACCTGATCGGCCCGATCGAGATCGGCGCCGAGACGCGCCTGGAGTTGATCAGCCACGCCTCCGAGGAAGGCTCACTCTCTTGGGCAGGCGACGACGATTGGGCGCGCTCGTCCGAGCGCGTCGGCGAGATGCTCGCGCTGATTGCCGCCACCACTGAGTACCAGTTCGGCTAGACCGAGCAACCCAACCTGCCAACTGGCCAAGCGACCGAGGAGACCCGCACCAATGACCACTAGCACCAAAGACCCCGTCCTGGTCGTGATCCAGCTGACCGGCGGCAGCGACTACATGAACAGCGTCGTGCCCTACGCCGATGGGCACTACAACGACGCGCGTGCCGGCGCGCTCCGCATCGCCGAGGACGAGGTCCTCAAGATCGACGACCACTTCGGTCTGCACCCGACGATGGCCCCGCTCAAAGAGATCTACGACAACGGCGACATGGCGCTGATCCACGGGGTCGGCTACCCCAAATCGCCGCGCTCGCATTTCCGCTCAATGGACATCTGGCACACCTGCGAGCCCAACAAGGTCGGCACCGAGGGCTGGGTCGGCCGCGCGATCCGTGATCTCGACCCGGCCGGTGAGAACCCGGTCACCGGCGTGCACATCGGCCTGGGGCTGCCGCGCTCAATGGTCGTGTCCGGCGTGCCCGTCGCCTCGGTCGCCGATCTTTCCACCTACGGCCTGCTGACCAGCATCGAGCAGGAACAGCAGCGCGAGAAAATGCTCGGGCGCTTCGTCAACATGTACGGCCGCGCGATCGGCACCGGCGCCGTCCAGGAGTACCTCGGCCGCACCGGGCTCGACGCGCTCAAGGGCGCCGACATCCTCAAGGAGGGGCTCGGCCGCTACAACTCCGAGGTCGAGTACGGCACCGAGCTGATCTCGCGCAGCCTGCGCGACATCGCCACGATCCACTGCGCCGACCTGGGCACGCGCGTGTTCTACACCTCGCTCAACGGCTGGGATACGCACGCCAACCAGCAGCCCGTCTTCGACAAGCTCTGGACCGACCTCTCGCGCGCCATCTCCGACTTCTGGGACGACCTGCGCGTACATGACCGCGACGACAACGTCGTCATGTTCCTGTTCACCGAGTTCGGCCGGCGTGTCCGCGACAACGGCTCCGGCTCCGACCACGGAGCCGGCGGCGGGTGCTACGTGATCGGCCCCAACGTCCGCGGCGGCATGCACGGCGAGTTCCCCAGCATCAACCCGGTCGACCTCGACCAGGGCGACCTGGTCCCCAACCACGACTTCCGCGGCGTCTACTCGACGCTGCTGCAGGACTGGCTCAACCTCGACCCGGTGCCAATCGTCGACGGGCAGTTCGAGAAGATCAGCTTCGTCGAACCACTGGCCAGCGCCGTCTAGGCAAGTCAACACACGCGGGAGGTCAGCCATGCTGACGAAATCGGTCGCCGGGCGTACCTGGCAATTCAGTCACTCGATCGGGCACTTTGTCGGTCCCGAGGGCTTCACTCACTCCACACCCGTGACGAGTTCAGCCGAAGGCGTCCTCTACGTCGCCGACACCGGCCTCGCCGAGTACGGCGGTGGGGCGCTCGGCGGCGGCGTGCTCCGGCGGCTGCGCATCGAGGATGAGTTCCTCGCCGAGATGGGTCGTGGCGACCTGATCTGGCCCGAGGGCCTCGCGCTCTGCCAGGACGGCAACGTCTGGTGCACCGACGCCTACCAGAACTTCGTGGTCGGCTACGACCGCGAGGGCAACGAAATCGACCGCTGGGGCGAATTCGGCTCGGGCGACGGCCAGTTCAACCGTCCGTCCGGCATCGCCTTCGACGCCGATGACACCGCCTTCGTCGTCGACAGCCTCAACCACCGCGTCCAGCGCTACACCAAGGACGGGCAGTACCTCGGTAGCTGGGGCAGCGAGGGCAGCGACGCCGGTCAGCTCAGCCAGCCCTGGGGCATGACGATCGACCAGGAGGGCGCGGTCTACGTCGCCGATTGGCGCAACGACCGCGTGCAGAAGTTCGCCCCCGACGGCGAGCCGCTCGTCTGCTTCGGCTCGCAGTTCGACGGCGTCGATGACGGCGGGATGCTCCGGCGCCCGGCCGATGTCGCCGTCGACAGCGACGGCGATGTCTACGTCGTCGACTGGGCCAACAACCGCGTGCAGATCTACTACCCCGACGGCGACATCATCTGCGGCCTCTACGGCGACGCGCGCGTTTTCTCCAAGGCCTCCCAGAAGGTCATGGATGTCAACGCCGACTACATGCGCGCATTCAACCGCGTGACACCGGTTGAACTGATCAAACTCGGCAACTTCGATCGACCGCGCGGCATCGCGATCGACGGCCAGGACCGCATCGCAATCACCGACGGCGCCCGCGGCCGCGTGCAGGTCTACTACAAGGATCACGACTACGTAATCCCCCAGTTCAACGCGTAGCGAGGCCACCGCCTTGTAGGGGCAGCTCTCGCGGCTGCCCCCACAGGAGCGGGCGAGGTCCACACGCGGGACCTTGCGCCACAACACGATCTCCGGGTAGGGGCAACTCTTGGAGCCTGTCTCAGAACTAGGCTTGGCGCGTCGTGAGGGGCGGGCCGGGCGGATCGGCCGCGCCGCTGAGGCTGGGTCGGAGGCGCGCGATGCCGTGGCGACACTGGGACCGTGAGCAGGTGTGGCTGATGCCGCCGTCGTTGGACGAAGTATTGGCTGACGACCACCCGGCGCGGCTGGTGGCCGCGCTGGTGGACAGTCTGACAACGGCGGAGTGGGCCGAGCTGGGGGTCGACCTGGCCGGCCAACCGCTGGGTGCCCCGGCCTATCACCCGCGCGCGCTGCTGGGCATCTGGCTCTACGGGTTCATGACCGGAGTGCGCTCCGCGCGGCGACTGGAGACGGCCGGCCGCGAGCAGCTGGCGCTGCAGTGGCTGAGCGGCTTCCAGCAGCCGGACCACAACACGCTCTGGCGCTTCTACCGCGAGCACCGCCGCCAGCTGCGCGGGCTGCTGCGCCACACGGTCCAGATCGCGGCGCGGCTGGGCCTGGTCGACTGGGCGCTGCAGGCGGTTGACGGGACCAAGGTGGCGGGCTCGGCGTCGTCCTCGCGGACCTACGACGCGCAGCAGCTGGAGCGGCTGCTGGCGCGCACGGAGCGGGCGATCGCGGACCTGGAGGCGCAAAACGAGGCCGGCGACGAGCCGGCGGCGCCGCGGCTGCCGGCCGACCTGGCCGAAGCGCAGCGGCTGCGCGCGGAGGTCATGGCGGCCCGCCAGGCGCTGGCGGCGAGCGAGCGCCGGCACGTCAACCTGACCGACCCGGACGCGCGGCTGCTGCGCGCCGCCGGCGGCTATCTGACCGGATACAACGCGCAGGCGATGGCGGTCACGGTTCGCTATGAGGCCGGCGCGGCTGGGCCGGTCGAGGCTGCGGTCAGCGCGGGGAACGGCGAGCACGCCGGCGGCGGCGAGCACATTGGCGACGAGGACAGGGCGGACCGAAGCAGCAAGGACGAAGCCGAGGCCGGCGAGGCCGGCGAGGGCGTTGGTAGCGAGGACGAGGGCGATCAGGAGCCGGGCGAGGACCGTAGCGGCCGGGAGGACGGCGAAGCTGGCGGCGCGGACGGGGCCAGGAGCCGCAGCGGCGGGCTGTTGATCACCGCCGCGGACGTCACCCAGGACCCAACCGACCAGGCCCAGCTGCTGCCGATGATCGAGGCGGCCGAGCAGTCCGGCGGCCCCGCTGCGGGCCTGACCCTGGCCGACGCCGGTTACTTCTCGGCCGCCAACCTGGCCGCCTGCGCCGCGCGCGCGACGCCCGTGGCGATCCCCGAAGCGCGCTGTCCGACCGCGCACCCCTTCCACCACAGCCGCTTCGCCTACGACCCCGGCGCCGACTGCTACCAGTGTCCCGAGGGTCGGTTGTTGAGCTTCCAACGCCTCAAGCATCGGCGCCGGCGAGCCTCCGTGCGGGTCTACGCGGCCGCGGCCGCGGACTGCCTGGCGTGTCCCGCCTTCGGTCGCTGCACGACCAGCACGCAGGGACGCCGGATCGAGGTCTCGCTGCACGCCGACGCGCTCACGGCGCACCGTCGCTGGATGCAGACGGCGGCGGCGCGCGACGCGTTTCGGCGGCGCAAACAGCTGATCGAGCCGGTCTTCGGGATCATCAAGGAGCAGCAGGCCGGCCGCCGCTTCCTGCTGCGCGGGCTCGAGGCCGTGCGCAGCGAGTGGACCCTGCTGGCGGTCGCGTTCAACCTGCGCACGCTCGCCAAGGCGCTGAGCGGCAGGCCGATCAGCCGCGCGCGCTACGCCCCGGCTGGCTAATCCCCGCCCTCCAGACCACCGACGCCCTCGATCCCACCGGCGCCAGCGCCCCGCACCCCCGCACCCCGTCCGCGAGCATCAACCCCCAAGCCCGCCGCGCGACCGCTACCCCGCTACTGAGACAGGCTCCTTGTGGTTGCCCGCCCCGTTCACGGTGACGAACGCGTCAATCGCAGCGCCCCACCTCGCCCACCCGCCGCTTGCCTGGTGGGCCACCAGATACCCGTAGGCGAATCGGCCGCTCACAAGCAGCACCCCCACAAGCCCAACCACCGCATCGAATGCCGCAGTTCCAACTCCCTTCTCCCCCCGCTCTGAGACCTGCGCGTAATCCCCATTTCCCCTCTCCCCCCGCCCGGCGGGGGGAGATGCCGCAGGCAGAGGGGGGCTTCGGTTCCGACTCACCGCCATCGCTGGACGTGCTCGGACAGGATCGAACCCTCTCCGTCCCTACGGGACATCCCCCCACAGAGCGGGGGAGAGCGGATCCGGCTTGTTCAGAGCGTTCTTAGTCGGGCCAGTGCGCATTCATCAGCTGCACCCACGTGTGACGGGTCAGTCCCTCCCGCTCCCGGCCGGATTCAGCCAGCAGCCGACGCAACTCGGCCGGGACACCCGACGCCGGATCGGTGGCCGAGCGCGTCTCGTGCCAATGACCCACGCTGTAGTACCCGGCCAGGTTCGTGACCATGAAGTCATCGCTCAGCGCCGCATCGCTGAAGTTGCCCAGGACGCGGTGTCCCATCGCGTCCATCGCCGGCCACACGCCGTGCTCCGTCAGTTCGGCGAACCGCTCCCAAACCGCCGGATCAATCGTCCAGCGACGCAAGCCGTACACGGCGCGACGATCGCTGTCGGGAGTCTCGGCCAACGGACGCCCCGAGTACGGGATCAGCGGCTTGACCGACTCATCGACAACCAGCGGGCGCCGCTTGCTGCGGTAGTCATGGTCGTCCAGGCCGACAATGATCTCCTGTCCCCGCCGCCACTCGTCCCAGGAAGGAATCCCAACGAAGCTGTGTACTTCTTCGGGCGTCCCCCCGATCGTCGGATTCAGCAAGCAGAGCGGACGATAGCCGGCCTCAACAAGGCGGGGCCAGGTTCGCTCAAGAAAGAGCTCTCGATACTCGCGAAAGCGTCCCGGCTCGACCATCGTCACGCGATGCTCGTACAGATCCATGGTGCATCCCTCCGTCATGCGTCGCTCGCCACTCGCGCAACTCTAGCCCCCCCACATAGCTGAGTTTGTTGCAGAAACCCCATCTCCGTCATTCCCGCGAAGGCGGGAATCTATTCTCCACATCTGTTCAGGACTGGATTCCCGCCTTCGCGGGAATGACGAGAACGGGGCGATCAAGGGTTTGCGCAACAGCCTCAGCTACCCTGCCTCGCAACGGTGCAGACAGCTGTTGAAGCGAGGGTGCAATGAAGATCGTCGAGATGTTGGGAGAACGCAACCTCCGGGTCGTGGAATTGCCCGAACCCGAGCCGCGCGACGACTTCGTCGTCATCAAAGTCATGGCCTCCACGATCTGCGGCACCGAGGCACGCACCTATCACGATCCACGCTCACCCGAATACACCCACTACAACTCCGGCCACGAGGCGACGGGGATCGTCTGGAAGACCGCCCCAGGGGCGCGCGTCGCCGAGGGGACCAGGGTCGCCGTCCACTGCGACCTCGGCCAGCATTGCGGGCGCTGCGAGAACTGCTATCGCGGCGACTGGCTGCGCTGCCTCGACCCGCGCCCGATCATCAGCGACTGGCGCGGCACGCACGCGCAGTTCATCCTCCGCCGCGAAAGCGAGTGCATGGCGTTGCCCGATGATGTCCCGTTCGAGATCGGCTCCACGCTGGTCGACTGCGCCGGCACCCCCTACCGCGGAATCCGCCGCCTCGGAGTCGACGGCTTCGACACGGTGCTGATCACCGGCCTGGGGCCCCTCGGCGCAGCGGCGGCGATCATCTGCGACGCGCTCGGCGCGACTGTGATCGCCACCGAACCAGCCGAATACCGGCTCGCCCGGGCGGCCGAGTACGGCGTCGACCACCCGATCAATCCCAACGACGGCGACGCCCTGGCCCGGGTGATGTCGCTCACGGCCGGCCGCGGCGTTGATGTCGCGATCGACTTCACCGGCTACACCGAGCCGCAGCTCTTGTGTCTCGACGGCGTGCGGAGCGGCGGCGCGGTGGGATTCATGGGCCTCAAATACGACGACACGCCCGACGGCCCCGTGCCGCGCCCCACGCCCGTCACCGTCGCCGGCCACCTGCTGCCCAAGGAGCTGACCCTGATCGGCAGCTGGTGCGTTGGTCCCGACGAGTATCTCCAGCTGGTCGAGCTCGTCCAGAAGGGCCTGCCGCTCGAGCGCCTGATCACCCACCGTTTCAGCATCGACGACGCCGCAACAGCCTTCGACACCGCGTTCACCCAGCAGGGCACAAAGATCATCATCGACCCCTGGCTGGAATGAGCCGACCGAACCCCGATAGCCGCCCTCCTGACGTGCCAGCAGTCCTGCTCGACACCCGCCCTAAGCGGCCTCTGATTGCGTCACGATCTGCGTCTCCGGGTGGAACGCCCACCAGGCGAACCAGAAGTGGTCGGAGAAGATCACCGGGCGTAGCTCCGAGCCCGCCAGCTCGCCCTCGACGGCGCGCCCGAAGATGTCCCACACGCTGCCCGTCTCGTTGTCGACGAAGGTCTGCCCGCTCGCGTCGTCAGCGTTCGGTGCGAAGCTCAACAGCCGACCGTCCAGCTCGCGATCAAAGATCGCCGTCGCCCCGACATCCGCGGCGTTCTTGATGATCCCGGCGCCCAACGCCGAGTTCGTGCCCGGCGTCCAGAGGATCACGATCCGTGTCGCGTCGTGCGTGTCGTAGACCACCCGCTGCTCCGTGACGAAGGTCCACGGGTAGGCGATCTCGGCCCCGCCCGGCGTCTCGACTGAAACCACCCGGCTCTTGGGCGGCAGTCGGTCGTCGAGGTGTCCGTTGTAGAGGAACGGGCGGCCCTCAGGCGTGTCGTAGCGCACGTAGGGGTTCTGCCCGTACGCGCGGCCCCAGCCGGTGTCACGGGACATCACCAGTCCGTCCGGGAAGGCCTCGCGGAACTGAGCGAACGAGACGATCGTGGCCGGCACGCCCTCGAGCCGCGCCCCGACGAGGCTGCCGATGATCGCACGGCCCGTCGCCTGCTGCCAGAGCGTCTCCGTGTTGCGGTCGTACATCACCAGGTCGCTGTTGCGCAGCAGTCCCGAGACCGCGAAGTCGAGAGTCTGAGCGCCGAGCTGTCGGTGGAACGCGATTGCGGTGTTGCAGAGCGGGCAGAACGTGATCGCGACCGGCTGGCCGTTGATCGTGTCGTTGACGATCTCATGCCAGATCAGGATGCCCAGCGGGAAGGCCCGCGCGTCGTCGCCGAGCCGCACCTGGACCACGGGAATCTCCGGCTCGTAGACGTCGTTCGCCTCGTCGATCGTCAAGTACAGGGGTCCAAAGATGGCGGGGATAGCGTCGCGCGGCGCTCCCACGCGCAAGTCGTCCACATCAATGATCCGGATGCCCCAGTGCGTGGTGAAGAACCGCCCGATGTCGCTGGGCGTGTAGCTGTCGCGGATGATCGGGATGCCCTCGTCGGTATGCGTGGCGTCGCGCGGCAGGTAAGTCACCAGCGCCTCGTCGTCCGCAGCCTGCTCGTCGGCTGCGTCGGTCGCCGTCGTCTGCGCGCGCTCCTGTTCGGGATCGGCCTGCTGTTGCGCGGCCTCGGCCGATTGCTGCTCTTGCGGCTGCGCCGCCGATTGTTGATCGGGCTGCGCCTGCTGTGCGGGTTCTGTTGTGTCAGCGACCGTCTGCTGTTGTGCTTGCGCGGGCGCGGCCGGGGCGCTCAACTGCTGCGGGTCGGCGGCGGAGCCGCAGGCCGCGACCAGCAACCCCAACACACCCAACAGCGCGACGCCTACCATTCGCATGGAGTCAGCGTACCCCGGAACCAGCCGCTGACCAGTCGTTGGGGGGGAGCCGCGCCATCAGCTCGACTCAGACCGACACGGAAGCCGTGCTCGCGGCCAACCGAGCCTTCTACGACGCGTTCAACGCGCGCGACATGGAGATCATGTCCGACCTCTGGTCGCGCGACATCGAGGTGACCTGCATCCACCCGCACCGCGCAATGCTCGTCGGCCGCGACGATGTGTTGCGCTCCTGGCGGGCGATCCTCGGCCACCCCGAACAGCCCAAGATCGTCTTCGCGGCCGAGTCGCCGCGCATCTTCAATGATGTTGGGATCGTCTCCGGCCGCGAAGTGGTCGCGGCCGTACCGATCACCGCGACCAACATCTACGTGCGGGAAGCTGGCGAGTGGCGGATGATCCACCACCACGGCAGCCCCGTCATCCAGGTTCAGGACCACGCCGGGCGCTAACCCGGCGACGACTGAGGAGCCCGACATGCCTGTCACGCTTGGCGCCGGCGACCGCGCGCCCGATTTCGAGCTGGCCGACGACAACGGCCAACTGCATCGGCTCGCTGACTACACCGGGCGGACCGTGGTGCTGTACTTCTACCCGCGTGACGACACCCCGGGATGCACCAAGCAGGCCTGCAGCTTCCGAGACACGATCGGCGAGATCGGCGCTGAGGGCGCGGTCGTGCTCGGCGTCTCCGTCGACACTGCCGAATCGCACCAGAAGTTTCGCGCCAAGTTCGACCTGAACTTCCCGCTGCTCGTCGACGAGGGCGCAAGCGTCGCCACCGAGTACGGCGCCTGGGGCGAAAAGAAGCTCTATGGCCGCACATCGATCGGCATGACGCGGGCAACGTTTATCATTGGCCCCGACGGCCTGTTCACCAAGGTCTGGAAGCGCGCCCGCGCCGCCGACCACGCTGAGGCCGTGCTCAAGGCATTGCGCGCAGCCAAGTAACCCGACGAAGCCCAAGCATCACGGGTTCGAACAACCAGCGCGCCTAGAACCCCCCGTCCCATGTTCCGAAGTCGGGCGCTTCGCGCCCTCCTGTCGCTGTGCGTCGCGGCGGCGGCGCTGACCGCCGCCTGCAACGACGGCGACGCCCCACCCTCAGATGACACGCCCACCCTGAGAGTGATCGCCTCCACGGAGTTGATCGCCGAATGGGTGCAGCGGGTCGGCGGCGAGCAAGTCGTCGTCCGCGCGCTCGTGCCGCCCGGCGCCGACGCACACACGCTCGAACTCACCACCGGCGACATCCGCGAAGTCAGCGACGCCGACATCGTGATCATCAACGGTGCAGGGCTCGAAGCCGGATACGACGGCGTGATCCTCGAAAGCGCCGAACTGCTCCTGATCCTCGCCGAGGAGCTTGAGGCGCAGGGGCTCGAGATCCACCCATTCGAGGGAATGGCCGCGGACGACCACGAGCAGCAGCAAGCCAGTCACGACGAGCACGGCCACGGCAGCGAGGACCCGCACTTCTGGTTCGACGCCGACCTGGCGATCGCATCTGTCGAAGCGATCTCGGCCGCGCTCGCCGCGCTCGCGCCCGATGCAGCCGACGCGTTCGCAGGCCGGGCGCAGGACTACATCGCCGAGATCAGAGCGGCGGACGCCGATGTGCGCGAGCTGCTCGACGGCCTGCCCGCAGAGCGGCGCTATCTCATCACCTTTCACGACGCCTTCGGCTACTTCGCACGCCGCTATGGCCTGAGCATCGCCGGCTTCGTAGTCGAGGGCCCCGAGCAGGGCGTCAGCGCTGAGGCGATCAAGGACCTGGTCGCGCTGATCAAGCGCGAAGGCATCAGCAGGGTGTTCCGCGAGCCCCAGTTCGAGTCGAGCGCCATCGACGCCGTCGCCAACGAAACGGGTGTCGAAGTCGCCGTGATCTGGTCACAGCCGCAGGGCGAAGTCGACACCTACCTCAAGCTCCTCCGCGCCAACGCCAAAGCCATCGCCGCCGAGTGAGCCCATTCAGCCCTGTCGCCACACTGATACGCTGTCCCCCGGAGGAAGTGGCCATGTCTGTCGAGCGCTACCGGATGAGCGACGGCTCGATCACCGAGAGCGCGTCGGAGTTCAGAGAGCATTGCGTGAAGCTCGTCGACGACCTGATGGCCTGCGGTGGGTGGATCACGATCACCACACATGATCAGCCGGACATCCGTCTGGCCGCCCTCGGTACACCGAAATCTCCACCGTGGGGGTTTCTCAAAGACGTGGAAATCACCGGCGACATCATGTCGCCGATCTTCACCGACGCTGAACTCGATGAGTTTGTCGAGCGCGAAGTCGAGAACATCTACGGCCGCCGAACGGATCCCACCGGGTGACGCTGCTCGACACGAACGTGTTGATCTGGCTTGCCACTGGCAACCCTTTCCTCGGGCCGGAGACCCGCGCCGTGATCGAGCGCGCATGGACGAGCGTTGGCATCGCCGCGTCAGCGATCTCGTTCTGGGAGATCGCCATGTTGCGTAGCAAGGACCGCTTGCCACCCCGGGTGGAGCCGGCGCCGTTCCTCACGGAGTTGCGCGATCGCGGCATGTCCGTGATCGACGTCACTGCCGAGATTGGAATCCGCGCAGGCTTGCTCGAAGGCCTCCACGGCGATCCAGCCGATCGTGTCATCGTCGCCACCGCGCTTGATGGGCATGAGCTCGTGACGGGCGACCGACAGATCCTCAGCTGGAACGGCCCGCTCCGCACGATCGACGCCTCGCGCTGAGCCGCTCGAAGCCGCTGATAGCCTCGCGCCATGCCTGAACACGCTTCGCGCGATCACATGGTCTGGGTCGACCTCGAGATGACCGGGCTCGATCCCGATCGCGATGTGATCATCGAGGCCGCCGTGCTAGTCACCGATGGCGAACTCAACATCGTCGCCCACGGCCCCGAGCTCGCCATCCATCGCGGGCCCGAGGAGCTCGCACTGATGGACGCCTGGAACCGCCGCACGCACGGAGCATCGGGCCTCACCGAGCGAGTCAGGCGATCGGACACGAGCATCACGCAGGCCGAAGACGAGATCCTCGAATTCCTCGCCGAGTGGACCCTTGAGCACAAGTCGCCGCTCTGCGGGAACTCAGTCCACCAGGACCGCGCGTTCATCCGCCGCGAAATGCCGCGCCTCTACGACTGGCTGCACTACCGGATCGTCGATGTGAGCACGATCAAGGAGCTGGTGCGGCGCTGGTATCCCGAGGTCGAGCCCTTCGCCAAGCAGCAGAGCCACCGCGCGCTCGACGACATTCGCGAGAGCATCGACGAACTCCGCTGGTATCGCCAGCACGTCTTCGTCGCACCGACCAGTCGCGAGCCGACCTAGCCCCGTTCGTGGTGGGCGGTGCCCACATCCTCGCGCTCGCGCCGCAGCGCGCGCAGCAGCCCGCGTGGCGAGCCGACAAACGCCAGCCCGACCAGCGCCACCGAAACCAGTACGATCGACGGCCCCGCCGCCAGGTTCGCGTGGAACGAGACGTAGAGCCCGACGACCGTCGCGACGACGCCGAACACGCCCGTCAGAGCCATCGCCCAGACCAACCGCCGCACCAGCAGCGTCGCCGCCGATGCCGGCGCCACGAGGATCGAAACGGCCAACACGATCCCGACCAGCCGAAACGCCACCACCGCCGCCAGCGCCACCAGCACCAGCAGACCCACCTGGATCGCCGTCACCGGGACGCCGCTGACTGCGGCCATCTCCGGGTCGTAGGCGACGAAGCGCAGCTCGTGGAAGAACAGCACCCCGAACAACAGCACGGCGCCGGCCAACACGCCCATCGCGATCAAATCATCGGGGCTGGCACCGACGATGTTGCCGACGAGCAACGAGCCGAGGTCGATCTGAAACGTCCGCTCGCGGCTGATCAGCGCCACCCCAAGCGCGAAGAATCCCGCAAACATCAGCCCGATCGCGGTGTCGGAACGCAGCCGCCCGCGGATCGTCAGCAGCGCCACCCCAAGCGCTGTCAAGACCGCGGCGACGCCTGCTCCGAACGTGATCCAGAGCGCCCCGCCGCCCAGCACGAGCGCCACTGCGGCGCCCGCGAGCTGCGTGTGCGCCACAGCGTCGCCGAGGAACGCGAGACCCTTCAGCACCACATAGGATCCCACCACCGACGCCGCGACGCTCACGATTACGCCGGCCAGCAGCGCGCGGCGCATGAACTCGAATTCCCACGGGTCTGACAACCACTCCATCAGGGCCGCGCCACCTCAGTGGACCTGGCAGCTAACCTCGGGTTCCACACAACACATCCCCGCCCCTCTGGAGGTTCATGGCATGGTACTTGAGGATCAGGTCGTCTTCATCACTGGCGCCTCGCGCGGCTTCGGCTTCGCCGCCACCGAAGAACTGCTCGTCCGCGGCCATCGCGTCGCCGCGACTATGCGCAATCCCGATCGCGATGGACCCGCCGTCCGCGCGCTCGACCCCGAGCGCGTTGAAGTGTTCCGCTGCGATGTCACGGACCGCGTGACCGTTGACTCGGCCGTCGAAGGCGCACTCGAGCGCTTCGGCCGGATCGACACCCTCTTCAACAACGCCGGCTACGGCCTCTACGGACCCGTTGAGGACTTCAGCGAATCTGAAATCATGCGTGAGCTGGACACCAACTTCGTCGGCCAGATCCGCGTCGCCCAGGCGGTGCTGCCGGCGATGCGTGAGCAGCGCAGCGGCAAGATCATCAACGTCTCGTCGCTGGCGGGTCGGATCGTCGGCCCGCTGATGGGGCTCTACTCGGCCAGCAAGTGGGCCGTCGAAGCGATGTCCGAGGCGCTCCGCTACGAGGTCTCGCGTTGGGGCGTCGACGTCACGATCCTCGAACCCGGGATGTACGCGAGCGACTGGCAGACGACGAACCTCGATGTCGCCGCTACGGTGCGCGAGGGCCGCAGCGTCTACCAGGAGTCGGCCGAGCACGCGCTGGCCGAGTTCCGCAAGCGCGCCGCCACGCGGCCCGGCTCGCGCAGCGTCGCGACGGCGGTCACCGACATCGTCGAGCTCGTCCAGCAGATGCCGATGCGCTGGCCGATCGGCGAGGACACCGTGCACACGATCCGCCTGCGCGAAGCGATGACCGACATCGAGTGGGAAGAGCGCCTCCGCGGCGACGGCAACCTCTACCGCGCCGCCTTCTTCCGCAACGTCGAAGAGCCCCCCGCCAAACCGCGCTGACCACTCTCGTTCGCCGCGCAGCCGCGCACCGCCCCTACACGTGCAGGGTGTGCAGCAGCGAGGTCCCTCGACGGAACCTCGGCCGCTCCTGTCGTGGCTGCCCGTCCCGCCCGCGCCGTCGCAAGGCCCCTCGTTCCGACCTCCACCGCTCCCGTAGGGGCAGCCCACGTGGCTGCCGATCCCGCGTGCGCGATCACAAGGCCCCTCGCACGCACCGCCACCGCTCGGCCCCTGTAGGGGCAGCCCTCGTGGCTGCCCATCCCGCTGACACTGCGGCCAGCGAACTCAGTCGAGCAGCTCGACGATGTCGCCGACGCTGACGGTCGCGGGGGTGAGCACGTTGGCGTAGGCGCCGAGGTGCTGCTTGGTGTGCTCGATCAGCGCGCGCCCGACGGCCCGACTGCTCTCGAAGTCACGTTGGCGGTGCGAGGGGACCGAGCAACGCACGGTGGTCGTCTTGACGTCGACCGTCGCCCCGCCGATCCGCAGCTGCCGACCGGCCCACTCGACCTCGGGCAAACCCGTCGCGTCGCCGGTGTCGATCAGGATGTTGGGCCGGAAGCGCCGAACGTCGACATCGTCCCCGCCGCCGTACTCGCTCAGGCTGGCCAGCGAGGCGGTCGACATGACGTGCAGCGGGTAGCAGTCGAAGTACGTGCCCGGCGGGGTCGAGAAGCCTCTCAGGTCCTGCGGCAGCCCGCTCAGGTCGGGCATCGGATCGTCCTCCTCCATCCCCAGGAGCTGGCGCAGCACCGCCATCGGGTCGGCGTTGGGGTCGCCGGGGGCACGGAGGTAGTGCTCCAGATCGTCGGCTGGGTGCAGCGGGGTCAGCGAGACCTCGCGCTCGATCGCGGCCGAGATCTGCTCATGCAGGTCCTCGGCCTCACTGTCGAGCGACACGTCGCCCGGCAGTGACAGCGAGACGCGCGGCGAGCGGTGGCCGACCGCCGGCTCCTCGGCGTAGCTGGCGGCGCACTGCAGCAGCCGCGGAATCTGGCGCGCACTGCGCGTCTCGTCCGCCTCGCGGTCGCGCACCGCCCAGCCGCGATCGCCGAGGATGCCGTTGCCATCGAGCAGTGAGCTCTCAATTCGCTCGCCACCCATCGACTTGACGGGGTAGCGCCAGATCTCGGCGATGTGACCGACCTGCATGAGCGTCCTCCATCCGGCACTGATCGCCGCACCACTTTCCGCACAGATTGCGGCACGATTTGCGGCAACGTTTGGCGCGCTACACAGCGCTTACGGCCCTGAGGGTAGCGCGGCGGCTAATCTGTACTGAGATGGTATGGTTTGTCAACATTCAGACGCCATCCCGCAGACAGGTCTGCTGAGAGGCCAGATGGCCACCTCGTCGCCGCCGACGCTCCACGAACCCGAGACGCGCCCCGAGTCGGTCGCCTGGCTCGAGGCCGAGGCTATCCACATCATCCGCGAGGTCGCCGCCGAGTGCGAGCGTCCCGTGCTGCTCTTCTCGGGCGGCAAGGACTCGATCGTGATGCTGCGTCTGGCCGAGAAGGCCTTCTGGCCGGCCCGCATCCCCTTCCCGATCATGCACATCGACACCGGCCACAACTTCCCCGAGGCGCTCGAGTTCCGCGACCGGCGGGCCGCCGAGCTTGGCGTCGAGCTGATCATCGCCTCGGTCCAGGCCAGCATCGACGCCGGGCGCGTGGTCGAAGAGACCGGCCCGCGCGCATCGCGCAATCGACTGCAGACGGTGACGCTGCTCGACGCGATCGCCGAGCACCGCTTCGACGCGCTGTTCGGCGGGGCGCGCCGCGACGAGGAGAAGGCTCGCGCGAAAGAGCGCATCTTCTCCTTCCGCGACGCGTTCGGGCAGTGGGATCCCAAGAGCCAGCGGCCCGAGCTGTGGAACCTGTACAACGGCCGGCTGCTGCCCGGCGAGCACATCCGCGCCTTCCCGCTCTCGAACTGGACCGAGCTCGATGTCTGGCAGTACATCCGCGAGGAGAACCTGGAGATTCCCTCGATCTACTTCTCGCACCAGCGTGAGATGTTCGAGCGCGACGGCATGCTCTTCCCGGTCAGCTCCTTCGTCCAGCAGCTCCCCCACGAGGTCGGCTTCACCACCGACGTGCGCTTCCGCACCGTTGGCGACATGACCTGCACCGCGGGCGTCCGCTCGACCGCTGCGACAATCGAAGCCGTGGTGACCGAGATCGCCGCGGTACGAATCACTGAGCGCGGTGAGACCCGCGCCGATGACCGCTTCTCCGAAGCCGCGATGGAAGACCGCAAGCGCGAGGGGTACTTCTAGCCGATGGCCCCGGATGCCCAGAACGCTCAGGCCGCCACGCCGACCGTGTTGCGGCTCGCCACCGCTGGCTCCGTTGACGACGGCAAGAGCACGCTGATCGGTCGGCTGCTGTTCGACTCCCGACAGACGTTCATCGACCAGATGGAGGCGATCGAGCGCACCAGCCGCTCGCGCGGCAGCGACTACGTCGATCTGGCGCTGCTGACCGACGGGCTCCGCTCGGAGCGCGAACAGGGCATCACGATCGATGTCGCCTACCGCTACTTCCAGACGCCGCAGCGCAAGTTCATCCTCGCTGACACACCGGGGCACGTGCAGTACACGCGCAACATGGTCACCGGCGCATCGACTGCCGATGTCGCGCTGCTGCTGGTTGACGCGCGCAACGGCGTGCTCGAACAGACGCGCCGCCACGCCTACCTGTCGTCGCTGCTGGGCATCCGCCACTTCGTGCTGTGCGTGAACAAAATGGACCTAGTCGACTGGGACCGCGATGTCTACGAGGCCATCTCCGAGGAGCTGACGCGCTTCTCAGGGCGCATGGGCGTCCGCCACGTGAGTAGCATCCCGATCTCTGCGCTCCGCGGCGACAACGTGGTCGACCGCTCCGATCACTCGCCCTGGTACGAGGGCCCGCCGCTGCTCGAGCTGCTTGAGCAGATCGACGTCGCGGAGCGCGAGGTGACGACCGGCGGACGCTTCCCCGTGCAATACGTGATCCGTCCGCAGCGCGAGGAGTGGCGCGACTATCGCGGCTACGCCGGCACGGTCGCGGGCGGGGTGCTGCACGTGGGCGACCAGGTGCGCGTGCTGCCATCCGGCTACGACACGCGGATCGCCGCGATCGACACGTACGACGGCCCGGTCAGCACGGCGACGCCGCCGATGGCCGTGACGATCCGGCTCGACGACGATCTCGACGTGGCGCGCGGCTCGATGATCTGCACGCTCGATCGTCTGCCGATCGTCGCCCGGACGCTCGAAGCCCACGTCTGCTGGATGGCCGACGAACGCCCGATGCAGCAGGGCCAGCGGCTGCTGCTCAAGCACACGACGCAATCGACGCGCGCGATCGTTGAAGAGCTCACGGCGCGGCTCGATGTCAACACGCTCGACTACGACCTGACGGCGCGGCAGCTCTCGCTGAACGAGATCGGGCGCGTGCGGCTGCGCCTGATGACGCCGCTCTGCGTTGACCCGTACGAAGAGAGCCGCGCGACCGGCGCATTCATCCTGATCGACGAAGCGACCCGCGCAACGGTCGGCGCGGGGATGGTCAACAACGCGGAGTGATCGGCGCGCGCATGACCGGCTGGCGCATGACCGGCTGGCGCCGCTATATCGCCGTGTGCCTGTTCGCGGTCTGCGCAGCGTTGCAGTTTGCGGCCTGTAGCGACGAGCCACCAGGTGCGCTCGAGCCCGGCACGCTGATCCTCGCGACCACGACGAGTCTCAACGACAGCGGACTGCTCGACGTGCTGGCGCCGATCTTCGAGGCCGAGCACGACGTGGACGTCAAGATCATCGCGGTGGGGACCGGCGCCGCCCTGCTGATGGGCCGCCAGGGCGTGGCAGACGTGCTGCTCGTCCATGCGCCGGCTGCGGAGCAGCTCCTGGTCGAGAACGGCGACGTGAGTTCGCGGGTGCTGATCGCCTACAACGACTTCGTGATCGTGGGGCCTGAATCGGACCCGGCCGGCGTCGCGGGAATGAACGATGCGGCGACGGCGCTCGCGCGGATCGCCGCGGCCCAGGCGCCGTTCGTGACGCGCGGCGACGACAGCGGCACGCACAAGAAGGAGCTCGCTCTCTGGGCGGCGGCCGGCGTGCAGCCGGCCGGCGAGTGGTATCTGGACGCGGGACAGGGGATGGCGCCGACGCTCAACGTGACCGATCAGCGCGCGGCCTACACGCTGACTGACCGTGGCACGTTTCTCGCGCACTCGCAGCGGCTCGATCTCACGGTGCTCGTCGAGGGCGACGGGCGGCTGCTGAATTTCTACAGCGTGCTGCCGGTCGCGATCGAGAAGGGCCGGGTCAACGTCGAGGTCGCAGCGGCCTGGGTCACGTTCCTGACGCGCGACGACATCCAGCAGCGGATCGGCGAGTTCCGGCGCGCGGAGTACGGGCGCTCGCTGTTCATCCCGGCGGCCAGCGACAGCGAGGCGGCGATCACAGCGCGAGGCGGAGCGCCGCGGCAATAGCCCGCCGACCGGTCAATGACAGCGCCGTCATTGGGCTGTCACGGGGCGCTCACAGGGCGGCGCATATTCTGAAGCCGCAGTGATCTCGCGGCGGAGCGGCCGCGCGGGCAGGGTGGCTGATGGACCTGATCTGGGACGGGCTACGCGAGGCGGCGCGCCTCTGGGTCAGCGGCGACGCGGAGGTGATCGAGATCACCCTGCGGACGCTGGCAATCTCATCGGCGGCGACGGCGCTGGCGCTGCTCTTGGGCGTGCCGCTCGGCGCAGCCCTCGCGCTGCGGCGCTTTCACGGTCGGGGCCTGATCGTGGCGGCGGTCAACACCGGGATGGGCATGCCGCCGGTGGTGGTCGGGCTGGTGATCGTGCTGTTCCTCTGGCGCAGCGGGCCGCTCGGGTCGCTCAACTTGATCTACACGCCCTATGCGATGGTGATCGCGCAGCTCGGGCTAGCGCTGCCGCTGGTGGTCGGCTTCTCGCTCACCTCGATCCAGGCGCTGCCGACGAAGCTGCTCGACCAGATGCGCGCGCTGGGCGCGAATCGGGTGCAGCTGCTCTGGCTGATGATGCGTGAGAGCCGGCTGGGCATCCTCGCAGCGGTGATGGCCGGCTTCGGCGCGGCGATCTCGGAAGTGGGGGCGTCAATGCAGGTCGGCGGCAATCTCGCCGGCGACACCCGCGTGCTGACCACCGCGACGGTGCTGGAGACCAGTCGCGGTAACTTCGAGGTGGCCCTCGCGCTTGCCTTCGTGCTGGTCGTGATGGCCTACCTCGTCAATCTGGTGCTGACCGCTGTGCAGCAGCACCGGCCGAGCTGAGGCGCGCGATGGCAGCATCCCGCGACGGGCCGCATGTGGAGATTCGCGACCTCGTCGTCGAACGCGGCGGACGCCTCGTGCTCAGCGTGCCCGAGCTGCTGCTGCCGCGGCGCGAGGTGACCGCCGTGATCGGCCCCAACGGCGCCGGCAAGAGCACGTTGCTCGCCACGCTGCAGTTGCTGCTGCCGCCGAGCAGCGGCGAGCTGCTGCTCGATGGCGAGCCGATGACGGCCAACCCGGTCGCGACGCGGCGTCGGATGTCGGCGGCCTTCCAGGAGCCGTTGCTGTTGAGCATGTCGGTGCGGGAGAACGTCGAGCTGCCGCTGCGCCTGCGCGGCGTCGGCCGCCGCGAACGTCGCCGCGAGGCCCAGGAGTGGCTCGAACGCTTCGGGGTGGCGAGCCTGTCGCGGCGTCGCGCGCGGTCGCTCTCGGGCGGCGAGGCGCAACGCGTCAGCTTGGCCCGAGCCTTCGCAGCCCGGCCCGAGGTGCTGCTGCTCGACGAGCCGTTCGCGGGCGTCGACGCGCCGACGCGCGGGCAGCTGCTTGAAGACTTCGCGCGGATCCGCGCCGAGGCGCAGCCGACCACGGTGCTGGTGACGCACGACCGCGGCGAAGCCCTGCGGCTGGCCGACCGCGTGGCCGTGCTGATTGATGGTCGGCTGCGCCAGTGGGGCGCGCCGACCGAAGTCTTCAGCGCTCCCGCCGACCAGGAGGTGGCAGAGTTTGTCGGCGTCGAGAATGTCTGGGCGGCCCAGCTGATCGGCGAGCGCGACGGTCTCGCGGTCTGGCGCGCGGGGCCGCTGACGATCGAGAGCGCGCCGGTCGCCGGCGTCGACACGTCGCTGGTCTGCGTGCGCCCGGAGCAAGTCACGCTCTCGCCCGCCTCGCACGTGGGCGACACAAGCAGCGCCCGCAACCACGCCGTGGGCACCATCAGCGCCGTCTACAGCGATGGGCCGTTCATGCGGGTGACGCTCGAGCTGAACGGAGGCTCAGGCGCAGCGCGGCTGATCGCAGATATCTCGCGAGTCTCCTGGGATGAGCTGGAGCTGGGCGTGGGGCGGCGCGTCGCCGGCACGTTCAAGGCCAGCGCGGTGCACGTGATTCCCGGCCACGGAGCGACGCGGCTGGATGGGCGCTCGGACGGTTAGCCAGGGAAGGCGCGGGGTTTCCGCCGTCAGCGGTTGCGGCGGCGCAGCCAGTCGGGGGCGCGGCGGCTGGGCTCGTCGGGCGGCAGCTCGACGCCGAACAGTCCGGCCATTTCGTCGCGGCTCGGTTCGGTGGCGACGTGGACGCCGTCGATCAGGATCGTCGGCGTCGAACGATTGCCGCGATTGAGTTGCTTGACGACCTCGGAGGCCGCGTCGTCCTCATCGATGTCGATGCTGCGGTAGGGCACCTTGTGCTCATCGAGGAAGCGCACGGCGCGGCGGCTGTCGCCGCACCATTGGGTCACGTAGACGAGGATGTCGCGGGATTCGTGGCTGCTCATGCCCTCATGATACGACGCCGGGATGTTGTGCAGCTTGAGGAAGTTGGTGGGTTCGCCGTGGCCGATCGGGAACCCGCCGGTGACGATGATGCGGTCGCCGGCCTCGAGCCCGAGTTCACGCACGGCAGTGCGCTCGACATCGGTGAGCATGTCCTCCAGGTTGCCCGGCGGCGCGCTAAGCGCCGGGCTGATACCCCAGAAGAGTTGCATGCGCTGCTGGACCTCGATAGTCGGCGCGAGCACCAGCGTCGGCACCTGCAGGCGCTCCTTGGCGATCAGGCGCCCGCTGCGGCCGCTCACGGTGAAGCCGATCACGGCGCGCACGTCGCTGTGCTGCTCGACGGCCGCGCCCACCGCCCAGGCGATCGTGCGGCCGATATCGCCGGCCCAGGACTCATGATCCGGCTCGGCCCCGCGCGCGTGGTCGTTGGCCTCCGCGGTACGGATGATCGCGGCCATCATCTCGACCGTCTCGACCGGCCAGCGGCCGACCGCGGTCTCTGCTGAGAGCATCAAGGCGTCGGCGCCATCCCAGACGGCGTTGGCGACGTCGCTGGCCTCGGCGCGGGTCGGTCGGGCGCGCTCGACCATGCTTTCCAGCATCTGCGTCGCGATGATCACGGGCGCGAGCGACTGACCCGCCGCTTCGATGATCGTGCGCTGCAACACGGGCACTTCCGCAGCGCCGACTTCGACGGCGAGGTCGCCGCGGGCGACCATCGCGGCGTCGGCGGCGCCGATGATCTCATCGAGCGAATCGAGCGCGACCGCGGTCTCGATCTTCGCGATCATCGGTAGTGCGCCGCCCGAGTCCTCGATCGCGGCCCGCCCCGCCAACACGTCGTCAACGGTTCGCACGAACGAGAGGGCGACAAAATCCATGCCGTGCTCGACGGCGAAGCGGGCGTTGACGCGGTCGGCTTCGGTCACGGCGTCGAGCTGCGCGCCGGCCCCTTGCGCGTGCAAGCCGGCGCGCGACGTGATCCGGCCGCCGACGCGCACCAGCGTTTCGATCCGGTCGCCGCTCACAGCCTCAACCCGGAGTTCGATCTCGCCGTCGCGCAGATAGATATGCGCGCCGGGCCCGACTTCGTCGATCAGCGCCCCATAGGGACAGGCCACCACGTAGTTGCCTTCGGAGCGGCCAGCCGGCTGGTTGGAGCCGGCGACGATCGTGAGGCGCTCGTTGCGCACCACCTCGAACGGCAGTGGCACCTCACCGATCCGAATCTTGGGGCCCTGCAGGTCGCCGACGATCGCGACGGGCTTGCCGACGATCTCCTGGGCGGCCCGCACGGTGTAGACCAGCCGCTGCCAGGACGCGGGGTCGCCGTGGGAGAAGTTGATTCGGGCGACATCAACGCCCGCCTCGATCAGCCGCTGGATGGTATCGAGGTCGGAGCTGGCGGGCCCCAGGGTGGCGACGATCTTCGCGCGGCGGCCGGGAGTCAGAGGGTCTTTCACACTCCTGACTGTACGCCGACGCAAAAGCAAACGGGCCGCCCCGCTGGGGACGGCCCGTTAAGATCTCGCAACTGCTTGAGCGGGTGGCGCAGGTTGCGCTACCCGCTCCGCGTTGCCCTCGCTGCCTGCCTAGTAGGCGGGCGCGGGGGTCTGCGTCGGCATGTCGACGGTCTTCTCGGTCACCAGGCAGTTGGTCGTGAGCACCATGCCGGCGATCGAGACGGCGTTCTCAAGCGCGGCGCGAGTGACCATCGCCGGATCGGCGATGCCCATCTCGATCATGTCGCCGTACTCGTCACTGGCGGCGTTGTAGCCCCAGTTTTTGGTCTCGCTGTCCTTGACCGACTGGACGATCACGGAGCCGTCCTGGCCGGCGTTGATCGCGATGCGGCGCATCGGCTCTTCCAGCGCGCGGTTGAGGATCGAGATGCCGGTCGCCTCGTCGCCTTCAAGCTCGACAGCGCCGAGCGTAGGGATGGCGTTGATCAAGGCCACGCCGCCTCCGGGGACCATGCCCTCTTCGACGGCCGCACGGGTCGCCGAGAGTGCGTCCTCGACGCGGTGCTTGCGCTCCTTGAGCTCGACCTCAGTGGCCGCGCCGACCTTGATGACGGCGACGGAGTTGGAGAGCTTGCCCAGGCGCTCCTGGGCCTTCTCGCGGTCCCAGTCGCTCTTGGCCGCCTCGAAGACGTGCCGGATCTGCGTGACGCGCTCGTCGATCTCGTTCGCTTCGCCGCGACCCTCGATGATCGTGCTGGCTTCCTTGGTGGCAACGAAGCGGCGCGCCCGACCGAGTTCGGAGATCTCCGCCGTCGCCAGCGAGCCGCCGAGCTGCTCACTGATCACCGTGCCGCCGGTCAGCGTCGCGATGTCGCCAAGGTTGTCCTTCTGGCGGTCGCCGAAGCCCGGGGCCTTGACGGCGATCACGTTGACGGTGCCGCGCAGCTTGTTGACTGCGAGGGTGGCCAGCGCTTCGCCGTCGACATCCGAGGCGACGATCACGAGGTTCTTGGTGACCTTGAGGACCTTCTCGAGCAACGGCAGGATGTCGGCCACGGCCGAGACCTTCTTGTCGGTGACGAGGATGTAGGGCTCGTCGAGCTCGGCCTCCATGCGGTCGGGGTTGGTCACGAAGTAGGGCGAGATGTAGCCGCGGTCGAACTGCATGCCGTCGACGTACTCGACCTCGGAGCGGATGCCCTTGCCCTCTTCGACGGTGATCACGCCGTCCTTGCCGACCTTCTCCATGACCTCGCCGATCAGCTCGCCAATGGCGGGGTCGGCGGCGGAGATGCCAGCGATCTGGGACATCTGCTCGCGCGTGGTGACGCGCGTCGCGGTGTCGCGAATCTGCTCGGAGAGCAGCTCAACGCCGCGCTCGAGGCCGCGCTTCAGGGCCATCGGGTTCGCGCCGGCCGCGACGTTGCGCATGCCTTCGCGGACGATCGCCTGGGCGAGCACGGTCGCGGTGGTGGTGCCGTCTCCGGCGATGTCGTTGGTCTTCGAGGCGACTTCCTTGGCGAGCTGGGCGCCAATGTTGTGGAAGGGGTCTTCGAGGTCAATGTCGCGGGCGATCGTCACACCGTCGTTGGTGATCGTAGGCGCGCCGAACGTCTTGGCGAGCACGACGTTGCGGCCCTTGGGGCCGAGCGTGATCTTGACCGCGTCCGCCAGCGCGTCGATTCCTTCACGGAGCGCCTGGCGCGCTTCCTCGTCGAACAGCAGAGCCTTGGGCATATCGAATCCGTCTCCTTGTTGATCGCGGCCTGCCCGTGCAGGTCAGTGGTTCCGAATGTGGTGTCCGTTGATTGGCACTCTATGCGCGCGAGTGCCAGACGCAAGCGATTGTCGCGCAATCGATGCGCGGGCGCAAGCCTCCGACTGCCAGATCCGCCCCGTAAAGCGTCAATCCCGCTACAGCCGCAGCTACAGGAGGCGGGCGAGTCGCTGCGCCGAGCCATAACGGAGCAGCGCCACCGCTTCGATCGCCGCGTCGTCGACTGGCCCGTAGACGCGGCTGTCGGTGCTGCGCGAGGGGTTGTCGCCGAGCACGAACCAGCCCGATCCCTCACGGCTGACGATCCGCTTGATCGAGCGTCTCCCACCCTCGCGCGGCTCGCGGAAGACGACGATCCGCCCGGCCGCCGGGAGGAGGAGGCGCGGGAGCCAGCGCAGTGACACGCCGAGCAGCCGGTCAGCCTCGTGTAGCGTCGGCGCCATGCTGTCGCCGACAACCTGATAGAGCCGCAGGGGGGACCAGCTAGAAGTCGTCGAAGCCGAAATCGTCGTGGCCGTGACCGTGGTCGTGCCCATGGCCACCCATGCCGGGCATGCCACCCATGTCCGGCATACCACCCATGTCCGGCATCCCGCCCATGTCGGGCATCCCGCCGAAGTCGGGCATGCCGCCGAACGAGCTTCCAGCCCCGCCGGTGTGAATCGCGACGCCGGCGCCGAAGACGCGCACACCCGCGCCGCCGTCGTCCTTGGGGCAGGCCGGATCGCTGGGCGCCTGGCCCATGCGAGCTGTCAGTTCAAAGATCTCGCCGCATTCGGCGCAGCGGTAGTCGTAAGCGGGCATTCGTCGTCGCTCCTTCCGCGCGCGTTCAGCATAATGCAGCATCACGCGGCCTATCCTCCGCGCAGCCCCACGACAGGCCTGAGGGAGGCGCTCATGCCCGACATCCGCGACTTTTGCGACCGACTCTGGAGCGGCGAGATCGACACGATCCGTGCCGCGCA
Source organism: Dehalococcoidia bacterium (assembly GCA_965262235.1). Taxonomy (GTDB): domain Bacteria; phylum Chloroflexota; class Dehalococcoidia; order Bin125; family Bin125; genus CATQGW01. The sequence goes on from OZ253504.1 coordinate 2,313,706, forward strand.
TCCGGTCGGCACGCCGTGGAACAACCGCGCAGCGGAGGAGATCGCCGAGGGGCTGCTCTACATGAAGTCGGCCGCCAGCATCAACACGCTGGACACCGGCGACGGGCTCGTGATGCTCGACACGGGCACGCAGCAGGACGCCGAGAACGTGTTCCAGAGCGTGCGCCGCTGGCGGCCCGATGCGCCGCTCGTGTCGGCCGTGTTCTCGCACCACCACATCGATCACATCTTCGGCGTCGGCCGCTTCGATGCCGAGGCCAGCGAGCGCGGCTGGGCCCGCCCGATCGTCTTCGGGCAGCGCAAGATCGGCGAGCACTTCGACCGCTACAAGCGGACGCAGGGCTACAACACGGCGATCAACTCGCGGCAGTTCATGCGTCCCGGGATGGAGGCGCAGTCCTGGCTCCGCTGGCCCGACGAGTTTCGCTATCCGGATGTGTCCTTCGAGCAGCGCCTCAGCTTCCAGCGCGGCGATTGCAGCTTCGAGCTGACCCACACCCGCGGGGAGACCGAGGACGCGGTCTGGACCTGGGTGCCCGAACGCCAGTTGCTCTGCCCCGGCGACCTGTTCATCTGGGCGGTGCCAAACGCGGGCAATCCGCAGAAGGTGCAGCGCTGGTGCGCGGAGTGGGCGGCCGGCCTGCGCGAGATGGCGGCGCTGGGCGCCGAGACGATGCTGCCGGGGCACGGCTTCCCGATCTTCGGCGCCGATCGCATCAGAGAGGCGCTCAACGACACGGCCGATCTGCTCGACGCGATCGAGTCGGGCACGCTGGCGCTGATGAACGAGGGCGCGACGCTCGACCGGGTGCTGCACGAGATCGAGCTGCCGGCGCATCTGCTGCAGAAGCCCTGGCTGCGCTCGGCCTACGACCACCCGGAGTTCATCGTGCGCAACGTCTGGCGCTTCTACGGCGGCTGGTACGACGGTGAGCCGGACCGCCTGCTGCCGGCGCCGCGAGCAGCCGAGGCGGCCGAGTGGGTGACGCTGGCCGGCGGTCTGCAGCCAGTGCTCGACCGCGCGCGGGCGCACCTCGACCACGGCAATCTGCAGCTGGCGTGTCACCTGATCGAGCACGCCGCGGCCGCCGCCCCGAGCCCCGCGGTCCACGCGTTGCGAGCCGAGATCTACGAAGCGCGCGCGGCCGAGCAGGACTCTTCGATGGCGCGCGGCATCTTCTCGTTCGCCGCAGCCTCATCCCGCCAGGGCAAGCGCGACGTGTTCAATCGCTGACCACGGATCGCGGAGCTGAGGCGCGTCGCCCCCTACGAAAGCTCTGAACAAGCTCGATCCGCTCTCCCCCCGCTCTGCGGGGGGAGATGTCACGGAGTGACAGAGGGGGGCCCCGGCCCCGGTGACCACATACCACCACAGTGTTGAACCTGAGACGCGGCCCCCCTCTGCCTTCGGCATCTCCCCCCGCAGAGCGGGGGGAGAGAAGAGCGCGCCGGCGCACCGATGTCTTGGGCAGCCTGCTACGGCAACCGCTCCGTCCGGAAGTGGTGGGTCGCGGCGGCGATCCCCTCGCGCACCTGGACCATTGCGCGGTCGATGATGATCTCGTTGGAGACGCCCTGGGCGAGGCCGCGCTTGAGCGTCGCGTCGGTCAGCGGCCACTTGAGGCCGACGGTCGTGACGCCTTCAACGCGCTCGGAGATCGGGATGACCGAGACGTAGTCGTCGGCGTGGCCGTGGAAGTGGGTCTCGCGCACGCCGTCGCCGCGCAGGATCGTCATCGCGCTCCAGCCGTCGACGGCCCAGGTCGGGATCTCGCGCAGGCTGGGATGGGTGAGCAGGCTGAGATTGCCGAGCGCGTGATCGATCCGCGGGCCGCCCAGCGCGCCGAGCACGATCAGCGAGGTTGCGCCGCGCTGCAGCGCGTATTCGATCGCGACATCCGCGTCGGTGCGCTGCTGCGGCGCAGGGTGATCGACGATCTCGACGCCGCCCGAGCGCAACCGCCAGAGTTCGGCGTGGTCGATCGAGTCGAAGTCGCCGATCACGACTTCCGGCTGATTGCCGAGCGCGGCCAGGCGCACCGCGCCGCTATCCGCGGCGACCACGAGACCCGCCCCGGCGAGCGCCGAGCGAACCAGCGCGGAATCGTGCAGATCGCCCCCGAGTGCGACGACGACCTGCACGTCGGCAGCGCCCGGCTAGTCGCCGACCGGCTGGGGGTCGGCGACCGGCTCGGAGGCGCCGTTCGAGCTGGCGGCGTTCGCGGCTTCGGTCGCCTCGATCCCGGCGCGCAGGTCCGCCGGGACCTCCTTGCCGCTGTCGGTGAAGGCCTTGGCCATCGCCTTGCTGCCCGCTCCGAAGATGTCGAGCTGACGGTCTTCGACGAAGTCGCGCGACCCGACGATCCGTTCGAGCTGACCCTGGAAACGCGGAGCGACGTAGCGCATCAACAGCTCAAAGCTGCGGTGGGTCTGGTCCGTCGTCGCCCACTCGTGGTGCATCGCGAGCACCCCGCCGATGCCGCCGGAGCGGTCGTGCAGAGCCTCGAGCTGATCGATCGCGTCATCCGGCGAGCCGACGATCACCTGGCCCTTGTCGATCGCTTCTTCGATCGTTTCGGCGGACTGGAGCGAGATTCCGCCCTTGCGGCCGCGGTCGCGAACGTCGCCGACGTAGACGCGCTGCAGGAAGCCGGCGCGCACGTCCTCGATCGCCTGGGCGCGGGTCTCGGCGATGTGGATCGCGGTCACGACGCGCCAGTTCTTGCGCGAGACCTCGTGTCCGTTCTCTTCGGCCGCCTCCGCGTACCAGTCCCAGACGTTCTTCATGCCGTCGGAATCGGCGCCGCCCAGCGAGAGCAGGCTCGCGCCATGCTTGCCGGCGAGCTGCGGGCCGGCCGGTGTGAGGATCACCGCGACGGCGATTTCGGGGTGCGGGTCGGAGTACCAGGCCATCTGCAGTCGCGCTTCCGTGAGCGAGAACCAGTCGGTCTCAACCGTCACCGGCACGTCGCTGCGGGCGAGCTGGACGATCGCGTCGAGCGACTCGGCCATGCGTCGGCGCTGCGTCGTGGGCTCGATGCCCATCTGCACCGCGTCGGAGGTCAGCGCGCCGGGTCCAACGCCCAGCATCACGCGACCGCGCGTCATGTGGTCGAGCTGCAGCAGGTCGTCGGCGATCATCAGCGGGTTGTGGTAGGGCAGCGAGACGACGCCGGTGCCGAGCCTGATGTGCTTGGTGCGTTCCGCAGCGGCGGCGATGAAGATCATCGGGTTGGAGATCAACTCGCGCGCGAAGGAGTGGTGCTCACCGACCCAGGCCTCGTCGTAGCCGAGCACATCAAGGGTCTCGATCAGCTCCATGTCGCGGTGCAGCGCGAGCGTGGGATGCTCGCCGACGCGGTGGAAGGGTGCGAGGAAGATGCCGAATTTCATTTTCTTGGGACGCCAGGACATATCGAGCTCCGTTTCTGAGCGTTGTCAGCTCTCGTTATTCGCAGGGTAGCGGGTTAAGCCGATCCACTTGGCAGCGGCGGCAGGGCGTCTGCCACGCCGTCACGAAGCCTCTGAACAACTCTCCCCCCGCAAAGCGGGGGGAGATGAGTGACAGAGCAACTGTGTTGAAGATCAACTCAGTCGGCGCTGTTGGCGCCCTGTCCGTCATTCCTGCGGAGGCAGGAATCCATGCGACCGCCCAACGGTGCGACGAGTTCCCATCCGCCCGACGGCCCACCAGAGCCCCCAGCGCACCGCGCATGATCGGGCGCCGTCGCACATTGGGAGCGCCCTTGACCCCCACAGATCGCCTGGATTCCTGCCTCCGCAGGAATGACGGAACCAGCACCTCCCGAGCCAGCGCGAACATACAAGGGGGGGCGACCGTGCCTGACTAGATACCCCTACGCCGATGAGTCGGGACCGCAGCCCCCCGCCTTCGGCATCTCCCGCCGCCAAGCGGGGCGAGAGTCATTCAGAGCGTTCCTAGTTAATCACCCCAGCGACGACGAGTGCGTCAAACTCTTCCTGGCTGAGGCCGGCGATTTCGCGCAGGGCGTACTCGTTGTGCTCGCCGAGCGTGGGCGCGCGCTGGAGGATTCGGTCGTCCTCGTGCATGAAGCGGATCGCCTCGCGATCGATGGCGATGTCGAAGGTCGGGTCGCTGGGCTGGCGGATGATCTGGTAATGGTCGCGGAAGTGCTCGTCGACTTCCATCATGTCGCGCAGGTTTTCGACGGCGTTGGCGGCGATCCCGGCGGCCTGAAGTAGCTCGGCGGCCTGCCATTTGTCCTGATTTTGCGCCCAATTGCTGATGATCGCGTCGAGTTCGTCCTCGTTCGCCTTTCGCGCCGCGTGCGAGGCGAAGCGTTCAGCCGCGGTCAGGTTTGGTAGGCCGATCACGCTGCAGAAGGCCGCCCACTGGTCGTCTCCGCGGACCGCGATCGCGACCCATTCGTCGTCGCCGATGGTGCGGTAGACGCCGTGCGGGCAGTGGTTGGGGTCGCGGTTGCCGGGGCGCTCGGGCATCTCGCCGGTGTGAGCGAAGCGCATCCATTCGGCGCCGAGCAAGGCCACGGTGGCGGACAGCTGCGAGAGTTCGATCTCGCGACCCTCGCCGGTCCGCTCGCGGGCGCGCAGCGCGGCCAGCACGCTGACGGCGAGCAGGTGCGGCGAGGTGAAGTCGGGGTAGGCGACGCCCGGCCCCCGCGGGGGACGTCCGGGGAAGCCGGTCAGGAAGTTCATCCCGGAGGCGGCCATCAAGAGGTTGCCGAGCGTCGGGAGCTTGCGCCAAGGGCTCTCGCCGCCCACGCCCGGCAGGTGCAGCACGATGATCCCGGGGTTGATCTCGCGCAGGGTCTCGTAGCCCAGCCCCATCCGTTCGAGCGTGCCGCCGCTGTAGTTGTTGGTCACCACGTCTGAGGTGGCGACCAGCTTGCGGAAGAGCTCGCGGCCGCGCTCGTCGGAGAGGTCGAGCGTGACCGACTTCTTGCCGGTGTTCGCCTGGTTGAACAGGTCCGGCAGGTCGACGTGGAAGCGTTGGCCGGTGATCGGCTGGTTGCGCACCGGGTCGATCCGCGCCATCGACTCGACCTTCAGCACCTCAGCGCCGAAGTTGGCCAGGATCCGCGAGCCCAGCGGGCCGGCGGCGACCCAGCACATATCGACCACGCGGATGCCCTCAAGCGGCTGGAGCGACATCGGTTCGTGGCGTGAGGGCTGGGCTGTCCGGTCGTTGTCGGATGCGGGCGGGCTGGCCGAGCCGAGCCGCGGGGCGGCGCTGATTGGCAGCGGCGACTGCACGGGATCGAGCGCGCTGCGGCTGAAGCTGAGGCTCGCGTCCAGCTCAGGCGCTTCAACATCGCGGAACTGGCCCGCCGTCTGGTAGTGCTCGGAGTCGGCGAACTGATCAAAGCTGAGCGTCGGCATGGCCGCATGGTTGCCGGCCTGCAGTTCGCGCAGCAGCTCGGCGCGGTCCATCCGCGCGGCCAGGTCGCGGGCGAGGAACTGGAACGGGTTCTCGAGGTACTGCCAGGCGGCGCGGTCGCCCTGGTGCAGCACCATCCAGTCGTCAGGGGTGTAGCCGTGCTCGATCCCGGCGGCGTCGAGCAGCGCCAGGAAGCTGCCCAGCCCGAGCGCGGAGATGTTGCAGCCCAGCCACTTGCCATCGCGACACTGGAGCGACTGGCTGAGCGCGGGCCGCACGGGGATTTGGTCTCGCCACAACCAGGCGTTGGGGTTCGAGGTCTGCACGAGCTGGAAGGAGGTCGCCTCCTGCATCGAGATGTCGAAATGCGCGCCCGGCCGTGAAGGCACGCGATCGCGCCCGTGCAGCGCGATCATCGCGGCGGTGGCGATCTGCAGGCCGATCATCGTGTGCGCGACGTGAGCGGGTCCGCGGGTCGGCGGGTCCTCGCGCTGGCCGCTGATCTGCAGGAAGCCGGCGGCGGCGGAAGTGGTCAGATCGGTGGCGCGCCAGTCTCGCTTGGGGCCGCGTTGACCGTAAGGCGTGGCCGAAATGAGGATCAGGTGGGGGTTGAGCTGGTGAAGGGCGTCGGCGCCGAGGCCCAACGCGTCGAGCGCGCCGGGCTGCTGCGATTCGATCAGGATGTCCGCGTCGGCGGCCAGGCGTCGCAGCTCCTCAGCGCCCGCCGGTGTCTCGATGTCGACGATCAGCGATCGCTTGTTGGCGTTGAAGTAGAGGTGCTGGAACGAGCGCTCAGGGCCCGACTGGTCATCGAGGAACGGCGCCATCGCGCGGATCTCGCCACCGCTCGGCGGCTCGATCAGGAGGACCTCGGCCCCGAGGTCGGCAAGCAACCGCCCGCCCAGGGCCGACCGATGGTCGGCCAGTTCCAGCACCCGTACCCCGTCGAGCGGCGTTGTCATCGCCTGCGAGGGTACATCGCCTACATCGTGACGATCGGCGATGACCACATCTCGAGGGTCATGCGGGATCGTCAGGCGATCACACCGGCGACAATGAGTTCGTCGAACTCCTGCGCGCTGAGCCCGGCGATTTCGCGCAGGGCGTACTCGTTGTGCTCGCCGAGCATCGGCGAGCGCTGGAGGATGCGATCGTCCTCGTGCATGAAGCGGATCGCGTCGCGCTCGACGGCGATGTCGAGCTCTGGGGCGCTGGGTTGCTGGATGATCTGGAAGTGGTCGCGGAAGTGTTCATCGACTTCCATCATGTCGCGCAGGTCTTCGACGGCGTTGGCGGCGATCCCGGCGGCCTGCAGTCGCGCCGCGGCTTGCCATTTGCCCTGATTCCCCGCCCAATCGTTGATGATCGCGTCCAGCTCGTCCTCGTTCGCCTTGCGCGCGTCGTGCGAGGCGAAGCGTTCAGCCGCGGTCAGGTTTGGTAAGCCGATCGCGGTCGCGAAGGCCGCCCACTCAGCGTCGCCACGGACCGCGATCGCCACCCATTCGTCGTCGCCGATCGTGCGGTAGACGCCGTGCGGGCAGTGGTTGGGGTCGCGGTTGCCGGGGCGCTCGGGCGTTTCGCCGGTGTGGGCGAAGCGCATCCACTCGGCACCGACCAGCGCGACGGTGGCCGAGAGCTGCGAGAGCTCGATTTCGCGACCTTCACCGCTGCGTTCGCGCGCGCGAAGCGCGGCCAGCACGCTCACGGCCAGCAGGTGCGGCGACGTGAAGTCGGGGTAGGCGACGCCGGGCCCGCGCGGCGGGCGATCCGGGAAGCCCATCAGGAAGTTCATCCCCGAGGCGGCGAGCAGCAGATTGCCGAGCGTGCGCAGCTTCCGCCAGGGGCTCTCGCCGCCCACGCCGGGCAGGTGCAGCACGATGATCCCGGGGTTGATCTCACGCAGCAGCTCGTAGCCGAGACCCATCCGATCGAGCGTCCCGGCGCTGAAGTTGTTGACCACCACATCGGCCGTTGCCACGAGCTTGCGGAACAGCTCCCGGCCGCGCTCATCCGAGAGGTCAAGCGAGACCGATTTCTTGCTCGTGTTCGCCCCGTTGAACAGCCCGGCGTGGTCGACGCTGAAGCCGTTCTCCGCAGTCGGCTGACCGCGTACGCCGTCGAGCCGCGCCATCGACTCGACCTTGAGCACTTCCGCGCCGAAGTTGGCCAGGATCCGCCCCCCGAGCGGCCCCGCGACCACCCAGGTCATGTCGAGCACCCGGATGCCCTTGAGCGGCTGCAGCGACATCGGCTCGTGGCGCGATGGGTGCGCCGTCTGCTCGTCCGTCGATTCGGGCACAGCAGCCGAGCCCAGCCGCGGGGCCGGCGCGATCGGCAGCGGTGACTGGACGGGATCGAGTGGGCTGCGGCTGTAGCTCAGCGTCTCGCCCAGATCGGGGGCTTCCAGCTCGGCGAACTGCCCAGCCTGCTGATAGTGCTCGGATTCGGCGAACTGGTCGAAGCTGAGCGTCGGCATCGCGGGGTGCTTGCCGGCCTGCAGCCCGCGCAGCATGTCTTCGCGGTCCATCCGCGCGGCGAGCTCGCCGGCCAGCATCTGCACGGGGTTGTCGAGGTGCCGCCAGGCGGCGCGCGCGGGCGGCAGCTGGGCCATCCCGTCGTCGCCGCTGTAGCCGTGCTCGACGCCGGCCTCGTCAAGCATCTCCAGGAAGTGCGGCAGCCGCCGCGGTGAGATGTTGCAGCCCATCCATTTCCCGTCGCGGCACAGGTGGGCCTGGCTCAGCGCCGGGCGGACCGGGATCTCTCGTTGCCGCAGCCAGGTGTTGGGGTTCGAGGTCTGCACCAGCGCGAGCGAGGTCGCCTCCTGCATCGAGATGTCGATCTGCGCGCCGGGCTGCGAGGGGACCCGGTCGCGACCGTGCAGCGCGATCATCGCCGCGCTCGCGATGTGCAGCCCGGTCATGGTGTGCGCGACATGCGCCGGTCCGCGCGTCGGCGGGTCCTCGCGCTCACCGCTGATCTGCAGGAAGCCGCCGGCCGCGGATGCCGTCAGGTCGGTCGCGCGCCAGTGACGCTTGGGCCCGCGTTGGCCGTAGGGAGTGGCGGAGATGACGATCAGATGCGGGTTGAGCGCATGCAGCGCGTCCGCCCCGAGGTCGAGCTGTGCGAGGTCGCCAGGTTGGCGGGATTCGATCAGGATGTCAGCGCCGGCGGCGATGCGCCGCAGTTCGTCAGCGCCCGCCGGCGTTTCGATGTCGACGATCAGCGATCGTTTGTTGGCGTTGAAGTAGAGGTGCTGAAACGAACGCTCGGGTCCCGGCTGGTCATCGAGGAACGGCGCCATCGCGCGGATGTCGCCGCCGCGCGGCGGCTCAATCATCAACACGTCTGCGCCGAGGTCAGCGAGCAAGCGCGCGCCAAGCGCTGAGCGCGGATCGGTCAGCTCCAGCACCCGCACTCCGGCCAGCGGCAGCTCGTGATTGGCCATCAACGTTTGCTCCTGAGACCATGCATCGCTGCCGATTCTAGCCGTGCCGAGTCCGGCCCCCTGCGGCTCCCCTCTCACCCTTCATCATTCCCACGCCCTGCGTCACCCCCGCACCCTCCCGTCATTCCTGCGCAGGCAGGAATCCATGCGGTCTGAGGGGTAGCGAGTGGGACTGCGACGTTCGACGGCGCTCCATCGCTGCGAAACCCCGATCGGGTGGCCGCGCCTCCGAGTGCTTCGGTGGGCCGTCGAGGGCCTGGGGCGTGAACGGGCGTCCGGTGGTCGCATGGATTCCTGCCTGCGCAGGAATGACGGAAGGGGCGCAGGAATGACGGGGGCCAGGAACGACGGGGCGCAGGAATGACGCGGGCGCAGGCATCGCACAGCGAGGCGCGTCAGGCGCGGCTCCGGAATCGCTAGCTTGTGTGATACGCAGCGGCGACAGGCTCGATTCGCGGATTGGACGATCTGATGAGCAATCTCTCAGTCGCGGTGATCACGGGCGGGCACTTTTTTCATGTGCGGCCGTTCGTCGACTTCTTCAACGGGTTGGAGGGCATCGACGGGTATGTGCACCACTTCGACCAGTGGCTGTTCGGGGCCGGCAATGACTCGCTGATGGAGGACGGCCTTCGGATCAGCCGACCCGATCTGCGCGGCGATCACGGGATCGTGGAGCCGCCTTCGGACGATCAGGACATGCGCGACAGCTACGACGTGACGCTGTTCTACACGATGCTGCGGGAGCCGCCGACGCAGAAGGCGATGGCCGCGCTGGAGCGGATGTTTGAGGCGGGGATGCCGGTGTTCGTGTTGCACCACGGGCTGCTGAACTGGGTCGGCGACGACTACTGGTCGGAGGTCACCGGGATGCCCGACCGCAGCATCAGGGTGGACGACACGTTTGAGAGCACCTATCAGGTGCAGGTCAACGCGGATCATCCGCTGGCGGCGGGGCTGGCGGACTTCTCGATTCAGGATGAGACGTACCGGATGGCCGATTGCGGCGAGGACTGCGATGTGCTGCTGACGACCGAGAACGAGGACTCGATGCGGACGCTGGCGTGGACCCGCATGCACCGCAACTCGCGGGTCTTCTGCATGCAGTTGGGCCACGATCCGCGGACCTGGGAGCATCCGGCGTTTGGCGCGTTGGTGCGCAACGGGCTCAGGTGGTGCGCGGGTCTGCCGCTGGACAGCGGCAGCTAGGGCCTGTTGGCCGTCGCCTCTCTCCCCCCGCACAGCGGGGGGAGAGCGGATCCGGCTTGCTCAGATCGTTCCTAGGGCCGGAAGCCGATGCGGGACTTCTTGCCGAGGTCCTGGGGCAGCATCCCGTAGGCCAGGTCGACGAAGCGCTGGAGGTAGGCGCGGGTCTCGACGGGGTCGATGATCTCTTCCACGCCGCCCGCCTCGGCGGTGCGGAAGACGTTGCGCAGGACCTGCAGCTCGGCCTCCAGCTCGGCGGTCCGGGCGTCGGGATCCGCTGACGCCTCAATGTCCCGACGGAAGGCGGCGCTGACCCCTCCCTCGATCGGGATCGAGCCGAACTCACCGGACGGCCAGGAGACGCGGTAGCTCAGCCGCGAGGCGTCGCTGGTGGCCGCGCCGGCCATCCCGTAGCACTTGCGGACGTGCACCGTGAAGGTGGGAATCGTGATGTTCTGCCAGGTCCAGATCGCGCGCATGCCCGATCGCAGCGTGCCGGCGCGCTCCGCCTGCTCGCCGATCATGAAGCCGGGGATGTCGACGAAGTAGACGATCGGGATGTGGAAGATGTCGCAGAAATCGAGGAAGCGAGCCTGTTTGTCGGCGGCGCGGGCGTCCAGCGCACCGCCGTGCTTGGCGGCGTTGTTGGCGATGATCCCGATCGGACAGCCGTCCACGCGCGCGAGCGCGACGATCAGCGCTTCGCCGAAGTTGGGCGCGATCTCGAACATCTCACCGCGGTCGACGCAGGCGGCGACGAGCGTCTTCATGTGGTACGGGCGCTTGCGATTTTCAGGCACGATCGTGGCCAGCGTGTGCTGCCAGTCGTCGGCTGGCGGCTCGGCGGCGCGGACCGGCGGGAGCTGCCAGACGTTGCTCGGGAGGTAGCTGAGCAGCTCGCGGATCTGCCGGAAGGCGTCGTACTCGTTCAGGGCCTCGTTGTCGATGCAGCCTGATTCGCGGGTGTGAATCTGCGAGCCGCCGAGCTGCTGCTTGGTCAGGTCGTGGCCGAGCGCGCGCTTCACGACCGGCGGGCCGGAGGCGAAGAGTTCGGAGGTGTCCTTGACCATCACGTTCCAGTGCGAGAGCAGCGCGATCCCGGCGGGGCCGCCGGCGACCGAGCCGAGCACGGCGCAGATCAGCGGAGCCTGCTCCATGATCTGCATCGGGCCCTTGAAGACGGGGTAGTCGCTGGGCAGGTAGGTGTGGCCCCGCTCGGAAACGCCCTCGATGTTTGCGCCTGCGCCGTCGAGCAGGTTGATGAAGGGCAGCTTGTATTCGATCGCGAGGTCCTGCAGGACGCCGCCTTTGTGTCCCGGCTTGGTCGCCGAGCCGCCGCGGATCGTGAAGTCGGTGCCGGTCACGATCACGCGGCGCCCGTCGATCCGGCCGAGGCCGCCGACGGTGGTGGCGGGCGTGAAGTCGACGAGTTCCTGGTCGGCGTACTGGCCGTCGCCGGCGAGCCGGGAGACCTCGTCGAAGCTGCCGGGGTCGAGCAGCGCGTTGATCCGCTCGCGGACGGTCAGCTTGCCGCGCTCGTGCTGGCGCGCGACTGAGGCGACGCCGCCCATCACCGTGGCCATCTCGCGTCGACGCTTCAGCTCGTCCAGCTCACGCTCCCAGGGCATCGGCGGCTCCTTCGGTACTGATCATCGACAGGCGGCGGCACGCCGCGCGTCAGCTGGCAGGCTAGCCAACTGCGTGGGGCTGCATCGCGGAGATCGGCGGACTCTTTCGGCTCTGGCATACTCGCGTCACGCTGAAGCTGGAGGTAGATCTATGGAACCGCTCGAGGGAATTCGTGTCGTGGAGCTTGCGGTAGCCGTGCAGGGCCCTGCGGCCGGCGGCTTGCTGGCCGACATGGGCGCCGACGTGATCAAGGTCGAGCCGCCTGGCGGCGACGCCAATCGTTGGTTCCGCGGGTTCGACAACAGCCTGCCCGCTGCAGTGGTGGGCACTCAGTTCATCGGCGTCTCGTACGGCAAGCGCTCGGTCTGCGTCGACATCCACACCGAAGCCGGCCTGGAGTTGGTCGATCGACTCGTCGACAACGCCGACATCTTCCTGAGCAACTACCGGGAGCCGGCCTTGAAGCGGATCGGCATGGGCTACGAGCGGCTCTCAGAGCGCAATCCGCGATTGATCTACGCAACCGCCAACGGCTTCGGGCCGCTCGGTCCGGCGCGAGAGAACCGGATGAGCGATCAATATGCCCAGGCCCGCAGCGGCATCTCGGGCGTCACGGGCACGCCGGACGATCCCCCGCTGACGCCAGGCGCGATCATCGGCGACACGGGCGGCGCGATGGCGCTCGCGCTCGGCATTCTCACGGCGCTCGCCGCCAGGCACCGCGATGGGCTGGGCCAGATGGTGCAGACGTCGTCCTATGGCGCACTGCTCTGGATGCAGTCGTACGAGATCAATCACGCATCGGTGACCGGTCATCCGCTGCAGCGCAGCGGTTCGTTCCACCCGGTCGTGCCGTCCGTCAGCGGCATCTACGCGACCGCCGACGGCGGCGCGTTCTGCATCGGGTTCCGCCAAGACGACTCGTGGCGCGAGTTCTGCGCGTTCGGGGGAATGCCCGAACTGGGGCATGATCCGCGCTGGAGCGCCCGGGAGCGGCGCGATCCGTTTCGCGAGCAAGCGGTGATGGAGGGCGTCCGCGACGCGCGTCCCTTGATCGCCGAGGTGATGAAGGCGCGTTCGACGGCTGAGTGGGAGGACTTCTTCGAGCTTCGTCCCGACGGAATCACCGCCCAGCGAGTCTTCGACTACCAGGACGTGCTGGAGGACGAACAGGCCCTCGTCAACGGCTACATCGTGGAGAAGGACATCCCCCACACCGGCCGGCACAAGCTGGTCGGGCTGCCGGTGCGCATGAGCCGGACGCCCGGAACGCCCAAGCAGCTCTTCGCCGAGCTGGGCGAACACACCGCCGAGGTGATGCGCGAGCTGGGCTACGACGACGCGGCAATCGAGACCGTCGAATCACACCGCGCCCCGCCGTTCTAGGAGTGCTCTGAACCAGCCGGATCCCATCTCCCCCCGCTGATCACATTGAGTGGTCAGCGGAATCCGGATCTCCTCTCCCTCCGCGAAGCGGAGGGAGCTGTCACGGAGTGACAGAGGGGGGCGCCCCCGCTTGGCAAGACACAGTCACGCCGGTGAGTCGGGACGGCAGGCCCCCCTCTGCCCCCTGCTTGCGCAGGGGCAGGCTTCGGCATCTCCCCCCGCAGAGCGGGGGGAGAGGGGATCCGGCTTGTTCGGAGCTGTCCTGGCAGGGTGTTGATCAAGGCCGGTTCATCAAGGCCCGTTGATCAAGGCAGGTAGGGGATCCGGGTGGTCGGGCCGAACCTGGCGGCGATGTGGGACTGTGCGTCGCGCACGAAATCGACCAGCAGTGGGCGAGTTTCGCGCGGGTCGATCATGTCCTCGATCCCGAAGGCGTACCCGGTCGAGATCGAGGCGGGATAGCGCTGGGTCACTCCCAATATCGGCCCCCTGAGGGGGAGATGCCGCAGCCTGCCCCTGCGCAGGCAGGGGGCAGAGGGGGAGTGCGTCGCGGTCAGCCGGCGTCGGCGCGGGCCTCCCCCTCAGTCGCTGCGCGACAGCTCCCCCTCGGGGGGAGCGATTGGGAGCCGGATTCCGCTGACCACATTGAATGGTCAGCGGAATCCGGATCTCCTCTCCCTCCGCGAAGCGGGGGGAGATGTCACGGAGTGACAGAGGGGGGCGCCCCCGCTTGGTAAGACACAGTCACGCCGGTGAGTCGGGACGGGAGGCCCCCCTCTGCCTTCGGCATCTCCCCCCGCAGAGCGGGGGGAGAGAGTCGTTCGGAGGGTTCCCCGCAGGGCGTTGATTACCGCAGCGTGATCAAGGCAAGTACGGGATCCGGCTGGTCGGGCCGAGCCTCGCCGCAATGTGGGACTGCGCGTCGCGCACGAAATCGACCAGCAGTGGGCGAGTTTCGCGCGGGTCGATCATGTCCTCGATCCCGAAGGCGTGCGCCGTCCGCATCGGCGCGCGGAGCTCATTGAGCCGCGCCTCGATCTCCAGGCGCTTGGCCTCGGGGTCCGGCGCCTCCCTGATCTCACGCCGATAGGCGGCCGTGACGCCGCCCTCGATGTGCATCGAGCCCCAATGGGCCGACGGCCAGGCGTAGCGGCGGTAGAGCGCGTTGCCGCGCCGGTACTGCAGACCGCCGGCGACGCCGTAGGCCTGGCGAGTGATGAAGACCAGATAGGGCATCTCGGAGAGGCGTGAGATCAGCATCAACCGGGCGCCGGTGCGAATAATACCCGTGCGCTCGTCGGCCGGGCCCACGGAGAAGCCCGGCTCGTCGCAGAAGTAGACGAGCGGCAGATGGAACGTGTCGCAGAGCTGGATCATCCGGGTGACCTTCTCCGAGGTCTGCTTGTCAGTGGAGCCGCCGTTCTGGCTCGGGTTGTTGATCATCACGCCGACCGGATAACCGTCGACGCGGGCCAGGCCGGTGATCCGGGCGCGGCCCCACTCCGGCTGGATTTCGAAGAACGAGTCGCGGTCGAGCACCAGTTCGAGCAGCCGCCGCGGGTTGTAGATGCGCCGGCTGTTGCGCGGAATCAGCGAGAGCAGCTCCTCTTCGCGGCGCTCCGGGTCGTCCTCGGGCGGCAGCCGCGGCGGCGCTTCCCAGACATTCTGCGGCAGATAGCTGAGGAAGCGACGGGCCTGCTGCATCGCGTCGGCTTCGGACTCGGCGATGTTCTGCACGACGCCGGTCTCGTAGACGTGGATCTGCTCACCGCCCAGCTCCTCCTTGGAGATGTCGAGCCCGCGGCTGGCCTTCACGACGGGCGGCCCGCCGACGAACAGCTGGCTGGTGTTGCGGACCATCACATTGAAGTGACAGTCGCAGGCGATCACCGCCGGCGCGCCGGCGACCGAGCCCAGCACCACCGCGACGACCGGCATCTGCCAGATCAGGTCGTCAACGCCGGCGCCGCCCCCGGTCGAGGGTCCGCTCACGTAGGTCCGCCCCATCGCCTCGAAGGAGCGGACGCTGCCGCCCGTCGCGTCGAGCAGCCGGACGAACGGGATCCGGTTCATATAGGCGTGACGGATCGCCCAGCTGCCCTTTTCGCCGACGAAACCGTCGGCCGAGCCGCCGCGAATGGTGAAGTCGTCGCCTTGCACGGCCACCTTGCGGCCATTGATCTTGACCACGCCGACGACGCTGTTGGCGGGCGTGAGCGCGGCGAGCTGGCTGCCGTCCCACTCCGGCTTGCCGGCCAGCACGCCGGTCTCCTCGAAGCCGTCAGGGTCGGCGAGCAGATCGATCCGCTCGCGGACGGTCAGTTTGCCGCGGCCGTGGTGGAAGGCGACGCTGTCCGCTCCGCCCATCTGACGGGCGAGCACGGCGCGCCGCGCCATCTCATCGAGTTCGGATTGCCAGCTCATTGAGGGCCTCCCTGATCGGCGGCTGCGCGATCATGCGTTAGCGCGCGCTGCGACGCAACTGCGGATCGAGCGCGTCGCGCAACCAGTCGCCGAGCAGATTACCAACCAGCGCGACGATCATGATCGTGATCCCTGGCACGCCGGTCAGCCAGAAGCGAATCTTCAGCAGGTCGCGCCCCTCGGAGACCATCTTGCCCCAGGAGATCGTCTCCGGGCCGACGCCCGCGCCGAGGAAGCTGAGTGAGGCCTCGGCGATGATCACGGTCGAGACGTTGAGCGTGGCGAGGATCACGACCGAGTTGACCACGCTGGGCAGCAGGTGGCGCAGCATCAGCCGGCCGTCGGACGCGCCGATCGTGCGCGCGGCGATGATGAAGTCGCGCTCGCGCAGGCTCAGCACCTCCCCGCGCACGAGCCGCGCGTAGGGCGCCCAGAGGAAGACGATCAGGATCACCACCACGTTGATCAGCTTGGGCCCGAGCATCGCGGCGATCAGCAGAGCGAAGAGCAGCGCGGGGAAGGCCAGCTGGACATCGACGAGGCGCATCAGGAAGGTCTCGAGCGCGCCGCGACGCCAGCCTGCCAGCAAGCCGAGCAGCGTGCCGAGCACGAGCGAACCGGGGATCACGGTGGCGATCACGATCAGCGAGGTCTGGCTGCCCTTGATCACGCGGCTGAAGGTGTCGCGGCCCAGGCCGTCGGTGCCGAAGATGTGCTCCGTGCTGCCCTCCGCCTGCCAGACCGGGTCCTGGAGGCGGTTGACCAGCGTCTGGTCGGTTGGGTCGTGCGGCGAGATCACGTCGGCGAAGATGCCGGAGACGATGAAGACGCCGACCACGAGCAGGTAGATCGAGAGCAGCGGCCAGCCGCGCGGCAGCCGTCGCGGAAAGATCCGGCGACGCTCAACGGCCAGCGCGGTGGGCTCGGCGGCTGATGCCGTGGGCCTGTTCATCAGTCGCTTCTCACACGAATGCGTGGGTCGAGGAAGTTGTAGGAGAGATCAACCATGATGTTGACGACCACGAACCAGACTGCGATCACGAGCACGCCGACCTGGATTACGGGGAAGTCGCGCAACCCGATCGAGCGGAAGACGAGCCGGCCGACGCCGGGCCAGGCGAAGACCACCTCGACGATGATCGAGCCGGCCAGCAGCTGGGCGAGCATGATCCCCAGCACCGTCACGAGGCCGAGCAGCGCGTTGCGCAGGGCGTGTCGCAGGATCACCGTGCGGTTCGTGAGGCCCTTGGCCTGCGCCGTGCGGATGTAGTCGTTGCTGAGCACGTCGAGCATGCCCGAGCGGGTCAGGCGCATTGCGGCGGCCGCGCCGAAGCCGGCCAGCGTGACCGCCGGCAGCACCAGGTTGTCAAAGCCACCACGCCCACTGGTCGGCAGCCAGCCGAGCTTGACCGCGAAGATGAAGATCAGCAGCAGGCCGAGCCAGAAGTTGGGCATCGCCTGGCCGACCAGGGCGATGACGCGGGCGATCAGGTCGGGTATTGATCCCCGCCGGACCGCCGCGAGTACCCCGATCGGCACGCCGATCGCGATGATCAACACGAACGCCGCGATGCTCAGCTGGACTGTCGCCCAGAGTCGCGCCATGACTTCGTCCCAGGCTGACTGGCCGGTGAACAGCGACTCGCCAAAATCGAGCTGCACCACGCCGGCGAGGAACTTGCCGTACTGGACGATCAGCGGATCGAGCAGCCCCAGCCGCTCCTTTGCGGCCTCGATCGCTTCGGGCGTCGCGTTCTGCGCGGAGTAGGCATCGATCGGGTCTCCGATCAGCCGCGTGCCGACGAAGACCAGCGAAACGACCACGAAGACGACGGCGATCGACTGAAGCAGTCGAGGAATCAGATGCGCGAGCATCTCAGCCTGCCCGGTTCCGCGCTGATCGAGCCCAGAATCCGCATAGTCGGGCTAGGTCTTGAGCGGCTTGAGGTTCCAGAGCTCAACCGAGGAGGGCTGCAGGAAGAACGGATCCCACTCGAATCGCGAGGTCGCGACATGGGTCTGCACGAGCTCGAAGAGGAACACCCAGGAGGCCTCGAGATAGTGGATTCGGACCGCATCGCCGATCAGCTGCCCGCGCTTCTCCTCGTCGAACTCGGTCCGCGCCGCCGCGATCAGGCGGTCGACTTCGGCGCGCTCGTCGGGCAGGACCTCGACCTTGTGCTCGTAAGTAGCGGCGGAGTCGACGGAGATCGCGAAGGAGCCGAGCGAGGTGAAGCCGGCCGACTGCGGGAAGAGGTAGGGCGCGGTCAGTTCCTTGTTGCGTGCTTCACCGAGGAACTTCGAGATGTCGTCGGGGATCAGGTTAGTGATGAACCCAACCTCGCGCAGCATCTCGGCGATCGCCTCCATGAACAGCTGGTCGTTGGTGTAGAGACCGCTCAGGTAGATCAGGTCGGTCTCGAGCCCGTCGCCGTAGCTGGCTTCGGCCAGCAGGCGCCGCGCCTCGTCGGGGTCGTAGCCCCAGCGCTGTTCCGGCAGGTCTTGGGGATAGCCGAACTGGCCAGGCGAGAGCGAGTAGGTGTAGTTCTCGCGCCCGGTCATGATGTTCTGCGTGATCGCGTCGACATCGATGGCGAGGTTGGCGGCGATCCGGACGCGCTTGTCGCGCCAGGGGTTGGGCTGGCCCGGGTTGTACGGGTCTTCCTCGATCGTCATCGGCAGCTTGATGTGCAACCCGCGCTGTGCCGGGTGGTAGAAGACGTTGTAGTCGCCGGTTTCGCCCAGCGGGATCGCGAGGTCCGGGGGAATCGAGTTGGCGAGGTCGATCTCGCCGGCCTCCAGCGCCGAGACGCGCGCGCCGATCTCGGGGATCAGCCGAGCCTCGAAGCCCGCCAGATACGGGATGCGCGGCGCGCCAACGTAGTCATAGCCGTTGAAGTAGTCGTCGTTGCGGACACTGACGATTCGCTCGTCGGGGGACCACTCGACGAACTTGTACGGGCCGGTGCCGATCGGGTTCTGACCGTAGGCTTCGTCGCCGACCGCCTCGATGTGAGCCTTGGGGAAGGTCGGGAAGCCGCCGCCGCCGAGGCTGTTGGCTGCGTCAACGCTGGGCGTCAGCTGGTTGATCCGCAGCGTATCGGCGTCGATCAGTTCGTTGTCGCCGGTCCATGCAAGCTCGCCGGTCCAGGCCGAGTTGTACTCCGGGTTGTACTCGGCCTTGTTCGAGAGCCGGTCGATCGTGAACTTGATGTCCTCGCCGGTCACGGGGTCGCCGTTGTGGAAGTAGCGGCCGTCGTTGACCGTCACGATCAGCGCTTCGCCGCTGATGAACTCCCAATCCGCGAGCCCGCCGGGGATCGATGAGCCCTGGTTGTCGAGCGGGAAGAACGACGAGAAATGGTGGCCGTTGGAGGCCGACTGACCACCGCGCGCGAGCGCGCTGCCCTGGTCGAGAATCTGCGGGAACGAGCCGTAGGCGCCGATCGCGGTGGCGTTGTAGTCGATGCCGTCGTCAGCGACGGCTGGGGCCTCCTGATCGCCCGGGGCCTCCTGCTGATCCTGCTGCTGGGCCTGTCGGTCGGCCTGCCGTTCCTGATCGTCATCCTGCTGCTGCTGGCGACCCTGGTCCTGCTGCTGCCGCTGCTGCTGGGCCTGGCGCGCCGGCTGGTCCTGCTGCTGCTGTTGCTCCCGCTGGGCCTGCACGGCCGACGGAGTGTCGCCATCATCATCGTCGTCGCCACAGCCGACCAGAGCCAGCCCCGCCGCGCCGACGCCGGCGCGGGCCGATGCGCGCAGCAGCGCTCAGCGGCTGAGGTTGCGGCTGCGTAGTCGTGACCAATATCCCGAAGTAGACATCTCTCGCCCTTCAATCCGTCTGGAGTCCTCGAACGCCGTCATGTTAGGGAGTTGTCGCGCCCTGCGACAGGGCGAGATCACGCGTTAGCGCGCGCTGCGGCGCAACTGTGGGTCGAGGAAATCGCGCAGCCAGTCGCCGAACAGATTGACCACCAGCGAGACGGTAATGATCGCAATTCCTGGCACCGTCACGAGCCACCAGGCGATGCTCAGGACCGAGCGGCCCTGCGCGATCATCGAGCCCCAGGAGATCGTGTCCTGCGGCACGCCGACGCCGAGGAAGCTGAGCCCCGCCTCGGCGATGATCACGGTCGCGATGTTCAGCGTCGCGAGGATCGTGATCGAACTGACCAGGCTGGGCAGGATGTGGCGGACCATGATCCGGATGTCACCCGCGCCGATCGTGCGCGCCGCGATCACGAACTCTCGCTCGCGCAGCGCGAGCGTTTCGCCGCGCACGATCCGTGCGAAGGTCGCCCACAGCGCGAACACAAGCACAATCACCACGTTGAGCAGACTCGGCCCCCAGATCGCCGCCAGCAACACGGCGACGAGGATGCCAGGCATGGCCAGCTGCAGATCGACCAGGGCCATGATGATCCGGCTGGTCCAACCGCCGAACCAGCCCGCCGCGAGTCCGAGGACCGAGCCGATCGCCGTCGCCAATGGGACGATCATCACGATCGCCACGAGTGAGACCTGCGCCCCGTGGATCAGGCGGCTGAGCGTGTCGCGGCCGAGATCGTCGGTGCCGAGCGGGTGATCGAAGCTGCCCTCGGCCTCAAAGAAGGGTGGCACCAGACGGCCGACCAGGTTGAGCCGATAGGGATCTTCGGGCGCGAGCAGTGATCCAAAGATGCCCACCACGACGAAGAGCACCAGAATCGAGAGCGTGAAGGCGAGCGTCTTTGGCGAGCGGACATGCCAGCGCCCGCGCCGCCCTCGAAAGTCGATCGCCGGGGCCTCGGAGCTAGCCACGGCTCAGATGCCTCCTGTGCGAATGCGCGGATCGATGAACGTGTACGAGATATCGACGACGAGATTGACGAAGACGATCCAGATGGATGTCATCAGCACCGCCGCCTGCACCACGGGGTAGTCGGTGGCGAGAATCGACTGGATGATCAGATAGCCGAGGCCGGGCCAGGCGAAGACCGTCTCCACGACGATGGCGCCGGAGAGAATCGAGCCCACCTGCAGGCCGAGCAACGTGATCACGGCGAGCATCGAGTTGCGCAGCGCGTGCTTGAACAGCACCGCGCGCTCGGCGAGCCCTTTGGCTCGCGCCGTGCGGATGTAGTCCTGCTGCAGCGTGTCGAGCATCGACGCGCGAGTAAAACGCATCACCGCGGCGGCCGGAAACGAGCCGAGCGTGATCGCCGGCAGGATGATGCTCGAGAACCCCACCCTTCCACCCGTCGGCAGCCAATCGAAACTGACCGCGATGAACAGAATCAGCATCAGCCCGAGCCAGAAGTTGGGCACGGCCTGACCGAACAGCGCCAGCACGCGGCTGAAGATGTCGATCCCGCCGCCGCGCCGCACCGCAGCGATGATCCCCAGCGGGATGCCAACAGCGAACGCGACGGCCAGCCCGGCAGCGCCCAGTTGGATCGTCGCCACGAGGCGTTCGCTCACGACCTCCGTCGCCGGCCGCGTCGCACGGAACGACTGACCGAACTTGAGCTGCACCGTATCGACCAGGAATCGACCGTACTGCTGAATCAGCGGGTCGTTCAGCCCGATCTTATCCTTGATTTGTTCGATCTCTTCGGCCGTGGACTCGATCGGCGCCAGCCGCGAGACCGGATCGCCGACTGCGCGGCTCATGAAGAACACAATCGTGACGACGCCGAACACCACCGCAATCGAACGGAGAATGCGGCTGAAGGCGGCGGCGCCCAGCTCGTTGCGCATTGTCGCTTCAATCCTCCACCCGCGGCCGGGTCAGCGCGTACGGAGGCTACCGTTGCTCGACCTGCCGCAGCCCGGCCCCAGCGTCAGTACCGCCGCTGCGAACCCGCGCTGACCAGCGCGACCGCGGGCGGTTGGCGGCCCCGCCGCATGCGGACAGCGGGGCCGCACTCGACGTTGCCGCCCTACACGCTCTTCACCTTCTGCGCGTAGATCGGGTTCAGCCCGGTCGAGGTGCCGTAGTACTCGTTGTAGAAGATCTCCGGCGTGACGGCGTACAGATGCGGCAGGCCGAACAACGGCACCTGGAAGGCGTTCTCGTAGGAGATGACCGACGCGTCGTAGAAGAGATCGTTGGCCCGTTCGGCGTCGAACTCGACGTTGGCCTCGTCGATCAGCTCCTGGAACTCGACGAACTCGGGCAGGAAGTCGTCGGTCGCCTGGGCGTGCGAGTACGGCGCGCCGACCGTGGTAACCAGCCGGTAGGCGAACGCCGAGCCGAGCGGCGCTCCGCTGTTGACCCCGGCCTGGTTGAAGATGAACGGGTTCGGCAGCTCGTTGTTGCGCATCAGCGCCAACGCGTTGCCGAAGTCCGCGTAATCGATCTCCACCTGGAAGCCGACATCGTTGAGCATCTGCTGCACCGCCGGCATCCAGATCCGGTCGGCCGTCCAGAGGCCCGTGGGCAGCGTGATCTTGAACGCGAAGCCGACCTGGCCGGCCTCTTCGAGCAACGCACGCGCCCGCTCCGGGTCGTAATTGTACTGCGCCTCCAGCGAACCAAGCGGCGGCGGCTTGCCGGCCGGGAAGGGTGAGTAGGCCCGGTCCTCAGTGCCGGTCAGCAGGTTGTTGATGATCGCCTCGGCGTCGATCGCGTAGTTCGCGGCCCGGCGGACGCGTATGTCGCGCCAGGGGTTCGCCTCACCCGTGATCGGGTCGACGGACCCGTTGACCGGCAGCTCAATCGCCATCACCCGCACATCGGGCAGCGCGATCACCTTGAAATCCTCGCGGTCCTCGAACTGGCTCGCCACGTCCGGGCTGATCCGGTAGGCGATATCGATCTCGCCCGCCTCCAGCGCGGCGGCGCGCGCCTGCTCTTCGGGGAAGAAACGCCCGGTGATGTACTTCGCCCAGCCGGCCTTCCACTGATACGGGGCATCGCGGCCGAAGGCGAATTCCTCAAAGCGCTCGCTGCGGATCTCCCCATCGGGAACCCAGGAAACGAACTTGTAGGCGCCACAGCCGACCGGGTTGTTGGCGAAGTGGTCGTCGCCATTGTCGATGATGTACTGCATCGGCAACAGACCGAAGTTGATCCCGCCCGACTGCTCACCGGCGTCCACGAAGGGCGGGTCCATCGCGATCTCGACCGTGTCCTCGTCGACCAAACGGATGTCGCCCATCCAGGCCGCGCGCGCCGCCAGCTGCGACTGGAAGTCGGGGTTGTATTCGGCGCGCCCGAGGATCCGGTCGAAGTAGAACTTGACCGACTCCGCGTTGAGCGGCTCGCCGTTGTGGAAGGTCACGCCCTGCTTGATCGTCCAGCGGAAGACCGAGTTGCCCTCGGCAAACTCCCAATCCCCGAATCCGCCGCTCCGCTGCAGCTGTCGGCCGGAGTTGTACGCGCCGAGCGCCGCGAAGTGCAGGTTGTTGTTCGCGCCCTGCCCGCCCCCGCCGCCGGCCGTGGTGATATCCAGCGTCGGCGGGAACGAGCCATAGCCGACGGTGATCTCGGCGTCCAGATCGACCTCGCTCGCGGCTGCCTCTTCGCGCGCCGTCTCGGTCTCGGCGGTCTCAGCTTGCTGCTCTTGCTGGTCCTGCGCCGCCGCCTGCTGTTCGGCCTGCTGTGCGCCCTGCTGCTCGGTCTGCGCGGCGGCCTGCTGCTGCTGTTGCTGCTGCGCCTGTTGGCGCGCCGGCTGGTCCTGCTCCTCCTGTTGCTGCCGTTCGGCCTGCACGGCCGACGGAACGTCGTCATCGTCGTCGTCGTCGCCGCAGCCGACCAGCGCCAGCCCGGCCGCGCCGACCCCCGCGCGCGCCGATGCGCGCAGCAGCGCTCGGCGGCTGAGGTTGCGGCTGCGTAGTCGTGACCAATATCCCGAAGTAGACATCTCTCGCCCTTCAATCCGTCTGGAGTCCTGGAACGCCGCCATGCTAGGGCGTTGTCGCGCCGCTTGTCAGCGCGCTGCAGCGGCCAGACCGGAGCGCCCAGAAGAACGGCGCGCCTACGGCCGGTAGGTCGGCCCCGAACCCGGACCGAGCTGCGTCTTGATCACTCCCTGAGCCATGTCGACGAAGTCGCAGAGCCGCGCGCGCGTCTCGCGCGGGTCGATCAGATCGAGCCCGCTCGCTTCCGCCGTGCGGAACGGCGAGGAGATGCGCTGGAAGGTCTCCTCGAGCTCCCGCCGCTTTGCCTCCGGGTCGGGGGCGGATTCGATCACGCGCCGGAACGCGGCGCTGGTGCCGCCCTCGATGTGCATCGACCCCCAGTGGCCCGAGACCCAGGCGTAGCGCCGGTACAGATGCGGGCCGGGCCGGTACTGCAGACTCCCCGCCAGCCCATACGACTGCCGGCAGATGAACGAAATCCAGGGCATCGTGCTGTGGGCGATCGCATGGACCAGTCGTGACCCCGCCCGCTCGATGCCCTGCTCCTCCGACATCGGCCCCACCAGGAACCCGGGGTCGTCCATCAGCACCACCATCGGAATGTGGAAGGTGTCACAGAGCTGCACCAGCCGCGCCGACTTCTCAGCGGCGGCGACATCCATCGAGCCGCCCCGCTGAGTTGGGTTGTTGGCCAGCACCCCGACGGGATAGCCGTGCGCACGCGCCAGGCCGATGATCCGCGACTTCCCGTAATCCGGCGCGATCTCGAAGAACGAGCCCTCATCCAGCACCCCCTCGATGATCACGCGCGTGTCGTACGGCCGTCGCTTGCTGCGCGGAATCAGCGTCAGCAGGCGCTCGTCGCGGCGCTTGGGATCGTCGCTCGTGTCGCCCCGCGGTGGCATCTGCCAGACGTTGTCGGGCAGGTAGCTGAGGAACCGCTTGACCTGCGCGATTGCGTCCGGCTCGTTCTCCGCGACGTTGTCGACCACGCCGCTGATCCGCGTGTGGACGGCGTATCCGCCCAGATCTTCTTTGTCGATCACGAGCCCCAGGGCCGCTTTGACGACCGGCGGACCACCGGGGAAGACCTGACCGGTGCCTTTGGCCATCACGCTGAAGTGGCTGAGGCAGGGTATCGGCGCGAGGCCGCCGGCCGCCGGGCCGAGGATCGCGGAGGCGACGGGCGCGATGTTGAGCAGCCTGCAGTTCTCCCCGAACCACTCGCCGTCCGGGATGTACGTCCGGCCCAGATCGGAGAACTCCGTCACGCTGCCGCCGGCGCCGTCGATCAGGTTCACCGACGGCAGGCGCAGCTCGGTGGGTCTGGGGTGCCCGTGCCCGATGTCGACGCCGCCGTCGTCGGTGCGAGCGGAGCCGCCGCGAACGGTGAAGTCCTGCCCGCTGACATAGACGCGCCGGCCGTTCACCTTGGCCAGCCCACGCACGCTGCTGACCGGGATGAAGGCCTTCAGCTCGCCGTGTTCGTCGTAAGTCGCCCGCCCCTGCAGCTTGCCCATCTCGTCGAAGCTGCCCGGGTCGGTCAGCAGCTCGATCCGCTCACGCACCGTGAGCTTGCCTTGCCGATGCTGCCGCTCGATCCCCACCGGGCCGCCCATCGCCTCTTTCAGCGCATGGCGACGCGCCAGCTCGTCGATCTCTTGCTGCCAGCTCATGGATGACTCCCTGCTGATGTTCGAACGGCGGCGGAATGCAGACCGCCGTCAGGATACGTGCGCCCCCATCCCCACGATCCGCCGCCGTCCCGCAGGGCGCCCGCTTCAACCAAGAAGGCTCTAAACCCGCCGGATCCCCTCTCCCCCCGCTGACCACATTGAGTGGTCAGCGGAATCCGATTCCCAATGGCTCCCCCCCGCGGGGGAGCTGTCGCGCAGCGACTGAGGGGGAGGCCCGCGCCCGCTGCCTACGGAGACCTGCGCGTAATCCCCATTTCCCCTCTCCCCCCGCGGAGCGGGGGGAGATGCCGCAGGCAGAGGGGGGCTCCGGGCGCGCCCTCACCAGTTAGCGGAAGCTCCCCACCGTCGCTTCGTGACACCGCCACCGGCAGGGAAGGTCGGAGCAGTGGGACTTACGCGCAGGTCTCCTACGGCGTGGGCGCCAGCGTCACCCCGATCTGGACGACGTTGATCAGGCTCCCATCGAGGACGGAATCCTCGAAGATCTGCACGCAGGCCGCGGTCTCCACTGCAACGGTCACGGGAATCTGGGCCGCAAAGGCGCCGAAGTAGGGCCCGCCCGTCTCGGCGGTCGTGTGCGTGTCAGCGAGGCTGTCACCGTCGGCGGCCAGGATGCGAATGCGGACGTTGCCCTCAAACACACGCGCCAAGCCGGCCACCGGCACGACGCCGCTGAGCCGCTCGCCGGCGCCCGGGCGCTGCACGATCATCGACGGGTCGACAGGATGCGGCGGGCCGGGGTTGAGCGGGCAGGCGGTGGGGGCCGGGAGGAGCGGGACGCGCACCTCCGTCGCCGCCCGAGCCAGGAGAAACAGACCGCTGCCGCGGTCGACCGCGATTAGCGGACGCAAGCTGTCGGGCAGCGTACGCGCATCACCGATCCAGCCGCCGGCGCTTGGGTCATACGCCCAGATACTGTCGAGCAATGGCGCCGAGGCCAGGATCGCGCTCGAAGTTGTGGGGCCGCCAAACCACCCGACGAGACTGAGGCCTTCGGGAACGGCCAGCAGCGCGGGGACCTCGAGCGCGCGCACGAGCTCGAGTTCGTTGTCACTCAGGCGGAACTCCTGCGCGACGTTGATTGTGGGGCAGCAGAACGGATCGTCGGCGGCGAAACCGGTGAAGTCGATCCGGACTGCCTCGCCGACGAACAGGAGTCCCTGTAGACGGATGCGGTCGCCCAGCGGGCGCAGCGCGACGGACCGCAAGACGCCGCCGGCGTCGCGCATCACCAGATGCAGGTCGTAGAACGTCCCGGACCCGCCGCCGTTCGTCGCGAGCACGACTGCGGCGGCGGCTTGGCCGCCAACCACGCCGAAGGCGGCGCGCCGGAACTGCACGGTGATCTGGGTCGCCGAGCCAGGCGCGACGAGCTCGGCGTATGTGCCATCGGTCAACGGCGCCGCCGCATCGGCCGAAAATTCATTCGGGTACGTCAGGTTGCGGAGTTCCTCGCTGCTGATCGGGGTAGACGCGCTGATCGAAGCCGCAACGGGCTCCTCAGCGCCGGCCGGCCAGGTATTCAGGACGATGACGGCGCTGAGCAAGACCGCGAGCGGCAGCAGCGCACGGAAGCCCGCAAACATGTACGACACGTTTCGCTCGCCTCTCTGGGGAGCGGACGTTCCGTCCCCTCTATACGCTCCGTCGCGGCCGACTCGGCGTCCCGCACCGCACCGCTGCCCGCGGCCGCGCCCTAACGGGGCTCCAGCCGGTACACGTTGAGCGCCGTGTCGTGGAACATCTGGGCGCGCTCGTCCGCCGGGAACTCGGCGGTCAGCTTCATGAACTGATTCCACAGCACGGTGTAGCCGCAGGACAGCTTGTCGACCGGGAAGTTGCTCTCGAACATGCAGCGCGAGGGGCCGAACTGCTCGATCGTGTACTCGTACCAGGGGCGGTTCGCAGCCAGCAGCTCGTCGGAGCTTGGCGCGGTGTCGCGCTCGTGCCAGCCATATCCGTTGAGCACCATCTGGATGCCGCCGACCTTGGCGACCACGTTCTGGCAGCTCGCCAGCTCCGCAATCGACTCGCGCCAGACGGCGAAGACTTCGTCGCGCTGACCGGCGTACGGCCCGATCCCGATCGGCCCGCCGAGGTGGTTGAGGATGATCGTGGTCTCAGGGAAGGCCCGCGCGAGGTCGGTCAGCTCGGGAATCTGCGGGTGGTAGAGCCAGCCTTCAAAGCTCAGGCCGCGCTTGCCCAGCTCGGCGAAGCCCTCGCGGTAGGTCTCGTCGAGCAGCAGGTGCGGCCCCGGCTCGAGCCGCGAGTTGGGCACGTCGTCCGCGGCGTCCCAGCTGGCGTGATGGCGGATGCCGCGGAAGCGCGGGCTCATCGCCATGTGCGCGTCGAGCACCTCGCCGACGGCGGCGCCGAGCTTCAGGTTGGCGTGGCCCACGATGCCCGCGCAGGCGCGCATCTCGCCGTAGTTGCCGCTCGCGCTCTGCGCCGCGACGCCGGCGACGAACTCCGTCTCACCGGCCGGCCGCAGCGGCTCGGGGCCGTCGCCGCGATACATCGAGCCGCACTCAATGAAGACGGTCTGGCGCACATTCAAGTCAGCCGTGTCTTCAAGCAGCTCGTCGAGAAAGTAGCGGGAGCGCGGGAAGTCCCAGAGGTGGTGGTGCGGATCAATGATCGGCAGGTCCGGCTCGACCGCCGCTTCGTGCGTCGTCGCGAGCCATGCTGAGTTGGAAGTAACCACCGTTGCGCCTCCGTGTGCGATCCCTCTGCGATCAATGCGCCCACGAGTCTAGAGAAGCTCCGAATAACTCTCCCCCGCTGGCGGGAAGCTCCGAGTGACTCTCCCCCCGCCGTCCGGGGGAATCTGAATAGCTGCCCCCCCCCCGTGCGGGGGCAGCTGAATCACTCTCCCCCCGCTCTGCGGGGGGAGATGTCCCGTAGGGACAGAGGGGGGCTCTCTCCCCTCCTCCGCTCCGCAACGGGTCGGCCCCCCTCTGCCTGCGGCATCTCCCCCCGCAGAGCGGGGGGAGATGGGATCCGAGCTGGGCAGGACCCCCGAGCTACGCGAGGTTGTAGACCCGCGCCGCGTTGTCGTGCAGGACCTTGCGCAGAATCTCCTCGGAGATACCCGAGCTGTCGAACTTGCGGTCGAGGTTCTCGCTGGCCGTCTCGGAGAACTCGAACGCGCCCGGCGTGATGCTGGTCGGGTGCGGGAAATCGGTCTCGTACATCACGTTGTCCTGGATCAGGTCGATGATCCGCAGCGCCGAATCCTGCTCGAACCAGAAGCTCCCGTAGACCTGGCGCCGGAAGTACTCGCTGGGCAGCAGGTCGCGCTCGGGGTGCGCCTTGTCGAGGCCCAGGTTGATCCACTGCCAGTCCATCGACTCCAGCAGGTAGGGGATGTAGCCGATCCCGCTCTCGACCGAGACGAAATCCAGGTCCGGGTAGCGGTGGCAGAGCCCGCTGAAGATCACCTCGGAGATCGCGTCGGTGTTGCCCAGGAAGCTCATGATCGTGAGCTTCACGAGGTTGGTCGCCGGGTCGTAGCCGGGCCACACGTTCATCTCGCGGCCGGCGTCGATGTGGAAGGTGATCGGCAGGCCGGCGTCCTGGGTCGCGTTCCAGATCGGGTCCCAGTGCGGGTCGGCCAGCCAGGGCAGGTTGTAGCCGTCCGGCTGGTAGGTCATCATCACCGACTTGTGGCCCGCAGCCGCGTTGCGCTCGATCTCGGTCACGCAGGCGGGGATGTCCCAGAGCGGCAGCGAAACCTGAGCCAGCAGGCGCTCGGGGTCGGCGCTGCACCAGTCGGTCAGGAAGTCGTTGTAGGCGCGGCAGCATTCGAGCGCCAGTTCCGGTTCGTCGCGCGCGATGTTGAGGTACTGGCGGCTGCCCCCGACGTTGGGGAACAGCAGGTTGGCGTGGACCCCCACCTCGTCCATCAGCTTGAGCCGCGCCTCGGCGTTGCTGGCGGCCAGGTGGGCGTCGGCCAGGGTGTGCGGGTGACCGGGCCAGTGCTGGTCGTGGCCCGACCAGGCCAGCAGCGCGGTCGGCATGCCCGGCTTGCCGTTGACGACCCAGATGTCATCGTCGGAGGCGCGGTCGATGCTGATGCTCGCCACCACGTCCGCGCCGCCGGCGGCGCCCGCCGCGCCGGCCTTCACGACGTGCGGGATGCGGTCGCCCCACTTCGCGGAGACGCGCGAGGTCCAGACATCCTCCGGCTCGGAGATGTGCGTGTCGACGTCGATGACTTGGATGCGGTCGGTAATGGCGGAGGTCACGGCGAGCTGCTTTCCATCGCCCACCGCAGAATCCCCGCGGCGCGGGCGATCAGCGCCAGAGTAGTGATCCGCGCGCGGGTTCGTTCACCGATCGCGCGCGACCGCTCAGCGCATCAGCCCAGCATGATGATCGCCTCGGGGATTTGGTGGGTGGCCGTCTGCCCGCGTTGCGCTGCCGCGAGCTCAACCGCCCGCTTCATGACGGCGGGTCACTGCACTCGCAGTTTGGTCGTGTAGTGCGATGTGCGCTGGTTGCCCTCGCCCATGCCCCCCCCGCGTGGCCCGATTCTGAGCGGCCGGGGCGCTCGGTGCGTCCTCCAGGGAATCTGCCTCGCATCGCCGAGCGCGATAAACCGCCCGGCAACCGCCCGGCAGGGGGGGTTCGGCTTGCTACCGTGTCGTGAGCACAACCATGACGGCCTGGCATGCGACCCCTGAAATCTCTACCAAGCCAGGGTCGAACTCGTGCTGATATCCGTCTCCAACCGAGAAGTGGAACTGCTGAGCACCGGCGGTACTAGAGGTCTCTCCGAACTCATCGAAACCCTGCCCGTCCACACTCTCTCCATAAACGGAACAGCTCAAGCCGTACGATCCCTCTCCACTGAAGTACGCCGTGTACCGACCTGCCGAGAGGTCGATGTACTGCTTTGCGCTGCCCGTAATCCAAAGGCAGCCGACCAGCGAATCGCCAAACTGAGCACTGAACGCGGCCACGGCATCTGCACCTTCGATGCCGTCGCCGGGGGAGGCGCAGTTCCCTGCCACTGGTGCATGACCTGCACCTTCGTCTTCCACCACCGGATCGTCCACGACGAGCGTGATTGTCACGGGCGACGACTTGAGCCAGCGTCCCACCTCTGCATTCGCGGGGAAGAACCGAGTTCGCGGCAAGATGCGCTCGCCGTCCTGCTCCAGCCCGAACTCGATCCGTCCGTCCTCGAGCTTCTGCGCGACGATCCTCACGTCGGACGTGCTGGTCAGGCTCTGCGAGAGCGCGAAACCCGTCGCGCCAACCAGCAAGGCCAGGGCGATCAGCGCTGCCGTGATGCGCTTCCCAGTCGGTCCCATCCCGATCTCCGTATCTGCAGCCAGGGCATGTCATAGCCGTCGGACCGGTAGGTCCTCATCATCGACTTGCGCCGCGGCTCGGCGTTACTGGCCGCCGCGCGACCGGTCAGCGGTCAGCCCAGCACGATCGGGTTCACGATCGCTTCGGGCATGTTGCCCGTGACGACGGCCGCGACGTTTTCGCAGGCCAGCTTGCGCATCGCGTAGCGCGTCTCCGCCGTCGCCGTGCCCATGTGTGGGAACGTGATCACGTTGGGCAGCTTGACGATCGGCTCGTCCGGGTCGGGCGGCTCCTGCTCGAGCACATCCAGGCCGGCGCCCGCGATCTGGTTGGCCTCAAGCGCCCGCGTCAGCGCCTGCTGGTCGACGGCGGGGCCGCGCGAGGTGTTGATCAGGTACGCGGTCGGCTTCATCAGGCCGATCTCTCGCGTACTGATCATGTGCCGCGAGCCGGCGTTGAGGTCGGTGTGGACGCTGACGAAGTCGGACTGCGCCAGCAGTTCGTCGAGCCCCACCTTCTCCGAGGCGGGCGCGTCGGCCGGCGGGTCGTCGAAGATGTCGTACCAGATCGTCCGCATCCCGAGTGCCTGGCCGCGACGCGTGACCTCGCGGCCGATCCGCCCGAACCCGATCACGCCGAGCGTGTGTCCGGCCGGGTCGTGGGCCAGCGCGGGCAGCGGTTCGCGCCGCCCCCACGCGCCGCTGCGAGAGAAGTGCTCGTACTCCATCAGCCGCCGCGAGAGCATCAGCAGCATCGCGACCGTCAGGTCGGCCACGGCCGCGTTCAGCACGCCCGGGGTGTTGCAGAGCGCCACGCCGTGCTCGGTGAGGAACGGCACGTCGAACGCGTCGTATCCGACCGACGAGGTGGCGACCACCTTCAGCTCGGGCGCCGCCGCGATCACTTCCTCATCGACCCGAATCATCGGGCTCAGCAGGATGCCATCGGCTCCCGCAATGGCCTCAAGGAAGCCTTCCCGCCCCGAACCCGGCGCGACCACTGTGACATCGCCGGCGGCGGCGAGGATGTCGTGAAGTTCGTCTTCAACGGGGATCGCCTGGACGATCTTCGGCATGGTGCTCCCTTTCGGCTGAGTGTTGGTCGTTGGTGAAGCTCAGCCGATGGTAACCGCAGGGCGAACTGGCCCCGATCCGCTCGCCCCCCGCTGACCGCATTGAGCGGTCAGCGGAATCCGGATCCCCTCTCCCCCCGCTCCGCGGGGGGACGATCCGGATCCCCTCTCCCCCCGCGGAGTGGGGGGAGATGTCACGAAGTGACAGAGGGGGGCTCCCGTCCCCCCCTCTGCCCTCCGGTCCGCTACAGCCACGCCGGTGCGTCGTGACCGCAGCCTCCCTCACCCCCACGCCCGTCTAATCTGGATGACGCAAGGGACGCAGGAGCGGATCGCGATCGTCATCCGCTTGCTCAAGGCGCGTGCGATGAACAGAACTGTGGCGCATCGATGGTGGTGGCTGCTGATCGCGGCGGTGGTCGCGTTCGCCGCGTGCAGCGGGACCGACGACGAGGCGTCGCAACCCACGGCGGGCGGCCAACAGACGGCTGCGGCGTCTCAGACAGAGCCAGCGGCGGCCGACGGGCAGACGGCGCAGACCGCGCAGGCAGCGCCGCAGACCCAGGCCAGCGAAGCTGAGGCGCAGGTCTCTCGAGTAGCTGATCAAGCTGATGAGGTCGAGCCGGTGGAGCCGACCCAAGCCGACCCCGATGCCCCGTTCCACCCGGACACCGCCGATCTCACGCAACTCGTGTTCTGGGGCCCGCTGGATGGCTACTTCGGGACGCAGCTGCGAATACCTGACTCGCTCCAGTTGTTGCTCGAGCGGCTGCTCGGCTCCGATGCGCCGGCCGTCGACGGCTACGTGATCGACCTCGCGGCGTTCCCCAATCCCTACCGACGCCAGGTCATGTTCTACCTGCGCGAGCGGTACGACACGGAGGAATTGCTGACAATCTTCGAATATCCGGAAATCTTCGACTTCGAGCCGTCCGAGACGGTCAGCCTTCCCTACCTCCGCTTCAAGCAGGCGCTGTTCGCGGGCCAGTTCACCGATATGGCGGCGATGATGGACCCCGACGCGCCGCTCACGATCGACCCGCGCGAGGTGATGTGGGGCGGCGTGCGGGTCGACGGCATCCCCCCGCTGGAGTCTCCTGCCCAGCTCTTCCCCGAACAGGCCGCCGACTGGCTCAACGACAGCGACGAGGTGATCGGCATCGAGATCAACGGCGACGCCCGCGCCTATCCAATTCGGATCATCGCCTGGCACGAGATGGTCAACGACACGATCGGCGGCGTACCCGTCTCGCTCGCGTATTGCACGCTGTGCGGCTCCGCGATTCTGTACCACGGTCGGGTTGGCGCTGAGGTCTACCGCTTCGGCACCAGCGGCCTGCTCTACCGCTCGAACAAGCTGATGTACGACCGGACCACGCGCACGCTCTGGAACCAGTTCAGCGGCAAACCCGCCTGGGGACCGCTGGTTGGGAGCGGAATCCGCCTGGAAATACTGCCGGTCGTGCTCACGACCTGGGGCGACTGGCACGCCCGCCATCCCGATTCCACCGTCCTGAGCCTCGACACCGGCTTCGCACGCAACTACGGACCGGGTGTCGCCTACGCGGAATACAACAGCAGCCCCAACACCTGGTTCAACGTCCCCATCCGCGACGAACGGCTGGCGGCCAAGGACCATGTCTACGTCGTGCGGGTCGAGGAGTCGCTCACGGCCTACCCCACCGTCGTACTCGCGGCCCGAACGTTGGTCGAAGACCAGGTCGGGGGCCTCGCGATCGTCGTGGTCGCGACCGCAAACGGCAAGGGCGGGCGCTCCTACGAGGCAGGCGACGTGCGCTTCGCCCTCGCCGATCCGGCCGCCGACACCCTGACCGACACCAATGGCGGCGTCTGGACCATCCGCGAAGACAGCCTGCAGGGCCCCGGCGGCGAGACGCTCCCCCGAGTCAGCGGCCACAACGCGTTCTGGTTCGCGCTATTGAATCAGACCACCAACGCCAGACTCTACGAGGGCTAGGGAGGCTCCACTAACTCTCCCCCCCCCGTTGACCACATTGAGTGGTCAGCGGAATTCGGATCCCCTCTCCCCCCGCTTCGCACCGGGTGATGCCGCCCGGATCCCCTCTCCCCCCGCTTTGCGGGGGGAGATGCCGAAGGCAGAGGGGGGCTCCCGTCCCGACTCACCGACGCGGCTGTATCTGGCCAAGCGGGGGCGCCCCCTTCTGTCACTCCGTGACATCTCCCCCCGCTCTGCGGGGGGAGAGGGGATCCGGCTTGTTCAGAGCTTTCCTGGGTGATCACGTCCTACCCTGACGCCGCGAACATGCGCCGGCAATCAAGGAGCACGAGCGATGCCCGAGATCATGGGGGGCGTGCGGATTCTCGACTTCACCCAGGAGATCCAGGGACCGTGGGGCACGGCGATCCTCGCGGACATGGGCGCGGAGGTGATCAAAGTCGAGCGCCGTGAGACCGGCGAGCTCTCGCGCGGCGCTGTCTCTCCTGACAACCCCGAACTCCAGGGTCTCAGCCCCTACTTCACCGTCCACAACCGAGGCAAGAAGAGCATCACGCTCGACCTCAAGCGCCCCGAGGCGGTGCGGATCGTCCACCAGATTGCGGCGACCAGCGATGTGGTGGTCAACAACTGGCGTCCCAACGTCCTCGATCGACTCGGCTTCGGCTATCGCCAGCTACGCGAAACCAAGCCGGACATCATCTTCGTTACAGCGTCCGCCTTCGGCGCTCGCGGCCCCTGGTCGGCGCGCCCCGGCCGCGACATCCTGGGGCAATCGATCGGAGGCATCGTCAGCGTGACGGGCACCGCGGCCGAGCCGCATCCAGCCGGCGCCGCTGTGGCCGACCACACGGCCGGGATCGTCGAGGCGCTGTCCGTGCTCGCCGCGCTGCGTTACCGCGATCAGACCGGCGAGGGCCAGGAGGTCGACATCTCGCTCTACGGCACGGTGATCGCGATGCAGGCCTGGGAGATCACCCACCACGCCCTGACGGGACGGAAGCTCACCCACGCCGGTCGCGGTCACACGCTGATCGGCGTCGGCACCTGGGGAGTCTTCCCCACGGCCGACGGCCATTTGAGCCTCGCCGGCGTGCTGCCCGACCGCTGGGAAGAATTCTGCGGCCTGCTCGACGCCCCCGCGCTCGGCCAGGATTCACGCTTCACCACGCTTCAGGGCCTGACCGAGCACGCCGACGCCCTGCACGCAGCGCTGGACAAGATCTTCGTGCGACGGCCGACCCAAGCCTGGCTTGATCTGTTGGAGCCCGCGGAGATTCTGGTCGCCCCGGTGCACGACTACGCCGAGATCGTGCAGAGCGAGCAGGCCCGCGTCAACGGCTACATCCAGGAGCTGGACCATCCGACGCTGGGCCCGCTACCGGTCGTCGGGGCGCCTGTCGAGATGTCGGAGGCGCGGATCGCACCGCGCGGCCCGGCCCCGGAGCTGGGCCAGCACACCGAAGAGCTGCTGCTCGAGTTGGGCTACGACTGGGACCAGATCACGCAACTCCGCGACGACGCCGTAATCTAGCGCCGCTCTGAACACCCCCGCTCCGCGACGGGGGATGCCGCCCGGATCCCGTCTCCCCTCGCATTGCGTGGGCAGATGCCGCCCCGATCCCCTCTCTCCCCGCTGTGCGGGGGGAGATGTCACGGAGTGACAGAGGGGGGCTCCCTCCCGCCTCAGCTCTCCTCGGCCCCCTCGAACAGCACCTCGCGCATCAGCTTGCCGCTGTTCCGGCAGCGCTCGAAGTCGGCTTCGAGCAGCCGTCCCTGGGGTGCCGGCGCGTGCGTGAAGTGCCCGTATTCGTCCGTGCCGCTGACGTGGGCCACGAGCGGTTTGATGCCGCTGCGTTGGCTCATTGAGGGCGTGATGTAGCGCAACGCGACGCCGATCCGGCGGTCGTCGCTGCCGTTCGGATTGGACGCGTGAAACAGGTGCCCGTGGTGCAGCGAGACCTGACCGGGCCGCAGCACCACGTCGGTCGCATCGGCCTCGTCGACGTCGACCTCGATCTCCTGGCCGCGGGTCAGCAGGTTCTCCTCAGCGTGCGTGTCGAAATGCGGCACGATCGGTTGCTTGTGGCTCCCGGCCACGAAGCGCATGCAGCCGCTCTCGATCGTCGCCGGCGAGAGCGCGACCCAGGCGGTCACCTCGTCCTGCTGGTCGAGCCCCCAGTACGTAAGGTCCTGGTGCCAGCTGACGTAGTCGGGTGTGCGCGGCTCCTTGATGAAGAAGCCGCTGCCCCACACGAGTAGGTCCGGGCCGAGGATCTGCGAGACCGCGTCAACCAACAGCGGATGGCGAATCAGCTCAGCGAACGAAGGCAGCACGTGCACGGGGCTGGCGCGCAGCAGCGCGCGCTCCCCCGGTCGGTCGGCGAGTTCCGCTTCACCCGCTTCGAAGTCGGCACGCAGCTCCCCCGCTTCAGCCTCGCTGAGGATGTCCACCGGGAAGAAATAGCCGTCTCGCTCGTACGTCTGCGCGATCTCAGAGGTCAGTGTGGTCATGGTTCGCGTTGCTCCGCTGTGCGCCGCTCCGTGGACGTGGATGCGAAGCGGGAGGAGAGCCTCGGCGCTGCGCTTCCACCCGGATTCTAGCCGCGCCCCTGCTCGGCCGTCGCCTGCTCGGCAGCATCCGTCGCATCGGCCTCGTCGAGCATCGTCCAGATCGGTTCGAAGCTGAACTCGAAGCCGCTCAGTACCGATCCGCCGCCGATCCGGTCCGGGCGCTCGCGCTGCTCCGGCTCGGCGCCGGGGCGATAGATCCAGACCGTGCGCGACTCGGGGTCGATCAGCCAGCCGAGCTGGGCTCCGAAGTGGATCCAGCCGACCATCTTGTCCTGCTGCGAGACCACCGACTGATCCGCCGAGACGACTTCTACGACAAAGGCAGGACACAGGTTCCAGTAGCCGCGGCGCGGCGGAAATCCCCCGACAGACGCCAGCCGTTCCGGGCTGATCCAGGAGATGTCCGGTTCCCACTCGGGATTGCGCCCCGCGTCGTCACGCAAGTTGTAGCCGGCCTGTGAGTCTTCCGCGACGCCACCGCCGATGTCCTCCGACCAGATCTCGAGGCGCGCTCCGAGCCGGATGCAGATCCACGAACACCAGCCGCCTGCGCCCATGTTGATCACCAGTTCACCGGAGAAACCACGTTCGATTCGCCAGCCGGGATTCAGCTCATCGAGCTGCTGCAGCGTCGCGTCGTCCAGCGTCCAGTCGTCGGGCAGGCAAAGCGAGAGCAGTGCGTGTGGTACGGGTGGGGCCGCGGCCTCGATCTCTGGCGGCGCTTCCTTGGTCAGCGTCTCAGGCATCTGGGTGATTCCTCCCGCTCCGTCGTGAACAGCGTACGGAGCGCGACCTGGCTATTCGGCCGCAACATTCGGCTGGTCGGCGGCATCGGCGTCGTCGAGCATCTTCCAGATCGGTTCGAAGCTGAACTCGAAGCCGCTCAGCACCGATTCGCCGTCGATCCGGTCCGGGCGCTCGCGCTGCTCGGGCTCGGCGCCGGGGCGGTAGATTTGGACGGTGCGCGACTCAGGGTCGATCAGCCAGCCGAGCTCGACGCCGAAGTGCAGCCAGCCGACCATCTTGTCCTGCTGCGATACGAGCGACTGATCGGACGAGACGATCTCCGCCACGAACGTCGGGCAGAGATTCCAGAAGCCGCGAAGCGGCGCGGATCCGCCCGCGGCGGCGAGCTGCTCAGGGCTGATCCAAGAGACATCGGGCTCCCACTCGGGGTTGCGGCCCTCATCGTCGAGCAGGTTGTAGCCGGCGGTGCCATCCTGTCCGAGCCCGCCACCGATCTCCTCCACCCACAGGCCCAGACGCATGCACAGCTTGAAGCCGATCGTCGGTCCGTGCCCGCCTGCGCACATGTTGATCACCAGTTCACCGGAGAAGCCGCGTTCGATTCGCCAGCCCGGATTCAGCTCGTCGAGCTGCTGGAGCGTCGCGTCGTCCAGCTCCCAGTCGTCGGGCAGGCAAACCGAAAGCAGCGCCTGCGGAACGGGCGGAGCCGCGGCCTCGATCTCCGGCAGCGCTTCCTTGGTCAGCGTCTCAGGCATCCAGCCGGCTCCTTCCGCCAAGCCGTGACAAGGGTACTCAGGCCGCCGCGTGCCGGCGTTGATCCCGATGACTCGCGCGCGAACCTGCGCCGATTCGATGGACGTAATTGCTAATCGGCAGCGCCCCGACGCTGCGCATCCGCCCGGATTCTACCTGAAGAGGCCGCCCGGTTCGGGCGCCGATCCGCGTTCGTCGCGCGTCGAGACGACCTATCTGAACGAGGAAGCGTCGGAGACGCACCGGTGGTTTAAGCTGAGGGGCACGCGAGGACGGCTCATGCTCATGTCCCGACGGTGGCAGCTCACCACTGTCGGTGATCAATGATGTCGTGCCGGCAGTTGTTGCGGAAGATGAAGTGATCGCCCTGGATCTCGTACGTCACTCGGATCGATCGGGAGACGTACGCCTCCCAGACCCGCGCGTTGCGATCAACCATGTGCGCGTTGAGGCTCGGATGACGCCGATCTTCCATCAGCTGGTCAACCGTAGCCAGAACTGCGGCGTAGAGTTCGGGCCTGCGTCGTTTTCGCTCAAGTGCGCGGTCAAATCGGGGGCTAAACTGCGCGGTCGCCGGCAAGGCTAGAGCTCACGCAGATACTTCATCGCCTCTTCGCGGGTGAACACGGGCGACAGACGTCCGGCGCGAATGTCTTCGTCCGCCTCGCGTTCGCCGGCCTGCCATTCTTCGGTCCAGAAATAGGCCGTCTCGGGATCTGTGCGGCGCGCTTCGTCGAACGCGGCGAGATGCGCGTCGTACTGCTCACCGTCGCCGGACGCCGTCGGAGCATCCACCTGATCCTGCGCGGTGTGTGCTATCGGTTCAGATGCCATGGCGCGCTCCTGCCAGTGGCCACCCTACGCCCGCGGCAGACCTAGCCCCCGCGTGGCGATGATGTTGCGCTGGATCTCGTTCGTGCCGGAGTAGATCGTGCTCGGCACCGAGAGCAGGTACTGCTCGGGCATGTCGCCGCCCCACGGGGCCGTCGGCTCCTCGGGAATCAGCTGGCCACTCAGACCGAGCATCTTGATCCCGTAGTTGTAGATCTTCTGGCCAAGCTCGGACTGGAAGATCTTGACCACCGAGGCCTCATAGTTCGGCACCTGGCCCATCGACTGAATGTGGCCGATCCGGTAGCCGAGGTACTTCGCGACGTTGTTGGAGATCACCAGGTCGGCGAGCCCGAGCCGGTAGTCCTCGCGCTTGTGCGAGCCGCCGTTCTGCAGGTACCCGCTCAGCTGCTCGAGCGTGCGGCGCTGGCCGGCGGTGGTGCTGATCCCCGAGCGCTCGAAGTCGAGCAGCGTCATGCCGACGTACCAGCCGCGGTTCTCCTCGCCGATCAGGTTGCGCGCGGGCACCCGCACATCCTCGAAGAAGACCTCGTTGAAGTGGTGCCGCGAGGCCATGTTGATCAGCGGCCGGACCGAGAGGCCGGGCGTGCTCTTGATGTCGTCGATCAGCAGGAACGAGATGCCGCGGTGCTTCGGCGCGTCGGGGTCGGTCCGCACCAGGCAGAACATCTGGTTGGCGCGGTGCCCGCCCGAGGTCCAGATCTTCTGGCCGTTGATGATGTAGTCGTCGCCGTCGCGCACGGCCCGAGTCTGCAGGCTCGCCAGGTCTGAGCCGGAGCCCGGCTCGGAGTAGCCCTGGCACCAGATGTGCTCGCCGGAGGTGATCTTCGGCAGGTAGTTGGACTTCTGCTCGTCGTTGCCGTGGATGATCAGCGTCGGGCCGATCATGCCCACCCCGAAGCCGCGCGTGCCGGTGTCCGGCGCGCCGTGGTAGCCGAACTCTTCGTTGAAGACCATCTGCTCGGTGATCGATGCGCCCAGACCGCCGTACTCGGTCGGCCAGGCGGGGGCAATCCAGCCGCGGTCGGCCAGCTTGCCGTTGAACTCCTTGGCGCGCAGGAAGTCGTCCTCCGACGCCTCGCCGTCGCCAGCCGGTCCCGCCGGGCCGTCCATCGCCGGGATGTTGCCCAGCAGGAAACTGCGGACATCGCCGCGCAGTGCTTCCTCAGTCTCGGTAAATCTCAGTTCCACGGCTACCTCCCAGGCTCGGCTGCTGTCGTCAGTTCGTTGGAGCGGGCGACGGGACACACCGCCGTGGCTCCTTGCCTCAAACGATACCGCAGGGACGCCCTGAATAACTCTCCCCCCCGCTGACCACATTGAGTGGTCAGCGGAAACGGGATCCGGATCGGATTCCGTTGCGCACTCAATGTGCTCAAGGGGGGGATGTCCTGGATCCTCTCTCCCCCCGCGCAGCGGGGGGAGATGTCGCGGAGCGACAGAGGGGGGCTTCCCTCCACTCCCAACCTCTAGTCGGCCACCCGCCGGGGAAGGCCCCGCTCTGCCTTCGGCGTCTCCCTCCCGCTCGTCCAGCCGCTTCCTAGCGCGGGATCAACGCCCGGATCTGCTCGCGCACTCTCGCCCCCGCGAGTTCAGGGTCTCGCTCCGCAGTCAGCATCCACAGAATGGCCGTGTCGAGCCCGGCATCAAAGAAGCGCTCGATCTGCGCGCGACATTCCTCCGCGCTGCCGGTGATGATCAGGTCGTCAACGACGTTCTGGGGAACCAGGGCCCCGGCGCCGCGGCGGTCGCCGGCGTCCCACGCTTGCCACATCGGCGTCAAGGCTTCGGCGCGCCCGAGCCAGGTCTGGAACGTGCGATAGAGCGGGACATTGAGGTAGGTAGTGATCACGCGGCGGGCGTGGGCGTCCGTGGCGTCCGACGGCGGGTCGATCACCATCCCGATCCGCGCAACCACTTCGACCGACTCGGGGTCGCGCCCGGCGGCCGACGCCGCCTCCCGCACCACTGCGGCCGACTGCGCGATGTCGTCCGCCGCGACCCAGGTCAGCGCGACGCCGTCGCCGACCGTGCCCGCAAGCTGCAACATGCGCTGCTGCAGCGCGGCGATGTAGATCGGCGGCGCCTGCGCGGGCGGCCGCCCGATCCGGAAGCCGTTGACGTTCAGCGTTTCTCCCGCGAACGACACGCGCTCGCCGCCCAGCGCCGAGCGCAATACCTCGACGGTCTCCCGCACGCGCGTCAGCGGTCGTTCGAACGTAGTGCTGTTCCAGCCCTCCACGATCGGTGGCGACGATGCGCCCACGCCCAGGCAGAATCGCCCCGGCGCCAGCTCGCACATCGCCGCAGCGCCAAGCGCGAGCGTGCCCGGGCCGCGCGTGAACACGTTGATGATCGCCGTGCCCAGGCGCATCGTCGTCGCCTGCGCCGCGACGGCCAGCGGCAGGAAGCCGTCGGTCTCCGCCACCTCCTCCGACCAGGCGTCGCTGTAGCCGAGTTGCTCAGCCTCGGCCAGCAGTGGGCCCAGCTCGCCCAGCGCGATGCCAGGCAACGGAAGCGAGATCCCCCAACGTCGGGCTGCCACGCTGCGTTCCCCTCTCGATCCGGCGCCTTCAGGCGCCCTGCTCTGCGATGTCCCAGCCGCTGTCGGCGTACTGGCGCACGAATGGGCCGTATTCCAGCGCGCTCTCGGAGGCGGCGTTTCCGCGCAGCCCGCGGAGGTAGACCCCCTGCAGGATGCTGGCCATCCGGAAAGCCGCGAAGGCCAGGTAGAACGGCCAGCCGTCCACGCCGTCCCGCCCGCTGTGGCGACAATACTCGGCCACGAACGCCTCCTCAGTGGGGATCCCCAGGGCGTCCAGCTCGTCGCCCGCCAGCGAGGGCCCCCAGGGCGAGTCGGTGTGGTAGGCGAGGCAGAACCAGGCCAGATCCGCCAGCGGATGTCCGATCGTCGACAGCTCCCAATCGAGCAGCGCCACCACGCGCGGCTCGCTGGGGTGCAGCAGCATGTTCTCCAACCGCACGTCGCCGTGGGCGATCGAGGTCGCGCCGTCGTCGGGGATGTTGTCCGGCAGCCACGCGGCCAGACGCGCCATCGACGGAATCGTGTCCGTCTGAGCGGCCTCATACTGGCCGGTCCAGAGCCTGATCTGTCGTTCGTAGTACCGATCCGGGCGCCCGTAGTTGCCCAGCCCGACGGCCTCGTAGTCGACCGCATGCAGCGCCGCCAGCACGCGAGCGGCATCCCGGTATACAGCGGCGCGTTCGTCCGGCGCGCAGCGTTCGAGTCTCGGCGAGCGATAGAGCCGCGCAGCGACATAGTCCATCATGAAGAACGGCGTACCGATCACCGTCGGGTCGTCGCACGCGATCCGGGTGCGTGGCACCGGCACGTCGGTATCGCGCAGCGCCGTCAGAATGCGGTACTCGCGGTCGACCCGGTGGGCGCCGCGCACCAGCTCGCCAGGTGGCTGCTTGCGCAGCACGTAGCGCTGCGAGTTCGTCTCCACCAGGTACGTGGGGTTGGACTGTCCGCCTTCGAACTGGCGTACCCGTAGCGGCCCTCCGGCGAAGCCGTCCAGCTCCGATTCCAGGTAAGCCAGCAGCGCCGATTCGTCGAAACGGTGTGCTTCGCGAATCTCAACCAGTTGCTCGTCGCCGCTCACTGGTGCTTCCGCAGCTCGAGCCTGGCGACCGCCTCCAGGTGCACTTGGTCGGGACCGTCGGCGATCCGCAACGTCCGCTGGTTGGCCCAGGCGGCGGCCAGCCAGGTGTCGCCGCTCACCCCCATGCCGCCGTGCACCTGGATCGCGCGATCCAGCACGTTCAGCGCTACGTTCGGCGCGACGACCTTGATCGCCGCGATCTGCGCACGCGCCGCCTTGTTGCCCACCGTGTCCATCGTGTGCGCGGCGTGCAGTGTCAGCAGTCGCGCCTGGTCGATCTCCAGCCGCGACCTCGCGATGTCCTCACGCAGCGACCCCATCTCCGCCAGCCGCTTTCCGAACGCCACTCGGTTAAGCGCCCGTTCGCACATCACCTGCAGCGCGCGCTCGGCCACCCCGACGCTGCGCATGCAGTGGTGGATGCGGCCGGGCCCCAGGCGCGCCTGCGCGATCTCGAAGCCGCGCCCGTCGCCGGCGATCATGTTCGCCGCCGGGACCCGAACGTCATCGAAGCTGATCTCGGCGTGTCCGTGCGGCGCGTCGTCGTAGCCGAAGACGGTCAGCAGGCGCTCGATCGTGACGCCGTCGGCGTCGCGCGGGACCAGGATCATCGACTGTTGCTGGTGCCGCGGCGCGTCCGGGTCCGTCTTGCCCATGAAGATGAAGAACGTGCAGCGCGGGTCACCCACGCCCGACGACCACCACTTGCGGCCGTTGATCACGTACTCGTCGCCGTCGCGCGTGATC
Organism: Dehalococcoidia bacterium; assembly: GCA_965262235.1. Taxonomy (GTDB): domain Bacteria; phylum Chloroflexota; class Dehalococcoidia; order Bin125; family Bin125; genus CATQGW01. The sequence continues at coordinate 2,356,383 of OZ253504.1, forward strand.
CGCGCCTGCACGTTCGTCGCGTCCGAAGACGCCACGTCCGGCTCGGTCATGCAGAAGGCCGAGCGGATCTCTCCGTCGAGCAGTGGCTGCAGGTACTGTGCCTTCTGCTCGCCGCTGCCGAAGCGGGACAGTAGCTCCATGTTGCCGGTGTCGGGCGGCGAGCAGTTGAAGATTTCGGGCGCCATCGGCGAGCGGCCCATCTCCTCACAGAGATGCCCATACTCGAAGTTGGACAGCCCGGCGCCGTCTTCGCTGTCGGGCAGGAACAGGTTCCAGAGCCCCTGCGAGCGGGCTTGGGTCTTCAGCTCCTCGATCAGCGGGATCGGCTGCCAGCGGTCGCCCTCGGCGATCTGGTCCAGGAACACTGACTCGTTTGGGTAGACGTGGGCGGCCATGAACTCGCGCACACGGCCATGAACGTCCTGCGCCTGGTCCGAGAGCTCCGCAAGCATGCACGCCCCTCTTTCGCGATCGTCCGGCCCCGCCGGTCCACCGCGCAGAGTAGCGCCGCCACTGCAAATGCCCTGCGGACGACGGGTCCCTGGAACGTGGAGCGGGAGACGGGATTCGAACCCGCGACCCTCTGCTTGGGAAGCAGATGCTCTACCACTGAGCTACTCCCGCCCGCGTTTCGGGAGTGAGTCTACCGTCCCAACCGACACACGGAAGAGCCGCAGGACTCGGTCTCAGCTCGGATCCGCGTCCCAGCGATACGCGCGGCGGGCGTTGTCGACATGGAAATCCTGCACCACCGACTCGCGCAGCCCCAGCGCGTCGATCTCATCGCGGGCGCGCTGCCAGGGGATCGTCGGGTACTCGGTGCCGAACATCATCTTCTTGCTGCCGCGCGTGTTGATGAACCGCACGAAGTTCGGCTCCCAGTACTTGGGCGCGACCGATGTGCACGACATGTAGACGTGCTCCCAATGCGCGATCGTGGAGATTGCCTCATCGATCCACGGCTGACCGCAGTGCGTCATGATCAGCCGCAGTTCAGGGAAGTGGAACGCGACCTCGTCGTAGTGCAGCGGGTTCTGCACCCAGCCCGGACGGCGCGGGCCGGGCATCCCGGCGTTCATCGAGACGGCGATCTCGAGCTCCAGCGCTTTGACGTAGAACGGCCAGTAGACGCGGTCGGTCGGTGGCAGGCTGTAGCGGAACGGCGGGATCCGCAGGCAGCGCACGCCGTAGCGCTCGTGATAGTCGACGACGCGGCGGATTTCGTCGTAGCCGCGCAGCGGATCGACGATCATCGCGGGCAGAATTTTGTTCGGGTAGCGGGCGTGCGCATCGCCCACCCACTCCGCGTGGTCGGGCTCCATGATCGAGATCACGCAGGCGCCGATGTCGGCGTCGCCCAGCCGCTCAAGCAGCTGCTCGGCCGAGCTGATCTGCTCGCGGTCGTCGATGTCCTTGAACAGGTGGCGGAGCCCGCCGCCGTCGTCCGCGTTGAGAAAGTTCGAGTTGACGAGCGAATCGATCGCCCTGATCCGGTCGGCCATGGCCACAGCATACCGGCGCGCCTGAGCGAGACCGCGCGGCAATGGGGCGCGGAGGTCCACTCGTATACTCGGCTCCAAAACGTGCGGAGGGCGGACCATGGCAGTCGAGTTCTGGACGATGGGCGGCGGCCGCCCAACGAGTGACGATCCGGCCGTGTTCGACGGCGTGAAACAGGCGGTCAGCGCCGAGCAGCTCGGCTACGACGGAATCGTCTACGTCGACAGCCAGAATCTGGTCGCCGACTGCTACGTCTCGATGGCGCTCGCGGCCCACGCGACGACCCGAATCCAGCTCGGGACCGGCGTGACCAACTCGTACACGCGCCACGCGGCGATCACCGCGTCGGCGATCGGGGCGATCCAGGCCGAGAGCCGCGGACGCGCCCACCTGGGCATCGGCCGCGGCGATTCGGCGCTCGCTCATCTGGGCCTCGCGCCGCACGCGGTCGCGCCGTTCGAGCGCTACCTCAAGGACTTGCAGGCATACCTACGCGGCGAGGAAGTCCCATTCGAGCAGAGCGATGTCGACGCGCTGGGCCTCGCCGACACGCCAGTCGCCAGCCGGGTCGCCTACATCCCGGCGATGGGGCCGAAGGTCCCCGTCGATGTCGCCGCGACGGGCCCGCGCGTAATCGCGGCGGCCGCGCGCCACGCCGACCGGATCAGCTTCAACGTGGGCGCAGATGTGGAACGCACGCAGTGGGGGATGGACGTGGCGAGGCAGGCTCGCGTCGAGGCGGGTCTGACCCCCGACATCCCCTTCGCCGCCTATCTCCCGCTGGTTGTGCATGACGATCCCGAGGAGGCGATGCGGATCGGCGCCGGCCAGGTCTCCCTGTTCGCACGCTTCTCGACGATGTACGGCACGGTGCTCGGTCCGGCCAGCGACGCTCAGCGTGAGGTCTTCGGCGCGATCCACGAGAACTACGACATGCACGAACACGGCCGCCCCGGCAGCGCCCAGGCGGAGTCGATTACGACTGAGTTCGAGCGCGGCTTCGGCGTCTTCGGCCCCCCCGACTACTGCGTCCAACGCCTCGGCGAGCTGGTCGAGCTAGGCATCGACCGCTTCATCCTCCGCGGCTCCCCGCTCGACCCCGCCAACCCCGACACCAAATCCAGCGAGCGCTTCGTCCGCGACGTCGTCCCACAGCTCCAGCGCTGAGCTAAGAATCCTCTGAACAAGTCGGATCCCCTCTCCCCCCCGCTGACCACATTGAGTGGTCAGCGGAATCCGGATCCCATCTCCCCCCGCTCGGCGGGGGGAGATGTCACGGAGTGACAGAGGGGGGCCCCCGCCTGTCCAGCTACAGCCACGCCGGGGAGTCGGGACCGCAGCCCCCCTCTGCCTTCGGCATCTCCCCCCGCAAAGCGGGGGGAGAGTGATTCAGGGCCTTCCGACTACCCCTACCACGTATCGATGTTCGGCCGCCGTCCCCGCCGAATCGGCTCCGGATTCTCGCAGGCCATCAGCCCGCGCACGATCCAGCGACGCGTCTCCGCCGGATCGATCACCCCGTCGTTCTCGTGCACCGACGCCGCGTTGACGCCTCGCCCGCGCCGATAGGACTCTGCGACGAGCGCCTCGTAGCGCGCGGCCCGCTCCCCGATGTCCTCGATCGCCGCGAGTTCGGCGCGCTGACCGAGCCGCACCGCCGCCTCGAGGTTCATCCCGCCCAGTTCAGCGGTTGGCCAGGACAGCGCCCACAGCGGCGCGCGCGAGCTGCCGGTCATCATCGCCTGCGCGGCGAGGCCATACGACTTGCGCAGGATCACCGTGAAGCGCGGCGACTGCACGTTGGCCAGCGTGACGAACACGTTGTTGCACTTGCGCGCCAGGCCGGTCCGTTCGATGTCCGGGCCGACCATCATCCCGGTCGTGTCGACCAGCACCAGGATCGGGATGTTGAAGCAGTCGCAGAGCTGCGCGAAGCGGCACATCTTGTCCGCCGCGTCGCTGTCCACCGCGCCCCCGAGGTGCTCGTTGTTGTTCGCGATCACCCCGACCGGGTGCCCCTCGATCCGGACCAGCGCGGTCACGACGCCGACGCCGAACTCCCCGCGCAGTTCAAGCACTGAGCCGCTGTCGCTGAGTTGATCGACCACCTTGCGGATGCTGAAGGGGCGCTTGCGGTTCTCCGGGATCGCGTGCCGCAGCAGCCGCTGATCGGCGCACTCCCAGTCGGAAATCGAGCCCTGGAAGTAGGACAGGTACTGCTTCGCGGCGGTGACCGCCTGCCCCTCGTCGTCCACCAGGATATCGATGCTGCCGGCCGGTCCGAGGTCCGACATCGGGCCGATCTCCTCGGGCGTGAACAGGCCCAGCCCGCCGCCCTCGATCGTCGCGGGGCCGCCCATCCCGATGTTCGCGTCGCGCGTGGCGATGATGCAGTCGGTGATCCCGAGGATCGAGGCGTTGCCCGCGAACGTGCGTCCGGCAGTGATTCCGATCATCGGCACGGTCCCGCTGATCCGCGCCAGCATGTCATACGTCGGCGTCCATTGGCCGGCCGCCGAGATGTCGGAGAAGTCGGTGTCGCCGGAGCGCCCGCCGGCGCCCTCGGCCCAGATGATCAGCGGCGTGGCCTGCTCATCGGCGAACTTGATCATCCGGTCGGTCTTCTGGTGTCCCATCATCCCCTGCGTGCCGGCCCAGACGGTCTCGTCGTACATCGCGACCAGCGTCGTCGCGCGGTCCTCGGCGAAGAGCTCGCCGTTGACCGTGCCGATCCCGGTGATCATCCCGTCGGCAGGCGCGCGCACGCGCATCTCCTCGGCCGACATGATCCGGTGCCGAGCGGGCAGCACAAGGGCCCCGAACTCGACCCAGCTCCCCGGGTCCACGAGCTCCGCCAGGCTCTCGCGCTGCGTGCGCTTGCCCTTCGCGTGACGCAGCTCGACCCACTGTTCGCGGTTCTCGTCCATGCCGACGGCCAGCAGGTCGAACAGCTCCTGCAGGTCGGGCCGGACGTAGTCGAGATCGACCTCCTCCTCACGCTCCTCGATCGCCGCGCCCACATCGGCCTGCTCAATGAAGGCCAGCGCGTGGCCCTCGTAGACCACGTCGCCGATCGCGACGGTCAGCGCGCGGAGGTACCCCGCGACGTCCGATTTGATCACGTGCTCCATCTTCATCGAGTCCATCACGAACATCTGCTGGCCAACGCGGACCGCGTCCCCTTCGGCGACCACGATCTGGATGATCGTGCCCTGCAGCGGCGAGCGAACCGGCACAGTGTTCGGCGGCCCAACAATTTCGGGCGCGGGTTGCCGACCGGGAGCCACACCGACCACGGAGGCCGAACGCGTGCCCGACCCCTCGCGGAAGTAGTTGAGCCCGGCGAGCGGATCCAGCGTGTCGAGCTGCGCTCCGGCCAGACCTGCCGCAGCGCTCGGCGCTCCGTTCTGCTGCGCCGATTCCGCGACTGCGGGAGCCGCGAGCTCGGCCACGTGAGCGTCCACCCAGCGCGTGTGGATCGCGCCGCTCGCGAAGTCCTCGTGCGCGAGCGCGCGGTCGAGGAACGTGAGGTTGGTCTCGACGCCGTCGATCCGGAACTCCGAGAGCGCGCCGCGGGCCCGGCCCACGACGTCGCCGAAGTCGGCCGACGCCGAGTGCGCGATCACCTTCGCGAGCAGCGAGTCGAAGTTGGGATTGGTCGTGTAGCCCGGGTAGCCGTACGTGTCGATCCGCACCCCAGGCCCCGACGGAGGCTCGAACGCGGTCAGCATCCCGCCTGAAGGACGCACCTCCCCGTCGGGCTGCATCCGCTCCATATTGACGCGCGTCTGGATCGCGTAGCCGCGCGCGGCCGGCACGTCGCTCTGCGTCAGTCCGATCTCGGCCAGGCGCTCCCCGGCGGCGATCCGCAGCTGGGCCCGCACGAGATCGACGCCGGTGACCTCCTCGGTGACCGTGTGCTCGACCTGTAGGCGCGGGTTGGCCTCGATAAACGCGAAGTCCCGCTCGTCGGCCGAATCGACCAGGAACTCGAAGGTGCCGAGGCTGCGATAACTCACGGCGGCCGCCATCCGCACCGCGGCCGCGGTCAGCCGATCGCGCGCGGCCGTTCCGAGCGTCGGGCTGGGCGCCCACTCGACCACCTTCTGATGGCGGCGTTGCAGGCTGCACTCGCGCTCACCGAGGTGAGCGACCTGGCCCTCCCCATCGCCGATGATCTGCACCTCGATGTGACGCGCGCGCGGACTGAGCCGCTCAACCAGCAGTGCGCCATCGCCGAACGCCGCCGCGGCCTCCGACTGGCAGCGCGCATAGCCCTCCTCGATCTCGTCGGCCGCGCTGACGACGCGCATCCCGCGCCCGCCGCCGCCGGCGATCGCCTTGATCACCATCGAATCGTTGTCGCCAAGCGACGCGAAGAACGCCTGCGCTTCCGCGAGCGTCACCGCGCCGTGGCTGCCGAGCAGGACGGGCACCTCAAGCTCAACGGCGAGATTTCGCGCCCGCGCCTTGTCGCCGAACAGTTCCAGCGACTCCACCGACGGGCCGACGAAGCTGATCCCCGCCGCCGCGCAGCGCCGCGCGAGTTCCGGGCTCTCGGCGAGGAAGCCGTAGCCAGGGTGCAACGCGTCGCAGCCCGTTGCCTGCGCGGCGTCGATTACCGCGTCGATATCGAGGTAGGCGCGGCTCCCCACGCCCTCCAGCGCATGCGACTCATCGGCGCGGCGCACATGCAGCGACGTCGCGTCGTCCGCGGAGTGGATCGCGACCGATGCGATCCCAAGTTCACGGGCGGCGCGGATAATTCTGATCGCGATCTCGCCGCGGTTCGCAATCAAGATCTTGTTAATCGGCATTGGGCCTCCTCCAGCTCCGCGAGGATACGGCGAGCATCGGCGCGGCCAGCCTGTTAACTTGCGAACTAACTTGTTCAGAGGTTCCAGGCAACGAACCGAGTCACAGGAGTTTGAAATGACCACAGCAACCACAGCAGTTCTCACGCGTCCGCGCGAGTGGACCCGCGAATCCGTGATGGAACTCACCCGCGACGAAGTCATCGCGCTCTGGCACGAGGCGCCCGCGGCCGAGATGGCGGAGTTGGTCGGCGAATTCGAGGGCCTGATCCCCAACGCCGGCGACGAGGAGCGCCAGAAGCGCACCGCCGAGGTGATGTACAACGAGAACGGCCCGCTCGGCTACTGGCTGGGCAAGGCCTACTTCCCGCTCAGCCACACCAGGGGCGACGGCTACAACCGCTGGCGGCGGCCCGGCGGCACGGTCGAGCGCAACCTCCGCTTCTCGACCGAGATGGGCACATCGGTGATCGACGGCAAGCCGTCGCTGCTGATGTACTACGGCGCCTACGCCCGCGCCGAGCAGCGCGACGAGCCTTCGACGCTGGTCGACGAAATCCGCAAGCTCTCCGACGGCATCTTCCTCGGCATGGGCACGGTCGCCAACGACGACGGCACCCGCTCCGACCCCGGCCACTTCGTCATGGCCGGCCCCGTCGCCCCCTGGGTCGGCGTCGACGACCCCACCGCCGAGCTGCTCTAGCCGCCGAGCACGGAATGGGCAGCCACAAGGAGCCTGTCTCAGAAGTAGGCTTTGTGCGTCGTGAGGGGCGGGCCGGGCGGAGCGGTCGCGCCGCTGAGGCTGGGTCGGAGGGGCGCGATGCCGTGGCGAGCGTGGGACCGTGAGCAGGTGTGGCTGATGCCGCCGTCGTTGGACGAAGTATTGGCTGATGACCACCCGGCGCGGCTGGTGGCAGCGTTCGTGGACAGTCTGACGGCGGCGGAGTGGGCCGAGCTGGGGGTCGACCTGGGCGGCCAAGCGCTGGGCGCGCCGGCCTATCACCCGCGCGCGTTGCTGGGTATCTGGCTCTACGGGTTCATGACCGGAGTGCGCTCCGCGCGGCGACTGGAGACGGCCGGCCGCGAGCAGCTGGCGCTGCAGTGGCTGAGCGGCTACCAGCAGCCGGACCACAACACGCTCTGGCGCTTCTACCGCGAGCACCGCCACCAGCTGCGCGGGCTGCTGCGCCACACGGTCCAGATCGCGGCGCGGCTGGGCCTGGTCGACTGGGCGCTGCAGGCGGTCGACGGGACCAAGGTGGCAGGCTCGGCGTCGTCCTCGCGGACCTATGACGCGCAGCAGCTGGAGCGGCTGCTGGAGCGCACGGAGCGGGCGATCGCGGACCTGGAGGCGCAGAACGAGGCCGGCGACGAGCCGGCGGCGCCGCGGCTGCCGGCCGACCTGGCCGAAGCGCAGCGGCTGCGCGCGGACGTCCTGGCCGCGCGCCAGGCGCTGGCGGCGAGCGAGCGTCGGCACGTCAACCTGACCGACCCGGACGCGCGGCTGCTGCGTGGCGCCGGTGGCTATCTGACCGGATACAACGCGCAGGCGATGGCGGTCACGGTCCGCTATGAGGCCGGCGCGGCTGGGCCGGTCGAGGATGCGGTCAGCGCGGGGCACGACGGGGACGCCGGCGGCGGCGAGCACACTGGCGACGAGGACAGGGCGGACCGAAGCAGCAAGGGCGAGGACGTTGGCAACGAGGGCGGCGAGGGCGTTGGCAGCGAGGGCGAGGGCGATCAGGAGCCGGGCGAGGACTGCGGCGGCGGCGGCGGGGAAGCTGGCGGCGCGGACGAGGCCAGGACTCGCAGCGGCGGGCTGTTGATCACCGCCGCGGACGTCACCCAGGATCCCACCGACCAGGCCCAGCTGCTGCCGATGATCGAGGCCGCCGAGCAGTCCGGCGGCCCCGCTGCGGGACTGACCCTGGCCGACGCCGGCTACTTCTCGGCCGCCAACCTGGCCGCCTGCGCCGCCCGCGCGACGCCCGTGGCGATCCCCGAAGCGCGCTGTCCGACCGCGCACCCCTACCACCACAGCCGCTTCGCCTATGACCCCGGCGGCGACTGCTACCAGTGTCCCGAGGGCCAGTTGCTGAGCTTCCAGCGCCTCAAGCATCGGCGCAAGCGAGCCTCCGTGCGGGTCTACGCGGCCCACGCCGCGGACTGCCTGGCGTGTCCCGCCTTCGGCCGCTGTACGACCAGCCAGCGGGGACGCCGGATCGAGGTCTCGCTGCACGCCGACGCGCTCACTGCGCACCGTCGCTGGATGCAGACGGCGGCGGCGCGCGACGCGTTTCGGCGGCGCAAACAGCTGATCGAGCCGGTCTTCGGGATCATCAAGGAGCAGCAGGCCGGCCGCCGCTTCCTGCTGCGAGGGCTCGAAGCCGTGCGCAGCGAGTGGACCATGCTGGCGGTCGCGTTCAACCTGCGCACGCTCGCCAAGGCGCTGAGCGGCAAGTCGATCAGCCGCGCGCGCTACGCCCCGGCTGGCTAATCCCCGCCCTCGATCCCGCCCGCGCCCTCCGGACCACCGGCGCCAGCGCCGCGCACCCCCAGACCCCGTCCGCGAGCATCAACCCCCAAACCCGCCGCGCAACCGCTACCCCGCTACCCGCTACTGAGACAGCCTCCAAGAGCTGCCCCTACAGGAGCGGTCGAGGTCTACACGAGAGAGCGTGCGATCGCACACGGCATCCGTGTAGGGGCAACCCTCGGAGCCTGTCTCAGAAGTCCCAAGATTGCTCCGTCGCCGCGGGGCCGCCTATCTGGTCGGGGACCGGGCATTCCGCCGAATCGGGACTTTTGAGACTGGCTCCTCGTGGTTGCCCTCCCCGTTCACCGTCAAGAACGTGTCAATCGCAGCGCCGGATCCCATCTCCCCCCGCGGAGCGGGGGGAGATGTCCCGTAGGGACAGAGCAACTGTGTTGAGGATCAACTCAGTGGGCGCTGTTGGGGCTCAAGTCGCGCCAGGGCGTGTGGTGCTTGAGGATCACCAGCAGCTTGCGCATGCAGGCGGTAAGCGCCAGCTTCTTCAGCTTGCCGGCGGCCAGCAGGCGTTGGTAGAAGGCGCGGATCACCGAGTTAAAGCGGCTGGCGCTGAGCGCGCCCATGTAGAGCATGGCGCGCACCCGGGCGCGCCCGCCCCAGATCGTGCGTCGCCCGCGCAGTCTGCCGCTGTCGCGGTTGAACGGCGCCACGCCGACCAGGGCGGCGATCATGCGGCGGTTCAGCCGGCCCAGCTCCGGCAGCTCGGCCAGCAGCGTCAGTGAGAGCTGCTCGCCCACGCCCGGCACGCTGCGCAGCAGCTGATCACGCTCACGCCAGACCGGACTGCTGCGCAGCAGCCGCTGCAGCTCGGCCTCAAGCGCGCCCAGCTGCTGTTCCAGCCAGGCGATGTGGGCCTTGATGTCGGGCCGCACCGCGGCGCCGGCGCGGGTCAGCCGCTGGCCTTCGGAGACCAGCATCCCGACCAGCTGGCGACGTCGCGCGAGCAGCTGGTACAGGGTCTGGGTCTGGGCGTCGCTGAGCGGCCGCACGGCCTCCGCGAAGTGCGCCAGGACGGCCGCGTCGAGGGCGTCGGTCTTGGCCGGCCGGTCGCGCGGGCGAAGTCGCGCACCTGGCGCGGGTTGACCACTACGACCGGCAGCGCCGCCGCGGCCCAGCCCGCGCCACTCTAGCCGCTGCTGGTGCGCAACGCGCGACGCTGCAGTTGATCTAGAATTGCAGATGGCCGCACGCGGAGCGCCGATCGCCTCGGCTTGCCGTGAACCGACAAGGCGGCGTTCACCCGCGAGGCAGCTGGAGGAGTGTTGATCATGTTCAAGGCGCTTGCAGTGCTGTCGCTGCTGCTCGTTCTGATCGCGGCGGGCTGCAGGGATGCCCCCGCCGAATCGGTGGCGCAACAGGCCGAGCCGCCGGCGGCGCCGGCCACCACACCTGAAGCCCCCGCCGACGACCAGTCGACAGGTGCTGATCAGTCAGTCGCCGCGATCAACGTCGAACAGGAGCAGGCCGACTGCAGCTATGTGCGTGGCTTCATCTTCGATGCGGTCGGACGGGCGCGGATGATGGACACGGTGGCGGCCGAACAGCACGACGAGCCTACCTACAAGGACCTGGCGGCGGACTGGCAGGCAATCGCCAATCGAGCTCCGGCGGAAATTCAGAGCCAGATGCAATTGATGGCGGGGGCCTACCACCAGTTCGCGGCGGACCTCGCGGAGCTGGACCTCGACGACAACCCGGACTCATTCATCAATCCGGCGAACCGCGAGAAGATCGACGATATCGCGAAGGTGTTGGAGACGGACGACTTCTACGCGGCGTCGTCGGCGGTCAATCGCTGGGCCCGTAGCACCTGCGGTGCGTGATCTCCGCGCGCCCGACCTAGACTAAGCCTCAGCGCTGGCCAGTCCGAGCGCGGAGCGAACCATGTCTGACTCGGGTGACGTGCTCGTGATCGGCGGCGGGCCGGGCGGTAGTGCCTGCGCCACGCTGCTCGCCGATTCGGGTTTCAGCGTCACGCTGCTCGAGCGCGCCACCTTCCCACGCGAGCACGTCGGCGAGTCGTTGCTGCCCGCCAGTATTCCGGTGCTCGAACAGATCGGCGTGATGCCGCAGATCGAGGCCGCCAGCTTCGTCACCAAGCGTGGCGCCACCCTGGTCTGGGGCAAGGACCCTGACCCCTGGAGCTGGTACTTCGCCGACGACCCCGAACAGCGGCCCACCTCCTTCCAGGTGGTGCGCTCCGAGTTCGACCAGATACTGCTGACGAACGCCGCCGCGCACGGCGTCGATGTGCGCGAAGGTCACCAGGTGCTCGATATCGAGTTCGCGGGCGATCGCCCCAGCGCGGTGCGCTTCCTGCACGACGGCGTCGCAGGCCGGATCGTCCCTCGCTTCATCGTCGACGCCAGCGGCCAGGCGGCGCTGCTCAGCCGCAAGCTGCGCCTCCAGCAGTGGGATGAGTTCTTCCAGAACCTCGCCGTCTACGGCTACTACCGCGGCGCGAGGCATCTCGACCCGCCCAACGACGGCAACATTTTCATCGAGTCCTACGAGCACGGCTGGTTGTGGAAGATTCCCCTGCACACCGGCGTAACAAGCGTCGGCGCGGTGGTTGACAAGCAGGTCGGCCAGGAGGGGCTGCGCGAGCACGGCGCGGCGGGCTTCCTCGAAGCGCAGATCGAGCTGGCCCCACACATGCGCGAACTGCTCGCCGACGCGACGCGGGTCGGCGATGCGAAGGTCGAGCGCGACTGGTCCTACACGTCATCCTCATTCGCCGGCGACGGCTACGTGCTGGTCGGCGATGCGGCCTGCTTCGTCGACCCGCTCTTCTCCTCCGGCGTGCACCTCGCCCTCGGTAGCGCCAGCCTCGCCGCGACCTACGTTTCGTCGGCGCTCAACGACCCCGCCAGTCGCGTCCAGGCGGCGCAGGCCTACCAGGCGCTCTATGAGAAGCAGTACAACTACTTTCACCTCACCGCCCAGCTCTTCTACGGCACCAACCGGACCGCCGATTCCTACTTCTGGGAGGCGCGGCGCATCTTCGGCGACCAGCTCGGCGACGGCGCAGCCACGCCGCGCGAAGCGTTCGTGCGGGTCGTCGGCGGCCAGCCACCGCACGGCTACGAGCGGGCGGTGATCGAGCGCGGCGAGCTGCCGGAGGAGATCGCCGCCGAAGTCACGCGCCGCGATCAGTGGGCCGAACGCCGACGCGTGGCGACCGAAGCGCTGACCACCGAGCCGGGCGCGTTGCTCCGCGCGATCCCGTCGCTGCCTGGTCATGTGCGGCTCGAGCAGAAGCGCAACCTCGCCGGGGCCAGCTACCAGCAGGCGTTCCAGCTCGTCGTGGTCGACGCCGGCGAACTCTCCGACGGCTACCCGGTCACGGCGGTGATGGCCGCCTGCATCGAGAAGATGAACGGCCGCCGCAGCCTGGGAGATGTGATCGGCATAGTCAACGCGGACCACCGGCTGCGCGGCGCCCAGCGGCTGACGCGGATCATCGAGCGCGACCTGCCCCCCTTGATCAACGCCGGCCTGGTCGATGTCACGGTGCAGTCGGTCGGCCGCAACGAGCCCTGCCCGTGTGGATCGGGTAAGAAATACAAGCGCTGCCACGGCGCGCGCGCTGCTGTCTGACGCAACGTGCGCTAGCGATCAGGTCCATCACCAATCCCGATCGCGATCTGAGACCGTGACCCGAGCCGCTCGGCAGGCGGCGGCTGCTATACTTCATTTCCGCCATCAGGCTGGTGCCAGAATGCTGGCCCCACGGGAACGAGATTGCTATGTCTGAGCCGAACTATTGGCAGCGCATGCGGCGTCGATCGATGAGTCGGCGCTCACTCCTCAAGGCGTCGGCCCGCGCCGGTGTTGGCGCCGCTGGGTTGGCGCTGGTCGGCTGCGGCGACGATGACGACGACGACCAGGCGGCGCCAGCCGCGGCGCAGGCGCAGCAGCAGCAGATGCAGCAGCAGGCCGCCGCCCAACAGGCCGATCAGGCGCAACAGCAGGAAGCGCAGGCGCAGCAGCAGCAACAGGCCGCCGTCGCGCAGGCCGCCGACGACGCGCGATACGACAGCCAGGGCGATCAGATTCAGACGGGCGGCGTGTTCAAGCGCGCCGCCGGCTCGCAGCTCACGCTGATCCGCTTCCCCTGGAACTCGGCCGGCAACAACGGCACGATCGACCCGACCGGCTACATGTACAACTGCCTCACACAATACGGCGGGGTGGAGTTGAATGAGCTGGACAAGGGCTTCTCGGAGTACCAGAACCCCGACTTCTCGCTCTACCCCGATGTCGCAGAGTCCTGGGAAACCCCCGACGACCTGACTTGGGTCTTCAACATCCGCGCGGACGTGATGTTCCACGACGGCAAGAGCTTCGTCGCCGATCACGCCAGCCACAGCTACGAGGCGATCCGCGACACCGGCGTCAGCGGCGGCGGTTCGCCGGCCCATCACCTCGGCAAGGTGATCGGTGGCACCGAGGCGATCGACGACCTCACCTTCCGCCTCAACCTCAGCGAGGGGCGAGGCTTCGTTGGAGCCCTCTCCGCATACGTGCGCATGGGCGATCCCGATACGACCGCCTCGATGACCACGGTCAACCAGCTCTCGAGCAACGAAGAGGCCGTGCTGATCGGCACCGGCCCCTGGCGCTTCGACACTGATAGCTACGACCCCAACACTGGTTGGCGATTGCTGCCCTTCGCCGACGGCCACATGGGGCCGCCGGAAATGGACGAGATCAACTTCACGATCTTCTCCGACGCCGACGCGATCGGGATCGCCCTCGAAGCCGGCGATATCGACTCGCACAACGGCATCCCGTTCAACAACCCCGAGACGATCGACCGGATGATCGAGAGTGACGATCACTGGGGCTGGGCCGGCACCAGTCTCGGTGGCCAGATTTTCCGCTTTGCGATCGATGTCGAGCCGACGATCGACCCGCGAGCGCGCCAGGGCGTCTGGCGGCTCGTCGACCAGGAGCGCGTGGTGCGCGACTTCTTCGGTCCCTACGACCAGGCCGGTCGGTTGCACTTCCATCCGGGCACCGAGGGCTACATCAAAGAGCTGGATGTCCCCAACTTCGACCCTGCCGAGGGCGCCAAGCTGCTCGACGCCGCCGGCGTCGGGCCCGGCTCGAAGATGCTTGCCAGCACCCTGCCGATCCGCCCCTACGCGCCGGCGCTCGCGCAGCTGCTGCAGGCGGAGCTCGCCGCACTCGACATTGAGCTGGAGCTCGAGCCGACCGAATACAATGTGATGATCGAGAAGACGCAGATCGGGATCTATGGCAACTTCCTGATCGGCTTCGGCAACTGGATCCGACCCGAGAGCCCGGCGCTCAGCATGATCATGCAGTGCGTCCTCAGTGGTGAGACCAACGCTCGTCGTCTCGGCACCGCCAGCGAGCCCGGGGCGATCCGTGATCGCCCGCAAATGAGCAACTACACACACTGGTTGGACATGATCGACGGCATCCGCGAGGGCACGTTCGATGACTGGCAGCTGTTCAACGAGACCTATCACGACGTGATGTTCTCCCAGGTCATCGCGCGCCAGCGCGGTGCGGAGTTCTATACCAGCCGGGTGCACGTGCCCGATCCGGGGCCGACCACGCCGAATCCGCAGAATATCTGGCTCGAACAAGACGCCTAACGAAGCCGGGGCCGCGCGCGGCCCCGGCTTCGCCGGCGTCATCCAACCCGTGTGAAGCACCGCAGCTAGGGGCGCCGCAAGCCAATGGCCTACGTTCTTCGGCGCTTGTTCACGCAGCTGATCCCCGTCCTCTTCGTCGCCTCGATCCTGATCTTCGTTTCCGTCCGCCTGATTCCGGGCGATCCGGTCGCGGGCGCGATCGGCGACGCGACGGGTGGTACGGACCCTCAGGTCTATGAGCGGCTGCGTGAAGAGCTTGGCCTCAACAATCCGGTCTATGTGCAATATTGGCACTGGCTCGCCGATGTCCTCCAGCTGGACTTCGGGAGGTCGCTGAGCGGACTGCCCGTCGGCGAGATTCTCACCAACGCCATCCCTGCGTCCATCGAGCTGGCCGCTGTCGCAATCGTGATCGGCTTCACGTTGGGTCTGCTGCTGGGTGTAGCCGCCGCTGTCAACCGCGGCGGCCCGCTCGACTGGTTCGCGGCCGGCTGGACCAGCTGGAACATCGGCGTCCCCTCGTTCATCGCGGGCCTGGTCTATCTGATCATCTTCGCCATCTGGTTAGACCTCGCGCCGGTCTCCGGCCGCGTCCCGCTGACGGAAGATCCGCTAGGAGCACTCAAGCACCTCGCCCTGCCGGGCTTGGCGCTTGGCGGGATCGTGGCTGCCAACATTAGCCGCTTCACCCGGCAATCGCTGATCGACACGATGTCGGAGGACTACATCCGCACCGCCCGTGCCAAGGGCCTCACTACCTCGGCGGTGATCTTTCGTCACGCCCTGCGCCCCAGCATGATCCCGGTTGTGACGATTATGGGGCTTGAGATCGCTTCGATCCTCAGTGGCACGCTTGTGATCGAGACCGTCTTCACTTGGCCTGGGCTCGGGCGCGCCCTGATCAACGCTGTCAATAACCGCGACTACAAAGTCATTCAGGCCACGACTCTGCTGCTCGTCTTCGTCTTCGTGATCGTCAACCTGATCGTTGATCTCACCTACGTGGCGCTCGACCCGCGGATTCGCGTCGGCGAGGCGGCTGAGGCCTAGTGATGCTCCGAGGATCCGTCGACGACAGCAGGACCGGCGGAGCCGCATGACCGAGGTCGAGGCGCTGCCGCTCCAGAGCGAGGAACGGTTCCACGCCCTGCAGGGCGTGGCGACCGAGCTGCGCGCCGTGCTGCGCGAGCCGCGCGGCTTCGTGGCCGTGGCGATCTTGCTCGTGGTGCTCTCCTTCTCCTTCATCCTGCCGGTGTTCGACCCGACCGACCCGAACCGGCCGGGTGATGGTCCGAAGAACGGCGACATCAGCTGGGACAACCCGATGGGCACCGACCATCTCGCGCGCGATCTGCTCGCGCGCAACTCGGTCGGCCTCGGGCGCACGATCAAGCACGGCTTCGTCGCCGTCGTGGTCGGCTGGTTGGTCGGCATCACCGTCGGCTACACCGCCGGATGGCGTGGCGGCAGGTCCGACACGCTGATCATGCGCGGCGTCGATGTGCTGCTGGCGTTCCCCGGGATCGTCTTCGCGATCCTGCTGATCACGATCATGGGCTCGGGCATCTTCAGCGTCGCCGTGGCGATCGCCGTGTTCAACGTGCCGGGCGCCGCGCGGCTGGCCCGCGCCGGGGTCTTACGCGAGCGCGGCCGCGACTACGTACTCGCGGGCCGCTGCCTGGGCCTCTCGGGCCGGCGGATCCTGTTCCGCCACGTCGCGCCCAATACCTTCGGCGCGTTCACCGTGCAGGTGCCGCTCGCGATCGTCGCCTCCGTGCTGATCATGGCCGCGCTCAACTTCCTCGGGCTCGGCGCGGAGCTGCCCGACCCGACGCTCGGCGCAATCATGCAGGAGGGTCGCCCGTTCATGCGCGACGCGCCGCACTTCGTGCTGGGCCCCGTGGTCATCCTCGCCCTGATGCTGACCTCGCTGAACTTCCTCAGCGACGTCCTCACCGAGCGCCTCGACCCCGTCCACCGCCGCCGCCTCTAGCCTGCATCAGAGCCGGCCCGTGCCGGCGGCAATCGCGATCTGCTGTAGACGCTGTACTGGGGCGACGTGACAAACATCCACCGCAGGATCGATCCAGGCTCCCGCAGTCCACAGACGATCGCGTCGGCCCAATGACGACCAGACCGCCACGACGGGTGGGCGTGCTCGGCGCCGGCTGGGGCACGCGAGTCTCGGTCCACGCGTTCCGCGCCGCCGGCTGGGAGGTCGCGGCGCTCTGGAGCCGGCGTCCCGAACGCGCCGCAGCCGAGGCCACGCGCTTGGAGATCCCGTTCGCCACGCACGACGCGGCCGCCCTGTTCGACCGACCCGAGATCGACGCGGTCGCCATCCACACCCCGCCCCACCTGCATCTCGAAATGTGCCGCGCCGCCTTCGCCGCAGGCAAGCATGTGCTCCTCGACAAGCCCTTCGCGACCAACGTCGCCGACGCACGCGCCCTCCTGGCAGCCGCCGAGGCGAGCGAACGAACGGCGATGATCAACTTCGAGTTCCGATTCGCCCCGCTCTGCCTGCAGATCGGGAGCTTGCTGGCCGAAGGCGCGATCGGCCAGCTGCGCCACGTGAGCATGGACGTGCACACCACCAACCCGCTCATCCAGCTCGAACGGCCCTGGCGGCTCGATCCCGCGCTCGGCGGCGGCTTGCTCAACGAGCTCGGATCTCACGCCATCGATCGCCTGCGGCAGTGGTTCGGCGACCTGGCGACGGTCTCAGCGCAACTCGCGTCGTTCCCGCCCGAGGGCCTCGACCCCGGCCTGACCAGCGAGGATCACATCAGCGCCAGCTTCAGCTTCGCCGCGGGCGGCATGGCGACGCTCGCAATGTCCTGGGTCTCAGATCCGCCGTTGGGCCTCCGCATCGTGATCACTGGCTCCGAGGGCGTCATTCGCGCCACGTCCGCCGGCGGCATGTTGACCGAGGGCGAGGTCGCCCTCGGCCGCGCCGGCGAAGACGGCTTCACCCCCGCCGAAACTCCACCCGACCAGGCAGCGGCCGCCGCCGGCGGCGCAGTAGGCGCGTCGGCCCGCCTGATCCAGGCCTTCGAAGCGGGAATCGAAGCAGGATTCTCCCCCTCCCCAAACTTCGAGGACGGGTTGCACTCCCAGATCGCCCTCGACGCCCTACGCGAGTCCGCCGCCACCAGCCGCACCGTCGCGCTCCCCCGCAGCTAGCAAGCCTCTCCCCAACCCTGATCCCCTCTCCCCCCACCCGCTACTTCTCCCCCCCCCAACCCGCTCTTTCTCTCCCCCCGCGCAGCGGGGGGAGATGTCACGGAGTGACAGAGGGGGGGCCTCCCCCGCGCTGCCGCCGTCGTACCGCGTGGGAGCCCCCCTCTGCCTTCGGCATCTCCCCCCGCAGAGCGGGGGGAGAGAGGATCCGACTCGTTCCGAGGATTCTCAGGGGCATCGGGACTCGAGCCCAGCGCGACACCTGCGCTCAGCGCACTCGGAACTCAGAAGGGGAACGCGTCCGCGCGTTCGCAAGCGTCCTCGATCAGCCGAGCCAGCCGCTCGTGGTACCCGAGCTCAGGCCGATCCCAGATCCAGCCGATCAGCACCAACGCGCGGATCAGCAAGAACAAGGGAAGCAGCTCCACCGCCCGCTCGTCGAACCCCCGCACCGAGCGATACCCCGCCAACAGCGCCTCAGTGATCGCCTCAAACCACGGCTCGTCCACGTAGCTGAACAGCGCCACCGCCAGCTCGTACTGATGCCAGCCGAAGCCCGAATCGTCGAAATCGATCACGTGCAGCGCGCCCGCATCGCCGACCAGAATGTTGTGCGGGTGCAGGTCCGCGTGAATCAGCGAGTACGTCCCGCCGTCGGTGCCATAGTCGCTGAGAATGGCTTCGATCCGGTCGCGTGCGCGAGTCAGAATCTCGCGCTGCACCGGCTGAAGACACGGCACGTCCCAGAACCGACCCCAGAACGGCGCATCGCCGACGTAGCCCGGCACGTCGAACGCGTGCCGCGCGAACCCGGCCGGCGGCAACCAGTCGCTCGACTGATTGTGGATCGCCGCGCAGACGCGCCCAATCAACTCAAAGTGGGCCGCGATCCGCCCTGGGTCGGACTCCTGCTCGATCTCGCTCGCGAGTTGCACCCCCTCGATCCAGTCGACCAGCCCGACGATCCGGCTGGACGCGCCATCGGGCGTCGCGATGGTCGCGTAGCCCGGCCCGTCGAGCGTGTGCCGCCCGACCGGCACGTGAATGCCCGCGTCGTTCAGCGCCTGGGTCCAGAGCAGCTCCGACTCCAGCTCCTGGAACGTGTGATAGCCGGGCCGATGCACGCGCAGCGCATAGGCCCGCCCGTCCGGCATGTCCAGCCGGAAGACCGTGTTCTCGCTGCGTGAGATCAGCTCCAGCCGCTCCGGCTCGAGGCCCCAGTGCGGCAACGCGCGCTCGGCGATCGCGCGCAGATCGTCGTCGCTGAGATTGGTCGGCTCCGGCATCGGCTCAGACAGGCTCCGCGACGGCGGCTTCAAAGGCTTCGAGGAAGCTGTCGGCGTGCTCCTGCTGGAAGACCAGCGGCGGCCGCAGCTTCAGCACGTTGCCGTGCTCGCCCGCCCGGCCCATCAGGAAGCCGGCCTGCCGCAGCCGGTTCACGATCACGTCCGCGCCGGCGGGATCCGGCTCCTTGCTCTGGCGGTCCTTGACCCACTCCAGGCCGATGAACAGCCCTTCCCCGCGCACATCGCCAATCGGCTCGCAGCTCTCCTGGAGCGCGCGCAGGTTGTCGCGCAGGTGCGAGCCGACGGCGGCCACGCTGCTGAGCAGGCCCTCCTGCTCGATCACGTCGATCACCGCCTGTCCGACCGCCGCCTGCAGCGGGCTGGAGGCGAAGGTGTTGAAGTAGCGCGTCTTGTTCCGGAACGCGTTGACCAGCTCGGCCGGCGCCACGACCCCGGCCAACGGCAGGCCGTTGCCCATCGGCTTGCCCATGCTCACGATGTCCGGCACGAAGTCCGAGGTCTCGTAGCCCCACCAGCGGCCGGTGCGCGCGAACCCAGCCTGGACCTCGTCGCAGATGAACAGTCCCCCGGCCTCGTGTACCAGCTCGGCCGCGCGGGCCATGAATCCCGACGGGATCTCAGGCAGACCCTCGTTTGCGAGGATCGGGCAGAACATCACGCCCGCGAACGGCACGCCGTCGGCCGCGAAGCCGTCGATCTCGCCCTGCAGAGCGTTGAGATACGCGTCGGCCAGCGCCTCGTCGTCGAGGCCGTCTTCGATCGGCCGGTAGCGCTGCGGCACCGGGATCGAGCGGAACTCCCGGTCTCCGTCGCTGCGCAGACGCGAGAGCTTGCGCACCTCCGTCGAGTTGCCGTGATACGCCCCGCTGGTGCAGATCAGTCCGCGGCCGCCAGTAGCCGCTCGGGCCATCATCACGGCGACCTCGTTGGCCTCAGTGCCGCTGCAGGTGAAGACCGCCGTGCTGATCGGCTCAGCGTGCAGCTCGGTGAGGCGCTCCGCGTAGTCGAGGATGCCCTCGTGCAGGTAGCGCGAGTGCACGTTCAGCGTCTCGGTCTGGCGCTGCATAGCCTCGACGACATGGGGGTGGCCGTGGCCGACGCAGGGCACGTTGTTGTAGAGGTCGAGGTAGCGGCGCCCGTCGACGTCGTAGAGCCAGACGCCCTCGCCCCGCACGATGTGCACGGGATCCTCGTAGAAGGTGGCCATCCCGACGCCCAGCAGGCGCTCCCGGCGGGCGAGCAGATCAGCGGTGCTGCGTTCAGTCATGATGCGATTGCCATCCTCTCGGGTCTCGCAAGTCAACGGGTCAACGGCGGCGGTTTACCCGCCGACCGCCTGCTGCCAGGCCTCGATCGCGCTGAGATGTGCGTCGAGGCTGGTGAAGCCGGCGTTCATCGAGGTGGCGGAGATGTGCGTGGCGCCGGCGGCGCGCCAGGTCTCGGCGGTCGCGGCCCAGCCGTCGGCGTCGCCTTCTCCCAGCCGCGCCTGCACCTGAATCCCGAAGCCCTCGCGCGGCTGACCGGCCGCCTCGCGGCGGTCGAGGATGTCCGCCACGGCGGCGGCGGCTTCGTCGGTCGAGACCTGCGGCATCCAGCCGTCGCCGATTCGCGCGGCGCGAGTGACCAGCCGGTCGTCGCGCCCGCCGAACCAGATGGGGATCGTGCCCTTCGGGCGCGGATTGATCCCGGCCTGCCGCACTGAGTGCCAGTTGCCTTCGAAGTCGATGATCTCGTCGGCCCACAGGGCGCGCATCAGCGCGACCTGCTCTTCCTGCCGCTTGCCGCGATTGTGGAAGTTCTCGTTCAGCGCCTCGAACTCGACGTGATTCCAGCCGGTGCCCACGCCGAGGCGCAGACGACCCCCGGAGAGCACGTCGACCTCCGCGGCCTGCTTCGCGACCAGCACCGTCTGGCGCTGCGGCAGGATGATCACGCCCGTGACCAGCTCGATCGTCGTCGTGCACGCCGCCAAGTAGCCGAGCGTCACGAACGGCTCATGGAACATCGAGTCCTTGGTGTACGGGACCTGCCGCTCGAAGCGGTCGGCGGCCGCGCCGACGACGTGGTCGTAGATCAGCAGGTGGGTCAGGCCCATGCCCTCAACGGCCTGCGCGAAATCGCGCACGGCGGCAGGGTCATCGCCGATCTCGGTCTGGGGAAACACGGCTCCGAGTTCCATGGGGTCGCCTCACTTTCACCCCCGGATGGTAGCCCTCCGTGCTCGGCAGCCGCCCGCGCCCGCGCCGCGCCTAGAATCGCTCGCAACGAATCCCCAACATCGAGCAGGTTCGAGGAGGATGACGATGCGCCTGGCGCGAATTCAGCATCAAGGCAACCCCGTCTACGCGATCGTCGACGGCGACGAGCTTGCACTGATCGGGGGCGACCTATTCGGCGAGCACTCCGCGACCGACATCCGCGTGCCGCTTGAGGGTGCCACCCTGCTCTGTCCCTCCACGCCAACCAAGATCCTCGCGATGGCGGTGAACTACCGCAGCCACGGCGAGCCGGTCGCCGTGCCCCAGCCGTTCCTCAAAGCGCCCTCGGCGCTGCTCGCGCCCAACCAGCCGATCGTGCTGCCCGCCGACGCCGGGCGCGTCGATGAGGAGGGCGAGGTGGTCGCGGTGATCGGGCGTCGCGCCAAGCAGATCAGCGTCGCTGAGGTCGACGCCCACGTCCTCGGCTACACCTGTGGCAACGATGTCTCCGCGCGCGTCTGGCAGAGCGGCGACGTGCAGTGGTGGCGCGGCAAGTCGGCCGACACGTTCGCCGCCGTCGGGCCCTGGATCGAGACCGACCTCGACCCCGAAGCGATCGCGTTCCGCGCGCGCGTCAACGGCGAGACGGTGCAGGACGCCCACACCAGCGAGCTGGTCTTCAGCATTCGCGAGTGCATTTCGTTCATCTCCCAGGCGATGACGCTCGAGCCGGGCGATCTCGTCTACACCGGTACGCCGGGCACGACCGCCAGCCTCTCGGCGGGCGACGTGGTGGAGATCGAGGCCGACGGGATCGGCGTGCTGCGCAATCCGGTCATCGCGGGCTGAACATCCGGGCGCCCGCGTCAGACAGGATCAGCTGATGGTCACGGCGTTCGGTCCGACCCAGCAGGAGCGCGAGGCGCTGCTGCAGGGCGCGCGCCGGATCGCGCCCCAGATTCGCGACGCCGCCGACGAGATCGAGGCGGCGCGGCAGCTGCCCGACCATGTCGTGCAGCTCCTCAGGGAGGCGGGCGCCTTCCGGATGATCCAGCCCAAAGCATGGGGCGGCCACGACGCCGACCCGGTGACTCAAATCCTGTTCATCGAGGCGATCGCCAAGGCCGACGCATCGGCTGCCTGGTGCGTGATGATCGGCTGCGACGGCGGTCTGCTCTCGCGCGAGCTGGATGAGCACGTCGCCCGCGAGATGTACGCCGATATCGACGCGGTCACCTGCGGCGCGGCGTTTCCGCCCGGCAACGCCGTGCCCGTCGAGGGCGGCTACCGCGCCACCGGCCGCTGGCCCTACCTCAGCGGCATCACCCACGCGGCCTGGGCCCAGCTGATCTTCAAGGTCGTGGACGAAGCGACCTGCGCCGGCGAGGCGCCGCCTTCCTACGTGCGGCTGGTCGTGCCGCGCCACGAGGTCACGGTGCTCGACACCTGGCGCACGACCGGGATGCGCGGCAGCGGCAGCTACGACATCGAGATCGACGATCTGTTCGTGCCGAACGAGCGCTGCATCCCCCGACGCGCCAGCGGCGGACCCCCGGTCGACGACCCGCTGCGCCACCCGGCCTGGCTGTTGCCCAAGCACATGGGCGTGCCGCTCGGCGTCGCTCGCGCGGCGCACGATGAGGTGCTGGCCCTCACCCAGGACCGCGTCGCCGTGCGCGGCGTGCTCCGCGACGATCCCCTCACGCAGGCCACGCTCGGCCAAACCGAGGCCCGGATCGGGGCCGCCCGCGCCTACGCCCTCAGCGCCGCGGACACGGCATGGCGCGAGGTCTGCGCCATCGGCGACATGTCCGACCGCAACCGCGCCGGACTGCGGCTCGCGATCACCTACACCCACCAGGAGTGCCTCGCTGTGGTCGAACAGCTCTACGCAATCGCCGGCTCAGCCGCGCTCTACACCGAGCGCTCGACGCTGGACCGGCGTCTGCGTGACATGCACGCGATGAATCAGCACGTCGTGATCGGCGTCGCCAACTACGCCGTCGCCGGACGCGTGTTGCTCGGCCTCGGCGCCGGCGCGCCCTTCTGGTAAGCGACCCCATCAGGAGTTGCGGGACATGACGGACATGACGGACATGGCGGAAGAGGCAGGAGCGCAGGCGAGATGACACTGAAAATCGGCGTGCTTGGCGCGGCCGGGATCACACCGCGAGCGCTGATCGCGCCGGCCGCGGGGATGGACGACATCGAGCTGACCTGCGTCGCCGCTCGCGACCGCTCGCGCGCCGAGCAGTTCGCCGCGCGGCACGCGATCGGCAAGGTGCACGACAGCTACGCCGACGTGGTCACCGACCCCGAGATCGACGCGGTATACAACCCACTGCAGATCAGCGGCCACAAGGAGTGGACGCTGCGCGCGCTCGAGGCCGGTAAGCACGTGCTCTGCGAGAAGCCGCTGGCCCTCAACGAGGCCGAGGCCCAGGAGATCGCCGACGCCGCCCGCGCGTCCGGCCTCGTCTGCGTCGAGGCGTTTCACTACTGGTACCACCCGGTGGCGCACAGGATGCGCGAAATCGTCCAGAGCGGCCGCCTCGGCCGCGTGCTCTCCGCCGACGGGCACTTCCGCAGCGGCGTCGACGACACGCCCCAACAGATCCGCTACCGCATCGAGCTCGGCGGCGGTTCAACGATGGACCTCGGCTGCTACCCGCTGCACATGCTCCGCCACATCTTCCAGGCCGAGCCGGAGGTCATCTCCGCCACCGCCGAGACCGTGCACGACGTGATTGACCTGACGATGGAGGCCGAGCTTCGCTTCCCCGGCGGCGTGATCGCTCGCTCGTCCTCGGGCATGAAGCCCGGCACCCCCCGCTCAGTGGAGATCAACGTCGTCGGCGACGCCGGAACCATGCGCGTAGTCGACCCCCTCACCCCCCAGCGCGGCCACGTAATCGAGCTCCACACCAACTTCGGCCGCGTCGTCGAGACCCTCACGCTCACCCCAACCTTCACCTTCCAGCTCCGCGCATTCGCCAACGCAATCGCCGGCGGGTCCCCAATGCCAACCGACGCCGATGACGGCGTGATCAGCATGCGAGTAATCGACAACATCTACCGCGCCGCCGGCCTCCCGCCCCGCGGTCAATCCCCCTAGCCCCCTCCCAACCCCGACCGTCCCCTCCCTGTAGGGGCCAGCCCTCGTGGCTGCCCATCCCCCGTACGCCAGCGCCAACAACAACACGATCCCGCCACGCATGCGACCGCCCCGTGTCGGCGCCCTCCGGCGCTGCGACTGACGCGCTCGTAACGGTGAACGGGGAGGGCGACCCTTGGAGCCTGTCTCAGAAGTAGGCTTGGCGCGTCGTGAGGGGCGGACGCGGGCGGATCGGTCGCGCCGCTGAGGCTGGGTCGGAGGGGCGCGATGCCGTGGCGAGCGTGGGACCGTGAGCAGGTGTGGCTGATGCCGCCGTCGTTGGACGAGGTATTGGCTGACGACCATCCGGCGCGGCTGGTGGCGGCGCTGGTGGACAGTCTGACAACGGCGGAGTGGGCCGAGCTGGGGGTTGACCTGGCCGGCCAACCGCTGGGCGCGCCGGCCTACCACCCGCGCGCGCTGCTGGGTATCTGGCTCTACGGGTTCATGACCGGGCTGCGCTCCGCGCGGCGACTGGAGACGGCCTGCCGCGAGCAGCTGGCGCTGCAGTGGCTGAGCGGCTACCAGCAGCCGGACCACAACACGCTCTGGCGCTTCTACCGCGAGCACCGCAACCAGCTGCGCGGGCTGCTGCGCCACACGGTCCAGATCGCGGCGCGGCTGGGCCTGGTCGACTGGGCGCTGCAGGCGGTCGACGGGACCAAGGTGGCGGGCTCGGCGTCGTCCTCGCGGACCTACGACGCGCAGCAGCTGGAGCGGCTGCTGGCGCGCACGGAGCGGGCGATCGCGGACCTGGAGGCGCAGAACGAGGCCGGCGACGAGCCGGCGGCGCCGCGGCTGCCGGCTGACCTGGCCGAAGCGCAGCGGCTGCGCGCGGAGGTCCTGGCGGCCCGCCAGGCGCTGGCGGCGGGCGAGCGCCGGCACGCCAACCTGACCGACCCGGACGCGCGGCTGCTGCGCGCCGCCGGCGGCTATCTGACCGGATACAACGCGCAGGCGATGGCGGTCACGGTTCGCTATGAGGCCGGCGCGGCTGGGCCGGTCGAGGCTGCGGTCAGCGCGGGGAACGGCGAGCACGCCGGCGGCGGCGAGCACATTGGCGACGAGGACAGCGCGGACCGAAGCAGCAAGGACGAGGACGTTGGCAACGAGGGCAACGAGGATGAGGGCGACCAGGAGCCGGGCGGGACCCGCAGAGGCGGGCTGTTGATCACCGCCGCGGACGTCACCCAGGACCCAACCGACCAGGCCCAGCTGCTGCCGATGATCGAGGCCGCCGAGCAGTCCGGCGGCCCCGCTGCAGGACTGACCCTGGCCGACGCCGGCTACTTTTCGGCCGCCAACCTGGCCGCCTGCGCCGCCCGCGCGACGCCCGTGGCGATCCCCGAAGCGCGCTGTCCGACCGCGCACCCCTACCACCACAGCCGCTTCGCCTACGACCCCGGCGGCGACTGCTACCAGTGTCCCGAGGGCCGGTTGCTGAGCTTCCAGCGGGTCAAGCATCGGCGCCGGCGAGCCTCCGTGCGGGTCTACGCGGCCGCGGCCGCGGACTGCCTGGCGTGTCCCGCCTTCGGTCGCTGTACGACCAGCACGCAGGGACGCCGGATCGAGGTCTCGCTGCACGCCGACGCGCTCACTGCGCACCGTCGCTGGATGCAGACGGCGGCGGCGCGCGACGCGTTTCGGCGGCGCAAACAGCTGATCGAACCGGTCTTCGGGATCATCAAGGAGCAGCAAGCCGGCCGCCGCTTCCTGCTGCGCGGACTTGAGGCCGTGCGCAGCGAGTGGACCCTGCTGGCGGTCGCGTTCAACCTGCGCACGCTCGCCAAGGCGCTGAGCGGCAGGCCGATCAGCCGCGCGCGCTACGCCCCGGCTGGCTAATCCCCGCCCTCCAGACCGCCGACGCCCTCGATCCCACCGGCGCCAGCGCCCCGCACCCCCGCACCCCCGCACCCCGTCCGCGAGCATCAGCCCCCAAGCCCGCCGCGCGACCGCTACCCCGCTACTGAGACAGGCTCCTTGTGGCTGCCCATCCCCCGTACTTCAACACCCGCGACGACGCGATCCCCGGACGTGCGCGACCACCCCCCATCGCCGCCCCCACACGCCGATCGCCGTATCGAAGATCCCGTCGCGCAGCGGCCCCTTCCCGCCGGAACGCCGAATCCGCGCCGCCTCAACCCCCCGCTACCGCCCAGCAAGCTCCCGCCCGCGGTTGAGCGCAGCCGACTCCCGCGTCGGCCCCGGCATCAGGAAGCTGAAGCCCTCGGCGATGCGCTGTTCGACGTTCGCAAGGCTGACCTGCGGCGAGCCGTAGGGCACCCCGCGCTCCTGGCAGACCAGCCGCGCGCGCTGGACCGCCTCATCGACCTGCGGGCCGGGCTGGCCTTTGAGGCCCATCGAGACCGAGAGATCGCTCTCGCTGATCAGGATCAGGCCGGGCGCTGGCACGGCGTCAAGAATCGCCGGGAGATTCTCGACGCCCTGGATCGTCTCGCACTGCAGGCAGGCCAGGATCTCGCCGTTGGGGTCGAGCGGCCAGACATCGGCTCGGTCGAAGTACTCGGGCTGATCGAGCCCCCAATAGCGCAGGGCGCTGCCCGGCGCGTGGCCGCGACGCCCGACCGGTTCCTGGTCGGGAGCGTCGGCCGCCTGGATGTAGCGCGCCGCCTGCAGCGCGGCGATGGCGTCTTCCGGCGTGTTGATCATCGGGAAGACGATCCCGTACACGCCGATGTCGAGCACCTGCTTCACGATCCACTGGCTCTGCTCGCGCCCGTTCACCGGGATCCGCACGAACGGGGTGACGCGCGGCGCGACGCTGCCCGATTCGGCGATCTCGCGCCGGTCCAGCATGAACTGCAGCGAGAGCCGGAGGTCGGTGAGGCTGAAGGCCGAGTGCTCCAGCTCGTAGACGACAAAGTCATAGTCGGATGAGGCGATCCAGATCGCATCAGGGATCGAGCCCGGCGGCACGAACGGCCCAAACGCGGGCTTGCCCGCTTCGATCAGCTCGATCACGTTGTTCAGTCGTCCGGGCATGTCAGCTCCTGTTCAGGTCGTGTTCAGCGATGTCAGGTGGTGTCAGGGGATCGGTCAGTACCACTTCGATTTGTCGACCACGTTGACGAACTCGCGGCCATCGATCAGCCGTCGCGCATTCTCGAGGATCAGCTCAAACCGGCGCTCCGGGATGTCGTCCGCGTCGGCGACGGCGATATGCGGGGTGATCATCACGTTTTCCATGTGCCACAGCGGATGCCCCTCAGGCAGCGGCTCGATCTCGAAGACGTCAAGCCCCGCGCCGGCGATCTCCCCGCTCTCCAGCGCCGCCACCAGATCATCCAGGCTCGCAGTCATCCCGCGCCCGATGTTGATGAAGTACGCCGAGTTCTTCATCAACCCGAAGCGCGCGGCGTTCCACATCCCCTCCGTCTCGGGCGTGTGCGGCGCCGTGGTCACGACGAAGTCAGCCTCCGGCAGGCGGCTGTCCAGTTCGCTCGGGCCGACGACCTCACAAGGCGCGTCGTGCGCAGGACGAGGGTCAACGCCGATCACACGCGCGCCAAAGGCCGCGCAGACGCGAGCGGTCTCCGCCCCGATCCCGCCGATCCCGTTGATCAGCACCGTCGAGTCGGCGAGGTTCACGTACCCACGCTTGCGCGCCTTCGTGTCCCAGCGACCCTCCGCCTGGGCGGCGTTCCAGTAGGGCAGCCCGCGCGCGAGCGCGAGCATGAACATCATGATGTGCTGCGAAATGTGGTCCGAGTAAATCCCCCGCGGGTTGCTCACGATCACTGGGTGCTCGGCCAGCTCCTCGTAGTAGTACCCCGGCGGCGGTCCCGCGAACGGGTTCTGCAGCAGGCGCAGGCGCTCGACGTTCGGCAGCACATCGGCTGAGACACCACCGTAGGCCGCATCGGCGTCGACCAGCTCGCGCTCTGCCGTCGCCTCGTCCTCTGCGATCACGACCTCAAGCTCTGGCAGCGCCTCCTCGATCCGCCGCGCCCAGGCGCGGATGTCGTCGTCGATCGGCGGCAGCATGACGTACTTCGGCATCGCGATCCTCCCGGCGCTCAGGCGCCCAGCGCGAAGGTACCAGCGCCCATCTGGGTCAGTCTTCCCTTCCGCGTCATTCCTGCACCCCTCGCGCTATTCCCGCGCCCTTTCCGTCATTCCTCCGCCTCCTCCGCCATTCCTGCCCCCCTCCGTCATTCCTGCCCCCTCCGTCATTCCTGCCCCCCTCCGTCATTCCTGCGCAGGCAGGAATCCATGCGACCACCCAACCCAGCCATCGCCGCAGTCCCCACGACGGCCTCCTGGCCCTTCCGCACGCACCCGTCGCGCGATCCAGCGCCGTCGAACGTTCGAAGCCCTCCCGACGCCTCTCAACTCGCCTGGATTCCTGCCTGCGCAGGAATGACGGGGGGTGGTCGCAGGAATGACGGGGGGGGGGGGGAGCAATGCAAGCGGAGATGTCAATGATGGAGCTGCGTGACGGGCGCGCGCCGCGCGGCGGTTTCAATCTCGATCGTCGCGGTCTACCCTCGCAGCGAGAAATGCCTGATCGAGCACGCGGAGCGCACGAGCGCCAGGAGGCCCCCATGCACGACGAACTGATTGTCGAAGAGGGCGTGATCACGCGCCTCACGATCAACCGCCCCGAACGCCACAACGCGATCAACACCGAGGTCGGCGACGCCATGATCGATGTGGTCACCAAGGTCGGCCGCGATCCGGCCGTGCAGGTGCTGGTCCTCGCCGGCAAGGGCCGCTCCTTCTGCTCCGGCGACGATGTCAAGGAGGGCGCCGACGGCGGCATCCCCGACTACCCCTGGCCGAACCCCTACCACGCCCCGCATATCGCGGCGTTCAATCTGGAGCGGCACCCCTACTTCGTGCTGCAGCCGCTCTTGCGCCGCATCCCCCAGATCGTGATCGCCCAAGTCCAGGGCTACTGCATGGGCTCCGGCTTCGACTTGATGCTCGCGGCCGACTACGCGATCGCAGACCCCGATGCGCAGCTTCGGATGGTCATCGGCGCGACCGCCTTCCTGCCCAAGTACGTGGGCCTCAAGCACGCGACGCGGCTGATCCTCGACGACCGCTTCACGTCAGCGCAGGAGGCCGCCGAGCTGGGCCTGATCACGAAGGTCGCCGCGCCCGGAGCGCTCGCCGACGAGGTCACCGAACTCGCCGAGCGGCTGGCGGACATGGGCCAACAACGCCACGGCTACTTCGGCGTGCTCAAAGAATCGCTCAACCGCTCACTCTGGCCCGGGCTCGACGATGACCTGCGGATGCAGCTGATCGGCCACCGGATGTCCGACCTCTATCGCCAGCACCCGTACGAGCCCACCGACCGTTGACCGACACATCCGCGCTCCCGCTCTCCGGGGCGATCATCATCGACCTCAGCGACGAGTGCCTGAGTCTCACGGGCCGTTTCCTGGCGGACCTCGGCGCGGAGGTGATCCGCGTCGAGGCGGCAGCCGGCGACGCACTCAGGATCGCCGGGCCGCACCTCGCCGACCGGCTGGATCCCGAGAGCGGCTTGCGGCACCTGCTGCACAATGCCGGCAAGCGCAGCGTGGCGCTCAACTTCGACGCGCCGGCAGCCTGGGACCTGGTCGACCGCCTGCTCGCCCGCGCCGACATCGTGATCGCGCCGCTGCAGAAGTCGGCCGAGGCGCGACGGGCCCTGGCCACCGAGCGGTTGCTGCGCGTCCATCCCCACCTGGGGCTGATCGACGCCGTGATGAAGCGCGGCGGCGAGCAGCTGCCCGCCTCCGACCTGGTTGCGGTCGCCGCCGGCGGGATCATGCAGGGCCTCGGCTATCCCGATGCCGCGCCCGACTACCCCGCTGGCCGGCTGGCCTACAAGCAGGCGAGTCTGGTCGGGGCCGCGACCGCCACCGCGATGCTCCACGCCGCTCGCCATGGAGCCCCCGCGAGCCATGTCTGCGTCTCGCTGCAGGAGGCGATCCTCTCGACCACGATTCACTTCGCCAACCAGAACATGTGGCGCCTCCTGGGCGAAAAGCCCAAACGCCGCGGCGGCGAAATCTCGACACTGCTGCAGGCCCAGGACGGGCGCTGGCTGACGTTCGGGATCACGCCAAACACCCCCGCGCGGTTCCAGGCGTTCGCTCAGTGGCTGCACGAGCGCGCCGGCTACGACGGGCTGATCGGCGCCGAGTTCCCCGGCGATGTCTGGGCCCCCGCCTACGGCAGCGACACACACCACGCCTTGATTCGGGCTTGCGCGTCGCTGCCAAGGGACGAGCTGTGCGCGGAAGGTCAAGCGCGAGGGTTTCTCGCTGTGCCCGTGAACACGGTCGCCAACATCGTCGAGGACCCGCACCTGCGCGAACGCGGCTGCTTCGTCTCGGTCGAGCACGAGCAGCTGGGCCGCAGCCTTGAGCTGCCGCGCCTGCCGATCCGCTCGACGGCGTTCGAACCGGTCGCACGACCCGCGCCCGCCCTGGGCGCGCACTCCGCCGCCGTGCTCGCAGAGCTCGCAGGGGTCGACGCGGGGGAGTTCGCGCGGCTCCGCGCGAGCGGGACCGTCGCCGGACCTGACGCCGCGGCAGCCGCACCCAGGCGACGGGAAGCGCCGCCGGCCCCGGCGAGCCCACGCAGCGACGCGCCGCCGCGCCGCGACGAGCTCCCCCTCGCCGGAGTGCGAGTGCTCGATTTCTGCTGGCAGGCTGCCGGACCGCTGTCGACCGAGCTCATGGCCAATCTGGGCGCCGATGTGATCAAGGTTGAGTCGGAAGCGCGAATCGACACCTTGCGCAACGCCGTGCAGCCCGTCGATCCGCCCACGATCGAGACCGGCGCATTCTTTCAGGACTGCAACACCGACAAGCGCAGCATCACCCTCAACCTCGGCTCGCCGGATGGCATCCGCGTCGCCAGGGACCTGGTTCGGCTCGCCGATGTGGTCACCGACAACTTCTCCGCCGGCGTGATGAGGCGGCTGGGCCTCGGCTTCGACGATCTGAAGCTCGTCAACCCGCGGATCGTGGTCGCGAGCTTCCCGGTCATGGGCACCTGGGGCCCCAAGGCGTCGTGGCGCGGGATCGGCAACAGCGTCGTGGGCATGTCGGGCCTCGCCGCCCACACCGGCGCGCCGCAGAACAAGCCCACCGGCGTGCTCCTGCACACCGACTTCACCCTCGCGCCGCTGGGCGTCACGGCGATCGTCGCCGCGTTGCTGCAGCGCGATCGGACAGGCCTCGGCCAGGAGATCGAGGTCCCCCAATACGAGGCCGGCATCCACCTGCTCGACACCGAGCTGATCGAGCAGCTGGCCAACGGCGTGACGTCGCAGCGGCGCGCCAATCGGTCGCCCGAGCTCGCCCCCCACGGCCTGTTCCCCTGCGCCGGCAACGACCGCTGGGTCGCAATCGCCGTGCGCCACACCGTCGACTGGCTCGAACTCTGCCGCGTGATCGGCCGCGCAGACCTGGCCGCTCGCGACGATCTCCGCACGCTGGCCGGCCGCAAGGCCGCCGAGGACGAGCTCGAGGCGGCCGTGGCGCAGTGGACGTCTCGCTGCGACGTGTGGCAGGCAGCCGACCGGCTGCAACAGGCAGGCGTTCCCGCCGGCCCGGCCGAGGACATCGAGGACCTGGTCGAGACCGACCCGTCAATGCACGGCTTCTTCCTCGAGTTCGATCATCCCGTCGGCATAAAGTTCATGGCCCAGAACCAACCATTCCTCTGGAACGGCCACCGTCTCCCAATCCGCCGCGCCCCATTCTTCGGCGAGCACAACGACGAGGTCTTCCGCGAAGAACTACAGCTCGACGAGGCGGAGCTCACCAGGCTGATCGTCAACGGCGTAATCCGCTAGGAATCCTCTCAACAGGTCGGGATCCCCTCTCCCTCCGCGAAGCGGGGGGAGATGCCGCAGGCAGAGGGGGGCCGGCCCCGTTGCGGAGCGGGGGAGCCCCCCTCATTCACTCCTTGACAGCCCCCTCCCCCACAACGCCTGAGCAGTCCGATCCAACTGCGCCCCCCGAGGGGGAGCTGTCGCGTAGCGACTCAGGGGGAGGCTCCCAACCCCGCCAGCGTGGACCGCCGCGCGGCCTCCCCTGCTGCCTTCGGCAGCTCCCCCTCGGGCGCCGCTATTTCTGAGTGAGTGCGAGCAGCAGTACCTGATGCCGGCCAGCCTCAGCGATTGGCTGCCCGAGGACCACTTGGCCTGGTTCGTGTTGGAGGCGGTTGAGCAGTTGGACCTACCCGTGTTTCACGCCGCCTACCGTGACGATGGCTGGGGACGCCAGGCCTACGACCCGGCGAGGATGCTGGCGCAGCTGCTCTATGCCGATTGCGAGGGCGAGCGTTCGAGCCGGCGGATCGAGCAGCGTTGCCGGGAGGACATCGCCTTCCGCGTGCTGAGCGCCCACCAGCAGCCCGATCACGCCACGATCTGCCGCTTCCGGCAAGGCCACGAGCAGACGGGCGCGGAGCGGAGCGACGCATTGCCGCCCGAGCTGCGCAGCCGGACGCAGCGGCTGGCGCGGCTGCGTGAGGCGCAGGCGCGCTTGGCGAGTGGCGAACAGGCACGGCAGGACGCCTACGAGGCGCGGCTGCGGGAGCGCGAGCAGAAGGATGCGCGCGGGCGCCAGCCGAAGCGACCAACGCCCGACCCTGAGACGAAGGTCAACCTGAGCGAGCCGGACAGCCGGGTCGTGCGCGACTATTGGGGCCACTACCAAGGCGACAACGTGCAGGCGGTAGCGATCCGCGAACAAGTCAGCGTGGCAGCCGAGCTGACCCGCGCGGCGACCGATGTGCAGGAACTGGGGCCAATGCTCGAGGCGACGCAGCGCAATCTGGAGGCGCTGGGTCAGGAGCCGATCGGGATCCTGCTGGCCGACGCCGGCTACTACTCCGACGCCAATGTCCGGGCGCCGGTCGAGGCCGGTCCCGAGTTGTTGATCGCCAGCCGCACCGACCGCAACCGCCGCGTGGCCGGCGCGGCCCCGCGCGGGCGCATCCCGGCCGGACTCTCGACACGCGAGCGGATGCGCCGCAAGCTGACGACGCAGCGGGGGCGCCGGCTGGACGAACAGCGGCGCTGGATGATCGAGCCGGTCTTCGGCGACATCAAGGAGAACCGCGGTATCCGCCGCTTCCAACGCCGCGGCTTCGACGCCTGCGCCGGGGAGTGGAAACTGATCGCCGCCACCCACAACCTACGCAAGCTCGATCGCCACAGGCAGACCCAGCGCTCGCCCCGGCCGTCCGGCCGCCCCGCACGACGCGCGAAGCCCAGTTTTGAGACAGGCTCCGAGGGCTGCCCATACGGGAGGGGTGGAGGTCTGCGCGGGCCTCCCCCTCAGTCGCTGCGCGACAGCTCCCCCGCGGGGGGAGCGATTTCGGATTCCGCTGACCACTCAATGTGGTCAGCAGGGGGAGAGCGATTGGGATTCCGCTGACCACTCAATGTGGTCAGCAGGGGGAGAGCGATTGGGATTCCGCTGACCACTCAATGTGGTCAGCGGGGCGAGAGTTGTTCAGAGGATTCCTTGCGATCGCGCACGATCTCCGTGTAGGGGCAACCCTTGGAGCCTGTCTCAGAAGTCCCAAGATTGCTCCGTCGCCGCGGGGCCGCCTATCTGGTCGGGGACCGGGCATTCCGCCGAATCGGGACTTTTGAGACTGGCTCCTTGTGGCTGCCCATCCCGCTAGCTAATCCGCCGTAATCGCGTGCTTGCCGACCTCCCAGCCGGCCTCCGCGAGGTGCTCGCCGGCGAACGCGACCGCGTCGTCTTCCAGCTCGTTCGCGAGCGTGTCATTGAACCGGTTGAGCCAGCCGAACATCGAAATCACCGAGACGATCTCGACCATCTCGCTGTTGCTGTAGTACTTCCGCAGCTCCTCGAAGTGCTCGTCGGTCGCGCCGTTCGGGATGTAGCCCGCCGCCAGCGCGAGCCGCAGCGCCGCCCGCTCTGCGTCTCTGTACAGCGGCGACGTCTCGAACTCCCAGACCGCCTCGATCTTCTCCAGCTCAACGCCCGCCGTGATGTGCGCGAAGTGCCCCGTGTGCGCCTCGCAGTACCGGCATCCGGCGCTGCGCGAGACGACATTGGCGATTAGCTGCTTCAGCCCCGGGTTCACATCGCCCTCGCGCATGATCGAGGCGAAGAAGCCCTGGAACTGTTCCACGATCCGCGGGCGATAGCCCATCACGTGAAAGCTCGTCGGAATCGTCACCCCCGCCTCTGCCAGCGGCTGCAGGAATGGCGCCGCTTCAAGCAGCTCCTCCGGGCTCAGTGGCTTCACTCGGTTCATCGTTCGTTCCTTCCTCGCCAGCGCACGATGCCTTGGGTCATCGTTGGTGGCGTTGTTAGCGTTCCGTCGTCGTCCGTCACAAGCAGCTCGTCAAGGGCGTCGCGCAGCTTGGCGAGCTTAGGTGAGTCGGGTTTCAGCCAGAGCCGTCGCCGCGCGAAGGACTCCACCTGTTCGCGGGAACCGTAGCCCCAGCGGCGCTGCTGCGAGCGGTTCACGCGGACATCTGCCCCTCGCGCCTCCAACAGCTCGAGCAGCTCGGCGAGCCCCGGCAGTCGGACCTGCGGCTCGCCGTGAACCGCCGGCCAGAGCTCGTGGAACAGGCCGCCAGGCGCCTGCTCGAACATCACGACCACGCACTCGCGATCGGCTGAGCGTTCCATCGTTTCGAGGAACTCGCCGATCGGCTCGATGTCGTAGCCGACGTGAGAGATCATCGCGACATCACCGCGCGGCGGATCCGCCGTGGGCCAGCGCTGATCGAACACGCGAGCGTTCTCGATCCCGTGCTGCGCGCGAATCTCTTCAAACTCGGCGCGCATTCCCGCGCTTGGCTCGATCGCGATCACCTCGCGCACGCAGAGCGCCAGCGCCAGCGCGAACCGCCCCGCCCCCGCTCCCACATCCACCCAGACATCGTCAGGCTCGGCGATCTGCTGCAGCGCCGCCAGCGTGGTGTCGTCCGTGCGCCGCGGATCAGCGCGGAACGCAGCCGCGATCGGCGCGTAGTGGTCGCCCTCGTCGGGCTCCTCGCGCAGCCGCTCGGCCTGTTCGCGGTTGCCGCGCACCGCCGCCGCCCAGGCCTCAGCGAGCGTTGCCGCCGCCGCACTCATCGCGTGACCGATCCGGGCGTCGGGTAGACTGAGGGCATGGCTGAACAGTCCGATCTGACCTTTGAGTCCCTCCCCGACCTCCACGACTCGATCCTGATCGTGGCCTGGGAGGGCTGGAACGACGCCGGCGAGTCCGCCTCGACGGCCGCGCAGTTCCTCACGCGACAGCTTGGCGGCTCGCCCTTCGCGACGATCGATCCGGAGGAATTCTACGACTTCACCGACGCTCGACCAATGGCCCGCTACGAGAACGGCGAACGCGTCATCGTCTGGCCCGGCACCGACTTCGTCCGCCTGCGCGGTGCGGGGCGGATCGGCGGCCGCGATGTCGTCGTCGGCTTCGGCATCGAGCCGCATCACCGCTGGAAGCGCTACCTCGCGGCCATGTCCGAGCTGGTCCAGGCGATCGACGCCAAACTCGTGATTAGCCTCGGCGCCGTCGCCTCGGGCACGCCCCACACCCAGCCCGTCCCGGTCACCGGCTCCGCCAACAACGCCGACCTCGCCGCGCGCTACAACATGCGGCCGTCCCGCTTCGAGGGCCCCTCGGGCATAGTCGGAGTGTTCCACGACCACTGCCGCCGTCAGAACGTGGGAGGCGTCTCGCTCTGGGCCGCCGTGCCGCACTATCTGCCCGGCATCGCCAATCCCGTCGGCGCCCGCGCCCTCTTGCGTGTCCTCTCGGAGATGACCGACCTCTCCCTCGACCTCGACCCGCTCGAGGGCGCCATCGCCCGATTCCACCAGCAGCTCGAAGAGGCGCTGCGCGAGAACGACGACCTGCGCCGCTACGTCGCTCGCCTTGAGCAGGTCGCGCCGCCGCCCGAGGCGGCCGAACAACGCGAATCCGAGCTGCCCTCCGCCGACGAGCTGATCGAAGGCCTCGAGAACTTCCTGCGCCAGCGGCAGGACCCCGACAACTAGTTCGAACAGAACCGGGCGGGAGGATCGCCATGGTCCAGGTTGAGCAACCCAGCGACTCCGATCGCGAGCAGGCCTCACAGAAGAGCCTCGACAAGATGTCGAAGTTCGTTCGCACCTTCGCCAACAAGAGCGGCACCTACCTGCATCCCCAGGAGGAGATCACCGAATTCCTCGTGATCGGCCTGGCCAAGCACATCGACGAGGTCGGCCGCCCGCTCTGCCCCTGCAACTTCTACGAGGACAAGGCCGAAGAGGCCAAGTCCTCCGAATGGATCTGCCCCTGCGAGGAGATGCAGCGCTGGAAGTACTGCCATTGACTGCTCTTCTGCGATGAGGAAGGTCTTCCCATCACGGAGCATTTGCCACTCGACCACGAAGGCCGCACTGCATATGGCGTGCGACCCGACCCCACGCCCGACAAGGGCCGCGCGCTCGGCCGGCTGGAAGAGCGCGAGGGTCGCAAGATCGAAAAGCGCAGAGCGCCCGACTGATATACGCTCGCGTGGATATCCCCGAAACTGACGGAGCGCTGTGTGGCACGAACGAGCAACATCCACCGTGATCTGAAACGCCGCCGAATGCACGCGAAGTACAAGGATCGCCGCGCGCAGCTGAAGCAGCAGATCAAAGAAACCCCGGACCCGGCCGAGAAGCAGCGCCTGCACTGGCAGCTGCAACAGCTGCCGCGCAACAGCAGTCCCACCCGGCTCAAGAACCGCTGCGGCGTCACCGGCCGCTCGCGCGGCTACATGCGCAAGTTCGGCCTCTCGCGCATCACCTTCCGCGAGCAGGCCTCGCTCGGCCTGCTGCCCGGCGTCCGCAAGTCTTCCTGGTAGCCGACCGCTGACCCGGTCCTCCCGCGCTGCGGCGTTGCTCGTTCCCCGTCCGAGTTTCTTCCATTACTTGCATAAAATGCGATCAAGGGTCATAATCGTCCCATTGGACGAAGCTGGCGATTCAGGAGACCCCCATGATCCACACCATCCGACGCATCAGCCCCGTCGCGCTGCTCGCGCTCGTCGCACTCGTCGCCGCGCTCGCGTTCGCCGCCTGCTCGGGCGACGCTGAATCCACCGACGGTGTCGCTGAAGCGGCCGACCGCGCCGCCGAGGCCGCCGAGCGCGCCGCTCAGGCAGCCGACCGTGCCGCCGACGCATCGCGGGACGCTGCGGCCGCCGCCGAACGCGACGACGAGCAGCAGCAGCCCGCCCCGCCAGCCGATGACTCCGACGACGAAGCCAGCAGGGCCGCCGCGCAAGCCGCCGAGCGTGCCGCGGACGCCGCCGACCGCGCGGCCGACGCCGCCGATCGTGCGGCCCAGAGCGCAGCCGAATCGAGCGCACCCCGCGCAGAGCCCGATGACGCAGACCCCGGCGAAATCACCGTCTACTCGGGCCGCAGCGAGAGCCTGATCGGCGCGCTGCTCGAACAATTCGAGGCCGACACCGGCATCCGCGTCAAGGTCCGCTACGCCGGCACCGCACAGCTCGCCGTCGCGATCCTCGAAGAGGGCAGGCGCAGCCCCGCCGATGTCTACTTCGCGCAGGACGCCGGCGCGCTCGGCGCCCTCGCCGATGCCGGCGCGCTCGTCGCCCTGCCGAGTGCGCTGCTCGACCGCGTCGACGCCGACTTTCGCGACGCCGCGGGCCGCTGGGTCGGGACCTCCGGCCGCGCCCGCGTGCTCGTCATCTCGCCCGAACGCGTGCCCAACCCGCCGACTTCGATCTTCGATCTGACCGACCCCGAGTGGGAAGGCCGCGTGGGCTGGGCCCCGGCCAACGGCTCCTTCCAGGCCTTCGTCACCGCGATGCGCCAGATTCACGGCGACGACATCACCGAGCAGTGGCTGCGCGACATGATCGCCAACGGCGTGCGCGAGTACCCCAAGAACTCCCCCCAGGTGCAAGCCGTCGGCGATGGCGAGCTCGACATCGGGCTGGTCAACCACTACTACCTCTACCGATTCCTCGCCGCAGACCCCGACTTCCCCGCAGCGAATCACTTCACCGACGCCGGCGCGGCGGGCGCCCTGATCAACGTCGCCGGCGTCGCGATCCTCGGCGCTTCGCAGAACCGTGACGCCGCGCTGCGCTTCATTGAGTACCTCCTCAGCGATGCGGCGCAGGAGTACTTCCGCGATCAGACCAGCGAGTACCCCCTGGCCGCCGGCATCGCCGCCCGCCCCGAGCTCGTGCCGCTCGACGAACTCAATCCACCGTCCCTCGCGCTCACCTCGCTCGCCGACCTCGAGGGCACGCTGAAGCTGCTCCAGGAAGTCGGTGCGCTCCCCTAACAGGCTGCTGAAAAGATCGGTGCGCTGGCGCTCTCTGCTCTCCCCCCGCGGAGCGGGGGGAGATGCCGAAGGCAGAGGGGGGCCTGCCGCCGCGACGAAGTGGTGAAGCCTGGTGGTCATCCCTGAAGGCCTGCACCGCTCCGTCCGCCGTCGTCCCCTCCCGTCTGGTTCGATCCACAACTACGCTGAAGTTCACGGAAGCGACTCGGCGACTGAGGAACGGCAGGCCAGCGAGCGTTGAGCCTCAGCAGCCCGCCCTCCCGCCTCCCGGTCCTCACGCTGCTCGCGCGGCCCCGGCTCTCGATCCTCTGGACCACCGCGCTGATCGGTGCCGCCGCCGCCTGCGTCCCCCTCATCTACCTGATCGTCCGCGCCGCGCAAGCCGACGCCGACACCTGGAGCAGCGTCCTGCGCGGCGACACGCTGCGCCTGCTGCTCAACACCGTCGCGCTCGCCGCCGCGGTCACCGCCGCCGCGACCGCGATCGCCATCCCCTGCGCCTGGCTGACCGAGCGCACCGACCTCCCAGGCGCGCGCTGGTGGCGCACCATCACGGTGGTCCCGCTCGCCGTCCCCTCCTACGTCGCAGCGCTGGCCGTCATCGCGGCGCTCGGTCCTTCGGGCTCCTTGCAGCGGCTGCTCGCGCCGCTCGGCGTCGATTCGCTGCCCGAGCTCTACGGCTTCGCCGGCGCCTGGCTGGTCCTCACGCTGTTCACCTACCCCTACATCCTGCTGGTCCTGCGGGCCGGTTTGCGCGACCTCGACCCCGCCCTTGAGGAAGCCAGCCGATCGCTCGGCAAGAGCAGCTGGCACACCTTCCTCCGCGTCACGCTGCCACAGCTCCGCGTCCCGCTCGCGGCCGGGGCGCTGTTGGTCGCGCTCTACGTGATCAGCGACTTCGGCGCCGTCTCGATGATGCGCTACGACACGTTCACCCGCGCAATCTATGCGCGCTTCGCCACCACCTTCGACCGCTCGTCGCTCGCCGTACTCAGCCTCGTGCTGGTCGGATTGGTCGCGCTGGTGCTCGCCGTCGAGCTCTCGCAGCGCCGTCGCGGCCGCTACTACCGGCTCGGCAGCGGCGCCGCCCGCTCGCCCCGGATCGTGCGCCTGCGCCGCCATCGCTGGACCGCGACGGGCTTCCTCGTGCTGCTGACCGTCGTCGCCCTGATCATCCCGCTCGGCGTGCTGCTGCACTGGTTCGCCCGCGGACTCATCCACGGCGAGACGTTCAGCGGCCTCGGCCCCGCCGTGCTGCATTCGCTCGAGGCGTCCGCGCTGGCCGGCGGACTGGCGGTTGCCGCCGCGTTGCCGATCGCGATCGTGGTGGTGCGTCGCCCCGGATGGCTGGCGGCACTGGTCGACCGCGCCTCCTACACGGGCTACGCCCTGCCCGGCGTCGTGGTCGCGTTCGCGATGATCTTCTTCTCGCTGCACGTCGTGCCCGGGCTCTACCAGACGCTCGCGGTGCTGATCTTCACCTATGCAGTGCTCTTCCTGCCGCAGGCGACCGGAGCGCTGCGCTCGGCGCTCGTGCGGGTCCCACCGAGTCTCGAAGAGGCCTCACGCAGCCTCGGGCGCAGCCCGCGCCAGACGCTGCTCAGCGTTACGCTGCCCTTGATCGCACCCGGCGTCATCAGTGGCTTCGCGCTCGTATTTCTGACCACCATGAAAGAGCTTCCCGCCACCCTGTTGCTTGCGCCCACCGGCTTCGACACGCTCGCAACCCGCGTCTGGGCCGAGCAGGAGGAGGCCTTCTTCGCGCGCGCCGCCGCCGCCGGCCTGCTGCTGCTTGTCTGCGCGGCCCTGCCGCTGCCGCTGCTCTTTGGTCGGGAACGCTTCCTCCGTGGCTGACACCCCGGCGATCACCGTTGCTGACCTGACCAAGCGATTCGGCGAGACGACCGCCGTGCGCGCGACCAGCTTCGTCGCCCCCCGCGGCGAGCTGCTCGCCCTGCTCGGTCCCAGCGGCTGCGGCAAGACCACCACCCTGCGCCTCATCGCCGGCTTCGAGCGGCCCGACCGCGGACTCGTCCAGATCGACAGCCGCACCGTCGTCGGGCCCGGCGTCTGGGTCGCTCCCGAACAACGACGTGTGGGGATCGTCCCGCAGGACTTCGCGCTGTTCCCGCACCTCACGGTCGGCCAGAACGTGGCCTTCGGGCTCGACCGGCGGGCCACATCGTTGACCGGCCGCTGGTTCCGCCGCGGCTCGATCCCGCCGCGCGCGCAGGAGATGCTCGAGCTGGTCGACCTGGCCGGTTTCGCCAACCGCTACCCGCACGAGCTCTCGGGTGGCGAAGCACAGCGGGTCGCGCTGGCGCGAGCACTGGCCCCGGCCCCCGCCGCCGTGCTGCTCGACGAGCCGTTCTCCAATCTCGACCAG
Source organism: Dehalococcoidia bacterium (assembly GCA_965262235.1). Classification (GTDB taxonomy): domain Bacteria; phylum Chloroflexota; class Dehalococcoidia; order Bin125; family Bin125; genus CATQGW01. The sequence goes on from OZ253504.1 coordinate 2,397,422, forward strand.
AACCTCCGCTCGAGCCTGCGCCTGCAGCTCCGCGAGATCCTCCGCGCCGCCGACACCGCCGCCGTCTTCGTGACCCACGATCGCGAGGAAGCGCTGAGCCTCGCCGACCGCATCGCCGTGATGCGCGCCGGCACCGTCGAGCAGGTCGGCGCGCCGATCGAGATTTACCACCATCCGGCCAACCGCTTCGTCGCGTCGTTCGTCGGCAACGCCAACGTGCTGCACGGCGACCGCAGCCGCCACGGCGCCGACACGCCGATGGGTGCGCTGAACATCACCGGCAGCGGCGCCGACGCCGACCCCGGCGAGCCGCTCGACATCCTGCTGCGCCCCGAACAGATCTCGCTCCAGACCCCGCACGACGCGCTGCCCCAGCACTGCGGCCGGATCATCAGCAGCGAGTACTACGGCCACGACCAGCTAGTCCGCGTGCGGCTCGATTCCGGTCTGGAGCTGGAAGCCCGCCTGCACAGCGCCCAAGCCTGGGCCCCCGGCGAAGCCGTCGCGATCACTGTGACCGAAGCCGCGATCGCGTTCCCGCGCCACAGCTGAGAAGGCTCTGAGTAACTCTCCCCCCGCAAAGCGGGGGGAGATGCCGAAGGCAGAGGGGGGCTGCGGTGCCGACTCACCGGCGTCGCCGTATCTGGCCAAGCGAGGGAGCCCCCCTCTGTCACCCCGTGACATCTCCCCCCGCGAAGCGGGGGGAGAGGGGATCTCAGAGGGGGGCTTGAGGATGGGTGGGGTGAGGTCTGTTGAGATGCGCTCGGACGGGGGCTTCGCCGGGGGAGGTGAGGTTAGGGAGGTTCGTTGACGATGGTGACTGGGCCGGCGGTGATGATGCTGGGGAGTGCGTCGATGTGGCGGGGGCGTCGGGGCGGGGAGGTCGAGGGCGGGTTTGTAGGGGGATCGAGGGATGGGGCGGGTTCGTGTGAGTTGGGCGTGGGGTGCTGCGAACGGGGGTTGTGGTGGATCGGGGAGGAGTGCTTGAAGCGGGGGATGGTGGGAGTGGGGAGGCGGGGGAGGGGGTCGCGGGGGGTTGGGTGGGGACTTCGCCGCGCTGCGGTTGGCAGTTCGGCTGGCAGTCGGGTTGGGGTGTCGCCTTGCGCTTCGGCTTGGGCGTCGCGTTGTCGGATTTCTTCGAGCTCGCATGCGCTGGCGGGCCAGACGTGGATCATTTCGATGCGCGGCTCCTCGCGCTTGCGTGGGGCGATTGGCCCGACGATGCCGAGTCCGCGGGAGAGGACGTAGACGGCGCTGAGACGGGTTGCGTCGGACTTCGTGGTGTTGGCGAGGCGGATCAGGCGGTTGCGGACGTGCTCGGGTCCGAGGATGCGACCGAGCACGTTGAGGGCGGACAGCCGCCTGCCGTCGGACGGGGCATGGTCGGCGATTTCGGTGATCGTGCCGAGAGCGAAGTCGACGGCGGCGTCGTGACTGATGAGTTCATCGCCGTCGGGGTCGAAGTCAGAGGGGTCGCCGGGCACGAGTTCGGGGCTGAGGATTTCGATGAGTTCGTCGAGCTGGGCGAGGGCGTCGTCGTCGCTGCACGGTTCGGGCGCGGGCTCGAGCGCCTCGAGCGGCTCGAGCGGCTCGAGCGGCTTGCGCGGGACGGTGAGCGGTTGGGACTGGGGACGCCGGGCGCGGCGGAGCAGGTCGGCGAGCTGTTCTTGCTCGTCGTCGGTGAGACGCGACAGTTCGAGGTCGAGTCCGTGCGGGTCGATTGTCGCGGGCGTGGTGGTCATGGCGAGATCATGTTGCGATCAGGTAGATGTCGTCGCCGTCGAGGTCGATTCCGGGCACCAGGTGGCCGTGCTCACGGGCGTTGGCGATGCGCACGTTTTCCGGGGAGTTGAGCGGGGGCGTGAGCCCGATGATTCGGACGGGCCGTTGGAGCGCCCGGAGATGTTCGGGGCGCTCGATGCGGCGGCCGCGAGCGCGGCGGTCGGCGGCGCGGAGTTGGTCGAGGCGGTCGGCGGCGGTGCGGCGGGTGTCGTCGGAGGGGGATGTCTGAGCGAGGACGGTGAGGCCGGCGTGGACGACCTGACGGAGGGTGTCTCGGTCTTTGAGGTTGAGGTTGGGGTCGTTGAGGTCGATCGCGGCATCGGGGAGCTGGCCCGGTTCGAGCTGGGGGAGGCGTTGGCGGAGCCAGGTGAGGAGCTGGTCGTTGGTCATGTTGGGGATGGTACCAGAACATCTGTGCGCTGGTGGGGGTGGGGAGTGTTGTGGGGGAGACGTTGGGGGGTGTGCGTTAGGGGACCTCCGCGGCAGGGAGTACGGGGTGGCCAGGTTGGGGAGGCCCCCCTCTGTCACTTCGTGACATCTCCCCCCGCACAGCGGGGGGAGAGATTTAAGATTCCGCTGACCACTCAATGTGGTCAGCGGGGGGAGAGCGGAACCGACTTGTGCAGAGCGTTCTTGGCGGGTGGGTCGAGTGGGCGGTTCAGTGCCGTCGGGATTGGTCGCTGCGTGCGGGCTTGGGTGGCTCGGCTGGATTCCTGCCTTCGCAGGAATGACGGAGGGGGGCGGGAATGACGGAGCGGGACTCCCGGGCTCCGCAACGGGGCGGCCCCCCTCTGCCTGCGGCATCTCCCCCCGCTTCGCGGGGGGAGAGAGGATCCGACATGTTCAGAGCGTTCTTGGTGGGTGGGTCGAGTGGGCGGTTCAGCGCCGTCGGGGTTGGTTTCTGCGTGCCGGCTTGGGTGGATCGCCTGGATTCCTGCCTTCGCAGGAATGACGAAGGGGGCAGGAATGACGGAGCGGAGCCGGCTTGTGCAGAGCGTTCTTGGCGGGTGGGTCGCGTGGGCGGTTCAGCGCCGTCGGGATTGGTCGCTGCGTGCGGGCTTGGGTGGATCGGCTGGATTCCTGCCTTCGCAGGAATGACGGAGGGGGGCGGGAATGACGGAGCGGGGCGGGAATTGGGGGGCGGGGCTTCCGGGCTCCGCAACGGGGTGGCCCCCCTTTGTCACTTCGTGACATCTCCCCCCGCTTTGCGGGGGGAGAGTTATTCAACGGAGCGATCCCCGAAGTCCACCACCGCGACGCGGGACGGCCGAGCCGTGTGGCTCGCGATCTCGTGGGCTGGGCAGCCGTTGCGCGCTGCGCGGGCGGGCTGCGGTCGGTGCAACTACCATCGCGCGGGGAGGTGGATATGCGCGTTGCGTTGATGGTTGAGGGACAGAACGGTCTCACCTGGGAGCGCTGGCGGCACATCCTGTCGCTGGCTGAGGAGCTCGGCTTCCCATCGGTCTTCCGTTCCGACCACTACTTCACGGGCTCGGTGCAGCAGAACTCGCTCGATGCGTTCCTCTCGTTCGTGATCGCGGCCTCGGAGACGTCCAACCTGCGCTTTGGGCCGATGGTCACGCCGGTCACCTTCCGCCGGCCGGTTGATGTCGGCCGGATGGCCGCGCAGCTCGATATCTTGAGCGGCGGGCGCTTCGTGATGGGCCTCGGGGCAGGCTGGAACCAGGCCGAGCACGACACCTACGGGCTCGATTTCCCGCCGACCCGCGAGCGCTTCGAGCGACTTGAAGACATGATTCAGCTGCTGCGCGCTCTCTGGGCGCCCGGCGAGGCCACCTACAAGGGCGACTACTACACGCTGGACGGCGCCGATTGTCTGCCCAAGCCGGGGGCGGGGCGTCCGCCGATTCTGATCGGCGGCGGCGGCGAGAAGCGCACGCTCCCGCTCGCCGCTCAGTACGCCAATGAGTGGAACGGCGTGACGATGACGGTTGAGGTCTACAAGCACAAGCGCGATGTGCTGGCGCGCGCGTGTGAGGCGATCGGCCGCGATCCAAACGAGATCGCGCATTCCGAGATGCTGTTCCACGCCGTCGGGCCGCCCGAGCTGCGCGATGCCGGTGGCCGCGTGGCGCAGCAGGCCTTCGGTCCGCCTGGCGAGTCGCTCGAGGACTTCCTCAGCGGCTTCCGCGAGCGCGGCGCCCTGGTCGGCGGCGTCGACGAGATCGTTGACACCATCGGCCAGCTCGCGGAAGCGGGCCTGTCCGAGATCCAGTTCCAGCACTTCATGTTCGACCGCGACGATGTGCCGCATTTCCTCGCTGAAGAGGTCGCGCCGCAGGTCGCCGGAATCAAGATTGGGGACCACAGCTGATGCTTGTTGGAGCACTCCTGACCCATTTCCTCGGCTCGCTGCACCAGGGCTTCGAAACGTGCGTGCGCGAACTCGATGACGAGCAAATCCATTGGCGCCATTCCGACGACACGGTCTCCATCGCCTTCCACACCTGGCACGCGGTGCGGACCAAGGACAACATCATCAACTTCGTCTGCCAGGACCGGAAGAAGCCCGTCTGGCTGCGACAGGGCCTGGATGAGGCGTGGGGTCTGCCGCGCGTCGATCAGGGCACCGGCATGTCCGACGAGCAGGCGCTGAAGCTGCGTGTGCCCGGCGTCGAGGCGCTGCTGCAGTACGCGCAGGACGTGCACGACGACGTCATCCCCTATGTACGCGATTCCGGGGAGAAAGAGCTCGCCTCGACCGTCCGCGTGGTGCAGTTCGGTCACCTGGAGAAATCGCAGCAGATCATGCAGACCTGCATCGCGCACGCCAACACTCATCTCGGCATGGTGGTCACGATGCGCGCGTTGTTGGGCATCCGCAGCCCGGGCTTCTAGCCTCCAGCGACAGGGAGCAGGTCATGCAGGTCAGCGAAACGGTCCGGATCGTCCCGGTTCCCGAAGACGAACCGATGCGGCCGACGCAGACGAACATCTACATCGTCGGCAAGCCCGGCGGGCAGGTGCTGACGATCGACTCGGGCGAGGCGATCGACAAGTTCTGGTGGATGCTGCGCGGTTATCTGGCCGCCATCGATCAATCGGAGATTGGCATAGCGGCGATCTCTCACCACCACTTCGACCATTCGGGCAACCTCAAGAACGTCCATGAGCATCTCAAAGCTGAGGTCGCTGTGCCCGAGAACGGCGTCAAGCTGCTGCGCGGGCGCCTGCCCAAGGAGGGCGTGCGAACCTTCGTCGATGGCCAGACGCTGAACCTCGACGGCGGCGTGCGCATCCAGGTGATCGCCACACCGGGCCATTCGGTCGATTCGCTCTGCTACTACATCGAGGAGGGCGGCGTCCTCTTCACCGGCGACACCGTGTTGGGCAACACGACCACAGTCGTGGGCGACATCAACAGCTACATGGCGTCGCTGCGGCGGCTGCTGGAGCTGCCCAACATCAAGGTGTTGTGCCCCGGACATGGTCCGGTGATCCGCGACACCGACGATCTGAAGGCGCGCGGCCGCCTCGAGATGTATGTGGCGCATCGAGAGATGCGCGAGAACCAGGTGCTCGAGCAGCTCGAGGGCGGCGAGCCGAAGACCTCCTGGGAGATGATGGAGGCGATCTACGGCGACACGATCGACAAGCGTCTGCGTCGGGCTGCCGACGGCAATGTGCAGGCGCATCTGAAGTCGATGGTGAAGTCGGGCGTGGTGAGTCAGTCGCGCGGGGTGCGCAAGATGCAGCGCGCGTCGACCGTCGAGCGCGATCGTGCCAAGCAGCGCGAACGCGACACCGTGATCCGCAAAGCCAAGCGCTTCGAGCGCGACAAGCAACGCCGCCAGATCGCCCGCCAGGAGTCAGCGCCCACCGACCTCTGGAAGACCCCGCCGAGCTACCAGCTCAAATCGAAGGGCTAAGGCCTCGCGATCCCTGCGATGCCTTGCAAAACGGACCGCGAACAATGCACAAAGGGGATCAAGCGTGCCTTTAGGCGCATTTAAATGAATGACGTGCATTTCGGGAAAGGTTACGCTATCGGGGATGTCGACCTCACGGCCCGACCCGGCTGAACTGCTGCGCCGGCTCGATGGCGAGCCGGCCGATGCGATCGAGTCGCAATTCGTCGAGTTCAAGTCCTGGAACCAGGGCCGCGCGAACACGCGCTCGCAGCTCAAGGAGGTGCGCGAAACGGTCGTGGCGTTCGCGAATGCCGCGGGCGGGGTGTTGCTCCTCGGCGTCGCGGACGGCAAACAGACGCGCGCCGATGCGATCCACGGCGCGCCCAATGTCGATCTGACGCGGCTGGCGGGCGAGATCTACAACGGGACCGACCCGCCGATCCTGGTGGACGTGAGCGAGCTGCATGAGCCGGAAGGCCGGGTGATCGTGCTGCGCATCCCCCCGGGTGTGCCGCCGCACACGACCACCGATGGGGTCGGCAAGGTGCGGGTCGGCAAAGAGAGCAAACCGCTCACGGGGCGCGCGCTGACGGCGATGGCGATGACGCGCGGGCATCGTGACATGACGGCTGAGCCGATCCCCGATGTCGGGCCGTCCGACCTCGATCCGAGAGAGATCCAGCGACTCCGCCGGCTGATGGTGGAGGCCGGCGACCGACCGAACCTGGCGGGCCTCGGCGATCTCGAGCTGCTCGAAGCGGTCGGCCTTGTCGGTGGCGGCGACGTGTCGCTGGCCGCCGTGCTGCTGGTTGGGACGCAGGCCCTGGTGGCGCGCTGGGCGCCGGTGCATGAGGTCATCTTCACGCGCCGCCGCGGTGAAACCGAGTACCTGCAACGCAGGGACATCCGCCTGCCGATGCTCTCGCTGCTCGACGAGGTGCAGCGGCTGGTCGAAGCGAACGTGCAGATTGAGACCGTGCAAACGGCCGGCTTCGTGCAGCTGGAGATTCCTGACATCAGCTGGCAGGTGGCGCGCGAATCGCTGCTCAACGCGCTCGTGCATCGTGACTATTTCCTGCAGCAGTCGATCCATCTCGATCTCTTCGCGGACCGCATCGAAGTGACGAACCCGGGCGGCTTCTTCGGCGGGGTGACGGCCGAGAACATCCTGCGACATCCGCCCGTGCGGCGAAATCCCCTGCTCGGTGACGTGTTGCAGGCGAGTGGGCTGGTCAATCGTCTGGCGCTGGGTGTCGACCGGATCTACGAGGAGTTGTTGCAGCGCGGCAAAGACGTGCCGCGCTATCGGGAGGATGGGTCTTCGGTGAAGTTGGTGCTGCCAACCAGGACCGACGCGGCGTTCGCGCGGTTCGTGTATGAAGCACGGCGCGGCGGTGAAGAGCTGGGGCTCGATGACCTGATCGTGCTGCGCGGGGTCAGGCGGGCCGGTTCGCTGGACCGCTGGTCGGCGGCAGGCCTGCTGCAGCTCAGCGAGGCTGACGCGGCGGAGCGGCTGATCAGGTTGCGCGAACGTGGGTTTCTCGTTCCGCAGGGGCGCGGGCGATCGACGGTGTACCGCTTCGCTGAGCGCTATCGCGAGCTCACTCCGAGCCGCGGCGTGGGAGAGGCTGCCGGGGATGGCGACGCTCTCGCGCTGCGGCAGATGATTCTCGCCGAGCTGGGCGAACGCGAACGCCTGGCCAATGCCGACATTCGGCAATTGTCCGGTCTGTCGCGCGCGCAGGTGCACCGGATGCTGAAGGGCCTGCGCGATGAGGGACTCGTGGAGGCGCGCGGCTGGGGACGGGGCGCTCATTACGTGCTGAGCGACGCTTCGGACGCCTGACAATGGCGCGCTGACAACGGCACGAATGGCGCCGAGCGTGCCTTTATTCGTCTGGCGGCGGGAAAGGCACAGGAATAAAGGGACGAAAGGCGTTGACCGTGCCTTTCTTCGTCCAGGGATGGGAAAGGCACCGCGATCAAGGCACGAATGGTGTTGAGCGTGCCTTTATTCGTCTGGCGGTGGGAAAGGTACCGCGATCAAGGCACGAATGGGGTTGAGCGTGCCTTTTCTTCGTCCAGGGATGGGAAAGGCACCGCGATCAAGGCACGAATGGCGTTGAGCGTGCCTTTTCTTCGTCTGGCGGCGGGAAAGGCACGGGAATAAAGGCACGAAAGGCGCCGAACGTGCCATTGTCCCCTTGCTCCGGATCAAGATGCCGTCGTAAAGGCGCGAACGGGGGCGGCTTGCGTAGTGGTGAGGGCGCGGTGAGGGCGCTTTGGGGCGCGGACCGGACCATCGCTTACCCTCCACTGCGACACGAGTGATCAGCGCAGGAGGCGCAGCATGGACTATGGCATTGGGATTCCGTCGTGGATCGATGCGTGGAAGGAAGTGGTGGCCGCTGAGGAGGCGGGGTTCACGCATGCGTGGTTCTACGACTCGCAGCTGATCTACTCCGATGTCTGGGCCACGATGGCGCTGGCGGCGCATCACACCTCGACGATCAAGCTGGGCACGCTGGTCGCGATCCCGAGCAACCGGATCGCGCCGGTCACCGCAGCGGCGGCCGCCTCGATCAACAAGCTGGCGCCGGGCCGCGTGATTCTGGGCATCGGCACGGGCTACACCGGGCGCAACACGATGGGGCTGCCCGCGTACCCGATCCGCCGCTATCGCGAATACGCCCAGCAGCTGCGCGGACTGCTCGACGGCGAGGACATTCTCTACACCGACGACGTGACCGGGCGTGAGCGCTGGATCCGCCTGATTCACGGGCACCGCTCCGAGTTCCTCAATCTCGACGATCACATTCCCGTCTACATCGCCGCCAACGGGCCGCGCGCGCTCGGCGTGGTCGGCGAGGCGGGTGACGGCTGGGTCACGACCGGGATGGGCGGCAACGCGCAGGCTGGGTTCCCGGTGATCGCCGCCGCGGCGGAGGCGGCCGGGCGCAGCACCGAGAAGCCGTACACCGTGGGCCTCTCGTCGGGTCTCGTGCTGCGCGAGGGCGAGACGGTCAGCTCCGAACGCGTGCTGCGGCGCGTCGGCCCGGGGATGGTCCCGGGCGTGCACGCGATGTGGGAGGCGGCGCACGGCCCGGGCGCCAGCCTGGGGATGAGCAATCCCGACCTCGCCGGCGAATACAACAACTACATCCGCGAATACTCGCGCGAGAAGGGCACGCCGGAGGATCGCCTCTATCTCGACGTCCATGAGGGCCACATGGTCTACCTCAAGCCCGGCGAGGAGCGCTTCATCGACACCAACGTGATGTCGCGCACGCTGATCGGCAGCGGCCCCGAGATCATCGGCAAACTCGAAGCGCTTGAGGCTGAGGGCGTCGACAACATCGCGCTCTGCGCCAACGACCCCGAAGGGGCACGCGAGCTGATCGAAGAGTTCGCGCGCGAAGTGATCCAGCCGACGAGCGGCTGAACCGAGCGGAGGACGAGATGGATTACGGGCTCTGCGTCCCGACCTATATCGACATGTGGCGCGAGGTGGTCGCGGCCGAAGAGGCCGGCTTTACGCACGCCTGGTTCCCCGATTCGCAGCTGATCTGGTCGGACACCTACGCCGCAATGGCGCTGGCGGCCGAACGCACCTCGACGATCAAGTTGGGCACACTGGTCTCGATCCCGAGCAACCGGATCGCGCCGGTGACGGCGTCGGCGATCGCGACGATCAACAAGCTGGCGCCGGGACGCGTGATCTTGGCGCTGGGAACGGGCTACACGGGGCGCAACACGATGGGGTTGCCGTCCTACCCCGTGGCCAAGTTCCGCGAGTACTCGCAGCAGGTCAAGGGGCTGCTGGCCGGTGAGGACGTGCTGTTCAGCGACGATGTCACGGGCGCCGATCGCTGGATCCGGCTGATTCATCCCAACCACGAGGACTTCATCAACATCACCGACCCGATCCCGCTCTATCTCGCCGCCAACGGGCCCAGGGCGATGGCGGTGGTGGGCGAGCTGGGCGACGGATGGGTGACGGCGGGCGGCGGTCCCGCTGTCGCGGCGGGCTTCCCGATCATCGAGCAGGGCGCGACAAGCGTCGGGCGAGCCTACGAGAAGCCGTACACCGTCTCGCTCGACGGCGCCTGCGTGCTGCGCGACGGCGAGACGATTAGCTCGCCGCGGGTTGTGCAGCGCGTCGGGCCCTGGGCGGTGGTCGCGGCGCACACGCTCTGGGAGATGTCGCACGGACGCTGGGGCTCGCATCTGCCGGCCAGCGACGCGGACACGGCCGGCCGCTACCACCAGTACATCAGCGAGTACGCCGAGGCGCGCGGGCGACCGACCGACCGGCTCTACCTCGATGTCCACGAGGGGCACTATTCGTACCTCAAGGAGGGCGAGGAGCAGTTCGTTGATCCCGACCGGGTGCGTCACGGGTATATCGGCAGCGGCCCGGAGATCATCGAGAAGGTCGAGGCGGCCGAGGCTCACGGGATCAACCACCTCGCGCTGGCGGCGCACAGTCCTGCGGGCGCGCGCGAACTGATCGCCGACTTCGCGCGCGAGGTGATTCAACCGACCAGCGGCTGAGCGAGCTGCGAGCAAACACGTAGGCGTGGACGTCGGCGTCGAGGGGGCAAGCATGGAGTACGGGATCTGCGTTCCGACGTACATCGACATGTGGCGCGAGGTGGTCGCGGCGGAGGAGGCGGGGTTCACCCACGCGTGGTTCCCCGATTCGCAGCTGATCTGGTCCGACACGTACGCCGCGATGGCGCTCGCTGCGGAACGCACGTCGACGATCAAGCTGGGCACGGCGGTCTCGATTCCGAGCAATCGGATCGCCCCGGTTACCGCCTCGGCGGTTGCGACGATCAACAAGCTGGCCCCGGGCCGCGTGATCCTGGCGCTGGGCACGGGTTACACGGGCCGTAACACGATGGGGCTGCCGTCGTACCCGGTGGCGAAGTTCCGCGAGTATTCGCAGCAGGTCAGAGGATTGCTAGCGGGCGAGGATGTGCTCTTCACCGACGACGTGACCGGCGCCGACCGCTGGATCCGGCTGATTCATCCCAACCATGAGGACTTCATCAACATCGCCGATCCGATCCCGCTCTACCTCGCGGCTGTGGGGCCAAAGGCGCTCGGGGTCGTCGGGGAACTCGGCGACGGCTGGATCACGACACGCAGCGGCAAGGGGGTGACCGACGGGTTCCCGCACATCGAACGGGGCGCAGCGAGCGTCGGCCGCGACTACGAGAAGCCCTACACGATCGAGCTCACACCCGCCTGCGTTCTGCACGAGGGTGAATCGCTGTCATCGGAGCGGGTGGTGCAGCGAGTCGGGCCGTGGGACGTGATGACCGAGCACACGCTGTGGGAGGTCGCGCACGGCGAGTGGGGCGGCAACCTGCCGCTCGGAGACGCCGACCGCGCCGGGCAGTACCACCGCTACATCTCGGACTACGCCGAGGCGCGGGGCCGGCCCACCGACCGGCTCTACCTCGATGTGCACGAGGGGCACTTCTCGTACCTCAAGGAGGGCGAGGAGCAGTTCGTCGATGTTGCGGCGATGCAGTCCGGGATGATCGGCACGCCGGCGCAGATCATCGAGAAGATCGAGGCCGCGGAGGCCACGGGCGTCGATCACCTCGCCCTCGCCGCGCACAGTCCGGCCGGGGCTCGTGAGCTGATCGCCGATTTCTCGCGCGAGGTGATTGCGAAGACGACGGCCTAACCCTCGCAGGGAAGGAACGTCTCCCACCAGACGACCAGCCATGCTGAGGGGCCGGAGGACGATTCATGGAACCGCCGCTGACGTTCGACGGGCCGGAGTTCGGGGTGCGCGACCGGGTGCTCGTGCTGACGCACGGGGCAGGGTCCTCCTCCAGCCATCCGTCGTTGGCGGAACTGGCGCGGCTGATTGGCGAGCGGGAGATTGCGGTGGCGCGGTTCGACTTTCCCTACATGCGCCGGGCCGCGCAGGCGGGCCGCCGAGCCTGGCCGCCCGACGACGAGGACGTCCTGACGAGCACCTGGATCGGGGCGATTCGGCAACTGCTGCCGCCGAAGCGGTTGGTGATCGGTGGCCGATCGCTGGGCGGGCGGGTTGCTTCGATCGTGGCCGACGCCGCTGAGGTCTCGGGTCTGGTCTGCGTGAGCTATCCGTTTCACCCGCCTCACCGCGATGGGCCGGTGCGCACGGCGCACCTGCGCAACATCGAGACGCCGACGCTGATCGTGCAGGGCGAGCGGGACCAGTACGGCTCGCGCGAGGAGGTGTCGGGCTACAACCTCTCGCCTAACATTCAGGTGCATTGGATCCCGGACGGCGACCACGGGCTGACGCCGCGCAAGCGCAGCGGTCTCACCGAACAGCACAACCTTGAAGCCGCGGCTACCGCCATCGCGGACTTCATCGCGTCGCTGCGGTAGGCCCGCTCGCGGGGCTCGGAGTGGTCGCCTTGACGACGTCTGAAGTTGCCGATACACGTTTCCCAGCTACCGTAGATACGGCCGTCGGCAGACCTTGGCTGTGTCGCGTCCGAACGCAGCATGGACGGTGGAGTCGCAACCCAGATGCCGTCAATGGCTCCGACGCAAGCCGAAGCGGATGCCCTGATCGCGGCGCGCAAGTGGGTCGTGAACGCCGCGCAGATCGTGCTTCCTGCCCGTGGTGGCCACATTGGCTTTGAGCTCGAATCTCCCGATGCGGACGAGACGTTCATGCTCGACATCCGGCGCGCGCGCGGGGCGGTCGAGAAGGGGACAATTCAGCTGCGCGTGAGAACGTCGGTCGTGCTCGTGAGACTGGACTACAATGGGCCCCGGCACAAGAATCCCGACTCGAATTGGGTTTCCGGGACTCATCTGCACGTTTACCGAGAGGGTTTCGCCGACAGATGGGCGGATCCCCCATTGCGCGAGCACTTCCGCGATACGAATAGCGTTGCGACGATGTTGACTGATTTCCTGACCTACTGCCGGATTCAGATCGCGCCGTCCACTGAGACGATGGGAGTGAGATGCTAGAGGACATCGCAACGTGCATCCATCGCTACGGTGAGTGGTTCAATCGTGAAATGACCGTGCAAGACATCGGAGATGCGATTGAAATCACGGTGCCGCTGCTCGATCGGCACAACGATTGTCTTCAGGTCTACGCGCGACAGGACGGTGACAGGTTGGTCCTGACGGATGATGGGCACACGATTGGCGACCTCGAAATGTCCGGGGTTGAGCTTCGTTCGGAGGGGAGAGCGCAGGCGTTGCAGCTGGCGCTGTCGGGGTTTGAGGTTGAGCGAAACGGCGAGACGCTCTCAGTCAAGGCTTGCGCGGAGGATGCGCCGATGCGGCTCAACGATCTGCTGCAGGCGATGCTCGCCGTTGACGCCCTGCATGTGATGGCGACGAGCTAGGGCCTGTTCACACTGAGCGGTGGGATGGCGTTGTGCTCAACGCCGAGCTCGTTACCTGCCTGTTCAAGTCAGGGGCAGGCGCTGCGCAGGCAGGAAGCCAGGCGAACGATGGGAGTGTTTGGCCTCGAATGTTCGACGGTGCGTGGGCGAATGCGTGCGAGGCCGTCGCGAGTCCTGTGCCGTGGCGAGGGTTGGGCGGTCGCCTGGATTCCTGCCTGCGCAGGAATGACGGGAGGGGCGCAGGAATCCCCTGAACAACTCGAATCCCCTCTCCCCCCGCTCGGCGGGGGGAGATGTCACGGAGTGACAGAGGGGGGCTTCCGCTATCTGGCGAGGGCGCGCCCGGAGCGCCCCTCTGCCTGCGGCATCTCCCCCCGCGGAGCGGGGGGAGAGGGGAAATGGAGATTACGCGCAAGTCTCCCCAGGGGGCGACGTGTTCGGAGGAATCCTACGTCCGCCAGACGACGTGGTTGGGGGAGCGGTTGGCGGGGGGGATGCGGACGCCTTTGGGGGCGTAGCCGAGGTAGATGTAGCCAACGATCCGGTCCTGCTCGTGGATGCCGAACCAGCGCTTGGCGGCGCTTGAGAGCGCGAGGGCGCCGGTGCTCCACTTGGCGGCGAGGCCGCGGGCGTGGGCGGCGAGCAGCAGATTTTGGGTCGCGCAGCAGCAGGCGGCGTAGTCCTCGAGGTCGCGCACCGGGTCGTCGGGCGAGGCGGTCTGGGTGACGGCGACGAACAGCGGGGCGCGCTTCAGCTTGCTGCGCGGGTCCTTCGCGGGGCTCGCGCCGGCCGCCTCGAGCTCGGCCCAGACGGCGTCGGCGAGGGCGTCGCGGGCGTCGCCCTGCACGACGTGGAAGCGCCACGGCTCGGTGTGCTTGTGATTGGGCGCCCAGACGGCGCTGTCGATCAGCTCCTCGACCAGTCCGCGCGGGACCGGATCATCGCGAAACGCGCCGATCGTGCGACGTTCGCGGATCGCCTCGACGACATCCATCACACACCTCCGGGCAGCAGAACGGGTCCGCAGGCAGCCACGCCATAGGATCACCGCAATGCTACGCGCTGGCGCACGACAGACGTTTGCCGCTTTCGGCGTGCCGGCATTCCGGTTGCACTGGGCGTGCACGGTCGCGGCGTTCATCTCGTTCATGATGTCGTTCACGGTTCAGAGCGTGATCACGTATGACCTGACGGGTTCGAACGCGAGCGTGGCGTTCGTGGCGGCGGGCAGCGGCGTGGCCTGGTTCTTCGTGGGGCCGATCGCCGGGGCGCTGGCGGATCGGCTGCCGAAGCGGCGGCTGCTGGTGATCGCGCAGACGCTGATCGCGATCAACTTCGGCGTGCTCGCGTTCCTGGTGTTGAGTGATGACATCAGCGTGCTGTGGCTGACCGCGAGCAGTTTCCTGCTGGGCAGCTGCTTTGCGTTCACGGGGCCGACCCGGCGGGCCTACGTCGCCGACCTGGTGCCGAGGCACCTCGTCGGCAATGGGGTGGTGTTGCTGCAGTCGGCGCTGAACTTCCCACAGATCATTGGGCCGGCGATCGCCGCCGGGCTGATCAGCATCGCCTTCGTCGGCTCGGGCGGCGCCTACGTCTTCATGTTCGCCGTGCTCGCGCTGACGATCCTCTCGCTCGGGCTGATGCCGCAGGGCCCGCCGCGGAACGTCGTGCGGCGCGGCGTTTACCGCGAGATCGTGCTCGGGCTGCGCTATGCGGCGTCGCATTCGCGGATTCGGCTGTTGCTGGGGTCGCTGTTGCTGATCTCGGTGGCAGGCGGGTCGTATCAGATTCTGCTGCCAGGGCTGCTGGAGAGCGCGCTGGGGGTGGAATCGGTGCAGCTTGGGCTGCTGCAGGCGTTCGCGGGAATTGGCTCGTTCACGGTTGGGGTGGCGGTTGCCGGGGTGGTGGGGACGCGCTGGTCGGGGCGGGTGATGTACATCATGGCGGTGGGGTTCGGGCTCGGGGTGCTGCTGTTGGGGATGACGCCGAGCGTCGTTGTCGCGTTTCCGATCATGTTTCTGCTCGGGGCGGGCTTCAGCGCGTTTCAGGCGGTCAATACGGCGGAGGTGCTGATTCAGGCGGATCCCGAGTACCACGGACGGCTGACGTCGCTCACGTTTGTGCCGTTCGGGGTGCAGAGCATGGCGGGCCTGGCGTTCGGCAATTTGGCGGACGGGATCGGGGAGCGCTCGATGCTGATCATCATGGGCATCGCCACGATGGCCATCAGCGCGGTGGCGGGTGTGCTCTACCAGCGCATCCGCGCCCCCGCCCGCACGACCCTGGCGCTCGCTTCTGACGAGCCGGGGGTCGCCCCGCCGTCGTCGCCGCGCGCAGACTGATGGGGGCGGGGCGGGGTCTGCGGTCCCGACTCAGCGGCGTGGCTGTATCTGGTCGGACAGGAGCCGGCCCCCCTGGTATGTTCGCGCTGGCTTGGGAGCCGTTGGTGGCTGAGTCGAACCGGGGTGCGGCAGACCGATCCCCCCCGTCATTCCTGCGCCGCCTCCGTCATTCCTGCGCCCTGTCCGTCATTCCTGCGCAGGCAGGAATCCATGCGGTCTGTGGGGGTCAAGGGCACTCCCAATGTTCGACGACGCCCGATCACGCGCGGCGCGCTGGGAGCTCTGGTGGTCCGTCGGGCGGATTGAGGCTCGTCGCACGGTTGGACGGTCGCATGGATTCCTGCCTCCGCAGGAATGACGGAAGGGGCGGATGTGCCGGACAGCGGCGGATGTGACGGAAGGAGGCGAGTGTGAGGTACAGGGCGGGTGTGACGGAAGGAGGCGAGTGTGAGGTACAGGGCGAGTGTGAAGGAAGGAGCGGGTGTGAGGGAAGGAGCGGGTGTGAGGGAAGGAGCGAGTGCGGCAGACCGGTGGCCCCTCTCCGTCATTCCTGCGCTCCTCTCCGTCATTCCTGCGCAGGCAGGAATCCATGCGGTCTGTGGGGGATCAAGGGCACTCCCAATGTTCGACGGCGCCCGATCACGCGCGGCGCGCTGGGGGCTGTGGTGGGCCGTCGGGCGGATCGAGGCTCGTCGCACGGTTGGGCGGTCGCATGGATTCCTGCCTGCGCAGGAATGACGGAGGGGGCGGGCGTGACGGAAGGGGGCGGGTGTGACGGAAGGAGGCGAGTGTGACGGACAGGGGCGGGTGTGACGGAAGGAGGCGAGTGTGAGGTACAGGGCGGGTGTGAAGGAAGGGGCGGGCGTGACGGAAGGGGGCGGGCGTGATCAGCTGCTGCGCAGCGTGCCGGGCGTGGGCGAGCAGCTCTCACTCACGCTGCTGGCCGAGCTTCCGGAGCTGGGCCGGCTGACCCCCCGCGCGATCGCCGCCCTGGTTGGCGTTGCGCCCTTCAACCGCGACCACTGAGTTGATCCTCAACACAGTTGCTCTGTCACTCATCTCCCCCCGGAGACCTGCGCGTAAGTCCCCCCGCTCCGACCTTCCCTGCCGGTGGCGGTGTCACGAAGTGACGGTGGGGAGCTTCGGCTATCTGGTGAGGCCGCGCCCGAAGCCCCCCTCTGCCTGCGGCATCTCCCCCCGCTCCGCGGGGGGAGAGGGGAAATGGGGATTACGCGCAAGTCTCCCCCGCGGAGTGGGGGGAGAGCGGATCCGGGTTGGTGAGAGGATTCCTAGACGTAGCGGGTGAACCAGGTGGTGAGGCGGTCGTAGTACTCCTGGCGCAACTTGGGGTGGGCGACGCGGAGCATCAGGTGGGAACCGCCGGGGAAGCGGACGAACTCGGCGGGCTTGCCGCGGTCGCGGAGGGCGACGAAATACTCCTCGCTCTGGGTGATGGGGACGCGATGGTCGGCGTCGCCGTGCAGCAGCAGGACCCGGGCCGTGACGTTCGGCGCGTAGGTGATCGGCGAGCGTTCGCGATACCGCTCGCGGGCCTCGTCGGGGCGGCCGCTCCACTGATAGCGGCCCCACGAAGCCCCGATGTCGGACGTGCCGTACATCGACTCCAGATTGATCACGGGCGCGCCCGCGACCGCGGCCTTGAAGCGGTCGGTGTGCCCGATCAGCCACGACGTCATGAAGCCGCCGTAGGAGTAGCCGTGTACGCCCAGGCGCTCGGCGTCGACGTAGGGGCGCGCGCAGACGTGGTCGAGCGCGGCGAGCAGGTCGAGCGAGTCCTCGCCGCCCCAATCGCCGATCACGGCGTGGGTGAAGTCGGAGCCGAACGTCGATGAGCCGCGGGGGTTGACGAAGAGCACGAGGAAGCCGGCGCCGGCGATGATCTGGTGCAGCGCCGTGAAGCCTTCGCCGAACCAGCCGTGCGGGCCGCCGTGAATCTCGAGCACCAGCGGGTACTGCCGCGAGGCGTTGAAGCCGGGCGGGAACATCAGGCCGCAGGGAATCGGCACGCCCTCGCGCACGATCGTGAACCACTCGACCGCGCCGGGCTCGTGGCTTTCGAGGTACTCGGCGCTGACCGAAGTCAGGCATGTCGGCGCGGCGCCGGCGGTCTGCGTGACCAGCTCGCCGGGCTGGCCGGGGTCGGTCACGATCGCCGCGATGCGGGATCCGTCCGCTGAGATATCGACGCCGTTGAGCAGCTCAGCCTCCGCGCGAATGACCTCCGCCTCGCCGTCGCCGTCGGGTGAGATGCGCCAGACGCCGGAGCGCCCGCAGGCGTCGGCGGCGAAGGTGATGCCTAACTCGCTCCAGCTAATCGGCGGCGGCGAGGCGAGCGGGAAGAAGCCGCTCTGCGGGGTCAGGCCGCCGTCGGTGAGACGCGTGCGGCGTCCCGAGTAGCGGTGGATGCGGGTGAGATAGGCCTGCTGGGGCTCGGCGACCTCGGTGATCGCGACCGCAAGCTCACGTCCGTCGGGCGACCACGCCGGCCGTCCGGCGGATTGGGCGCCGGGGGTGAGCCGCTCGATCACGCCGCCGCGGGCGGGCATCACGCAGAGTTCGCTGCCGAACGGGCGCCGACGGTTGCGCTCCACCGAGCGGTCGGTGGCGAACGCGATCCAGCGGCCGTCGGGCGAGATCACGGGGTGCGCGTTGTTGTAGGGACCGCTGGTGAGCTGAGTGGCGGCGCCGCTGCTCGCGTCGATGCTGAAGAGG
Source organism: Dehalococcoidia bacterium (assembly GCA_965262235.1). Lineage (GTDB taxonomy): Bacteria > Chloroflexota > Dehalococcoidia > Bin125 > Bin125 > CATQGW01. The sequence goes on from OZ253504.1 coordinate 2,415,533, forward strand.
TGATGCCAGGCGCCGACGCGATAGCCGAGCGTGTCGCCGCGGTAGTAGACCTCGTGCAGCACGGTGGTGCGCGGCGTGCTGTCGTCCTCGATGAGGCGCTCGGGGTCGACATCGACCACCGCGATCAGGCTGCGGCCGTCGGGCAGCCAGGCGCAGGATTCCACCTGATATGGCAGGTCGGTCAGCCGCTGGGCCTCGCCGCCGGACATCGGCAGGAGCCAGAGCTGGCGCGGCGCCTTGGGGCCGGCCGCGCGCAGGAAGGCGAGCTGGGAGCCATCGGGCGACCAGGCCGGCGAGCCGTCGTGCGGGCCGGCGGTCAGACGGCGGTCGTCACCGCCGGCGAACCCGACGGCGCGGATGTGGGAGTCGCCGCTCATCGTCTCGCGCGAAACCTGCGCGCGGACGTAGGCGACCGTTTGGCCGTCGGGCGAGAGGGCGGGGCTGCTCACGGATGGCAGGTCGAAGACGATCTCGGAGCCAATCGGCTCGCGCGCTGTCGGGCTGGTCATCGGGAGCTCCGATCGGGCTAGTTCTGGTGCGCGCAGGCTAGGCGTCGGCGGCGCTCGCGTATCTTGCGGCCAGTGAACCGAGCAGCAAGGCGGAGGTGACGGGATGTCCACGATTGAACGAGACGGTGTCGAGATCTTCTACGAGGCGCAGGGCGAGGGCACTGCGATTCTGCTGAGCCACGGGTACGGCGCGACCGCCCAGATGTGGGCGGGGCAGCTGGCGCCGCTGTCGGAGCACCACCGGGTGATCGCCTGGGACATGCGCGGGCACGGGCAGACTGCCAGCCCCGAGGACCCGGCCTGCTACAGCGAGGCGGAGACGGTGGCCGACATGGCCGCGATCCTCGACGCTGAGGGCGCGGACGACGCGATCATCGCCGGTCTTTCGCTCGGCGGCTACATGTCGCTGGCGTTCAACCTCGTCCATCCCGGGCGGACGCGCGCGCTGATGCTGTTCGACACCGGCCCGGGCTACAACAACCCGCGCGGGCGTGAGGGCTGGAACGCGAACTTTGCCGTTCCGCGAGCTGAGGCGCTTGAGACGCAAGGACTTGATGCGCTGGGCGCGTCGGAGGAGGTGCGGGTTTCGACGCACCGCTCGGCGGCGGGCCTCGCGCACGCTGCGCGGGGGATGCTCGCGCAGTTCGACAACCGCGTGATCCAGTCGCTCGCGGGCATCGAGAAGCCCACGCTGGTGTTGGTCGGCGAGAACGATGAGCCGTTCCTCGGCTCGACCGATTACATCCACAACAAGGTCGTGGGCTCGACCAAGGCGGTGATTCCCAACGCCGGTCATGCGGCCAACATCGACAACCCCGCAGACTTCAACCGGACGGTGCTCGATTTCCTCGCTACTCTCCCGTAGCACACAGAGACAGGAGCGGTCAGATGCAGGTCTCTCTCTTCTTCCTTCCGTCGGTCGGCACGCGCGCGGACATCGAGCAGGGCATGGCGGGGCTGCGCCCTGAGCTGTATCAGGAGATGCTGGCGGACCTCAGCGAGTTCGCCAAGGCGGGCGACGCGCTGGGCTACGACTCGATCGGTTTCACGGAGCACCACTTCCACATCGAGGGCTTCGAGGTCTCGCCCAACCCGATCATGCTCGATCTCTACCTGGCGATGCAGACCGAACGGATCCGCGTCGGGCAGCTCGGCCTGGTGCTGCCGGCGCAGAATCCGATTCGCGTCGCCGAGGACATCGCGATGCTCGATCACATGACCGGCGGCCGGGCGCTGGCGGGCTTCGCGCGCGGCTATCAGCGCCGCTGGGTCGACACGCTGGCGCAGCAGATTCACGGCGTCCACGCTGCGCGCCCCGGCGACCACGATGCGATCGACGCTGCGAACCGGGCGGCGTTCGAGGAACACTTCCAGATCATCAAACGAGCCTGGACCGAGGACATGATGTCCTACCAGGGCGACGCCTGGCAGATTCCGCCGGATGGCACGCCGTGGGATATCGAGGCGACGCGTCTGTACGGCGCCGGCGTCGATGAGAACAACATCGTGCGCCAGATCGGCGTTGTGCCGAAGCCGCTGCAGAAGCCGCACCCGCCGCTGTTCCAACCGTTCGCGTCATCGGAACGGACGATTCGCTGGTGCGCGCGGGAGGGGATCACGGCGATTCTGCCGCCGATGTACCCGGAGCTGCAGAATCGGCTCTACGAGGTCTACCAGGAGGAGGCCGCGGCGGCGGGGCGCACGCTCGCGCCGGGTGAGGGGTTGGGCGTGCTGCGGGATGTGATCATTACGGATACCGATGAGGAGGCGATCGAGCTGTGGCGTCACTCCGCCGCGTTCGCCGGCGGCGCCTGGTTCGCTCCCTTCGGCTTCGCCGAGGCCCTGCGTCCGCCGGGCGGGGAGCTGCTCACGCTGGAAGAGCAGCTCGAGCAGGGGTTGCTGTTCGCGGGGACGCTGGACTCGGTGAAGCATCAGGTCCAGAACATGCTGGACGTGACGCCGGTGTCGTGGATCTTCATGTGGCAGTACAACGGGTTGCTGCCGAGGGGGCAGATTCTCAGGAGTATGGAGGACTTTGCGGAGAAGGTGCTGCCGGAGTTTGGGGGGTTGGGTAGTGGGGGCTAAGACCTGTCGGACTGTGCGTCGACGGGCCGGATCGACGCCCCGGGGGCGGCCCGCGAGGGCTGGGATGAGGTTGCGTTGGCGGGCGCGGACGGGGCGATGGGCGCTTAGGAGCCGTCGTCTGTCGCGTCGGAGTGTTGCGCGGATGCGGCGATGGCGTCGAAGAACCCGCCGACTTCAGCCGGCGCGTCGGCGGCAATGTTGCGCTCGAGCTCTGTGCCGGTGGCTGGGTCGATCACCAGCGACGATGACGTAGTCGCGTCCAACACCACGATCGGCCGCGTGCCGTCGGCCGCGTCCGTTCGTAGTCGCAACACGACCCAGTCTCGACCCGAGGTCAGCGACAGCGACAGGGTGTGCCCGTCGGCGACGATTCGTACCTCACCGCCCTCGGCCACGGTGGCGCAGCGGTTGACGTCGAGATCGATCGTTGCACGTGGTTGTTGGTCGGACACGAACAAGCATGTGCTCATCTCCGGTTGGGTCGTCGTTGCGGATTGGGTCGCGACGCCGTGCATCGACGCCTCGACGTCTTGCAGGACGGTGCTGCGTGGGTCGTTGTCGCTCTCGGCGTCCGCATTCCTGGTTGCCGGTGCGCCTGGGTAGACCAATACCTCGCCTGCGCCACTATCGGTCAGCACGGCAGCGGACACACCAGAATCCAGCACACGCCAGTTGAGGTCAACGAGCGATCCTTCTGGAACGGTGAATTGGACTCGTTGATCGCCCCAGCGGAAGACGTAGGTGCCTTCGAGCAGGAATGTTCCCGTGGAAGCGGCCGTTGCGCGTTCTCTAATCTGATCGGACAGTGACCCACAAGGCGTAGTTGGCAACGCGGTCGACCGGATGAGCGGATCCGAGGTCAGGAATAGACTTGTGTGTGACACCCAGCGGTTTCTAACGCAGCTGTGCGTCTTAATCCAGCTCTCGATCTGGTACTGCTCGTATTGGGTGCGTTCGATGTAGCAAATCACGCCGTCGTCATGAGTCACCGAGCTGATCCAGGTTGACAGCGTCACTTCCGTGTCCCAGAACATATCAGCGGGTCTCGATGGCTTGGGCGGTGGTTCTGGGACCGGCGGCTGTACTGGCCGCACCTTGGGAGTGGCGGTGGCGCGGTTACTTGGCCCACTCGACGCACGGGCGCGGACTGCGCGGATCTCGACGACATACTCAGTCCCTGAAACCAGCGGGCGGATGGAATGACTGAGCGCAGTGTGGTCACGGTTGGCCATGGGCTGCCATTCCCCACCGCTGTCACGGTTCAGGATGAACTCATACCCATCAATGCGAGGGATATCGGTCGCCAGTCTCCAAGTCAAGTTGATGCCCTCGACGAATGCTGTTGCCGTTAGTTCCGTCGGCGCATTCGGCGGTGGCCCGAGCACGACGACCTCGATCTCGTCTGAAGCCGCTATCGTGCCTAGCTGCAGCGGGGCGCGCGTCCGCGCGACGATACGGTAGGTCTGTGAGTTGATCGGCTGGCCGATGAGCGTGGGATTGGGGTCTTCGGCCCCGAACGGCAGCGCCTGATGGGACCTTATCGTGAACCACCGACGAGTCAATTCGTCCCAGCGCTGGATGCCAAAATCGCTCTCCACGTGCACGTTCTCCGCATTCCAGCGGAGGGTTACCGTGTATGCGCTGGGCGAATTTGCTGCGTCATCAGGGTCATCAGGAAGTTGAGGGGCCTCGGGCACATAGGAACGCCGAAAGTCTAGCTGATCCTGTTCCTTTGTCGGGATGTCGGAGGCACACCGCGACGGTCTGGCGCCGGGGGCCGTCGCCGGCGACATGATTGTACGTTTGTTGGTTTGGTCAACGCTGGTGGGGGAGCGCACGCAGTCCGCCGTGGCGTAATTGCCCAAGCCAAATACGTGGCCCAGTTCGTGCATGATTGTGCGCGTCACACGATCCTCGTCATCGGCCAGGATGACGCGCATGGTTTGGCCTGGCTCTCTGTAATCCCTGACATGGATTACCAGCGTTCCTGTATAGGTATCATAGTCCGGGTTTGGCAAGGACATAATTCTGGTAATACAGCCGTTTGCAGTTGGATCGCACGCCGCGAGATTCCGTTTCACATGCACGCTATCAATGCCGCGGTCCGTATCAGATCGTGTGTTCTTGCACGGTTTGTCCGCGGTGGCGAAGACGGAGCCGTCGGGCTTCAGCAGGAAGACCGCCTCATCGCGAAGGTCGCCGGGCTCCCAGCCGAAGAAATCGTTCCACTCTTCGACCGCCGCCTGCGTCGATAGCGGCAGATCGTCGCTACAGACCGGGATCGCCTCGCCAAGGATCACGTTCCGAACGATCCGCCCGCCGGCGATCGGATGGTCATTGACGTTGGTGAGATGCGATGTGGCAGGGTCATCGTGGCCGGCGCATCGACGCTCGGGGGGCGGGTGAGGCCGAGCGGCGTCAGGGCCGTGATCAGCATGACCACGGTGAAGCACAAGATGGCGACCGCTCGTGAGTACGTCATTGTTGTTGAGTGCCTAATCCACGCGCCGCATCGACGCCATGATCTGATCAAACAAGGCATCTGCGTCCGGCGATGTGGTGACCCGATGAGTCTCTCTGCCTGTGATCGGGTCGATGCCGAGATACGATCCCGTCTTCGCATCGAGGAGTACTGATACATAGTCAGAGAAGCCGGGGAGGGCGTCATCATCGCGTTCGACGAGGTACAAGGCCTGATGAATCACCTCGCTGCCGGGGGGCACGTCGATGATGAACGGGAGTCCCTCTTCAAGGCGATAGGTTCCCGGTCCGTGTGCTTCGAGGTAGAACATCACGCGGATTCCGTGCTCGAGCGGGCGGCCATAAGGGGGCGCCCAGACGAAGTTGACATCTCTAGCCGTGCTGGGATCGTCAATGAGTGGGCCGCACGCCCCGCCGTATCCGTTGACGAGCTCGATGCCGAAGGTTTTCGGGCTGGCCGTCTCGCCGACGCCGGTCACCGTGAAGCGGAACGCGCAACGGATGCCATCCGTCTGATAGTCGAAGCGGTCGCCCACCTCGACGGTGTCGTAGAACGCGGTGCGGGAGGTCCCGCTGGCGTCCGTCGGATGGATTCGCAGCTCAACGCCCACTTGGGCGGAAGACGCAAAATTGTCGATCGCGCTCGAAGCGTCGCCGGCGGTCTTGAGGAAGGCGTAGCTGCCGGGGGTGGTTGCAGCGCCGGTGATGTCGAGCGTGTCGTAGCGGAGGGTCGGGACGAGGAAGTTGGTCGTGACCACGACGTCGCCGAGTTCGGGCTTCTGTCCCGGTCGCGGTAGCGGTCGCGGTCGAGCCTCCGTCAGGTTGAAGGTGATCAGGTTTGAACCAGCCTCATTTGCGGCCACGGTGAAGGTGTAAGTCGTCCCGACCGGTGGGATGAGCTGCTGGGCAGATGTCGGACTGACGGTGACCTGCAGCGGTTGGCGCTGGAGGTAGAAGCGGGTGTAGTCGGCGGGCAGCGGGGCGGCCGTCACGACGGTGATCTGCTGACCGCGCTCGACCTGGTAGCGGCCGTCGTCGTCGGGCGCGAGCAGCAGTTCGGCCGGGATGTCCTGGACCTGGGCGTAATCGTTCGGCGCGCCAAGATAGACGGCCCGGATGCAGCTGGCGTCGGTGGTCGTGGCGCAGCGGTCGGCCGGCAGCGCCGTGAAGGTGGCCGTCACGGTCTTGTCTGAGTACAGCTCCAGGATGCAGGTCGTGGCCGTGCCCGAGCACTCGCCGCCCCAGGCCGCGAAGGTGTGGGTGGCGTCGTTCCAGCTCGCGGTCAGCGTGACCGGCTCTCCCTCAACCTGCGTGGTCATCCCCGTTGGCTCGACGCTGCCACCTTCGCCTGCCGTCGCAGTCAAGGTGTAGGTCGGCAGCGGCGTGACCGGGGTGTCGGGCGCGTCGGCGGCGCAGTCGGGCAGGTTCAGCTGGGCCAGATCGTTGGTTTCGATCCGGCGCAGGGCGGGCGGGACGCAGCCGCTGAGTCCGCTGTTGCCCTGCACGTAGAGTCGGCTCAACGAGGACAGCGCCGTCAACTGCGTGGGCAACGCGCCGGTCAGCCGGTTGTGCTCCAAGCGCAGATTGTTCAGGTTCGCCAGGGCGCCCAGCTGGGTCGGAATCGAGCCGGAGAGCTGATTGCGGGCCAGGTGCAGCCAGTGCAGATTCTGGAGCCGGCCCAAGCGGGCGGGGATCGACCCGGTCAGCCGGTTGCCGTCCAGGTAGAGGTTGTTCAGACCGGTCAGGTTGCCGAGTTGCGCCGGAATCGCGCCGCTCAGCCCGACCGCTTCCGGCAAGGGCCGCGGTCCGCTCAGAATCAGGCCGGTCAGCTGCGGACCGATCGCGCCCAGCTCGGGCGGGATCGGCCCGGAGAGGTGGTTGCCGGCCAGGCCCAGATAGGTCAACCGGTTCAGGCTGCCCAACTCCGGCGGGATCGCGCCGGTCAGCTGGTTGCGCCAGGAGAGGCGCAGCTCGCGCAGTCCGGTCAGCCGGCCCAAGGCCGCGGGGAGCGTGCCGTTGATGCCCTGACGCTCCAGGTTCAAGAGCGTCACCCGACTCGCGCCCTCGACCGTCTCGAGCGTGACGCCGGTCCAGCTCGTGATCGCCGTCGTCGCACTCCAGTTGAGCGTGGCCGTGCCGCGCAAGGTGTCCTTGGCGGCGAGCAGCAGGGCGCAGTCGTCGGCCAGCGCGGGGTTGTCGGGGTGGGCGGCCAGCGCCGCTCCGTCGACGCATTGCTGGCGCTCGGTGGAGGGGATCGTCACCGTCGTGCTGGGTGCGGGATGCGCGGGCTGCGGCGTTGCGGCGGCCTGCTGCTGCGGCTCGGCCGGCGGCGTCGCGGTCTGCCCCGCGGAGGTCGGCTGGGTGCGGGCGTCCGAGGTCAGGACGACGGTGACCGCCAATGCGCCAGCCAGCAACAGCGGCACGGTGGCGGCTGCGTAGCGCTTCCACCTGGAGGTCGCTGACCATCCGCCTGCGCTCTCGGCGCGCAGCGCCGCGATGCGAGCCAGAACCGCGCGCGTGAGTTTAGACATCGCTCCACCTCCCACCGGGCGGCGCTGGCCGCTGCCGTGTCATTACAACGCTATCGACTGGACTGCGGTTCCGCGGGCCCCAGGAAGTCGGCGTGTGGCTGGCGGCGTCGCTCTGTTCGTGTGCTTAAACTCGGGCAGATCATCGCGGGGCTGATGTGCGGGGTGTTGCCATCGGAGATGGGCCGTCGACAAGCGGGGGCCGGGTCAGCACCCGATCCGTCGCGGTCCAGGCCGAGCGTGAGGGAAGCTACGCGCGGGCGGTCTGGCCGCAGCCAAGCGTTGCGCTTAGCTGAGCCGGGTGAGGACTTTGCTGACGGGGTGCTGGCGTAGTTCGGTGGGTTGGGAGGGGGGGGCGTAGGCGGGGTTCGTCGCACCGCCCGCCTCCCCCCAGCCGTCAGCGTTGCGGCATGAGTTCGGGGCAGAGGAACAGGATCTCGATACCGTGAACCTGTAGCGCCTCGCGGTGCTCCCACCAGTCGGTGTCGGAGGCGTTCACGATCGGTGGTGATGTCCCGCTGGCGAGGGCGACGGCGACGAACTTGCGGTCGTCTCTGTCGAACGAGGCGAGCTCGGGATCATCGGGGAACTCGACGAACTCGCGCTGGGCATCCGGGGTGATCGCGATTCGTCCGATGCGAGCCTCGTTGCCTTGGTTATTCAGGACCCACTTGATGAAGGCATCACCCGTGCCGGCCAGTCCGCGCTGGCTGAGGTGGTTTCGGTACTCCCGTAGTACCAGCCAGTCGCCATCCAACAGGAGTCGGCAATCACGTTGGATGCGTCCAAGCTCAGCCACGCAACGACTCACGCAGGCGTCGTCGGCTTGCGAAGCGAGACCGTTGGCTACTGCCGCGACGTTGCTATCAACAACAACCTCGTCCATCAACCCGCCGCGTCCGTGGCTCTGCGCTGGATTGCGGCCTCAGTCATCGCCGCAAATTCTCCGAACTCGTCGCCGAAGAAATCGCTCGGCCAGTTCGTGATGTTGCCGAAGGTGTCCATCTGAAGGTTAGTGAGCTCGGAGCAGGTACCAGCGTTCTCGCAGAAGTACACCGCGATGTCGTCGTTCGGGAGAGCTGCCTCAGCAACACGGCGCTGTAGCCGTCGGAGAAAGTGCTCGCTGTGACTCTCGACGATGACCTGGACGCCGCGTCGCTTGTGTGCGTCGATCAGGACATCCGCCAGTCCGGCCTGGACCGATTGGTGCAGGTGCAGGTCCGGCTGCTCGAGGATGATCGTCGAGCCCCGCGGCGCGTAGAAGCAGAGGACTAGTACGGGGAGGATCTGCGAGACGCCGAAGCCAACATCGGTGATGAGCGTCTCCGGCGCCCCTGCGGATTTGCGCACCTTGACCTGGTAGAGCGGGCTGCCCGCCGTGAGGCGAACCACGTGAAAGTCGTGGATCAGGCCGAGCTCCTTGAGCCAGTGCGCGACGTGCTGCTCGAGCGAGCGGCTCATGCCTTGTCCGAGGGCGATCGTTCCCTCGCGTTTCCCCGAACTCAGCATTGCGGATACGGCCTGCTCGCCCGCCGGGCCGACATCCGCGGGCTGTTCGCCGAGCCATGAGTATTCGCGCCGGGGATGTGCGCGCAAGGGGCCGAGATAGTGGACGCTTCTCAGTCGTTCCTCGAGCGCGAACGCCAGGTCCGCGAGGAATCCAGCGTTTTGGAACCGTGCGCGCGCCTCATCGGGGAATCCGTAGCACTTGATCGGTCTGGGCAATGGCGATGTTCGTCCGAGCGCTCGGACGAAGCCGAACGAGTCGTCCGTTGCGAAGAGCTGGAACGAGTCGTTGCCTGACTCGCTGCGCATTCCGAACTCCGCATCGCCGACGCGGTACGACATCATCGATGCGCTGATGCCGATGCCGATGCCGTTCTGTCCGTCGACAGCTTCGACGCGGGTGCGGAACTCCAAATCGCTTGACTTGGCTACCACGCGGTCGTCGTGCTTGGTGTCCCTGATCGTCAGCGACTTCCCCGATTGCCAGCCCAGAGAGATTTCGATCGCGCCCGTCGTCTGGGGGCCATGAACAATGGTTCCGAAGTCGCCCAGGTCGGTTGGGGTGTTGCGGTCGCCGAAGTGCAGCGTGAGGTTGCGGTCGGAGGACTCGGCCGTTTGCTTGAGCAGGAGGAGGGCCTGAATCAGGCTGGTTTTGCCGGAGCTGTTGGCGCCGAAGATGCCTGTGATTGGGCGAAGTGCGATGTCGCCCGTGTCTTTCCACGACTTGAACCCCTGGAGCCGGAGGTGGGTCAGCATCGGAAGGCGCTCCCAGATCGGCCGACGCGGGACACGGCGACGGCTGGTCTGAGCTTAATCGATGTCGAGCCGGGCGAGGACTTTCTGGAGGTTGGCGGGGTCGGGGCGGAGGGCGCCGACGGGGAAGGAGCGGGCGACTTCGGCGATGGCATTGTTGCAGGGGGTGGCGATTTCTACGTCCTGGCCGCGGTCGGCGACCCAGCCGTTGAGGGCGTCGATTTCTACGCGGCGGCCGCGGATCACGTCCTGTAGCAGCGAGGGGCGGCCGGCGCCGAGGGCCTCGGCGCCGGCGATCAGCTCGGCATCGAGCTCGGTCGAATCGCCGCCGTTGGCGACATCGACGAAGCGTTGGGCGTCGATCCCCCAGACGCCGTCGATTGCGTGGCCGTGGGCGCGGCCGACCTCGATCACCTCGGCGGCGATGCGGATGCAGAGCCAGCGCGTGTCGTCGCGCGCCCGCACCTCGCCCGAGCCGTAGCCGGAGAGTCCGGCGACCGCGTTGGCCATGCAGTTGACCGCCAGTTTGCCCCAGCGCTCGCCCCACAGATTGTCGGTCGCTTCGGCGCCCGCGACGTGATTGATGATCGACGCGATGCGGACCGCGCGGTCGCTCTTGACGCCGTCCAGCTCGCCGACCTTGAAGCCCTGGGTGCGCGTGTCGGTGCGCATGCAGTGGCCCGGGTCGTACATCCCGCAGCCGATCGTGATGACGCAGCCGAGGGTGCGGTCGCGGCCGGCGATGGCGGCCACGCGCTCGTCGTTGATGCCGTTCTGGAAGTCGACGATCGCGCCGTCGTCGCGCACCAGCGGGGAGATGAAGCTGGTCGCCCACTCGGTGTCGTAGGACTTGACCGAGATGAAGCCGAGGTCGAACGGCTCCTCGATGGCCTGTACCTCGTGCAGGTGCAGCGCGTTGACGGGGACGCGGATGTCGCCGATCAGCGGGCCGCTGAGGCGCAGGCCGTTCTGCTTCATCGCTTCGACGTGGTCGACCCAGTGGTCGATCAGCGTCACGTCGTAGCCGGCTCGGGTGAGCAGGCCGCCGACCACGCCGCCGATCGCGCCCGCTCCGATGATTCCGATTCGCTCAGCCATGATTTAGCTCCGTCGCGGCAGGCGAACGGTCGCCCAACCGGGTGTCGTGACGCCGATTCGTTCGTTCTCGAGCCAGACCTCAAGCTCCAGCAGGCCCGATTCGTGGTCGCCGTCCAGCTTTGCGGTCACCTTGCCGCGGGCGTGTACGACGTCCTCGGGGATCAGCATTCGCCGCATCTCGAAGCGGAACTTCTGCAGCCAGCCCTCGGGCCCGGCCCAATCGGTGACCACGCGGCAGAGCGCCGCCTGGGTGAAGCCGGTGTTGTAGAAGATCGTCTCGTGGCCGGCCTCGGCGGCGAAGCCGGGGTCGTGGTGGACGGCGTAGAAGTCCTGCGAGCCGGAGACCTGCTCGGCCATTTTGGTCCAGCCGAGCTCGAGATCGAAGCCGTCGAGCTTGTCGCCGACGCGCACATCATCCCAGTAGCGCTGCTCGACCGCGGTGAGGTTGGTGGATTCGGTGGTCATGCGGGGGCCTCGCCTTCCTGGGCTTCGACCTGTTCGGGCGTGCGGTGCGTGCAGAGCGTGTTGCGCCCAATCGCCACCAGCTCGCCGTGCTGATTCGTGATTCGCTGCTCCGTCTCGATCCAGACCGACCGCGGGTCGAGCCGGATCGACTTTTCATACACGTCGATGATCGACATCTGCACCGACAGGTGGTCGCCGACTCGAGCGGGCTGGAGGTACTCCCACTCTGTGTTGAGATTGATCATTCGGTCGCCGCGGGTGGGGACATCGACCATCAGGCGCATCGGATCGGCGGTACGGGGCCAGACTCCGGCGCCCGCGAAATAGCGGGTCATCACCGGCGGGGCGATCACGGCGCCCCACCTGGTCGTCTTGGCGTATTCCGGGTCGAGGAACAGCGGATTGGCGTCCTCGACCATGTGGCAGTGCCGACGGATGGCATCGTATTCGACCGGGTAGCGCCCGCGCACGACGGCGGTCTGGCGGCCGACCCACTCGGAGCGGACGGCGTTGATGTCGTAAGGGCCGGTCACACGCGCCATTGGAGGTCCCCAAGCGTTCGCTGAGCGGGGGGAGGGTACCAGACGAGGCGGGGCCCCCCTCAGTCGCTTCGCGACAGCTCCCCCCGCAAGCGGGGGGAGCGAGGGAACGCCGCTTCGCGCCAGCTCCCTCGCGGGGGGAGCGATCAGCGGTTGCGGCTGCGCTGTTCGAAGGGGTCGGGGCGGAGGGGTGCCTCGCGCAGTGACCAGCTCGTGTGGGCGGCTGTCAGAAGTTTCCTCACGGCACTTATTCCTCCCAATGACTGCGGGATTAGCGGTAGCGGCTCCGGCTGACCGAGGCAGCGAGTTGTTCAAGCAGCGCAGCTGGTGATGGCTGCCCTCGGCAGTCGTACACACAACCGCTGTAGTGGCTACGCTCATCGTCCAGTCGACCGGCTTCGATGTATATCCAGATGTCGTGCTCCGCAGCGTCGTGCAAGCTGAATCCGTTCGTGAACACCTCCCAGATGTGCATATAGTGCGCGCGATCAACGATCATGCTGTCGTAATTCGAGAGGACCGTGATCCAACGCCCCGGAGGCACGTCGAATGCAGTGAAGTTGCCGAGCCCCCAGGGGTCAGGCAGCCAGTAGGCGTCTGACGCGAGGTTCGCGTATGATGGTGCCAGCCCTGTCAGGATCATCGGCGGTGGACAGTTGGGTAGATCGATTGCGTCGAAATCATGATCCTCAACCCGCGGTAGCGCCGAGGGGACGCAGCCAGTTAGCGCATTGCCGCCGAGCCTGATCAGGTTGAGCTTGGTGAGCAATTCCAACTTGGTCGGAATCATGCCGGTTAACACGTTGCCGTCCAGCCGCAACTCGGTGAGCTCGCTGAGATCACCCAGCCAACCCCAGATTTCGCCGGCCAGACCGCGTTGTGCGAGATCGAGCCCGGTCACTCGCAGGGGGGTACCGCCCAGCGTGACCCCCTGCCAATGGGCCGTGGGGCGGTCGACCGCCCAGTCCAGGTCAGTCCCATCGCCCTCCAGCACGTCGCGCAGGGCCAGCATGTACTCGCGATCTGCCAATAGCCCCGGATTCGACCGCGGTACGGCGATCTCGACATCTCCGTAGCGGTAGGACCCTCGCGATGAGTGCCCGTCGTCGAGCGGCACGCGGACCATCCCCAGCGGCCGCCAGGTTCGGACCACGACCGGGGAGTACGTGGGCGGATCGGGGTCAACATCGTACACCTGAAGGAAGACAAGGCCGGGGTCGAGCGCCCGCTGCAGCACCCGCAGACTGATGCCAGCAACAGACAAACCGCTCATCCTGTGTTGTGCCGGATGGTAGCCTGGCCAGCCATACGTGACGGTTACACCGCCCATGCGGAGTACACCGGGATATGGATCCGGGCGTTCATAATATGGGCGGCTAACACCGTAGTCCGGCAGGCGGAATGTGCCCAGTTCGTCCCAGCGCCCGCCTGCCTGACGCGCGCTGATCCACAGCTCCGCTGGCTCCGTCACTCGTTGCCAGATGCGAAGCTGAAGGACGACCGTGTCAGTCTCGCCTGCTTCGGCGCCCGCCGCCGGCTCGGCCGAGGCGTGCCCCGCAAGGAGCGCGACGAGCAGGGCGGTCGCAGTGGCCAACGCCACCAGTGTGGCCGAGCGCCTCATGGGCTCGTGTCCATCCAGATCGACTCGGCGAGGCGGTCGAAGAGGGGGGCGATGTTGGTTATTGCCGGCTGGGTGGTTGACACGATGCCTACGATCTCCGGGTTCAGGCCGGCGGGGACATCGAACATTACGGCGGGGCCGGTCATCGACAAGGGCGAACTGGTAGGGGCCGGTGAGACGTGCCATGGGTGGACATGCAGTCGCTGAGCGAGGCGAGAGTACCAAACGAGGCGGGGCCCCCCTCAGTCGCTTCGCGACAGCTCCCCCCGCAAGCGGGGGGAGCGAGGGAACGCCGCTGTGCGGCGGCTCTAACGAGGAATCGTCGGTGTGAGGCAGTTCAGCGCTCGGAGTGGAGGGGATTCCGCGGCAGACTTAATGTGTGCTGCGGGAGGGAGCCCTTTGGGAGGGGATTCCGCGGCAGACTTAATGTGTGCTGCGGGGGCCGAAGGGTTCGGGGCGGAAGGGGTCGTCGCGGGCGCGGAGGAAGGCGCCGAAGCCGCCGGCGCGGCGGGCCTCGTCGAGATGCTCGACCTCGGGGCCGTCGGCCGAGGCTTCGACCAGGGTCGAGAGCAGGGCGCCGACGTTGAGCGCGTTGCGCAGGCCCATCGCTTCGAGGCCGCGGGCGGTGATCAGCTTGTTGTAGCGAATCGAGTCGGAGGGGACCCGCGCGAGGCGCTCGGCCAGCGCGTGGGAGCGGTCCATGAGGTCCTCGGCGGGCGCGATCTCGTTGATCACGCCGATTCGCAGCGCCTCCTCGGCGTCGAAGTGGTCGCCTGTCAGCGCGTAGCGATGGGCGACCTTCCAGCCGGCGAGGATCGCGAACAGCACCGAGGAGTTGGAGACCATGCGCACCTCGGGCTGGGCGAACACGGCGCGATCGGACGCGATTGTGATGTCGGAGGCCAGCGCGTACCAGAACCCGCCGCCGATGCACCAGCCGTTGACGGCGGCGATGATCGGCGTCTCGAGGGTCATCAGGTGCATCATCATGTCGGGGTTGCGGGAGGAGAAGTGGTGCCAGCGGCGCAGGTGGCCGGAGACGGGCGTGCGCGGGCCGCCGACGGCGGTGTCGATGCCGCCGTCGATGTTGTAGCCGGAGGAGAAGGCGCGGCCGGCGCCGGTGACGATGATCGCGCGCGCGGAGGGATCGGCGTTGGCCTCGTCGAGCGCGAGGTGGAACTCATCCTCGAGCGCGGGGGTGATCGCGTTCAGCGTCTCGGGCCGGTTCCAGGTGATGGTGACGACTGGGCCGTCCTGCTCGTAGAGCACGTCTTCGTAGTTGGGCATGGTTTCGCTCCCTTCGCAACGTGACCACGGTAGGCCAGATGGCGTGTTGCGGGCAGCGGGGGCGCCGGGCCGCTCAGGAGCCGTCGTTGGCGGGCGCGGCGGGGATCATTGCGTCGAAGAGGGCGGGCAGGTCGGTGTTGCCCTCGGGGATGTGGCGCGCGAGTTCGGAGCCATCGGTGAGCGCGAGAGTGATGGAGCCGCCGGTCAGGAAGTCGAAGAACATGACCGCGGCCGTTTCGTCGGCGCCGGTCAAGTTCATGGTCCCCCAGTCGCGCTCGGCTGCAAGGGTGATCGCCAGCGACTCGCCGTCCAGCGCGACCGTGACCGCGCCGCCGCCGCGCACGATGGCGCAGGGCGCAGTGTCGAGATCGACGTTGGTCACACCGTCGTCGGACGGTTCGGCGACCGGACACTCGGTGGGGGCGGTGACGCTCGACTCCGGCGCCTCCGCTGCGGGATCACGCAGCGAGGCGGCGATGGCGGACAAGGTCGGATCTGTCGCGCCGGCGAATCTGATCGACCGCGCCTGGTCGCCGCCGCTCAATGCGTCGGCGCCGAGAACCAGCTCAACGCCCTGTTTCGTGCTGAGGACCGCCACGTAAGCGCCGCCGTCCTGCTGTCGCCACTGCAACTCGACCGTTGCGCCGGCCGGCACGGTGAACGCGATCCGCTGCCCGTCCCAGCGCAGTTCATGATCACCCGTCGGTAGGCTGTATCGCCCCGCTGTGGCTGAACGAGCGAGATTGCAGGATCGAGAGTTGCCCGTGGCTGTCCAGGGGCCTTCGATCGTGGATGTGTGCCACGTCATGGTACCGAACCAGCCCCCGTCTACACAAGTGTAGGTCACGGTAAAGAGTGTGTAGGTCGTAACAGTGCGCCGTTCTTCGTACTCTATGCAGCCGATCACCGGAAGCTGGGCGGCACGCCACTGAGTCTCCTGGCGAGTTGTCATCGCTGTTATTACCGCGACATTACCGGGGCGCGTGTCAGCATCACACGTGGTGGGGTCAACAGGCCCTGGCCCTGGCCCCGGCCCTGTACTGATACTCGGCAACTTGACGGGTGAAGAGAAGTCGCTCCAATCGCCGCACACCGTGACAGTAAATCCGCCGTCCGTTCGATCCTCGCACGCTTGGCCGCGCATTTTGTACCAGTAGCCACGTGACTGACTGCTGAACGTAATGGGCGAGACCGAGTCAGTCGTCGGACTTCCTACCCGATTGTAGGCGCCTTGTTGGGTGGCCGCGCGATGCAACTCCCAGCGGAGTTCTCGCGGCGACGAGCCGCTCCAGGTGAACGTGCTCGACGGTTGTGTGCCGGAGAAGCTGAAGTCGGTGATGACCGGGACCACGAGTGCCGTCGGCGCCGCGGTCACCGTCGCCGGTTCGCTTTCGATGTATCCCCGCACAGCGCGAATCTGCACTGAGTAAGTAGTGCCATTCGTGAGGTCGTCCAATGGGAAACCAGTCGTGGAGGCGTCACTGGGGTCGATTGGAAGCCAATCGGCGTCGCCGAGTTTGTACTCATATCCGTCAATAGCGGGATCGTCGGTGGCTTCCGCCCAACTCAGGTTGATGCTGCCATCTCCGGACGCTGCCGACAAATCACTGGGAGGAGCGGGCGTTCCGTAGTACGCTGCCATGAAGTCCGCAATATCGACATCGGTAAGTCTTGCCGGTTGGGCAGCGGTTTCATTCACTATACAGTGATCCGCCGTATCGCTATCACGATTTGTGTCGAAGCTCATGATTGCAGGTCTATCAAGCTGTAAGGGTCCCGACCTGTCCTTCTGGTCAGAGTACCCGCAGTGATAGTGCGCGAGGCCAAGCGCGTGCCCTAGTTCGTGCCCGATATCTCGTACAAGATCGTTGTACTTCGGACTCGTTGGTTCGTCTGCAGTAGGTGGATATGCCAGGAGGCGAAGCTCGGTCTGCCCGATAAAGGTCTTGCTTTCGGAGTTGGGAAGAGCCGTAGTACCATCATGGGCAAGGCAACCGATGATAAGGCTCACATCGATGTTCCCGCAGTAGCCGCCGTGGTTGACAATTATGTTTATAAGTCTGTCCTGTGGTAGCGGGTCGATTTCTGAGATATCGCAGTTGTCGGAGCTAGGATCATACGCAAAGAGAGAAGCTGTAGTGTAATTTGCTGTCGCTGTACTCCAAAGACCTATTGCCTCCTCAGTCGCATTCGGGTAGTGCGGAGAGCATACCTTGATCGATTCACCAAGGGAAACGTTGTTCGCGATGGCGCCTGCCCACCATAGATACGGTGACGTATGTCTGTTATCGTGCCCGGCGTCTACCTCCTTGATACTGGTATCCAGAATCGCGGCGAGAGCAAGAAAAAGGACCAGGGATATGGAGATCGCCGAGAAGGTGAGGCGTGTCCGTGTCATGGTGCGTCGACTTCGACCCGCGCTGATGACGCGATGTAATCAAGCACGTCGCGGATCGATACGTCAGTAGATGGAGTGGTTGCACTAGGCGGTATGAAATATTCTGAGGCGGCATCGCGGTAGCGGATGCAGAGGATCGTTTCTTCGGCGATGTCTGACAAGCAGATAGTCAGCCCGCCCGGGTGAGCATTTAGTGCTTCAAGCCATTTGATTTGGTGTTTGCTGGTCGGGACGTCAATGACCAGATATGGCCGCGACGCATCGCCGAAGTCGAACTTATGAGTACCGGGAGCAAAGGTAGCCTTGAGCATCGTAGGTGCAACAGAGACCGTGTTCGGCGGTCGATTAGTGACCGAGAATGTCGTCGCTACGATGACATCGCCAAGCTCGGGTTTCTGCCCGGGCCTTGGAAGTGGCCGCGGGCGAGCCGCGGTGAGGTTGAAGCTGATTCGGCTGGCGGCGCCCTCAAACTCGGTGGGGGTAAAGGTGTAGGTCGTGCCGACCGGCGGGATCAGCCGCGCGTAGGAGATCGGCGAGGGACGCTCCAGCGGGGCTCGCTGCAGGTAGAAGCGGGTGTAGTCGGCGGGCAGCGGGGCGGCGGTCACGACGGTGATCTGCTGGCCGCGCTCGACGTGGTAGCGGCCGTCGCCGTCGGGCTGGATGAGCAGCGAGTCGGGGATGTCCTGGACCTGGGCGTAGTCCTCGGGGGCGCCTTTGTAGACGGCGCGGATGCAGCTGGCGTCGGTGGTCGTGGCGCAGCGGTCCGCCGGCAGCGCGGTGAAGGAGGCTGTGACCGTCTGGTCTGAGTACAGCTCCAGGATGCAGGTCGTGGCCGTGCCCGAGCAGGCGCTGCCCCAGCCGGCGAAGGTGTGTGTAGCGTCGTTCCAGCTGGCGGTCAGCGTGACCGGCTCTCCCTCAACCTGCGTGGTCATCCCCGCCGGCTCGACGTTGCCACCTTCAGCTGCAGTTGCGGTCAGGGTGTGGGTCGGCTCTGGTGTGGCCGGCGTAGCGGCTGCGCCGTAGGCGCAGTCGGGCAGGTTCAGCCGGGCCATATCGTTGTTTCGTACCTCGCGCAAGCGCGGCGGCAGGCAGCCGCTGAACGCGGCGTTGCGGACCATGTAGACCTTGGTCAGACGCGTCAGCCGACCCAGCTGCGAAGGGATCACGCCCGAGAGTTGGTTGTCGTCCAGGCGCACATTGGCGAGCTGGGTGAGGTTGCCGAGCTGGGTCGGAATCGAGCCCGAGAGCAGATTGCGGTTGAGTGAGAGCCAGCTGATGTTGACCAGCCGGCCGAGGCGCGGCGGGATCGGACCGCTCAAGCGGTTGTGGCTCAGGTTGAGGTATTGCAGGCCGCTGAGGTTGCCGAGCTGCGGCGGGATCGTGCCGCTCAGACCGACTCCGGCGGGCAGCGGGTTGGGCCCGGCCAGTTGCAGGCTGGTCAGGGTGGCGCCGATGTCGGCCAGCTCTGGCGGGATCGTGCCGCTCAAGCGGTTCTCGTTGAGGAGCAGCGTTTGCAGCTGCGTCAGCAGGCCCAACTCGGGCGGGATCGAGCCGGTCAGGCGGTTGAAACCGAGCCGCAGGGTGCGCAGCGCGCTGAGGCCGCCCAAGGATGCAGGGATCGCGCCGTCCAAACTCCGGCTGTCGAGATTGAGGCCCGTCACCCGCTTCGGCCCGCCGTAACGGACGGGCGCGACCGTGACGCCGCTCCAGCTCGAAATCGCCCGCTGCGCGCTCCAGTTGAGCGTGGCCGTGCCGCGCAATGTGTCCCTGGCGGCCAACAAGGCCGCGCAGTCGGCGACCAGGCCGGGGTTGTCGGCGGGGCTCGGCACCACCGTGCCGTTCGCACAGGGCTCCGTCGCCGACGTGGGCTGTGGGCCAAGGCCCATGATCAGGAGGATCGTCGCGACCAGCGCCGCGATCAGCACCAGCGCTGTGGCGGGTGCGAAACGCTTCCACCTGGGCGTCGCTGCCTGTCCGGCAGCGCCCTCCGCGCGCCGCGCAACGATGCGAGCCCGGACCGCGTGCGTGACTCTAGGCATCGCTCCAACTCTCACCCCACTACCCTGCATGCACCCGCGGGGGGGGAGCCTAGCATGCCGGGACCGCTTGATGGGGTTCGCGTGCTTGAACTGGGGCAGATCATTGCTGGGCCGTATGCGGCTACGGCGCTGGCGGACCTTGGCGCGGAGGTGGTCAAGCTGGAGCCGCCGGGGGGCGAGGGCGGGCGGCGGCTGGGGCAGTTCGCGCCGGGCGAGAGCAAGGTCTTCCACACCCTGAGCCGCGGCAAGCGCGGGATCGTCGTGGACCTGCGCATGTCGCGTGGACGCGAGGTCGTGCACCGCCTGATTGCCGATTTCGACGTCTTCGTGACCAACGCGCGGCCCGGCGTGCCGGAACGGATCGGGGTCGACTACGAGACGTTGCGGCGCTACCGGCCGGACCTGATCTACCTGCACATCACCGGCTTCGGCGACCCCAAGCAGGTGCCCGTGGGGGCGCTCGACCCGCAGCGGCTGCAGGAGATCACGCAGCGCGCGGGCTCGGACGTGATCGTGCAGGCGTACTCCGGCCTGCTGGCGGCCGACGAGAAAGTCGACCGGCACGGCGCGCCGGAGCCGATCACCGCGACGGCCCCGGCCGACTGGGTGGCGGCGTTCGGCGGGGCGATGGGCGTGTGCGCGGCGCTCTTCCACCGCCAGCGCACCGGCGAGGGGCAGTACCTGACCACCTCGCTGCTCGCGGCGGCTCTGACGCTGCAGGCGCCCTGGCTGGCCTCGGTGCCGCCGTCGGACGCCTTTCTGGTGCAGCCACTACTCGACCGCTTCGCCGAGCTGCGCGACGCGGGCGCGAGCTACGCCGAGCTGATCCAGGCTCGCCGCGAGGCGCCCCGCCAGACGCGCGCCTTCCGGCTCTACTACGGCGGCTATCCCGTGAGGGATGGCGCAATCATCCTCGGCGCGTTGACGCCGGCCAACCGCAACCAGATCAGGCGGGCGCTGGGGATCACTGACGATCCGACCGAGAGCGACGATTTCAACGCGCTCGCGCCCGAGTCGGGGCCGATCGTCGACGGCGTGCGGGCCCAGATTGCGGAGCGGATGCTGAGCGCCACGATGGAAGAATGGATGCAGCGTTTCGACGCCGAGGGCGCGCCGGCGTCGATGGTGCGGCTGCCCGAGGAGATCAATCTCGACCCGGAGCTGGACGCGATGGGTCTGCTGCGTCCGATTGAGCACGCGCTCACCGGTCCCGAGCGGCATGTGGGGCCGCTGGTCAACATGTCGGCTACGCCGACGGGCACGGATCGTCCGTCGCCGCCGCTGGATGCGCATACCGATGAGGTGCTCAGGGAGCATGGCTTCAGCGAGGAAGAAATTGAGGCGCTTCGAGGTGAGGGGGCGATCGGTGTCTGAGGGGGAGGCGTGAGCTTGGTTGGGGTAGGGAGGGAGGCCCCCCTCTGCCTTCGGCATCTCCCCCCGCGAAGCCGGGGGGAGAGGGGATCTTGAGGGAGATCCCCGCCGATGCGGTGAGGGGAGAGGGGATCTGGAAGGGCATCTCTGCCCGCGGGGGATCCGGCGCATCCTGTGTCGCCCTACGCTGCGTAGACGCGGGGTGTGCGGGCGCGGTGGGCGCCGCGGAGGCTCGCGGAGATGAAGGAGCATGGTCATGCGAGGTGTTGGCGTTATCGAATTCGGCGGTCCGGAGGCTCTGCAGGTCGTTGAGTTGCCGGAGGTCCACGCGGGGCCGGGGCAGTTGCGGCTGCGCGTCCACGCGGCGACGGTCAACCCGACTGACACGTTCGTGCGCGGCGGGGCGCGCGCCGAGGCGCTGCGCAAGGACCCGCCGCCCTACATCCCGGGCATGGACGCCGCGGGCGTGATCGACGAGATCGGGCCCGACACCGAGACCGACCTCGCGATCGGCGATGCGGTGATGGCGATGGTGATTCCGAGCGGCAGCCACGGCGCGTACCGCGAGAGCATCGTGCTGTCGGCGGACGCCGTCACGCGCGCGCCCGCCGGCGCGTCGCACGCCGAAGCCTCGACGCTGCCGATGAACGGTCTCACGGCGCGGCTGTCGCTGGACCAGCTGGCGTTGCAGCCGGGCCAGACCATCGCCGTGACGGGTGCGGCGGGCTGCTACGGCGGCTACATGGTCCAGCTCGCCAAGGCCGATGGGCTGCGCGTGATCGCAGATGCGTCACCCAGCGACGAACAGTTGGTGCGTGACCTGGGCGCCGACATCGTGGTGCCGCGCGGCGACGACATCTCCGAGCAGATCCGGAAGGTCGCGCCGGACGGGGTTGACGCCGTGGCCGACGGCGCCGTGCAGAATGAGCTCGCGGTTGGCGCGATTCGCGACGGCGGGCAGTTCGCCAGCGTTCGCGGCTGGCGGGGGAACGGGGAGCGCGAGATCACGTTCCACGTGACGCTGGTCTTCAGCTACGACCATCGCGCCGACCTGCTCGACGAGCTGCGCCAGCAGACCGAGGACGGGCTGGTGACGATGCGGGTCGCTGCCACGTATCCGCCGGAGGAGGCGGCCGAGACGCATCGCAGGATGAAGGCGGGCGGTACGCGGGGGCGGTGCGTGATCACGTTTTAGCGGTCCGCGGCTCCCGCTGGCTCCGTGCGCGCTGACGCAGCGATGTAATCGAACACTTGGTTTAGCGTGACATACGGGTCAACGATCGAGGAAGGCCGAATCGTGAAGATTCCTAAGTTCGTGGCATTTTCGATGTCGATGCAAATGTTGGCGCTTTCTTCGTCATCGGAAAAGCAACGTGCGATGTAAGGGCCCCCAATGATGAGGCCTAACCGTTTGATTCGAAATGGGCTACTCGGCACGCTAATGATCAGGTCAGGCAAGCCTCCTATGCCGAGCATGCGGTAAGTACCGGGCTCGAGAGTGTCTCCGGTACTCGGTTCGTCATGTATTTCGTGAAAGGACGGCGGGTTACTGATGACGAAGGTCCTGGACACCGTTACCGCGCCAAGTTGTGGTTTTAGGCCGGGTCTCGGTAGCGGCCGGGCTTCGCTGATCTGAGGTCGAAGGTGAGCTCCGGTGCCGCGCCTTCAAACTCAATAGGCGTGAATGTGTAGCTCGTCCCGATCGGCGCGATCAGTTGCTCATCAGATGTTGGACTCACCGTCGCGTGCAGCGGTCCGCCGGCATCGGTGTGACCGGAGTCGTGGGCGCATTGCGGGGTGAGTCATCAGAAGGCTGTTGCGCGACGGACGTGGGCGGTGGGGCGGCATTCGAGGTCAGGAGGAGCGTGGCCGCGACGACGGCGACCAGTGCGATCGTTGCGGCGAGGGCTGCGTAGCGCATCCGCATCAGGGTCTCCTCACTGGGGCGGTTCCACCCTGTGAGGGGACGCGAGGGGCGGCGATTGTTTCGGTCATGTGGTGGGCGTCGACAGTTGTGGGGCCTGGCACACCGATCGGAGTGAGCGCCGTAATCAGCATGACTACGATGAAGCACAAGACGGCGACGGATCTGGAGTAGGTCATCGTGGCTGAGTGTTTACTGCCGACGGATCGATGCGATGAGCTGGTCGAACAGAGTGCTCGGATGCGTCCCGATGATGTAGATTTGGCCCGTATGCCCGTTCGACGGATCGATGTGGAGCACGGAGCCCGTCTCGACGTCTTCGAGTACCAGAGTGCTCTCTGGTTGGTTGGGCCGGTTCACGTCCAGTTCGTTGATAGCGACCCCGTGGTATACGATCGTCATGCCAGCAGGAACGTCGATCACCCAGGGCCAGTAGTTGTCGATTCGATAGGTTCCCTGACCGACAGGCTCGCCGTTGAGCAACACGCGCACTCCGTCTGCACCAACAATGCCGGGGCGCACGCGCCATACAAATCCTACGTTCAGGGGGGCGGCGGGATCGTCGACGAACGGCAGACACCATGTCCTGTACTGGGCGGCCTGTTCGATACCAAACGTTCTTGGGCTGGTGTTCATCCCAATGCTCGTCACCTTGAAGCGGACCATGCAAACCCCACCATTATCCGTGTGGTATTCGAACATGTCGCCGACTTGGACCATGTCGTAGAAGTCCGCGCGCGAGGCCCCGCTCGCATCGGTTGGGTGAACGCGCAACTCGACGCTTCGGAGGGAGGAATCGCTGAAGTTGCCGATCGCGCTGGACGCGTCGCCGGCGGTCTTGAGGAAGGCGTAGCTGCCGGGGGTGGTCGCGGCGCCGGTGATGTCGAGCGTGTCGTAGCGCAGGGTCGGGACCAGGAAGTTGGTCGTGACTACGATGGCGCCGAGTACCGGCTTGATCCCGGGGCGAGAGATCGGCAACGGCCGGGCGGCGGTCAGGTCGAAGCTGATCAGGTTGGCGCCGGCATCGTCGGTGGTGACGGTGAAGGTGTAGGTCGTGCCGATCGGTGGGATAAGCTGTTGGGCCGATGTCGGACTGACGGTGACCTGTAGCGAACGGCGCTGGAGGTAGAAGCGGGTGTAGTCGGTGGGCAGCGGGGCGGCCGTCACGACGGTGATCTGTTGGCCGCGCTCGACCTGGTAGCGGCCGTCAGCGTCGGGGTGGATGAGCACGTCGGCGGGGATGTCCTGGACCTGGGCGTAGTCGACCGGGGCGCCTTGGTAGACGGCGCGGATGCAAGTGGGGTCGCTCGGTGTGGCGCAGCGGTCGGGCGCCGGCGGCGTGACCGGGGTGTCGGGCGCAGCGGCGAGCGAGTGCGGCTCGGTCTGCTGCGCGGCGGAGGTGGGCTCCTCGGCGGCCTTCGAGGTGAGAATGATCGTGACCGCGAGGGCGGCGACCAGCACGAACGTCGCGGCGAGGGCTGCGTAGCGTGTTCGCATCAGGGTTTCCTCACCGCGGAGGTTCCGCCTTGTGGCGGGACGCGAGGGGTGGCGACTGTTTCGGTCATGCGCCCGCTCCGGACGCTAGCGGCGGGCGTTTCCAGGCGAGCGGGGTGAGCGCTGTGATCAGCATGACTACGATGAAGCACAAGACGGCGACGGATCTGGAGTAGGTCATCGTGGGTGAGTGCTTACTGCCGACGGATCGATGCGATGAGCTGGTCGAACAGAGTGCTCGGATGCGTCCCGATGATGTAGATTTGGCCCGTATGCCCGTTCGACGGATCGATGTGGAGCACGGAGCCCGTCTCGACGTCTTCGAGTACCAGAGTGCTCTCTGGTTGGTTGGGCCGGTTCACGTCCAGTTCGTTGATAGCGACCCCGTGGTATACGATCGTCATGCCAGCAGGAACGTCGATCACCCAGGGCCAGTAGTTGTCGATTCGATAGGTTCCCTGACCGACAGGCTCGCCGTTGAGCAACACGCGCACTCCGTCTGCACCAACAATGCCGGGGCGCACGCGCCATACAAATCCTACGTTCAGGGGGGCGGCGGGATCGTCGACGAACGGCAGACACCATGTCCTGTACTGGGCGGCCTGTTCGATACCAAACGTTCTTGGGCTAGTGGTCATCCCAATGCTCGTCACCTTGAAGCGGACCATGCAAACCCCACCATTATCCGTGTGGTATTCGAACATGTCGCCGACTTGGACCATGTCGTAGAAGTCCGCGCGCGAGGCCCCGCTCGCATCGGTTGGGTGAACGCGCAACTCGACGCTTCGGAGGGAGGAATCGCTGAAGTTGCCGATCGCGCTCGACGCGTCGCCGGCGGTCTTGAGGAAGGCGTAGCTGCCGGGGGTGGTTGCGGCGCCGGTGATGTCGAGCGTGTCGTAGCGCAGGGTCGGGACCAGGAAGTTGGTCGTGACCACGACGTCGCCGAGTTCGGGCTTCTGTCCCGGTCGTGAAATGGGTCGCGGTCGAGCTTCCGTCAGGTTGAACGTGATCAGGTTTGAACCAGCCTCATTTGCGGTCACGGTGAAGGTGTAGGTCGTGCCCACCGGTTGAATGAGCTGTTCGAATGATGTCGGACTGACGGTGGCCTGCAGCGGTTGGCGCTGGAGGTAGAAGCGGGTGTAGTCGCTGGGCAGCGGGGCGGCTGTCACGACGGTGATCTGCTGGCCTCGTTCGACCTGATAGCGGCCGTCGTCGTCGGGCTGGATGAGCACCGAGTCGGGGATGTCCTGGACCTGGGCGTAGTCGACCGGGGCGCCTTGGTAGACGGCGCGGATGCAAGTGGGGTCGCTCGGTGTGGCGCAGCGGTCGGGCGTCGGCGGCGTGACCGGGGTGTCGGGCGCAGCGGCGAGCGAGTGCGGCTCGGTCTGCTGCGCGGCGGAGGTGGGCTGGGGGGCGGCGTTCGAGGTGAGGATGATCGTGGCCGCGACGGCCGCGACCAGTGCGAACGTTGCGGCGAGGGCTGCGTAGCGCGTTCGCATCAGGGTCTCCTCAGCGCGGCGGCCCCACCCTGCGGGGGGACGCGAGCGGTGGCGGGAGGATCACACCGGTCGGAACTGGACCGCTGCTGTGTCGTTACAACGCTATCGACTGAGCGATGGTTCCGTGGGCGGCGCGCACTCGGCGTTGGGCTGGCGGCATCGTCCTGTTTCCGTGCCGCGCTAGCCTGCTGCTGAGCGATGATTGGGGGCGATATGCCGGGTCCACTGGACGGGATTTCGGTGCTGGAGGTTTCGCAGATCATCGCGGGGCCGATGTGCGGGGTGTTTCTCTCGGACATGGGCGCCGATGTCGTGAAGGTCGAGTCGTCGGCGGGTGATGGGGTGCGGCTGGTGGGGCAGTTCGCGCCGCACGAGAGCAAGGCCTTCCATGTCTTCAACCGCGGCAAGCGCGGGATCGTGCTCAACCTTGCTGATGAGGCGGGGCGCGCTGTGGCCCATCGACTCGTGCGCGACTTCGATGTCTTCCTGATCAACGCCCGTCCGGGCGTGCCGGCGCGTCTTGGGCTCGACTACGAGACGCTTCGCGCCGAGCGACCTGACCTGATCTACCTGGACAACACGGCCTACGGTCCCGAGGGCCCCAGCGCGCACCGGGCGGGGGCGGACATCATCGCCCAGGCCTACTCGGGGCTGATGGCCGGCGACGAGAAGTTCAACGAAGACGATGGCCCGCAGCTGATCACGGCTACCACCCCGGCCGACTTCTCGGCTGCGTACAGCAGCGCGATCGGCGTTTGCGCCGCGCTGTACCACCGCGAGCGGACGGGCGAAGGCCAGCGGATCCAGACCTCGCTGCTGGCGTCGGCGCTGACATTGGAGAACGCCTTCGTCTCGCGCTTGCCCGTCTCCGACGCGGTGCTGCTCGACCCGACGCTCGAAGCGATCAAGGCGGCGCGCGAGCGCGGCGCGAGCTGGCGCGAGCTACAGACTGCACGCGGCGGCACCTGCACGCTGGTCGGTGGCGCCTTTCTGCTCTACTACGGCGGCTACCAGACGAGCGACGGCGCGGTGATGCTCGGCTGCGTCACGCCGGCCAACCAGCAACAGGTGCGCGACGCGATCGAGCTGGGTCACGACCCCACGACCGACGCAGACTTCAACCCGCTCGACCCCGCCGCCGTTGAGGTCGTGGCCGGCGTGCGCGGGCGGATCGCGGAGCGCTTCGTGAGCAATACGACCGACCACTGGATCGAACGGCTCGACGCAACCGGCGCGCCCGCTTCGCAGGTCAACCTGCCCGAGGACATGGTCGATGATCCGCAGGTGCAGGCGCTGGGCATCATGGTTGAGCTGGAGCATTCGCTGACCGGCCCTGAGACGATGGTCGGCCCGTCGTGGTCGATGTCGGCTACGCCGCTCGAGGCACAGGGGGCGGCGCCGGGGCTGGACGAAGACACAGACGCCGTTTTGGCCGAACATGGCTACAGCGCGGAGCAGGTCGTCGCGCTGCGGGCCAGTGGGGCGGTTGGTCTGCCGTCGGGGGGGTAGGGCGGTTGGAGTCGAGCTGAGCGAATCTGGTCTCCGTCGCGTCGGGGCGTCGCCGCGGGGGGCGTCGCGGCGTTGCTGCGGCGGGAGGCCCCCCTCTGTCACTTCGTGACATCTCCCCCCCGCGGAGCGGTGGGAGAGGGGACCGGAGGGGAGGCGGGAGAGGGGAGAGGGCGGCGGACGGCGGACGCGGGCGGCGCGCTGGGGGCTCTGGTGGGCCGTCGGGCGGATGGAGGTCCGTCGCACGGTTGGGCGGTCGCATGGATTCCTGCCTCCGCAGGAATGACGGAGGGGGCGCAGGAATGATGGAGGGGGCGCAGGAATGGCGGAAGGGTGGGAATGGCGGAGAGGGCGCGGGAATGATGGAGGGGGCGCAGGAATGGCGGAGGGGGCGCGGGAATGGCGGAAGGATGGGAATGGCGCAAGGCGTTGAGATGGTCGAGCGTGCGGACTTCGGAATCGATGCTGACTGTGCGCCCCCAGCATCTCGCGCCCTGTAGTCCCGACGTCAGTCGAGGCCGCTTGCCCGACTCGCATGTTCGCCCGCTCGCCGCCTGCATGCGCACGCTGCTGGTGATCCTCAGCGCGATGCTCAAACACCACACGCCCTGGCGCGACTTGAGCCCCGACAGCGCCCACTGAGTTGATCCTCAACACAGTTGCTCTGTCACTCCTCCGCCCCCTCCGCCACACCTGCCTGTCCGTCATTCCTGCCCTGTCCGTCATTCCTGCGGAGGCAGGAATCCATGCGATCTGTGGGGGTCGAGGGCACTCCCAATGTTCGACGGCGCCCGATCACCCGCGGCGCGCTGGGGGCTCTGGTGGGCCGTCGGGCGGATGGAGGCTCGTCGCACGGTTGGGCGGTCGCATGGATTCCTGCCTGCGCAGGAATGACGGAGAGGGCGCAGGAATGACGGAGGGGTGGGCAGGATGACGGAGGGGTGGGCAGGAATGATGGAGGGGGCGCAGGAATGGCGGAGGGGTGGGCAGGAATGACGGAGGGTGCGCAGGAATGGCGGAAGGGTCGGCAGGAATGGCGGAGGGTGGGCATGGCGGAAGGATGGGCATGGCGCAAGTCGGTGGGGTGGTTGGGCTGCCGTCGGGGGTAGGGCGGTTCGGATCTAGCTGAGCGAACGTGGTCTCAGCGGCGTTGCTGCGGTGGGAGGCCCCCCTCTGTCACTTCGTGACATCTCCCCCCGCGGAGCGGGGGGAGAGGGGAGGGGAGGGGAGAGGAGGGGAGGGGAGGGGAGAGGAGGGGAGAGGAGAGGAGAGGTGGGGAGGAGCGGGGGAGCGGGGGACGGGGGAGGGGGGGAGCGGGGAGCGGGGGGCAGGAAGGGGAGGAGCGGGAGGCGGAGAGCGGGCGGCGGGCGGCGGACGGGGGGCGGCGAGGGGAGCGGAGTGGGAGTTTGGGGGATTCCTGGCGGCGCGCGGGGGGACTTGCGAGACGATCGCGCCGATGATCCAGTGGAGCGGCGTGTCGTTGGCGAGGTCGGCATTTGGCAGAGCCTGCCTATCATGGCAATCCGATGGAATGTCAGATTCCACGGCCAGCGGAGGTTGATCATGGTGGTTCCGAACAGCGCGGTTGCATCGCTCGGTACCGAGACGGCCTTTGAAGTGCTGGCGCGGGCCAACGCGCTCGCGGCGCAGGGGCGCAGCATCGTCAACCTCGGCATCGGGCAGCCGGACTTCGCGACGCCGGAGCACATCGTGGAGGCAGGCCGGCAGGCGCTGGCCGATGGCCGCCACGGCTACACGCCGGCGGCGGGCATCCCAGAGCTGCGCGACGCGGTCGCGCGTGACCTCGAACGCCGCCACGGCGAGACCGTTGACCCGGGCGCCGTGCTGATCACGCCGGGCGCCAAGCCCGTGATGTTCTGCACCATCCTGATGATGGGCGAGCCGGGCGTGGAGATCCTCTACCCCAACCCGGGCTTCCCGATCTACGAATCGCTGATCCGTTTCTCCGGCGCCACGCCGGTGCCGATCGAGCTGCACGAGCGCGACGGCTTCACTTTCGACCCCGAGCAGGTGCTCAGCCAGATCAACGAGAACACTCGGCTGATCATCCTCAACAGCCCGGCCAACCCGACGGGCGGCGTCTCGACGCCCGACCAAATTGACCGGCTTGCGGCGGGCCTCGCGGACTGGCCTGAGGTGGTGGTGATGAGCGACGAGATCTACTCGAACATCCTCTACGGCGGGCGTGAGCACGTCACGCTGCTGCGCTACCCGCATCTACGCGACCGCTTGATCCTGCTCGATGGCTGGAGCAAGACCTACGCCATGACCGGCTGGCGGATGGGCTACGGCGTCTTCCCGCCGGCGCTGTTCGAGCACGCTGAGCGGATCGCGATCAATGCGTGGTCGTGCCCCAACGCCGCGACGCAGTACGCCGCGGTCGCGGCGCTCGACGGCGACCAATCGCCGGTGGATCACATGGTCGAGGCGTTTGATGAGCGCCGACAGGTGATCGTCGCCGAGCTGAACGAGGTGCCGGGGGTCAGCTGCGTGGATCCGGGCGGCGCGTTCTATGCGTTTCCCAACATTTCGGAGACCGGGATCGACGCGCGCACGATGCAGCACCGGCTGCTCGACGAAGCGGGCCTCGCCGTGATCGCCGGCACTTCGTTCGGGCACCTTGGGGAGGGCTACCTGCGCTTCTCCTACGCGGCGAGCCTGGATGACATCCGCGAAGGCGTCAGCCGGATGCGGCGCCTGCTCGCCGGCTAGGCGCGCTCTGGGCGCGCTGCTGGGGGCGACCGCCTGTCTACACTGCGGCGAACAGAGCGGTCAGCGCGTCTCACGGGCACGGTGGCCGGTGCGGACGCGATTGAGGAGCAAGGACATGAGCGACAACTTCGAGTACATCTCGCGCAACCGGCTCGAGTTTCAGGGCGGGATGCGGCACGCGACGCTGGGCGACGTGCCCGAGCAGGTTGTCTACGGGGTGCAGGGCGCGCTCAAGGAGTACTACGGGGTTCCGGCGGACGCGCCGCCGGTGGCCGCCACGCTTGACCACATCGTGGCCGCGGTCGGCGGTTGAATGTACGGCACTCTCGCGCGGGCGTTGTCCGTGCGCAAGGTCGAGTTCGACCGATCCGGTTTCACTGCTGACGTGCTGGGCACGATTCGTGGTGAGCGCAAAGAGACCATCCGGATCACCGACATCCACGTCGTCTTCCACATTCCCGGCGTCGTCGAGGAGCAGCGCGCGGCTGCCGAGCGCGCCGTCGAGTTCCACGCGGCCGGCTGTCCGGCGCACGAGAGCGTGAAGGCAGCGATCGAGATCACCTGGGAGGCCGACTGGGCCGACGCCATCGCGCCGTGACCCTGGCCGCGCCCGAGGGGTTGCTCTATTCGGACGACGACCTCTGGGTCGAAGCAGAGGGGGAGCTCCGCCGGGTCGGCGTGACGGACTTCGCTCAGGACCAGCTGGGGGACATTGTGTATCTCGAACTCCCGGAGGCGGGCGGCGCGGTCACGGCTGGTCGAGCGTTTGGCGTAATCGAGTCCGCCAAAGCGGTGATCGACCTCATTAGTCCCGTGACCGGAACCGTCCAGAGTCGTAACGACGCCGCCATCGCCGAGCCAACCCTGGTCAACATCCACCCGTACACCGACGCCTGGCTGCTGACCGTCCGGCCGACCGGCGCACTCGCAGCGGCCCTGATGTCGGCCGCCACGTATCAGTCACTGCGCGGCGACTGAGCTGGTTGCTTCGCGCTCAGTCGCCCGTCAGCGGCCTGCGTGACGCCCAGACGACCGACTTGGCCAGGGGCGGGGACTGTGGCTGCGGCTCCACGTGCTCCCGGTCGGCCAACTCGCCTGTCGTCGCCGAGATGAACTCTTCCAGCTCCAGCGGTTTGCCGCCGATCGTGAAGCGTGCGGTCGGACCGATCGGGTATGACCGATCGTCCTCTTCCTCCTCCTCCTCGATCTCTTCGTCGTCCTGGTCTTCGGCTGGTACGTCGTCTGACACTTCGTCTGGCAGGTCGTCTGGCATGGCCGCAACTTAGCATGAGTGCTGTGCTCGACTACACCACGCTCGACTTCCCCGCGCCGCCCGACGATCGGCCGTATGTCGCGATCAACATGGTGATGTCGGCCGACGGACACACGGTTGTTGAGGGCTCCGAGCGCGGGATCGGATCCGCCACTGACCAGCGGCTGATGCGCGAGCTCCGGGTCCACTTCGATGTCGTGCTCAATGGCGCAGCGACCTTTCGTGCCTCGGGCACCTCGGCCCGACTCAACAACCCCGCACTCGAGCAGTGGCGAGTTGAACGAGGCATGACCGCCTCGCCGATCGCCGCCGTCCTGACGAGAAGCGGCAACCTGCCGCAGGAGCGCCGATTCTTCACCGACCGGGGCTTCGAGGCGATTATCTACCTCAGCTCAGCGGCGCCCCGCGGCACGCGGGAACGCCTTGCTGCGCTGGGCCGGCCGGTCGTTGAGGTCCCCGAGGGTGATGAGGTGCAGGCCGCGCTCCAGCACATGCACACCGAGCTGGGCGCGAGGCGGGTGCTGGCTGAAGGCGGGGCCGTGCTCAACGGGGCGCTGATCCGACAGAACCTCGCCGACGAGTTCTTCCTCACGCTGAGCCCCAAGATCGTCGGTGGCCCCGAGCAGAGCCCCGCCGTGCGGTGGGAAGCGCCGTCGTCCCGTGACGCGATCCGGCGGATGGAGTTGGTCCACCACTGGGCCGAGCCTGAGACCGGCGAGCTCTTCCTCCGTTACCGCCTCGACTGAAGGGGCGCCAGGAAAGCTCTGAATGACTCTCCCACCGCAAAGCGGGGGCGGATGCCGAAGGCGGAGGGGGGGCTGCGGTCCAGACTCACCGGCGTGGTGTATCGGGCCAAGCGGGGGCGCCCCCCTCTGTCACTCCGTGACATCTCCCCCCGCTCTGCTGAGGGAGAGGGGATCCGACTCGTTCAGCGGATTCCTGGCAGGGTGCTGAAGAAGGCCTCCATGCACCATGCTTCCCCTAGATTGGTGCGAGGAGTCACAACTCGACCAGATAGGCGAGTGGATTCCCGCCTTCGGGGGAATGACGGAATTGGCGGGTTGCCCGACTTCTTCAGCAGCCAGCAGCTCCCGAGCCAGCGCGAACATACAAGGGGGGGCTGCGGTCCCTACTCACCGGCGTGGCTGTATCTGGCCAAGCGGGGGCGCCCCCCTCTGTCACTCCGTGACATCTCCCCCCGCAAAGCGGGGGGAGAGTGATTCAGAGCTTTCCTAGCTGTCGCGGACCAGCTTGCTGAGGGAGTGGTACTCGATTCCTAGGGCGTTGCCGCGGATGGTGTTGCAGACTTCGCCGACGTAGACGTCGCCTTTGCTGTCTACGGCGATGCCGTGGGGCGCGATGAACTTGCCGGCTTCGTCGCCCTCGTCCTGGTGGCCGAGGAGGGCCAGGCGCTCGCCGTCGCGCGAGTAGATGCTGACGCGGTGGCCGAGGCCGGGGGCGTCGGCCATGCCGCCGAATTCGGTGAGTTCGCCGATGTAGATGTTGCCGTCGGGCGCGAGCGTGAGGCCGTCGGGGCGGTGGATGTTGTTCCACATCGTGACGAACTGGCCGGACTCACTGAAGACCTGGACGCGGTGACATTCGCGGTCGGCGATGTAGAGCAGGCCGTCCTCGTCGATCGCGATGTTGTGCGGTCGGATGAACTGACCGGCGTCGACACCGGGGGTCCCCCACGTCTGCTTGTGATTCCCGTCGGCGTCGAAGCGGTGGATGCAGGAGTTTCCATAACCGTCGGTGACGAAGACATCGCCCGTGCGCGGCGAGACCGCTGCGTGGGTTGGGCGATTGAACGGCTTGCCGCCCCACGCCGGGGCCGGGTTGTAGGGGTCGCCGAGCGTTTGCAACAGCTCGCCGTCGGGCGACCAGCGGGTGATCGTGTGGGTCCCGTCGTCGGCGCCCCAGACGTCGCCCTCGGGGCCGATCCAGATGCCGTGCGAGCGCTCGGTAAAGGAGCCTTGTCCCCAGGATCCGCGCCAGGTTCCGTCCGCGTCGAAGACCATCACCGGATGCTCGACGTTGCGGGTCAGCAGGTACACGCGGTCGTCTGCGCCGATGGCGACGCCCGGCGTCTCCACCAGCGTCACCCCGTCGGGCAGCTGCTCCCACATGTCGAGTGCTGTGTATGTGAACGCGCCGTCGCTTAGCTGAGCTGTCATCGCACACCTCTCATTTTGCGCGGCGACTGAGATTCGCCACGCCCTCGGCGCATACCCTAACCAATCAGCGGGACATCTCGCGCAAGAATCGCTGTGAGGCGCCGACATGACCACGAACGAGCTGCATGAGCGACTGGCGGACCAGTTCGAGGGCGTGGCCCCGTTGGGCTCGGCGGTGCAGCCGAGCTCGCCGGAGTTCCGCGCCAACGCGGAGTGGATGCACGGCCTCGTCTCGGAGCTGCGCGAGCGCGAAGCGGTGGTCCGCGGCGGCGGCGGCGAGCGCTCGGTGGACCGGCATCACGGACGCGGGAAGCTGCTCGCGCGCGAGCGGATCGAACGACTCGTCGACCCCGCGTCGCCGTTCCTCGAGCTCAGCCCGCTGGCCGCGACCGGCATGTACGGCGACGAAGCGCCGGGCGCGGGGATTGTGACGGGCATCGGGCGGGTGGCCAACCGCGAGGTCGTGATCGTGGCCAACGACGCCACCGTCAAGGGCGGGTCCTACTACCCGATCTCGGTCAAGAAGCACTTGCGCGCGCAGGAGATCGCCGAGCAGAATCGGCTGCCGTGCGTGTACCTCGTCGATTCCGGCGGCGCGTTCCTGCCGATGCAGGCGGATGTCTTCCCCGACCGCGACCACTTCGGCCGGATCTTCTACAACCAGGCCCGCATGTCGGCCCAGGGCATCCCCCAGATCGCCGCGGTGATGGGATCCTGCACGGCCGGCGGCGCGTACGTCCCGGCGATGAGCGATGAGGCGATCATCGTCGACGGGACCGGCACGATCTTCCTCGGCGGGCCACCGCTGGTCCGCGCGGCGACGGGTGAGGAGATCTCTGCCGAAGACCTCGGCGGTGGGATCGTTCACACGCAGATCTCGGGCGTGGCCGACCATCTCGCGACCGACGACGCGCATGCGCTGGAGCTGGTCAGGGCGGCCGTCGACTCGCTCGGCGCGACGCCGCCAGCGCCGCCCTGGACCCGCGCGCCGATCGAGCCACCGCTGCACGACCCGGAGGAGCTCTACGGGATCATCCCGCAGTCGACGCGCAGCAGCTACGACGTGCGTGAGGTGATCGCCCGGCTGGTCGATGGCTCGCGGCTGCACGAGTTCAAACCCTCGTGGGGCGCGACGCTGGTCTGCGGCTTCGCCCGCGTGCTTGGCTATCCCGTCGGGATCGTGGCGAACAACGGGATCCTCTTTTCCGAGAGCGCGCTCAAGGGCGCGCACTTCATCCAGCTCTGCGCGCGACGCAAGATTCCGCTGCTCTTTCTGCAGAACATCACCGGCTTCATGGTCGGGCGCCGCTACGAGCATGAGGGCATCGCGAAGCACGGGGCGAAGATGGTAACCGCGGTCGCCTGCGCGGCCGTGCCCAAGTTCAGCCTCGTGCTGGGCGGCTCGTTCGGCGCGGGCAACTATGCGATGTGCGGGCGCGCGTATAGCCCGCGCCTGCTGTGGGGCTGGCCGAACGCGCGCGTTTCGGTGATGGGCGGCGAACAGGCGGCCAACGTGCTGCTCACGATCCGGCTCGACAATCTCCGCGCCCGCGGCGGAGACATGTCGGCCGACGAGCAGCAGGACTTCATGGCGCCCACGCTCGAGAAGTACGAGGAAGAGGGCGCTGCCTGGTATTCCACGGCGCGCATCTGGGACGACGGCATCCTTGACCCGCTCGATACTCGCACCGCGCTCGGCGTGGGCATCGCCGCGTCGCTGAACGCACCCATCCCCGATTCGCAATTCGGCGTTTTCCGGATGTAGCGGCATGTCCGACGCGCGCGCCTCCGGGCGCATGCCCTACCTGCCTGCGCTCGACGGCATCCGCGCGCTCGCGGTGGCCGCCGTGGTGCTGTACCACGCCGGGGTGTTCTGGCTGCCGGCCGGGTTCCTCGGCGTCGATGTGTTCTTCGTCGTCAGCGGGTTCCTGATCACGGCGCTGCTGGTGGCGGAGTTCGATCGGGAGCAGCGCGTCGACCTGCGCGCGTTCTGGATCCGCCGCGCGCGCCGCCTGCTGCCGGCGCTCGCGCTGGTCCTCGCCGTCACCACCCTCTATGCGGTCGTCGTCCTCGGCGATCAGCTCGTCACGCATCTCCGCGAGGTGCTGGCCGCGACGGTCTACGTGACCAACTGGGACCTGATCATCCGCGACATCTCCTATTTCGAGTCGTTCGACCGTCCGTCGCAGCTGCGGCATCTGTGGTCGCTGGCGGTCGAGGAGCAGTTCTACCTGCTCTGGCCGATCGTCTTTGCGCTGCTGACGCGCTTCGTCTCGAAGCGGGCCGTGTTCGTCATCGTGGTGCTGCTCGGCGCCGCGTCGCTTGCATGGATGGTTGCGCTGTACCAGCCGGGCGAAGACCCGTCGCGCGTCTACTTCGGGAGCGATCCTCGCGCGTTCACGATCCTGCTGGGCGTCGCACTGGGCCTCGTCTGGCGCCCGTGGCGCTGGTCGTGGCCGGAGCAGAAGGCCTGGCTCGGCGAGGCACTGGACGTCATCGGCCTCGCCGGCCTCGGCGCGATGGCGGGGATCATGCTGTACGCGCACTGGTGGGACGCGTGGCTCTATCCGTGGGGACTGCTCGGCGTCTCGCTCGGGGCGGCGGCGCTGATCGCTGCGGTGGTCCGCCATGCCTCCGCGATCGCGCCGTTGCTCGGGCTCTCGCCGCTGCGCTGGCTGGGACTGCGTTCCTACGGCGTGTACCTCTGGCACTGGCCGGTACTGATCGCGCTCACCTGGGAGTTCGACTTCGTTGGCTGGCAGCTCCTGGTGCTCGGTGTTGCGATCACGGCCGGGCTGTCCGAAGCGAGCTACCGCTGGCTCGAGACGCCGGTGCGGCGCGGCGTCTTCTGGGCGCAGCTGGGCCTGCGATCACCGCAGCTGCCGCCCCGCGCCTGGGCGTCGGTCGCGGCTGCGGCTCTGGTTGCCGCTGCTGTGGGTCTCGTGCTGATCGACTCGGGGCAGACGTCCTCGGCGCTGCAGGGCACTGCGACGGCGGCGGTCGATTCCGAGCTCGAAGAACCCCCGCTGAACAGATCCACGGGCGCCGTGGCGCAGCAGGCCAGCGCGGGCGAGGTGCGGTTCGAGACGGAGCCTACAGAGGCGGGGGAGGCGGAGGCGCCGGCGAGCTTCGGCGCTGCTTCAGACACCGCTCGCTCCCCTGCTTCGTTCTCCCAACCTGCCGTTCGCTCTTCGTCGGCAAGCGCATCCGGATCCGCGTCCGCGTCCGCCTCGGTCTCTGACACCGCGTCCGACCGCGCGGATGATGCTGCTTCCTCCGAGGCTGCTTCCGCGCCAGACATCGAGTCGCCGACGTCAGCCGAAGCTGGCTCGACCGACGATCCCGACGATCCCGACGAGCCCTCCGAAGGCGCGGTTGAGACCGTTCCGAGCAGCGATGGCGATTCGAGCTTCGGAGCCCTTGATCCGACTGTGTCCGGCGCACCGAACGCGATCTCGTACGTGGTGCGCCCCGGCGACACGCCGATCGGCATTGCCAGACGGTTCGGGACGACACTCGATGAGCTGGTTGAACGCAATGGCGACGGGATTCTGACCAGCCTCTACGCCAAGGATGTGCTGGAGATCCCCTGCCCGAACGCGGAACCGTGCGCGATTGTGGAGATCACCTCGGCCGACCCTGGCTGCGTGCGCTGGGAGAACGCGCAGGACTCGGGGCGCAGCTGCAGCTTCGAGCGGGTGCTGATGGACTTGCCGGCCACCTTCACGGTTGAGCGCGGCCCGTTCGACGCGCCCGCCAGCTGGGAATGGGGCGGCGCCGTCGCCAACGGTGACACGGTCGAGCTGACCGTGGCCAACGCCGCGGGGCGATTCGATCAGCTTGTCGTGCGCTACGGCGCGCGGCCGCTGGCGATCGGCGACTCGGTGATGTATTACGCCACGCGGGCGCTGCGAACAGCCGGCGTTGAGGTCGATGCGGAAGGGGCACGCAGCGCGAACGAGAGCATCCGCTTGCTCGCTCGTGGGCTCAGAACCAAGCAGCGCGACGTCGTGATCTTTCAGGGCATCGGCTACGAATTCCTGACCACGGAGGATTTCACGCGGCTGATCGACGCCGCGGCTGATGTCGAGCACCTGATCGTGCTGACGCGCCAGTTCCCGCCGCGAAATCCCTGGATTCGGCTTGAGCACGAGGGCAACGAGATGCTGCGTCGCGAGGCGCCGAAGCACGCCAACGTCACGCTGATCGACTGGAACGCGATCACAGATGGCCGCGAAGACGAGCTCACCACGGACGGCACGCACCTGAGCGAGCTTGGGCTGGAGCTCTACGTCGAGGCGATCGTCCAGGCGATCAGAGCGGGCCCCGGCGGCGCGCGGAGGTAGGCCGCGGTGGGCCCAGGTTCGCGGGCCTAGGCGCCGAAGCCGGTCACGCTGACCACATCGCGACGCTTGAAGCGCCACTCGCCCTCGTGCTGCACGATCACGTCCTCGTAGCCGAGCAGCATCGTGGTGACGCTGCCGTCGGTTGAGGGGATCTTGAAGTCGAGGAAGCACTTGTGATGCACTTCCTCGCCGACCACGTCGAAGAGGTGGTTGTCGGTGAAGTGCATCCCGCCGGGGAACTGTACGGCGAACCCGTCCCCGAACGCGATCAGCGCGTCGCGACCCTCGGAGTGACCGGCGGGCCCGCTGAAGATACCGTCGGGCGTGAACGTGCCGGCCCAGGCCGGGCCGTCGCCCTGGTCGACGGCGTAGTTGTAGACCGAGCACAGATCGATGATCGTGAATCGGTCTTCGAGCGAGATAGCTGACATACGCGTTGCTCCTCAATCAGTCGATCACGGCGATCGCTTCGACCTCGATGTTCAAGGCCGACCTCGCGAGCGCCTGCACACCGATCAGCGTACTCACAGGCGGGCCGACGCCGGCGAAGACCGCATTGCGGGCGGCGTCCAGGCCGGCGCGGAGGTAGGCGGAGGTAGGTGGGGACGTGTGGCTATCGGTGGCTAGGCGCCGACGCCGGTCACGCTGATCACGTCGCGAACCTTGAAGCGCCACTCGCCCTCGTGCTGCACGAGCACGTCCTCGTAGCCGAGCAGCATCGTGGTGACGCTGCCGTCGGTTGAGGGGATCTTGTAGTCGAGGAAGCACTTGTGATGCACCTCGTCGCCGACCACGTCGAAGAGGTGGTTGTCGGTGAAGTGCAGCGCACCGGGGAACTGTTCGTCGAGCCCGAGCGCGAACGCGATCAGCTCGTCGCGACCCACAGCGTTACCGACGGGACCGTTGAAGATGCCGTCGGGCGTAAAGGTGTCGGCCCAGGCAGGGCCGTCGCCCTGGTCAGCGGCGTAGTTGTAGACCGAGCACAGATCGATGATCGCGAATCGGTCTTCGAGCGAGATACCTGACATACGCGTTGCTCCTCAATCAGTCGATCACGGCGATCGCTTCGACCTCGATCATCAAGGCGGAAATCGCGAGCGCCTGCACACCAATCAGCGTGCTCGCCGGCGGGCCGACGCCGGCGAAGACCGCGTTGCGGGCGGCGGTCAGGCCGGGGCGCATGCTGCTGTTGTAGTTGACGATGTAGACGTTCGTCTTCACCACGTCGGCGGGGGTCGCGCCTGCCGCCTCCAGCGCGATCACGAGGTTCTCGTAGGCCTTCTTGGCCTGAGCATCGAAGTCACCCACGCCGACGACTCCGCCCTCGACGTCCCAGGCCACCTGGCCGGAGATGTAGACGGTGCGGGTTCCTGCTGCGACGACGACCTGGGAGAAGCTCGGGTCGTTGATCAGTCCGTCAACCTTCAGGTATTCGAGGGCCACATTGGCCTCCTCTCAGAGCGACCACGATAGCGCCCGAGCCGGAAAGCCCACGTTGGCGGATATCGTGCCTCAAACGAAACAGGAGCAGATCATGGCAGACCCTCAACGACTCGAGATGACCCTGGCGGAAGCGATGTACTCGATGCGCGCGATCCGACGGGTGCGGCCCGACCCGATCGCGGCGGAGGATGTGGAGCTGATGCTCGACGCCGCGCGCCAGGCGCCCAACGGCGGCAACGCGCAGCCCTGGCATTTCCTCGTCGTGCAGGACCCCGACCAGATTCGCCGCTTCGCGCCGCTGTATCACGAGGCCTGGTGGGCGAAACGCGCCGACGTCGGGATCTTCGACGGCGACGAGCGCCTGCAGACGCCGGTGATGCAATCGGCGCGTCGGCTCGCGGATGAGATCGGCCAGGCTCCGCTGTTGGTCTTCCTCTGCGCGACCGCACAGGGCGCCGGAGCTGCGGCCTCGGTGATTCCGGCGGTGCAGAATCTGCTGCTGGCGGGGCGATCGCTGGGCATCGGCGGCAACATCACGACGCTGCACGCGACGGTGGATGGGCGGGTCAAGACGCTGTTCAACATCCCCGACCAGGCGCAGGTCGTCTACTGCGTGCCGATGGGCTTCCCGCGAGGCCGGTTCGGCCCGCTGAACCGCAAGCCGCTGAACGAGATCGTCTCGCAGGACCGCTGGGGCGAGCGTCCCGCGTGGGCTGAGTAGCGAATGGTGAACGCTGCGGGCGATCCTGAAGGCCGGCGGGTTTTTCGGCGGCGGGCTCAGCTGTTGGCTGAGGCCGGCCGGATCGGTACAACGCTCAGCCGCGTGCTAGGTCGGGGGGCGTCGCCGTTGGCCGCCGAGGCCGTTGAGCTCGTGAAGCGAATTGGACGGGAGGAGCGGGCGGCGCTGCACCGGGCGCACGGGCGCATCGAGGGACGGCGGCGATACCAGCGGTCGAGTGGTACGGCCAATCCGGTGCGTGACCGGAGGCCGACGAACTACCTGTTCGTGGACGAGTCTGGGGTGGCTCACGCCACGTCGAGTCCGGGCCAGACAGGCTGGTTCGCGCTGGGCGCTGTGGCGATGTCGGCGGAGGCTGTCGCGCACTACGTCGCGGCGTCCGATCGTCTCAAGCTGGAGTTCTTCGGGCGGACGGACATCACGCTGCATGAGCCGATGATCCGGAGGCATCAGCAGGACTTCAGATTCGAGGGCGACGAGCAGCGGCTGGCGGAGTTCGAAGCCGGCATTAGGCGGCTCATCAATGCGGCCCGCTTCACGGCGTTCGCGGTGGGAATCCGCAAGGACGCCTTCCGTGCTGAAGTCGTGGACGCCGGGTCGGACTTCTATCTCCCTGAGACCGTGTACTCGGGCGCGATTCACATGCTGCTCGAGCCATACGTGGATTTCCTGGCACACCATCCTGGCGATCCGCGTGGGCGGGTGATCTGGGAAGCTCAAGGTCCGCGCGAAGACGCTGAACACCAGCGCGATGTTGTTGAGACCCTTCTGCACGGCACGCAGTGGGTGTCCGAGAGTGCGTTCCGTCGCTTCCTTGAGCCGGGCGTGGTCTTCGAGCCCAAGCAGGGATCACATCCCACTGAACTCAGCGACATGCTGGCGCGTGACACGTTTGAGTGGATTCGTGATGACTGCGCAGTGGACCCGCCGCGGTGGTCGCTCTTCGATGCAAAGCTCTACAGGCGCGACCACATGGCCGGCCTGAAGGTGTTTCCAGACTCAGACATCCGTCGGCGAGCCGAAGAGCACCACGGGGCCAGACACTAAAAGCGCCGGCGTCCAAGGGAGGCCGGCGCCGGTAGCGACACTCCACTACCCACTGGTGCGATTGTAGAAGGTGATCACGAGGCTGACAACGGGCCCCGATACGGTCCGTCGCTTGTGTGTCGGGCCGGGCACTGCAAGCGGTTAGCACCGGCGGGGTGGCGTCGCCGATCGCGCCGCTCCGCTACCCGCCGGCGCCACCGTAGACCGTGCCTAGGGGATCAGCATCGAGCGTGAGACGTTGGTTTCGCGCTCGTGCCACTCGCTGTCCTCGAAGGCCTGGTTGACGTCGGCCAGCGGGTAGGTGTGCGAGACGATTCGGTCGTAGGGGATGTCGCGCTGGTGCTTCTGCAGCATGTTCATCATCAGCGGCAGCAGGTGCGGGCGGTACATGACCGAGCCCATGATCTTCTTGCCGCTGAGCAGCGTGCTGGGGTCGATCGCGACTGTGCGGCCGCGCACGATGTCGCCGATCTCGACGAAGGTGCCGCCGTTGGCGAGGTATTCGATGCCCTCGGCGAGCAGCTCGGCGCGGCCGACCAGCTCCATGACGATGTTCGCGCCGCGGCCCTCGGTGAGGTCCCAGATGGCTTCGCGGCGCGTCGCCGGGGTGTTGAACTCCTCGATGTTGATCGTGTGGTCGGCGCCGAACTCCTCGGCGAGGGCCAGCCGCTGCGGCAGCCGGTCGAGCACGATCACCTTGTGCGCGCCCATATCCTTGGCCATCGCCGTGGCGTTGAGCCCGAGGCCGCCCGCGCCCTGAATCACGACGAAGTCGTTCTCCTTGCAGCCGGCGCGCATCAGGCCCTCGGTGACGGTGCCCATCGCGCAGTTGACGAAGCCCAGGATCTCGTCGGGCAGGTCGTCGGGCACCTTGAAGACGGGGTGGTTGGGCTGCAGGTAGTAGTAGTCGGCGTAGGTGCCGGTGAAGTATGGCGGGACGCCGGCCTCGCGGGACCAGGCGGTGCGATCGGAGCACCAGTTCCACTCGCCGCGCGTGCACTGATAGCAGCGCCCGCAGGGGGTGATCGCCGAGTACATCACGCGGTCGCCGAGCTCGAGCGGGCGGCCCAGCGAGTCGGAGCTGACGCCGTCGCCCAGCGAGTGGATCACGCCGGTGCCCTCGTGGCCCATGACGCGCCCGCCCTCGGGCAGCGGGTTGGCGATCATGTCGCCGCGCCAGGTGTGCAGGTCGGAGCCGCAGACCCCGGCCTGCGTGATCCGCAGCACGATCCCGCCCGGCTCCGGGTCGGGCACGGGATACTCCTCGATCACGAACGGCTGCTGGTACTCCTTGACGACAACGACGCGTCCTGTGGGCATGGGGGGCTCCTTCGCG
Organism: Dehalococcoidia bacterium; assembly: GCA_965262235.1. Lineage (GTDB taxonomy): Bacteria > Chloroflexota > Dehalococcoidia > Bin125 > Bin125 > CATQGW01. Next base: position 2,457,730 of record OZ253504.1, read on the forward strand.
AGTGCGCTCTTGTAAGGCGAGTCTACGCAATCTCGTCGGTGGGATGCGTGACCTGACAGATGCGCAGGCGGCTCCGAAGATCCCCGTCCGAAAGGCCGGAGTCAGCCCAGTCCTCGTCTGAGCGACGCGATGAACGATGAATGTCTTACATTTGAAGCGAGTGGAGGGCGAGAGTGCAGCAACGCCTGAGCGTGCGGATCGCTGGTCCAGGTGTCCTTGAGGGCAAGATCGCACTCAGGGACTTGCAGCGCGTGGTGCGCCCGCTGGAGCAGGCAGTGCGAGCACTGCTCCCGGCCAGCAAGCCAGCGGCATCGGAGGGCGGGGGACCGCGTAAGCCAGCGGTGCGGTTCTTGCTGTCGGGAATCCGGTCAGGCTCGGCCGTCGCCGAGCTGGAGATGGACACCGAGCTGGACCCGATGCTGGGCGATCTCAGTTGGGATCCTCTCGACCGACTCGTACAAGGTGCCGCAGGAAACGGGGCCGAGCTACCCAAGCTCGCGAGCGATCAGCTAGACCGGATGGCCCGCAACCTTCCTGATGGGGTTGACTTCGTTGAGTTGGGCCTCCACGACTCGGGAACGTCAGCACGAATTTATCGGTGCGCCCCCGATGATGTAGCGGTCGGGACGGCCGAGCTGCTGACGATTTCAGGCCGGCTAGTTTCGGTGGACTTTCGGGCTGGTGCAGCGCGCATCGAAGTTCCAGCCATCCTGAAGCGAAACGTTGGCACACAGCTCCTGGTGCTGCGGTTCCCCGATGAGCTCGCGAGCGACATGCAACGCTGCGCACGTCAGCACGTCGCAGCTCATGGTGTTGCAACCAAGACTGCCGCAGGAATTGTCGAATCGCTCGCCGTGCGCTGGATTCAGGCGGTCATCGACGATCGACCTGGCCTCTGGGCTCCCAAGCGATTCACATGGCCCAGCGCTGATGAACGCCTCGACAACGTGGATATGGACGAGTTTGTGCGAACGTCACGCGATGATGGCGAGGACGATGTGTGATCTTCGGAGCGCATGTTGACATCGTGGTCGACACGAACATCGTCGTTTCGCTGCTGTCGAGCCATCCTGATGAGGTCGCACGCGCGGAGCTGTACCGATCACATATCGAGGGCAAGGCGATTGCGATCTCGTTCCAGACCGAAGCGGAACTAATGGTGCAGCGCGAGGCGCAGGGCTGGGACCTGACGAAACTCATGACACAAATGAGCAACTATGAAATTGTACCATTCTCAGATCATCTGCGTGGCTGCTACATCACGTTGCGCTCTGAGGCGATCCGCAGAAACAGGCGCAACGAGGGACCGTTGTTGGGCCCCGCGGACGGCTGGATCGCCGCCGCCGCGCTAATGCTGGATTGCCCCCTGGTCACACACGATCGCAGACTCTCACAGAGCCCACTGATCACTGCCATCACCGAACTGGACGCACAGGGACCGTAGCCTTCTGGAGTACGATCGCTACGCGCCGCGGAGGCGGGGGTCGAAGGCGTCGCGGAGGGCGTCGCCGATGATGTTGAAGCTGAAGACGGAGAGGAAGATCGCGAGGCCCGGCCAGACCGAGAGCCAGGGCTGCTCGATCATGTGGATTCTGGCCTCCGCGCCGAGCATGAACCCCCATGAGGCCGCCGGCGGTTGGATGCCGTAGCCGAGGAACGAGACGGACGCCTCGATCAGGATTGCGATGCCCAGGTAGGCGGTCGCGATCACCAGGATCGGGGGCAGCGCATTGGGCAGGATGTGGCGCACGATCACTCTGGGCGTGGTGGCCCCGATCGAGCGCGCCGCCTCGATGTAGGGCTGTGAGCCGACCTGGATCGCGGCGGCGCGGGAGATGCGGATGCCCCCGCCAAGCAGCGCGATCGCGATCACTACGATCAGCAGCGAGATGCTGGTGCCGAGAAACGCGGTGAGCGAAATCACGATGATCAGGCCCGGGAAGGCCATCAGCATGTCGACCACGCGCTGTACCAGCGCATCGAACCAGCCGCCGACCGCGCCGCTGATCAGCCCGACCGCCGAGGCGACAACCACTGCCAGACCGACAGAGGCGACGCTGATCCCCAGCGAGGCGCGACCGCCGTAGAGGATGCGGGTGAAGACATCGCGGCCGAGCGCGTCGGTGCCCATCCAATAGGTCGCATTGGGTCCCTGCAGACGGTCGTACGGCGCGATGGCTCGGGGCTCGTAGGGCGCGATCAGTTCGGCCAGCCCGGAGCCCAGGCCGATCGCGATCAGCACGAGCGTGACCAGGCAGGGGAAGGGATAGCGTCGCAGCGTCCGTCCGAAGCCGCGCAGGAGGCGCGTGGCCTCGAACGCGGGCGGTTCAGCCGCCGACGCGGATGCGTGGGTCGAGGAAGCCATACGACACGTCCACAACGAGGTTGGTCAGGATCACCGCCGCGGCGATCCAGACGTTGACAGCCTGCACGACGATATAGTCGCGATTCGCGATTCCGTCGAGCAGGTAGATTCCGACACCCGGTAGCGCGAAGATCAGCTCGAACACCACCGAGCCGCCGACGATCACCGGGAATTGCACCCCAATCACGGTAACGAACGGGATCAATGAGTTGCGCAACGCGTGCCTGCGCAGCAGTAGTAGCTGCGACAGTCCTTTCGCACGCGCGGTCATCATGTAGTCCTGGCGCAGCACATCGAGCAACGCGGTGCGCAGGATGCGCGTCTGCACGCCGGCCAGAATCAGACCGAAGAGCAGCGCCGGCAGCCACATTTGCTGCAGGTTGGTGAGCGGCGCCTCCCAGATCGGCTGGTAGCCGAGCGGCGGCGACCAGCTGAACCATTTGGCGCCGAAGACGACCGCGATGGTCGCCAGCCAGAAGCCGGGAATCGCCAGCGCGAAGACGGCGATGCTGCGGGCCACGTAATCGGGCCAGCGGCTGCGGCGCAACGCGGCCACGACCCCCAGCGGCACCGAGATCGCCATCGCGATCAGGAGGCCCAGAACCGCCAGCTCGATCGTCACATCCATTCGATTGACGAGGTCGCTGCTGACGCTGCGCTGGGTGCGCAGCGCGCGACCGAAGTCGCCCTGCACTGCGCCGACCAGCCAGTCGCCGAAGTACTCGAGGAACGGCGCCTCAAGGCCGAGTTCTTCGCGCAGCCGCTCCTTCTCGATGTCGTCGTAGAACGCTTCGGCGGCGAGGACGTCGACGACATCGCCGGGCAGCGTGCGCATCACGCCGGCGACGATCACGCTGATCCCGAACAACGTGATCGCCGCGAGCAGCAGACGACGGAGCAGGTAGCCGCGCATCTGGGCGCCCCCTCACCCGCTTGCAGGCGCCTGCCGATGATCGGCTACGCCGCGCCGATCAGGCTTTGAACCACATGTCCTCCAGCGACGGCGCTGGCGCGAAGGTCTGGATGAACTGAACGCCGGAGAGTTCGGGACGCGCGATCTGGGAGACGGGGCCGTTGACCCAGGGCACCGAATACATCTTCTCGGCGACGTGCAGCTGCAGGTCGTAGAGCAGCGCCTTGCGGGTCTCGACATCGCCCTCAGTGCGCTGTTGATTGAGCAGCTCCAGCAGACGCGGGTCGTCGCCCATCAGCTCGCCGTTGGGGATCGGGCTACGCGGGCTGTCGGGGATGAACACGTTGCGCAGCGCCTCATCGGGTTCGATTGAGGCAACCGAGAGGGTGTGTCCGATCACTCCGGTCGTGCTGCCGTTGAAGATGGTCGAATAGTGGACGGTGGGCTCGTTGACGACCAAGTCCACATCAATGCCGACATCGAGCAGGTTGGCCTGGACGACCTGCGCCTGCTCGGCGAAGATCGGCCCGTACGCGGTCGTGGTGTGGAACGGTACCTCGCTGAGTTCGTCAACGCCGGCGGCGTCGAGTAGCTGCCGCGCTTTGGCTGGGTCGTATCGGTAGAACGCTCCGAGCGCGTCGTCCTTCTTGGGGTCGGTCCACCAGCCGGCCAGCGGCGGCAATGCGGTGCTCCACTGGCCGGTCTCGAGCGCACCGCCGACGGCGAGGATTGAGTCGCGGTCGACGGCGACAGAGACCGCCTGGCGCACGCGTGGGTCGGTGAAGGGCTCGAGTGCGAGGTCGGGGAAGATGCCGCCGATCACGAGGCTGGGCTGGATCTCCCAAGTCGCGGCGGGGATGCTCTCTTCAAGCTCCTCCACGATTGGCGCCGCCACTCCGAACCAGGTCGTGTTGAGCTCGCCCGAGATGAATGCAGCGGCGATCGCCGAGTTATCGCTGAGGAAGTTGATCACCAGCGAATCCGAATACGGCTTTGGAGCGTCGAAATAGTTCGGGTTGCGCTTGTACACGACGCGCGAGCCCGGCTCGTATTCGTCGATCACATACGGACCGGCGCTGATCATCGTTTGACGGGACATCTCGTCGACGAGCAGCTCGGGCGGCATCACGTAGGGCCCGGCGTGGTGCCCCAAATAGAGCAGGAACGGGGCCAGCGGGCCGTTCAGGTCGAAGCGCACGGTGCGATCGTCGGTGGCCTCAACGCCGGCCAGGCTGGGTAGAATCGCGCCGCGGTTGGGGTAGCCCGCGTAACGGTCGCCGGCGTAGGAGAAGGCGACATCTTCGCCCGTCACGTTGCGCCCGTCGACCGGCGAGCGGTCCTCCCAGACGGCGTTGCCCTTGATCGTGAACAGATAGGTCGTGTCGTCGGGCTGCTCATAGGACTCGGCCAGCCAGAGCTCGGGCTGGAAATCGATCGACGACTGACCCGGCTCATTGGAGAACTGGGTCAGCATCGGATAGCAGTTGTGGTTGTGCAGGAAGGCCTTGTAGCCGAAGGTCAGGAAGCCGTCGAACGAGGCCAGGTCGGCGCCATCGGAGATGCGCAGCTCGCCGCCGATCGGCGGCGTGTCGTCGCCGGCCTGGGCGACGGCCGCCTGCTGCTGCGGTTGTTGCTGGGCCTGTTGCTGCACGGCCGCGGGCTGGGCCTGCTGCTCAGCCTGTTGCGCCTGCTGTTCGGCCTGCTGCGCGACCTGCGCGGCCGCCGGCGCGGCCTCGTCGTCATCGTCGCCGCAGCCGACCAGCGCGAGCGCGCTCGCGCCCAAGCCGGCCGACGCCGCGCCTCGCAGCACGGATCGTCGTGACACTCGTCGCGTCCGCATTCGGGACCAGTAGTTTGTGCTCGCCATGTGTTGCCTCCGTCATCTGGTCGCGCAAGGCTAGAGCGTCGGGCGCGACTGCGTTGCGTGCGGCGCGGCCTGGTCTCCCAGAATCGCGTGGCACCTGAGGATACCGGGCGGCGCCGCTGCGACTGGCGAGGGGCGATGGAGGATTCCGGGATCTCCTCTTCCCCCGCCCGGCGGGGGGAGATGTCGTAGGCAGAGGGGGGCTCCCTCGCGCAACGCCGGCGTCGGCGCGGGGGAGCGCGGAGCCCCCCTCTGTCACTCCGTGACATCTCCCCCCGCCGGGCGGGGGGAGAGGGGATCCGAATCGGCTCTCCCCCGGCAGAGCGGGGGGAGAGAAAGAGTGGACGGGATGACTTTTTCAGCACCCTGCCAGGTGATCGACCACCACCGCGCTGCGGCCGTCTCAGGATCTTCGAGGCTGAACGCTCGGGCGGCTGAGGCGCTACTCCCGCTCGAACGTTTCGAAGTAGCGCGTTTTGACGGTCTTCTGATTCTCGTAGATCGAGCCCTGTTTGGGGGCCGCCGGCAGCGGCAGGTAGGCCGGCACAGCGGTCTGGCGGGGCTGCTCGACGTGCTCGCCGGCGCACATTAGGCCCTTGTAGGAGTCGAGCGTCGCGTTGCCCAGGCCCTGGATCGGCCAAGCGTCGGCCGCGGCGTAGCTGAACAGCAGCAGACGGCGCGGATTCTCGGAGCGATTAAGCGCCGAACCGTGCATCGTGCGCACGTGGTGGAATGAGACCGAGCCGGCCGGGCCCTCGAGCGAGACGAGGTCGCGCTCCATGTCCCAGTCGAACTCGCTGGGCTCGACCGCGCCGGTAAAGTAGCGGCCCTCGGGGTGATGGTGATCGTAGATGTGGCGCTTGTGCGAGCCCGGCACGACCAGCAGCGGGCCGTTCTGCTCGTAGCAGTCGTCGAGCAGGACGCCCGCTGCGAGCACGTCGTCGTTCGTGTGCGGGTAGAACGGCCAGTCCTGATGCCACTCGACGGGCGCCCCGTACTGCGCCTCCTTCATGTTCAGCTTGTCGCTCTGCAGCCTCACGTTGGGGCCGATCAGGGCGGTGACGACCTCCATCAGCGCAGGATGCTGTGCCAGTTCGCGGAAGAACGGCCAGTGCGCGTGGGGCGTCTTCAGGCGGCGGACGCGCGGGTCATCGGGCGTGTGCGAATCCTCGAGGTCGTAGCGGGCGTCGTGGTCGGTCAGGCCGGCTGCCTCGGAGACGATCCGGTCGGTTTCGTGGCGCAGCGCCTGCAGCGTCTCGGCGGGCAGCAGGTTCGGGATCAGCAGGAAGCCGTTCTCGTGGTAGAACTCGACCTGCTCGGGGGTCACGCTCGGCTTGATCGCAGCGGTGGTCATGGCATCTCCTCAGCTCAGGCGCATTGTAAGCGATGATCAGGCGGCGCATCGCGCGCCTTAGGGCCTAGACTGCGCGCGTGTACGAGCATCCGATCCGCTGGGAATCCCGACGCTCGCCGATTCTGTCGACGCGCGGCGCCGTGGCCTCAAGCCAGCCGCACGCGACGCTGGCCGGCGTCACGATCCTGCAGGCGGGCGGCAACGCCGCGGACGCCGCTGTGGCGACGGCGGCAGCGCTGGCCGTGACCGAGCCGATGTCGACGGGCATCGGCGGCGACTGTTTCTGCCTCTTCTACCGCCACAGCGATGGCGCCGTGGAGGCGATCAACGGCAGCGGCCGCAGTCCCCGGGCGTTGACGTTGGAGCGGGCCGGCGGCGCGGAGGGCTTCGAGCGGCAGGGGCCGCACTCAGTGACCGTGCCGGGCACGATCGCCGGCTGGGCCGACACGGTCGCTCGGCTCGGCAGGATGCCCCTGGCCGATGTGCTGGCGCCGGCGATCGCGCTGGCCGAGGACGGCTTCCCGGTCACGCCGCTGATCGGCTACGGCTGGCAGCTCTACGCGGAGATGCTGAGGAGCCAGGGCCCGGCCGGCGGCGACCTGCTGATGAGCGACGGCAAAGCGCCTCGGCCCGGCGAAGTCTGGCGCAACCCTCGGATCGCGCGCGTGATGCGCGCCGTCGCCGAGGGCGGCCCCGAAGCGTTCTACCAGGGCGACTCAGCGGCGCGGATCGTCGAGGCGCTTGAGTTGCACGGCGGCTACATGGCGCTTGAGGACCTCAGCGCCCACTGCTCGACCTTCGAGGCCCCGCTCTCGACGACCTATCGCGACCACACGGTCTACGAATGCCCGCCCAACGGGCAGGGGATCACGGCGCTGATGGCGCTGAACATCCTTGAGGGCTACGACATCGCTGCGACCAGGCCCCGTTCGGTCGGGTTCCTGCACCCCGCGATCGAGGCGATCCGGCTGGCCTTCGCCGACGCACGAGCGTACGTCGCGGACCCGGCGCGCGCCGATGTGCCGGTCGCCGCGATGCTGGACAAGGCGTACGCGGCGGAGCGTCGCGCGCTGATTCAGCCGGACGCCGCGATCGAGCTGGCGACGGCCGGCGAGCTGCCGGGCGCCTCCGACACGGTGTACTTGTGCGCGGTCGACGGCGACGGCAACGCCTGCTCGTTCATCAACAGCAACTACGAGGGCTTCGGCAGCTGCATCGTGCCGCGCGACTGCGGCTTCAGCCTGCAGAACCGCGGCGCGGGCTTCGCGCTGGAGCCGGGCCATCCGAACGTGCTCGAGGGCGGCAAGCGTCCGTATCACACGATCATGCCGGCGATGCTGACGCGGCCCGATGGCTCGCTGTTCGCGGCGTTCGGCGTGATGGGCGGCTGGAACCAGCCGCAGGGCCACACGCAGGTCGCGATCAACCTGATCGACCGCGGGATGGACCCGCAGGCGGCGATCGATGAGCCGCGCTTCTCGATCTACGCCGACCCGCCCAACGGCGACATCTGGGTCGAGGACCGTATCCCGGTCGAGACGATCAGCGCGCTGGCGCAGCTGGGCCACCCCGTCCGCCCGGCCTCAGGCGCGCTGCGGGCCGGCTCCGTCGGCAAGGGCCAGATCATCGTCCGCGATCCCGAGACGGGCGTCCTCTGGGCCGGCTCCGACCCGCGCTCCGACGGCTGTGCGATCGGCCTCTGAGGGCTCCTCCCTGTGCTCTCTACAGCGGTTCGAACGCGAGATTCGGGACGATTAGCACGGAGCCATGTTGGCAAGCGGCAGATGTAAACCGCTCCGTCGCGCAGATGGTCGCCGCGTTGAATTCGCTATCGTGAAGTCGAATCTGGGTCAGGAGGAACACGATGTCGAAGATTGCGATTACCCTGTTCGGCGGCTCGCAGGTTGAGGGCTACTCTGGTCCCGTGGGCACTCACTGGCGGTTTTCCCTCGCCGGTGGCGATAAGCTCGATCTCCGCCATGCGGACCTCCCCCAAGACCAGACCGTCCAGTTCCGGTTCGCCACGCTGTTCGGCGAATGCAAGATCCGGGTTCCGAAGGGGACAAAGGTGGACCTCGGCGGCTTCGTGCTGTTCGGGGGGAGCAGCTCGAAGGTGCAGCGTGGCGACGGCGAGACGACTAGCAGCGTCTCGATCCGCTTCTACGCATTGGCGGGTGGAGTCAGCGTCGAAAGCGACTAGCCGAGGCGATTGCGTTGGAGCCATGTGGGGAAGCGGCGCCGGGCTACGTGCCTGGCATCGGCCGCGCGACGCGCGCAGACCGCCGGCCGGCGGCTCTCGGGTTGGGAACGATGGTAGAGATCAGCGATGCACAACCGCGTTCTTGATCTTCTCGATGTCGGCCTTCATGCCACGAAGGTCGCGCTCGATCGAGTTGACGGTCGATCAAGTCGGCTAGAGGTCATTCTGCGATGAGAGTACAGACCTGACAAGCACCACAGCCGCACCGACGATTGAGGCCCCAGGTGATCCCACAAGTGCGACCAAGACAGCGGTCGGAAGCTTGAAGCCGTCTGGCGCAAATATTCCGTGCATGACGACAACGACGAAGGCGCCGACGAGCCACAAGATGGCAATCCCGGCCAAGATATAGGTCAGTCTGATCCGGTGGCCTCGGTCAGCTTCGAGATTGGCGATCTGCTCTCTCAAGCGTGCGTTGTCCAGAGACCGACGCTCTAACTGATACGCTCTTCTACCGCTTGTTGTTCGCTGTCGGGGACACGAGTCTGGACTAAACCGAGATCATCGTCCTGCATTCGCTGCGATCCTGGCCCCGAAGTGCTCTGCAATGGACTGGTTGGAAATCACGGCTGATCTGATCCTGCTTTGGCGGGCCTGTTCCCATGGCCCCCCGGTCTCGTGAGAGAGCGCAGAGAGTTGTAGCGCGGTCATTTCGCCGTAGACCTCCCAGATTCGATCTAAGAGATCGAGGGCAAATTGGTCTTCGCCAGCAGGGATGGACGGGGTGATCACCGCACGTTCTCGTCGACGACCAGCGCGACGCGGCTTGAGCACGATCTTCGTGATTGGCTCAAGAATCGGGCCGCTGCCCCATGTTTTGACTGCGTGATACAGGCTAGGAAACACTGGCCCCCATTCCCACGCTTCGGCCTCTTCCGTGCTGAGTGGGCCGTGATTGAATCCGAGATGCCAGCCGTGGCTGAAAAAGACGAGCTTCTGAAGCTTCATCGGCGTCAGGTGCTCGTCGCTAGCCTCGGCAATTTCAAGGAAATTGTTCGCGACGGCGATCGGCTCGTGTGGCATGATTGCCCGCTGTCCGCTCATGCCTGGTTGACAAAGCGTACCCATTCTGATACGCGATTTCATCACGGCAGGGGAAACTGTCGCAGCTCGGCGATATCTGGTCAAGTCATCACTGCCCGCCGTCGACCTTGATCACCGCCAGTGCACAGGCCCCTCGGTGTAGAGCGTCGCCCCGGGGTCGACGGCGTCCGGCACGAAGCCGTGCAGCGTGAGTCGGTCAACGCTACTCGCGACGCGAGCCTTCACCCTGCCCGTCTCGCGATCCTTCGCGCCGACCACGGCCGTTTTGCCAACTGGCCCGCGCCCGGCGGGCTGCTTCTTCGAGGCGTGCTTGTTGCGCTCTTCGCCGCCGCCTTGCCCGTACCGGCGATGCTCGGCGGGGCCGCTCACTCGGCCGCACTCGGCGCCGTCTGCATCGTGATGGAGTGGATCGACGCCCCGCACATGGGCTAGGTCGGGATCAGCCCGGGCCTGTTCGACGCCTATCTGGACGCCGCTCGATGCTCTGGTAGCCGCCGGCGGCGCACCGCGCGCACCACCTGCTTGAGCAACACGCGCGCGGCGTCGAGGGCCGTCCAGCGGACGAGTAGAGTTCGGCCAACTCAGCATCGAACGGCTCGTGCAGGTGCTGCAGCTGTACAACAACACCCCGCGCAAGTGCCTCGACTACGTCACCCCGGCCGAAGTCTTCGGCCAGCAACTGGCGGACCTGCAATGTGAACCCACCTTCCCGCCTGCGCGGGAATGACGAACATGGGGTTTCTGCAAAAGCTTCTGCTAGGGAGGCGGTGATTGGATACGTGCCTGGCATCGGCCGCGCGACGCGCGCAGACCGCGGGCTGGCTAGCCGCGGCCGAAGAGCGGCATCGTTGTGGCCATAATCGTGATGAACGGGACGTTGGCGTCGAGCGGCAGGCCCGCCATATAGACGATCGCGTCTGCCACATGTTCGACATCGAACGTGGGCTCGGCCATGCGCTCGCCGCTTGGCTGTGGGACGCCGCGGTCCATCCCCGCTGTCATCTCGGTCAACGCGTTGCCGATGTCGATCTGCCCGCAGGCGATGTCGTACTTGCGGCCGTCGAGCGACGTCGCCTTGGTCAGCCCTGTGAGCGCGTGCTTGGTCGCGGTGTAGGGCCCAGAGTTGGGCCGCGGTCGGTCGGCGGAGATCGATCCGTTGTTGATGATCCGTCCGCCGCGCGGGTCCTGGTCCTTCATGATCCGGAACGCTTCCTGCGTGCAGAGGAATGACCCGGTCAGATTGAGATCAACGACTCGCTGCCATTGCTCCAGGGTGAGGTCTTCGAACAGCACCGGCGGGGCGCCGCCGCCAGCATTGTTGAAGAGCAGGTCCAGGCGTCCGTATTCCTCGCGCACCCGCGCGAACAGGGCCGCGATCGAGGCTGCCTCCGTCACGTCGGTGGTGACGGCGAGCGCTCGGTCAGCGTTGTCGCCGGCCATCTGTTTGGTCATCTGCAGGAGCTCCATCCGCCTGCCGGTGAGCACCACCGTCCAACCATCGCGCAGCAGCGCCAGGGCCGAGGCCCGGCCTATTCCGGTCCCTGCCCCTGTCACCACCGCCACCCGGATGTTCGTCGCGTCTGTCATGAAACTGTCCCTTCACCGTCTTCCGCTGCTGCGTTCGTGACGCCGTAGGGCCGTGCCCAATCCAGCCCGGCGCGCGTGCCGGCTCGAGGCCGGTACTCGCAACCGACCCAACCGTCGAAGCCCAACTCGTCGATCAGCGAGAGCACGAACGGGTAGTTGATCTCCTGGCCCGCGTCCGGCTCGAAACGACCGGGCACGCCGCTGATCTGGAAGTGGCCGATCACGTCGAACTGAGCGGCAATCGTATCCGCCAGACGGCCCTCCATGATCTGCATGTGGTAGCAGTCGTACTGCATGCGCACGTTTGCCCGCGCGACCTGGTCAATGATGCGCCGGGCTTGCGAGCTGGAGGTCAGGAAGTAGCCGGGATTGTCGACCGTGTTCAGCGGCTCGAGCATGATGCGGACACCGTGCGCCGCTGCCGCATCGGCCGCCCAGCGCACGTTGTCGACGAACGCCGACTCGGCTGCCGGGTCGTCGGTGCGCCCGGCCAGGCAGTGCAGCTGCTCGCAGCCGAGCGCGGTCGCGTACTCCAGCGCTGTCTCCATGCCGGCCCTGAACGCGCGCTGCTCGCCCGGCACAGCCGCCAGCGCGACGGGGGTGTTGATCAGCACTGCCTGCAGGCCGGTGTCGCGTAGCCGCTCCGCCAGCCGATGCGCCGGCTCCGAGTAGGGCGCCTGAATCTCGACCGCGCGGAATCCCGCCGCCGCCGCGAGCGCGAATCGATCCAGCAACGCGGCTTCCTGGAACATCCACGACACGCTCGCGGCGAGGGCTGGCATGGCGGCATGCTAGGCCCTGTTCGGATCTGTCGCAGGGTGTGGCAGATGAGCGCGATCTGGACCGAGGCGAGGGAGGCGAAGTCCCGCTCGTCGGGGCGGGTGGCGGTGCGGCGGAGGCGTTGGACCAGCAAGGTCAGAGCTTCCTGCCGAAGCGCAGGTCGGGCGGAATCCGGACCGCGCCCGTTCGACACCACATTGGCTGTCCCCTAGGCTCGCCTGAATTGCGCCTGCGAGAAGCCAGTCTGGGAACGCTTCGATGTCGGTCAAGCTCTCCGGTTTTCTGAAGGACAGACGAAGAACCGGCCGAGTCGCGCCGAGCATCCGCGAATATGAAGATCGCTACGGGCAAGCCAAGCGCAGCGAATTTGGGAGTAGCGAACACGATTTCAAGAAGTTCGCCGAGATCTACTACGATCTGGTCACGGATTTCTACGAATTTGGCTGGGGCAGGTCGTTTCACTTTGCGCCGCGAGTCCCCGGCGAGAGCTTCAAGGCCTCGCTGGCTCGCCATGAGCACTATTTGGCGCACGTGCTCGGGCTCGAACCCGGGATGGTCGTTGCTGACCTCGGTTGCGGCATTGGCGGGCCGCTACTGGAGATTGCGCGCTTTTCCGGAGCCAGGATCGTCGGCGTCAACAACAATGCCTACCAAATCGAACGCGCGCGGAAGCTCACCGAGGAAGCGGGGCTCACGCATCTGGCCGAGTACATGCACAGCGACTTCCTCGACGTTGATGCTGCGGACAACTCATTCGACGCGGTCTACGCGATCGAGGCAACCTGCTATGCGCCGGACAAGGTCAGCGTGTACAGCGAGGTATTTCGCCTGCTGAAGCCGGGCGCGTCATTTGCTGGTTACGAGTGGTGCCTGACGGATCGGTTCGATGCGAGCAATCCACTGCACCTCAAGATCAAGGCCGACATCGAGCTCGGAGCCGGCCTGCTTGAGATCGACCGATGCGAGACGGTTGATGATGCACTTCGAACGGTGGGGTTCGAGGTGTTGGAGACAGCTGACCTTCTATTGCAACCAGGTCCATCAATCCCCTGGTATCAACCGCTTGCTGGTACAGGGTTATCTTTCGCCAGTGTTCGCAGTTCAACGATTGGCCGCTCCGTTACCACGACGATGCTGCGAGCGCTCGAAGCGCTGCGGATTGTGCCGCAAGGCTCGGTTAATGTCTCAGCGATATTGAACCTGGGCGCGGCTGCGTTAGTCGAGGCGGGCCGACTTGGCATCTTCACGCCGATGTACTTTCTCCACGCCCGCAAGCCGGCCTAGCGCACCCACGCATGTTCTTTCGCGTGTGCTGACGCTCGTCGGATAGCCTGACGTGCGATGCGCGTCCGAAGCGCCGCGCGGTCGAGAAGAACGAGGCACTTCTATGGCACGGCAACTTCGCTCCACGATCACCAGCGGTGGTCAACTGGAGCTCTCACTCGTCGACGTTGAAACGCCCGCGCCTGGGCCGGACCAGGTCGTGGTGCGTGTTGAGGCTGCGCCGATCAATCCGTCGGACCTGGGGTTGCTGCTCGGTCCGGCCGACATGAGCCGGGCCACGGCGTCGGGTTCGGCCGATCACCCGATCGTCACGGCGCCGATCCCGGCACAATTGCTGCCGGCGCTGGCCGACCGTTTCGACGAGCCGATGGCGGCGGGTAACGAGGGCGCTGGGGTCGTGGTTGAGGCCGGCTCAAGTGACGCTGCCCAGGCGCTGCTTGGGAAGACCGTGGCGCTGCTGGCTCGGGAGATGTACGCGCAGTTCCGCGTCGTCAACGTCGCGCAATGCCTCGTGCTACGCGAGGGCACGACCTCGGCGGAGGGCGCGTCGTGCTTCGTCAATCCCCTGACCGTCCTCGGGATGGTGGAAACGATGCGACTGGAGGGCCACACGGCGCTCGTGCACACCGCGGCCGCTTCGAACCTCGGAGTGATGCTGCAGAAGGTCTGTAGCGACGAGGGGATCGATCTGGTCAACATCGTCCGCAGGCCCCAGCACGTCGAGCTGTTGAAGGAGATCGGCGCGCGCTACGTATGCGATACCAGCGCTCCGTCCTTCGAGGACGATCTGAGAGCTGCGCTCACCGAGACCGGCGCCACGCTCGCGTTCGACGCCACGGGCGGTGGTCGTCTGGCCACCCAGATCCTCAGCGGCATGGAAGCCGCGGCGATGGCCAACGCGCCGGGCTTCAACCGTTACGGGTCCAGCGTGCACAAGCAGGTGTACATCTACGGCGGGCTCGACACCTCGCCGACGGTGCTGCACCGCAACTTCGGTCTGGCCTGGGGGCTCGGGGGCTGGCTGCTCACGCCGTTTCTCGAGCGGGTCGGCCCAGAGGCGGCGGAGCGTCTGCGCCAGCGTGTCGCCGACGAGGTGACGACCACGTTCGCGAGCCACTACGCCAAGGAGATCTCGCTCGCGGAGGTACTCGATCTCGAGAACATCGCGGTCTACAACAAGCGCGCGACCGGCGAGAAGTACCTCGTCAACCCCAACAAAGACATCGGCTGAGGCGTGCCGCTCCCCACGGCGGTCGGCAGCGGATGGGCTTGACGTGGGCGCGGCGTTGCGGAAGGGGGAGCCCCCCTCTGTCACTTCGTGACATCTCCCCCCGCGGAGCGGGGGGAGAGAGGCGAACGCCAACAGGCGGACTTCGTCAGCACGCTGTTAGTGCGTGCCCTGCGCGGCCATGACGGTCGGCATGCCCTGCATGCCGCGGAGGGTGTTGATCTCGCCGCGGTGGCCGTTGAAGTGGCCCATCATGTGCAGCGAGATGGCCTCGCCGACGCTCTCGGTGCCGTTGCGAGCAGGGATCTCGCGATCGAGGTCTGCGTCCGAGGCATCGGCGAGGAACTGCGCGGTGCGCTCGAAGACGGTCTCCTGGTAGCTGCCGAGGGCGTCGATGTCGGAGACGTGGACCTGTTGCGCATCTTCGTCGGGCATGCCGGCGCCGATGCCGTCGAAGGGCAGGCCGGTCCGTGAGGCCCACTCCTCGCTCCAGAGCTCGGGCTCCCCAGTGACGCGGCTGATGATCAGGTCCTCGATCCGCGTGGTGTGCCAGAGGCACCACGCGATGGAGTGGCTGCCCTGCTCAGGGACGAAGTGAAGTTGCTCGTCGGTGCCGTTGCGGGCGTCGATCAGCGCGGAGTGCGTGAAGTCCAGGCTGCGTTGGATGAAAGCGGCGGTGCTCATGGATTCCCCCTTTACATAAGTGGCCATTCTAGGCACAGCAAGGGCGTGAGATCGTGACCCGTCACAAAAGACACGCAAACACAGGTCGGAATGAACCGCAGCGGGGCTCACCGTCGAAGCGTGGCGACAGCCGCGCCAGGCACTCGGCCACGTGGGGCCTGATCGGCCCCAGGGCGTGGTGATCGGCGACGAAGGCCTCCGGTGTCACCGCCAGCATGATGGTGGCCTGTCGCTCGCGCTCATCGCGCAGGGGGTACCTCCGTACCCCCTTATTCTCGGATTACCCATTTCTCGGACCCCTACTACTTAAAGTGCTGTTTCTCAAGCGAGCAAAACGAACGGGGACGTTTAGTGTACGCTCGGCCGGCGCAGGGCCGAGAAAGGATTTAAGATTTGGCGGCCTCTGCCGATTTGGGGCGGGACTGTCCGTTAGGCCCACGAAAACACGAACACCCTGACGGGTTGGATCGAGGAGTGGTGCATTAGATGACCGACCTTCGCTGGTAGCTGGTCTTGCTCAGACAGCTGCCAGGGCTGCACAGGAAACCCCAAGCTCTACGGGAGGAAACCAAGATGAAGATGTTGATAGTGGGTAACCCGGTTCGTATCGGTGTCCTCTTGACACTGTCTGTGGTCGCAGCACTCATGCTCGTGATGACCCAGGCCATCCCCGCGACAGCGCAGGTGACCTCAACCGCCATGGTCAGCAACCTGGACCAGCAGTCATCAGTCCTCCATACCACCTTGGGCGACGAGTTTCACTACGCGCAGTCATTCTGCACCGGTAGCGTCGCTACTACCCTCGACAAGGTGCGCCTGTACACGCTGTCCAAGGAAACCGATCCGAACTCGATGTTCTACCGATTTGATCCGGCGCCCGTCGTGACCATACGCTCCATTAAGGCGTCGGGAATGCCTGGCGAAGTGCTGCATACCCTGACCAACCCGGATATCGACGATTCCAGGGACACCGCCGAGGACTTCACGAGCAGCGGTTATGAACTGGCCGCTCACACCAGCTACGCGGTGGTGATCCACGCGCCAACCAGCACCGGCCACATTGCATTCCTCTCCACAGCATCTGCCTCTGAGGACACGGATACGCAGTTAGGCTGGGCAATCGGCGACCAATATATGTATCACGCAGGCCATGGTTGGACTGACCAAAGCCACGAAGGCTTGATCATGAAGATGGCGATCCATGCCAGCGGAGATCTCCCTTCCATTTCGACCCCGGCCTTTATTGACACCGACTGTGACGGGACCGTAGGCCCCTACGAGTTCTCGGTGGACGAAATGTCCGCCGCGGACACCCTCGTCGACGTTGCGGTCGCCGGCGACGCCGATGGCGACTCTATGACGTACTCCGTCAGCGGAACCGACGTTGCGGCATTCAACAACGCGTTTAACTTGGACGCGAGCACTGGCGAGATCACCGTCAAGTCAAGCTCCGAAATCGACTACGAGAGCTCACAAGTGTCTTACTCGATCACCGTCAGCGTGACCGACGGGGAGGACGCCTCCGGCGTCGCAGAGTCCCAACCAACGACCGACGCCACCACCTCCGTGAGAATCAATGTGATCGACATTGACGAGCCGGGAACCGTCACCGTGTCATCGACCGCGCCCAGGGTGGGCGGCGAGTTGACCGTCAGCGTGACCGATCCCGACGACGAAACACTGCTGCTCTCCAGAGTCCAGTGGTCCAGGACCCCTAGCCTTGACCTCGATTTCATAGACATACCCATCGACCCTAATGCCATGGCCAACCCCTCTTACACCCCCACGGCAGCGGACCAGAGCAAATACCTGAAGGTCACCGTGTCCTACGCAGAACGCAGTTGCGGCCAGGTGGCCCGCTTCGACGGCCGGTGCCGCGGTGAGGCGGAGTACACGTTCGACACCCTCGTGGCAAACGAGGAAGGCCTGATCGTCCAAAGCCAGGTCGTGAACAATAACAATCCAGCAACGGGAACGGTTCGTATCACCGGTACCCCGCGGCTCGGCTGGACGCTCGAGACGCATGGGAGGGGCATAGCGGACGCAGAGGGGCGCCGAGGGGCACTTTACTTCCAGTGGATACGCGTCGACCCGGTGACCGAAGTCGAACAGAACGTTTCCAATCCCGAGCGCCCCGGCGTGTGGTGGAGCTACGTGGTCCAGGAGGCCGACGTGGGCAAGGCCATCAAAGTGCGGGCGAGCTTTACCGATAATGCGGGCAACGCGGAGTCGGTGACCAGTGACGCGGTGGACGGGCCCTACCCGCTGACGGCCACCACGCGCGACGCGCCGAGGTCCCACGACGGCAGCACCGCGTTTGCCTTCGAGCTGCGGTTCAGCGAAGCGCCGGCAGTGGGCTTCGCGACGGTACGGGACCACGCCTTCACGGTGACCGGGGGCTCGCTGGACAAGGTGCGCCGGCTGGCGCCGGGCAGCAACGCCTGGTGGGAGATCACTGTCACGCCGTCCTCGGAAGCCGACGTGACCCTGGCGCTCAATGCCACCACCAACTGCTCCGCCGAGGGCGCGATCTGCAACGTCGACGGGGTGAAGTTGTCCGGTGTCCTGGAGCTGGTCGTTCCGCGGACGTCGAGCCCGCTATCCCCGGCCACCGGCGCTCCCACCATCAACGGCACGGCGCGGGTGGGCGAGACCTTGACCGTCTCAACGTCGGGCATCGCCGATGCCGACGGCCTGGCCAACGCATCCTTTACCTACCAATGGCGCGCCGCCGACGTTGACATCAGCGGCGCCACGGGCAGCAGCTACACCGTGGTTAAAGCGGACGCGGGGAAGGTCATTACGGTGGCCGTCTCCTTCACGGACGACGCGGGCAACGAGGAGTCGGTGACCAGCGCGGCGACGGCTGTGGTCCCGCTACCGCCTTTGACGGCCAGCACCCACGACGTGCCTGAGTCCCATGACGGCGCCACTGCGTTCACTTTCGAGCTGAGGTTCAGTGAGGCGCCCGGCGGCGGGTTCAGCGCCACCACCCTTCGGGACCAAGCCCTGACGGTGTCGGGAGGTACGATTACCAACGTGCGCCAGCTGGAAACGGGCAAGAACCTCAAGTGGGAGATAACGCTGCAGCCGTCCGGAAACGGGGAGGTCAGCGTGATACTCCCGCCCACCATCGACTGCGCCGACCAGGGCGCGATCTGCACCGGCGACGGCAGGGCACTATCCGTCGGGCGGGCGATCCTCGTGCTGGGCCCACCGAACTCGGCGGCCAGCGGCGCTCCGACCATCAACGGTACGGCGCAGGTGGGCGAGATCTTGACCGCCTCAACCTCGAGCATCGCCGATGCGGACGGCGTGGCCAACGCAACGTACACGTACCAGTGGCTGGCCGACGACGCTGACATCAGCGGCGCCACGGGCTCCAGCTACACCGTGACGGCGGCGGACGAGGGGAAGGTCATTAAGGTGACCATCTCCTTCACCGACGACGCGGGCAATGCCGAGACCCTGACCAGCGCCGCGACGACGGCAGTCGCGGCCACCGGGGGCACGACAGACTCATTGCAGCGGGCGGACCAGGAGGACGTGCAGGAAAACTCGGCGGCCAGCGGCGCTCCGACCATCGGGGGCACGGCGCAGGTGGGCGAGATCCTGACCGCCTCAACCTCGAGCATCGCCGATACGGACGGCGTGGCCAACGCAACGTTCACGTACCAGTGGCTGGCCGACGACGCTGACATCAGCGGCGCCACGGGCTCCAGCTACACCCTGGTTGCCGCAGACGCGGGGAAGGTCATTACGGTGACGGTCTCCTTCAGCGACGACGCGGACAACGAGGAGTCGGTGACCAGCGCGGCGACGGCGGCGGTCACGCACCCGCCTTTGACGGCCACCACCCGCGGCGCGCCTGAGTCCCACGACGGCGCCACTGCGTTCACCTTCGAGCTGAGGTTCAGCGAATCGCCGGCAGCGAGCTTCGGCTTCGCGACGGTTCAGAACCACGCCTTCACTGTGACCGGGGGCTCGGTGAGCAACGTGAGCCGGCTGGAGCCGGGTAAGAACGTGCGGTGGGAGATCACCGTCACGCCGAGCTCCGACGCCGACGTGACCCTGGCGCTGAATGTCACCACCGACTGCTCCGCCGAGGGCGCCATCTGCACGGACAACGGGGTGAAGTTGTCCGGCGCCCTGGAGCTGGTCGTTGCGGGGCCGCCGCAAAACTCGGCGGCCAGCGGCGCTCCGACTATCAGCGGCACGGCACAGGTGGGCCAGACCCTGATCGCCTCAACGTCGGGCATTGCCGATGCGGACGGCGTGGCCAACGCAACATTCAGCTACCAGTGGGTGGCCGACGACGCTGACATCAGCGGCGGCACGGGCTCCAGCTACTCCCTCGTTGCCGCAGACGAGGGCAAGGTCATTACGGTGACCGTCGCCTTCACGGACGACGCAGGCAATGCCGAGAGTCTGACCAGCGCCGCTACGACGGCTACGACGGCAGTCGCCAGGCCGCCTCTGACGGCTGCGGTCCACGACGAGCCGTCGTCGCACGACGGGAGCACCGCGTTCACGTTCGAGCTGCGGTTGAGCGAGAACATCGAGAACCTCAGCTACGCGACGTTGCACGAGCACGCTTTGACAGTGACGGGGGGAACGGTTGACAAGGCGCGGCGGCTGGCAGCGCCCAGCAACGTCCGCTGGGAGATCACCGTGACTCCAGCCTCCAGCTCCGACGTGATCATCGTGTTGCCGATCACCTCTGACTGCACCGCCCAGGGCGCGATCTGCACCGATGGCAGGATGTTGTCGAATCGGCTGGAACTCACCTTCAGAGGTCCGGGCGGATGAGCGCAAGAGGTTCGCTCCCCGCCAGCATGAAAGTACGGAGAAGCAGGAGGCTGCCAAGGATGCATCAGCAACGTTGAGCGACGCCTCGCTCTCGGACTCATCGCCAACGATGAGTCCGCACGCACCAGGCTGAAAGAAGATGGTCTAGTGTCCCGAGTCGCTAATGCGAGGAACAAAGGGGTATGGTGTTGATCGAGCCGGTTTGGCGGTCCGAGGCTTTCGCTGGAGCGTGATGCGTACCCGACTGGGCCGCCCGACGGTGGCGATCGTGCTGAGTGATGAAGAGCGAGCGACGCTGGAGCGCTGGGCGCGCCGGCCGACCACGGCGCAGGCCTTGGCGCTGCGCTGCCGGATCGTGCTCGCGGCGGCGGCCGGGCAGGCGAACACGGAGATCGGCGCGGCGCTCGGTTGCCATCCGGTCACGGCCGGCAAGTGGCGGCGACGCTTCGCTCAGCGGCGGCTGGACGGACTGAGCGATGAGCCGCGTCCCGGCGCGCCCCGCACGATCGGCGACGAGCAGGTGGAAGCGGTGATCGTCAAGACGCTGGAACAGCAACCGCGCAACGCGACCCATTGGTCGACCCGCTCGATGGCCGCCGAGATGGGCATGTCGCAGACTGCGATCTCCAGGATCTGGCGCGCCTTTGGCCTCAAACCGCACCTCGTGGAGCACTTCAAGCTGTCGCCTGACCCGCCGTTCATCGACAAGGTGCGCGACGTGGCCGGTCTCTATCTCAACCCGCCCGACGCAGCCGTCGTGCTGTGCGTGGACGAGAAGACCCAGATCCAGGCGCTCGACCGCACGGCGCCGACGCGGCCGATGCTGCCGGGCGTGCCCCGCCGCCAGACCCACGGCTACGTGCGTCACGGCGCCACCAATCTCTACGCCGCGCTCGATATCGCCTCGGGCCACGTGATCGCCGACCTGACCCCGCGACACCGGGCCCGCGAGTTCCAGCGCTTCCTCGACCTGATTGACGAGCAGGTGCCCGACGAACTCGCCGTGCATGTCGTATTGGACAACGTGGCCACCCACCGGACCGCGGAGATCCAGCGTTGGCTCCAGCGCCATCCCCGCTTCAGCTTTCACTTCACCCCGACCTACAGCTCCTGGATGAACCTGGTTGAGCGCTGGTTCGCGGAACTGACCACCAAATGGCTACGGCGCGGCGCGCACCGCAGCGTGGCTGAGCTGACCCGCGCCGTCGAACGCTGGGTCGCCGACTGGAACGAACACCCGCGCCCCTTCGTCTGGCATAAGACCGCCGACCAGATCTTCGACAACCTCGCCGGATATCTCAACCGTATTCCCGACTCAGGACACTAGATTGGTGGAGACATTCCCCAGCCTCCGGTGCAGATCGAGTCCCACATCCTTCCCTCTGAGTCGCCCGGTCATGGTGTCTTGTGGATTGAGATTCCGGCGTCGTCGGCAATGGTGCATCAGGTAGACGGGACGTACTACGAGAGGGGTGACACGCAGACGCGCCCGATGCGTGAGTCTGACGCAGCGGATCGCATGCGGCTGCGCGATGACCAAGAGACGCCGATCCGGGCTGACCTCGAGGCCGCGCTGAAGCGAGGAGAACCTGGCAGCACGAAATGGCAGGGTCGGACTTGCATCGTGGCGAGGCCACTCGGTGCGCCCGAGGATGAGTTCTATCAGAGCACACGAAATCGCGACGATCGCGGGAGTTGTCCCTTTCAGTTTCCAATGTCGAGGGTCGGACGGCCAGAACGAGCATTCGCAGCAAATTCCATTCGGCCTGGTACATGCCTCAAACACCGCGCGATTCCTACACGGCCGCTGTCCTGGGCGCCGGTGCACTGACCGGCAGCGCTCGGCTGTCCCTGCAGAGGGTTCTCGAATACGATCGCTTCGATTCGGCATAGGGAGCGAACGAATGCCCATCCGCGATCGCGACGATGCCATCGAAGTCGAGGACCGCATCGGGCGGTTCTTCGCCGCCCAGCGAGAAGAGCGACCGGACATCCTCCGCGGACTATTTGCGGAGGTGTTGGACTTCGAGCGCGAGGTTGGCCGGATCAGCCTGGCTGCGGCGCGCGAGCGTGCAGGCATCGAACTGCCGGCCGTCGCCGAACGGATTGCGACCCTTGGAGCTGTCCAAGTCCTCTACGTCGCCCTCGCCGAAACGGAGACTGAACGCGTCCGAAAGTCCGAGGTCGCGGCGGTTGCCAAGCTTGTCCGCGATGAACTCGGCGAGGACATGCTGCTGCTCTTCAGCAATCGGTCCACCAGTCAGCTTCACCTGATCCACCCGCGATTCGACGGGAAAGCCACGCCGACCTTGCGCCGCATGGTTGTGGAACGAGACGTGCCGCGCAGGACAGCCGTCCAGCAGGTCTCCAACATCTACTGGCGATACCAAGACCTCGGCAACATCCTCGACGCCCTCGATGAAGCCTTCGATGTCGAGCCGGTCACCAAGCAGTTCTTCGCCAAGTACAAGGAGCTGTTCGAGCGGGCGGAACAGAGAATCACCGGCTTCTCCGACCCCGAGGAGCGCAAGCAGTTCGTCCAGACGCTCTTCAACCGGCTGCTGTTCGTCTATTTCCTCTCGCGCAAGGGCTGGCTCAGGTTCGGCCAGGATACCGACTATCTCAATGCGCTATGGGGGGACTATCGAGCCACGGTGCTGCGTTCGAATTTCTACGACGACCGGCTGTACTACCTGTTCTTCTTCGGCCTCAACAACCCACAGGGCCGGGATTTCAACAGACACTTCGAGGACAGCGACATGGCAGCGCGCCTGGGACAGGTGCCGTTCCTCAACGGCGGACTGTTCGAAGAGACCGAATTGGATGAGCGGCCAGGCGTCATTGTTCCGGACGAAGTCTTTGAAGCGGTCCTGACGGAGCTGTTCGACAAGTTCAATTTCACCGTGATGGAGTCGACACCGTTCGACATCGAGGTGGCCGTCGATCCCGAGATGCTGGGCAAGGTGTTCGAGGAGCTGGTCACGGGACGGCACGACTCGGGGGCCTACTACACGCCCCGGGCGGTGGTCTCGTTCATGTGCCGAGAGGCGCTCAAGGGGTATCTGGAAGGGTGTCAGCCCGAACTGACAACTGACGCCGTTGCTCGATTCGTCGACGAGCGCGACGCCTCAGGCATCTCCCTGTCATCCGCCCGCGCGGTGAGCGAGGCGTTGGATGAGGTGACGGTCGTCGACCCCGCGTGCGGCTCGGGCGCGTACCTGGTCGGCATGATGCAGGAACTGGTCGATCTGCAGGCGGCGCTGTACAGCGAGAAACTCAAGCAGGACGCCCGCAGCCTCTACGAGCTCAAGCTGCACATCATCGAGCGCAACCTCTACGGCGTCGACATCGACGCCTTCGCGGTCAACATCGCCATGCTCAGGTTGTGGCTCTCGCTCGCCATCGAGTACGAGCACGAGCAGCCCGAACCCCTGCCCAACCTCGACTTCAAGATCATCCGCGGCGACAGCCTGCTCGGACCTGACCCCAGCCAGCTGAGCCTCGACAGCGGCCTGATCAAGCGGTCTGGCCTGGGCGCGCTCAAGGCCAAGTTCCTCCGAGCCTCGAACGGTTCTGAGAAGGATCGACTACGGGACGAAATCGAGAACGCGAAGGCGCAGGTGAGAAACGCGCTGGCAGGCGCAAACGTCGCGGAGGGTGCGGTCGACTGGCGGGTGGAATTCGCCGAGGTCCTCGCCGAGCGGGGCGGCTTCGATGTCGCGGTCGCGAACCCGCCCTACATCCAACTTGAAAAGGACGGCGGGCGACTACGTAAGCTCTATGCAAGCTGTGGCTATGAGAGCCATGTCGCCCGAGGCGACATCTATCAACTGTTCTACGAGCGTGGCTGCCAGTTGCTCCAATCGAAAGGTGGCCTGCTGGCGTACATCACGTCCAATAGCTGGTTGCGATCTAGATATGGCAGAACGACACGCTCCTACTTCTCCCGGAACCACGCGCCGCTTCGCTGGCTTGATCTCGGCAAGAGTGTCTTTAGAAGCGCAATCGTCGATAGCGGGGTCCTACTGCTGCGTACAGGGGGCGACGCAACGCCGTTCCCCTCGGTTGATATGGACGCCGTGTCAGCGACAAGGATCCCACCTGCCGACGATCAGTGGGGCGAGACTAGACCAGAGGACGATGCGGCCTGGAGCGTCCTCTCCCATCTTGAGTGGAGCGTGATGGAGAAGATGCTCGCTCGCGGAACACCGCTGAAACGGTGGAACGTCAAGATCAATCGAGGCATCGTCACCGGTTACAACGAAGCATTCATCATCGACACCGCGACCAGGGACGCCCTTGTCGAGGAGGACCCGAAGTCGGCCGAAATCATCAAGCCGGTGCTGCGCGGTCGGGATATACGTCGCTATCAAGCAGAATGGGCGGGAACGTGGATCATTATCGCCCGATTCGGAAGCTACAAGACTCTGCCACACGATTACCCCGCGGTGTTTATGCACCTAAGCAAGCATGAATCTAGGCTCAAGGCACGAGGTCAATGCAACTACACTCGCGGCGGCGCTGCCACTATAGGATCTGATTATCCAGGGCAGCATCATTGGCTGGAACTAGACAACAACCCCAAAGACGACTATCTCGAGAACTTCGAAAAGGAGAAGCTATTCTGGATCGACTTAACTGACGCTGGTCGCTTCTCTTACGATGATGCGACATCGTTCGCAGTAAACACCGTGTACATGCTCACAGGAGCGGCCATCAAGTACCTGTGCGCGGTACTCAATTCGAAATTGGTCACCTGGTATGTGAACAGCACAGCCGTCACTTCGGGTATGGGAACGACCCGGTGGTTCGCATACGTCGTCGAAGACATTCCTGTTCCACTAGAGGGCCATAGCGCACAGCCCGACCTCGAACGGGCCACCGAACTTGCCCTCGAAGCAACGTGCGCTCAAAAGTCGTCAGACACAACCCAACAAGGACGCGAGATCGACCGCCTCGTCTACGACCTCTACGGCCTCACCGAGGAGGAAATTGCTGCCGTCGAGCAAGGGAGAGCGTCAAAGTGAGTTCGCTTGTTGATGGTCTCATTGGGTCAAGCATCGTTGCGCTTGTGTTTCTCGTGTTGGCTGCCGTTGCCTTTCGCCTACTGCGCACGCAGGTTGAAGAACACCTCCGCCAGTCAGTTAGGCATGGATTCGACCTCGACTTGGAGGAGTTCAGGGACGATCTGAGCCGCCTGTCCGCGCAACTCAACTCAGTCCAGACCGCTGGTAACGCAGCTCTGGTCGAAGGACAAAGAGCCTCCGCTGAATGGCGAATGAAGGCCGTTGACGAGTTGTGGCGTGAAGTCGTCCGCATCAGAAGTGAGGCACCTGTTGCGATCGGCTTCCAAGATATCCTCCTGCGAAGCGAACTCAGCGAACCGAAAGCCTTACAGGACCTTAGCGACTTGGTGCAAGAGAATATGGCTGAACCGATTCTGCGGGGAACCGGTGTTGAGCGGGTAAGACCGTTCGTAGGAGAACCCCTGTATCTGCAGTGCTTCATCTACAGAGCGGTCACAGGACGAGTTGGCTATCTGTTGGAGAAAGGCCTAAAGGCTGGCAATCTGACACCGTGGTATGAGGACGACGGAATCCACCAGCTCTTGGGCCATGTGTTGACCATGGATGAGATTCGACAATTCAAGCAGCTAGACATCTCGCAACTCCATTGGGTCCAAAATGCAATAGAGGCCAAGATTCTTGACGGGATGCAAAGGCTCATCGCAGGTGAGATTTCGAGTCAGGAAAGCGTCGCACAAGCACAGAAGATCCTTGTACAAGTGCAGTCCATCCAGGGGACGAATGGGCGACATGCTCCGGTCAGGTAACCCACGTCCGCATACCATGTAGCTAGGCCCTGACCAGGCTGCAACCAAGGGCCAACATCCCCAGGCCGAAACGCCACCTTAAGGCGTTCTGACCACCTCAACAACCCCAGGCCAGACAGAACGAGACCAACCCGAACAAGACCGAATCGGAACAAATTCGAACAGGCCCGAACGCCAAGTCGCCCAATTCTCAGCCCACAGCGGCAAAGTCGCCGCCCGGCCCCAAAATTCGTTCCCGCCCTGGCGCGGTATCGTGATCGCGAGGAATCGGAGCGGATCATGGCGACCAACCAATTCAGGGCGCGCTATCGCGGCGGCGTCTTCGAGCCGCTGGAGGAGGTAGACCTGCGCGACGGCTGCGAAGTCGTCGTCACCGTCGAGATATCTCCTCGGGCTCCGGATCAATCCGCCGACCCGGCGGACGTGAACCAGCAGCCGCTGGCACGACGTCGGAACTACCCCAATTACGTGAAGTGGATCCTTGACGAGCAGGCGAACTGGCCCCCAGAGGAGCTCGAGGGGCCGCCCTCTGACTTGGCCAAGAACAAGAAGCACTACCTCTACGGCTACCCAAAGGAAGAGGACGAGTGAGCCTTGTCTTCGCGGATTCCGGCTACTGGCTCGCACTCGTGGACCCGCAGGACGCCCTGCACTTAAATGCTCTGACCCTGTCCCTGCGCTACGAGGAGGCGGATATCGTCACCACTCAGATGGTCCTCGTCGAAGTGCTCACCGGACTGTCGGGCAGCGGGCCACACCGCCGAACGTCGGCCGCACGGTATGTGGAGCGTCTGGTCAACTCCTCAGGCGTCGAAGTCATCCCCCAAACCGACGCACAGTTCCGGGAATCCGTCGAACGCTACGCGGCTCGAGCCGATCAGCGCTGGAGCCTGACCGACTGCGCCAGCTTCATCGTGATGGAGGAACGCGGCATCAGCGGGGCGCTGGCCTACGACCGGGACTTCGAGCAGGCCGGATTTGTTGCGCTGCTTCGGGACGAATCGGTCTGACAGCGTGAACATCCTGCACAGCGCCACTGACCCGACGCTGCTGGCGCGGCTGAAGCAGATGTTTGGCAGCTCGGCCAGGGCGGACATCGCGGTTGGATACTTTTTCATCAGCGGGTTCGAGACGCTGGCGGAAGACCTGGCCGGGTTGGAGAAGGTCCGGATACTCGTCGGACGGACCGATCGGCAGGTCTTGGAGGAGGTCGCCAGGGGATTGCAGCAAGCGCCGGCGCTGAAGCGTCGCCTTGAGGATGACTCGACGGTGCGGCGCCGCGATCGGCCCGTGGTCGCCCGGCAGGCCGTCGATCACATTGCCAGCGGCGTCGCCCAGCTACGCCAGGAGGCGGCGACGGAGGCGGCCGTCATGAAGCTGCGTGACCTCGTCCGCGATGGCGTCGTCGAAGTGCGGACGTACCTGAAGAGTCCGCTGCACGCGAAGGCCTATCTCTGCTGGTACGAAGGCCACGCCGAGAAGGGCGCCGCCGTGGTTGGCTCGTCGAACCTCACATTGGCCGGCTTCGAGGGCAACACTGAACTGAACGTCCGCGTCACCGGCGACGCCGAGATGAAGGCGCTCGCTGAGTGGTTCGACAACCTGTGGGGGGACTCCGTCGATATCGGCGACGAGCTGGTCGAGGAGCTCAATCGGTCGTGGGCCATCGAGCTGACGCCGCCCTATCTGGTCTACCTGAAGGCGCTCTACGAGCTCTATCACTCGGGCGCCGGGCTGAGCGAGCTGGCCGCCCCCGTCAGAGACCAACGGCTCGCGAACTTTCAGATCGATGCGGTGCGCCAGGGCCTGGCGATGATCGACGCGCACGGGGGCTGCTACATCGGCGACGTGGTTGGCCTGGGCAAGACCTTTGTCGGGGCCGAGCTATTGCGGCAGCTGCAGTTCAGCTACCCAAACGACGGCCGGCCCCTGGTCCTTTGTCCATCCGGTCTGATCCCGATGTGGCAAGCCTTCAACGAGCGATTCCAGTTGGGCGCCGAGATCGTTTCGCACAGCATGATTGTGCCCGCCGGCGCGCCGCAGTTCAACGAGGAGCTCGGCCGCTACGTCGATTCCGAACGCCCAACGCGCGGCATCGTCCTTCAGGAGCGGTACTCGGACCGCGGCCCGATACTGGTCGATGAGGCCCACAACTTCCGCAACACGAACCAGCGCTCCGAGGGTCTGAGGGAGTTCCTCGACGCGGGCGATCACAAGGTGGTGCTGATCAGCGCCACGCCGCAGAACCTCGGTCCGATGGATATATATAGGCAGTTGACGCTATTCCTGGACGATCGCGACCACGGCCTCCCGATCGAGCCGGTCAGTCTGGAGGCGTATTTCGGTAACGCGCAGCAATGGCTGGATCATCAGTCGAGCACTGCCGCCTACAAGGCAGAGTTCGTGGAGTGGGAGCGCCGCCGCACCCAGGCAACGCCACCGATTCCTCCGAAGCCGCCTTCCATTCCTCACGCCAGGATCGAGGAGGTCCTGGCTCATGTGTTCATTCGCCGCCGCCGCCGAGACGTCCGAGACTTGTACGGCGACTCCGCAACTATCAATGGCAAGCCGATCCAGTTCCCGGAGCCGTCGCTCGAGAACATGGACTACCGTCTCGACCGGGTCTACGCTCGTGCGGGCACCTTCAAGCAGATCGCCGAAACGCTGGAGAGACACCAGGCATCGCGCTATAGGGCCAGCAAGTATCTGCTGCCGGAGGCGCGCAACAAGTCCCAATACAGCGGTCTTCTGAGGTCCAGAGATCGGCTCGCCGGTCTGATGAAGGTGCTGTTGCTGAAGAGATTGGAGTCGAGTGTCGCGGCGTTCGGCTCCACGCTCGAGTCGCTGATGCGCAGCAATCGCCACTTTCGCGAGGCGTTGGAGGCGGGCTACGTGCCCGTCGGCGAATTGGCGACCCGCCTGCTCAACGGGCAGGAATTCGACGCTGACGACGCGTTCGAGATCCTCAGGCAGGAGGACGCACGTGGAGAGTCAAGGGGCGCTGCGCATCCGGCGGAGGACTTCGACGCTGCTGGTTGGACCGCGGACCTGGACCTGGACTATGACTTGCTGAGCGATCTTCGCGGAAGAGTGCGGTCGATCTCGCCCGAAGATGACGACAAGTTGCGGACGCTCACGCAGTTCCTCCAGCGCCCCGATGTCGCGAGCGGCAAGGTACTCATTTTCTCGGAGGCCGAGACGACGATCGACTACCTCTACGAGCAACTGAATCCGGACGGGAGCGATCCCGAGATCGAACGGCTAACTGGCAGCAACCGGGATCGTGCAGAGAACATTGTCGGCCGATTTTCTCCGCGCTCCAATCTCGCGCCAGAGGTTCGTCGACGGGCTCCGGAGATTCGGATTTTGCTCGCCACAGACGTGGTGTCGGAGGGACAGAATCTTCAGGACTGTGCTCGAGTGCTGAACTACGACCTGCACTGGAATCCGGTCCGCCTGATCCAGCGGTTCGGGCGAGTCGACCGGATCGGGACCGAGCACGACGTGATCCACCTACACAGCATGTGGCCGGATGTCGAGGTCGATCGAGACCTGGATCTCACGGATCGCCTCAGCCGTCGCATCCAGCTCTTCCATGATTTGATTGGCCTCGACAACCGGCTGTTGTCGGATGCCGAGCAGCTTAACGCCGATGCGATGTATCGGATCTACGGCGACCAACAGCTCCCAGACACTGACGATGGCTTTGATGATGTCTCGGTGCACCAGCGGTCGGTCGCCACGCTGCAACGCATCCGCGACGAACAGCCGGAGCTCTGGCGGACGATCGAAGGATTGCCGGATGGGATTAGGTCGTCGCTGATCGCGAAGTCGCGGATGGACCTGGCGGCCGACGCGACCGTGGGCGAAGGCACGCAGCCACCGCTGTTGTCCCCGAGCAATCTGAGGTCCAGCACGCCGTCGGCATTCGATGACCCGGTTGCTGGAGAGACCCTGGTGCTGCTTGGGTCGGGAGAAATCAACGGTTGCTACTCCGTCGGCGATGATCTTCAAGCGCGTCCCATCAGTCCCGCCCAGTTCATCGCACACGCCGAATGTGAGGACGGCACGCCTGCCATGCCGCTGCCTCTAGGCACGAATGAGCGCGTGATGTCGGGATTCGGGAGATTCTCCGCTGAGCTTGGCCAGCGGCTGGGCCGTTCGAGACGACCACGCAATACGAGGGCACGCCGATACGTCTCGAAGCAACTCAACATCATGAGACACGAGGCAGCAGGGCAGGCTGCACAGGGTCGCCGAGTCGACGAACTGCGGCAGATCTTCGGCGGACCGCTCCCCCAACGAGCAGAGGCCGCCCTTAGTGAAGTCCACGCGATTCAACCACAGGGTCCCGCGCTGCTCGCGCGCCTGGAGGCACTACGTGAGATTTACCGGCTCTCGGTGGCAGACACTTCGGAAGGGGCTGATTCGCCTGAGCCAGAGGTGATTCGCATCGTCTGCTCAGACGGGCTGGTCGACCAGGGCGGGCCTCCATCCCTGTGAGTCCTGGCAGGCTGCTGAAGAACCTTCGGTTGTGACTGGGGAGTCTCGCGATGCTCGGCTGAGCGGGTTCAATCGAGTGGCTGGGTATGTCCGGTTGGAGCAGTTGGGGACGTTCTGACGGCCGGGGCGCCGGTTCGTCCGCTGTCCAGCTATGCGGCGGCGGCCAACTGGAACCAGAGCTTGTTACGCGCCCGACCGAGATAGCGCAGCTTGGCGCCTCCGCCGATTGTCTTGATCCAGCCGAAGACTTCCTCGACCCGCTTGCGCCGGCGTTGACTCTGGTGGTAGCCCGCATGCCGCGTCGTGCGCCGGTCGATGGCGCTGCGCCGGCCGCGGTCGTTCTGAGTAACGCGCGGGGTCACGCCCAAGGCCCGCGCCTTCCAGACGAAGTCGCGCGTGTCATGGGCGCGGTCGGCGCCGAGCGTGGCCGGCCCGCAGACGCTGCGCTCCAGCATCTCGAGCGCCGCTGCGCGCTCGGCCCGCCCGTCGGCCTCGGTCAGTTCGACGTCGACCACCAGGCCGTGCCGGTTCTCGGTCAGCACGTGGCCCAGGTAGCAGAGCTGCGCGCCCTGCTGCTTGCCCTTGCGGAGACCTGCGCGTAAGTCCCACTGCTCCGACCTTCCCTGCCGGTGGCGGTGTCACGAAGTGACGGTGGGGAGCTTCCCCTATCGGGTGAGGGCGCGCCCGGAGCCCCCCTCTGCCTGCGGCATCTCCCCCCCGCTCCGCGGGGGGAGAGGGGAAATGGAGATTACGCGCAGGTCTCCTTGCGGTAGAGCCGCGCCTCCGGATCGGTGGTCGAGACATGGGTTTCACGGCTGCGGCGCTCACCCTGGAAGTCCGCATCACGGTTGCGACCACCGCGGCGCGGCCCTTGGTCGTCGCGCGGACGGTAACTCTTGTGCGAGGCCCAGGCCTCCAGCAGCGTGCCGTCGACCGTGAAGTGGTCGGCTGAGAGCAGCCGCCGACGGCGCGCCTCGCGCACCACTTCCTTGAGCAGCAGCCGCGCCGCGTCCGCTTCCAGCAGCCGTTCGCGATTCTTCGTGAACGTCGTCGGATGGAACGGCTCGTCCTCGACATTGAGGTCGAGGAACCACTTGAAGAGGATGTTGTAGCGCAACTGCTCACAGAACTGGCGCTCCGAGCGGATCGTATAGCAGGCCATCAAGAGGCTCGCCTTGAGCAGGTGCTCGGGCGGGATCGAGGGCCGCCCGCCGGCCGCGTAGACCTGGTTGAAGAGCGGCGACATGCGCCCCAACGCCGAGTCGACCAACGGCTTGATCCGCCGCAGCGGATGGTCCCTGGGAACGAATCGAACCGGCGTCAAGCCCAACAGCAACGTCGCCTGCCGCTCAGACTCACCACGCATCGCAGCCTCCCTCAGCTACAACGACACTTGCACCGCCATGACCTCATACGCCATTTTTCAGCAGCCTGCCAGGACTAGCCGGCTCTTTCCAAGACCGGTTCTGCCGTAGATTCGCAGTGGCTTGTTGGGGGATGATTGAGCCAGCTGAGTGCGAATCGCATCCCGAAGTGCTGTGCTTGCCGGAGACCAACAGTACTCGACTTCGTGCATCTCGTGCTCCCTCAGGAACTGGCGCACGTTGTAGAAATGCAGGGGAGACCTGCTAAGGAGATGCCATACTGCCGGGTACTTTGTTGCCCGTTTCGCCGCCTGACTCGCCGATCGCAGCGTGAACGAAACGTTTGGGTTGATTGCATCCAGGTCAGTTCGCAGGCTTTCACTCTGGGTCGCGTATTGCAGGTCGTTGACTTGGCGACCAAGTACCATGACGTGGGTCTTGCCTTCCTAAACAGCCTTTTTCACACGTTGCTTCTGCAGTTCCGCCTTGTAGTCCGGCCAATTGCTCTTCCCCGCTTTGGCTTGCAAGATCGAGGAGCCGGCGGGCAAGAACTCGCTTCGACCAAACGCGGCGGCATGAATCCGAGCATCAATCCCGCCATCTTTGTCATTGCTTCGATCCGATGCCACAAGCACATCTACCGACAGTCCTTCCTGAGAAACCTCGATCTCCACGAGTCGATTCACCAGTTTCTGAAGCTGGCCCGCATCCAGGCGCTCGACTTCCTCAGGCGTAACTTCAGATGGATCACCCATGTCGGCCCTCGCGCCCTTCGCTCGTTCAGAGTTTACCTGCGCGGATAAGCGCGGGACCACGGCTCAGGCCAGGTGTTGGACGATGCTGTGCTCGCGCTCACGGAGCCGATTCAACTCAGAGGCGTGCTGCAACCAGTGGTGCGAGGAGCAGTCGAAGTCGTGCGCACGCCAGCTTGTGACTCCAAGGACCATCCAAGTCGCATCGCCGACTCTTCGCGATTCTCGACAAGCCGCCGTCGCTCGCAGTTGTCGAGTCCGCCGTGGCCGTTGATGGTCTCCGGGGCACTGAGAGGAGGTAAATGACGATGCCGTCGGAACCACGTCGGCGCGGCGGCTGCGACTCATTGGGGATCGCCCGGGGCCGCTGGCATCACTTGCTGGAGGGACGGATCGATGGCAATCGAGGTTGATGGTTTCGGTCAGGCAGTTGCTCGGAGCCTCGACCTCGAATCGGTCGACCCGCTGGCGTTGGAGGCCGTGTTGACCGATTCAGCAGAGAGGCTGGACTTGGAATACGCGCGACCCTCTGCCGAATGACCGCTTATCCGCTCAGGTTCAGTGTTCACGCATCTGGCTTTCGTTCAATCTGGCGCCATCGCTCCGAGGCAATCGCCCCACTCAGAACTCGCGGCTCCGTTTCTGATCGGTGTGCACGAGTTCCTGATGGATGCCGAGCGCTGGGTCGGCAGCTACTCGGCGATCACTGAGTCGGTCGTTGTCCGCATCCCCAAGAGCACGATGGCGCTCGTGGTGGGGCGGCTTCCTTCGGTGCGTGAGCGGATGCATGAGCTGGTGATGCGGCGCTTGGCTCGCGTCCATTGGATTTCGCCGGCGACGAGTGGCGCACCGGGTCCCGCGTGGCCGCGGCGCTGGTCTCACGTCTGGCCCTGGAAGACCTGGACTTCGGCGCTGATCGCCGGGTTGTGGTGCGCCAGAAGGACATCGCGCGTCTGACGACGATGTCGCGGTCGGCGGTCGCGGCCGGACTGGCGGAACTGGCCGAGGCGAACGTGATCCGCTGGGCCGCAAGACCGGGAGCGCGGTTCGCGGGCGAGGTGCTGGCGCCGGATGTGGACCTTCTCAACGAGCACGCGTTCCAGGATGTGTGGGAACGGGAGATTCAGCCGTTTCTCACTGCGGGCGAAGAGGATTGACGCAGCGCTCGACCCGTAATCCAGGTGCGAGTTGCCGCAATCTTAGGCAATCGGCGCGCTCCCAGGCCCGTGAAGGGCGGTGCGCCATCTCCTTGATCGTCAAACTCCCGACCTGCGCTGTCGCCCGAATCTGGCGCCTGGACGCGGGTGCTTCCAGTCCAGATCCCACTGCAGGTGGTCGCCTGAACGAGCCCGCGCCAAGCCTCGGTCATCCAGCCGCACGCATCAGTGATGCATTGATCACCACCTCTGATTTGCATGTGGGCACGCATTGACGAATATCGGCCGTCTTCGAAAACTTTGGCCGGAAGAGAACGTGGGTACTATGTCGGGAGCGTGTGGCATGACCGCGATGCTCGGCCATCAACCACGAATCCCCGCTCGTTCGAGAGACGGATGTGATGCGTTTGTAGGAGATGACCGAGGAAGAGACGAGGATTCCGCGGACCGGGTTGTGGATGCTGGCGCGGATGATCGCGCGGCATCAGCCGGCCGTGAAGGCCGCGGAATCCGCGGAAGCGAACCGCAAATCTGAGGAAGCACAGGTCGGCGCGGAGGTCGCCCGCGGGAGTGGAGACCAGCAATGAAGCGACGGGACCGATCGCGACACTTCGACTTCAGTGGATGCGAGGCGCAGCTGCCGGCCAACTGTGAGGAGCGTGTGACCGCGATCAAACAATGCAGCGGCCTGACCGGGGAGGGGATGGCCGAGGCCCTGGGCGTCGACAGCCGGCAACTGCTCCGCTGGCGGCGCGGCGCCACGCCGAGCGGTGGGGCGATGCTCTCGCTCGCCAGGTTCGCCGTCCAGGCTCCGGACGGCCTGAGCGATCTGCTGGGCGAGCAGCTGACCCTCACCGACGAAGCGGAGGGATAGGCGGCGGCCGGCCGTGAGCGATTGACGTTCGCGTCTGGGCAGTGCGAGTTTCCCGACGACTTCCCGCAGCGCCTGCAGCGCTTGCGGGATGCGTCGGGTCTCAGCCGGCGCGGGTTGGCGCGGGCCTTGGGCGTCCACGTGCGCTCGCTCTACCGCTGGCTGGCTGGCGGCAGGCCCGATGCGGCGCACCTGCTGGCGATGCTGGAGTTCGCGACGGACCGGGAGTTGTTGCATTGCCTGTTGGAGGGAACGAGCGAGGGCGAGGATGACGGTCGCCACGCGGTGCTGTTCGATGCGGAGGTGTGGAAGGGTCCTGGGGGGCGAGCCAGCGGTGGACGCTGGGAGGATCACAGGACACGGCCGATCCGCCCTCGTCTCCTGACTAACCGGCGTCAATCAGAACGGGGCGAGCGGCGAGCGCCGTTCGACTGAGCGACAGGCTTCGCCCAATGGTCCTTGCTGTTCCAGGGTCAGCCGGTCCGAGACGAGCAACGGGGCTGGGACTTCGGCGCGAGCCATTGCGCGTTCAGCGACGCGGAGGAAGTGCGTCGCGGCCAGTTCGTCCTCGAACACAACCAGGACATTGGGAATGATGCCGTGGTCCTCGATCGGGCAGCGCGCGGCGTAGCAGCGCAGGTAGGGCGCGAGCCGGGCCGCCATTGTGGCTGGCCGGCCGGCGCGGCGCTCCCACTCAAGGAGACCGGCCCGGTCGCCCTCGGCAGTGCGCAGCAGCGCATCGGCGTCCGGGTGGATCGAGCGCATCCGCTCCTCGTAGCGGAAGTACCGCGAAGCTCGGTGCGGCGGGTCGAGCTGGACCACTTGCATCAAGCCATCCCGCGCCTGCGCGGCCAGCAGCGCGCCCCACCAGTGCACCGATTCCGTGTGCTCGAGGCTGCGCAGGAGTTGGCGCAAGCGGATCCCGCTGATCTCGCGCCAGCTGGCCGGCTCGGGAGAGTTGCGCGGCTGAGCGCTCCAGCGTTTGCGCGCCATCCCGACCGAGGTGCGATCGCGGCGGGCGATGCAGGCGAGGCCGCGATCGGAGAGCGAGAGCCGAGAGTGTCCCGCTCGGATGACGCGGGTCATCAGTCCCAGTTCGTCGAGGCGGCGGAGCAACCGCGAGAGCCGGCGCTTGCCGACGCCCAGCAGACCCGCGAGATGCAGCGGTCTGATCCAGCGCCAGTCGGCGAGGAGATCCAGCGTCCGCTTCTCGGCCGTCGTCAGCGCGGACGGCAGCAGCCAGGGGTGATCTCGAGGATCTGCAGCGAGCGGCGCGGGCATGGCGAACCGCGCCAGCGGACGTTCGAGGTGACGGCTGGAGACGGGGAAGGCGAATGAGGGCGCTTCCCGCAGCGTGAGCCGGGCGGCTCCCGACGGTGCGCGCCAGATGCTGGCGTCCGACCCGCTCAGCTCGACATCGCGCTCGAGCGCGAGGGACGTGATTGCGGGCGGAGCTGAGACGAGGCTGTGCGCCTGCGGTTGCGGGAGTTGGGTATGACGCGGGTTGCGCTCGGCTGAGGCGTTGGCGGCCTCGTTGCCTCACGCAGCGACTCCACCTGGCCGCGGAACTCAGCGACGCCCCGCTGTCGCTCAGCCTGCTGCGCCTCCAGCTCCCGCAGGGGCGTTACGTCGGCGGACGCAGCTTTGCGGATGCGGGCAGCTCGCAGCGGGTCGCCGGGCTCGGGCTTGCGCACCGTCATCGAGAACACGGGCATCCGCTCCGTGCCGAGCGTGGCGCGGAGATAGCAATGATGGACCGGCTGCGAGACGATGTCTTCTTCCGTGATCCGCTCGCGGCGCAACTCCCAGACGTGCTCGCGTGCGTCGGCGCCCGAGACCTGGAAGACGCAGAGGCAGCCGACATTGGCGAGCAGCGTGTGGCGCATGGTCGGCGAGATGTCGTCGAGCTTGCGCAGGCTCTGGGTGGCGAGCACGAACGAGGCGCCGTGCTTGCCCAGCTCGGAGAGCATCGACTCGAACGCGACACCCGGAGTGGTCTGCGTCTCGTCGACCACGACCAGCGCCCCGCGCCGTTGGGCAAGAGGCAGGCGCTCCTGCTCGCGGATCACCGAGTCGACGAGGTTGAGCAGCGAGCCCCCGACCGACGCGCCCACCACTCCAGGAGATACGGATCGCTGACTCGGGTCAGTACTGTGTCCCGGAACTTGTCATCCGAGAGTAGGCGCAGGCCGTCCAGGATGGCGTGCTGCTCGTCCGGCTCGGTCAACGGGTGGCTGTTGGCCTCGTGCAGGGTCTTGACGGTCTGTTCGAGGATCGACTGCATCCGCGGACCCCACGGCTCCCACAGCCCGCGCGCCACGCTGACGACCGAGTCGGCGCTGCGGTCGCGGTCTGCGAACACCTGCGCGTCGAGCAGGTTGATCCGCGGCGCGCCGGACGGGTCGGCCAAGTCGATCAAACGGACCTGTTCATCGAGGCAGTCCGGAGTCTCGTCCAAGATCGCGGCGACCAGGTCGGCGTGCGGGTCGACCACGACGACGGCGTCCGAATCGAGGCCCTCGGCCTTGTTGCGCAGCGTGTGCCCCACGATGTGCCGCATCAGGGTCGACTTGCCCATGCGCGTGCGGGCGACGTAGGGGTGATGGCGGCGCAGCAGGTCGTCGGGGAAGCGCACTCGCTGCGGGTCGGTTTCGGTCATCACCCCGACCGCCGCCCCGCCGGCCAGTTCGCCCACCGCGGGCGGCAGCGTGGGCGCCCCGGCGCGGGCCACGAGCGGCGACTCGTCCGCCGCGCCGGGCGGATGCCAGAGCGCTGCGACCTCGCGCACGCCCAGCACGCTGCGGCGTCCGAACAGTCCCGGACCCTGGGGATGCAGCGCGGGTGCTGCCGGAATGAGCGGCTGCAATCCGCCCGCCCGGAACCGGGCGCCGGCGGGATGGTCGTAGTGGCGGTATGCGGCGGCGAGTCCGTCCAGGACCTCGCGGGCGCGTCGCTCATGCGATCGGGCGGGCGGTACGACGACCAGTTCGAGCTCCGCCTCGAACGCGCCGCGCGAGGTTTTCGCCTCGATCAGTTGGGGATCGAAGCAGCGGGCGCTCGGACGCTTCCAGCGCCGCCAGGCCCAGCCGCCGCCGATCAGAGCGACCGCAGTGCCCGCGCAGAGCGCGGCTAGGTTCCAGACCTCCCCGGCCTCAAGCCAGCTGTAGCCCTGGGAGGCGGCGAACGCGGCAAGGCCGAGCAGGGTGCGCTGGCCGGTGCGCGGCGGCGTGACCGCCAACAGCACCGGTTCGGGGGTGGGCGGGCGCCGGATCAGACTGAGGGGGTGGAGTCTCGCGTCGAGCCTCCTGCGCCTACCAGCTTTGCGTGTGCGCCGGGCCGCCACTCGATCAGTTCGGTCTCTTCGGGCGTGGCTTCGATCCGGATCGGAAACCGCTCGCCCTTGTCCAGCAGCAGACCGTCGCCTCGCGGACAGGAGACGAGCCAGCGCCTCGTTGCGCAGCAGGTCGTCGCCCTCGTCAGAGAGCAGGCGCCTGAGGCTGCCGGTCGCGAACGGGCGCAACAGCTTGGCCAGACCCTCCGGGTCGTTCTCTTCCGGTAGCGCGTAGAAGTCGCGGAACCCGGTCCGCTGCGAGGGTCGCGCGTCGTAGCCGGCCAGCGCGTGGTCCAACGCGGCGCGGCGCTCGGCGCTGAGCCGCTCGCCGACCATCACCTCGATCAGCCGGCGCAGGCTGCCGATCCGCTGGAGCAGTTCCTCGGGGTCGGCGCGGTCGAGCACGTAGACGACGACGCCGCGGCAGAGCCCGCGCAGCACGCCCAGCTTGGTCGCGAACGACTTGCCCGAGCCGGAGCGGGCCAGCACGGCCGTATCGGCGTTGAGGTGGGCGGCCCTCCCAGGGGTCGACGATCGGCGGGCAGGCGCGCATGTCGATCCCGTAGGGCGTGCCCGATCGGGTGTCGAGGTCGGGCGGCGAGAAGAGAAAGCAGCGGGCGAACGCTGCTTACATCAGCAACCGTGTTGTCGCCCGGCGCTGATCATCCATCGGTACTGGAAAGAGATGCTCGTAAAGGAACCGACTCAACACAATCCCCCAAAGAACTACATCGGGTGGAAGTGCATCATAGCTCGTTCCTGACGAATACCTAAAGTAGCTGCTAACATCTCCCATGCCTGCGAACTCCTTCAATTGGTCAATCGCCTCGGCGAGCCAACCCGAATGGAGATACTTCGCACTAGATCCAGGATCATGCCTCTCCAAAAGAAAGATATATGACTTGTGGTTGACCTGATCCGCCAACCACTCGAGCGTTTCCTTATCTTCCTGGGCGCCGCTTGCGGTAGAAGGATATTGGCCGCGAATCACCTTGACCTCCGCTATCTTCTGCTCAAGCCCACGCGTAGACGCCGTATAGTTTCCAACAACGGTCTCCGATTCCGCGCACAGCTCTTCCTGCAATGAACGTGGCAGTGTTCCGCACAACCTCACCATATCGTGTCCGTCCGGGCGCTGAGATACCCCATCTGTACGGTAGGCCGCGTGCGTGGCTATTGCCTTGATGCACAATTCTACTTCGTGGATGACATGCGTCATTTTCGCTCTCGCTCTGTCCAAGCGGTTGTCCTGTGCTCGTTGCCACATCCTTTCGAGTTGCCTCGAATTGTGTAAGCCGACTGGATCCAATCGCATTGGAGCAGTCGCCTGTTGAAGGCGCATTGATAATGCTCCTTCCATACGATACCGTTGCCAGTATAGGTCCATTGGGGAGTGATCCAACAGCTTGCCCGTCGTCTAGAAAATACTACCGAGCGCCCGGTAGTTTATCTGCTTGGCCGCAAGGGGCCCAACGGCCAGGAGGGGCTCCCGCAGTACATAGGTCTTTCCGCGCTTGGAAATGTGTCGAAACGAGAAGGGAAGTGCCGTGGTCAGAAAGTCGATCCAACCCTCGGTCTCGTCTACTTCAGGATATAGAACAGGAGCGTAGCTCATTGATTAACTCTCTAGTGTCTCGGGATCCTTTTGACCTTCGCCTCAACGCAGCGGAGCGTATGCGATCCTAACTAAGGGATGTCCGATGTGGGCGAGGTCGGACCGAAATCAATCGGTCGGGCAAACTTCCTTGAGTCATCCGAGAACTTGAGGCCGGGCGGGCACTAAAGCATCGCTGCGGCGGACCGGCCGCTGCGTTCCGTCCGCGCCTTGCTGCCGGGCTGCCGCTGGACCAGCTCCGCGCGCGCATGCTCGGGGTGCTCGATCTCCAGGGTCACCTGCTTCTGCACGGTGGCCGAAGGGATCGAGCGATACGCTGAGATCGTGTGCCTGGTGTTACCGCCGTTGGGCAGAGGCACGGTCACCGTCTCGGAGACGGTCTGGCTGGTCCCCTGACGGAGCAGGGTCACGGTCTCCGTGCGCCACTCGAGGCGACGCGGGTGATGCGTGAGCTGGACCAGCGTCGGCAATGCGATCCGCAGCTCGGCCGTCAGCGCGGCGCCGTCTGGCTGAGGTCCGCGTGGCCGAAGACGGTCTGTCGGTCGACCGGTTCCTCGAATGAGACGGCGCAGTCCGGCTCAACAGCCTCGCAGTTCAGCAGGATCTTCGTCTGACCGGCGCTGATCCGATCGAGAAGCGCCGCTTCATACGCCCTGGCGTTGGCCCCGTCGATTCTCCCGGCTGGGTTGAGGACGAGGACGCCTTCCTCGTATTCGGGTTGCAGGTCGAGCATGAGGCGGTTCCGCCTTTCCGTTTGCCGGTTCAGCATCCGTAGATCGGGATCGTGCCCTGCGGGCCTCACCCGAGTCCCAAGCTGGCGATGTTCGGACCCCTCGCGAACTGACGGATCCTTGCGTTGCCGGCGTGACTTGCTGCGCGGCCGAACTGCAATTGATCGCGCGTCTTCAGCGCAAGCGCCAACCCTGTTCGCTCGCGCCAAGCGGTTGTTCCGGCGTTGCAATCTCCCGCCGGCGAATCTAGGGTCGCGGCACTATCCGGCAAGGAGGGTGCACCCTGATGGAGCTTCAGTACAAGAACGCAGTGGTGACCGGTGCGGGGCGCGGCATGGGCCGGGCCATCTCGCTGGACTTGGCAAACGCGGGAGCCAACGTCGCGGTGGCCGACATCGACCGTGAAAACGTTGAGGACACGAGTGAGGAGGTCAAGGCGCTGGGACGCGAGAGCGTGGCGATCCACGCCGATATGGGCAGCGTGGCCGATATCGAGCGCATGATCGCAGAGGCCAAGGACGCCTTCGGGCGCATCGACATCATCGTCAACAACGCCGGCGTGACCCGCTACCTCTACGTGATGGACGTGGAGGAGGAGGACTGGGATCGCATCCACCGAGTCAACGCCAAGGGTGTGTTCTTCTGCATGCAGCGCGCCGCCCGCGAAATGATCGCCCAGGGCGATGGCGGTCGGATCATCAACATCGCATCGATCGCCGGTAAGGGCTACTCCGGCACCTCCAACGCAGCCTATGCCGCGAGCAAGGGCGCGGTGTTGGCGATGACGATGATCGCCGCCCACCAGCTGGCCCAGCACGACATCAACGTCAACGCCATCTGTCCTGGCGTTACCGTGACCGACCTGTCAATCACCAATATGCGGCAACGCGCGGAGAGCTCCGGCTTGAGCATCGCCGAGCTGGAGCAGGCCCGCGATGCCCGTATCCCGCTCGGCCGCGCCAACACGACCGAGGACATCGCGGCGATGGCGCGATTCCTCGCCGGCCCCGGCGCCCGCAACATCACCGGCCAGGGGTTCAACGTCGATGGCGGCCTGGTGATGCACTAGCAGGGCGCAGCGCGCCGCTTCGGCGCCATCGAGGGTTCTCCTCGAGGAGACCTGCGCGTAAGTCCCCCTGCTCCGAACTTCCCTGCCGGTGGCGGTGTCACGAAGTGATGGTGGGGAGCTTCCGCTATCTGGTGAGGGCGCGGCCGGAGCCCCCCTCTGCCTGCGGCATCTCCCCCCGCGGAGCGGGGGGAGATGCACCGTTCCCGGCCCAAGCCTGGCTAGTGGGATTCGATGTCTGCTCTCCCCAGCGCAGGCCTCAGTGATGCACTCGTCGCGAACGGCGCAGGACACAGCTGCTGCACTGGTTA
This sequence comes from Dehalococcoidia bacterium, assembly GCA_965262235.1. Taxonomy (GTDB): domain Bacteria; phylum Chloroflexota; class Dehalococcoidia; order Bin125; family Bin125; genus CATQGW01. The sequence continues at coordinate 2,499,436 of OZ253504.1, forward strand.
GCGCGCCTGCTCACGCTGGGGCTGTCGGGGAGGCAGCGGTCTGGATCAGGGCTGCTGGAGGAGCTAGCTGCTCGACCGCCGCTTCAGCGGGAGCCGCTCCATTGAAGTTTCGCCCGCCGCGATGATGGACGCGAACGTCGAGGTTACTCAGGCCGCGGAGCACGATATTCGGCTTGTAGACCGGCTCACGCGAACCGAACTGGATCTCGTCGAAGCGTTCCAACAGCACCTCAAATGCGATCTTGGCCTCAAACCGCGCGAGTGGGGCTCCGAGACAATGATGGACCCCGCGACCAAAGGAGATGTTGCCGGCGTCCTTGCGTGTTACGTCTAGTGTTTCCGGATCATCGAACACTTCCGGATCCCGATTGGCCCCACCGATCAGCAGCGAGACCCACGAGTCGGCCTTCGCGCGCTTGTCTCCAAGCTCCATGTCGCCGGCGACATAGCGCAGATCCAATTGCACCGGGGAGTCGTAGCGAAGCAGTTCCTCGGTCGCGTCGGGAATCAGTTCCGGCTGTTCGTACAGGAGTTGCAGTTGCTCGGGATGCTCAAGCAGCGCCCGCACGCCATTGCCGATCAGGTTGGTCGTCGTCTCGTTGCCTGCGACCAGCAGCAGGCGCAGCGTGACCTGGGTCTCTTCGTTGGTCAGCTTGTGACCTTCTTGCTCTGCTTGTACGAGCCGCGAGACGAGGTCGTCCTTCGGTTCGCGCCGTCGGTCTTCGATGATCGGCACGAAGTACTTGTCCAGCTCCATCGCCGTATCTAGCACCAATCGACCCTCCTCCGGGGTCATATTGGGCTCGAGCACCCTCGCAATGCGGTTCGACCAGGTCCTGAACTGTTCACGATCATTCGTGGGCACGCCGATCATCTCGGCAATCACCACCATCGGGAGCGACGAGGCCAGGCTCTCCATCAGGTCGAACTCGGCGCCGTCGCCCAGCCCATCGAGCAGGGCGTGCGCCGTCGCTCGGATGTCGTCCTCCATCCTCGCGATCTGGCGAGGGGCGAACGCGTGATTGACGAGTCCGCGCAACCGTGTGTGATCCGGTGCGTCGAGCACGAGCAAGTCGGGAGCAAGCTGACGCCGAGTCTGTTCCCAGGCCAACGGACTCTGTTTGCCCACAGGAGGAGCATTGCGGACGCTACGAAAGTCGCGCAGTATCGCGTCGACATCCTCGTAGCGGGACACCGCGATCGAGCCGGTGAGCGGGCTGTAGTGGAAGGGGTCGCGCTCCCGAAGTTCGCGGTAAGTGGGATATGGATCGGCGATGAACTTTGGGTCGAGCGCGTTCCACACCATCCCCGATTGCAGACGCTCCTGCAGCAACCGAGCGCGGATGTAAACGGGCGCAATCGCCGAGAACAGAAGATCGGACAGGGCCATGTGTTCCAACGTTCTTTGAGTCGTTGAGCTCATGCAATCTCCATCACATTGGGCTTCACTTGGAATCTCGCCATCTGGATGACTACCGCTCTCCACAGCTGGTGTTCCCAACCGTGGTTGGAGACAACTGGTTCGGATCTGCAACCGCGCCATAGAGGCTCTTGGGTGTTCTCTTACAGCCTGTTCACTGATCCAGGTCCATCATTCACAACCTGTGATTCCCAGGTTCGAACAGTGGACTGCGGCAAGTGTGAGCAGCTCTATTGCGGATAAGAGTCGGGCGACCACAAGGGTCGCGAGATCACCCATCGGCCGGCGCAGTCGTGGGGCGGGGACGCCGCATGACAGCTGAAGCGAGAGCGACCTTCAAGCTGCGCACGACGAACGAGGTCCGGGCCCCGTGTCAAACATGGGGCGACGGGGGCTGAGGCAAATGTGAACAGGACACTAGTCGACGGGTTGTTGAATCAGAACAAGCGATCTGGGCCGCTCAGGTCGAATCTCGTTGCCATCACCCGCTTCGGCGGCGTGTTACTGAGGGTGGTTTCCGGCTTTTGCCAGTTGTTCTTGCTAAGAAAACTGGATGGTCCGTCTCCGACCAGAGTCCGGCCAGAGGGATCGAGCCTCGCTCTCCCGACCGTCCGGCTCACAGAGAGACAAGCGCGCCCGCTGCGCGAACTGGTCGAAGGATTGAGCCTGGCTCTCCTGAGACTCGCTTCAGAATGCGGGGATGACATCGGCGGTCACGACCAGGCCTGCTGACCGCAGATTGGACACCTGACTGGACTGCCACCATGCGCAGCCCGGTCGCTTCGTGTCCACGCCGGCATTGAGCACGTGCCGATCCGAGCGCGATTGCAGCGGGATTGCGCCCGATTGCACTGCGCCTCCTCCCCAGTTCCGCACTTCGTTCCCCACCGTCCGGCATCCGACCGTGGGCGGAGTGCGTTCATCACCCAGCCCCATTCACTTCAACAACGATGGCCTGCGCCCGGGATGCCGGCGCGGTTCACCACACATCCATCCTCAACCCGCGAACACAGCCCCGCCACAGCGGTCGGCTCAACGGAAAGGAGCACCACATGAAGGACGCGCACGAGAGGAACGCATCAGGAACACGAGGACGGTACGTCGGTCCGAGCGCACCGCGGGTCGCGGAGCTGTGGCCACAGCGGGTCAGCTTCGAGCGCGGCTGGTTCCACACCACGGCGGACATCTGCCATGGGGTCGGAATCGAGCAGTTGACGTTCCGGCAGCGGCGCGACGGCAACGGCATCGATCTGAGATACCACTTGGTCGGCTGCTCGCGCGAGCACATTCTCAGCCGGCTGGAGGCGCTGACCGGAGAGTCGATCTGGTCGGCATACGCAGCGCACGAGGATCCGCGCCGACCGGTCGCTGCTGGCCGAGCCGCGGTGGGTCGTGCGAACTGGCGACTTTTCCTGCTGTCGTTCCTGCTTGTGTTGCTGGCGGCGCCGCTGGTGCTCGGCTACGACCTTGAGGTCGTGGCGCTCAACTCGTTCGGGCTCGGTTGGGCTGCCTGGCTCGTCCGGCGCATCCTGTTCGACCGCCTGCGGATCGCGACGCGAGGGCGTCGATCCCGCTGACATCTCGAACTCATCCGACCGCACTTGAAGGGCCGTCTCTCCGGAGGCGGCCCTTCCTCGTGGCCTCAAACGACCCCTCCCAGCCGCGACGCAGTCACACGTCCACAGCGAAAGGAGACCGCATATGACTGCAGCAACCACGACGACCGTTCCCCGGCCCACTGTGGAGGAGCAGGTCGACCGGCTGATCGACACCATCGTCGGCGAGCGACCGCCGACGACATCGCCGGTGAGCGCGAGCCATGAAGGCCGTCGGCGCCGACGCGCAGGCGACCTCGACGGAGCGCTCCGCGTCTTCGCCGAATGAGACCTGCGCGTAAGTCCCACTGCTCCGACCTTCCCTGCCGGTGGCGGTGTCACGAAGTGAAGGTGGGGAGCTTCCGCTATCTGGTGAGGGCGCGCCCGGAGCCCCCCTCTGCCTGCGGCATCTCCCCCCGCGGAGCGGGGGGAGAGGGGAAATGGAGATTACGCGCAGGTCTCCGAATGGGACATGTCCAGCGCGACCGAAGGCGAGGTCCGCAACGAGGACCCCTTGATCTACAGCCCAAGCAAGGGCAGAGCCGCCGTCTTGACGGGACGGGACGATGACTCGCTCGAAGTCGTCGGTGTCCTCGGGATGCGCCGGGCGCTCGGCAAGCTGGTCTCGCGGCGCAGCTCGCGCGGGATCAAGCCCCTGCGCCGAGGCGGCCCGTCATGACCGTCGCCCGCGCCAACATCGACATTCCCGCGCTCAAGGCCCGTCACCGGCTGGGCGGCGTGGTCGAGGCGTCGGGGTCAAGCTGCGCGGACGGGGCCGTGTGCGGCTGGGCGTCTGCCCGTTCCACGCGGAGACCGAGGGCAGCTTCACGGTCTACGCCGACACGCAGCGGTTTTACTGCTTCGGCTGGGGACAGAGCGGCGAGGTGCTGGACTTCATCCAGCGGACCGACGGCGTCGAACTGCCCGACGCGATCAACAGGCTTCAGGGCCGCGGCGGCCGCAAGTTCAGCTACATCGAGGGCCACACCGCCATTGACCAGGCCACCCAGGTCTTCGGCGACGGCGGCTGGGGCTACGAACTGGTCGGCGACGTGAGCCTGCGCCAGATCGAGTCGGTCGCGCCGCGGTCCGGCGATGTCATCGGCAGCGCCGCCTACTCGACGGTCGTGCGAGTCACCGTGGCGGGCGCGCCCTCGCGCACCGACGTCGGCTTCCAGCCGATCACCGACGAGTCGGCCGAGGGCCATGAGACCGCGTTCAAGGGCGCGGTGACCGACGCGCTCAAGCGCGCGCTGCGCAGCTTTGTCGACCGGTTCGGCAACGGTCTCTACGGCGACCCACCCACTGCCTCGAGCGGTGGCGGAGACGCCGAGCCCGGTTCGGGACCGCAGCGGTCAGCGGTTTCGGGGGCGCTCGGGCGACGAGCGCCGGACCCAAGCGCCGCCCGCCGCTCCCGCCGCTCCCGCCGCTCCCCCGCCGCGCGCGACGACCGAGCCGACGTCCGCAACCTGCGGGCGCAGTTGATCGAACTCAGCCTGCAGCAGGGGTTCTCCGAGGAGCAGGTTCGCGGCGCCGTGCCGAACAAGAGGGGACGCGACCGCGACGAGCCCGAGTCGGTCTCGGTCGAAGTCTCGCCGCGGCTGACCATCACCGGCCACCCCGACGCCACAGGGTTCCTCCCGCCCGATGGCGGAACCATCGCCGCCGTCGAGCAGTTCCTGTTCGGCGAGGACGAACCGGCCGATGACGGCTCGGAGATCGTCATCGAGGTCAAGACGCGCGGGCCGGAAGCGTTCAAGCGCTGGCAGACGCTGGGCGGGGAGCGCAGCCACCCCGACTCAGTCGCGCAGGCGGCCTGCTACTCGCTCGGCCTGTTCGGCGAAGTCCGCGACGTGGTCATCGCCACGCTTGACACGGGCTCGCGCCGCTGGGACCACGAAGTGATTCCGGCGGGTCGCGTCGAGCGGGCATAGGAGCGGGCCTGCCGTCGGCTGGAGGCGCTGGCCGACCACCACGACTCGTGCGGCCCCGACCCCGAGGCGCTGCCCGAACGCGACTTCGGGGCCGCCGACTGGCAGTGCCGCAGCTGCCCCTACCTCAACGCCTGCCAGCCGGGCTCGGCTGTCGCGAGCGAGCCGGACGTGCGGGCCGAGATCGTGACCGAGCAAGTCTCGGAGTACCTGCGAGTCAGTTGGGCGACCCCTTGCCCGAGAGGTCGCAACACGGGACCGGTCTCCAACCATCGGAGGCCGGCCCCGCTTCCGTTTCACCAATCTGGCGCGGACGCTCCGCGCCGCCACGCTCTCTGAAAGGAGCACAACCGATGTCACGCTCGAGCAACCGAGTCGAACTCCTGGGCCGGGTTGGGACCGAACCCGAACTGCGCCAGACCCGAGGCGGCACGGCCGTCTGCCGCTTGCGCCTGGCGACCGAGCGCCGCAGCTCGGGCGGCGAGAGCCAGACCGACTGGCACAACCTCGTGGTCTGGGGCAAGACCGCCGAGGCTGTCGCCGAGTACGCCCAGAAGGGCGACCGGATCTACGCCTCGGGCCGGCTGGGCTACGACAGCTGGGAGAACCAGGACGGCCAACGCCGCCAAACGACGGAAGTTCACGCGAACGAAGTCGTCTTCCTCGACAACTCGACCTCGCGCGGAGCGGAGACAGCGCCAGCGGAGACCTCCCGCGGCTGCATACCGGAATGGGGCTCTGGCTGCGGGTTGGAGGCCGCGATCCGATCCAGTGGTAGCGGCGCCTCGCAACGACCTGCCCGGCCATCACCGCTGTTACGACTTACCCGTCTGTTGCTAGCGGCGCGAACCTTGCAGCGTGGGTCGGCTGGCCGCAATCACTCGGTCCGCTGGGCAACGACCTTGTTTTGGTACACCGGTGGGACGTCGGGCGCCAAGCTTGGAGCGCGCCACTTGTCGCAGGCCTAGACAGGTTCTATGCCGAGTCGACACAAATCGCACCAGGCGATGCAGTGGCGCTGATTTCATCTCAGGCGGGACTTTGGCGATAGTTTCATCCTCGCTGGTGGCCGGAAGCCGAGGTGAGGGATCAGTGGATCAATGAGACAAGGTTCTGGGAGACAACAACGCCTCAGAAGAAAGTCGGGTGCGAGAACATATCTCCAATGTCGAAGCGTTCTTCAAGGAACGTGTCGGGACAAACTCCAACCCGCAGGTGTACGTGGCTGCCGACTTCGAGTCGTCTGACGCAATGCATCGGGAAGTGTTCGGCACGCCTGGGTCCGGCTTCTGGGGCGAAGCTGATCCGCGCGAGCTTCTGCTCAGCCGGACCTGCGACGGCCGTCACTTGATAGAGTTTGGCGTTTTCGCACACGAGTACTTGCACTCATTGCAGATAGACACGTTCCAGGATCGGTTCTACGTGGACGGGCATCTGGACCAGAAGGACTACGGCCCTGCCTCGATCCCTCAGGGGCAGGCCGAATCGGCGCGCTCTGGGTACCGGGATTCGATCCGGCGGGGAGACTACGCCGAGGTCCGCCGAGTTCGAGTCTGGGGCGCCGAACGAACGACCGAGACGCTGCGAGAGGCACGGCTCTATCTGCAATCGGGGATGCACAACCAACTCGGATTGCTCGCTGCTAAACTGGTCGCCCAGCGCGCCGGACCGCAGTCTCTGCTCTAATGTTTCGAACAGCGCGCGCGTCTCAGCTTGCCGCAGGAGGCCTCCGAAGCGACGTCCGGGCTCACGCACGACGAGTTCTACGACGAGTTCGCGGCCTGGCGTGGCAATGGATTCCCGGCTCACGAGTGACCCGGCCTGAAACCGCTAAAAAGGATTAGACAATGTCACAACATGTGCTCCGGCTTCTGTGCGCCGTATCAGTGTTGGCGTTGGCTGTCTTCAGTGTCGAAGTTGTGCACGCGCAGCCTGAAGGCACGCAGTTGGTGTTCCACGAAGTGCCCGAGGAGCAGGAGGCCCAGATTCGCGAGGAGTGGGACAACGTCGGCCAGTGGTTCTCCGAGGCGCATGGTCTGGAAGAGCCACAGTTTACGATGCATATCGGTTTGTCGTATGAAGCCGTCCGGCATCTGCTCGAGGATGGGCACGATGCTGAAGCTTGCCAGTGGGACACTCCAGACAGTTCTGTCGTGCTCTTTCCGTGCGAAGCCCGGCAGACCCTCCCCGAGCTCTATATCGCTTGGATAGGTATTGGTGGCCACTCTCAGGTTATCGAGGACGGCCACCGATTGTTTGGCCCGTGGTGGTTGGAATTGTCACTTCACGAATATCTGCATTCATCCTACGCAGCGTGGCTAGGCGGGAGTCTGGAGAGAGAACGGTATCGGCGCCAACTGGCAGTGCAAGAGGATGGGCAGTCGCTTCGAGAGCTGGAGACTGCCGATGCGTGGTACCGCGACCATGCAGCGTCGCGCCGTCTCGGGTGGCTGGCCATCGATTGGCTCGTTCAGCACGCCGGCGATACGTCAAATGTGGAATACATGACGAGTCGAGGCAAGTACCGGGATTGGAGCACCGCATTTGAAGCCGTCTTCGGATTGACCCCGGAGAGTTTCTATGAGCAGTTTGCCGTGGCTCGGCCGCAGATGACGCGTGTGGTCACAGGCGCCACCGAAGAGGAGGCAGACGCTACTCAGCGGGAGGGTCTTTGGCTCACGACAACACTGTACCCAGGGTTGAATGCGATCGGCTGGGTCGAGGCATTGACACCGACCGCATCGGTCTTCGCAGCCATCCCAGAAGCCGTGGCGATGTTCGCCTGGGACGCTGCTGATCAGCAGTGGCGGTTTGCCAGAAGAGGAGACACGGTGACCGGCCGCTTGGACGTCTTGCGACGGGGCATGGGCATTCTGTTGCGAGTGGCTGGCGACTCCTCGATCCAGTGGCTCCGGCGTGTTGCGCCGGTCCAACCCGCGTACTTGTCGGGTTCCGTAGAGTTGCAAACCGGTTGGAATCTCGTCGCCTGGGCAGGCTCGCCAGGTTCTCTACACGTTCTCCGAGGCGATTTCAACGAACTATGGCGATGGGACGAGTCGAGCCAGGAGTGGAGAATTGGGAAGTCCTACGCAACTGGTGGCCAATTTACCAGTGCGGACACACATGGCGAGGCGATCTGGATCAACATGGAACAATCGGGGCTCTGGAGACAGTCCCCGGCCGGTTGGTGGCCCGCAGAAGAGGCGAAACGCGACTGGATCGCTTCCATTCGCTTTTGGGGAGATGTTGACGCGGCGGACCAGCGGGTGCTAGCCGATCGCGCCGCCGATGTATCGGACTACTTCAGTGTTCGGCTCGGGGCGAGCACAGCCCCGCAAGTGCATGCCGCTGTGGATGACACGGCTGCTGCGCTGATGTTTCGGGAGGTGAGGGGCGAAAGCGATGTTTCGCGCTGCGATAACGCTGACATCAACGAGATTCTCATGAACCTAGCGTGTTTCGAAACCGAACAGCGCGTTGCTTTCTCGTTCGTGCATGAGTACTTTCACACGCTGCAGCGCGCCGAGTACAACGAGCGCTACTACACGCTAGAGGCGGAGAAGGACTCGGGGCCGCTCTGGCTTCTGGAGGGAGGAGCCAAGTACGCGGAAAACCGATATCTCGATGATCGCGGGCTGGGCTCCTATGACGCCCAGCGGTCAGTGATGGTTCGTCATATGCTGGGAATGGATATGACCCTGCGCGAGTCCACGATCTATGGATCCGTTGCTCCGTTCTTCCTCGGCATGCTGGCGTGGGAGCGGCTCGTCGAGAAGGCTGGCGACTTCTCGCTGCTCGGCTACTACCGCAACAGAGCGCTCCACGCGAATCCAGAGGCGGCCTTCGAAACAACCTTCGGGCTTACGCTGGAGGAGTTCTACGAGGAGTTCGAGGCCTGGCGCGCGGCCGGCTTTCCTCATGAGTGAAGGCATCTGCTCGCAGCCCCGGGGCTGAATACCATCGAGACTGGCCGCTGTGGCATTGCTGCTCAGGCCCCGGCCGATTGATCGACGCCCAGAGGGTGCCAGATGCAAGACGCCTGACCTCTCCACCACGACTCAACGGCTCGCCTGATCGGTAGGCCGAAACACACCCGCCAGACCCCGTCTGTCCCCCTGTGGGACCGTCGGGGTCTCCTTGTTTAACGACCCCAGTCCAGGGAAAGGACTCAATGTGAACCTCGGCGAATTCATCGACACCTACAAGGATGCGATCACTCAGCGGGTGGTCGACTCCTACCCACCCCTCTAACGGCCCGCCTTGGACGGGCGACCGATGCCGCGCCTGCTGCGCACTCCTCTCGGAGCGCAAGCGGACGCCATCCGCGGCGCCGCGCTCTCGCTGGAACGGCAGCGCGGCACCACCGTGGTCGGCGAGATGGGCACTGGCAAGACGTTCATCGGCGCGACCGCCGCGCATCTGGCGGGGTACCGCCGGGTGCTGGTGCTCTGCCCGCCTCACCTGACACGCAAGTGGAAGCGCGAGGTCGAGGAGACCATCCGCGCGGCCCGCGCCGTGATCGTCAGCTCGATCAGCGACCTCGAACGCTTACGGTTCTTGACCGGAAACGCTCCGCTGTTCGGCGTCATGTCGCGCGAGCGGGCCAAGCTCTCCTACCGCTGGCGGCCGGTCACGGTCGAGCGCCTCGCGGTCTCCGAGGGCAAGCTCGTCCGCTCGGAGGAGATCGGCGACCCGGTCCGCATTCCGTACTGCCCGACTGCGGCGCGCAGGTCGTCGACCGCGACGGCGTGCCGCTGACCGCGGCCGAACTGGTTCGGCGCAAGCGCCGCTGCTCGGGTTGCGGCTCGCCGCTCTGGCAGGCCGATCCGTCAGGACCGAGGCGGTTCCCGCTGGCCGACTACGTCAAGCTCAGGATGCCCGGGTTCTTCGACCTGCTGATCGGCGACGAAGTCCACGAGTACCAGGGACGCGGCTCGGCCCAGGCCGCCGCCGACAGCCTTGCCGATGTCTGCGGCAAGTCGCTCAGCCTCTCGGGCACGCGGATGGGCGGTTACTCGTCCACGCTCTTCCATCTGCTCTACCGGTTCCCGCCCGAGATCCGCTTCGAATTCGGACGCTCCGAGGAGGCGCGCTGGATTCAGCGTTACGGCTTCCTTGAGCAAACGATGGGCAAGCCCGACGAAGACGGGCTAGAGAGCGGACGCCAGAGCCGGCGGCGCAAGTACCGCAAGGTCGTGCGGGAACGGCCCGGGCTCGCGCCCGGGGCCTTGTTCCACCTGATCGGGCACACTGTGTTCCTGCGGCTCTCCGACGTTGGCTCAGGCCTGCCGTGCTACGACGAGCAGGTCCCGCTCTCGTCGATGGAGACGGGGGAAGACAGCACGGGCTACTCGCAAAGTGTGGCCTGCGACGAAGTCGCGGGCACGCTTCGGGCGGGCGCTTGCGAGTGCTCTCGCTGCGGGCTCCAAGCGGCTCCTCGGCGCCTACCTGCAGTCGCTGCTGGCCTACCCCGACGGCTGCACGAGGGGCGAGACCGTGTTCGACCCTGAGACTGAAAACATGCTCGTCCAGCTTCCACCGCTGGACGGCGACAAGCTCTATCCCAAGGAGCAGGCGCTGGTCGAGCTGGTCGCCCAAGAGCGGCTGGCGGGCCGCAGGGTGCTGGTCTACGCGACCCACACAGGCACACGCGATATCACCGGGCAGATGCAGGCGTTCCTCACCCGACACGGGTTCCGCTCTGCCGTGATGCAGGCCGACCAGGTCGCGCCCGACAAGCGCGAGGCCTGGATGTGCTGACCTGCCACCCGCGCCTGGTCCAGACCGGGCTCGACCTGATCGACTTCCCGAACATCGTGTGGTTCGCGACCGACTACTCGGTCTACACCATGCGCCAGCATCGCGCCGCTCCTGGCGGATCGGCCAGACCGAGCCGGTCAAGGTCGTGTTCAGGGCTTACCGCAGCACGCTGCAGGCCGACGCGCTCAAGCTGGTCGCGCGGAAGCTGCGGAGTTCGCGCGCGGTCGAGGGCGAACTGCCCGATGACGGCCTCGCCGCCTACGGCGGCGACTGCGGCGACGGCGGCGACGACGACCTGATGCTGCCCCTGGCTCGCAAGCTGGTCTCGGGCGAGCAAGACGCCGGTTCGGTCGAGTCGGTGTTCGAGCAGGCCCAGCGGGTCGCCGCGCAACCCGAACAGCGCTTAGTCGATGACGACTGGCGGCGACGTGGGCCAGAACCGGAGCCGCTGGTCGTGGCATTGCCCACCGACCGCCGCGCCGAACCGCTGGTCGAGCTCGTTCCCTGCGGCGGCCACCACGGATTGCCGCGGCCGCAGCAGTCGCTGTTCACCTGGGCCGAGTTCATGCACGAGCAGCCTCAACCGTCGAAGCGGCGCGGCCGCAAGCCGCAACCGGGGTACCGGTCACTATTCGAATCGGCGCTGGAGCAGGAGCAGGGCGCAGCCCTCCCGGCATCAAGTGGGGGGCAGGCCGCCGCGGGATGAGCGAGCGGCGAGCGCGGACGGGAAGGTCATCGCCAGGTTGGCAGTGGCCTTCCCGCCGCCCCAGATGTGGGGCGCTTTTCTCGTGTCTGACAGAGCTTGCTGCAGTTGGCGTTCGTACTGCCGGTCTTGCGGCGCCGGGCCAGACAGCGCATCGAACCGCGATTCGCGTTCGGTTGCGGGGTCCATCGATTCGAAGCGGCCGGTCAACTCGGCAGCTGTTGGAGACGGTGCGTCCAAGCGCGGCGGGGGTTGGCTGGCCCCAGCGTGAGGTTCGTCACCCGGCCCCGCGATGCGGGGCAGTGGGCCGCCCCGGACCGCCGTTGGGATTCACATGGTCTCGCGCCGAGGACGTTCGCACGGCAGAGCTATTGGTCCGTATCGCCGTCCCCGGTCGCGCTGTCCTGTTCAGACATCAGCCCGCCGTCGGTCCCCGGCAAGGCCGGTACGCCGCCGTTGGCCGGACTCATCCAGAGGGAGTCGGAGAGGTCACGCTGCGAGCGCTCGGCGCAGTCGTCCATCACGGTGTGCGTGAACCGGCCGGTCCATAGCCAACGGCCAACGGTCGCCGTGCGCCAGTTGAAGAAGCGTCGCGTCGGCTCGATCCGTTCGAGCTCCCCACATCCGGCGAACTGAAACTCGATGCTGGCGGTGGCGGACGCCTTGCGCCCGGAGATCTGGCCCAGCGTGCGATTCTCATCGCCGTCGTAGTCGGCGTAGACCGTGCTGCTGTCGTACCAGCGGCCGTCGACCATATCGGCGGGCGTCAGGAAGCGTCTTTCGGGAAAGGGCATGATGCAATCGGCCGCGCCCTGCAGCTGTAGACAGGTCTCCACCCGGCCGTCGTCCAACAGCCGCGCCCGGATGCGCGCCTCGAACGGGTAATCGGGCAGGCGGACGTTGACGAACTGAGTCAACTCGATCCGCTGCACGGGTGTACTAGAATCAGCGACCCTCAGCGTCAGTTGACGCTCGCCCGCCGTGTTCGGGCACCATAGTCGACGCTGCCCGAGCCGGCGCCCGGTCGCTGCACCTCGGAGCCCGTGACCCGCACCTCGTACGGCGGCTGGCCGCCACTCAGTTCCCAGCCAATCTGGAGCGTCTTTCCCTTGTCGCAGCTCTGTGTCGCGTCGTCCAAGCTGAAATCAAGCGGCGGGTAGCTGACCGTCAGGCTCAAGCTGCCCGAGGCATCAAGATTCGGCACGACACTATCGGTCGCCGTGATCGTCCAGGAGTGGGTCCCGGTCGTGGCCGGACAGTCAACCTCGGCGCTGCCTCGGCCCGTGCTCGCCTGCACGGCGCTCTCGCCGGGGATGCTGACTGTATAGGAGCCGCTGCCGCCGCTCAGCCGCCAGTCCACGCTCAGTTCCTCACCCACCTCGCAGCTCAGGCTGCGGTCGTCGAGCCGGAACGAGATCGGCGCCCCCACCGTGATCGGGACGGTCCCGCTGACAGCCTGCGCGGGGTCGCTGCTGTCTGAGACGTTGAGCGTCAGCCGCCGTGAGCCGAGTGTGGCGGGGCAATCGAGGCTGACCGCGCCCTCGAGGTCGTCGAACGACTCGCCGCCCACCGTGTAGGGCGCCGTCCCGCCCTGTACCTCCCAGTCGACCGGCACCACATCCGCTCGGCCCCGCACGCAGTACGCGGCGCTCGTGCTCGCGTTGACCAGCATCAGCGGCGCGACCGCAGCCAACGTCTCGTCAGTGTCGAAGGCCCAGTCCGAGCGGCGCGTCTCGCCTTCCAGCGTCTGCACAGCGCGGACGCAGAAGCGGTACTCGGTCTCCGGCTGATCCAGGCTGACCGGAGTCGAGGTCGCCGTGACCGTTCGACGGGACTCGGCGCCATCGCAATCGCTGGCCGTGACCGCTTTCCACTCATATGCGGTGGCGTGGGTGACTGCGCCCCAGCTGAGCGAAGCGCTATCGCTGGTCAGGTCGGTGGCCGCAACGGTTGTCGGCGCCGCTAAGCTGGTCCAATCCGTCACCGCGGCCCGGGCCGAGGACCCCTGCGCATTGCGCGCCCGCACGCAGAGCTTGTGCCGCGCGCCACGCTCGGACGCGGGGATCGTGAATATGTGTTCGAAGCGCACTCCGAGCGGCGGCAGGCCTTCAGCGACCTGATGCTCGACCGTCGCCTCCGCGCACGCCGCCGAGGCTGCCACCCGAACCGCGCCGTACTCGACGGCCTTCATGACCAGGCCCCAGCGCAGGGTGATTGCGTATTCGCTCCGGCTTGGATCCTCGAACACCGGCGACAACAGCAGCTTCAATTCGGAGAAATCGGACCGCACGCCGTCTCGGACCGAAGCCACACCGAGTCTGTGGGCAGTATCGCGGGTGAATCCGTCGCTGCTGATGAACGTGTAGTTGCTGACGCTTCCTAATGATGAATTGACGATGGCGCCGTCGAGTCGCACGGCATAATCGGCCACGCCCTCAACGTTGGTCCAGTGCAGCGTCGCTGACGTATCGGAAACGTTGTCAACGGTCAGGTTGGTCGGCTTGGGCGGTTCACCGGGCACTCGGGAAAGCCACTCCTGCGCGCGCCGACATATCCGCGCACGTCGAGTCCCGCGAACGTGCACACGGGCCCAATCCTGACTTCCCCCGACCAGTCGGAGTACTCAGACCTCGCCCGCTTCGTGTACGCACGTACTTTGACCTGGTATAAAGCCTGATAGCTTAGATCGGGGATTGTGACACGATCTTCAAATTTGTCTACTACTTCAACCGGGAGAAAAGCCTCGGGAAACGGACGAAACGGAACACGTTCCTCCGCGCCCTTGAACGTGTAGTCGAACCACACTGCTGCTGTCGGCTTAGACACGATGATACTATTGCCAGCCGCTACGACTGTGGGTGGTGATGGCTTCGCCAGCTCGATTGGTTCGCGCGACGGAAGGCTGCCGATCTTGATAACGAATCCTTGACCGTTATGTTCTACATCCTCCGGGAAGGTGCCGTCGCTGCCCCTGCTGTTGCGGAATGAAACCGGCTCAACTTCCTCGAGCCAGTCCAGCATGACGTTCGGGTCCGGCGTCATCATTGACTGAAGCACGCGTAATTCGCCGCCTTCCCAACCATCTGGCCTTATGTCGTGGTCCAATAGGAATCCGGGATCTTCATGATGTGCTGCAATAACTACCCAGTAACCATAGCCTCCGACATCCCCGCCTAGCGGATCGTGTGTCAGGCCGTTGTCATCGGATGAAAAGTAGCGAAGGTGGTGTCGGGTTTCTAGGAGGCAATGGTCTTCGTTCGGCTGTAGTCCAGTCGATTTCGCCCAATTCCACTCCGCCGAATCCTCAGATGCCGTGTTCCTCATCGCAATGTACTGGTTGGTGTCGCTAACTTGGCCGATCACTGGAGGAGAAAAGTCCAGGACACAGTCTCCTTGCCAGCGGTATTGATCCGATGGCAAGCGCGTATGATCCGCGAATGCGTTCCTGACATTCTCTCTTTTCGCCTGGCCCCAGAGCACGAACTGGGTTGGGTCCTCCTCCGTGATGCCGATGTGGCCGGTCTCGTTGCCCTCCGTTCCGTACGTGTACTAGGAAAAGCTGATGCCGTCGCCGTGTCGGGTCAATGCCACGTACGGGACATCCATGACGATGGGTACGATGATTGCAAAGTCGATAGCCTCCAGGCGCGCGATCTGCGTATCCAAAGCCGCGAGCGCGTCCAGCGTCGACTGTGTCTGCTCATCAGTCCGTCGAGTGGCGTCATCGCTCGCTCCTGCCGCGTCGAGCGTTGCCTGCAGCGCCGAGCGCCAGGCCCTGGCCGATGCCAGTTCCGCATTGATCATGTCCGTTTGGACGGACACAGGGACCGGGACGCTGGCTATGCCTTCCTGTGTTTCAGTGGGAGGCTCACTGATGCTGGCCGCGACCGTCTGACCCTCGCTCCAGTTGAAACGCTCGTCGTCCCACTGGTAGGCGTACCCGGCAGCGGGGGGGGGTGGGTGGCATCGACCAGCCGGAAGCTGCGCTCACCGATCTGTAGCTCGTAGTAGTCGGGCAGTTCGTGGCTGAGCATCACGTGCACGCTCGACGCACCCTCTTGGTCGATCAGCATGCCCAGCAGCGATACGCGGACGCTCTGACCGCGCCAATCGAAGTGGGTCGGCGACAGTTGGCCGTAGCCGTCGCTGAGCACGTTGTAACCGTAGATCTGGCCGCCGACCCGCAGGTGGGTCACCATCCGCTGGTCGTCGTCGGCATAGCCCACGGTCAACGTCCCCGACCAGATGATCTGACGCTCAGGCTCGCCCTCCTCGCCGACGTCGGCCGAGGCCACAGCCCAACTGCAGGCCACGGCCAGCAATGCCTCGATCAGACTCCACCTGAGCCATCGAGCGCCTGTCACCTGGTCAGCTCCACCCTTCCGTCGCACCCCTGGTCCGTCCGGACCGGTATTGGTATACCATTCTCCGTGCACAGACAAGGCCGAAGGCGCAGGTCGCGCATGCGTCTTCGGCCCCTCCCTGGTCAAACGCCCGGAGCCGCGCCGAAGTTCCCCCGTGGCGGCGAGAATCATGAGGCAGGACGGCGATGGCGCATGGCGCTCTCGCTCGGCCGTGGATGATGTCGTTTGCCTCCGGCGACCAGAGAGTCCCGTCAGGGCTCGTCGCCGAATCACGTGGCCGCAACGATGCCTTGACCGACGAAGCGTGCAGACCAGCCGCGTCGACCTCCGTGGAAGGGCGAACCATTCCTACAGCGGTGGGCCGGACCAGCTCGCCGTCCTCTACTCGCGAGCGATCGCCATTGCCGCCGCGCGGGCGGCGCCTACGTCCGCATGCCGATCATGGCTTCCAGCGGGGCTGGCGGCAGGCGGCCGACGCGATGCTCTGGCGGCGCCGTGTGCTCCCGAACGGCAAGAGCATCAGTGTCAACAGGCTGTAAAGGCAAGCGTTCCGAGTAGCGCCAGCGCCAGCATGATTACGCCACTCCAGACCGCAAAGCGCAGCGAATGGGAGGGAGCGTGCGTCTCAGTGCCAGTCCGCGCCCGGGCCCGCAGCCAGAGTGCGCCCCCGGCCCAGACGAACATCGCGAAAGAGCTGGCAAAGATCAGGCCGGCAGCATATGATCGTTCCCATATCACGCGTTCGGGCATGCACTCGGGAACGAACGAGTAACCGATGACGGCGAACAGCGCAGGTCCGGCAATCATCCCAGCCAATGTTGCGGTGACTCGAGGCAAGAGCGGCAGCCAGACCCAGGTGAAGCCCGCCAGGAGCACGAGGCCCAGCCAGCGCAGCCAGCCAAACTCAAGCAGCGACCCGAACGCTGCCTGCGGTGACATCCAGGTCCACACCAGATACGCGACCAATCCGAACAGCGAGGCCGCCATCAGCAGCGGGAACATGGGCCCGACGCGGCTCGCGCGGAGCGCCAGGATCCGGTCCACGCCGAAGCGCAGTCTGCTGGCGGCGACCGCCGTGAGGGGGACGATCGCTAACTCAATACCCGGCAGTCTCGCCTCAGTCCAGTCGTAGAGGCGACGAGTGTGGAGGAGGTTGTCTATGCCGTTCGCCATCAGCCCGCCGAACCACCACATGACCGCCGCCAGCAACACCAGCAGCACGACCCAGCCAAGAGCCTCAACCGCTCGTCCAGCCGCGCCGTCGCTCCCTGTCGTCATCAAGCTTCCCTCCTCGCGGCAGCGGCCTTCAGCATGCACTGCCGTCCAGCGTGGCCAGCGGTCCCTCAGTTGACCCGACTTGATTCCGCCTCCGGGTCCACGTCTTCACCTTCCAGTCTCAGGATACGGAGCGGCAGACCGCTTGCGATCGCCTCGCCCGGCCCACTCAGGGT
The DNA here is from genome assembly GCA_965262235.1 of Dehalococcoidia bacterium. Classification (GTDB taxonomy): domain Bacteria; phylum Chloroflexota; class Dehalococcoidia; order Bin125; family Bin125; genus CATQGW01. The sequence continues at coordinate 2,516,660 of OZ253504.1, forward strand.
CTCGCCCCGCGCCGGTGCGAACGGCTAGGCTCGTTGTCCCCTCCCGGAGTGCTGGGGAATCGGTTTCAACAAGCGGTGTAGATGATCGTTACCAATAGCGCCGTACCCAGCATGATTGCGCCAGTCCAGACCGCGCGGCTCAGCCTGCTTGCGCCCGGAAGCCACACGAGCGTGCCCAGAAGGGCGAAAAAGCTGGCCGCCGCCCCCATCCATCGGATCCTGGCGCGTATACCGGCATCGACGAGCCAAAGAACGAATAGCCAACGGTGGCAACAAGGACGGGACCAGCGATCATCCCGGCCAACGTCGCCGTGACGCGAGGGAAGTGGGGCAGCCAGATGCACATGAACGCCGCCGTGGGCGCGCCGCTCAGCGTCCGCATCTGAGCACGAACTCCAAGCCTGCCGGGAGCACATTGCTCGCGTCGGCCAAGCTGTAGCGCAACCGTCCATTCTCACCTGCGGCGGCCGGCACGGTCAGGGGCTTGCGCGCTTCGTACGGCGCGTGGTATTGGGTCGCCGCTCACTGAACGGGAATGGCGAGCGGAGCCACGATCGTGATTGCGAAGCGCAACGCCGCCGAGCTTCCATCGATATCGGTCACGCGGTAAGTCATCGCATACTCGCCCGCCGCCGTTGGTGTGCCGCTCAGCGTCCGGGTCTGGGCATCAAACGCGAGACCTGCCGGGAGCGCGCCGTCAGCGTCCGCCAGGCTATAACGCAAGCGGCCGTTGCCCCCGGTTGCCGCTGGCAACGTGAACGGGCTGATCGGCATGTCGGAGCGGAAGGGCTGCGAGGAGACTGTCTGCTCGCCAAACGTCGGGGTGGAGTTGGCGATGATCTCGCCGACGGCGACATCAAAGCCGTCATGCGAGAAATTCCCGCGCAACCTGGCCGTGTGGCTCAGCGAAATGGACGAGCTCCCCGACCCGGTCGGGGTCAGGACAATTCGTTCGCTGACGGAGCGTCCAGCCTCTACCGTCACCGTACTCGCGGCAGGCGCGGCGTTGGAGGCCGTGATCGTGACGGTCGTGGGGGCCGGGGCAGCCGCCGGCATCCAGGCGACGACCGAGTGGTCGCTCGCGTCGTAGATCAGATGCACGTTGACGGGCGGTGAAGTGAACGAATTGCCGCCGAGCGATAGTTTCCACAGCCTGGAGAGATTGTCAAAGACGCCGTCCTGCAGCTCAGTGAGCTGATTGTCGTTGAGATACAGGTCTTCCAGTTCGGTGAGTTGGTTGAACACGCCGTCGGGCAGCGCGGTGAGCTGATTGCTCGTGAGCCACAACCACCGCAGCTTGGAGAGTTGGTCGAAGAGGCCGTTGCGCAGCGAGCCGAGCTGATTATTGCCGAGGTGCAGCCTCTGCAGGCTGGGGAGTTGGTCGAAGACGCCGCTCGGCAGCGAACTGAGCTGGTTCGTGCCGAGCTTCAGCGACAGCAGGATCGGGAGTTGGTCGAAGACGCCGTTGGGCAGTGAGTTGAGCTGACTGCTCTGGATGTACAGCCCCAGCAGGCTGGAGAGTTGGTCGAAGATACCGCTGGACAGTGAGGCGAACTGTTGGCGTTCGAGGTCCAGCACCAGCAGGCTCGAGAGCTGGTCGAAGATGCCGCTGGGCAGTGAGCTGAACTGATTCCCGTGGAAGGACAGGACCAGCAGGCTCGAGAGTTGGTCGAAGACGCCGCTGGGCAGCGAGCTGAAACGATCTCCGTCGAGGTACAGCTGCTCCAGGTTGGAGAGTGGGTCGAAGACGCCGGCCGGCAGCTCGATATGCTCGACACTCGCCGCTTGCTTGTAGTATCCCGTAGCTCCGGTCAGCCTCAACGACGTCAATCCCGTCAGCCCGGCGAAGTCCGTCGCGCCGAAGGCCTCCCCGCAGTCGGCTAGCAGGGTGCGCCGAACAACGGGCCGATGGGGATTTGGTGGCCCCTGCGTCGCCGATGCGCCGGCAACGCCGGTTCGGATCGCGCGTGCTGGGACCCGCGCGTCCGCGCCGTCCGGGCTCAAACGGGGCACGACTCGGTGTTTGGGCTACGGCCACGGCCGTCGCCAGCGGGTTCGAGACATCGTTGCTCTCCGAGCACGTCGTCGGCTGCGCGCTGCAGGGACCGCAGGAGTGCGATTCCACGCCGACAGCTCGTGTAAACCTGCAAGCATCGGACGCACACATGTTCACGTACACTGCCGAATCATGCTACCGGCCATCACCCGTGACCAAACAGACACGTTTCAGAGCCCGGGAGCAATTGCCGGTTCGCAGAAACGCTCGATCTGGACATGGATTCGCATTGCCACCTGCTCCACTCCATCTACGAGAGGCCGATTCAGCCGCAATGCACTTTGCCACCCCTTCCCGCCAGGTCATCCAAGGCCATCGCTGACATGGCCTCAGCCCGCACCTGCCGCACGCAGACAGATCACCCATCACATGGGCTGTTGGCCAACGCCATCCGGTCTTACGTCGCGCGCACGTTCGCCTCGGGCCGGTAAGCTGAGACGTCCACTAGGTTGAGCACATCATCCGGATCTTGAAAAGAGAACTCGCATGCGCCTGAAGGCCGTGTACGTGCGATCTTATCGCGCCTTCAACTACGACTACTTGCGGAAGAGCCATCCTGGCGCGAAGCCGGACCCATGGGACCTAATGGAAGATGGAACATTCTATCCATATGTCACCATGGACATCGACTCAACGCTTACCTGCGTCGTCGGCGCGAATGAATCGGGCAAGAGTCAGCTCCTCGACGCGATAGAGTGCGCGTTAGGCATGAGGCTCCCAACACCGGCGGACTTCTGTCGCTACTCATCCTACTTCACCGTTTCGGAAGAGATGCGTCTGCCGGAGTTCGGTCTCCATTTCGAGAGCCTGACCGACGAGGAATCGAGCAAGATCATCGGGATTCTGGATCGGGAGGAAGCCGGGCGGATCGATTCGTTCCGGGTATTTCGGACTCATCCAAACGAGGTCATTCTCTTTCTTGAGGGAAAGGCGTACCCGGTAGGAAATGCCGGCGCGATCAGCGAACTCGATAGGCTTCTCCCCGATGTACTTCGGATTGAACCCGAACGTGCTCTTCCCGATAGCGTGACGATCAAGTTTCTCGCCTCTGCGAATGCGAACAGTGCATCGAGCCGGATCCCACGCCGACCGGAACGTCTAGCGCTGTTCGACACTGTCGCCGAGAAAGCACAGAGCCTCTTCGACCAACTCGGGGATCCGCCCACTTTCGGCGAGACTACCCGCAGCATCATCGAGGCAACGCATCCACGGAGCGTGTTCAGCGAGCGCGAAGAGGCCGACCACGCCCACCAACAAGAGCTTGCACGTGATCTCTTGATAACTGTCGGCGGAATCGATCCGGGAGCGTTCGACCAACTGCACAGTGCGCTTCGAGGCGGCGACGAAGGCCTCGTCAACGGGATCAAGGCTCGCATGAACGCGCAGCTCGAACACTCGCTGAACTTGGCCAAATGGTGGACCCAAGACAACCAGTTCCGCCTAGCTGTTGATGTACGTGACTTCGACATCGTACTGACGATCCGTGACAAGACTGGCAGTGAGTATTCCTTCGCTGAACGGAGTGGCGGACTGAAGTATTTTCTGAGCTACCTGGTTCAGGCATTGACGCATACAAGAGAACGCTCTCGTTCGGAGATTCTTCTCATGGATGAGCCTGACGCCTATTTGTCGAACCAGGGCCAACAAGACCTGCTGCGAGTTCTTCACGAGTTCACCGAGCCAGTCGACGACGTACCGGGCGGACAGGTCGTGTTTGTGACCCACTCCCCATTCCTAATCGACAAGAATCGCGGCGACCGGATTCGAGTACTAGACAAGGGTGCCGGGAGCGAGGGAGTGAGGGTCGTGCGCGATGTGGGGAAGAACCACTTTGAGCCGCTCAGAACAGCGCTTGGAAGCTTCGTCGGAGAGACAGCGTTCATCGGAAACTGCAACCTGATGGTGGAAGGAATGGCAGACCAGGTGTATCTGGCTGGTCTGTCGGATCTTCTCAGTCGGAACGAGGACATCCCCGCTACAGATTTCTTGGACCTGAATCGAGTCACCCTGGTTCCAGCCGGATCTGCAAGCCATGTGCCATACCTGGTCTACTTGGCGCGCGGCAGAGATGCGGACAAGCCAGCGATCATCGTCTTACTTGATGGGGACCAGGCAGGTGATGAGGCAATCAAGCAGCTGGAGAGAGGTGGGCCTCAACACAAACAGTTGATCCAGCCAAAGCATGTCGTCCAGATCAAGGCGGACCAAATCGAAGGACTTCGGAGCGACCGCCTTGGCGGCCCTCTAGAAATTGAGGATCTTGTACCAATCGCGGTTGCCGTCGAAGCTGCCGCGGGCTTCTTAGCCGATATGGGCGTAGAACGCCCGACCGGCCTCTCGTCTTCAGACATTGTAGCGCAAGGGTTGTCGGGGGGCACGGGTGTCTTCAAGGCAATCCAAGACACGGTTGCGAAATCGAGCGGCGCGTTCCACATGGGGAAGCTGCCATTCGCTCGCCATGTTGTCGACGTATGCAGAAACCATGACACTGCGCCAGTGATCGAAATGCGAGCGCGATTCGCTGTGGTCTTCCGGCATCTCACTTCAATGCAACGTGTTGCCGAGCGGGAGCGAGAGAGGGAGACGATCTCTGCGCGCGTCGATCGGGAGACCTCGCGATTCATCCGAGATGTGCTTCACACGGCCACAAAGGCAGATGTGAGCATCCTCCTGGAGCGGATCGCATCCGTCATTGACCCGTCAATCGACGGAGACAGGCTCGTGATTGAAATCAGACGATTGCGAGAAGAACTCACCCTTGACCTGAACCCCAATGAGCGCATCGCTGATCACGATGCTCTCCAGAGCAGAATCGAAACCCTGAAGTATGAGGAGCTCCTTGCCGCGCAGCCCAAGGACGATCAACGGAGCAGCGAGTCAACTCCAGACACGCCCCGGCGGAGCAACGACTCCGACACCGATGGAGCTACGGCATCGCAGGTGGCGACCCAGGCTGGTGGCGGTCGGGCCGAGCCCGAAGTGGGGTCGAATCAACTCCAAGCATCAGAACCACCGTGAGTCGAAACGGCTCGTTGTCCCTCACGCATGTGTCTCTAGTCGAGGAGTTCGAAATCCACTACGCCCCGTTCTACCAGCGCTTGACGGAAACCATCAACGAGGTCCGTCGCGCCGAGGGCCTCCCCCCAGTCGGCTAGCAGGGTGCGCCGACCAACCGGCTTATGAGGATCCGTTAGCTGCCGGGGGAACTAGTCGGCGAGCGGCTCATGATGAGTGGCGCCAGCCTCGCGAACCAGAGACTCCAGGACGAGGTCGCTCAGCTCGATCGACAGCGGACTCAGCGGCGTCGGGTTGTGCATCTGATCCCAGCGCCGAGAGCCCTCCGCCATCTCGGAATCCGTCCATTCCACCTCATCCACCTCAAACGGGGTCCGCACGCATACGTGCGACGTTGACTCATCGTGGCCTCCTACTCCCGCGGGTCGTCTGTCGCGATTCTGGACGAATTGGCACGGCTCGACCAGGGTCACCCACGATCAGGCCATCGCGCGCTCACTGCTTGCATCGATTCCGCGCCGAGCCTAGGCTACGCCATCGAACCTGCGGGGGTGTGGATGCCGTCTCACTATCCGATCGATCCAAGCCGTACCGATCTCGCCCGGGAGTTCATGGCCAACCCCATGGGCCCCCACAGCGTCGCGCTCCAGCGCATCGTCACGCGCATGCGCGACACCGAAGCGGCCGGCCGCTACGTCCTCGTCACGCGCGTCCCGTACAAAGAGTGGGTCCTCGCGCAGCTCTCCGGCCAGCGCGGCGTTGATCTCACCCTCAACGAAGACCAGGTCTTCACTTCCATCGAAGACGCAGAGCGCGCAGTGTTCAAACGGCGCTGGGAACTGATCACCGGCGCCCCACTCGGACTCGACTGATTCAGCGCCGAGGGAGCGATCCATGCTCGAAAAGAAGATCGCGGGCTACAGCAACGAGATCAGCGTCGCTCCCGGCGAACGCATCCGCTTCATGGTGAGCTGCGAGCCGGGCATCGACCGCTACCAGGCCGACATCGTCCGCCTCTACTCCGGTGATCGCCAGCCCGGCGGACCCGGCTACCGCGACGAACTCCTGCCATCGCCCGTCAGCGGCGAGTACCCCGGCCGCACGCAAGAGACCTACTGCGGGTCCTACGCCATCGTGCCCCACGGCCCCGCCTTTGGCGGCCTCAGCGATCTCTCCCTCCAGGCCACCATCTTTCCCACCCTCCCCAGCCTCCGCCGCGCCTGCCTCATCTCCAAGATTGACGTCGCCGCCGGTCGCGGCTTCGCCCTCTGGACCGATCCCGCAGACGGCCTCGTCTTGCAACTCGGAGGCGGCGCCGGGGACCTGCGGGAGTTCGTCCTCGGGCATCCCTTCGTCGCCCGCGAGTGGTACTTGGTCAGCGCCACCTACCACGCCGCCAGCGGTGAAGTGCACCTGCGGCAACAGCTGCTGGACTCCTACGCCCGTGACACGTCGAGCGGCGAGGCCAGACACACGAGCGAGGCGACCGCTGTCGTCGGCTGCGACGCGCCACTCCTGATCGCGGCCGCCAGCCGTGAAGACGCCCGCGGGAAACCGATCGGGGAGATGATCTTCAACGGTCGCATCGAGCGTCCGGTCGTCGCCTCCCGCGCCCTGGAGCGCAGCGAAATCGAAGCCCTCCGCAGCGACGCGGTTCCCCTCGCCCTGCGCGCCGACATCTGCGCCGCCTGGGACTTCGCCCGCGCGATCGAGACGGACGACATCATCGACATCTCCCCCAACCGCGCCCACGGCCAGCTGATCAACCTCCCAATTCGCGCCGTGCGCAGCTCCAGCTGGACTGGCGAGGAGCTGAATTTCAGCCACGCGCCGGATCAGTACGCCGCCATCCACTTCCTCGATGACTCGCTCTACGACTGCGAATGGGACGCCGACTTCGAACTGGAAATCCCCGCCGGCACGCCGAGCGGCCTCTACGCCGCCCGCATCACGGCCGGGGACCAGGAAGACCACATCAGCTTCGTCGTGCGCCCGCCCCGTGACCGCGCCACCGCGTCGCTCGCCCTCCTCATCCCCACGGCCAGCTACATGGCATACGGCAACGCCCGCGGCGCCATCGAGACCGGGGCCGAGCTGCACTCCAACCGCCTCACCACGATCGCGCCGGAGGACCGCTACCTCAACCGCCACCCGGAGTACGGCAACTCCATGTACGACTACCACAACGACGGGACGGGCGTCTGTTACTCCTCTCGTCTCCGCCCGCTCGTCAACATCCGCCCGACCCACCCCTGGCTCTGGCAGCTCAGCGCCGACATGCACCTCGTCGAATGGCTCGAATCGCAAGCCATCCCCTTCGACGTCATCACCGACGAAGACATGCACCAGGACGGCGTCTCACTCCTGGAGCGCTACGACTGCGTCATGACCTGCAGCCACCCCGAGTACTACTCCACCCCCATGTGGGACGCCGTTCACGCCTTCACCCAGCGCGGCGGCCGGCTGATGTACATGGGCGGCAACGGCTTCTACTGGCGCGTCGCCTACCGTGACGACAAGCCCGGTGTCATGGAGATGCGCCGGACCGAAGACGGATCCCGCTCCTGGGCCAGCGAGCCGGGGGAGTACTACATGGCCTTCAGCGGCGAGTACGGTGGGCTCTGGTGGCGCGCGGGGCGCACCCCGCAGTCCCTCGTCGGCAATGGCTTCATCGCCCAGGGGTTCGACCACTCCTCCTTCTTCCGCCGCGCCCCCGGCAGCCACGACCCCCGCGCCGCCTTCATCTTCGAGGGCGTCGACGGCGACATCATCGGCGACTTCGGTCTGCTCGGCGGCGGCGCCGCCGGCCTCGAACTGGACTGGGCCAGCCGTGCCTATGGGACGCCACCCCACGCCCTCACCGTCGCTACGTCCGAGCAGCACACCGACGCCTACATCCGTGTCAACGAGGACATCGGTCACTTGCTGCTCGCCATCGGGGGACAGGACGATCCCCGGGTGCACGCCGACATAGTCTTTTTCGAGACGCCGCGCGGCGGCGCCGTGTTCTCCACCGGCTCGATCGGTTGGATCGCCTCCCTGTTCCACAACAATCACGACAACAACGTCTCGCGCATCACGCGCAACGTGCTCGACCGATTCTTGGACACAACCGCGTTCGCGTAGGAGCCCCGCCTCGGAACTGCGCGCGCCGCAATCGTTCCCCGCTTGAGGCCCCGCGGCTCGATGCCGTCGCCGCTGAACTCAACGGGCGTCTGCGACAGACGCGGGGCTGGGCGCCACCGTCAGAGAAGTTCGCCGAGGCTGTTGCGTTGCCCCATTGAGACCGCAGTGGATCGTGCCGGTCCTCGCGCCAGACAGACGGGCAAGGGGCCTCCGCACCCTGAGGTGCGAACGAGCTGCGGGCGTGTTGGATCAGTCACGCCGCAGGACGATTAGACTGCGGTCGACCCCCAGCTCCCTGGCTGTTTCCGCCGCGAACCGCGACACATCGCTCGCATCGCGGCCGGCCTCGGGGTAGATGGCCCCGGACGTGAACACACCACTCTCCTCGACCATGCGCTCCCAGTCCGCGGGCGAGTAGCACCAGTTCGGCGGCCCCCAGCTCAACTTCAGCTCTTCCGCCAGATCCGGATCGGTCATCACGATCGATTCCGGCATCGGCAGCACCTCGACGCCTTCCCGCACGAAGCCCCATTCGTCCTCGACGACTGCCGGACCCGTGGACGCCCCCACCGTCACGTCCAGCACATACGGCGCTCCCGCCCGCGGTGCCTCCCCCATCGCCCGCAGATGCTGCACCACCCCCCTCACCTCCTGCCGGGAGTCCAACCGAATTCAACGCGCCAACCGCCGCCGCGAAGCGCTCGACCTCCGGCCCGAGCCGGAGGTCAGTCATGGGCGAATCTTGCGCGCGGGGCTAGAAAGGGCGGTAGCGATCGCGACGATCGGCAAAATGCAGGACCGTTTCGGTAGGACGGTGCAGCTCGTGCCGGTCTGCGGATCGCCGCGATCCTGGGAGCGGAAACGGACTTCTCGCCCGTGCGTGCCCACGACTCTTCGCTGTTGATAATATGGTCTTTCTACGTGTCCCTTGAACGCATGTCACGAACTGCCTGGAGGGTGGAGCGTCTTGACCGAGGTAAGCAACCCGGATGAGCGAACCACCCACACGATCCCCATTGAGTGGAACTGGGACATGGATGCCACAAAGATCTCGCTAAACCTTGGCGATGGTCCCTTTACCGAATTCGCCCTGAAGGGACGATGCAAGCGTTGCTGGGGCGCGCTTAGGGGAAGAAGTGAACCCGGCGGTCCCGCGACCGGCATACGCTGCCTCGTCTGTGGCATCATATTGGAGGGCGCCCCTGCCGAGGCGGAAGAAAAAAGGACAACCCACGAAGCCTGGTTCAATGCGCTAAACATGAGGTTGGGGCACCAGCCCAAGTACGGCGATGGGCCATTCATCCGGAAGGTCTTTCCAAGGCTTGATCGGCTTTCCGAGGACGAGATTCGTGACAGGGTTGCCCATAGCAAGGGCCAATACAAAAGAAGCCCTAAGGGAAGGCTCACCCGCTATGAGTTCCCGGCAGGCTCTCAAGGATGGTTCTTCCTCCAAGCTAGGGTGCTCATCGATGGAGTATCGCGTGCCACGGACCATCAGAGAGAATCGACCGCGAACTTCCCTAACCATCAGGTCAACGCTGACAGGTCGCTCACCGTTAGGGTTGATATCGACGGCATAAGCGAGAATCCTCGACACAAGGAACAGGATCTTCTTACGACAGCCGGTTCGCTGCTGGGAAATGGAATGATCTCCGCCTTCGCGTGCGAACTCGCGCTCAAGGCTATTTCCTTGACGTGTACCGACGAGGCGACCAAGACACACGACCTGCTGGAGCTCTTTGAAGACTTGCCCCGAGAAAGCCAAGATCGGCTCACAGCAGACTTCTCAACGATCAGGGATGTGCTGGCAAGGAACCGGGGCTCATTCGGGGAGTGGCGGTACTTTGAGGCCGATGTTGGACGCGCCGCGTTTGGGGGAATGATCGACCCGGAACGCTCACGGTCTCTGGCACAGGCTGCGCGTGTGATCCTGGACGAAGGAGAATACGTCGGACTAACGGCAGGCATTCGGGTCCGAGCAAACAGAAAGGACCGTGTGGCTGGAGAGGCGAGGGAACGCTCATACGGGATTGAGATGACGATCAGGGGAGGAGAGTGGCCGCTACGAGCCTAGGTCAGGGCGAAGGCGAGCACACTCCGCCGTTTCGAGGAGATGGTCGGCGGCAAGATTCGCTGCAACGTCCTCACCGATGGCAACATCCGCGCTCTCGTGAAGGTCGTTGACGAGCAGATGAACGGCGCGGCCCGCGAGCAGCGCAAGCGGCTGGAGACCAGCGAGGATCAGCTTGAGGACGTGGGGCGGAAGCTGGGGCGCATCTGGCACGTCATAGAGACGACCGACATCGACATGTCCGACGCCTCAGACCGCATCGAGGAGCACCGGGAGCGCCCGGAGGACGCGGCGGCGGAAGCCAGGGACTTCCTCCCGTAGCGCAGGGCCGTCCTGGACGGCGTGGAGACCATCTCGGCCTACGTCCCCAAGGCATGAGCGGGTTCCTGAACCGGAGCAAGATGACCGATCGTGGGGCCTTCATCGAGAGAATGGTCAAGGCGATCGTCGTGATGCCCGGCGACGCCCTGCTGCGCGACACCATCCCCATTCCCGACGATCGCCCCTACCCGGCAGGAACGCTGAGGGTCTGGCGCTACACGGCTCGGTTCTGTCTACCGTCCAGATTGGTGGAGCTGGGGGGACTCGAACCCCCGGCCTTTTGACTGCCAGTCAAACGCTCTCCCAACTGAGCTACAGCCCCACGGTCTCCGGCTGCACGCCAGCGTACGTGGGCGCCGAGCGAGGCGCCAGCGCAGGCCGGTTTACCGACGCGTCACATTTTCCACAACCGGTTGACGCGCAGGGGTAATGTCGGAGAGAGGCCGATATCCTTGCCGCGCAGGCGTGGCATTGGAGGGGCCGTGGATCTCATCATGGAGCGCAGCACGGAACTCAACCGTCCATGAAGGCACTGCAGGACCTCTGGCACAGCAATCCCTACGCGGTCGCTGCGGCGGTCATCGCCCCGCTCGTGTTCGGCATCACCTTTGCCCTGATCTGGCTGCTCTCCAGCGGGGGCGGCGGCGACCCGCAGACCACCGCTGACCGACCGTCCACACCCGCCACCCAGGCGACTCCCGCGGTCGTTGAAGTGCAGAGCGAGTCCGACGCCGACGTACAAGAGCAGCAGAGCGCGACCCCGCGTTCGAGCGAACGCGCGCCCGCAACCGCACAGCAGCGACCGCAGGTCGCGCAGGCCTCTGACGACGCCGCGGAAACGGATGAGCCGGGCACTGAGACCGATGCCCCCGAGGTGGATGAGCCAGCCGAGGAAGAGGCGCTGCCGTCTCTCGATGACGTGTTGGACGAGGAGATTGACGAATCGACGTTCCAATACGGCGTCGAGAAGGAACGCGGCGCAATTCTGCCGATCGACAACGGCATTGTCCCGTCCAGCGGCCCCGACTACTTGACCTCCTGGGAGCTGCTCCTGCCGACCGCACGGATCCGCGCCGATATCGTCCAGGTCGGCCGCACCCCGAGCGGCGCCATCGGCGCGCCCGACAACCCGTTCGTGATCGGCTGGTACAACGTCGGCGCCGAGCCAGGCAAGCCTGGCAATGCGATCCTCGCCGGCCACCGCGACTACGAAGACATCGATGGCAATGTTGGCACCGGCGTCTGCTGGGAGCTGAACCGCGTCAAGGTCGGTGACCAGATGGTGATCCGCGATGCCGAGCAGAATATCGCCTGGGTCTACGAAGTCACTGAGGCTGCGACGGTCGACCCGACCGATCCCGGCGCCTCGGCCTACCTCGCCTCAACCGATGAGTCCGTGGTCACACTGATCACCTGCACCGGCGCGTTCAACCCCCAGACCCACACCTACTCGCACCGCCTGGTGATCGTCGGCGTCCTCCAGGCCACCGCCTCCACCACCTAACGGTCTGGTTGCCCCTGCGCCGCGGGGGAGCTATCGCGACGCGAAGCGGCTGAGCCCCCGACCTAACCCGCAGCCAGCCGTTCCGCCAGTTCCAGAGCATCGACCGGCCAGAACTGCTGCGGCCGCGGGTTCCCGACCCCCGGCCGCTCGCTGTCCGCCCGACAGTTCAGCACCGCGTTCGTCCACTGCTCGGGAATCGCATCGATGCCCCACACCGCGCCGAGCAGCGCCCCGCAGATCGCCGCGTTGGTATCTGTGTCGCCGCCACGCATCACCGTGTCCACCACACCCTCCTCCAGGTTGACGGCATGGAGCAGCTGCCACAGCGCGTTGCGAAACGCGATCAGCACCCAGCCGGCCTGACTGAGGAAATCGTCCGGCGGCGCAACCGCTGCGCCGCGCACAGCTTCGAGCAGGCTGCTGTCGATGTCCGCCTCCTCCGCCCAAGCCACGATTCGCCGATAGAGCTCGTGCCGATCGCAGCCTGTGCGAATCCCGTGCGCAATCGCCGTCGCGAACAACTCGTTGGCCTCAAGGCAGACCCGGTTGGGATGCGTGATCGCCGCATCGGCGCGCGCCCAGGTCGCCACGTCGGACAGCTCGTGCGTCGCACCGAAGATCGCCAGGGGCGAAATCCGCATCAGCGCGCCATTCGCCTGACTGTGCGGATTCATCCGTCCGCGCAGCGCTCCGGAGACCGTGATCCCGGCGTCGAACGGTCCTGTATCCAGCCACGCGACATAAGCCTCGCGCACGGCGGCGACATCGAATTCGCCGCGTTCCGCGAGCACCCGAGCCAGCGCCAGCGCCATCTCTGAGTCGTCGGTCGGCTGGCCCGCCAGCGTGTTCCAGATGCCGCCATCGGCCAACTCCCGCACGCCGTCCGGATACGCCGCGCGAATTTGGCGCGCCGACTGAAACTCGACCAGACTGCCGAGCGAGTCACCGGCCAGCTGCCCCAACAAGCAGCCCTGCGCGCGTGAGAGGACGTCGGCGCTCACCATCGACCTACCAAATCCTGACCGTCGCTGACCGATCCCTACCAGCGCCTACCAGTATTGGCGCCGCTTGCCGCGCTTTCGGTCGCGACGCCATTCCTTCGCATCGGCGACCCGCTCCACGGCCACAGCGCAGACCTTGTATTCGGGAATCCGCGCCTGTTCGTCGAAGACGTTGTTGGTCAGCCAGTTGGCGGCGCTCTCCTGTAGACGTACGAACGGGACGAAGATCGAGCCGGGCGCCACATCGTCCGTGACGAATGCGACGCCCTCCAGCCGTCCGCGCCGCGAGGCCACCTGCACCGCCTCGCCCGACTCGATCTCGATTCGCGCCGCGTCCTGCGGGTGAATCGCGACCCGCAGCTCCGGCCAGGAGTCCACCAGCCCTTCGACCCGCCGCGTCATCGTGCCGCCGTGCCAGTGGTAGAGCACCCGTCCGGTGTTGAGCACGAATGGATAGCGCTCGTCGGGCGCCTCCTCGCTTGGCGCCGTCTGCCGCACGGGGATGAACTTGCCCTTGCCGCGCGGGAAATCCTCGCCGTAGAGGCGCGGCGTGCCCGGATGCTTGGCGTCCGGGCAGGGCCACTGAATCCCGCCCTCGGCGTCCAGCCGCGCGTGTGACAGCCCGCCCAGCATCGGCGTCAGCGCGGCCATTTCGTCGAATACCGACGACGCCGTCGGATGATCAAACCCAGCGACCGACAGCCCCAGCCGCGAGGCCACGCGGAGCGCCAGGTCCTGCACGATCTCCCAGTCCGGCCGCGCCTGCCCGACCGGCTCGATCACCTGTCGCACCCGCTGCACGCGCCGCTCGGAGTTGGTGAACGTGCCTTCCTTCTCCGCGAACGACGCGGCCGGCAGCACCACATCCGCCAGCTCCGCCGTCTCGTGCATGAAGATGTCCTGCACCACGAGAAAGTCGAGCCGCTCGAAGGCCTCGCGCGCGTGGGCCAGGTTCGGCTCGGTCAGCAGCGGGTTCTCGCCGACGATGTACATGCAGCGAACCCGTTCGTCGGGGGCGCCGCTCAGGATCGACTCGACCATGTCGGTCGCGCGCATGCCCTCCTCGGACGGCAGCGACGCGCCCCAGACCGACTCGAAGCGATCGAGCACCTCAGGCACGTAGCGCTGATAGCCGGGTAGCGCGTCGGGCACGCAGCCCGCGTCGCCCGCGCCCTGCACGTTGTTCTGCCCGCGCAGGGGTGACACCCCGTTGCCCACCCGACCGACCTGCCCGGTCAGCAGCGCCAGATTGAGCAACGCGGTCGCGTTGGCCGTCCCGTTGGTGTGCTGGGTGACGCCCATCCCCCAGATCAGGCAGGAGCCGCCGCCCGCGTCGCCCCGCGGCCGCGCGTACAGCCGCGCCGCCCGCCGCAGCAGCTCGGCCGGCACGCCGGAGAGCTCCTCGACCCGCTCGGGTGTGTACTCGTCAAGCGCGGTCAGCCACTCCGTGTAGCCCTCGGTGCGCGCCTCGATGAACTGTTCGTCGGCCAGACCTTCGTCCAGAATCACCCGCGCCATCCCGTTCAGCACCGCGACATCAGTGCCCGGGTACTCGCGCAGCCAGACGTCGGTGTGGTCGCAGAGCTCGATCCGCTTCGGGTTGAGCACGATCAGCGCCGCGCCGCGCTGGTCGATCGCGCGGCGCATCCGGGTCGCCGCCACCGGATGGTTCGACGACGGGTCGGCGCCGACCACGAACAGGCAGTCGGTCGCCTCATAGTCGCTGTAGGAGTTCGAGGTTGCGCCGCTGCCCAGCTGCGCCAGCATCGCCTCAACGGACGGCGAGTGACAGAGCCGCGTGCAGTGGTCGACGTTGTTGGTCGACATCACCGCGCGCACCAGCTTCTGCAGGAGGTAGTTGTCCTCGTTCGTCGCCTTGGCGCTGGAGAATGCCCCGAACGCCCCGCGATGCTCGGCAAACTTGTCGGCCACGAGCTCGAGCGCCTCATCCCAGGTGGCCGGCTCCAGCCCGCCGGCGCGCCGAATCAGCGGCTGCGTCAGGCGATCGGGATGATTCACGAACGATGTCCCAAACCGACCCTTCACGCAGAGCAGTCCCAGCGACGACCGATTCTCCGGGTCGTCGTCGACGTGGATCAGCTGGCCCGCTTCAGCCGTCACGCGAATCCCGCAGCCCACTCCGCAGTAGGGGCAGACCGTCGAAACCGTCTTCGGCCCCGCCGCGCCGCGCTTGCCGACCAGCGCCTCGGTCGGGCAGGCCGCCACGCATGAGCCGCACGAAGTGCAGGTCGACTCGCCCAGCGGATCCTCGTCGAACGCCGCGATCCGCGCCGCCTTGCCCAGCCCCGCGATCCCAATCGCGCCGATGTGCTGGCGGTCGGTGCAGGCCGACACGCAGCGTCCGCAGAGGATGCACTGCGAGGCGTCGAACTTGTAGAAGTGGTTGCTCTCGTCGAGCGTCGGGTTGGCCTTGGTCGTCCAGCGCTCGGCGTCGGCCGCGTGCGTGGAGGCATGATGGCTGAGCTCGTTGACGCCAATCGGCTGCGCGTCGTCGCGCATCGCCAGGGTCAGCTCGAGCACGCCGCGGCGCGCCGCGACGGCGGCCTCGCCGTCGGTGCGAATCGCCAAGCCCTCGCGAACGGGCGTCGAACATGCCGCCGGCAGTCCGCGCACGCCATCGACCTCCACCAGGCACGTCCGGCAAGCCCCCAGCGCCGGCCCGTCGAGGTCCTTGCACAGGTGCGGCAGGTCGATTCCAGCCTCCAACACCGCATCGAGCACCGAGCCGCCGGTCGGCGTCTCGAATGACGCACCGTCAATCATGATCGCGACAGTCTCAGCAGCCATCACCACTCCTGTCCGCCGATGCTACCGGAGCGAAGTCCGTTGCTGATCCGCTCGCGGCTTGATATCTTGACCACGGACTGGGGCAGATCCCCGATCGGCTGAAGGCTTCGGCGTTTGTCGGAGCCTTTGGTTTATTCAGCCCCGAGTACAATCAGGGAAAACCGCGAGGCGTCCGTTGGGTGGCGGAGGAACTTCGGCTCGAGAAGTCGGAACGGGATCAGGGGGTGCTCTTCGTTGAGCACCCGCCTTGCAATTGGGTTCGCGATCAGGTCTGCCACTTCCACACCGACTTCAGCATCCGCCTTTTTCGTGAAGCGGATCTGGAACCGGAATGAGGCTGTCTCGGGGTCGCCATCCTTGGTCAACGCGTTGACCAAGTCTAGCAGCTGCGCATCCTCCCTCTTGCCCCGGGAATCGACCACAATCTCTGTCGGGAGTGATCGGGTGTCGGCCTCCGGCATCGTGAGCAGATAGGCGACGAGCGCCTCAACGAACCGCCGTTCGTACGGTGAGCCCGGACGATCAGGGCCTGCGATGAAGCGATCTTTGCGAATGCCGACCGCCACGATGGCGAACGGCAACCGCTCCAGGATGTGGCGCAGCTGCTCCTCGGCTTCGGCGCGCCGGTGGGCGCCGCGCAAGCGACGAAAGGCTCCCTCCCCGCGATGAATGTCACGCTCGTGCAGTGGCGCTGATTCGTCGCCGAAGAAGCGCCGCTTGTACTCCGTGAACGTGGGTATTGCGACTCGCTCGTACTCCTCCCGCCTAAAGATCGCGAACGCGATCACGAAGGCTCGACTGTGCGAACGGAGGTTGGTGAGCCCGTGGTCGCCGCTTTCGTCGGCGAAGATCACATAGCTGCTCTGACGTTCGGCGTCTGCGAGGTCATCATCGGCCGCCACTATGCCACTGACGCGCCGAACTGACGGCGGGCGCTGGTCACGGGGTTTGGCGCCATCTGGCCGTGGCCGCACAACGACGCCGTGGCGAGCAACGGCAAGAGCGTCTCGATGTCGCGGCCAGCGGAGGCGTCGCCGCCGTTCAGACGCTCCAACGCCTCTACGAGCCGACCCGTGCCCTCGCGGCAGGGCGTGCACTTCCCGCACGACTCAGCCGCGTTGTACTGCGCCTGCACTGCCAGGGCGGCCTCGATCCCGAACTCCCGTGGGATGCCGATGATCCCGCCGGCTCCCAGCACCGCCCCGGCGCCATCGAGCGAGCCGGGAGTGATCGGTGTGTTGAACGCCTCCGGCGCGAGAAATCCGCCCGAGGGTCCGCCGATCGCGATGCCAGCCAGCTCCTCGCTCGTCCCCGCCAGGTCGACGATCTCCGCCACCGGCGTCCCCAGCGGCAGCTCCAGCAGCCCCAGCCGCTCGAACGCGCCCGAGATCGACAGCACCTTCGTCCCCGGCGCGTCCTCCATGCCCGTCTCGCGGAACCAGTCGGCGCCGCGTTCGAGGATGTCCGGCAGATTCGCCAGCGTCTCGACGTTGTTGATCACCGTTGGGCGGCCCCACAGGCCGTGCTCGGTCGGCAGCGGCGGCTTCAGCCGCGGCACGGCACGACGACCCTCGATCGACTCCATGATCACCGACTCTTCCCCGCACACGTAGCCGCCCGCCCCGCGCCGGATCTCAATCTCCAGCCCTGGATCGTCTGCGCCGTTCGATGTCAGCCGTCCCGACGCTCGCGCCGCTGCAATCGCGTCCTCCACCGCCGCCGCCGAGCGGTCCGCCATCCCGTTGATGTAGCAATACGCCTTGCGCGCGCCGATCGCGTAGCAGGCGATTCGCACTCCCTCGATCAACCGCCCCGCGTCGCGCTCCATGATCGCGCGGTCCTTGAAGATGCCCGGCTCGCCCTCCTCGGCGTTCACGAGCAGCAGCGGTTCGCCGCTCAGCGCGGCGTTCTCAACCGCCCCGCGCCACTTGATGTGCACCGGAAAATATGCCCCGCCACGACCACGCAACCCTGACGCGGCGACTGCCTCGATCACCTCCCTCGGCGGCATCGCCGCCGCCGCCGTCCAGCCGCGCCAGGTCTCGTCGCGTTGCGCCATCACCCGCGTGAGTCCGCCCGGCACGGTCCTGCGGGCGGCCGCGAACAGCTCGTTGCCGACCGATGTCTCGATCGAGGCCGAGCCGGCGGCCGTCAGCGGCGCCGCCGCGCAGAGGAACATGCACTCGTGCGCCTCGACCTCCCGACCCTCCGCGCGCAGCTCCTCCGCCACGCGCTCGCTGCCCGCGATTCGACATGTCAGGCCGCCGCAGACGCGCACGGCCGCGTCGTTGGGCGGAGCGAAGCGGAATTCGGAGTACGACGTGGCCACCGCGTACAGCTCCGACTTCGGTGCGTGCACCCAGGCGGCCACCCGCTCCATGCCCGTGGCCGACAGATATCCCTCGATGTGGTGCAACAGGTGCAGCGCGGGAAGCGTCTGCGTGCGTTCGCGCGGCAGCGCCGCCAGCGCCTGATCCAGCTCCGTCGAGCCGCCGTTTGTGACCATGCCCGCCACTCGCCTTCCCGCTCATGCGCCGCGTCAGTCTACGCGCGGCCCCCAGCCGTACCATTCGAGGCATTGAGCGGAGCGCACCCATGCCAGACGACCGCCCGGAACGTCCCAACTCCTACGCGGAGGCTCACCGCGTGGCCAAGCCGCTCGCCCAATACGGTCCCTCGCACACCTTCCTCGGCGTCCCCCGTGCCGAACTTCGGGAGTCCGAGAGCTGGGCCGACGCGCAGGCCGTGATCATCGGCGCCCCGTTCGACGCGGGCACGACCTGGCGGCCCGGGGCGCGCTTCGGTCCCCGCGCGATCCGCGGCACCGACAATCTGCCGCACACCGGCTACCGGCCGCACCTCGCGCTCGGCATCGATCCGCTGCACGAGCTCGGCGTCGTCGATGTCGGCGATGTCTACATGCCGCAGCTCGACAGCGAGGCGGGGCTGCAGCGACTGATGGACGCCTGCGAGCGCGTCGCGGCCGCCGGCGCGGTGCCGGTCGTGCTCGGCGGCGACCACACGATCACCTACGCCACCGCCTCCGGCGTCGCCAAACATCACGGCTTCGGCCGCGTCTCGATGATCCACTTCGACGCCCACGCCGACACCGGCGATTCGGACGGCGGCCTCTGGGGCCACGGCACGCCGATGCGGCGACTGATCATGTCGGGCGCCGTCCGCGGCGACCGCTTCCTCCAAATCGGCCTGCGCGGCTACTGGCCGGACCCGCCGATTCTCGAATGGATGGCCGAACAGCGCATGCGCTGGTACGAGATGACGGAGGTCGTCGAGCGTGGACTCGATGAGTGCCTGTCGGAGGCCATCGGACGCGCGGCAGACGATTGCGACGGTGTGTTCCTCTCGGTGGATGTCGATGTCGTCGATCCGGGCATGGCTCCCGGCACCGGGACGCCCGAGTCAGGTGGGCTGACCTCGCGACAGCTGCTCGACGCGGTGCGTCGGATCGCCCTCGAAGCCCCGCTGCTCGGCGTCGATGTGGTCGAGGTCGCCCCCGCCTACGACCACGCCGAGATCACCGCCCTGCTCGGCAACAGGATCACACTCGAAGCGCTCAGCGGGATCGCCGCCCGCCGCCGGGCCGCGGCTGGTGGTCAAGTAGGCTGACGCGACCCCGTTCCGCCATACACGTCGCGCGCCTCCACAGTCGCCGCGCGCCCCGAATGCCGCCCGACGCCGTGGCTCCATATGATGGGTGAAGCGCACCAACCCCGGAGCCCGTCATGGTCACCACCTCCGACAAGCCAACCGCCACACCGGCCGCCCCACCAGCCGCCAATCAGGGCGAACCGCTGATCAACCCGTTCGATCCGCTGGTGCTGAGACTCCCGAACGAATGGCGCTACAGCGACAGCGCCTTCGACCAGCTCTGCTGGTCGAACGAGGGGTTGCAGTTCGAGTACCTCGCGGAAGGAGCGTTGATCATCACTCCCCCACCGAGCGGCCGCGGCCCCGGGATCGGCCCGTGGATCATTCACCAAGTCTGGCTCTGGATCAGCGCCGGCGGCGGCGGCATCGTGCTGGACGCCAGCGGCGGATACTCCATGCTGCCGCTGGCCGGCGAGCAGGCGCGGAAGGGTGATCGGGACGTGCGGATGCCGGATGTCTCCTGGTTCTCACAGGAGCAGCACGACGCAATGACCGACGAACAGATCGATCGCGGGCTGCCCGACTTTTGCCCACCGTTTGTCGTCGAGATTATTTCGCCCAGCCAGACAGTCGCGTCGCAGCAGCGCAAGATGCGCGAATGGCTCGCCTACGGGGCCCAGCTCGGCTGGCTGATCGACCTGCTCAACCCCACGGTCTGGGTCTACCGCGCCGGCCAGAGCGAACCCGAAGAGCTCAGGCAACCCGCCACGCTCTCCGGCGAAGACATCCTGCCCGGCTTCACGCTCGACTGCGCCCCTGTCTGGTCCCGCCGTTAGGAACGCTCTGAACAAGTCGGATCCCCCCTGACGACCCGATGTGTTCAGGGGCATCCGATCCCTTCCCCATGTCGCCCCCCGCTGACCACATTGAGTGGTCAGCGGAATCGGGATCCGGATCGGATTCCGTTGAGCACTCAATGTGCTCAACGGGGGAGAGATGCCGCAGCCTGCCCCTGCGCAGGCAGGGGGCAGAGGGGGAGTGCGTCGCGGTCAGCCGGCGTTACCGTGCGCGGCTTGGCGTCTAATCAGCCTTCCGCCCTCCCCCTCAGTCGCTGCGCGACGGCTCCCCCTCGGGAGACCTGCGCGTAAGTCCCCCTGCTCCGACCTTCCCTGCCGGTGGCGGTGTCACGAAGTGACGGTGGGGAGCTTCCGCTATCTGGTGAGGGCGCGCCCGGAGCCCCCCTCTGCCTGCGGCATCTCCCCCCGCTCCGCGGGGGGAGAGGGGAAATGGAGATTACGCGCAGGTCTCCTCGGGGGGAGCGATTGAGAGCGGGATTCCGCTGACCACTCAATGTGGTCAGCGGGGGAGGGGGAGTTATTCAGAGTTTTCCCAAGGTCGGGTAGGCTGACGCGGAGCCCATGACCACCCCCTTCCGCTACGGCGTGCTTCAGTTCTTCTCGTGGCCGGGTCGACGCGTGCCGCTGGCGACCGTCTACGAACGGGCGCTCAACCGCATCGACATCATGGATGAGACGGGCTACGACTGCGTGTGGCTCGCCGAGCACCACTTCAACGACTACAGCGTGTGCCCCTCGGTCCACCTGATGGGCATGCACGTCGCGGGCCGCACCAAGAACATCCGGATCGGTACCGCGGTCACCCTGGCGTCGTTCTACCACCCCCTGCGGATCGCCGAGGAGGTCGCGCTGCTCGATGTGCTCTCCGGCGGCCGCGTCAACTGGGGCGCCGGCCGCGGCTTCGACCAGACCGAGTTCCGCGCGTTCAACGTGCCCATCGAGGAGTCGTACCCGCGCTTCCGCGAGAGCGTCCAGATCGTGCTCGAAGCCTGGCGCAACGAGCGGATCACCTGGCACGGCGACTACTACGACTTTGACGAGATCGAGGTCCTGCCGAAACCGCATCAGCAGCCCACGCCGCCCTTCTGGGTCGCCGCCGGCTCGCCCGACGCGTTCGACTGGGCCGCCGAGCAGGGCTACTCGATCCTCATGGGTCCTCACGCGCAGCACCGCGAAGTCGCCGAGCAGCGCGAGGGATACCTGCGCCAGCTCGAGCGCCACGGCCACTCAATCGAGGGCCGCACGCTGCCGCTGGCCCGGCTGATCGCCGTCGCCGAGACTGACGCGGAGGCCGAAGGGATCGCCCGTCGCGGTGCGCAGTGGACCGTCGGCTCCTACGGCAGCGGGAGCAAGGCGGGCGCGGAACGGGCCGCCAAGGCCCCACCACGCGATCCCGATCAGGACCCGGTCGAGCGCTACCTCAACAACGTCGTGATCCACGGCTCGGCGAGCAAGGTCGCAGACACGATCAACGAGCTGCGCGAGACGATCTCGCTCGACTATCTGATCGCCGCGCCGTTCTCGCACGACTCCTTCGTCCGTTTCACCAACGATGTGCTGCCCAGAATCCGCTAGCGACCAGACCCACAGGGAGGCGCCGCATGGCCTACGAATCCATCACCGTCGAGCGCAAGGGCAAGCACGGCGGCATCGTCTGGCTTGAGTTGAACCGCCCCGAGAAGCTCAACGCGCTCACCTTTCCGCTGCTGGCTGAGATGTACGACGTGTTGACCCGGCTGCGCATGGACCGCACGGCCCGCGTGCTCGTGATCACCGGCAAAGGCCGCGGCTTCTGCGCCGGCATGGACGTCAGCGGCGCCGGCCGCGGCCTGAGCGACTTCTGGGCCGAGAACTCCGATCCCTTCGATGACCACCCCGCGCCCGAGGGCCAGGTCGACCTCGAGGGCGACCGGCTCAACTTCCGCTTTGAAACCAGGACCTACAGCGAGCTGCGCCGGCTCGACATCCCCGTGATCGCCGGGATCAACGGCCCCTGCGTCGGCGCCGGCTTCGACATGGCCTGCCTCGCCGACCTCGCCGTCGCGTCGACCAGCGCCCGCTACCAGGTCGCCTACGTCAAGCGCGGCCTCTACGCCGACCTCGGCGGGTTCTGGGCGATCCCCAAGATCATCGGCTGGCGCAAGGCGATGGAGATGATGTTCACCGGCCGCTTCATGAGCGCCGAAGAGGGCCACGAGGCCGGCGTCAGCAACTACCTCGTCCCGCCCGAAGACTTCCAGCAGAGGCTGCTCGAGTTCGCCGAAGAGGTCGAGGCCGGCCCGCCGATCGGCCAGAAGGTGGGCAAGCTGATGGCCTATCGCACCGCCAACCTCGACTACGAAAGCGCGCTCGAAATCTCCGGCGCCGTGCTCCCGCTGGTCCAGGAGTCGTTCGACCGGATCGAGGGTGGGCAGAGCTTCCGCGAGCGCCGAGACGCGAACTTCAGCGGCTTCTAGGCGCGCGACAGGCGAGCGATCGATGGGATCGGAGTCCAGCTCAGATGTGTAGAAGCATCAAGCGTCTGCGGACCCGCGATGGCGAGCGTCCGCCGCAGGAGGTCGAGGAAGCCGCGCTCCAGTTCGTGCGCAAGATCAGCGGCATGCGTAAGCCCTCGCAGCGCAACGCGGAGGCCTTCGAAGCCGCCGTCAACGAAATCGCCGCCGCCAGCGAGCGCCTGCTGGAGCGTCTGCCCCCGCTGCAGCGCTGACTCCTGCGGTCCCCCCGCATTGCGGGTGGCTGTCTGCGGTCGTGCGGGGGAGCCCCCCTCTGTCACTTCGTGACATCTCCCCCCGCCAAGCCGGGGGGAGAGGGGGCAAGCGCGGAGAGCGGGGATAAGCGGGGAGGGGGGAGCGAGGATCTGGGATTTGCGCGACGGTCTCCAGAGGGGAGCTTGGAACACGCAGCCACGTATGCTGCCCGCAACGCAGCAGACCCCAGCGCGGAGCCAGACATGACCGACTTCTCACTGACCGAAGCCGACCGCCTTGTGCAGCGCACCGCGCACGCATTCTCCGCCAACGAGGTCCGACCCGTCGCTCAGGAATACGACGAGCGCAACGAATTCGCCTGGGATGTCGCGGCCAAAGCTGCTGAGATCGGCCTCACCGGCGTCCCGCTCGGCGGGCAGGCCGCGGAGCCTGGGATTACGGCGATGATCACGGCTGAGGAGCTGTCGTGGGGCTGCGCGGGGATCGCCCTCGGCACCCAGGTCAGCGGCCTCGCCGCCACCGCCATCTCGGTGATCGGGACCGCGGAGCAGTGCGATCAGTTCCTGCCGATGTGCACCAGCGAAGACGGCCAGCTGCGCCTCGGCGCGCTCGCCCTGACCGAGCCCGACGCCGGCTCCGACGCCGGCACCCTGCAGACCCGCGCGACCCGCGACGGCGACGAGTACGTGATCAACGGGACGAAGCGCTTCATCACCGGCGGCGGCATCACCGACCTGACCGTGGTGTTCGCCCGCGAAGGCAGTGGCAGCGGCTGGCGCGACGTTTCCGCCTTCGTCGTCCCCAACGACAGTCCCGGCTTCTCCCAAATCAAGGTCTGGGACAAGATGGGCATCCGCGCCAGCCACACCGCCGATCTCGCCTTCGACGAGGTCCGGATCCCCGCCGACCACCGCCTCGGCATTCCCGACCCCGACTTCCGCAGCGGCGGCCGCGGGGCGCTCGGCACGCTGGCCGCGACCCGCCCCTGGATCGGCGCCTTCGCCGTCGGCCTGGCTCGCGCCGCCTTCGAGTACTCCGCCGACTACGCCCGCGAGCGCAAGACCTTCAATCGCCCGCTGATCGAGCACCAGGGCGTCGGCTTCATGCTGGCCGACATGGACATCGCGATCGACGCCGCCCGTCTGCTGACCTGGCGCGCCGGCGAGATGGCCGCGTCGGGCGAGCCATTCCTGCTGGAGGAAGCCAGCAAGGCCAAGACCTTCGCCTCCGACATGGCGATGAAGGTCACCACCGACGCCGTCCAGGTCTGCGGCGGCGTCGGCTTCATGCGCGAAGCCCCGCTGGAGAAGTGGATGCGCGACGCGAAGATTTTCCAGATCTTCGAGGGCGCAAATCAGATTCAGCGGATGGTGATTGCGCGGAATATCCAGGAGCGCTTCTTCATCTAGGGCACGCTCGGGTCACGCCGCAGCCCAGTCGCGATCCCCGCACCGAGTCGACAACCTACTCGGCAGGCTGTCTGCGTCGCGGGTATGCTGGGCGGCATGACAACCGCCAGGACGGGTCACTACAACGATCTGAGCGCGGAGTATCTGCGCAAGGCGCGGGCACATCTGGCCGAGGGCGATCTGACGCAGGCATCGGAGAAGGGCTGGGGCGCGGCGGCGGTAGCGGTCAAGGCGATTGCCGAGGCGCGAGAGCTGGATCACACCGGGCATCGCGAGTTGTGGCAGGTGGTGCGGCTACTGGTCCGTGAGACCGGAGACAGCGACTTGCGTCTCCACTTTGCACTCGCTGGGTCCCTGAACACCAATTCCTACGAGGCCTGGCTGGAGCGAGACGAGATCGAGGACTACCTCGGCCACGTTGAGCGACTGGTCAGCAAGCTGGACGCTCTGGTTTAGCTCGCACACGTCCCTTTCTCCCCTATCGAGTCGGCGCGGGTATGCTGGGCGGCATGACAACCGCCAGGACGGGTCACTACAGCGATTTGAGCGCCGAGTACCTGCGCAAGGCGCGGGCGCATTTGGCTGAAGGCGATCTGACGCAGGCGGGGGAGAAGGGCTGGGGCGCGGCGGCGGTGGCGGTGAAGGCAGTGGCCGAGGCGCGGGGGCTGCGGCATGAGGGGCATCGGGAGCTGTGGCGAGCTTTGGAGCAGTTCGCCGACGAGACCGGCGAGAGGGAGCTTCGCGCGCAGTTCGGACTCGCAGGGGCGTTGCATACCAACTTCTACGAGGCATGGCTCGGCGCGGAGACGGTTGAGGACTACCTCGGCCACGTTGAGCGGCTGGTGGGGAAGTTGGGCGGTCGGGCGTAATCCGTCCGCCGATTCCGTCATTCCCGCGCACGCGGGAATCCCGCTCGGCCGAAAGACTGAACGCGCTATGGCATGATGACCGCGCAGACCGAGCAAGGAACTTCGCGGCTAGCACAGGCCGAAAGACGACCTGAGGGGAACGGCAGGTCCGCAGTTGGAGAAACCGCGCCACAGCCAAATTGAGCCGCGTTAAGCGCTGCTTGCGAGGATGCTCGCTTACTTCACCAAGCGAGTACTCTCCGTCCGCCAAAATCCTGTTTGCATCTTCGCGAGGCTAACGTATCCCTCTGAAATGATGGGGGCGCCCCACGCAAGACTTTCGGAGACCTGCCAACGAATAACAGCCTTGTCTTCCTCAACTGACCCTAGGAAAACGCTTACTAGCCGCCCTTCCACCTCTGACGCAGGAACCATGTTGAGTGCAATCGGCAATTGCAATAAGGGATGATACTTGTACAGGAGCATCTCGATTGCAAACCGCATGATGCCCAACCACTTATCCATGTCAGATCTGTTCCGCTGTGTGACTGCCACGAAATACTTGTGTACAAAGTCCGCGATTTCATCAGTGTCGTCTTTGACGATCGCAAATGCTATTCGATTGTATGGACCACGGAGGAGCGGCACGCCTGGCATTCCGCCTGCGAGATGATTCAGAGCCTCAACGGCTAAGTCCGATGGTTGGCTCTTCAGATATCCAGCCGCGCCAGTGCCATTTGAGTTAAACATCTTGATTCGCTGCTGAATCCAAATCCTACGAATGAGCCGCCATGAGTGTTTCACATCATTGCGAAATGTCAGTATGGTCGAGCGAATGTTACCGTAATTGGCCCAAAGGCTCAACCCAAGGGCAATAGCTGCAATAGCTATCGCAGGATCGATTCCAGAAGCGATCGGCGACCGAGGGATATCGCAACATATGAATTGGAGGGGCGTTTGAGCAAAGAGGGAGACTACCACGTGTTCATGCTGTCACCTTGCCATCCGACCACGACGTTGATTCTCCGCTCGCAAACCGCCTCGTGTCAGCCTATTGGACTTGATCCGATCGCATGGACCACAGAGGAGCATTCTGTTCGGGATGTGGTTGAGGTCGCCCTCGGAGCGTGTCGTCTTGTGGTCCAGCTGGAGGTAGAGCGGGTCGTCGAACTCGCGGTCGCAGCCTGCGCAGGCCATCCCGTTCTCCTCGATCAGGATGTCGACGAGCTGCGCGCGGCTGAGCGTTGGGCCGGGCGCTTTGGTGATCCGCTTCTGCTTTATCCTCAAACCTGGCGCCCGCCGCGAGGCTGTCAGGCGTCGCGTGGAAGTCGCGGCCTTTGTTGAAGGGCGGGTCGGTGGCGATCAGATGCACCGTGCCGGAGTTCATGCCGCGCAGGAAGGGGAGGTTGTCGCCGTGGTAGAGGGTGCGGTTGGCGAAGTTCGGCGTGGCCATGGTCAGACTCCCGCGCATATGTTCGCACGCTGACGGGCGGCTGGCAAGGCTGCGTGGGTGCGGGGCCCCCTCAGCCCCCTGCCTGGCCAGGAGCAAGCTGCTGTTTGGCAGCTCCCCCCTGGGGGGAGCAGTGGAGCGTGGGCGGTGGTGATCAGTTTGCGGGGATTTTTCGTTGTCGGCCGGATCTCGGGAGTTGTTTCTATCTGGTCGGGGGGCGTTGGGGTGATCGAATTCGTTTGGCGGGGTTCAGTGAGGTTCAGGCGCGGTGATCGGGGTCGGCTCGATCCGGCGGGTCTGACGAAGGCGTCGGGGCGGTTGCGCGTGATGCGCATGAGTGGAACTCCTGTGCTGAGGGGATCGTAGCAGGGTTCTGCGGTGTCGGGGATGTGCCGTCGGCCCTGGGCGCTATACATGCGCAGGTGCAGGCTGCTGTTTGGCAGCTCCCCCGCGGGGGGAGCGGGATGGCGGTGGGTGGCAAAAGCGGCGCCTCCCCCCTCTGCCTGCGGCATCTCCCCCCCCCTCAGGGGGGAGAGTGGGGAGGGTGGTGCGAGAGTGGGGCGATGCTTGGCTATAGCGCGCCGGTCCAGGAGAGGAGCATCCAGACGAGCACGCCGGCGAATGCGGCGGCCATGGTTAGCTGGAACAGGATTAGCAGCTCGGTGGGTCCTCGCCTCGGCATGACGCGCAGCATACCCTCAGATGCATGCTTGATCTGAGCGAATGGCGCGACCTCGGCCTGATCCTGCTCGCGGTTGGATTCGGGGTTGTCTCACTGGCGTGCCTCGTCGCGACGCTGATCGCTGGACGGATCGGCTTCCGCGTGATCCGCGGACTCCAGCGCGTCCACGACGGCCGGCTCCTGACATTGCTGAACACGATTGAACAGCGGCAGACCAGCTGGCGCGAGCAAGGGCTGCTCGAGCCGCAGGGCCTGCCCGAACTGGCCCGTCGGCTCGCCGCGCTCCGACACCGACGGCGGCCCAAGCCGAAACGGCGTCTCTGGGGCCTGCTGCCGCCCGCGCGTTAGCGGCCGCGCGGTTGTTCCGCGCCCCGCTCTGGCCTAGCCTTTGGCCTGATCGCGACCGCCCAGCGGGGGCTGGCGCGCAAATTTTGAAGGGACGCCCATGAAGGCGGCAATCTTCGACCCCGAGAATCAGGCAAAAGACGGCGACCGCTCGGTGCTTGAGGTGCACGACATCGATGTGCGCGACCCCGAGCCCTCTGAAGTCCTGGTCCGAACCACCACCAGTGGCGTCTGCCACAGCGACCTGCACTTCATCGATGGTAAGTGGGCGGCCGCCTTCGGCGGGCTGCCCGCCGTGCTCGGCCACGAGGCCGCCGGCGTGGTTGAGTCAGTCGGCGACGATGTCACCTACGTCCGGCCCGGCGACAACGTGATCATGTCGTTCCGCCCCTTCTGCGGCGAGTGCTACTGGTGCCTGCGCGGCGAGCCGAACCTGTGCCCCGCGCCCAACGACGCGGCGCTCTCCCGTAGCCGCCTCACCTGGGACGGCCGCCCGGTCGTGCAGATGGCCTCGGTCGGTTCGTTCGGTGAGTACATGCTCACCACCCAGGCCGGCGTGCTCAAGATTCCCGAAGACATCCCGCCCGCCGAGGCGGCGCTGGTTGGCTGCGGTGTCATGACCGGCGTCGGCGCCGCGCTCTACACCGCGAAGGTCCCCGGCGGCGCGGTCGTGGCCGTGATCGGCTGCGGCGGCGTTGGCCTCAACGTCATCCAGGGCTGCCGAATCGCCGGCGCGAGCCAGATCATCGCCGTTGACATCCTCGACAACAAGCTCGAGATGGCGACCAACTTCGGCGCGACGAGCACGATCAACGCCGCCAACGTTGACGCCGTCGAGGCCGTCAAGGAGATGACCGGCGGCGATGGCGTGGAGATCGCCTTCGAGGCGATTGGCAACGTCAACGCCGCTCGCCAGGCCTGGGACATGGTCCGCGCCGGCGGCACCGCCTGCATCGTCGGCATGATGCCGCTCGGCTCCGAGGTCAGCCTGCCGGGTCCCGAGTTCCTGCAGGAGAAGAAGGCGATCGGCTGCATGTACGGCAGCACCCGCTTCCGTGAGCACATGCCCAAGCTGCTCGACCTCTACCGCCAGGACAAGCTGGACCTGACCGGTCTGGTCACGAGGCGCTTCGAGCTGGGCGAGATCAACGAGGCCTTCGCCGCGATGCAGAACGGCGAAGTCGCCCGCGGCGTGCTGGACATCTCCCAGCCCTAGCCGTCGCACCCAGTCGCGCCAACCGGAGCGGCCCCCGCAAGGGGGCCGTTCCTGATCGCGCGAGCTGCCACAGCGCTACAGTGACCATAAGCGGCGGCTGGCGCAGGATATGTGTCACGAGCTGGAGGCGTGAGTCTCGATGGATCTCAACCAGCAGAAGGAGCAATTCTCGTTGGCCTACATCCACGCGGTCGCCGCTTGTGCTGGATATCAGTACGACGAGGTACGAGACCGAGCCAGCGTTGACGGTCAGATCTCCTCCGACCAGGGACTCTGCCCCGTGCTGCAGTTCCAGGCCAAATCAACCTCGACCGACGTGGTCCGCGACCGACACCTACGATATGACCTACGAGTCAAGAACCACAACGATCTACGCGTCCCGACCGCTGTGATCAAGCTCTTGATCGTTGTAACGGTGCCGGCGGAGGTTGGAGATTGGAGCGCTCTGAGCGCCGACGAATTGTGCCTGCGTGGGCGTGGGTACTGGCTGTCTCTCCGGGGTCAACCGCCCTCGAACAACCCGCGCACCCGTGCCGTCCACATTCCGCGGACGAACACGTTCACGCCCAACGACCTGCCTGAATTGATGCGTCGCGTCGAGGAAAGGGACTTCTGATGAGGGTCCGGATCGACGACGATCACATGCTGAACTCCATCTCCTCGATGACCCTGGCGACCTATCTAAAGGGCCACAGGTGGCGTCTTGCGGGCACCATGGGTGACGAGATCGAGGTCTACCAGATACAGGCCGGTGGGCGAACATCGACCGTTCACGTGCCCGTTCGGGATACGTTCGCAGACCATGCTGATTCGATCGCGCGAGCCCTACGCACTCTGTCCGTGACGGAAGAGCGATCGGAGCTTGATGTCTATGGTGATGTGCGCGCGACGAGCGCCGATCGGATTCGCGTCAGCCCGCGCAATGCCTCGAACCCCGTTCACCTGTCGCTGCATGATGCAGGTCATCTGATGACGGATGCATATAACCTCCTCTCGTCGGCCGCCCGTGCGACCGAAAAGCCTCGGGCAGCGTATCGAGGCTCGCTCTCGAACCTCGTTGCAACCTTTCTCGCACACATCTCCGCCGCCCCGCTCGGGTTCGACGCGTATGAACTCACGCTGTACTCGCCGCTTCGCGCGGCGGTGGGGCAGGCATCGCTGTCCGGTGATTTCACTGACACGCCGTTCGCACGGCGCGCTGTCGTCGAGCTGGCCGAGGGCCTGACGGCGGTCGAGGCTGCAATCGTCGAATCGAAACAGTCGGACGAATTGTCGCCGTTCGAGCGTGCCGTTCCGGCCGGCGTCAGCGCCAATCTTTGCGGAGCGATCGCAGCGCTGGTCGAGCACGCCGATCAGTTCGGCGATGGCATCAGCGTCGATGTCGGTTGGGCGGCGGTACGCCCGCGCGATGGTTCACGCGACCGGGCCGTTCCGTTCAGTACGCACGATGTGGAAGTCCTGACTGCTGCCCGGGATCACCTGCGACATCGCGCTGCGTATCCAGATGAGCATCTGGTGGCCGATGTCTTTCGGCTCGAGCGCGACCCCACGGAGTTCGACGGACGCGCGACCCTGCTCGCCGAACTTGACGACCGGACTCAACGAGTCGAGGTTGAGTTCGCCGAAGGCGACTACCAGACGGCGATCGAGGCGCACGACCGAAAGCTCCCCGTCGAGCTCGATGGCGACCTACACCCGGCCGGACGCGGATACGAACTCCGCAACCCACGCAATGTGCGGCTGCTCGGCGAATCACAGTCGTGACCAGTTTCGACGCGTACCTCCCACCCCGGTCTGCCGCCCGCCCCGCACGACGCGGCGAAGCCGCGGACGCCCTCGGCGACATCCCTGATGGGGCGCGGGTCGTGATCGCGCCGCTCTCGGGCACTCCGTTTGGCTTGCTTGAGGAACTCGACGGGCTGCGCGGGCGCTGGCGCCACATCGAGCTTGCCGGCGGGCAGCTGCTGCAAGCGATCGCACCGCTCAGCCACCCGGGGGAGCCATTCAGCTTCACCACGTACCAGATGAGCGGCGCCTATCGTCCCGCCGAGGAGGCCGGCGTCCTGCGATACGTCGCGGCGTCCTATGCGCTGGTGCCGCAGCTCTTTGAGCCCGACAGCGCGCTGCCGGCCGATGCCGTGTTGGTGCAGATCAGCCAGCCCAATGCGGATGGCATGCACTCGCTGGGCAGCTCGGTTGGCGGCATCCTCAACGTGATCCGCACGGCGCCGCTGGTGATCGGTCAGATCAATCCTCGCGTGCCCTACACCCTCGGCGCCTCTGAAGTCCGCGCCGAGGAGTTCGACTGGCTGGTCGATCTGGAAAGCGGCATCCCCGAGGCCAACCGCGCGCAGCCCGGACCGGTCGAGCGCCAGATCGCCGAACACGTGGTGTCGCTGGTGCCCGACGGGGCCACGCTGCAGTTCGGGATCGGCGCGATGCCCGAGGCGATCATGGGCCTGCTGAGCAGCCGCTCCGACCTGGGCATCCACTCCGGCCTGATCAGCGACGGGATCGTCGACCTGCTCGAGAGCGGCGCGATCAC
Source organism: Dehalococcoidia bacterium (assembly GCA_965262235.1). Taxonomy (GTDB): domain Bacteria; phylum Chloroflexota; class Dehalococcoidia; order Bin125; family Bin125; genus CATQGW01. The sequence continues at coordinate 2,548,231 of OZ253504.1, forward strand.
GGGCGCTCGCAAGGCGACGGCGCCGGGCTTCATCATCGCCACCGAGGCGATCGGCACGGCATCGCTCTACCGCTGGCTGGATCGCAACGAGAGCGTGCGCTTCGCCCCGGCGAGCTACACCCACTCGCCCACGGTGCTGGCCCAGCAGCGGAACTTCGTCGCGATCAACTCCGCTGTTGAGGTCGCGCTCGATGGCACGGTCAACGCCGAGTCCGTCGGTGGACGCCGCATCTCGGGACCGGGCGGTCAGCCCGACTTCGCGGCGGCGGCCGTGATTCACGGCGGCGCCAGCGTGATCGCGCTGCCCTCCACCGCCGCGCGCGGTCGTGTGTCGCGGATCGTCAAGCAGCTGCCGCAGGGCGCAGCCGTCACGACCCCGTCCTACTTCGCCGACATCGTCGTCACTGAGTACGGGATCGCGCGTCTCCGCGGCCGCACGCTCGACCAGCGAGCTGACGCGCTGCGCCGAATCGCCCACCCCGAGTTCCGCGCCGACCTCGCCGGCGACCCCGGATCCAACTGAACGTCGCCGACTCGCTGCGCCGCCCTCGGGCGCGCGCGCGGCTCGCGCTGCTGTCTCCGAGCGGCCGACTGCGAACTCGGACGCGCAGCTTGCGACGCCTGCGCGACACCCGTCACGCTGCATTGACACAAGGCGTCGCCGTGGGCCATATTCTGAGTTCGGAAGCCTCGTTCCACACCGCGGAGATCACCATGCCCGAAGCCATCGAAGACATGCTCGCCAACACCTCCCTGTTCGCTCGCGTCGATCGCCAGCACCTCGGCGAGATTGCGGCCTGGGTTCAGCTGCAGACGTTCGACGCCGGCCAGGCAATCGAGCGCGAGGGCGAGCTTGGCACCGCGCTCCACGTGATCCGCAGCGGCGGCGTCGATGTCTACCAGGGCTACGGCTCCGACCACCAGCAGCATCTCGCCAGCTTCGGCGAGGGCGACTTCTTCGGCGAGATGGCGCTCCTGCTCGGGCGTCCCCGCAGCGCGACCATCATCGCCAATGAGCCGACCGAGTGCATCGTGATTCTGCGCAACACGGTCGAGGAGCAGGCCACGGTCGAGCTCCTCTGGTCGATGCTGCATCACGTCGCCGAGCGTCTCTCGAGCGCCGATGAGCAGCTCGGCGAGCTGGCCTCGCACTAGCCCGCGACGGCCGGCACCAGTTCCCACGAAGGGGTGGGCAGCTCAGCCGCCGACCGTCGTGGCGCCCAGCGCCTCCACGACCCTCGCCAGCGCCTGCGTTCCATCGTCGCCGGCGCCCTGCGCCTGGAGTTGGTAGTAGAGCTGGTGCACCAGCGAGGTGTTCGGCAGCGGCTGCAACACTTCGTCGGCCGCTTCCAGCGCCAGACGCAGGTCCTTCTGCATCAGCCGGATCATGAAGCCCGGCGCGAAGTCGCGCCCCGCGATCCGCGGCCCCAGGTTCGAGAGCTGCCACGATCCCGCTGCGCCCGCGCTGATCGCGGCGAGCATGCGCTCCGCATCGACGCCCGACTTCTGCGTCAGCGCCAGCGCCTCGCAGACGCCGAGCAGCGCCCCCGCGATCGCGACCTGGTTGCACAGCTTGACGGTCTGCCCGGCCCCGTTCGGTCCGCAGTGCGTGATCGTCCGGCCCATCGCTTCGAGGATCGGCCGGCAGCGCTCCAGCACCTCAGCCTCGCCCCCAACCATGATCGAGAGCGTTCCCGCCTTCGCGCCGGTGTCGCCGCCCGAGACCGGCGCGTCGAGCATCTGCACGCCCTGCGCCCGCAGCTGCTCGGCGATCGAGCGGGTCACCGCCGGGCTGATCGTGCTCATGTCGACCACCACTGATCCCGAGGCCAACCCGCCGATCGCCGCCCGCTCGGCGTCGCCGTCCGGCCCATCGACCAGCACCTCGACGACATCGCTGCTGTCGGTCACGATCGTCACCAGCACGTCCGACACCTCCGCCACCGCTCGCGGCGACTCAGCCGCCACCGCGCCCAGCTCGGTGCACGCGTCGACCCCGGCCTGGCTGCGATTCCAGACCGTCGGCACGATTCCCGCGCCGATCAGGTTGGCCACCATCGGCCGCCCCATGATCCCCAGGCCGATGAAGCCGACCCGCTCCGAGTTGGTTGTTCCGTTCGCTGCCATGACTCCCGCCTCCCGCCGCTGCTGATCGCGTCGCATCTTGCGATCGGCGGCTATGGTACGCGCGAATGCCGCTCTATCTCGCCACCGCGCACTCCAGCGACGGCGCGTTTGCTCGCCTCGGCATCGCCGCGAGCATCGCGGCGATCGAACAGTCCGCCCGCATGACCGGCGGCCGCCTGATCGAGGCACTGCTGCTCGACGCCGACGAGCTGGCTCTGATCATCGAGACGCCCGATTCGCCATCGCTTGCGCGCATCCAACTCGAGGCGCAAGATCTGGACATACAGATACGCGCGCGTCCCGCGCTGCCGCGCATCGAGGCCGAAGCGCTCGACCGAGCGCATCGAGAGCGCCGCACACGACCCGCCTGACCAACCCGAACGGAGACAGCGCATGACCACCGAATCCCGATGCGAAGAGATGCGCGCCGAGCGCGCGAGGCTCAACATCGAGGCGGACTCGATGCCCGGCCGGCTGCCGCCCGGGCCTGGCCAGGCGATCGGCCCCGGCAACCCGGAGCTGCGGCGCGTCTACGACCGAATCAACGACTTGCGTAAAGAGCTACTCGCGCTCGGCTGCAAGCCGTAACGGCGCGTGACAGCCAGCCCCCATCGCGCTAAGATGGCAACACAATTGAATATGAGGGCCGAATCCCCACGGACTGACATCTGAGGGGAACGGGGGACCCAAACCCGTCGGTCGACCACCAGCTACCCAACTTGGCGCTGGCAGTCGGACGACAAAGGGGTGAACGAAGCGCAAGCTTCGCGGCACACTTCCTCGTGCCGAACCCGACAGCTAACCCCGTAGGCGACCGAGGGAGATTCGCGTTTCGCCGGTCGCCAGCCGTTGTCAACTCCACGGCTGGCGTTTTTCGTCGAAGCGTGATCGCACAGCTTGTGCATCGCCCCGTCGCTGCGGCCCACCCAATCGAGGGAATCTCGTCGGTATACCCGACGTGATGGCCACAGGACGGGGTTTCTCGCTCGCCCTGTCCTGCCTCCTGGGCCGACCCGGGGCTTTGAAGCCCCGGGTTCGGTCTTTAAGGACCCCGGTTGGCGTGCGGAAGACCGTTGCGCGCCTGTGTCGTTCGCCCTACCGATCCTCCGAACAAGTCGGATCTTCACTCCCTCTGCCTTGCGGGCGGCGGTGTCACCAAGCGACGGTGGGGAGCTTCCGCGATGTGGTGAGCGCGCGCGTCGAGCCCCCCTCTGCCTGCGGCATCTCCCCCCGCTCCGCGGGGGGAGAGGGGAACTGGGGATTGCGCGCAAGTCTCCTCAGGGGGAGAGGTTGGGAAGGGAGCGCCTGATCGCAAATGCTCCCCCCGCGGGGGAGCTGTCGCGCAGCGACTGAGGGGGAGGCTCCCAACTGCGTGAGCGGTGGCTATGCGCGCGGCCTCCCCCTCTGCCCCTGCGGGGCATCTCCCCCTCAGGGGGAGAGATTGGGAAGGGAGCGGATGCCGCTGAAGACATTGGGTGGTCAGCGGGGATCCGACTTTGTTCAGAGGATTCCTAACGCCCCACGAACGTCGGCTGACGCTTCTCGAGGAATGCCTTCGCGGCTTCCTTGTTGTCCTCGCCCGTGAACGACAGCCCCACGTGCGCGCCTTCCTGGTACAGCGAATCCGAGAGGTTGTGGTTCGCGCCGAAGTTGAGCGTCCACTTCATCATCGCCAGCACCGATGTCGGGCCCTGCGCGATCGCACGGCAGAACTCCAACCCGCGCGGGATCAGCTCGTCGTGGGGCACGACCTGCGTCACGATCCCCAGCTCCTCCGCCTCGGCGGCGTCGATCCGGCGGTCCAACATCATCAGCTCGCGCGCCTTCGTGATGCCGACCATCCGCTGCAGGAACCAGGCGCAGCCGTAGTCGCCCGACACGCCGATGTTGCGGAACGCTGTCACGAACCGCGCCCGGTCCGAGGCGACCCGGAAGTCGGTCGCCAGGCACAGGCCCAGACCGCCGCCTGCGGCCGGACCGTTGACCAGCGACACCGTCGGCGTGCCCATCTCGTGCAGCATCCCCGAGGTCTGCATCTGACTGCGATGGCTCAGCCGATTGCCCACGCCCGGCCCCGACCGCTGCCCGCCCGAGCGGCTCATGTTGTTGATGTCGGCGCCTGCCGAGAAGCCGCGGCCCGCGCCCGTCAGCGCCACGCAGCGAATCGCCGAGTCGTCTTCGCAATCCACCAGCGCCTCGACCAGGCGCGGCAGCAGGTCCTCGCCGAATGCGTTCAGCCGCTCAGGCCGGTTGAGCGTGATCAGCGCGACGCCGTCGTCCCGCTTGTCGAGCATCACAGTTGTCATCGTGAGGTCTTCTTTCCGTTTCGCACAGCTGCCCGAAGCGTAGCCGCGCAACGCGCAGGGATACACTGCGCAGGCAATGTGCGGCAGGTTCACACTCACCGTCACCTCGCTGGAGATGTTCGCCCAGACTCAGCAGCTCGCCGTGCAGATTTTCGATCCCGTCCGTTACCGCCCGCGCTACAACATCGCCCCGACCAACGAGCACGTGATCGTGCGCATCGAGGCTGAAGATTTCGCCGCTCAGAACGCCAAGTGGGGCCTGATCAACAGCTGGGCCAAAGACGCCAAGCGCGCCGGACGCCAGATCAACGCGCGCTGCGAGACAGTCGGCTCGTCGCGCGTCTGGAAGCCCGCCTTCCAAAGGCGCCGCTGCGCCATCCCCGCCGACGGCTGGTTTGAGTGGACCGGCCCCAGGCACAAACGCCAGCCGCACTGGATTCACCGCCCCGACGCCGAGCCCTTCCTCTTCGCCGGGCTCTACGAACGCTGGACCCCGCGCGATGGCGGCGACGAAGCTGCGCCGATCACCACCTTCACGATCATCACCACCGACGCCAACGAGCAGCTCGCTTCGATTCACAATCGCATGCCCGTCGTGCTGCCCAACGATCGGCTCGAGGCCTGGCTCGACCCCCGCGTCAGCGATCTCGAGCAGCTCCAGCCGCTGCTCGCGTCTGCGCCCGACGACGCGTTCATCAGCGTCGCCGTCTCGCCGCGGGTCAACTCGGTCCGTAACGACAACCCTGAGCTGCTTACCCCGCAGGAACAGCTCTCCTTCTGAGCCTGCGGACGAATCTGAGAGGCCCCATGTTCACCGAGATCGACGCCTTCCTGCGCTATTTCCGCTCCGTCAACCGCCGCGCCGTGCGCGACGTGACCGCCCTTCCGGCCGAAGCCGACGGCTGGGCGCCGATCGGCGAAGCCGATGAGCTGGTCGGCGAGGGGGCGTGGTCGATCAACAAGCTGGTCGGGCACATGTGCGGCTCGCGCCTCTACTTCGCCAGCGCCTACCGCCACGAGGGCTGGATCTCGCCGGAGCCACCCGATGTCAGCCGCGCCGAACTCTGGGCGCCCGCGCTCGACGACAGCTTCGAGCGCTTCTCCGAGCTCGTCCGCGAGGTCGGCCCCGATGGACTCTCCCGCCAGGTCCCGATGATCGACACGCCCGGCGCTTCGCTGAGCGGCTGGCGCCTGCTGATGATGATGCTCGAGCACGACATCCACCATCGCAGCCAGATCGACACCTACGCCGGCCTCAACGGCTGGGACCCGCCGGACATCTACTTCCGCAGCGCCGAATCGATCGCCGAACTGCAGGACGCTCAGCGCGCGAAGTACCGCGGATGACGCCACCGACACTGGACGATGTCCGCCGCGCGGCCCAGATCATCGCCGCGCATCTTCCGCTGCCCACCCCGCTCGTGCACAGCGTCGCGCTATCCGAGCGTTGGGACGCGCATGTCTCACTGAAGCTCGAATGCGTCACGCCGACCAGCGCCTTCAAGGTGCGAGGCGGCGTCAATCTGGTCAGCCGGCTCAGCGCCGACGAGCTGAACCGCGGCCTCGTCACCTCCTCGACTGGCAACCACGGCCAGTCGATCGCCTTCGCGGCCGCCTCAGTGGGCGCGACGGCGACGATCTTCATGCCGACCGACGCCAACGTTGACAAAATCGCTGCGATTGAGCGCCTCGGCGGCATGGTCGAGCTGGTCGGCGAGCGCTTCGATGAGGCGCGCGTGCGCGCCGAGGAGTTCGCCGCCGAGCGCGGCGCGCGCTACGTCGAGCCGGTCGAGGAGCCGCTGTTGATCGCCGGCGTCGCCACCGCCGCGTTGGAAGTGCTCGAAGACCAGCAGCCCGACACTGAGCTGGTCATCCTCCCGCTCGGCGGCGGCACCGGCGCTTCAGGCTGGGTCACCGTCCGCGACGGCCTGCAACATCCCGCCGAGATCTGGGCGGCTCAATCCGCTCAGTCGCCTGCCGCCCACGACGCCTGGCGCTCCGGGAAATTGCAGACCCGGCCCAACACCAGCCTCGCCGAAGGCATCGCGACGGCCGTCCCGTTCCCGTTCGCGCTCAACATCCTGCGCGGGAGCCTCAACGACTTCCTGCTCGCCGATGACGCTCAGATCATCGAGGCGATCCGACTGCTCTGGGACGCCCAACACATCATGGCCGAGCCGGCTGGCGCCGTCGGCATCGCCGCCGCCGAGCAGCAGCGTGAACGTGTTCGGGGCAAGCGAGTCGTGGTCGTGATCACCGGCGCCAACGCCACCCGCGCCCAGCTGCGGGAGTGGCTCTAAGCGCCGCTCACCTGGGCGATCAGTCGCCCGCGAACTCGTTGATTCGGGCTGCCAGCACGAAGTCGAAGTCGGTGATCCCGCCGGCGTCGTGGGTGTTCAGCGCAATGTTGACCGTGTTGTAGACGTTCGACCAGTTGGGATGGTGGTCGAGTTTCTCGGCCACTAGCGCCACCGACGACATGAACCCGAACGCGGCGACAAAGTCACCAAACCCGAACGTGCGCTGCAGCGACCCGTCCGCGTGCGACCACCCGGGGATCTCGGCGAGCCGCCCCGCGACCTCTGCATCTTCCAGCTTGCGTCGCTCCGGCATGGTCACGCCTCCCCGTTCGCTCTGTTCGCGTGCGAGTATAGGAGCGATGCAGGCCCCACCATGACCACCCTCAACGATGTCAGCGAACTGCTCGCTGAGAGCCGCTCGGGCCACCTCGCCACCGCCTCGATCGACGCCGACCCGCACCTGATTCCTGTCGTCTACGCCCTCCACGACGACGCGATCTGGATTGCGATCGACGAGAAGCCGAAGACCACGCTGCGCCTGCGGCGGCTGCGCAACATCGAGGAGAATCCCCGCTTCGCGCTGCTCGTCGACCACTACTCCGACGACTGGTCGCGGCTCCACTGGGTCCTGCTGCGCGGCCCGGCCGAGGTCTGGTGGCCGCAGACCTGGGACGCCCCCGCCGCCGCAGCCGCGATCGCCGCGCTGCGCGCCCGCTACCCGCAGTACGAGGAGATGGCGCTGGAGGAGCGTCCGCTGCTGCGGCTGACGGCGGAGCGGGTGACGCGCTGGTCGGCCAGCGGCTCAGCGTGAAGGTCGCGGTCGTTCGAGCCCAAGGTAGGCGATATTCCGGGGTCGGATTCGAGTGACGCTGATCACGCGGTTCTCGCCGTCCACCAGAAAGACCACGCGAAGAGCTCCCACGGCGACAGTCCATTCAGGATGGCCTACAAGTTGCTTGCCTCCCGCAGCGAGTGGGCCATGCTGCAGATTCCTGAGTACTGCCTTCACCGCGCGGCGAGGAGCGGGACTGAGGTCCTGATATTCCTGTTCAGTGCTTGGCTGTTTGCGAACGAGGTAGACAACGCGCGAGCTGACTACTTCCACACCTCGATCATGAAAAGGGCTTCGGGCATCTCGCGGGCGATCTGCTGATGCAGCGCACGGCCTGCGGGAGCGTCGGCATTTCGTCCGTTGCTGAACTCGTCCCAGCCGGGGAAACGTTCGTCGAGCTGGCGGAAGAACTCGGCATCCTCGGGGAACAGCGTGTCCATCCTGCGGTCCCATTCCTCTTGCGTGATGAAGTCTCCCCGTTTCATCGCCGCGGCGGAGTCGCGAGCGATCTCTGCGATCGCTTCGGCGGAGAGCTCGTCGTCGTATTCGGCGACTCTCCGTTCTTCGGCTTCCTCCAGGTGGCCTGCGGCGAGCGCCTCGGCGACCTTATGCGCGCGGTCTTCTTCGCGGCTCCGCTCGAACACCTGCTCGAGGAAGGGAATCAGCTCCAATTCGCCCCCGGCGCGGGCTGCGGCGATGGACCGGGCTTTGCGGTCGGCCCGGCTAAGCGTTTCGACGGGCTGGTCGTGGGCGACCATGATCGGCCTTCGGATTCGCGTGGCGGTGGCTGCGTTGGATGGTAGCCGGACGATTAGTCGGCGGCTAGCGGAAGGCGCGCAGCCGCTCGGTGTGGGCGTTGACGCCGGTCCAGGCGCCGTCCGCAACGATCGCCCGGCCGATCGTGAAGCTTGAGTCGTCGGAGGCGAGAAACAGCGCGGCCTGAGCGATGTCGAGGCCTTCGCCAACCCGGCCAACCGGGTGCAGATCGTCGCTCTGCCCGCAGAAGACGGCAATCTGGTCTTCGCCACGCCAGCGCTGGTCGGCGACTCCCGATTGACGCCGCAGCCATTCGGGCTCAGACCTTGGACCAGTCGTGCCCCATGACCTGGTCCCAGCGCGGGTCGAAGCCCGTCCAGCCGCCGTCGACCACCAGCTTCTGACCGGTAATCAGGCTTGATTCATCGGAGGCCAGAAACAGTGCCGCCCGTGCGATGTCGATCCGCTCCCCCGCCCGCCCCATCGGCTGCAGCGACGCCCACCGCTGCCGCGTCTGCTCAAGCTGTTCATCGGTGCGCGAACCCTGACCCGTGACAATGGTGCCCGGACAGATGCAGTTGATCCGGATCCCCTGCGACGCCCACTCGCCCGCCGCCGCCCGCACCATCGCAATCACCGCTCCTTTCGACGCGGCGTACGCCGCCACCCCCGGCACCCCGACCAGACCGGCAATCGATGCCGTCACGATGATCGAACCGCCGCCTGCGCGTTCGAGGTGGGGGATGCCGTACTTCATGCCCAACCAGACGCCGCGGATGTTGACGGAGGTGACGAGGTCGAAGGTGGCTTCGGGGCAGTCGCGGACGTTGCCTTCGTCGCCGCCGACGCCGGCGTTGTTGTAGATGACGTCGATGCGTCCCCAGCGCTCGGCGGCGGCGTGGAACATGGCCTGGACGTCTTCGCCGTGGCGGACGTCAGTCTCGATGAAGGCGGCGTGGGATCCGATGTCTTGGGCGACCCATTCGCCGCGCTCTGTGTTGCGGTCGGCGATCAGCACGTTCGCGCCCTCGGCCGCAAACAATCGGGCGGCGGCTTCGCCGATGCCGGACGCGGCTCCGGTGACGACGGCTGTCTTGCCTGCGAGTCGGTCTGCCATGTTGCTCTCCCCGCTCAAGATGGTACGCCGCTGCTTCGGTGCCGTCCCCGGCTCGTTCGGGGGGGGGGGCGTCGCGGCGCCTCCATTCGGCCATTCGCCGCAGGCGGGAACTCAGTTCCTGTGGCGGCCTAATTCGCCCAATCGCACCCCTTGAGTTTGGCAGATCTCTGTGCGTCGATTGCCCGTCGGGCTTGGGGAAGATCGAGCATTTCGCCGCTTGAGAGACCGCGATCCTCCGCGATCGTCTCTGCCGCGGCTCGTTCCCGGGCGTACGTCCGGCGCGAGTCCTCGCAAGATTCTGTCGAGCGGGAGTGGCTTGGCGACGCACTTCCGCCGCTCGATCGAGTGCTATCGACGCGGATGGTGGTGTTTGCGACGTCGTCTTTGTCAGTGAACCACTGACCACCAACCATCGGATTGATCTGGAAGTAGGAGCGTGGATGCATATCGCCGAGGGTCCACCGATAGTGCAGAGTTCCGCCTGGTTCGATTGTGGCCGATCAGCGGTATCCGTTCTGGTCGTCTTGGATGAAGACCCATTGGCCGTTCGCCGTCGCACACCCCGCTGTGAGCATCTCTGTGGTCCGTGCAGTGCCCGTTGCTCCGGACCACCTCGATTGGTGGAGTTTGAGGCAGACTCTCCCTTCTTCGTTCAGCTCGACTTCGCCCCATACCGTCGGTTCCTGGGGAGGAAGTCGAGAGGGATGAATTGTGGGTTCCGAGCGGTAGCATCCTGACGCGAACCGGCAGTGTCATCCCCGGCTCTGCAGGCAGCGCAGAGCATTGCGAGCAGGGCGAGGAGCACGGCGAAGGTGGGGTTGGTCACCTCGGTCCCCGTGTTATTCCGTACAGTGTTGTTGGATAGGGGCGCCCAGGCGCCCAGGCCCCTAGCCGCCGCGCAACTGCGCGACCCGTGCGTCGACGCCGATCCAGCCGCCGTCGACCACGATCGCCTGGCCCGTGATGAAGCTTGAATCGTCGGAGGCGAGAAACAGCGCGGCCTGTGCGATGTCGAGGCCTTCGCCGCTCCGGCCGATCGGGTGCAGCTCGTCCCACTGCCCGCGGAAGACATCGATCTGGTCTTCGCTGCGCCAGCCCTGGCCGGTCGCGATGCCGCCCGGACAGATGCAGTTGATCCGGATCCCCGCCGACGCCCACTCGCCCGCTGCCGCCTGCGTCAGCGCGATCACCGCGCCCTTCGACGCGCAGTACGCGGCCATGCCGGGCAGGCCGATCTTGCCCGCGATCGAGGCCGTTGAGATGATCGAGCCGCCGCCGGCTGCCTCGAGGTGCGGGATCCCGTACTTCATGCCCAGCCAGACCCCGCGGATGTTCACATCGCTGACCAGGTCGTAGGTCCGCTCCGGGCAGTCGCGCACGTTGGTCTCGGGCGGCCCGGTGCCGGCGTTGTTGTAGATGATGTTGATCGCGCCCCAGCGCTCTGACGCCGCGAGGAACATCGCCTGAATGTCCTCGCCGCGGCGCACGTCGGTCTGCACGAACAGCGCCTGCTCGCCGATCTCGGACGCGACCCACGGCCCGCGCGACCCGTCGCGGTCCGCGATCAGCACGTTCGCGCCCTCGGCCGCAAACAATCGGGCGGTGGCTTCACCGATGCCGGACGCGGCTCCGGTGACGACGGCTGTCTTGCCTGCGAGTCGGTCTGCCATGTTGCTACCCCCTGCTCAGGCCGGAGCGCGGCCCGTGAAGTCTTCCCAGCGGCGGTCGATCGCGGTCCAGCCGCCGTCGACGACGATCGCCTGGCCGGTGACGAAGCTTGACTCGTCGGAGGCAAGCCAGAGGACGGTCTGCGCGATATCGAGGCTTTCGCCGCCGCGGCCGAGCGGCGTGACCGCGGCGCCGCTCGCGCGACGCCGGTCGACGTCCGCCGGATCCTGTTCGCCCTCGCTGTCGTCACGAAGTCGCGTGGCGATCGAGCCGGGGCAGACGCAGTTGATCCGGATGCCCTTTGATGCCCACTCACCCGCGGCGGCGCGGGTCAGGGCGATGACGCCGCCCTTGGAGGCGCAGTATGCGCTCGCGCCGGCGAGCCCGGTGATGCCGGCGATCGAGGCGGTCGAGATGATCGAGCCGCCGCCGGCCGCTTCGAGGTGAGGAATGGCGTACTTCATGCCCAGCCAGACACCGCGCAGGTTGACCGCTATGAAGTCGTCGAAGAGCGACTCGGGGCAGTCGCGCACCGTGCCCTCGATGGCGGCGATGCCGGCGTTGTTGTAGACGATGTCGATCCGGCCCCAGCGTTCAGCGGCGGCGGAGAACATCGCCTGGACATCTTCCCCCTGGCTGACGTCGCCGACGAAGGGCGCCGCCTGCGCGCCGATGCCAGCGGCGATCCGCTCGGCGCGCTCCTGCCAGCGGTCGGCCACGAGCACGTTGGCTCCCTCGGCGGCGAAGAGTTCGGCGGCGGCGCGGCCCAAGCCCGAGCCGGCGCCGGTGATCACTGCGGTCTTGCCTGTGAGACGGTCGGTCATGTTGTTCTCCTGGATTTCTAGCTGAAGTCTCGGCCGGTCAGGGCACCGAAGCGCGCGTCGACGCCGGTCCAGCCGCCGTCGACGACGATCGCCTGGCCGGTCACGAAGGTCGACTGATCGGACGCGAGCCAGAGCGCGGCGTTGGCGATGTCGCGCCCCTCGCCGCTGCGGCCCAGCGGCGTGATCACCGCGCCGCGGGCGCGGCGGCGGTCGAGCTGGCCAGAGTCCTGAGGACCCTGGCTATTGTCGCCGATGCGAGTGGCGATCACGCCCGGGCAGATGCAGTTGATCCGAATGCCGGACGACGCCCATTCACCCGCCGCCGACCGAGTCAGCGCGATCACGCCGCCCTTGGATGCGCAGTAGGCGGCGATTCCAGCGAGGCCGGACATTCCAGCGACCGACGCGGTCGAGATGATCGAGCCACCGCCGGCGGCCTCAAGGTGGGGGATGCCGTACTTGATGCCCAGCCAGACGCCGCGGAGGTTGACCGCCATGATCTCGTCGAAGACGGATTCGGGGCAGTCGCGCACGTTGTCTTCGGGCCCGCCAAGGCCCGCGTTGTTGTAGACGATGTCGATCTGTCCCCAGCGTTCCGCTGCGGCGCTGAACATCGCCTGCACATCTTCGCCCTGAGAGACATCGCCGACGAAGGCGGCGGCCTGCGCGCCGATGCCGGCCGCGACGCGCTCGGCGCGCTCCTCCCAGCGGTCGACGATGAGCACGTTGGCGCCCTCGGCGGCGAAGAGTTCGGCGGTGGCCTGGCCCATGCCTGATCCAGAGCCGGTGATCACCGCGGTTTTGCCCGCCAGTCGGTCAGCCATGTTGATTCCCTTCCGCTCCGCCCGAAGCCTAGAGCGCGCGTCGGTGGTGCGCATCGGGGGAGATGGGATCGGATCCCCTCTCCCCCCGCGATGCGGGGGGAGATGTCACGGAGTGACAGAGGGGGGCTCCCCGTGCTGCCGCCGGCGTACCGCGTGAGAGCCCCCCTCTGCCTGCGGCATCTCCCCCCGCCGAGCGGGGGGAGAGGGGAAATGGAGATTACGCGCAGGTCTCCTCCGGGGGCGACATGGGGAAGGGATCGGATGCCCCTGAACACATCGGGTGGTCTGGGGGGATCCGACTTGTTCAGAGCGTTCCTAAGTCAGCGCGTCGGCGATGGCGAGTTGGGCGATCTGTTCATCGTCGTAGCCGAGGATCTCGCGCAGCACCAGGTCGTTATCGCGGCCGATCGTCGGCGCCGCGCTGCGATAGCTTGGCGGCGTCTCGGAGAGGTAGCCCTTGGCCGCCTCGACGACGGTCTGCCCGTGGACCGGATGATCGAGCGTCACGAAGTGCCCGCGGTGCTGAAGCTGCAGATCGGCGATGCAGGTGGTGCTGTTCTGGACGGCGTGCGCCGGGACGTTGATGGCCTGCAGGATGCGCTCCGTCTCGAACGCCGAGCGCCCCGCGCACCACTCCGAGAGCAGCGCGTTCAGCTCGTCTGCGCTCGCCAGGCGCGATGCGGCGTCGACGTAGCGCGCATCATCGGCCAGGCCGGGCTGTCTCAGCGCCATGCACAGGCGCGACCAGTCGGCGTTGTCGCGCACCGCGATCGCGACCCACTCGTCGTCGCCGCTGCATGCGTAGACGCCGTGCGGCGCCATCTGCCGGTCGACGTTGCCGACCAGCTCGGGCACGTGGCCGTTGACGGTGTAGTCGAGCAGCGCCGTGCTCATGAAGTGCAGCGAGGACTCGGCCTGCGCCTGATCGATGTAGCAGCCCTCACCGGTGCGATCGCGATGGTCCAGCGCGGCCAGAATTGCGGGCACCGCGAAGCGCGGACTGAGGTAATCGGTGTAGGCGGAATACGGTCCGGCGGGGTCGTCGCCCGGAGAGCCGGCCAGTGCGATGAAGCCGCCGATCGCCGCGCCCATCGTGCCGAAGCCGGCGACGTTCGAGAGCGGCCCATCCTGCCCGAACAGGCAGGTGCTGAGCATGATCAGATCGGGCCGCAGCTCGCGCAGTGATTCGTAGTCCATCCCCCAGGCGCGCATCGCGCGGGGCGAGAATGATTCACACAGCACGTCGCACCAGCGAATCAGGTCCATCAGCACGCCGCGACCCTCTTCGGTCGCCAGGTTGAGCGACAGCCCGAGCTTGTTCACGTTCATGTTGCCGAACAGGCCGGAGTGGTCGAGTCCCTGCGCGTTGTTGTGGAAGGGCCCGATCCCGCGCGCCGTCTCGATCCGGTTGGCGCTCTCGATCCGGACCACCGTCGCGCCAAAGTCGGCCAGCAGACGCGTCGCCGTCGGCCCCGCGACCACCCACATCAGGTCGACCACCTTGAGCCCCGCGAGCGCTCCCGACTCATCTTGCGCGGCTGATTGCGTGTTGGTTTGCATGTTGGACTGCGTGGTCACTAGATCACCCCCTCCGCGCTCAGTGCGCCCAGTTGGTCGGCGTCGATTCCGAGCTCGCCGTAGACCTCGGCGTTGTGCTCGCCCAGCGACGGCGCGCGGCGGCGGTACGTGATCGGCTTGGTTGAAAGCTGCACGAACGGCCCCGGAAAGCTCACCGGGTCGTCCCAGCCGGGCATCTCGTGCGTCTGCCAGAAATCGCGCGCCGCGAATTGTTCGCTTCCGGTCACCTCGTCAACGGTGGTGACCGGCACGATCAGCAGGCCGCGCGAGCGGGCCTCGTCGAACAGTTCGGCGCGGGTGCGTTTCGTGATGAACTCCCCGATCACGCCGAGCAGCCGGTCCCACTCGCTGAGTGGCTTTTGGCCGCTGATGAACAGTGCTCCGAGGCCGATCCAGTCGAGGTCACGGTCGGCAAGGTCGCATTCGCCGCACTCGTATATCCAGTCCATCAAGCGCTGTGAGAAGGGCCCAATCGCGGCCCCGAACAGGAACGTCAGCGAGATGTGCCCGTCGAGCGCGCGCCAGATCAGCTTGCCGCGGAACGGTCCGACGACCATCCCGCCGGCCACGCGCTGCGTCTCGACCGCTCCGATCCCGGCCGAAACGATCGTCGACATCGTCGCCGCGGCGACTGCTTGCTGGGCGGAGATATCAACGTGCTGACCGCGTCCCGTCGAGCGCCGCGCGTGCAGCGCGACGAGTGCCGCGGAGGCGGCCTCGCCCGACGCGTGATGCCAGGCCTGCGGCACCGAGACCCGGACCGGCTCCTGGCCCGCGTCGCCGGCCAGAATCAGCGGGCCGCCCGCCGCCATCAGAATCAGGTCCGTCGCCTCATACGTGGCCTTCGGGCCGTCCTGCCCGAACCCGCTGATCGAGACGTAGATCAGGTTCTCGTTCAGCACGCGCAGGTCGTCGAACCCCAGCCCGCGCGAGGCCATCACGCCCGGCGTCTCCGACTCGATCACGAAGTCGACCGTCGCCGCGAGCTGCCGGACCAGATCCTGCCCGGCGGCCGTGTCGAGGTCGCAGCTGACCCCGCGTCGGTTGCGCGCGTAGGCCCACCAATAAAGCGAACGATCCGGGTCGGCCTCGTCGCCCGCGAACGGCGCCAGATTGCGCGCGGGCGACCCGCCCGGCGGCTCGACGATGATCACATCGGCGCCGAGGTCGGCCAGGATCTGCCCGGCGAGCAGGCCGCGTTCGTCGCTCAGGTCCAGCACTCGGTAGGGGCTTAGCATCGGCGCCTTCTTCCCAACCAGTTCCTGACCAGTTTCTGACCAGCTCCCGACCAGCCTTGACAGCGCGAATCGTACCGCGCGCCCCGCGCTATTGCAGCGCGCCGGCCGCGGCGATCGTCCAGCTGGCCACCACATCATCGCCGCGATGCGCGTGCAGCGTGCGGTGCAGCAGCATCGTCGAGTCGGAGTAGTGCGGAACCAGCCGCACGCGGTCGCCCGGCTGCACGGCGGCGCCGTCATCGAGTGCTAGATGCGTGTGCTCGGCGCTCAGTCCGACGCAGCGAATCCCGTCGGGCGCGACGACCTGCGGCAGACCGGTGTGCCGGCCGGTCGATTTCCAGCCGGCGTCGGCCGCGGCCCGGCCGGACGCGGTGGCGCTCACGACCTGCGCCGACAGCGACAGCGCCCGCTGGTGCCCGGCCACGCCCATCGACTCGTAGATCAGGTCCATCAGCACCGCGCCTCCGGCCTGTAGCTCCGTGAGCATGCCCTGTTGCAGCACGAAGCGGTAGTTGCCGCTGCCGCCGCCGCTGAGCACGCCGATCTCGATCCCCGCGGCTTCCACATCACGACGTGCGCGACTCAGCAGTTCGCCGGAGATCCGCGTCTGCCGTTCTTTTTCCTCCGGCTCCAGGCCCATCACGTGACCCTCGTAGCCCATCAGTCCGCGCAGCTGGACGCCCTCGAGCTCGCCGGCCAGCAGGCAGAGCGCGGCCGCATCCGACGGGTCGACTCCGCAGCGGTGCAGATTCACGTCCACATCGACCAGCACGTCGACGGTCACGCCGGCTGTGACCGCCTGCCCTGCGATCATCCTCAGATTCGCCTCGTCGTCGACCGCCACGCAGATCGTCGCTGCGGGCGCGAGGGCGACGAGCCGTGCGACCTTCTCTTGCCCGACGACCTCGTTAGCGATCAGGATGTCGTCGAGGCCGCCGGCGACCATCGCCTCAGCCTCGGAGACCTTGGCGCAGGTGATCCCGACCGCCCCGCAGTCCACGACGATCCGCGCCAGCTCGGGGGTTTTGCAGGCCTTCACATGCGGACGCCAGGCGAGCCCCGCGTCGGCGCAGCGCGCGGCCATGTGCCGTGCGTTGTGCTCCAGCGCGTCGAGGTCCACGAGCAGTGCCGGCGTATCGAGTGCATCCACCTGGAGTGTGACTTGGGGTGTGTCGGTCATTGCGCGAGGATAGGGTCAACGTTGCAGATGAAGGAGCTTCGCATGGCGTTCGTGACCGTCAACGATGTTCGGCTGTTCTACCACGAGCAGGTGACCCCGACCTGCCGACCGTGCTGTTCGTGCACGGCACGCAGGCCAACGCGTCGGTCTGGTCGGACGTGATCGACGCCGTCAGCGACCGCTTCCACTGCGTTGCGCTCAATCACCGCGGTCGCGCGCCCTCCGCTACGCCCGACGATCCCGCGGCCTACAGCATCGAGATCTTCGCCGATGACCTCGCCGCATTCATCGAGCAGCGGGGCCTTGAGAGCTTCAGCATGATCGGCTGGTCGCTCGGCGTGCGCACGGCGTTCAGCTATCTCCAGCGCCACGGGCAAGAGCGCGTGCGCTCGCTGATCACGGTTGCGGGCCCGCCCTCGGCGCGCTTCGGCGGTCAGAAGCTGGAGGGCCCCAACCGCGACCGCGAGCTCGTCCCGCACCGCTGGGGCGAGACCTTCGAGCCGATCACCGAGGCCTGCTGGGAGGGCTCGCACGCCTCGCGCGCCAGTTGCGATCTCGAGTGGTTCCTCCCGGAGGTTGCGATCCCCGTCGGCATCTTCCACGGCCTGCTCGACCCGATTGCTCCTTACCCCGCGGCGGAGGCGATGGCCGAGGCGATCCCGAACGCCCAACTGCACCGCTTCGGGGAAAGCGGCCACGCGCCGCTCGTCACCCAGCCCGAACTCTTCCTCGACCGCGCTGTCGCCTTCCTCAGCGCAGCGGCCGACTAGCTCGCTCTCGGCCTCGTCCACGTGTGCGTGTCGCCCCGAAGTGGGACGGTGATATTGTGTGCTGCGGAGGACGAGACGTGCACGCGATAACTGCTAGTGAGTTGGTGAATTCGCATCAGTGGCAGCGAATAGAGGACCTACCGAGCGAGTGGCGTCAGCTCTGCCGCGATGACTTGCACGCGGTCCAGAGGCAGTGGGTGTCAGACCGTGATCGCCTGACGGACGAGACGAAGCTTAAGGAGTTCCAAGAGAGGCTTGCGTTGCAGTGGGCTATCGAGACGGGGATCATTGAGCGCCTCTACAAGGTCGATCGTGGCGTCACGATACAGATACTCCAGGCCGGAATGGAGGCGTTGGCGCAGTTTCACGCTAGCGGAGATCTCACGACCGACGCACGAGCGCTGATCACCGATCAGCGCGAAGCGCTCGAGATGGTGATGGATGTCGTGGGGGGCGGACGCGACCTAACGGCCTCGTACATGAAGGAGCTGCACCAGCGCCTGACCCTCAGCCAAGAGACGTGTGACGCTGAAGATCAGTTTGGAAATCTGGTGAAGATCCAGCTGCTCAAGGGGGACTGGAAGAAGTGGCCGAACAATCCTCGCCGCCCTGACGGTTCTGTTCACGAATACTGCCCACCCGAGTTCGTGCAAGATGAAATCGATCAACTCCTGGCCTGGCGCACAGCGCATGGCGCGTTAGACGTCTGCACTGAGGTGGAGGAGGCGTGGTTCCATCACCGACTCAGTCAGATACACCCGTTTCAGGACGGGAATGGGCGTATAGCCCGCGCCCTCACCAGCGCCGTATTCGTCAAGGCGGACTACCTCGTGCTTGTGGTTCGAGACGAGGAGCACCGCGAGCGTTATCTAAATGCACTTGAGACTGCCGACAGGGGAGACTTGAAACCCTTGGTCGATCTCTTCGCAGACATCCAGATCGGTGACCTCCGAGATGCCACGAGCGCTATCCGTGAACACCGCGGCGAAGGCATCATCAAGGTTACTGAGGCGATCGCGGAGCGCGCCAAGCATCGAAGAGAGCAATCGCAGGAACAGGCGGGCGCCGTTTTGGACCAGCTGTTGGGGATCGCCTACACACGCCTGGACGGGACCAAGGCTGAACTAAAGCATGCCCTCGATCGAGTGGGGGTAGCAGTCACGGTCGAGGTCCTACCAGACGACGACGACAAGCACGACTGGTGGTCGTGGCAGATTATCGAGGCTGCGAAGACACACGGTTACTTCGCTGATCTGGAGCGGCCACGGCGGTGGGTTTCGCTCCGCCTCAATCTTCCGGAAATCGAGGAGCGTGATTCTAGACTCGTGATTTCGTTTCACGCCGTTGGGCGTGCAGCCGACCTACACGCGGTCACCGCGTTCCTGACCAATCGGGTTGCCAGCGACGAGGGCTTAGAGCCCGCCCGTTGGGAGAGCGAGGTGATTCCCGATGGCGCTTTCAAGTTCGGAACTGAGACATCAACGCCTCGAGAGACCGCGGAGAGGTTCCGCGCCTGGCTGGAGACGACGGTCGAAAACGGTCTCAGTGCCTGGGGAGAGCGTCTCTAGCCGGCAACCGAAGGAGGATGCTGAAGGGCTGGCGGCATGTGGCGCGACGCGCCATCCGCCGGAAGCGGCGCATGAGATGGAGCCCGGACGAAGTTGGTCATCCCGGGCCGCACCCATCCAGCGCTCGACGAAATTCCCACCGCGAGGCGTCTCACGCCTCGTCTTCGCGGCCGGCGCGGTAGAAGTGGTGGTAGAGGGTGGCGGCTGCGACGGCGCCGATGGCGGGGCCGAGCACGTAGAGCCAGAACGAATCGAACGCGTTTGAGATCAGCGCCGGGCCGAACGTCCGCGCCGGGTTCACCGACGCGCCGGTCATCGGCACGGCCACGAGATGAATCAGCAGCACCGTGAGGCCGATCGCCGCCGGGGCCGCCACGCCGAAGCCCTTCTTCGAGACGGCGGTCGCGAAGATCACCGACACCAGCGCCGCCGTGAGGATGATCTCGATTAGTAGCGCGCTGCCGTCGCCGCCGACGATGCCCGTGTTGACCCCGTGAGCGCCGAAGTTGCTGAGGTTGCCGACGTCGTCGATCACGATGACGTACAGCAGCGTGGTCGCCAACGCCGCGCCGATCAGCTGAACGACCATGTAGACCAGCCCGGGGCCGACCTTGATGTTCTTGGTCACGATCATCGCCAACGAGACCGCGGGGTTGATGTGGCCGCCGGAGATGTTGGCCGTGGCGTAGACCATCGTGGCGATGCCCAGGCCGTGAGCGATCGCGATGACCAGCACGGCGGCGTTTGCGTCCATGCCGCTCGCCCCGGCGCCGATCACGGCGCCGGTTCCCATCAGCACGAACAGCATCGTGCCGAGCAATTCGGCTGTGTATGCGCGGATGTTCGAGCCTGAGGCGATTTCGTCGAAGCCGAGCTCGAAGTCGTTCATCGCAGACAGCCTCCGGTTCGCGCGACGCGCGCAGCTGGAGGCCTGAGCTTAGTCGCCAACCTCGAGTGGCAGCGACGCATCGGCAGCCCACTCTGACATCGACGCGTCATAGACGGCCACATCGTTGTAGCCCAGCAGCGAGAGCACGAACGCGTCGTTGCTCGCCGCGATCCCGCCGCCGCAGTAGGTGATCACCCGCTCGTCGGGCTTGGCCCCCACATCGGCGAACTGCGCCGCCAGCGTTTCCGCGTCCCGATAGGCCTGGGTGGCCGGATCGATCAGCTCCATCGACGGCACGTTCGAGCTGCCGGGGATGTGCCCGGCGCGGCCATAGGTGCGCCCCTGGTCGGCCCCGCTGTGCTGATCGCGCCCGAGCGCGTTGATCACGCAGGCGCCGCCGTTCAGCGTCGCCACCATCTCCTCGCGATCGGCGAAGCGGGCGGCATCGAAGCGCGGCTCGAACGTCGTGGGCGCGTAGCCCGCCGGATCCGACGAGACAGCGCGCCCTTCCGCGGTCCACTTGGTCCAGCCGCCGTCGAGCACGGCCGCACGCTCGCAGCCCATGGCGCGGAACATCCACCAGAGCCGCGCCGCCCACATGCTGCCGAGGCGGTCGTAGAGCACCAGTCGGTCGCCCGCGCTGATCCCATGGCGACCCGCGGCCTCCGCGAACGCCGCTTCGCCCGGCATCATGAAGCGCAGCCGCTGGTCGTTGTCGGAGAACTCCTGCTGCAGATCGAGGAAGCCGGAGCCGGGGATGTGGCCCGACTGCCACTCGGCGATGCCGCTCTCGACCCCGTAGCCGCCGCCCTCGCGCGTCCGCAAGAACACGGTGCACTCGAAGACGCGCACGTCAGGATCGTCAAGATGTTCGGCGAGCCACTCGGTCGAAACCAGCAGCTCGGGGTTTGCGAAGGCCATGTGGGAACTCCTCTCGGGGCGGTTGATCGGACGAGCGCGAGTCTAGCGATTACCTTGGCTGAGGCCTTCCGTTGCACCCACCATCCAGCCCCCGGAATCTCTATGTATCTCAATACGTTCGCGCCGACCACGGCGTCCGTCGACATGACCCAGACCGACGAGTTCGCCAGCCTGCTCACGAGCGCCGCGGACCTGGGCATCCCGCACTCCGCCGACGTGCGCTACGTCTCGCGCAACGTGGTGATCAATCATCTGCGCCTGCACCTGCTGGAATGGGGCGACCCTCAACACCAGCCGATCGTCCTGCTGCACGGCGCGAATCAGTCGTCGCACTCCTGGGACCTCGTCTCGCTCAGCCTGGCCGACCGCTACCACATCTACGCGCTCGACCAGCGCGGCCACGGCGACAGCGAGTGGGCCCGCGACGCCGAATACGGCCCCGAGCCCATGGCCCGCGACGCCCTCAGCCTGATCGCCGAGGAGTCGATCGTCGACCCGATCGTGATCGGCCACTCGATGGGCGGCATGGTCACGATGCGCCTGACCGCGATCGAGCCGACGCTGCCCAAGGCCGTCGGACTCGTCGACATCGGACCGGAAGTCTCACAACGCGGCGCGGAAACGATCCGCAACTTCGTGCTGCGCAACACCGAGTTCGACGAGCTCGACGAGTTCATCGACCGGGTCGTCGCCTACGACCCGTTCCGCTCGCGCGAGCACATCGAACGCACCGCCCGCTACAACCTCGTGAAGCGCTCCGACGGCCGCTACGTCAGCAAGTCCGACCGCATCCTGCACGACCCGGATTTCCGTCGTGACGGACGCTCGGGCACCGAGCGCCAGGATGTTGCGCTGGGCTTCCACGCCTTCCCCGGACCGACGCTGCTGATCCGCGGCGAGCGCTCGAACATCCTCGAAGCGGAATCGGCCAAGCGGTTCGTCGCCGACCTGCCCAACGCCGGGCTGGTTGAGGTCGCGGACTGCGGACATAATGTGCACTCACAGAACACGCCGGGATTCCTCGCGGCGCTCAACCCCTGGCTCGGATCGATCGTCTGACGCGCTCCGCGTCGGCGCCCCGCGGCTACACTGCTTCCATGGCCGATCAGTACGTCGCCACCGATAAGCGAACCGGGTTCGAGGTCGCCGTCACCGGCAAATTCCCCGAGCATCCCGACGATCGGATGCGCATCGCCCGCACCACGACGCTGTTCACCAGGCTGATGTCGACGCTCCTCCAGAAGGAGGAAACGGCCCGACGCCTCGGCTTCCGCGCGATCGAAACGCAGCTCGAATTGGCCGACGCCCTGATCCGTCAGGACCACACCGAGGTCCAGCGCCTGGTCCGCGAAACGCTCACCTCGATGGGCGTCGGCGAGGACCAGCTGCGCGAGCTCGCCGAGCGTCTGCGCGACGCCGGCGGCCTCGATCCGGCGGTCGCCCAGGAACTCGGCCGTGCCTTCGGGCTCGACATCGACGAGGCGAAGCCCGCCGCGCAATCCGGCGAGGCGCAGGAGTTCACGCTCGACCCGCAAGTCGTCGCGGGCATCGAGGAGGCGCTGGACGCCGCGGGCGTCGATCCGGCTGAAGAGGCGTCAATGGACGCCGATCCCGACGACAGCGCGGGCGACGACGACTCCGACCAGAGCCTGTCGAAGTCGTTCCTCGCCGCGTTCGACGAGCAGATCCCCAAGCCGCTCTCCAGCGCCTTCACCGAGCTGCTGATGGGGACGTTCCTGGAGACTTTCCGGGGCGCGTTCATCGCAGCCTGCATCCCGCTGCAGGACCAGGCGGTCGACGCAGCGATCGACGAAACAGCTGACGTCACGACGGGGCAGGCCCGCACAACCGTCAACAGCGAGCCGCTTGGCGATCTCCTCTCCAGGGAGCTGCCGAACGCGCTCGACAACGCCCTGGACACCGCGATCGCGCGGTCCGTCAGCAGCGCCCGCACCGACGAGCACAACGCGCAGATCGACCACGCGCTCACGACCGCGCTCGAGCAGGCGGTCAGCCTCCCGCTCTACGATCTCAGCGGCGGCGACAAGCGCGACCTGCTTGAGTTCTTCAACACGGCCTTCGACCTCTGCTACCACGAGGCGATCGGCGGCGGCTTTCGGTCGACGTTCAACAGCGTGTTCGTGGATTCCTACCGAGCCGGCTTTCTCGCAGAGGCGGTTGCCGCGCTGGATGGCTTGCGCGCCGTCGTCGGCGACGACCGACGCGGCGAGCTGGATGACGCGCTCGGCGGGGCTTCCTTCGAGCTGAGCGGCGATGCCTTGAAGGCCGCCGTGGCGGTTGCTCTGCGACCGGCCTTCGACGCGGGCCGCAAGCAGGCGTTCGACGATTCGTTCGCGCAGCCGCGCATGGGCAGCTTCGCCGATGCGATCGTGGATGAACTCGAGCAAGCGAGGATTCGCAACGTCGCGCGCGTGCTCTCCGCGATCCGCGCCGAGCCAAAGCGCCGCAGCCACGGCAGCGACGCCGAATCGGATTGATCAGCACATCGCGGACGCGTGAACTGGACATGGACTGGAGTTGCAGATGAGCGGCACCGTTGGCTACATCAAGGACATGCTGAGCTTCATTCAGGGCGGCTTTCGCGACGCACGCGACGGGCAGACGTCGGAGCAGCTGCACTACGTGCCCGACGGCGAGAGCCACTCCGTCGCCTGGGTGCTCTGGCACGCGGCGCGGATCGAAGACCTGCTCGTCAACGGGGCCTGGCAGGGCAAGCGCGAAATCTGGCGCGAAGGCGAGTGGGCCGCCAAGACCGGCCTGCCCGAGCGCGGCTTCGGCACCGGCCAGTCGACCGAGGAGGCCGCAGCCGTGCGGATCACCGACCTCGACGCGATGTGGGAATACCAGGACGCGGTCAACGCCAACACCCAGGCCTTCCTCGACGGCCTCAGCGATGATGATCTCGATCGCGAGATCAAGCTGGGCGACCGCGACGAGACGCTCGGCGAATCGATCACGTTGCACCTCTGCACGCATCTCAACGGCCACCGCGGCGAAATCAACCTGATCCGCGGCATGCACGGGCTTGGCCCGGTGATGCCCAATCGCGGCGGCTAGCAGGGCAACAGGCAGGAACGGCGGGAGACTCGAATGCAGGTCGTGGTTACAGGCGCGAGCGGGTTGGTCGGCACAGCCCTGGTTAAGGCGCTGCGCGCGCGCGCGACACCGGTCACCGCCGTCTCCCGTCGCCCCGCTCTCCAGCCGCAGATTCCCGGCGTCACCTGGATCGGCTGGGACGGACTGACCGACGCCGTGGCCGGCGCAGCCGGCGTCGTGCATCTCGCCGGCGCGGGGATCGTCGACAAGCGCTGGAGCAGCGAGCGCAAGACGCTGCTGCGCAGCAGCCGCGTCGAGCGCACCCGTCAGGTGGTCGAGGCGATCACTGAATCGGGCGAAAAGCCTGCTGTGCTCGTCTCCGCATCGGCGATCGGCTACTACGGCAACGAAACATCACGCGAGTGCACCGAGCTCGCCCCGCCCGGCAACGACTTCCTCGCGCGGCTCTGCCAGGACTGGGAGGCCGCCACCGAAGCCGCCGGTGTGCGCACTGTGAAGCTGCGCTTCGGAATCGTTCTCTCGTCCGAGGGCGGCGCGCTGGCCAAACTGCTGCTGCCGTTCCGCTTCGGCCTTGGCGGACCGATCGGCCGCGGTCGCAACTACTGGTCGTGGGTGCACATCGACGACGCGGTCGGCGTGATCCTGCACGCGCTCTCCACCAACAACGTCTCCGGCGCACTCAACGTCACGTCTCCGAAGCCGGCCCGCAATGCCGAGTTCTCGCGCGTTCTGGGCGCGGTCCTGCAGCGACCCGCGCTGCTTCCGCTGCCGCCGTTGGCCCTCCAGCTGCTGCTCGGCGAGGGCTCGACCGTGCTCACGGCCAGCCAGCGAGTGCTGCCCACCCGCACGCTCGAATCGGGCTACGCCTTTGAGCATCCCGAGCTTGAGCCGGCCCTGCGCGGCCTGGTCGGTTAGGCGACGCGACGCCGGTGTCCCAGCCGCTCCGCTACGGCCTCAACCCGCACCAGAAGCCCGCCACGTACGAGGCGGTCGGCGACGCACTGCCGTTCGAGGTGCTCAACGGCCAGCCGGGCTACATCAACGTGCTCGACGCGCTCAGCTCGTGGCAGCTGGTTCGCGAAATCAGCGCCGCGACCGGGCTCGCGGCCGCGGCCTCGTTCAAGCACGTCAGCCCCGCCGGCGCCGCCGTCGCGACCCCGCTCAACGACGCGCTGCGCGCCGCCTATCTGCTGCCCGATGACGAGCTCTCGCCAGCCGCGACCGCCTACGTGCGGGCCCGGGGGGGCGACCTCACCTCTGCCTACGGCGACTTCGCCGCCGTCAGCGAGCCGGTCGACGCATCGCTCGCCCGGGTGCTGCGCCGCGAAGTCTCCGACGGCGTGATCGCGCCCGACTACGAGCCCGACGCGCTCGAGATCATCAGCAAGAAGAAGGGCGGGCGCTACCTGGTCCTGCAGGGCGACCCGGCGTTTGAGCCGCCGGCCGGCGAGGCGCGCGAACTCTTCGGCGTACGGCTCCAGCAGCCCGCTGATACGCGCCCGATCGGCGACGCGCTCTTCGAGCACGTCGTCACCGAAGCCAGCGAATTCCCCGCTGATGCCCGCCGCGACCTGCTGATCGCGACCATCGCGCTGCGCTATACCCAGTCGAACTCCGTCTGCGTCGCCGCCGATGGCCAGGTGATCGGGCTCGGCGCGGGCCAGCAGTCGCGCATCCACTGCACCCGGCTGGCCTGCGGCAAGGCCGACCGCTGGATGCTCCAGCAGCACCCCCAGGTCCTGTCGCTTCCGCTGCGCGAGGGCCTGCGGCGCGCCGACCGGATCAACGCCCGCGAGCAGTACGTCCACTGGGCGGAGCTCTCCGGCCCCGAGCGCGACCAGCTGGCCACCGTCATCGACCCGCTGCCCGCACCGCTGACCGCCGAGCAACGCGACGGATGGATCGCCGGCTTCCGCAACGTCCTCAGTCACGACGCCTTCATCCCCTTCCGCGACAACGTCGACCGTGCTCAGGCCAGCGCCGTCACTCACATCCTCCAACCCGGCGGCAGCATCGCCGACCCCGAAGTGATCGCGGCCGCCGACAGCTACGGCATCGCGATGGCGTTAACGAATCACCGCCTGTTCCGCCACTAGCGCGTCTGGCGCGCCGGCAGCTCGTGTAAGCTCACCGCGTGACTGCTTCACCTTTGTCCGCTGTGCGCACTGTGCGTTTGGGGGGATCCACCGCTGCGACGCTCGCAGCGGTTGGCATTGGCGGCTAAGCGCGCCCACCTCCCGCTCCCAGCGACCCGGACAACCTCACCCATGACCACGTTTGACGACTCCAGTACTCCCGCAGCTCCGCGTGTCACGCTCTACGACACCCTGCTCCGCGACGGCTCGCAGATGGAAGGCATCGCCTTCTCGCTGGCCGACAAGATCGCCGTCGCCCATCGCCTCGATCAGCTGGGCATCCACTATGTGGAGGGCGGCTTCCCGGGCAGCAACGAGAAGGACAAGGCCTTCTTTGAGCGTATGCAGCAGCAGCCGCTGCAACGGGCCAAACTCGTCGCCTTCGGCGGCACCCGCAAGCCCAACTCCGACACCGCGACGGACTTCAACGTCGCCGCGCTGCGCGAGGCGAACACGCCCGTTGTGACCTTCGTCGGCAAAGGCATCGCCTCGCAGGTTGAGACGGTGCTGAGCACGTCGCTCGAGGAAAACCTCGCGATGGTCCGCGAGTCGCTCGAGTACATGGCTTCGCTGGGGCGCGAGGTTCACTTCGACGCGGAGCACTTCTTCGACGGGTTCGCCGAGGACCCCGACTACGCGCTACAGGTGCTGCGCACTGCGCACCGCGCCGGCGCCGAATATCTGATCCTGTGCGACACCAACGGCGGCGCTCTCACGCCCGACATCACCAACGCCATCGATCAGGTCCGCGCCGAGCTGCCGACCGCCCGCCTTGGCATCCACACCCACAACGACTGCGACCTGGCTGTGGCCAACTCGCTTGCCGCGGTCGCGGCCGGCGTTGAGCAGGTCCAGGGCTGCATCAACGGCTACGGCGAGCGCTGCGGCAACGCCAACCTCTCCAGCATCATCCCGAACCTGCAGCTCAAAATGGGCATCGATGTCGTCAGCGCGACGCAGCTTCGGGAGATCACCACAGCCAGCCGCTTCGTCGCGGAGCTCGCCAACCGGCCGCTGGTGGGTCAGTCCCCCTACGTCGGCGCCAGCGCCTTCACGCACAAGGCGGGCTACCACGTCGCGGCGATCGTCAAGGACCCGATGACCTACCAGCACATCGAGCCGGCGGTGGTCGGCAACGACCGCCGTGTGCTCGTCTCCGAGCTCTCCGGTCGCCGCAACATCGCCTACAAGCTCGCCGAACGCGGCCACGACCTGCCGATGACCAACGACGAGACCTCCGCGCTGCTCGAGCTCGTCAAGCATATGGAGAGCCGCGGCTTCCAGTACGAGGGCGCGGAGGCCTCGTTCGAGCTGCTCGCGCTGCGCTCCCGGCCCGGCTACACCGCGCCATTCGAACTCGAGGACTTCCTGGTCGTCGAACGCCGCCGACCGACCGTCGAAGATGTCGACGAACCCAGCCTGATGCTGGCCGAGGCGGTCACGAAGATCCGCGTCGGCGAGGCCCAGTTCCATACCACTGCCGACGGCAACGGCCCCGTCAACGCGCTCGACCAGGCCGCCCGCAAGGGCCTGACTGAGGCCTACCCCGAGCTCGACCGCGTCTCGCTGCTCGACTACAAGGTGCGCATCCTCGACACCGACGCGGGCACCGAGGCCAAAGTCCGCGCGCTGATCGAGTCCACCGACGGCGTCCGCACCTGGAACACCGTGGGCTCGTCGGCCGACGTGATCGAGGCCTCCTGGCTCGCGCTCGCCGACGCCTATGAGTACTTCCTGCACCACCGCGAAGAGTGGTCTGCGGAGCCCCCAGCGGACGCGTCAGCTGCGGCCTCGTAACGCAACGAAGCGCTATGCTCCGACGTGGCTGCGCGCCACGGAACGATGCCGGGGAAGCCGACGAGCGCACGCACCACGAAGCGGAGGCGGGGCATGGCAGAAGACACGATTGACACGATGGGGTGGCCGCGCTGCACCGCCTGTGACAACGGCGTGCTGGTGCCGCTCTCGGACTTTGGCGGCCAGGGCGCAGCGGTGCATTACAAGGCCTGGGTCTGCACCGACCACCGCTGCCTCTGGAACATCAAAATCCGCAACGGCGATGTGTACGTCAACGAGCCGATCTACGACGGCCAGGAAGAGCGTCGCTAGCTCGCTCGCTCGTCGCACCGCTCTGCCAGTCTGACCGTCATGATGAGCGCCATGAAGATCGTCAGCATCGACACGTTTCCGATCATGGCTGGGCGGCCGCATTTGTTTGTGACCGTCACGACCGACGACGGAATTGTCGGCGTGGGGGAATCCGGTCTCAGCTGGCAGGAGAGCGCGGTTGTCGCCTCGATCGAGCGCTTTGGCGGTCTGCTGATCGGCGAAGACGCGCTGCGCAGCGAGCATCTTTGGCAGCTGATGGCTCGCGCCGGTTTCTTCCCCGCCGACCTCGTCAACTCCGCCGCGATCTCGGCGATCGACCTGGCGCTCTGGGACATCAAGGGCAAGGCGCTCGGGCAGCCCGTCTACAACCTGCTGGGCGGACTCGTGCGCGAGCGGATCGCCTGTTACCCGCACAACGAGGGCGAGGACGACCCGGCGGAACTGGTCGACAGCGTCCGCCAGACCGTGGACGAAGGCTGGCGCTTCGCCCGCTGGGGAATGCCGACGGGCGGCGAAGTATTCGACCCTGCAAGCGCCGTGCGCGCCGGCATCCGCGCGCTGGAGGCGGTACGCGCCGAATTCGGCGACGAGCTCGAGCTCTGTGTCGACGTTCACACACGGCTCGACCCGCCCGAGGCGATCCGCTTCTGCCGCGCCGCTGAGGACGTCAGCCCCTTTTTCATCGAGGATGCGCTGCGCGCCGAGCGCCCCGAGGCATACGCGCTGTTGCGCAACAAGACGAGCGTGCCGATCGCTGCGGGCGAGCAGTGGCACGGCAAGTGGGGCTTCCAGCTCGCGATTGAGCGCGAGCTGATCGACTATGCGCGGATCGACCTGTGCTTGGTCGGGGGCATGACGGAAGCACTCAAGATCGCGCGCTGGGCTGAAACGCACTGGATCCAGCTGGCCCCGCACAATCCCTTGGGTCCGGTTTCCTCGGCGGCTGGGGCACACCTTTCGCTGGCCTCGACCAACGCCGGCGTGCTGGAGATGGCCAGTCCGCCGGGCTCCGGTCTCACTGATGTCTTCCCCGTCCAGACGCCGTTTGCCGAAGGCCACGCCTTGCCGACCGATCGTCCCGGTTGGGGGATCGAGTTCGACCCCGAGGCGGCGCGCCGCTATCCGGAGCCGCCGTCGGGTTTCGCGCCGATCCTGCGACGGCGCGACGGCGCCTTCACGAATTGGTAGTCAGCCGAACTCCCGCATAGACTCAGAGCACGGTACGTCGGGGAGTGGCGCAGCTTGGCAGCGCGCTTCGTTCGGGACGAAGAGGTCGGAGGTTCAAATCCTCTCTCCCCGACCACCCACTCTGTCAGCGCCGCGCTAGTCCCCCTCCGCCACCCGGATCTGGGGCGTCGGCATCCTCCGCGCGGCCTGCTCGGCCAGCGGCTGTCGGATGCGGGACGCGACCAGGAAGACCAGCATCGACGCGCCTGCGCAGCCTGCGTAGAGCAGCAGCGCCCAGTCGTATTCGCCGGTGCGGTCGAAGATTTCCCCTGCGATGATCGGCGAGGTGAAGATGCCGATCGTCTGGAACATGAACGCCGTACCCATGATCGTGGCGAAGTTGCGCAGCCCGAAGGCGCGCGAGAAGATCAGCGCTTCGAGCGGCGGGCCCGCGGAGCCGCCGAGGATGTAGAGCGGGATGTGCGCGGCCACGCCGCCGATCGAGCCGCCCGTGAACCACAGCGCGAGCATCGACAGCGCGACCATTGCCGCGCAGCAGACGGCTGCCAGCTCGGGCCGTGGAAAGCGCTCGAGTTGCCTCCCCGCCGTGAGCAGCCAGACGGCGGAGCCGCCCGCCGTAATCGCCACCAGCGTCGCCGACCAGCCCACGGAGTAGTCGACCGATCGGTAATAGGGCACGGCCTGAGACAGCCAGCCGAACAGCACGAAGTAGAACAGCATCAGCCCCAGCACGAGGCACCAGAACAGCGGGTGCCGCAGCGCCTCGCGGGCCGTAACGCCCACGGCGGTCACCAGCGCCCCGGTCGGCCGCCCCGCCCGACCGTGGTCGAACTCTGAGTGACCTGACGGCGGGTGATCGCGCACCAGCGTGAAGGTCACCGCGTAGGCGCCGAGGACGAAGATCCCCGAGTAGAGGAACGCGTCCTCCCAGCCCAGCCTCGAGATGATCAGCTGGATGATCGGCAGCATCACCAGCTGCCCCATCCACAGCGATGCGCCAATCATGCTGACCGCGATCCCACGGTGGCGGTCGAACCAGCGCACCGCGATCGCCTGCGCCGGCATGTATGCGATGCAGCCCAGCGACAGCGAATTGAGCACCAGATAGGCGTACCACTGCCATAGCTCCGTCATGAACGCCAGCAGCAAGAAGCTGAGCGCGCAGAGCGGCGCGCACAGCACGATCAGCCGTCGCGGGCCGACGTGGTCGATCAGCCAGCCGATCATCGGCGCGGCGATCCCGACGGAGCCAACGACCACTGAAAAGCCGAGCGACACCTGCGCGCGGCTCCAGCCGAACCGGTTCTCCAGCGGCTCGACATACGCCCCGAACGAACCAAACGAGACGCCTTCGGCGACGATCATCGCGATCACCATGCCGGTGAGCACCCACCAGCCGGAGTAAATGCCCCGCACACGCAACATGCGGCGACGCTACTGCATCGCCCCGGCGGCCCCACCCGTCGCGCACGTCGCGAAGCGACTGACGGGGCGCTCCCAGGGCGCCACACTGAGCATCACTTTCGAGGCACCCCCGAGGCGCAATGAACAAAGTCAACCGCAGCTGAACACGCCGACCAGATACCGGCCCGCCCACCCCACGTGTTCGCAACATTCCTGACCAACCGCTCCGCAACCCCCGGGCTCAGCCCGCGCCCTACCCTCCAAGCACTGAGACAGGAGCTCCCACCATGTCAGTCGAGCGCATCGAAATTGTTGAACGATCCGCCTATGCCGATGGACAGTCGTTCGGCGACACCGGCCCCTACGACCTGATCCGCGCCCGGCTGCACTACGCGGTCGACCCGGAGTCATCGGACTGCCAACCGATCAACGACCTGCAGCTTGCGCCGCTCGGCGGCGACGGCTGTGTGCGCTTCGCCGGCGAGCTCGTGCTGCTGCGCCCAGCCGACCCGGCCCGCGCCAACGGGGCGCTGCTGGTCGACGTGCCCAACCGGGGCCGACCGGTCGCACCCGGCGTCTTCAATCGCTCGCCACGCGAACAGGCAGTCGCCGATCCGCTGCATCCCGGCGACGGCTTCCTGATGCGCCACGGCTTCGCGGTCGCCGAAGTCGCCTGGCAGTGGAACACGCCCACCGCGCCGACCCTGCTCAGGTTCGACGCGCCCGAGCCCGAGGGCGATCTGGACGGCCACGCCTCCGCCGATGTCCGCCCCAACAAGAGCGCCGCTTCCTGGCCGATCAGCCACCTCGGCCAGCCCGGCTACCCCGCCGCCGACACCGATGACCCGACGGCGCGTCTCTACGTGCGCGACTACGAGGATCAGGAGTCGACCGAGATCCCGCGCGAGCAGTGGCGCTTCGCCGAGCTCGGCGCCGACGGCGTTGAGCGCCCCAGCGCCCACCACGTCCTGCTCGACGGCGGCCTCGAGCCCGGCCGCATCTACGAGGTGACGTACCGCAGCGAGCGCGCGCCGGTTGTCGGCGCCGGCCTGCTCGCCTTCCGCGACGCGGCCCGCTTCCTGCGCTATTGGGAGCAGCCGGTCGAGCGCGTGATCGGCCACGGCGTCTCGCAAAGCGGCCGCTTCCTGCGCCACCTGCTCTACCTCGGCCTGAACCGAGACCCCGACAACGGCAGTCGCGTCTTCGATGGCATGCACATCCACGTCGCGGGCGGCATCCGCGGCGAGTTCAACCACCGCTACGCGCAGACCTCACAGCTGTTCGCGGCTTCGTTCGCGCACCTCTTCCCGTTCACCGACACGATCACGACCGACCCGCTCACCGGGCAGCGCGACGGCGTGCTCAAGCGCAGCGACGAGCAGGGCGTCACCCCGCGGATCGTCGCGACCAACACCTCATGGGAATACTGGCGCGGCGACGCTTCGCTGCTGCGGATCGATCCGCTCGGTCCCGACGGCCCGCGCGACCTGCCCGAGCATCCGCTGGTGCGTCACTACCACCTCAGCGGCACGCAGCACGGCTCCGGCGCGCTCCCGCAGACCGACACGTTCGAGATCGGCGAGGAGCGCGGCGGGCACGGCTTCAACGTCGTCGACTACTCGCCGCTGACCCGCGCCGCGCTCGTCCACCTCGACCGCTGGATCGCCGACGGCACCGAGCCCCCGCCGTCGGCCCACCCGCGCATCGGCGACGGCACCGCCGTCAGCCGGCCCAAAGTGCTGAAGCACTTCGCGGCGAGCGGTCCGGTCACGCTCGACCCCGAGCGACTCTCCAGAGTCCGCACTATCGACCTCGGTCCCGACGCAGCCAGGGGCGTCGGCCGCTATCCCTCCCGTGAGGGCGCTGAGTATCCCGCGTACGTCTCGGCGATCAACGCCGACGGCAACGAACTCGCCGGCGTCCGCCTGCCCGACATCAGCTCGCCCGTCGCCACCCACACCGGCTGGAATCCCCGTCACGAAAGCAACGGAGCCCCCGGCCTCGCCTCCCACTTCGTCGGCATCAGCCACTTCTGGTCCCCTGAGGAGATCACCCGCCGCTACCCCACGCGCGACGCCTACGAGCAGTGCGTCAGCGCTGATGCTCAGATCCTCGTCGAGTCAGCCCGCATCCTGCCCGAGGACGAATCACTGGCGATCGCCAACGCGATGGCCCGCTACGACGCCGCGATGTCGGACCAGTGAATCGCCGCTGAGCGGCTATCATGCACTGGAACGGAGCACAGCATGGTTACCAAGACTGAGTCGGTGAGCCTTTCGCACGAGCGTCACCTTGAGTGGCAGGAGACAGAGATCGCCTGGCCGCGCGAGCGTGAACTGCCCGAAGTCACCCGCCCGCTGCCCGTTGGGACACGGGTGATCTCGGCCGACAGCCACTGGCTCGAACCGGACCGCTTCGTTGACCTGATGCCCGCCAAGTATCGCGACCGGGCCCCGCGCGGCTCGTTCTCCGAGCGCGGCTATCACTTCGAAGTGGACGGCGCGACCACCGACAACCCCGCCCTGCCGAGCAATATGGTCGAGGGCCGGGCGGGCATGTGGGACCCGCACATCCGCGCCGACGAGATCAGCCGCGAGGGCGTCGACCAGGAAATCCTTTTCCCACAGCGCATGCTCGGCATCATCCGGCACAAGGACTTCGACTACATCCAGGCCTGCATGGATGCGTACAACCAGCTGATCTCCGACTTCTGCGCGCAGGAGCCGAATCGCTTCCACGGCCTCGCGCTGCTGAATTACTGGAACCCCGAGGCCACGAAGGACGAGCTGGACAAGATCAAGGCGCTGGGCTTCAAGGGCCTGCTGATGCCTTCGCTGCCGCCGCCGCACACACGGACTTACTACAACGCCCGCGCGCTGGAGCCGATGTGGGCCGCGATCGGCGAGTCGGGCCTGCCGCTCTCGTTCCATGTGGGCGAGACGTTCGATGCGCGCGGCCAGGGCGGCCTCGCGACGACGATCGTGGTCGCCTTCGAGCCGTTCCGCCGATTGTTCGCGCTGCTCGCGTTCGCGGGCATCTTCGAGCGCAATCCGGGCCTGAAGGTCGTCTTCACCGAGGGCGGGATCGCCTGGGTGCCTTCCTGCCTGTTCGACTCCGACCGCGTCTACGCCTCGTTCGAGTCGGAGATGACGCCAAAGCTCGCCAACCCGCCGAGCTACTACTGGCACAACAACTGCTACGCGACCTTCATCGAGGACCCTTCGGGTCTGCGCCAGCTGGACCTGATCGGTCACGAGCGCGTGCTCTGGGGCAGCGACTACCCGCACCCCGAGAGCACCGTCGGCTACACCCAGCGATCGCTCTGGGACATCGTCGACGCCTGCGAAACCACCGAGCAGGCCCAGGCCATTATCGGCGGCAACGCGGCGAAGGTCTGGGGGCTGGACTGACATTCGCGATCGAGGCATAGCCGTGGACGAGGTTGACGTCACGAAGGGGGAAAACCGGGTCTGGTTTGGGCCCCTGTGCGTGGCGCGAATTGACGACGGTCGATGCCAGATCGAGGTACGCGACGATGCCGGGCGGACGCATCCGGTTGAAGTGCCCGATTACCTGATCGAGATGGTGCGTGGCGCGCTAGGCAAGTGCGTGCAGATCAGCTGCATGGAGACCAAGGACGACGACGGCAATCTGAAGGCCACGGCCTATTTCCTACGCCTGCTGACGCCCGGTGAGATCGGCCCACTCCTACCGACGAAGTCGTGGCGCGAACGCGCGATCGAGCAGGGTATTGACCCGGATGATCCCCCGAATATTTTGCCCGCCGTCGCAGCGATGCTCCCGACCCGCGACGATGCCGTGAGGTTCGGCCGAGAACTGGAGAAGCTGCGCGGTCGGAAGATCTTTGACTGACGATCCGATCTCGGCGCAAGCTGCGTCACTGGACACGAGCGTCTTCCGACTGCTGGTTCACGCACGGAGCGATGATCCCGACTATCGCCCGCTGACCCGGCGCCGCGCGCTCCAGCTGACGTACTTCGTCGACGCCGAGCTGCGCGCCGTTCGGTGGGACACCGACGATGCCGATCCTGCGCGCGCCCTGCGCACCCGTTGCACAACAACGGGACCTCCGGACGAGCGAACGAAAGATGCGTTCGTGCGGGCCAAGCGCGCCTTCGACTCGCTTGGATTCTCGCAGGCGCAGCGAAATCACACTGACCTGTGGATCGTGGCACAGACAGCCCAGAGTCGCCTTGCCCTCATCACTCACGACAGGTCGATGGTTCGGATCGCGCACGCGCTCGGTGTGGAGACACTCACGTTGCTCCCTGACATTGAGCAGCAGTTGGCCGACGATCGGCGGCGCCTGGCGGAGCTTGCGCGCGACGCCTAGATCAGGCCGGCGCCCGACAGCTCTTCGAGCTGCTCGCCTCTGAGGCCGAGTTCTGCGCTCGGCACCTCCCGCGTGTGCTCGCCGAGCAGGGGCGCGCTCCCACGGAACTCATCACACTGTCGAACTCACAGTGGTTGTTCGCCTGTCACATCTGGAAGACAACGAACCTTGTCTGCCAGATCGTCGCCGAAGTGACAGACAAATCTCTTTGCCTTGAATGTATGACAAGTGAACCGGCTTGCCTGTCACCCTCGAGCCGATGTGGAAGACAAACTCGCTTGTCTCTCAGGTATGACAGGCAACGATCAGATCACGCCGGCGCCCGACAGCTCCTCGAGCTGATCGGCGCTGAGGCCGAGCTCTGCGCTCAGCACGTCGTGGGTGTGCTCGCCGAGCAGGGGGGCGCGCTGGTGGACGGCGGGTGACTCTGAGAGCCTGATCGGGCAGCCGAGCAGCGTCATCGGACCGCGATCGGGGTGCTCGATATCGACTAGCATCCCGCGCTCGCGCATGTGCTCGTTGTTGAAGACCTCCCCGCTGTCGAGCACTGGTCCGGTCGGCACGCCGGCTGCGCCGAGGATCTCCATCACCTCGAACTTGGTGTGCTGCAGCGTCCAGGCTTCAATCGCCTCGCGCAGGTCGGCGCTGCCGTCGCGCGAGAAGCTGCGTGGGTCGTGCGATTCGAGCAGGTCATTGCGACCGATCGCCCCGAGCAGCGCAGCCCACATGCGACCGTTCGCGACTACCACCCAGACCCAGTCACAGCGAGCGCCCGGCTTGCAGGGGAACAGACCGGTCGGAGACGTTTGACCGTCGCCGTAGGGCGGCACCGGGTCGCCGAACACTTCGCGACGCGTCATTGGGACGCGCGTGTAGTTCGTCACCGCTTCCTGCATCGAGAGCTCGACCTGTTGGCCCACCCCGTCGCGCTGACGCTGCCAGAGCGCCGCCAGCATGCCGATTGCGGCCTGCACGCCCGTGCCGGTGTCGCCCATCGTCGGCCCCGGTTTGAGCGGCAGCGTGTCCGCGGTCCCGGTCAACGACATCGCGCCGCCGGTCGCCTGCGCGATCATGTCGAACGACTTCGTGTGGGCCCACGGCCCGGTCGTTCCGAAGCCCTTGACGGTGCAGTAGATCAGCTGGGGGTGCAGCTCCTTGAGCACGTCGTAGCCGACTCCCAGCCGTTCCATCGTGCCCAGCGTGAAGTTCTCCACCACGATGTCGAAGTTCGGCACGAGTCGCAGGAACAGCTCGCGACCGGCGTCCGACTTGAGGTCGATCGTGACCGATTTCTTGTTGTTGTTGAGCGTGATGAAGTAGGTCGAGTCGACGCCGTCGTCACCGCGCAGCCCCCGCCCCGGTTCGCCGCGTCCGGGCGGCTCGACCTTCACAATGTCCGCCCCCAGCCAGCCCAACGCCTGCGTCGAGGAGGTCCCCGCCTCGTATTGCGTCAGGTCAAGAATCCGAACATCCGCCAGCGCACGGTCCATCAGCAGCTCCTTCAAGTGGTTTAATCGAGGGTAGCGATCCCGAGCGGGCGAGCGTCAGTCGCTGACCTCTTCGAAGGAGAAAGACCGGACGCCGATGCGCTCGCTGGCGTGTTCGAGGGTGATCGCGCAGAGTCGGCCGCCGGAGTCGAACTCAAGCAGCGTTTGCTCGTCAAGGTCGCGGGATTCCTCAATCGGCTCGGCGCACAGCTCGAGGTAGAGCGTGTCCGTGTCGGCGAAGTAAGTGACCTTCATGGCGTGGAATTCGTTGGCGTCAGATGACGAGCTTCGCGCCTGGGGGCCGCGCTTTGCCGCCATGCACGGAGGGTTCGGCGCACCACTTGGCGGCAAGTCGGCGCACTCCTTCGTAGACATCCTCGTCGAAGCCGAGCAGGTCGCAGATGACTCGCCGGTCGAGCAAGGCGCGATTGGGGTCGGCGTCCGCGAGGTAGGCGGGCTCGAGTTCTAGTTCGCGGAACTCATCGAAGATCGCTTCGGCATTGAAGAGCTGGATTGCGTTCAGCGAAGTCAGGTCGAGTATAGGCAAGTTGTGCATTGTCTTGACAGTCATATCACCTCTCCCTGCCTGTGAGCGATTCGAGTGCCACCAATAGAGGAGCAGACCAAGGGTGCAATTTCCCCACAACGCAAAAGCGCAGTCATATGTATCGTTATCGAAGATGACGTTCGGCCAGGCACGACCTCCGGCGGCTTTTGTCTCGGTCATGGCCACTGCCAGAGGTTGAGAAGTGAACCGAAATCCCCGGCTAACGTGTGAGCGGCTCACTGATTCCCACCGGTTAGATGCATTCAACTCCATGCCTGGTCGCACGATGAACTGCGAATCTGGGTGGCAGAGTATTTTGGTTTCCCGTTGAGCATTGTGTGTCCACAACGCAGGATAAGTCGCGGTCGGACTTGCAGAGGCTCGTTTGAACGGACCCTTGTGCGCGGTACTAATAAAGAGCTGAGAGTCGAGACCTCGACGGCCGATCTTGCCGAGAGCCGAAATTGCTAGTTCTGTGGGGTAGGCGTTCGGTGGGAGCCATAGCTTCCCATCGGAGAGCGAAGCGGCGATCTGGCCCACGGCTGCATCCGAGAGCCGCGCGGCTCCCCATCCAGCGTCAGAGTGAGGTGCCGGAGCGTCCAGAGTCTCTCCCACATGTTCGTCACCGATGGAGACAATCGTTCCCCCAAATGGTCCGCCTTCGACCTTTCGGATGGATTCATGGCGCGAAAGGGCCATCGCCATCCCGCTCGCATCGGCAAGGTTTCGGGGACGTCCGAGAATTGACGTGAACTTGCCGCGCGAGTCGGCGTCGCTCGGTACACGTTTCGCAGGTCGCTTTCTGGCGATGACCAGGCATTCGGCCACCCCGGTATCGTTGGAGAACGACAGGGCATGGTCCTCGCCCTCCGCGATGGTTAAGATCGTCAAGTCTTCATACTCCGCTGCGAGTAATGTCCGCACTTTCTTCCAAGAAGACGCGTTGACCATTGATGCAAGCAGCACAAAAGCCATTACTCCTCCCTTCTTCAGCTTTCGATGTGCTATAGAGACGAATGCCGATCCCAGGCCCGCGTGACCGTGATACGTAGTGCCTTTCGCCAGCTTCTTCACCTCAGCAGCCATGTCCGCTTGGTCTGCTTCAGTGGCGTTGAATGCGGCGAAAGCGGCGTTCAAGACCGCGTCGCCTGCATCAAAGTGCTTGGTATTACTGGTGAACGGCGGATTCATGATGACCAGATCGAAGCCGATGTCCGGAATGTCAACGGTCACCTGCGCCGCGGTCTCCTCTCCCGCACTGCCGGTGCGGAGGGCAGGATCGCTGGTGTTGAAGAGCGTTAACAGGTGCGATTCCTTTAGCAGCTCCAGCGAGCCGACCTGTACGCCGCCGTCTTCCTGGCGTCCGTAGGGCATCGTGTAGAGGCGCGACTGTTGATAGTCGATGTTGGGCTGCCCGCCGGCCAGAGTTGCGCCGGTGATGTGCACCGCCGAGGGCATCACGTCGCAGCCGTAGAGGACTTGCTCCATCATCGGGGCGTGGAGCTTGGCGGGATCGCCGCCGGCGCGTTCGTGACGGGCGGCGATCTGGTCGTAGACGGCGGAGAGCAACGCGCCGGTGCCACAGGCGAAATCGCCTACGCGGAGTTTGCCGATGGCGTCCGCATCGGACCAGTCGATGTCTTGCAGTTTGGCGACCGCGAGGCGGGCCAGCAGCGCCGCGGAGGCAGGGCGGGTGTAGAACGTGGCGAGGTACTTCCGGTCGGCGATCAGGCGCTGGAAGATGCGGCCCGTGAGGTCATGCGCGTTGTCGATTCCGGCCGCGTCTATCTCTTGGGCGGTCTCGCGCAGTGCGGCGAGGATGTGCGCGGCCGCGCCGGACGGCAGTTGCTCGACGATGTCCTTGGCGATGGCGAAGATGGGGAAATAGTTGATCGCGAGGATCTGGTCCCAGGCGGAGAGTGTTTCTTCCTGCGGGTTGGCGACGCCGGGGCCGCAGACCATGTGGAGCGGTTTGACGCCCTCGTGCATGCCGGCGATTCGTTCGTGGAAGACAAGCGCGTTGGCGATGATGGCGCAGGCCATGCGGCGGGTCTGCGGCACGTTGCGCATGCCGAGCAGATCGGCGACGGCGCGCACGATTCCGCGCTGGGTGTCGCTCATCTCATCGAGCACGCTGGCGGCGCGCTCGATCCCCGCCTGGAGGGAATCGGCGGCCCGGTTCACTTCCTTCTGCGGCATCGAGACGAGCCGGATCAGGTCGGCGAGGTCCTCGATTCCACCGTCCAGCCAACCTGATTCGGGGAAGCGGATGCGCCGCTCGTCCTTGTCGAACTCGTCGTAGAGCACGCACCAAGAGAGGCGCGTCTGCTGCAGGGCCTCGTTCAGGTCAGCTGCGGTGCGCAGCGGGGTGGGATAGCGCAGCGCGATCGCCGCTTCGATGGCTCGCGACTCACCGATGACAATCCTGCCCAGCCGGTCGGCGGCTTCTTGCTCGGCGGTGTAGGCGGGCATGAACTCCGCTTCGACGACGACGGGTGATCGGCCGGGCGCGGTGATCAGGTTGTCGAGCTGCCAGGCAGGATGTCCGACGATCAGCTGGGTGTGCTCGGAGCGAACGAGGCAGGCCCCCACCATCCGTTTCAGCAGACCGCCCAATGCGGTGTTGACGCTCGGCTCCGTCTGTTGGGAGGGCATGATTCTAGGTTAGGCGGCAGTGACTGCGCCGCACAACCGTTCGAGGACAACCGGAGATGTCACTCTTCACCCGGGTTCCGCATCAGGCGGATATAGCCTTCGCGTTCGAAAGTCGTCCATGACCTCCATGGAGATGCAGTCGACCAGGCTGCAAGTCTTGTCGGAGAGATTTTCGTAACGAGTAAGTGCTCGCGCGAAGAGGCCAGGGCGTTGCGCGACGACTTCAATGTTAGGGTTCGCATATAGACTACGGGTCAGTTTGGCGGCGGCGGCGCGAAGCTGCCGTCGCTTGTTCAAACGCGCCAGCACTTCGCTGAGCACACTGTCGGTAGTGACGATCTGCGCGTGTCCGACCGCTTCCTCCGCGACGACGGCGGCCTCGTGAAGGTTATCCGCCGGATTGACCTTTGCGATCCAGAATGCGGCGTCAGCGAACACGCGGTGCATCGGGAGAACACCCGTGGGATCAGTGAGCGGCGCTGAAATAGTCGTCATGCCGGGCTGCCAAGTCTTGAGGCAGGGAGCCCCACTCGTCGTCAGGGACAGCTGCGAAGGCGGCGGTGACCATCTCAGAAACGGTGGGGGCGGTCGGGTCGAACACCCAGTTTTCTAGACTGACATCGTCGATCGAATCGACGCGGTCGATGCGGTAGATTTCACCGTCGCTCCGGTAGCGTCCGAATCCGCGGACTCGCAGTTCGATCGAGTCGTGCTCGTGCAGGGCAGCTGTGATTTGGTCTTCCTGTTCCGGGGAGAAGATCGCGTTGACGGACTCCGTCGTGCTCAACCATAGCTGGAAGGTGTGTCGGTGCACGTCGGCGGCGAGGACACGGCCAATCACGTCAACGATGTCATCAACGGTGTTGGGAAGGCGCCGGCGGAACTGTGCGCGTGCGATGTCATTGATTCGTGTCGGACGGCGATTCGCCGGCACGAATGCCAATGTAGCTCCGGAGGGAAGTCGCGACCCAAGCTGGGCGTAGGTGTCGCAGAGGCTAGGGGTGAGTGCGGACGGCGGTTCCGTATCGCCTGAGACGGCGTCGTATGCGTCGCCCATGAACTTGACGGCCTCCGACAGTTCATTGTCGAACAGATCAAGCTGCTGGCCAGCAGTAGGCGAGCGGTCAAGGATGACAATAGTACTGCCCGATCTGATCTCGTGCATATGCACTTGTAGCGAATCAGTGAACCGCCGTGGCAATCGTTCGCGGTGCGGGTGACTCAGTTTCCACCTGGCCTTGGCAGTGTCAGAAATCGCACGCATGACCTTGACGACTTCCTCGAGGGCGCGATCGTCCAAGGCGCACGAGTCGTAGATGCCGCCAGAGAAACGCAGTTCGACGAGGGGGCTTTTGCTTTGGTCCATCGGTCCACTCCGCACGATTATGGTAACCGACGCAGTGCAGGCAGTTCGGCATGGGGTTGTGCTCAGGCGCGAGCACCGTTGGCATCCGCGCTGGGGCGGGGGCGCGTTAGTGGGCGATCACGATCACGCCGCTTCGTTCTAGGGTGGCGAGTTCGTCGGCTCTTGAGATTCCGCTGAGGATTTCGTCGGCGTTGGAGCCGAGGATGGGGGCGGGCTGGCCGGGGACTACGGGGGTGCGGCTGAGGATCGCGGCGGGGCCGTTGGTGCGGATCTTGCCGCGGCCTTCGTGGTCTCTGGTGATCGAGAGGCCGCGGGACTGCGCCCAATCGCTCTCCATCGCCTCATCGACGGTGATCACTTCGGCGACGCCGATTCCCGCGCCGCGGAAGTGTTCGAGCCAGTGACTGACGGGATGGGCGCGAATGCGCCACTCGAGCTCCGCCTGCAGGCGATCACCTGCAGAGGCGACACCGCTGAGGCCGGGAACGCCCTCCAGCGCGGGGATGTCTCGCTCGCTCGCGCCGAGGAAGATCCAGCCGTCGGCGGCTTCGTAGAGGCGCTGCAGCGGGCCTTCGCCGAGCGCGCTCTGTCCGCGCGGCTCGGTCCAGGTCTTGCCCTCGTAGCCCTGCAGGAGCGACGACTGGAGGGTGCCCGCGGTGCGCGCCAGCGCGGTGTAGATCTCCTGCCCCTGACCGGTCCGCTCGCGGTGATAGAGCGCCATGCCCACGCCGAACGCGCCCATGATGCCGGTGCCGTAGTCGTTGATCGGGAACGGCTGGAGGGTCGGCGGATCGTCGCCGCCGTAGCGCGTCTGCATGCCCGTGGCGGCCTGCGCGAGCTGCTCCCAGCCGGCGCGCTCGGCCCACGGGCCGATCTCGCCGAAGGCGTTCAACGACGCGTAGACGATGCCAGGGTGGCGCGCCGCGACATCTGCGTAGCCGATACCGAGTCGCTCGACGGCGCCCTTGCGGTAGTTCTGGACGACCACATCGGCGCCGGCGACGAGGTTGTTGAAGATGTCGATTCCCGCCGTGGACTTGAGATCGAGCATGATGCTGCGCTTACCGCGGTTGACATCTTCGTGGAATCCGCCGCCCTCGCGTTTGGGGTCGTCGATCTTGATCACGTCAGCGCCGAACTCGGCCAGGGTTCGTCCGCAGGTCGGGCCGGCGAGGATGATGCAAAGGTCGATCGCGCGCATGCCCTCGAGCGCCTTCGAGAGTCGCGGTACGCCCTGGTAGGGCGCCGGCGGCTGCGCGGCAGCGACGCTCTCGAGGATCGCTTCGCGGTCGGCGTCGGGAGCGCGCTGTGCGTGGCCCGGCGCTCCGGGCGTGCGCGACATCCGCACCTGGATGCCCGGCTGCAGCATGGGGCCGAGGTCGGGGTCGTCGATCTCCACGACCGCCTCCGACTGACGTGCATGTTCCTCGTGCAGCCACTCGGCGCTGTCGAGGCAGCGAACCGTCGGCGGGCCGGCCGCGTTGATCAGTTCTTCCCACTCCATCGCAGGGCGCGTCTTGAAGATCTCGCTGAGGCGGCGGCGCGCCTCCGCCGCGAGTTCCGGTGAGCCGGCGAGCTGTGCCGATTGCGACCAGGGCTCGTCGAGCCACTCGGGGACGCCGGCGGCCTCACAGAACTGGCGCACGAAGTATGAGAACGCCGCATGGAAGAAGACCCAGCGCCCATCGGCGCACTCGTAGGCCGCGACCCACGGCATCTGTCGGCGCGTCGTGTCCTGTCCGATCACGCGCAGACCGGAGACGCCGACCGCCTGATAGATCGCGTCGTGCAGCGGCGACTCGATGCGCTGGCCGAGCCCATCGCGCTCGCGTGCGACGAGCGCCATCGCGGTCGCCGTCACGCCGACGAACGCGCCGTAGACGGAGGCGATCGGGATCGCGGTGTAGATCGGCCGTGTCGAGGGCGTCCCGCCGAGCCGGGCGAAATATGTGCCCACGCCAGCGGAAACGACGCCCTCCCAAGCGGCGATGTCGCGCCGCTCGTCGCGCGCGCTGAAGCCGGGCATCGAGAGATAGATCAACCGGTCGTCGCGCGTGGTCATCTGCTCCGCGCCGAGGCCCAGGCGGTCCATCACGCCGGGGCGGAAGTTCTCGATCACGACATCGGCCGAGGCGATCAACTGCTCGGCGGTGCGCCGGTCGGCGCCCTGCTTGAGATCGAGGGCGATGCGCGACTTGCCGCGGTTCCAGATGGCGTTGGCGGGCGTGTCCCACGCGGGACCGCCGCGCGGGTCGACGCGAATCACCTCGGCGCCCTGGTCGGCGAGCAGCATGCCGGCGAGCGGCCCGGGGACCCACTGCCCAAAGTCGATTACGCGGAGTCCATCGAGCGCGCCCATCGGTGCCTCCTCTGCTGCGTGTGTGGGCGCAGGGTAGCTAGGCGCCGCGGGCGAGTTGCCTCGCTACCCGCTCAGCAACGCATCGGCCGCTTCGTCTATCACGGCGATGAATTCGGCTGGCGAGCGATCGTTGTGCAGGACCAGATTCGCTTTGGGCGCGCGTTCCTGCCAGGGCGTGGCCGACGCCCAGCGTTGCTCGGCCTCGGGGCGGGTGAGATCGTTGCGCGCCATCAGGCGCTGCAGCGCGGTCTCGGCGTCGCACGCGACGAGCCAGCCGGCGTCGCAGATCTGCATGTAGGGGCCCTCAAAGAGCCGCACGGCTTCGAAGACCGCGAGCGGCTGCGTGGCGTCGCGCAGCTCCGCGAGCAGGCGCATGAACTCGCCCTCGATGTCGCCGATCGCGGTGCGCAGTGCGGCGAGTCGCTCGGCGTTGCCGAAGACCAGCGCGCCGAGTGCCTTGCGGTCGATCGCGCCGCTCGCGGCGGTGACCTGCTCGCCGAACTCGGCGACGATCCGGCCGTGCGCGTCGGTACCGGGCTCATACATCGCGTGGACGTAGCGGTCGGCGTCGAGGTGCGATGCGCCCCAGCGGTCAACCAGGCGTTGGCAGAGCAACGATTTCCCGGCAGCGATGGCGCCGGTGACCCCGAGGACGATGGCCATGATGATGCCCCTCGTGGCGGGAATAGTAGGGTACAAGAAATACGCGTTGTGATCGGCAATCCGGCTGCGTGGAGTGCGGGATGAGTGAGTTCGAGCCGTCAGACGACGTGCCGTCGGGCACGCATGTGGCGCTGCCGATCGCCGAAGCTCACGTGAATGCCAATCTCGACTCGATCGATGCGATCGATTCGAAGGCGATGTTTCTCATCGGTCTGAATGTGGCGGGCGTCGGGATCTACGTCAGCGCTGTGGTAGCGCTCGGCTGGGGACTGGAGTGCACGATCGCGCCCATCGCGTTCTTCCTCATCGCGACAGGCATCGGAATGTGGAGCGTGTGGCGCCTGAAGATTGCGCAGTTCCCATCGCCCGCTTCGATCATCGCGCTGCTGGGGGAGCACCTGAGCGACGAGCAGGTGGCGTGGGTCTTGCTCCATGGCATCGCCGAGGCGTCTCGCATGATCGAGCCGGTGCTCGAGCGCAAAGCGAGGCTCACGTTGGTCCTGCTGGTGCTTACCGTGAGCCACTCGGTAGCGATCGCGGGTAGCGCCGCTATCTGCGCCGGTTAGACGCCCTTGATGGTCCAGCCCGGCTTGATGCGCGGCAGCGGTCGCCGCTGGCCGGATCGGTCAGGCGT
The DNA here is from genome assembly GCA_965262235.1 of Dehalococcoidia bacterium. Taxonomy (GTDB): domain Bacteria; phylum Chloroflexota; class Dehalococcoidia; order Bin125; family Bin125; genus CATQGW01. Next base: position 2,593,108 of record OZ253504.1, read on the forward strand.
TGCGCGCTCGACGTCGGCTTCGTCGCCATTCGCGGGTACGTCCCGGTCGGAAGCTGCTGCGGCCATCTTTGACCCCCTTGTGCGTGTGTCGAGGGTATCAGCCGCATTGCGATGCGGTGCGCTCTTCCAGGGATTGCGCGCCGCTTCGCCGTGCCGCCGCCACCACTCGGCGATCCGTGCGTGGGCGGCCCCGTTCGCTTCCTGAGGCGAAGTCTTCGGTTCGCTGCCCACCGCCTCAGTCCGTCTGTTACAGAGTGCGGGCCCGATCAGGCTCGTCCCGGCGACTGGTGGCCGGGGCCAGGGCCGTAGGTCGCGTGTATTCTCGGCGAACGGTGTCTAACGACTTTTACCGATGCTCGTGGGCCGGCGAGAACAATGCGGAGGTCGCGTACCACGACGAGGAGTGGGGCGTGCCGCTGACCGATGACGTGGCGCTGTTTGAGTGCCTGACGCTTGAGGGGGCGCAGGCAGGGCTCTCGTGGAGCACGATTCTGGCGCGTCGCGAGGGCTATCGGTCGGCCTTCTGGGGCTGGGACCTGGAGCGGATCGCGGGGGCGTCGGACGATGATCGGGAGACGCTGCGGGGCGATGTGAGGATCATCCGCAATCGGTTGAAGATCGCGGCGACCGTCGACAACGCCATCGCGACGCTGGCGCTGCGCGCCGGGGGACGCTCGCTGACGGAACTCGTCTGGGCCTACGCTGAACCCAGCGCAGGCCTCGGCGAGCTGGGCGACGTGCAGGCCCAGACCGTCGGCTCGCGGGCGCTGAGCCGCGAACTCAAGAGTCTTGGCTTTCGCTTCGTTGGACCCACCATCTGTTACGCCTTCATGCAGGCGAGTGGAATCGTCAACGATCATCTGGCGCGGTGCTTCCGCCATGATCCGGTCGAAGCGTTGCGCCGGCCGTTGCTCGATCGCGCGATACCCTGAGCGGACAAACGACGGGAAGTGGACATGACCTACGAACACCTCCGGGTTGAGATCGACGACCAGATCGCGACGATCACGCTGGACCGTCCGGAGAAGCTGAACGCGCTCTCGCGCGACCTGCACAACGAGATGGTCGCCGCGGCCAATGCCCTGCAGGCCGACGACGACGTGCGTGTGCTGATCGTCACGGGCGCCGGCCGGGGCTTCTGCTCGGGCGCGGACCTGACCGCGCGCCCATCGGCAAACGGCGTCTCCGAATCGCAGAATGCGCGGCTCGACGAGTTCGGCTGGGTCGGGGCGCAGGCGCTCGCCTTCGGCCAGATCGACAAGCCGACGATCGCGGCGGTGAACGGGGTCGCGGCGGGCGCGGGGATGAGCCTCGCGTTGGCCTGCGACATCCGCGTGGGCTCGGAGAAGGCGCGCTTCAAGACCGTGTTCCTCGAGCGCTCGCTCTCGCCCGACGCGGGCATGACGTGGTTCCTGCCGCGGATCGTGGGCTACGCCAAGGCGGCCGAGCTGGTGCTGACCAGCCGCTTCGTCGAGTCCGACGAGGCGCTGGAGATGGGTCTGCTCAACACCCGCGTGGCTCACGACGAGCTGATCTCGGCGGCGCGCGCGACTGCCGCGCAGATCGCATTCTGGCCGCCGCTCGCCGCCCGGTCGGCGAAGCGCGTCATGCAGCGCAACCTCAACGCCACGCTCGAAGAGGGCCTGCGAAACGAGATCACCGCGATCTCTCACGCCACCCGATCGGCGCACGATGTCGCCGAGGCGCAGGCCTCGTTCGTTGAGCGTCGTCAGCCGAACTTCACCGGCCAGTGAGCGAGATTCGGATCCGCGAGGCGACGCCGCAGGACGCAGCCGAGATCCTGCGTTTCATTCGTGGGCTGGCCGAGTTCGAGGGTGAGCCGGCTGAGACGGTCAAAACGACCGAGGACGACATCCGCGCCCACGGCTTCGGGCCGGACCGCCAGTTTGAGACGCTGATCGCGGAGCGCGATGGTTCGCCGGTCGGCATGGCGCTGTTCTTTCCGCATTACTCGACCTGGGAGGGCCGGCCGGCCCTTTATCTGGAGGACCTGTTCGTCGACGCGGACGCGCGCGGGACGGGGGCTGGATATGCGCTGATGCAGCGGCTGGCGGAGATCGCCGATGAGCGCGACTGGACCCGGCTCGACCTCGCGGTGCTCGATTGGAACCCGGCGCGGCGCTTCTACGAGCGGATCGGCATGACCCACGAGTCGGAGTGGCTCACCTACCGCATGGGGCAGGACGCGATCGCCGCGCTGGCGCAGAATGAGGCGCCGCGGGAGGGCTGAGTCAGGAGGGTTGAGCATGGCCGAGATCACTGTCTACGGCGCGCCGTGGTGCCCGGACTGCCGGCGTGCCAAGCAGTTCCTTGCGGAGCACCGCGTCGAGTACGACTGGGTCGACATCGACCAGGACGCCGCCGCGCGGGCTCACGTTGAGCAGTTGCAGGGCGGCGGCCGGACGATCCCAACCGTCGTGCTGGGCGACGGTCGGATGCTGCTTGAGCCGGACAACGACGAGCTGGCGCGCGCGCTTGAGCTGCAGGTGAGGCCGAGCCGCTCGTTCTACGACCTCGCGATCGTCGGTGGTGGGCCGGCGGGTCTCGCGGCCGCGATCTACGCCGCGCGCGAGGGGATCGACACCGTCGTGGTCGAGCGCTCCGCGCTGGGCGGCCAGGCCGGCGTCACGAACCGGATCGATAACTACCCCGGATTTCCGGACGGGATCAGTGGGGACGAGCTGGCCAGGCGTTTCATCGAGCAGGCCGAGCGGTTCGGCGTCGAGCTGCTCTCGGCGGTGGCGACCAGCTCGATCTCGAAGCGCCCCAGCACAGGAGACGTGCAGCTGGGGCTGTCCAGCGGCGACGAGATCGGTGCGCACGCGGTGATCCTGGCGCCGGGATCGACCTATCGGCGCCTCGATGTCCCCGGAGAGACCGAGCTGATCGGCGCCTCCGTGCATTTCTGCTCAACCTGTGACGGTCCCTTCTACCGCGGGGCTGGAGAGCTGGCGGTGATCGGCGGCGGGAACTCCGCGCTCGAGGAGGGCTTGTATCTGACCCAGTTCGCCGATCGGGTGCGAATCATCCACCGCGGCGACGCGCTGCGCGGATCGCAGGTGTTGCGCGACAAGGTTCGCGACCACGATCGGGTCGACCTCATGCTCGGCACGACGGTCGAGGCGATGCGCGGCAACGGGTCGATCTCGGCGCTGACGCTGCGCGACCGAGCAAGCGGCGAGCTCTCGGAGTACGCACCAGATGGGGTGTTCGTGTTCATCGGCCTGCAGCCCAACACCGACTTCCTGCCGCCCGAGATTGCGGTCGACGAGCGCGGATTCGTCGTGACCAACGCGCAGTTTGAGACCTCGATCGCCGGCGTGTTCGCAGCGGGCGACAGTCGCGCCGGCTCGACCAAGCAGCTGGGCGCGGCCGTCGGGGAGGGGATCACCGCGCTGATGATGGCGCGGCAGTATCTGCAGGGCCACCAGCACATTCGCGCGGCCTCGCGGGGGGACTGAGTCGTCAGGTCCGGCCGTCGCTGAGCGGCGGCGCGGTGACGATCGCCCGGTCCGACTCGAACTGCGCAACCTCCGCCGTGCTGAAGCCAAGCTCGCTGAGGATCACGCGATTGTGCTCGCCGAGCGCAGGACTGGGCCGCATCGCCAGCTCCGGCGCCTCGCTGAAGTGGAGCGGCGAACCGGCGTATTCGAACGTCCCGACACCGGGCTGATCCCAGTCGACAACGAAGCCGCGTTCGCGCAGCTGCCTGTTGTTGAATAGGTCGCGATTGGTCAGCACCGGCATCGCTGGGACCCCCGAAGCCTGAAGGCGCTCGGCCAGCGCGAAGCGCTCCAGCCTGGTGGTGTGGGACGAGATCAGCGCATCGATCTGGTCGTGATGGGCCCGGCGACCGGCAGCGTTGAGCCACTCGGGGTTGCGCAGTGCCTGGTCGTCAATGACCTCGCAGAACTGGAGCCAGGCTTCGTCGCTGTCGATGGTGATCGCGATCCAGACATCAAGGCCGTCGGCAGCGTCCTCGCCCGCGGGCAGGCACGGGTAGACGCCCTGGGGCGCCGCCGACCAGTCGCGGTTGGCGCGCTGCTGGGGCGGGCCGCCGATTGAGGTCAACAGCGCGAGCTCGCCGCTGATGCCGACGTACGTCTCAAGCTGCGAGATGTCGACGAACATCCCCTCGCCGGTCCGTTCGCGCTCCGCGAGCGCGGCGATCAGGGCAAACGCGGTGTGTATGCCGCCGACCGGATCGGGGAATGCGTGGCCGAGTTTGAGCGGTCCGGCCCCGGGGTATCCGGTCACGGTGGTGGCCCCGGAGTGGGCTTCGAGGATGGGACCGTACGAGACTCGCTGCTGCAAGGGCCCGGTGTGGCCGTAGCCCGTCGCGGAGATCGAGATGATCCGCGGATTCCACTCGCGGATCGTCGCGTGATCGATCCCCAGGCTGCGCGAGCCGCGCGGGCTGAAGTTGTCGAGCACCACGTCGGCCGACTCCACCAGCCGGCGCCAGATCCGCTTGCCCTCGGCGGTCTTCAGGTCAGCGCAGAGACTGCGCTTGTTGCGGTTCATCTTGGTGAACGATCCACCGCGGTTCCAGACTGCGGGGATCGGCTCCGCGTGGGGCTGCGAGCCCGAGCGTTGCTTGCGTCCGGGTGCATTGGGCCGCGGGAGGATTCCGGCCGCCCCCCGGGTGTGCTGCTCGACCTTGATCACATCTGCGCCGAGATCGCCGAGCGTGCGCGCGGCCAACGGGCCAGCCCAGGCGTAGCCGAATTCAACCACACGGATCCCCTCGAGCAGCCGCGTCGCGCCGGCTTCAGTGCGGGTTGGTCGCGTCGCGCGCAGGATCGGCGTCGGACGCCGCTCGCCGACGAGCGGACGCGTGCCGCTGTCGAGGAGCACGCCGTCGCCGACGAGCTGTCGCAGCTCGTTGGGCGCGCAGCCTGCCTCGGCGAGCACTTGCGCGGTGTGCTGGCCGAGCCTGGGGGCGGCTCGAAACTCGGAAGGGCTGGACGGCAGCCGGAACGGGAGCCCGGGCATCCGCGCGCCGGCGCCGAGCTCCTCGGGCGACACCCAGAAGTCGCGCTCCCGCAGCTGCTCGTCGTCCAGCGTTTCGTCGAGCGACAGCACGGCACTGGCGGGCACGTGGTGGCCCTGAAGCGCGTCGACCACTTCGCTGCGGCTGCGGGACATCAGCCATGGCGCCAGGCGCTGATCGATCTCGTCGGCGTGGTCGGCGCGGCCGGAGCGGGGCGCGTTCGCGCCGTAACGCGGATCATCGGCCATCTCCGGCATCCCAATCGCGGCGCAGAGGTTACGCCACTGCGCCGGGCTCGGCGCCGCGATGCAGACCCAGCCGTCGCGGCAGGGGAAGAGCGCGACCGGGTGCGGCGTATCGACGTGCCGATTGTTGGTGCGCCGTTTGACGACCCGCTGCCAGGAGTACTGCACGAAGCTCCACTGGTGCGAGGCGGCCATCGCTTCCATCGTGCCGACATCAACCAGCTGGCCGCGACCGCTCTTGCGCCGCTCATGCAGCGCGGCCAGCGCGCCGACGGCCGCGGTGACACCGGCGACGTAGGCCGACCAGGGGCCCGCGCCCTGCACGGGGGCGCGCGCGGGATCGCCGCTGATGTAGAGGTAGCCGCTCGCGGCCCAATCGCAGAGGTCGCTGCCGCTCCAGCCGGACCACGGGCCGCTCGCTCCATAGCGCGATACCGACACGTGGACGAGCTCGGGATTGCGCGCGCGAATCCTGGCATCGAACTCATGCGCCGTCTCGGGATTCTCGTCCGCTGAGCTAATCACCACATCGGCGTGGTCGATCAGTTCGTCGAGCCAGCGCTGGCCGGCGGGATGATCAGCGTCGAGCGCGACGCTCTGCTTCCACGCCGCGAGGTATTCAAACAGGGCGCTGCGACCCGTCGCTTGCGTGCGCAACAGCGGTGGCATGCGCCGCAACGCAGATCCTTCGAGCGGCTCAACCAGCGTGACATCGGCGCCGGCGGTGGCGAGCAGCCGCCCGGTGTACGCCCCGGCCACACTCTGGCTCAGCTCGAGCACGCGCAGGTCGATCATGCGTACCGGAGGGGCACGGCGCCCTGATAGATGCCCGGTATCCAGCTGCCGTCGACGCGCCGCGCCGCGTCGATCAACGCGGGGGCCATGCCTTCGGCGGCGTGGTACAGCTCCTCCACGTCCTCAAACGAGCCGGCGCTGTCGGCGCGCAGGCCGGGACGCCAGACGACCGTCGGCACCCCGGCCGAGAGGTGGTCCAGCTCGTTACGGGTGCGCTGCTCGACGGCGACCTCCATCGAGCGAGCCAACACATCGATGATGCCGCGCGGTCGCCGCGGCGAGGGCGGTGAGCCGAGGTCGACGGCGATGATCTCCGTCGCCCCCTGCGCCACGGCGGTCTCGAGGTCGAGCCCGGTGACCACTCCGGCGTCGACGTACCACTCGCCGCGGATGCGGACCGGGGGGAACACCCCGGGGATCGCGCAGGAGGCGAGCACGGCATCGATCACCGAGCCGTTGGAGAAGACCTGCTTGACACCGCGGTCGAGGCTGGTGGCGGTGATGTACAGCGGAATCTCGGCGGCCGCGAGTTCGTCGACCGTGACGTAGGGCTCGATCAGCTGGCGGAGAAACTCGTTGGAGTAGAGGCTCATCCGCCCGAGCAGCAGATTACGGCCGATCCGCAGGAGGTTGCGGTCCCACATGCGCTGGTCGCGCAGCGCACGCCAGACGTCGGCCAGGCCGTCGATGTTGTGCGGATGAAACGCGAGAAAGGCGCCGTTGAGCGCGCCGACGCTGGTGCCCACGATCATGTCGGGGTTAATGTCGAGGTCCATCAAGCGCTGCAGAAACGGCACCTGGCAGATGCCGAGGTTGCCGCCGCCGCTCAGGACGAGAGCCAGGCGTTGCGCCAATCCTCCGCCCCCTCGTTGATTAGCGATTCGGTCGGCGGTCGGGAACGATCTCGGTCAGAATCCCGTTGGCCGACTTGGGGTGGAAGAAGGATGCGGTGATGTCCTCGATCGGGCCGCCGAAGTCGATGTAACGCAGCCCGTTCTCGATGAACTGCTTGGTATCTGCGACGACGTTGTCGCTGGCGTAGCCGAGATGGTGCAGACCGGGGCCGTTGCGCTCGAGGAACTTGCCGATCCCGCTCACGTTGTCGTCGGGCAGCAGGATCTCGATTCGGGTCTCGCCGAGGTTGACCTTGACGAAGAAGATCCTGGTCCGCTCGGGGGCGAAGTAGCCGCCCTTGGGCATCGGGGTGCGCTCGGGGTCCCAATCGAGCCCCAGCCGGTCGACGAGCACATCGCCAGCCTGTTCCAGGCTGTTCGACACGATCCCGATGTGGTCCAGGTGGGTGATCATCTCGTCCTCTTCCGCGCTGCTGCTCGTTGGGGCGTTTGCAAAGACTACTGACTACTGCACGGACCGGATGCGCGGCGACAGCGCGGCCGTCGCGGCGGTGGCCGCGAGCAGACCGATCGCCATGCCAGCGACGGCCCAGCGGATGCCCAGCCCCTCGGCGAGGAGGCCGAGCACGAACGCGCCGAGCGACATCAGGCTGAACTGCATCATCAGCACCGACATCGCGCGCCCGCGGAACGCCGGCTCGGCGTGCTCCTGGATCAGCGTGGCCGAGACCGACATGCGCCCCGATTGGCCGACGCCCAACACGAGCATCAGCGCCAGTGAGAGCCAGAGCCAGGAGGAGACGGCGATGCCGAGCACGCCGAGGCCGAGCAGTGCGCTGAGGCCGAGCAGCAGCCAGCCGCGCCGACGCCGGGCCATGCCGGCGAGTCGCAATGAGGCGAGCAACGCTCCAGCGGCGGACACCATGCCGAATGCGCCGGCCAGGGCGGCGTCGGCGCCGAACACATCCTGCACGAAGCCCGGCAGCATCGGCTGAAACGGCATGCCCAGCGCGGAGACGACGAACGAGAGCAGCAGGATCATCCGCAGCGTGCGATGTCCGGCCATGTAGCGGAAGCCAGCCGCCATGTCGGTCAGGGCTTCGCGAGGTCCGCCCACGCCGCCCGTCGCCTGCGCCGGGACGCGCGGCACCTTGAACATCGTTACGATCGCGATCAGGTAGCCGGCGGCCATCACGTAGAACGTGCCGCCCGCGCCAATGCTGTAGAGCAACAGCCCGCCGAGGCCGGGGCCGACGAACTGCATGATGTTCATCGCGGCGGCGGCGAGCGAGACGCCGTTCATCAGCCGCTCGCGGCTCACGATCTCGGAGACCATCGACTGGCGCGCGGGCACCATCATCGCGACCAGCACGCCCTGGAAGACGGCCGAAGCGATCAGGTGCCAGAACTCAAGGACGCCCAGCACGGCCAGCGTGCCGATCGTGAGCGTGTTTGCCAGGCCGATGATCTGGAAGACCTGCGTGACCGTCTTCTTGGGGAAGCGGTCGGCCACGACCCCTCCGTAGGGCCCGAGCAGGAGCTGCGGCAGGGCGGAGCCGATCGCGACGACGCCGAGTGCGAAATACGAATCGGTGAGCTCGAAGACGAGGAACGAGCGGACGAAGATCTGCATGATCGCCGCGCCCATCTGCCCGAGCGTGGAGACGAAGAACCAGGCGAACGCGGGCTCGGAGAATGAGGCGAACGTGCGCGAGCGTCCGAACAAGGCGTGGAGCAGGGAGTTCTGCGACGCAGCTCCGTTGGGCGAGCGCTGGCCGGCCGATCGCGCGACCAGGTCGGGCTGCGGACGAGCAGGCGGGCGCTGCGGGGCGGGGGGCACTGCCCAACGTTAGAGGTGGCCGCCGCTAAATGCGGTCTGGTGCAGGTTGCCGCGGGTTGGGGCGGTGGAACATGCCAGCAGGGTTCGATGCGTTGGGGCAGCTAATCCCACAGCCGCGCGAAGTCGAGCGTGAAATCGGGCAGGACCTCTTCGCCCGAGATGGTCTCGGGGCGCTCCAGCCGTTCGGGCTCGGAGCCGTCGGCTCGGTAAATCCAGACCAGTTCGCGCAGCGGGTCGATCAGCCAGCCGAGCTGCGCGCCGAAGCGCATCCACTCATCCATGCGCCGCCGCTGCGAGGCGACTGTCTCGCTTGGTGAGATGATCTCGACGACCAGTGCGGGGCAGAGGCTAGGCAGGCCGTGTTTGCGCTCGTAGGTGCTCAGCGAATCGAACTGTTCCTGGGTCATCCAGGAGACATCGGGAATCCGCACCGCGCCGACGGCGCGCTCGGGATCAACGGGTCCATCAGGGTCTTCGAGCCGGAATCCGCCGCTTGCGTCACGGACATCCCCGCCCGCCCCGGCCCAGGTCCAGATCATGATCTGAGTCACGATCCGCGCGCCGAACGAGGGACTCTCGCCATTCGGTGAGGGAGAGATGATCAGGTCTCCTTCCGAGGTGCGCTCGAACGGCCCGAGTTCGTTGAGAGCCGCTAGCTCTGAGAGGGTCCAGTCGGTCAGCCGCCACTCGGAAGGGAGGCGGAGCACGATCGGGTCGCGAGCGGTCGCGAACTCCTCGATCGCCGGGGCGACGGTCGGCTTGGCGGGAGTGGAGACCATGAACTCCTCCGTCACTCGTTGTCTTCACCCATGATACGGATGCTGCGGGCGCAGTGTCGGGCCGCGCAGCTAGCCGCCGTAGACCCAGCCGGTGTAGAGCGACGTGAGCGGGCGGCCGACGGCCGACTCCACCGCGCCGTCGACGACCCGCGAGAGGGCCAGCACGTGGCCGCCGACCGGGACGAACTGCTCGACCTCGCAGGCGATCCAGGAGAGCGCGTCGTCCAGGACCGGCGCGCCGCCGTCGAACAGCCGGTGCGCGACGCCGCGCATCTTGTCGGGCTTCTCATGGAGCGTGCTGCGACCCTTGATCTTGCTCGGGTCGGAGGGTTGTAGGAACGTGGCGGCGAGGTCCATGCCGGATTCGGGCAGGATGTTGACGGTCAGTTGGCGCGTCGCGCGCGCGTTCTTCAGCGATGTCGAGTCGCGCTCGAAGGCGATGCAGACGACGCGTGGATTGAACGAGACCTGCATCACCCAGTCGGCGACCATGACGTTCGGGTTGCCGTCCGCGGTGACCGTTCCGATCACGTAGACGCCGTAGGGCAGGGAGTGGAGCGCTTCACGGATGCTGACATCCTGGCGCCGCTCGCGGCGGGTCAGCGCCGTCGTGTTGTTCGTCGGAATGATCGGTTCAACGGTCGGCGCGTCGGCCGCGAGCAGCAGTTCGACCGCGGCGTTGATTTCGAGCATTCGCTCGCCGGCGGCCTCGTCGTCGGGATTCTGGTCGGGGTGGAAGACACGCGCGAGGCGTCGGTAGCGGTCGCGGATCGCGCCCGCGTCGGCATCGATGCCGACCCCGAGCAGGTCCGCGGCTTCGGCCATCGAGTTGGGGATCGGCATCAATTTCGTCCGTTCAGTCGGCCGACCGCAGGTGGCGGTCGAAGTACTCGGCGAGTTTGCGTTCCTGGTATTCGAGGCCGGCGGCGTCGCGCGGCATGTGCCGCTCCTGGGGGAAGAGCAACAGGTCGTAGTCCTTGCCCGCGGCGGTCAGCGCCGTGATCAGCCGCGCGGTGTGGCGGAAGTGCACGTTCTCGTCGATTCCGCCGTGCACGAGCAGGAGCTGCCCCTGGAGTTTGTTGGCGTGCGTGAGCAGCGAGGCTTCGCGATAGCCCTCGGCGTTCGACTGCGGCGTGGCCATGTAGCGCTCGGTGTAGCCCGTGTCGTAGCCGTCCCAGTCGGAGACGGGCGCGCCGGCGACGCCGACGCGGAACAGGTCGGGCCGGCGCAGCATCGACATCACCGTCATATATCCGCCGTAGGACCAGCCGTAGACGCCGACTCGGCCAGGGTCGGCGTCGCCCGAGTCGGCGAGCTGCTGCACCGCGGCCGCCTGGTCGTCGACCTCGATCGTGCCCATCCGCTGGTGCAGATGCGCCTCGAACTGGAGCCCGCGGCCGGCCATCCCGCGGTTGTCGAGCTTGAGCACGAGGAAGCCCTGCTGGGCGAGGTATTGCGCGCGCATGTCGACTGTCAGCCCCCATGCGTCGAGCACGGTCTGGGCGTGCGGCCCGCCGTAGACGGCGACGAGTAGCGGCGCCGGGCCGTCGGCGGACGATTCGGGCGGGCGGTAGAGCGCGCCGTAGAGGTCGGAGCCATCGGCGGCGCGGAAGGTCCGAAGCAGCGGCGGCGCGAGGCCCAGTGACGGCGCCGTGACGTCCGGCTGCTCGTAAAGCATGGTCGCCGCTGAGCCATCGGTGCGCTGCACGCGGACGCAGGGGGCGCGTTCGAGCGATGAGCCGACGGTCGCGAGCCACTCGCCGTCACGCGACAGCACTCCGCCCTGCACTCCACCGGCTTCGCTCAACCGCTCAGGCTCGCCGCCAGCGAGCGGGACGCGATAGATGTGGCGTTGCAGGGGCGACTCGCGGGTCGCACCGAAGTAGATCAGGCCCCGTTCCTCGTCGACGCCGACCAGGTCCGTCACCATCCATTCGCCCTCGGTCAGCGTGCAGACGAGCGAGCCGTCGTCGCTGCGCAGCGAGAGGTGGCGGAAGCCGGAAGCTTCGCTGGCCCAGAGGAAACTGCCGTCGTCGAGCCCGCGGGCCTCATCGCCGATGTTGATCCAGGGCGACTGTTGCTCGTCGATCAAGGTTTCGGCTGCGCCGTCTGTGCTGTCTGTGCCGAACGCGATGAGGCGCAGACGGTCCTGCTTGCGGTTGAGCCATTGGGCGACGAGCCGGCCGGCCGGCGCACCGGGCTGCGGCCACCAGGCGACACGCACCAGGTAGCCGTCCTCATCGGGCAGTTCGAGCCAGCGGATCGGGCCGCCGGCGGCGGGGACCACGCCGAGCTGCGCGGTGGCGTTGGCCGCTCCTGAGAAGGGATAGCGGTGGCGTTCGACCTCGGGCCGGTCCATGCCCTGGTGGACGATCGGGTACTCGGGGATGTGCCGCGAGTCGACGCGCACCAGCGCGATCTGCTGCCCATCGCGGCTCCACCAGTGGCCGCGCAGCTGGCCGAACTCCTCCTGCGCGATGTAGTCGGCGAGGCCGAGCGTCAGGCCGTCCTCGGCCTCGTTGGTCAGGCGGGTCAGTTCGCCGCTCTCGCGGTCGAGCACGTGCAGATCGCCATCGCGTACGAACGAGACGCGGCCGCCATCGGGGCTGAGAGTGGGCTCGACCGCGGCTTCGGTGTCCCGCAGCTCTGCGGGGTCGCCGTCGCCCACGACGACTCGCAGGAGCGGGCCGCCGGGGATTAGCAGGACGGGCGGGTCGGCGTCGCGCGCCCACGAGTAGGACGTGACGCCGAGTTCGCGGGTGCGGGTGCGCTCGCGGCGCAGCTCTTCTTCGCGCGTCAGCTCGGCGGGGGCGTCGTCGGGGCCGACGAGGACGCTGCGTTCGCCGGTCTCGAGATCGACGCGCCAGAGCGACCGCACGAGGCTGCCCGACGCGCTGTGGAGCCAGGTCAAGGCGCTTCCGTCAGGCATGAAGCCGATGCCGGCGGGGCCGGCCATGCCGGGCCGCGGGTAGCTGGCGACCTGCGCGAGGGTGAGGCGCTGATTGGTCACGCGGACAGCGCCTCGCGGCGGAGCGCTTCGATTTCGTCGGCGTCGCTGGGCAGGGCCGCGCTGAGCACCTCGCAGCCGTCGGCGGTGACCAGCACGTCGTCCTCGATGCGAATCCCGCCAAACTCAGCCTCGGAGCTGAGCAGCGCATCGATGCGGTCCCAGTTCGCCTGTTCGCGGTAACGTCGGCGGCGCTCGGGATCGGTCAGGAGCGCGGGGATGAAATAGATGCCCGGCTCGACGGTGACGACATAACCCGGCTCGAGCGGTAGGTCTGCGCGCAGGTAGGCGAGCCCGAATCGGTCTTCGGGAACGCGGCCTTCGAGGTACCCGCCGCAGTCGTGAGTGGCCAGCCCGAGCATGTGCCCGAGGCCGTGAGGGAAGAAGAGGGCGTGTGCGTCGGATGCGACCAGGTCGCCGGCTGCGCCGACCAGAATGCCGGCGTCGACGAGGCCCTCAGCGATGGTCTGGGAGGCCTGGAGGTGGAGCTGCTTGTATTCGACGCCCGGCCGCAGCGCGTTGATCGCCGCTCGTTGCGCGGTCAGCACCACGTCGTAGAGGTGGCGCTGGAGCGGTGTGAACGCTGCGGCGACGGGGAAGGTGCGGGAGACATCGCTGGCGTAGCCGTGTACCTCGGGGCCGGCGTCGATCAGGACGAGCTCGCCGTCGTTGAGAACGCGATCGCCCGGCGTTCCATGCAGGATCGCAGAGTTGGGCCCGCTGCCGACGATTGACCCGTAGGCGGTGCGCTGCCCGCCGAAGCGGAAGAACTCGGCCTCCAATTCGATCTGCACGGCTCGCTCGGTCAGCCCGGCACGGGCGAATCGCCAGGCGCGCAGGTGGCCCTCAACGGCGGCGTCGACGGCGCGGCGCATGTGCGAGAGTTCGAGTGCATCCTTGGCACGCCGACGCTCGGCGAGCGCCTTGCCGACGCGCTCGGTTGCGCCGTCGTCCACGACCACTTCAAGCGCCGACCAATTCTCGACGCCGTACTCGGCGCCGCGCTGCTCGATGTCGCGGTTGCCGAGCAGGGCCAGCGGGAGGCCGCGGCGTGCGTTGAGCCAAGCGCCGAGCGCTGAGAAGTCGTCGGTCTCGATTCCCGTGCGCTCCGCCTGTTGGTCGGCAGTGGGCGGCTCGCTCATCCAGACGCGGTCGTCGATCGAGAGCGAGGGCGTGAACAGCCGCCAGCCAGCATCGGCCTCCCAGACCAGCGTGGCGCCGGGCTCAGCGACACCGCTGAGGTACTGAAACTCGGGGTGAGCGTGGAAGTCGTGGAACTGGTCGGTGCCGTCGATTGGGATCGGGACGCCGGCGGCGGCCACGACTGGGCCAGGTTTGCCTGCAGGGCCGGAGAGGCCGCGCCAGGCGTCTTCAACGCGCGCGCGGCGGGCCTGCAGAGCGTCGGCAGGATTGGCGGTCATGGACTCAAGTGTACCGACGGTTCAGGTCTCGACGGCGACCACCTCAACGAGCAGCTGCCCCTCTTCGACCGTCGCCCCGGCTTCGCAGCGGACCGAGGCGACGCGCCCACCGGCGAGCGCCGGCAGCAGGTGCTCCATCTTCATCGCCTCGAGCACGACCAGCGTCTGACCGGCCTCGACGAGATCGCCCTCGGCGACGAGCACCGCCGCGATCGTGCCCGGCATCGGCGCGTGGACCGCGTTGGAGCCGCCCGCGCGTCGCCGCGTCCCGGCGGAGCGGTCGCGTTCGGCGGTCGTGAAGGCCCATGAGCGCTCGCCGTGGCCGACGATCACACCCCATCGGGAGCGTTGTGTCGACCACGATTGGCGACTCCGGGCGATGCTGAGTTCGAGCCCATCCGCCGTGCGGTGAGCGTTGACGGTGGTGTTTGCGCCGCCGTCGACGCTCGCCTCCCACGTGGCGTTCGCACCCACGACGCGTTGCAGGGTGACGGTGTGCTCGCTGCCATGCAGCGCCAGCCGCGCGGTGGTGTCGCCGGACGAGCGCCAGCCGCCGGTCGCGCCCTCGATGCGCGGCAGCGCGGCATCGAGCGCCGCCGCGATGAGCGCTGCGTTCGGCGTGTCGCGCGGCCCGAGCTCGGTGCGCTCCAGCCAGCCGACATCAACGCCGCCGGAGCGAAAATCGTCGGAGCTGAGGATGCCGACAAGCTGGTTGACGTTGGTGCGCAGGCCGGCGATCGCCGTGCCTTCGAGCGCCGCGACCGAGCGCGTCAGCGCTTCCTCGCGATCGGCGCCGTGCGCGATCACCTTGCCGAGCAGCGGGTCGTAGTGCGGCGTGACTGCGGAGCCCGCTGCGACGCCGAGATCGTTGCGCACGCCGGCCGCGCTTGAGGGCGCGAACCAGGTCAGCCGACCGATCGAGGGGAGGTAGTCGCGGGTTGGGTCCTCGGCGTAGACGCGCGACTCGATGGCGTGGCCCTGCCAGTGAATCTCGGTCTGCGAGATCGGCAGTTCCTCGCCCATCGCGATGCGTAGCTGCAGCTCGACCAGGTCGAGGCCCGTGACGGCCTCGGTGACAGGATGCTCGACCTGCAGGCGGGTGTTGACCTCGAGGAAGACGAACTCGTTGTCGGGCAGCAGCAGGAACTCAACCGTGCCCGCATTCTGGTAACCCGCCGCGCCGATGATCGCGAGGGCGGCCTCGCCGAGGCGGTGGCGCAGGTCGTCGTCGACGCCCGGCGCCGGCGCCTCTTCGATGACCTTCTGGCGGCGGCGCTGCACGGAGCAGTCGCGCTCGCCGAGATGGACGGCGTTGCCGAATCGGTCGGCGAGGACCTGCACCTCGACGTGGCGGCCGTCAACGATCGCCCGTTCGACGAGCAGGCGGCCGTCTCCGAAGGCCGACTCGGCTTCGCGGCGCGCGGATGCGATGGTCTCCACCAGGTCGTCGGGCGCTTCGGTCAGCAGCCGCATGCCGCGCCCGCCGCCGCCGGCGGCTGCCTTGAGCATCACGGGGTAGCCGAGCTGCCCGATCGCCGCGGCCAACGCTTCGTCGCCCTCGTCCTGCTCGATCCCGTCTGCAACGGGGACGCCCGCTGCGACCGCGAGCTGCCGGGCCTGCGCCTTGTCGCCGAGCTGCGACATCACGTCGGCCGGGGGGCCGATCCAGACCAGGCCGGCGTTGGCGCAGGCGCGCGCGAACTCGGCGTTCTCCGAGAGAAAGCCGTAGCCGGGGTGCACCGCATCGGCGCCCGAGCGCGCCGCGGCGTCGAGCAGCGCGGGGATGTTGAGATAACTCTGAGCAGCGGGCGCCGCGCCGATCGGGATCGCGGCGTCTGCTGCGCGCACGTGCAGGGCCCCGCGGTCGGCGTCGGAGTAGACCGCGATCGAGTGCACGCCGAGTTCGCGGCAGGTGCGCGCGATCCGGACGGCGATCTCGCCGCGGTTGGCGATCAGCACGGCGCGGGGCAGCAGCGTGTTGGGCATGGCGCGAGTCTAGACTCGCGCCATGCCCGATCGTCTTCTCGACCTCGCGCAGCGGAACTTCCGGCAACACCTCGCCGAGAATTCGTACCCGGGGCGGGGGATAGTGATCGGTCGGCTGGAGAGCGGCGACTGGATTCAGCTGTACTGGATCATGGGCCGCAGCGCGAACAGCAGGAACCGCAAGCTGGTGTCGAGCGAGGGCGAGCTTCGTACCGAGCCGCTCGACGCGGCGCTCGCGGAAGATCCGACCAACATCATCTACGAGGCGATGCTCGAGGCGCCGGACGTGTTCGTGGTCTCGAACGGTGACCAGACGCGCACGATCCTCAATGCGCTGGCGCACGGTGATCGGTTCGAGGACGCGCTGGCGACGCGCGAGCGCGAGGACGACGCGCCCAACTACACACCGCGCATCGCCGGGCTGATCGACCTACGCGGCCGGACGCACCAGCTGCCCGCACAGCTCAGCCTCGCGATCCTGCGCGCGAGCGACGCGGACGCCGGCGAGACCGACCGGACGATCTATCGGCCGGCATTGCCGCCGCCGGGGCTTGGCCAGGGGCTCACGACGTACGCCGGAGATGGCAGCCCCCTGCCGCCATTCCGCGGCGACCCGCTGTGGTTACCAATGGTCGGGAATGTTCAGGCGATCCTTGACACGTATTGGCAGGCGCTCGACGCGAACAATCGAATCGCGCTGGCGGCGAAGCAGATACCGACCGACGGGGGCGAGACCCAAATTCACCTCCGCGGCTCTGGAGCGGAGTAGGCGGCATGGCCGAGCATGAGGGCGCGCTGTCGGGGCTGACGGTGGTGCAGATCGGCTCAGGGCTCGACTCGGCCTACGCCGCGAAACTGCTCTCGGACCTGGGCGCGCGGCTGATCGTCGTCGAGCCACCCGATGGCGCGCCGCTGCGGACGCGTCCGCCGGTCGCCGACGGGGCGGGGCACGGGGCGATCTGGGCGCACCTCGCCTCGGGTGCGGAGTCGGTGGTTCCGGCCGATCGCCAGGATGCCCGGCGAATTCTGCGCTCGTTGCTCGCTCATGCCGATGTGCTGCTGACGGATGGGACATCGCAGTCGCAGCAGGACCTGCCGACCGCGCCGCACGCGCGGCTGATCACTGCCGACCTATCGGCCTGGGGACGGTCGGGGCCGTACGCGGAGTGGCGTGAGAGCGACATCGCGACCTGGGCGATGGGCGGCTACATGTATTTCACGGGTGAGCCCGACCGCGAGCCGCTGATCATCCCGGGCAGCCAGAGCGCGATCCACGCGGGCGTGCATTGCGCGCTCGCTGTGCTTGCGGCGGTGCGCGAGCGTCGCCGCTCGGGGCACGGCCAGCAGATCGAGCTGTCGCAGCTCGAGGCGAATCTGTCAGCGCATGCGTGGCTGGTCTCGTCGTGGACCGCCAGCGGGCAGGCGCTGCTGCGCACGGGGCATGACTTCACCAGGACGCGCGACGGCTGGGCGCATTTCATGCAGATGGTGCCCAACCCGAACGTCTTCCTGCTGATCGACCAGCCGGAGCGGATGGACGAGGTGATCGCCAACGACATCGACACGTGGCGGCGGGCAGTGGCGGGCGTGTACCGCGAGGTGGAGGCCTGGGCGCAGGACGTTGATTCAGAGGAGGTGGCGACCCGCGCGCAGGAGCTGCGAGTGGCCTGCACGCCGATGCTCGATGCGGCCGGGCTGGATCGAAATCCTCAGCTCGCGGCGCGGGGCTGGTGGGAGACGGATTTGGACGCCGAGCTCGGGGAGCTGCGGTTCCCGGGCCCGGCGTACCAGCTCTCGCGAACGCCCGCGCATCGAGGCGGCCCCGCGCCGCAGCTCGGCGAGCACAGCGCGGCGATTCGGGAGGAGTTCGTGGGGCGAGCCGCGCCGCCTGCGCCGAGCGCGATGCCGACCGATGCCGGGCCGCTGGAGGGGCTGACTGTCGTTGAGCTGACCTCGAACTGGGCCGGGCCGATCGCCGGACGCCACCTGGGCGACCTCGGCGCGAATGTGATCAAGCTGGAGTGGGCGGCGCGTCCCGCGACGCGCGCGTTGTTCATGCCGGGGCCGACGCAGGACCCGCAGCGCTATCCCTATGACCGCGCGATGTACTTCAATCTGCTCAATCGCAACAAGCGGGATGTGATCGTGGATCTGGCGACCGAGCAGGGGCGCGAGGTGTTCAGGGCGCTGATCGCGCGCGCCGACGTGTTCATCGAGAACAACAGCGCGCGCGTGATGCCGAACCTTGGCCTGGGCTACGACGCGATGAGCGAGGTCAACCCGCGGCTGATTTACGTGTCGATGTCGGGCTTCGGCGCGACCGGCCCGTGGCGCGACTGGAGCGCGTACGGGTCGAACATCGAGGCGTCGTCGGGCCTGGCGTCGGTGACGGGCTACGACGAGTCGCAGGTCTATCGCACGCCGGTGTTCTACGCCGACCCGGTGGCGGGCAATCACGCGGCGGTGGCGATTCTGGCGGCGCTGGAGGAGCGTGAGCGCTCGGGGCTGGGGCAGTTCATCGATGTCGCGCTGAACGAAGCGGGCGCCTGCCACTTCCTCGAGATGCTGCTCGACTATCAGGCGACGGGCACGATCCGGCGGCCGAACGGCAACCGCGACGAGCGATTCGCGCCGCAGGGCGCCTATCGCTGCGCGGGTGATGACTGCTGGATCGGCCTGGCGGTGCAGAGCGACGAGGAGTGGCCGCTGCTCGCGGAAGCGATCGGTCGCCAGGACCTGGCGGACGATCTGGAGCTGGCGACGCTCGCCGGTCGCCAGGGGCGACACGACGAGCTGGATGCGGCGATCCACACCTGGACGCAGGGATACGAGCAATACGAGGCGGCGTGGATCCTGCAGCGGGCCGGCGTCTCGGCCGCGCCGGTGCTGGCCAACTGGCAGGTGCTGGCCGACCCGCATCTGTTTCATCGCGGGTTCTACGTGCCGATCGAGCATCCCGTGGTAGGGGTCTACCCGTTCCCCTCGTGGCCCTGGCGCTTTTCGCGGACGCCGGCGCGGGTGAGGCGCGCGGCGCCGCGGTTCGCCGAGCACAACCGGGAGGTTCTGTCGGAGATCGGCTTGTCGGAGCAGCAGATCCAGCAGCTCTACGACGAGGGGATCACATCCGATGCGCCCACGGCCCCGACGCTGGTCGTCCGTTCGGGCCTGTCGGCGCCCGACGACTAACTGGCTGCTGAAAGTGTCAAGGCGTCCGCTCTTGCTCTCCCCCCACGGTGCGGGGGGAGATGTCACGTAGTGACAGAAGGGGGCTCCGACCATGCCGGACCGGATGCGCCAGGCCGTTGCGTCGGGGCGGCAGGCCCCCCTCTGCCTTCGGCATCTCCCCCCGCGGGGCGGGGGGAGAGGGGATCGGGCTTCTTCAGAGCATTCTTAGCAATACGACATCGACGAAGACGGACCGGCGAGGCCGCACTCAAGCGGCTCACCGTCGGGCCCTCGCCAGACTTGGCCGTCCCAGGTGTACCCAGGTGGGTCCAGTGTGTAGCCGTCGGGGTGTACGCGTCGCGGGCCGGGCCCGAACGGCCGGCTGGGGTGGTCAATATGGAAGCCGTGTTCGTCGAGATACGGCACGCAGTTCCGCTTCTCGCCTTCAGGCCAATCCACATCCTCGAAGTGGCGAAACGCCCACAAGATCGCGTCGAGCGACGTCTTCACGTGCGCCGGCTCGACGTACTTGTCATCTGACGTTCGACCGCCCGCGTCGGCGGATCGATCCGCCGGTGTTCGCTCCGCGACCATCGTCGCCTCCGCTCATCCACGATCACAATACATCGTTTACGGGCATCCTGGTGACTAGCTAGCCACTGGTGATCGTCGTCGGGCGCGTCAAACGAGCGGCCAGGGGACGGCGCGACGGTTTTGGGGGGGATTGGGCAGGTGACGCTCGGAGAGGGCGCGAATCGCACGCTGCCGCAGGATCTCGAGCTCCTGCTCGGTGAGCAGTTCGGCGAGCGCGCTGTGGGCCGGACCGGCCGCTTCCAGGTCGCCGGCCAGCTGCTCGACATCGCTGAGCAGCTGCTCCGAGATTTCGTCGCCCGCGTAATCCCAGATCACCGTGCGGAGCTTCTCGTCGACGTGGAAGGAGAGCCCGTTGTCGATGCCCCAAAGGTGGCCGGCCTCGCCTTCGAGGATGTGGCCGCCCTTGCGGTCGGCGTTGTTGGCCAGCCAATCGAAGAGCGCGAACTGACGCATCCGCTCGGCGTGCTGCTCGCGCAGCTCGAAGAAGGTGCAGCGGTAGTCGGTCGGGATGTAGGCCTGTAGCGAGCCAACGCCCAGCTCCAACCCTTCCGCGCGCTTCACGGTTGGCGGAATGATCGACCAGGCCAGCGCCCGCGAGAGCCGGTAGGCCGCGACCTCGCGGCGGTAGAGCTCGGGCGGGAAGTCCCAGAGCGGGTTCTCGCCGCGCGCCGGCTTGTAGATCGCGTAGCCCGACTCGGGCGCGGCCTCGTGCTGCAGCTCGACGATGAACACGCGGTTCGAGGCGTAGGGAATTCGCGCCCCGTCGACCACTTCGCCGTGCAGCAGCCAGTCTTCGATCTCGTCGCCGGCAGGGTCCCACGAACGGTCGGGGAAGCGGTCCATGCGCGGTCAGCCGCTGTTGCTGATCTGGATGGCGTCGCCGACGGAGATTCGGCCGCCGCTGACGACGTTGGCTTCGACGCCGAAGTCGAGGTGGCCGTAGTTGTCTTTCAGCACACCCATCAGCTCAGTGTCGCGGCCGGCGCCGGTCGGCGAGGCGTTGATCGCGTTGCAGCGGACGAGCCGCGCGGTTACATCGATCTCAACCTCCGGACCGACGCGCAGGCGGCGGCCGACCCAGTCGAACTCGGACCACGCCTCGATGCCTTCCACGGCGAAGTTCAACCGGAAGCGCCGGAAGTCGACATCGACCGTGGCGACATCGGAGAGGTCACTGAGGCTGTCGAGCCCGGCGAGACTGATCTGGGTCGGACCGCGGTCGGTATAGCGGCTCGAGCCGTCGCCGAGCAGCACCAGCGGCTCGCGCTCGGGTCGACCGCTCAGCGGATTCTCGTCGAACGTGCGCACCACATCGGCCAACCGGTCGGCGAGGGCGGTGCGCTGCCGTTGGTCGGCTACGTCGGCCGATTGTTCGGCGCCTTCGAACGCGAGCGAGAGGCGGCCGGTGGCGGAATCGAAGCTCGCGGCGACACGTGGCAGATCGGGGGTGTTGAGCAGCGTGACCGACTGGCGCTTGGAAACCCAGCCGATCGGACCGACGCGCTCGGCGTTGCCGAACGCGAAGATGAAGGCTCGGTCACCGAGAACCGATTGGCCCGGTTCGAGTTGCAGCGTCTCAGCCGGCTGGGCGGTGAGGCCCTTGACGGGGTAGACGTAGCAGGCGTTGATCTTCATGGCTGCTGGCCAATCACTCTGTGGGTCATGTCGGCGGTCATCTCGGTGGTCCGAGCATCTCGAAAAACTCTGATTCGGAGATCACATCGATCTTGTGGCCCTCGGCGATCAGCTCGTCGGCGCGGAGTCGATCACGCTGGGCCGGCCCTTGCGCACCGTGTTCGATCGTATGGTCCGCGACGATCAGGAGGGTCGTCTCCTCGCTGAGCGCGGAACTGACCGTCAGCCCGGCGCGCCGGGCGACGATCTGCAGTGCGGCCGGCGCGACCAGCGACGAGCAGCTGACGACGACTGTCTCATCGTAGCGGCGGCGCTTCAGTCGCCGCAGCCGTCGCTTACGGGTCTTGCGTGGCTTGGCCGGGGTGGGTGGCGTGGCTGGGACGTCGGCTTTCGCGCGCTGCGGGCGCGCGGTGGGCTTGGTCGGCTCAGCGGGCTTGGTGGCCTGGGTGCGCTTGGCGGGCTTGGTGGATTTGGCGGGCTTCGATCGTGGCGCGGGGGTGCTGCCGGGCGCTGCTGGTGCGGGCGCACGAGTGGGCGCACGAGCGGGCGCACGCTCGAGCTCGATGATCGGTTCGATCGTCCGCGCGCCGGTTTTGCGCATCGCGGCGAGGATCACGTGACCGGCGGCCTTTGCGTCGGCGAGCGCGTCGTGGTGGGCGAAGCGGTAGCCGATCATTCGGCAGACCTCTGCGAGGCCGTAGCCGTCGCGGGAGCGATGCGGCCAGGTTCGGCGCGTGACCAGCGCGGAATCGAGCCAGCGCCAGCTCGGCGGCGGCAGGTTGGCTCGCGCCGCCGCCTGCGAGATCGCCGAGCGGTCGAACTGCGTGTGATGCACGACGACGCTGTCGGCGACGAACTCGTTGAGGCGCGGGAGCGCCTCTGCGAAGCGCGGCGCCCTCGCCACCTTGTCGCGGTCGATCCCGTGGATGCCGACGTTGACCGCGGCGAAGTAGTCCTGCGGATCGACCAGGGTGTAGAACTCGTCGACGATCGCGCCGCGCTCGAAGCGCGCCGCGCCGATCGAGCAGATCGACGCGTAGTCGGAGTTGGCTGTCTCGACATCGAGCGCGACGAACGAGCTCATGGTTAGCCGCCAGCGGCAAAGGCCTGACAGGCGCGGGCGCGGCGCAACTCGTCGAGCGCCTCGCGCAGGTTGCGGGCGAGCAGCAGATCGCCGTCGCCGAGCTGTTCAAGCAGGTTAGCCGAGCGGTTGACGACCTCGTCGATCGCGACGTGGCCGGGGTAGAGCGCGCCGAACCAGCGCGTCGCGTACTCCTTGTCGCGTTCGGCGAACACGCCACGCACCTCCTCGAAGAAGCGGCCGACGTAGGGCTGTAGCAGCGCATCCTGAGGCTTCCACCAGAAGCCGTGCATTGCGGCGCCGAGGATGTGCAGCGAGGCCTCGCGGTCCTCGCGGAAGCGTGACCAGGCCGCTGTCTTGATCGCGGCGTCGGCGCGCGAGGCGCGCACGGTCTCAGCGGCGCGCTGGCCGCGGTCGGAGCCGTCGCGCTCCAGTTCTGGAGCGAGCCGTTCGAAGCCTCCCTGCATGTCGTAGGCGACCGACTTGGTCACCAAACTCCAGCGCATGTCCTGGTCGAGCTCGAAGCCTTCGATGTCGACGCCGTCGTCGGCGAGCGCGAGCAACCGCTGGATTCGCTCGGGCTCCTGCGCCGAGCCGATCAGGATGCGCGCCCAGACGATCCGGAAGTCCGCGTCAGCGGTCGAGAAGAGCCCATCCCAGGCGAGGTCGAAGAGTTGGGCCGCGCGATCGAGCCGCTGCGATTCGGGCAGGTAGCGACCGATCGCGTAGAGCGCGTGGTTGGCGATGGTCTGCATGATCTCGAGCGTGCCCTCGCTGCCGAGCTTGTCGGCCGCGAGCGCGACGAAGTCACCGGCGGAGAACTGCTGGTCGCGCACCATGTCCCACAGGGTGTGCCAGAAGAGCAGGCGCTCGAACGGCGCGTCGAAGCGATCGATCTGTTCCTGCACGAACGACAGCGAGCGGTCGTCGAGCGCGATCTTGGCAAACGCGTGGTCGCCGTGGTTGGGGAAGACGGCGGCCGGCGCGCTGATCCCGACGAGGCCCTCGACGACGGTTTCGGGACCGTCGAGGTCGACCGGCACGGCGTCGCGCAGCACCGGGCCGTCGTCGCCGGCGTCGTAGATCGCCACCTCGGTCCGGTGCGGACGGAGGTCGGTGTGCTCCGCCGGTGCGGTCTGGACCATGGTGAAGGAGTTCACTTCGCCGTCGACGACGCTGTAGTTGGCGGCCAGGGTGTTGACGCCGGCGCGTTCGAGCCACAGTTCCGACCAGCGGCCCAGCTCGCGGCCGGAGCCTCGCTCGAGCGCGGCGAGGAAGTCGGCCAGGGTCGTGTTGCCCCAGGCGTGGGTCTGGAAGTAGTCCCGCATGCCGTCGCGGAAGCCCTCGGCGCCGAGGAAGGCGACGAGCTGCTTGAGCACCGCAGCGCCCTTGCCGTAGGTGATCCCGTCGAAGTTCAGGAACGTGGCGTCGGTGTCGGGCACGTCGCCGGCGATCGGGTGGGTGGTGGGGAGCTGGTCCTGCTCGTAGGCCCAGGCCTTCATCCGCGCGTGGAAGGCCGACCAGGCGGACGACTCGAAGCGCGTGGCCTGCTCCATCGAGAGGTAGGCCATGTAGGTCGCAAACGACTCGTTGAGCCAGAGGTCATTCCACCACTGCATCGTGACGAGGTCGCCGAACCACATGTGGGCCATCTCGTGCAGCACGACCTCGGCGCGGTTGAGCCGCTGGATGTCGGTCGGCGGGTCGCGGAAGATCATCCGCTCCGAGTAGGTGATACAGCCGACGTTCTCCATCGCGCCCATGTTGAACTCGGGCACGAAGACCTGGTCGTACTTGTCGAATGGGTAGCGGAAGTCGAAGAAGTCGGAGTAGAAGGTCAGGCCCTGGCGGGTGACCTCGAAGAACTCGTCGGCATCGAAGTACTCGGCCAGCGAGGAGCGGCAGCAGACGCCGAGCGGCGTGTCTTCCCAGCGGTCGTCGAAGCGCACGTAGGGACCCGCCGCGAGCGCGAGCAGGTAGGTGCTGAAGCGCGGGGTGGTCACGAAGCGACGCCGCGTGCGTTCGCCGGCATCGACTGACTCCGTCTCGGCGACCGGGTAGTTGGCGATCACCTCCCAGGCGCTGGGAGCGGTGACGGTCAGGTCGTAGGTCCCCTTGAGGTCGGGCTGGTCGAAGCAGGGCAGCAGACGGTGGGCGTCGTAGGGCTCGAAGTGGGTGTAGAGGTATTCGGCGCCGTCCTGTGGATCGATAAACTGATGCAGTCCTGCGCCGATGTGGTCGTAGTCGTTGGTGTAGTGGACGCGCACCTCGTTGGCAGCGGCCAGATCGGCGCCGTCGAGATAGAGACGGTTGCGCTCATGCCGCGCGGCCCGCTGGACGCCGTTGACGGTCAGCGAGTGGATCTCGCGACCCGTGAAGTCGAGGAATGCGCCCGCGGCGGGAGCGGCGTGGCTGAAGCGGATCGCGGCTTCGGCGTCGTAGGTCTCGGAGCCGGCGGTCAGGGAGAGGGTGAGGTCGTAGGCGACGTCCGAGATCGCCGCGGCCCGGTCTTCCGCCTCGTTCTGCGTCAAGACATTGGGGCCCGCTAGTTCGGCCATCGCGTGATCCTCCTGTGAAGCTTGAATTTGCCGCGGATCGTATCAGCCTCGAACACGCGCCCGTCTACCATGCGGTTCGATTCACCCGATCGACACACAGCGGAGCGCAGCATGCCCGACAGCAGCCACGAGGAACACCAGATCGAGGTCGCCGGCCTCCCCATCCAGCTGCGTCGCGGCGGGTCGGGATCGACGCTGCTGGTGGTGCACCAGGAGACCGGAAATGCCGGCTGGATGCCGTTCCACGATGCGCTCGCGCAGTCACATGATGTGCTGCTGCCGACGCTGCCGGGCTGGGACGGCACGCAGCGCGGCGAGTGGATGCGCAATCCGCGCGACCTCGCGTCGGTGCTCCAGCTGCTGCTCGACGAGCTTGCCGTCGAGCGTTGCTCGGTCCTCGGCCTCGGCTTCGGCGGCTTCCTCGCCGCGGAGATGGCGGTCGCCAACCAGGCGCGGATCGATGGCCTGGTGCTGGTCGGTGCGATGGGCCTGCAGGTCGAGGGCGCGGAGATTCGCGACCAGTTCCTGGAGGGTCACGAGGACTACGTCCAGAGTTGCTTTTACGACGTGGCGAACTTCCACGCGCTGTTCGGCGAGACGCCTAGCACCGAACAGCTGATCGCGTGGGACGCGAACCGCGAGATGACCGCGCGCACGGCCTGGAAGCCGTTCCTCTACAGCCAGGGGCTGCCGCATCTGCTGTCCTCGGTGCGCGTGCCTGCGCTGGTGGTGCATCCGGAGCACGACACGGTCGTCCCGCTGGGTTGCGCGGAGGCCTACGCGCAGCGGCTCGGCAACGCCCGGCTCGAAACGCTGGCGGATGCCGGACACCTCGCCGAGGCGGAGCAGGCCGACGCGCTGGCGGGGATGATCACGGGCTTTCTTGGCTAAGCTGACACTGATGGAGGGGAGGGAGCGCCTCGGATGGTGACGACGCGGACACGGCCGGCGGGAGCAGTGGAGGCCGCCGGTCCGGCCCCCTGGGAGATGCTGACGATCTGTCTACCGGAGGAACTGAAGTTGACCGACGGGCTGCTGGAAGAGCTGAGCGGCCTCAACCCTCACTGGAAGATCGAGCGCGGACACGACGGGGAGTTGGTGCTGACGATGGCCTCGGGCGGAGCGAGCGCAGTGATCGGTGGGAAGATTGGTAGCAGGGTCTGGGCGTGGCTGGAATCTGGCGGCGGTGGAATCGCGCTCGACGCGAGCGCCGGTTACAACGTGATCGACCCCGAGGGCGGCGCGCCGATGCGCAATCCCGACGTGTCCTGGATCAGTGACCAACAACTCGAGCCGATGGACGGCGTGCCGCCCCGCGAGGGGTTCTGGGATCTGTGTCCCACGTTCGTAGTCGAAGTACGCTCGCCGAGCGACACGGTCGCGGCGCAGCGCCGACGGATGGTCGACTGGATCCGCTTTGGCGCGCAGCTAGGCTGGCTGGTCGACCCGCAAGGCCGTGCGTTGTGGATTTATCGGGCAGACGGGGAGCCTGAGCAGCTGGAGCGCCCCGCTGCGGTGAGCGGCGAGCAGGTGCTGGAGGGCTTCGTGTTCGACTTCACGCCGATCTGGACGATGCTGGATCGCGGGGACGAAGCGGCTGATCACGCTGAGTGAAGGGCATGCGCTTTGGTCTCGGCGCGCGGAGGCGATTACGGGCTTTTCCGGTTGAGTGACTAATGCAGGTGTCGAGCGTCTTCGTTCATCGAGCGACGGTCGGTCTGTTGCTCGCGATCCTGACGCTTGTGTTGTCGGGTTCGTTGGCGCGGGCGCAGGATCCTCCGCTGGGGGTGGAGGTGCTGTAGGGCGGTTGAGGTTGGGCTGGGACACCGCTTCGGGCAAGATTGGACGCTGGTCTCGCCGCAACGGCGCATCCTCGCCGCGGACACGCCCGCCGACGCCTGGCGCGTGAGTTCGGCGGTCGGCGTGCCGATTAGCCCGACGCACGTGCGGATTACGATCGAGAATCGAGGCGCCTGGACCGACGCGCGCAGTGCGGGCGAATTCGTCGCGCAGATCAACCAGGTGCGTCAGTGCAGCCGCTGCGGCTGGTTGAGGCTGCAGCTGAGCGATGATCGGCTCGAGCTCCAGACCTACTCGGACGACTGCACCCACCTGACCGCGATCGGCGCTACGGACATCGCGAATCCCATGAGCGAAGGACGGCAGGAGCTGCGCGTCGCGGCGCGCCGCCTGGCAGGCGGCGGGATCGAACTGGGACTCCAGCGCCGCGCCGAGTCCGGCTGGGACGCTCTCCAGCAGCCGGAGGATTCGATCGTCCCCGCCGATCTCACGGTCGGCGTCTGGTATGCCACATCGCCGATCTCGCTGCCGCCGCCGCCGGCCAGCGTGGAAGCCGACCTGCGTCGCGGCGCATCGATCGAGAGGGTCGGAGATGAGCTGCAGGTCAGCGTCGACGGCACGACCTACCGCACCAACTGCGGAGAGCTCCAGCTTCGTTCGTTCCGGACGACACTGCTGTTGGACACGCGCGACGAGCAGTGCGATCGGTCGGTCGCGCTCGCCACGGTCTGTGCCTCGGCGGACGTGGGCCGCGACTGCGGCGTCCAACGGACCCAGGCGTATCGCTGGGAGACGCGCCAGGAGCGCACCGCGAGGTTCGGGCACATACCGCTCACGGAGACGGAGACGGAGACGGAGACGGAGGACGTTGTCGACGCGATATTCGCCGACTACTTCGCGTCGGGGCGACGCGCTCCGAGAGTGGTCGCCTGGAGCGGTGATACCGCCCACTTCGACGGCGCCAAGAACCAGATCGTTCTCTCCGAGAGCAGTTTTGCGTTCGACACCGTCGCACATGAGATGAGTCACGCGCTGCTGTCGGCTGCGCGGATTCGGAATCCCGGCCACGACGGCTCGCACACCGCGCTGATCATGGAATTTTGGGGGCGCTACGTACTGCTGAT
Organism: Dehalococcoidia bacterium; assembly: GCA_965262235.1. Taxonomy (GTDB): domain Bacteria; phylum Chloroflexota; class Dehalococcoidia; order Bin125; family Bin125; genus CATQGW01. The sequence continues at coordinate 2,621,006 of OZ253504.1, forward strand.
TGATGTTTCTGAGGCGCGAGCTGACGCGCGCGCGAGCGATCTCGATGTCGCCGAGCGACCGCGTCCGGCCCCGCGAGGCGACGCTGGCATCGTGGCGGTGCGAGACATTCTCTGCGCTGAGTCCGTGACGTCGGACGCGCTCTGCCGCGCCTTCGATGGGCAGATGTCAGTGCTCGGCGCGCAGGCGACCACTGACCTATACCTCGGCAGTGGGAGGCGCGGTGACGATTTGTCGTGGACGACGGGCGTTGATTCCCAGACGAGCGGCATGTGGACCTCTATCAGGCAGGACGCTGCAGTCGTGGGGGCGTCGGACGCGCGGGCGCTATTTCGGGTCAGATGCACCACCGCAGACGAACTTGATCTCCGTGTTTGGTGGTCCGGCGTTCCCGACCTCAATGGTGAGGTGACCTACCAAATCGGAGAACTTCAGGCCGTCGACGCTCGCTGGCTCACCGGCAGCGGCAGCGGGCCGGGCGGACCGTGGCTGTATCACCAGGCGCCGGGTCCTATGGGCATTGCGCGCGCGTTCAGCTGGGCCGCCCGTTCAGGCGGAGAGCTGAGCTTCAGCTTCGAGCTCTACGGGCGGATTTATTCAACCACGTTCGATCTCGATGCGATCTTCAACACACCGGCGCAACCGAATCTCGCGCAGTGTGGGTCGCTCGCGGAGCCGCCGGCGCTCGGTGAACCGGTCACGGGGTTTTGTCGGTACGGCCCGCATTTCTGGTGGAACACGCAGCTGAACTCCGAGACGGGCGCGCTGCTCACCGCTGTGGTCCGCGAGACGGCAGTCGAGGGAGCGGATGCGGCGCTCGCGCGCCTCCGGGTCGTATGTGTGTACGACGACACGCTGGCTGTGACCTGTGGTGGCGTGGCGTTCCGGAACTGAGCCCCGATGTGAGCTTGCGGATCGGTGAGCTTCCGCAGCAGGACGTGACCTCGCTGACGAGCATTGGCAGATGGGGGGACAACGACTGGAGCTTCCACGGGGCGCCGGACTCTCGCTCGCTCGTGCAGGCGCTCGGTTGGGCCGCCGGCGCCGGCGCCAACTTCAGCGTCAGCTTCGTGAGCGACGGGGCGACCTACAGCGCCAGCTTCGACCGCGACGGGCTCTTCGAGACACCCGTCCAGCCCAACCTCGCGCGCTGTGGGCATTAGACTGCCCGCCAACGACTGAAGGAGACCGCCATGCATTTGATGTACTTCACCGAGCAACCGATGTCGGCCTATGACGAGGCGTCGGCTGAGGAGGGCGTGACGGCGCTGCTGTTCCCCAACTCCAACTTCGACTCGGAGGCGGGCAGCCGCCTCTACCGCGACCGCCTGACCGAATACCAGTTCGCCGAGGAGGTCGGGGTCGACGGGATCATGCTGAACGAGCATCACAACGCGCCGTTCTGCATGCAGGCGAAGTGCAACATCTGGGCTGCCGTGCTCGCCGGCGCGACCGAACGGGTGAAGATCGTGCTGCTCGGCAACCCGCTGCCGCTGGCCGACAACCCGATCCGGCTCGCCGAAGAGCTCGCGATGATCGACATGATCTCGCAGGGCCGGCTCGTCTCGGGCTTCGTCCGCGGCGGCGGTTCCGAGCAACTCGCGACCGGCGTCAACCCGGCCTACAACCGCGAACGCTTCGAGGAGGCCCACGACCTGATCGTCGAGGCCTGGACGCGGCCCGGTCCGTTCCGCTGGGAGGGCAACCACTACCAGCACCGCGTGGTCAATCCCTGGGCGACGCCGATGCAGCAGCCGCATCCGCGGATCTGGATTCCCGGTGTGCTCTCGCGCGAGACGGTGGTCTGGGCGGCCAAGCACCGCTACCCCTACATCGCGCTGAACACCACGATCGAGGCGACCAAGCGGATCTGGCAGACCTACGACGAATCGGCGCACGAGGTTGGCTACGACCCGGGCCCCGAGAACCGCGGGTACCTGCTGCGCGTGCACGTCGCGGACACGACCGAAAAGGCGATCGAGAACGCGTCGCAGTTCATGTGGATGCAGGGTGAGTTCACCGGCCTCGCGCATCCGGTCTGGAGCAACCCGGCCGGCTACGCCTCGCCGCGCAACCGCGAGGCGTTGGTCGAGGTGATGAACGGGCGCCGCCCGCCGCCGCGCGCGAGCACCTTCGAGAACCAGATCGAAAACATGCAGATCATCGCCGGCACGCCCGACGAGTGCATCGCCAAGCTGCGGATCATCCTCGAAGCGACGCGGCCCGGCATCCTCGCGCTGTGGGGCAACGACGGCCGCGTGACGCATGAGGACTCGATGCGCTGCATCGAGCTGCTCGGCACCGAAGTCATGCCCGCCGTCCGCGAAATCGGCGCCGAGCTGGACCTCGACGGGCCGTTCGACTCCGAGCCGCCGGTCAGCATCCGCTACGACGAAGCCGCTCAGGCGCGAGTCGCGGCGGGCGCAGCGGCCGGCGACTAACCGACCAACACGCTCGCCAACACGTTCGAAGGCACTGAGGAGATCATGGCAACCATCGACATTCTGCTGCACGGCTACTCGTTCGGGACCGACTCGGGCACGCCGGCGTTTTGCAGCGTCATCCTGGTCGAGTCCGAGGGGCGTCGGGTGCTGGTCGACACGGCGCACGTCGGCCGTCGGGTCCAGCTCCAGGAGGCGCTCGCTGCGCGCGGCCTGACCGCCGACGACATCGACGTGATCCTGATGACGCACGCGCACTGGGACCACGTGCAGAACTTCGACGCGTTCCCGAACACGCCGATGGCGATCCACCCGTGGGAGCGCAAGTACGCCAGCGATCCGCACGTCAACGACTGGGCCACGCCCAAGTGGACCGGCGCGGCGATCGAGACGCACACGCTGCAGGAAGTCAGCGAGGGCGACGAGTTGGCCAAGGGCGTCACAGTGATCGATCTGCCGGGTCACTCGCCCGGCAGCATCGGCCTGCTGGTCGAGACCGAGGCGGGTCTTGCGGGCCTGACCGGCGATGCGATGCACACCGCGGCGGCCGGGATCGCGGGGCGCAGCCCGCTGGTCTTCTACAACGAGACGCAGGCCAACGACAGCATCGCCAAGATCGTCTCCGCAGCCGAGTTGCTCTACCCGGGCCACGACCAGCCGTTCCGGATCGTCGATGGCGCGCCGGTCTACATCGAGCCGTTCAAGCTGACGCTCTCGGGCGTACAGCCACAGATGGAGGGGCTCACCTTCGCGCCGCCGCCGGCGGGTCCGATCGTGCCCTGGATCATGCCGGGCATCGGGGATCAGCCGACGTACGACTAAGCTCCGCCAGCGGGTGCGCATCGCGCGAATCGGCGGCCGTCGGGTCGCGTATGAAACGTATGGCGACCCGCGCGGCCAACCCGTCCTGATCATTCACGGCGCCTGGGGCGGGCCGTCGTCCAGCCTGTGGAACGGGCCGCGCCTGCGTTGGTCAGCGCCCACCGATGGTCTGCGCCTGATCTGGTACGACCGCCGGTGCGCCGGTCTCTCGCAGTACGACACGCAGCCGTTCGCACTCGAGGACCTGGCATACGATGCCGTCGAGGTTCTCGACTACCTGCAGATTGAACGGGCCGCGGTCATCGCGACTTCCGCAGGTGGTCCGATCGGCATGAGATTGGCGCTCGGTCATCCGGACCGGGTCTCAGCCCTGGTGCTGCTCAACACGGGCGCGGCGTTGATGTCGTTGAATCCAACGGGAGTCAATCTCGACGACCCGTTCGTCGCTGATCGGCTCGAGACGGTCGCCAGGCGCATCGGGCTGTTGAAACTCATGGAATCCAAGGGCGTCGAGGCGGCGATTCAGCAATCCGAAGAGGAGTGGCGAACGCCGCCGGAGCCGGAGAGCGCGGATCCAGAGCTGGCTGCGTTTCGAGCGAATCGTCTGCGTGCCCTGAGCCGGTTGTCGCAAAGCGAGCTGGTGCGGCTGGGGCGAGGAGCCTTGCTGAACATGCAGGCGCAGCGGGGCATTGACCTTGCTGATCGACTGCACGGGATCAACTGTCCGACTCTGATCGTCCACGGAGATGCCGACACGACCGTGCCCATCGACTTCGGACGCGCCACGGCTGAGCGGATCTCAGGAGCCGAACTCGCCATTCTCCATGCCGCTGGCCACGGTCTGATCGCTCATGCCCAAGCGCAGTCCATGCTGGCAAAGTGGTTGTTGGGAGTCTAGAATCGGGACATGACCACGACAGAGCCCAGTCCGGCAACCTCGCAGATCAGCGAACGCGCCCGCCAGCGCGGAGTCGAGTTGTGGAGCGGCGAAGAACTGGTCGACATGCTGGACAAGATCTGCGAAGGCATGACTCAGGAAGAGCGCGAAGCGCTGGCCGACGAATTGGACCCCAAATGGCGCGACGATGGCGGGCCTGAGTGGCGAACGGCGGACGATTTCAGTTGATACCAATGTGCTCAGCGCCATAGTGGGGCGGAGCGATGTCGGGGGCGCCTACCGAGATTTGTTGCGAAACTTCAGCGCGGTGGTGACGTATTTTGTGCGCGCTGAAATACAGGTGATCGACTGGCGACCAGCGGCATGGGACATCCTTGCAGTCTTTCTCAAAGATGATAATGCGTTTGACCCGCCAGGCTATGATGTGATCGAAGAGTATGTGCAGCTCAAACGGACAGCCATTGCGCTTGGCTTGCGCTATGGCGCAGAGCGGGAAGATCTCTGGATGCTGGCCCAGACTCGTAGCGTACAGCTGCCGGTGATGACTCACGATCGCAACGCCGCTCGCGTAGCACGGGCGGTTGGAATGCCAGTGGTGACCGCGTTATCCGACATCGAGGCGGACTACGCCCGTGATCGCGGGAGATTGGCGAGAACTCGATCGCGCTAACTAAGTTCCAAGAACATCGCGCCCCAATGCGCCTCGATCACTCTTCCTCAATCTCGATATCAGACCAGTCGTAAGCGTAGACCTGCGTGACCATTCCGCGCCACCAATGATCATTTTCCAGATTCAGCTGCATGCCTTCGGGCGCAAAACCCGCGCTGGGGCGCATTGTCGCCTTGCTCACCGCAATCGCAGGAAGCCATGGTCGCTGGTGTTTGCGACAGACTTCGTCGCGGATGTAGCCCAACGGTAGGTTTACTCCTGGCGGGAACAGGCCGGTTGCATCCGCTAGCTCCTGATACGTGATTGTACGCATGTCTTGCGCGCGCTGCTTTAGTATCGCGAGCACTCTGTCGGTCTTGGCTGGAACTCTTACACGTTCGCTCATGACAGCTCCGACAACACCTCGGCGGTGTGCTCGCCGAGCAGTGGTGGGCGCCTTGTGATTCCCCAGCTTCCCTTGGTGAGCTGATAGGGGGCGCCTGGATAGATCACTTCGCGACCCAGCTCCGGGTGTTCCACCTTGACCTGCATGCCGCGGTCGACGAAGTGCGGGTCTTCGAGCGCCTCCTCGGGGCTGTGAATCACGCCGACCTGGAAGCCGAGGTTCTGGGCTTTGGTGAAGAACTCGTAGGCGCTGAGTTTCGACGCCAGCAGGTCGAAGGCCTGTCGGCCGGCGCCGAAGATCGCGAGCAGTTCCTCGTTGTTGCTGTTGAAGACATCCGCCAGGGAGAACGATTCCAGCCCGGCGCCAACCTGCAGGAGCGCCGCTTCGGGAAGTTCATCCAGGAGGCCTTCCTCTTCCAACCAGCGGTAGACGATGCCGAACTCGGCTGGGCGACGAGCCGGGATGCCGGTGTTGACGTAGCGACCGTCGGCACACTTGATCTGCGATGGCATCGACGGTGCGACGCCGGCGTGACGGCCAGTCTGCCGTTGCACGGTCGCATGTGCGACCAACCATGAGTACGAACCGGATTCGGTCGTCACGTTGACGGATGCGTTGATATTGACGTTGATGTGCTGGCCGAGACCCGTGAGATCGCGATGTAGCAACGCTGTCAGAATCGACATAAAGGCGTAGTTTGAGCCCGTGTGATACGCCTGCTGTCCGCCGCCGCGCACCGGTGGCAACGAGTGATCGTCGTACCCGTTCATCCAGGTGAAGCCGCCGTTGGCGGCCAGTGTCAGGTCCGTGTGAGGCTCGTCGTCCCTCACCGACCCGAAGCCGAAATTGGTGATCGTGCACCAGATCAACTTTGGGTTGTCGGACATCAGCTGATCAAACGACAGACCCAGGCGACCAACCGGATCGTATGTAGCGGTGTCGAAGATCACGTCGGCTGACTGCACCAGCTTGACGAATGCGTCGGCGTTGGACTGGTCGTCGAAGTCCATCACGATGCTGCGCTTGGACGTGTTGTAGTACCAGAAGAACAGCGATCGCTCACTGTCCGGTTCGTCGTCGACGAACGGTTCATACTGCCGCGACGGGTCGCCTTCCGGCGGCTCGATCTTGATCACGTCGGCGCCCATGTCGGCCATCAGCTTGCCGCACCAGGCGCCGCGCTCATCACCGATCTCGAGCACGCGAAGGTCGTCGAGGGCCATCATCGCCAGGGGATTTGAGCTGGTTGTCATTAGATCACGCCCTCTTCGTGGAGCCCGGCGATCTCGTCCGGGCTCAAGCCCAACAGCTCGCCGTAGACGTAGTCGTTGTCCTCACCCAGCACGGCCGCGCCTCGCGTCATCGACCAATCCGTCTTCGACAGGTGCGCGGGGATGCCGTCGACACGGACGCGTCCCATCTCCGCCTGTCTGATCGTCGGCCAGAGGCGGGCCTCGGCGGAGTTCGGGTCCTGGTCGATCCGTTGTTCCGGCGTCTGCACGGGATTGGCCGGCACGCCGGCGGCGCGCAGCAGCTCCGTCGATTCGAAGGGGTCGCGACGCAGACACCACTCAGCGATGTTCGCGTCGAGCTGATCCTGCGCCGCCACGCGTCCCGAGAGCTGGCCGTAGCAATCGTCAGCAGCCCAACCACAACCGTCGGCGGCCAGCACGTCGCGCATCGCGTGCCAGTCCACGTCGTTGCGGCAGGCGATTGCGATCCAGGCCTCGTCGAACGATCCGGGAATCGGCATGGCCGCGTAGATGTTGTGCGGGGCCATCGCCGGATGCAGCGAGTGATTGGCGTCGGGATAGCCATCGCGGCGCAGCGGTCGACCATTGACGGTGTAGTCCAGGAGCACCGGACCGTTCAACGTGATCGCTGCTTCGGTTGCCGCGACATCGACGTACTGCCCCTCGCCGGTGCGATTGCGATGGTGGATCGCCAGCATGATCGCCATCGCCATGAAGTAGGAGCCGGTGTGGTCCATGTAGGAGTAGCCCCAGCCGGCCGGCGGCTGATCGGGAAGCGCCGAGGACATCGTCAGCCCGCTGGTCGCCTGAACGATTGGTCCCCATGTCTTGAACTTCTCGTACGGGCCGGAGTGACCGAAGCCGCAGTTGGAGACATAGATGATGTCTTCCCTGATCTGCTTGAGCTGCTCGTAGTCGTAACCCCATGAGCGCATCACGCCGGAGGAGAAGTTCTCGGTCACGCAGTCGGAGATGGCGACCAGCCGCTCGAATAGCTCGCGCCCCTTTTCGGTCTTGATGTTCAGCGAGACCCCGAGCTTGCCCACGTTGTGGTTGTTGAACGGTCCGCCCAGCTCGGGGCCGCGCCGGTCGTCCACATAGGGCGGCATCCCACGCAGGATGTCCCAGCGGCCGTGGTTGGAGGGGTCCTCGATGCGGATCACCTCGGCACCGAAGGCGGCCATGAATTTGGTCGCGCCAGCGCCGGCGAGCTGCCCGGTGAAATCGCAGATGCGCAGGTGCCCGAGGGCGCCGCGTCCGCCTGGTCGCCTCATCGCCGTCCCCCTCTCGAGCGCCCCGGTCGAGCCGTCAGCTTGGGCGCACGCGCGGAAGTTTAGCGCCCGCCTCTATTCTGCCCCCAGCTCACAACGAACACGCACGACTCAGGAGGCGGGGCAATGGCTAACAAGGTGGCGCTGATCACGGGCGCGAGCCGCGGGATCGGGAAACAGCTGGCGATCGACTTTGCCGACGCGGGCTACGACATCGTCGCGGTGGCGCGCTCGACGGCCGATTCACCGACCAAGCTGCCCGGCACGATCGACGAGACGGCGCAGCTGGTCCGTGACGCGGGCCAGCGCTGCATCACGATCGGCGCCGACCTCCAGGAGGTTGACGCGATCGACCGGATCGTCGACGCGACCTACGCCGAGCTGGGCCAGGTAGACGTGCTGATCAACAACGCCGCGGTTGCCCCTCCGGGGAAAGCGCTCGATGGTTCGCGCAACCGTTGGCGGCTGGCGGTCGACATCAATGTCAACGCGCCGTTCTATCTGATGCACGCGATCTGCCCGCGGATGGTCGCGAGCGGAGGCGGCGCGGTGATCAACATCGGCTCCGGCGCGGCGATTTCGCCCGAGTTCGGGCGCGTCTCCTACACGACGACCAAGCGCGCCCTCGAAGCGATGAGCGAATCGCTGGCGCACGACCTCGCCGGCACCGGCGTCTCGGTCAACTGCCTGCGCCTCGAGCTTTCGGTCTACTCGGAGGGCTACGCGTTCACGCTTGGGGAGCGCGCCAAAGAGATGGAGTTCGAGGACCCGATCATCATGTCCGACGCGTGCCTGTGGATGGTCGCCCAGGGCCCGGAGTGGACGGGCCGGATCGTCACCATCGCCGACCTCCGCAAGTACGGCGCGGTCCGCCCTCAGACGCTCAAACAGTTCGACTAAGATGCCGGTCGGTCGATCCCGCCAGTGTGATATTCGCGCGGCGGCGGCGTAGGTGGACGCTCACGCACCGTCTCCTTGTGGGAGTTCCGGCGCGGTCAGCTGGCGTACCTCCAGCTCGACGGAGGCGGGGCCTTCGATGCGGCGCGACTCCTCGACGGCGCCCAGCTCCTCGATCCGGCGTGCCTGGACCAGCACGCGCGACTGAAACGAGCCGACGCTGCTGTTGTAGGCGCGCACCGCCGATGTCAGCGCCTTGCCGACGTTGCCCACATGGTCGGAGTACGTCGCCAGACGCGTGTAGAGCTCGCGCGACGTGTCGGCGATCTCCTGCGCGTTCTGCTGGATGTCTTCCTGCTGCCAGGCCACGCCGATGGTCCTGAGCAGTGCGATCAGCAGCCCCGGACTTGCGATCAGCACCTTGTGCTGGGTCCACGCGTCCTCCCAGATGGTCGGCTGCGCGACCATCGCCGCGTCCAGAATCGTCTCCGTCGGCACGAACAGCACGACGAAGTCGGGCGACTTGCCATCGATCGCATCGGCGTAGTTCTTGCTGCCCAGGGCGCGCGCGTGGTTCATCAAGGCTGCCGCGTGCTGGCCCAACGCCGCCCGCTGTTCGTCGTCGTCGTGAGACTCGTTCGCGCGCAGATAGGCCTCCAACGGCGTCTTCGCGTCGACGGGGACGCTCAACCCGCGCGGTAGCTTGATCACCGCGTCGGGACGGATCGCGCCGTCCTCGGTGACGGTGTGCTCCTGCCGCGAGTAGTCGACGTGCTCACGCATTCCGGCGACCTCCAGCACGCGCTCGAGTGTGAGCTCGCCCCAGCGTCCCCGCTGCTGCGGTGAGCTCAAGGCCTGGCGCAGGCCGGTCGTGGTCGCGCGAAGCTCGCCGATCTGCTTGCCGGCGCTGCCGATCAGCTCGACCACCATGCCGTAGGCGTTCTCGCGCTTCTCCTCGATCTCGCCGACGCGCTTCTGCAGCTTCTCCAGCGTTTCGCCGACCGGCTTGACCAGGTTGTCGACGGCCTGCTGGCGTTTCTCGAGGTCCGTGTCGGCGAGTTCGCGGTCGCGCTTGAACTGATCCTCGGCCTGTTTGCGGAACCCCTCGTTGCTCAGCTGCAACGCATCGAGCGCCAGGCCCTTGAAGCGCTGTTCGAGATCCGCTCGGTACTGCTCAAGTTCCTCGCGGCGCGCGCGATGCGACTGCTCCAGCGCGGCGACGGCCTCCCGAGAGGTCGCAAGCTCGCGGCGCAGTCGCTGGATCTCCGTCTGCGCTTCAATCTCCTGCTCGCGGGCTCGCCGCAGTTGGTCCGAGCGCTCTTCGAGCGAGGTCTGGGCTGCGGCCAGATCGATCTGCGCGCTGGTCAGCCCGTTGGCAGTCTCCGCCTGCGAAATGCGCAATTCGTCGACCTGCTCGCGTGCGAGCCCTGCGCTGCGTTGGGCCCACAGCCAGCCGACGAATCCGCCCAGCGCCACGATCGCCAGCACAACGACTGCGATCTCCATGAGCTACCTCCGCTTCGATTTCGTAAACCCCAGGTCCACGCGAGTTGGGCCGGGAACTCTCGGGCCGGGCGAGCGTCTTGCACTCCAGGCACGCGACTTCGCCGAGCGTAGGGTGAGGTCGGATTCGGCGTGAGGAGGCAACGGGTGAGGGCATTGATCGCCACTCTCTCGCTTGTGATCGCGCTCGCGATCAATCTGGTCGCGTGCTCGTCAAACGATCGAATGTCGGGTGAGGTGTTCTGGATCGGCGGCGATGTCGACCTGCCCGAGGGCGCCGTGCTGCGCGTCGCGCTGTCGGATGTGAGCTTCGCCGATAGCTCCGCGATCGTGGTGGCTGAACAGCTGATCGAGGATGTTGGCTCCCTGCCGCAGCGGTTTTCGTTCAGCTTCGACCGCGGCCAGATCGAGCAACGAAACGACTACAGCTTGTCGGCACGGGTCGAGCTGGATGGGCAGCTGCTCTACATCGATGACACTGTACACAGCGTCCTCACGGGTGGCAGTCCCGGGCGCAGCGACATCGCGGTGGTCTCCGTCAACTCGAACGATCCGTGCCGCGAGCCGCTGCCCGGCTCCGTCGGCTTCTACGACGACGGCCGTTGGGAGGGGACGAGCATTCCTCCTGGCGCCGTCGCCACCATCCGCTTGCTCGATGTCTCCGATCCCGACACTCCGACCAGCGTGACCGAAACGGTCGTTGAGGACCTCACTGAGTTCCCGATCGAGTTCGAGCTGCCGCACGGCGGTGTCAGCGTCGATCGGCATCACCGCTATGAGCTGGAAGCGACGGTCACGCTCGACGGGCGCGTGCTCTTCGACGATGACGTCCACGACGCGCACCGGATGCTCCCCTTCGCGGTCTGCCCGAGCGTCGACCGGCCGCTGTTCATGGAGGTGTATCGGGTTGGCGAGTGACGGCCCGGCTGAGCCGGTCGAGGTGCGATAATGGGCCGTGAAGCCCGCACACTGTTGACCGGAGATTGACATGGAAGTCCCGCTGCTCGTCACCGATTTCCTGCGACGCGCGACGAAGCTGTACGCCGATTCGGAGGCAGTGGTCGATGGCGATCAACGCCTCAGCTGGCGCGAGTTCGGTGAGCGCGTCAACCAGCAGGCCAACGCGTTGCTCGAGATGGGGATCGGGAAGGGCGATCGCGTGGCGATCATCGCGCCAAACAGCCACCAGTTCCTTGAGACGTTCTACGCCACGGCCTCGATCGGCGCGATCATCGTGCCGGTCAACTACCGCCTGATCCCGTCCGACTTCGAGTACATCCTGCAGCACTCGACCGCGCGGGTTGTGCTCGTCGACGCCGAGTTCACTCACCTGGTCGACCTGATCCGCAGCGCGGCGCCGTCGGTCGAGCACTACATCGCGGTCCCCTACGGCGACGCGCCGATCGCGCCGGGCTGGACCGACTACGAGGTCTGGATCGGCGGCCAGCCGACCTCTGCGCCGCCGGACCCGGGCCTCGAAGAGACCGACCTGCTCAGCATCAACTACACCTCCGGCACGACCGCGCGGCCCAAGGGTGTGATGATCACCCACCGCAACGCCTACATCAACACCTACAACTTCATCGCCCATCTGCGCATTCAGCAGAACGACGCGGAGCTGTGGACCCTGCCGATGTTCCACGCCAACGGCTGGGGCGGCGTCTATGCGATCACCGCGATGGGCGGCAAACACGTGGTGCTGCGCGCGCCGGAGGCCGACGACATCTACCGCCTGATCCAGGACGAGCGCTGCACGTTTGCCTGCATGGCGCCTGCGGTGCTCGCGCGGATCCTCGAGTTCGAGCGCAAGGACGAGTTCGAGATCACGACGCGCCCGCGTTTCACCGTCGCGGGCGCGCCGCCGCCGCAGGCGTTCATCGAGCGGCTCGAAAACGAACTCGGCTGGGAGTTCATGCAGATCTATGGGCTGACCGAGACCTCGCCGATCCTCACCGTCGCCCAGCCCAAGCCGCACGTCGAAGTCGGCTCGCCCGCCTACTTCCGCAACAAGGTCCGCGCCGGGCATGAAGTCATCGGCGTCGATGTCAAGATCGTCGATGACGTCGGTGATGAGGTCGAGTGGGACGACGAATCGATCGGCGAGATCGTCGCCCGATCCAATGTCGTCATGCGCGGCTACTGGGAGCAGCAGGCCGAGACCGACAAGGTGATCGTCGACGGCTGGTTCCACACCGGCGACATGGCCACGGTCAACTCGGAGGGCTACATCAACATCGTTGACCGCGCGAAGGACGTGATCATCTCGGGTGGCGAGAACATCTCCTCAATCGAGGTTGAAGACGTGCTCTACCAGCACCCCGGGGTGCTGGAGGCCGCCGTGATCGGCGTTCCCTCGGAGCAGTGGGGCGAGACGCCGCTGGCGCTGATCGTGCCGCGCGAAGGACAGGAAGTCACGCGGGACGAGATCGTCGCGCACTGCCGAGCCCAGATGGCCAGCTTCAAAATCCCCCGCCGGGTCGAGTTCGTCGAAGAGCTGCCCCGTACCGCCACGGGGAAACTGAAGAAGTTCGAGCTGCGCGAAACCTACTGGGAGGGCGTCGAGAAGCGGGTGAATTGAGCGGGATGTCGATGCCGGCGGTGCGCGCAATGGCGAATCCCCGGGGACGCGTGCCGCTACTGTAGGTCTCGCAGATGAGCGGGGGGACGATGGCGATCACGCCTCGAATCGATGTCGATCCAGGGTTGATCGAGTGGGCGTGCGTACGGTCTCGCGTGCAGCGAGCAGATCTGGAGCGGAAGTTCAGGGGACTCCCGAGATGGCTTGCGGGAGAGGAGTCTCCAACTTCGGCGCAGCTCCAGTCGTTCGCGAAGGCAACGTACACGCCGTTTGGCTATTTCTTCAGTCCAGAGCCCCCAGCAGACGCTCTGCCTGTCAGCGATTTTCGGGTCCGAACGGGCGGGCTACTGGATCGACCTTCACCACATTTGCTGGACACGATCTACAACTGTCAGGATCGGCAGGCGTGGTATCGCGACTATCTGCAGGCGAGTGGAGAGCCGCCTGTTGACTGGATTGGATCGCAGGTCCTCGAGGGCGATCCGACGACGGCGGCGAGACGATTTGCTCGCGAAGTAGGTTTGGGCGTGGAGTCCCGATCTGGTGCGTCAACCTGGGAGGATGCGCTGAGGGATGCCCGACGGATGTTGGAAGCCGTGGGCGTATTGGTGATGGTGAACGGTGTTGTGGGAAACAATACCCGCAGGCGGCTCGATCCCGACGAGTTCATCGGATTCGCGCTGGCAGACGATCTGGCGCCCTTGATATTCATCAACAACGCCGACTACAAGGCGTCGCAGATGTTCTCGGTGGCTCACGAGATCGGGCATCTACTCTTGGGCGAGTCTGGAGTCTCCGACGATTCAGTCGGCGTAGAGCAGGCGCCAGACAACGAGAGGTGGTGTGATCACTTCGCGGCAGAACTATTGGTTCCCGAAGCAGATCTGCAAGCGCAGGATCTCGACTTCAGGGAAGTGGCCCGAGATGATCTACAGAGCTTAGCGCGCCGATACAAGGTCAGTAAGGTCGTGGTGCTGCGTCGCCTGCGAACGGTGGGTCTCATCGGTATTCGTCGGTATTCTGACCTGTTCGCTGAAGAGCGACAAGAATTCGCGGCGCGGCGAGCAGCACGCGATGGTGACACCGGCCGCGGAGGGAACTTCTACAACACATTCTTCCAGAGAACCGGACGCCGATTTGTCTGGGCCGTGGTAGCCAGCACCTTGGGCGGGCAGACGACATACGACGAAATGTCGAGATTACTTGGAATTAGCACGTTCGAGACTTTCGACAAGATCGCGGCGGACTTTGGAATGGCGCGCCCATGACCGATCTCATCGACGCAAACGTCTTGATCGAGGCTTACCGAAGATACTATAGCATGGACATTTGTCCTGGGTTTTGGGACTGGCTCGGTGGTGCCTTGGCTCTCGGCGATGTCGTTCTGATTCCGCAAGTCGCGCGTGAAGTGACGCCGCGTTCTCAGATCCTAATCAACTGGCTCCGTAATGATGCAACCATCCAGGAGCCGAGGAATCTCGCGCCAATCGATCACTCTCGTCGGCAGGTGACGGCCAGGGTCAATCAGTTGGGGTGTACTCCCTATTCTGTGAACAAGTTTATGCTTGGCGGCGATTTCCACTTGGCTGCTTTCGCAGATGCTGGGGGTCACAGGATTGTCACACTTGAGACAAAAGAGGATCCTAACAAGTCGAGCAGAAGACTCAAGCTTCCAGACCTCTGTGACTCCATGGGCATCGAGTGGGCAAGGCCGTTTCAGATGCTTAAGGACCACGGAGTGCGGTTCGAGTGGTCTGGATAGCTTCGGTGCCCGACCGTCAGTGGGTGGACTCTGCTGTCCGCCTTTATGACGCCGCTGGGTCGCCTAGTCTTGGGGGCATTCACGTCCCCTGTGCCCCAGCGCACGGTACGGCGAAGCTCCTGTGCGAACTCCCCCGCTCTTGACTGTAGATTCACTACTCCAGCTACGCTCAATAGCAGCTAGCCCAAGACGCCGCTGAGGAAGCTGTTGACGCGGTTTGTGCCGTCCATGCCGGCGGGGGTGGGGAAGTTGTCGAAGCCGTGGGGGGCCTCGGGGAACACGTGGAGGTCTGTCTCGTGCCCGGCCGCCTCCCAACGGGCCGCCATGAAGAGGGTGTCATCGAGCAGCGGATCGAGCGTGCCCACGATGAAGATCGCCGGGGGCATGTCGTGCAGACGCGCCAGCAGCGGCGTCACGTCGGGGTCGTCGCGGTCCGCGGGGTCCACATAGTGGTCGATGAACCACTCCATGATCGGGCTCGAGAGGATCAGGTTGCGCTCGCCCCAGAGCCGGGCTGAGGGCGAATGCCGTAGGTCGTAGACGCCGTAGATCAGCGCCGCGCCGAGGAAGCCGGTGTAGCCGTGGTTGTCGCGCATCCGCAGCAGCGTGGTTGCCGAGAGGTGCCCGCCGGCCGACTCGCCGCCGATCGTGAACTTGTCGGCGCCGAACTCCGACTGACCGTTCTCGACCAGCCAGACAGCGGCCGCTTCGCAGTCGTCGTTGCTGGCCGGCCAGCGATGCTCGGGCGCCAGTCGGTAGCCGACCGAGACCACGGCCTGCTGGGTCGCCTGGGCGCGCTCCCAGAGCCGCTCGTCGGCGCCGTCGTGCGAGCCGATCACCCAGCCGCCGCCGTGGATGTGCAGGTAGACGCCGTTCACGACCTCCGGCACGAAGACGCGGATCGGAATGTCGCCGGCCGGCCCGGCAATCGTGCGCTCCTGCGCGATGTCGTCAAGGCGCGGCGGCGGCGGCCCAAACGGCCCACCCTCGGCCAGCGCGTCGCGCACCTCCTGCGCGCCCATCTCGTTCCACGGCTTGGCATCGGCCGAGAGCGTTTCGATCATCTGGTTCAGCGCCACCGTCTGCGGATCTGCTCGCATCACACTCACCCTTCACGGTTCGGATTGAACTCAGTATACGAAGGCCCACGGTTCGAACAAGCGTCCTGTGATCGGCTAGAGTCTCGCCGTGCGATGCTAGGGAGCCGGAACCCCGACCGAGAGGAACGCTGATGCCGCTGCCCGATTCGATCGAAGCCACCGCCAACGGACTGATCTCACGCCTGTTGGACACGATCGACGGCCTGACCGCCGAACAGCTCGACGCCCGCCCGCTCGACGAAGCGAGTTCGCTGTTCATCCTCGTGACCCACGCCATCTCCGCGACCGAGTGGAACTTCGTCGAAGTGCTCGCCGGCGGCAACGTCGACCGCACGCGACAGGTCGAATTCGACGCGCAAGCCGCCGACTTCGACGACCCCGCTGGCATGTTGCGCGACCGCTGGGCGAGCGCTCGAGACGCGATCCACAACGCGCTCGCCTCGCTCGATGACGACGAGTGGGACCGCCTGCGGATGCACATTTTCCAGCAGCGCGAGATCACGGGCTGGGATGTCGTGTGCTCCGCCCTCGCGCACACCGGCGAGCATGTCGGCCACGCCGAACTCACCCGCCAGATGCTCGACAACGAAGCGCTCTAGGCCGAACTACGATTGATCGCCGAGGAGTCCGCGACCGATGATCATCACCCGCCTGGTGCTGGAGAACTGGCGCAACTTCCGCGAAGTCGACATCGCGCTCCAGCAGCGTACGTTTATCGTCGGCCCGAACGCATCAGGCAAGTCGAACCTGCTCGACGCCGTGCGGTTTCTCCGCGACGTGTCGAACGACGGTCTGCAGCGAGCCCTCGACCAACGCGGTGGCATCTCCAAGATCCGCTGCTTGGCCGGACGCCAGGCACCAGGCGTCACGCTCGACGTCAGCATCGGCGCCTCTGACGATCAGTCGCCGCAGTGGCGTTACCGGCTGGGAATCCGCCGGGAACCGACCGGGCGTCACCGAACGCTCGTCACCACCGAGCAGGTTTGGAATGCGGAGGGCGAACTGCTGATCGACCGCCCGAGCGACCGTGAGCGCGACGATCCTGAGCTGCTAACACAGACGGCGATCGAGCAGGTGAGCGAGAACCGCGGGTTTCGCGACATCGCAGCATTCTTCAAATCGGTGAGCTACCTGCATCTGGTTCCGCAGATGATTCGCTACGGGGATGAGTCGCGCCAGGCGTCGTCGGGCAATGATCCCTTCGGGCGCGGCTTTCTGGAGCGCATCGCCGAGACACCGGAGCGGACGCGTGAGCGTCGCCTGCGCAAGATCGGTGCACAGCTACATGCAATCCAGCCGCTGTTCGATGGGACCCTGGTCGTTGCCAGGGACGAGCGCGGCCAGCCGCACCTCGAGGCGCGTTTCGACCACTGGCGCCCGAAGGCAGGCAAGCAGCGCGAGGATCAGTTTTCGGATGGCACGCTGCGCCTGATCGGCCTGCTCTGGGCGCTCATGGAAGGCTCCGGCCCGCTGTTGCTGGAAGAGCCGGAGCTGTCGCTACAGAACGACCTGGTCAGTCAGCTGGCCGCGATGTTCGCTCGTGTCGGCAAACGCGAGCGCCAGGTGCTCGTCACGACGCACTCGCCCGATCTCCTGGACGATGAGGGGATCATGCCCGAGGAGGTCTTGCTCATCGAGCCGTCGAAGAACGGTTCGGTGATCACGTCGGGCGCGGAAGATCTCTCGGCGGTTGCGATCTCCGAACATGGCGGGCATGTGGGCGACATGCTGCTCGCGATGGCCGTCAGGCGTGGCGGCGCTCAGCTGCCCCTTCGCTCTGCGCAATGACGGTTCGCGTCGCGGTTGAAGGGCGCCTCGATCTCGTGGTTGTCCAGCGACTGCTGTCAGACCATGATCTCGTCGCGGCGCCGGTTCGACGGGCCCGTGGCCGTGATGCCATCTTGGACAGGCTGATGGGATACAACGTCGCGGCCGAACGCGAGCCGTGGTTGGTTCTGGTCGACCTTGATCGCGATGTGTGCGCCGCTGAGGCTGTGCAGCTGTGGCTTCCTCATCCTGCAGCACGAATGACCTTTCGAATCGCAGTCCGTGCCGTGGAGGCATGGCTGTTGGCGGATCGCGGAATCGCGAGATTCCTCCGAGTGCAACCGCGCTTCCTCCCTGAAGACCCAGATGCGCTCGGCGATCCGAAGCGTCGCCTTGTACAGATTGTGAGCGAGGAGTGTCGGTCTTCATCGGTCCGCTCAGCGATCATGCGTTCCGACGGCAGCACTCGTGCGGGGCAGCGTTACAACGAATTTCTTGCGGAGTTCGTGTCGAACGATTGGGATTGGCGCGGCGCTGCCCGGCGGTCCGACTCGCTTCGACGCGCCGTTGAGGCGATCGCTCGGATCGGCGGTTGAACGAGGACTCGGCGCGGGACTGGGGAGCGACGGCGGGCTGACGGGGCGATGCCTCTATCCTGAACGCAATCACGCACGCAGCTCCCCATGAAACGGACAGCGAACATGCCAGTTGACCCT
The DNA here is from genome assembly GCA_965262235.1 of Dehalococcoidia bacterium. Lineage (GTDB taxonomy): Bacteria > Chloroflexota > Dehalococcoidia > Bin125 > Bin125 > CATQGW01. Next base: position 2,639,067 of record OZ253504.1, read on the forward strand.
GCCGCTCAGGTGTTGCTTGACCAGCTTGCGGAAGCCGGCGGGCCCGACATCTCAGAACAGACCCCCGAGGAAGCCCGCGCGATGATCGAGGGCTTCGCGATGATGCAGCTCGGCGCCCCCGAGCCGCCCATCGTCTTCGACCGCACGGTGCCCGGCCCCGCCGGCGACATCCCTGTCCGCGTCTACGCGGCCGAAGGCGACAACCTGCCGGTGCTCGTCTTCTTCCACGGCGGCGGCTGGGTCGTCGGCAACATCGTGTCGCACGACGGCGTCTGCAAGCAGCTGCTGGCCGAGCTCGGCGACGCGGTCGTCGTGGCCGTCGACTACCGCCTGGCGCCCGAGCACAAGTACCCCGCGGCGGCCGACGATTGCTACGCCGCGACGGCGTGGGTCGCCGAGAACGCCGACCAGATCGGGGGCGACGGCTCGCGGGTCGCGGTCTGCGGCGATAGCGCGGGTGGCAACCTCTCAGCCGTCGTGGCCCAGATGGCGCGCGACAAGGGCGGCCCCGCGATCGCCGCGCAGATTCTGCACGTGCCGGTGACCGACCACAACTATGACCGCCCTTCTTACAGCGACAACGCTGAGGGCTATCTGCTCACGCGCGCCAGCATGGTCTGGTTCTGGGACCACTACCTGTCCAGCGCGGAACAGGGCCAGGAGGCCTACGCCTCGCCGCTGCAGGCCGACGACCTCTCCAACCTCGCCCCGGCGCTGGTCCAGACGGCCGAGTACGATCCGCTGCGCGACGAGGGCGAAGCCTATGCCGCGGCGCTGACCGAGGCCGGCAACGAGGTGACGGTGCGTCGCTACGACGGGCAGATTCACGATCCGCTGATGATGTTCGCGATCAATCCCGCCGGGCTCGAAGCGCTCAAGGAAGCCGCCGAGTTCGTGACCTCGCGCTGGTAACCGAGCGCTGGTAATCACGCGCTGCTAATCACCCTCCGGTAACCACCGGGGCCAGACGTTGGGCTGACCGATGCCAATCACCGCTGAAGTGCAGGAGATTCTCAAGCTGCGCGCCGCGGCGCCGGCGATGCACACGCTCTCCGTCGAGGAAGCGCGCATTTCGTCCGCCGCCGGGCGTATTCAACCCGACCCGCCGGAGCCCGTCGCCCGCATCGAAGACTTCACGATTCCCGGCCCCGCGGGTGACATCCCGGTGCGGCTCTACTCGCCCGATCCCGATACCCAACTACCCGCCGTGGTGTACTACCACGGCGGCGGGTGGGTGGTCGGCGACCTCGACTCGCACGATCCGCTCTGCCGCGCGCTCGCCAACCGAGCGAACGTGGTCGTGCTGTCCGTGCACTACCGTCTCGCCCCCGAGCACAAATACCCCGCCGCAGCCGACGATTCGTACGCAGCCGCGCAATGGGTCAGCGAGCACGGCGCGGAGATCGGGGCCGACGGCTCACGGATCGTTGTCTGCGGCGACAGCGCCGGCGGCAACCTCTCGGCGGTCGTTTCGCTCATGGCCCGCGACCGCGGCGGCCCCGGACTGCGCGGGCAGGTGCTGATCTACCCGGTCACGAACCTCGACTTCGGGACCGACTCCTACCGCGACAACGGCGACGGCTCGAAGGGGCTGTCGGAAGACGGCATGCGCTGGTTCTGGCAGCACTACGTCCGCACGCAGTCCGAAGGCTTCGAGCCCTACGCCTCGCCGCTACGCGCCGACACGATCGCCGACCTGCCTCCCGCCCTGGTGATCACCGCTGAATACGACGCGCTTCGTGACGAAGGCGAGCTCTATGCGGATCGCCTCGAGCGCGGCGGCGTCACGACCCAACTCACGCGCTACGACGGCGTGATCCACGGGTTCGTGGGCATGTTCGCGGCGGTGCCCGAGGGCAACACGGCGGTGAATCAGATCGCCGAGTTTCTCAAGGAGACGCTCGCCTGAGCGACGGCTAGTCGGCTAGCTGAGCCTGGAAGGCGGCAGCGTCGAAATAGTCGCGCCAGCGCGCGATCTTGCCGTCGCGCAGCTCGAAGACGCCGCAGACCTGCCCTGCGACCTCCTTGCCGCGCATGTGAAAGCGGTCGATGCGCTCGTTCAGCACGACATCGCCATCGACGGCCTGGTAGACGATCTCCCAGCCGCGCGAGGTCAGCCCCGCCACGCCGGCCAGCGCTTCGCGCACCGCTTCGATGCCCTCGGCGGGGGCCATCGGCATGTTGTGGTAGACGGCGTCGTCGGTGAAGTAGCTGGCGAGCGTGTCGACGTCGGGGTGCTCGACATCCCACTCCCTGATGAATGCAGTCACGACCTCTTCGGGCGTAGCCATGCCATTGCCTCTCGGTTGCAGGGTCAAAGTCTAGAGATTGCTCTGGGCCAGCTCGGCCATCAGCTCCAGCGCATCGGGCTGCTCGCTGTTGACGGTGACGCCGGTGATGTAGCTGTCGGCCCAGGCGCGGTAGCGCTCGCGGATCCGCGCCGGCGGGCCGACCAGCGACTGTTCGTCGAGGAAGTCGTCGGGGACCGCTTCCATCGCCTCCGCCTTGCGGCCGGCCATGTAGAGCTCCTGGATCCGCTCGGCCGCCTCGCCGTAGCCGCGCCGAATCATCGACATCTTGTGGAAGTTGAGCGTGCGGTGGCCCATGCCGCCGACGTACAGAGCGACGTTCGGCTTCATCTTGCGCAACGCGCTGCCGACATCGTCGGTCAGCTCAACGGTGCAGGATGCCTGAACCTCGAAGTCGGACCAGCCTTTCGGCTGTCCGGTCTTCGCCTCGGCGCGGCGGAAGCCTTCTTCGATCCAGGGCACAAACAGATCGGCGTTGTGCGGCGTCAGCCCGAGCGGAAGCCAGCCGTCGGCGATCTCGGCGGTCAGCTTGACGTTGGCCTCGGCGCCGGTGCCCAGCCAGATGGGGATGTGCGGGTTCATGTGCAGAATCGAGCGCAGCGGCTTGGCCAGTCCGCTGCTGCCGGGGCCGTCGTACGGCAGCGAAATCTCCTTGCCGTCGTGTGTGACTGGCGCTTCGCGAGCGAGGATCTTGCGGATGATCGCCACATAGTCGCGAATCCTCGGGTTGGGCCGACCCCACGGCTGGCCATACCAGCCTTCGACGATCTGCGGGCCGGACACGCCAATCCCGACGATGACGCGGTCGTGACCAGCCAGGGCGTCGATCGTCGCCGCGGTCATCGCGGCGTTGGCCGGTGTGCGGGCGGCCAACTGGATGACGCCCGTGCCCAGCCGAATTCGCGCGGTCAGCGCCGCCGCGTAGGCCAGCGGCGAGAACGCGTCGGAGCCGTAGGCCTCGGCGGTCCAGATCGAGTCGTAGCCGAGCGCCTCCGCGCTCTGAATCTGTTCGATGGGCAGCCGCATGTCGGCGCCCGAATAGCCGAGCGCGAGTCCGAGTTTCATTCGCGTCGTCCTTTCAAGTTGGCTGTGGAGTCGATCAGCTCAAGGTGATTCGCCCCTTGGGGCCTTCGATGATCGCGATCAGCGCTGGCGCGTCGCCCTGCTCCACGCGCAGCTCCACGCCCAGCGCCGCCAACGCCTGCTGCACGGCCGCACGGTCCGGATGCACGCCGTGGAAGTCGACCAGGTGGCAGCCTTTCACGGCGGTCTCGCTCGGGTGCAGGGCGTCGCCCCAATCGATCATGAATGGGACGAGGCCATCCATCAGCGGCGGCCAGCCGCTGATGCTCAGGCGCCAGTCGAGTCGTGTGCCGTCGGCCAGCACGCGGCCCAGCGGTTGCACCGTGCCGAGGTCATAGCCCGCCGCTCGGGCCGCTTCAACCCGCTGCTCGATCTCCGCGCCGGCCTTTGCGCACCAGTGCGCGACCTTCGTCTGATCGGTCAGGTGCATGCCGAACGGCAGCGGTCCCTCATGGCCGGCCTGCTGCGGATCCGGACCGATGATTTCGATGTAGGCGCCATCCTGCAGCGCGACGAGGTGGTTGTAGACACCGCGGCCCTCGAAGCGACCGCCCAGCTCCGCGTACACGCCCGTCGCCGCCTCGAATGCCGCGACCGAGGCCTGCACGTCCTGCGAGGCCAGCACGATGTGGTCGATCATCAGGTCGTCATCCTCCCGTGCGCGGCTTCAAAGGCCGCTTGTGTCTGTTCCCTGAGCTCCGCGTCGCTGAGCCAATCGAGCGCCGTCAGTGTCATTGCCCGAGCGGCGCGCAGCGTGGCGTCGTGGGCGCTGTCGCTGGCGGCGGCCGCGGTGAACCCGGCGGTGTGATTCCCCGCATCGGCCTCGATTGCGTAGATCGGGTGCAGGCTGGGCAGCACGTGCGAGACGTTGCCCATGTCGGTGCTCCCGAAGCCACCGGGCGCCGGGCCCGCGAGGTCGAGCGCACGCACACCCTCGCGTTCCGACCAGTGGCGCCCGAACAGGTCGTGCAGCACCGAGTTTGAGGCGAGGTCGCTGTAGCGCGGCCCGAGCCAGGTCAGCGTCATCGCTGTTTCGGTCGCCTCAGCAGCGCCACGGAAGCAGGCTTCGACGCGTTGGCACATCTCGTCAAGCAATCCCTCGCGCGGCGCGCGCACGTAGAACTCCGCGGCGGCGCGGTCGGGGATGATGTTCGGTTTGTCGCCGCCGTGGTGAATCACCCCGTGAATCCGCACCTCGGGACGCGACTGCTGGCGCAGTAAACCGATCGCCTGGTAGGCCAGCACGAACGCGTCGAGCGCGTTGCGCCCTTCCCAGGGCGCGGCTGCGGCGTGCGCGTTGCGGCCGGTGAACTCGACCATGCAGGTGTCGATCGCCAGGACGGGCGGGCTCAGCAGGTCCGCTGTGCCGGGATGGACCATCAGCGCCGCGCCGACGCCCTCGAAGGCGCCCTCATCGATCAGCCGAATCTTGCCTCCGCCACCCTCTTCAGCGGGCGAGCCGAGCACGCGGACGCGCCCCTCGATCCCGGTTGCATCGAGCGCGGCCGCGAGGCCGAGGCCGGCCGCGACGCCCGCCATCGCGATGAGATTGTGCCCGCAGGCGTGGCCGATCTCCGGCAGCGCGTCGTATTCACACAGCACGCTGATGCACGGCCCGCCGGCGCCGTGCTCGGCCTGGAACGCGGTCTCCATGCCGTAGGCCCCGCGTTGCACCGCCCACGAGTTCGCCTCGAGGAAGTCCGTCAACACGCCATGCGCGTGAGTCTCTTGGTAGTTCTCCTGCGGATGCGCGTGGATGTCGAGGCTGAGCGCCCGCAGCGCATCGGACGCGCCGTCGATCGCTCGGGTCGCGGCCTGCTCGCCGCTCGCTGCGCTCATTCCGTAAACCAGCCGCCGTCGGGGTGAATGATCTCGCCGGTGACGTATGACGATTCTTCGCTGGCCAGCCACAGCGCCGTGTTCGCGATCTCGCGCGGCTGGCCGAAACGCTTCATCGGCGTCAGCGAGAGCACCCACTGGTTGAGCGGCTCGTCGCCCTGGATCGCAGCGGTCATCGGCGTCTCGATGAAGCCCGGGCCGATCGCGTTGACCCGGATGCCGTCCTGCACCAGTTCCTGTGCCAACACCTTGGTCAGCATCCAGACGCCCGCCTTCGAGACGCAGTAGTTGGCGGCTCCGGCCATCGGGAACTTGGCCATGATCGAGGCGATGTTGATGATCGCGCCGCCGTTGCCCAGCTCGACCATCCGCCGCGCGCAAGCGCGGTCGGTCAGCATCACGCCGGTGAGGTTGACCGCCATCACCTTTTCCCACTGCTCAATCTCTTGATTGGCGATGAACGACGCCGTGCGGTCGGGTCCCAGCTCCTGCGCCTCGCCGCTCACGTACTCCGCGTTCGAGACGCCTGCGGCGGCGACCACCACGTCGAGCCGGCCGAATTCCGCGACGGCGCGGTCGGCCAGCGCCTCGTTGTCGGCCTCCGACGATGTGTCGCAGCCGATCACCACGGCGCGCCGTCCGAGCGCCTCAACTGCGGCGACCGTGTCGGCTGATCGGTCGGGCAGCAGGTCTGCGAGCAGGACATCGGCGCCCTCCTCTGCGAAGCGAATTGCGCACGCGGCGCCGATCCCGCTCGCACCCCCGGTGATGACCGCGGCTTTGCCGGCGAGGGCTCCCGTTGGTTCGTCCGCCATGTTCGCCTCCTGCGCTGCATTGCGTTCGGATTACACAAGCCGATGTTAGTCCTGCCCCTGATCGCCTGCACGTGCTTGCAGGAGTATGATCGTGTTGCTCGGTTCCGCGTGCAAGACGCCGCCCCCCACTGTGTGGCGGCGTGGAGGCCCTTGATGCCTCGTCGCCCACTCATCATCTTGAGCGTCGCGCACCTGATTCGCCTTGGGAGGCCGGTCACTGATGCCTGAGTCGTCGTCCGATATCGCATCCCCGGTCATTGAGCGCGAACGCGTCACTGTGCGCTTCGCGGGAGACTCCGGCGACGGCATGCAGCTCGCTGGGAATCGATTCGCCGACGCCACTGCCGTCTTCGGCAACGACTTCAGCACGTTGCCGGACTTCCCTGCCGAAATTCGTGCGCCCGCGGGCTCGCTGGCCGGCGTCAGCTCGTTCCAGATCTCGTTCGCGCAGCACCAGATCTTCACCCCGGGCGACGAGCCCGACACGCTGGTCGCGATGAACCCCGCAGCGCTCAAGTCGCACCTCAACGCGCTGATTCGCGGCGGCCTGCTCGTCGTCAACAAGGATGCGTTCACCAACGCCAACCTCAAGAAGGCCGGCTATCCGACCAATCCGCTGACGGATGGCTCACTTGACGGCTTCCGAATCATCGAAGCGCCGGTCACCACCGCGGCTGTCGCGGCCGTGAATGACCTGGGGCTCTCCACCCAGCATTCTGAGCGGACCAAGAACTTCTTCGCCCTCGGGCTCGTGTACTGGCTCTACGACCGCGACCTCGAGCCGACGCTCAACTGGATCGAAGAGCGCTTCGGCCGGGTGCCCAACCTCGCCGAGGCCAACCGTCGCGCGCTGTTCGCCGGCCACGCCTACGGCGAGACGACGGAAATCGCCGACGCGCACGTGCGCGTACCGCCGGCCCAGCTGCGACCCGGCGAGTACCGCACGATCACCGGCAACCAGGCGCTCTCGATGGGCCTCGTGGCCGGCGCCCAACTCGCGGGCCTCGACCTCTTCTACGGCTCCTACCCGATCACGCCGGCCTCCGACGTGCTCGTCGATCTCGCCGCGCTGCGCAACTTCGGTGTCCGAACCTTCCAGGCTGAAGACGAAATCTCGGCTGTCGGCTCGGCTATCGGGGCCGCCTACGGCGGGGCGCTGGGCGTGACCGGCACCAGCGGTCCCGGCATCGCGCTCAAGTCGGAGGCGATTGGCCTTGCCGTGATGACCGAGCTGCCGCTCGTCGTGCTTGACGTGCAGCGCTGCGGCCCCTCCACCGGGATGCCGACGAAGACCGAGCAAACCGACCTGCTGCAGGTGATGTTCGGCCGAAATGGCGAGAGCCCGCTCTGCGTGCTCGCCGCCAAAACGCCCGGCGACTGCTTCTACATGGCGATCGAGGCCGTGCGGCTCGCGTTCCAGTTCGTCACACCGGTGATCCTGATGTCGGACACCTATCTGGCCAACACGGCCGAGCCCTGGCCCGTGCCCGATGTCTCGCAGTTGCCGCCGATCGACACCGGTTTCCACCGCGTCCAACGTGAGGACTTCCAGCCCTACCGCCGCGACCCGGAGACCCTAGCGCGGCACTTTCAGCCTCCGGGCGTGGCTGGCATGACGCACCGCATCGGTGGGCTCGAGAAGGCCGATGTCACGGGCGACGTCTCCTACACGGCCGAAAACCACCAGCGCATGACCGATCTGCGCCAGGCCAAGATCGACGGCATCGCCGACTTCATCCCGGAGCTCGAAGTCGATGGCCCGACGACCGGCGAGCTGCTGGTGTTGTCCTGGGGCAGCACCTTCGGCGCGGCGTTCACCGCGGTGAATGAGGCGCGCAAGCAGGGCGCGGAGGTTGCGCATGCGCACCTCCAATACCTCAATCCGTTCCCGAGGAACCTCGGTCACGTGCTGAGCAACTACCGTAAGGTGCTGATTCCCGAGGCCAACACGGGGCAGCTGCGGATGCTGATCCGAGCCAAGTTCCTCGTCGACGCCAAGGGTCACAACGAGGTGACGGGTCTACCGCTTTCGGCGCGAAACGTCGAAGCAGCCATTCTCAGCGCTTACGGCAGCTGACGGCGATTTTGGGATAAGGGAGCACGAACCATGGTCCTCTCCACACCGTCCACCCACGTCGGCAACGGGTTCATCCCGCTCGCCGACCGCGACCTCTCGCGGCGCGACTATGCCTCCGATGTGGACACCCGCTGGTGTCCGGGCTGCGGGGACTATTCGATCCTCGCCCAGACGCAGCGCGCGCTCTCGAATCTCAACGTCGCGCCCGAGAAGATGGTCTTCGTCTCCGGGATCGGCTGTTCCTCGCGATTCCCCTATTACATGGACACCTATGGGATCCACTCGATCCACGGCCGCGCGCCGACGATCGCGACGGGTCTCAAGCTCAGCCGCCCGGACCTGCTCGTATTCGTCATCACAGGGGACGGCGACGCGCTCTCGATCGGCGGAAACCACCTCCTGCACGTGCTGCGTCGCAACGTCGACGTCAAGATCCTGCTCTTCAACAACCAGATCTACGGCCTGACCAAGGGTCAGTTCTCGCCCACCTCCGAAATGGGCAAGACGACCAAGACCTCACCGATGGGCACGACCGAGCGCCCGCTCAACCCGATCAGCATCGCGCTGGCGTCCGAAGCGACCTTCGTTGCGCGCACGTTCGACACCGACCCGCAGCACCTCACGGCGACGATCGAGGCCGCAGCGCGCCATGAGGGCGCCGCCTTCGTCGAGGTCCTGCAGAACTGCAACATCTTCAACGACGGCGCGTTCCGCGAGTTCACCGACCGCCAGGTCCGTGACGAGCGCCTGCTCTACCTCGAGCACGACAAGCCGATGACCTTCGGCAAGGACAACGACAAAGCGCTCGCCTTCACGACGACCGGCCTGCGCATCGTCGACACCGATGGACCTGACCATCAGGTGATTCTGACGCACGACGCGCACCGCCCCAGCTCCGACATTCAGCAGCTGCTCTCGCGCCTCTCCTACCCCGAGATGCCCGTTCCGATGGGCATCATTCGCCAGGTCCACAATCCGTCCTACGGGGCGCTGCTCGACGAGCAGATCACCCGTGCTCGCAAGGCCGACGGCCCTGGCGACCTCGTAGCGCTCGTCAAGGGCACGAATACCTGGCTCGTCGAGTAGTCCGAGCCGAGCCGCCGGAGCCATCCCGAAGCCCAGCCGGGGAGCGAAGCCCAGCCGCGGCGCCGCTACTGTCGGCGGCCGCCTGCGCCACCGCCGTCGATCGTGTGCATCGAGCCGCTGATGTAGCGCGAGTCGTCGCTGCACAGCCACGTCACCAATGCCGCGACCTCCTCGGGCTCGCCGTAGCGGCCGAGCGGGATCCCGGCCGCGAACGCGTCGTGCACGCCCTGCGGGTCGTCGGGATTGAACTGCCGCTCCAGCGACCGCATCATGCGCGTCTCGATCGGCCCCGGGCAGACCGCGTTGACCCGAATCTCCGGCGCGAGCTCAGCCGCGGCCGACTTGGTCATGCCCACCACCGCGTGCTTGCTCGCGCCGTAGGCGATGATCCCCGGCGTCGCCGTCAGCCCCGCGATCGAGGCCGTGTTCACGATCGCCCCGCCGCCGTCGCCGCGCATCGCCGGCGCCACGTGCTTCATGCCCAGGAAGACGCCCTTGAGGTTGACCGCGATCACGCGGTCGAAGTCGTCCTCGTCGAGCTCCCACAGCGGCGCGCGCAGGCCCTCGATGCCGGCATTGTTGAAGAACGCGTCGATCCGACCGAAGCGCGCCACGGCCTGCTCGACGTAGTTCGCGACCTGGGCCCCCTGTGTCACGTCGGCCTCGACGGCGAGCACCTCGCCGCCGGCGTTGACCACTGCCGCCACCGTTTCATCCAGCGCTGAGCCGGCCAGATCGACGGCCACGATCTGCGCGCCGTCCTCCGCGAAGCGGACGCACGTCGCGCGCCCGATGCCGCCTGCCGCCCCCGTCACGATCGCCACATTGCCCGCGAATCGGTCACTCATCGTTCACCGCCCTTCGGCGGCCACGATATAGGTGCGGTCTCGACCGAGCGGGAAGAGCGGGTCGAACCAGCGCGGCGCGGCCCAGAACCAGGCAGCGGCGCCCACCCCGATTCCCAGCGCCACGATGCTCAGTTCGGCCACCCACGGCGCATTGCGCAGCCACGAGATCCTCGGCAGCCGCCAGAGCAGCACGCCGCAGAGTAGGCCCACCGCGAGCCCGCCGAAGTGCCCGCCGACCGAGACACTGGGAATGAGCAGCGAGAGCACCACGTTCAGCACCAGGAAGACGAGGATGCCCGAATCCTGCCAGCGCACGCCGCCTGATCGCTCCGCCACGACCACCGTCCCCGCCACGCCCAGCACCGCGCCCGACGCACCCGCGGTGAAGCCTGTCGGCTCGACCATCAGCGCGCCGAGCGCCCCGCCGAACAGCGCGGCGACGTAGATCAGCGCGAAGCGCCAGCCGCCCACCTCCGGCTCGAGCAGCCGGCCGACCCACATCAGGATCAGCATGTTCATGCCGAGGTGCAGCAGCCCGTAGTGCAGGAACGCACTGGTGACGAGCCGCCACCACTCGCCCTCCTCGGCGATGAAGGGTCCGAACAGCGCGAAGTCGCGATGCACCGAGGTGACGCCGCCGCCCCACAGCGAGAGGCTGCCGGTCACCGCCAGCACCACGATGAAGACGACTACGTTGGCGACGATCAGCGCCTGGGTGACACGCACCGGCTGTGAGTTGAGCACCACCCGACGTTGCCCGCGGGAGGCCTCGCGCACGCACTCGACGCACTGGTAGCCAACCGGCGCCTCGATCATGCACTCGGCACAGATCGGCCGAAGGCACCGCTGGCAGAGCACCCCTGCCCAGCGCCCGTCATGTCGATAGCAGACCGCTTCCTCAGCCACACACCCCAGCCTACCGCGAGTGCCCGAACCGAACCCACGTCCGCAAAGTGGCCGCTGCGGTAGGTTGCGCGAAGAGCCGGGCAAACCGTTCACCGTGACCATCGTCCGCCGCGAGCTGCGGGGGCGGCTGTCGGAGTCTGAGGAGGGTCAGGCGGTGAGGCGTTGGTTGCCGCGATATTGCACGGGGACTAGAGATCGTCGTACGTGTCTTTCTCCCGGCGCAGTACATCCGTCACCAGCACGAGTCGTCGGGAATCGTCCACCACATAGAACACCCGCCAATCGCCGACGCGAGTCCTGTACAGATTGCTCTTCAACTTCAACGAGCGTCGCGATCGCGGTTCGTGCGCGAGCGACCGAATCCTGCGATCAACCCGTCGCCAGTCGCGCTGAGGAACGCGATCAAGCTGGCGCTGAGCGCCCTGCTCGAGACGTAGTTCGTACGATGGCAGCGCATCCGCCATCAGTCGCCGGGCGCGGCGACCGCCTGTGATGCGACGTAGTCGTCGTATGCCGTGCTGTGATCAATGCCGTCGCGCTTATAGCGATCAAGCGCCGCGTCAGCGATGGCCAGGTCTTCGGCCTCTTCCTCCGCAGAGAGTTCGCCTACACGCTGGAGGAAGCCGCGCCGTACAAGACCGACAACCGCAACGGCGATCGTGACGGCGTCGCGCGCCTCTTCAAGCGTGTTGGCAAGATGCTGAGGCCCGCCATGACGGACCTGAGCGGCGAGCAGCTCATCGAGCAGGGAAGCCAGCACCTCGACAGTCTTCTCGCCGCCGAATCGAGTGTCCCACTTCTCTGGTTTGTCGTGCAGGGCGGCGCGCATCTTCCCTAGGCTCGGCCGCGGATCGTCGGGCGTGACGTGCTCCGCGAGAACGCTCTCTACTGCCTTCACAGCGCACGCATATGCCTCGGTTGCGCTGGGTTCGGCGCGCTTCCAGGCTGCGCGCCAACCCTTTCGGAGATCCTGAGCCGCAGCATGCCCTGGAGCCGCCGCCCGCCGATACGAGTCTTCTTCTTCGTCCGTCACGCGGCGTACCAGCTCCCTGTTCTCGATGTCGACGCGCCAAGCCGACCTACTGTCCCGCAGGAACCTTCGGAGGTTCGCGGCTGTGGTTTCGGATGCGAAGCTCGACGCAAGCAGGTAGTCGACGATGTTCAGCAACATGTCATTGTCGCCCTTGGTCGTGGCCATGATGAGATCCAGTGGATTCGGTTTGGCTTCCCGAACCGGATACTGGCCGGTGAGCGAGTCGGTCGCGTCGTAGTCCACCCAACATTGTGCGGGAAGGTCAATGCTCAAGCTCAGGGCGAGCGCGACGCCGCCGTCCTGAATGAACAGCTGTTCGATGAGCTGGTCTTCCCGATAGAGCGAGGAAAAGTTCGACCGGAGAACGGCGTAGCACCAGTCGTACAGGCGACCTGCGACCAGCTCAGGGACATGAAGCCACGGTTCGCGCGGCTGGGCCGCGCGCATGTCCGATCTTTCCAGAAGGGGTCTGTAGAGCGGCTCTTCGGTCGCCATCGACGCGCACACCTTTCATCTCCGCCGTCCCAGCCTACGCGGCGCGGCGCCTCCGCCGCCAGTTCCGGGCGCCAGCCCGGGGTAGACTGATCGCGACCCACGCGCGAAAGGACGACGCTCATGAAGTTCCACTGGTTCAATCTGATGCCCTGGCCGCATCTGCCGGACGATTTCCGCGAAACCAACCGCTCCGTCTGGGTTGACGTCGACTCGCGCCTCTATGACCCCGTCGAGGGCCATCGCGTCTACAACGAGTACCTCGACCAGCTTGAGTACGCCGCCCAGCTCGGTTTCGACGGGATCGGCGTCAACGAACACCACCAGAACGCCTACGGCATGATGCCTTCGCCGCAGCTCATGGCCGCGACGCTCTCGCGCCGCACGCAGGACGTGACGCTGCTGCTGCTGGGACAGTCGATCGCCCTCTACAACCCGCCGACGCGGGTCGCGGAGGAGATGGCGATGCTCGACGTGATGTCGGGCGGACGGCTCGTCGCCGGCTTCCCCGTCGGCACCTCGATGGACGACAACTTCTGCTTCGGCGCCAACCCGGCCACCCTGCGCGACAACTACCAGGAGAACCACGACCTGATCCTGCGCGCCTGGGCCGACCCCGACGTGTTTGCCTGGAACGGCAAGTACAACAAGATGCGCTACGTCAACATCTGGCCGCGCCCGATTCAGAAGCCGCACCCGCCAATCTGGATCCCCGGCGGCGGCTCGGTCGAGACGTGGGACTTCTGCGCGCACAACGGCTACAACTACTCCTACCTCTCGTTCAACGGCTACGTCCGCGGCGAGGCGCTGATGCAGGGCTTCTGGAACCGCCTGGCCGAACTCGGCGTCGAGTTCAACCCCTACCAGGGCGCCTTCGCTCAGCAGATCGTGGTCGCCGAAACCGACGATCAGGCCGAGCAGCTGTACACGGAGCACCTGCAGTACTTCTTCGACAAGTGCCTGCACGTCTACCCCGGCTTCGCCGACGCGCCGGGCTACCGCACCGAAAACACGATCCGCGCCGGCCTCCGCGCCGGCGGCGCGCAGGGCCTCGGGATCGCCCACACGCTGACCTGGAAGGACTGGGTCCGCGAGGGCTACATCGTCGCCGGATCGCCCGACAGCGTGACCGAGCAGCTCGAAGCGCTCGCCACCAAGCTCCAGGTCGGACACCTCGTCTCGCTGCTGCACTGCGGCGACATGCCCGACGACAAAGCGCGCGCCAGCACCAAGCTGATGGCCGAGCAGGTCATCCCGCGGCTTCGCCACCTCTGGGACGACTACGAGGACCACTGGTCGCCGCAGCCGATCTCCAAGAGCAAGCAGGCCACGCCTGCCGCCGTCGGAGTGCGCAACTGATGGCCGAACTACAAACACTCACGCTCGCGCCGACGGGCCAGACCGCGCACCTCTACACGGCGGGCGACGGCCCGCCGCTGCTGCTGCTGCATCCCGTCACCGGGATCCCGCGCTGGGGCGAGCTCCATGAGACGCTCAGCCAACGCTTCCAGGTGATCGCGCCGTTCCAGCCCGGCTGGGGCCCCGCCAAGGACGAACTGCACGCGGCCGACAACAACCTCGATCTCGTGCTGTTCAACGTTGACCTGCTCAACACGCTGGGCGTGGGCTCGGCGCATGTCGCGGGGATCAGCATCGGCGCCTGGATCGCGGCGGAGATGGCCGCGATCCGGCCGGATGCTGTGCAGTCGCTGACGCTGGTCAACCCGCTCGGTATCTGGTCGGAGCAACATCCCGGCGAGGACATGTTCGCGCAGCACCCTGGGGCGCCATCCGGTGCGCTCTTCAGCGAGCCCGAGCATCGCGCCACGCTGCTGCTCGAAGGTCGCGACCAGCTCGACGCCTACGTGGGCGAGCTGCTCGACCTGCGAGCCTCGGCGAAGTTCCTCTGGCCGCTGCCCGACACCGGTGTCGACCAGCGCCTGCAGCGGATCGACTGCCGCACGCTGGTGATCACGAGCCGCCACGACAAGATCGTCAACCTCGCCCTGGGCGACATCTGGCGCGCCGGCATCCGCGGCGCCCAGCAACGCGAGCTCAGCGGCTCGGGCCACCTCGCCGACCTCGAAGCTCCCGCAGAGCTTGCCGACCTGATCACCGACTTCGCCCTCCAGGGAGTCGCGGTCTAGAGCCAGCGTCGCCGTGCGCCTGCGCGTGGATCATCTGCGCACACTGAACCTCTGCGACGGCGGGGGAGATGCGCGGTTGACGGCTCTGAACCGAGCCGCGCCACGGTTTGAGCGGAACCTGTAGGGGCCTGCCGGCGTTGAGCTGGCATGGCACATCTACACCGCGTTCGCTTCATCCTCGTGACCACCGCAATACTGCTCGTCCTGCTGGGCGTCTCCCAGGCGCGAGCCGATGAGACGGCGGGCTCGCCGCTGGAGCTGGAGGTCACTGCGTCGCGGGCGCTCTGTACCACCGGCTCCGTGACCGATGTCTCCTGGACGATCCGGGGCGGCGTCGCGCCGTATGAGCTGGCGATCAATGGCCAGCCGATCGATTCCAGCGCGTCGTTCGCCCGGATCACCTGCGCGGCGCCCGCTGATGAGGGACTGGCCTGGCTGCTCGGCTTCGATGGCTCACAACTGATCATCGTCAGCGCGACCGATGCCGACGGCGCCATCGCGACGGCGAGCACTCGCGTCGCGCTGGTCGGCTCGCTGCCGCCGCCGGTCCAGATTCGCGTATCGAGTTACCCCACGTGGGACGGCCAGCCGGTCGTACAGGCCGCGTGGCTGCGCTCGCTCGCCGCGCGGCGGGTTACGAGCCGCATGTTCCTGTTCCGCTGGCGCGAGCAAGGCGCGAGCGTCTGGACCTATGAGCACGCGGGCGACGCACTGCCCCGCGGAGAGTACGAAGCCACGTTCACCCTCGACACCTCGCAGCAAGGCGAGGTGCGGGAGTTCCAGATCGCGCACCTGCGTCACGCGCTCGACCGGGAAGCGCCGGGCCATCTGAGCTGGTCGCCGCTCGACACCGTGACGATCGCCTCGCCGCCGCTCGAACTGACCGCCGAGGCGACTCACGATTCGGTCACGCTCGCGTGGGGGCCTGATGCGCCCGGCCTGAAGTACACGGCGATGATCTCCCTCGGCGATCTCCGCTACGCCATGGCCCACGAGGTGGGCATGCGCAGCGAGGACACGCCGCCCTACACCGCGCACTTCGGCAATCTGTTGCCCGACACGCGCTACTCCGTCTCCGTGCACCTCAACAGCGGCTACGGCGCGACCGTCCGCTCGTTTGAACTGCGGACCGAGCCCGCGCCCGAGGGCGCTTCGGCCGACGACTGGAAACCGCGCGACATCGACGCTGCGTTCGTCGACGGACGGCTGCAAGTCACCTGGAGCGCCCCTGCGCAGGGCTCTGACCTCGGCTACCGGGTGTGCGTGCAGCCGAGCGGCCGAGGCGGCGCGTTCGGCGACTGCGTCGAGGTCGGGCCGGGGACC
Source organism: Dehalococcoidia bacterium (assembly GCA_965262235.1). GTDB lineage: Bacteria > Chloroflexota > Dehalococcoidia > Bin125 > Bin125 > CATQGW01. Next base: position 2,655,025 of record OZ253504.1, read on the forward strand.
CATCGCGCACGATTCTCGCCCAGGCTGCTCGGCGGCACGTACTCGGTCCGCGTCGTGCACAAGTCCCTGCCGGAGGCGATGGCCTATCGATTCCAGGAGGTTCCCTCCACTGCCGCCGATACGGCCAGCGGCGGCGAGCAGGCAGCGACGCCCCACGTCCGGTTGACGGGCTGGCCGGATCCGTCGTATTGGGAGCCGTGGAGCAACAGACTCGCCGAGTTTGTGGTGTTCTCCGAGCCGCGTCCGGTTGGCGAGCTTGCCGAGGTGGAGTGGATTCACGACGGCGAGCGGTTCGTCCGCCAGACGACGGAGGCGCGCACGTTCCTCTACATCGGCACGGACGAGTCGTTGCCGTTCCGCATTCGCTACTTGCGCGACGGCGTGTGGACCGCATGGTCGGAGACGATCACGCCGCCGATCGCGGCGGGCCAGCCGCGCGGGGTCACGCTCTATGAGCACAGTGGCAACCTGGCTGTTGACTGGGACGCGCCGCATGCGCGCGGGATTGAGGGCTATCTGCTCTATATCAGTCGTGCCGGAGCCGAAGCGCAGGTGGTCGAGGTGGGGCCGGACACCGAAGCGTTCGTTCCGATCGAAGCCGACGGCGCGCAGTACTCGGTCATGGTCGCGGGATTCAACGCCGAAGCCGGCGAGGGCTGGCGCTCTGAAGCCGCGACGCTCCGACAGGGTCAGCCTCTGACGTTCGGCGTCTGGGACCGCGGCTTCTCATGTCCAGCAGGGATTGCCGCAGCGACAATGACCGCTGACTGGTCGATCACCGGCGGCTCGGCGCCGTACACGATCTCGTTCGGCGATGCCCCCGCATTTGAGACAACCGATCGCTGGGGCTCACATGAGGTTGACTGTGGCGCGGATCCCGAGGGCGAAGCGCCGGGGCGGCAGGTCATAGAAGTGCGGGTGGTGGATTTCAACGGGGAGTCGCGGTCCCAATCGTTTGAGCTGCGGCGCCAGCAGATACAGGACGGCGAGGACCCCTACGCCTTGCGGCTGGGCTTGCGCAGTGTGCACCGCACGCACGTGTGGCTGAGCTGGTCGTGCCGACATCCCGCCCACACGCTGGCGCTGCGCTGGCGGCCTGACGACTCCAGCGCGTGGACCTACGTGTCAGAGGACAACTTCACCCAGAGCTTCTACTACGACGGCTTGTGCCGCGCGAAGTGGTCGGGGCTCGAGCCGGGCCTGCGGCACGAGTTCCAGCTGGCCCACTATGGCGACGCGGCGCAGCTCGATGCGCCAGAGCTGCTCGATTGGTCGCCGTCGGAGACTGTGACGACGCTCGGTGATCCGACGGACCTGAGCGTGACCCAGGACGGCGGGGACGTGACCGTTTCGTGGGCGAAGCAGCCCGATGCCTGGGGCTACCAGGTTGTGCTGCGCGCCGACGGGACTGCGTGGTGGCGGCAGTACGACCCGAGCGGCGACGACGTCGAGCGTCTGGTGTTCCGCGGTCTGCCCGCCGGAGCTGCGTTTGAGGCGGAGATCATCTCGCCGCTACAGGCCGGAGGGGTGGATTTGCTCGTCCCCGGGTTTGAGTTCGTCAACTACGGCTGCGGCTGTTAGCGGTGGTGCGCCGTCGGTGGCGGCGGCGCGGCTGGCGAGGTGGCGCGGGGATTCATCTGTCGCGCATCGACTGCGTAGACTCCACCGCGACTATGCGTCTCGGAATTCTTGCGTCGATCGTGGTTTGTCTGGTGCTCGTCGTGGGCTGCGGGGGTTCGTCGGAGCCGGTGGGTGAGCTGACGGTGAATCGGACTGCCGGGGTGCTGGAGGCGGGCGGCGAGTACACGGTGCACCTGATCATCCTGTCGGTGCCGGAAGGGAGAGATTTGGAGATTGGGGAGACGCTGTTTGAGCCTTGCGAGGCGACCTGCCAGAACGGGTTCTACCTGCATGTGGTGGGGACTGCAGCAGGGGATGAAGCGGGGGCGTGGATTGGCATCTCGACGCCGAGCGGTTCGGAGTTCGGGCGCGAGACGGGCGGCGATGCGGCTCTCGACGCGTGGTTTGACGAGCTGATCGCGAGCGTTGGCCGGCCACAGACGGGGAGTCGTTAGCCTGCCACAGAGTCGGAGGGAGGCGGCGATGGCGACCAAGTTTGGGCTGACGCTTTCGAACCGGGGGATCGTGACGGGATCCAGCACGTTGGAGGACATGTTCACGCTGGCGCGCCAGGCCGACGCGAACGAGGCCTGGGAGAGCATCTGGGTGGGCGATTCGATCCTGGCCAAGCCGCGGCTCGACGCGCTGAACCTGATGTCGGCGCTGGCCACGCACACGGAGCGGGTGCGGATTGGGCCGGCCTGCTTCGCCAGCACGCCGCTGCGGCCGGCGCTGCTGCTCGCGTATCAGTGGGCCTCGCTCGACCTGCTCTGCAGCGGGCGCTCGATCTTCGTCGCCTGCATGGGCCAGCCCGGTGGCGGCGGCGGCGACATGCTGCCGGAGTTCGAGGCCTTCTGCGTGCCCACCGCGTCGCGGATGAAGCGGATGGAGGAGGCGATCGAAATCATGCGCCTGCTCACCAGTCAGGACGACGTCTCGTACCACGGGGAGCACAACGACTTCGACCACGTGACGATTGAGCCGCGCTCGGTGCAGCGGCCGGTGCCGATCTGGGTCACGTCGAACCCGGCGCGCCACCTGAGCCAGAATCGCCGCAACGGGCTGAGTCGCGTCGCGCGGCTGGGCGACGGCTGGATGACCACGTTCCAGCCGCCCGATGTCGTGCGCGAGTACCGGGCGGAGATCCAGGGCTACGCGGACGAAGCGGGTCGCGAGCTGGGCGATGACTTCGAGGTCGCCGTCTACTACAACATCAACGTCAACGAAGATCGGGACGTCGCGCTGGCTGAATCGAAGCGCTATCTCGACGCCTACTACACGACGGACTACTCGGAGCCGATGCTGAATCTCTGGGTCGCGATGGGCACACCCGAGCAGTGCATCGCGGACATTCAGGAATACGTCGACGCGGGCGCGACGACGATCACCCTGCGGCTCGTGGGTTACGACCAGCAGCACCAGTACCGCCGCGTGACCGAAGAGGTCCTGCCGGCGCTCACCGGCTGAGCCAGGAGGAGGCGCGACGATGGACACGCAGTACATCGAGAGCAACGGGATCCGTCTGCATGTCACGACGGATGGTCCGAGCGACGGGGACCCGGTGCTGCTGATTCATGGATTTCCGGAGACCAGCTACGAGTGGCGCAAGCAGATTCCGGCGCTGGTCGACGCGGGCTATCGCGTGATCGTCCCCGACACGCGCGGCTTCGGGCAGTCGGACAAGCCGCCCGGGCCGTACTCCCGCGCGATGTTGGCCGATGACATGGTCGGCGTGCTCGACCACTTCGATGTCGAGCAGGCGGCGGTGGTGGGGCACGACTGGGGCGGGATCATCGGCTTCAAGCTGGTGATCGACAACCAGGACCGCGTCTCGCGCACCGCGCTGATGGACACGCTGTGCACTGTCTGGCTGCCGCAGGCGATTCACGGCTTCTGGTTCAAGGCGGAGCCGCTGCCGGAGGAATTCTTCGCGCAATACCACGCTGAGTTCATCGCCCAGATCTTCGGCGGCGAGCTCGACGTGGAGCTGCCGGGCTGGCCGCAATCGCCGTGGAACTACACGGCGGGGCGGCTGAACCAGAATCGCTGGTCGAGCGACGACGACATCCGCACGTATCAGCAGGCATTCAGCGATCCGGATTCGCAGCGGGCGGCGATCTCGTACTACCGCGACGCGCTCCCGTTTCATCGGATCGTCGAGGACGACGATCTGACCGGCGGGCTGCGCTTTGATCGGCTCAGCGCGTCGCAAGTGGGAGAGATCTGGCGCGCGGGGCTGGAGAACCACCCGCACGGACGCGAACACATGGAGTACGGGCCGGAGGACCGCGGCAAGCAGTTTCCCGGGCCGGCGCTGTGGATGTACGGGGACCCGACGAACCGCGCGAAGCCGGGGGTTGTGCCTTCGGGGAACGCGTTCTTCGAGCAGTTCCCGATGTACTTCCCCGACCTGCGGGCCGAGCCCGCGCCGGGCTCGGGGCACTTCTTCCCCGAGGAGGACCCGGACCACACCAACGCAACCCTGTTGCAGTTTCTCGCCGACACACCGGCCGAACGGAGCACCGCATGAGCCACACAGAATCCGACCGACTCGCCCTCCAGCTGCTCGAGCAGCTAACCGAATCCGTCCGCACGCTGCTCGCGATGGACGATGACGACCTGAGCTTTCCGACGACGCACGGGTGCGCGATGAACGGCGGCGTTCGCCGGTTGCTCATCCACAACGCCGAGCACGACCGGACGCACACGAGCGCCATTTCGGCGGCGCGCCAGCGCGCGCGGCAGATGCAGGAGTCGGATCTCGCTCGTCTCACCCAGGAGCTGATCCGCCAGCGCGCGGAGCTGGTCGGCCAACTGCTCCAGATGCCCGACGAGCTGCTTGAGGCGAAGGCGCCGGACGACGATTGGTCAATCCGCGAAAACGTCGAGCACATTCTCTTCTGGGAGAACGACTCGATGGTGCAAGCGTCGACCGAGGTCGCGGCGGACGCGGGCGAGCTCGCGGCGGCCGACTGACCTCTCGATCAGGGCCGGACTCGCGGTTCGGTCCGCGTTCGGGATTCCGAGTGCGGGGTGGGCGAGCTGCTTCGACTGGCCGAACGCCGACTCCTACATCGCCCGCATCCTCTACGAGTCGGCGATCGCCGCCGGCCGGGCGAGTAGTACACACCTGATCGCCTACGGCGCAAGATCGTCGATACGATCGTGACGGATACGCTCAATCAGCGCACGCCTGACCCGGCCCGTAGCGCAAGCGCTTTCATCTTCGCGGCGGCGCGCAAGTAGCTCTCGGTCGCCTGGGGCACAACGGAGTCGGTGGCGCAGTTGCTGTCGGAATTGCGGGTCCGGCGTGATGTGGTGCCGTAGGGTCCAGGGTACCCATCGCGCGTCATGATTTGCGTCGGTGGTTGTCGCAGTCGGAGGAGGGGTTTGCGGTGGAGGGGTTGGTTGGCCGGTTGTTGGGCGATGGGATGTAGACTGGAGCAGATGACGTTGCCGCTCAGAGCGGAGGCACAAGATGGCCGATCTGGAGGAGCTGGGGCCATTGCAGCTCTCTGTGAGAGACTTCGGGCCAATTGCGGAGGCGGACATCGAGTTGCGACCGCTGAACGTGTTCATCGGGCGAAGCAACACAGGGAAGTCGTATCTGGCGACTTTGATCCACGCGCTACACCAGGTCTTCCAGGACGATGGATCGGCCCAGGGTTGGCGTCGCGGTGTTTGGCCCAGTATCTATCCTGAGAAATGGATCATGGAGGGCGAGATACCATTTTTCCGCGGCTTGGATGATTGGCTCGGCGGTGTTGAGTTAGAAACTGATACTTCAGCGACATGGAGTTCCTTGAGAGACGCGGCAGTGCCGGAAGACATATCGGAAAAGGTGCACCAGTTGTGTGTGTACTTTTTTCAAGGAGCCGATGTATTGGTCGCCGAACTCGAACGGTGCTTCGGCATGGGTGCTGAAGTCCAGAATTTAGTGAGGCATCATGGCAGTGAAGCTGCTCGTGCTACATTGACGCGCCGGCGCCATGACACTATAGGATCGCTCGACGATGTGAGGCTTGAGTTTTTGGTGGATCGACAAGGTAAGCAATCCTCTGAAGCGTTTTTCGCGAACGATGAACCGTTTCGCATTCATATGCAAGGCGAAGGCAGGGTGCCGAAGAGATCGGCAGCTGGCCGGCGTGATCAAGAAGACAAGGATATTCTGGCAGATCATGACTGGGTGGCGGAGGTCGTTTGTGAAATCTTGACGTCGTTTACACGAGAACTCGTAGGTCCCTTGTCTCATTCATCATATTATCTGCCTGCAGATCGCGCTGGTGTGATTCATATGAATCGTGCAGTGGTCGGATTGCTCCTTCGGGAGTCTATATCCCGTGGGCGCGAGTCAACTATAGGAATTCCGACGCTAACGGGAATAGCAGTCGACTTTCTCGCCGGTCTTGTAGAGATAGAAGATGTCCCACAAAAGCGAATAAGAGAAGGAGATAGCCTCGCCAAGGCCATGGAGCGCGGCTTGCTCAGAGGTTCTGTCGGGGTGAAGAGTGGAGAAGGAAACTACCCAACCTTTACCTATCGCCCAGATGGTTGGGAGTATGATATTCCTCTCGCACGTAGCGCGTCAATGATATCGGAGCTGATACCAATCGTGCTGTATCTGCGCCATAAGATAAAGCCGGGTGAAACGTTAATCATTGAAGAACCAGAAGCGAGTTTGCATCCAGAGGCGCAGGCAGAGTTGGTGTTGCTATTGGCACGGATCGTGCGTGCTGGAATACGAGTGATCATCACCACTCACAGCGACTGGATACTGGAGCAGTTCGCTAATCTTCTGCGCATGTCCGACCTGCAAGAAGACGAGCGCGATGGACTCCCTGGCGCCGACGCGGTGCTGACTCGCGACCAGTTCGGCGCCTGGATGTTCAGTCACGATGAGGATGTTGGGGGGACAATCGTCAAGGAGATCAAGTTCGATCCCGATGAGGGCGGCATTGTCAGCGGTTTTGGGCCGGTCGCGGAGGGCTTGTACAACACGTGGGCGGAGATAGGCAATCGGATTGCGGATCGTCGTTTGCGAGATCAGTCCCGGTGAGCGAGTTAGCGGAAGCGGTTCGCGCGGCGCTCCCACCAGGCTGCGAGACGAACTCGTGCAGTGAGCAGGGTTGCAGCCTGACGTTGCAGGGGATCGGCCGCGACCGTGTGATTGTCGACATGAACGCTCTGGATTTGTCGACTATGGGTGATGTCGAACGTTGCGATTGCCTGTTCGTCGGTCAGGGCGCTTTCGTCTCCCCCATTGAGCTCAAACGCGGCGACATTCGTGCGAGCCAAGTATTCGATCAACTCAGGACAGGCGCGAGAGTGGCCGACCGGTACGTTCCGAAATCGGCTGAGGTGCAGTTCCGTCCGATCGCGGCATACGGCGGTCAACTCCATCCGAATGATCGGGATAAGTTGCGCAAGAGAGACAGGCACATCAGATTTCGCGGGGGGTCGTTCCAGGTGAACTTGGCGCGTTGCGGGTCGCCTCTGCTCTCGGCCTTGCGCAAGAACGCACGATAGTCCTTCGAACGCTTCCCGGTCAGGAGCACCCTCTACGCTGACCCCGCGACCGCCCTCCGAATGGAGAATTCTCCATGAAATTCCACTGGTTCAACCTGATGCCCTGGCCCCATCTTCCGGAGGACTTCCCGGAGACCAGCAGCTAGGTCTGGGTCGATGCGGGCTTTTCAGCGGTGGTGGAGTTCGTTGTTGCGTGGCTAGAGGTCCCGGTAGGTGGCTTCATTACGTCGCAGGACATTGGTGACGGTCACTACGCGCGCATCGTCATCGATCTCATAGAGGATCCGCCAGTTGCCCCACCGGACCCGATACCGGTCCCGATCAGCGCGCAGCTTGAGCACGCCGTGCGGTCGCGGGTTCGCAGGCAATGCCAGGATCGCGGCCGACAACTTGTCGTAGTCCCGCCCGTTGATCCGATCGATTTGGCGCTCGGCGCGACGCATGATGTCCAGCCGGTATGGCAACGGATCAGTGCTCATTCACCGTGTTCGAGGGCTGCGCGCTCAGCTACGTACTCCTCGAATGGTCGCGATTCCTCCTCCACGCCCAGTCGCTTCCGCTCCAGGCGCTCATCCACGATCCGCAGGTCTTCCGCCTCTTCCTCCGGGGTCAGTTCGTCCAGTAGCTCGAAGAATCCTAACTCTGCCAACTTGACGGCCGCCTCGGCGATTGTCACGACAATGCGGGCGTCTTCGAGATCGATGGGAAACAGATCGTCCGGTTTCGGACGCCCTCGCCACAGGCCGTCAAGCAAGCCCATCGTTGATTCAAGGCCCGCCAGGTTGGGAAACCGCGTATTCCACAGGTCGGGGCGGTCCTCATAGTGGGCCAGGATCACCCCGAGGTCGGTCGTGGGATTGTCGCGCGTCGCGATCTGGCGAAAGGCCTGCTCAATCGCCCGAATCGCGCAGGCGTAGGCGTCCGCTGCGACGGATTCGTCGTCCGACCAGGCCGCCCGGCGCGCGGAGCGCAGCAGTTCGGCGGGCGGAGTATCGACGGGATGCTCGAGCGTCATGGTCGCGGCCTTTCGTCGTGCAAGCCCGATCAGATTATCAATCAGAAACCGACGCTTCCGTTAGCGCCACTGAGGGCGGGTGATAGCTGAGGCTGAGGTCGAAGTGCTGGAGCACGTCGCGGCCCAATAGGCTGGGCATTTGCCAGTTGCCGCGGGTGCCGGGATCGGGCGGAACGGGCTCTGTGATTGCGATGCCAAGCGTGATCCGAATCTCGCTTCCGTCGTCCGCGAAGAACATGAGTTCCGTCGGGGTGATAAATGACCGACTGCTGCCTTGGCCGATCCCGATCATTTCGCGGGTACCCGGTATTGAGGAGAAGTCGATCGTCAGGTATGAGCGGCCGAGCAGGGTGAGCGAGTCGCGCGGGCCGAGCGTGGTGATCTCGGCGCCCGTGTCGATCAAGAACGCGATGCTCCAGGGCTCGGGAGCGGGTCCGACATCCACATTGACATACGGAGCGGCTGGACCGTCGGTCGCGGCCTGTGCGTGGAAATAGCCGGGGACGCGGCGGGTCACAGAATCCACACGCCGGTCTTGCGGGTCTGGATGGTGGCGGCGCTGCGCCGCACGGGGTCGAGCGTGTGGCGCAGGTCGTGGAGTTCCAACAGGTCGTGAGAGGCGACGACTTCGCCGCCGCTGTGGATCAGCAGCCACTTGCCGGGATGCTGGTCGAAGAGTTCCTGCTCGTGCGCGAAGAAGAACTCGAGATTGCGCATGTGTTCGTCGTGGATTGCCAGGGCGACTGGATCGGCGGGCCCGCGATAGACGATCTTCGGCGTGTCCATCGAGATCTCAGTGGTCATCGCTCTGCTCCCTGAAACATGATTGTAGCGCGACGAAGGGCACTGCCGGCGCGCCGCCTAGAATCTGACGCATGGCTACTTACGACGCGGCGATTATTGGGCTTGGGGCGATGGGGTCGGCGGCGGCCTGGATGCTGGCGCGGCGCGGGGTCTCGGTGATTGGCTTTGACCAGTTCCGGCCGCCGCACAACCTCGGTTCGTCGCATGGCGAATCGCGGGTGATTCGCGAGGCCTACTACGAAGACCCGTCGTATGTGCCGCTGGTGCAGCGGGCCTATGAGCTGTGGGGCGAGCTGGGCGCGGCGACCGAACAGACGCTGCTGCGCGAGACCGGCGCGCTGATGGTCAGCGAGGCCGATGGGCTGCTCGTGGCGGGCGCGCTGGCTAGCGCGCGGCAGCATGGCATCCCGCACGAGGCGCTGACCGCCACCGAGATTCGACAGCGGTTCCCGGCGATGGCGGCGCAGGAGCCGATGGTCGGTCTGCTCGAGCATCGCGCCGCATTGATGCCCGTCGCCGAGTGTGTTGAGGCGCAGCTGGAGCTCGCTGCCAGGCATGGCGCAGAGCTGCGCTTCGACACGCCGATCGAGCGCTGGGCGCCAACCGATCTGAACGATGTCGAGGCGCCGATCGAGATTGCGACGGCGGACGGCACGATCACGGCGGAGCGGCTGATCATCACCGCCGGCGCATGGACGTCGTCGCTGCTCCGCAAGCTGGAGCTGCCGCTGTTGGTCTCGCGGCAGGTCGCCTTCTGGATGCAGCCGAAGGGCGACGCGAGCCGCTTCGAGGTGGGCCGGATGCCGATCGTGATGTGGGAGCGCGGGCCGCAGGACTTCGGCTACGCGATGCCGAATCTCGGCGCGGGCGTGAAGGTGGGCTATCACTATCCGGGCGCCGCGGTCGATCCGTCCAACTACGACCGCGTGGTCAACGCGGCGGACGAGGCGAACATTCGCGAGTGGATGGCGCGATCGCTGCCCGATGCGTCGGGCGAGGTGCTGCTCGCCGAGACCTGCCTGTACACGAACACGCCCGACGCGCACTTCCTGCTCGACCTGCATCCGAAGCGGCCGAACATCGTCGTCGCCAGCCCCTGCTCGGGGCACGGATTCAAGTTCGCGCCGGCGATCGGCGAGTCGATCGCCGACCTGGCGCTGGAGCGACGCTCGGATCACGACCTGCACCTGTTCAGCTTCGAGCGGCTGCGGCCCGGTCGCACGGCCGACGCCGCGGGGTCCTGAGCGCCATGCCGGCGCAGCGCGTCGCGGTGATCGGCGCCGGCGCCGTGGGCGGTTACTTCGGAGCGCGCCTGGCCGAGGCCGGGCACGATGTGCGCTTCCTGATGCGGCGCGACTTCGAGGCGGTGCGGGCCGGCGGCCTGCATCTGACGAGCCCGCTCGGGGACCTGCACCTGCCCGTGCCGACGGTCGCGCGGACCGCTGAGGAGCTGGCCGAGCATGGGCCGGTCGACTGGCTGCTGGTGGCACTGAAGGCGACCGGTCTGGCCGACCTGCCGGCGCTGGCCGCGCCGCTGCTGGCGCCGCAGACGCGGGTGATTGCGATCCTGAACGGCTTGACGATCGAGCAGGAGGTCGCAGAGCTGCTGCCCGGCCGCGAGATCTTCGGCGGGATGGGTTTCATTGGCGTGCACCGTGGCGAGCCGGGGCAGATTCTGCATCTGGAGTTCGGCGCGCTGAACCTGGGACATCACGGCGACGACGCGCAGCAGCTCGCCGACGCGGTGGCGCTCTTCGCTGGCTCGAAGGTGGAGATTCGTCCTGAGCCGTGCCTGCTCAAGGCGCGCTGGGAGAAGCTCGGCTGGAACATCCCGTTCAACGGCCTGTGCGTCGTCGCGGGCGGGGTCGCGACCGATGTGGTGATCGCGGACCCGGCGATGCGCGCCACCGCGGCGCGCACGATCGAGGAGGTCGGCGCAGCGGGCAACGCCGATCTGGCGGCCGCCGGCGAGGCCGCGCGGATCGACGTGGCGGGCCTGCGCGACCGCTACATCAGCCAGACCGCGGGGATGGGCCCGTACAAGCCAAGTACCACAATCGACTTCATCGAGGGTCGGCAGATGGAGGTCGAAGCAATCTTCGAGGTCCCCGCCCGCCGCGCATCCGAGCTGGGCGTGGCCGTCCCAACGATGGATCTCATCGCGTCAGTCGTGCGGGTGCTGGATGGGCGTCGGGTGGGGGAGTCGGGAGGTCGGTGAACCGTCGGCGGCGGGTGCGCGGAGCTGTGGCGGCGATGGCCGATCCCGACGACTCGCCTATTCTGGACGGCGTACTCGACCCCGAGGCCGGCGAACCGCTCGTCCGGCGCGGCGGCGTGGGCCATGAGTGACCAGTGAGTGACGCGCCGGAGTTGCGACGGGCCGTCAAGGCTTACCTCGACGCGATCTCGCGAATCAGCCGCGTCGGGACGCCCGAACTCTCGCACTACACCGCGCTCGACAACCTGTTCGACGCGATCGGTGACCAGCTCAAGCCCAGGGTCCGCGCAGTCGTTCATCACTCAGAGGCGGGCGGCGACCAGCCTGACCTCGGCCTCTTTTCCACTGCCGCCAAGGAGCCGCTGTCCGGAAGTCCCGACCGCGGCGTGGTCGAGGTCAAGGGTTCCGAGGCTGACCTGAACCAACTGATCGCCTCCGCACAGGTCACCAAGTACTGGCAGGCCCGCCACCTCGTACTCGTCACCAACCTCCGACAGTTCGCGCTGATCGGTGAGAACAGCGGCGGTGCCAAGACCACGCTCGAACGCTATGCGCTCGCCGACACCGACGATCAGTTCGAAGAACTGCTGAAGCACACCACCCGCGCCGCCAATCAGCACGGCGTCTCGCTCGGTGAATACCTCGCGCGGGTGATGGAGCACACGGCTGCGATCTCCGAGCCGCGCGACCTGGCACGGCTGCTCGCTTCCTATGCCCGCGACGCGCTGCAGCGCGTCGAACGCGCAGCGGCGGAGGAGGACTCCCTTCAGCCGATTCGCGCAGCGCTCGAGCAGGCGTTGGGCATGCGCTTCGAGGATGAGCGCGCCGAGGAGTTTTTCCGCTCGACCCTCGTGCAGACGCTCTTCTACGGCGTCTTCGCCGCCTGGGTGCTCTGGGCGCGGGCCGGCAAAACAGGGCGGTTCCGCTGGAAGGACACCGTCGATTATCTGCGCGCGCCCGTGCTGCGAATGCTGTTCCACCAGCTCACCGACCCCGGTCGGCTCGAACGGCTCGACCTCGTGGACGTGCTCGACTGGACTGAGGCCGCGCTGGAGCGGGTTGACCGCGACGAGTTCCTCAAGCGCTTCAGCCAGGGCGAGGCGGTGCAGTATTTCTACGAGCCGTTCCTCGAAGCCTTCGACCCCGCCCTGCGTAAGCAGCTCGGCGTCTGGTACACCCCGCGCGAGGTGGTGCGCTACATGGTGGCGCGTGTCGACCGGGCGCTGCGCGACGACCTGGGCATCGCGAAGGGGCTGGCCGACGAGCGGGTCTACGTGCTCGATCCGTGCTGCGGGACGGGCGCGTTCCTCGTCGAGACGCTGCGGCGGATCGCTGAGACTGAGCAGGCCGGCGGCCTGGGCGCATTGGCCGCCGCGTCGGTGCGAGAGGCCGCTGCGACGCGGGTGTTCGGCTTCGAGATCATGCCCGCCCCGCTGGTCGTCGCACACCTCGAAGTCGGACTCGCAATGGAGCAGTTGGGCGCAGGACTCGGGGACGACGAACGCGCCGGCGTCTATCTGACCAACGCGCTGACCGGCTGGGAGCCACACACGACCAAACAGCTGCCCTTCCCGGAGCTGGAGCAGGAGCGCAAGGACGCCAACGCTGTCAAGCAGGACCAGCCGATCCTCGTCGTGCTCGGCAATCCGCCCTACAACGGCTTCGCCGGCGTCGCCGTCGAGGAGGAGCGCGAGCTGTCGCGGGCCTACCGCTCCGTGCAGGGCGGCGACGTGCCCAGGCCGCAGGGGCAGGGCCTGAACGACCTCTACGTGCGCTTCTACCGCATGGCCGAGCGGCGGATCGCCGAGAAGACCAAGCAGGGCGTTGTCTGCTTCATCTCCAACTACTCCTGGCTCGACGGCCTCTCCTTCCCCGGCATGAGACAGCGCTACCTCGACGCCTTCGACATCGTCCGCATCGACTCGCTCAACGGCGACAAGTACCGCACCGGCAAACTCACGCCCGACGGCCAGCCCGACCCCAGCGTCTTCTCGACGCCCGACGACCCCGTCGGCATCCAGGTCGGCACGGCGATCGCGACGCTGGTGCGGAAGGGCGCCCACCAGAGCGCGGAACAGGTCGCTTGGCGCGAGCTGTGGGGCGTCGGCAAGCTGCAAGCGTTGGAGGAATCGTCGGAATCGGAGCCATCAGCGCACTACCAACCAATCGCCCCGATGCCCGGTCTGGGCCTGCCCTTCGCCCCGGTCGCCGTCAGCGACGACTGGTTCGATTGGCCGTCGTTGGTGGATCTGTTTCTGAGGTCGTTTCCTGGAGTGAAGACGAGCCACGATGCGGTCGTAGTGGATGTCGACCGTGACCAGCTGAAGAAGCGGATCGCAAAATACGTCGAAGCAGATGATTCGAGCTTCATTCAGTATGCGTATCGGCCATTCGATCGTCGGTGGCTGTATTGGTCTGGGAAAAGCGACCTGCTTGATCGTCCACGAGCGGAGTATCGACCCCACGTGTTCGGCTCGAACGTGTGGCTGTCAGCGGCTCATCATCTGCGAAAGGGAGCAAGTGAACCACAGACGATCTTCGCGCGAGTGATGGGTTCCCTACACCTCATCGAGCGCGGAGCGAACATGTTTCCGCTGTACCTGCGGGATGAGCAGTTCGGGGAGCTGGTGGATGGGGTGAAGCGGGTCGCCAACCTCAGCGAGACGGCGCGGCGCTATATCGAGTCGCTGGGCGCCCAGCCCGAAGACCTCTTCCACCACGTGCTCGCGACGGTGCACGACCCGGCCTACCGCGAGGCCAATGCCGGCGGCCTGCGCATGGGCTGGCCCCGCATCCCACTGCCCGACAACGCGTCGGAGCTGGCGGAGTCGGCTGACCGCGGACGCCTCCTGGCCCGACTACTCGACACAGAGTCGGACGTAACAGAGCTGTTGGATACCTCAATCGCCGTCCCCACGAAGACCGACGGAACCCAAATGCAACCCGCCGACTTCAATGTTTCCGCCAGCTGGGGCCACTTCGGCCAAAACCGCGCCGTCATGCCCGGCTCGGGCAAGGTGGTGCGTCGGGGCGATGTGGTGGATGTCTATCTGAACGAGGTGACCTATTGGGCGGATGTGCCGTCGGCGGTCTGGGAGTATCGGTTGGGTGGCTATCAGGTGCTGAAGAAATGGCTGTCGTACCGGGAGTCAAAGGTGCTGGGGAGGGCTCTGGAGGTGTCGGGCGTGGCTTGGTTCTCAGAGGTCGCGCGCCGAGTGTGGAGTATTCTGGAGGTTAGGAAAGTCGAGCAACGCAGCTAGTCCTTCAGGTGAGTGTAAGTTTAGTTCCTTGTATCGCTACCCGGGTCTGCCTCTAGTTTCCCCTGCCCGATCACCTTAGCACGTGACATCATAGAAACTGTCTGCTCCGCATTTGTGCTGAGGTAGCGCAATTGCTTCGAGACTTCATTCCGTGCTCGATTAAACTTCCTTTCTATGCTCGGCATTTCGTCCACGATGGTTGCTGTCTCGTCGATAGTAAAGCGAAAGGCCTGAACCGACTCTTCACCTCCATCGAGTGCCGTCAACAGAGCTGTGAGCTGTTCCCTGCTCTTGGGATCACTTACGTCCTGAGCTCTCACCACTTCTTCAAGAGAGGACTGCATGCTCTCAAGGACGTTGCCATACTCAACATTCCTACCCTCCAGCGAGTTAGCATAGTTTTCCAATCCCCGGGCCAATCTTTGGATCGTGATAATACGGTCTTTCGTTGTGCTGTTGCCGCGCTCGTTCAGCTGTTGTATTCGCGTGGTCTCAGCTCTCAGGAATTCGCTCTGCTCCTCTGATTCATTTCCGACGTCTTGGATGATTGTGGTCAAGGCCTGTACGCCTTCTTCGAGCCTGAGGGCGTGATCAAGAACGCCTAGCTCCTCTGCAGGGTCTTCTTCGTGTGGAAGTAGTGTGATCTCGCTGGCCAGAAGTTGAGGTTCTTGTTGGACACTTGGCAAGAAGTCTGTGACGGGATTGCCGAACGTCGTCGTCCTGTTGAGCAGGCCTTCTGCATAGCTCGTTATTGTAGTTTGCGCGTTGCTATACCGACCAACGTGGTCGTCGTACTCAATAACACGGTATGATCGGACGTCGAATGGCAGATCGGCAATGTCCTGGGTGAGCAGAATGGTGGGTTTGCCGAGAGCGTGGGCGATCCCTAACTCGTAGTAGACGTTTCGGTTCGAGCCGGTTAGGTCTGCTACTATCAGAGTGCTATCGGCGAGGCCGCGGACGATGTCTTTCATAATGTTCTGGACGTTGTCGATGTCGACCGCGAGCACTACTCGGTATCCAGCCTGCTCTAGTGCTGGAGTGATGATGTGCTCGAATATGCCTGCGAAGTTGTCGCCAGAGGGCATGATGACAAAGGCGGTCGGTTTCGGGGTGGTGGATTCTGTCATTCCGCGTTGTTTTCCTGTCGGGAAAGTACCCTCAGCTATTCTGTAGCCAGTCTAGCACATGTGATCGTACACTTGACGCGCAGTGACAAGCTGTCTCCATCCCCAGCCAGGCGTCCGCTTCACCGCCGAAGGCTCGGTCGAGGCGGGCGGCCATGTCGGCGGTGATCGGTGCTTGCCGCCGGCAGATCGCGGCCAAGCTGCTCAGGCGCCTGGAGATGCTGGGTAGCTTCGGCGACGGTCGAGTCAAGCGCCTCAACGCAGTCGCGCAGCAGCGTCCGTCCGGGGGGAGGCGGACTCTTCATCGGCGTGGTCAGGCGGCGCGTTCGATGCGCTTGATCTTGCAGGCCGTCTTGCGGGCTTGCGCGAGGTCATGGGAGGCTTGGCGGCGGAGCCAGAAGTCGGCGGTGCTGCCGAGGGCCTGCTCGAAGCGGATGGCCATGTACGCGGTGATCGGGGCGCGGCATTCGCAGATCGCGGCCAGCGTCTCTTCGTCGACCTGGAGATGCTCGGCGGCTTCAGCGATGGTGAGCCCGAGGGCTTCTATGCAGTCTTCGCGAATGGTGTCGCCGGGGTGTGTTGGGTTCGCGCGCGACATCGCTCAGGCGGCGCGTTCGATGCGCTTGATGTTGCAGGCGGTCGTGCGCGCCTGGGCGAGGTCGTGGGCGGCCTGCATGCGCAGCCAATGGTCAGCGGTGCTCCCGAACGCCATCTCGAACCGAATCGCCATATCCGCTGTGATCGGCGCCCGACACTCGCAGATCGCGCTGAGTAGATCCTCATTCACCTGAAGGTGGTCGGCGGCTTCTGTGATCGTCAACCCCAGAGATTCGATGCAGTCTTCCAGTACTGTTTCGCCGGGATGATGCGGATTGCTGCGGGTCATGGCGTCTCCCTAGTGGTAGTTGAGCAAGCGTACATCGCGGACATTCAGGCCGTCGAAGCGGAAAACGATGCGCCAGCGGTTGTTGACTGAGACGGCCCAATGGCCGGCGAACTCGCCGTGCAGCGGATGGAGACGATACCCGGGGAAGTCCATCGCCGATGGCGTCGCGGCCTCGTCAAGATGATCGAGAATCCTGCGGATTCGCTTCACGAGCTGTGCAGGCAGGCGCCCCGGATCAGCGTGCAGGTGAAGCCGTTGCAGGCGTCGGTCAGCGAAGTGAACGATCATGTGGAGAATCTAGCACATGGGTACTTATATGGCCGCGCCGCAGCCACTGTCCCCACTCTCAGGCCGTTGCCTCGAACCCGTCGAACGCCGCTAACAGCTCCCGAGTCTCCCACAGGACGTACGCGGACTGCATCGCCAGCCATGTCTCAGCGCCGCCCCCGAATGCTTGGTCGATGCGGATTGCAATCATGGGCGTGATCGGGGCCTCGCAACGGCAGACTTCTTCGAGATACGACTCCTGTATGCGGAGCCGTTCGGCTGCCTCGGCGATGGTCAGACCGAGTTCTTCGATGCAGTCACGCAGCAGGGAGCGGCCTGGATGGGGCGGACTGGCCATCGGCATGTTGAGCGACTCCTTAGCGGTGCGCCACGAGGTCGACGTCGGTCGCGTCGTGACCCTCGAAACGGAAGGTGATCAACAGGTCGTCCGAAACCCGCACGCCCCAGTGCCCCTCAAGTTCGTCGCCAAGGGCGCGAAGGCGGAAGCCGGGGATGTCCATCTTGGACGGATCGGTGGCGACGTCCAGTCGCCCCAAGATGTCGGCGATTCGGTCGAGATGCTCGGCCGGGAGATCGTCGCCTGGAACTGAGTCGCACATATCGGGGTCTCCTTTCGCCAATTCCGCGTTTACTCCCTGACGGTACCCAGATCCGGACAGAGCGACAAAGCGGCACGCTGTTCTGTCGCTCACCGATCGAGCGCCGCCGACAACGCGGTGCACCACTCGGCCAGGGCGGCGGCGCGAGATTTGGGAGTGTTCCAGTGGAGGGGGCGGGGGCTGGTTGATGGGAGCGGGATGAGCTCTGCCTGCATCCCCTTGAAGTGGCGATTCCATTCGCGCTGGCGGCGGCCGTTGAGCAGGATGGGGAAGGGGCCTCTTGCTTCGTGGAGGAGGTCGATGCGGTTGGCGACGGCGTCGTGGATGCGGTCGTCGCCGGAGCCCTCGCGGCGGACCTGGCCGTAGAGGTCCCAGACGCCGAGGCCGATGCGGCGCAGCCGGCGCACGCGCTCGTCGTAGGGCGCGGCGGCGCTCTCGATCACTCCACAGTGCTCCAGCACGCGCCAGAACCAATTTTGCGGGTGTGCGTAGTACTGCTTCGACTCCAGCGAGGCGACGCTCGGGAACGAACCGAGCACGAGCGCTTGCATCCTGCCCTCGGGCAGGATTGGGGGGAGGCCCCAGAGGAGTGGGGTGGGTGACATGGCGGTGGGGGACTCCCCCTCAGTCGCTTCGCGACAGCTCCCCCGCGGGGGGAGCGATTATTTTCCGGCGAACGGCGGCGGCCCGCCGACGATGCCGGCGGCTTCGAGGGCTTGCATCTCCGTGGTGTCGAGGCCGAGGTCGTCGCTGAGCACTTCGCCGGTGTGCTCGCCGAGCAGCGGCGCGCGGCGCATCGGGACGTGGCTGCGGGAGAGCCGCGGGGCCCAGCCGAGCAGGCGGATTTTGCCGTGCTCGGGATGGTCGAGGGTGTGCACAAAGCCGCGCTCCTCGAAGTGCGGATTGTTGAACAGGTCGTGCGTGTCGAGCACTGCCCCGGCGGGTACGCCCAATTCGCCGAGCTGGTCCATCGCCTCCCATTTGGTGCGCTGCATCGTCCAGGCGGCGATCTCGACCTTGAGCTCGTCGGCGTTGTCGCGCCGATCCCACTCGTTCTCGAAGCGCGGGTCGATCACCAGGTCGGCGCGGTCGATCGCGACGCAGAGGCTGTCCCACATGCGGGTGGTGGTGGCGATCAGATAGACGTAGTCGTTCGCTCCGTTGCTGCCGTTGGCGGCCTTGCAGGGGTAGAGGTCGGTGGGGCCGCCCCAGGAGTTGCCGCTGCGCTGCGCCGGTTCCTCGCCGAAGCCGGCCACGGCGATACGGGTGCGCATGTAGTAGGTCATGGCCTCCTGCATCGAGATTTCGATCTCCTGACCCTCGCCGGTCTGGAGCTTCTGCACGAAGGCGGCGGTGATCGCGAGGGCGAGTTCGACGCCGGTGCCGGAGTCGCCCGTGCTGGGGCCGGGGTAGATGGGGATCCCACCAGCTTCGCCGGTGACGGAGAACGCGCCGGCGGCGGCCTGGGCGATCGGGTCGAAGCACTTGTAGCCGCTCCAGGGGCCGGAGAGCCCGAAGCCCTTGAGGCGGGCGTAGATGATCGTGGGGTTGACCTCCTGCATCACGTCGTAGGTGAGGTTGAGGTTCTCCATCACGCCGGGGCCGTAGTTCTCGACGAAGACGTCGTAGTGCGGCAGCATCTCGAGCAGCAGCTCGCGCCCGCGCGCTTCGCGCAGATTCAGCGTGACGCTGCGCTTGTTGCTGTTCCAGTTGATGAAGTAGGGCGAATTCATCGAGCCGGTGCTGACCCCGCGGCCGGGGTCGCCGACGCCGGGCTGCTCGATCTTGACGACATCGGCGCCGAGCCAGGCGAGCGCCTGGGTGCAGGACGTGCCCGCTTCGTACTGGGTCATGTCGAGCACGCGCATTCGGTCAAGGGCTGGCATATCTTCACTCCTCCACAGCGGGCATTGGTGTGCGCTGGGGCACACGCTAGCTGTCCTCAGGGGTGGGAGGGTGTTCGCGGTGGGGGGTGGGTGGCATGGCGGCGGCCTCCCCCCTCAGCCTTCGGCAGCTCCCCCCGCGGGGGGGAGCAGGGAATGGCGCGCGATGGCGCGCGGTTGAATGGGAGTGTTGGCTACTTCCCGGCGAACGGTGGCGGCCCGCCGACGATGCCGGCGGCTTCCAGGGCTTGCACCTCCGTTGCGCCGAGGCCGAGGTCGTCGGCGAGCACTTCGCCGTTGTGCTCGCCGAGGAGCGGCGCGCGGCGCATCGGGACGTGGCTGCGGGAGAGCCGCGGGGCCCAGCCGAGCAGCCGGATTTTGCCGTGCTCGGGGTGGTCGAGCTCGTGGATGAAGCCGCGTTCCTCGAAGTGCGGATTGTTGAACAGGTCGTGCGTGTCGAGCACTGCCCCGGCGGGCACGCCTGCTTCGCCGAGCTGCTCCATCGCCTCCCACTTGGTGCGCTGGATCGTCCACGCGGCGATCACGTCGAAGAGCTCGTGTCCCATGCCGGTGCGGCGCCACTTGGCGTTGAAGCGCGGCTCGGTTGCGAACTCGGGGTGGCCGATCGTCTCGCAGAGCGCGCCGAAGTGGCGGTCGTTGTTGGCGATGATGTAGAGGTAATCGTTGGCGCCGTCGCTGCCCTCGACCGGCTTGCAGGCGTAGAGGTCGGTCGGTCCGCCGAGGGAGTTGCCGTTGCGCTGCGCGACTGCGTCGTCGCCGAAGCCGGCGATCGCGACACGCGTCCGCATGAAGTAGGTCATCGCCTCCTGCATGGAGATTTCGATCTCCTGGCCCTCGCCGGTCTGCAGCTTCTGGACGTAGGCGGCGGTGATCGCGAGGGCGAGTTCGACGCCCGTGCCCGAGTCGCCGGTGCTGCTGCCGGGATAGACCGGTGGCCCGTCGGCCGGGCCGGTGACCGAGAACGCGCCAGCGGCGGCCTGCGCGATGGGGTCGAAGCACTTGTAGCCGCTCCACGGGCCGGAGAGGCCGAAGCCCTTGAGTCGGGCATAGATGATCGTGGGATTGACCTCCTGCATCACCTCATAGGTGAGGTCGAGCCGCTCCATCACTCCGGGGCCGTAGTTCTCGACGAAGATGTCGTAGTGCGGCAGCATCTCGAGCAGCAGCTCGCGGCCGCGTGGCTCGCGCAGGTTGAGGGTGACGCTGCGCTTGTTGCTGTTCCAGTTGATGAAGTAGGGCGAATTGAGGCCGTCGGTGCGGGAGCGTCGGCCGGGGTCGCCAACGCCGGGCTGTTCAATCTTGACCACGTCGGCGCCGAGCCAGGCGAGCGCCTGAGTGCAGGAGGTGCCCGCCTCGTACTGAGTCATGTCGAGCACGCGCATTCGGTCGAGGGCTGGCATTTCTTCACTCCTCCATAGCGGGCATCGGTGCGCGCTGGGGCACACGCTAGCTGTCCTCGGGAGTGAGAGGGCGTGGCGGCGGTGCTTCCGCCGACGAGGTGGCCGGTGGAACCAGTCGCAAGCGTTCAGATTCAGCGGGATGCCACGTCCCGCACCCGCTATGGAGACCTGCGCGTAAGTCCCACTGCTCCGACCTTCCCTGCCGGTGGCGGTGTCACGAAGTGACGGTGGCGAGCTTGCGCTATCTGGTGAGGGCGCGCGGGGAGCCCCCCTCTGCCTGCGGCATCTCCCCCCGCGGAGCGGGGGGAGAGGGGAAATGGGGATTACGCGCAGGTCTCCTATGGGAGGGTGAGCGTCAGTGGGACGGCGCTGACCGCGCGGGCTACTTGGCGCCGACGACGGGGGGGCCGCCGACGATGCCGGCGGCCTCCAGCTCCTGGAGGTCGGTGGCGTCGAGGCCGAGGTCGTCGCTGAGGATGTCGTTGGTGTGCTCGCCGAGCAGCGGCGAGCGCTTCAGCGGGACGTCGCTGGCCGACATCCGCGGGGCCCAGCCGAGCAGCCGGATCTTGCCGTACGTGGGGTGCTCGAGGTCGTGGACGAAGCCGCGCTCCTCGAAGTGCGGGTTGTGGAAGAGGTCGTAGGTGTCGAGCGCCGCCGAGCAGGGCACGCCGAGTGCGCCGAGCTGCTCCATGACCTCCCACTTGGTCCGCTGACGGGTCCAGACCGAAATCTCTTCGAACAGAGCGGCCTGGTTCTCGTTGCGCTTCCACATGTCCTCGAAGCGCGGGTCGACAGTCAACTCCGGTCGATCGATCGCCGCACAGAGCGTGTCCCACATGCGTGAGGTGACGACCATCACGTAGGCGTAGTCGTTGGGACCGGGCTCGGCGTCGCCGTTGGCTGACTTGCAGGGATACAGGTTGGTCGGGCCGCCGGCGGCGTTGCCGCGCCGCGGAGCGACCTTCTCGCCCCAATCGGAGTAGGCGATGCGAGTGCGCATGAAGTAGGTCATGGCCTCCTGCATCGTGATCTCGATGAACTGGCCTTCGCCGGTGCGCTGCTTCTGCACATAAGCGGCGGTGATCGCCAGCGCCAGCTCGACGCCGGTGCCCGCGTCGCCCACGGTCGCGCCGGGGAGCATCGGCGGGCCGTCCGCTTCACCAGTGACCGAGAACGCGCCGGCCGCGGCCTGCGCGACCATGTCGAAGCACTTGTAGTCCTTCCATGGGCCCGAGAGCCCGAAGCCCTTGAGCCGCGCGTAGATGACCGACGGATTGATCTCCTTCATCACCTCATAGGTGATGTCGAGTCGTTCCATCACGCCGGGGCCATAGTTCTCGACGAAGACGTCGTAGTGCGGGAGCATTTCGAGCAGCAGCTCGCGGCCGCGCGGCTCGCGCAGGTTGAGGGTGACGCTGCGTTTGTTGCTGTTCCAGTTGACGAAGTAGGGCGAGTTGGTCGCGCCGGTGCGCACGCCGCGGCCCGGGTCGCCCACGCCGGGCTGTTCGATCTTGACCACATCCGCGCCGAGCCAGGCCAGCGCCTGCGTGCACGAGGTGCCCGCCTCGTACTGCGTCATGTCCAACACCCGCATTCCGTCGAGGGCCGGCATCGTCGTCCTCCTGAGCGCTGCCGCGCCCAGGCGCGCAGCATCTACATCGCTCAGAACATCATAGGGAACTGACGATTCCGTCACGCTCCATTGCCGCCAGTTCCTCACCGCAGAGTCCGAGATCGTCCGAAAGCACTTCGGCGGTGTGCTGGCCGAGCAGCGGCGCGGCTGTCATGGGGACGTCGCTCCTGGACATCTTGGGCGCCCAGCCCAGGAGGCGGATTGGGCCATGCTGGGGGTGATCGATGTCCTGGATGAAGTCGCGCTCCTCGAAGTGCGGGTTGTGGAAGAGGTCGTAGGTGTCGTGCGTGGCTGAGCAGGGAACTCCGGCCTCGCCAAGGATCTGCATCGCCTCCCACTTGGTGTGCTGCATGGTGAAGTTGCGGATCTCGCCGCGCAGTTCGTCGGCGTGCTCGATCCGCGCCATCTCATCGGCGAAGCGAGGGTCGACCACCATCTCGGGTCGATCCATCGCCGCGCAGAACGTGTCCCACATCCTCGTCGTCAGGGCGATGATGTAGAGGTAGTCGTTGGAGCCGTCCGAACCGGGCACCGGCTTGCAGGGGTAGAGGTCGGTGGGACCGTGCCAGCCGTTGCCTCGACGCTCGGCTACGACCTCGCCCCAACTCTGGGTCCCGGCGACGGGAGTGCGCATGTAATAGGTCATCGCCTCCTGCATCGAGATCTCGATGTGCTGGCCTTCGCCGGTGCGGAGCTTCTGGACGTAGGCGGAAGTGATCGCGAACGCGAGCTGCATGCCGGTGCCGCTGTCGCCGACGCACGCTGCGGGCCGCATCGGCGGACCGTCATGCTCGCCGGTCACCGAGAACGCACCAGCGGCGTTCTGTGCGACCGGGTCGAAGCTCTTGAAGTTGGCGAAGGGGCCCGAGAGTCCGAAGCCCTTCAGGCGGGCGTAGATGATCGAGGGATGCACTTCCTTGAGCGCCTCGTATGTGAGGCCGAGCTTCTCCATCACGCCGGGTCCGTAGTTCTCGACGAAGACGTCATATTGGGGCAGCATCTCGAAGAGCAAGGCCTTGCCGCGTTCGTCGCGGAGGTTGATCGTGACCGAGCGCTTGTTGGCGTTCCAGTTGATGAAGTAGTGCGAGTCGACCTCGCTGCCACTGCCGACGCCGCGACCGGGGTCGCCGCTGCCGGGCTGCTCGATCTTGACCACGTCCGCCCCGGCCCAGGCCAGCGCCTGCGTGCACGACGTGCCCGCCTCGTATTGCGTCATGTCGAGAATCCGCATTCCATCGAGCGCGGGCATCGTTTTCGTCCTCTCATCGGCCTGCAGGGCCGCTGTCTGTCTGTCCCCTGCATGGTACGGACTACGCGGTCGCGAGGGTGGGAATCGGAGGGGGAAGCTCCCTGCGCCTGCGGCAGCTCGCTGGGCGGTGCGCGGGAGCGGGCAAGCACGGCGGCTGGCGTAGCATCCGGGCAAGTGGAGGAGACACCATGACCACCAGTGCCGCTGTTGGCGTCGCAGCCGACGCACCGCCCGCGCCCGAGAGCTATGACTGGCCGCAGATTGTGGCCGATCTCAACCGTCTGCTGCGGCTGACGGCGACGCCCGTTGGCATGAAGCTGTTCGAGCGGGTCGAAGAGATGGAGGCGGTGCCGCGCATCCGCCGGCCGCAGACCAAGTACGCGCTGGACCAGATCGTCGCGCAGGCGCGCTGGCTCAACTTCACGCTCGGGATCACGATGGACGACCTGATCGGCGCGCAGTGCGGCGCGCCCGTCGGCCTGCATCCCAACGAGGACGACGGCGAATGGCGCCACCGCACCACGATGACGAATGTCTGGTTCGAGAACGACGAGGATTCGATCCTCCACCAGCAGGCGATGGATGTGATGCCGAGCGGCCGCTACACCGCGCTGGCCGTCTCGCCGCTGGCGACGGGGCGGCTTGACCCGCCCGACCTGGTGCTGCTCTACGGCACGCCCGGCCAGATGATCATCCTGATCAACGGCCTGCAGTTCAGCGGCTACAAGAAGTTCGACTTCAGCGTGGTCGGCGAGTCGGCCTGCGCCGACAGCTGGGGCCGCGCGCTGCGGACCGGGCAGCCGTCGCTCTCGATCCCCTGCTACGCCGAGCGTCGTTTCGGCGGGGTGCAGGACGACGAGCTGCTGATCGCGCTGCCGCCGCGCTATCTGCCGAAGCTGATTCAGGGGCTGGACGCGCTCTCGCGCAACGGGCTGCGCTACCCGATTCCGCCGCTGGGGATCCAGGCCGACCCTTCGGAGTCGCTGGCGCGGTCCTATCAGGATCGCTTCTGACAACCAGCCACACGGCGTCGGCTGGCGGCTGGGTTGACATCGGGCGGAGGGTCGGCGTAGTCTGCTCCTTCGTACCCCAAAACGCCCAGCGACCCGCCACAGGCGGTCAGCAAGGTGATGCGGGGGGCGCCTTGACAAGGAACAAGTTGTGAGAAGCGTCCACAGCGCTCCCTGCTCGCAACGCAGGGAGACGCGGGAAAGAAGCCTCTCTCGCCAGACAACGCCGCGGGTCCTCCGAGGGAACCGCATCCACAGCGTGGCCGGGTGAGGGGGCAAGCGTGTGGTTCATGTGCATGCGCAGCGCGTAGTGCAGATCAAGCGAAACAGGCGCACGGTGGATGCCTTGGCACTTCGAGCCGATGAAGGGCGTGGTGTGACTGCGATAAGCCGCGGGGAGCCGTCAAACAGGCTGATCCGTGGATTCCCGAATGAGGCAACTCGGCGGCGGTTATACGCCGTCACCCCGGACTGAACACATAGGTCCGGTGGAGGCAACCGGGGGAAATGAAACATCTAAGTACCCCGAGGAAAAGAAACAATTCCCGTAGTAGCGGCGAGCGAACCGGGAGCAGCCCAAACCCATCGCCCCTAATGGGGCGTCCCCCCTCTGGGCGGTGGGTGTTGCAGGGCGTTACAACCGCGAAGGACGACTAGCGGCGGCAGTTACAAACTGCGCGGGTAGGTGAAGGCCCCTGGAACGGGCCGCCAAAGATGGTGACAGTCCAGTAACCGACACCCGACGCAGCTGCCGGAAACGTTCCTAAGTACCACGCGGCACGAGAAAGCGCGTGGGAATCTGGGGAGCCCACTTCCCAAGGCTAAATACTCGAAGTGACCGATAGCGGACCAGTACCGTGAGGGAAAGGTGAAAAGCACCCCGGGAGGGGAGTGAAATAGTTCCTGAAACCGTGTGCTCGCAAGCAGTTGGAGGCTCCAGAAGGGGCTGACAGCGTGCCTATTGAAGAATGAACCGGTGAGTTACGCTTTGTGGCCAGGCTAAGGCAGTCTCTGCCGGAGCCGCAGCGAAAGCGAGTCTGAATAGGGCGACGTGAGTCGCAAGGCGTAGACCCGAAACCAGGTGAGCTACCCATGGGCAGGGTGAAGCGGGAGTAAAGCCCCGTGGAGGCCCGAACCTTCTTCAGTTGCAAATGGATTGGATGACCTGTGGGTAGAGGTGAAATGCCAAGCGAACCTGGCGATAGCTGGTTCTCCCCGAAATGCCTTTAGGGGCAGCGTTGGGGTAATCCGACCGTGGAGGTAGGGCTCTGACTGGGTAAGGGGGCGAAAAGCCTACCAACCCCTATCAAACCGCGAATGCCACGGCCGACGCCCCGGCAGTGAGACAGTGGGGGATAAGCTCCATTGTCGAAAGGGAAACAGCCCAGACCGCCGGCTAAGGTCCCGAAATCTCCGCTCAGTGGTAAAGGAAGTTTGGTCGCAAAGACAACCAGGAGGTTGGCTTAGAAGCAGCCACCCTTAAAAGAGTGCGTAATAGCTCACTGGTCGAGTGACCGAGCGCCGACAATTCAACGGGGCTCAAGCGGAGTACCGAAGCCGCGGGATCCAGTACCCCCTCGGGGAACGCTGGATCGGTAGGGGAGCGTTCCGCCAGCAGTGAAGGTGCCGCCGCGAGGCGCACTGGAGCGGGCGGAAGTGAGAATGCCGGTATGAGTAGCGTAAGGCATGTGAGAACCATGCCCACCGAATACCTAAGGGTTCCTACGGAAGGGCAATCCGCGTAGGGTTAGGCGGGCCTAAGCCGAGGCCGAAAGGCGTAGGCGATGGACAGCCGGTTCATATTCCGGCCCCGTTGGGCGCGTGTTTGAGCGGCAAGGGGCGACCCGGGCTGGTAGCCCGAGCGGGCCTATTGGACATGGTCCGTCGCGACCTCGTAGGCGACAGGCGGGAGTTAAACACCGCCTGGTTAAGCGGAGGAGGTCGCGGAAGCAGCGACGTCAGTCAAAGCGACTCCGGTGATCCTATTCCGGCAAGAAAAACCTCGGCCGCAAATGCGCTCAGCGCCCGTACCGCAATCCGACACAGGTAGGTGAGGGTAAGTACCTCAAGGTGGACGAGTGATTCCTCGCTAAGGAACTCGGCAAAATCGCTCCGTAACTTCGGGAGAAGGAGCGCCTCCGTTGTCGCACCGGCTTGCCCGGTGCATGCAGCGCAGGCCGCAGCGAGCAGGCCCAGGCGACTGTTTAACAAAAACACAGGTCTCTGCTAACGCGAAAGCGGACGTATAGGGGCTGACGCCTGCCCAGTGCTGGAAGGTTAAGGGGCGGACTTCACGGTCTAAACCGAAGCCCCAGTGAACGGCGGCCGTAACTATAACGGTCCTAAGGTAGCGAAATTCCTTGTCGGGTAAGTTCCGACCCGCACGAATGGCGTAACGATCTGGGCACTGTCTCGGCGAGGAGCTCGGCGAAATTGAAGTGGCCGTGAAGATGCGGCCTCCCCGCAGATGGACAAAAAGACCCCGTGGAGCTTTACTGCAACTTGACATTGAAGGTCGCTACACGATGCGTAGCATAGGTGGGAGCCGTTGAAGCGGTGCTTCCGGGCACGGTGGAGGCAAAGGTGAAATACCACTCTTCCTGTCGTGGCCTTCTAACGCGCGAGCAAGCGTGCGGACCATGTCTGGTGGGCAGTTTGACTGGGGCGGTCGCCTCCTAAATTGTAACGGAGGCGCGCAACGGTCCCCTTAGGGTGGATGGAAATCACCTGTCACGTGCATTGGCATAAGGGGGCTTGACTGCGAGACAGACACGTCGAGCAGGGACGAAAGTCGGCCAAAGTGATCCTACGGTACCGAGTGGTAGGGCCGTGGCTTATCGGATAAAAGTTACCCCGGGGATAACAGGCTTATCTTGCCCGAGAGTTCACATCGCCGGCAAGGTTTGGCACCTCGATGTCGGCTCGTCGCATCCTGGGGCTGGAGTCGGTCCCAAGGGTTGGGCTGTTCGCCCATTAAAGCGGCACGCGAGCTGGGTTCAGAACGTCGTGAGACAGTTCGGTCTCTATCCTCTGCGGGCGCTGGAGCGTTGCGGGGAACTGCCCCTAGTACGAGAGGACCGGGGTGGACGGACCGCTGGTGTGCCAGTTGGAGGGCCATCCTCCATAGCTGGGTAGCCATGTCCGGAAAGGAGAAGCGCTGAAAGCATCTAAGCGCGAAACCAACCCCTAGATGAGCGCTCCCGCCGCCATAGAGCGGATAAGGCCACGGGAAGACTACCCGTTTGATAGGCGACAGGTGGAAGCCCGGTGACGGGTGCAGCTGAGTCGTACTAATGGCCGAACGGCTTGATCTGCCCTACCCTCTGCGCAGCGCACGACCCACACGCAGCTTTCCAGACGCACTCACAACTTGTTCCGAGTCTTCGCACTTTGCGGGATGGAGCAGCGGTAGCTCGTCGGGCTCATAACCCGAAGGTCGTGGGTTCGAATCCCACTCCCGCTACCAATCCAACCGTCCGAGAGCCGACCCCGCCAGGTCGGCTCTCTGCCGTTTAAGCTCCGAACATCGCGAGCGTCTTGGGGGCCGCCCGTGCGGCGGAGATCCTCAGGAACCCAGCGGCCGGCCGAGGTCTTCATCGGTCGCCGCATAGACCAACAGGTCGCCCCGTTCGATCTCCTGAGAGAGCACCGGGTTCAGCTGCACGTCTTGTCCGCGCACCACCGCCAGCAAGCGGCGCGTCGGCGCGCGGTCCGGTGCCGCCGCGACCTCCAGCCGCCGTCCCGTCCAGACCCGCGGCGCTTCGAAGATTGCCACTCCATAGGCCGGCGTGAGCGGCAGGAAATCGCGCGCTGCGGTCACCTGGAGCATGTGTGCGAACCGCTCTGCCCCGTCGCGCTCCGGGCGCATCACGCGGTCCGCCCCGAGCCGCTCGAGAATCAGCGCGTGCCTATCGCTGCTCGCCTTCGCGAAGACGAGCGCGACGCCGAGCGTCTGACAGTTCATGATCGCCAGCACGCTCGCGTCGAGCTCGGCCGTCGAGACGACGGCCACATCGACATCGCCGATGCTCAGCTCGCGCAGCGCGTCGAGGTCGGTGATGTCCGCGATCATCGCCCGCGCGACATCGTCCGCGAGCCCCTGCACGACCCCCACATCCATGTCGATGGCAAGCACGTCGTGGCCCTGGTCCTGCAGCGACTTGGCCAGGTGCGAGCCGAAGCGTCCCAAACCGAGCACGGCAACCTGCATCGCAGTCCTCCTGTTAGCCAATCCGCACGGGCGCCGTCGGGTAGCGGAACCGATCGCGCGGACGATCCGGAATCGCGAGGGCCACGAGCATCGGCCCGAGGCGCCCGACGAACATCAGGATCATCAGGATATGCGCGCCCCACTGCGACGCGGCGTGGGCGACACCCTTACTCCAGCCGACGTTGGCCAGCGCCGACATCGCATCGAAGGCCAGCGCCAGCGGCGCCAGCTGATCCTCGACGGCGAGCAGCACCGGCACGCCGATGGCGTAGACGGTGAGCGCCAGCATCACGACTGCGAAAGCCCGAATCACGACCGCCGCGGGCACCTCGCGGCCGAACACGACCACGTTCTCGCGGCCGCGCAGCGCGGAGACAACCGCGAACACGGAGACCATGAAGGAACCGATCTTGATTCCGCTCGCGGTCGAGGTCGAGGCTCCGCCAATCAGCATCAACGGCAACGTGCTCAGCGTCGTCGCATTGCCCAGCTGGTCGATCGGCGCCGTGGTCATGCCCGTCGTCCGGTTGACCGAGAGAAAAAACCCGTTGACCACGCGCGAGACGATGCTCTGGTCGGCGAACACGCCGTTCCACTCCGCGACGATGAACAGCACCATGCCGATCGCCAGCATGCCCGTCATGCCGACCAGCACGACGCGCGTGTCGAGGGTCCAGCGGCGGCGCCCGCGGGCGACGTCGAAGACGGTCAGGAATGACAGGCTGCCGAGCAACGCCGCCACGCCCATCACCACGATCGGATAGCCGTCGGCGACCTGGCCGGCGAAGCCGCGGCCGCCGCCCATGATGTCGAAACCGGCGCAGTTGAACGCGGAGACGGCGTGGTAGAGGGCCATCCAGACCGAGTGCAGGCCGCCGAACTCCATCACGAACCAGGGCAGCAAGGCGATGAAGGTAATGGTCTCGGCTGCGGCGGTGTAGATCATCACCCGCCGCAGCAGTTGCGGCGCGCCGGCGACCTCGCTGCCCGAGCCGGCCAGCTCCATGCCGAAAAACTGCCGCCCGCGCATCCCGAGCCGGCGACCGGCGATCAGAATCAGCATCCCCGCGTACATCGTCACCCCGAGCCCGCCGAGCTGGACCAGCGCCAACGTGACCGCTTCGCCGAACCAGGAGAAGCTGTCGGCGGTGTCGAACCGCGTCAGCCCCGTCACGCTGGCTGCGGAGACGGCCGTGAAGAGACCGTCGAAGAAACTCACGTCGACGCCCGGCGCGGTGGAGATATCAAGGCTGAGGACAGCGCCGCCGGCGGCCATCACGGCCGCGAAGGCGACCACGACCATCCACGCGCGCGGCGTAATCGTCCGCCGCCGGCGCGTGCGCGTGCGCACCACCTCGGGCGCCAGCCGCGATCGCCTCAGCACGACCGTGCCGGGCCGCCGCCGGTAGCGGGCGTTCCGCTGCGACATTCAGCCTCCCGCCGCCACTCTACGCCCGCCCGTCGCGTAGTATCCTCAGAGCGTGGCCCTATCGTCTAGAGGCCTAGGACGCCAGCCTTTCAAGCTGGTAGCACGGGTTCGAATCCCGTTGGGGCCACCAAGCTCGACAAGATCGAGAATCTTTGAGTTGACATTCGCGCTTGCGCCTTGAGAAGGAGTCCCTCTCGAAGTTGGCCGACAACGGACCACTAGCTGCGTTGGACTGTCCATCCTCGTTCCAGGCGCGCCTAGCAGAGGCTGTCGCATAGAGTTTGGCGTTAGTGGTTGTGGTGGCCAGCGGTTGCGGGGTTGTCCGATGCAAGATGTCTTGCGGCATCGGGAATGGGCGAATCGATGTTGGCCCAGGTTGGTCGGAGGTAGGCGACGAGAGCGTGGGCGAGGCCTCGCTGAGAGGCGCGCGGACGGCCCGGGCGAGGCTGGGCGCTGCCAGCAGCGGTAGAGCTTGCGCAGGTTGTGGCTGGCGGCGATCAGTTTCCACTCGCAGGCGCAGGCCTCGAAGCCGCGGCGCTGGAAGCGGCGGATGCCGCGGTTCTCCTTGATGTCGCCGAAGACCGGCTCGATCATCCAGCGGCGCTGCTCGTACAGCCGTCGGCGCGCTTGGTCGTCAGCTTGCGCCGCATCCGCTCGCGCGGGGAGAGTGCCGCCGGGATGCGCCCACGCGGGGCCGCACCGGCGGCGCGGCGGTTAGCGTCGTTGCGGCTGGCGATCAACAACTCGGGACCGGCCTCGGCCAGCGCCCCGACGTTGGCGTCGGAGTTGCAGCCGGCGTCGGCCAGCAGGATCCCGATCGGCGCCTGACCCAGCGCCTGCAGATTGTGATTCGTCGCTGCGACCATCGGCTGCAGTTCCTGCACATCGGCCGCCGCGCGGGTCAGCTCGGCCGCCACGATCTCGCGGGTCGCCACCGCCTGCACGTTGTAGCCCTGGTAGTGGCCCAAATAGTCGCGCACGACCCGGCTGTCCGGGTCGGTCAGGTTGACCTTCGTCTCCGGGTCGGGCGTTGGTCGCTTCGGCTGACGCCCGCGCGCATCCTTCTGCTCACGTTCCCGCAGCCGCGCCTCGTAAGCGTCCTGTCGTTCCTGTTCGCGAGTCGCCAAGCGCGCCTGCGCCTCACGCAGCCGCGCCAGCCGCTGCGTCCGGCTGCGCAGCTCGGGCGGCAACGCGTCGCTCTGCTCCCTGCCCGCACCCGCCTGCTCCTCAGCGTCCACCCGCTCCGCTTCGGCCAGCATGCGCTCGACTTCGGCCTCCAGTTGCGCCTGCGTGCGATTGCGCTCGCGGCTCGCGTTGGCGCGCAGCTTGGTCCCGTCCAGCGCCAGCAGCCCGGCCCGCACCAGCCCCGCCTCGGCGCAGAGCCGCAACACCTCGACGAACGGTCCCGCCAGCGCCTGCTCGTGGCGCTGACGAAAGCGGCAGGTCGCCGCATGATCGGGCTGCCGGTTGGCGCTCAGCACGCGAAAGGCGATGTCTTCCCGGCAACCCCGCTCGATCCGCAGGCTCGAACGCTCGCCCTCGGAGTAGGCATAGAGCAGCAGCGCCAGCATCATCGCCGGGTCGTAGGCCTGGCGGCCCCAGCCGTCATCGCGGTAGGCGGCGTGAAAGGCGGACAGGTCAAGCAGCTCGACCGCCTCCAGCACGAACCAGGCGAAGTGGTCCTTGGGCAGCCAATCGAGCAGACTAGCCGGCATCAAGTACTGCTGCTCACGCTCACACGGCAGGCGCTCGGCCATCGCGCCAACCCTTCGTTACACCCGGTCCTCGCCCACAGATTACGCCTGAACTCCTCACCCCGGCAGTTTGTGCGACAGCCTCAGCAAGGCATCTTACTCCGGCGGTTCCCAGTTCAAGGCGGGGATGGTGGGCGCGGAGTCCGGGTCGAAGTCGGCGTTCGCGTCGGTGCAGAGGGCGTAGCCCTGGTAGTACCAATCCCATCCCCTCTGCGGGTCGCCGTCACCGTCATCGAGCAATGCCCGGAAGTCGTCGTTGGCCGTGCCGTCGAACTCGCAGGTCAATTGGGCCGCGTGGGGGGCCGCGCCCAAGCGCACCCGGGCCTCCGCTTCGGCGGCTTCACGGCCCTGTGATTCGTATACCGCTGCGTAGGCCGCTTCACGGGCCGCTTCGTAGACCGCGCCGGTCCAGACGGTCACCGTCACAGTGAAGGCATTGAGGCAGTCGCCGCCGCCGCCGCCGCCGCGGTTCTCCGGGTTCTCGTTGACCTTGCGAATCTCCCGGTCCACGCTCATGTACATGTGGTTGCGTTCGAAGAGCGCCGGCCCTTCGCAGTCGTTACGCAGGTCCAGGTCGGCGAGACCGCTGTTACCGTCAGCGCCCAGCACGTCGGTCCGGTGCACGTAGTCCAGCGTCGCGTAATCGCCGTTGTACGCGTCATCGCCGCGCCAGGTGGCGTCGGTCTCCAGGTTGTACAGGGTGACGTAGAGGTCCCGCTCCCGGTAGCCTCCCTGGCCTGGCCCGCCCTCGCGGTCGACCAGATACTTGGAGGCGGCGATGACCACCCGGGGCCCGCCCTGTCCCGCCGGGTGGCGGCGGTGCACGATGACCTCGTAGGTGCGGGTGGTCACCTCGTCCTCGGCGGTCACCACCACCTCGATGGTGTTGTCGCCCAGCGCCAGGTCCGGCGTTTCGTATAAGTCCCGCACGCCGCCGATCAGAATCACCTGGGTGGCCTTGTCGTGGGTCGTCACCGCCGTCACCGCGGTAGATGAGACGCTGTTGTCCACCGTCGCCCGGTACGTGGTGGTCGGCGACCGGAAGGCCGGGATCAAGGAGACGCCGCTCAGCGTGAGTTCGCTCAGGGTGGCGTCGCTGGAGAGGGTCGTCGCGGCGGCGCCGGTTGTGCCCGTACCGGAGTCCGACCAGTCGCCGACGCCCTCGGGGTTGCGCGCATGCACCTGCACCTCGTATGCGGTGCCGGCGTCCAGCCCCCCGACGGTGGCCGACGTGCCGGCGCCGTCGTGGGTCGCGGTGGTGAACACGTCCGACGTGCCCGCCCGGCGGTACCGCACGTCGTAGTCGTTGATGGGCGGGCCGGTGTTGGCGGGGGCGCTCCAGCGCACGTCGAGCTCGGTGCTGCTGCCCGGCTTCGCGGACACCGCCGGCGCATTCGGCTTGCCCGGGGGCTCCTGCTCGTCGGTGACGTTGATCGTCACCGCCTTGGTCACGTCCACAGTGCCGTCGTTCACCTTCACCGTCACCGAGTAGCTGGTCCTGGCCTCGTAGTTGTAGGTTACGCCCGCCTTGGTCTGGATCTGGCCGCTGGTCCGGACGATGGTGAAGGCCGGCTCATCCGTCCCCTCGAGGGAGTAGATCAGCTCGTCGCCGGTGTCGGTGTCCATGGCCGCGACCGGGTCGCCCACGTTCTGGCCGGCAGCCGCGTTCTCCGCCACCCGGCGCGTGACGGTCCCGCTGGGGAAGGTCGGCACGGCGTTGGTGGGCGTGTCGTTGGCGCTAATGGTGACGGTCTGGCTGGCCGGCGTGCCCAGCCTGACCCTGGTGTGGAGGTCGCTGCCCCGGGCCATGGACACGCTGAAGTCCTCGGCGTCCTCCTGGGCGTTGTCGTCCACGACGGCGACGGTTGCCGTGTAGGCGGCCTGGTAGCGGGGGTTCCCGCCTACGTCAACGGAGGTGAAGTCCGCCGCCTCGAGCGTGAAGCTGGTCGCGCTCAGGGCGCCGTAGTCGGCGGTCTGCGCGGTGTCGGGGGCCGTGCTGAGCGTGATGGCTCCTGCGTCCGCGTGGGGCATCTGCTCGAAGTCGGTGGTGACGATGAGGGTCACCGTCACCGAGTCGCCCTCGTTGGCCGTGGCCGGGTCGACGGTCAGCACCGCCGTCGCCGAGGGGAAGTCGTCGTCGCTGAGGTCCGTGGACGCGGAGGCGGGAGAGCCGGCCGTGTAGGGGGAGCTGGCCTCGGCCACCACCGCCGCGGTCACCGTGGAGTGGGGATCCCAGGCATCATTGTCGATCACGGTCCTGACCATGTACGTCGCCGAGGCCGTGTCGGCGGGGATGGTGACGGTCTGGTCGCCCTCATTGGCGGGAATCACGAAGCGCCCGCTCTCGCTGACGCGGACTGTCACCTCGAGGGAGTCCGAGGCGCTGGGGCTGCGGGTCAGCGTGAAGACCGGGTTGTGCCCCTTGTCCGCCATCGCCGCGTCAGCGCTGATCGTGACCGCCGCCTTGCCCCGGGTCACCGTCACCGTATAGGTCTGGGTGGTGTTGCCGTCCTCTGCCGTCACCTCCACGCTGATGACGGTGTCGCCCACGTCGAGGTTCAGCTGGTGGCCGTTGGTGATGGTGTCCGCGTCGACCGGCGTGATTACCACGCTGGCGCCGGCGTGTTTGGTCGTGGCCGTGACGATGGTGGACGACACGTCGTAGGCCACGCTGGCCGTGTAGGTCGTCTCGCCGGGCGCGAAGGTCGGGGTGAAGCTGACGCCGCTCAGGGCCAGCGCCGACAGCGTGGCGTCGCTGGAGATGGCGCGGGTGATCGTCACCGTGATGTCCTGCGAGACGTCGCCATAGTCCGCGCCGCTCGCCGTGTTGGTCAGCGTCACCGCGGCGTCCGCCAGCGCGTCGTCGTCGTGCCGCGCCGCCACCGTCACGGTCTGCGGCTGACTCCAGTTCGACGTGGTGAAGGTCAGCGGAGGCCCGGTCAGCGTCAGGTCCGTGCCCGCCGCCCCGCTCACCGTCACCGTCACGTCCGCCGAGGGCTGCGTCGCCAGCGCGACGGTGTAGGTCCCGGCCGCGCCGCCCTCCGTGAGCGTCAGCACGGTCTTCGACAGCGCCAGGGCCGGGCTGTCGTCGTCGGTGATGGTCACCGCGATGTCGGCCGAGACCGCGCCGTAGTCCCCGCCGCTCACCGTGTTGGTCAGCGTCACCGCGGCGTCCGCGGACGCGTCGGCGTCGTGCCCCACCGCCACCGTCACGGTCTGCGGCTGGCTCCAGTTCGTCCTGGTGAAGGTCAGCGGAGGCCCGGTCACGGTCAGGTCCGTGCCCGCCGCCCCGCTCACCGTCACCGTCACGTCCGCGGACGGCTGCGTCGCCAGCGCGACGGTGTAGGTACTGGATTCGCCTTCGAGGATCACCAGCGCGTCCGGCGATACCGTGATGCCCCGCTGGTCGTTGTCGGTCAGCGTCAGCGTGGCGGCGTTCACCGTCAGGTCCGGCAAGGCTGTCACCACGCCGCTCACCGTCGCCGTCTCGTTCTCCTCGTCCTCCTCGTCGTCCAGCGGCGTCAGCGTGAAGGTCGTCTGCCCGCTCTTCAGGTTCGGCGGGATGGTCAGCGGGAAGGGCGCCACCGAAGCGAAATCGGTCCCCGCCGTAGCCGTGTCTGCCGCGCCTCCCCCAACCGACACCGACACCGCCGTCGCCACGGTGCGGGCGGTGTCGCTCAGCGTCGCGGTGACCGTCACCTGCGTCTCGGCGTCGCCCTCGGCGAACTCCGTGCGGTCCAGCGACAGGGTGGCCGCGCCGGGCGCATCGTCGTCGTCGGTCAGCATGAGCGTGACGTCGTTCACGACCAGGCCCGGCAACGCCGCGATCGCGCCGCTCAACGTGATCGTTTCGTCCTCCTCGTCCACGTCGTCGTCGATCGCCTGCAGGGTGAAGGTCGCCACGCCGCCGGTGTTGTTCGCGGGGATCGTGATATCGAAAGCGGCCACGGGCTCGAAGTCCACGGCCGCCTCCACGCCCGAGGCGGAGACGGTCACCCGGATGACGGTTTCGACGGTGCGCGCGCCCTGGTTCACCTCGGCGGAGACGTTCACGAGCTGGCCGCTGCTGCCCACGCTCTCCGGAACCGTTGCCGGCTTCACGCTCAGCACCACCTCCGTGGAGGGGGTGAACACGTCGGCCAGCGTGATCTCGATCGAATTGACCGGCAGCGTCGGCCCGCTGGTCACCTTGCCGCTGACGACGATGGTCTCGTCGCCCTCCTCGAGGCGGTCCGCCAACGGCTCCAGGGTGAAGGTCGCCATGCCGCTGGTCTGCGTGGCGGCGATCGTCAGCGGGAAGGCCGCGACGGCGGTGAAGTCGCCCGCATCGGCCGTCCCGCCCAACACCGACACCGTCAGCACAGTGTCAACGGTGCGCGAGCCCGCGTCCAGCATCGCGGTCACCATCACCGTCGCCGCGGGACTGCCCTCAACAACCCGCAAACGATCCACCGACAGATCAATCCGCATGGACGCCGTGTCGTCGTCGGTCAGGGTCAGCGTCGCCGGGCTGACCGGCAGCGGGGTCGGGGTTGGCGTCTGCGTGGTATCGACGACCTCCACGGCGCTGACCGTCAGCGTCTCGGGGCCCTCGGCGATCATGTCGTCGGTCGGCGCCAGACTGAACGTCGCCTGACCGCTGACCGCGTCCGGCGGGATCGTCAGCGTGAAGGAGATCACCTCTGCGAAGTCCGTCCCCGCGGTGGCCGTGTCCCCGGTGACCGAGACCGTCAGCTCCGTCGCGACGGTCCGCGCGCCGGCGTTCATCCGGGCGGTGACCGTGACGGTCGTGGCGTCTGCGCCCTCGGCGACCTCCGTGTGGTCCAGTGACAGGGCGATGGCGTCGGAGGCCACGTCGTCGTCGGCCAGCACCAATGTGGCGGCCTGCACCGTCAGTGCCGGCACGGCGGTCACCGCGCCGCCGACTGTGATCGTCTCGTGCGCCTCGTCCACGTCGTCGTCGGTCGGCGTCAGCGTGAACATCGCCGTCCCGATGGTCGCGTCCGGCGGGATCGTCAGCGTGAACGGCGCTACCGGGGTGAAGTCGACCGCGTCCGCGTCGCCGCTGCCGGACACGGTGAGATTCACCACCGTCTCCTCGTTGCGGGCGGCCGCGTTCAGGGTGGCGGTGACGATGACCGTCGCAGCGCCGCCGTCCTCGGCGATTTCCATCTGGTCCAGCGACAGGGCGATGGTGTGGGAGGCCACGTCGTCGTCGGTCAGCGCCAGCGTCGCCGCGTTCACCATCAGCGACGGCACGGCGGCCACCGCGCCGCTGACCGTCACCGTCTCGTCCGTCTCGTCCACGTTGTCGTTGACCGGCGTCAGCGTGAACGTCGCCTGCCCGCTGGCCGCGTTCGGTTGGATCGTCAGCGTGAACGGCGCCACGGGGACGAAGCCGACCACGCCCTCGGCGCCGCTGCCGGACACGGTGAGGTCCACCAGCGTCGCCACGCTCCGCGCGCCCGACTCGAGCGTGGCGGTGACCGTGACGGTCGTGGCGGGGCCGTCCTCCCGCACCGGGTCCGGCGACAGGGCCAGATCGATCACCAGGTCGTCATCCTCAATGGTCACCGTGGCGGGAGCGCCGACGCGGTACCCGGTCAGCGCCCGGAGGGTGGCGGTCAGGGAGCCGTCCGCTTCGACGATGTCGTCCTCGACGGTGGTCACGGATACGGCGGCGGTGCGGGCGTTCTCCGCGAAATCCGCCGCCGCCGAAACAGCGCCGGAAAGCAGGTTGCCCGTCGTGCTGAAATCGACCGTGACGGACACCGCTTCGTTCGCCAGGTCGGTGCGGGTCAAGGTGAACGCCGCCGCCTCTCCCTCCTCCACCCGATCGGCGTCCGCCGCGATCGTGATCAGGGGCAGGTCGTTGTCGGTCACCGTGACGGTGACCCGGTTCTCTCCGAAGTCCCGGGCCGCGGGCGCGTCGTCCGGGACGATCTCATACTTCTCGGCGCTCGTGTAGGTGTCGGCGGTGCGCGGCAGGAGTCTCACGGTGATCGAGCCGTCGACTTCATCCTCCTCATCCTCCTGCGTGGGAATCTCCAGCCTGACCGAATCCTGTTGCGCCGGAATCGTGGCCGTCTCCGGCTTTGCCCCATCGATGAAGGTTCCGCTCTCACTGACGTCCAGGTCCACGACCAGCGCCAAATTGTACGAACTCGTCGGGCCGCCGATGCGCCGAAGCGTGACCGCGGCCGCGGTCCCTTCCGCCACGGTGTCGGCGACCGCTTCGATGATCACCGTCTGGCGAGCGCTCTGGAAGAAGTACTGCTGGTAGGGCTTGCCGAACCCGAGGCATGCGCCGTCTGCGATATCAGTGTTTGTGCTGCAGGACTCGATGTTCTGCCGATGCGCCTCGGTCAGCTCTTCGGTGCGGTACAAGGCGGGTTTCGGCGTGATCCAGTGCTGATATCGGCCGCCCAGGTAGGTGAGCCTGCTGCCCCTGAACGTGAAGACGGCCTGACGGAACTCCTTGCGGGTCTCGCCGGGGAGGAATCGGTAGAAGCCGCGAAGATATCCAGGAGTAACTTCGTGCGGAAGCGCGCTCGGAATGTCAAACCCGCTGGTAAGCGTCTCCACATCTACAATAAGAGATACGCTCGTATCGCCTTCGCGCTCCATCGTGAATGTCAGGAGGTCTCCCTCCGTCACTATCCGGTCAGCGGCTGATGGCTGAACGAACCTGACGAACGGCAGGTCGTTGTCGGTCACCCGCAC
The DNA here is from genome assembly GCA_965262235.1 of Dehalococcoidia bacterium. Classification (GTDB taxonomy): domain Bacteria; phylum Chloroflexota; class Dehalococcoidia; order Bin125; family Bin125; genus CATQGW01. The sequence goes on from OZ253504.1 coordinate 2,693,680, forward strand.
CGTCGCCTCGGGCGGGGAACCGATGGCGTAGGGGGCATCGGCGGCGGCGGTCACGGTCGCGGTCACGGACCCGCCGGCCTCGTCGAGGTCATCGTCGTCCAGGGGGACGGTCAGGGTCGCCTCCCGGTCGCCGGCGTTGAACACCGCCTCGGCGGGCGCCGGGCTTTCGAGGTAGTCGCCCTGTTCGGAGACGGTCACCGCGACGACCAGCCGCGCTGCCGTGTCCCCGGTGCGGGTGAGCGTGAACGTGGCGGCCATGTCCTCGGTCACCGGGCTGGGACCCGCCGCGATCGAGACCTCGGGCAACGGCTGCCGAGCGATGGTCAGGGTCGCGATCGGCTCGGTCGTGAACTTGCCGGTCCCGCGGATGCTGTGGATGGTTCCCCGCGGCGCGGTGGCGTCGTTCGTCATGTAGAACCCGGTCCCGTCCTCGGTGCCGGCGTCCCAGGGATACAGGTTGACCGTGAGCGACTCCACCCAGTTGCCGCCGGCGTTGAGCAGCGACAGCCCGGCGACGCCGACGAACCAGTCGGGGCTGGGGGCGACCATCGTGGTCAGCGTGACCCGGGGATGGCCGGTGGTCAGCGTCACCATGCTCAAGGCGGTCGAGTCTGTTGGGCCGGGCGCGCCGGAGCTGCTCTTCAGCAGGCTGAGCTTGTTCGCCCCGGCCGTATTGATCTCACCCTCGAAACCGATCGTGGTCCCGTTCTCCGCCACGCCCTCGACCCACAGCGTGGCCGTTTCGCCGCCGCTCAGGAAGCTCACGTCGGCGTTGTGGACGGCGCCGACCAACTGGGTGAAGTGCGCGCCGCTGGGCAGACCATCCGGCGTGACGGCGGTGGTCCAGACGCCCTGGAAGGTCACGTCGTAGAGAGCCGACGAGGGGCCTGAGGCCGCCGGGTCGCTGGCCGGCGGATTAAGCAGCGTGTCCTCCGCCGTGCGCGTCACGGTGACGGTGTAGGTCTCGGTCGTGACGCCGTCCGCCGCCGTCACCTTCACCTTGATGGGGTTCGCGCCTTCCACCAGGTTCACCTGGTGCCCGCTCACGTTGCCGTCGGCGTCGGCCAGTGTGGCGTCGCTGGCGTCGCTGGCGTCGAGGAACGCGGTCGTGGCGCCGCTGTCGGTGGTGGCCGGCGTGACGGTGATCTGCGTCACCGTGCAGCCCACCCACGTCATGTAGCTCGTCGTGTCGCTGGCGAAGACCGGCGACAACCGGCCTTCGCTCAGCGTCAGTGTGCTGAGGCTGGCGCCGTTCTGCGTCTGCTGCTGGGTCACCAGGCGGAACAGGGTGAGGGCGTAGGTGGTGGTCAGACCGTCCTTGCTGACGGGGACCCTGACGGTGTTGGACCCGGCCGCCAGGTCCACCTGCTGTCCGTCGACCGTTGCATCAGCGTCGGCGATGGCGGCGCCGTTCCCGTCCCGGTAGGCGATGGTGGCGCCGGCGTCGGCGGTGGGCGCGATGGTGATCCGCTCCACCTTCATGGCGGCTCTGTACTCCAGGGTCTCGCTGTCGAAGGTCGGGGAGAGGGCGACGTTCACGGCGGGATTCCCGTGGCTGACGCTCAGCGCGGTGAGGCTGGGCGGCGCGATGACCACCGGGGCGCGGAGGATGAAGAAACCGGCGCCGGCCGAGGCCAGCTCGGTGTTGTCGGCGGAGGACAGGCTGACCCGCAGCGTGTAGACGCCCGCCGGACAGCCGGCGGAGACGGTCCCGCTGCGCACCTCCGGGTCCTCGTCCACGCGGTTGATGTTCCGGTCAACGGCCAGGCCGCTGCCCTCGCAGCCGTCGGCGTTCTCATCTTCCGAGTCCAGCACGTCGGCGTGGAAGACGTAGTCGGGGGTGACGCTGTCAGTGTCGTACGCCAGACCACTAAAGGACATGGCGGCGATGATCTCGTTGCCCTCTTGCACGGCGTCGGGGGCGATGGCCATGCCGATGGTGGGCGCGGCGATGGCAAATGCCGCGCTGGCCGAGGCCAGTTCCACGCCCTCCGCCGAGGACAGGCTCACCCGGACCGTGTACTCGCCCGCCGGACAGTCGGCGGAGATGGTCCCGCTGCGGGTCTCGGGATCTTCGTCCACCTGGTACATGTAGCGGTCATTCCCAGGCCGCCGCCCCCGCAGCCGTCGTCGTTCTGATCGGCCGAGTCCAGGACATCGGCGCGGAAGACGTAGTCGGTGGTGGCGGTGTCGGAGTCGGACTACAGGTTGCCGAAGGACATGGTGACGGTGATCGCCGTGCCTGCCTCTACCGGGCTGGAGGGTGACAGGCCGACCGTTACCGACGGCGAATCCTGGGCCTGGGCCGGGCTAGGGGAACCGGGGGCGGTTAAGAGGATGGCGAAGAGGGCGAGGAAGACGGCAGTCCGCGCCGCCGCAAGTGCGGTTAGGGGAACGTTACGCACCATGAGATGGGTTCGTCTTACCAAGAAAGTCGCGAGGGTACCTCAGGTGGCGACCTCGCGATCTCGTGGTTCCTGGTTCCTGGCGGTCGACGAGCCGACCTGAGGCCGCGGCCTGCTGCAGCGTCCGCCGGTTGGCGCCGAATGGTCCGCCACCGCGCGCGAAGAGAGGATGTGCTGTGGGAGGAGGCCGCTCAGCTTCATGGCCATGGATCTGCCCAACAAACGCGGCGCCGATTGCGGTGTCGTCGATCGCCATGTCCACTCCGCCCGCCGGTCTGCGATCACGCGAGCATTACCCAACGTGTTCGACATCCCGATCCCCATACACGACTGCATGTTCGAGTCGCCCATAGCTGTGGGACAGGCTGCAACGCACCACGACAGCTCTGCCGGCAGCCGCTGCTCGAACGGACAGCGCTACAGCACATCGCGCAACCGCTTGAGCGCCCGGAGCCGCACCTTCCCGCGCGCCCGCGCTGGGCGAGCCGCAATCGTGATGGCCTCACCGGTACCGGGGTTGCGACCCAGGCGTTCCGCTCGTGCGGCCTGAGGGGAGACCTCGACCTTGACGAGCCCCGCGATGGTGACGGAACCGGGACCGTCGGGCGAGAGTTGCTCCAGCACCACCTCGCCGAGCGCATCGAGCACGTCGTTTACATCGCGGCTCGTCGCGCCGGTCCTGGACGCAACCACGTTCGCCAACTCTCGTTTGGTCAAGGGCCGTCCGTTGCTCATCGTCACTCTCGTTTCGTTGTGCTGGTCCATCCGTAGCTGTCGCGCACGGATGTTGAAATCCGGCCGCGACACAGCGTGCGAGTACTAGCTACAGCCGCCCGCTGCCGTCCGTCATCTGCGTCCCGACACTGACATCGGCATCCGAAACAGTTGGTCCGCTGAGGCGAGTGCTGTTTCGGGACGCGTCCAGGCAGGGAGATCGGGCGGTCGACCGCGCCCGATCAGGTTTGGCCGCGGCGGCGGGCTGCGGTTCGGGGTCTTCCGAGCAGAATCGCGTCCGTTTCAGGCGGTCTCTCATTTGCCTCTCCGGAGACGGCTGCCGCCACTCTGCGAGCGGCGCCGAATCGCCTGGCGCGATCAGACCGCTACGAAACTCGGCGCTTGCGATCCGGACCGCGAGCATCAGGTTTCGTGGCAGTCCGACGAAGAGGGTACCCGACTCGCATAAGGGCTCTGTGAGATGCAGGTGTGCATGATATGAGATCTTCTAAGTGCTTTACAGAGCCGCTGAGAACGAACGCGCCGCACCGCACCGGGCGCGTGTCGTACCCGGAAGTGCCTGCAGCCAAGGCAGCGCTGGAGAGCTCGGTCCCGCCGCAGGCCTGGACCGGGGATCCTGTCTGTCCTGACTCGTTCATCACCCGGTCAGAGGCAGTCATCGTCTTACTCTTCGCCCGGCGCGGCGGACGCCGCGATCGATGCTGACTCGCGCTTGGCGATCAGGGTCTCGCCCGCGGGCAAGCCGTCACCGAACCTGTTGCGGAAGCCCTGGTTGATGAATTCCGGTCCATTCAGGAAGTACGCCACCCAGTCACCATCGTGATGGTGGAAGACGGCGCCAACGCCAAGGCTGCGGGCACAGACCAGCAGTTCATCGACGCTGCCGCCGCTGAAGCTGACGCGGCTGAGGCGGGAGTCGCTCAGTCCGGTCAGACATTGCTCGCGGCTCACTTGGACGCGGTACACCCTGGACCGACTGCGGTCCGCGGAAGTTACCGTGATCGTGATTTCAGTCGGCCCATTGAGCGTCAGCCGGCGGTCGTCGCTGGTTTCGCCGTCGGCGCTGGCAGGCTCGATGGCGACGGTCGCGCCCTGCTGCATTGGCGCTGCCCGGATCGTGGTGGTCGTCACGCCACTCGCCGCTCGACCTGTGTAGTCGGTCAGCGCGGGCGAGAACTGGCCGATCTCGACCCCGCTCAGCGCGAGCGAGGCAAGCCGCGCGTCGATCGCATCGGGCAGGTTGTACGTGTAGACGTGGTCGTCCTGTTCGTCGGCGACGAAGACGACGTCGCCGTCCGACCAGCTCCCGCGCGGGTCGCCGTTGCCGGCCTTGAGCAGCGGCCGGAAGCTGAACTCCAGGTCCTCGTGGCGGGCCAGCGCTGCATCTTCGATTCGGTAGGCGAAGAGCCGCTTGGCGCCGTCGTCCGAGACCCAGAGCGTGGTGCCGTCCGACCAGAGCCCGCGCGGACTCTTATTGAGCTTGTCCAAGGGGGGCGGCTGGCCGATCAGCTCCCCGGTCTCCAGGTCGTAGACGAACAGCGCGTCCTTGACGCTGTCGAGCACCTAGATCGCCTCACCATCGGACCAGATGCCGCGCGGATCGCGGTTGTCCTCGTGCAGCTCGAGGTCCCGCTGCTCGAGCCGTTCGCCGCTTTCGAGGTCGTAAGCGAAGAGCTGGCCCTGGCCGTGGTCAGCGACCCAGACGATCTCGCCGTTGGACCAGACGCCGTGCGAGAAGCGGTTGCGGCGGTCGAGTTCGAACTCGAGCCCGGCTTGCCGCTCCCCGGTCTCGATGTCATAGGCGAAGACCGCGTCGGCGCCGCTCGCCGAGTTCTCCAACAGCCAGAGCGTCTGGCCGTCGGACCAGAGACCGGTCGGCGTCTGATGCTCGCTATCGAGCGATTCGATGTCGCGGGTCACGTTCCACTCGAACTCGACCTCCGAGGGAATCGGTACCGGCGGCGGACCGCCGCCGCCGCCGCCTCCACCGCCGCCGGAGGGACTTGAGCTACGTGCGGTCGAGCGTGTGGTGATGAAGGTGGCGGACTGCACGCCCGCCGTGAAGTCGCCCCCCAACGTCGCCTGCACCTCGTACTCCGTGGCGGAGGTCAGACCCGCCAGATCGATGGTCGCGCTGGCCGTGTTGGTGTGAGTCGTCTGGGTCGCGCTCCAGGGTTCCGAGGGCGTCGCGCGGTAGCGCAGGCGGACGGTCTGCGAATCGCCGTTCGGCGCAGCAATGGCGACCGTGGCGGTGGCCTCGGTCCGGGTGATGCTCCCCACGCTGACACCGGACAGGCTCGGGGGCAGGGTGGTGAAGCTGGCGGACTTGGCCGCTTCCTCCGGGAAGGCGGCATCGTAGGACGCCTGAACCACGTAGTCGCTGCCAGAGGTCAGGGCGGTCAGCTCGAAGTCGACCGAGGATGCGCCCACGTCCGCGGCCTTCACGTCCGCGGCCTTCGACTCGGTGATCCAGGTACCCGTGCGGTGCGGTAGCGCAGGTGCACATCGCTGTCGTTGGGCGCGCTGACGGCCACCGTGACGGTCGCCTTGTCTTGCGCCTCGCTGCTCACCGTCACCGAGGTGACGGCCGGCGGCAGGGTGGTGAAGGTGGTGGATTGCGCGCCCGCCGTGAAGTCGCCGGCCAGCGTCGCCTGCACCTCGTACTGCGTGCCGGAGGTCAGGCCCGTCAGATCGATGGTCGCGCTGGCCGTGGTGGTCTCAGCCGTCTCGGTCTCGCTCCAGGCTCCCGAGGGCGTCTCGCGGTAGCGCAGGCGGACGGTCCGCTGCCCCCTGCCCGGGTTGGCGATGGTGATGTTGGCCCTGGCCCCCGTCTGGCCGATGCTCCCCACGCTGACGCCGGAGACGCTGGGGCCGGGCGACAGGGTGGAGAAGACGGTCGACCGCGGCGCGGCGAAGTCGCTGCTCAGCGACGCCTGCGCCTCGTACTGCGTACCGGCGGTCAGCCCCGTCAGCGGGATGGTCGCGCTGGCCGTGGTGGTGTCAGTCGTCGGGGTCCCGCTCCAGGCTCCTTGCGGCGTGGTGGTGCGGTAGCGCAGGTGGACGGTCTGCGATTCGCCGTTGGGCGCGGCGATGGCGACCGTGGCGGTGGCCTCGGTCCGGGTGACGCTCCCCACGCTGACATCGGACAGGCTCGGGGGCAGGGTGGTGAAGCTGGTGGACTTGGTCGTGTCCGGCGGGAAGGCGGCGTCGTCGGAGGCCTCGACCTCGTAGTCGGCGCCCGATGTGAGGCCGCTCAGCGGGAACGCGGCGGAGGTCGCGCCGATGTTGACGTGGGCGGACTCGGTGCTCCAGTCGTCACCTCCGATACGGTAGCGCAGATGGACGTCGTCGCCGTTGGGGGCGACGACGTCGACCGTGACCGCGGCCCCGGTCTGACTGACTTTCGCCACGCTGACCGAGTCCACGCTGGGAGGCGCGGTGGTGAAGCGGGCGGACTCGGTCGTGGCCGTCGGGAACTCGCGGTCGTAAGAGGCCTCGACTGTGTACCCGCGGCCGGAGCCGAGGCCGCTCAGCGTGATCGTGGCGGAGGTCTCGCCGACGCGGACGAACTGGGACTTCCTGTTCCAGGTGTCGGTCCCCTTGCGGTAGCGCAGGTGGACACCACTGTCGTTGGCGGCGATGACGTTCACCGTGACCGCGGCCCCGGTCCGGGTGATGCTCCCGACGCTCAGCGACTCCACGGCCGACGGCAGGGTGGTGAAGGTGGCAGACGTCACGCCCGTCGCGAAATGGCTGTCCAACGACACCTCGATTTGATATTCCGTTCCGGACGTCAGGCCCGTGACATCGAACATCGCGCTGGACGTGGTCGTGCTGGCCGTCTGGGTCGTGCTCCAGGCCCCGGGGGGCGTCGTGATGCGGTAGCGCAGGTGGATGGTCCGCGATTGGCCCGTGGGCGAGGGGATGCTGACCATGGCCTCGGCCCCCGTCTGGGTGATGTTCCCCAGGCTGAGAACGAGCGAGTCGTCGTCTTCGATCGTCACCGTCGCCGTGGCGACGGCGCCCGCGCTGACGCCCGGCGGCAACGCGCCGAACGCGAAGCTCACGGTCTCGTCCGGCTCGGGATCCGCGTCCGCGCTCGTCGCGTCGAGTACGGTCTGTTCGGTCTCGCCGGCCGCGAAGGCCACCACGGACGGGGCCGAGAATTCAGTGTCCGAGACGCCGGCGCCCGCCGTCGCCGCGATCGGAATCGCCAGCTCGAACGGGCCCCTGTGGGCGGCGCTCAGGGTCACGACGAGGGCGGCCGCCCTCCTTCACGACGACGGACGCCTCCCTGAAGGAGACCGTGACGGGAGCGCTGGACGTGTACGGCGCGGGCACCTCCGCCAACGTGGCGCCCGCCGCGGTGCAGACGCCGCCCGAGGCGCAGGCCCGGCCGGCGAGGAGGCGGAGCGTGACCTGGCCGGCGCCGGTGGGCGTGAGCGTGACGAGGTAGGCGTTGGCCGGCTCGCCCGCCGCGACGTGCGGGCTGACGCTCGTGATCGTGGCGCCCGTGGCGCTGAGCGACGGCGTGGTCGCCGCGAAGTTCACGACGGGCTGGTTGAAGGCGACCACGACCGTGAGCGGATCGGTCGCGTTCCGCTCGAACAGGTCGGTATGGCTGCTGGCCGGGAACTCCGCCGCCGGCGGGGCGGGCGCTTTGGCCAGCGCCTCGAACTTCAGCGGATAGGCGCGCGTCGGGGATGCGACCTCATTCGTTGTTTGGGTGCTGAGCTTGATTGACAGCAGTTCCTGGTCTGTGCCGGGGTTGCACTCGGTCAGCGACTTTTCGTGGGGCCGGGCCGTGTTGGGGTCTTGATCGATGTAGCCCCGGCCCCAGCTGATCAGCCAGCTTCCGTTGTCAATCGCTTCAGCGTGGCGCTGGGCCACGCTGAAGCGATTAAACGCATTTTTGTAAGAGTGATGCCGGACGAACCTCGCTTCCCCGGCCTCGACGTCGATCTCATATTCCACCACCCGGCTGAATTCGTTCTGCGGTCTCGATGTTTCGCGGCGGCCCGATTCCAGCTCGACCACGCAATGCGCGCCGTTGTCATAAACCAGCAGGTTTCCGTTGGGCGACATCCTGCCCGGATGCTGTCCGCAGAACTCTCCGTAGGGGTCTCCAACGATCTTCAGCGGGGCCGGCGTATTCATCGCTTCCCAGTCGGCGTCGCTGCGGTTGCTGCGCCCCAAGCGCCAGACCACGTCGCCCGTCGCCCCGTCGATGCGAAGCATCTGCGAGCAGCCGCGGAACGAGGCGATGATGTCGCCGTCATACTCCTGCAGCCCGTTGACGTGGGCGTAATCGTTGGGGAAGCGGTGCTGTGTGCAGGCGCCCAGGTACATGTGGTCGATGCTGTTCCAGAGCAGGACCTGTTGGAGCTGCGGGTTGACGACTTCGATCACTGAGTCGTCCGTGTACTGGTCGGTGGTGTAAGTTTGATCCGATTGGCCGGAGGGTCCGTATCCGTTCCACGCGGTGAAGTCCCTGTTGGTCGGCTCGTAGGCCATGAAGATCTAGTTGCCGCTCTCGGTGACGACAAAGTCGTGTCCGTTGGTGTGGGCAAGGGCGGCGGTCGTTTCGACGCGCGTCACCCCTTCCAGGTCCGCGTTGAGCAGGGCAATCTCGTAATGGCTGAAGTCTTCGCTGACCACCGCGTAGGAGTACGGATAGGTGGTGTTGCGATGCGTCTTGAAGTGCGTCGCCCGCGTGCCCACCGTGCGCTGGAATCGGGGAACGCTGTTGCCGTCGAGAATCCAGACGTGGGTGCGGCCGACGATTCTTGCGTTGGTGTTTGGGTCCCGGCCGGTGACGACGCCTACGTAGGCGGTGATCAGCTCCGTCACGCTGCCCAGCTCCTTCTCGGCCGTGATCTCCGGCTCTCCATCGGCCATGCAATGCACGGTGTAGGCGGTCGCGGCGCCGTCGCTGTTGCTGAGCGTGATCAGGATGTCGTCGCCGCCCGCCAGCCCGGTGAGCGGGACCTGCGCGTTGCGGTTCGGCTGCTGGATTCCGTTGACCGCCAACCGCGTGGCCGCGTCCTTGGCGGACAGGGTCAGCGCCACGGCGCTGTCCGCGGCGCAGCCGACCGCGTAGTGCAGCGTTCCCGCGTCGAAGGCGGGGTGCATGTCGCGCCCGCTGCCCGTCACGGCCAGCGACGACAGCTCCAACCGCAGCGGACTGGCCTTGATCGTGATCGTCTGCGTGCCGATCGCGGTCGTGCCGTGCGTCGCCGCCACGACGATCGTCTCGGCGGGCTCCGCGTCGGCGTCGTTGGCGCTGACGACGTAGACTCCGCCGGCGGTGGTCTCCCCGCTCTGCAGGGCGAGGCTGTAGGCCGAGCGCAGCTTCTTGTCGGTCCCGTACACCGCGTAGTCGTCCGTCGCCGCGGTACCGGAGAAGCTGAGCGTGATGGTCTGGTTGGTCGTGAAGGTGACCTCGTTGGTGATCGCCAGCGTCACGGCTCCGGCCCCGCCCTCGGTGAGCTCGGCCGGGCCGGCGGAGAGGACCCACCGCGCCACATCGTCCAACACCTTCACCTCTGCCGAAGCCGCATCCGCCTTGACCTGGTAGGCGGCGCTCGCGCTGATGGTCGCCGTGACATCGCTCGGGTCCTCGGTCTCGCTGTCGTCGTGGGTGGGCAGGCTCAGCGTGGCGGTGTCGTCGCGGATCGCGAAGGTTGCCGTTGAAGGCGGGTTGTCGGCGAGCATCGAGCCGCTCTCCGTGACATCAACCTCGACGACCAGTTCGGCGGTCGTGGCTCCGGTGCGGGTCAGTGTGAACGCGGGGGCGGCGCCCTCGGTCACCGGGCTGGGGCCCGCCTCGATCGAGATCTGGGGCAGCGCCAAGACGGTCGAGGTGGTGTCCGCCCGGGCGGTCTTACCGGGGCCGTGCTCGTCGGTGCACGAGGCGGTGGCGCGCAGGTAGCGGTCCGCGTCGCCGGCGACCGGCGTATAGGCGGCGGAGGTCGCGCCGCTGATCTCGGTCCAGGTGGTCCGGTCGGCAGAGCTCTCCCACTGCCAGGCGGCGGCGCCCTGAACGCGGTCTGGGTCGTCCAGGCTGGCGCATAGCTCGATACTGACCTGGGGCTGCGGAGACGACAGGGTGACCGTCCCCGCCTCGTTGACGTTGGTCACGGTGAGGTGACCTCCAGTGTGTCGCCGTAGGCGCCGCCACAGCCGCCCGCACAGACCGTTCCGTCGTGGGCGGCCACCGTGACCGAATAGACGCTGTCGCCGTCCGCGTCCGCCGGGCTTTCATAGTCCGGCGGCGAACTGAAGCTGAGCGCTCCGCGGTTGCTGATCGAGAAGTGGCTGCTGTCCATCCCCGTTGGCAGGTACCACTCGATCGTGGCGCCCTCCGGGTCCTCGGCGGCGTAGGTATGCACGCCGCCGGGGTCGTCCTCCGCGTGCTCGACCTCGACATCCCCCGTCAGCGTCGGGGCTTCGTTGACGTTGGTGACCGTGATGGTGACATCCTGGTTGACCGAGTGACCAGGCCTCAAGTCCGTGGCGACCACCGTGACCTCGTAGTCGTTGTTGCGGTCCGCGTCCACCGGCGCCTCGTGATCGAGGATGGTCTCTGTCAGCAGCTGGCCCGATGACACGTGGATCGCGAAGTGCGCCCGATCATCTCCGGCGAGCTGGTAGACCAGCCCGTCGTTCTCGGGGTCGCCGGCGGCGACCGGCTCGCCGATCTCCTGTCTCGGGACGATGTTCTCGGCCACTCTGCGCTCGCCGCTCTCGGCGGCGGGAAGGCGGGCGCCTCGTTCACGTTGGTGACCGTGATGGTCACGTCGATCATGACGCTCTGGTTGGCCGTATCGGTAGCGGTGACCGTTACGGTGTAGCTGCTCTTGGTCTCGTAGTCGAGCGCGGCTTTGGTCTGGAGCTAGCCTGACGTTTCCACGATGGCGAAGGATGTGTTGTCGCCGCCCACGCCCAGCGTGTAGGTCAGCGCGTCGGTGTCGGTGGCCGCGACCGGGTCGCCGATGTCCTCGCCGACGCCGGTGTTCTCGGCGACGCTGCGCTTCCCGCTCTCGGAGGCGGGGAAGGCGGGCGCCGCGTTCTGCGGCGTTTCGTTCACGTCGGCGACCGTGATCGTCACTTCGATCTCGGCGGTCTGGCCGGCCGTGTCGGTGTCGGTGACGGTGACGGTGTAGCTGTCCTTGGTTTCGTAGGCGAGCGCGGCTTTGGTCTGGAGCTGGCCTGACGTTTCCACGATGGCGAAGGATGTGTTGTCGCCGCCCACGCCCAGCGTGTAGGTCAGCGCGTCGGTGTCGGTGGCCGCGACCGGGTCGCCGATGTCCTCGCCGACGCCGGTGTTCTCGGCGACGCTGCGTTGGCCGGTCTCCGTGCCGGGGAACGACGGCGCGGTGTTGACCGACTGCCGCGCGAAGGCCAGGGTCGCGATCGGCTCGGTCGTGAACTTGCCGGTCCCGCGAATGCTCTCGATGGTCCCCCGCGGCGAGCTGGCGGCGTTGTTCAGCGAGAACCCGGTCCCGTCCTCGGTGCCGGCGTCCCAGGGGAACAGGTTGACGGTGAGCGACTCCACCCAGTCTCCGTCGGCGTTGAGCAGCGACAGTCCGGCGACGCCCACGAACCAGTCGGGGCTGGGCGCGACCATCGTGATCAGCGTGATCCGCGGGTGGTCGGTGTTCAGCGTCACGTTGTTCAATACGGCAGAGCTGGTTGCGCCGATCGCGCCGGAGCCGCTCTTCAGCAGGCTGAGCTTGTCCGTCCCGGCTGCATCGATTTCATTCCCAAAACCGATCGTGGTCCCGGTTTCCGCCACGCCCTCGACCCCCAGCGTGGCCGTTTCGCCGTCGCGCAGGAAGCTCACGTCGGCGTTGTGGACGGCGCCGACCAATTGGGTAAAGTGCGTGCCGCCGGGCAGGCCGTCCGGCGTGATAGCGGTGGTCCAGGCGCCCTGGAAGGTCACGTTGTAGACAGCGGTCGACTTGACGGCGGCCAGCGGATCGCTGGCCGGCGGATTGAGCAGCGTGTCCTCCTCGGTGCGGGTCACGGTGACGGCGTAGGTCTCGGTCGTGACGTCGTCCGCCGCCGTGACCTTCAGCTTGAAGGTGTTCTCGCCCACCTCGAGGTCCACTTGGTGGCCGTTGGTGTTGCCGTCTGCGTTGGCGAGGGCGGCGTCGCTGCCGTCCAGGAACGCGATCATGGCGCCGCCGTCCGACTTGGTCGGCGTGACGGTGATCTGCGTCACGGTGTAGCCCACCGACGCCGTGTAGGTCGTCGTATCGCCGGCGAACGTCGGCGACAGCCGGCCCTCGCTCAGGCTCAGCGCCGACAGCGTGGCGTCGCTGGAGACCACCGGCGCGTCGTTGGCGGGAATCGTCCCGGTGGCGGACGCGACGGAGATGGTGGCGTTGCCGGGGTTGCTGAGGGTCACCATGAAGGTCTCTTCCCCCTCCTCATCGCCATCATCCTCCGTCACCACGCTGACGGTCTTGCTGGTATCCCCCTTGACGAAGGTCAGCGTGCCCGAGCCGTCCTTGTAGTCGCCGGGGGCGGTGGCCGAGCCGTCGTTCACGGCCCAGTCCACGGTGACCTCCCGCTCACTCGCCGGGGCCAGGGTGACGGTGAACTCCAGCGTCTGGCCCTCGGCGCCGCCGGCGTCGGCGATGCTCAGGGCCGGCGCGTCATCGTCGTCGATGATGGTGACCCTCAAGCGATTGGACTGGGTTTGCTCCAACACATACACGCTGGGCGTGAGTGGGGTTACCCCCATGAAGATCGTGAATTGCTCGTTGTCCTCGTCCACGGCGTCGTCCACGATGGCCAGCAGGTTGCACTGCTCCCTGACGCCGACGTAACGCCCGCCCTGCAGGGTGTAGTCCGCTATTGCCAGTGGGAACAGATTGGAGACATGCCCGAAGTCTGCGGGCCCTTCGGCGGAATCCTGCCGGGTGCTCACGGAGGGAGAATCGTCCTGCTCCGGCGGCAGGTCGGCCTCCGTGGTCGCCGTCACCCGGACGCAGACCTGGCCCACATCCTCGGGGACGTTGGCCGGGTCCAGCACGGTCCTGGCCTGGTCGTTCTGGTGCAGCGTCAGGACGTGGGTGACCACCGGGTGGTCGTCGTCGGTGATCGTCAGGTTCACGTCGTCGGGGCCCTCAACGCCGGTCACGCCGGCGACGGTTCCCGACACCGAGATCTCCTTGTCCAGCTCGTTCATGGTGTTACCCACCGGCGTGATGGTCACCGTGCCCGTGCTCGCGGTGGCGTTGGCGGCGAAGCTCAGGGTGGTGTTGGCGCTCAGCGTGAAGGCCGAATCAGTGGCCGGCGCCGCCGAGACCTCGACCGTGAACGCCGTCGTCTGCGCGGCCGAGATCCTCGCCGTCACGCCGACCGCCGTGTTCGAGTCCTCGGCCACGCTGTCCGCGCTGAGGCTGAGCGTCACCTCCACCGCCGCCGCCACGGCGGCCTGGCTCACCGCAACGGATGCGCCGGAGGCGCCGCCGGCGTTCAGCGCCTTGACTCGGTAGCTGTAGGTCACCCCGTCAGTGACGTCGGAGTCCTCGTAGGCGGCGGCGCTCCCGCCGTCGTAGAAGGTATCCTCGACGTAGACTTCCTCCGCTGCGCTGCCCACCTGGCGCAGGATCTGGTAGCTGATCGCGCCGCTGGAGGCGGTCCAACTGAGATTGATCGTCCTCGAGTTGAAGATTGCGAGCAAGCCTTCCGGCGCGCCGGGCGCGGACGGTCGGGTGTACGAGGACACGCTGTCTGCGGTACCGAGGAACATCAGGCTGGTCAGGTGATGGAGCTGATACGGCGAGTAGGTGAGGAATTGCGGGGTGGGACCTTCAAGCGAGGGCGTCAGGAACAGTTTTTCCAGGTTGGTGAGCTGCTGGAACAGGTTCGGCGGCAATACATCCAGATGGGTCTTGTACATCGCTAGCAGCGTCAGCTGCGTCAGGCTGTCGAAGACGCCCGGCCGCAACTCCGTCAGCTCCGCGCTGTACAGGCGCAACTCCTGTAGTAGGGTGAGCCGGTCGAACACGCCGGACGGCAACTCTGTGAGCGGGTTGAGGTAGAGATTCAGTACCGTCAGATTCGTCAGTTGGTCAAAGACGCCCTGCCGCAACGACGGCAAGTCGTTGTTGCATAGATCGAGCGTGGTCAAGCCGGTCAAGCTGTCGAATATGCCCGCCGGCAAGTCGGCCAGGGAATTGTCGTCCAGCTCCAGAATCGTCAGGACGGTCAGCTCGTCGAAGACGCCGGGCGGCAACTCCGCCAACCCAGTATCGATGATCTTCAGTGTGCGCAGGGGGGTCAGGTCGTCGACGATGGCGGCCGGCAGGGTCAGCAGGCCCGGGGCCCCATCTATGACCAGTATCCGCAGCGCGGGTAATCCGGCGAAGAGACCCGGCGGCAACTCCGTTATCAGGCTGGCGTTGTACAGCTCCAGCCTGGTCAGGCCGGTCAGCCCGGCGAAATCACCGACCTTGAACGCAGTGATTGAGGTATCGTCTACCGTCAGGACGGTGATGGCGGCCAGCTCGGCGTCGGTGACCGAGGCGCAGTCGGTCGCCGTGACCTCGGTCGTCGCCAGGATCGCCGTCCGCACGGCCTCCGTGCGGTCGCAGATGTCCGCGGGCGCCGCCTCGGAGGGCGCGTTGTAGGCGTAGATCTTGTGGTCCTGGGTGTCCACGACGTACAGCGTGGCGCCCTCTTGCCAGACGCCCCAGGGCTTGGCATTGTCGGCGTGCAGGTTGAATTCACGGTTGGTCGTCTCGCCGGTTCCATCCTGGCGCGTTCCGTCCGACAGGGCGTAGGCGTAAATCCTGTCAGTTCCGCTGTCGGCGACCCACATGGTCGTGCCATCGCTCCAGATACCCTTGGCATTGCTATTGGCGCCGGCCAGGGGGATTTCGCCGGCCATGACCCTGGTCCCGTCCGGCATGTAGACGAACACCAGGCGCCTGGTCTTGTCCACCGACCACAGCTTCGTCCCGTCCGACCAGAGGCCATGGGGCTGGGCGTTCTCCTGGTTCAGCGTGAACTCGCTTCCCATCACGCGGGCGCCGGACGCCCGCGCGTAGGCGTAGACCTTTACGTCGTCCTGGTCCGCCACCAGCAGCGTCGACCCGATGCCGGCCATCCCCCGCGCCTTCTCGTTTCCGGCCGCCTTGAGGACGTGGATGTCGCGGGTCGGCGTCCAACCCCAGAGCTGATCCGAGTCTCGCTCGATGACGACGGTGTACGTGTCGGTCGCGCCGCCGTCGGTGACCTTGATCTTGAACCTGGTCAGCCCCACCGCCGCGGCCACCTGGTGCCCGGCCGTGTTCATGTCGGCGTCGTCCAGGACCACATTGGAGCTGTCCAGGTATTCGACGGTCGCGGACTCGGCGCTCTTCGTCGGGCTGACCGTGACCTGCGTCACGCCGTGCTGCACCGCAATCCGGTACGACATGATCGCCGCGTCGAACCCGGGTCGCAGCGTTCCGGCGCTCAGCGTCAGCGCGCTCAGCGTCGAGGACGGAACGGCCCGCGTCACTTCGACGGTGTAGGTCTGCGTCGCGCCGCCGTCCCTGACCACGATCTTGACCGTGGTCAGTCCCACCGTCAGGTCAACCTGGTGACCGGCCGTGTTCGTGTCGGCGTCGGCCAGGGCCATGTCGGAGCCATCCAGGTAACCGAGTAGCGCGCTGGAGGCGTTGGCCTGGGCGCTGAGGGTGACCCGCGCCACACCGTGCTCCACCATCGCCGTGTACGACGTGACGTCCGCGGCGAAGGACGGCGTGAGCGTGCCGGGACTGAGCGTCAGCGCGCTGAGCGTGGCGTCGGTCTCGCGACCGCCGGGCAGCGCGTAGCCGTAGATGATGTGGTCGGTGCTGTCTGCGACGTACAGCGTTGCGCCATCCGACCAGATGCCGCCCGGCGTCCCGTTGCCCGCAGCGCCGAGCGCATCAATGTCCTTGTCGGCGTCGCGGGCCTTGGTCGCCAGGGTATAGGCGAAGAGCCTCTCGATGTCTCGCGCATCGTTCGCCACCCACAGGGTCGTGCCGTCGGACCAGAACCCCTTGGGGTCGCCGTGGCCGGCCAGGCTGAAGGACTCTCCCGACGCGGGCGTCAGGTCGGCGCCGCTGCCGCGGTCGTAGGCGAACACTTCGTCTTCAACGAGATCGCCGACGTAGAACCTGCTGGTCGTGCCCCACAGACCCGTGGCCGTGTCGTTGGCCCCGGGAATGGTCAGCTTGACGAGCGGCGGCGCGGTGATCGTGAACGCGGCGTTGGCCGATGCCACTTCCGTGCCGCCCGAATTCGATAGAGCGACCTTCAGGGTGTAGCCGCCCTGGGGACAGGTGGCGGCAATCGTGATGTCACGGACCTCCGGGGTCTCGTCCACCGTTCCGATCCCACGTGAGCCAAAGCCGCCTCCCTCGCACGCGGTGACCTGAGCATCCGCTCCGTCGACCACTGTTGACACAAACGTGTAGGGGGCATCGGCGGCAGTCAGGTTGAGGCTCAGGACGGCCTCGATCGGGATGCCCTGTTGCACCGGGCCGGATGGGTCGAGCGTGATCGTCACGCCGGCATCGGCTCGGACGACGGCGCCCGTCGCCAGCGCGATCGAGACCGCGAGGATGAACAGGGTGAGGCGCTGTTTCACGCTATTGCCGGCCCTTATGACAACGACGGGGGGGCGTCGGCATGCCACCAGATCCCCTGAAGCGGCGCCGGACACCCTGAAGGCGGCGCCGAATTGCATTGCGCAATCAGCGGCGAAGCCTAACTGAAACAAGTAAGATCATCGTGAGATTAGGGGACGATCATGTGAGATATCATGATCATTGAGTGCGCTGTGTAGCCTCCACCTCTCAGTCCACCGCGTCGAACGCACGGATCGAGGGTCGCTGCGAGGACCCTCGAGGATGGCGGGGAAGAGATCGGTCAGAACGAGGCGGACCGCCAACTGGATCTTGTCCGCATTCCCGCTCGCGGTAGCATTAGAGTCGCAGGGACGGGCGCCTGTCGAGCCCGCATTCCAGTTCGGACCGTCGCGCGTAGGCGGGAGCCGTCCCACCCGCTATCAGTCACAGAGCAGGCCTATGCCGTCGGCAGAAGAACTAGGCCAAGAGATCGAAGCACTGCGTGAGCGGTTGTTACGATTGAGCGCAGCCAGTCTGCGGATTAATGAGAGTCTCGAGTTCGACGTCGTGTTGCAGGGGGTGCTGGACTCCGCTCGGTCGCTGACCGCGGCGCGCTACGGCGTGATGACGCTGCTCGACGACGCCGGCCAGATCGAGACCTTCCTCGCTTCAGGGATGACCAGCGATGAGGCTCGGCAGCTGTGGGACCTGCCGGACGGGACGAACATCTTCGCATCCCTCAGCGGGACTCGAGCACCGCTGCGGTTGCCGGACCTACTTGGCCACCTGAGGTCGTTGGGCCTGCCCGAGTTTCACCCGCCCCTCGTTCTGAGCCCGGTGGTGTCCCTGTTGGCAGCGCCGATCCTGCATCGGGGAGAGTGTGTCGGACATATCTAGGTCGCGGAGCAGGAATCTGGCCAGGCGTTCTCAGGCGTGGACGAAGAGACGCTGGTGATGTTCGCGGCCCAAGCGGCATTGGTGGTCGTCAGCGCGCGACGCTACCGGGACGAGCAGCGGGCACGAACCGACCTAGAGACCCTGATTGATACCTCGGCGGTGGGTGTCGCGGTCTTCGACGCTCGCACCGGTGCACCGGTCTCGTTCAATCGCGAGGCGAAGCGCATCGTTGAGCACCTGCGAATGCCGGAGGGCACGGCCGAGCAGATCCTGGAGGTGGTCACGATTCGCCGTGCGGACGGTCGAGAGACCTCGCTGAGCGAGTTGCCCATGGCCCAGTTGCTGAGTGCGAGTGAGACGGTGCGGGCCGAAGAGATCGTCATGCAGGTGCCCGACGGCCGCAGCGTCAAGGCCCTGCTCAACGCCACGCCTATCCATGCCGAGCAGGGCGAACTCGAGTCATACGTCGTCACGCTGCAGGATCTGACGCCGCTGCAGGAACTGGAGCGGCTGCGGGCGGAGTTCCTGGCCATGGTCAGCCATCAGCTGCGCCTGCCGATTATCTCCGTCAAGGGTTCCGTCACGACCTTGCTCGATCCGGCCGCCGCCCTGAATCCGGCTGAGATGGTTGAGTTTCTGCGCGTCATCGACTCGCAGACCGACCGGATGCGCGACCTGATCAGCGACCTGCTCGATCTGGCCTGGATCGAGACCGGCACGCTGGAGGTCGCTCCCGCGCCGACCGCGCCGGCCGCGCTGCTGGACGGGGCTCGTAGCGCCTTCCTCAGCGCCGGGGCTCGGAATACCGTGCTGATCGACGTGCCGCCCGACTTCCCCTGGGTGCTGGCCGACCGACCCCGGATCGTGCAGGTGCTGAGCAACCTGCTGAGCCACGCGGCCAAGCACTCGCCGGAGTCTTCCGCCATTCAAGTGACCGGCTGGCGGACCGACGTGCACGTTGCGTTCGGCGTTGCAAATCACGATTGGGGCGTCTCGGCTGAACGGCTGTCGCGCTTGTTCGGCAAATTCTCCCCCATCGAGGCCGATGCGTCCACGAGCGATCGATGGGGATGGAGCGCGGACCTGGCCATCTGCAAGGGCATCGTTGAGGCGCACGGAGGTCGCATATCGGCCGCGAGCAAGGGCCCGGGCGAGGGCAGTCAGATCAGCTTCACGCTACCAGTCGTCGAGCAACGCGAGCGCCCGGTCGCCCCCAAGCCCGCCTCGCTCACCACACGCTCAGAGCGCCGGGCGGCAGGCGGACAGCCGCGCATCCTGGCGGTGCACGAAGATCCTCACGCGCTCCGGCTCGTGCGGGACACGCTCGCCGAATACGGATACGACGTGACATCAACCGATGCCCCGGAAGAATCGTTCCAGCTGATGCGGGCGATCGAACCGGAGTTGATCCTCCGGGACCTGATGCTGTCCGGATCCGCCGCCATTGCGCTGATGCGGCGGATCCTGGAGACGAGCGAAGTGCCGGTCATCTTCCTGTCGATCGACGACCAAGATGATGTGATCGCCACGGCCTTCGATCTGGGCGCCGCCGACTACCTCGTCAAACCCTTCTCGGCGACGGAGTTGGCGGCGCGAGTCCGGGCGGCCTTGCGCAAGCGGGCGGCGCCCCAACAGCTCGCGCCCTTCGTGCTGGGTGAGTTGACCGTCAACTACGCCGATCGCCGTGCGAGCCTTGCCGACCGTCCGGTCCCGCTGACCGCGATCGAATACCGGATGCTCACCGAGCTTGCCATGAACGCCGGGCGCGTGTTGAGCTACGGGCATCTGCTGCAACGAGTCTGGGGTCAAGAACGGACCGCCGACATCCGGCCCATGCGCACTGTCGTCAGCAGCCTGCGCCGCAAGCTGGGCGATCGCGCCGACCGCCCCCTCTACATCTTCACCGAGCCCCGGGTCGGCTACTGCATGGCGCCGGCGGCGGCGGGCAGCTCTGAGCCGGATGCCGCGACGGGATCAGCGGGGACCACGCCGCTCAGCGTCTAACAGTCGTCGGCGGACAACGCGGCTCGCAGCTCTGGCGCGAGCCCAGCTTCACGCAGCCTGCATGAGGCCCGTCAGACGAACCTGGAACCCACGCAATCTCGGCTGGGCTCGTTGCGCTGTAGGTCGGTACGTCCAGCACCCCACTCATCCGTTCTACGACGGCCTTCGAGCAACCCTGACCACACCTGAACTCGGGGTCACGATAAGCGCCCCGGACGTTCTCGACCAACGCCGTAACCCGAGACCTCTCGCCGTCACCGACCGGGGCTGGTCGCGCTTGCGCCACGCGACCGCACCGCCGTGGGCGTCGCGCGCAGGCGTTGGAGTTCCGGCGCCCCTCGGCGCCGGCTGCCCGCTCCAATAGTGCAGGGCTCCGTTCCCCGACGCCGCCCGAACGCCTGCTTCCCGCCCACCCTCGGCGTATGGGCGAGCCTGCGCCGGGTGAAGCCAGTGGCCTGCCCGGCCAGTCCATCTATGCGGGCTTTCTTGTTGCCCTGGGCGGCGCCCCATGCCGGTTTGCGCGATTGACGCGGGGGAGCGGTCCGGCCCGCTCACCGGGTGATGGTGTACGTAAACTCAGCGCTGGCGGTATTGTCACTATGCGTGTAGGCGTTGGCCGCGATGGTGATGGTGATGTCGCCCCGGCCGGAGGGGGGGGGCGGAGCCACATATCGCAGTTGCTGGGGATGTGCCCGAAGACGCGTTCCGACTCGGAGCCGCTCACCGCGACTTCTGTGTCGCAGTCCAGCCCGGTTGTGGTGCCCCTGAACACGAACTGGGCCCGGTAGGCGCTCGTGTCCTGGTAAATCGAGAAGCCCACAACGGGCCCGGCCGCGTAGCTCAGCACGGTCAGGGTCCTCCCGGCCTCGGTCAGACTGCCGTCGACAACGGTCGCAACGCTAACCGTGGTCTGTTGACAGCCGCGATGCCGTCGTACACCGGGGGAACCATGGATCTAATCCGAAAGAGCCGAACCAGGGTTTGTTCGCGTCCAGAGTGGGCAGTGGTCGCAGAGGACTTTTGGGGCACGGAGGAAGTAGATCTCTTCTATCCGGAGCCCGGTTGCTCAGCGCCAACCTTCACCGGGTCGCACGCTCAAGTGCTCCAACTGGTGGGTGCAATGGTATCTGCCCTCGGCAGCGAACTTGCAGATGAGGAGCATCCTGGAGGATCTAGCCACTTCTTCGGGGTCAGCGGAGTGACTCCGGCCCGGTCAACGCTCGACTTTCGATTTGTGCCAGACGCCACTCTGGCGGACCCCGCTTCAGGATTCGAGGTACGCATCTCATCTTCGGCGCGAGACGACCTCCGCACATGGACTAGGCGTTCGCGCCGGGTTGCCGGTCCGAGAACCGAAACCGGGGGACACCTTTTCGGCGAGCGGGATAGCGCGTCACTAGTGGTGTGGATTGACGAGATAACTGGCCCGCCCCCCGACAGCGAGGCGACCCCCGACGGTTTTGTTTGCGGCACAGCCGGTGTCATCGACGTATCCGAGGCCAAGAAGACGAACTCGTGCGGCGCAACGAGATACATCGGCATGTGGCACAGTCATCCGCAGGGCAAGCCTGTTCCCAGCCCAACAGACCACCAGGCGATGCAACGTCTCGTCGCCGGGGCTGACGGGCGACCCAGGCAGCAGCACGGGCTGCTTCTCAATGTCGGCGGTGACCTATGGGCCGATGCGCGCATGTCGGTAGTGCAATACTCGCGCGAGCAGTCCCGCAGCCTGGCGACTGTTCAGCGGGATGCCACGCAATTGCAGCTACAAACGTCCCTAGCACCACCGACGCCACAGAATCGCGACGTGGCTCTCGCGTTGTCAGGTGGAGGATTTAGGGCCGTCGCATTCCACTTGGGGTGTCTCCGCGCACTCCGTGATCGCGGCCTTCTCGATCGCGTCAATCTCATCTCGGCTGCGTCGGGAGGAGCTCTCCTTGCGGCGATGTACGCCTACAGCGCAGAAGGACTCGACGAGTTTGACGCGCGTGTGATGGAGCTTCTTCGCAGCGGCATCACGCCCCGGGTTGTGCGGCGGGCCGTGTTCAGTCGTCGAGCAGGCCAGGCGCTCGCCACAGGCATGACCGCAGGAGTCGTGGCGCTCTACGCTCTCGGATTGAGGAGCATAGCTGGCATCCTGAGCATGACTGGAGCACTGAGTCGCACCAGGCGGAGTTCGTTCGATCGGCTTGGTCCGGCGTTCCCGCGCACCCACAGCCGAACAACTGCATTCGCTGATGTCCTTCGGAGTGTGCTGGGAACTGCTCGGATGGGCGACATGCCACGTCCGGGGCTCAACATCATCATCAATGCGACTGAGTTGAGAACGGGGACAGCCTTCCGCTTCGGGAACCGCGAGAGCGGGTCATGGCGTCTTGGCTACGTGCAGGAGAACGACATAGAAGTCGCCGAGGCCGTCGCCGCATCCGCAGCTTATCCAACCTTGCTGCCAGCAATCGACAGGCACTTTGAGCTCGTCGGCCGAGACGGGAACGTCCGGCGTGAGCGCGTGGTGCTATCGGACGGTGGCATCTACGACAACCTCGCCACCTCAGCCTTGGAGCCGGACCGCGATCCAGAAATCAGCTTCAACGTGTTCTCCTCACGAGTCGTTGTCTCGTGCGACGCAGGCCAAGGCGGAGGATCGACACGCCCTCCGTTCCTCTGGCCGGAGCGTGTAGCTGCTGCAGCCTCGACGACCCACAGGCGGAGCCAAAACTCAGCGCGCTCCAAACTCTTTGCCTTGGAACGATCTGGTGAGCTCGACGCCCTTGTGACAGCCTTCTTGGGGATGTCGGACTCAAGCATCCCGTATGCGCCCGCTGACCTGGTTCCGAGGGACTCGGCGGTGTCTTATCCAACCGACTTCTCATCGATGACACAGGAAGACATCGAGATGTTGAGTGCGCGGGGTGAGCAGATCATGGGCCGATTGGCGGCCTATGACCTACGGAGCTAAGTCCGAAGATCAACTCTCAAGCGAGAGCCCGCCACCAGTTATCCGGACCGGCAGCCTGTTGCGACAGTCTCTACGCCGTCGCAGCCCCGGTCTCACCGAACTCGTGACCTTCCTCTCGCAGGCAGGATTCAGAGAACCACTGCCCAACTGAAAGTTCGCAGTTCGGTACATGACGGCCCACCAGCACACCTTTTCACGCGGACGGCCCAGCCGGTGGTGGTCAGCTCGCCCCAAAGGCTGTAGCTTCAACGGGCAGAACACCGCTGAACGGAGCCTCACATGTCCCAGCCAATTCGGGTGCACGTCGTCGCCGGAGGGTTCCCGCCGGGCAAGCACGCCGGACACGACATGGACTATGCGCGCCTGCGCATCCTCCAGGCGTTGCAGTCCAACGCGAACGTGCACGCCACCGTAAGCGGCGACTTCACCGACTGCCACAAGTGGATCGCCGACTGTCAGCTGCTGGTCTGCTACGTCGCGGGCCCGTTCGCCGACGAGCACCAGTGCGGCGTGATCATGGACTGGCTCGATGACGGAGGCCGCTGGCTCGCCCTGCACGGTAGTACCGGCGGCATGCCAGAGCGGACCAGCGATCGCGCAGACGGCCGCCGCCGCATGCTCAAGCTGCCGTACCACGAGACGCTGGGCGGCTACTTCATGACCCATCCGCCGATCCGCGAGATGAACGTCACCGTGGCCGATCACAACCATCCGCTGACGTACAACCTGCCCGACTCGTTCTTCGTCAAGGACGAGCCCTACATGATCGAAGTGATCCACCCCGACACGCAGATCCTGCTCACCACAACCGACGTTGAAGTCCCGGCGATCGTCGACGAGCTCTACGGCCGCGACCTGTCACTCTTGCCCGACGGCAAGTCGCACGCGCTCGGTTACGCGCGCACCGTTGGCGAGGGCTCCATCGCCTACATCGCGCCCGGCCATTGCCACACTCCGCTGACGCTGGGGGCCCGCCAGCCCCCGGCCCACGAGTCGATCTCCCCCGACGGTGTTATGCCACAGCTCTTCCGCGGTCCTTGGGAGACCGAGCCCTACGAGCAGTTGATTAAGAACGCGATTGCCTGGGGCACCGGGGTCGAGGGATAGACGCAGGCACGCGGCCGAGAGCAAGCATCGGGATACGACTGCTGCGGCACGGGCCGACGGGCCGGAGCGACGTGGTCACGACGGGCACGATGTTGTCATCGTGGCGGGCCCTGCGCCGGCACTACGCCACGACGCCGGCGTCGCGGAGATCGGTGATCTCTGCCGGCTCCAAGGCCAGATCGGCCCGCAGCACGTCGTCGGTGTGCTCGCCCATGAGCGGGGCGCGGACGAAGGGCACGTTGCCGTTCGAGAGCCGCGGGGCGAAGCCCAACAGCTCGATCGCGCCGTGCTCGGGATGGTCGAGCTGCTGAATGAAGCCGCGGGCGCGCAGGTGCGGGTCGCTAAACAGGTCTTCGGTGGTCATCGTCGCGCTACAGGGGACACCGGCCTCGCCCAGGGTCTGCATCGCCTCCGCTTTCGTCCGCTCCAGCATCCAGGCGCCGATCTCCTCGGCCAGCGCCTCGCTGTGTTCGCGTCGCGCGGTGTCCGTCGCGAAGCGCGGATCGAGCGCCAGCTCGGGCCGCTCGATCGCGATGCAGAGCGTGTCCCACATCCGCTCGGTCGTGCACATGATGAAGACATAGTCGTTGAGGCCCTGTGGCTGGCAGGGGTACATGCGCACGGTGGCCGGGCCAGCGCCGGAGCGATTGGGGTTTCCTCTGCCGAGGGCTGGGCGGGTATTCCAGATCGTGCTCGAGACCCGCGAGCGCATGAAGAAGGTCATCGCCTCCTGCATCGAGATCTCGATCACCTGGCCCGCGCCGGTCCGCTGGCACTCGATGTAGGCCGCCGCAATCGCCAGCGCGAGCTGGAGGCCGGTTCCCGAATCACCGGTCATCGATGCCGGGTACACCGGGGGCCCGTCATCGGGTCCTGTGAGAGCGATCGCGCCGGCGGCCGCCTGCGCGATGGGGTCAAGGGCCTTGAACTGCGCGTACGGCCCACTCAGTCCAAAACCCTTGAGCCGCCCATAGATGATGCGCGGGTTGGCGCGCCGCACGACGTCGGGCCCGATGTCGAGCTTCTCAACGACGCCAGGCCCGTAGTTCTCCACAAACACGTCGTAGTTGGGCGCGAGACGCAGGAGTATGTCCCGCCCTCGCGGGTCTTGCAGGTCGAGGACGATGCTGCGCTTGTTGCTGTTGAAGTTGAGAAAGTACGGCGAGTTGCCGTCGCCCGGCTGCACGTGGCGTCCGGGATCTCCAAGGCGTGGGGGCTCGACCTTCACGACGTCGGCACCGAGCCAGGCCAGCGCCTGCGTGCAGGATGTCCCCGCTTCGCGTTGAGTCATGTCCAGGATTCGCATTCCATCCAATGCGGGCATCGGCGCTTCCTCTCCTCGAGCCGTTCGATGGGATTAGCCTAGAGCGCGTCGCTCGGTCTTCGTTGGCGCCCACCGCTCGCCCCGCATGCAAGAATCCTGCCGAATCGATTGTTCCCGCATGGCGCCGCTCATGTACACGCCGATTCAGGTACGCGTCGCCGCCGCGGGCTTTTCCCGGCGGTAGACTCACGCGCAGCGAGCGCGCTACAAGAAGGGCTACAAGCAGGAAGGTGGCGAAGATGCCTCGTGTTGAATTCTGGTCGGGCGTCGGTCGGTGGAACGTGAGGCAAGACGCGCAGCGCGCCGAAGCAGTGGGTTGGGACGGGATCAGGTTCGGGGATTCGCAGAATCTGCAACCCGACTGCTACATCGCCCTGGCGCTGGCGGCGGACGCGACGACGACGCTGAAGCTGGGCACCGGCGTGACGAATCCGTTCACCCGTCATGCCTCGGTGACGGCGGGGGCGATCGCGACGATCCAAGCGCTGAGCGGCGGGCGCGCCTATCTGGGGATTGGGCGTGGGGATTCGGCGATGGCGCACCTGGGGTATGCGCCGGCGTCCGTGCCCGCGTTCGAGAAGTACCTGCAACAGCTCAGGGGCTATCTGCGGCGGGAGTCGGTGCCCTTCAACGAGGACGCGACGCTGGATGAGCTGGACCTTGCCCAGCAGCCCGATGGCAGCCGGCTCGAGTGGCTGCGCGAGAGCCAGGCGACGGTGCCCGTGGACGTGGCCGCCACGGGTCCACGCGTGATTCGGGCGGCCGCCCTCTATGCCGACGCCGTCACCTTTGCGGTGGGGGCCGATCCGGCCCGGCTGCGCTGGGGCATGGACGTGGCCCACGAGGCGCGGGTCGAGGCGGGACTGGCGCCGGAGATCCCGTTCGGTTCTTACATGATTGTCGTGGCGCACGACGACCCCGTAACGGCGGGCCGCATGGCCGGGGGCGCGCTCTCCGTGTTCGCGCGCTTTTCGGCGATGCACGGCTCGGTTGTGGGACCAACGTCGGCGGCCGAGCGTGAAGTCCTGATGCGGGTCCACGACGGCTACGACATGACGACCCATACTCGTACGGTCAGCCATCAATCCGACTTGCTGACGGACGAGTTCGCGGGCAAGTTCGGGGTGTTTGGGCCCAGCAGTTACTGCGTGGAGCGGCTGAGCGAGCTGATCGAATTGGGGTTGGAGCGAATCTTCGTCGTCGGGCCCACGGGCGACGCCGATGCGAACGAGCGCCTGCGTGCCAGGCAGCGGTTCGTGGAGGAGGTGTTGCCGGCACTGCGCGAGAGGTACAGCGACGACTGAAACGGGCGTGCGAGCGTGGCTTCTCCCCGCGTCTTCCGTCGCGGGGATGCACGGGCCTCTTCGAGCAGAGCCCGTGGAATGGAACGTTGAGCGGACAAGGGAGGCGACGACGATGCGCGCAGCAGTGTTTCACGAGGTCGGTCAGCCACTCACTGTCGAGGAGATCGAGGTCGACGCGCCCGGCCCGCGGGAAGTCCTGGTCGACACCGCCGCCTCTGGCGTCTGTCATAGCGACCTCCATCTCGTCGAGGGGCTCCACGACATTGCGATGATGGGCGGTGCGCCGGCCATTTTGGGTCACGAGGGCGCCGGGATCGTCGCCGCCGTGGGCGACGCAGTCACCGATTTCACCCCCGGCGACCACGTCATCGGCTGCTCCTCCGTCTTCTGTGGCAACTGTGACTTCTGCCTGGTCGGGCAGACGTACCTCTGCCGGAGCCCCTCGACACGCCGATCGCGGTCCGATCCGCCCAGGTACAGATGGAACGGTACCCGGGTGACGCAGTTCGCGGGCCTCGCGACGTACGCCGAACAGATGCTTGTTCACGAGAACTCGCTGGTGAAGATTCGCGACGATATGCCGCTCGACAAGGCCGCGCTCATTGGCTGTGCCGTGACGACGGGCGTCGGCGCCGCTATCAATACCGCCAAGGTCGAACCGGGCTCGACTGTGGCAGTCTTCGGCGCCGGGGGCATCGGGCTCTCAGCGATCCAAGGCGCGCGGATCGCGGGCGCCCGCATGATCATCGCCGTCGACATCCTCGAGTCGAAGCTCGGCACCGCCCGCGACTTCGGAGCGACGCACTCCGTTGATGCCTCCACGTCCGACCCCGTCGACGCGATCCGGGAGCTCACGGGGGGCGGCGTGGACTACAGCTTCGAAGCCATCGGCCTCAAGACTGCGGTCGAACAGTGCTTCGAGGCGATCCGCCGCGGCGGGCTCGCCACGATCATCGGCGTGATGCCCCAGGGCCAGAAGTTCGAGCTCGACGGCGTGAGCTTGCTGCAAGAGAAAAAGATCCAAGGCAGCAGCATGGGGTCGAACCGCTTCCGCATCGACATACCGCGCTACATCGAGTTCTACCAGCAGGGGCGCCTTCTACTCGACGAGATGGTGACCCGCACCGGCACGCTGGACGATCTCAACGAGGCATTCCGCGCGATGAAAGCGGGCGAGGTGGCGCGGACCGTCCTCATGATGGACTGACCGGAACGACCGCGCTAACACGCCCCACGATCCGCTCATCGTGCGCCACCCATGGAACCTCCGCCGCGATGCGTGTAGCTGCTCTCCTCCGAT
Organism: Dehalococcoidia bacterium; assembly: GCA_965262235.1. Classification (GTDB taxonomy): domain Bacteria; phylum Chloroflexota; class Dehalococcoidia; order Bin125; family Bin125; genus CATQGW01. The sequence continues at coordinate 2,721,331 of OZ253504.1, forward strand.
CCGACGCAATCGACCGAGCGGAGACGCCGAGCGAGGCCGTCCAACGGTGGCGGGCCGATCCCAACTCCCTGGAGCACGTCAAGGACGGTGCGGCGTTGAGCTACCGCTTCTCCAGCGCGGGAGGTCGGGCCTGCCGGCGGCTGATGCGGCCGAGCTCACCTTCCTCCGCCGCGCGCCAGAGGCCGGCGCCACCGGGCTGCAACCGCTCCGATCGGCTCTGCAGTGCTGGACCGAAGCGGTGCCGGGCCCGCGCGGACGCGCTCGGCGTCGGGCAGCTGCGGGTGATCCGGGCGCTGGTGTGGTTCCTGGTGCGTCAGGAGGTCCCGCGGCGCGACGATGGCGCCCACACGGTGGCGCTGCGCCGCCGGATCGATCACCCTCTCCGCTGGGAGCGCATGATCGAATGATCCTGACAGGTTGGCTGTCCCTAATCGATCAGGCGATCGTGCTGACGTCCCTACCGGCGAGTCGCGAGCCAAGGATCGTACGGGTAGAGCATTGGGTACGGGAAGAACGGGGTGTCACGTGGCGGCGTCGGCGACCGTCGTGCGTCTCTTCGGGCCTATCGCGGTCGGCAAGACGTTGGTCGGCAAGACGTCGGTCGGCGAGGCACTCGCGCAGCGGACGGCGCTCACACTCCTCCGCGCGCACATGACGATCGATCTCGTCACGCAGTTCTTTGGGTTGGGGAGCGATCCGTTCCGCCGCGTCAACCGGGCGATCCTGCACCTGCTCCTCCAGTAACTGCTGGCCGCGAGGCGCGGGGCCATCGTCACGTACATCTGAACCATCGAGGATGCCGGGAGCACGACGGGGGTCACCGACCTGGACCGCACCGGCACGTCGTGCGGTGGGTGGCTTGGCTTCGCCGAGCTGCAGGCGCCGTTGTCGGTACGGCTCATGCGCAATCGGTCCCCTGCGCGCCGGGCCAACAACGATGTCTCGTGGGCAACCGACGAATACCTCCGAGAATGGGATGCGCAGCATCGCACCGCGAGCGGCGGGGACTTCCGCTACCCCGAGCGGCGCGTGCTGATTGACACGATCCACTTTGGCCCCGACGAAGCGACCGAACTGATCAGGGCGCACTTAGATCTGAGCTAGCCGGTCGTTCCTCACGATGTTGTCATCGTGGCGGGCCCTGCGCCGGCACTACGCCACGACGCCGGCGTCGCGGAGATCGGTGATCTCTGCCGGCTCCAAGGCCAGATCGGCCCGCAGCACGTCGTCGGTGTGCTCGCCCATGAGCGGTGCGCGGACGAAGGGCACGTTGCCGTTCGAGAGCCGCGGGGCGAAGCCCAACAGCTCGATCGCGCCGTGCTCGGGATGGTCGAGCTGCTGAATGAAGCCGCGGGCGCGCAGGTGCGGGTCGCTAAACAGGTCTTCCGTGGTCATCGTCGCGCTACAGGGGACACCGGCCTCGCCCAGGGTCTGCATCGCCTCCGCTTTCGTCCGCTCCAGCATCCAGGCGCCGATCACCTCGGCGAGCGCCTCGCTGTGCTCGCGTCGCGCGGTGTCCGTCGCGAAGCGCGGATCGAGCGCCAGCTCGGGCCGCTCGATCGCGATGCAGAGCGTGTCCCACATCCGCTGGGTCGTGCACATGATGAAGACATAGTCGTTGGGGCCCTGTGGCTCGCAGGGGTACAAGCGCACGGTGGCCGGGCCAGCGCCGGAGCGATTGGGGTGTCCTCTGCCGAGGGCTGGGCGGGTGTTCCAGATCGTGCTCGAGACGCGCGTGCGCATGAAGAAGGTCATCGCCTCCTGCATCGAGATCTCGATCACTTGGCCGGCGCCGGTCCGCTGGCACTCAACGTAGGCCGCCGTAATCGCCAGCGCGAGCTGGAGGCCGGTTCCCGAATCACCGGTCATCGATGCGGGGTAGACCGGGGGCCCGTCATCGGGTCCTGTGAGAGCGATCGCGCCGGCAGCCGCCTGCGCGATGGGGTCAAAAGCCTTGAACTGCGCGTACGGCCCAGTCAGTCCAAAACCCTTAAGCCGCCCATAGATGATGCGCGGGTTGGCGCGCCGCACGACGTCGGGCCCGATGTCGAGCTTCTCAACGACGCCAAGCCCGTAGTTCTCCACGAACACGTCGTAGTTGGGCGCGAGACGCAGGAGTATGTCCCGCCCTCGCGGGTCTTGCAGGTCGAGGACGATGCTGCGCTTGTTGCTGTTGAAGTTGAGAAAGTACGGCGAGTCGCCGTCGCCCGGCTGCACGTGGCGTCCGGGATCTCCAAGGCGCGGGGGCTCGACCTTCACGACGTCGGCGCCGAGCCAGGCCAGCGCCTGCGTGCAGGATGTCCCCGCTTCGTACTGCGTCACGTCGAGCACGCGCATGCCGTCGAGAGCCGCCATGGCCCACCTCTCTTCCGGGTCCGTAGGCTACCGGAGTGCGCGTCCCGCGGCGCCCTGCGAAGAATGGCGCACCCCACCGGCCGACACGATGGCGAGAGCGTTCCGCTAATGCTCGGGCCGGGGCGTCCGAAGGTAGACGACACGGTACACGGAAGCCAAACACCGCCCCGCAAACACCGCCCCGCCTGTCGATCCCCTGGGTATCCCGTCCGGGGGCCGGCAGGGTGCGGCTAGTCTGGCGGCTCGTCGCCTGTCACGCCGGCGGCCACGAGCGCCTCGTACTCGGCCCGTTCCATGCCCAGTTCCTGCCGGAAGATCTCAAAGCTGTGTTCGCCCATGCACGGCGACGGCCGCCGCAACGGCACCGACCGACCGCCGAACTTCCATGGAGCCACCGCAATCGTGTGTAACCCCGCCTCGGGGTGCTCCTGTTCGGTAACGAATCCTCGCGACACTGCCTGGGGGTTCGGCGACAGCACGACTTCCGGCAGGGTGGACACTCGCGCTGACGCGCAGCCAGCCGCGAGTAGCGCCGAGGCCGCCGCCTCGGCGTCCTGCTTCGCGCACCAGGCGCCGATCAGGTCATCGAGCGCTTCTTCGTTGGCCTTTCGGGCATTCACGGTCGCGAATCGTGGATCCACGGTCAGGTCCGGCGTACCGATCCGCTCGGCGAGCGCCCGGAAATCAGCGTCGTCCTCGGCGGACAGCGCCAGCCACTGGCCGTCGCGTGTCGCGTAGACCGCGTGCGGCGCGATGCGCGGGTGGCGGTTTCCACCCGGCCTACGCAAGACGCCGTTGGCCGACCATTCCATGACCGCATCGCCCAGATGCGACGCCATCACCTCCATCATCGACAGATCGATCCGCTGCCCCTCCCCCGTGCGAGCCCGGTGATGGAGCGCGGCTACGATCGACGAGGCCAGATACATCCCACCGATGGGGTCGGGGATCAGGCCACCCGTGTTCCCGGCCCGGTCCCCCTCATAGCCGTTGAGCGAGGACAGCCCCGACATTGGTTCGATCGTGGCACCGTTGGCCGAGTAGTTCGTGTAGGGCCCCGTCGCGCCGTAGCCGGACAGCGAGGCGAAGATGATGTCCGGGCGCGCATCCTGCAGGGTCTCGTAGGTGACGCCCCAGTTGGGCAGGACGTGCGGGCTGAAGCTTTCGGCGAAGACGTCGAACTTGGGCAGCAGTCGCCAGAAGATCTCTGCGCCGCGCGGGTCCTGCATGTCCAGCGTGATGGCGCGTTTGTTCAGATTCGTCGCGTTGTAGAGACCCATGGTGTTCCAGCCGCGCTGCCGGCGCGACGGATCGGCGATCCGCGGCGGCACCGGCGTGTTGTAGCCCGCGACGTACATGCGCCACACGTCCGGCCGCCGTCGCGCCTCTACCTGCACCACGTCCGCACCCAGCAGCGCTAGCAGCTCGGTCCCCAACGGCCCCGACCACGCCTGTGTGACGGTGAGCACGCGCACTCCAGCCAGCGGCGTCTCGGACGGAACGGCGGCTCCGCGCCTGGCCGTGGGTCCCGCTCTACGACGCCACACAGCCGCCTCGCTGGACATCTGACGTTCGCCCAGGCGCGGCGCGTCCCGCCTCAGCGCGCACGGGGATGCGGACAGCTTGACCTGCGGCCCCGGCCGTTCGACTCGTTGGCCGTCCACCGTCGTCTCCACGAAGTAGTCGCGGGCGCGCAAATGGGGGTTGTCCAACAGGTCGGACGTGTTCTGGACCACTCCTGCGACACCGCGCACCTGCGAGAGGAGCTCGAATAGTTCCATCCGCGGGCGGCGCGCAACGGCCTCCTCGATTCTCCTCTGCACCGCGGCCAGGAGTTGGCGGCGCTGGTCCGGCTCGTCGAAGTCGGCGTCCGCCAGCTCAGCCAAGCCCAGCACAGTCATCGCGTCCCGCCAGAACGGCCCCTGACCCAGGACCACCACCATGTCCCCGTCCGCGGCCCGCAAGAATGGAGCGCGCCCGCGATCGTGCTTGTGCACGGCCTCCGTGTAGCCGCTGGGGTCGAAGATGAGGGCCAGCGACCACGGTGCGCTGCTGACGATCATCGCCTCCAGCTCGCTCACGTCGACCAATGTTCCCTGGCCGGTCGCCTGCCGACGCAGCAGAGCGGCGGCGGCGCCGGAGAACGACGCCACTCCGGCCAGGAACTCCGAGGAGTGGCGTGGCAGCGTGAGCGGCGGCTCCCCCTCGTAGCCGCAGATGAACGACCAGCCACTCATCGCCGAAAGCGTGAGATTGTTCGCCTCCGCCCCCGCCAGCGGCCCCTCCAACCCAAAGGGGGTGATCGACAGCACGACGGCATCGGGTCGCGCCGACCGCAGCGCTCCTCGCAGCCGCACGGGCCACGGGGCTTCCGTCGTCACGATCACATCTGCCCCCGCGATCTGCTCCGTCAGCGCGTCCTCGCCATCGTCCAGCCACGACGTCTTGTTCGCGTTCACGTAGGCGTGCAGCAGTGATCGCTCAGGCCCCGGCTCCCCGCCGAGGAACGGCGGCTCCCGGCGCAGCGGGTGACCTCGCTCGGTCTCCAGCATTCGCACATCGGCGCCGAAGTCGCCGAACAGCCGCGCGCAGTAGGCCCCGGCCAACCGGGTCGACAGATCAAGCACCCGCACTCCGTCTAGCGCGCCTGTCATCGTCTACCAAGTCGGCATGCTGGGACGCCGGCCGCGCCGGATTGGCTCCGACTCCGGCGCGGCCAGCAACCCCTGCGTGATCCAGTGGCGAGTCTCCATGGGGTCGACAACGGAGTCCACCCGGAACGTCTCCGCCGCGCGCAGCGGCCCGCCTCGCTCGTACGCTTCCGCCACCAGCTTCTCGTACAGCGCCGCCCGCTCTTCGAGATCGTCAATCGCCGCCAGCTGATCGCGCGCTCCAAGCCGGACAGCGGCTTCGAGGTTCATCCCTCCGAACTCGGCCGTGGGCCAGGCGACGGTGAAGGACGGCGCTCGTTCGTTGCCGAAGAGGATCGTGTTGGAGCCCAGGCCGTAGCACTTGCGCAGCACAACGCTGAAACGGGGCGTCTTGACGTTGCCCAGGGTGACGATGAGGTTGCTGGTCCGGCGAACCAAGGCGGTCTTCTCCGCCTCCGGGCCGATCATCATGCCGGGGGTGTCGACGAGCGTGCAGATGGGGATATTCCAGGAGTCGCAGAGCTTGGCGAAGCGGGCCGCCTTGTCGGAGCCAAAGCTCTCGATCGATCCGCCCAGATGCTCGTTGTTGTTGGCGATGATCCCCACCGGCCTCCCCTCGATCCGCACGAACGCCGTCACCATCCCGTTCCCGTAGCCCGTCCGCAGCTCGAGCATCGACCCGGTGTCGGCCACCAGTTCAATCACGGCCCGCACGTCATACGCGCTCAACCGATTCTCCGGCACTGCGTGGCGTAGCAGCCGCTGGTCGCCGCACTCCCAATCCTCGATCGACCCCTGGAAGTAGGAGAGATACTGTTTGGCCGTCGCGATGGCCTCGGCCTCTGTCTTGACCACGACATCGACGGTTCCCGCCGGGACCTGGTCCGACATCGGTCCGATCTCTTCAGGCAGATAGACGCCCATGCCACCGCCCTCGATGACAGCAGGGCCTCCCATGCCGATGTTGGCGTCCTCCGTCGCGATGATGACGTCACAGATGCCGAGAATCGCAGCGTTGCCGGCGAAGCAGCGACCGGCGGTCACACCCACCATGGGAACGGTGCCGCTGAGACGGGCCATGTACTCCCAGGTGCGGAAGACCATGCCGGGCATGCCGTCGGTGTCGCCGGAGCGCCCGCCGGCGCCCTCCGCGATGAAGATCAGCGGCAGCGCGAATTGTTCCGCGACCTCCATGATGCGGTCGGTCTTGGAATGACCGCGGATGCCCTGTGTCCCGGCGAAGACGGTGTCGTCGTAGGAGACGACGACAGTGCGGGCCCGTTTCTCGTCGAAGAGGTCGCCGTTGACTGACCCGATTCCGGCGACCAACCCGTCGGCCGGCGTCTTGCGCACGAGTTCGTCCAACGGGTAGCGCTTGGACTGCGCCGCGATGACGAGGTCCCCGTATTCGATCCAGGTGCCGTCGTCAACGAGGTCGGCCAAGTTCTCGCGCACCGTGCGACGGTTGTTCGCGTGGCGCCGCTCGACGGCCGCGGGGCGGTGCTCGTCCAGCAAGAAGACCCGCCGGTCGAGCACCGCCTGCAAATCCGGGCGGATGTAGTCCGGGTCGGGCGCCGACGTGTCGTCCACGGCCAGCCCCCCGACGTCGGCCTCCTCAATGAACACCAGCGGGTGGTCCTCGTAGACGATCTCCCCGACAGCCACGGCTACGTGGCGCAGGATGCCGCCCAGGTCGGACCGCACCAGATGCTCCATCTTGAGGGCGTCCATGATGCAGACCGTTTGCCCCTCGCGGACGACGTCGCCCTCGCCGAGCAGCAGCTCGCGGATCGTGCCTTGGATCGGCGCACGCAGCGGTGTGGTGTTGGGTGGGCCCACGGGTTGGGGTTTGGCCCCGCGCGCCCCCATGGTGACGACTCCCCCGGGGTCGCCGCTGCGATAGAAGTCCAGCCCCGCCAGGGGGTCGGCCGGGCCCGACTGCGTCGCCGGCGCCTCGTCCTCGCCGGCCAGCAGGGCGCCGGCGTTCTCGTCGACCCAGCGCGTGTGCACGGCCCCGGCGACGAAGTCGTCGTGGTCGATGACGGCCCGCAGGAACTCGATGTTGGTTTCGGCGCCGGCGATCTGGAACGCCCCCAAGGCGAGCTCGGCTCGCCGCGCCGCATCCTCGATATCAGCCGTGGTCGTGTGTGCGATCACCTTGGCCAGCAGCGAGTCGAAGCTGGGACTCGTGGCGTAGCCCGCGTAGCCGTAGGTGTCGACACGGATGCCCGGCCCAGACGGCGGCTGGAAGACGCTCAACCGGCCGCCCGACGGTCGCACACCACCGTCAGCCTGCATGCGCTCGAGATTCACGCGCGCCTGGAGCGCATAGCCGCGCGGCGCGGGCGTCTCCGACAGGCCGATGCTGGCCAGCGACTCACCACCCGCGACGCGCAGCTGCGCCTGCACCAAGTCGATGCCAGTTACTTCTTCCGTCACGGTGTGCTCCACTTGGAGCCGCGCGTTCGCCTCGATGAAGGCGTGGTCGCCGGTATCGAAATCGACCAGGAACTCGAACGTGCCCAAGCCGCGGTACTCGGCCGCTTGGGCTAGGCGCAACGCTGCGCTCGTCAGCGCCCGGCGCGTTTCGGCGTCGATCCAGGGGCTGGGCGCGATCTCGATCAGCTTCTGATGGCGTCGCTGGACGGAGCACTCCCGCTCGCCCAGATCACAGACGGCGCCGCTGTCATCCCCGATCACCTGGACCTCCAGGTGCCGCGCCCGCGGCACGAGACGTTCCACGTAGATCGACGCGTTGCCAAACGCTGTCTTCGCTTCGGATTGGCAGCGTGCGTAGGCCTCATCGATCGCCGCGGCGTCGGAGACGACTCGCATGCCGCGACCTCCACCGCCGCTCACCGCCTTCAGCACCACGGCTCCGTCGGCCCCCAATCCTTCCAGGAACGCTCGGGCCTGAGCCGCGGTGACCGGCCCCTCACTGCCCGCCAAGACGGGCACGTTGTGCTGCGACGCGAATGCCCGCGCGCGGGCCTTGTCGCCGAGCAGTTCCAGCGTCTCGACCGTGGGGCCCACGAACGTGAGTCCCGCTGCAGCGCACTTCGCCGCGAAGGCTGGCGACTCGGCCAGGAAGCCGTAGCCGGGGTGGACCGAGTCGCAGCCGGCGTCGACGGCAAGGGCAACGATCTGCTCAGCGTCGAGATAGGCGCGCGGACCGCTGCCATTGAGCGCCAGCGCCTCGGACGCTGCCTGGGCGTGTAGCGAGTTGGCGTCGTCCTCGGAGTACACCGCCAGCGCTGGGATGCGGAGCTCGGCGGCCGCCCGTGCGATGCGGACCGCGATTTCCCCCCGATTCGCAATCAGCAGGTGGACGAGTGTCACGGAACCCCCAACTCAGCTGCCGCGCAGACGCGGGTCGAAAACGTCGCGTAACGTATCGCCCAGCAGGTTGAAGCCCAGCACGGTCACTGTCATCGCGACTCCGGGGAAGACCGAGAGGTGCCACTCGCGCCAGAGGGTGCGCCCGTCGGCCAGCATACGCCCCCAGGAGGGGGTGGGCGGCGCAATGCCGAGGCCGAGGAAGGAGAGGGCGCCCTCGGCCAAGATCGCGCCCCCGATCAGCGCGGTCATGTAGATCAGCGCGGGCGGGCCCATGTTGGGCAGCACGTGGCGAATCAGGATGCGTGGCGGCGATGCGCCGACGACCCTGGCCGACTCCACGTAGGGATTGGCCAGCGTCGCGAGCGTGTTGGAGCGCACGAGTCGCGTCAGGTTCACCGCATAGACCAAACCCAAGCCCACGGCCATCGCTTCCCAGCCACGGCCCACTACTTGCGCCATCAGCAGCAACAAGATCAGTCCGGGGAAGGCCAGCAACATATCGATCAGCCGTTGCCCCAGCAGATCGACGATCCCCCCCGCGTACGCCGAAACCATGCCGATCAAGAGCGCCGCCACCCCGCCAATCACCATGGCGCCGAGCGACAACGACATCGACGCCCGCGCTCCGGAGATCACCCGGGCGAAATAGTCGCGCCCCAGCCCGTCCGTGCCGAACCAGTGTTCGCCGCTCGGCTTCTGCAGGATGTCGAGCGTGATCTCGTTGGGGTCGTCAGAGATGGCGCCCCCGAACGCCGCCAGGAAGAGCACGATCGCGACCAGGATGAGTGCGATTACGCCCACCGGATGCCTGCGTGCTGCTCGGACCAGGCGCCGCCGCCGGCTGACGCGGGGCACGAGCGTGGTTTCGAGCTCGACTTCGGGGCTGGCGGCGACCTGCGTCATGTGAAGCGGATCCTGGGATCAAGCCAGCTGTAGCTCAGGTCGACGGCCAGGTTGAGCAGGATGAAGGCGGTGCCGAAGAGCAGCATCCAGCTCTGGACAACGGGCAGGTCATTGTTCGTCAGGGAGCGCACCAGATAGATGCCCATGCCCGGCAGATTGTAGATCTGCTCCGCGATCACTGAGCCGGCGAGCGCGCCAGCGATACTCAAACCGATCACCGTGATTACGGGCAACATCGCGTTGCGCAGGGCGTGCCGTAGCACCACGGTGCGGTTCTGCAGGCCCTTGGCCTGCGCCGTGACCACGTAGTCCTGGAGCAGCACCTCCAGCATCTCGGAGCGGGTCACCCGGGCGAGCAAGGCGGCGCTCGCGATCGCCGTGATCGCCGCCGGCACGATCATCTGCTCCAGGTTGCGGAGCGGATCGTCCCAGAGCTCGCTGTAGGGCACCGACGGGGCGTAACCCCACCACAACAGGGGCAGGATGATGGCCAGCGTGAAGAGCCAGAAATTGGGGACGGCCAACATGAAGATGGTGAAGAAGCGCAGGCCGTAGTCCTCTGGCCGGTTCCGGCGCATGGCGGAGATCACGCCGATGCCGATCCCGGTAGGGATGTATAAGAGCATCGTCAGGACCAGAAACTCGAGCGTGACCGGCATGCGCCGCTCGATCTCCTTCGTCACGGATAGATTGGTCAGCCACGAGCGGCCCAGATCGCCCCTGAAGACCTGGCCCAGCCACTGCACGTAGCGCTCGTGCAGCGGTTTGTTGAGCCCGAAGTGCTCCTCGAGCGCTTCGCGCGCGTCCGGCGTCACCGCCTCTTGCAGCGTGCCCAGGCGCTCGTCGATGACGCTCGACGGCACCAGTTGCAGCATGCCGAAGAGAAAGATCGACAGCAGCAGCACCGTGGGCGGCACCAGGAGCAGCCGGCGGATGACGTAATGCCGCACGGTCACCCCTTGCAGGAACAGATCGCTTGCTAAGTAAGACTCGGCTGCCTAGACTCCCTTGTCAAGAAGTGGTTCGTGGCCTGATTTGGCAGGCCCGAATCATTATGGCAGGCCCGAATCACTGGGGTGGGAGTATAGGTATGCGAGAGTCTTCGAACTACTGGCAGCGGATGCGTCGGGAGCGCATGTCACGCCGCGGTCTGCTCTCAGCCGCCGGCCGCGCCGGAGTCGGCGCAGCCGGTCTGGCGCTGGTGGGCTGCGGCGAAGGTGACGACGATGCCGCCGTCGCGCAGGTCGCCGAACAGGCCCAGGCCCAGGCCGAACAACAGGCACAGGCCGAACAACAGGCCCAGCAACAGGCCGAACAACAGGCCCAGCAACAGGCCGAACAACAGGCCCAGGAGCAGGCCGAACAAGCCGAGCCGGCCGAGGAACAGGCTGAGGAGGAGCAAGCGGCGACCGAGCCCGTGGCGGGCGGCCCCGTGGCGGGCGGCATGTACAGCTACCCCAGCGGCGACGGCGGCATCTTCGACCCGGCCGTCGTCATTCACGGCGGCACCTCCGGCACAATCTGGAATGCCTACGATCGTCTGAACGAACAAGACGGCAACTATCGGATCACCGAGGCGATGGCCGATCTGGCGGAGGTCGTGGACGAGCAGACCTTCGTCTACAGCATTAAGCCGAACGTGTTCTGGCACGATGTCGAGCCGCTCAACGGTCGCCAATTCACGGCCGACGACGCCTCGTTCGGGCTGCAGCGCTTCGCCCAAGACAACCCCGAGTTCATCCACACCACCGCCTTCGAGCTGATCGACTCGTTCGAGGTCGTCGACGAATTCACACTGCGACTGGGCGCCAGCGCGCCGTTCGCCCCGCTGCTCACCAGGGTCGCGTCGACGTGGGCGCTGATGGTATCGCGCGACGCGGTCGATGCGTTCGGCGACACCGCGATCGCCTCCGAGTTCGATAAGCAGATCGGGACGGGTCCGTTCATCGCGGACGACCGCACCGCTGATGCCGAAACGTCGTTCAGGCGCAACCCGAACTGGTATCGGCCCGAGCAGCCCTACCTCGACGGCACCCGCAACGTCTGGTTCGCAGACTCGGCGATCCAGCTGTCGGCCTTCGTTTCGGGGCAGATTGACCAGGCGAGCTCCATGGTCGGGGGCAACCCCGCCGACCTCGCCACGGTCCAAGAAGAACTGGGACAGGACGAGGTCTGGGGCGTCCTCCGCTCGCGCACGACGCAAGGCAGTGGCGCCCACTTCAATGTCAACGAGGAGCCATACAACGATCCTCGCGTGCGGCTAGCGCTGCACCTTGCCGCGAACCGCGAGCAGCTCATCGCCGTCAGCCTCTCCACCAGGATCCCGCAAACGCTCGGCGGGCCTGTAGCCGAGGTCCTCCAGCCCTACGGCTTCACGAAAGACGAACTCGCCCAGATCCCCGGTTACCGCTCGGGCGCCGAACGCGACGAGGATGTCGCCGAGGCGCAAACCCTGCTCGACTCGACCGGCATCGACTTGGGGAATCTGCCGCCGGCGATTGTGTGGTCGGGCGGGGGTGGGATTGCCTCGAACATGACCCAGGTGATGCAGTCCAACTGGAACGAAATCGGCTTCAACATCGAGGTGCAAGAGGTCGGGACGGCCGACTTCCTCTCCATCCGCTCGAGCCGCGAGGGCTTCGCCTTCATCGTCGGCGGCCACTCCGGTGGCTCCGACCCGGATTACATGCATGAGGAGCACCACACCAACGGCGGTCAGAACTACGGCCATTACTCCGACCCCACGGCCGACGACCTCCTGATCAAGGGCCGAACGACCTTCGACATCGCCGAACGCAAGGACATCTATGACGAAGCCCAGCGCTACCTGATGACAGAGAACCCGCCGCGCATCTTTGCCGGCCACTCGTTCGGCATGGTGATCGCACGGAGCTACGTCAAGGGCTTCACCGGCGTGGCGCACCACGGCTTCACTGGCACCCACCTGGCGAACATGTGGTTCGACGGCAAACCGACCTAGGCCGTCGGTTCACGAGGGAGCAGGCTGGGGCGAGAGCGCCCCGGCCTGATCGTGCCGGCACGCTCCGCGGTGGTTCCGCAACTCAATCCCGCTGCATCCGATCGACGATTCGCCGATCACGCGTGGCCGTGGCATCGTGGCAACGCTTGTACTTCTTGCCCGAGCCGCAGGGGCAATCGTCGTTGCGCCCGACGCCCGGGACTGTCACGTCCACGACGCCACCGCCGCCGCGCTTGCCGTCGAACCCCCACCAGCCCTGGCGGGGGCGGCCCGAGGCGAGGTTGTCGGTGAGCGCTGCGGCGAGGAAGGTGTCGCAGCGGGCGGACCAGATCTGGCCCAGCTCGCCGGCCTGGATGCGGCGGCGGAGGGCCATGTAGCTGGGGACGTGGCGGAGCTGCTGGGCGACCATGAAGGTGACGCCGGCCTGCTCGGTGGCCTCGATGATTTGGCGGCATTCGTCGATCGAGACGGCCATCGGCTTTTCGAGCAGGACGTGCTTGCCGGCGCGGGCGGCGGCGATCGCAAGCGGGGCGTGGGTGTCGTGGATGGTGCCGATATCGACGGCGTCGATCTGGGCGTCGGCGGCGAACTGGCGGGCGGCGTCGGCGCGGATGTCACAGACTGCGGTGAGGCGGACGCGATCAGGCGCGAGTTGGTAGACGGGCAGGTGGGCGCGGGAGATTGAGCCGGTGCCGATCAGGCCGACCTTGAATGGTTCTGTCATGGGCGCCACCGATCGCTGCGCAGGCGAGGATAGTGGCGCGAGGGCGGCGGGGGTGGGCGACTTAGACTGGATTCGGGCCCTTAGCTCAGTTTGGCAGAGCAGCGGATTTTTCATCCGAAGGTCCCTGGTTCGAGTCCAGGATGCCCCGCCAACACGTACCGAACTCAGAACTCTGTCACCGAAGCCCACCTCAGCCGAGTCTGAGCGCCTGATCGGGCTGTCCTGCGGCATTGGAATCGTGTAGGGGATCACGGCCCGGCCGAACCGAACCGTGATCCACTTGACGAACGTCCGAATGAACGCCTTGGTCTCGGTGATGTCGCTGGTGAGCAGGAACGCGCTCATGTCTTCGGCGAATGCGGCGATCACATCGGCGCTGTCCAAGAGCTGACGCCGTGCCGCGAAGGCCATTCGCGCCTGGGCGGCGGCGAGCTGCGGCTGTTCCTTGCGCTGCTTGTGCTCTCTGATCCGCTCGCCGAGGTCTGAGACCTCCAGGCCGGTGGTTCCAATCGCCCGCCGGATCTGACCCCGCATGCGCTTGCCTTCGGCCGGTTGATGCTCGATCGTCTCCAGCCGCTCACGCTGCTCGTGCGCGGGACCATCCGCAACACTGACCGGCGGCCCGCCGTCCTTGGCGTTCTGGCCCCAGACCAGCGTGGCGGAGTAGGCCTCGTACGGGCAGACGTATGTCCGTGAGATGGTAACGGGCGATTCATGAGGTCGTGCATATCGGCTCAAGTGAAATCAGCATGGATTCCTAGATGACCCCAAGGAACAGATTGCGATTCATTACGCCTTGCGAACGCCATCTGTACCCAACGTGGGAACAGCCCCTGGGACACCGTTCGGATTTCCCCGGGGTTCTGCGTCGAAGCGCCGATGACCGTGGCGACTGGCACACGGGCTACGTGCGGCTCAGACGCTTCGACCGAACACGGCGGCCAACGCCCAAGCCGATCACAACGCTGACAGTGAGTGCCGGCAAGATCGCGAACAGATACGTGCGCCAAGACCCGCTCTGACCGGAGGCGTTGGCCAAGCCGCAGCTACCGGCGTTCGGCAAGCTGATGCTCTCGGCCGCGGTTGATTCGTCGGTGACCGGAGCCTCTGTGATGTCGACCTCGAGGGAAACATATGTTTGCCCCCAGCAAAGCACAACGCCGTCATCGCGCACCGCGCAACTATCTCGGTCGCCGGAGCTGATCTGAGTGAAGCGGCCGGATGGAGGCGGGGTCCGCCGGTACGGGTCATTCCCCCAACAAACCACGGCCCCGTCCTCTCGCAGCGCGCAACTGTGGTACTCGCCGGCGCTGATCTGGACGAACTGGTCCGGCGGCGCGTCCGTCTTGGCAAAGGCATTGTTCCCCCAACAGCCCACGCTTCCATCCGTCCGCAGCGCGCGAACGTACTCCGCCCCAGCGCTGAACTGGCTCAGCTGGCCCGACTCTGCATCGATCCGAGGATCGTGCCAACGTCCCCAGCAGGCGATATCGCCATCCTCGCGCAGCGCGCAAACTCATGATCGAGCCGGTGCCGAGCTGGCTGAAACGGCCCGACGGTACCAGCGTTTGGCCGAAATGGTTTCCGCCCCAGTAGGTGATCTCGCCGTCCAGGCCCAGCGCACAACTGTGGGATCCACCGGCGCTGACCTGACTGAAGCTCCCGGGCGGCGCATCGGCCTGGCCGTAACCCGCAAACATCCGATCGCCAGACCCGTCTTGATCGTCGTACTCTTCGCGCTCAGGCTGACGCGCCCCCAGCAGACCACCTTAGCGTCCGTTCCTAGCGCGCAACTGTGGTACTGACTCGAGCTGATCTGGGTGAATAGGCCTGGCCGCGTTTCCGTTGCGCCCCACGTGGCCTCACCCCAACAGAGCACGCTGCCGTCGACCCGCAGCGCGCAAGTATGACCGTTACCGGCGCTGACCTGGCTGAAGCGGCCCGGCGCTGGCTCTGCCGTCGCGGCGTCCGCGGACAGCAAGAACAGTCCAACCACGAGCGCCGCCAGCGCCGCCAGCGCCTGATGCCGACGAAAACCCATGTTCGGACCAATCATGTCGCCCGACGCCCGGATCGGCGCTAGCCCGCGTCCGAGCCGGACGTGAGGCTGCGCTCCGCTGCTCGGCAAGTCACGGGCAGCCCACTAGGGCGAAGACCGGGCACAGGCGGGCGAAGCGGCCAGGCGAGAGGGTGGGTCTCCGATTCTCGACGAACCGTGCGAGTCATCTGAGGTTCCCCGGTCCACTGGTTTAGTGCGAATTGGTCCGCGGGCATCGTTGGCTTAGTCGTTGTCCGGTTCGGCGGCGCGACGGACGATGGATTGCAAACTCTCGTAGCTGTCGGCGCATGTGATCGACGAGAGCGACTTCATCCCTCAGCAAGACGGCCCGCCTGGCGCGGGCGGTTCCCCGGGAGCATGAGGAGCCGCTTCGCCGGTCACGTATCGTGACACCGTCGATCTGAGGGACCAAGCATGCCATCTGATCCTGATCCTGAGACCGAGGCAGCGGCAGCGGCGGAACCAACAGTCAGTGACGACTCGCCGGCCGCCGATCGATCGGGGGTGCAGGAAGCCTCAGCGACGGTCGTGGCGACCCGTCTCCAGTTGAAGAACTGGTTGAAGTTGTGGCGGTTCTTCAGGGTCAACGGCAGAGTCCAACGCCAACTGAAGGCCGATCCTGGTCTGATCAGTTACTCCGTCAAAGCCGACTTTCTGCGGTTGCGCTTTTCCACGTTGTCCGTCTGGGCCGTTGACCCGACCATCGATGCGTTCGTGCGAACCGGCGACCATCGCCACGCGATCGCAGTGTTCGACGACATCGCAGTCCGTGATCAGTCAGTCTTTACGAGATGGCAGACGCCGGCGCCGCAGGATGTCACTTGGGAAGAAGCCGCTCAGCGTCTGGCTGCCGTACGTCCTTCTGCATGATCCGGGATTGCACTTCTGGTCGGATCGGCTTGGTCACGCGCGTCGTCGTAGGGGGCAACTCCAATGCCACGGCTATCATCAGCGGCTAACGGCTCGCAGACCGGTTCGAATTGGAGAGTCATCGCATGCCCGACGGATTCCTGGCTCGCGTGAACTACCTGACCTTCGACATCTTCGGCACCGTCATGGACCTGACCGGCAGCCTGGCCGGTCCCGCCGGAGAATTCATGGCGGCCCACGGCTCCGAGATGACGGGCCCCGCGTTTTACGCCGAGTGGCGGGCCCGCCAGCGGATTGAACAGTACCAGGACAACCTGTTGATGCTGGGGCACAGTGGCTACCTCGAAACTTGCCGCCGCGCCTTCGTGTACTGCCTGAAGAAGCACAACGTAAGCTATACCTCCGTAGCGGTCCAGGAGTTTATGCAGGTGTACCAGGGCCTGCAGCCTTACGCCGACGCCATTGAAGGGCTGCGGTCGTTGGCGGCGCGTTACAAGCTGGTCGCGCTATCCAACGGGGAGCAGTGGTACTTGGAGGAGTTGTTGGGCAACAACGTCCCGATCACGTTCGATGCCATCATTTCCGTGGACCAGGTTGGCGCATTCAAGCCGTCCCCCGGGATCTACCGCAAAGCGATCCAGCGCCTGGGCTGCGAGCCCGGCGAGATCATGATGGTCGCGGCGCACGCGTTCGATATCCTGGGCGCCCAGACCTGCGGTTTCAAAGGCGCATACGTTAACCGGTACAACCTGCCGACGGAGGACTCGGAGTACCAGCCCGACATCATCGTCGACGACTTCGTCGAGCTGGCCGCCAAGCTCATGGCGTGAGCGAGCGGTCATCCGCTCGACCCAACTGCCGTCTGCCGACCGCCGCGGCCGGTGGCAGAAGATATCCAGCCCGCAATCAGTTGGAGTCAGGCGTTTCAGGTGTGGTCACGACGACCATCTGGCGACTGGCGATCAGCGCTTCGTCCGGCGCGAGACCTTCAGGGAAGCGAGTGCCGAAGGGCCGGCTGATGAAGTCGGGCAGGTCCGCGGAAAGGAAGAGCGCCGTCCATACCCCGTCCAGCCGATGGTAGAACGCATCGATATCAAGGCTTCGGGCACAAGCTTCAAGGTCGCTCACAGTGCCGCCGGCGAACGTGACCTCGCTGAGCCCCTCATCTTTGAGTCCTTCCAGGCAGGGCGGTTTGCTCACTTGGATCACGTAGCTCTTGGTCCGGCTGCCATCCGCGGACCTGACCACGACGGTGATCGTCGTCTCTGATTCCAGCGTCACCTGATGGCCGTTCTCGGGATCGCCGCCCGCGTCGGCCGGTTCGATCGTCACCGTGGCGGCCTCCTGGGTCGCCACAGCCGCGACGATCGTTGCCGCCAGATCGTAGGCACCGGAGGCCGCGTATTCGAAACGGTTCGACGAGAACTCTTCCAGCTCGAGTTCGTTCAAGCTGAGCGACGCGAGCTGCGCAATGATCGCGTCGGGCAGGTTGTAGGTGTAGACCTTGTCGTCCTGCTCATCCACCACGTACATGACATCGCCGTCCGACCAGATGCCGCGCGGACTGCCGTTCCCGGCCTTCAATAGGGAGCGGAACGTGAACTCCAGGTCTTCGTTGCGCGTCAGCGCTTCGCCGTCGACTTCGTATGCAAACAGCCGCTTGGCCCCGTCGTCGGAGACCCAGAGGGTGTCGCCGTCGGACCAGATGCCGCGCGGGCTGCGGTTGAGCTTGTCCAGCGCGTGCTCGATCAAGAGTTCGCCCGTTGCGAAGTTGTAGGTGAACAACGAGTCCTGGACGCTGTCGAGCACGTAGATCGTCTCGCCCTCGGACCAGATGCCCCGCGGGTCTCGATTGCGCTCGGCCAGTTCGACCTCTCGCGCTTCGTCCCGCTCCCCGCTCTCGAGGACGTAGGCGAAAAGCTGATCCTGGCGCTGTCCGCGACCCAGACGGTCTCGCCGTCCGACCAGATGCCGTGGGAGAAGCGGTTGCGCCGGTCGAGTTCGAACTCGCGGTCCGGCTGACGCTCCCCGCTCAGCAGGTCGTAGGCGAACACCGAGTCGGCGCCGGAGGCGGCGTTTTCGAGGACCCACAAGATCTGACCGTCCGACCAGAGACCGGTCGGGATGTCGTTGTCGCGGTCGAGCGACTCGATGTCTCGGGTCACATTCCAATCGAAGTCGGCGTCTGACGGGATCGGGACCGGCGGTGGACCCCCCCCGCCGCCGCCGCCGCCGCCACCGCCGGATGGCGCCGATGAACTCGGCTTCACCGCGTCTTCGACATTCTTGATTTGGACGGACAGGCGATCCGACCACTCCGATGTTTCGTCGAAATCCACCGCACGTAAGCGGAAGTAGTAGACCTTGCTGTCTGGCAGACCGCTGACGACGGCCCCGGTCCCGTCAAACGCCACTGTGATGCCGTCTCCGGGCAGGTCAATCCACTGGGTACTCTGGAAGTACTGGACCTCATAGGAGTCCGCGCCGGGGACATAGTCCCACTCCAGATCCACGACGCCTGGCGAGAGTACTTTCCCTCTGGGCCGAAGGTTCGGAACTTCCACGGTGTGTTCGAGTCGGTTCGAGAGCCGCCGTCCGTCACTGGTGCAGATGGCGCCAACCACCAGACATTTCCGATTATCGGCCAGAACCAGGGTTACGTCCCGAAGCCGGAAATTCGGGATGACATCAACCACCCACAGGTCCCTGCGGCGGTCCACCCGGCGGACACTCGGCACGCTGCCGCCCGTCACCGTCACCGCGTAGTCTCTGAAATCCTCGAAGCCGATAGTCAAGCGCTCGCTGAATTGGATCGTGGCACTGAATGGGATGCCGATATGAGTCTCCGGTACCTCTACAAATGCCCCCGTCAGAGCCTCCGCGCCGGGGTCCTCGATCTCGGTTGGGGAACCGCTGAAAATCCAGGGTCGGGCCTGCTTGATCGCCAGGATATTGTCGCTGGTGATCTTGAACTCGATCTCGATGGCGAATTGTTCGCCGTCCTCGATGCCGTACAGCTTCGCGAACCGCTCATGGATCGCGGCGAGGTTGCGGCGAAGCTGCCGCAGTTGATCGTCGGTCATGAGCAACTGGCCCGCTGGGACCTGATTGGAGAGCGCAACAACGGTGTACGTACCGTCCGGGTACAACAGGACTTCCTCCGGCACCGAGCGGGCGTCGGGGTTGGTGACCAGGTCCTCGCCGATCTGCGAGTTGACGTAGTAGGTCCCTTCCGTGCCGTAGGCGGGATCGATGCTGACTGCCACACCGTTGACTCGCTCGTCGGAGTAGTTGGGATGCACGAGCACGCCCATCGCCGCCGCCAGGTGGTCGACGCGGTAGAAGTCGCGTTCGATGAAGGCACGGAAGTTCCAGAGGCTGGCGTAGACCTGCTTGAGCGACTTGGAGATGCCGTCCTCCACGGTCTCCTCGGGATGCTGCGTATTGGAGTCGTACAGTCCGGCGCCGTTGAAGTTGGGCAGGTCCTCGTTGTTGGTGCTGGACCGGTAGCGCAGCGAGGTGCCCTCCGGGAACGTCGCGTGCATCGCGGTCAGCGCGGTATCAATCCAGTCCGGCGTCTCCGCCTTCTTGATCTTCTTGCGCAACTTCTTCAGTTCGTCCACCTGCGTGTCGTAGTCAGCCTGGAAATCGGAGTCGGCCAGCATCTCCTCGATCTCGTCGTAGAGGCCGTTGTGCTTCATGAACTCGTCGTAGAAGTAAAACGGGGCCGCAAACCCGTCGGGCACGGTCCCCGGCGGAAATCCCAGTGTCCCGATCACGGCCACGTTGGCCGCCTTGACGCCGAAGGAGTCCCAGCCGTCGAAGCCGATCTCGCTGAGAGCGGTGATCGAGGTAGCCGAGAGGTCTCGCTGCGGCGTCTGCGGCTCTGTGGGCCGGGAGGAGGCGTAGTGTTCGTCCACCTCCGATTGGCTGGCCGCTCGAATCGAGTAGCCGTCGTCGGTCACCGCATAGTGGACGTAACTGTCGATCAGACCGCTGATGGTCTCGTCCTCGAGGGCGCCGGCGATGAAGGCGTTGGGCACGCCGTCCTGCAGCGCACGCAGGTTGACATGCGAGAGCGGCGTCTGGGGCACGGTGCTGATGATGCCGGCAACGCGGGGCAACTCATTGGGCAGCGCCTCGTAGATCACCACATCGCGGGAGTGGGGACGTTCGTCCGCGTCGAGGCTCCGCAGCAGGCCGTAGCCTTCCCCCGGGTTAAGCGCCAGGAAGTCGGTTTCGCCGAAGACAGACTCGTCGAACACGAGGTTGACTCGGGGTTCGCGGTACAGGGCCAGGTCGGCCTGGATCTGCGGAAGACGCCGGTTACTTACCCACAGGGCCAGGTTGTCGTCAAGCAGCGGCATGCTGGCCGCGAGCAGAGTGTAGACGCGCTGCCAGAGTCTCAGGGATGGGCGGCCGGCAACGCTGTAGTAGTAGAGTCCACGGCTACCGTCGGGCGCCACGAGTTCCGGGTCATAGAAGATCGTGCCCTCTGAGGCTGGTCCCAAAGGATCGAAGTTCAGGGCATCCAGAAAATAGTCGTGATGCAGGAACGTGTTTGTGTTCTGGAAGTAGAGACTGGGCCGGTCGCTGTCCCTGTCGCCCAGAACGAATTTGATTTGAAATGGGCCGCCGGGATCGGGATAGGCGAGCGTTTCGAAGGTTGCCCGATCGGGAATCGCTACGGCGCCGTGACTGAGCTCGAGGGCGATGCCGGGGTTCACTGGATTCATGCCCACCGGGTCTCCGAGTTCGGTGATGTCGTCGATGCAATCGCCGTCGACATCGGCCGGGTCGGCGATGAGGTATTTCTCAACGCGGTAGCGATCGACGGGCAGAGCCGCCACGCTCTCTGCAAGCGTGGTCGTGCCGTCTTCGCCCAGGACCACCTGGACCGGGGACCTGTACGTCGTGCCATCCACCTCGTGGCTCACGTAGAGGACGAAGTAGTCCGCCGTCGTGGACGTGACCACGATCGGCACGGCCGTCACAGGGACCGCAACTGGTGTGGGTGGATTGTCCGGGTCCGGACACGTCTGCGCGTGCGCCGGGCTCCCAAAGAGTGTCATTGCCGCGATGACGGCCGCAGCGACCGAGCACGCGATGAGCGCTGTTGTCAGAGACATCCGTACGCCATCAGAGATGAGTCTGCCTGGTGGTGTCCAGTTGCGCATCGTCATGGGCATCCTGAAGGGCTCCAGGAGACGGCGATGGTTCCGGGGGGCTCGCTGGTCAGCGTCAGACCGCTGATGGCGCCATCGGCTTCCTGAGCCTGGGCAACCGCGAAGACGCCCAGGAAGGTCACAATGGACGGCAGCAGGACCGCCGGCGTCAGGACAGATAGCGGCCTGGACCTTCCCGGGCGCACTCCACCTTCGGATGTTCGGTGGAGCCGGCCGGAGGCGCGGGCGGACCGGGTCGTGGACTGCGTCATCAGATGACGTTCCTCGAGGATCGTTGTTCGGGCATGGCAAGCCGGCGAGTGGAGGGGACGTTGGTACCAGGTCGGTCATGACCGATCCTGCAGGCCAATGACGCCGGGTGCAGCACAGGCCACTCCATCCACGAGACGCAGGCACGCCTCTGTCGCGCCTGCCCAACTTCACCGGCTGCGAATGGACAGCCAGGAGATAGGGTATGGCACCACGGGTCAACTCGACCCGGATGATGTATACGGGGCGGTATAATATGACTGGATCCGCTGCCGGAGGACCCGCATCGCGACCGGGCGTGCTAGTCAGGGCGGGGCTACGCCCGCCCGGCGTCCACCATCCAGGCTCCGAACGAGGTAGGACAGTCCAGCGACCTGGAGCGCGAGCACCGGGCCCTTCGCGAGCGCCGCTCGCGCCTCAGCGAGGCCAGCCTCCGCATCAACGAGAGCCTCGACTTCGGAACCGTCCCCCAGGAGGCGCTGGACAGCGCACGCCGTCGACGGGCGCGCTGTGCAACAGCTTGAGCCGAGGCGGTTGAACAACGGGCGCCACAAGCTGAACCGGCCACGCCAGCGGTCGCCCCGCAACCAGCTTGGGAGCGCATCGAAAGAGCGTTCGTGTTCGCCAGCGGTGACGGCCGCGGCAAGCGGGAATCGCCGGACCGGCTCACCCTCCGGGGACTCCGTGCAACGAAGGGTTCAGGCCGACGGTCAGCACGCGGAGCGGCGATGCGACGTACGCATCGACATCGCCGAAGCACTGGATGGGGATGGCTGGATGCACCCTCGACGCCTGCGCGGCACGCCCTGTCCATGGCCGCCGTCAGGGGTCGGTACGGCCTCTGGACGGAAATCACTTGCTCCGATGGCGCAGCGTGTCAGGGCAAGCCGTGCGGCAAGTGAGCAGTACGCCTACTTTGACCGGTACCCCGCGAGGAGGAGTCACCGATGACCGAACGAGCCGACCCGCCGCCCGCCGCCCTTTAGGTCCGCGTCTCCAGCGACTGCCAGGACGTCGACGTCGCTGTCTCCGCCCAGCTCAGGGCACTCGCCGCCGACTTCCCCGTCCCCCTGCGGTCGGTTTAGGAATTCGCAACAGCGCACCTCCGACCCGACGTTGACATCGTCCGCGCGGTGGACAGTGGTGGTCAATGCGGAGGTGTCCGGATCACCAACTCGAGGGACCCACACGCCGCGGGGTGTGCGTTTCTCTATGCTCCAGTGCAGTCCACCCAAATCAGCAGCAGTATTGATGCCGCCATCCGGGTCTGAGAGCTCAACTACGATCGAATCTCCTACGGCCGGGTTCGGACGGCTCAGCGAGACGATGGTGAAGGACGACGCGTCGCCGCCGCTCAGCGTGTAGGTCAGCGCGTCGTTCTTGCCGTCCGATGCCGCGACCGCCGCCCCGACGTTCGTATCCGTTGCACTGCTCTCAGGCACGCTGCGCATGGCCATGTCGCTGCTGAATGTCGGCTCGGAGTTTCCGGCCCCGATCTGGGCAGTCACGCTGCTGGCGGACTTACCCGAACCGTGCAGGTCCGAGCCGTCGTCGTCGACGATGAAGAGGGTTGGATGCTCCTGCCGCGACTGACCCTCATCACCGAGGAAGGCCAGCCGTGCGCTATCGGGCGACCAGGCAGGATCGGCGTCCGATGTCTCCGCCAGGTCGGTCAGAAGCCGTCGATCGCCGCCATCCAGGTCCGAACTGACCACGCCGAACGTTCCGGGCCGCTGACTGCGCCTGAGCGTTGCGTAGACGAGGCGAGCGCTGTCCGATGAGATCGTCGGCGAGGTGTCGTATGCGACCCTGTAGTCATCCGGCCCGCGCGGCAGGATGCGCATGTCGCCAACCGTGGGGCTGATTCGCTTGTGCTTGGCCCCGTCCGCGGGAATTGCGTAGAGGGTGCCGCGATTCGCCTCTTCGCCTCCCGTTCAGCGGACGATGATCACCTCGTGCTCGTCTTGGCTGGCTCATGTCGGGCGGTAGTGGCCGCCCTCGTACTGCGCTGAGAAGTAGAAGTTGTTCTCTACGGGATAGCGTGGAATACAGTCCGGCGGTACCACCAGCCAGACGAATCTGAAGAGCAAGAGCAGGGCCAGACATAGCTTGATTGCGAGCATGGGGACGCCCACAACTGTGATCAGCAGCCTGCGTCCGTACCTGATCACGTTCGGATTCATCGCTCAGACCTCGACGCTTACCGACGGGCGCCGGAGCTCCCGAACAGCGTCGTTCCAGCTTCTCGGCGGGTGCCCTTGCCGCACTACGAACAGGTGATGTGCGGCGCGAAGGGAGTCGAGCCGGCCGCATTCCACCGTCCATACCACGTGAGCAATGGCCGACGAAGCGACGCTGGCCGACAGGACTACTGCCGCACGCAACCGGTGCGAGGCGAATGTCTGATCCGGTGCGAACTCCTGAAGCTGCATCGCGGATCAAGGCTTCCCGAAGATCGTGACGTGCCATTGCCGCCGCGTCCTAGCGGAGGCTGTTGCATAGAGGTTGAGGCCTGGAGATGGTGCGGTTAGCGGGAAAGGGTCGGTTGGCGGCGGGTAGTTCTGCCGCGGCGCCGGCGAACGGGGCACGGGTTGCCCGGCTCGGCGCTGTGCCGGACTCGGCGACGCGAGTGGGAGTTCGGCGGCTGGCAGCCTGGGAACCCGGGCGAATGCTGGTTCGACCTGCGGCGACAGGGCTTGCGCCGCATCCGTTCGCGCACCGAGAGTCCGGCCGGGATGCGCCGGCGCGGGGCCGCGCCAGCCGCTGCGACCGGCTGCACGGCTCGGGCGGCAACGCGTCGCGCCGCTCCTCGCCTCGGCTGGTCTTCGGCGTCCACCCGCTCCGCCCCCGCCGGAGCTCGGGGCCGGCTAGCGGCGAGACCAGGGTCGGACGGCCTCTGATGAGGGGAAGCCGACGCAGCGAGAGCAACGATGCGTTCGGTCCATCAATTCGCGACAGACACGACTCCGCTCGCGACTAGGGCCGCGCCAGGCGGCAATCCTTCAGCGAAGCGAGTGCGGAAGGGCCGGCTGAGGAACTCGGGCGCATCGAGGAAGAAGGCGGTCCAGACGCCGCCAGCATGATGGTAGAGCGCACTGACATCGAGGCTGCGGGCGCAGGCTTCGAGCTCGCTGACGCTGCCGCCGACGAACGTGACCTCGCTCAGACGCTCGTTGGTGAGTCCGCCCAGGCACGGCGGCTTGCTCACGTCAACCAGATAGGTCGTGGTCCGGCTGCCGTCCTCGGATGTCACAGTGATGCTGATTGCCGTTTCGGCCTCCAGACTGACCTGATGTCCGTTTTCGGGATCGCCGTCGGCGTCAGTCGGAGTGATCGCGACCATCGCTGACTCCTGTGTAGCAAGGGCCTCGGCGGTCGTAACGGTCGCACTGGAGTCGGCCATAGCTGTGTATGCGCGGCGGCCGGATGAGAACTCCTCGATCTCGATGTCGCTCAAACTGAGCGAGGCCAGCTGCGCAATGATCGCGTCGGGGATGTTGTACGTGTAGAGCTTGTCGTCCTGCTCGTCCGCGACATAGATGACATCGCCGTCCGACCAGATTCCACGCGCATCGCTGTTGCCTGCTTTGAGCAGCGGCCGGAAGCCGAACTCCAGGTCTTCGTTGCGCTTCAGCGTGTCGCCATCGAGTTCGTAGGCAAACAGCCGCTTGGCGCCGTCGTCGGAGACCCAGAGCGTGACGCCGTCAGACCAGATTCCGCGCGGGCTGCGGTTGAGCTTGTCGAGCGGGTGCTCGGCCAATAGCTCGCCAGATTCGAGGTCATAGACGAAGAGCGCGTCCTTGACGCTGTCGAGCACATACATCACCCCGCCATCGGACCAGATGCCCCGCGGGTCGCGGTTGCGCTCGGCGAGTTCGATCTCCCGCGGTTCGTGCCGCTCTCCGCTCTCCAGGTCGTAAGCGAAGAGCCGGTCCTGACCGCTGTCGGCGACCCAGACGGTCTCGCCGTCCGACCAGATGCCGTGCGAGAAGCGGTTGCGCGGGTCAAGTTCGAACTCGCGGTCCGGCTGACGCTCGCCACTTTCCAGCTCATAGGCGAACACGGCGTCGGCGCCGGAGGCGGCGTTTTCGAGGACCCACAGGGTCTGACCGTCCGACCAGAGATCGGTCGGGATGTCGTTGTCGCCGTCCAACGATTCGATATCCCGCGTCACGTTCCAGTCGAAGTCCTCGTCCGACGGGATCGGCACTGGAGGCGGTCCGCCGCCTCCACCACCGCCGCCGCCACCGCCCGACCCCGACCGCCTGACCACGGAGGGGGCGATCGTCACATCAATGATCACGTCCACCGTGGCGTCCGCGGCAGGGTCGGGGATGTAGTTGGCGCGAAAGCCGTCGTGCACGGACACGGTGACCATGTAGGAGCGAGGCTCGAGGACGGCTTTCGTCCGTAGCTGGCCGCTGGCCGGATCGATGTCGAAGCGGTCGGCGTCTCTCCCGCCCAGCGAGTAGGTGACCACGTCACCCTCGTCGGCATCGGTCGCGGCCACGGGCGCGCCGATCGACAGGCCGGCTGCTGTGGCCTGGCCGATGACACGGGTGTACCGCGCCTCGGCGAACGTAGGCTCGGTATTCGTCATGGGTCTGGCTTCGTCGATATGCACCGTCAGCGCGGCATCGGCACTCTTGTTGCTGCCTCGGCGGTCGGTGTAGGACGCAGTGGCACGCAGATACTGGTCAACGTCGTCGGCGACCGTTGAATACCTGCTTGACGTTGCGCCCGGAATGTCTATCCAGCTCGACCGGTTTGAGGACCGCGCCCACTGCCAGGTGACGCTGCTCAGACGGACATCGTCATCATCATTGAGGACCGCGGCAAATGCCGTTTGTGGACTCACCCAGCCCCGCGGCGGGGTGATGCTGACCCGTCCCTCTTCCTCGACGTCCGTCACGGCGACCGTCACGGCGAGGGACCCTGCCAGGCCGCCCTCATCGGTGGCGGTAACGGTCACCTGGAAGGTGGTGTTGCTGTCCTCGAAGCTGGGCGGTGTGCGGAAGTGCAGCCGGCCTTGATCGGTCATCACGAAGCGGCTGTCATCCACCGACCAGGCGAGCGTGTCGCGCTCGGGATCGGCCCCGGAATAGGACGCGACGGCGGAGCTGTCGTTCTCTCTGTAGGAGGGAGCGGTATCGCCCGTGACCACGGGCTTCTCGTTGACGTTCGTCACGGTGACGGTCACGCGAATGCGGGCGTCGATCACAGTGTCAGGGTCGTCGTTCTGGTCCGCGGCGTCGCTGACGGAGACGGTGACGGAGTAGGACCGCTTGCCCTCAAAGTCCAGTTGCACATTTGCCGCCAGCCGCAACTGCCCAGAGTTCTCGTCGATCGTGAATGAAGCAGCGTCCGATCCGCTGAGCGTGTAGGTCAGGACATCGTTGTTGAAGTCGGTGGCTTCGATAGCGGCTCCGATGGCGGCGCCGGAGGCGGCATCTTCCGGCACTTCGCGCTGACCGTTCTCCGTGGCCGGGAACGAGGGAGCCGCATTGACTGGTGGCGGTTCGTCGACGGCGCGCGGCGATATGCCGTGCGCGCTCTTGTTCGGTCCTTCGCCGTCGGTGTACGAGGCCGTTGCTCGAATGTAGCTGCGGACGTCTTCTAACGTTGGCGTGTAATCGGCAGACGTGGCGTTCGCAATGTTGACCCAATTGGTCCGGCCGTTGGGCGAGCGGGACCATTGCCAGGTGACGCCGGTAGCGTTGTCGGGATCGCTGAGTTCCGCGGTCACCGGGACCCGAGCTTTGATCGTCGCGGTAATCGTGGTCAGGGCTACCATCCCCGGCTCTTCCAGGTTTTCGATCGTCACCGTGACACCCTGGGTGTCGTCCACGGTGGTAGACATGTTGCCCGCGCCGTCCCGCCCGTCGTGAACCTCGACCGTCAACCTGTACTCGGGCTTCAACTCGAAGTCGAGGGCCTCGCTGGTTCGCAGTTGACCGGTGGTCTCAACGATGGTGAAGGCGTCGGCGTCCGCGCCGGCCAGGGAGTAGACGAGCTGGTCGTCCTCGGGGTCCTCGGCTGCGATGGGGGCGCCGATGCTCACGCCCGTCCTGGTGTGCTCGGGCACGCTGCGCCGGCCGTTCTCGGAGGGCGGGAAGTTCGGCTGCCGGTTCTCGCTGGGGACAGAACTCGCCGTGACCGCCTCCGCGGTCTTGCCGTCGCCGCGGTTGTCCCTGTAGAGGGCGCTGGCTCGCAGGTAGAAGTCCCCGTCGGCGTTGACTGGCGTGTAGCCGCTGGAATTGGCTCCGGAGATATTGATCCAGCCGCTGCGCCCGTTTTCGGACCGCGCCCATTCCCACGTCGTGCCGCTGATGCTGCCGTCTCCGTCTTCGAGGTCGGCCCGCAGCGGCGTCCCGATCTCCGGCTCCTCCGCCGAGAGCGTGATGACCCCCGGCTCCTCCACATCCGCGACAGTGATTCGGAAGGTCGCGGTGTGGTCGATCTGAGGATCAGTTTCGACGTTGCCGTCAGCGTCTCTGCCGTCATGGATGGTGACGAACAAGAGCTCGAAGCCGGTTGAGGTCTCGAAGTCCAGCGCTTCGGTGAGCATCAGCTGCCCGGTGGAGGTGTTGACGTCGAACAACCCTTGAATGCCCTGATGGCCGATCCCGAATGTCACGGAGTCGCCTTCGCGATCTGTGACTTCTATTGGGTTGCCGACGGGCCTGGGGTCGCCACCCTCTTCGATAGTCCCCCTCAGGCCCCCACCGCGGAAGCGGGGAGGCGCATTGGGGATCGGGTCCGCGGTTACCGCTGCGGTCGCTTCGCTCGCCGCCGACTTCCCACTTCCCCTGCGGTCGATGTAGGGATTCGCAACCGCGCGCACCTCATTACCGACGTCGGCATCGATCGGAGTGTAGGCAGTGACAGCGAATCCGGTCTGTCCCGGAAACATAGTTTTGGGAACCCACGTTCCGCCCGGGACGCGAGTCTCTATGGTCCAACCGGGTCCACCCGTTATAGTAGAAGTATCGATGTCACCGTCCGGGTCTGAAAGCTCAAACGCAATCTGATCCCCCACCGCCGGGTTGGAATTGCTCACCGATACGACGCCGGCTTCCTCCACATCGGCAACGGTGACAACAACGTCGATGCTGGCGTTGCGGCGAGTTGTGCCGCTCTCCTCATCGGTGGCGACGACCGTGAACGAGTAGTCGTTGTCCCCGTTGGCGTCGATCGGGCTCTCAAAGCTGGGCGGAGCTTCGAAGCTGACATTGCCACCGGTATCGATGATGAATCTGCCCCGATCGACGCCGGTCAGCGTCCAGGTCACCCCGCCCTCCTCGTCGCGGGCGGCGTATACCGACACCGTCGCTGTCCCGTTCTCGTCGTAAGTGACAGTCGCCTGGGGGCTCCCCGTCAGTTCCGGCCTCTCGTTGATGTTGGTGACGCTGATGATGACGGGATATTGCCTGCGGTTCGAGGGAGATGCGTCGTCACTTGCCTCGACGATGATGTCGTACTCGTTGTTCGAGCCGTCGTCCGCAGCCACCTCGAAGTTGGGCCTGGCGGCAAAGGACAGGACGCCGGAGGCGGGGTCGATGTCGAAGTCGCCCGCGTCCGTGCCGCCCAGCGACCAGGAAATCACGTCGTCCGGTTCCTCGTCTCGCGCGGTGTAGGTCTCGACGGTGAGGTCCGGATCGACGGCATCGTATTCAATTTCCGCGAGGCTCGGCGCGTCGCTCCCGCCGGTCACCTCCGGGGTCTCGTTGACGTTGGTGACGGTGACGGTGACGGGGTAGTCCCTGGTGTTCCGGGGAGATGCGTTGTCACTCGCCTTCACAAGGATCTCGTAGTCGTTGTCTTGGTCGTTGTCCGCCTGATCCTCGTAGTTGGGCCGGGCGGCAAATGACAGGACGCCGGAGCTGCGGTCGATCCGGAAGTCGCCCGCGTCCGTGCCGCCCAGGGACCAGGCAATCGGCTGGTCTTCCTCGTCTCGCGCCGTGTAGGTGCCGACGATGTAACTCATCGCGGTAAGGTCCGCAGCGGCGGTGTCGTACTCAATCTCTGCGAAGCTTGGCGAGTCGTCCCCGTCCGTGACCGCCGGGGTTTCGTCGAAATTGGTGACCCTGACGGTGACGACCCTCGTCCCGATGGCGTTGCTTTCGCCCGAGCCGTCATCCGCCTGGACGACGATGTCGTAGACGTTGTTGGAGCCCGTGTCGGCCGGATTCTCAAAGTCGGGCCGGATGTCGAAGTACAACCCTCCGAAGTTATCGATGCGGAAGTGTTCACTGTCTGCGCCGCCCAGGGACCATGTGACCGTGTCTCCATCATCGTCAGTGAATGTGTATATGTCGGTGATATAGTCTATACCGTCAAGCTCGCTGTCCATCCTATCGAATGCAATCTCCTCGAAGTTCCTGTTGCGTCTCCCACGAAGCACCGGCGTCTCATTGACGTCATCAACCGTCACCGTGACTGTCGTCGTGTCGGTCAGGGAGCCATCCGAGACGATCACGGTCACGACGTAGTCATTCATTTCGTCGGCGTCGGCCGCCAGCTCGTAGTTCGGCGACACGCGGAACGTCAACTCGCCGTCCCCGTCGGCGTTCTTCGTGATCCTGAAGTCGCCGGTGTCCGGACTGACGGTGCTGTCTGGGTCCAGCGACCAGGTCAGCGTGGTCGAGGCGTCCACGTCGGACGCCTCGAAGGCGGCGATCGTCTCTGTGGTCGGCGTGTTCTCGTCTTTGCTGACGCTGCTTGGGCCGGCGTCAATCGTCGGCGCCTCATTCACGTTCATCACGGTCACGGCGACGCTTTGCGTGTCGCTGAGACCGCCGGCGTCGGTGACCTTGACCGTCGCGTTGTAGACATTGTTTTCGCCGATGTCGGCCTTGGTCTCAAAGTCCGGCGCGCTAATGAACGTGAGCACGCCCGTCGAGGAGTCGATCCGGAACTTGCTTCCGTCGTCGGCGTCCTCCACCGACCAACTTCGTGTGTCGGACGCGTCCACATCGGATGCCGTGTAGGTGGCGACCGCGGTGCTGTTCTCTGCGACACTCC
The DNA here is from genome assembly GCA_965262235.1 of Dehalococcoidia bacterium. Taxonomy (GTDB): domain Bacteria; phylum Chloroflexota; class Dehalococcoidia; order Bin125; family Bin125; genus CATQGW01. The sequence continues at coordinate 2,751,671 of OZ253504.1, forward strand.
TGGTGGTGGGACCGCCCGTGATCGTGGGCGCTTCATTCACAGGCTCCACTGTCACGGTGACGGCCATCGTGGCGGGCAGTGAACCATCCGAGACCTTGACCGTCACGTTGTAGTCATTCATTTCGTCGGCGTCGGCCGGCAGCTCGTAGTTCGGCAACACCCGGAACTTCAGCTCGCCCTCCCCGTCGGCGTTCTTCGTGATCCTGAAGTCGCCCCGGTCGGCGCCTTCCAACGACCAGGTCAGGGTGGTCGAGGCGTCCACATCGGAGGCCTCGAAGGTGGCGATCGTCTCTGTGGTCGGGGTGTTCTCGTCTTTGCTGACGCTGCTTGGGCCCGCGTCAATCGTCGGCGCCTCGTTGACGTTCGTCAGGCTGATCGTCACGGCGATGCTGTCATCGTCGTTGATGTCGGTGTTGCCGGCGGAGTCCTTGCTGTCGCGCACGGTCACGGTCACGCTGTAGCTGTTGTCGCCTTCGAAGTCATAAGTCTCACCGGCAATTGTTCGTATCTGTCCGTTCGACGGGTCGACCGCAAAGGACGAACGGTCGGCGCCGCTCCACGAATAGGTAAGCGTGTCGTTGTCGCCGTCAGTAGCCCTGACCGGCGTCCCGACGTTCGTGGCAGTGAGTCTGTTCTCCTGGACGCTGCGATCGGCCGTGTCGCCCTCGGTGAATTCCGGTTCGGCGTTTCCGGCGCCGATCTGGGCGGTCACGCCGTTGGCGGACTTGCCCGAAGCTTGCGGGTCGGTGTACGACGCAGTGGCTCGCACGTATTTGGTCACGTCGCCGGCCACCAGCGTGTAGCTGTTGCTCGTCGCGCCGCTCAGGTTGGAGAAGGGCCCGCTTTCCGCATCCGCCCGCGCCCACTGCCACGAGACGGCGGTAGGGGTTCCGTCTATGTCGGTCACCGACGCGGTTAACGTCGATCCTCCCGAAGTCGTGCCTGTAATCGCGACCGTGCCGTCCTCGTCGACGTTTGTGAGGCTGATCGTCACGGCGATGCTGTCATCGTTACTGCTGTTGGTGTTGCCGGCGGAGTCCTTGTTGTCGCGCACGTTGACGGTCACGCTGTAACTGCTGTCGTTCTCGAAGTTGTAGGTGACCCCGGACTTGGTCTGGATCTGGCCGCTCGTCGAGACAATGGTGAAGGACGACGCGTCGCCGCCGCTCAGCGAGTAGGTCAGCGTGTCGTCGTTGCCGTCTGTAGCGCTGACGGCAGACCCGACACTCGTTCCTGTCGAGCTATTCTCCTCGACACTGCGCATGGCCGTGTCGCCCTCGTCGAATTCCGGCTCGGCGTTTCCGCTTCCGATCTGGGCGGTCACGGCGCTGGCGGACTTGCCCGGTCCTTCAGGGTCGGTGTACGAGGCTGTGGCCCGCAGGTATTTGGTCACGTCGGCGGCCACGGTCGTGTAGCCGGCGGACGTCGCCCCGCTGATGTTGGAGAACGACCCGTCTACAGTATCTCCCCGCGCCCACCGCCACGTGACTCCGGTGGGTGTCCCGTCCAGGTCGGTCAACGATGCCGTCAACACCGATCCTCCCGAGGTCCCGCCGTCAATCGTGACCGTGCCGTCCTCGTCGACATTCGTGATATTGATGGTCACGGCGATGCTGTCATCGAATAAACGGTCGGCCGTGAAGCTGGGGTCGAAACTGTCGCTCACTTCCATGGTGAAGCTGTAGCTGCTCTTGTCCTCGAAGTTGTAGGTGTGGTCGGGCGAGATCGCCACCTGGCCGGTGGCAAGGTTGAATCTGAAGGAGGGCGCGTCCGCGCCTGTCCCCCCGTAGCGCAGCTCGTGGCTTTCAGGATCCGTAGCCGAGACTGGCGTACCGATAGCCGCAAACCGAGCGGCGTCCTCAGGCACTTCGCGGGTGGCTGAGTCGCCTTCGTCGAATGTCGGTGCGAAGTTGCCTACCGCGATCTGGGCCGTCGTGGCGTTGGCGGTCTTGCCCGGTCCCTGTGGGTCGGTGTACGACGCCGTGGCCCGCAGGTACTTGGTCGCCTCGCCGGCCTCGAGCATGAAGGCGGCGGAGGTCGCCCCGCTAATGTCGGAGAAGGTCCCGTCTTCCGTATCACCCCGCGCCCACTGCCAGGTGACCTCGGAGGGTGTCCCGTCCAGGTCGGTCAACGATGCCGTGAGCGTCGATCCGGTCAAGGCGAAGCCCTCAAACGTGACCGTGCCCTCCTCGTCGACGTTCGTGAGGGTGATGGTCACTGTGATCGCGTCGTCATAGTCGGGGTCGGGCGCGCCAACGCCGTCCTTGCCGTCTGTTACCTCAACGACTACCGTAAAAGTGTTGTCGCTCTCGAAGTCGAAGGTTATCCCGGGTCGGGTCTTCAACTGCCCGGTACCACTGTCGATAATGAAGTTTACACTTTCTACGCCGGTCACAATGAAGTTCAGCGTATCGTCCGGGTCCGGGTCTGTCGCCGTGAACGCCGTGCCGATGTTCGTATCTGCCACGCTGTTCTCGGGTAAGCTGCGCGCGGCCGTATTGCCCTCGTCGAATGTCGGCTCCGTGTTCGGGTTGGCTCTGACGGTCGGTCCGCCGTTGTCTTCCTTGTCATTCGGCGGCGCGGGCATGGTCACCGCCTCGCTCGGGGCAGACGCAACCAGCTCACGATGCTGTGCATCGTCGTTGAATGTCACGACCCCGCTGACGCCGGCGCCCGTATCGGCAGCGGTCAGCATGTAAGCCTCACCGGTCGCCCCAACGATCGGTTGGCCGCCGCGGTTCCACGAAGAGCAGTAGCCGGCGTTGGTCAGTCCGTCGCTGTCGCTGAGGCCGGAGAGATCCAGCGTCAGGGTTCCGCCTACCAGCGCGTCGCCGCTGATCGTGGGCACGCCGCCGGCCGCAGTATTCTCCGGCGCCGTCGACGGCGTCGTCGGCGCGATGACCGCGTTCGTCCACGCGCTATAGAGGTCGTGCTCAGTGCCACCGTCATCGGTGTATCGCACCGCTACCCGGATCGGCTTGGCCAGATCGTCCCAGGCCAACACAAGTGTCGAGCAGTTGCCGCCCGCGATGGCGGAAGCAGCCGGAGGGTCGCCGCTCCGTTGCTGCCACTGGTAGCTGAATGACGCATTGGACAAGCCGTCCGGGTCGGTGATGCCGGACACGTCGGCAGTGAGCGTCTGCCCCACCTCGGTCGTGCCGACGATCGTCGGCGTACCCACAGGCGGAGCGGCGGCGGCGGGCCGGGCGAGGGTCGCGAGCATCCCCAGGGCGGCGAGGGCCACAAGGGCCACAAGGGGTAGGAGCAGACCAATGCCGCCCAGGCTCCCAGAACGGGGTCTGGTGGGACTCATGGTCGCGCCTCCCAGCGGGGACAGCCCAGCGTTCCGTGGGCGGGGCCGTGGCGAAGAGAAGGAGCGGTCGGACCGGGCGCCAGCCGGGCACACGGGGCCAACCTGGTGCTGACCGTTGGCGTCAACACGACCAGTGCGGGACGGTCATAAAGATCAAGACAGTGATACATCAGGGTGGGACTTTCGGACGATCTGAAGGTCGAACGAACCGATACTACCACGATTCAATGTGACCACAATGGCAGGCATGGGCTACCCAGGTCCCTGTCGTTTCCCTCCGGAGTGAAGCATCCGCAGGCTGAAGGGGTTCCAGCTCGGCCCGCGACAGCCCTCGCTCAGGAGCTCCTGGCGGCCTATCCACGTCGTTCTCACCAGATGGGAGGAGCACATTGCAGCGGCGTCAAAGTCCGGCCCGCCGCACGCCCGCTGCAGCTGTGATCGCGTCTTGATCGAGACGGGCGAGCGGACGCGTCTGAGGCGGGCAATCAATGCTGATCAAACCATGCGCGTGAGTTCACCATCCGCCTTTATGTGGAGACGGGCCCGCTGCTGCCGGTCACTCCTGAAGGGTGTTGCGCTGCAATCCAGGCGTTCGTCGGGAGGGCGAACCTGGCAGGCTGTCGAAGAATCTGCGGGTGAGATTCGGAAGCGGCGTGATGCTTGGCTGAGCGGGTTCAATCGAGCGGATCGGTCGGGCCGGGTGGCGCGTTGGGGGGGTGTCCCGGCGGCGCAGGCGGCTGGTCGGGCGGTGTCTGGCTGTGCGGCGGCGGACTCGATCCAGGCCGGGCGGGTGCGGTTGTGGGCGGCGGCAGTCAACTCGGACCAGAGCGTGTTGCGCGCTCGGCCGAGCTAGCCCAGGCTGCTGCCGCCGCCGACGGTCTTGTTCCGGCCGAAGCCTTCCTCGATCCGCTTGCGTGGGCGCTGACGGTGGCCCTAGCCCTTGTACCTGGTCGCCCGACGGTCGATGGCGCCGCGCTGCCCGCGGTCGGCGCCGAGCGTGGCCGGCCCGCTCCGACAGCCGCCCGGTCGCAATGCGGCCGAGTCCCGGGGACTTCGAGTCCTCCGGGTAGAGCCGATCGCGCGTCGCGATGCTGCTGAGCGGCCGCGTGATCAACGTCACGCGCGAGAGCTCTTCGCCGAACGCCGCCGATGCACGGCAGCGAAGACCGTCTGTTCCCCGGCGCTCCGCCAGCCGTCAGACCCGGCGGACGCACTCTCGCAGGAACGTCTCAGCGACAGCCATTCGCCCGCTCAAGGAATCGCCAGCCAAGCAGTGTTGATGCGGTTCGCGTCACAGCGCCGACGGCGAAATCGTCTTCGCAGCACGGGTCAAGCGCCCTGATCCGCTGACGGTCGAGGCGACAGCGAGTCCCGGAGCGCACGCTGTTGCCTGGGAGGTCGTGCAATTCGACGTAGCTCTGGCCCTGAATCAACCGCGGCGACAGAGCGGCGGTTTGAACAGTCACGCCCACAGCGGCCGCGGCCGAGCATTCCATGGACATGCTCGGTCCTGCTGCGGATTGTCGACGCCATCCGTTCGTCCTACGACGTATAAAGCGCATGCAGTAGTATCCGCCCTGCCCGTTTCAGAGGGTACAGCACATCCGGTATAAATCGATGTATCGCTTCGAGAAATGAATCATTGCAAGCAGAGCATCCGATTGCCAGGGCCGGCAATGAACAGGGCGGCATGATGACAGCATTCCGGTGTTGGGGTTCGCTAACGGGATCCATCCGTGGCCCTGCTCAGGTGTGCGCCGATCAGGCTGTTCATGTTCGCAGGCCCCGGTCCAATCCGGCGCTGTCCCATGTCCGCCTTGCGGTAGATGAGCGGCGCATCCGCGTCGCACGCCATCGGAGCGCCACGATGTCTGGTCGAAAGGGAGTAACCGTGTGACAGATCACATTCAACGCCTGGTCAAGTGGTCTGCGCTGGCATTGCTGCTGGCGGTGTCATGCTTCGGATGGTCGATTGGCGCTCAGCCGGCCCGCGCCGACGGTGGCGATGAACCGTCGGATTCAATCCTGGTCCCGCGCAATTGGAGCCTGATCCCCCGCGGCATCCCAGCGGGCGGAGAGTTCCGGCTGCTCGTCGTCACCAAGTTGATGCGTGACTCGAGCTCCACTGAGATCGCCGACTACGACGCGCACGTGCAAGCGGATCTGGCCGCGTCGAATGCTCACCCGGGCATCGCGCAGTACGCATCCCTCTTTCGCGTCGTGGGCAGCACCACGACGGTCGCCGCGCGCGATCATATCGAGGCTGGGCCGGAGCACGAACCCGGTGTAGCCATCTACTGGCTCAATGGGGCACGAGTCAGCGAAAGCTATCGCGGCTTCTTCAGCGGCAAGTGGCAGTCATACGACGCGAGTTGGAACAACGGGCGGACGGTCCCCGGAGATCGGCTCTACGGCTTCTACATTGCGACGGGATCGACCAACGCCGGAGGCAGGTCGTTTGGCGAAGAGTTGGGAACGCGGCGACAGCACTTTGGGCGTGACTCAGTCGCGTACGGTGTGCTGCAAGCCGGCGGTGTCTTCGATTACTCCCTTGAAGCCGACACGGTCGCTCCCGAAGCGTCGCGGCCGTTCTACGCAATTTCTCCCGTCTTTCGAGTAATGGATGACGGTACCCCACATACGGTCTCGGTCACGATCACGTCCGACGCGGGCAGCGACAACGACTACGGTCGCGGCGACACGATTCGCGCCAAAGTCACCTTCAACGAAGCGGTCACCGTGAGTGGTCAGCCGATCCTCCAACTCCGGTTCGGCAGAGATGAAGACCACAAGGCGCCGTACGCCAGCGAGGTGGTCGATGCCGCCTACGTGGCATCGGCGAGCACGGCCACGGAGTTGGTGTTCGACTACACCGTGTCGGCAGATGAGACGGACGACGATGGATTGTCGATCGGCCGCGGCGCGATCCGGCTCAATGGCGGTTCGATCACCAAACAGAACGCCTCGACCAAAGCCAACGTCTACAACCGGCTCCTGAAAGATCAGCCCGAGCATCGTGTCAATCAGGCGCCCTTCGCGAGGAGACCTCAGATACTGTCCAGGCCGCTGTCGAGCAGCGACGAATACGGGCTGGGCGAACTGATCCAATTCGTCATTCCATTCAGCGAGTCCGTCGAGGTGAACACTGCGCCGGGGCGGCCGCAACTGAACATTCAGATTGGCAGACTGAAGGTCAAGGCTGATTTCCTCTACACCAACGGCTCGAAGGTCATCTTTGGTCACGTGGTGGCTGACCGCCAGATCGATGTCAACGGCGTTCGCGTCAAGAAGAACGGGCTGAAGCTGAACGGCTCAACGATCCGCAGCGTCGAGACCGGCCGCGACGCCAGGTTCACGTTCGGCTGGATCGATTTCTCCGGGCACGGAGTCGACGCGGGTCTGACGCCCCCAGCTTCCTCGAACGCGCGTTTGGCTTCATTCTCGCTGAGCGGTGTCTCCTTGCGCCCCGCCTTTGACCCGGATGTCACCGAGTACATGGGAACTGCCCCAAATGGCGTCTCCGAGACGACCTTGCGTTCGCTCGCCTATGACTCCGCTGCGAGCGTGACCTTCTCCCACGCCGATGCGGACAGCGACGCCTCCGGGAGGCAGATCAGCCTGCCGGTCGGCGATACCACGATCACGCTGACCGTCGCCGCGTCCGACCAGAGGTCAACCAAGACGTACACCATTAAGGTCATGCGCAGCATGGCGGGCAACCTCGCGGCGGTGTCGATTGTTGCGGACGAGGACTCCGTGGTGGAGGGGACAGCGACGAGCTTCACGCTCACGCGCAGCGCACCGCTCGCCGGCGCGTTGACCGTCGCGCTCGACGTGTCGCAGACAGGCGTCGTCGTCGCCACCGATGGCACATACGCACCGCCGACCGAAATCACATTCACGGCCGGCTCCGCCACCGCGACGCTGTCCGTCCGAACGCAGTCCGACACAACCGACGAACCGGATGGCACCATCAAGGCCATGCTGATGCCGAAGATCCACTACAACCTCGGCGAAGCGGACTCGGCCCAGGTGACCGTCAGCGACGACGATGACACCCCGACGGCGACACTGCAGCTCAGTTCCGCTTCGATCGGCGAGAACGGCGGCGTGAGCACGGTCACGGCAACGCTCGATCGAGCCTCCAGCGAGGGGACCACGATCGCACTCTCGGCGACTCCCGTCGCACCGGCCGCTGCCGCCGATTTCAGCCTCAGTCCGAACGCGGAGCTGTCGATTCCCGCAGGCGAAACCACCAGCGTCGGAACGGTCACGATCACCGCGCAGGACAACGCAGTTGGGAACGCCAGCAAAACGGTGACGGTGTCCGCCAGGACGACCAATGCACACAGCCTGAATCCGCCCGACGCGCTGACCCTGACTATCACCGACGACGAGTCGTCGCCGACGGCGCCGATGCACCTGACCGCGACGCCTGGCGACGCACAAGTCACCCTGTCGTGGGATGCGCCCGCCGCCGCCGCCGATGTCACCCGTCATGAGTACCGCCACCACGAAGTCGGCAGCCAGTACGCGAACAGTTGGACAGAAATCCCGGACAGCGCGCCGGGCGAAACCAACGAAGATGGCGTCACGGTGAGCGGGCTCACGAATGCGGCGTCGTACAACTTCCAGGTGCGTGCCGTGAGCGACGCCGGCGTGAGCGAATCGTCCATGGACGCCAGTGCGTTCGTGGGAGCGGGACAGGGCATCTGTGATCGAACTGATCAGGTTCGCACGCGTCTCCTGTCGCTGCTCGGCAACGTGTCCGAGATCGAAGATGTGTCCGACTGCGCCGATGTCACTGCTGCACACCTCGCGAAAATCACCGGCGAGGTCAAGATCGTCGGCTCGGACCTGGACAGCCTGAAGGCGGGGGACTTTGACGGCCTGACCAAGGTGACGCAATTGCTCCTCTACAAGCAGAACATCACATTCTTGCCGGATGGCCTGTTCTCTGACATGGCATCCCTGGAACTGCTTGACCTGCACGTCAACCACCTCGCAACCGTATCGGCTCCGATTTTCACGGGCCTGACCGCCCTTGAGGAATTGGACTTGAGCTTCAACGAGTTGTACGAAGTCGAGGACTCGACGTTTGCCGAGCTCACCTCACTGCAGACGCTGAAACTGTTCTACAACCACTTGCCCAGGATCAGAGTCCAGATGTTTGATGGGCTCACGAATCTGACCGAACTGGATGTGTCGCGCAACTGGATTGCCACCATTGAGGCCGACAGCTTCGAGGATCTGTCGTCAGTGACGAAGCTGCATCTGGACTTCAATCAGATCGTCCACTGGTACCCGAACATGCTCGCAGGGTTGGAATCGATCAAAAGACTCCGGCTCGATTCCAACCCGTTCAAGGAGGCCACCGTCCACTCGCCCTTTGTCGACCTATCGACGCTTGAGTACCTCAACGTCGACTTCGGCCAACTCCGATTCAAGTTTGCCCCCGGCATGTTCAAGGGACTCACATCGCTTGAGACGCTGGCGGCCATGGGCAACTGGCGCGAAGGCAACGTCCTGCCCCTATACATGCGACTGGAAATGGACACCGACCACACCATTCGGGTCGAGATTCCCGCCGGAGCGCCATTCGACGTGGTTGCGGAAGTCAAGGTCCAGAATGGCAGTCTGGCGGACGGGGCAACGGCCATAACCGTGAATCGCGGCGAAACGAAGAGCGACAGCGTCGCAGTCACGCGAACGACAGGCACGACAGGGCCAGTCCGTGTCAGATTTGGTGAGCTCCCGAGCATTCCAGCCGGTGATCCTGAGGCAGACATCGGAGCACATGTGGGCTACGGGCTTTCCGATTCTGCAGGCAACCCACTTCTTGAAGTTATCCCCGCGCTGCCAACATTGAAGCTCGCTCTCTCTCCTTCCGGCGTCCTGGAGCAAGACGACACGGCCACTAGCGGTGTGACCGAGTCGATGACAACGGTTACCGCCACCCTGAAGGAACCGATCGGGACGCCATTCAGCGTCACTGTTTCCGTTGCAGCTGTTAGCCCGGCTACGGACGACGCGGTCACCCTGAGTTCAAACACCACCCTGTCATTTGCCGCAAATTCGACGACCAGCACCGGAACCGTGACGATCACCGCCGTCGACAATGACACAGCGACGGGTGATCGTCACTTCACCGTGTCGGGTACGACATCTGCCGCGGTCGCGCATGGGCCAGACGGCGTAACGCTGACTGTCCACGACGACGAGCCTCCGGTTGCACCATCAGATCTGTCGGCCTCGGCTGGCGACCGTGAAGTGATCTTGATGTGGGCGGCGCCGAATGCAAATCATGGAGTTGAGAGCTTCGAGTACCGCTATCGGGCGTCGACGGAGACGGACTATCCCGAGACGTGGACTGCGGTGGGAGGCGGCTACCTGGGTGAGAGACAGCCGATCCCGGCCCTGGTCGATCCGCATCCCAGCTTGCTCAGTCCACGCTCTTCGTCGCGGGCGGCTGGCTATCGCGTCAGAAATCTGACCAACGATGTGGCACACCTGTTCCAGGTGCGTGCGGTAAACATGGCAGGCACAAGTGGCGCCCCCGCTACTTCAGACGCGGCCACTCCGAGTGAATGGCCGCAGGTCGAGCTTGTCCTCTCCCCCGCCAAGATCGGGGAACAAGACGATTCCTCGACCCTCCTGGTGGACGAATCTGTCTCAATAGTCAGCGCGACGCTGACCGAAGCGGTCAGTGTTCCTTTCACCGTGACTGTGACTGCGGCAGACTCGCAAAGCTACTCATTCGGTCCAAACCGGGTACTCAGTGTCGCAGCCGACTCGACCGCGAGTACGGGAACCGTGAGTATGAGCGCCGTCTACAGCACTGTTGCCGAACCGGATGCAATGATCACCGTGTCCGGCGCCGTTTCCTCCACAGGCCGTCGCGCGGGAGTCCAGACTCCTCAAGCGGTCACGCTGACGATCATGGACGCCGATAACTCACCGCCGACCTCGGAAGATGCAACCGTTCGAACTGACGAAGATACGGCCTACACGTTCCAGGCTTCCGACTTCCCCTTCTTCGATGGGAACATTGACGACGCCTTGCAGAGCGTGGGCATTCTCAAACTGCCGCAGAGAGGCACGCTCAAGTTCGGCGAGGTCACCTTGTCCGACGGGTACAAGGTTGATGCGGCCAACATCGGCCAGTTGAGCTTCGAACCGGCCCCGCATGAGTACGGCAGTAAATACACCTCCTTTGCCTTCAACGTGAACGACGGCGAGGCGTCAAGCGTCCTCGCTTCGACCATGACGATCGCCGTCACTTCAGTGAACGATCGGCCGGTCTTCGACAGTGAGGCCGCCCCCTCTGCGGTGGAGGGTCAGACGCTGGCCGGCTACGTGGTTGCCAGCGACGCCGACCAGGGAGACGCGGTGCAATATGCGATCAGCGGTGGCGCGGACAGTGCGCTGTTCGCGATCGACGCCAACTCGGGACAGCTGACCTTCGCGACTGCTCCTGACTTCGATAACCCCTCTGACAGCGCAAGCACCGACCCGGCCAATGCCGCGGAGAACAATGAGTATGTGGTTGTTGTCACTGCGACGGGCGGCAGCGGCGACGCTGCCTTGACCGCCAATCAGACGATCATCGTCACCGTCACCGAGGCGATGGAGACGGTTCGGGCCGAGCGCGTGATCTCGTCGGTCAGCCTCACGTCGGCTCCCGGGTCGGACCAGTTCTATGGCATTGATGATCTGGTCACGCTTCAAGTGGCGTTCGATGGCGCAGTTTCCGTCGATCCGACTCCGCGCGCCAGCGTCGGTCTCAGCAGGACGAACAACAACGGCAACACGACGACCGTCGACGCCGGCTCGGCTTGCTATGTGTCGGGCTCCGGTAGCTCTACATTGCTATTCCGATTCGCGATTCGCGAAGGCCAAGGTGGTCAATTGGTCGTGCAGAGTCTGACCTCCAACGAAGGTGAAATGAGCGTAACGGGCTCGATCTATGCCGGAGACAGAGACAACCCAGCCAATCTTGCATTCACCGCGACCACGCCCGGTAGCGGGCAAGCTGCCGATGGTATTCGGCCACAGCTCAGATCATCGCGGTTGAGCGCTGACCGCACGAGCATCATTCTCGTGTTGAGCGAAGATTTGTCGGCAACCACGGCGCCGTTAAGCGCGTTCACCGTGACGGTTGCAGGCGAGGCCGCCACGGTGAGTTCGGTCACGGCGTCCAGCACCGAGGTCACGTTGTCCCTCGCGGCTGCTGTGGCCGCCGGCGCTCGGGTTGAGCTCGCGTACAGCGAGCCCACGCCAGTGGACCAACTGCCCCCGTCGGACAGGATCTGCGGCCTCGACTTCGCCGGCAACAATGCCAACGCGATTCAGGACCTGGTGGGCAACGATGCGCGCGGCTTCAGTTCCGTCGTCGAGGCCGGCACGATGCCGGACCTCACGGCCAGCCTCGTTGACGTGCCGATCGAGCACGACGGCGACTCGCCGTTCTCATTCCGGCTCTCCTTCAGCGAGCCGATCGCCACCAGTTTCGTGTGGATTCGGGACGGGGCGTTCAGCGTGGCCAACGGCGATGTGACCGCGGTCCATCGTGTCCAGGGGCGCAGCGACCTGTGGAACATCACCGTTGAGCCGAGCAATCGCGACGACATCTCACTGACGCTCACCGTGCCTGCCTCTTGTTCCAACTTGAAGCGGGCAGTGTGCACCTCGGACAAGCGAGGGCTCTCTGCTGCAGTCTCCGCGAGCATGCCCGGTCCGCCTGGTGAACCGCCCGCGCTGACAGCGGAATTCCTGGATGTGCCGCCGGAACATGATGGCGCGAACCAGTTCTCGGTTCAGCTTCAGTTCAACGATCCGATCTCGATCAGCTTTTCCACGTTGCAGACCAAGTCCCTGTCCGCTGGCAACGGGTCCGTCAGTGCCGTTCGCAGAGTGGATGGTCGCAACGACCTGTGGGAGGTCGACATCACACCGAACCGCTACCAAGATGTGACCGTGGCGCTGTCCGCGGATGAGGGTTGCGGTGGCGACAACGCCGTCTGCACCAGCGACGCACGAGCACTGACCAACTCTCCTTCATTCCGGGTCAGAAGCCGGCCGGAGCCCTGGTTTGCAATCAGCGACACTGAGGTACACGAAGGGCCGAACGTCGCTGCATCGTTTGAGGTGACGCTCAGCCACGCGGCCCCGATCCCGGTGACAGTTGACTACGCGACCGCAAGCGGGCGAGCAACCGAAGGAGTCGACTTCGAGGCGACAAGTGGAACGTTGACGTTTGCGGTAGGTGAAGTCACCAAGACGATTACGGTGAACATCTTCGACGACTCCGTTCCCGAAGTAATTCACGGCGGTCCGGAGGCGTTCCAGCTCCGCATCAGCAACGCGGATGGCGCGTCGATCCCATCCGGCGTCTATGGGGTAGCCAAAATATGGGACTAAGGAGTACGCCAACGCGAGAACTGACAGGCGCCGCTGTGTCCGGCGCAGCCTGCCGCGCATGGCGATCGCTGCGGCGCGTCAGCGCTGTGACTGCCCGGCCACACACCAAGCGCCGGATCGGTGGGCATCCGACTGATCGCTGTCATCAACCCTCGGTCATAGGACGTTGGAGATCCGTCATTCCAGGTCAAGCCTGGAATGACGGATGTGGATGCCGGTCGACCGGTGGGACACCCTCGTCGGCCTTCAGCAGCTTCCTTCCGAGAACGGGGAGTGCGGATCAGCCTCGTTCAGAGCGTCGTTTGCGCGCTCTAGTTAGCGTCGTTCGGGGTCGTACCCGGTCCCGGTCCAGGTTCACGCTTGGCGACCAGGCTTTCTGGGGCCGGCAGGCCGTTGGCGAATCGGTTGTAGAACAGCTGGTTGAGGAACGCTGGTGCGCCAAGGAAGAGTCCTGCCCAGCCTTCCTCGTCGTAGTGGTAGACCGCACTCACCCCGAGCCCTCTGGCGCAGGTGACCAGCTCGTCGACGCTGCCTCCGGTGTAGCTGACCAACGACAACCGCTCCCCGGTCAGTCCTGCGAGACAGCGGGCAAGCGCAACTCGGTAGACCCGCGTTCGGCTACCGTCCTCCGAGCGAACGGTGATTGTGACCTCGCCGCCATCCCCAACGCTGAGCTGATGACCACTGTCCGGGGTGTCATCCACGTCCGCCGGCCGAATCGACACTGTCGCGCCGCTGTGTGTGGGCTTGGCCGTCACGGTCGTCTCGGTCAGGTCATAGCCCACGAGCGCGCGATAGCCGATCCGCACGGGCGAGAACTCGCCGTACTCGATGCCGCTCAGCGTCAGCTCGGAGAGGCGGGCGTCGATCGCGTCGGGCATGTTGTAGGTGTAGACCCTGTCGTCCTGCTCATCGACGACGAAGATCACGCCACCGTCGGACCAGATGCCACGCGGATTGCCGTTGCCCGCCTTGAGCAGGGGTTTGAAGCCAAACTCCTCGCCCTCACGACGAGTCAGACTCTCGCCCTCCAAGCGGTAGGCGAAGAGGCGCTTGGCGCCGTCGTCCGAGACCCACAGCGTGACGCCGTCGGACCAGATGCCGCGGGGACTGCGGTTGAGCTTGTCCAACGGGTAGCGGCTGAGTAGTTCACCGCTGCTCAGGAGGTAGCTGAAGAGCTGGTCCTGAACGCTGTCGAGCACGTATACCGTTTCCCCGTCCGACCAGACGCCGCGTGGGTCCCGATTGGCCTCGTGCAGTTCCAGCTCCCGCTCCTCCAGCCGCTCACCGCTCTCGAGGTTGTAGGCGAAGAGTCGGTCCTGCCCGCTGTCGGCAACCAGGACGGTCACGCCGTCGGACCAGAGACCGTGTGAGAAGCGGTTGCGCGCGTCGAGCGTCAACCCCTCCTCCGGCAGCCGCTCACCGCTCTCGATCTCGTAGGCGAAGATGGCGTCCGGACCGCTCTCGGCGTTCTCAAGCACCCAGAGTCCCGCGCCATCGGACCAAAGGCCTGTCGGAGTGTCGTTGTCTCGATCCAGCGCCTCAATGTCTCGGGTGACGTTCCACTCGAAGTCCTTCTCGGACGGGATCGGCACCGGAGGAGGACCGCCTCCGCCGCCCCCGCCCCCTCCACCAGATGCAGCACTGCTGGTAACGGATATGACTCGTTCCTTTGGAGGAACGATCAGCACTTCGGTCACGACGCTGATGGTGACCACGACGCTGCTCGACCGGCCGGTCAGGTCTCGTGCCGTGACGACCACGGTGTAGGTGTCCTTGGTCTCTTTGACCAACGGAGCGACCGTCTGTAGCTGACCTGATGCGGCGTTGATCATGAACGAGTCCTCGTCCGCGCCACTGAGCGTGTGCGTCACCTGGTCGCCGGCGTCATGGTCATCCGCGGCAACCGGATCGCCAACGTCGGTTCCTGCGGGCTTGTTCTCAAGCACCAGTCGAGTCGCGGCGCCGGGCGGGAACACCGGCGGCTCGGCCGCGTCGCTGACAACCACCGCGATCGCCCGCGACGCGCTGGCCCCCAACGAATCACTGGCAACGATCTTGAAGTTGTGGACGGAGCGTGTCTCGAAGTCCAGAGCGTCTCGGACTTGGAGCTGACCGGTGGATCCGTCAATTTGGAACCAATCGGAGTCCTCGCCGCTCAACGACCAGTAGATGCCGCTGCGGTGCTCAGGGTCGGTGGCGACAAACGGCGCACCCAGGATCGTTCCCGGCGCAGCGGTCTCGGCAACCGCGCGCTGCGCCACGGTCGTATCCGCAAACGCTGGAGGGTCGTTCGCCGGGCGATCGCCGAAGACCCAAGGCCGGGCCTGCTTGATTGCCAGGACGTCATCGCTGGTGAACTTAAACTCAATCTCCATCGCGAACTCTTGATCGTCAGCGGGGTCGTACAGGGTCTCGAATTCGTCATGGATCACGGTCAGTTGCGGGACCAAGGCGTCGAGACGGTCTTCGTGCATCAGGAGCACGCCAGGGTCCACCTGGTTAGAGGTGAACGCCACGATCGTCCAGCAACAACTCTTGGCCGTCAGGATCTCTTCCGCCACCGATTGGGCTTCGGGATTGGTCACAAGATCCTCGCCCAGCTGGGAGTTGATGTAGTACGCATCATCGAAACCGTACAACGGATCAAAGCTGACCGCGACGCCGTTGACCAGCTCGTTCTGGTAACTGGGATGGATCAGGATGCCCATCGCCGCCACCAGGTGGTCAATGCGATGAAAATCGCGCTCCACGAAGGCGCGGAAGTTCCACATGCTCGCGTAGACTTCCTTGAGCGACTTGGCCAGATCCTTTTCATCCTCGCTTGGCTTTTGGCTCTTGGAGTCGTACAGTCCCGCGCCGTTGAAGCCCGGCAGGTCCTCGGTGTTGGTGCTGGAGCGGTAGCGCCGGTTGATCCCCTCGGGAAACGACTGATTCATCTCGACCAAGGCTGCGACGATCCATTCAGGCGTCTCCGCATCCTCGATGTCCTTGCGCAACTTCTTCAGCTTCTTCGCCTGGACCGCGTAGTCGTTCTGAAACTCGGCATCAGCCAGCATCGTGCGAATGCGGGAATAGAAACCATTGTGCCGCATGAACTCGTCGTAGAAGTAGAAGGGGATGGCGAACCCGTCGGGCGCCGTGCCGCTGGGCAGACCGATCGAGCCCAACACGGCCACGTTCGTCGCCTTGACTCCGAACGCTGTCCAGTCGTCGAACTCGATCTCGCTGAGCGGAGTGATCGCCGTCACCGCCAGGTCGCGCCGCGGCGTCTGCGGATGCGCTGGCCGGGCAGCATCATAGTGCGCATCGACCTCCGCACGGCTGGCCGCGCGCAGCGTCCAGCCGAGCTTCGTCACCTCGTAGTAGACGTAGTTGCCGATCAGCGCGCTGATCTCGTCATTCTCAAGCGCATCGCGAATATAGGCATTGGGCACGTCGTCCTGCATGGCGCGCAGGTTGACGTGGGCCAGCGGCGTCTGCTGGACGGTGGTGATGATCCCGGCGACCTTCGACAAGTCGTTGGGCAGCGACTCGAAGAGCACCACGTCACGCGGGTTCGCTCGTCCGTCCGGTTCCATGACGCGCAGCAGGCCATAGCCTTCCCCCAGGTTCATCGGGGCGAAGTCGGCTAACCCGTGGATGTCGTTTGGCACCAGGACGTGAATTCGGGAATTGTTGAGCTGATCCGTGACCCATTGGTGGTCGAGCAGATCGGCGTCACTGATAAAGTAGGACAGGTTGTCCGTGACCATCGGCATGCTCGCTGCGAGCGTTGTATAGGTCCGGTGCAGAAAGCTGAACGGATGTAGTGGCCAGTCGAGCCTGAAATAGTATACGCCCTGACTGCCATCGGGAGCGGGCAGCCGCGGCTGAAATAGCATCTCGCCAATATCTCTGATGCCGGGTAACGGATGCTCAAGACCGGCGGCAGCGCGGAAACTCAAATGGGTGGGGTGCGTATTCATGTTCGCAAAATGCAGACGCGGCCGGTCGCCATCCATGCCGGAGACGAAGAAATTGACGCTCAGAGTGCCGTCGTGAGCCTCAAACGCGAGCGTTTTGAACGTCTCATGATCGGGGATGGCCAACACGCCATCGGACCTCGCGATACTCGCGGCGGGATGCAGCGGGTTCATCGCTGTGGGGCTGGCGAGCTCAGTGATGTCGTCGATGCAGTCCCCGTCGATGTCGGCCGGGTCAGCGATTTGGTACTGTTCGACTCGATAGCGTTCCTGCGCCAACGCCTCGATATTCTCTTCCAGGGTCGTTGTCCCGGCCTCGCCCCGCTTGACCAACACGGGCGACTCAATCGTGGTCCCATCGACGTCGTGACTCACGTAGAGCACGAAGTAGTCAGCGGTGGTGGAGGCGACCACGATCGGCGCCGCCGTCACGCTGACATCGGTCGGCTCGGGCGGATCTTGATTTCCGCCGCAGGTGGTCGCCCGCGCAGATTGCAGCGGTTCCACGGACGCACCTTGCTCAGACTGGTCAATCGGCTGCGTGACCAGTGTTGGCGCTGAAACCGGCGCCGCCGGAGTGTCGGCATCGGTGTAGCCCGACTGCGGCGAGGCGCCGTGCGCATTGACCGCTTTAATCCGGTAGACGTAGCGGGTCTCTGCCGAGACCGTGGCGTCGCGGTAGCTGGTCTGCGCCGAGCCGGTGTTCTCGTTGATCGTGATGAAATGGCCGGGCGCATGCCGGTCCGTCTCACGCCGCAGGATGATGTAGTGAGTGATCGACTCGTCGCTGCTGCCGTCCCAGCTCAAGGTGACCAGATCGTGGGCGGCGATGCTCGTGAGGCCCGTGGGCCGTGCCGGAGCCAGGGTCCCGTCGGCCGACGCCGTTCCGGGGACGATTGCAATCAGCAGCAGGGCGGCGGCAAGCAGCAGGGCGGCTCCCCGTCGTGCTGCGACATCCAACCGCCATCTCGTCGCCATCTCGTCTCTCCTGCTGCCTTCCTCGCCTCCCTCTCGACCGAATACACCACGGATTCTGTATTATCCGATCCCCTCAGATCGGACTTATACACCTCAGTAGTGAACCTTATTGTACAGCATTGGGATGCGTTTGTCCCGTCCGTTAGACATGAGGAGACGGCATGCGGGAGGTGTCATCCCGCCAGAAGGCATGCCGCGGGGAAGCCGACGCGAAACGGTCGCGGTCGAATGAAGTCGGCTGAGGGCCGACAACCGCCGACGCGTCAATGCTTGCCGCGCAGTTCAGACGATGCCGCAGTGACGGAGGGGCAGCGGCGGATGACTCTGAGCCAGATTGGAAGCAGGGATCCCCTGCGGGCGGTTCTCGAACCGCC
The DNA here is from genome assembly GCA_965262235.1 of Dehalococcoidia bacterium. GTDB lineage: Bacteria > Chloroflexota > Dehalococcoidia > Bin125 > Bin125 > CATQGW01. The sequence goes on from OZ253504.1 coordinate 2,769,721, forward strand.
CCAACCCGTACTCAGCCGTGCCCAGCGCCGCACTGCCGTCGTTGCGCCGTGGGTGGCGCCGGTGCGACCCGAGGAAGGCAGACCGGGGGCTGGCGACATGGCGCGCACATGGCAAGCGGTCACGCGTCAGCCAGGTGCGTTCCGCCGCCGGCCGATTCGTCCGAACCGACAATTCCACGAGCGCGCGAGTGTCGGAGCGAGCCAGGGCAGACAGGGTGCTGCGATGCTAGCAATTCGACCCAATACAATCGTCCTGTATCAATGCCTTGTCCGTGCGCCCTGAGCAACACTCGAGATACTAGTCAACCTATCGGCGTGTGCCTCGCGGTTGTAGATTTCACGTCTGGAGCTTGGCACGCAGAGACGTTCTCGATCGGTCAGGAGTGCAGCACATTCTTGGTCGTTCGAGCACCAGGCAGGATTCGAATCTCGCCACCAGGGAGCGGTTCGCGGCGCGGCGTGTGTTCAGCCGGCTGATCGGGTCGGTCGAGAATATCTGGCGGGAAGAGTTCAGCAACCCGCCGGGCAGCGGCTCCGATGAGTGGCGGCATGCCGCCACGATTTCCGTGTGGGTACGATGGTTTGCCTCGCTGACGAGCATCTTCCAACTGTTGTACCGTCCCGATCTGATGTATGAGGCGTACCTCCCATACATCATGATCCATGTGCCGTTGGTGGTCTTGAATGCCAGCCTGCACTATCGCCTGCGTTCGCGCCGTCCGATCACGCGCCGCTGGGTGATGGCGCCCAGCGTTCTGGACTTTGTGGTGATCACGATCGCGATCCTCGTCGGTGGCGGGTTCCAGCCCTATTTCTTCCTTGCGTACTATCCCGCGCTCGCATTGTTTTCCGTGATCTTCACCTCGTTCCGGCTCATCCTGGCCTGGACGACCGTTGTCGCGGTGGTCTATGTGCTGGGCAGCGTGTTCCTGGGCGACGGCCTCGATCTGGTGGCGAAAGACGAGAAAGTCCTGTTCGCCCGAGTCGTGATGATGTACGCAGTAGTCGCCGCGGTCAATCAGGTCGCCCGATTCGAACGGCTTCGACGCCGGGCAGCCGTGGAGCGCGAGCGCGAGTTGTTGAGCGAACACCTTGAAGCGTCCCGAACCATCCACAACACGACGGCACAGGTCGCCTACATGATCGGAATCGGCATCGATAACGCGATCCATCTTGCGGGTGATTCGGTTCCTCAACTGAAGGCCTCGTTGGCGGCGACGGCGCGGCTCTCCAGATCGGCCATGTGGGGGCTTCGCAGACCGATCGATATCGGCCAGATTTTTGAGGGACGACCGCTCTCCCAAGTGCTCACGACGCACACAGCGACCTTCAATTCGATCACTTCGATCTCGGCAGTATTCAGTCAAGCAGGCGAGGAACCGCCGCTCTCGATCGAGGCCAAGGCCCGTCTGTTCTCGGTAGCACACAATGCGCTCGCGAACGCGTTTCGTCATGCCCGGGCGAACCAGGTCACGGTTCGGCTCGAGTTCGAGGCAGGCCGGATTCGGTTGGCCGTCAGCGACGACGGAATCGGGCTGCCCCCCGATTATGCGCAGCGCGGCCACGGGTTTGGCAACATGCAGGCCGACGCCGAGGTCCTGGGCGGTACGCTGGTGGTGCAATCGGAGCATGCTCGCGGCGGAACCACGGTGATCTGCGTCATCCCGAACGACCGGAATCAAGAAGGAACGTGACAGTGGCTTCCACAACACAGATCAAGGTCTTGCTCGTCGACGACCATCAGATCGTCAGGGAAGGCCTCCAGCAGCTACTCGAGATGACGGGCGACTATCAGGTGGTCGGCCAGGCCGGCGACGGGCACGAAGCGTTGGCCGCCGCGAAGGAACTGACGCCTGACGTGATCGTGATGGACGTCTTGATGCCCAACATGGACGGCGTCCAGGCCTGCCGCGAGATCCTTGAGCAGCTGCCCGATACCCGGGTCCTGATCCTCACGGCCTCCAATCAGGATGAAGCAGTGATCGACGCCGTGGCGGCCGGCGCAGCCGGCTATCTGCAGAAGTTCTCCGGCCGGGACGAGTTCCTCTCAGCCTTGCGAGAGGTCGCCGACGGACGATCGCGGATCCCGCTGAACGTCGTCAAACGCGCATTCGACTCGATCCGCAATGCGCCCGCAACCCCAGCCAAACCACAAAGCGTGACACTCACTGCTCGCGAGGAGGAGATCCTCACGCATTTCGCCCGGGGAAACTCCTACGCGCAGGTGGCCAAAATTGCGGGCAACAGTCCCATTACGATCAGAAATTCCATCTACCGCATTCAAGACAAGCTGGGCGTCAAGACCAAGCAGGAAATCGTCGTCTGGGCCGTACGCAACGGGCTGTTGGACGCCCCAGCAGGCTGCTGACGAAGTCGGGCGACCCGCCTGACGACCCAATGTGTGCAGGGGCATCCGATCCCTTCCCCATGTCGCCCCCCGAGGAGACCTGCGCGTAATCTCCATTTCCCCTCTCCCCCCGCTCGGCGGGGGGAGATGCCGAAGGCAGAGGGGGGCCGCGGTCCCGACTCACCGCCGTGCCTGTAGCTGGCCAAGCGGGGGCGCCCCCCTCTGTCACTCCGTGACATCTCCCCCCGCTGTGCGGGGGGAGAGGAGATCCGGATTCCGCTGACCACTCAATGTGGTCAGCGGGAGGCCGCGGTCCCGACTCACCGCCGTCCCTGTAGCTGGCCAAGCGTGGGCGCCCCCCTCTGTCACTCCGTGACATCTCCCCCCGCTGTGCGGGGGGAGAGGAGATCCCGATTCCGCTGACCACTCAATGTGGTCAGCGGGAGGGAGAGTGATCCAGAGCTTCCCCAACTCCCACCGGCAGATTCTTCAGCACCCCGCCCGGAATCCATCCGCCGCAATGACGCCGATTCTGGATAACCGATTCTTCCAATCCCCTCTGCGGTCGGATGAGACCGTGCCCTGAGTCCGATGAGACCACACTGGACAAGTGGATATCCCGGGCAGTCCGACGAGCTGCCCCGACAATCAGGTGGACTGTGGTCATTTGTGATGGTAGATTCCCACACTCAGTAGATACAGAACGACCGCAGTGCGGTGAAGCGGTGAGGAGTGCCCCACGGAGATCGGCTGGAGCGGTTCGACCGCGCGGGCGCCGGCGTTCAGCGAGCGCTGCCAGCCATCCCCAGGGTCCCATGACTCTCAGCGACGATCCCGTGCCGCCGAGGCCAGCAGGGGCGAACGCGCTCGCGCTGCCGCCGCTCGCCGCACGAGCGAGCGCGGACGAGTGAACGCCGAGTCGGCGCGCGGCGGCGGACCTGGCTGGGCCGGCTTCTGGCCGCAGCTCGCGCTGATCCTGCGCGGCGTTGCGGGCGCCGGGTGGGCGCGCGCACGGGCGAGCTGGGCGCTGGCCCTGCTGGCCCTGCTGGCCCTGGCCGGGTTGGCGGCCGCCTGGGTGTTGCTCGCCGCGCCGGTAGCCGCTCAGACGCCCAACGCCGATCTCAGCAGCCTCAGCGTCAATGGCACGCCGGTTCCCGACTTCGATGCGGACACCACGAGCTACACCGTCGGCGTCGCGCACAACGCCGCCAATCTGATCACCGTCCTCGGCGTCGCCGCCGACAATAGCGCTTCTATCGCCTGCGAGGTCGACGAAGATATGAGCACCGACGGGTGCCAGATCGAGCTCGTAGCGGGCGGCGCGGACGATCTGATTCTGACCGTGACCAACGGCACTGCGACGGAGACATACACCGTCAGACTCAGCCGAGGCCGCGGCGGCGAAAAGCAGTGGAGACCCGAGCACGACATCTACGGCTTCGAGGACATCGGCCCTGGGCTCGGCATCGTGACGGACGGCGTCACGCTCTGGGCGGTGGATCCAGTGCCCATGAGTGGGAATGACAGGCTGGTTGCCTTCAACGTCGCGACCGGCGCGCGCGACGCGGCAAAAGACTTCCTGGTTCGCAACACCACGACGGTGTCCAACAACAATCCCTTGACCGCGACGTTTGACGGCAAGTTCATATGGGTATCGAGACTAAAGAGCGGAGACGGAGCTAACAATAAATCGCGTGTGTATCAGTACGACTTGAACGGCGGTCAATGGCAGCCAATAGCGCAAGATCGACCGCTCGTGGCCATGAGCGAAACCGGGAAGCGAAGCAGAGGCATCTGGACCGACGGCGAGATCATGTGGGTCGTCGACAAGGGCAACCAAGATAATCCGATGCCCGGAACCAAGTTCGGCAAGATCCTTGCCTACACCATCGACGGTGACACGGCTCTGGCATCGCAGAACTTCGGATCGCTCGCCGATGCGAACGACGCTCCCCGAGGCATCTGGTCCGACGGCGTGACCATGTGGGTCGCCGACAGCGACGACAAGAAACTCTATGCCTATGTCTTGGCCACGAAGGCGCGAGATTCAGGCAAAGACATCGATCTTCGCTTGAGCGGCAATTCGAAAGTCTTTGGCCCGTACGGCATTACCTCAGACGGCCAGATCATCTGGGTCATGGGCGAGACCGGCGTCATCCACGCCTTCGACCTGCCCAACTCCGGCAACGCCAATGTGCGCACGATCGAGCTCGACGGCAGCAGCGTCGAGGGATTCGATTCGAGCATGCTCAGCCAGACCTTCGGCTTCGACAACGACGCCCGTCCACAAATGCTGACGCTGTTCACGCAGCAGCACTACGCCACCGTGGCGATCAACAACGCTGCGATCGATTCGGGCTTGCTCGGGACGTACGACCATGAGATCGATCTGTCCTCGGCGAGCGCCGTCCTGAATGTCCGGCTGACTGCATCGAGCGGCAACACCACCAAGGTCTACACCTGGAGCTTCGGGCGCAAGCCTGCCCAGACCACCGTTGCCACCGTGGTCCCGGCCGGAGATGCGTTGGCGTTGGCGGTGACCTGGACGCAGCCCAACAGCGGGACTTCCGCCGTCACCGCCTACGACGTTCGCCACATCGCAAGCGACGCGTCGGACCAGGATGTTGAAGCGAACTGGACGGTGCAGCAGAACGCCTGGCAGACCGGCGGCGACGCTCTGACCTACACGATCGCTTCCGGTCTCACAAACAATCAGGAGTACCGCGTGCAGGTGCGCGCGCGCAACCAATTCGGCGACGGACCCTGGCAGTCCCCGGAAGACTCCGCGACGGGCACGCCGGTGTTTGCTTCGATCGATGTCACCGGTCTGGAAGTGGCGGGCCGCTCGGTCCCCGAATTCGCTGCCACGGACCTGACCTACACCGTCGGCGTCTCGGGGGAGGACAGCAACAGCACAGTCAATCTCGTCGCCATCGGGGACTCCAGCGGCGCCACCCTGAGCTGCAGCACCGACATCGACAGCGATGCCGACAACGGTTGCTCGGTCGCGATCGCGAAGGGTGGAACGGCCACGGTGACGCTGACGGTGTCGGCCGGCGGTGATTCGGATGCCTACAGCGTCACGATCAACCGGGGACACGACGAAACGTTCAAGTGGAAGGCCAGCGAGGACATCTACGGATTCGCCGGCACCGATCCTGGAGACCGATTCGGCCGGGGCATCACCTCCGACGGGACGACCATGTGGGCCGTCGATAGCGCGAGCGGCGTCAATAGGGACAATAGGGTCCTGGCCTTCCTGTTGCCCAAGGACCCGGCCAACTACGAGCGCACGGATGACCTGGACATCCCGATCGCAACCCTGAGGACCCACATAGCGTCCACCGGGATCACAAGCTTCGGCGACAGCGTCCTGGTGGTTCGCTCGCCGCGAGAGGCCAATCAAACCGGGGCCAGAGTGTACATCTACCAGCGCATGGGCGGCAGTTGGCAGTCGACCACCACACTGGACGCGATGAACGGCCTGAACAGGGACATCCAGGGCATCTGGTCCGACGGCGAGACGCTGTGGGTGGCGGACGGCGGCAGCACCGCGCGGATCCTCGCGTATTCCATTGCTGACGATCGCACGGACTCCAGCAAAGACTTCAACACACTCGCCGCCGCCGAGAACGAGAGTCCCAGGGGCATCTGGTCGGACGGTGAGACGATGTGGGTGGCCGACTCCGCTGAGAAGAAGCTGTACGCCTACGACATGACGTCCAAGGCCAGAGTCGCGGGCAAGGAATTCTCCAAGGCGAATCTGATGGCCCGAGGCACCACCGCTGGCACTGCGATCGACCCCTGGGGCATCTGGTCCGATGGCGAGACGATGTGGATCGCTGACTCCAGCGAGAATATCTACTCGTTCACGATGCCCGTGTCGACCAATGCCGATCTGCGCCGGGTACAAGTCAATGGCACAGATGTGGAGAACTTTAATCCCGATTCGGCCGCCCAGTCCTTCAGCGTCGCCAATGAGCTGACCGCGCTGACCGTGACGCCGATCACGCGGCAAATCAAGGCCACGGCCGCATTCACCTCGACCGACTCCGACCTGAACACCGACGGGCACCAGATCGACCTCTCGACCAGCGCTGCCGCGGTCAATATCACCGTGACGGCGCAGAACAGTACGACCACGAAGACCTACGCGCTCACATTCGGACGTCTGCCGGCGCTGGCGACGATCGCCAACGTCACGCCCGGCGGCAGCAGCCTGACGATCACCTGGACGGCGCCCGACCGGGGCACCTCGGCGATTACGTCCTACGATGCGCGCTATATCAAGAACTCCGCCTCGAGAAAGGATGTCGACGGCAACTGGACAGTGCAGACCTCGATCTGGCCGAGTGGCCCCCTGAGCGCCACGATCAGTGGTCTGGAGAACGACATCGAGTACTTGGTCCAGCTGCGAGCTGTCAACAGCAGCGGCGCCGGCCCCTGGCTTCCGTTCTCACGGATCGACGAGTCGGAGACGGGAACGCCCGCTGCGGTGGCGACGCCGCTGAGCAGCATCACCGTCAATAGCGCAACGGTGCCCAACTTCGATCAGAGCGAGACGAGCTACACCTTCGGCCTGGCCGACGGTGTCGCCACGGCCACCGTGGTCGGCACGGCGGCGAGTTCGTCGGCGACCGTCACCTGTAGCAGCGACACCGACGGTGATCCGTCCAACGGTTGCACGGTCGCCGTCGGCGCCGACACTGGGGTCGATCTCACTCTGACCTCCACCATCGGTACGAACTCCACGGCGTACACCGTGACGCTTGATCGCGGCGCGACCGGAACGTTTGGTTGGGATGCCGACGCCGACCGCTATCTGAAGAACCAGGACGTCACGGTCGGCTATCGCGGGATTTGGTCCGATGGCACGACGATGTGGGTGGCCTATTCGAACTCGGCGAGTTCGGAGCTGCAGGCCCTGGTCCTGGCTAGCGGCGTGCATGACCCGTCGAACGACATTCCGATTGGGACGATGATCCACACGATCGACGGGTCGGACTTTAGAGCCCAAACGCCGGTCGGAATCATGGGCATCGCGGGCATGGGCAACCGCCTCTGGGTGGCCGACATCAACACTGGTGTGGGTGGTACCACTCAGAAGGTGCTGGCCTTTGAGCTGAATGACCAGGACGAATGGGTTGTCAGCCCAGGGTGGGCGCGAAAAGGGACGAAAGAATTCCTGGGCAACACCATGCGGGGCATCTGGACCAACGGGGAGCTGTTCTGGGCTGCCTCGGACGACACGGACGGAATTGATGCCGTCGATAACTACGACGGCAACCTCCTGGCATTCGTCCTGTCCGGCGAGTTCTCCGGCTCCAAGCCGGACAGTCTGGTAACTAGCGAGAGATTCTACCCGCCTAGGCCGGCGGGAAACCTCAGCATGCGCGGCGTCTGGGCGGATGGCGAGACCGTCTGGGTCGCGGACCAGACAGACGGCAAGGTCTACGCCTACAACATGGTGAGCAAAGCCCACGTCGAGAGCAAGGACTTCCCACGTGCGCAGCTGACCATCAAATCCGAGACGCCTTCGCCCTGGGGCATCTGGTCCGACGGCGAGACGATGTGGGTGATCCACACCGGGACGGCGGTCGTGCGCGGCTACGAGATGCCGGTCTCGGTCGGCACCGGGCTGCGCTACCTCCGCTCGCAGGACAAGAATGTCAACGGCTTCAGAACGACGCTTACCACCCAGTCGGTCGGCGTCCCCCACGATTCGGCGATGCCGACGATCACGGTGGGTCCGCGCAATCGCTTCGCGAGCGTGGCCATCAGCTCGACGGACGCCGACGAGAACGACGACGGGCACCAGATTGACCTGAGCTCGGGAACCGCGACGCTCAACTTCAGCGTGACCGCCCAGGACGGCACTACGACGCAGGCGTACGTGATCACCATCGGGCAGGCGCCGGACGAAGTGTCGACCCCGGGCGTGACCCCCGGCGCCGGCAGCCTCACGGTGACCTGGACCGTCCCCGACGAAGGCGGTTCGACCATCACCGGCTACGACCTGCGCCACGCCAACAGCAGAGAGGGAGACGACCTGAAGTACTCGGGCCCCTGGACGGTAATCGATGATGTCTGGGTGACAGACGGCGGCGACCTGACGGCGACGATCACCGACTTGACCGTTGGCACACCGTACTACGTCCAGATTCGGGCCAAGAACAGCTTTGGCACGGGCGCCTGGCTGCCCTTCAGCCGGATCGATGAGTCCGGCGAGGGCACGCCGCTCATGGTCGGGTCCGACGACACCACGCTGAGCGTCCTGTCGTTTACGCCGGGAACGATGACCCCCCCATTCAGCCCGATGCAGCAAAGTTACACCGTCAACGTGAGCAAGACCACCGAGCAAGTCACGGTCGTCGCCATGCCGACGAACAGCGCGGCCGAGCACCTCATTCGCCAAAACAACATGACGATCACCGACGAGGACACGGGAACCCCGGGATTCCAGTTGAAACTCACGAACGGTGCGACCAGGACGGTAGTGGTACAGGTCACCGCCGGGAATGGCGCCACGCGCGACTACGTCATCGGCATCGTGCGGCCGGCGCTGTCGAGCGAAAACAGGCTGAGCAGCGTGACGATTACCCTCGGGACGCTGGACCCCTCATTCGTATCCGGTACCAAAACGTATACCGTGGCGATAACGGACGCCTGTGCGAGCCGGATCACTGTGGTGGCCGTCGCGCAGAATGAGTTTGCCACGCTCAGGTTTACTTCAGGGGCCGGCGACACTCCGGTGCTGACCGATGCCGACACCGTACTGCCTGGCTTCCAGATCGACGTGCCGAATGCCTCGACCATCTTCCGCATCTACGTTGTAGCGGAGAATGGCGACGAAACCCACTACCAGTTCACCGTGACAAAGGTGGGCGTATGCCGGGCGGAGCTACCGCAAGTCAGCATCGCCACCAGCACGATGGGCAGCCCTGATGAAGGCGACAGCATCGCCTTCACCGTCACCCGCGATGAGGGCAGCGAGGACGCGCTGGCTGTCCTGGTCAATGTGACCGAGTCGGGCGGACCGATGCTGGCGAGCGGCGACAAGGGATCACAGACCGTGACCATCGCTGCGAACGCAACCGCGGCGACTCACACGATCACGACTCTCTCGGATACTACATTGGAGGACCACACGACGGTTACGGTTGCGATCAGCACCGCCGCCGACACGTACAGGATCGATAGCGCGGCGGCTTCGGACTCGATCGAGGTGCTGGACGACGATGTACCATCGAGCGTGAATACCAGTTTGGGCGTCAGCCCGAGCAGCACCATCGAAGGCAGCACAGTAACGGTTACAGCCACGTTCTATTACACCGAGAAACTTCTGCCCCATGGAGACGTTGGCCCGATCAGGCTGCACACCGGCGCTGCAGGCGACTCGGCCACGTCGCCGGCGGACTACAATGCGTTTGATCGGACGATCGTGCTGCAGCCGGGGGAGTTCGCGTTGGTGAACGGTCTATACACGGCGACTGTCACCGAAACGATCGATATCGTCAAAGATGAGGAGGCGGAAGGAGATCACGACTTCAAGGTCCAATTGTCAAGTGTGGGCACGCCCAACACCACGTTCAATCTACCGTCACCGATCACGATCACAATCACAGAAAGTAGTGAAGCCCGGCTCAACGCTCTGACTCTGGACCCGGGCGTGTTCGATAACACTACGCCGTTCCATCCGGGCACGCTCATTTACCGCGTAGCCGTTCCCACCATTGCCTCGCAGATCACCGTTGCTGCTACCCCGACGAACACATTTGCCACCTGGGTGGTGCTGGACGGCGGCGACACGGAGCTAAGCGATGCTGACAGCGTGCTGGACGGTTTTCAGGTCGCGGTCCCGTTCGGCGACAGCACGATCACGATCAAGGCGACGTCGCAGGATGCTACAGCCACGAAACTGTACGTGATCACCCTGACGCGCGTTGCGCCGGACGTCCCGTTCGTCGAAGATGCGGCGTTGAGCGACATTTCCGTCAACGGCACGTCGCTCCGCGGGTTCTCCCCGGATCGGTCCGCATACGTGTACGAGACCGGTGCCAGTGCGGTGACCGTCGCGAGGACACCGCGCTCACATCTCGCAGATGTGACCAGCGAGACCGCCGACAGCGACGACGGCACGGACGGGCACCAGGTCGCCGTCGCGGGTGAAATCTCGCTGTACGAGGTGAGTCTGGAATCAGAAGACAACAACGCCACTATGTCGTACCAGGTCCTGTTCGGCTCCGGTGTGACGACGGATTACGGATGGTCGGTCGAAAAGGACATTCATGCGTTGGCGGATGGTCAAGTTACGGATGCCGGCATTTCGGGCGATGCGTCGTCCGTGTACGTTGTCGACGACGTACACGACGACGTCCGCGTCCACAGGATCGAGAACGGGGCTTACGAGGTCAGCTTCGCTCTTGCGACGGACAACGAGGACCCGCGCGGCATCTGTATCGCCGGCGACATGATATACGTGTCTGACTACGCGGACGGGAAGGTCTATGCCTACCACGAGCTCCAGAAGCACCATTTGGCTGATGAAGACATAGACCTGGCGGGCGCCAGTCCGCAGCCGATGGGCATCTGGTGCGACAGCGAATGGCTCTGGGTGAACCAGGCCAGTACTGGCACGAATCGAGAGATGCGTGCGTATCGTCTGTCGGACGGGTCCGAGGACGCCAGCAAACGAATCACGATCAATGATGCGACCTATTTCTGGTCTGATGGCGAAGTGATTTGGGTGAACTCGAGCCAGGGCGTATCGCCCGCGACGGTGACGTTCCCTGCGTACAACCTCAGTGGCGGTGCGCTGAACTCCGATCGCCACATCAGCCTGTCGGCGGAGGCGGTCGCCGCGGGTCTGGGGGAGGTCGCCGGCGTCTGGGCCAACCGGCAGACGCTCTGGGCGGCCAGCCCCATGTACCACCGGTTCCTCTCCTTCAATGTGCCCGAAGTGCCTGACGTGAGCATCGCGGCGCCGAGCGGCACGCCGACGGAGGGCGAGGCGTTGGAGTTCGTCATCAGCCGCACGGGTTCCACGACCGAAGCGGTGACGATCAATCTGGCCGTCAGCGAAGATGATGCCGGCGATATGGTCGCGGCCGGCGACGAGGGATCGAAGACGCTCGTCCTGGGCGCCGGCGTCACCTCGGCGACTTACTCGTTGAGCACGGTCAACGACACCGACTGGGAAGAACAGTCGACCGTCACCGTGCGCCTGCGGTCAGGCGACGGCTACACGGTCAGCATGACGGCGGGCAGCGCGAGCAAGCAGGTGTTGGACAATGACTTCCCTGTGACCGAAGTCGTCCTAAGCATTAAAGAGAATCCGGTCGACGAGGGCATGAGCGTTAAGGCGACGGTTACGATGACCACGAGCGGGGACGAAGGCCCGCACGCCCACAGCCCGACGGTCACGCTGCAAACTGAGGATGACACGGCCACGGCGCCGGGTGACTACGCGGCGCTCGCGTCGACGGAAGTCAGCTTTCCGACCAGCGAGTTCAAGCGAGAGGCTCTCAACGATCTCCCGGCCGAAGAGGACTTCCGTTTCGTAGCGAGCCGAACGCTGACCATCCAGACGGTCAACGACTCGGCGCCCGAGAATAGCGAGAGCTTCCGCGTCGTCATGGCCAAGGATCAGACCAGCTCGCAGGTCGACAAGCTAACCCTTATGGGCACCCCGGCCGAGGTGATGATCGCGGCGAGCGATTTCCCGGCGGTCAGTATCCGCGGCCCCACAGGGACATTCACGGAGGGTGACACCCTCGAGTTCACCGTCTCGCGTTCGGCGGCCCACAGTACGGAGCTGGTTGTCAATCTCAAGGTCTCCCGTGGGGCCGCGATTATCCACCCGGAAGATACAGGTTCAAAGACCGCCAACATCGCGGCAGACGAACGGGAGGGCACGTTCACTGTCAGGACAACGGCTGACACGGACTATGAAGAGCACACCATGATCATGGTCGAGGTGCTCGATGGCGACGGGTACACGATCAATTCGTCGTCGCAGCGCGTCGAGATCGACGTACAGGACGACGACATCGCACCCGCCACAGCGTGGTTGACGGTGTCGAGTAAGGAAGTGAGCGAGGGTCAAAGCGTCATGGTCACGCTGACCGTGGAGACGAAGGCCGACCTTGTGCCGCACGGTGGCAGCGGGGAGATCCGTCTGCGGGCCGTGTCCGATACGGCCACGTCGGGCGACGACTTCGAGGCGCTGGACGAGAAGATCACGTTCGCCGCGAACAGCTTGATCGCTACCGGTGTTCCGAACACGGACGATAATCGATATCGAGGAAGCGTCACGCGGACGATTCTGATCATCGACGACACTCGCAGTGAGAACGCCGAGCAATTCGCCGTGAAGCAAGAGCCGGTGTCCGGGGGGTCCGATCCCACTGCGTCCGGATTGGATCTTGTCTCCCCGACCAGCATCAATGTCGAGATTCGTCGCAGCGACTTCCCGCAAGTCAGCATTTTGTCCACAGCCCCAACGGGGCCAATCGTCGAGGGTGCGGCTGCCAACTTCTCGATCACACGGTCGGCAGACACAGCGGGCAGCGCGTTGATGGTCAACGTGAATGTTTCGGAGAGCGGAGCGATGGTCGAGACCGGCGAGGGACCTCGCATAGCCAGCTTTGACGCCGGTGCCACCACGTTCGACCTGACCATCAACACTGACGACGACGACACGTGGGAGGCCGGCTCGACGATCACGGTCGAACTCGAAGACGGCGACATGTACTCCGTCAGCGCGTCGAACGGCAGCGCAACCAGGGCTGTGACGGATGATGACTTCCCCGCAGCGAATGCTGTACTGATGGTGGACCCGACATCGGTGGACGAAGAAGACGGGAGCGTCACGGCGACGCTGACGATCACCACCGCGGGGGACCAGCAGCCCAACGGCCCCGCGGGGGCATTCACGATCGCGACCAGTTCGCCAACCTCCGTGAGTAGCGCGCTGCCGGGCACGGACTACACGACGGTCAATAGCACGCTGGTGTTTGCGCTGGCCGACTTCGCCCAGACGGACGTGTCCGACACCTCCTCCCCGCCCGACCTCCGCTGGGAGGCCAGCAAGGAAGTCACGATCACCACGCTGGATGATGAGCTCGATGAGGGCGACGAAGTCTTCAACGTGGGGATGAGCGCCAATTCGACGCACGCGACTCCGGCGAGCCCCAACGTGACGCTGGAGGCTCCCACGTCGATCCCGGTCACGATCAATGCCAGCGATAAGCCGGAAATCAGCCTCACTTCGGGTACGGGTGACATCGCTGAAGGCGACGCCATCACGTTCACGATCTCTCGCGGCACGGCGACGACGAGCGAGCTTGTCGTCAACGTCACTGTTGCCGAGACCAGCACGTTGATCGCCGACACGCAGGAAGGTGCGAAGACGGTAACCATCACGGCGAACCAGCCCTCGGCGACGTTGACCATTCAGACGGAGACCGATACGGCCTGGGACGAGCACGGCACGGTGACCGTGGCGCTGGCCGCTGGCGATCGCTATTCGCTCAGCGCGACCGCGAATAGCGTGACTCGCGACGTCAAGGACAACGACCTTCCCGCCTCGACGGCGAGATTCGAGTACTCCGGCACGGGCGTAGAGGGCACGAGCGAGACACTCTATCTCGTGATCGATACCGATGGGGACCAGCAGCCGCACAAGGACGCCGGGGGCTTCATCGTTGCCACCAGCGCTGGCACGGAGACATCCGAAACCGACTTCACCGCGATCGACGACGTGAAGGTGGTCGCTGCGCTGGGCGACTTCACCCGCGTCGCCGCCGACGAGACTGATGCGGAGGATTGGCGCTGGCGTGCGAAGAAGTCGGTGGCCGCGTTGGCGATCACTGACGACGAAGTCGAGGAAGAAGCTGAGGCCTTCACGATCTCGGTCAGCCGGAGCACCGAGGGCGACGACATCGGCGATCCGAACGTCACACTTCCCAGCGATCTCACCGTGACGATTCCGAAAAACGACACCCGCCTCGAATCGGAGGACGCGGAACTGTCGGCGCTCACGATCACGTCAGTCACGCTGAGCCCGAGCTTCAGCCGTGACCGAACCAGCTACACGGGAACCGCTGCCGGATCGGTCGCACAGGTCACCGTGACGCCGACCAAGAGCGACGACAAAGCCTCATTCAAATACCTCGACGTCGACGACATGCCATTGACGGACGCCGACAATGCGGCCGGATTCCAGGTCGACCTGGACCAGGGACCGAACACGATCAAGATCAAAGTGACGGCGGAGGACGACCGGGAATCCATGACGTACACCGTCACGGTGACTCGAGAACCGCTGGTCAGCATCAGTGTTGCCGCCGGCGACGTCATCGAGGGCGGCGATGTGGTGTTCACCGTCACGCGCGGTCACGTCACCGATAGCGCGCTGCTGGTGAGGATCATGGTCAGCGAAGACGGTGACGTGGTCGAGCGCATCGACCCGAATGGTGAGTATCGGGAGATCTTGGCCGATGCGGCCACGATCCAATTGACGGTGAGCACCGTTGACGATGATCCGTTCGAGGCGCACTCGACGGTCACCGGCACTGTGGTTGCGGCGACCGGTTACGCGCCGCACGGAACCGAGGCCAGCGCCTCCAGGCAGGTGCAGGACAACGACTTCCCGGCCAGCGAGCTGAGCATCACGCTGTTGAACGGCGAGGTCGAGGAAGGCGACGAGGTGAGTCTGACCGTGAGGATGCTCACGGACGGCGGCGAAAGGCCGCGCACGACCACCCCGAGCGGCGAGTTCCGGTTGGTGGCCGCCAGTGGAACAGCAATCAGCGACATCGACTTCATGGCATTCAGTGCGAGCAGAGAATTCGGAAGCAATTCCTTTACACACGAGGTCATCGATCCCGACGACGGCGTCGAGGACTTCCGCTATCGGGCGGAACATGTGTGGACCATCAGGACCACGCAAGACGTGGTACCAGAAGGGGACGAGACGTTCACCGTGACAGCCGAGGATGTCAGTCTGCATCCCAATGTGCGGATTGCGTCGGGATCCCGCCAGGTCACGATTCTCGCCAATGACTCGGCCGACACCACGCTCGCCAGCTTGAGTGTGACGGACGGTTCGGTTGATATCGGCTACATGTCGCCGGACTTCAACGCCGCGACGACCGAGTACACAGCCGGCGTGGGCTACGACATCATGCAGATCACGATCTTGGCCAGCGCCGCACATGATGACGCAGTGATCGTCTACCAGAATGCGTCAGACCAGACATTGACCGATGTCGATAGCGAGGCCGACGGGCACCAGGTCAACTTGACGATCGTTGGCGTGAATGTGATCAAGGTGGTAGTGACCGCGGAGAACGAATCGGACACGGGCACGTACACGCTCAGAGTGACGCGCACGCCCCAGGATGAATCGCTCACGCCGGCCGCCAGCGACCCGTCAACGTCGTATCCCACCACGGTCGAATACGACATCACCTTCACCGGTCGTTGGAACCAGTTGGTGACTCCGGGCGGTGTCCCGGGCAGCGCACATTTCTCAACGCTGATCGGCGCTGTGCACAATGATGTGATCAGTTTCCTGCAAAGCGGCATGGCCGCCACCGCGGCGATCGAGAGCATGGCCGAGGAAGGCACGATAGGAGCGCTCAGAACATTGGTTCAAACCGCGATCGACGCCGACCCGAACACCGCACTGAGCGTCCTCAGCCGACCAGTCAGCGGACGCGCGACTGGCAGCGCGACGTTCAGCGGCATCGAGCTGACCAGCGAGTTCCCGCGGGTGACGTTGACGACCATGATCGCGCCGTCGCATGACTGGTTCACCGGCGTCTCGGGGCTGCTGCTGTTGGACAGCGGCGGTCACTGGCTGCAGTCACATCAGCTCGACCTGTTCCCCTGGGACGCCGGGACCGAGGAGGGCGGCGACTTCGCGTTGACGCCGGACACTGACACCGACCCACAGGGCGTGATTCACAGCCTGCGCGGAATCGGCAAATTCACCACACATCGGATCGCATCGATCCGGTTCGAACTCCAGTCAGTCAAGACGACTCGGGTGCTGAACGAGAACACTGCGGCGAACATGAATATTGGCGCTGCCATCAAGTCGCCGGTGGTCTTCTCGGCGGAAAGCGGCTCGGTCACGTATGCCATCAGCGGCGCCGACGCGGCATCGTTTGACTTCAACACCAACTCCGGCCAGCTGCGCACGAAGACCGACGAGGACTACGACTTCGAGACGAAAGATCGCTACGAGGTGGTCGTCACCGCGACCAAAGGCGACGAGTCGGTGGGGGTCGATGTCACGATTGATATCGCAAACCTTGAGGAGCCGGGAACGCTGACGGTGACGCCAACGACAGCCCGGGTCGACGTGTTGCTGACGGCCACGCTCGTCGATGGCGATGAGCCAGAGAATGTGGCCTGGAAGTGGCAGCTGTCGGCAGACGGAAGCAGCGGTTGGACCGACATCAGTGGCGCGACATCAGCGACCTACACCCCGGTCATGGCTGATGAAGATGACTACTTGGGTGTCATCGTCACATACGACGACAACATCAGCGATGGCAAGACCATCATAACGACGCTGGGGCCAGTATTCGAGAGCAACCTGGAGAGCGACGACAACAGCCTGAGCGCTCTGGGACTGAGCGGATTGACCCTGGCGCCGGGCTTCAGCTCGGCTGGCACCACCTACACGGCAGCGGCCGTTTACACGACAAGCATCACGACAATCACCGCGACGCCAACCCACGATCGAGCCACGGTCGAGTTGCTCGACGACGAGGACGAGGCAATCGTTGACGCCGACTCCGATGTTGATGGGCTGCAGATGGCGATTGCCATCGGCAGCAACACGATCAAGGCGACGGTCACTGCGCAGAACGGAGCGGTCAACACGTACACGATCACTCTGACTCGCGCCAAGCCGACTGTGTCGTTGTCAATCAGCGACGATGCAGTGACCGAGAGCAGCACGGATGGCATCGGCTTCACCATCTCCCGCAGTGACAGCGCGGCGGATGCGTTGGCCGTCAACTTGTCGGTCAGCGAGTCGGGCGCGATGCTCGGCAGTATGCAACTAGGCGCCCGGACCGTCACCGTTCCGGGCGGTTCAGCCACGGTAATGGGAACCATCGTAGTCGCGGGCGACGACGCATGGGAGGCGCACTCGACCGTCACTGTGACGATTGAGAGCAAAAACAGCTACGAGATTAAATCCGACGCCAAGATCGGAACCAAGGTAGTCGCAGACGATGACTTCCCCGCGGCCACGGTGGCGATGGAAGTGACAACACCCGTCGATGAAGGCGCAGCGGTCACGGCGATGGTCACGCTGACCACCGACGCCGATCAGGAGCCGCATCGCGCTTCCGGCGACATCCTGGTCAGCACACAAACGGGGACCGCCGGCTCAAGCGATTTCACCGCCCTCACGGCGGACACGGGCAAGGTGGAGTTCAGCGTTGCCGACAACAGTCTGGAGCGCGTCGACCTCGACACCAACGATCTCGACGAGATCTACGACTGGCGCTGGCAAGGTGAGCGGGAGGTCAGCATCCAGACCACCGTGGACACCGTGAACGAGCCGGCGGAGACATTCCAGGTCGCGATGGCGAAAGTGACCACGGGCATGTCGCCCACGGCGCGGAACATCCAAGTGGATAGTGATACCACGCCGCTTACCGTCACGATCAACGAAAGTAATCGCTCCACCGAGGCCTCACTCAGTGCCTTGGGCATCAGCCCCGGAACTCTGTCACCCGGGTTTGTATCGTCGACCAAATCCTACAGTGCAGATGTAACCCTCACCGATCTAGAGATCACGGTGTCCCCAACGCTGGCCGATACTAACGCGAGCCTGGAATACCTTGACGAAAACGGCGACCAACTGGACGACTCAAAGGGCGGCATGGGCGGATTCCAGATCGCACTCGCCCTCGGTGACAATGTCTTCCAAATCAAAGTGACCGCGCAAGACGGGATGGCGACCGACACATATAGCGTCACCGTGACCCGTGCCTACCCTGAACTGACGGTCAGCGTCGACAGCGAGAGCGTCCCGGAAGGCGATAGTGCGATGGTCACTATTACGCGCAACGGTCCTGTACCAGAGACGACGGCGTTCCGGCTCGAGGTGAGTCAGAATGGGTCGGTCCTCGACGACGGTAGCGTGGGCACGCAGATGCTGGAAATTGCCGCAGGCCAGGAGCTACTTGCCGTCACCATTCCCACCGTCAACGACGAAGTCTGGGAAGAACACGGCGAAGAACACAGCGCAGTGCTGGTCACTGTCACAGTCGACGCGCCGACGACCATCTCGGGCCCCGCGAGCCTAGCAATCGAGGTGCGTGACGACGACTTCCCGCAGGCCACCGCCGCACTCTCCGTCTCGCCCAACCCGGTCTCCGAGGATGAGAGCGTGGAGGCGACAGTCACCATCACCACCGCCGGTGACGAGCAGCCGCACGAGGGTAGCGGCACGATCCTGCTCTCGACGGCCGTTGGGACGGCGATGGCGGCTGACTTTACGGCGCTCAATGCCACGACTGGCGCTCTCAGCGTGGCGGTGGAAGATTTCGACGGAAATCGTATCGACCTCGACGATAATCCGAATGACAACGTCCACGATTGGCGTTGGCGTGCCACCAGCGAACCCATCACGATTGCAATCACGGACGATACCGACAAGGAGAGCGATGAGACGTTTACGGTCTCGATGGCCAAGGTGACCGACGGCGACTCGCCGACGGACACGGCGATCACGCTCGCCTCGCCCGCATCAGTTGACGTGACTATCAGTCAAAGTGACAGATCAAGCGTCGCCTCACTCGCCACGACCGACGGATTGACTCTCAGCGCTGGCAGCCTCAGCCCCACCTACAGCACTGGCACTCTGAGCTACACCGCCGAAGTGCCCTTCGGAGCCGAGCAGGTCACCATTACCGCCGTGCGCAACAATGAGTTTGCGACGATTAAGTTCCTTGACTCAGACGATATGGAACTCGCGGACGTGGGCATAGGCACCGCCGAACGTCAGGTGAATCTGGGAGTCGATGAGGCCAAGCTGATCAAGATCGAGGTGACCGCAGAGGACGAGATCACCAAGCGGATCTATCAGGTCGAGATCACGAGGCAACAGCCGATCCTCAGCATCAGCGTGGCGGATGGCGACGTGAGCGAAGGCGGGGATGTCGTCTTCACGGTCACTCGAAATGCCGCCGCTGCTGAGACGACCGCATTCAGCTTCGTAGTCAGCCAGGCGGACGACGCGGGCGACGTGGTCGATGCCTCGCAACTCAGGATGGTCGAAGATGTCATCCAGGCCGATGCGGACACATTCGAGCTGACCGTGCCAACAGTGGACGACGACACATGGGAAAAGAACGGAGTGGTTCACGCTGAGCTGGCACCGTCCACGAACTACACCACACAAGGCGCTCTCGAGGTGACGAAGGAGGTCGTGGATGATGACTTCCCCAGTGCAGTCGCAGTGATTACGGCGTCGCCGAATCCCGTCGATGAGGGTAGAGGTGTTGTGGTCACGGTCACGGTCACCACTGCTCGCGAAGAAGAGCCGCACGAGGATGCCGGCAGCATCCAACTCACCACAGCGGACGGTCCCGCGCAACCGCCTGGCAATGCGACTGCGACTGCCGGGCAGGACTACGTCGCCCTGGCGGGCGCCGACGGCCTGTTGACATTCGAACGGGGCGACTTTGAACCGGACGATATCCCCGGGGTCGGGATGTTCTATCAGGCCAGTAAGCAAGTGACCATCGATACGATGAATGACGACGAAAGCGAGCGCGAAGAGACCTTCTCGGTCATTATGGCCCGTGTCACGATTGGCGACTCGCAGACGGATAGTTCGATCACGCTGGGCTCTGGCACGCCTGCGAGTCTTCGCGAGATTGTCCAGTTCATCGCCAGTGACCTGGACGAGAATCCGGCGCTCAGTCGCGTGGAGTTGAGCGCCGGGACGATTAGCCCAGACTTCGTCAGCACGACACTGGTCTACACAGTCAGTGTCGACTTCGGCAATCCTCAAGTCACATTGACGCCCGTGCCCGGCAGCACCGGCACTACCTTCGAGTATCTAGACGCGGACGACATGACGCTCGATGATGGGAACGACGGGACCGACAGCATCGAGGTCGCTTTGCCTGTTGATGCCCCAGTAGTGGTGAAGATCAAGACGACATCCGAAGACGGCATGCACCACGAGACCTATACGTTGACGCTAACCAGGCAGTTCCCGGTCGCCGGCATCACCGCGGCCGACGCCGAGGTGACTGAGGGCCAGCCGGTGAGCTTCACGGTGACGCTGAACGGTCATGTCGAGGACGCTGCCGGACAAGCTGTCGTCGTGAATATTAGTCAAGGTTCAGGGGAAGATGTCCTGACCGGTTCGACACGAACCGTGACGGTCAGAGTGGCTGAGGGTGACACGACGGTCGACTTCACAGTCGATACGGCTGACGATCACTTGTGGGAAGAGCATCCGACCGTCACCGCGACGCTGGCCGCCCGCGCCGGCTATTCAGTTGACAGCGCCGCGGGCGCGGCGTCGAAGCAGGTATTGGACAACGACTTCCCCGAGGCGCAAGCCGAACTCACAGTGACGCCCAATCAGGCCGACGAAGCGGCCGCGGTCACGGCCAAGGTCACGATCACCACGTCGCGCGATGAGGCGCCTCGAGAGATTGGTGGACAGATCCTGGTCAGCACAGGTCACGCCGACGACACCGCAATGGCCCCTGATGACTACACCGCGCTGACGGCAACGACCGGCCTGCTTACATTTGGCGAAGTCGGGCTACAGCCGTCCGACTTCCAGCGGGTCGACACTGACGATGACGTCAATGTCGAAGTCTGGCGCTATCGGGCGACCGCGACGGCGACGATCGCGATTGCGGACGAAACCGAAGAAGAGGAAGACGAGACGTTCACGATTTCGATGGCCGAGGTCACCGACGGCGACTCGCCGACGGACTCGGAGATCACGCTGGCCGGCCAGCTATCACAGTCGGTGACCATCAATGCGAACGATGTGCACGAGGTGACCCGTGTGGCGGTGGACCCGAGCGATACCCTTGCCGATGTCACGGTCGAGATCGCCAATCCGAGTAGCAGCGAAGTAACCGTCTTCCTGCGCTGGAAGCAACAGTCGGAGCCGGAATGGACCGATCTGGACGAGATGGACCGTCAAACAACAGCCGGCACGCCTGTGACGTACGCGGTGACAGGCCTGGAGCGCGCTAAGCGATACGTGGTTGAGGCGTCACTGAATGATCTGTTCCCCCTCGA
Source organism: Dehalococcoidia bacterium (assembly GCA_965262235.1). Lineage (GTDB taxonomy): Bacteria > Chloroflexota > Dehalococcoidia > Bin125 > Bin125 > CATQGW01. Next base: position 2,791,376 of record OZ253504.1, read on the forward strand.
CCGAACTACAGAGGCGGAGTTCACTACTCTCGGCCTGCTTCCGGCCGTCCAAAAACTTGAGATCGAGGATCCGGAGCAGACGGGAGCGCAGGTCAAGGTATTCCTCGCCAATACTGACCCGATGGAGATGTATACCGTGCGCCTGCAGTATCAGGTCGAAGGCGCGCTAACGTGGACCAGGGCGGAAGATCAAGATGCGCCGGCCGGCTCGTCTGATGTGACATTCGACCTCACGGGGCTGCGTTCCGGTACGCACTATTTGGTAGAAGCGACGCTCGAAGATAACTTCGGCGAAGGGCGCAAGCAGTCTAACTCGTTCGACACGGAACCGCCACGGGTCACCGAGATTGGCATCGCGACGAACGGCGGTGGCGGAAATGAACTGAAGATCGAGCAGACCACGGCGACCGTCAAAGTGACGGTCAGCGCCCCCAATGGCGAAGAAGTCAATCTGCGCTCGATGATTCGCGGTGGAGAGTGGGTGCAAGAGGATGGAATGATCGCTGAATCGGGGGCGTCCTATGTCAATGAGACGATCGAGGGTTTGACGCCCGGCGCTACCTATGAGGTGCAAGCGTCCTACGACAACACGTTCGCGCAAGCGGAGGCGGTGCAGTCAGTGAGCTTCGTCACCGCCACGGACACGCAGCCGGGTCGCCTGGTGCTCGCTCGCTCGGGCACCGGAGGCGGCGGCGGAGGCGGCGGTGGTGGTGGCGGCGGGCCGCCGGCTGCGCCGGTGCCGTCGGTGGTGGAATTCGAATGGAACGTGATGCGAGACATCGGGTCGCTCGGCGAGGAAAATGACTCACCGACCGGGTTGTGGTCGGATGGCGAGACGATGTGGGTGCTGGAGAACTCGGAGAGCGGCAACGACAAGGTGTTCGCCTACGCCCTGGCGAGCGGCGACCGCCGCGAACGCCGTGAAATCGAGCTCGACCGCCGCAACCGGTTCGCGCACGGGCTCTGGTCGGACGGCGAGACCATGTATGTGGCCGATAGCGGGCAGGACCGGATCTTCGCCTATCAGCTCAGCGATGGCATGCGAGCAGAGGAACGCGAGGTCGAGCTGGCCGAGTCCAACCGCGACCCGCGCGGCATCTGGTCGGATGGTGACACCCTCTATGTACTCGATAGTGTCAAGGACGCCCTGTTCATCTATGACCTGGAGACAGGGGAGCTGGTCGGCGAACGTGCGTTGGACAAGCTGAACGGCAGTCCCCGCGGTCTGTGGTCGGACGGCGTCACGTTGTGGGTCTCGGACGACGGGTCGAAACGCGTCTTCGCCTATCAGCTTCAGGACGAGGTCCTGCAGCGGATCGAGCCGCAGGAGTTCACCTTCCAGCCGCTGCTGAAGGCGGGCAACAGCGATCCGCGCGGGATCTGGTCCGACGGTGATGTGATCTTCGTCGCCGATGCGACTGATGACCGCGTCTACAGCTACAACATGCCGGATGCGATCGATGCGAGCCTGGCATCCTTGGACCTGAGCGGTGTCACGATCGACGCCTTCTCGCCAGGTCAGACCGAGTACGCCGGGGTCCTGTCGGCAGGGCTGCGAGAGACCACGGTCGTGGCAACCCCCTCGCAGAGTGGGGCGCAGTACACGATCGCCCCGGACGACGCCGATGCTGAAAAAGATGGCCACCAGGTGGCCGTCATCGCCGGCAACGAGGTTGTCGTGACAGTGCAGTCGGCCGACGGCAGCCACACACAGCAGTACTCGGTGCGACTGGGCGACTGTCTGACCGGTTTGGGCGAGACGGGCTTGATCAATGTGCGCTATGGCGGAGGCAGCGTTGATCAGTTGCTCGCGTGCGCCCAACAGGGATCGGTCGAGGCTATGTACCACTACAGCACCGAGGGTTGGGTCGCGTATTTCCTGGATGGCCCAGAGTTCATCAATCAGCTGTTCCGCGACAGGTTCGCCAGCGGATTGCCGGCCGACACCGCGTTAGTTGCCAAACGTGAGCCGCCGGTCGCGACCGTTGCTTCGTCAGTGCCGACCTCGGCAGCAGGAAATTAAGCACCACAGGCACGAGTGGGAAAAGTTGGTCGAAAACACGGGGAGCACGGACGCGAGCTACCGGGCGATGGGAAAGTAGCCTCGCCCACCGGAGTGGTAGCTCGCGCCGCCCTGCGGCGCGGGGGTGCGACCCTGGGGCTGGCAGTGGCGGTTGAGGCCGTGAACTCGGTCATGTCGTGCGATACGAGTCCGCCGTATGTTCACACGTCGGCTTGACCGGCGGGTGAGGCTGGGCGTCGGAGTTCGAAGCAGCCTTGTGTGGACCTGGGGAAGCTCTGCATGGCTCCCCCCCCCCGCGCGGCGCGGGGGGGGGGGTGTTCAGAGGCTTCCTGGCTGGTCGGCAACGGCTTGATCGACCGCTCCTACGTTCCTGATCCAGGCGCCGTACTACGACGAGTTATTCGCTCTCGTACAGCTCACTCAGGCGATCAACTTCTTCCCTGAATCGTTGGTGTCGTTCGGGCAAGATCGCCGCGAATTCGTCGGTCAGCAGGTTCGCCGCATCGGCTTTCCTCACGATTTGCGGAGCAGTGACGAACGACCGCGTGCCCGAGAGCAGGCCCTCGGACCCGAACGGCAAGCCGTGCACGAGCAGCATCACCGAGGGCACAACATGGCCCTGGTGGAAAGGCTGATCCCAGACGGCGAATTGCACGATCCCGAGATAGATCAGCGCCTGCAGGGTCGGCTGATTGGAGCCGACCGCGCCGAGCAGCACGTCCTCGCGGCCATGGGCGGCATCGACCGCGTGCAGAGTTGTGTTGTAGTTCAGCGTCAGCACGGCGCCGACATCGTCATTGAGCGCAGCGGCGATGGCGGCGACGGGATCGTCGGCGCCGGAGATGTCGAGCCGAATGACTTCACCGTTGTCGTAGCTCTCGTCGAGTGCATCGCAACGTTGGTCCAGGCCCACGTTGACGGGTTCGTGGATCACGCAGAGGATGTCGCCGCTCGCGCCCCGCTCGATGAATGCGTTGGCGGCCATCGTCCCGGCGGCGCGCTCGTCGAGCCCGACGTGGGCGATCGAGTCAACGCTGCGGGCATGATCGGCGCCCGAGTTGAAGGTCACGATCCGGGTGTTGGTCCCCTGGGCCTGCAACAACGCCGGCCGGAGCGTGTCGGGGTCGGCCAGTGTGGTGGCGATCACGGCGGCGCCGTCATTGATGCACTGCCTGATCGCATCAGCCTGGTCGTCGCTCTCAGGGTGAATCGAGGCGCGCAGGTTGAGTCCGAGTTGACGCGAGCTGACGGAAGCGGTGTGGAAGGCGAGTCGCCAGAAACTGTCGCTTTCGGACCCGTGAGCGATGAAGCAGAAGAGCGTGTCGCGATCGGTCGGCCTGGTAGCGGTCAGGGCCTCGGGGTACTCGAACGGTCCCAACGCGTGAGGTCCGAAGACATCAGCCGGAACGCCCTCGAATGCGAGCCTGATCGGGCTGCTCGAGTACCAACGCCCCTGCTCCGCGTTGACCGGGACGAAACGGGCCGTGGGCCTGTTCCGGTCGCCCCAGCTGCCGTTGGCGTCGCGTTGTTGGAGCGCGACTTCGATGCGTCCGTTGGCGTCGGTGCGAGCCTGGATACGGACATCGGCTGAACCGCTGAGCGCCCAGGCGGCGCCCACCGAGATCAGACCGACCAGGATGCCGACCGCGAAGATTATGAGACTGGCTGATTTGCGCATGTTTGCTCCCTGCGATGGAACTGCCTGCGATGATGAAAATACTATATCTCGCGGTCGCACAGTTCGGTTTGTTTGAACCGGCGACGCATCGAGCCCGAATCTGCAGGTCGGGATGAATCACAACACCGGTCGCTCCGTACATGTGCCCGCAGTGACAGGCGACACGTGGTGGCAGCCGCACGGGTGCGAGGCGGGCGTGGCTGAACAGACCGGAGCCACGAATCAAGCCACCGTCGCCGCGCAGGACTCTTCCCCCCAGGCTCGCGGCCCCAAATCTGAAGCGGGCGAAGAAACCACGGACCCGTTGGCGTTGACGTTCACGCCGAGGGTTGGTCTCGGGTCAGCTGCGCCCTCGTCATTGGCGAGACGTACTTCCGTCTGCATGTTCCGAGTGGCGACTACCGGCGGCGCTATCACCGCACGGAGCCAACGGTTGATTCGTGCCGGAAGGCGATCGCGAGGTGGTGACGGACGCGGCTGGCAATACGGCCGCAGCTTCGACCGAGGTCTAGGTGCTGCTGATCGTCAACAGCGGAGGCAGGGTGTTGCCCTCGGGTGAGACCTACCGCGCGGAGTGTGCTGCTGACGATTCCTGAACGCGTGGAGATGCAGTCTGGGCGAACAGAAGTGGCTGAAGGCTCGGGCAAGCATGCGGTTGACGTGATCATTCCCGGACCGCCCACGAGCGCGCTGATCCTGCTCGACCCCGAGACCGGCGAGGAGCACGGGCGCTCACTGGACGGTTGGAACGTCATCCGTCCGCCGCGAGACCAGAGAACTCCACCCTCAGTGGCTACCCGGCTCGCACGGCGGCAGCACGGCCGACCCGGACGAACGCGACGAGGTGAAACTGAACTCGAACGTTCTCAACGGGACGGTCACGCGATCGCCCAGCCCTCCGCGGCGCTGGGGAGCGAGGGAGGGCAGGGGAGAGGAGCGCGGGCGCGTACGGGTGGACTGGCGCGTGTTGCGCGGCTCGAGTGTCGGTTTGCGGTGCGGTTGATTGACAATGGTGCGGCTGTCACTAGGCTGATTGGCAGGAGTTGCGATGACTCGCGCCGCTGACGCCCGCCACGCTCGCGTTGACTCGGGCCGCCGGCTGCTCGCGCGACATCGCACGTCCGGAGGTGAAGGGGCTTGGCGAAGCGTCAGCTGACGACGCCGACGCCCGCGGCGTCAGGACGATGCCGCGATCACCTCTGGAGCACCCGCCATGCCTCCCATTGGCAGCCACCACCCTTCGTTGGACGACTTCAAGGCCATCGCCGCGCGCGGCGATGGCAACTTCGCGCCGATCTATCGCGAGGTCCTGGCCGACCTCGAAACGCCCGTCTCGGCCTTCCTGAAGGTCAAGCGCGGACGCTACTCGTTCCTGCTCGAGTCGGTTGAGGGCGGCGAGCGGCCGGGTCGCTACTCGTTCATCGGGACCGAGCCGTATCGCGTGATTCGGGCGGAGGGCGGCGGCGAGATCGACCCGCTGCGGCTGGTTGAGCAGGAGCTCGACCGCTTCGATTTGGTTGCGAGCCCCGATCTGCCGCCTTTCTGCGGCGGCGCGGTCGGGTACCTCTCCTACGAGGCGATCCGGCACTACGAACCCCGCGTGAAGCCCGCGCCGCACGATCATCACGGGCTACCCGAAGCGCTCTTTCAGCTCGTCGACACCGTACTCGTGTTCGATCATCTCAAGCATGTGATCCGCGTCGTCAGCCACGCGCGGCTCGACGGCGATATCGAATCGGCCTACCGGCAGGCGCAGTTCCGGATCGACGAGCTGGTCGAGCGTCTGGAGGCCGGGCAGCCGGTGCCGCCCAGCGATGCCCCGGAGCCACCCGATCATCAGAGCGCGGTCCGCTCGAACATGGAGCGCGAGTCGTACTTCTCGGACGTGAAGCGGATCGTTGAGTACATCATCGCCGGCGACATCATTCAGTGCGTCTATTCGCAGCGGTTCTCGCGCGAGACGTTCGTGCATCCGTTCAACGTCTACCGCACGCTGCGCACGGTGAATCCCTCGCCCTACACCTACTACCTCGAGATGGACGACCACCAGATCGTCGGCACGTCGCCCGAGCTGCTGGTGATCGTGGAGGACGGCAAGGTCGCCACGCACCCGATCGCCGGCACCCGCCGCCGCGGTCAGACGGAGGAAGAGGACGCCGCGCTCGAAGCGGAGCTGCGCGCCGACGAGAAGGAGATCGCCGAGCACGTGATGCTGCTGGACCTCGGCCGCAACGATGTCGGCCGCGTCGCCAAGCCGGGCACGGTGCGGGTCACGCAGGAGCTCGATGTCGAGCGCTACAGCCACGTGATGCACCTCGTCTCCCACGTCGAGGCCGAAATGCGCGACGACTGCACGGCCTATGACGCGGTCCGCGCGACGTTCCCGGCGGGGACCGTCTCAGGCGCGCCCAAGATTCGGGCGATGGAGATCATCTCGGAGCTGGAGACCGACCAGCGCGGGCCGTACGCGGGCGCGCTCGGCTACTTCGGCTTCGGCGGCAACATGGAGACTGCGATCACCATCCGCACCATCGTGATGCAGGACGGCGTGGCGTCGGTGCAGGCAGGTGGGGGGATCGTGTTCGACAGCACCCCCGGCTTCGAGTTCGAGGAGACCGTCAACAAGGCGATGGGCATGCTCACGGCGCTCGACCTGGCCGAGGAGCGCAGCCGCTCGTCCTCGACCGGCGGCTCGCGGGGCTACTGAGCAACGTCGAAGAGCGGCCAAGAGCGGCCAACATGCTGCCAACGAGCGGAGCCCAGTCATGCCCGACGCGCTGATCATCGGCTACGGCGTCACATTTGACGACGCCGGCCGCGTGCTGCTGCTGCATCGCCGGCCTGACCATCCGCCCTGGGCCGACCACTGGTGGCTGCCGGGCGACGTGACGCCGTTGACGGAGGAGCCCGACGCGACCGTGCCGCGGATCTTTGAGCACCTGATGCGTCAGCGAGTGGCGGCTGGATTCATTGCGACCATCTTCGGTGAGGAGCCTGAGACGGGCCGTCACACCGTCCACAACGCCTACCGCGTGACGGTCGTCGGCGCGCTCGATTCGCAGCCCGAGGACGAGACGAATCCCTTCGACGCAGCCGAGTGGTACGGCCCCGAGCAGGCGCTCGCGGTGCTCCCCACTGAGCAGGCGGCGCTGCTCAAGACAGCGTTGGATCTCGAGGCGGCGGGCGTGGTCCCCGAGCCGGCGGGCGACCTTGACGCGCTCTTCGCCGAGGAACCGACACGGGCGCCCCTGCCCGCGGCGCCCACGCGACGGCCGCGCGAGGAGCGTCGCGCGCTCGGCGCGGAGCTGCTCGCCGAAGTGACGGGCAACCCCAACATCGCCGACGCGCTCCCCGAGCAGCTCGGGGCGCTTGGCGATTGGCTCGTCGAGCACGTCTGGGGCGAGGTCTGGCAGACCGCGCAGCCCTCGCGGCGCGACCGCAGCATCGCCGCGCTCGCGCTGTGCGCGTGCCTGCGCCTGCACGATGCGCTGCGCTTCAACGTCACCGTCGCTGAAGCGATGGGCCTGTCGCGTGACGAGATCGCCGAGGTCTGCCTCCAGCTCGCCGCGGATGTCGGCTTCCCCTACGCCAACGAGACGCTCGGCCTGCTCGGCGCGCACTGGAAGCTGGAGAGTGGCAGCTTCGCACCGGCCCGGGAGCTGCCGCCGCCGATCTCGCGGCCCGCCATCACGGCGCTTGATCGCACCTCGCGGGCGTGGGCGATTGAAGAGGTCTACTCGCGTCCGCAGCTCGCGACGCGTGAACGCGCGATCGTCTCGCTGATGGCGATCCTCGCGCTCGGCCCCTCAGAGGCCGTCGATTCCCACATGGCGAACGCACTCAGCAGCGGCGTCACGGCCGCGGAGCTCGACGGGCTGATGCCGCTGGTCGCCGTGTTCGCCGGGATCCACCGCGCAGAAACGGGCGAACGCGCCCTCAAACGGCTCGTAGAATGACCACCGGAACGGAGTCCAACATGGCCACCCACGCAGAACGACGCAAGGCAGGGACGGATCTGCTCGCAGAGATGACGGGCCGCGGCGGCGCATTCGCGCAGGGCGCGGAGCTGCGCGGCGGCGCGTTTGGCAGCTACGTCGTCGACTACGTCTTCGGCCAGATGTGGCAGGGCGAAGAGCTGAACCGTCGCGACCGCAACCTCGTGGCGCTGGCAATGCTGGGCGCGCTCGACCGCTTCGACGCGGTCCGCTTCCACGCCAGCTTCGGTCCCGCCAATGGGCTGGGGCGCGAAGAGATCGCCGAAATCGCGCTGCAGATCGCGGGCTATTCGGGATTCCCGGCCGGCAGCGAGATGGTCAACGTCCTCCATGCGATGTGGAGCGAGGCCGACGGTGAGCCGTATGTGATCCCCGTCGCCGACTACAAGGACGACGACCAGCGCCACGCCGACGCCGTTGACGTGATGCGCACGCTCAACGCGCTCGACGAGCCGCAGGACCCGGCCGACGCGCTCGCGGGCATGGAGCGGATCGGTCCGGTCGGCAAGCTGGCGTTCGAGTTCGCGTTCGGCGACCTCTGGTCGCGCACGCAGCTGACGCGACGCGACCGCTCGCTGGTCGTGGTCTCAATCCTGGTCGCGCTGGCGCGGCCCGATGAGCTGCAGTTCCACATCCCCGGCGCGCTCAATCACGGCGTCACGCCGACCGAGCTCGAAGGCGTGATGGCCACCGCCGCGCCGTACTGCGGCTTCCCGCGGGCCGTCGAGGGCATGCGATTGCTGCGCCGCATCCTGCGCGAACGCGAAGCTGATGGTGAGGCGGCCAATGACTGACGTCCTGTTGATCGACAACTACGACTCGTTCACCTACAACCTCTACCAGTACCTCAGCGAACTCGGCGCCGAGGTCGAGGTGCACCGCAACGACCAGCTCACGCTGGAGGAGGTCGAAGCACTCGACCCGCGGCGGATCGTGATTTCGCCGGGGCCCAAGACACCGCGTGAGGCGGGGATCAGCGTGCCGCTGATCCAGTTCTACGCGGGGCGCCGCCCGATTCTCGGCGTCTGCCTCGGGCATCAGTGCATCGGCGCGGCCTTCGGAGCGACGGTCGGCCCCGCGGGCGAGATTCGGCACGGCAAGATGTCGGCCATCGAGCACGATGGCGAGGGACTCTTCGAGGGCATCGATCAGGGCTTCGAAGCGACGCGTTATCACTCGCTGATCGTCGAGCCCGAGACCATGCCCGAGGAGCTGCAAGCGACCGCCTGGACCGACCGCGCCGACGGCCAGGGCCGCGTGCTGATGGGCCTGCGGCACCGCGACTACGTCGTGGAGGGCGTCCAATTTCACCCCGAGTCGATCATGACCAAGGCCGGACACGACCTACTGCGCAACTTCCTGAGCGTCACCGAGGCCGTCCGTGCCGGTCGGTAGCGCCGACCTGACGCCGGCGCTCAACGCGCTGCTCGAGGAGCGACGCGACCTCACGGACGCCGAGGCTGGCGCCGCGATCGATGCCCTGATGTCGGGCGAGGCAGAGCCGCTGCAGGCTGCGGCGCTGTTGACCGCGCTGCGCAGCAAGGGCGAGACCGTCGACGAGGTCGTCGGGCTGGCGCGGGCGATGCGCGAGCACGCGCTGCCCGTTGACCTCGCCGACCTGCCACGTCTCGCCGACACCGCGGGGACCGGTGGCGACGGACAACACACGTTCAACGCGAGCACCGCCGCGGCGTTCGTGCTCGCCGGCTGCGGCGTGCCGGTCGCCAAGCACGGCAACCGGGCGATGTCGTCGAGCTGCGGCTCGGCCGATGTGCTGGAGGCGTTGGGTGGCTGCATCACCCTGGGACCCGCGCAGGTCGCGGCCTGCATCCGCGACGTCGGCTTTGGCTTCCTCTTCGCGCAGACGTTTCACCCGTCGATGCGGCACGTCGCGCCGATTCGGCGCGGCCTCGGAATTCGCACGACCTTCAACATGCTGGGTCCGCTGACCAATCCCGCACGCGCGACGCACCAACTGATTGGCGTGGCGCGGCCCGAACTCGGGCCGCTGATGGCGCAGGCGTTGCAACGGCTAGGGGTCAAGCGCGGGCTCGTGGTCCACGGCGCCGAGGGTCTGGACGAGGTCTCGCCGACGGGCGAGACGCACGTCTGGCAGGTCGGCGGCGACGCGATGACCGAGTTCTCGATCCGACCGGGGGACTTTCAGATCCGGCCCGTCTCGCTGGAGGCGGTCCGCGGCGGTGAGACGCCGGCTGAGGCGGCCACGATGATGCGGGAGGTGCTCGGCGGCAAGACCTCCGCCCTCACCGGGTTCGTGACGCTCAACGCGGCCGCCGCGCTGTTCGCTGCCGACGAGGTTCCGAACGTTGCCGAGGGCGTCAGCCGCGCGGCGGAGTGCATCGACGATGGTCGGGCGCTGCGTAAGCTGGAGCTGTTCGTCGAGCGCTCGTCGCAGCTGGCCGAGGAGTCGGGCTAATGCCAGAGATAGTTCCTCGAGTTCAGGTCGGCTCCGTGCTCGAACGGATCGTCGCCGATGCGCGCGAACGCGTCAGCGATCGGCGCGCGCGGATGCCGATCGAGGCGCTTGAGATGCTCGCGCGAGCGCGGCCGCCGGCGCGGGACTTTGTCGCGGCGCTGCGCGCGCCAGGCGTGGGCGTCATGGCGGAGATCAAGCGCGGTTCCCCTTCCAAGGGCCTGTTCGCGCCAGATCTCGATCCGGCCGCGCTGGCACGCACGTTCAGCGAGATCGGGGCCGTCGCGGTGTCAGTGCTCACATCGCCCGACTTCTTCGCGACGGACGACGACCTGCGCGCCGCGGCCGAGGCGCTCGCCGGCGCGGATGCGCCCCTATTGCGCAAGGAGTTCCACGTCGACCCGTACCAGGTGGTCGAAGCGCGGGCGCTGGGCGCGGACGCGTTTCTGATCATCGCCAAGACCTCCGATATTGAGGCGATGCGTGAGCTGATCGCGATGGGGCGCGAGCTGGGCATCACGGCGTTCGTCGAAGTCACCGATGAGGCAGAGCTGCGGGCGGCGCTCGCCGTCGAGGCGCCCGCGATCGGGATCAACAACCGCGACCTGCACACGTTCCAGGAGGACCTGACCACCACCGAACGCCTCCGACCACTTGTGCCGGCGGACGTGCCGGTCGTCGCGGCCAGCGGCGTGCGTACGCGCGCCGACATGCTGCGAATGGAGGCCTGCGAGGTGGACGCCGTGCTGATCGGCGAGGCGCTGTCGAGCGCCGCGGATCCGGCCGCCAAGCTGCGCGAGCTGACGGGTCGATGAGCGCCGACTCGCCGCTGGTGAAGATTTGCGGCGTGCGCGAGGTGCGCCACGCCGTGACGGCTCGGGAGGCCGGCGCCGACCTGATCGGGATGATCTTCGCCGACGCGCGCCGGCGTGTGGACATCAAGACGGCGCGCGCGATCCGCCGCGAGCTTGGCCCGCGCGTGGAGATCATCGACTCGACGACCGACGCCGTGGAGCGGGGCCGGGCCCGGTCGGGTCGCCCGCTGCTGGTCGGCGTGTTCGCGCGGCAGACGCCGGACGAGATTCTGCGCGTACTCGAGCGGGTCGATCTCGACCTGGTGCAGCTGAGCGGCGGCGAGCATCCGGCGCTGGCGGGGCGCATCCCGCGGGCGGTGATTCGCGCCACGCATGTCGGGGCGAACGCGACCTCCGCGTCGCTGCTGCGCGACGCGGCGCGCACGCCCGTCACGATCACGATGCTGGACGCCGCATCGAAGCAGGGCGGGGGCACCGGCGAGCGTGTCGACTGGTCGCTTGCAGCGGAGGTCGCGCAGCAGCGGCCGCTGATCCTCGCGGGCGGTCTGACGCCCGCAAATGTCGCGGAGGCGGTCGCGATCGTGCGGCCGTGGGCTGTGGATGTCTCGTCGGGCGTCGAGACGGATGGTCTGAAATCCGACGAGAAGATCCGCGCCTTCGTCGCGGCGGCACTCAACGCGGAGGCGTCAGCATGACCGACGAGAGCGGAGCGTTCGGGCCGTTTGGCGGCCAGTTCGTGCCCGAAACACTGATGCCCGCGCTCGCAGAGCTCGAAGCGGCCTGGCGCGCGGCGTTGGCCGACGACGACTTCCGCCTGGAGCTCGCAGACCTGCTGCGTGACTACGTGGGCCGCGAGACGCCGGTCACGTTTGCTGAGCGGCTCTCCGAGCGGTTGGGTGGGGCGCGCATCTACCTGAAGCGCGAAGACCTCGCCCACACCGGCGCACACAAGATCAACAATGCAATCGGTCAGGTGCTGCTGGCGCGGCGGATGGGCAAGCAGCGAATCATCGCCGAGACCGGCGCCGGCCAGCACGGCGTCGCGACCGCGACCGCCTGCGCGAAGTTCGGGCTTGAGTGCATCGTCTACATGGGCTCCGAGGACGTGCGCCGCCAGGCGCTCAACGTGTTTCGCATGCGCCTGCTCGGCGCGGAGGTGATCCCGGTCGACGCGGGCGCGCGCACACTCAAGGACGCGATCAACGAGGCGATTCGCGACTGGGTGACCAACGTGCGCTCGACGTATTACCTGATCGGCAGCGCGATCGGGCCGCATCCGTATCCCGTGATCGTGCGCGAGCTGCAATCGGTGATCGGGCGAGAGTCGCGTGAACAGATGCTGGCCAGCGCGGGCCGGCTGCCCGATGTCGCGATCGCGTGCGTGGGTGGCGGCAGCAACGCGATCGGGCTCTTCCATCCGCTGATCGATGACCCGGTGCGGCTGATCGGCGTCGAGGCGGCGGGCGAGGGGTTGCACCTGCGTCATGCCGCGACGCTCACCGGCGGCTCGCCGGGGGTGCTGCATGGGACGCGCACCTTCGTCCTGCAGGACGAACACGGCCAGATCACCGAGGCGCACAGCATCTCCGCGGGCCTCGATTACCCGGGCGTCGGCCCGGAGCACGCCTGGCTGATGCTCTCGGAGCGCGCCGAGTATGTCTCAGTCACCGACGACGAAGCGCTCGATGCGCTGCAGCTGCTCTCGGAGACCGAGGGGATTATCCCGGCGCTCGAAACGGCTCACGCGATCGCCTGGGCGGCCAAGCTGGCGCCGACGATGCGGCCCGACGAGACGATCCTGATTGGCCTGAGCGGGCGCGGCGACAAGGATGTCGAGATTGTTCGAGACGCGCTGGCTGAGCGCGGGCAGACGCTCGGCGCTTCGTCGCCGTGAGTTCGAACGAGCTGCCGCCGCCGATCCTGGCCTGGGGCGGCCCGCCCGTAGAGGGGCCGCCGCCTGAGCAGGAGGCGCGCCTCGGCAAGCCGAGCGCCTGGGCGATTCTCGGCTGGGCGCTCGCAGTGCTGGTCGTGTATTTCGGGGTTGCGTTGCTCGCAGGAGCGATCGCCTTGCCGCTTGAGACGAGCCCGGAGGACCCGGGCGCGACGGCGATCATGGTCGGCTTGGTCGGCGGGCTGATCGCGACGGCGGTCGCGTTCCTGGTCCTCCCGACGTTTGCCGTTCGACGCATGCGGATCGCGCTGCCGGCCTGGCGGAGGCCGACCTGGAGCGATGTCGCGTGGGCTGTCGGCGTCGTGGCCGCCAGCTATGTGGTGATCGCGATCTACACGGTGATCGTCGAGGCGATCGGGAACGAGGATCTGATTCCGCGCTCGACGATCGAGGATGACGATTTTCGTCGCACCATCGCGATCACGGCGGTCACCGCCGTTCTGGTGATCCTGATCGCGCCGTTCGCCGAGGAGGTCTTCTTTCGTCGATTTCTGGTCGGCGGACTGCGCCGCGCGTGGGGCGCGGCGCCGGCGCTGCTGATCAGCGCGGCGATCTTTGCGGCGTTACACGCGGATCTGGGCAGCATGATCCCGTTCGCGTTGATCGGGCTGATCTTCGGCTTCGCCTACATCCGCAGCGACAGCCTCACGGCGCCCACGATCGCGCATCTGGCATTTAACATCATCGGCTTCACGGCGACCATCGCCTCCGAGGGCGTCGGATGACCCGCGGCCGCACCGATACTGGAGCGACATGAACCGCTTCCAACACGCCTTCGCCAGCGCTGAGCGGCCGCTTGTCTTCCCGTATCTGACGGCGGGCTTCCCGACGCCGGCTGAGACCAACGAGCTGACGCTGGCGGCGATTCGTGGCGGCGCGGCAGGGCTGGAGATCGGGGTGGTGTTCTCCGACCCGCTCGCCGACGGGCCGACGATTCAGCGCGCGAACACTGCCGCGCTCGCGGCCGGGGCGACGGTCGAGACGGCGCTGGACGCGACGCGCGCGGTGCGGGCCAGCGGCTCCGACGCGCCGATCACGCTGATGGGCTACCTCAACCCCTTCCTCGCCTACCGCGCCGAGGCGCCCACGTGGGACAACCACGCGACCCCTGCCGACGAAGTCGGCCGGCCGCTCGAGCCGATCGCGGCCGCGGCCGCGGCCGCCGGAGTCGATGGGATGATCCTCGTCGACCTGCCCGTGGAGGAATCGGACCCGGCGCGTGACGTGCTCGCCACACACGGCATCGACCTGATATATCTGCTCGCCCCGACCAGCACGCCGCAACGGATCGCCGCGGTCGCCGAGCGGGCCGCAGGGTTTATCTATCTGGTCAGCGTGACCGGTGTGACTGGCGCGCGGGACGAGGTGGCGGACGACCTGCGCGAGTTCGTGCAGCGCGTCCGCGAGCACACGGACCTGCCGCTGGCGGTCGGATTCGGCATTCGTAACCGCGCGCACGTTGAAACAGTGGGGCAACTATGTGAAGCTGCGGTTATCGGCAGCGCGCTGACGACGACGATCGCCGAAGCGCCGCCGGGCGACCGTGTCCACGCGGTCGAGCGATACCTCGAGGTGGTCACCGGCCGCCGGAGAGATGAGTCGGGATGATGCAGCCAATTCGCGCCACTCTGCGATCTACCGTGCGGCGCGTTGGGCTGAACGCTGGCCAGCCAGCATTCGGGTACCCCGGCTATACCTCCGCGGCCGGCGCCTTTGGCGACGGTCGCTGAGACGCTGCGCAGGTTGCGCCGGCGTCGCTTCGATCCACTTCCCGCTCCCCTTATTCACCCACTACCGCACCTGAGCCCGTAGCACCGAAGGCCGGCATGAGGGCCGACATGGAGGCCGAGATGGGCGATTCGAGCGACCCAGCCGAGGCCGCCGCTCACGCCGCATGGCGAGTGCGCGGCGTCCGCGGCGCGACGACCGTGAGCGCCAACACGCGCTCGGCGATTCTCGAGGCGACGCGCGAATTGCTGGCCGAGATGATCGAGCGCAACGGCGTCGCAGGCGACGATGTCGCCTCGGCGTGGTTCACCACGACGGCCGACCTCAACGCCGAGTTTCCCGCCGTGGTCGCGCGACGCGACTTCGGCTGGCACGATTCGGCGCTGATGTGCGGGCACGAGATGACTGTGCCGGGGGCGCTGCCGGGATGTTTACGGATTCTGCTGCACGTCAACACGCCGTTGCGGCAGAGTGAGATCGAACACGTGTACCTGCGCGGAGCCACGGTGCTGCGCCCCGATCGAGTTCAACAGAACGACGCTGAGTCCCAGCGTCAGTAGAAGGAATCAGAACATGCTCGTAGTGATGAAGCCGGATGCCACCGACGACGAGGTCAAGGGCGTGCTCGCACGCCTCAAGGAAGCGAACCTCGAAGGCCACCTCTCGCCCGGCGAGGAGCGCGTCGTGATCGGCGCGGTCGGTGTGATCAACGACCCGGACATCCGACCGGCCGTGAGCCGTATGTCGGGCGTCGACGAGGTCATCGCGATCTCGCGCCCCTACAAGCTGACCGGCCGCGAGTTCCAGGCCGAGGACAGCGTGATCGATGTCGGGGGCGTCAAGATCGGCGACGGGACGCTGGTCGTAATGGCCGGCCCCTGCAGTATCGAGAGCGAAGAGCACATGGTCGAGACGGCGCGAGCGGTGCGCGACGCCGGCGCCCAGGTGATTCGCGGCGGCGCCTTCAAGCCGCGCACCTCGCCCTACTCCTTCCGCGGGCTCGGCGAGGTCGGTCTGCAGCACCTCGCGACGGCGCGCGAAGAGACCGGGCTGCCGGTGATCACCGAGGTGATGTCGGAGCGCGATGTCGAAGTCGTCGCACGCTACGCCGACATCCTGCAGGTCGGCACGCGCAACATGCAGAACTTCATGCTGCTTGACGAGGTCGGCCTGACGCGCAAGCCGGTGATGCTGAAGCGCGGCCTGACCGCGACGATCGACGAGTGGCTGCTGGCGGCTGAGTACATCATGGCCCAGGGCAACCGCGAGGTGATCCTCTGCGAGCGCGGGATTCGCACCTTCGAGACGGCGACGCGCAACACGCTCGACCTGTCGGCGATCCCGGTGATCAAGCGGCTCAGCCACCTGCCGGTCGTGAGCGACCCCTCGCACGGGACCGGGCACTGGTACCTGGTCGACCCGATGGCGCGGGCCTCAATGGCGGTGGGAGCGGACGCGCTGATGATCGAGGTGCACCCCACTCCCGATCACGCGCTATCGGACGGCGCGCAGTCGCTGACGTTCGAGAACTTCGCAGACCTGATGAAGTCGCTGGCCAAGGTCGGCGAGGCGGTCGGCCGGCCGCTGGCGGCGCAGCCGGCGGCGGCGCGGGCGCTCGCGGGCGCCTAACGCTCGGTCAGGACTCGTTCATGGCCCGCGACGCCAGTGCGGCGTCGCGGGCGTCGAGTTCGCGGGCCTGATCGGCCTGCACGAGCTTTACTTCGAGCGCGCTGACGGAGGACGCGACGCTCTGCTCGAGGCTGCCCAGATGCTCGCCCAGGCGTCGCAGCAGCTCAAGCGAATAGCGGTCGGCTTCGAGCGCCTGGGCGACGGCGTCGTTGGCGGCGGAGCCGCGCATCCCCGCAGCCTCGTCGCGGGCGTGCTCGACCGCCTCCTGCGCGGAGCGCGCGGCGCGTTCGAGCATCTCGTTGGCGCGCTGCTCGGCGGTGGTGACCAGCTCGTGCGAGGCGAGCCGCAGCTCCGCTTCTTCCTGGGCGCGCCGCGCGATCAGCTGCGCTTCTTCACGGGCCTCTTCGAGCACGTGGTCGCGCTCGGTCAGCAGCTCCTGCGCTTCCTGCAGCGAGGCGGGCGCGGTCGAGCGCAGCCGGTCGACCAGGTCCAGCATCTGCTCGCGGTCGACGACCCAGCCGCCGCCGAGCCGCCCGCGATGGCCGGCCAGTACCGCTTCCTCAAGCTGATCGATGATCTCGAGCAGGTCGATCTCAGCCCCCTGACGGCGTCCGCCGGTGCGGCGGTCCGAACTTCTGCTCAAGCGCCTCGGCGACGTTGGGCGGGACGAGGTCGTCGACGGGATGGCGCAGCGCGGCCAGCTCGCGGATGCGGCTGGCGGAGATGAACAGGTGTTTGTGCCCGGCCATCAGGAACACAGACTCCAGATGGGGGGCGATCTTCTTGTTCATCAGCGCCATGTCGAACTCGGTCTCGAAGCCGGTCACGGCGCGGATGCCGCGCACCAGGACCCCGGCGCCGACCTCGTCGGCATAGTTCACGACGAGCCCCTCGAAGGTCGCCGCGCTGACATTGGAGCAGTGGACAGTCGCTTCGCGGATCAGTTCGAGCCGCTCTTCGACCATGAACAGTTCTCGCTGGCGTCCATAGACGCCCATCACCACGTGATCGAACATTCCGGCCGCCCGCTCGACGATGTCCAGATGCCCGTTGGTGATCGGATCGAAGCCGCCCGGGTAGAGCGCAATGGTCATCGGTTGCCCTCCGCTCGATATGTGTCGAGAGCGCCTTCACCATATCGCCGCTGGTCTGTGCGGACTAGTCCGCCGATCCGCGCGGGCGCGGGCGCCTGCCGGGGGCCGGAGCCGCCCACGTGCCTGCGCCAGAGTATCAACGCGTCGGGCCCGAGCAGATCTGACGCGTCGAGGCGCTCAACGACCGCGAGCGCATCAACGCGGTACGGCGGGTCGACGAACGCCAGACCGATCGGCGCCGCTACGCGCGTGAAGCAGCGCTCGGCGGGCGTGCGGTGCACGCGAGCGCGATCGGTGACGCCCAGATCATCAAGGTTTTTGCGAATCACCGCGCAGGCCGGGGCGGCGCGCTCAACGAAGTCGACCCAGGCCGCGCCGTGACTGAGCGCCTCGATCCCGAGGTAGCCGGCGCCGGCGTAGAGGTCGAGCACGATCGCGTCGCGCAGCGCGTCGCGCACCTCGGCGCGGCCGAAGATCGATTGGCGCATCGCCGCCGTCGCGGGGCGCGTGCCGGTGGCGGGGCTGCGCAGGGGGCGGTGAGCGAGTTCGCCGCCCACGACTCGGGCCCCGGTGCGTGGCATCCCGCTACGGCTCGATCGGAACGGTGATCGCCGTGCCCACGCGCACGTCGCCATCGCTGACGATCAGCTGCGCCTCATAGTCGCCGGCGACCGCGGGTAGCTCCCAGACCTGCCAGCCCGCGCCGTTTGCGCCGCTCAGCGAGCCGGCTTCGACCTCGAAGACGGGCGAGAACAGGATCGGATTCGGCAGGCGCAGTTCGACGTGGCCGGACTCCAGGAATGCCGCCACCGCGGGCCAGAGATTCGCGTTGGCGCGGTCGGCGGAGACGTTGCTGAGATAGACGCCGCCGAGGCTGTACTCCTCGACGGCGGTCAGCTTGAACGCAGCGCTGAAGCGGTTCTCGATCCAGACGGTGACCTGATTGCCGGTCAGATCGGGGTAGGAGAAGGAGACGGTGCGCGTCGTCTCGTCCCAATGCAAGCCGCTGCTGGCGTTGTCGCGCTGGATGCTGTTGCCTTGCAGCGTGACGCGGCCGCCGGCGACGTAGGGTCCCGTTTCGCGCACGCTGACGGTGCTGGCGATGCCGAGCGCGGCGCGCTGCGTCGTCGTCGCGAGCGTCCCGCCGCTGCGGACCACTGCGTCCGAGGAGATCGCCAACAACACCCTCTCGCGCGGGACGCGGGAGAGCAGCGTCGGCATCGACGCGGCAATCGCAGCGTTGTGGATTGTGGGATCGAGCGGGGGCTCGGCGACGATGAAGTCGGCCGCCGCGCCGAGCACGGTCAGGTCGTAGGCCCCCTCGCCGAAGCCGCCGCTGGTCGTGAGCGGGACATGCACGCTGAGCCCGCGGTCGTCGCGGTGCAGCTGGTCGGCCAGGTCGGTGATGAACGCGGAGAACTGCGAGCGCAGCGCCGGGCTGACGTCGCGGTAGTCGATGTCGACGCCCTCGTACCGACCGTTCTGGATCGCGATCTGCACCGCGCCGATGTGGGCGCGGCGTAGTTGGTCGGAGGCGAGGATGTCGTTGATCGTGACGGCCTGATCGGGGCCGGCCCAGAGCACCGGCCAGACGCTCTGGGTGACGCTGCCGGGAATCGCGAGGACGCCGCCCAGCAGCGAGCCGTCGGGTGCGGGCACCCAACCTTCGAGGTGCACGATGGTGAGCGAATCGACCACATCGGCCGAGGGCTCGCTGCCCTGCGGCACGCGCCCGGCGAGCACGTCGCGGAATTGCAGGCGGCGCAGGATCACGATGTTGTCGGGCGCGTCGTTGAGCGTGATCCGCGCGCTGACGCCGTCGCTGACGAGCTCGGCGGGGCCCAGCCGCACCCAATCTTCGCCGTCCCAGGTGTAGGCGCCGAGATTGCGCCCGTCCTGGGTGGGCGTCGAGAGCCGAACCGTTAGTTCGATCGGACCGGCGCGTCCGGCCGGCAGGCGTAGGTCGTAGATCGGGCTGGCCAGGCCGAGCACGTCGGGCACTTCGGGCAACTGGTCGCGCAGCGTGGCCTGGAAGCGAGTGGTCAGTTGCTGGACCGGCGTCTCGCCGGCCTGCTCCTCTTCGTTGACGCGACCAATCAGGCCCGGCTCGAAGAACAGCACCACGATCGCGGCGGCGAGCAAGCCGCCGAGCAGCAGCACGATCCAGATGCCGGCGCCGCCGCCGGAGCGGGTCGCCGCTCGTGGGGGCGGCTGCGGGGGGAGCGGTTCACGCTGCGGCTGCGGCTCAAAGGGCGTCTGCGCCGAGGGCGGCGTGTCGCCCACGCGTCGCGGCGGACCTGAGGAGAACGGGCCGTCGCTCACGGCAGCCGCAGCTCTGGCGTCAGCACGAGGCTGAACCGTTCATCGTCGCGATGCACCACGACGTTGACCGGCACGCCGGGACGCAGCGTGGCAAGCGCGTTCAGATAAGGCGTGTCGGCGTCGATCGTCATGCGGCCGATCTCGAGGATCACGTCGCCGGGCCGAATCCCGGCGCGGGCGAAGACGCCGCTGCGCTTGATCTCGAGCAGAAACGCGCCCTTGGTCACGGAGAGGCCCAACTGCGCTGCGGCGATCGGAGTCAGCAGGCGTTCATCGACCACTCCAAACGTTGGCCGCGGGTAGTAGCCGTTCGCCGCGATCGCGCGCGCGATCTCCAGGACGGGATCGATCTGGATCGCGAAGCCAACACCGTCCACAAAGTCGCCTTCCCGCGTTGCGCGCGCAATCACGGTAGTGAGCCCGATCACCTCGCCGTCGAGGTTGACGAGCGCGCCACCGCTATTGCCATGATTTAGCGCGGCGTCAGTCTGGATCAAGTCTCGCTGGATGTAACGGTCGCGGGAGAACTTGGTGTCGGGTTGGCTGACGATGCCGAGGGTCATGGCGATCTCCTGGCCAAGCAGGATGTTGCCGACGGCGAGCACCGTCTCACCAGTGTCGAGCTCCCGCGCGGTGCCGAAGGGAGCGGGCAGGAGGCCGGTCGAATCGACGTGAATCACGGCGACATCCGTGAACGGCGCGTCGCTGCTGATCAGCGTGGCGGTGCGGCGGTCGCCATCCGGCAGCACGACGTCGATCCGTTCCATGCCCTCCAGCACGTGAGCCGCAGTGACGATGTTCCCGTCGTCGTCAAGGACGATCCCGGTGCCGAGCGCGGCCGGGCGGTAGACGACCCCGTCGTCGGAGGTGAGCTCCGCGCCTTCGGCGTCGATCAGCACGATCGAGGGCGCGACGCGCGCGTAGGCCGTGACGACGCGCTGATCGGTCGGCGCCTCGATGCGTTCGATCACGGCCTCGATCACTGCTTCCTCTTCGTCCCGGTCCGTGGCGCCGTCCGCCTCGAGCACACTGCGCACCACGCGTTCGATCGCCGCGGGATCCGTCTGCGGCGTGTCGATCAGCAGCAGCGCGATGAGGATCGCGGCGACAGC
Source organism: Dehalococcoidia bacterium (assembly GCA_965262235.1). Taxonomy (GTDB): domain Bacteria; phylum Chloroflexota; class Dehalococcoidia; order Bin125; family Bin125; genus CATQGW01. The sequence continues at coordinate 2,812,157 of OZ253504.1, forward strand.
GCCGGCCACGGCGCCGGCCAGCATCGCAGCTGTCAGGACGGTTCGCACCTCGACCCCGATCCGGCCGCTCCAAGCGGGGCAGTATGGTAGCTTACCCCCGACTCGCGGCGGGGCCGTGTCTGGCCATCTTTGGAGCGCTCGTGACCACCCGTAGGAACATTCCCGTGACCCGCGAAGGGCTGGAGCGGCTTCGCGTTGAACTGAGCGATCTCAAGACGCGGCAGCGTCCCGAGGCGGCAGCGCGGATCCAGCAATCGCGCGAGGATTCGCACGGCGGGCAGTCCGACGGCGAAGGCGAGGAGACCCGCGCTGAGCAGGCGTTCATCGAGGGTCGCATCCGCGAGCTGGAGATGGTGATCGCTAACGCCGAGCTGATCGACGTGGAGCAGGCGCAGCGGTCCGACACGGTGCAGCTGGGCTCGACGGTCACAGTGCGCCTGAGCCGGCGCCGCACGGATCTCAAATACATGATCGTCGGCCCGACCGAGGTTGATCCCTCGAACGGCCGGGTCAGCGATGTGTCGCCGGTGGGCAAGGCCTTGCTCGGCGCGCGCGTCGGTGAAACCGTTGAAGTTCAGGCGCCCGCGGGCCTGCTCAAACTCAGGGTCAAGGCCATCGACTAGTGATCTGCGGTCTCCCGGCGTGCGGTCAGGAGGCCGCCGCCGGAGGACGCGACGCATGACCGACTCCACTTCGCCCGACTCGCCGTATCTGCGCGAGATCATCGCCGAACGCAGCAAGCGCGCCGACGAGCAACGCGCGATGGGCCTGGATCCGTTTCCGCCGCGCACCGGTCGTACGCACACGCTGGCGGAGGCGAGCGAGTTCTTCGTCGCAAGCGAGCAAGCCGGTGAGCCGGAGCCGACCGAGCCGGTCACCATCGCAGGGCGAGCGCATGCGATTCGCAACATGGGGCGGATCGCGTTCATCGATCTTGAGGATGACAGCGGCGCACTGCAGGTGCTGGCCAGCCGGCGGGCGCTGGGCGACGCCTGGGACCGGATCGACAGTTTCGACCTCGGTGATTTCATCGAGTCGACGGGCAAGATGATCCGCTCGCGGCGCGGCGAGGTGTCGCTGCAGGCCGCCGATCTCCGCCCGCTGGCCAAGGCGCTGCGGCCGCCGCCCGAGAAATACCACGGGCTGCGCGACCAGGAGCAGCGCTACCGCCGTCGCTACGTCGACCTGATGGCGAACCCGGAGGCAAAGCACGTGCTGCGTACCCGTTCGCAGATCATCGCCGAGATGCGGCGCTTCATGGAAGGGCGCGGGTTCATCGAGGTCGAGACGCCGGTGCTGCAGAGCGAGGCGGGCGGAGCGGCGGCGCGCCCGTTTCTGACCCACCTGAACGCGCTCGATGAGCCGCGCCAGCTGCGAATTTCGCTGGAGCTGCATCTCAAGCGGCTGATCGTTGGGGGCTTCGACCGGGTCTACGAAATCGGGCGGGTGTTCCGCAACGAGGGTATCGGCAACCGCTGGAATCCTGAATTCACGATGCTCGAGTCCTACCAGGCGTACGCCGACTATCACGATGTGGCGGAGATGGTCGAGGCGAGCCTCGAGCAGATTGCCCGCGCCGTCACCGGCTCGACGCGCGTGCCGTGGCGCGAGACAGAGATCGATTTCACGCCGCCATTCGAGCGCGTCACGATGGTCAACGCGGTTCGGGAACATGCGGGGGTCGACTTCCGCGAGTTCGACACGGTCGAGGCGATGAGCGGCCTGCTGCGCGAGCGCGGAATCACGGTCCCGCCCGACGCGGGTTGGGGCAAGCTGTTCGACGAACTGGTTTCGGAGTTGGTCGAGCCGCACCTGCAGCAGCCGACGTTCCTGCTTGATTACCCGGTCGCGATCTCGCCGCTGGCCAAGCGGACGCCGGCTGATCCAAATCTGGTCGAGCGGTTCGAGCTGTTTGTGGGCGGCTGGGAGCTGGCCAACGCATACACGGAACTCAACGACCCGGTCGATCAGCGCGAGCGGTTTGAGCAGCAGCTGCGCCTGCGTGAGGCGGGCGATGAAGAGGTGGAGCTGCTCGACGAGGACTTCCTGGTCGCGCTGGAGCACGGGATGCCGCCGACGGGCGGTCTGGGGATGGGGATGGACCGTCTGGCGATGCTGCTGACCGATTCGCAGTCGATTCGCGATGTGATCCTGTTCCCGCAGATGCGGGCGCTGGGATCGGAGCGGTGAGCGAATGCCTCAGGTCAGCACGGCCAGGAGGATGCCCACAGCGATCGCAGTCACGCCGACGTAAAGCGCCAGCATGAGCCCGACCCACGCGAGCATCTGCTGGTTGTGCCGGGCTTCACGATCCGCGGCGTCGCGCAGCACGCGGTTTACGGCTCGCTCGATTGCGCGCTCGATGTCTGAGCGGGGCGCGAGCGGTTCGAGCTGATCGTCGAAGGTGTCCTGGAGCACGTCCGCGAATTCGGCGGCCTGCGCTTCGTGGACGCCTCCGCGCGAGAGGACGCTCTGGAACCGAAGCTTGTCGATCAGCGCCATCGCGTGACTATCCGTTCCGGCCGCAGCATCAGGTCCCAGCCAATGCGGAGCCTCACGTGAGCACGGCGAGGAGAATCGCGACAGCGATCGCGGTCATGCCGACGTAAAGCACCAGCATGAGCCCGACCCACGCGAGCATCTGCTGGTTGTGCCGAGCTTCGCGATCCGCGTTGTCTGCCCTCAGCTGTTCACGCAGAATCACCAGGTCATCAGTACGCGCCACGCGACCCAGCTGATTGTCGAAGGTGTCCTGGAGGGCTTCCGCGAATTCAGTCGCCTGCGCTTCGTGGACGCCTCCACGCGAGAGGACGCTCTGGGAGCGAAGCTTGTCGATTAGCCCCATGCCTGCTCCACGCCTGTCGCTTTGCGGCATGATACAGGGTAAACGAGTACTCCGCTACGCCTCGCGGGTGACGCCCGACGCGACCAGGTCGTCGATCTGCTCGACCTTGAAGCCGAGTTCGCTCAGGATCTGACGGGTCTCGGTGGCGAACTGCTTGGTGGCTGGTTGGGGCTGGAAGCCCTCGGCGTCCATCGCGACGGGCGGTGAGAGGATTCGGATCGGGCCGAGCTGGGGGTGATCCAGGTCGTGGATCATGTGGTTGGCGACGGGTTGGGGATCGTCAAGCAGCTCGAAGGGGAGCAGCACGCGAGAGACGGGGACGCCGGCCTCGGCCAACACGGCCTCCCAATGCGCGGTCGGGCGTGCGAGCACGATCGCTTCGGCGCGCACGCGGAGGTCTTCGTAGTGCGCCTCGTGGTTGTTCGGGTCGTCGCCGCTGTAGTCGTCCTCCAGGCCGATGGCGCGGCTGAAGGCGGCGCGCAGACGGGTGCTGCCGCAGGCGACGGCGAGCCAGCCATCGGCGGTCGTGTACGTGCGGAAGTAGATGTCGGCCATGATTCTCGCGCGGGCCGAGGGCTGCGCCATGCGCTGCTCCGCGTAGGAGGCGCCGCGCTCGCGCAGTGCGGCGAGCTCCAGCCGCGACTCCTCGTGGATCGGGCCGTCGGTCGACTCGACGCGCATCATCTGGTTGTTGTTCAGCGTCATCGCGGCCTGCATCAGCGAGCCGTGAACCTCGGCGCCCTCCCCGGTCACCGTGCGCCGCAGCAGCGCGGCGGCGACGCCGAACGCCATCGACATCGAGCACATGTAGTCGGCGGCGACGGGGTCGCCGGAGGCCGGGCGTCCGTCGGTGGCGCGCCCGTTGGCGACCATCAGCCCGCTGCGGGCCTGGACGACGATGTCCATGCCGCCGAGCTTGGCGTCGGGTCCGCGGCGTCCGAAGGCGGTGACGGAGCCGATCACGAGGCGCGGGTAGCGCTTGCGCAGCGTGGCTGGGTCGAGTCCGAGCTGTTCGTCGAGGCCGGGGCGGAAGTTCATCAGCGCGACGTCTGCGTCGCGCAGCAGGGCGTGGATGACCTCCTGTGCGCCCTCGTGACGCAGCGCCAGCGGCAGCGAACGCTTGCCGCGGTTGCGCGAGATGAAGGTGCGCGTCTCGCCCTCGGCGAGCTGGCCGAGGCGGCGCGTGGGGTCGCCCTCGAGAGACTCGATCTTGATCACGTCCGCGCCGCCCTCGGAGAGCAGCTGGGCGCAGAACGGGATGGCGACGAACTGCCCGAACTCGACGACGCGGATCCCGGCGAATGGCTGTGTCATAGGCCTGTGAAGCTACCAGAGGATCGCGCGCCAGCTTCTACGCTGAGGCTCGAACCGTATCAGCGAGGTTGGGCGATCCGTGGACGAGCGTCCGCTCTATGCAGATGTCGCGGTGGGCCCCGGCGGCCCGCAGCATCAGACGTTTACCTGGCTGGTCCCAGAGGGGATGGACGTGCAGCGGGGCTCGGCGGTGGTCGCGCCGTGGCGGGATGCGTTTGTGCTGGGGATCGTGGTGAGGCTGACGCGTTCGACGGAGGTCGACGCGCCACGGCCGATCGAGCGGGTGATCGGCGCGGGACCGCTGCTGAGCGCGGAGCAGCTGGAGATCGCCGAGTGGATGGCAGAGCGGTATCTGGCGCCGCTGTTCAGCGTGATCGCGCTGTTTCTGCCGCCGGGGACGGGGACCCGTCCGCGGAAGCACCCGTCGGCGGTTGAGCGCGTGATCCCGGAGCCGCCGGCGGGCCAACCGCATCTCTCCGTCGCGCTGAGCGCCGCGGAGCTCGGGCGGCTGATCGACGAGTGGCCGCGGAGCAAGTCGTCGCGTCCGGCGAATCTGCTCGAGCGGCTGTCGGACGGGGTGGTTGATGCCGCAGAGGCGGCGCGCGTGCTGGGCGGCCCGGTCCAGCTCGACGGCTGGCTGCGGTCGACCGCGTTCGCGCGTCGCGACGGCGAGAGTCTGGCGCTCAAGGTCCCGGCTGAGGACGCGCAGGCCGCGGCGGCAGCGCTCAAGCGGACGGCGGCGGAGCGTCGGCAGCTGGAGCTGCTGCGCGTGCTCGCCGACGGTGAGCGTGTGGAGCGGGACGCGCGCAAGGAAAGCTCCGCGACGCGTGTCGACGTCGAGGCGCTGATCGGTCGGGGCGTGATCGAGCGGCGAATCTCGGGGCCGACGTCGCCCGAGCCGGCCGAGCCGAAGCCTGCGCCGACGCTGACCGACGACCAGCGTCGGGCCGCAGATGCGATCGAGGCGGCGCTCGCGGGTGCGCGCGCGGCTCGGGGCCAGCCGCGGCGGGCGGAGCGGGCCGCGCGCTCGTTTCTGCTGCGCGGCGTAACGGGCAGCGGGAAGACTGAGGTGTACCTGTCGGCGACGGAGAACGCGCTGGCGCACGGCGAGTGCGTGATCGTGCTCGTGCCGGAGATCGCGCTGGCGCCGCAGACGGTGGCGCGATTTGAGGCGCGCTTCCCGGGACGGGTGGCGGTGCGTCACTCGGCGCTGCCCGAGCGCGAGGCGCGCGAGCAGTGGCGGCAGGTCTACGCGGGTGAGAAGCCGATTCTGATCGGCGCGCGCTCGGCGCTGTTCGGGCCGCTGGGCGGTCCGCTGGTCGGTCAGAAGGGAAATTTGGGCCTGATCGTGATCGACGAGGAGCACGAGTGGACCTACAAGCAGTCGGAGCCGCACCCGCGCTACCACGCTCGCGCGGTGGCGTTGGAGATGGCGGCGGCGCTGGGCGCGGTCGTGGTGCTGGGCTCGGCGACGCCGGATGTGGTGAGCATGTGGGAGGCGCGCTCGCGTCGGCACCAGCTGCTGGAGCTGCCCGCGCGGGTTGAATCGGGAGCGACGGGCGTGCCGATGGAGGTTCAGCTGCCTGCGGTCGAGATCGTCGATCTGCGCGAGGAGCTGAGCCGCGGGAACCGCTCGATCTTCAGCACGGCGCTCGCAGAGGCGATCGGCCAGGCGCTGGGCAAGGATGAGCAAGCACTGCTGTTTCTCAACCGACGGGGGCTGGCGGCGTACGTCTGCCGAGCCTGCGGGGAGGCGGTGGAGTGTCCCGACTGCCAGATGGCGATGACGCTGCACCGGGCCGGCCCGGTGCTGCGCTGTCACCAATGTGGGCGGCGGCAGCAGCCCATGCAGACCTGCCCCTCGTGCGGGGATGCCCGCGTGCGGCCGATGAGCTTCGGCGCGCAGCGCCTGGAGGACGAGCTGCGCGCCCGATTCGGCGGCGTGGCGGTGAGCCGCTGGGATCGCGATACGACGCGAGCAGCGGGCGGGCACGAGCGGATCCTGGAGGAGTTTGCGAGCGGGCGGACGCGGGTGCTGATCGGCACGCAGATGATCGCGAAGGGGCTGGACATTCCTGCGGTCACGGTCGCGGGGGTGATCAACGCTGACCTGTCGCTGCGGGTCGCCGACTTCACGGCGGCGGAGCGAACCTTTCAGCTACTGACGCAGGTGGCGGGACGGGCGGGGCGCGGGCGGACGCCGGGGCGGGTGATCATCCAGACCTATGCGCCCGATCACTACGCGGTGCAGGCCGCCGCGGCGCACGACTACGACGGCTTCTACGAGGCGGAGATGCGGCTGCGTGCGCCGCTGGACTACCCGCCGTTCGGACGGCTCGCGCGGGTCACGTGCAGCGACCGCACGGCTGCCGGGGCGGACCGGACGGCCGGGCGTCTGGTGATCGAGCTGCGGCGTGCGGCGGCGCGGCTCGATGCTGCGCCGCCGGAGATCATCGGGCCGTCGGAGGCGTGGCCGGCGCGCCTGCGGGGCCAGCATCGGCGGCAGATCGTGCTGCGCGGGGCCGATCCGGGGCCGCTGCTGCGCTCGCTCGAGCTGCCGCGCGGGTGTGTGGTGGAGATCGATCCCGTCGGGCTGCTGTAGCGCGTCAGAAGGCCTCGATCGCGGTGAAGACGGCGACAGCGATCATCGCGCCAGCGAGCAGCCGGGTGAGCCCGCGCTCGTTGGCGATCGCAGCGACGCGGAGACCGATCGGGTTGGCGATGATCGCGCCAATCAGCAACGGCGGGACATCGCGCAGGGGCTCGCCCCAGTTGCTTGAGGCGGTATGGAAGATCACCACGACGACCGCGATCGTGGTCACGATCCCGTGGGAGGCGGGGATTGCGAGCCAGACCGGCATGCGCATGATGCGGACCGTGATGAGGCTGAAGAAGGGGCCGCCGCCGATCCCGGCGAGGGCGGTGAAGATCGCGGTGACGCCGGTGAAGAGCAGCGTGCGGCGGACGGGGATCCAGTAGAGATAGCGGTCGCCGGCGCGATCGCGGATCATGCGCCGCCAGCCGCGCCGGCCCAGCGAGCCGGCGTCGCCGGCGGGGCGCCAGATGATGTAGACGGCGATCAGCGCGATCAACACCGCGAAGCCGGCCGCGAAGACATCGCGCGGGAGCTGTGACGTGCCGAACGCGCCGAGCACCCCAGCCGGAGTCGTGACGATCGCGACCATCGCGACGGCGCGTAGGTCGAGGCGTCCGGCGCGAAAGAGCCGCACCGAGGCGAGGCCGCTGGAGGCGACGACGAGCAACACTGAGGCCATCGCGACCTCGACCGGTTCGGCGCTCTGATAGCGCCAGAGCAGCAGCGGGGTGAAGAGAAAGCCGCCGCCGGCGCCGACGCCGGTCGCGTACGCGCCGATCACGATGCCCGCCGCGATCAGGATGACGAACTCGACGGGGTCCATCGGGCGAGGCTACCTGTCGGTCGCCGGTTGGCCGCTCAGGAGCGCACCTGAACACTGCGTCGGCGCCGATCCGCGTGACCCCTGCGGGAACGAGACGTTGGGGCGTGGGTTTCCGCCGGGGGCACAGATACCCAGCGGCGGGTGGCTTATCCCTTGCTGGGGATTTTGGGGAGCAACCAGCTGAGGAACGCGTCGGCGCTGCGGGTCTGCATGTAGAAGCGGCCGGGCCCGGTGAGCTTGCAGACGAGGCCCTCGCCGCTCAGCAGCGTGGTCTTCCAGCCGCCCGCGCGGCCGACGTCGTACTGCACGGTCTCGTCGAAGGCGACCATGTGGCCGGTGTCGACCGTGTACTCCTCGCCGGAGCGCAGCTCGATCGTGTGAACGGCGCCGTACGAGGAGACGAAGATTGTTCCGTAGCCGGAGCACTTGAGCAGGAAAAGTCCCTCGCTAGAGAAGAACGTCTTGCCGCCGCCCCACTTGGTGTCGACCTCGACATCAACGCTGGCGGCGAGGAAGGAGCCGGATTGCACGAAGAGCGTGCCGCCGTTCAGCTCCATCGCCTCGATGTCGCCGGGCAGCGGCGGGGCGATCGTGACCTCACCCGACTGTTCGGCGGTGAAGGTGTTGATGAAGAAGCTCTCGCCGCCAAGCACGGAGCGCTTCAGGCCGCTCATCAGGCCGCCCTTGACGCCGGTGTCGATCGAGATGGTGCTCGACATGCTGACCATCGCGCCGGCCTCGGCCTGCAGCTGTTCACCGCTGGCCAGCTCGACACGACCGAGTGCGTAGGCGGGGCGATGCAGAATCTCGTACTTCATCTCGGAGCGGCCTTTCGTCGACGCGGCGGGCTCAGTTGCTGTGCTCGCGCAGGAATTCGCGGATTGAATCCAGCGTACCCGGCAACTTCTGGGCCGAACGCGCATCAACATCGAGACAGCGTGCATTCGGCGCGTCGTTACAGATCTGGTGGCCGATCGCCGTGGGGTGGAAGGGGTCGCTGCCGGGCAACACGAGCATCGGCGCACCGGTACGACCGACCGCGACCTCGTTGACGGCGAAGTAGGGCGGGAACGCCGGCCACATGCCATCGCGGAACTCGACGACGAGCGCGACATAACCCTCGCGCCGAATCGATCGCAGGGCGTCGGCGAACAGCGGCTCGTCGTGGATGCGCTGGGCGAAGGGCCCGGCCTCGTTGTTCTGCATGAAGATCGGGTCGCGCTGAGCCGACTCGATCACGGCTTCGAGTCCCTCGGCGCGGGCGAGCCGGATGGTGGGGTTGAACATGTCGTAAAACGTCTCCATCGAGTTGGTCTCGTCGAGCCCCACGGGGTCCTGCATGACGGCGCCGGCGATCCGGGCGGGGGCCTGGTCGGCAAGGAGCAGGGCGTAGGCGCAGCCGATGCAGCCGCCCATCACATGGGCGCGCTGGACGCCGAGATCGTTGAGCACGGCAAGCTGGTCCTGCATGGCGGTCTCGTAGGAGAAGGGCGTCAGCGCGGTCTTGCTGCGGCCGCAGTGGCGCTGGTCCATGCCGATCACCATGAACTCATCGGCGAACGATTCGATCGGGTTGATCGCGCTGTGCTGCCAGAACTCGATCTGGGAATTCACGCCGCCGGGCGCGAGCAGCAGCAGCGGATATCCGCTACCGAAGACTTCGTAGTGGATCGTGGTTCCATCGGGCCGCATCACATCTGCCATGGTCGGCTCCCTTCAGCCTCGGGCGCGCGTCGCGCGGGACGGATTCTACGCCCGCATGCAGAACGGGGGGCCGCACGAGCTGGTCTCGCCCGGCCCGCGGTGTGGGGAGGATGCGGTGGGGCGCGCGGGTCAATCGCCGGCGACTCCGACGGCGGGGACGCGCGCGGCCGGTCTGCCCTGCTGTTCGCGCAGCGCGGCATCGAGCCGACTGCGTTCCTCGGTTTCAGCGCTCTGCGGGAAGCGGACCAGCAGCGCGATCGGGGCGATGCAGACGACGATGACGCCGAAGTAGAGCAGCGCCTGCTCCATCGCGACGCCCTCGGCGCGCAGCAGGAAGCCGGCGGCCACGGCGCCGGCGTTGCCGCCCGCACCGACGATCCCGGCGACCGCGCCGAGCGCCTTCTTGTTCACGAACGGCACCACGCCGTAGGTGGCGCCCTCCGACATCTGCACGAAGATGCTGAAGACGATCATCATCGGGATCGCGAGGATCAGCACCTCCATGCGCGAGAAGGCCATCAGCGCGAGGCCTTCCAGGAGCAGCACGGCGCCCATGAAGATCGCCCGGCCGCGCAGCCCGAAGTTGACGCCGAACTTGTCCGAGAACACGCCGCCCATCGTGCGGGCGAAGATGTTCATCATGCCGAACAGCGATGCGATCACGCCGGCGAGTACCAGGCTGAGGCCGAAGCGGTCGTGGAAGTAGAGCGCGGCCATCCCGTTGATCGTCAGCTCGATGCCGAAGCATGCGCCGTAGATGATGAACATCAGCCAGACGCGCGGGTCGCGCGCGGCCTTGGCGAACGCGCCGGGCTCGTTCTGGCGGGTCACGCGGCCCTGCGCGCGCAGGTCTTTGAAGTCACCCTCGGGGGCGTCCTGGGTGTAGCGGTAGTAGACGAAGCCCATCAGCAGCAGCGCGGCGCCGGGGATCACCATCGCGATCCGCCAGCCGAGCGTGTCGTTGGTGACGAAGAACAGCACGCCGGTCAGCAGCAGCGGCATCAGGACCTGCGTCACGCCGCCGCCGAGGTTGCCCCAGCCGGCTGTCGTGGCGTTCGCCGTGCCGACCACGTTCGGCGCGAACATGATCGACGTGTGGTACTGGGTGATCACGAACGATGCGCCGATCACGCCGATCGCCAGGCGGAAGAGCAGGAACGTTTCGTAGTTCTGCGAGAGGCCGATCAGCATCACGGGCAGCGAGCCGATGATCAGCAGCGCGGCGTAGGTGCGTCGCGGTCCGACGCGGTCGAGGATCCAACCGATCGCGATCCGCGCGAAGATCGTGATGAAGACGGAGGCGATCAACGAGTTGAAGACCTGCTGGTTGCTCAGACCGAGGTCTTCGCGGACGACCGGCAGCAGCGGGGCGATCCCGAACCAGCCGAAGAAGCAGAGGAAGAACGCGAGCCAGGTCAGGTGGAAGGTGCGCATGTGAGGCTTGTTGAAGCTGAGCAGCTTGATCGAGGTCGCCTTGCCGACAAGTTCGTTGGTGTTCATCGGTCACCCTCCGAGCACTGAGCGCGCCGCCTGTTCTGCGCCACGGCGTGCGCGCGTCGTTGTCGCTAGAGCGAACCTACGGACGGACGGGCCAGCGGCGGTTGCGCCGACGTGTCGCGGATATGACGGGCTTGTTACGACGTAGCGGAGGCAACAGGGGCGTTGGAGACGCCGCCGACGGGCTCACCAACGGGCTCATCAACGGGCTCAACGATCGGCGCACCGGCGTGCTCGACGCGGACGGCGGCGAACTTGAGCTCGGGCTCCTTGGAGCGGGTATCGAACGCTTCGCTGACGGCCAGGTTGGGCGTGCTGTCGGGCGACCAGAGGGGCCCCCAGTGGAACGGCGCGAACACGGAGCCGGCTGGCACTGCGTCGGTCACACGCGCCGGCGCCACGAACGCGCCGCGGCGCGAAACGACGCGCAGCGAGTCGCCTTCAGCGACGGCGAGGCTGCGCGCGTCGTGCGGGTGGATTTCGAGGAAGGGGCCGGGTTCGCTCTTGTTCAGCTTGGGCACCTTGCCGGTGCGGGTGCGGGTGTGCCACTGGTCCTTGACGCGGCCGGTGATCAGGGCGATCGGGTAGGTCGCGTCGAGCTCCTCGGCGGGGCCTTCCTGGCGCACGACGTGAAAGCGGGCTCGACCGTCGGGCGTGGCGAACTGGCCGTCGCTGAAGAGCCGCTCGGTTGAGCCCTGCGCCGCCTCCGGCGAGGGCCACTGGATGCCCTCGGAGGAGCCGCGCAGGCGGTCGTAGCTGAGGCCGGTCATGTCGAGGTCGCGGCCGCGGGTGAGTTCGCGGTACTCGCTGAAGATCTGCTCCTCGTCGGCGTAGTCGAAGTGCCGCCCGTAGCCGAGCGCGCGGGCGACGCGGCAGATGATCTGCCAATCGGGCAGCGCCTCGCCGGGCGGGTCGCCGATCTGCTCCAGCAGGCAGACGCGTCGCTCGGAGTTGGTCATCGTGCCGCCGCGCTCGGACCATTGAGCCGCGGGCAACACGAGGTCGGCGACGGCGGTGGTTTCGGTCGGGTGATAGGCGTCCTGCACGGCGAGGAACTCGGCATTGGCAAGCGCCTTGCGGACGCGCCCGGTGTTGGGCAGTGAGGCGAGCGGGTTGGTGCCGGCGACCCAGAGGACCTTGACCTTGCCCTCTTCGAGCGCTTCGACCATCTCGATCGCGGTGAAGCCGGGCACGTCGGAGATCGAGCCGGGCTCGATGCCCCAGGCCTCCTCCACCTCGTCGCGGTGCTCGTGGTTGGCGACCTGGCGGTGACCGGGGAGGGCGGTGGCGAGGCCGCCGGCCTCGCGGCCGCCCATTGCGTTGGGCTGGCCGGTCAGTGAGAAGGGACCGGCGCCGGGCTTGCCGATGTTGCCCGTGGCGAGGGCGAGATTGATGATCGCGAGGTTGTTGTCGACGCCGCGCGTGCTCTGATTGAGGCCCATCGCCCAGAGCGAGAGCGCGGGTCCGTTGCGGGCGTAGACGCGGGCGGCTTCGAGGATGTCCTGGGCGGCGACCCCGGTCTGCTCGTAGGCGCGCTCCGCCTGGTAGTCGCCGAGCACGCGCCCCAGCTCATCCCAGCCGGTTGTGTTCCTGGCGATGAAGTTGTGGTCCACGCCGCCCATTAGCAGCGCCTCGTAGAGCAGCGAGTTGAGCAGGGCCACGTCGCTGCCCGGACGCGGGCGCAGGTGGATGTCGGCGATCTCGGCGGTGCGGGTGCGGCGCGGGTCGATCAGGATGACGCGCACGTCCTTGTCGGCGCGCCGGCGGGCCTTGATCCGGTTGAAGAGGATCGGGTGGCAGGCCTCGGGGTTGGCGCCAACGATCAGGAAGGTCTTGGCGGCTTCGATATCGGCGTAGGAGCAGGGCGGCGAGTCGGCCCCGAGCGAGAGGCTGTAGGCGGCGACGGCGCTGGCCATGCAGAGCCGCGAGTTGGTGTCCTGATTATTGGTGCCGAGATAGCCCTTGGCGATCTTGCCGAAGAGGTAGTAGTCCTCGGTGACGAGCTGGCCGGAGCCGTAGAGCATCATCGAGTGGGGGCCGTGCTCGTTCTGGGCCTTGCGGATGGCCATCGCGAAGCGGCCCACGGCGGCCGGCCAGGAGACGCGTTCGAAATCCGTTGAGCGGTCTTCGCGCAGCAGCGGGTAGAGCAGCCGGTCGTCGGTCCGAACGATCGGTGCCAGCAGGGCGCCCTTGGCGCAGAGCTTGCCCTCGTTGACGGGGTGGTCGGGGTCGCCGCGGACCTCCTCGACGACGCCGTTCTTGGCCCGCGCGAGGACGCCGCAACCGGTGCCGCAGTAGGGGCAGATCGAGCGCTTCCACTGGCTGCGTGTTTGGCCGCCGGAGCGCCAGCGCCGCAACGGCAGACGGGAGCTCATCCTGCCGCCAGTCCTGCCGACACGTGGGAGCCGACCGAGGGCTGGCGGCGGCGGATGCTCTTGGGGCCGAGCGTGGCGATGATCTGCGCGGCCACGATCTCCGGCAGGTCGGCGGTGGGCATCTTGGGCGCGGCGTCTTCGGCCAGCGCGGCGTCCGCGCCGAGCCGACCGCCGCTCACGACGGCAGCCGCGCCGACGATCTCATCGTCGATGCGGACGCGCGCGGCTTCGAGGCCGACGTCGGCGACCTTCTGCTGGGCGCAGGAGTGCGGGCAGCCGGACCAGTGGATGCGGACGCGCTCCAGCGCCTCGTAGCGCTCGTCGAGCGCGCGGGCCAGCTCCAGGGCCTCACCCTTGGTGTCGATCAGGCTGAAGTGGCAGAAGTCCATGCCGGTGCAGGAGACCAGCCCGCGCAGGAAGCCGGAGGGGTTGGGCGAGAACTTGGCCAGCAGCGGCTCTTCGAGCAGCTTGGGCAGCGCGTCGGGGCTGACGTGGGGAATCAGCACGTTCTGCTGGACGGTCAGGCGGATTTCGGCCTGCCCGTAGACGCGAGCGAGGCGGCTGAGCTCGATCAGGTCGTCACCGGTGATCCGGCCGACCGGGACGAGCAGGCCGACAGAGACGAGGTCGGATCCGCGCTGCGGGGTGACGCCGAGGTGGTCGCCGCCTTCGAGCGCGCTGGCCGCGGTCCCGGCGCGGGGCAGGTCGCGGGCGAGCTCGGCTTCGAGCGCGGCGCGGAAGCGCTCGACGCCCCAGTCGCGCAGCAGGATCTTGAGCCGGGACAGCTTGCGGCTGGCGCGCGGGCCGTTGTCGCGGTAGACCGAGAGGACGCCGCAGACGACGTCAACCACGTCGTCGGGGGCGGCAAAAGCGTCGAGTGGGATGGCGAGCATCGGATCTTTGCCGCCCATCGCACCGCCGACGAGCACGCTGAAGCCGACCACGCCATCGCGGATCGCGGGGCTGAAGGAGAGATCGTGCGTCTGAGCGTGGGTGCAGTCGTCGGGGCAGCCGGTGATGCTGAGGTTGAACTTGCGCGGCAGGTTGCTGAAGCGCGGCAGGCCGATGATCGCCTGCTGGATGCGTCGCGTGAGCGCCGAAGCGTCGATCAACTCGTCGTGGTGCAGCCCGGCGAGCGGACAGCCGACCAGGTTGCGCACGTTGTCCATGCCCGATTGCTGGCTGGTGAGGTTGACGGCGCTCAGGCGCTGCAGCACGCGTGGGGCATCCTGGATGCGGATCCAGCGCAGCTGGATGTTCTGGCGGGTGGTGAGGTCGGCCTGGCCGCGGCCGTAGGTGTTGGAGATGTCGCCGATCGCGGCGAGCTGCTCGGTGGTCAGGATGCCGTTGGGGATGCGCATCCGCAGCATGAAGAAGCCCGGCGTTGCTCTGCGGTGGAACAGGCCGTACCACTTGAGCCGCTCTAGATCGCCCTCGTCGTATTGCGGGTCGTCCATTTGGGCGTAGCGGTAGAGATCGGGCAGGACATCGAGGCCGTCCTTGGCGGTCTTGAAGACTTCGATTGGGTTCGCCATCGCGCACCTCGTGTCGCCGCGACGCTGCGCGGAAACTGCCTCGACTGACTGCATCGATTGTCTCCACCGTATGCCGCCTCGAGGTTGCGACCGTGTGATCGCAATGTGTCGGCGATGTTTCCCTGTCGCCTGCGCGACTTCCGCGCGGCCGGGCACGGGGCTGCCGACGATGTGCGCCAATCAGTCGCGCTGGGAGATGGTTCGCCACTGCCCGGTCCAGGGGCGGCATTACCCTGACCGCATCGTTCCTGAGATTCAAGGAGGCCGCAGCATGGTCATCGCCGAGCCGGAACAGCTGACCGTTGACACGCTCGACATCACGAACGCCGATCGCTACCGCGACCACGGCTATCCGTGGGCTGAGTGGGATCTGCTGCGGCGCGATGCGCCGATCTACTGGTACCAGCGGCCGGGCTTCGAGCCGTTCTGGGCGATCACCAAGCATGCCGACATTCGCTTCATCTCGGCGCACCCGGAACTGTTCTCGAACGCGCAGATGCTGCGGCTCAACACGGCGAAGAAGCTCGGCTCGGCGGATCGGCAGTGGGAGAAGGCGACGAACCGCGCTGGCGGCAAGCCGACCGACGCACGGGATTTCATCTATCTCGACCCGCCCGAGCATCGGCAGCACCGCGGGCTGGTGGCGCGGCACTTCACGCCGCGGATGATGAAGATGCTCGAGGACCACTTCGCGCACATGGCGGAGAACTACGTCTCGGACTTCGCCGACAAGGTGGTGGCTGACTTCGCGGCGCGCGGCGAGCGCTCCGCCGTCGACCTCGTGCATGAGCTCTCGGCCAAGCTGCCGGTCGCGGCGATCTGCGACATGGCCAAGGTGCCTGAAGAGGACTGGGACCAAATCTTCGCCTGGACCGAGGTCTTGGTCGGCGCGGAGGACCCGGAGTACCGGCTGCCCGGCGAGGCCCCCAGCCAGGCGAGCCAGCGCATTTCGACCGAGTGGTTCCACTACAACAACCGGCTGATCGAGCAGCGCCGCAAGGAGGGCCTCGGCGACGACTTGCTCTCGGACCTGCTGCGCGCGGAGATCGATGGCCGTCCGCTCTCACCGGGCGAGATTCACGGCTATTTCGTGCTGCTGCTGGCGGCGGGCAACGAGACGACGCGCAACTCGATCTCGGGCGGCGTGAAGGCGCTGATCGACCACCAGGACCAGCTTGAGCTGCTGGTCAACGACGAGTCGCTGGTCCCCTCGGCGGTCGAGGAGATGCTGCGCTGGACCTCGATCGTGATTCAGTTCCAGCGAACGGCGGTCGAGGATGTCGAGCTACGCGGGCAGCTGATTCGCAAGGGTGAGTCGGTGGTGTTGTGGTACCCCTCGGCGAACCGCGACGAGGATGTCTTCGACGACCCGTACAAGTTCGACATCCAGCGCGACCCGAACGATCACTTCGCGTTCGGCGGCTACGGCGAGCACTTCTGTCTGGGCGCGAATCTGGCGCGCTGGGAGATGCGCTCGATCTTCCACGCGCTGCGCCCGGTCCTGCCGAATCTCGAGCTGGTCGCCGAGCCGGAGCACGTGATCGGCTTCCTACACGTGGGCGGGATCAAGCGTCAGATGGTGCGCTACCGCCCGGAGTAGGCGCGCGTCAGCGCTCGCGCCGATCGCCTGCGTGGTGACCGCGCGGTCTGGCGAGTCCGGTAGAATCGGGCGCACTGAATGGAGGGGGCGCATGGTTACCGCTGACAGACCGGCTCTGACGTTGGAGACGCTGGACATCACGAACACGGAGCTCTACGTGGAGCACGGCTTTCCGTGGGCGGCGTGGGACCTGCTGCGGCGCGAGGCGCCGGTGTACTGGTACCAGCGGCCGCGCTTCGAGCCGTTCTGGGCGATCACCAAGCACGCCGACATTCGCTTCATCTCGTCGCATCCGGACCTGTTCTCGAACAAGCAGATTCTGCGCATGAACGACCACGAGTCGATCGGGATTGGGGAACGCGGACGCGAGGTCAACGCGAACCGCTACGGGGGTCACGCGAGCGACCCGCCCGACTTCATCTTCATGGACCCGCCGGAGCATCGACAGCACCGCGGCCTGGTGGCGCGGCACTTCACGCCGCGGATGATGAAGCGGCTGGAGGATCACTTCGGCGAGATGGCGGAGAACTACGTCTCGAGCTTCGCCGAGAAGCTGGTCGCGGACTTCGCCGATCGATCCGAGCGCTCAGCGGTGGATGTGGTGCACGAGCTATCGGCCAAGCTGCCGGTGGCCGCGATCTGCGACATGGGCGGCGTGCCGGAGGAGGATTGGGACCAGATTTTCCACTGGACCGAAGCCTCTGCCGGCGCGGCCGACCCCGAGTTCCGGCTGCCCGGCGAGGATCGCGAACAGACCATCCGACGGGTCAGCCTGGAATTCAACCTCTACAACGAGGGACTGGTCCGCGACCGTCAGGAGCACGGGCTACGCGGCGACCTGCTCTCGGACCTGCTGAACGCGGAGGTCGAGGGCGAGCCGTTGACGCCGCGCGAGATATCGTCCTACTTCCGGCTGCTGATCGGCGCGGGCAACGAGACGACGCGGAACTCGATCACCGGTGGGGTCACGGCGCTGCTCGAGCATCCTGATCAGCTCGCGGACCTGGTGGCGCATCCGGAGCTGGTGCCCTCGGCGGTTGAAGAGATTCTGCGCTGGACCTCGATCGTGATTCAGTTCCAGCGGACCGCGACGCAGGACATCGAGCTGCGCGGCAAGACGATCCGCCAGGGCGATTCGATCGTGATGTGGTACCCGTCGGCGAACCGCGACGAGGAGGTCTTCCCGGACCCCTACAAGTTCGACATCCGTCGCGACCCGAACGATCACTTCGCGTTCGGCGGCTACGGCGAACACTTCTGCCTGGGCGCGAATCTGGCGCGCTGGGAGATGCGCTCGATCTTCCACTCGCTGCTGCCGATTCTGCCCGAGCTTGAACTCGCAGGCGTGCCGGAGATGGTGCCGAGCAGCCTGCACGTGGGTGGGATCAAGCGCCAGATGGTCCGCTACAGCCCGCAGTAGGGAGTGAGCGCGACACACCGCGGCTGGCTTGCGCTCGTCGCCCTGGCGCTGCTGGGGGCTGGCTTCGCGGCGCCCGCGCGGCTGAGCGCGGAGGAGCCGGTCGAGCCGCCGGCCACGGTTGAGGTGGGCGCACAGGTTCTGACGCGCGTGCTCGCCGATGGGCGGATTGAGTTCTGTCTACAGCCGACGGTGGGGCATGTGGTGTGCCCCGAGCAGCGCTTCCTGCCGGCGGGGCAGCCGGGCGCGAATCGCTGGTTCAATTCCAGCGAGGTGAGCTGGGTGGTCCCGGTCGAACCGGAGCGCGTATTGCGCTCCGCAAGCGCTCCGCCGCCGGTGAGCTCGGAACTCGAGCCTTGCACCCCGGACCTCACGCGGATGCTCGCAACGGCCTGGCAGGTGGAGACAGGGCGTGCGCGGGGGACGGCGTTCTTCATCGGCGAGGGACGGTTCCTGACGGCGCACCACGTGATTGAGGACGATCCGCCGTTTGTGACGCTGCGCCACGCGGATCGTCGGGTGGCGGCGTTCGTGCTGGGCTCCGACCCAGTGCTTGATGTCGCGCTGCTGGAGGTCGCCGATCTGGAGCTGGTCCGCGACGTGCCGGCGATCGAGCTGCGCGCGCCAACCGCCGCCGATGTGGGGGATGACGTGTTCCTGGTCGGATATCCGGGCGGCGGTGCGTTGGCGCTCTCGCGCGGCGGTTTCATCCGGCGGGTCTGGGACAACGAGCTCCAGACGACGGTGTCGAGCCGCGGCGGTGGGAGCGGGGGCCCGCTGAT
Organism: Dehalococcoidia bacterium; assembly: GCA_965262235.1. GTDB lineage: Bacteria > Chloroflexota > Dehalococcoidia > Bin125 > Bin125 > CATQGW01. The sequence continues at coordinate 2,830,645 of OZ253504.1, forward strand.
CGATGCCTGCGGCCGAGCGCTGGGCGTGTTCTGGGGCGGCACGCCCTCGTTGCGGTATGGGCACGCTGGAGAGCCGCTGCATGAGACGGTCGCGGGGTTCGACCGCGAGCGTGCGGCGCTGCCGGGCGGGATGCCCTCGGCGCTGCTTGGGCCTGGCCGGTTGGTGTGGCACTTCGGCGCTGCGCCGCCGTCGAACGTGGATTGCTCGCGGGTCGACGGGGAGCTGTGGGTCGGGCTCGCCGGCCGGGAGCTGACGCTCGACCTGCCGACCGCGTTGGGCGACGGCGGGTGGAGGGTAGCCGGGAGCTGCGGCCGTGAGTGGACCCGGGTCGTCGCCCTGGCCGCGGCGACCGACGAGGATGAGCCGGTTCCCGGCGCCTGCATCGGAGCGCTTGGCGCGAACGCGGAAGACCTGACGACATCGGTGTTGCACGAGACGAGTGAGGCGTTCGGTGAGGCGCGGCTCGTGACGCTGCGGGCGGCGGCGGGATGCGCGGGTGACTTCACACACGCGCTCAGCGTTGATCACGCGCAGGACCTGCTCGACGCTCGCGTGTCGCTGATTGGCCGCTACGGGACGAGGATCGAGGGGTCGCGCGCGGGGCGCTGGCAGGTGGGGCCGCAATCGAACGAGGCCTTGTGGCAGAGCTGGGACGCGCCCTACGACTTCGAGGCGGTCGCGTTCCACGTGATGACCGAGGCCGAGGAGTGGACGGTCGATCTCGTTCCGCCGGCGTCGGAGCTTCCGACGATCACGATGGCGGCGCGGATCACGATCCGCGTCGATCCGGAGACGGCGGCGGTGCGGGCCTGCCTGAGGCTCGATGGATCGGGCGAGCGCAGGTGCCCGCCGGGGGCAGAGACGCCAACGGACCTGGCGGAGTCGGACGGCTGGCATCGCTCCGGGATGACCAACTGGTTCGTGGAGCTCTCGGCGGAGACAGCGGATGCGGCGGAGGCTCAGCGTGTCGGCGGATGCGCGATCGGCGAGGAGATCGGAGACGCCGGCTGGCAGCTGACGACGATGCGTGGCGCAGGGACCGCGACGTATGTGGGGCACTGGCAGTTCCTGGTCGATGCGAGGCTGCTGACGGAGGCTGCGCCGTGGGGCGCGGTGGCGCGAGGGGATGTGGTGCTTCCGATCATTCGGCTCTCGTCGGATCCGCGCAACAATCTGGCCCTGGCGAAGGTGATCGGCGAGCCATCAGCCGAGCAGCTCGGGATGCGCCCATCGCTGGCGCGGTCGAGCGACGGATGGGAGGGCAGCCGGTTGACGATGGTTTCGTACCCGGCCGGCGATGCTCGGCGGCACTACGTGACGCTGCTGTTGGTCGACTCGATCGACGAGCGGCTGATCACGGTGGTGCCTTCGGGTGCGGAACGTCGCGGTGCGCCGCTGATCGACTCGTGCAGCGGCGAGGTCGTGGGGGTTTCGATCGGTGGGAGCGACGTGCTACGTGCCGAAACGGTGCGGACGGCGCTCGCAGACCTGCGGCTGCGTCAGTATCTGCCGGCGCCGGCCGATGAGGGGCCGATCCTCCACGGCGCGGGGGCGGTGCTGGGGCGGCCCGTGTATTTCGGCCCCGAGCAGCCGGATTTCGGGGGCACGGTGTGCGATGTGCGGCCGTCGGAGCGGTACACGACGATGTTCGCGGTGTATATCGGGAGGATCGACGCCGGCGATGTCATGCAGGTCGTGGAGGAGGATCGCGAGGTGGTGTCCTCCTGCGGCGGCCTGGACAAGGTGTTCCTGCTGGAGTTCCGTTCGGACCAGATTCCGGAGGCGGTCTGCATCGAGCCGAAGGAGCCCTCGTCGCCGCTGACGACGCTTGATCTCGAGCTGGATGCGCCGGAGGGCATCGTGCTGCAGCAGGCGGCGGAGTTCGCTCGAGCGGCGTGCCCGGGTTACGAGAAGGACCGCGGGCGTTGGGCGTCGACACATTTCGTGCAGCTGCGCAACACGGACGATGTCGACTTCGATGATCTGACGGTGGAGCTGCACGACGCGGAGGGCGAGCTGCTGGAGACGCAGGACTTTGAGCTGACCGACCGGGATCCGGACGTGATGAGCTGGCGGTTCCAGGTTGAAGCAGGCGTGCCGGCGAAAGTGGTGGTGACGGCCGACGAGGAGGAGTAAGGCGCGGGGCCTCAGTCGATCGTCGTGATGGCGGCGCGTGGGCAGGTGCGGACGGCGCGCAGGACGCGGGCGTGCTGAGCCTCGGGGATGTCCTCCACGAGCACGTGGGAGAGGTCGTCGTCGCGCACCTCGAAGATGTCCGGGGCGGCCTCCATGCACTTGGCGTGGCCTTCGCAGAGTGAGAGGTCGATCTGGGCTTTCACGGCGCGCCTCCTCGTGAGTCGTGGGGCATTCTAGTGGGCGGTCCGAAAATGAGGCAGCACTTCGCGGGCGAAGAGCTCCATTGATTTGCGGGCGAGCTCGCGCGGCGCGCCGGGCGGGGCCGCGAAGCTGATCACGTGGTCGGCGGGGATCCAGTCGAGCGTCTGCTCGATGGCGAGGGCGACCTCGTCGGGCGTGCCAGCGATGAAGCGCTCGCGCAGGTCTTCGTCGGTCTGGTTGAGCAGGCTGCCGAGCGGGTCCTGGGGGCCGAGGTCGGACGCCTCGGAGTACCACTTGCCGTAGGTGTCGCGCAGGTAGCGCTGATGCGGGGCGAGCTGCTGCCAGAGCGCCTCGGGGTCGTCGGTGACGAAGCCGCCGCCGGAGAGCAGTACCTCGAAATCGGCGGGGTCGTCGCCCTGGGCGATCAGCTGTTCGGCCCAGGCCTCGTAGACGGGGCGGTCGGCGACGATCATCAGGTTGGCGCGGAAGCGGGCGGCGCGCTTGGCGGCGGGGATGCTGCGCGCGCCGACCCAGAGCGGGAAGGGCTTCTGGATCGGCTGCGGCGTGACGGTGACGTTTTTGACCTGGTAGTGGCGGCCATCGAGGCTGACGGTTTCGCCGTTGAGCGTGCGGGTGATGATTTCGAGCGACTCATCCATCAGGCTCGCGCGCTGGCGTCGGTCGACGCCGAAGCCCTCGAACTCCTCGATGCGGTAGCCGAGGCCGACGCCGAGGTCGAAGCGTCCGTTGCTGAGGACATCCACGGTGGCGGCGTCCTCGGCGACACGAATCGCGTTGTGCAGGGGCAATAGCAGGACCCAGGTGCCGATCCGGACGCGCGAGGTCAGTCGGGCGATCGCGGCGGCGATGGGCAGCACGGAGGGGGTGTAGCCGTCGTCGATGAAGTGGTGCTCGGTGACCCAGACGTGGTCGTAGCCGAGCTCCTCGGCGAGTTGGACCTCGTCGAGCAGTTCGTCGTAGAACTCGGCCCAGGGCTTGCGCCACTGCGGTGGGTTGCGGAAGTCGTAGATCAGTCCGAACTTGGGCATGTGGGGCTCCTCAGCGCCAGAGCTCGATACGGCCGGCGAGGGGGACGTTGAGCAGCTCGGTGCGGGGCGAAACGTGGTTGATCTCGTTGGCGACGGGCGCGAGGGCGTCGGCGGAGGTCATGTCGTGCGTCATCGGGGGCATCCAGTCATCGTGGTGGCCGAGCACGACGCGACGGGCCTTGAGCATGTCGCTCATGCGGCCGACGTACTGAGCGAGCGAGCCCTGGATCGGCTCGCCGTCGATGTTGGGTCGTCCGGCCATGGCGACAATTCCGACGTCGGGGCGGAGGTTCTGGACGACGCCGGTCCAGCAGCCTGAGGTGTCGTGGTAGAAGATCGAGCCGTAGGGGGTGTCGATCAGGTAGGCGAGCGCGCCCCCGGTGTCGCTGCTGCCGAGGCAGGTGCGGACGTGGTCGAGCATCTGCTGGCGCTGGGTCTCGTCCTGCGGTGCGCCGGGTTCGCCGAGCGAGCCGCCGATGTCGAGCGCGCCGCGGCCGCCCCAGCGTTCCTCTTCGGTGAGGCCGTACTGGCCGAGCACGACCTTGCCGGTGTCCCAGGAGCCCTGGGTCCAAATGCAGGAGTGCAGGCTGGGAAAGACCTCGACCGTGATCCCGTCAGCGATGCGGTGGCGCTCGCCGCCCTGCGAGCGGAGCAGCTGGGACTCGTCGACACCGGCCGAGAGCAGGACGCGGGCCGACTCGTTGGAGCCGATCACCTGGGCCTCGGTGTTGGCGGCGATCACTTCGGCGCCGGCGAGGTGGTCGAAGTGGGAGTGACCGATCAGGACGGCGTCGGCGCGGGTGACGTCGGCGACGGAGAGTCCGACATCAGGTGCGGAGGGGACGCGGTCCATGTAGGCGTCGAGGAAGATGATCGTGTCGTCGATGGCGAGCCGGAAGGTGGCGCAGCCGAGCCAGTCGAGGGTGATGGGCATGGGGAACCTCTCGGGATTACTGCCGGAGGGTAGTGGCTAGGTGGTCAGGTGCGGTCAGGAATGGTCAGGGTTGGTTGGCGGCGTGCGGGGCTCAGCGGCGTTGGATGCGGAGCCAGTGACGGCGGCCGACCTTGAGGATGTCGCCTTCGCGGAGTTCCAGCTGCTGCTGTTCGGTGCGCTCGCCGTTGAGCTGGACGGCGCCCTGGCGGATCAGGCGCTTGGCCTCGGCGCGGCTGGCGGCTGCGCCGGCATCGGTGATGATGGCGGGGAGGACGACCGTGAGCGCGTCGGCGCCCTCGAAGTCGATCTCGTGGGCGGGGATTTCGGCGGGAGCGCCGTGCTGCGAGACGACGCGGGTCCACTCGGCAGCGGCGGCTTCGGCGGCTGACGCGTCGTGCCACTCGGAGACGATGGCGTGCGCGAGGCGGCGCTTGGCGTCCATTGCCGGGAGCGCCCCGGCCTCGACATCGGCGATGATCTGGTCGGCTTCGGCGGCGTCAACGTTCGTGCCGTGGATGAAGAACTCGGCGATCGCCTCGTCGGGGATCGACATGGCCTTGCCATATTGGGCGTCGGCGGGTTCATCGATGCCGATGTAGTTGCCGGTGCTCTTGGACATGCGCTGGACGCCGTCGGTGCCGACGAGGATCGGGGTGAGGACGGCGACCTGTGGTCGCTGTTCGTAGCGCGGCTGGAGGATGCGGCCGGCGCCGATGTTGAAGGTCTGGTCGGTGCCGCCGAGCTGAACATCGGCCTCGAGCGCGACGGCGTCGTAGCCCTGCATCAGGCCGTACATGAACTCGTGCAGGTAGACGGGCTGGCGGGCCTCGATGCGCTTGGCGAACGTGGCGCGCTCGGCGAACTGCTGGACGGTGAAATTGGCGGCGAGGTGGATCACGTCGGCGAAGGACATGCCGGCGAGCCAATCGCTGTTGTTGACGACTTCGGTGCGCGCGGGGTCGAGCAGCTTGTAGGCCTGCTCGCGGTAGGTGCGGGCGTTGCGTGCAAGGATTTCGGCGGCTTGCATGGGGCGAGCGCTGTCCTTGTCGGAGGGGTCACCGACGAGGCCGGTGAAGTCGCCGATCAGCAGGATCGACTGATGCCCGAGCTGCTGGAAGAGCTGGAGTTTGCGCAGGGCGACGCAGTGGCCGATGTGCAGGTCGGGAGAGGTGGGGTCAACGCCGAGGTAGACGCGCAGCGGGCGGTCGTTGGTGAGGGAGTTGACGAGGCGCTCGTACATCTCGCGCGCCATCGTCTGGCGGGTTTGGTCGTCGCCGTAGCGGGTGCCGCGCATGATCAGCTGGTGCTGGCGGTGAGCCTCCTCGAGGATGGCAGGATCGGCGGGGGGATCGACGGCATCACTCATGTGGCGGTCTCCTCTGCGAGCAGCGCGCGCGCGGCGTCGCAGTCGCGGGCAATCTGCTCGACCAGCTGCTGGACGCCATCGAATTTACGCTCACCGCGCAGGCGACGGACGAACTCGACGCGCAGGTCGGTGTCGTAGATGTCATCGTCGAAGTCGAAGATGTGGCACTCAATCGAGAGCCCTGCGCCATCCTCGAAGGTGGGGCGGACGCCGATGTTGGTCACGGAGGGCCGGAGGCCGCCGGGCAGGTGGGCGAGGGTCGCGTAGACGCCGGGGCCGGGGATGGCCCGATCGGCGCCGACGGCGACGTTGGCGGTGGGGAAGCCGATCGTGCGTCCGCGCTCGAAGCCGAGCACGACGGGCCCGTGGACGGAGAAGCGTCGGCCGAGCAGGGCGCGGACGCGGTCGATGTCACCGTCGGTGAGGGCGGTGCGGATTTCGCTGGAGGAGACCTTCTTCGCGTCGTGCTCTGAGCGTTCGCCGTTGTCGGGAACGAGCTCGATCACGTCGACGGCGAAGCCGAGCTCCTCGCCGAGACGGGTGAGAGTGGCGGCGTCGCCGCCGCGCTGGCGGCCGAGGGCGAAGTCTTCACCGATGATCAGGCGCTTGAGCTGGAGCTCCTCGACGAGCATGCGGACGAACGCGCCGGCGTCGGTCTGGGCGAACTCGGAGGTGAAGCTGACGGTGGCGACCGTGTCGAGGCCGATGTCGAGCAGCAGGGCGAGGCGGTCTTCGAGGCTGGTGACGTATTCGATCGTGAGGTCGCGGCGCAGGACTTCGCGCGGGTGGGGGTGGAAGGTGATGGCGCCGGCGGCGAGATCGTGTTCGCGAGCGGTGGCGATGACGTGCTGGATCACGGCCTGGTGGCCGCGGTGGACGCCGTCGAAGATGCCGATCGTGAGGGCCGTGGGCCGGCCGAGGGCGGCGCGTTGGAGTTCCTCGCGGGCGAGAGCGGTTACCACGCGTCAGCTCCGTTCGGGTCGGCGCCGAGGGCAAGGGCGTTCCATGCGTCGTCGCCGGCCCCGACGCGGGCCTGGATCTGGATGTCACCCCAGTCGGCGTCCTGCTGGAGCTCAATGGCGCGGGCCTTGTGCAGTTCGAGCAGGGCAAGGAACGAGACGATCACGAAGCGCCGGGAGGTGGCGGCCTCGATCCAGCGGCGGAAGGACACGCTCGGAGCGGCGGCGAGGCGCTGTCGCAGGTCGGCGACGCGGTCGCGGACCGTGATCGGGTCGACCTCGAGGGCGGCGTCGTGGGCCTCCGACTGCTGACCGCGGCGTTGCTCGGCGCGTTCGACAGCCTCATGGGCGAGGCGCGTGAGCAGGTTGAGCGTGACGGCGTCGGGCAGGCCGATCGGCGGCGGGCGCTCGATGTCGGGTCGCGCGATCGGGGCGTAGGCGCGCAGCTGGGAGCGGTCGCGGTCGCCGAGCGTGGCGACGGCGTCGCGGTAGCGGCGGTACTCCTCGACCATCGCGACGAGTTCGCTGGCGGCGTCATCGGCTTCGGAGGGCGCTTCGTCGGCCGGCGGCGGCACGATCTGGCGGGCCTTGATCAGGACGAGGCGACCGCCAATCTCAATGAACTCGGCGAGTTGGTCGGCGCGCAGCCCGTGCTCGGCGAGTTGGCCGAGTGGGGCGATCTGTTCGAGGTATTGGTCGGCGACGGCGGCGAGCGAGAGTTCGGAGATGTCGAGGCGGCGCCGTTCGATCAGCTCGAGCAGGAGCTGGAGGGGGCCTTCCCAGGTCGGCAGCTGGAGCTGTACCACGCGTCTCGGCCTCAGTTGGCGACGAAGTTGAGCAGGCGGTCGGGGACCCAGATGGTGCGTCGGAGCGCCTTGCCGGCGAGCTGGCTGCTGACGCGCTCGGAGGCGCGGGCGGCGGCCTCGGCTTCGGCCTGCGCGACGCCGGCCGCGAGCGAGAGTTTCTCGCGGACCTTGCCGTTGATCTGAACGATCACGGTGACGGATTCGTCGCGGGCGAGTTCGTCGTCCCACTCGGGCCAGGCCTGTTCGTGGACCGAGCCGTCGCGGCCGCGCAGGGACCAGAGCTCCTCGGTGATGTGCGGGGCGGCGGGAGCGAGGCAGAGCGCGAGCGCGTCGATCGCTTCGTCCCAGGCGTCAGCGTCGACGGGGCCGCCTGCGCGGATGCGCTCATCGCGGATGCGGGTGAGCGCGTTGGTGAACTCCATCATCGCGGAGATCATCGTGTTGAACCGGAAGCGCTCGATGTCGTGGGAGACTTTGCGGACCATCGCGTGGGTTTCGCGGCGGATGTCGGCCGCGCTGCCCGGGTCGTCGCCACGCTCGGGCGCTCCGAGGGCGAGCTGCCAGACGCGCTTGAGCCAGCGCCAGTGACCCTGGATGCCGCTGTCGTCCCAGTCGCCGCCGGATTCCCAGGGGCCGAGGAACATCAGGTAAAGGCGGACGGTGTCGGCGCCGAAGCGATCGACCCATTCGTCGGGGTTGACGACGTTGCCGCGGCTTTTCGACATCTTGAAGCCGTCTTTGGTGATCGTGCCCTGGTTGAAGAGCCGGGTGAAGGGCTCGTCGATCGGCAGGTGGCCCATGTCGCGGCCGGCCTTGGCGAAGAAGCGGGCGTAGAGCAGGTGCATCACGGCGTGCTCGGCGCCGCCGGTGTACTGGTCGATCGGCAGCCAGCGTTTGGCGAGTTCGGGGTCGAGCGGGGCGTGGTGGTTGTGCGGGTCCACGTAGCGGTACATGTACCAGTTGGAGCACATGAAGGTGTCCATGGTGTCGGTCTCGCGGCGAGCGGCCGCGTCGCAGTTCGGGCACTCGGTGTTGAGGAAGCCCTCGTGGCGGGCCAGCGGGGAGGCGCCGGTGGGGAGGAACTCGGCGTCGTCGGGCAGCAGCACGGGGAGCTCGGATTCGGGGATCGGGACGATCCCGCAGGTGTCGCAGTAGACCATCGGGATCGGAGCGCCCCAGTAGCGCTGGCGGCTGATCAGCCAGTCACGCAGACGGTAGGAGACGGAGGCGCCGCCGAGTTCGCGATCGGCGAGCGCGCCGCTGACGGCGCGTTTGCCGTGGTCGGAGGGCGTCCCGTCGAAGCCCGCGGAGTTCACCATCTCGCCGGCCCCGGTGTACGCCTCGGCGAGCGGCTGGCCGTCCCAGCCGGGCGGAGCGATCACAACGGGGATGGGGAGCTGGTACTTGGTCGCGAAGGCGAAGTCGCGTTCATCGTGGGCGGGCACGCCCATGACGGCGCCGGTGCCGTAGGAGAGCAGGACGTAGTCGGCGATCCAGATCGGCACGAGCTCGTCGGTGAGGGGGTGGCGGACGTAGGCGCCGGTGAAGACGCCGGATTTGTCGAGCTCGGCGGACTGGCGCTCGATTTCAGACTGGCGGCGGGTCTCCGTGACATAAGCGGTGACGGCGTCGCGGTGCTCGGCCGTCGTGAGCTGGTCGACGAGCGGGTGCTCGGGGGCGAGGACGAGATAGCTGACGCCGAACACGGTGTCGGGTCGCGTGGTGAAGACGCTGATGCGGTCGATCTCGTCGATCGCCTGGTCGAGCGGGAAGGAGATTTCAGCGCCCTCGGAGCGGCCGATCCAGTTGCGCTGCATCAGCTTGATCGGCTCGGGCCAGTCGATCGCGGAGAAGTCGAGCAGCTCGTCGGCGTAGTTGGTGATGCGGAAGAACCACTGCTCGAGGTCGCGGGTCTCGACGACGGCTTCGCAGCGCTCGCAGCGGCCGACGGCTGCGTCGTCGCGGTTGACCTGCTCGTTGGCGAGCACGGTCACGCAGGAGGGGCACCAGTTGGCGGCGGCGCGTCCGCGGTAGGCGAGGCCGTGGTGGTAGAGCTGCAGGAACCACCACTGGGTCCAGCGGTAGTACTCCGGGTCGGAGGTGGCGAACTCGCGGTCCCAGTCGAAGCGCGCGCCCATGTTCTGAAGCTGGCGGCGCATCCGGTCGATGTTGTCGTAGGTCCACTGCTTGGGGTGTGTGTTGTTCTGGATCGCGGCGTTTTCGGCGGGCAGGCCGAACGCGTCGAAGGCGACGGGGAACATCACGTTGAAGCCCTGCATGCGCTTCCAGCGGGCGGCGACGTCGCTCGGCGCCATGGCGTACCAGTGGCCGATGTGGAGGTCGCCGCTCGTGTAGGGCAGCATGGTGAGCAGGAAGTAGTGCGGGCGCTCGTCGTCGTCGGGCGTGCGGTAAAGCCGATCAGCGTCCCAGCGGGAGCGCCAGCGGGGCTCGATTTCGGTCGGGTCGTAGTCGGGGACGTGCTGAGTGGTCGTCGCGATCCGCTGTGCGGATTGGGACATGGCGTGATTCCTCGCGGCGTCTTCGTGGTCTGGCGGAACCGGGATTCGGGAATGAGTATACGTGGGTATCCTGCCGCAACACCGCGAGCCGGACGTGATCGCGGCGGCGCGGCGCGGCCGGACTGAGAGGAAGTGAGTCGTGGCTGACGGTGTGACCGATGGTGTGACCGATGGCGTGACGGATCGCGTGGTCGTCGGCGTGATGATGGGATCGCACTCGGATTGGGAGACGATGCGTCACGCGGCGTCGACGCTGGAGGAGCTGGGGATTTCCTGGGAAGCGCGGGTGCTCTCGGCGCACCGGACGCCGGACGAGACGGCGGCGTACGCGGCGCAGGCGGCGGGGCGCGGGATCCAGGTGCTGATTGCTGCGGCGGGCGGGGCGGCGGCGCTGCCGGGCGCGGTGGCGGCGAAGACGGACCTGCCGGTGATCGGCGTGCCGATGAAGGGCTGGGCGACGGACGGCATGGATTCGCTGCTCTCGATGGTGCAGATGCCGCGTGGGGTGCCGGTGGGGACGGTGGCGATCGGTCGGGCCGGGGCGGTCAACTCGGCGTTGCTGGCGGCGCGGATTCTGGCGTTGAGCGACGCTGGGGTGGCCGAACGGGTGGCGGCGTATCGCGAGGCGCGGGCGCGTGAGGCGCTCGAGGCGCCGCATCCGACGCTGGAGGGCTGAGATGGCGATTCACCCGATCACGACGTTGCCGGCGGATACGGCCGTGCTCCGCGCGCCGGCGCGGAAGGTGCGGCTGTTCGATGCGCGCCTGCGTGAGCTGGTCGCGGACATGCTGGACTCGATGTACGCGGCGAACGGGGTCGGGATCGCGGCGCCGCAGATCGGCGTCGGCTGGCGGGTGGTCGTGATTGGGATGCCGGGCAAGCGGCCGTTCGTGATGGTCAATCCCGAGGTGGTGAAGCGCTGGGGCGAGCGCAGCCTCACGGAGGGCTGCCTGAGCGTGCCGGGCTGGCGCGGGCGGGTGACGCGCTCGACGCGGGTGCTGGCGAAGGCGCAGGACTTGCAGGGGCGCGAGATGCGGATCCGGGCGGAGGACGATCTGCTGGCGCAATGTCTGGAGCATGAGATCGATCACGTCAACGGGCGAGTCTACATCGACCACGTGGAGACGCCGGATGAGCTGTGGAGGCTCGATGAGCCCATGCCTGACGAGGCTGATGACGAGGCTGATGACGCGGATTGAGGCTTCTCTGAGGCGTCTTGCGGCCGATCTGGGGGGCGAAGCGCACGTGGTTGGTGGCGCCGTGCGGGATCGGCTGCTGGGGATTGCTGTGGATGAAGTGGACATCGTTGTGGATGAGGCGGAGCGGTGGGCACAGGCGGCTGCTGAACGGTTGGGTGTGCGGGCGGCGCGGATTGGGCGCGGGCCGGAGGTCTGGCGGTTGGCTGTGGACGGCGGAACGGTGGATGTGGTTGAGCGGGTCGGCAGCCTGCGTGCGAATCTGCTGCGCCGGGATTTCACAGTGAACGCGATGGCCGTGGGGCTGCCGGCGTACGTCGCGGGGGCTCTCGTGGCGGTTGTGGATCCGCTGGGTGGGCGCGCCGACCTGGAGCATCGCCGCTTGCGGATGTGCTCAGACAGCGCGATCGCCGATGACCCGGTGCGGGCGCTGCGGGGGATTCGGCTGGAGGCGACGCTGGGGCTGCGGATGACGGCCGAGACGGAGGCCGCGGTTCGGGCGGGCGCGCAGGGACTCGAGGCGGTGGCGGCGGAGCGGGTCTGGCTGGAGCTGGAGCGGGTCTTCTTGCACGAGCGCTCGTCGTCGTCGGTGCGGCGGATGGAGGCGCTCGGTGTGCTGGATGTGATCGTGCCCGAGATGGCGGTGTGTCGCGGGGTGGATCAGCGGCCTGTGCATCGGCGCGACGTGCTGGGGCATCAGCTCGATGCGCTCGAGTGGATCGATGCGCTGATTTCGCTCGATCGTCCGCCGGATGCGGTGGCGGGGGAGCTCTGGTCGGCGCTGTGGCGAACTGATGCGTTCGAGCGGGGTGATGAGTTGCGCGCCGAGCTGTGGGAGCGGCAACTGGTGCTGCGCGTCGCGACGCTCTTGCACGACGTGGGCAAGCCGGCGACGCGGCGGGTCGATCCGGATGGGCGGACGCGCTTCTTCGGGCACTCGGAGCTGGGCGCGGAGCTGGTTGGGCAGCGTCTGACGGCGCTACGCGCGCCGCGGGCGGTGATCGATCCGGTCGCGACGCTGGTGCTGCAGCACCTGAGACCGGGTCAGGTGGCTGCGCCGGGGCGTGCGCCGACGGCTCGCGCGCTGCATCGGTTTCACGTGGCGCTTGGCGAGCTCGCTGCGCCGTTGTGCTTGCTGTTTCTGGCGGACAGTCTGGCGACGGTCGGGGCGGAGGCGCTGGCGCCGCGCTGGCCGGCGTATGTCGCGCACGTGGCGGCGATTGTGAGCGGCTGGGACCGCGATTCGGGGCGTCGCGTTCCGTCACGCTCGCACGTGTTGAACGGGCACGCGATTATGGAAGCGACGGGGCTGCGTCCCGGTCCGCTGGTCGGAGCGATCCGGGCGGCAGTGGAGGAGGCGGCCGCGGTGGGCGAGATTGCGACGACCGAGGAGGCGCGGGCGCTTGCGATTCGTCTTGTTCGCGCTGCCGCGCGCGGGGATCCGCGTGTTGCTGTGGATTGTGGGGAAGGTGTGGAGGATGACTGAGGTTTTGCTGATCACGGCGTTGGTGGTGGCGGCGTTCTATCTGTTTTTCATTCGGCCGACTCGCTCGGAGGAGCGTCGGAGGCAGCGCGATCTGAATGACCTACGCGTGGGTGACACGGTGCTGACGCGAGGGGGCCTGATCGCGGAAGTGGCGGGGGTTGAGACTCCCGAGGACGCCCCGATGGTCGTGGTGCTGCGCCTGGCTGAAGGCGTGGAGGTGCGGGCGCGGACATCGGCCGTCGCGGAGCGTCTCTCGATGGGTGATGAGGAGGACGACGGCGATGAAGACGGGGAGTGGGAGGACGACGCGGAGCGGTGATTAGAACTGAAGTCGTGCGTATGCTGGGCAAGCGCCCGCGCGGAACGGGCGGAAGTCCGCCGCGGCTGCGCTGTGGTGGTGTCTGCGCGAGGCGAACGCTGCAACCGTGAGACGGTTCCGCTTCCGCGACGCGTACATCTTCGCGCTGATCGTCATTCTGGGCGCGTTCGCGATCGCCGCGGCGTGGCCGGGCAACCCGGACAAGTATCTGCCGGATTTCGTGCCGTGGCCGTCGGGCGGCGGGGTCTCGGTTGGCAGCTTCGAGCGCACTGAGTTTCGTCTGGGCCTGGACCTGGCAGGCGGGGTGTCGGTGACCCTGGAGGTCGCGGGCGAGGCGGCGGCGGTGCGGCGCGGGGAATCGCTGAACGCGTTCCTCGAGCGCGAAGGCGTATCGCGTGACGTGGTGCTGGAGCTCAACCCTGCGCTGGGCGAACTGGATCGCGAGGAGGATGATCAGCCGCTGCCGGCGGGGATCACGACGATCGTGCTGCCGCTCGATGTGGACGATGCGACGCTGGCGGAGGCGGTTGAGGAGTCGCGGCGGATCATCGAGGAGCGGGTCAGCGGATTCGGCGTGTCGGAGGCGGAGGTGACGCTGGTCGGCGATAACCGGATCAACGCTCAGATTCCCGGAGTGGATGCGGACGACGCGTCGGGACTGGTGGGCTCGACGGCGCTGTTGGAGTTTCGCGAGATCGACCCGATTCAGCGCTTCGCGCCGGCCCCGCTGACGCGGGCGGAGATCAACGACGCGATCGACGATGTTTGGATGAGTTCGGTTCGCGAGTCGCCGGCGCTGTTCAGATCGCGCTCGCGGCCGTATTTCATCCCCGAGGCGGACGAGGACGTGATCGTCGAGAACGGGGCGCGCTGGATTCCCGCGATGGGGTTCACTGATGACGGCGATTCGGTGCAGTTGACCGGACGGCATCTGCTCGGCAACTCAATCACGCGGACGTTGGACCAATCGGCGGAGCCGGCGCTGTCGTTCGAGTTCGACGACGAGGGCGCGTGGCTGATGGAGCAGATCACGCGGCGTCTGGCGCCGTCGCAGGATCCGCTGGGGATCTTTGTCGACGGGGAGCTGATCAGCAGCCCGCGGGTGAACGCGGTGATCGGATCGTCGGGGATCATCAACGGGTTGTCGGACGAGGACGCGATCCGACTGCGGCGCCAGCTGCGCGCCGGTGCGCTGCCGATCAATCTGCGGGTGCTGCAGAACACGGAGGTCGCGGCGACGCTGGGCGCGGACTCGGTGGTCGACACCGTGCAGGCGGGGGTGGTCGCGTTCGTGGCGATCATTGTGTTCATGATCATCTACTACCGCTTGCCGGGCTTGCTGGCGGCGCTGTCGCTGATCGTCTACGCGGCGGCGATCATGGCGACGTTCAAGCTGGTGCCGATCACGCTGACGCTGGCGGGGATTGCGGGGCTGGTCCTGTCGATCGGCTTCGCGGTCGACGGCAATGTGCTGGTCTTCGAGCGTCTCAAGGAGGAGCTGCGTCTGGGTCGGAGCCTGAATGGGGCGGTCGAGACGGCGTGGGCGCGGGCCTGGCCGGCGATTCGCGATGCGAACATCTCGACGATCATCACCGTGGTGATCCTCTGGCTGTTCGCCGATGCGCTGAATCAGAACCTGATCAAGTCGTTCGCGCTGGCGCTGCTGGTGGGCACGGGCTTCAGCTTCGTGACGGTGATGACGGTGACGCGGACGTTCATGAATCTGACGGTGAGCTCGGGCTGGGTGCGCGGCTCGCGGCTGTTCGGGGTGCGCGAGCTGGTCGTCATCGATGAACCGCGCTCCGGACGCTCCGGGGACCGATCGGCGGATTCGAATGATTGATTTCATCGGTCGTCGGCGGATCTATGCGGTCGTGTCGCTGCTGATGCTGACGCCGGCGCTGATCGGTCTGGCGATCTGGCAGTTCGAGGCGGGGCTGGACTTCGCGGGCGGCTTGGAGTCGGAGGTTCGCTTCCTGCGCGATGTCGGGCTGCCCGAGATCGAGGACGCGCTGGACGGCGCGGAGCTGGCCGACGGCGTGACGGTGGACGCGTCGGAGGGCGACGAAGGCACGTTCGTGTTGGAGACATCGCTGCTGACGCCGGACGTCGCGCTGGCGCGCGAGTCGGCGAATGCGGTGATCGATGGGGTGGTGGCCGAGCTCGGTTCGGTGGTGCTGGTGGACGCGTCGGTTGCGCCGGATTCAGCGCGATATGAGTTCTGGATGGCGTCCGCGGCGACGCAGGACGAGGTGCGGGCGGCGCTGGAGACGGTGGACCTGGGCGGGGCGCGGATTCAGGAGACGGCGGACTCGGCGTTCCGGATTCGCGTTGAGCAGCCGCCGGACGGTGATCTGGAGCGCCTGCGGCAGCGAATCAACGGCGCGTTGCGCGCGGAGGTCGGGCCGATTGTCGTGTTGCAGTCGTCGTCGGTTTCAGGCGTGCTGTCGGTGGAGATTGCGCGCGACGCGGGGGTGGCGTTGGCGGTCGCCGCGGTGGCGATTCTGATCTACATCTCGATCGCGTTCCGGCGGCTGCCGAATCCGGTGCTGTACGGGGCGGCGGCGATCGTGGCGTTGCTGCACGACATCACGCTGGTGGCGGGCGCGTTCGCGATCGGCGGGCAGATCGCCGGGCTGGAGGTGAATGCGATGTTCATCACGGCGTTGCTGGCGATCATCGGGTACAGCGTGAACGACACGATCGTGGTCTTCGACCGGATTCGCGAGAATCTGCTGCTCGACCCGCGCGAGGATTTCCGGCGCGTCGTGAACGCGGCGATCACGCAGTCGTTGGGGCGCTCGCTGAATACGTCGATCACAGTGGTGCTGGCGTTGATGGCGCTGCTCCTCATCGGCGGGGTAACGGTGCGGCCGTTTGTGATCGTGCTGCTGATCGGCACGGTGGCGGGCACGTATTCGTCGATTGCTGTGGCGTCGCAGCTGTTGGTGCTGTGGCAGGACGGCACGCTGCCGCGGATGCTGCGGATGGGCGGGGAGCGACGGGTGGTCCGGTCGGCGCCGCGCAGGACGTGAGGCGGGGGGCGTCCGTCGTTTCTAGCCCCCGTGCGTCATTCATCGCTCTCATCCGTCATTTCTCGCCCTCACCCGTGATTCATCGCCCTCACCCGTCATTCCTGCGAAGGCAGGAATCCAGGCGTGCAACGGCGATACCTACGCCCGCAACATGTTCGACGGCGCTCCGACACCCACTTGCGAGGCCGTCAGGAGTTCGTCGCGCTAACGAAGCTGGGAGATCGCATGGATTCCTGCCTCCGCAGGAATGACGGATGGGGATAAGAATGACGGATGGGGGTAGGGATGACGGATGGGGCTAGGGATGACGGATGGGGCGAGGAATGACGGATGGGGCGAGGGATGACGGATGGGGGTAGGGATGACGGATGGGGGTAGGGATGACGGATGGGGATAGGGATGACGGATGGGGCGAGGGATGACGGATGGGGCGAGGGATGACGGATGGGGCGAGGAATGACGGATGGGGGTAGGGATGACGGATGGGGATAGGAATGACGGATGGGGATCGGAGTGGCGGATGGGGATCGGAATGGCGGATGGGGCGAGGAATGACGGATGGGGGCGAGGAATGACGGATGGGGCGAGGAATGACGGATGGGGGCGAGGAATGACGGATGGGGCGAGGAATGACGGATGGGGCGAAGAATGACGGATGGGGGCGAGGAATGACGGATGGGGATGGGAATGACGGATGGGGATAGGAATGACGCATGAGGCGAGGAATGATGGATGGGGCGAGGAATGACGGATGGGGATCGGAATGACGGATGGGGCGAGGAATGACGCATGAGGCGAGGAATGACGCATGAGGCGAGGAATGATGGATGGGGATTGGAATGACGGATGGGGATGGGAATGACGCATGAGGGCGAGGGATGACGGAAACGAGTCGGCGGGGAGAAGAGCGTGGCCGTGATGGCTAGCCGTCGCGCAGGATGCGTTGGTCGCCGACCCGGCGGGTGATGCGTCGGCGGTCGGTGTCTTCGAGGAAGGCCTGGGCGATTTTGCGGCTGGTCCCTATGCGGTCGCGGACTTCCGCGAGGGTGGCGCGTTCGGTCTCGGCGAGCAATGCGCGGGTTTGTTCGACCATCTCGTCGTAGACGGGCTGCAGCAGGATCACGCCGGCGCCGAGGCGGACGATCTCACCGCGGGCTTCGAGGTGCTGGAGCAGCGACGGGTCGATGTCGGGTGTGGCATCGGGTCGGACGCCCTGTTCGCGGAGCCGCGTGAGCAGGCTGTCGATTTGGGCTTGAGCCGCTTCGGAGAGCTCCGGGAAGCGACCGGGCAGGTCGAGCGCGCCGCCGGCTGAGGTCAGCGTGTCCGATTCAAGCAGGCGCTGTTCGAGGATCGCGAACGCGCGGGGATTCAGACCGAGCCGGCTGCGCAGATCCTCGCGCGGGATGCCGCCGGAGAGGGGTTGCTGTTCCACGAACTCGGTGACCAAGCGAGTCGCGCGTTGTTGGATTGCGCCGTGGCCGGCTTCGGTCATGAGGGTGGTGGCATCGCCGCGCGCGCCGGAGTCGAGGGTGACGACGGCGCCGGCGTCGATCTGACGATCGAGCGCGGTCTCAGCGGTCGCCGTGGCGAGGTCTAGCCGGCTGCGCAGCTCGGCCCAGGCGATCGGTTCGAGGCGCTGGAGCATCGTCAGCAGGGCGTCGTCCGGCGAGCCTTCGAGCAGGCGCTGCAGGGCCTCGAGGGTCGAGGCGTCGTTGCGGTGGTGGCGTCGCGGGCGGGTGTCGACGATGCGTCCGCCGGCGATCGTGGCGTCGCCGCTGCGCAGCACGAAGTGGTCCCCGCGGGTGGCGGCGATCGGGCTCGCGAGGCGCAGCTGGGCCCAGCTTCGCTGCCCCGGATCCAGCGTGTCGCCCTCGAGCAGGCGGACGCGGGCTTCGGCTTCGTCGGCGCCGACATGGAGGGTGAGAGTGGTGTTGTGTCGCAGCGCGCGGGGGTGTCGCCTGACGACGCGGAGGCGCACGTCGACGGCCTGCGTGGCGTGCAGCCAGCCGGGCGTGGTGAGGACCATGCCGCGGCTGATCTCGGCGGCGGCGATGCCGCTGAGGTTGACGGCGGTACGAGCGCCAGGTTCGGCGCGGCTGATGCTCTGCTCGTGGCTCTGGAGGCCGCGGATGCGTCCGCTGAGGCCGGCGGGTTCGACGACGATCGATTCGCCGACCTGGAATGCGCCGTCGATCAGGGTGCCGGTGACGACGGTGCCGAAGCCGGAGATCGAGAAGGCGCGGTCGATCGGCAGGCGCGGGCGGTCGATGTTGCGGACATCGCTGAGGGCGTCAACGGCGCTGTCGAGGGTGGCGCGCAGGTCGTCGAGGCCGGCGCCGCTGACGCCGGAGCAGGGGATGATCGGTGCGTCGGCGAGGGTCGTGGGGCTGAGCAGGTCGCGGATGTCGTCGGTGACGAGTTCGAGCCACTCCTCGTCGACGAGGTCGGACTTGGTCAGCGCGACGACGCCGTGCTGGAGGTCGAGCAGGTCGAGGATGTCGAGGTGCTCGCGGGTCTGGGGCATGACGCCCTCGTCGGCGGCGATCACGAGCAGGGCGAGGTTGATGCCGCCGACGCCGGCGAGCATGTTCTTGATGAAGCGCTCGTGGCCGGGGACATCGACGATCGAGATTTCGCGTCCGCTGGGCAGCGTGGTCCAGGCGAAGCCGAGATCGATCGTGAGGCCGCGGGCCTTTTCTTCCTCCCAGCGGTCGGGGTCGATCCCGCTGAGCGCCAGGACCAGGGTGCTCTTGCCGTGGTCGACGTGCCCCGCGGTACCGATGACGAACATGACGGCAGCTTAGGCGGGTGGGAGCTGAGTCGCGGCTAGGATCGACGCACAGCAGGACGTGGCGTCGAGCCGGCATCGGGCCGGCGTGGTGAGGAGAGCGTGATGAAGGCGATCGTTGTGGAGCCACCGGGGCGGACGGCAGATTCGCTGCGGATTGAGGAAGTGGCGGACCCGGTGGCGGGGGATGAGGAGGTGCTGCTGCGAGTGCATGCTTCGGCGCTCAATCGGGCGGACATGATGCAGCGGATGGGCGGTTATCCCGCGCAGCATGGAGCGTCGGCGATTCTGGGGCTGGAGCTGTCGGGCGAGGTCATCGAGGTGGGGTCGCGGGTGCACTCGCTGTCGCTGGGCGACCGGGTGTACGGGTTGAGCGGGGGCGGTGGGTACGGCGAGCTGGCGACGATCCATGAGTGGCTCGCGATGCCGATTCCGGAGGGGATGAGCTACCACGAGGCGGCCTCGATTCCGGAGGTCTTCTTCACGGCGAACACGGCGGTGCGGACGCTGGGGCAAACGAAGCCTGGCGAGCGGCTGCTGGTGCACGCGGGCGGCAGCGGCGTGGGGATCGCGGCGATCCAGATCGGCAGGCTGATCGGCGCGGAGGTCTGGACGACGGCGGGCAGCGCGGAGAAGTGCGAGCGGGCAGCCGAACTCGGGGCGCAGGTGACGGTCAACCACCGCGAGGAGTCGTTTGCTGATGTGGTGCGTGAGCGGACCGATGGCCGCGGCGTGGACGTGATTCTCGACGTGATCGGTCGGGACTATTGGGAATCAAACCTGCAGGCGCTGGGGCTCGCGGGTCGTCTGGTGCTGGTGGGACTGATGGGCGGGGCGGTGGCGGAGACGAATCTCGGGCTGATCCTGAGCAAGCGGCTGCGGATTCTGGGCACGGTGATGCGGTCGCGTCCACTGATCGACCGGGCGGCGATCACGCGGGATTACCGGGAGCATCTGGAGCCGGCGATCGTGGCGGGGCAGATGAAGCCGGTGATCGATTCGGTGTTCCCGCTACGCGAGGCGGCGGCGGCGCATCAGTACATGGCGGAGAACCGGAACTTTGGGAAGATTCTGCTGGACTGTCTGGATGCGTAGGTTGGGGGCGCTACGCGTCGGGGCCGGGTCCGAGCATCGGGCGGACTTCGATGGATAGCACGGCGGTGACGAGGGGGTTGAGGAAGCGAAAGACGAGGACGACCTGGTTCACCCGGAGCAGATGCTCGCCGGGCTGCTGCCAGTAGAGCGTGGCATCGCGGACCCTCGGGTTTTCGGTAGTCGGATTCCTGAGCAGTTCGCGGATCGCGCGCGCAGCGAACGACGCGTGCCGACGGCTGAGCGCGTCCCGATCGATGCGAGCCCTAGCGGTGACGAGACAATCGAACCCTCGGGGCTCGCGATTCACTCCCAGCGTTCCAGGCGCCCGGCGTCGGCGTCAGCGCGGCCCTGGCGCACGCGCTCTTCGATGCCGGGGATCGAGGCGACGTAGTCAAGGATTTCCTGTGTAGTGAACTCCGCAGGCTCGCCGTCCTCATCACAGAAGCGCTGATAGAAGTCCTCGCGGATTTCGATGTCGTCGATGACGGCGCGGTCGCCGCGGGCGCGGGCTTCGCACCATGGGGCCTCGCGGTGGGGGTCGGCGGCGGCGCTCCAGTCGGGGTTGTTGCGATGGCGGTCCCATGCCTCGTTGAGCACCTGGGGGGCGGGCAGGGAGAGTGGCTCGGTGAGGGGCGCGCAGCGCGGCTCGGCGATCGCCGAGCCGGCGCAGTCTTCGTATTCGCGCCAGAGGGTGGGGACGACGGGTCCGACGTCCCACGCTTCGATCGGATCGCCGAACAGGTGGCGGGCGTAGGCGGCGCGCGCGATGCCGTGCGCGGTGTAGCAGAGGCGCTGGAGTTCGGCGTTGGTGATCGGACAGCTGTCGGCGAGCGAGCGGCTGACGAACCAGGCGCCGACGGTTGAGATCGGGAGCGGGAGCATCATCAGTCCTTCGCGAACAGTGTATCGGATTATGGGTTGTGGGGGAGGAGCGAGGGGTCGACTAGGCGGACGAATAGTTCGTTGGCGACTTCGTGGCCGCGGGGGGTGAGGCGGAGGTGGGCGTGGTGGCGCTCGGCGAGATTTGAGTCGATCGCCCAGGCGAGGACGGGTTCGACGGCGCTGAAGGCGTCGGGGTGGCGCTGCTTGAGGGACTGATCATCGACGCCCTGGGTGAGGCGGAGACCGAGGGTGAGGGTGTCGACGACCGCGTCGTTGGGGGTGATCGTCTCGACGTAGTCGATGGCGGGGCTTGGTAAGTCGTGTTCGGATTTGGTCAGGGTTGTCAGGTCGCGGACGTAGGCGGCGGGGCGGCGGATGACGCTGTAGCGCTGGCCGTCGAAGCAGCCGTGCGCGCCGGGTCCGACGCCGATGTAGTCGCCGTGCAGCCAGTAGTTGAGGTTGTGCCGGCACTCGTGGCCCGGGAGCGCGTAGTTGCTGGTCTCGTAGTGCTCGTAGCCGGCCTCGGCGAGGCGTTCGGCGGTCCAGCTGGAGATTTGGGCGACGAGGTCGGGATCGGCTTCGATCACGGCGCCCGCCGCGACGCGTGCGGCGAGCGGGGTGCCGTCTTCGACGGTCAGCGCGTAGCAGGAGAGGTGCTCGGGTCGCCACGAGGCGACGCGGTTGAGCGTGTTGCGCCAGGACTCGATCGGCTGGTGCGGGAGGCCGTAAATGAGGTCGAGATTGACGTTGTCGAAGCCGGCGTCGCGGATTTCGCCGAGCGCGGCCGCGGCGCGTTCGGCGCTGTGCAGACGGTCGAGAAAGAGCAGCTCGCCGGCGTCGAGCGACTGGACGCCCATCGAGACGCGATTGACGCCGGCGGCGCGGTAGTCGCGCATGCGGACGACGCTGACGCTCTCGGGATTGGCCTCGAGCGTGATTTCGGCGTCGCGGGCGAGCGCGAAGTTCTGACGCGCGGCTTCGAGCAGGCGCGCGATCTGTTCGCCCTCAAGCAGGCTGGGGGTGCCGCCGCCGATGAAGATGGTCCGGACCTCGCGGCCGCGGGCGCTGCCGGACCAGAGTTCGAGCTCGTGCAGGGCGGCGTCGAGCCAGTCGGAGGTGAGGTGTTCGAGGGCGGCGTAGGAGTTGAAGTCGCAGTAGGCGCACTTGACCGTGCAGAAGGGGACGTGGATGTAGAGCGAGAGCGGCAGCGGGGACGCAGGGCGTTGGGTCACTTGACGAGTGTATGGCTTGCGTCGTGGGCTGAATTGCCCGCGGGATCGGCGCGTGACACACTCGGAGGACGACGTTTCAAGGGGGTTTGAGTGCTGAAATCACACGGGTGCGGGGTGTTGCGGCGGGAGCATGTGGGGCAGCGGGTGACGCTGGCGGGCTGGGTGCATCGGCGGCGCGATCACGGGCGGCTGATTTTTCTCGACTTGCGCGACCGCGACGGGATCGTGCAGATCGTCGTGCGCCCACGTGAGGATGAGGACAGCGCGTACGCGGTGGCGAACGAAGTTCGTAACGAATACGTGCTGCGGGTCACGGGCGAGGTCGTGCCGCGTTCGGAGGGGACGGTCAACCCGGACCTGCCGACGGGCGAGGTGGAGCTGATCGCGGAGCGCGTGGAGGTGCTGAACACGGCGAAGACGCCGCCGTTTGCGGTGAACGAGGACGCGGTGGGGGTCGATGAGCTGGTGCGGATGCGCTACCGCTACATCGACATCCGGCGGCCGCAGATGCTCTCGGCGCTTGAGCTTCGGGCCGGGCTGAACCAGGAGATTCGCAACTTCATGACGGGGCGGGGGTTCCTGGAGGTGGAGACGCCGATCTTGGTCGCGGCGACGCCGGAGGGCGCGCGCGACTACGTGGTGCCGAGCCGGTTGCAGCCGGGCGCGTTCTACGCGCTGCCGCAGGCGCCGCAGCAGTACAAGCAATTGCTGATGGTCGCGGGAGTGGAGCGCTACTACCAGATCGCGCGCTGTTTTCGCGATGAAGACTTGAGGGCCGACCGCCAGCCGGAGTTCACGCAGCTCGACCTGGAGTGGTCGTTCTCGGAGGAAGAGGACATCCTCGCGCTGCTGGAGGACCTGTTTGTGACGGTGACCACGGCGCTGCGCCCGGACCTGACCGTGCCAACGCCGTTCCCGAGGCTGACCTGGCAGGAGTCGATGGAGCGGTTCGGGTCAGACAAGCCGGACCTGCGCTACGGGATGGAGCTGAGCGACTGCTCAGAGATCGCGGCGCAGTCGGGCTTCGGCGTGTTCAGCGGGGCGGTTGCGAACGGCGGCAGGGTGCGGGGGATCGTGATGCCCGGTGGCGCGTCGCTGTCGCGTCGCGAGGTGAATGCGTTCACGGATCTGGCTCGGACGCTGGGCGCGCCGGGCCTGGTCTCGATGCAGTTCTCGGCCGCGCCGGCTGAGGCGACGGAGGACGAGATTCGTTCGCCGGTGCTGCGTCACGTGGGCCTGGAGGACGCGCGGGCGATCGGGACGCGCTGCGGGGCGGGCGCCGGAGACCTGGTGCTGCTGGCGGCGGGCGAAGCGGGGATGGTGGCGACGGTGCTGGACGGGCTACGTCGCGAGCTGGCGCGGCGGCTGGAGTTGGTCGACCCGACGGTGCTGCAGTTTGGCTTCATCACGGACTTTCCGTTGGTGGAGCCGAACAGCGAGGGAACGGGCTGGACCGCGCTGCACCACCCGTTCACGGCGCCGCAGGCGGAGGACCTGGCGTTGCTGGAGTTGGAGCCCGGGAAGGTCCGGGCGCGCGCCTATGACACGATCGCGAACGGGTTTGAGCTGGGCTCGGGATCGATCCGGATTCACGAACGGGAGATGCAGGAGCAGGTCTTTGAGCTGCTCGGCATTGGGCGCGACGAGGCGTGGCAGCGATTCGGGCACATGCTCGAAGCGTTTGAGTATGGCGCCCCGCCGCATGGCGGGTTTGCGTTTGGAATCGACCGTGTGGCGATGTTGCTGGCGGGGCAGGAGAACATCCGCGAGGTGACCGCATTCCCGAAAACACAGTCGGCCGCCGACCCGCTCACCGGCGCGCCGCAGCCGCTGTCGGCCGAACAGCTCGCCGAATTGCATCTGGCCGTGAGAAGTCCGATCGCAGATCGTTAGGCGGGGGTGCGGTTCGCCGAGTGGGCCGGGCAGTGAGTGATAATCTCGCGCCCAAGCGAGGGAGGCACAGGGTGAGGCGTACTGCGATCTGGTCGGTTTCATTGATAGTGGCGCTACTGGCTGTGGTGCTGGCCGTGCTGGTGGCTGGGTGCGGCGGCAGCGATGACGGGGCGGAGGAGCCGGCGGCCGCGAGCCAACAGGTAGAACGGCAGGAGCGGGAGACCACTGAGCAGCCTGCGCAGCAGGATGCGGGTGATCAGGACGCTCAGCAGGATCAAGAACAACAGCAGCCGGTGGAGCGGTCGGCGCAGAGCACCAGCGCGGCGCCGCGTGACTCGGCGACGCTGCGGATCGCCCGCAGCGAGCCGATCAACCTCGATCCCGCGCAGGTGACCGATGTGTCGTCGGCCGTGATCATTGTGGAGATCTTCGGCGGGCTGTTGACGCTGGACCAGGACCTGCGGATCGCTCCGGACCTGGCCGAAGCGGTACCGGGGCCGACGACGAACGCCGATGGCACCGTGACATATCGGTTCACGCTGCGGCGCGATGCGAAGTTCCACGACGGGAAACGGATCTCGGCGGGCGACGTGAAGTGGAGCTTCGAGCGTCATGCGGCTCCGGAGACGCTGTCGCCGACGGCGCCGGACTTCCTCGGCGACATCATCGGAGTGCGGGAATACACGCGCGGTCGGGCGGACGAGATCGTCGGGATTCAGGTAATCGACGATGTGACGCTGGATATCACGATCGACTCGGCGAAGCCGTATTTCCTGTATCTGATGACGTTCCCGGTGGCGTTCGTGGTCGACCGCGCTCAGGTCGAGGCGGACCCCGAGCGCTGGAGCCTGCAGCCGAACGGGACGGGACCGTTCAAGCTGCGTGAGTGGACGCTCGGCGAGGGCATGGTGCTGGAGCGGTTCGACGACTATCACCTCGGGCCGGCGGGTGTTGAGACGGTGCAGGTGCGGTTCGCCGGGGGCGGCGTGGAGCAGTTCGAGAACGATGAGGTGGACATCGCAGGGATCGGCGTGACCGACATCGAGCGTGTGCGCGACCCGGCTTCGGAGCTGAACCCGCTCTACGTAACGCGCAACGAGCTGTCGGTGTTCTACCTGGCGTTCAACACGGTCTCGCCGCCGTTCGACGACCCGCTGGTGCGGCGGGCGCTCGCCCACGCGATCGACAAGACGACGATCATCGAGACGGTGCACCAGGGGCTGTCGCGAGTGGCGCACGGGATCGTGCCGCCGGGCCTGGCGGCGTTCGACGAGGAGTATCTGGGCCTGTCGTTCGACCCGGAGCTGGCTCAGGAGCTGCTGGCGCAGTCGCGCTACGCGGGGCAGCCGATTCTGAATACAATTCGGCTCACGGTTCCGGGCCAGGGCGCGACGCCGGGCGGGACCTATGAGGCGATTCAGGACATGTGGCTGACCCACCTGGGCCTGGCGGTCGAGATTCAGCAGGTGGAGTTCGCGACGTTCATCGGCGAGCTCGATCGCGGGCTGTATCAGCTGTTCGGGCTGGGTTGGAGCCTGGACTTCCCGGACCCGCAGAACGTGCTCGACTACAAGTTCCACAGCCGCTCGCTGGGTAATGACGTGGGGCTGGACGATGACGAGCTCGACGCATTGCTTGAGCAGGCGCGGGCGGAGTTCGACCCGGCCAAGCGAGCGCAGCTGTACCGCGAGGTGGAGCGGATGCTGGTCGGCGAGGCCGTCTGGATCCCGCTCTTCCATTCGGTCGCACATGAGGTGGTGAAGCCCTACGTGGAGGGCTACCGGCCGACGCGGATGGTGATTCCGCAGCTACGGTATGTGCAGCTGACGCAATAGGTCGGGGTCGCCCCGATCAGGTCACTGAGGGGCGGGTCAGCACGATGGGCGTGAGCGGGGCGATTCCGCTGCTGCTGCGAAGACTGGCACTGGTTCCAGTGCTGGTCTTCGCGGTGTTGGCGTTCACCTACGCGATCACCCAGATCGCTCCGGGGGATCCGGTCCGGATCATCGCGGGGCAGCGGGAGATCGAGGAGGAACAGGCGGACCGAATTCGTGAGGAGTACGGCCTCAACGGCAACTACTTCGAGCGCTTCGGCAACTATTTCGTGGGGCTGGTCACGCGCGCGGACCTGGGGCCTTCGTATTACTATCGCTCGCCCACGCGCTCGGTGCAGGAGCTGCTCGGCGACCGCATCTGGGTGTCGGCGCAGATCAATGCGATCGTGATGGTGATCGTGCTGGGCTTGGGGATTCCGCTGGGAGTCTTCGCCGGCGTGCGGCGAGGCACGTGGAAAGACCCGGCGATGATCGGGTTCTGGAAGATTTTCGACTCGATCCCCTCGCCGATGTTCATCGTGCTGGTGGCGTTGCTGCTGGTGGAGGGCCTGGGGCCCGCATTCAATGCGCTCGGATTCAACGTGCCGGCGGTCTGGACGCCGGGCGATCCGGCGTCGTACCTGGTGCCGGTGATCGCGCTGAGTGTGCCATCGCTCGGCGGGATGGCGCGGTTCGTGCGGGTGAGTCTGTTGACGACGCTGGATGACGATTACGTGCGGACGGCGCGAGCGAAGGGGCTGACGGATCGGCGCGTGCTCTACGGGCACGTGTTGCGCAACGCGCTGCTTCCGCTGAGCACCGTGATTGGCCTGTCGGTGGTGGGGGTGATCGGCGGTTCGATCATCATCGAGACGCGCTATGGGGTCCCGGGGGTCGGGGCATTCATGTTCGAGTCGATCCGACAGCGCGATTTCAACGTCGTGCTTGGCTTCACGCTGCTCACGGCGACGCTCTTCGTCGTCGTGAACGCGCTGATTGACATGGCTTACGTCTTCATCGATCCGCGGATTCGCTACACGGCGAGGTTCTCGTGAGCAGTGCGACCGACACGAGAGCGGACGCGGCCTGGTATCGCCCGGCGCAGTCGGAGGCGCCGTGGCTGCGGGCGGTCCGTGCGATCCGCGGCAAACGCATCGCGGTCATCTGCATCGCTCTGATTGCGATCCTCTATGGCGCCGCCACCTACACGTTCCTCGACGTCTTCGGAGTCGACACCGGGTTGCAGGATCCGAACGCGGCGAATCTGACTGAGCGGCGACCGATTCGGGCGGGTGAGGACGGAGGGGCCGAGTCGCTCGGGGCCTTCACTGCGCGTCATGGCGCGACGCTGGCCACGCTCACGGAGCTGAATCCCGAGCTGGCGGCGGAGCATGGGGTGTTGACGGCCGGGACGATGGCGCCGGCCGGGACGCAGTTCGTGCTGCGCGGCGGGGAGGAGCTGCAGGGCCCGACCTGGAATCACGTGCTAGGGACCGACCGGCTGGGCCGCGACATGTTCTCGCGTGCGATTTTCGCGCTGCGCACGACGCTGATCATCAGCGTGCTCTCGGTGCTGGTCGGCAACATCTTCCTCGGCTGGGGGCTCGGCCTGCTGGCGGGCTATCGGGGCGGCATGGTTGACACCCTGATCATGCGCGCTGCGGACTTTGTCCTCGCCCTGCCTGGGCTGGTGATTCTGCTGGTGCTGGTCTCCGCCTTCGGCGAGCCGTGGGGTGAGGTGATCCGCGACCTGCAGGAGGCGCTCGGCACCACCGTGCTGATCGAGCAGGGCGTGCATAGCTTCACGTTGATCATCTTCGCGATGTCGTTTGTGGGCTGGGGCGGGACGGCGCGGTTCATTCGCGCGCAGACGCTGGCGATGCGCGAATCGGAGTTTGTGCTGGCCGCGGAGGCGAGCGGCGCAAGCACGCCGCGGATCCTGGTCTGGCACCTGTTCCCCGCGGTGCTCCCGTGGATCATCATCGGTCTCAGCGCATCGCTCGGCGAAGTCGCCGGCGCGGAGGTCGTGCTGACGTGGTTGGGGATTGGCGTGTCGCCGCCGACCGCATCGTTTGGTCTGATGGTGGCCGACGCCGGCGGGTACAAGTGGCTGCTCGCCCATCCGCAGCTGTTGCTCGTGCCGCTGGGGTTTGTGTTGGTGCTGATGTTGTCGTTCAATCTGCTGGGCGATGCGGTGAACGACGTGATGAACCCGCGCGGGCGCTGAACGTCCGCGTCATCCGCAGCTGATTATGGGGCGCTCTGAGGGGCGCTGATATGCTCGCGCGAACGTGTGAGTTGCTGCGTGTTGAACGGGTCGTGTGGACATATGAAGGTCACTGCAGAGCGCATTCCTGAGTCGCAGGTGGTGCTTGATGTCGAGCTGGATGACGAACGGGTCGAGCGAGCGCTGAACCAGGCCGCGCGGCGGCTGTCGCAGCGTTTTCTGATTCCCGGCTTTCGCAAGGGCAAGGCGCCGCGCCAAATAGTGGAGCGGGTGCTCAGCGTCGATGCCGTCTTCGAGGAGGCCACGGAGCGGCTCGTGCCGCAGGCCTTGCAGGAGGCGATCGAGGGCGAGGGTCTCGAGCCGATCGCCGTGCCGCAGGTGGAGATCACCGGTCGCGAGCCGATGACGTTCCGGGCGACGGTGCCGCTGGAGCCGACGGTCGAGCTGGGCGATTATCGCAGCATCGCGGTGGCGCGGCCGGACAGCGAGTACACCGAGGAGCTGGTCGACGAGCAGATCCTGGCGCTGCGGCGTCGGCATGCGGTCTTGGAGCCGGTCGAGCGCGTGCCGGAGATGAACGACCGGGTCACGGCGGACATCCGCGCGAACGTCGAAGACAACGAGGTGCTCAACGAGCAGGCCGCGGAGTTCCATCTGCGCGAGGGCCAGTCGGTCGGTGTTCCCGGGCTGATGGAGCGGCTGGTCGGGCTTGAGGTCGGCGTGGAGCACGAGATCGAGATCGATGTCGACGAGGACTGGGACGATGAAGAGGTCGCTGGCAAGACGGTGATGTTCAAGGCCACGATCCATGACGTCAAGCACGAGGAGCTGCCCGACCCGGACGACGACTTCGCGATGGAGGTCTCGGACGAGTTCGAGACGTTCGCCGAGCTGCGGGACAGAATTGCGGAGCAGCTGCGTGAGCAGACCGACCGCCAGGCGGAGGAGCTGCTGCGGCGATCGGTTCTCGAGGCGGTGATTGCGAAGTCGACGCTGGAGTACCCGCCGGCGCTCGTCGAGCACGAGGTCGAGCACATGCGGCAGGACTTCGCGCGGCAGATGGGGCAGGACCCCGCAACGTTCCTGCAGGGCTCGGGCGAGCAGGGCGCGCAGCTGCTGGCCAGCTTCCGCTCGCAGGCCAACGAGCGGGTGATCAACACGCTGTTGCTGCAACGCATTGCGGAGGCCGAGGCGGTTGCGGTGCTTGACGAGGAGATTGAGGCGGAGCTGCGCACGATCCTCGGCGAGAGCACGAGAGAAGGCGACGAGGATCTGTTGGAGGACGACCAGGTGCGCGAGAACGTGCGGCAGCGGCTGGTGCGCGAGCGCACGATGGAGCGTCTTGAGCAGATCGCGATCGCGAACGAGGCGGCCGGCCTCGGCGCCGACGATGAGGCGGAGGAGGACGCGGACGAGGATGGAGACATCACGATCGATCCGGAGGCGTCAGTCGAGAGCGACGACGCCGATGAGGCCGAGGAGTCGGCCGACGAGTCGCTTGAAGGCGCGACCGACGATGATCCGGAGGCGGATAGCGCCGACGCAGAGGACGAGTTGGCGGAGACGCCGGAGGCCTGAGCGCAGTGTTCTGTGTGAGGCCGCCAGTTCACGGATCATGGGTAGACTGACGACTTGGAGCGCGCCCAACAGCACGCCCTGCAGCACGCCGAACAGCACGCGCCACAGCGCGCCCAACAACACGCGTTGAAGGAGCCATACATGTCACAGATATCGCCCAGCGCGATCATTCCGATGGTGGTGGAGAGCACGAACCGTGGGGAGCGTGCATATGACATCTACTCGCTGCTGCTGCGCGAGCGGATCATCTTCCTGGGCACGCCGATCGACGACCAGGTGGCGAACGTGATCGTGGCGCAGCTGCTTTATCTCGATCGCGAAGACCCCGACCGCGACATTCAGGTGTACGTGAACTCGCCGGGCGGCGTGATCACGGCGGGGCTGGCGATCTACGACACGATGCGGCTGATCAACGCGGATGTCTCGACGATCTGCGTGGGCATGTCGGCCTCGATGGGCACGGTGCTGCTCGCGGCCGGCGCGCCGGGCAAGCGCTACGCGCTGCCGCACGCGACGATCCACATGCACCAGGCGTTGGGCGGCGCGCGCGGTCAGGCGTCGGACATCGAGATCGCGGCGCGGGAGCTGTTGCGCAATAACGAGATCATCCGCAACATTCTTTCGCAGCACACGGGCCAGCCGCTTGACCGGATCAAGGCCGACACCGACCGTGACTTCTATCTGGACGCCGATCAGGCCAAGGAATATGGGCTGGTCGACGATGTGCTGAAGACCGAGCGGAGCGGCGACGCTGCTGCGGCGGCGGGCGCGTAGCGTCATACTGCGACCACGGCTTGTGGCAGGCTGCCGAAGCGCTGAGAGGACGGTCGGATGACGATGTCCCGTGGCGGAGGTGGTGGCCACTCGCAGTATCACTGCTCGTTTTGCGCGAAGGACCAGAGCCACGTGCGGCGCCTGGTCGCAGGGCCGGGCGGCGTCTACATCTGCAACGAGTGCGTCGAGGCGTGTCGCGATGTGATCCGCGAGGAGGCCGGGGCGGCCGCAGCGCAGCCCGACGCGACGCCCGAGCCTGATTCGGCGCGCGTGCTGGCGCCGCAGGACATTTACGAACGGCTCTGCGATCACGTCGTTGGCCAGGAGGACGCGAAGCGCGTCCTCGCGGTGGCGGTCTACAACCACTACAAGCGAATCGGCAGCAAGGTCGAGGCGACCAACGGCGTCGAGCTCGAGAAGAGCAACATCCTGCTGGTTGGGCCGACCGGCGTGGGCAAGACGCTGTTGGCGTCGACGCTGGCGCGGATTCTCGATGTGCCGTTCTCGATCGCCGACGCAACCGCGCTCACCGAAGCGGGATACGTGGGCGAGGATGTTGAGAACATCCTGCTGCACCTGATTCAGGCGGCGGATTTCGACATCGCGCGGGCCGAGCGGGGGATCATCTACATCGACGAGATCGACAAGATCTCGCGCAAGTCGGACAACCCCTCGATCACGCGCGACGTGTCGGGCGAGGGCGTGCAACAGGCCTTGCTGAAGATCATCGAGGGCACCGTCGCGTCGGTGCCGCCACAGGGTGGGCGCAAACACCCGCACCAGGAGTTCCTGCAGATCGACACGAGCAAGGTGCTGTTCATTTGCGGCGGTGCGTTTGAGGGCCTGGGACCGATCATCGACCGCCGGGTGACGAGTGGGGTGCGCAGCATCGGCTTCGGCTCCGAGGCGCGCAGCAAAGAGGCGTCGGCGGAGCTACTGCGCCAGCTGAGTCACGATGATCTGCAGAAATACGGTCTGATTCCCGAGTTCGTCGGGCGGCTGCCGGTGGTGGTGACGCTCGATCCGCTTGACCAGGAGTCGCTGGTGCGGATTCTCACAGAGCCGAAGAACGCGCTGGTGCGGCAGTTCGAGCAGTTCTTCAAGATGGACGGCGTGGAGCTGACGTTCACGCCCGAGGCGCTGGATGCGATCGCCTCGACGGCGCTCGCCGAGGCGACGGGCGCGCGAGGTCTGCGGACGGTCGTGGAGGACCTGCTGCTCGACGTAATGTTCGAGGTGCCGAGCCGTCCCGAGGTGAAAAAGTGCGTCGTCAACGCCGACACGATCAAGCGTCTGGAACGACCGCTGCTGCTCAACGAGTTGGGCATGGCGGTGGAGTATGAGGCGATTCGGCGTCGTGGCTCAGAGGCGGTCGCGAAGCAGGAAAGCGCCTGATGCGCGCGGCTGGGGCCGCGACGGCAGGTGGCGCGGTGGGTGGCGCGACAAGTCGCGCAGGGCGACGGGAGCGGCTCGATCGTCTGATGGTGCGTCGCGGCCTGGCTGCGGATGAGCGCGTGGCCGGGGCGCTGCTGCTGGCCGGTCGGGTGCACGGTCGGGGCCGGCGGCTGAGCCAGGCGGGGATGCTGATCGCGGCGGACTCCGAGATCGAGGTCACAGCGGGCGCGCGATTCGTCTCGCGTGGCGGTGAGAAGCTGGCAGCGGCGCTGGCGGCCTGGCCGCTCGACGTAACGGGCCGCGTCTGTCTCGACGTCGGCGCGTCGACCGGCGGCTTCACCGATTGTCTGTTGCAGCGCGGCGCGGCGGAAGTTCGCGCGGTGGACGTGGGCTACGGGCAGCTGGCGACGGCGCTGAGGAACGATGCCCGGGTCAGATCGATGGAGCGGACGAATGCGCGCGAGATGCCGCTGATCGAGCCGCGACCGGCGCTGGTGACGATCGATGTGTCGTTCATCGGGCTCGCGGCGGTGCTGCCGCGCGTTGCGGAGGTCGCGAGCGCGGGGGCGGATGTGGTCGCGCTGGTCAAGCCGCAGTTCGAGGCTGCGCGGGATGACGTCGACGACGACGGCGTCGTGCGCGACCGGATGGCGCAGGCGCGGGCGGTGACGGGCGTGCTGACGTGGGCGCTGAAGCGCGGCTGGCGGGTGGGCGGCGTGCTGCGCTCGCCGCTGCGCGGGCCGAAGGGAAATCTGGAGTGGTTCGTGTGGCTGCGCACGCCGGGATCGCCGGCATGAGCGGCACGCGCAACGTGCGCTGTGTGGGCTTCTACTACCACCCGCGACTGCAGGCCGCGCAGGATCTTGCGGAACTCGCGGCCGAACGGCTGCGTAGCGAGGTGGCGCATGTATGGGTCTCCGCGCCGTGGGACCCGGAGCGCTCCGAGCAGCATCTGGCCGAGACAGACCTGCTGATCTGCATCGGCGGCGACGGCACGGTGCTGCGCGCGGCACGGGCGGCGTCGCGTCACGACGTGAAGATTCTGGGCGTCGACATGGGGCGTCAGGCGTTCCTGACGGAGCTGACCCCGGACCAGCTGGCCTCGCATCTGCCGAGGCTGCTGGAGGGCGCGTTCCAGGTTGAGGAACGCTCGATGCTCGAGGCGAGCGCCGAGCGGGCCGTGGAGGATCTGCCGGCAGCGCTGCCGGCGCTGAACGATGTGATCATCGGGCGTGGCAATCTCGGCCAGCCGGCCTATCTGCGCATCCACGTGAACGGCGATCCGATCGGGGTGGTGCGGGCGGACGCGATCGTGGTGGCGAGCGCGACGGGGAGCACGGGCTACTCGCTCTCCGCGGGTGGGCCGATCCTCCATCCGCTGGCGCGCAGCGTGGTGCTGACGCCGGTCGCGCCGCATCTGGCGGCGGCCGCGCCGATCGTGCTGCCGGCCGACGCGAGCATCGGGCTGACCCTCGGGGAGGAGCATTCGGGCATGTTGTCGGTTGATGGTCAGCGCCCGTACGCGCTGGCGCCGGGCGGCGGCGTGGAGGTGCGGCGCAGCGAGGCGGTGGCGCAGCTGATTCGCTTCGGCGAGCGGCCCTTCTTCGCGCAGCTGGGCAAGCGGCTGGCCTGGCTCGACGACCGGCGGCTGCAGGCGGTGCGGCGGACAGGCGTTGAGCCCTTCGATGTGGACGAGGCCGAGCCCGCTTAACATGGCCGATGGCTGCGGCCGCTGGATGCGGTCGGGCGTTCGAGTAGGATTGATGCTGTCGCGGCGCCGGGCGCTGAGGGGCGACGGGACGCGGCGTGTGACGGAGTCACGACGACGTGTTGAGCGCGCTGCGTATGCGAGATTTCGTGCTGACGCAACAGGCGGAGCTCGAACTCTCGCCGGGGTTCACGGTGATTACGGGCGAAACGGGCGCGGGCAAGAGTGTGCTGTTCGAAGCGCTGCGCTTCGCGCTCGGGGGTCCAGCCGACGCGGCGCTGGTGCGGCCGGGCGCCGAGCGGACTGAGGTGGAGGCGGTGTTCGACCTGCGCGACAGCCCGTCGCGCGAGGCAGTGGCGGCGGCTCTGGAGCAGCTCGACGTGCCGTTCGATGGCGAGCTCGTGCTACGGCGCTGGCTGGCGCTGGGCGACAGTGGCGGGCGGCGATCGTCTGGTCGGCTGTCCGGGCGGCTGCGGATCAACGACCGCACGGCGACGCTCGAGACAGTGCGGAGTCTCGCGCCGTGGCTGGTGGATATTCATGGGCAGCGCGAGCATCTTTCGCTGCTGCGGCCCGGCCAGTGTCTGGCCCTGCTCGATCGATTCGCCGGGCTCGCTGGCGCGCGTGACGAGTTCGCGGGGATGGTGCGGCGGTTGCACGCGCTCGATCGGCGATTGGACGCCTTTGAGGGCGATGAGCGGGAGCGCGCGCGTCGGGTGGCGTTGCTGCGGCACGAGGCGTCGGAGATCGCCGCGGCGGGTCTGCGGCACGGCGAGGAAGAGGAACTGCGCTCAGAACACTCGCGACTGGTGCACGCGGCGCGGCTGATGGAGGACTCGGAGACGGCTCGCACGGCGCTCGAGTCGGAAGTGCTCGGGGACGCGCTCGCCGCCGTGCGGCGAATCGTTGAGGTAGACGACGAGGCGGCGGGACTGGCGATGTCGATGGAGGCCGCCGCGGAGCATGCGGCGGACGCGCTGCGCGAGCTGCGGACATACGCAGACATGGTCGTGGTCGATCCGGCAAGGTTGGCCGAGGTGGAGGCGCGGCTCTCGCTGATCGCCCAGCTCGAACGTCGCTGGGGCGACAGCGTTGCGGAGGTGATCGCGTACGGCGAACAGGCGTCGCAGGAGGCGGATCAGCTGGAGGGTCAGGAAGCGGACCTGGCCGAGATTCGCGCGGAGGCTGACGCGCTGCTGCGACAGATCGAGATCGCCGCGCTGGAGCTCAGCGCGTCGCGTCGGGAGGCTGCGCAGCGGTTCGTTTCGGCGATTCTTGAGGAGTGCCAGTCGCTGCACCTCGAAGGATCGGTGGTTGAGATCGCCTTCGAGTCGATCCGCGTAGCTGTCGATGGGCGGGCGATCTCGGCGCCCGACGACGCTCAGGTCGGCTTCGACCAGACCGGCACGGACCGGATCGAGCTGCTGGTGTCGTTCAACCCCGATGCGCCGCCGCGGCCGCTGCAGCGGGTCGCGAGCGGCGGCGAGACGGCGCGGCTAACGCTGGCGATCAAGGCGGTGCTCGGCGATCGGGATGAGGTACCGGTGCTGCTGTTCGACGAGATCGACGTGGGGCTGGGCGGTCGCAGCGGCGCGACGGTCGGCGAGCGGCTGGCCCGGCTGGGCCAGTCGCATCAGGTGTTGTGCATCACTCATCTGCCGCAGGTGGCGTCCTACGCGTCGGCGCATATGCGCGTGCGCAAGGCGGCCGACCAGTCCGGGACGCTGGTGGTGGTCGAGGCGCTCGACGCCGCGGCGCGGCTGACCGAGCTGGCTGAGATGCTGGGCGCCGACTCGGAAGCGAACCGGACGAGCGCTCGCGCACTGTTGCGCGCCGGAGTGGGACGATGACGACGAAAGAAGCCGCCGCCGACTCGACCGCCGTCTGGATGCCGGTCGCGCGCCCGGCCGCGGTCGGCGATGCGCGGGAGATTCGGCGGCTGATCCAGTTTTGGGCGGACGAGACCGGCGACGTGCTGCCGCGCACCGAAGGCGAGATTTACGAGACGATTCGCGACTTCGTGGTGGTCGACGGGCAGTCGGGGCGCTCGCTGGTCGCGGCGGGGGCGCTGCACGTGGAGTGGCGCGACCTGGCGGAGATCAAATCGTTGGTAGTCGACCGCACGATTCAGGGCAAGGGCCTGGGGCGAATCGTCGTGGCGTCGTGCCTCGATGAGGCGGTGGAGCTGGGGCTCAAGACGGTGTTCGCGTTGACCACGACGCCGGCCTTCTTCGAGCGGCTGGGCTTCCGCGTGGCGGGGGTCAGCGCCTTCCCGCGCAAGGTCTGGAACGAGTGCTTCCGCTGTCCCAAGTACGAGAACTGCGATGAGGTAGCCGTGTCGATCGATCTGCGTGAGCGGGTTGCGGCACGCGCCGAGCGCTCAGGATGAGCGACGAGGAGCGGCTGCTCGAGACGCGCGTCAGCAGCGAAGTGGTGTACGAAGGCTCGCGGATCAATCTGCGGGTCGACCGGGTGCGGATGGCGGATGGGCGGGAGGCCACGCGGGAGGTCGTTGATCACCCCGATGCCGTGGTGGTGTTGGCGCTGCGCGACGACGGCTTGATCGCGTTCGTGCGGCAGTGGCGCGCGCCGGCCGAGCGGCCGCTGCTGGAGCTGCCGGCGGGCCGGATCGACGCCGGCGAGTCGCCGGAGGCGGCGGCGCGGCGGGAGCTGCGCGAGGAGATCGGGCTGGACCCGAGGCAGCTCGAGGCGGTGCACGAGTTCTTCGTCGCGCCGGGTTGGGCAAACGAGTACCTCTATGGCTTCCTCGCGCGGGAGTGCGTCGAGTCGCCGCTACCGGCCGACGAGGATGAAGAGCTGGTGGTGGAGTGGATGTCGTTGGGCGAGGCGATGGCCGCGGTCGAGCAGCGCGAGATCGTGGATGCGAAGAGCCTGATCATGTTGCAGGCGCTGGCGCTGGAGGCGGTCGGCCCGCTCGGGCGCAAGATCATTCACCACTATCGTGGCGAGTAGCCGCTGCGGCTGTCGGGGGTTCGTTCACTACCGCCGACCCGCGATCGGTGCGACAATCAGCGCTGCGCGACAATCAGCGCTGCGCGGCAGACGCGCGTCGGAGGTCTCTGATGTTGGAGCATGACGTCCTGATCGTCGGTTCGGGGTTGGCGGGGATGCGCGCCGCGCTCGAGGTGAGCAACGACCCGTCGCTTGATGTTGCGATTCTGTCGAAGGTGCATCCGCTGCGGTCGCATTCGGGCGCTGCCCAGGGCGGGATCGCGGCGTCGCTCGGCAACTCGGCCGAGGACTCGTGGGACCTGCACATGTTCGACACCGTGAAGGGCGGCGACTACCTCGTTGACCAGAATGCGGCCGAGCTGCTGACCCGCGAGGGGCCTGAGAACATCTTCGAGCTGGAGCACATGGGCTGCGCATTTTCGCGCGATGACCAGGGTCGGGTGGCGCAGCGTCGCTTCGGCGGGCACACCGCTCCGCGCGCCTGCTACGCGGCCGACCGCACAGGTCACGCGGTGCTCACGGTGCTGTTCGAGCAGCTGCTGCGTCGCGGTGTGAAGGTCTACAGCGAGTGGTACGCGCTCGACCTGATCGTCAAGGACCGGGTCTGCCACGGGATCGTTGCCTATGACATCCTGACCGGCCAGATCGAAGCGATCGCGGCCAAGGCGGTGATGTTCGGGACGGGCGGCTACGGGCGCGCGTTCCGCGTGACGACCAATGCGTTCGCATCGACGGGCGACGGCGTGGTGATGGCGTACCGGTCGGGCATTCCTCTGGAGGATATGGAGTTCGTGCAGTTTCACCCGACGGGGCTGCAGGGCTCGGGGATTCTGCTCAGCGAAGCGGCGCGCGGCGAGGGAGCGCACATCGTCAACTCCGAGGGCGAGCGCTTCATGCAGGACTACGCGCCGGGGCGGATGGAGCTGGCGCCGCGCGACATCGTGGCGCGGGCCGCGCAGAGCGAGATCGAGGCGGGGCGCGGGGTGACCGAGCTGCGCGATTCGGTGTTCATGGACTTGCGACCGATCGGCGAGGAGCGGATTCGCTACGCGCTGCCTTCGGTGATGCACCTGGCGCGCGACTTCGCGGGGATCGACCCGCTGGTCGCTCCGGTGCCGATTCAGCCGACGGCGCACTACTCAATGGGTGGGATTCCCTGCGACATTCACGGGCAGGTGCGACTCAAGGACCAGGATGAGGCGCCGATCGTGGGCTTCTTCGCGGCCGGCGAGGCATCGTGCGTTTCGGTGCACGGCGCGAACCGGCTGGGGACCAACTCGCTGCTCGAGGCGGTGGTGTTCGGCCGGCGGTCGGGGCGCGGGATTCTCGATGTCGTGCACGATCTGGCGCCGACGTCGATCGATGAAGGGGACATGCAGCGCGCGACCGGCGAGGTCGACAAGCTGCTGCGGGCGGATGGTCCAGAGAAGATCGGCAAGATCCGCGCGGAGCTGCGCGACACGATGATGGACAAGTGCGGCGTTTTCCGCACCGAGGAGCAGCTCGGCGAAGCGCTGAGCGAGGTGAAGGCCTACCAGGAGCGTTACACGCGCTCATCGATTGACGACCACGGGCAGACGTTCAACACGGACCTGCTGGACGCCGTCGAGCTGGGCCACATGCTGGAGTACGCAGAGGTGATCGTGCGCGGCGCGATCGCGCGGCAGGAGAGCCGCGGCGGGCATGCGCGGCGCGACTTCCCCACTCGCGACGACGACAACTGGTTCAAGCACACGCTGGCGTATCGCGAAGCGGACGGGCCCCGGCTCGAATATTGCGCGGTCAACATGGCGCCGCAATTCCGCGAAGCGTTCCCGCTGGAGGAGCGCACTTACTAGCTGGCTGACTGGCCAGCGCCAGAGATTCGGGCGGCGCGAGCCGCGATTCGCACAGAACGGAGCGGGTGATGGCCGAGCAAAGCTTCATCATTCAGCGCTACGACGCTGATACGCAGGAGGCCTACACGGAGGAGTTCTCACTCGACGTGCAGC
This sequence comes from Dehalococcoidia bacterium, assembly GCA_965262235.1. Lineage (GTDB taxonomy): Bacteria > Chloroflexota > Dehalococcoidia > Bin125 > Bin125 > CATQGW01. The sequence goes on from OZ253504.1 coordinate 2,869,002, forward strand.
CGGGGCAGACAGTGCTCGACTGCCTCAACGCGATCAAGTGGGAGCAGGACGGAACGCTCTCGTTCCGGATGTCGTGCCGGCACGCGATCTGCGGCTCGTGCGCGATGAAAGTCAACGGCAGCTCGATGCTGGCCTGCCAGACACAGGTCTCGGCGGCGGCCGAGCGGGGCGACCCGGTGCGGGTGGCGCCGATGGGCAACCAGCCGGTGATCAAGGACCTGGTTGTCGACACGACCAAGTTCGTGGCGCAGTTTGAGCGCGCGGAGACGTGGCTGGAGCCGCACGAGGATCAGGATCCGCCGGAGCGCGAGTATCGCCAGCCGGTGGAGGAGTTCGACCATTGGTCGCACGCTTCGACCTGCATTCACTGCGGGGCCTGCTACTCGGACTGCACGGTCGCGGCGGTGGATGAGAAGTTCCTCGGTCCGGCTGCGCTGGCGAAGGCCTACCGATTCGTGATGGATAGCCGCGACTCGCAGCGCGACGAGCGGCTGAAGTTCCTCTCGGAGACCGAAGGCGGGATCTGGGACTGCACGCGCTGCTACATGTGCGTGGAGGCGTGCCCCAAGGACGTGCTGCCGATGGACGCGATCATGGAGCTCCGCACGCTCGCGATCGAGGCGGGCTTCAAGAACAACCACGGCGCTCGGCACCACGCGGGTTTCACCAGCGGCGTGCGTAAGCGAGGCCGGCTCGACGAGATGATGCTGCCGATTCAGTCGGTCGGGATCTCGCGGCTGCTGACGCTGAACCCGGCGGCGCACAAAGAGATGATGGACTACACGCCGGGCGCGATCCGGCTGCTGAAGACGCGCAAGCTGCTGGCGATCGCTCAGCGCCACGGTGCGAGCGAGGACGGCCAGGCGCAGATCCAGCGAATCTTCGACGAGGTCGAGGAAGAGAAGCATCACCACGACGTGGACGCGGACGCGTTCTCGGCGGAGTTCGAAACGGCGCTGGGCGCCAGCTAGCGCGGGTAGAGGGAGCGACTGATGAAGTACGCATTCTGGCCGGGCTGTGTCGCACGCGGCGCGGCGCCGGAGCTCTACACGTCGACGCTCGCGGTCGCGAAACACATGGGCATCGACCTGGTCGAGCTCGATGCGGCGGCCTGCACCGGCGCGGGGATCATCTCCGACGGAGAGCCGTATCTGCAGGACGTACTCAACGCGCGCACGATGGCGATCTCTGAGCAGATGGGTCTGCCGCTGATGGACATCTGCTCGACCTGCGTCGGGGTCCACCGGCTGGCGGCGGAGAAGCTCCGCGAGGTGGATTACCGGATTCGGATCAACCACCACCTGGCGCCCGAGGGGCTCGAGTACCACGGTTCGGCCGACCCTCGGCATCTGCTCTGGATCCTGCTTGAGGACGTCGGCTTCGACCGGCTCAACTCGCTGATTAAGCGTCCGCTGACCGAGCTGAACATCGGGCCGTTCTATGGCTGCTACCTGGTGCGGCCGGAGCGGACGCTGGAGTTCGACAAGCATCCCACGCGGCGCGACAGTCTCGAGCAGTTGATCTCGATGCTGGGCGCGACGACAGTGACCTACGACGGCATGACGAAGTGCTGCGGCTTCCCGATCCTGACGACGAACAAGAAGAACTCGCTGACGATGGCGGGGACGCATCTGGCCGAGGCGCAGCGGATGGGCGCGGATGCGCTGGTGACGCCGTGCCCGCTGTGCCATCTGAATCTCGACGCGCAGCAGCCTGACGCGGAGAAGGTGATCAACCAGCGGCTCGATATGCCGGTGCTTCACGTGCCGCAGCTGCTCGGCCTGGCGATGGGCATGGAGCCGGAGGAGCTGGGGCTGACGCGTCACGTGGTGGACACGCGGAACTTGCTGAACCGCCTGGGCGCGTAGCGGGGTCGAGAAATTGCTCTCCCAGCGGAGACTTGCGCGTAATTCCCATTTCCAATCTCCCCCCGCGAAGCGGGGGGAGATGCCGCAGGCAGAGGGGGGCTCTGTAGTCCCGGCTCGATGCCGTCGCTGCATCTTGCCAGGCGGCGGCGGCGGCCCTCTGTCACTCCGTGACATCTCCCCCCGCTCTGCGGGGGGAGAGAAAGAGCGGAGGCGTTGGCTTGTTCAGCAGCCTGCTAGTCGGCCGGCCTCCCCCTCAGTCGCTGCGCGACAGCTCCCCCAAGGGGGGAGCGATGGGATCTCCGGGGATGACGCTGTCGTTGGGGTGTTCGGGCGCCGCGCCCTCGACAAGGGCGCGGCGCCCGAGGGGGTTTGGAGGGCAGCCGGGCGGCGGGTGCGCCGACGCGATTGGGGTGTGCGTCGGCGGGCGGGCGGGGTGACAATAGACCGCCGGGCGTCAGGGGCCCTCCGCGGTACAAGACGCCGGGGACTGCGATTTGGTTCCACTGCTCCCCCTGCGGGGGCGAGAGGGAGTTGGCCTACCGCGTCATCCCCTGCAGGGGGGGGAGTTAGGCGCCGGCGCTGGTGCCTCGGAGGCGCGGGTCGAGCAAATCGCGGATCGCGTCGCCGAAGACGTTGAAGGCCAGCACGACGACGGTGATTGCGGCGCCCGGCGTGAGGGCGAGCCAGGGCCAGCGGGTGAGCTGGCCGCGCGAAGTCGCCTCAAAGAGGACAAAGCCCCACGTGGGGTTTTCGGCTGAGTTGGCGCCGAGCGCCAGGAACGAGAGGGCCGCCTCGGCGAGAATCGTGCCACCGATCGTAATTGTCGCTAGGACCATGATCGGGGCGACGGTGTTAGGCACGATGTGAGAGAAGACGACGCGCGGCGCAGTGGCGCCGATCGATCGAGCGGCCTCGATATAGGTGAACTCCTTGATCGATAGCACGGTGCCGCGAATGACACGTTGAGTCCCGGGTACCAGGAAGATCACAATCACAAAGACAACTGTCCAAACTCCGGGCGACAGCATCGTGACCAGCACCATCATCAGGACCAGCGGCGGAAGCGCCTGCAACGAGTCGGACACGCGCTGCATGAAGAGGTCACCGATGCCGCCAAAGTAGGCGGACATGGTGCCAATCAGCGTCCCGATCGCGATCCCGAAGCCGGTCGCCGCGATGCCGATGATCATGGCCGTGCGGGCGCCGTAGATGATGCGGGTGAAGAGGTCACGGCCCAGGGCGTCGGTACCGGCGATGTGGTCGGGCCAAGTCGGTCCGGTCAGCTTGTTCAGGACATCGGTCTGTTCGGCGGGGTAGGGCGCGAAGCCGGGGAGGATTTGGGAGCCGCCGACGTTGATGGGCTGGCCGAAGATCGCCGTGATGATCAGGATGACGATGATCACAGCGCCCGCAGCTCCGAGCGGGCGGCGGCGCGCGATGCGACCCAAGCGGCGTAGACGGCTCGGTCCGCTACTAGGTAGAACTGCAAGGATCTCGTCGGCTGCGCCGGCGGTTGCCATGGTCGCTCGTTCCTAGCTGTAGCGAATGCGCGGGTCGATGGCCGCGTAGCTGAGGTCGACGATGAGGTTGATCAGCACGACTCCGAAGCCGATCACGACGACCACGCCGATGACCAGCGGAAAGTCGGCGCGCCGAATCGAGGTGACGAGCAGCGCTCCGACGCCGTTGACGCGGAAGATGTATTCCACGATCACGGCGCCGCTGATCAGGAAGGCAAACTGGTTGGCGAAGATCGTGAGCACCGGGATGAACGAGTTGCGCAGCGCGTGTCGCATGACGACGACGCGTTCGGAAAGCCCCTTGGCCCGCGCGGTTCGGACGTAGTCCTCATGCACGACCTCAAGCAGCTGCGATCGCTGCATGCGCATCAGCGTGGCCATCAACGAGGCGGCCAGCACCAGCGAGGGCGCCACCATGCTCTGCAGATTCTGGACTGGGTTCTCCCAGAGATACGGCGAGGGCAACGTCGCAAGGGAGATATTGACCCAATCGGCGACGAACGAGACGACAAGAATCCCTAACAAGAAGTTGGGGACCGCGAGGCCGAGGATCGTGAATAGACGACCGGCGTAGTCGGCGGGCGAGTTCTGCTTGATCGCGGAGATGATCCCGACGGGAATCGCGATCACGAACGCGATCACGCTGGCGATGACCACCAGCTCGATGCTGCGAGGTAAGCGAATTCTCAATTCGCTGAGGACGCTCTCGGAGGTGGCGAACGAGCGGCCGAGGTCGCCCTGGAGAGCAGCCCAGAGCCAATTCCCATAGCGCTCCATGACCGGCTTGTCGAGGCCGAGTTCGCGGTTGAACCGATCGATCAGGTCCTGCGTGATCGCGCCGCCCTGCGGACTCTCGGAGAGCAGCCGCTCGGCGGTGCTGCCCGGGAAGGCGTTGACCAACATGAAGGAGATGATCGACAGCAGGAAGACGACGATCACGACGCCGATGAGGCGACGAACGACATAACCGCTCATGGGCTCAGGTCTCGCATTCTCGCTCTCTCACCGGCCACGCGATGCGCGCGGTAGCTCTGGCAGCTTCGCCAGCGCGCAGCGTGTCCGAAGGTCGGTGCAGAAGGGGGCCGGTGGGCGCGCCGGTTGCGCGCCTACAAGTTCTTCCAGATCTTTTCCGTGTTGGTGGCGCCCCAGCCGGGGTTCCAGGCGTTGTAGGTGTCCATCTCGTTGAACAGGTAACCGCGGCGAGCGGCGATGCGGTAGGGGTTGACGGCGAAGATGCGCCACATGTTCTCGAGTTCGCGGACGCGAATCTTCTCAAGAATCTCGGAGCGCTTGACGACATCAAGCTCCTGCCGCTGTTCCTGGCACCACACGTCGATGTCGGGCTCGGAGATGCCGTAGAAGTTGCCGGGGCTCTCGCTGTGGAGCTTGCCATAGGAGAGACCGTCGGCGTCCATCTCCGCGCCGATCAGCCAGGTGAACAGCGAGTCCTTGAAGTCCCGGGTGACGAGCCGCCCGAGCCAGGTCTCGAGGTCGACCTGGTTGTGGTTGACCTGGATGCCGAGGTTGGAGTTCCACTGCTGGCGGCAGAGCTCGAAGAGGTTGAGGTAGACGCCTGCCACTGAGTGGAAGGTGGCTTCGAACTCAAGCTGGTTCGAGTCGTTGTAGCCGGCGGCGTCAAGCAGCTGTCGGCCCTTGGCGGGGTCGAAGGCGCCAAACTCACCGAGCTCGGCTTCCGTCCAGGGCCACTCACGGAAGCCCCAGGGCGAGTCAAGGTCCTCGAAGAACGTCCAGTTCTGGCCGTAACCGGCGGCTGCGAGGCCGTCGTAGATGCCCTCCTTCTGGTCGGAGCGGTTGAGGCCGAGCGCGAGCGCCTGGCGCACGCGGATGTCGTTGAAGGGCGGCGTGTCGAGGTTGTGGAAGGACAGGTAGGGCTGCCAGCCGGGAGGCGGCGCGCAGACCTGCACGACGGTGTCGGGCTGAGAGTCGACGGCGCGTTCGTAGTCGGCGATGTCGCCGAGTGTGACGCGGTCGACCACGTCGCTTTCCCACGCGGCCCACTCGGACTCGCGCTGGTTGACGAAGTCGGGACCGTGCAGCGCGTCCATGTAGGGCAGTTGCATGCCCGTGCGTGGGTCCTTCTTGAAGTAGGTGGGGTTCTTGCTGGCTTTCCACTCCGAGCCCTGCTCGACGAAGTCGAGGACGAAGGGGCCGGTGCCGACGGTGTTGCGCCAGTCGTCGAGCTGGGTGTAGTCGCTCGTGATGAACTCCGGCGCCGCGATGACGTGGAAGGGGTTCATCATGTTGTTGAGCAGGTAGGCGGCCGGCTCCAGCATGTTGAATCGCACGGCGCGCGATGAGTTGTCGAACTCGATGTCCTTGACCGCGGTGTAGGACGAGGCCTGGACGGGGACGGGGTCGATCTCGGTGTCGTGAGCGAGGAAGGAACCGTCACGCAGCGCGTCGTAGGCGATCTTGACATCTTCGGCGGTCAGGGTGCGCCCGTCCAGCGGGGGCTTGTCCTGCCACTTCACGCCCTCCTGGATGGTGAAGACGACGGTCAGGTCGTCCGGCGTTTCCCAGCTCTGGGCGACATCGCCCTCGAGTTCGTAGTAGTGCGCGTTGGCCCAGTCGTCCATGGGGAAGACGACGAGCTGGCTGTAGAACATGGGCGCGAAGGCGGCCATGATGTTGGCCTGCGGGCCGACCACGTTCCAGTTGGCGACGGGAAGGTGAGCGAGGGTCCAGGTGCCGCCGTACTTGGGGCCGTCGGCCTGGCCGGGGAGGTTCTGGAGCTTGGTCCAGTGGTAGCGCAGGCGCCACTCTTCCTCGGCGGTCATCGTGCGGGATTCCTGCTCGGCGGTCAGCTGACCAGGGAGCAACTTGACCGACTGCTCCTCGGCCTGCTCATCGGGGGTGGCCGCCTGCTGCGTCGCGGTCTGCTGGGCCTGTTCCTGAGCGACGGTCTGCTGATCATCGTCATCGCCACAGCCGACGATGGCCAGGCCGGCGGCGCCAACTCCGGCGCGGGCCGACGCGCTGATCACGGTGCGCCGACTCATTCGGCGGTGCCGCATGCGCGTCCAATAGGTGCTGTTGGTCATGGGGTCCTCCTGTGATGCCGACGCTGGTGCTCACGGCGGTAATCGGCTTGCGCGATAGGCTAGCGCATGACTGACAAAGGTGGTGAACAGGTGCCTGAACCGCTGACTTCAGAGCAGATCGAGACCCTGGTGCGGGGCGAGCTCGCACGGCTTGAGATGCCGTTTGAGGTGATCGTTTGCCGCCCGGATCAGGCCGACACGGCGGTGTTTTGCGAGGTGTTCGGGATCGCCCCCGAGGCGTCGGTGAACACGATCCTGGTGGCGTCGAAGAAGCAGCCGAAGGTCTACGCGGCCTGTCTGGTGCTGGCCACGACGAGGCTGGATGTGAACAGAGCGGTGCGTAAGGAGATGGGGGTTCGCAAGGCCTCATTCGCCTCGTTCGAGGAGACGGAGGCGGTGACCGGGATGATGTCGGGCGGGGTCACGCCGTTTGCGCTGCCCGAGGGGATCCCGATCCTGATCGACGCGCGGATCGTCGGCGACGGAGTGATGTGGCTGGGCGGCGGGAGCCGCTCGCTGAAGATCGGCGTGGCCGCCGACGACCTCGCGCGCCTGCCCGGCGCGCGGGTCGTGGAGGGCCTGGCCCGCGAGTAGTGGGCAGGCCCCCCTCTGCCTTCGGCATCTCCCCCCGCCGAGCCGGGGGGAGACGGGATCGGGAACTGCTCTCCCCCTGTAGAGCGGGGGGAGAGTTGTTCGGAGCGTTCCTAGCCGTCGGACTCGGTCGCAACCGCTTCCTCGGCCTCGATCTGGGCGAGGATCACCTGCGCGTCCTGCATGCCGAAGATGCGCGGCGGGAACAGGAAGACGGGGCTGCCGGGGAAGAGCTCGGCCGAGAAGGGCAGGTTGCGCACGATCACGAGCATGTACTCGAGGGCGCCGATCGTCTGGTCGTAGACGGAGAACAGGATCCGACCGTCGGCCACCGCGCCGAGAATCTCGCGGTTGAGGCCGAAGGTTGCGATGACTGCGTCGTCGTCGCCGGCCTCGATGGCGGCGAGCGTGGCGAGCGCGATGCTCTCGTTCAGCGTCACCACGCCGGCGATATCGTCCGCCCCCGCGAGGCGCGCCGCGACGGCGGCTTCGGTCGCTTCGAGGTCCTTGGTGCCGGTCTCGTGGATGCGCAGCCGCTCGACCGGCCCGGCGAGGGCTGCTTCGAGGCCGTCGCAGCGCTGTTCGAGGCCGACGTTCTGCTCCTCGTGGATCACGCAGAGGACGAGGCCGTTCACGCCGGCAGCGTTGAAGGCTTCGGCGGTCGCCTCGCCGGCGACGCGGTCGTTGAGGGCGATGTGGATGATCGAGCCGAGGCTGGCGGCGACGGCGGCGCCGGAGTTGAGCGAGAGCACGACCACTCCGGCTTGCTGCGCTTCGGCGAGCGCGGGCGCCAGCGTCGCAGGGTCGGCCAGCGTGGTGATGATCGCGGTGACGCCGAAGGCGGTGCATTGGCGGATGAAGGTCGCCTGGACCTCACTGTCGGGGTCGGAGATCACCGACAGTTCGAGGCCGAGTTCGGCGGCCTTGGCCTCGGCGGCGTCGTGGAGGGTGCGCCAGTAGACGTCGCTCGAGGCGCCGTGGGTGACGAAGCAGGCTCGGTCACCGGTGGCGATACCGGTGATTTCGAGCGCGACGGGGGTGCTGTAGTGCCAGCGGTCTCGCGCGGCGTCGGCGCGCAGGAAGCGGCTGGGCGGCAGGATGCGCTCACCCCACTCGCCGTCGTCGAGGCGCTGCTGGAGCGCGACCTCAACGCGGCCGTCGCTGCGCGACTGGACGGCGACGCGAACGTCTGGCGTACCGCTGGTGACGGCATGGGCGATGCCCAGGCCGAGGGCGCCGAGCAGCGTGAACAGTACGGCGGCGAGGGCGAGAACGACACGGGGATTTTGCTTCATCTTGGCCTCCAGCGTGGAAGCCTATTCGGTGATCGGGGCGGGCTCTGAATTTGATTTTGCCCGCAGAATTAGGAGAGCGCGCGTTCAATGGCGAGAATCTCGTCGAGCGTGGTCTGGCCGACCTCGCGGCGCTCGCGCAGGGCGATCTTGGAGAGCAGCTGGAGGGCGCGGTTAGCCGGCGTCGCGACGCCGTGTTCGAGGCCGAGCAGCGCGATCTCGCCGTTCAGATAGTCGGTCTCGATCGCTGGCAGGCCGCGGCGAAACGACTGCCAGGTGGAGCCACCGCCGCGCTCGACCCCCTCGACCTGCTCGGAAGTGAAGACTGCGGCGCGGCGCCGGTTGATCTCGTCGTGCGTCGCATACTCGATGCCCGCGGCTTCGTAGCAGGCGATCGCTTCGTCGCGGAGGCGGTTGACGAACGCCCGAAGGTCGTCGCCGCCGTGCTCTTCACGGACGCCGTAGAGCGCCTGCACGGCGTTGCGAAGGTTGCCGAGCAGCTTGCCGTACTTGAGGCGCATCGCATCGGGGTCCGGCGTGGCGCTGAAGCCGGACGCCGAGATGTCGGCGCAGACCTGCGCGATCCGATCATCGATCCCGTGCGGAAAGCGTCCGGAGTCGAGCAGGCCGGCGCCGGGCGCGCCATGCAGCGCGATCTCGCCGGGGACGAGGAAGGTCGCGGGCATCACGATTAGCATGGCGTAGACATCGGTGAAGCGGCGGGCGGCGGCGCGTTCGTTGGCGACGCCGTTCTGGGCGCAGATGACGGGGATTTCGTGCCCGGCGGCGGCTTCGAGATCGTCGAGCGCGCCGGCGGTGTCCTGGCCCTTCATGGTCAGGAGCACGACATCATCATCGGTGAAGGTGATGTCGTTGGGATGGCCGGCGGTCTGGACGGCGACGCGGTCGACGCCGTGGGGTTGACGGATCAGCAGGCCCTGCTCGCGCATCTCGGTGAGGTGGTCGCCGCGGGCGATCAGGACCGCGTCGTGGCCGGCGCGGGTCAGCAGCGCACCGATTCCGCCGCCGATTCCGCCGGCTCCATAGATGATGTAGCGCATCGCTCTCGGCCCCTGTCCCCGTCTGGCGCGTGTGTAGCGGTAAGCCTATTGGGCGCCTGCGCCGGGATCATCGTCGCGGGTGGGGGAGCGGGCGGTTGTGCGGAGCTACGATATGCCCGCGCGTTGAATTTCGATTCGCTGCGTACACCGCTGACTACCGGGAGCGTTTCCGCATGGCCGAACCGACCGATCACCTGCCGCAGATTGAGGGCGAGCTCGAAGTTGAGGGGGCGGAGGGGCCGGTTCGAATCGTGCGCGACCGCTGGGGCGTGCCGCACGTGAAGGTGGGCAGCACGCGGGACGCGTTTTTCGCGCAGGGCTTCTGCCTCGGGCAGGAGCGGACCTGGCAGATTGAGCTCTATCGGCACATGGCGCACGGTCGCGCCGCGTCGATGCTCAACGAGGGTCTGCTGCGGATGGATCGGCTGAACCGCCGGATGGGCTACGGACGCGACGCGGCGGCGGAGTGGGAGGAGCAGTCGGACGAAGCGCGGATGATTCTGCAGGCCTACGCGGACGGAGTGAACGCGGCAGTGGCGGCGGGCCCGAAGCCGCTGGAGTTTGAGCTGCTCGGGCACGAGATGGGGCCGTGGTCGCCGGTCGATTCGCTGGCGATCCTGAAGATGGTCTCGTCGAACACGCATTGGTCAATGAAGATCAGCAATGCGCGGCTGGCAGCGCGGCTCGGCGTCGAGGCGGCGACCGCGTTGATTCCGGATGTGCCGGAGGGCGGCGCGATGATCACGCCGGCCGGAGCGTCGTGGGCAAACAGGCGGCACGCGTGGGAGGACGAGCTGCTGGCGCTGACCTCGGAGCCGGGGATGCGGCGCGGCGGCGCGGATGGCTCGAACTGCTGGGCGATCGACGGAGCGCATACGGCGTCGGGCTCGGCGATCGTGTGCGGCGACCCGCACCTCTCGTTGAGCGTTCCGGCGCAGTGGTACCTGATGCACATCGAGTGTGACGAGTTCATGGTCGCGGGGCCTTGCAATCCGGGCTACCCGGGCCCGGTCTACTACGGGCACAACGGGCGGATCGCGTGGGCGATGACGCACGCGATCGGGGATCGCTGGGATGTGTATCGGGAGCGCGTCAGCGGTGGCGCGGCGCCGGTCGCGGAGTGTCGCGGTGAGTCGCGCCGGTTGCAGCGGCGCGAGGAGCTGATCGAGGTGCGCGGGGGCGAGGACGTCACCGAGATCGTCTGGTCGACTGATCACGGTCCCGTGGTGCACGGCGATCCGACGACCGACGAGGAGGTGCTGGCGGGGCGGTTTGTGCTCGCGGAACCCTGCCGCGATTTCGATGCCTTGCTGCCGATCTTCCGCGCGCAGACGATCGGGGAGGCGCGACCGGGCTTCCAGCGCTACGAGTCGATCTCCGGCAACTTCTGCTTCGCCGACGGTGAGGGCAGCATCGGCTACCAGTACACCGGTCGCACGCCGCGCCGGGCAGCGGCGCTGGCGCCGGTGCCCGGCTGGGACGGCGGTCATGAGTGGGACGGCGATGTCCCGGCTGACGAGCTGCCTCAGGAGACGAATCCCGAGAACGGCGTGCTGATCACCGCCAACAATCGCACGACCACGCCCGACTTTCCGCACTATCTGAGTTGGGTGCAGACGCCCTTCCGCGCCGATCGGCTGCGCGAGCTGCTGAGCGGTCGCGACGACTGGACCGCTGATGAGATGGTGAGGATCCAGTCGGACCAAACGAGTCTGGCCGCGCGTCTGCTGGCCGCTCGAACGGCTGCCGCGCCGTGCGATGACGCCGAGGTTCGGGCGTTGCAGGCGCTGCTGGGCGACTGGGATGCGACGCTGACACGCGAATCGGCCGCGGGGCTCGTCTACTACGAGCTCAGCGAGCAGGTCGCGCGCCGGACGGTGCGGCGGTTCTTCGACGAGCCGAGCCGGATTCCGCCGGGCACGAGCGACGAGCGACGCATCATCTATGAGCAGCTGAAACACGACGCGACGCTGACGCTGCCCGACGGCCAGTCTTGGGATGACGTGCTGGTCGACGCGCTGGCTGAAGCCGGACGGGTCTTGCGCGAGAGGTACGGGACGGACATGGGCGCCTGGCGCTACGGCGACGCGCACAAGATCTTGTGGAAGCACAACCTCGGTCGCGATCCTGAGGGCGCTGCGCTGTTCAACGTGGGCGAAATCGAGACGGGCGGCGACGATCACACGCCGAACAACGCCAGCTCGATTTACGGTCGGCCCGGAGATCACGGGACATCGTTTCGGCAGATTTTCGACCTGCAGAACCTGAACGGCGCGCGGGTCTGCATCCCGCCGGGCAACTCCGGCCGCCCCGGCTCACCGCACTACATGGACCACCTCGAGCGCTGGCGCGATGTGGAGTATTTCCCGCTCTATGTCGAGTGGGCGGACATCGAGGCGAACGCCGAGGGCACGCTGGAGCTACGGACCGCAGGGCTAGCCGGGGGCTGCCGCGGCGACGCTGGCGCGGAGGAGCTCGAGGCCTCGCTCGAGGTCGGCATCTTCGATGGTGAGCGGGGGCATCAGCTTCACGACGTCGTCCGTGGCGCCGGAGGTTTCGATCAGCAGGCCGCGCTGGAAGGCGGCGGCGGCGATCTGACTGGCGAGGTCGGGGATCGGCGTGTGGAGGCCGACCAGCAGCCCGCGGCCGCGGATCGTGCCGTGCAGTCGCTCCTGCTCGGCGATGATCGAGTCGAGTTCGGCGCGCACGCGGCTGGCCTTGCGGGCGACCTCCTGAGACAGGGTGTCGTCGGTCCACCAGTCGAGCGCGGCGGCAGCGGTGATGAAGGCGGCGTTGTTGCCGCGGAAGGTGCCGTTGTGCTCGCCGGGCCGCCAGAGGTCGAGCTCGGGACGAATCAGGGTCAGCGCCATCGGCAGGCCGCTGCCGGAGATCGATTTGGAGAGGCAGATGATGTCGGGTGAGATGCCAGCGGGCTCGAACGAGAAGAATGAGCCGGTGCGTCCGCAGCCGGCCTGGATGTCGTCGACGATCAGCAGGGCGCCGTGGCGTCGGCAGCAGGCTTCGAGGCGCTGCAGCCAGGCCATGCTCGCGGCGTGCAGGCCGCCTTCACCCTGGACCGTCTCGACGATCACCGCGGCGACTTCGCCCAGCTCGCCGTTGGGCCCGAGCATCGCGTCGAGCACTTCGATGGTGTCGGCATCGCCGATCTGGCCGTCATAGGGGACGGTCGCGGTGTGCTCGAGGGGGACGCCGGCGGACTGCCGCTTGTCGGGGTTGTCGGTGACAGCGAGCGAGCCGAGGGTCATGCCGTGGAAGGCGTTGGTGAAGGAGACGATCGTGCGTCGGCCGGTCACCTTGCGGGCCAGCTTGAGCGCGGCCTCGACGGAGTTGGTGCCGGTCGGGCCGGGGAACTGCACGCGGTAGTCCATCGCGCGCGGCGCGAGGATCACGTCGTGGAAGCGGGTCAGGAAGTCGCGCTTGGCGACGGTGGACATGTCGAGGCTGTGCAGGATGCCGTCGGCGCGCAGGTACTCGATCAGCGCTTCGATCATCTCAGGCGGGTTGTGACCGTAGTTGAGGCCGCCGGCGCCGGCGAAAAAGTCGACGTAGCGATTCCCGGCTTCGTCCTCGATGGTCGCGCCGCGGGCGCGGGTGAAGACGGTGGGCCAGGAGCGGCAGTAGGAGCGGACCTCGGATTCGAGCGTCGCGAATACGTCAGCCGAAGCGGACATGACCATCGCAGCACCTCACAATCGAGCCAGCCACCGCGCCCTACGTCTCACTATGCCTGAATCTGGGCTGGGTGTCGCGTGGGCGTGTCGTAACGGGTGGCGCACAGGCGTGGCGGTCGATTTAGCTGTGGCCGTTGGGGGAGTGGTGGTGATCCATGCTGGTCTCGTGGTCGCAGTGGCTGGGCGCCGGGACATCGAGGGCTGGGTTGCGGTCGAAGAAGCCCCAGGGGCGGAGCTTGAAACCGGCGCGGTGCGCGGGGGCGATCGGCCACTCCTCCGGTCGAACGATGTGGTTGACGCCGACGGTGACCCAGAGCACGAGATCGGCGTCGCGGAGTGACCGCTCGGCCGCGATCCACTCGGGCATGCCCTGGCCTGGCTCATTCTGGGCGGGATAGTCGCCGGCCGGATAGCGCTGCGCCGGGTCGTAGGCGGTGACCCAGAGCTGCTTGCGTGCGAACTGGGCGCGTTGGCCGATCGCGGAGCGCTCGTCGGCCACCATCGAAACCGTGGCTCCCGGGCTGAGCACGTAGGCGGGCGGCTGACCGAGCGGATTGGATGTGGAGTCGTTGACGATCCGCCAGTGGCGGGCCGACGGCGAGTTGACGCTGCGTCCGCTCTCGGACTCGTCGGCGATCGGGGTGGCGCGCGCAGTGAAGGCGTTGCCGAGCGGGTTGTCGGGGCCGCGCGGCAGGGGGACGGTGTCGATCTCGTAGACGGTGTTGGGGCCGCCGTCGACCTCCATGTCGAGGCGGACGCTGAAGAAGTGCTGATGGATTACGGCGCCGAGCTGTGGCGCGATCTTGTGGCGCGTGATCTGCGGGTCGTCATCGCCGATGGCGATCGTCTGCACGATCCCGGTGGCCTTGACTTCGTGCTCCCAGCTGCCGTCCTGGTAGAAGTACCAGTAGAAGGCGTAGTCGTAGTTGTCGACGGTGGCCATCGAGGAGACGACGAGCCGGCGGGAGCGGCGGACTGCCGACTCGCCCTCACGCGTCTCGGACTCTTGATCGGTGTGCTTCCAGAGCAGGCCGACGTCTTCCTCGTGGATGCAGATCGCGTTCTTGATCGTGCGGGCGCCGCCGCGCTCGTCGCTGAGCGCCGCGTCCAGGTAGGCGATCTCGCCGAGGCAGTCGCAGCCGAGCTCGAGCGAGTTGGTCAGCCGGCCGAGGCCGCACTCGCCGGAGTCGAAGGCGTTCTTGAAGTAGTGGCCGACCGACGGGTCTCCATAGGGCACGACCATTTCGGCGATCGAGGCGCGATAGCAGATCGGGCGCAGGCGACCGTTGTCGAGGTAGCCGATCTGGTGCAGCACGAGGCCTTCGCGGGGGTGCAGCGAGACGCGCATCTGCCACTTCTGCCAGCTGAGCAGCTGGCCGTCGAGGCTGAAGGACGGGCCTTGTGTCTGGACGATCTCGAGCGGCTTCAGGTCCTGTCGCGGCGGGCCGCCGTGGTCGTGGTCGAAGCGCAGCGACGAGCTGGCGGGCGACGGTGATGGTTCGTCGACGACTTCCAGCACGCGGTGCTCGAGCAAGTCGACCACTGCGATCAGGCCTTCGACGGGTCGGCCGTAGGCGTTGTCGTCGGGCGTGTCGCGCAGGTAGGCGATGCCTTTGAGGATGCGGTGCTCGGTCTCCCACTTGTGGCCGAAGTTTCCGGTCGGCCAGAGGTGGAGGAAGGCGAGGTCGATCTGTCGATCGCTGAGGCCACGAGCGGACATGGCGGCTCGCCAGCCGCTGTCGGAGCGGATCGCGGCCTCGGCGCGCTCGTATTCCTCGAACAGGGCGAAGGGCTGCACGCCGGGCCGGGGCCTGGCGGACATCACGCGGCCAGCGTCGAGGTCAACGACGATCTCGGTGGTGAGGCCGGACGCGGTGTCGAAGCAGAGGACTTCGGCGGAGCGCGTTGCGTCGAGCGCGCCCTTCGGCGGCTCGAGCGCGGCGACGAGCGGGAATCGCAGCGATGCCGACGATCCCAGATGCTCGGCGGCGATCGCCGAGGCGCGGACGATCTCTGCTTCGCCGAGCGGATCGAGCGGGTGCGTCATTGGGAGTGATCCCTCAGTCGCTTCGCGAGCGCTCCCGGCGTCGCCGGGAGCGCTTCAGATCGGCACGGCGCGACGGCTCCCCACACCTTGGGGAGCCGTCCAGATCGTCGCCTGGCGACCGCCCGCCCCGATGGGGCGGCGCGCGCTTAGCAGTGGGCGTTGTGCGAGTGGTGCTGGTGGTCCATTTCCATATCATCGTCGCAGTGGTCGGGCATCGCCACGTCGAGCGCGGGGTTGCGGTCGAAGAAGCCCCAGGGCTTCATGTTGAAGCCGGCGCGGTGGACCGGCGCGACGGGCCAGTCCTCGGGGCAGACCACGTGGTTCATGCCGACGGTGAACCAGACGACGAGGTCGGTGTCCTGCAGCGACCGGTCGGCGGCCATCCACTCGGGGATGCCCTGGTCGGGCTCGCTCTGGTTGGGGTAGTCGCCGGCGGGGTAGAACTCGTCGGCGTCGTACGGGGTGACGTGGAGCTGGTTGCGCGCGAACTGTGCACGGCGGCCAACTGCGGACTGCGGGTCGGCCATCATCGAGACGGTCTCGCCGGGGATCAGCGCGTAGGCGGGCGCCTGGCCGAGCGGGTTGGTGGTGGTGTCGTTGGCGATCCGCCAGTGGCGGGCCGACGCGGAGTTGACCACGCTGGCGGCCTCGGATTCGCTCGCGAGCAGCCGCTTGTTGGCGGTGAAGCCGTTGAGCAGCGGGTTGTCGGGGCCGGGCGGCAGCGGAACGGTGTCGATCTCGTAGACGCTGTTGGCGGCCCCATCGACCTCCATGTCGAGCCGGAAGCAGTAGAAGTGCTGGTGGATGGTGCCGGCGAGGCCGGGCTGGATGATGTGGCGGGTGATCTGCGGGTCGTCGTCGTTGATCGCGATTGTCTGGATGATCCCGGTCGCCTTAACCTCGTGCTCCCATGAGCCGTCCTGGTAGAAGTACCAGTAGAAGCCGTAGTCGTAGTTGCCGACGGTGGCGATGGCGGAGACAACGAGCCGGCGCGAGCGGCGGACCCAGGACTGCGGGCTGCCTTGGCCGTCGGCGTAGGTGTGCTTCCAGAGGATGCCGAAGTCTTCCTCGTGGATGCAGACGGCGTTGTTGATCGTGCGCGCGCCGCCGCTCTCGTTGGTCACGTGGCCGTCGAGGTAGACGATCTCGCCGAGGCAGTCGCAGCCGAGCTCGAGCGAGTTGGTCAGCCGGCCGAGGCCGCCGACTTCGCCGCTGTCGAACGCGTTCTTGAAGTTCTGCGTGATGCTCGGATCGCCGTAGGGCACGACCATTTCGGCCATCGACGCGCGATAGCAGATGGGGCGCAGGGCGCCGTTGTCGTCGTAGGCGATCTGGTGCAGCACGAGGCCCTCGCGCGGGTGCAGCGAGACGCGCATCTGCCACTTCTGCCACTGCAGCAGGTGGCCGTCGAGCGTGAACGAGACGCCTTCGGGCTGGACGATGTCGAGCGGCTTGAGGTCGGTGCGCGGGTGCGCCGAGGCGTGCTCGCCGTCGAAGCGCAGCGATGTGGGCGGGATCGGCACGGCGGGCTCTTCGAGCACCTCCAGCACCTTCTGGTTGAGCAGGTCGACGACGGCCATGACGCCCTCAACGGGCCGCCCGTAGCCGTTGTCGTCCTCGGTGTCGCGCAGGTAGGCGATGGCCTTGAGGATGCGGTGCTCGGTCTCCCACTTGTGGCCGAAGTTGCCGGCCGGCCAAGGGTCGATCTGGACCGTCTCGAGCTGCTCGTCGGTGACGCCCTTGCGCTTCATCGCGGCGCGCCACTCGGGGTCGCTCTTGACGGTCTGCTGGGCGCGCCCGAACTCCTCCATCAGCGGGAAGGGCTGGACGTCGTTGCGCGGCGTCCACGATTCGACGGTGTCGCTGCTGAGGTTGACGACGGCTTCGTGGGTGTCGCCGTTGGTGGTGTCGTAGGTGACCAGGAAGGCGCGGCGCTCGATCGGGACACCGGCGGCGTAGCCGCGCACGACCGCTTTGTCGGGCTCGTGCAGCGCGACGAGCGGGAAGCGGACGGTGGTCTGCCCGCCGGCGTGGGCCGTGGCAAGGGCCGAGGCGCGCACGATTTCATCGCGGGAAAGCGGGTCAAGCGGGTGGGCGGTAGCGATCGGGGCATCAGTCAGGACTTCGGCGACCATGTGGGATCCTCCAGTGGGTGGTGATCTGAGGGTAGCCGAACGGCTCGAACGCTGACCGACTCGCGGCTGCACGCCGGCGATTCGTTGACTCGGATTAACCCAAGAAGATGTGATCGCGGTGGTGCGCCAGGAGGTCCGGGTCGGGTGCGAACTTGTCTGGGGGCTGGATTCGCATGCCTACATGGGTGGCGAACGCAGTCTGCGCGAAGGGGACCCCTTGTACGGCGAGCTGCGGCGAGAGCACGAGGCGTAGGTCGGCGTCGAAGGTGATCAGGCCGCGGTCGAAGGCGCGGTCGTGGAGCGCGTTGAGACAGAGACCGTTCGTGGGGTTGAGGCGGTTCGCTGGGTCGTCGCGCCACGGGACGATGTGCGAGGCGACCAGCAGGCGTGGGTCGGCGAGGCCGGTGATGCAGCAGCGCTCGCGATAGGCGCTCAATACGGCCGAGCGGAAGAGCACTTGGCCGCGCCGGACTTTCGTGGTGGCGAGGATGTCCTCACCGACTGGCGTTGGCTCAGGCAGTCCGTCGGGCTCAGGGTCGTCTGTCGTGGCGATGCCGAACTGCGCCTTTGCGGCATCGATGGCTTCGGCGATCGCCGGCCAGTCCTGCTTCATTTCCGCCCACAGATCGCGGTCAGCTTTGGCGACGTTGCGCAGGCCGGCCCGGTCGATCGAGTCGTCGATGCTGGCGAAGTTGGTCAGCTTCATCGCGAGCGCCGACGGCGTCCGTTCGAGGAGCTGTGCGTGGTGCTTGATCTCAGGTGTGCCGCGATGGAGTCGGCCGAACGGGAGTTGGAGATAGAGGCTGAGGGCGACGAGCAGTTCGTCGCGCGTCCAGGGGCGCCGTTCGCCTGCCATTGGGATGCCCTACTTGCGCCCAAGCCGTGCGATGTACCAGGCTACGACGCCGGAGAGTGCAACATGCCAACAGAAGATGACCTACGAGATGCGCTGGAGGACTTTTGGCTTGAGAAGGATGTCGTCTGGCTCGCGAAGCGAATCAGCTCGCGCGAAGTCACCACTGACGACGCGTGGATTGATCACGTCGATATTCCCGTCGGATTCTTCCGCGCGTTAGCTGACGTTTGGCCTTACTCCAACGACTCACGAATCCCCGTCGCGGTCGAATCGCACGCACTGCGGGGCGAAGCGACTGCGCAGTACGTCCGCCGCCGCGCGTTCCTCGAGTGGGATGTTCGAGGTGCAGCGAGCAGTGCAGACGGCCCGGTCGGCCGCCTCATCATCTTCGCGATTCGCAACGACTGTCAACCGCCGTTCCTCTGGTGCTGGATTTGCGAGACGCTGGCGGAGGACGAGTATGCAGAGGCGGTGTTCAACCTTGGACAGCCGTCAACGGCCTCGGTTTTGCGCGGATTTCCAGTGTTCGCAAGCATCAAGCGCTCGCAGCCCTGATCCAAACAAAGAGGGGGCGACCAGACGGCCGCCCCCTCTTGTTGGGCCTTGAAGGCTGTCTAGGGACTAGACGGCTTCGAGGATGGTGCTGATGCCCATGCCGGCGCCGATGCACTGGGTGGCCAGGCCGTAGCGGGTGCCGCTGCGCTGCAGCTCACGGGCGACGGTGGTGACCAGGCGGGTGCCGGTGGCGCCCAGCGGGTGACCGATGGCCAGCGAGCCACCGTTGACGTTGACGCGGTCCATCGGGATGCCGAGCTCGCGCACGGAGGGGATGACCTGCGCGGCGAAGGCTTCGTTGAACTCGACGCGGTCGATCTCCGAGGCGTCGATGCCGGCGTGGGCCAGCGCCTTGCGGGTCGCGGGGATCGGGCCGAGGCCCATCAGCTGCGGCTTGACGCCGCCGACGCCGAAGCCAACGATCCGGGCCAGTGGCTCGAGGCCGAGCTCCTCGGCGCGCCGCTCGCTCATCAGCAGGGCGGCGGTGAAGCCGTCGTTGGTCGGGCAGGCGTTGCCCGCGGTGATGCGGATTTCCTGCTGCTGGTGGGAGGTGGTGCCGCGCACGGTGCGGAGGCCGCTGAGGCCTTCGAAGTTCGTGCCGGGGCGGTAGCCCTCGTCCATCTCGACGACCTTCTTGTCGCCGCGCTGGTCGAGCAGCACGTTGCCTTCGTCGTCGAAGACGGGCAGCTCGACCTCGATCGGGACGATCTCGTCCTTGTAGAAGCCGTCGGCGAAGGCGGCGCCGTACTTGGCGTGGCTTTGGACGGCGAACTCGTCGAGGTCCTCACGGCTGAGCCCGTACATCTCGGCGACGTTCTGCGCGGTCTGCAGCATCGAGCAGACGGGCGAGGAGTCGAGGATGGCGTCGGGGATCGGGACCGAGAAGTTGAGGTCGTGGTCGTGCGCGTGGTTGCGCTGGCTTTCGCTCTGCTCGTGGCGGGACGAGTTGAACTCGGTGATGCGGGTCTGTGCCGCACCGCCGCCGCCGCCCAGCTGACGACCCATGCGCTCGACGCCGAGGGCCACGCCGACGTCGATCGCGCCGACCATGATCTCCTGGGTCACGCGGTGCAGGGTCTCCATCGAGGAGCCGCACTGGCGGTTGGAGTCGAAGGTGCAGACGGACTCGGGCAGGCCGGCCAGTCGCACGATGTGGTTGGCGCCGATCCCGGCCAGCTCAGCCACGCCGCCGACGCAGCCCATGCCGACGTCTTCGATGTCCTCAGGCGCGACCTGCGGGTAGCGGCTGAGCAGCTCCTGGAGCACCTGCACGCCAATGGTGTCGAGGCGGGTGGCGGTAAAGGCGCCGCGCCCGCCGCGAGCGAAGGCGGAGCGCACTCCGTCGACGATCACTACGTTCTGAAGTTCCATCGGTTGAATTCCTCTCGAAGGCGCACACGCGCCAAGCTTCAGTGGTTCCGTGGAGTCTAGCGAATGGTGCGGGAAAGCAGGATTACCTAGGAGCCAAAGATGGACTTGACCGGGCAAACGAAGCCGGGCAACACGTCGTACCCGCCCAGTTGGCCGTCTTCGTCAATGGACTCATGCGGAGGCTCGGCGCGATGGACTTCCACGCTGCGACTGTCGGGTTGCACGACCCAGACGAGGCGTACGCCGAAGCTGATCCACATTCGCGCTTTGTTGTAGACGTTCTCAGGATCGTCGGTTGGCGACACGATCTCCACAACGAGATCGGGCACAACGTCCGAATAGCCGCTCACGCGCTCCGACCCGATTCGTTGCGCTGAGAAGAAGGCCACATCAGGTTCACGGACCGTGTCCGGATCACGCGCAAGGCGCACGCCCGAGTCCGAAGTTGTCACGACGCCCGAGTTCAGTGGCTTGATATGACTCAGCAGCTCGTACGCGGTGTTCGCCGCGATTTCGCCATGTTCTCGGCCGGTGGACCTGGTTTTGCAAAGCACTCCCTGGATCAGCTCACCACGAACGCCTTCGCTGTGCAGGCGCAGGAGGTCGTCCGCAGTCAAGAGACCTGCCTCAGTCGTGGTCATCGGATGGTCCTCCCGGGTCTCAGGTTAGCGTTCAGGCAGGGTGTGGGACCTGGGCTGATCAACGGTTCGGCGGGCGGAGGTGGGGCGTTCCGGATCACCGACTCGATCCGGACTCAGGCGCCAGAAATGCGCCGCGCCGGACCCCTGCGGAGTCCGGCGCGGTGTGGTGGTGTCCGTTGACCTCGAGGAACTACACCTCGAAGTTGTAGACCTTGGCGGCGTTGCGCTGGAGGACGTTGAGCAGGTCTTCCTCGGGGAGGACGCTGAGGACTTGCTCGACGTGCTCCTTCGGGTTGCGGGCGACGCTGTTCGGGCCCGGCGACATTGACGTGGGGTGCGGGAAGTCGGTCTCGAAGAGGAAGTTCTCGGAGCCGAACGCCTCGATCGCCTTCAGCACGGAAGCTTCCTCGAACCAGAAGCAGCCGTAGCACTGGCGGCGGAAGTACTCGGACGGGAGCAGGTCCATCTCGGGGTGCTCTTCGCGGCAGCCGGAGTTGAGCCACTGCCAGTCCATCGCCTCGAGCAGGTAGGGAATCCAGCCGACGCCGGACTCGACCGAGACGATCTTGAGCTCGGGGAAGCGGTGGCACATGCCCGAGAGAATCACGTCGAGGATCGCGTTGGAGTTGTCGAGGAAGAGCTTGACGGTGCTCTTCGCGTAGGCCGCCTGGCGGCCGTTGTCGACGGTCACGTTGCGCAGCTCGGTGAGGTCGCCGGAGCCGATGTGGAAGTTGATCGACAGGCCCATGTCCTGCGCCTGGTTCCACAGCGGGTCCCAGTGCTGCTCGGTGATGCGCGGAAAGCCGAAGGTGTGCGGCTGGTTAGTCATCAGCACGCCCTTGTGCCCGCGGTCGTGGGCGCGGGCCATCTCCTCAACGCAGGCCTGCACGTCCCAGAAGGGCATCGCCATGATCGGGATGAAGCGGTCCTTGTCGACGCTGGTCCAGTCGATCAGGAAGTCGTTGTAGGCGCGGACGCAATCGAGCCGCAGCTCGTCGTCGGTCATGGTCAGGAAGTTGCCCGAGCCGAAGCCGCCGACGTTCGGGTAGACGACCTGTGCATACATGCCGTATTCGTCCATGCGCTCGAGCCGCTCGCGGATCTCCCACGAGCCGTGGTCGGCCTCCTGCAGGGTCGGCGGGTGGTTGGGCGGGGGCGACTTCCAGCCGGCCATCGCGGCGCCGGCGGTGGGCATGAACTTCTTGCCGCCCATCATCCAGCGGTCTTCGTTGATCTCGTCGTCAAAGACAACGTGGGGCACCAGGTCGCCCCACTTCTTGGTCGAGATCCGATCGGTCCACAGCGTTTCCGGTTCGGAGACGTGGGTGTCGGAGTCGATCACCTTGATTCGATCGCAGATCATCTCAGCCATTACAGACCGCCTTCCAGCAGATGCGTCGGGAATCGGGCACAGGCTACCACCCCGGTACGGGGCCGACCTACATTGGGACCGTGCGATCAAGCGCTTGGCGCACCCGTGGTCTGCTGCTGCTGACGGCGACCTTGCTCGCCGCCGTCCTGGGACTGACCACGAGCGCCGCACAGACACCCTGCCCGCTCACCGATCTGGGCGCGCTGGACGAGTTTCCGAGCGTGGACGGGCGGTTGGAACGCGCTGATTGCGCAGATCCGTTCGACATCCGCGACTACGCGGATCGCTACGAGTTCCGCCTCACGCGCGAGGCACGCGTCACGATCGATCTGACCTCGCGCGACTTCAACGCGTACCTGCGGCTGCTGGACGCCGGCGGCAATCAGATTGAGCGAGACAACAACGGCGGCGAGGGTCGGCACTCGCGCATCACCCGAACTCTGCCGGCGGGCCGCTATCAGTTGGTGGCCACGGAGGCGAGCCGCGGTACGGCGAGCGGCGCCTACGCGCTGCGACTGGGGATCGGCGTCTGCGGCGCCGCGGCGATCCCGGAACCGCCGCCCGGGGCGGTCAGCCCCGGCCTGGTGCTGCTGACGCACGGATGGAGAGTCGAAAATCCAACGCGGCAAGCGTGGCTGGATCGGGTCGCCGCTCCGATGCGGGTGCATCCGGGCTGGCAGGTGGGCTGGCAGGTGGTGGCGTATCACTGGGAGCGTGACGCGGCGAGCGGCCCCGCCAATCCGTTCACGGCGCGGCGCCGGGGGCTGGAGCACGGCCGCTGCCTGGCGCGCGCGATTCAGGCTCATGGATACGATCGCTTGCACCTGATCGGGCACAGCGCCGGCGCGATCCTGATCGACGAGCTCGGCGAAGAGCTGCAGCGGCGCGGCGCGGCCGAGCGGTTGACCATCCAGGCGACATTCCTGGACGCCTACACGGGCTGGCCCTGGCGCGGCGATCTGGGCGGCGATTGGGCGGACTACGCGGAACACTACGTGAACAGAGATGATTGGCCCGGGACCGGAAGCGACAGCGAAGCGCATGTGTACACGATCGACCTGACTGCACTTGGCAACAAGTATCACCCTGGTCTGATCGAGGGTCACGACTGGCCGCGCATCTACTACATCTGCACGGTCTTGCCGACGCGTGCACGGGTGTGTCCCGACCAGGGCGTCGCGGACTGGCTGACTGCGGCGGGCGTATTCCCCGGCTGGCCGCGCTCGATTGCGCTGGGCAACGACCTGCAGATGTTGCGGCATGACGGGCCGATCGGCGCGACTGAGGAGCTTGCGCCGTGAGCCCGCGATTGCATTCCGCGTTTGACCAAACGTCGCTTTGCGCCATACGATGCGAATAGTTCACGATTCCGAAGCATTCCCGGACGAGCGATGAGCGAACGCGCGACCAGCGACCAGCGGTCGGCCCCACCGGTGCGGGCGGGGATCGACGAAGATCGTCCGCTGGGCATGGATCTGCCGAACAAGACGAAGGCGTTCGTCATCGGCGGCTCGATGCTGGCGATGTTCCTGTCGGCGCTCGAGCACAGCGTGGTCAACCCGGCGCTGCCGCGGATCGTTTCCGACCTGGGCGGCCTCGAGCTGTATCCGTGGCTGATTCAGGCGTTCACGATGGCGCAGGTCGTGACGATTCCGGTCGCTGCCACGCTGAGCGACTCGTTCGGGCGCAAGCCGCTGCTGCTGGTCGGCCTGGCGATCTTTCTCGCCGGTACGGCGGCCTGCGGCGCCGCGCCCGGGATTTACGAGCTGATCGCCTTCCGCGCCGTCCAGGGCGCGGGCGCCGGGATTCTGATGATGTCGACCTTCTCGGTGGTCGGCGACCTGTATCCGCCGTCGGAGCGCGGGAAGTACATCGGGCTGTTCGGCGGGGTGTTCGCGTTGTCGGGGTTGATCGGTGCGCCGCTCGGCGGGGTGATCACCGAGGCGTTCTCGTGGCGCTGGGTCTTCTGGTCGATGCTCTTCGTGGGTCCGTTCGCGGTGGTGCTGATCGCCTGGAAGATGCCCTGGCTGCGTCCGCCGCCCCACGCACTGCGGTTCGACTGGCTGGGCATGTTGGTGCTGATGCCAATGCTGCTGCCGCTGATGCTGGCGATGAGCCTGGGTGGTCAGGCGGGCTGGACGAGCTCGCTGGTGCTGGGCTTGCTGGCGCTGTCGGCGGTCTCGTTCTTGCTGTTCCTCGCTGTCGAGCGCCGCGCGGCGGTGCCGATCGTGCCGCTGCACCTGTTTAAGGTGAACACGATCGCGATGGTCACGATCACGATGTTCCTGACGGGCGTGGGGATGATGGGCGTCATGGTCTATCTGCAGGTGTTCCTGCAGGTCGGCCTGGGCGCCGGCGCGGCGACGGCGGGACTCGTGATGGGTCCGATGATCATCGTCTCGGTGGGGGTCATGGTGATCAGCGGTCAGCTCATGGCGCGCACCGGTCGCTACAAGATGCTTGCGATCATCGGGGTGCTGCTGATGCTGGGCGGGATGGCGCTGCTGTCGACGATGACGCGCGAGACATCGATTTTGGGCGTGCTGGGGCGTCTGTCGGTGTTCGGCATCGGCATGGGGCTGATGATGCCGGTGCTGTCGCTGGCGGCGCAGAACGCGGCTCCGCAGAAGTATCTGGGCCGCGTCTCGGGCTTCACGCAGTTCTTCCAGCTGATCGGCGGGGCGATCGGGATCGGCGTGGTCGGGGCGCTGTTCAATGCGCGGCTGACCTCGGGCTTGCAGTCGGCGTTGTCGCCCGAGCTCGTCGACGTGGTCAAGCCGGAGAAGTTGGTCGATCCCGACTTCCGCGCGGAGCTGATCGCGACGCTCGGCGAAGATGTCTGGGCCGTCGCGGAGCCGGCCGTGCAGACGGTCGTGGCGAACGCGATCACGGACAACTTCCTGCTCGCGATGGGCATTCTGGTGTTCGCCGTGGCGGCGATGCTGCTGATGCGCGAAGTGCCGCTGCGGACGGGCAAAGAAGACGGCCCGCCGCAGGGCGGCCAGGCTGGCCCGTCGGGCGCGCCGGTGTTGGCGGCTGTGGCGGCTGAGCCGCCCTCGAACGGCGCGACGGCCGTCGTCTCGGCTGAGCCGGTGACGAACGGCGCCACGGCGTTGTTGCCGATCGTCGAGGACGAACTGCTGGAGCCGATGCTCGATCCGCCATCGATTCCACCACTGCTCGCGGTCGATGCGCCGCTCGCAGCGCCTCCAGCAGAGCCGGCCAACGGGCCGCCTACAGGAGCGGGACCGAACGGCCAAGGGGCGCCGGGCGCCGAATGGTCGCCGGCGGCGCGTGGAGTCGCAGCCGCCGCCTTCGTCGGCGCGAGCGTGGGGCTGGCTGTCTCGATTGCCTACACGGGCAATGGACGCTGGATGGCGGCGCGTCGTTGGGCCGAGGAGCTGCTTACGCCTTCGCCTCAGCCGCCGGAGCGTCCGCGCCGAAACGGTCGCGAACCGCGGCGAAAGCCTCGTCGCTAGCGGCGACCGTGTGCTCGATGTCCTCACTGGTCAGCGCGGTGCTGAGGAAGGCGTTGTGGAACGGGTGCAGGTAGACGCCGCGCTCGGCGAGTTCGGCGCTGAACATGCGCGCGCGCGGGCTGTCGAGCTTCTCGGGTGAATCGCCGTCGAAGATCAGCAGCGGAATCTCGACCGGGCCGGTCTGGCGGATGCCCAGTTCGTGGGCCCCGGCGCGATCGGCGAGGCCGGCGCGCAGCTGCTCGCCAACCGTGTGCATGTGGGCGATGCCGCCGGTTTCCTGCAGCGTGGTGATCGTCGCGGTCGCCGCGGCCATCGGGGCTGAGGAGAACCAGTACGAGCCGGTCGCGAACGCCTTGGCGACCGTTTCGGCCAGGCTCTCGCGACCGAGCAGCGCGGAGATCGGGTAGCCGTTGCCGATCGCCTTGCAGTAGATGCTGAGGTCGGGGTCGACGCCGAGCGGCGCCCAGCTGCCGCGCAGATCGAGCCGGAAGCCGCCGCGCACGTCGTCGAGAATCATCACCGCGCCGTGCGCGTCGCAGAGGTCGCGGACGCCCTGCGCGAACTCCTGAGTCGGCAGCTCCTGGTCGACGAACACGTCGTGCCGGAAGGCGGAGACCATCAGCCCCGCGAAGTCGCCGTCGGCGGCGTCGATCGCTGCGCTGACGGAGGCGAGATCGTTGAATTCGTACTCGATCGTGCCGGGCGCCGGGGCGCCGCGTGCGAGGCCCATCCAGGACGGCGCTGCGCCGTGGTAGGCGCCGCTGGCGCGGAGGATCGTGCCGCGCCCGGTCGCCGCGCGGGCCAGCGTCGCGGCGTAGACCGTTGCGTCGGTGCCGTTCTTGGCGAACCAGGCCCAGTCGGCCCAGGGGGTGATGTCGACGAGCAGCTCGGCCAGCTCGACCATCTCCGCGCTGGGACCGTTGAGGCAGTCGCCGGCCTCGAGTTGGGCGGCGGCGGCGCGGTCGACCGTGGGGTGCGCGTGGCCGAGCAGGATCGGTCCGTAGGAGCAGAGATAGTCGATGTACTCGTTGCCATCGACGTCCCAGATGTGCGCGCCCTCGCCGCGGCTGAAGAACTGCGGGAAGTTCGAGGGCAGGAAGGCGGCGCTCTGATGGCCGTACATCCCGTTGGGAATCACGGCCGCGGCGCGTTCCCGCAGCTCGGCGTCGTTGGTCATCGTACGAGGGCGCGGGCTGGGGCTTGTGCTCGTCATGAGATCCTCTCGATCGTTCGTCGGGTCAGTCTAGGAGGGGTCGCACCGCTACCTTTCCCCCATGCAACCAGACCCCGCTGATCACCCGATGGTCCAGCGAGCCAAAGAGCTGCAGCCGCTGGTCGCCGCACGCGCCGACGAGACCGAGGCAAACGGGGCCCCGGCCCGCGACCTGATCGAAGCCGTCACCGACGCCGGCTTGTATCGCATGTTCATCCCCGCCGACGCCGGCGGCGAAGAGGTCCCTCCGCTCGTCGCGTTCCACGCGATCGAAGCGCTCGCTATCGCCGACCCGTCCCTCGCCTGGGTCGTGATGCTGGCGACCGAGCTCTCGCTGGTCACCGGCTTCCTGACGACCGAGCACCTGCGCGAGATGATCGACGCCGATCATCCCGGCGGTCCGCGCTGCCGGATCGCGGGCTCGGCCAGGCCGACCAACGACGGCAAGCGCGTGGCGGACGGCTGGCTGATCAGCGGCATCGGCACCTACGCCAGCGGGATCGATCACGCGACCCACATCGTGGCGGCCTTCCGCGATGACGATCAGCCCGACGACGCATACATGTCGTTCGTTGAGCCCGACCAGGTAGAGATCCTGCGGACCTGGGACACCATGGGCCTGCGCGGCACCGGCTCCCACGACTTCCGTTCGGTCGACGTGTTCGCGCCGGACAGCCGAACGATGAAGATCGGCTCTAAACCGCACGCTCCGGGTCCTAACTGGAAGATTCCCGACGGCGGGATCGCCAGCTGGCTGCAGAACGGCGGCCAGGCGGTCGGCGCCGCTCAGGGCGCGATCAACGAGGTGATCCTGCACGCGAAGCACGTCGCCAGCAAGAGCGACTCGCGGCCACTCGCGGAGCGCGAGCACTTTCGCGTCGCGCTCGGCCGCGCTCAGGCGAGAGTCGGCTCTGCGCGCTCCTACGTGCGCGAAATGGGCTCCGTCGCCTGGCAGTCTGTCCTCGACGGCGCACCGAACCTCGACGCCGTCGGCCAGTGGCGACTCGCGAACGTCAATGCGGTCCATGCCGCCACCGAGGCGGTCGAGCTGCTTTTTCCCGCCGCCGGGACCAACGCGATCCACCGCCGCTGGACGCTCGAGCGGCGCTTCCGGGACCTTCAAGTGGCGCGTCGGCACAACGCGGCGCTCGACTTCAACTGGGACGCGGGCACGCGTTACATGCTGGAGCTGTCGCCGCTGACCCGCGGCTCTGCGATTCCCGACCGAGACCGTTATCGCGACAAGCCTCGGTAGGCCCCACGCATGTCCACCGATCCGGCGAATCATCCCCTGGTCCACGCGGCGCGAGAGCTCCAGCCCCGAATCCGCGCGCAGGCCGCGCAGGTCGAGGCCGACGGATTCGTGCCGAGCGAGCTGATCGAGGCCCTGACCGATCGTGGGCTGTTTCGCATGAACATCCCCGCCGAGGCAGGCGGCGAGCAGGTCGATCCGCTGGTGGTGTTTCACGTGCTCGAGGCGCTGGGGCACGCCGATGCGTCAACCGCCTGGGTGGTGATGATCGCGACGGAGATCTCGACCTCGACGGGCTGGCTGCCAGGTGCGGTGCTGAGCCAGATGATCGGCGGCGACGAGCCGGGCGGTCCGCGGTCTCGCTTCGCCGGCTCGGGCCGCGTGCTCGCGACCGGGCGACGCTGCCGGTCGGGCTGGCGGCTGAGCGGGCAGCTGAACTTCTGTAGCGGGATCGAGCACGCGACCTACGTGCTGGTGACCTTCCGCGACGAGGCCGACGGCGCAGTCCACTCGGCGTTTCTGCCGCAGCGCGCCGGCGCGGTGGTGAAGACCTGGGACACGATGGGGCTGCGCGGGACAGGCAGCCACGACTGGCTGATCGAGAACGCCTACGTGCAGGACGCGCACGCATTCGGCGCCGACCGAACGCCCTGCGCCGCGGGAACGATCTGGCGTGTGCCGGACCGCGCGGTGGTGATCTGGATCGCCAACGCCGGCCACGCGCTGGGTGTCGCGCAGGGGGCGATCGACGAAGTCGTGGCGGCCAGCCGCGCGGTGGCGAGCACGATGGATGCGCGGCCGTTGTCGGAGCGCGAGTCGTTTCGGGTGACGTTGTCGAGGGCGCAGGCGCGGGTCGCGGCGGCGCGCGCGTTCGTGCGCGAAGCCGCCGGCGCGGCGTGGGAATCAGTGCTGGCTGGCCCGATCGATGAGGCACTGCTGGCGCGCTGGCGGATGGCCAACGTTCACGCAGTGCATGATGCGACCGATGCAGTGGAGCTGCTCTTCCGAGCCGTGGGGACCAACGCGATCCACCGTCGCTGGACGCTCGAACGGCGCTTCCGCGACCTGCATGTGGCGCGCCAGCACGGGGCCGGCCTGGACATGAACTTCGACGCCGCCGTGCGGCCGATGTTGGGCATGAAATCGCCGCAGCGTCGCTATCGCTGAGCGCCGGCGCGTGCCCGAACTGCCTGAAGTGCCCGAATTTGCAGTTCGCCATTAGCATGATCGCGGACGATTAGCTTCCGCCTGTAGCGCGGGGATTTCTCACGGAGCATGCATGGACGGGCCGCTCGCAGGCCTTCAAGTTCTCGATCTTTCGTGCAACGTCGCCGGGCCGTACGCGACCAAGCTGCTGGCCGATTATGGGGCGCGGGTGATCAAGGTCGAGCCGCGCGGCGGCGACCCTTCGCGGCGTTTCGGCCCGTTTCCTGGCAACGCACCCGACATCGAGGGTTCGGGCCTGTTCCTGCACCTCAACACGAACAAGCTCTCGATCGTGCTCGACCCGCACACCGACGACGGTGCGACTGCCGTGCGCCGGCTCGCACGCCAGGTTGATGTGATCGTGGAGGACGGGATGCCGGGGGAGGCGGCGGCCGCCGGCTGGGGCTGGGAGGTGCTGCACGCGATCAATCCGCGTCTGGTGCTCTGCTCGATCACCCCCTTCGGACAGACCGGTCCCTACCGCGACTACCGCGGGTCGGAGCTGACGCTGCAGGCGATCGGGGGGCCGTTGCACGCGACGGGCGCGGCCGACCGCGAGCCGCTCAAGCTCGCCGGCCACTACGCCGGCTACCACGCCGGCGCGACGGCGGCGCTGGCGATGCTGCTGGCGCTGCGTCGCACCGAGCGCAATCGGCGTTCCGACGAATGGCGGCGCGCGGGCGAGTGGATCGACATCAGCATCTACCGCTGCCAGGCGGGCTGCCGTGATCGACGCACCGTGCACCTGACGGCGGCGGCCTACAGCGGCGTGTCGCCGCAGCGCGCGCGCCGCGACAGCCGCTGGGTCGGCGCGGGCATCTTTCCCTGCGCCGACGGTTTCGTGAACGTGATGGGCGCGGGCCGGCGGATGCCGGTCTTGCTTAAATGGATCGGGCGCGAGGACCTGCTCGAGGAGTCGCGTGCGGCCGCGGGCGTCATCCCGGGCTTCGCCGATCGTCTGAACGAGGCGATCACGGAGTTCCTGGTGGGGATGGGCAAGATCGAGGCGGTCGCCTCGGCGCAGTCCTCGGGGTTGCTGGCGGGCGCGCTGATGACCGTGGCCGACCTGCTGGAGGACCCGCAGCTCGCGGCGCGCGAGTGGTGGCACGAGATCACGCACTGGCACGGGACCGAGCTGAAGTACCCGGGATTCCCGTTTCGGATGTACGGATCGCCGCCCGAGCGGCCGCTGCGGGCGCCGCACCTCGGCGAGCACGCACGCGCGGTGCTCGACCTCGCGCCGATCGAGCTCGACCCGCCGCGCGACCTGCAGCGAGGCGATCTGCCGCTGCCGCTGGAGGGCGTTCGGGTCGCCGCGATCACCGTCGTGTGGGCCGGGCCGCACGTGACGCAGTTGCTGGCCGAGTGGGGCGCTGACGTGATTCAGGTCGAGCCGATCAACCGGATGCAGCCGTTCACGCGCGGCGCCGAAAACGTACCGTCTCGCGAGCAGATGCTGCGCGGCGCGGCGCGCGGCGTGCAGCCCCAGTACCCCGACGCGGACCCGGGCGCGGACCCCTGGAACCGCTCCGCGTCGTTCAATTCGCACGCCCGCAACAAGCGCTCAATGACCTGCGACATCATGTCGCCCGAAGGGCGCGCCGCGTTTCTCAAGCTGATTGAGCACTGCGACGTGCTGGTCGAGAACAACGTGCCGCAGACGATCGATCGAGCGGGGATCGGCTGGGAGGAGTTGCGGGCGGTCAATCCGCGGCTGATCATGTTGCGGATGCCGGCGTTCGGGCTCGAAGGTCCGTACAGCAGCTACCGCGCGTTCGGCCTGCATGTCGAAGCGATGGTGGGACACACGCACCTGCGCGGTTATCCCGACACTCCACCGGGCGGGACCGGCGAGACGCTCGCCAGCGATGGGCTGGCGGGTGTGCAGGGCGCCGTCGCGGTGCTGATGGCGCTGCGGCACCGCGATCGCACCGGCGAGGGTCAGCTGATCGAGATGCCGCTCAACGAGGGCTTCGTGCCGACGCTCGCCGAGTTCCTCTTCGAACACACGATGAACGGCGTCAACCCGCCGCCGCAGGCCAACCGACACCGCTGGAACGCGCCGCACAACGTCTATCGCTGCCTGGGCGAGGACCAGTGGATCGCGATCGATGTCGAAACCAACGCCCAGTTTCTGGCCCTGTGCGACGCGCTCTCGGGCGGACACGGGAGCTCGGGCGACGTCGACATCGGGCACGCGCCGCAGGATGCGCGCTTCGCGACGGCCCGGCTGCGTCTCCAGCACGTTGAGACGCTCGATCAGCTAGTCGGAGCCGCGACGGCGTCCTGGGACAAACACGAGCTCTTCCATGCATTGCAGGCGGCCGGCGTCTGTGCGGCCCCGGTCAACGATGCACTTGATGCGCTGAGTGATCCGCACCTGCGCGCGGTTGGCTTCTTCGAGGAGCAGACGATCGAAGGCGTCGGCACGCATGACTATCCCGGCCTGACGATCCAGATGCAGCGCACGCCGAATCAGGTGCGCACGCCGCCACCGCTACTCGGTGAGCACAACGAGGAGATTTACCGCGGCCTACTGGGCTACAGCTCCGAGCAGGTCGCGGAGCTCGAACGCAAGGGCCTCGTCGGTACCGCGTACCCTCCTGAACTACTGCCCGAACACCTGCGCGGCTCGGCCGCGCCTGAGCGGAGAACCTGATGGCACGACTGGCGCCGGTCACGTTTGAGAATCTGGACGACGCGCAACGCACGCTCTGGGACAACCTCACCACCGGCCCGCGGGCCAACCCCGACCGACCGCACGGCGGTCTGGCGGGCGAAGACGGCGCGCTGGTGGGACCGTTCAACGCGCTCTTCTACTCGCCCGGGGTGGGCGACGCGGTGCAGAAGCTGGGCGCCGCGCTGCGTTACAGCACCTCACTGCCGGCGGACCTGCTTGAGGTCGCGATCCTCACGGTCGGCGGCGAGTGGCGGGCCAACTTCGAGTTCTGGGCGCACGCGCGGCTGGGCGCCGCGGCCGGCGTCCCGCAGGCGGCGATCGACGCGATCCGCGACGGCGAGACGCCGTCGTTCGACGACGCGCGGCATCAGACCGTCTACGCGTTCGGCCGCGAGCTGATCGAGACGAAGCGCGTTTCGGACGAATGCTACGAGGCGCTCAAGGCGCTGGTCGGCGAGCCCGGGGTGTTCGAGGTCGCGTCGGTGATGGGCTACTACGGCCTGGTCTCGCTCGCCCTGAACGCGTTCGATGTGGGCATGCCCCCGGGCGTGGAAGCGCCGTTCGCCGATTGAGGCGATGCCGATCCTGACAGCCGACCAGCGCGAGTTCTTCGACCAGCACGGCTATCTGGTCGTGCCGGATCTGATCGCTCGGGAGCAGGATTCGCCGCCGGCCGAGCTGACTCCACTGGGGCGTCGGCTACTGGGTCTCGACGACTGGTAGGGGGCGCTTGGGCGTCGCTCGCCGCTGGGCGGCGGCCGAGCCGATCACCAACAGCGCGACGCCGGCAACCAGCTCCCAGCCGACCGACTCGCCGAGAATCGCCCAGCTGAGCAGCACCCCGAACACTGGCGTGGTGAGCTGTGTCGCCGTGACGCGCGAGGGCAGAAACCGCTGCAGCATCCAGGTGTTGCCGATGAAGCCGAAGCCGGCGATCCCGACGCCCTGGTAGAGCAGCGCGGCGAGAAACTCCCACGAAAAGACCCAGGGGTCGGACTCCAGCAACACGCTCAGTGGAGCGAAGACGATCACGGCGGCGACGGATTGGGTCATCAGCAGCCGGGCCGGCGCGATCGCCTGTGAGGTCTGCGAGAGATAGATCTGGCGCGTGCCGAGCAGCAGGCCGGAGCCGAGCATCATCACGTCGCCAACGAGATGCGTCCCGTCGCCGATGTCGCCGGAGAAGACCACGACGACGCCGGCGTAGGCGATCAGCGTGCCGATCGTGCGCCCGATGGTCATGCGATCGCCGGGCACGATGAAATGCGCGGCGATCGCGGCCCAAAGTGGGAAGGTGGCGATCAGCACGGCGGCGTGGCCGGCGGTGGTGGCGTCGCCGCCGAAGTACATCAGCGCGGTCTGCGCCACGAAGAGCACCGCGAGCCCGGCCAGCGGTACGAGTTCGGAGCGCCGCGGCCGCACCGACACGCCGGTCGCGAGCGCGTGGAGCAGCACGACGAGGCCGCCCAGGGCCATCCGCAGCGCGCCGAGGCGCAGCGGTCCAACATGCTCGAGGCCGGCCTTGATCGAGACCGGGTTGCCGCCCCAGAGCATCGCGAGGAACAGCGCGAACAGAGTCGCTCGGCGGCTGAGCGCTCGGCGTTCGTCCACACGCGGAAGTTCAGTCGCTGACACCGCGCGAGCTTATGCGGTTAGCCCGGATCAGTCGCGGCAGCGGTTGCATCTAGCCGTCGATCGGGAACGCTCGGACGGACGTGATCGCAGCCAGGTGCTCGCGGATCAGCGTCCAGGAGTCGCCGGTGTCGCGGCTGGCGTAGAGCGCTCCGCCGCTCGTGCCGAGGTAGAGGCCGAGCGGGTCGTGGCCGTCAGTCCCGAGCGCCTGGCGCAGCACGCCCTGATGGAAGTCGTCCTCTGGCAGCCCGTTGCGGAGCGCCGTCCAGCTTGCGCCGGCATCGCGCGTGCGCCACACGGCCAGCTGACCGTCGCGCGGGATGCGCGCCTGGTCGACGTCGAGCGGGATGAACCAGGCGCTGTCGGGGTCGCGCGGGTCGATCGCGGTGGCGAACCCGAACACGCCGGGCAGGTCGGCGCCGACATCGATCCAGCTGCGCCCGTCGTCGTCGGAGCGGTATTGGCCGAAGTGGTTCTGCTGCCAGATGCGCCCGCGCTGCAGCGGGTGGGCGAACATCGAGTGGATGCAGTGCCCGGCCTCCTCCGCGCCACCCTCGGGCAGGTGCTCAGCGCGGACCCCGCGGTTGCGCGCTTGCCAGCTGTGGCCGCCGTCCTCCGTCACGTAGACGCCGGTCGCTGAGCCGGCGACCACGATGCGTTGCGGGTCATGGGGGTCTGGACTGATGTGGTGCAACATCAGGCCGACGGCTCCGGGCCCCCAATGGACGTTGGTTGGGTGCGTGTCCAGAGCGTTGCAGATCTCCCATGACGCGCCGTCGTCGTGGCTGATGAAGAGCGCGACGGGCATCACGCCGGCGTAGAGCGTGCCCGGCTCGGCGCCGGGAGCGATGGTCCAGACCGACTCGACGGAGCGCTCGCCATCCGTGAACGTGGGAATCGACGCCTCGCGCCAGGTCGCGCCGCCGTCATCGGAGCGCTGCAGCCGTGGGCCCCACTGCATCGCGCTGGTGCAGACCCAGATCGCGTCGCTGTGCGGGTCGTGCACGGCGTAGTCGATCACCCAGCCGCCGAACTCCAGAGCCGACCAGGTCCAGGACGTGCGCTCGGCGCTGCTGCGACCGATGACGAGGCCCTTGCGAGTTCCGACGAGCAGGCCTGTTTCGCTCACGAGTCAAACTCCCTCACTGGTTCAAGCGGTTCCGCCGGAGACGGCTGGCAGGATGTGCAGCCGGTCGCCGTCGTGGAGCCGATCGGAGAGATGCACGCGATCGACGATCAGCGTGTCATTGATGAAGATGTTCACGTGGCGTCGCAGGCGCTGCTGATCGTCGAGCACGAAGCGCTGAATCTGCGGGTGCAGCTCGGCGAGGCGGTTGAGCGCTTCGCGCGCCGTCGCCGCGGCGATCCCGCAGGAGGCCGGGAGACCGGCCTGCGTCTGCAACGCCCGCGCGAGTCGAACCTCTACATCGGCCATCGTGCGCTCCACCGATCCGTCTTCGTATGCCGAAACAGCGTAACGACCCGCGGTGGATTCCGATCGGTCTGACTCGCCCTGATTCGTCCTAGTGTTGCTTGGGAACGGAGGCTGTGATGCTGCATGTCGAAGCGCTGGACCACATCGTGCTGGCGGTGGCGGACGTGGGGCGGTCGCTGGCCTGGTACTGCGAGACGCTCGGGCTCGCGCCGGTACGGGTCGATCAGTGGCGCGTGGGCGACGCGCCGTTCCCCTCGGTGCGGGTCTCGGCGGGCACGATCATCGACATCATCGAAGCGGGCGAGGGTGCCCCGGCAGGCCGCAATGTCGACCACTTCTGCCTGGTCGTGGCGGCCGAGGACCTGGCTGCGGTTCGGGCGTCGGACGCGTTCGAGATCGTGCGCGACCCCGACTTCGCGCTCTACGGCGCGCGCGGCATGGCCGACGGGCTGTACGTGCGCGATCCCGATGGCAACGAGGTCGAGCTGCGGGCCTATTCGAGCCCGTAGATGCGCTTGACGTTCGAGCCGAGCACGCGTTCGCGAGCAAGCTCGTCGAGCGGTTCAACCAGCTCGACGAGGTCGTGCACCCAAGTCCCGGTGTGGTCGGGGTGCGGGTAGTCGGACGCCCACATGAAGCGGTCGGAGCCGACGTAGTCCATCGTGTAGGCGGCCGCGTGTTCGTCGGGGTCGCCGGAGACGAAGCACTGGCGCTTGAAGTATTCGCTCGGCTTGTCCTTGAGCGGCACGGCTCGGCCGGCGGAGGTCTCGAAGACGGCGTCCATGCGGTCGAGCATCGAGCCGACCCAGCCCGAGCCGACCTCGAGGATGCCGAGCTGCAGATTGGGGAACTTCTCGAAGACGCCGAAGGCGAAGAGGCTGGCCAGCGCCTGTTGCAGGCCCTGCCGCACCATCACGTTCCCATACCAGCCCCTCGCGGCGCCAAACGAAGTCATGTCGAAGCGCGGCGAGGAGTTCGACGGCAGGTCGAAGGTCGGGTGGATCGCGATCGGCACGCCCAGCTCTTCAGCTTTCTGCCAGAGCGCGTCGTGGTCAGGGTGGCCGTGGGGGATGTGGTTGTGCGTGAACGGGGCGACGAAGGCGCCGCGCGCGCCCGACTTCACCGCTCGCTCCAGCTCCTCGACCGCAGCCGGGATGTCGAGCATCGAGAGCTGCGCGATCGGCACCAGCCGCCCCTCGCTGGGGCGGCAAAAGTCGACGATCCAGCGGTTGTAGGCGCGCGTGTAGGCGTTTGAGATCTCTGCGTCGTCACACTCGCATTCCCAGAGCAGACCGAGCGTGGGGTAGAGCAGCGCCTTCTCAAGGTTCTCCTGATCGAGCAGTTCGACCCGCTGTGCGGCGTCGCTGCCGCCGAAGGGCATATGGTCCATGTAGAGCCGGTCGGCCGAGGGCAGCACGTCCTGGCCCATCGCGCCCATCACCCCCAGTATGCCCTTGACCGTGATCTTCGAGGGCTGGCCGTTGATCTCGAGGTATTCGAAGCCGTCCTCGTCGCGCTTGATCTGCAGCGCGCGGTCGAGGTACTTCTGCTCCAGGTAGTCGTGCCAGAGATTGGCCGGTTCGAGGATGTGGCCGTCGGCGTCAACCGCGCCGTCATAGGGGAAGCGAACGATCTCGTAGGCCATCGGTGTGTCTCCGGGATTCTGCTCTCGCGCTTGGGGAATACGGCGGGAAGGCTAGGATTCTGTCAGCGGATGTCAATCAGACGGTCTCAGACAGTCGAGGGGGCGGACCATGGCAGGGCATGAGGCAGAAGCGAAGATCGCCGAGCTGGGGCTAAACATGAACACGAGCGCGCCGCTGGCCAACTATGTGCCGGCGGTGCGGACGGGAAATCTGGTCTACCTCTCGGGCCACGGCCCGGTGGTGGACGGCAGCCTGATCCGCGGCAAGCTGGGCGCCGACCTGGACATCGAGGCGGGCTACGCGGCCGCGCGCGCGGTGATGGTCCAGCTGCTGGCCTCGCTGCGAGCCGAGCTGGGCACGCTCGATTCGGTCGCGCGGGTCGTCAAGCTGCTCTGCATGGTCAACTGCACGCCCGAGTTCGGCGACCAGCCGGCCGTCGCCAACGGCGCGTCCGACCTGCTCGTCGAGGTCTTCGGAGAGGCCGGCCGCCACGCCCGCTCGGCCGTTGGGATGCAGTCGCTGCCGATCGGGATGGCCGTCGAAATCGAGATGATCGTCGAGGTCGCCTAGCGCCGGCCGTGGGTAGACTGCGGACTCAATCAACGAGGAGCAAAACCGATGCGGCTTGGCGTACTGACGGGGTTCTCGAGCGAGTGGCGCGACACGATGGCGAAGGTCAAAATCGCCGACGAGCTGGGCTACGAGCTCGTCTCGACCGGCGAGGCCTGGGGTCCGTCGGTGCTGCCGTGGCTGACGGTGCTGGCCGCGAACACCGAGAAGATTCAGCTCGGCACGGGCATCCTGAACTGCTATTCGCGCTCGCCGGCCGTGATCGCGCAGGAGTTCGCGACGCTCGAAGTGATCTCCGGCGGTCGGATGATCTGCGGGCTCGGCTCCTCCGGGAACCTGGTGATCGAGGGCTTCCACGGGGTCCAGTTCGACCGTCCGCTGCGGCGGCTCAAGGAGTACACCGAGATCATCAAGATGGCGCTCTCCGGTCAGCGGATTAATTACGAGGGCGAGATCTACACGCTGCAACGCGGCTTCCGGATCGACTACGAGGTGCAGCGCGAGGACGTGCCGGTCTGGATCGCCGCGATCACGCCGCGCTCGATCCAGCAGACCGGCGAGATCGCTGACGGCATCTACCCGATTCACTGGCCCAAGCGCGCCTTCGCCGGCCTGCGCGACCAGCTCTCGGGCGCCTCGCGCGACGCCGGACGCCCGGAGGATTCGGTCACCATCGCGCCGTTCACGAACGTCTACGTGCTCGGCGAGGGCAACGACGAGGAAGTCTGGCGCCACGCGCGGCAGCCACTCTTCCACTACACGAACCGGATGGGCCAGTTCTATTGGCA
This sequence comes from Dehalococcoidia bacterium, assembly GCA_965262235.1. Classification (GTDB taxonomy): domain Bacteria; phylum Chloroflexota; class Dehalococcoidia; order Bin125; family Bin125; genus CATQGW01. The sequence goes on from OZ253504.1 coordinate 2,906,966, forward strand.
GATGCTCTCGCGATCGGGCTTCGAGGCGGAGATCGCGAACTCGCGGGCGGCCTGGGCCGACCGTGACTCCGAGGGCGCGCTGATGGCGATCACTGAGCAGATGGTCCGCGACATCCAGGTGATCGGCCCGATCGAGTCGGTCACCGAGCAGCTACAGGAGCGCTCGGATGCAGGCGCCGAGCTACAGATGATCCCCATGCCGTCGGGTTCGGTCGCCGAGGCCGGGGCGCGGCTTGAGCAATACCTGGGCTAGTTGGGATAGTCGCGATGGCTGACGAGACGCTGCAACTCGAGGTCGAATACTGCGCCGACTGCGGCTACTGGCCGCGCACCAGTTGGATGCTCGGCGAGATCATGACCGACATCCAGCATCTCGTCGCAGATGTCAAACTGGTGCCGGGCACGCGCGGCGTGTTCGAGTGGAAGGTGAACGGCGAGCTGGTCTTCAGCAAGGCCGCGATGGGCCGCTTCCCCGACCTCGATGAATTGAAAGAGATCGTCTACGCGCACCTCGACTAGGTGGTCGAGTCGGCCGCGTTGACGCGTTGCAAGGCGCAGGCCGAGAGGCGCTGACAGCTGCAAGGAGACCGTCATGACGGAATCGGCACAGATCCTGAACCCGGTCGCGCATGTCGCTGTGACTGAGGCATCGGCCGCGCCGCGGCCCAACTCGTTGGCGGGGCTGCGCCCGGGGATTCTGGAGAATCGCAAGGCCAACGCCCGCGTGCTGATGGAAGCGATGGTCGATGGGCTGCGCTCGCGCGTCGAGCTCGGCGAACTCACCCTCGGCAGCAAGCCCGTCGCCGGCCCGCCGTCGGATTCGACGATCGCGCAGCTCGCCGAGGGGGCCGACTTCCTGCTGATTGGGTCGTGTGATTGAGGATCCTGCACGACGTGGAGTGTCCACGCCGCAGTCCTCTTCGAACAGCTCGGCATCCCCACGGTCACGGTCGGCACGAGCGCCTTTACCGACCTGCTTCAACTCGAGGCCGAGCAGCGCGGGCTGGGCGACCTTGAGCGCCTGATCGTGCCGCACCCGATCGGCGGGCTAAAGCCCGATGTGGTGCGCCGCAAGGTCGACGAGGCCGTCATCGACGAACTTGAACAGGCCCTCACGGCCCAATGACGTCAGCCAGGCTCATCCCGCCGCATCCGGCAGCGACGGCGTCGCCGATGAACGTGCCTCGCGCAGTGCCGCGAGCAGGGCCTCGCGCGCAGCCTCCAGAAACGCGTCCTCGCCCACATCTCCGAGCCCCACTTCGTCCGCTGCCAGCGACAGCCGATCGATCTCGCCACGCAGCTCCGGTTCGACCCAGTCTTCGAGCGCGTATGGAACCGCAAAGGCCAGAAAGTCGCGGCTCGTCGCCTGGCCGCCCACGCACGCTTCGAGCAGCCGACGAACATCGTGTCGCAGCGCTGCATTCCTGGTCATCGGAGGCCTCCCGTGCCTGATGCGAGGATACAAGTTCAAGACTACGAGCTCGCGGACCTGTTCTATGCGATGGACTTCATGGATCTCGTTGAGGCCGGCTGCCTGACAGAGCACATCGAGTACCGCAGCGTCCGAGCGGCCAAGTCCTGCGACGGGACCTCGTATCCCATCCGTCTTCGCGACAAGAGCGGCCGTTCGCTCGCGTTGGTCCACTACCTCACTTGCAGCACAGGTGAAACGCTGCCGTTCCCGACGATGATCCGCGTCGGCGACACCAACATCTACCGTCTCGGGCACACACCGCGCCCTGCAGCAGACGGAGAGCGACGCTCATGACCATGTCAACGGGCGGTCGCCCCGCCGACCAGTTCGAACTGCCCGTTGACGCGGCGGAGTTTTCGCAGGAGTGCATCCGCCGCGGCTGGTCCGACGGGCTGCCGCTGATCCCGCCGACACCGGAGCGCGTCGCCGAGATGCTCGGCGCAACGCAGCGCGACCCGCTGGAGATCATCGGCGTGCTCTCGCCACGTCAGGGCGAGGCGACGATTCAGGTGATCGCGATCAATGCGGTCATGGCGGGCGCTCGCCCGCAGCAGTTCCCGGTCGTGCTGGCCGCGATCGAGGCGATCTCGCAGCCGCCCTTCAATCTCGACGGGATCAACGCGACGACGCATCCTTGCGCCGTCTTCGTGCTCGTCAGCGGTCCCGCGGCGCGGGCGGCGGGAGTGCATGGTGGCGCAGGCTGCTTTGGGCCCACGTTCGCGCCGAACGCGACGATCGGTCGCGCCGTCCGCCTGGTGCAGCTCAACGTGGCCGGCGCGACCCCTGGTCGGGGCGACCGCGCCACACAGGGCACGCCGGCGAAGTTCGCCTTCTGCGCGGCCGAGCGCGAAGACGCGAGCCCCTGGCCGCCGTTCCAGACGACGCGCGGGCTCGAGCCGGAGCAGAGCGCCGTGACGGTCTGGGCCTGCGAGGGGCCGCACAACATCCAGGACCACGGCAGCAACACCGCCGAGGGCATCCTCCAGACGATCGCGGGCGCGATGGGTCAGGCGGGCAGCAACAACATCCTCGGCAAGGGCGAGCCGGTGCTGGCCTTCGGCCCCGAGCACGCGGCGACCGTGGCCGACGAGGGGATCACTCGCGAAGAAGTGCAGGAGTATCTCTGGGAGCACGCGCGCTTCCCGGCGTCTCGCCTGTCGCCCGAGTTCTTGAGCGCGGTGAACGATCGCATGGGCGGTGGTTTGTTGCCGACGCACGCAGTGGATGGTCTGCTGCCGATCACCGATCGGCCCGAGGAGATTCACATCATCGTCGCTGGCGGCCCGGGCAAGCACAGCTGCTGGATGCCCACGTTCGGCGGCATGACGCGCCCCGTCACCGTGCCGCTGCGCTAGGGCCTACTGAAGAGTCGGACGATCCGCCGATTCCGTCATTCCTGCGCAGGGCACGCTTTGCACAGCCATCCCCTCACACGGGAGTAGCTAGAGGTACGCGACGAACGCAGCAACATCGCTCCCCCGCGTTCAGTCAGCCGGCGAGCCAGGCGCGTTCCAGTTGCTTCGGAAGCAGGTCCAGACTGCTGGCGAAATATGCGTCGACCAGATTGAACGCGTGCTCGCGGCGAGCGCGGATCGCATACGGATTGACCAGGTGCAGGCGCCACGCCTCATCGCTCTCCTTCAATCGAATTCGCTCCAGCAGCTCCGAGCGCTCAGACGCATCTGTGGCCTGCCGCTGCGCGATGCCCCACTCATCGATCTCTGGATCGTTCATCCCGGCCCCGGTGTACACGCTGTCAGAGTGCATCAGGCGGTAGACCAGATCATCAGGATCAACGCCGTATGACGGGAGCGGCGAGAACAACAAGTCTGCATCCGGGTCCTGTTCCACCAGAACCACAGACCTGTTTTCGCCGGCAGACTCCCGCTTCCAGATGCGCTCGAGTGGCTCGATGCGTACAGAGCCGCCGAACGCACGTTGCCACTGCTCACCCACCGACGTGACGATCGGCCCGTGAATCGACTGCGGCACCGAAGCGCCGCCCGGACCTGGCGGTGGCGGCGCATCGATCGTGATCGTCAGCGGCGCCGCGGCGTCATACCCCGCCGACGATAAGAGCGCGTTCGCCGTATCGATGTCGAGCTGATACGGCGCGCCCAGTTCGTTCAGCTCCCACGGCCATTCGCGGAATCCCCAGTCGCTGGCGGCGTCCTCAACAAAGGCCCAGTGCAGGCCGCAGTCCGGCGCCGCGAAACCGTCGTACACGCTCGCCGCGAGCTCGGTCCGGTCCAGCGCCATCGAGAGCGCGCGCCGCACTCGTGCATCGCGATACGGCCCGCCATCCAGCGAGCGGAACGTCAGCAACGGGGCTTGCCCGGGTGTCGGTGCCGTGACCTGCAGCACCGCGTCCGGATGCGCGTCCAACGCCTGCTCAGCCTCGGCAGTCCCAGTCAGCCGCACACTCTGCACACGCCCCGCCTGCCACTCGTTCAACCGCGTCGTGGCGCGCGATGGCACCAGCTCGCCGAAGAGCAGGTCGGCGCCGCTGACGGCGTCCAGGTAGGGCAGCTGCGCGCCGGTCGCGGCATCGCGTTTGAAATAGCTCGGGTTGCGCGTCACCGACCACTTGCCGACCCCGCTCGAATAGCCAAGCGTGAACGGGCCCGTGCCGATCGAGTCACGCACCCAATTGACCTGGTCAGGGTCGGCCAAGACCTCTGGCGGCGCAATGACGTGCGAGGGCGCGGTCATCTTGTTCAGCAGGTACGCCGCCGGACGCGCGAGACGAAACGTGACGATGTGAGCGGCGGCGTCTGCCTCAATCTGTTCCACCGCTTCATACGTCGACGCTCCGCGCGCATCCTCGGCGCGCAGCGCATCGTGCGCAACCTTCACGTCCTCGGCGGTCAGCGCGCGGCCGTCGACCGGCGCGATCTCCGGCCAACTTACGCCTTCATGCAGCTGGAACAGCACGGTCGTGGCGTCGGGCCACTCCCAGCCGGTCGCCAGATCGCCGCTCACGTTCGTGCGGTGTGCGTTTGCGAAATCGTCCGCGTCGATCGTTACCAGCTGGCTGTACAGCAGCGGCAGCAGACTGCCGAAGGGGTGGCCGCCCGGATAGCGTCTGTTGCTGCTACTGACCGGACTCCAGGATTCGGTGCTCGGCTCGTCGATCTGCAGCTCGCCGCCATGCCTGGGCCTGCCCGCTTGTCCGGGCAGCACGCCGAGCTTCGACCAGTGGAATCGCGTGCGCCAATCGATCGGGTCCACTCCGATCGCCAGCTTGGGCTCGATCCGCGTGACTGTACCCGTGGCCCCGCTCTGTGCTGAGGCTGGCGCTGCCTGCGCCTCGGCTGAGGACTCTTGCACCGCCGCCGATCGCTCAGTGCGCTGTTCAGGCTCGGCCGCGACCCCGGTCGAGTCCTCGCCGTCATCCGAGCAGCCGACCAACGCCATGCCGACCGCCCCGATCCCCGCCCGCGTCGCCGTCCGCAGCACGGAGCGCCGTCCGATCCGCCGTCTCCGCAACCTCCTCCAAGCGCTCATGTCAGCTCCTGTAGCTGCCCTTGCCGGAGCGCAGTTGTGGCCCCCATCGCGGGATAGCTCAATCTGAGCTGTCCCGCGGAGTCCTCGACCCGGCTAGTCGGCGAGCCAGATGGTGTCGCCCAGGGCGATGCTGAAGTCGACCGAGCCGGGTACCGCCTGGCCGCCGCCGAAGAGTGCGTAGCGCAGCCAGCGCTCACCCTCAAGCCGGAGGACGCCGCGCAGGCCGCTCTCGGTGCGGAACAGCTCAGAGGCCCTGAGCGGATCGGGCTGCTGCCAGGTGGTCTCGACGTTGCGCGGCAGCGGAGCCAGGATCGCGGCACTGGCCAGTGGACCGTGAGCCGTGCCCTCCGCGTCGCTGAAGCTCGCCAGGACGCGCAGCGTCGCGCCGGCGTCGGCCTCGACGACGACGTACTGCTGGTCGGTTGCTTCGAGGTCCGCGCATTCGCCGCCGTTGCGGTCACATCGCTGCCACTGCCAGCTCACCGCGCTCGGCTCCGGTGCGCCCTCCGGACCGGCGTTGTCGCCGACCGTCGCCGCGAGCTGGTCGCCCGCGTTGGCCGTCCCCACGATGGTCGGAGCGCCGGTCGCCTGGTTCGACTCGGCGCACCACGGAACGCCCACGCGCTCCTGGTCGCGGAGTGAGCCCTCAAGGCTCGGCACGACGCACCCGCTCAGGTTGTTGGCGCTGGCCCAGAAGCTCTGCAGGTTCGAAAGCGCGCCGAACTCGGACGGGACGGGGCCCCTGAGAGCGTTGCCCGTGAGGCTGAGGTGGCGGATCCGGGACATGCCGCCGAGCGCCGGGGGAATCGAGCCCGTCAGCAGATTGTCGTCGAGCCAGAGTTCGAGCAGGTTCGGGAGGGCGCCCAACTCGGCCGGGATCTCGCCGCTCAGTCGGTTCTGGTCGAGGTCCATGCGCAGCAGTTGCGGGAGCTGGCCCAGCTCCGGGGGAATCTCGCCGGTCAGCTGGTTGCCGTAGAGCAATAGCCAGCCCAGATTCGTGAGTTGGGCGAACTCGGTCGGAATCGGGCCGCTCAGATCGGTGTAGCGGGCGCTGAGCAGCGTCAGTTGCGAGAGCTCACCGAGGCGCGGTGAGAGCTGGCCGTTTAGGCGCATGAACGAGAGGTCCAGTGCCGTGACGCGGCCGGAGCTTGTGAGCACGCCGGTCCACTCCAGGATCGGGGTGTCGTCGCTCCAGTTGATCGCTTCGCCGCCCGCCTCCCCGATCAGAACGGGGGCCGCCGCGAGCAGCGCCTCGCAGTCGGCCACGAGCTCGGGATTGTTCTCGGGCTCCGGGATGACGACGCCGTTCGCGCAGTCCGGCGTCTCGTCTTCCTCCTGAGCCAGGGCCACGCCGGAGACGAGCATCGCCGTGGTCAATGCGGCCAGCAGTGCGATGCTCAGCCTGTGCAGCGGCGCGTGGGCGAGACGGGCTGAACGCAACGATCTCATGCGCGCGATCCTTCCTTGGTCAATGTTCGGTCAATCAGCCACCGTGAAGCTCCGCGGGGTGCTCGCGGATTTTGGGCCCATGTCGTCGTTGGCGGCCAGCAAGCGACGCTACCAGCATGGCAATTCGTGGGAACGGGTCAGGTGGAGAACGAGAGATCGCGAATGACGACCGCCAGCGCGACACGCGTCTGGGAGCCGCTCGCCGAGGTGCGCAAGAGTTTGCGTATCAAGTGGTACCGCTGGCCGATCGACAAGCCGACGCTCTGGGCGCTGATGGAGCGCAACGATCGCAAGGGCTTCGCGCAGGCCCTCGGCCACCTGGCGCTCGTCGTCGCGCTGGGCACGCTTCCTGCTGCTCCTCCACGGCACGGTGATCGTGCTGTCGATCGTGTTCCGGCCCTCGTGGCCCATGATCCTGGTCAGCGGCGGCATCTTCGTGGCCAATGCCTGGAAGTACTTCCTGACGCTGACCCAGCACGCCGGACTGCCCGCCCCGCGTGGCGGCACCGATGAGATGGCGGCATCGGTCGGGGCGTTGGATCCGGAAGACGACATCGTGCAGCTGGAGGCCGCGGCGGGCTGACGGGCGCGACGCTCGCGGACCGCGCGAACGCGGGGCGCCGCTGTGCGGTCAGCTTGAGCTTGCTCAGTCGGCCCAGCCGGCGCGGCGATCGCCGCGGGCGAACTCGGCCAGTTTGGTGAAGAGGTCGGCGAAGATAGGGGCGCGTTGGACGTAGTTGACCGCGCCGATCGAGTGCGTCAGCGCCGAGGCTTGCCAGGTCAGGTCCGCTGCGAGGTCGGGGACGGGGACGCTGTCGACGGGCGTCCAGCTGTGATCGAGCAGGGTTCCGATCGCGGCGAGGTCCCAGATCTCCTTCGCGGCGCCGGGATACTGCTGCTCGTGGGCGGCGAAGATCGCGGCGAGGTACTCGCCGATGGACCCCTGTGGCCGGACATAACGGTCGAGCTCGGCCGTCGTGGTGAGCAGGTGCGAGGCCGCGCCGTAGCAGGCGATGTGGACCAGCGGCACCCCGCTGGCGAGCACCACACGGGCCGCGTCGGGATCCCCGCTGAGATTGAACGCGGCCGCCGTCGGCCAGTGCAGCGCATGTCCGCCCAACCAGACGACCGCGATTCGCGTGACGATCGAGGGGTCGAGCAACAACGCCACCGCGACATCAGTGATCGCGCCGATCGCGGCCACGTAGAGCACCTCGCCGTCGGGCATCGCGTGAGCGCGCTCGATCAGGTCCTCGGAGGCGGGGTTGAGCACAGGGGTCTCTGGGTCAGGCAGGAAGCGGCCGGCGCCGCGAAAGACTCTGCCGCTCGGGTCCACGTCCAGCCGCTCCAGCAGCCGCAGGATCTCCGCCTCGCTCTCAGTCACTCCCTCCGCTGCCGTGTTCGCGCCCCGTCCGACGTATGGCGCCGCGTAGATCGCCTCGAGCGCCAACCGCTCGCCGGAGAGCAGCGCGTGGACCACGGCGAACTGATCGTCGATCTCGTTCGCGGTGTCGGTGTCGAGCACCATCCGCAGTCGGCCGCCTGTAGCCGGGCGCATCCGCGCGACCCGTTCAGCGTCGTCAATCGTTGGAAAGCGCGAGTCGGTCATATCGCCTCGAATGCCGGCATCCTACCCTTGCGGCCACAACAAGGAGGATCGTGATGAAGCACGGCGTATTCATTTTCTCGACGGATCTGGCGATGGACCCGGTCGCACTGGCGCGGGCGGCAGAGGAGCGCGGCTTCGAGTCGCTCTGGGTGCCCGAGCACGTGCACATGCCGGTCGACCGCGAGACGCGGTTCCCCAACTCGCCGGACGGATCGCTGCCCGACGAGTACCGGCGCATCCACGATCCGTTTGTGGCGCTGGCGGCGGCCGCGGGCGCGACGACCGATCTGAAGCTCGGCACCGGCATCTGCCTGGTCACCGAGCACGAGCCGATCGCGCTGGCCAAGCAGATCGCCAGCCTCGACATGATCTCGGGCGGGCGTTTCCTGTTCGGCATCGGCGCCGGCTGGCTGGCCGAGGAGATGGAGCCGCTTGGCGTGCGCTTCGCCGACCGCTGGAAGGTCACCGAGCAGCGCATCGCGGCGATGAAAGTGATGTGGACCGAGGACGAAGCCGAGTACCACAGCGAGTTCGTCGACATCCCCAAGACGTATGTGATCCCCAAGCCGGTGCAGGACCCGTACCCGCCGGTGCTGATCGGCGCCGGCTCGAAGTGGGCCCGCCAGCGCGTCGTCGACTGGGCCGACGGCTGGATTCCGAACATCGCGGCGCCGCGCTTCATCGAGCGCGGCATCCAGGACCTTCAGTCGCGGGCGTCTGAGGCCGGGCGTGATTTCGACTCGATCGAGATCGACGTGTTCGGCGCGGAGCCGGACGCCGTGGCCGAGTACGAGCGCCTCGGCGTTGACCGCCTCGTCCACCGTCTGCCAGCGCTGGGCGCCGACGCGGTGATCCCCGAGCTGGACCGTCTCGCGAAGCTGATCGGCAGCTGACCGCGAACTCTAACAATGTGATGGTGCGTTGAGAGTAGCTGGATCCCTATCTGGTCACGAGTTGAGAGTCGCGTTCGAGTTGCTTGAGAGCTGGCGAGACAGCTGGCCTGGAGCTACTTGAAGCGGCGGCCGCGCTGCTCGCGTGAGCGCTCGCTCTGGTACTCGTAGACGGGCACCCCATAGCCGCACGAGGTCTGCGTGCGCTTGACCGCGATCTCGATCACCTGCCGCTCGGCGGTCGGGATGTCGACCGCGCGCAACTCGGCGGCCTGATCGGCGAGGCGCGATTCCTCGAGCGGCATCGCTCGAGCCGTGCCGTAGAGCCGGACGATCGCTGCGTCCTCGTCGAACGAGGTCAGCATCACCGTGACCGGTCCCCCGGCCGCCGCGTGGCGGGCTGTCTCGTTGCCGCTGCCGCGGTAGTCGAAGTAGGCGACGGTGTTGCGATCGAGCACGTGCAGGTCGGCCGCGCCCTTGGGCGAGAGGTTCACCGGCCCCTCGCCGCTCGGGCCCTCGCCGAAGCTCGGATCGGCCGAGGCGATGAAGAAGACGTGCGAGGCACGAATCAGGTCGGCCTGCTCGTCGGTGATCTCGGTCGGGAATTCGGCCATGCGTCTGCCTACTTTCGCCTCTTGTGAGTGTTGCGCTTGTTGCGCTTGCCGAAGAGTTGATCGCTGAGCGCGCGGGCCTTCTTCGCCCCGTCGGCGACGCGGCGCTGGCCCTCGGGTGTCGCGGGGTCGTACTTGCGGACACGCTGCGACGCCGTCGAGATCGCCGACTCGACGTTCTGTTGCAGCTGCGAGGGCTTTGGTTGCACCGCCTCGACGAGCGTCGCGAAGTCGCTGTCGTCGGCTGCGCCGAGGTCGCGGAACCACGCGTCGCAGGCCGCTGGGTCGGCCTGGAGTTGCAGCCAGATCGCGGTCAGCGCGGCGAGCGTGCTCGGGAGGTCCTGCTCGTCGAAGGCGCCGTCCGATTCAAGCCAGCGTTCGCGGCGTTGGATTTGCGCCCAGATGCGGTCGAACGCCGCCGCCTGGCGCGCGCGGAATTCACCGCGCAACCAGACGAGGAAGCGCGTGCGGTCCTCGTTCGACGGGCCGCGACCGGTCAGCTCGGCGGCCTGCTGCGAGATCTGGTGGCTGATCTTGCCGGCGGCTGCGGAGCCCGCCGCCTGGGTCAGTGCGCGTCGCAGCAGCGGATTGAGAAACGATGACACGGCGTCCCCCTGTCGTTCCGCTCAGGATACGCGTGAGCGAACCGGCCCGACTTGCGCGCAGCACGCATGTACTGATACTGTCCACGCATGGACGAGCACGAATTCCACAGGTGGCTGACGAGCCCCTACGCGGCGGGCGTCGATCAGGACGGGGTGATGGCGATGATCTACGAGGAACTCGACCCGACGCAGGCCGCCGACGACCCCGACGCGGCGATCACGGCGCAACAGGACACGTTGCTCGACTGGATCGCTGCGCGGATCACGCTGGCCGGCCCGGACAGCGGCGCATCCCCCGCCGACGAGCCAGGGTCGAGCAGAGCGGGCTGGACCGTGATGCTGACGTCCATGGCGGACCGCAGCCACTCCGATCGCATCCGGCTCTCGGCGATCGACCTGCTGGGGCGGCTCCACGGGCGGGAGGCGGTGCGCAATCGGCTGATCCGGCTCGCCGTGACGACGGATTCGGAGTCGACGAAGCTGGCGGCGGTTTGCCTCGCCGCGCGGGACCTCGACCTGCTCGACCCCTGAGCGACGCGTCCTGCCGAAACTAGGCGCGGGCGTTCCAGGAGATCCAGGTCGCCTCGGTCAGCAGCCGCGTCGCCCGGGTCTGGAGGTCGGCGATGGCGATGTTCCAGTTGCCGCCCTGGTGTAGGTGGAAGGCCAGCAGCTCGCCGGACGCGGCGAACGCGGGCCCGCCCGCCGGCGACGGCAGACCCACGACGGGCGCTGCCGCGCCGCCGCCGCCCGCGATCTCGAAGATCGTGTCGCGGCGGACGAAGCTGATCCGATCGCCGTCGGGGCGCCAGACCGGCGCGTGGTCGCCGCTCGCGCGCGTCAGTTCGTGGGTGTCACCGGACGCCAGGTCGAGCACGCTGATGCCGCCGTGACGGACCACCGCGAGCCGCCCGCCGTCGGGCGACCAGGCGGGCTCCGTCGCGTCGACCAGCAGCCGCGCTTCGTCGCCGTCGGCGGCGCGCAGCCAGAGGTCGCCATTGCCGCGGAAGGCCAGCCGGCCGTCGGCGGACCAGGCGGGCTGGGAGGCTCGCTCGACGAGAATCTCGCGGCCGCCGCCGTCGGGGCGGACCAGCTCGATCGCCCCTCCGCGCTCGATCGCGATGCGCTCGCCGTCGGGATGCCAGGCGGGGTCGTCGGCGGTCGCGCCGGAGGTCAGGCGGATCGGTTCGCCCCCGTCGCTCGACATCACGTAGAGGTCCCAGCCCTCCGCTCGGTTCGAGAGGAACGCGATCCGCCGGCCGTCGGGCGACCAGGCGGGCGACATGCCGTTGGCGGAGGAGATCAGCTCCATGCGGGTTCCGATCGCTGCTGCGCGATACAGTAGGTCGTCGTGGCGCGCGTGAGACATTTCACAGTGACGGGCTTCGTTTCGCAGGACGGTGCGACGCTGCTGCACTGGCACCGCAAGGTGGGCCTCTGGCTTCCGGCTGGCGGCCACGTCGAGCCCAACGAGGACCCGGTCGAGGCGGTCTTGAGAGAGATCATGGAGGAAACCGGGATGACCGTCGAGATTGTGCCCACCGCCCCGGCGTTCGGCTACCACGACCCGCCGCAACTGCCGACTCCGGCCACGATCATGGTCGAACCGATTCGCGCGTTCGGCGGCGACGACGCACATCATCACATCGACAGCATCTATTTCACGCGGCCACTCGGTGATTCGGCGACTGCCGCGCTGCCCGACGGCTGGCGCTGGCTGCAGCGCGCACAGCTCGAGCGCGACGAGCCGATCGTGGTGGACGGCGAGAGTCTGCGCGTCTCGGAGGATGTGCGGGTTCTCGGGATGGCGGCGATCGACCACGTCGCTCGTGTCGCTGACGTGCTGCGGAGCGGCGGCGCGCTGTGATCTCAGCCCAGCAGATCCGCGAGCGCCCCGACGAAGTACGGCGGTCGCTGGAGCGCCGGCGCACCGAGGCCCCGCTCGAACAGGCGATTGCGCAGGAGCAGCGCTGGCGAGAGATTCTCTCCGAGCTCGAGCAGCTTCGCGCGAGCCGCAACGAGGCGGGGCGGCGCATTGGCCGCGCCAAAGACAACGAAGAGCGACAGGCCCTGATCGCCGAGCAGCGAGCGTCGGCCGAGCGGATCGACGCGCTGGAGGCCGCGCTGCGCGACGCCGAGGCCGCGCTCAACGAGACGCTCGACGAGATTCCCAATCTGGTCTCAGCGGCCACGCCGGACGGGGCGGATGAAGCGGCGAACGTCGTGGTGCGCGAGCACGGCGCGCCGCGCCACTTCGATTTCGAGCCGCAGCCGCATTGGGAGCTGGGTGAGCGCCTCGGGATCATCGACGTCGAGCGCGGTGCCGCGATGAGCGGCTCGCGGATGTACGCGCTACGCGGCGCGGGCGCGCGCCTGCAACGCACGCTGACCGGCTGGCTGCTCGACCAGCACGTCGCCGCGGGCTACGAGGAGTGGTACGTCCCGATCATGGTGCGCGAGGAAGCGATGCGCGCCTCGGGCCAGCTACCCAAGTTTCGCGACAACCTCTATCACGACGCCGAGGACGACTACTGGTTCGTGCCGACCGCCGAGGTCCCGCTGACCAACCTGCACGCCGACCAGATTCTCGACGAGTCGGAGCTGCCGCTGCGCTACACCGCGCAGACGCCCTGCTTCCGCCGCGAAAAGACCAGCGCCGGGCGCGACGTGCGCGGAATCAAGCGCGTGCATCAGTTTGAGAAGGTCGAGCTGTACGAGTTCACGGCGCCGGAGGCGTCGATGGACGCACTCGAAGGGATGCTCGCGCAGGCGGAATCGGTGCTCCAGAAGCTGGGGCTGCACTACCGCGTGCTGCAGCTGTGCAGCGGCGACCTGGGCTTCAACGCCGCGATCTCGTACGACCTCGAGGTCTGGGCGGCGGGCGCGCAGGAGTGGCTCGAGGTGAGCAGCGTCTCGAACTGCACCGAGTTCCAGGCCCGCCGCGCCAACATCCGCTACCGCCCCGAAGGCGGCAGAGGCACGCGGTTCGTGCACACGCTCAACGGCAGCGGCCTGGGCATCCCGCGCACGCTCGCCGCGCTGCTCGAGAACGGGCAGCAGTCGGACGGCTCGATCGTGCTGCCCGACGCGCTGCGCGAGCGCGCCGGGTTCGGCGTGATCGAGCCCAAGGCCTAGCTGGTGCCGCTTGACCGCTACGGCGAAGCGAACCGATCCAACTGGGGCGAGAAGGTCGCCATCCACGCCGCCTCCGACTTCTACGGCGTCGACCGATTCCTCGTCGGCGAATCCACGCTGCTCGACCTTGATCGCGATTCGCTCGGACCGGTCGCCGGAATGTCGCTCCTGCACCTGCAGTGCCACTTCGGCCTCGACACGCTCTCCTGGGCCCGCGAAGGCGCGAGCGTCACCGGCCTCGACTTCTCCCCCGAGGCGATCGCAAAGGCGCGGGAACTGGCCGTAGAGACCGGGATCAAGGCCCGCTTCGTCGAAGCCGATGTCTACGACGCACCCAGCCTGATCGCAGACCGCTTCGACATCGTCTACGTCAACGTCGGCGCGCTCACCTGGCTGCCCGACGTGCCCGCCTGGGCACTCGTCTGCGCCGAAATGCTGCGCCCCGGCGGGCGGCTCTACGTCCACGACGTGCACCCCATGCTCTTCACGCTCGACGACGAGCGCGCCGACGAACTCGTCATCCGCTACCCCTACTTCGAGCGCGCCGAACCGCTGCGCTTCGACGACGACCACGATTACGCCGAGCAATCCGCCAGCTTCGAGCACCGCGAGCGCTTCGAGTGGCCGCACAGCCTCTCCGAAATCGTCGGCTCAGTGCTCGACGCGGGCCTCGCGCTCGAGTCGCTCAGCGAGCACGACTGGGCGGTCTGGCAGCCGCTGCCGGGCATGACCGAAGGCCCGCCCGGCGTCTGGCGTGTGCCGAATGCGTCGGTCCCGCTGGCCTTCAGCCTGCGCGCCCGGAAGTAGCTACCCGTCGGGCTACGCCTCCGGCCCGGCATCAGGCCAGGTGCGAAACGGGCCGCCGATCTTCACGTGGGCTTCCTCCATGAAGGTCGGCTCCGTATAGATCGTGAGCGTGTGTCGGGCCGTGCGGCCGGCTACCAGCTTCAGCCGCAGCGCCTCATCGCCGCACCAGATCTCGGGACGTGCTCGCGTCTCCGTCCAGTGCGCCCGGTCGACGTAGCCGGTGATCACCACCACCATCTCGCAGGGCTCGTTGACCTCGGAGTGCGGCTCGGGCTCGTGTGCGCGATAGAGCCCCTGGACGCGCGCGCCCGCCGCCTCGATCGGCGGCCAGACCGCTTCGCGCGAGAGACGCTCGAACTCGTCAAACGATCCCGGCTGAATCCAGAAGCGGCGCAACACGAAGAGCACGGGGGTCCTTTCGTTCGGCGGGAGCGGACGCTCATGGTAGGTTCGCGGCATGATTTTGCGGCGCCTGCTCCGACGCGGCCCCGACGCGAAGACGACCGCCGCGCTGGTCGAAATCCTCGCTCAGCGCAGCGTGACCGCGCGCGCGGTGGCGAATCCTGACGAGCTGTTCAAGCAGATCACCTGGCCGCCGGCGTCGCGCGCACGGGCGGTGCTGGAGCTTGACGCCGCCCCGCTGACGCATCTGATCCTCACGCGAATCGTTGAATCGACCGCAGTGCACGGCGGCAAGATGTCGCTGATCGGCGCGCACGTCCTGGTCGATCGGAGTGCGCTGCCGGCGGTCTGGGCCGGCGAGTGGGGTACGCCGATTCGAGCCCACCCGAAGGATCACGCCGGCGGGCTGGGCGCGCCGCGTGACTTCGATTGGCAGGCCGACGACGCGAGCGTCGTGGAGGCGGGGCGAGCAGCGGCGGCGCTGGACGCCAACGATCGCGTGCAGCGGCGCGTCATGGGCGTGCTACGCGAGCCCGCGACCATGCAGTTCGAGATCGTGCCGATTGGTCCGGCGGTGCGGGTGACGGTGTATCAGGGCGGGCGCGAGCTGCCCGATCCCACCGCGGTGGAGGCGCTGCTGACGGTCGCCAGGGCGCTACCGGACTAGCTCGCGAGGACTGGCGCGAGGACTGGAGTGTGGCTGGCGGAGGGGGAGGGATTCGAACCCCCGAGACGCGCTAGTCGCCTAACGGTTTTCAAGACCGTCGCCTTAAACCACTCGGCCACCCCTCCGTCGTGAGGCCCACGGTATCGCGCTCGCGCACGATGTGGGCCCCACGAGAGGGGCTGGGCGGTTTAGAAGCTGGTCAGAACGGTGCGGGCGACCTCGCCGGCCTTCATCGCCCGGAACGCCTCGTTGACGTCCTCGAGCCGGCCGGTGCGGGTGACCATCTCGTCGAGCTTCAGGCGGCCCTGCATGTAGAAGTCAACCAGCCGCGGCATGTCGATGCGGAAGCGGTTGGAGCCCATGCTCGAGCCCTGCAGCACCTTCTCGCTGAGGAACTCGTGGCCGTCGATCTCGACCTTCTGGCCGATCGGGATCATCCCGATGATCGTCGCGACGCCGCCGCGCTTGATCGAGTAGAAGGCCTGCTCGGCGGCCGACTTGAGGCCGATCGCCTCGAACGAGTAGTCGACGCCTTCGCCGTCGGTCATGTCCTTGATCTGGGCGACCGGGTCGCCGTCAGAGGCGTCGACCGAGTGGGTCGCGCCGAGCTCACGGGCCAGAGCCAGCTTGTGCTCCATGGTGTCGACGGCGATGATCTGGCGCGCGCCGGCGATCCGGGCGCCCTGGATCGCGGAGAGGCCAACGCCACCCGCGCCGTAGACGACGACGGTCGTACCGGGCTGCACCTTGGCGGTGTTGAGCGCGGCGCCGGCGCCGGTCATCACGCCACAGCCGATCAGTGCGGCCTTGTCGAGCGGCATGTCTTCGCGCACATGGACCAGCGCGTTCTCGTGAACCAGCGTGTACTCGGCGTAGGTCGAGAGGTTGGCGAACTGCGCGACCGGCGCGCCGTTCCAGGAGAGTCGCGGGGCCTCGTCGGGCCGGCGCTGGACCTCAGGGCTGCGGCACAGGTTGGGTCGGCCGCTCAGGCAGTACGAGCAGTTCCCGCAGAAGACCGACAGGCACATGATGACGTGGTCGCCGGCCTTGAAGTCGTGGACGAGCGAGCCGACCTCAGCAACGATGCCCGCGGCCTCGTGACCGAGGATGCCCGGCGATGGGAAGGGGTAGAAGCCGTCCACGAAGTGGAGATCGCTGTGGCAGACGCCCGATGCGGCCGTCTTGACGAGTACCTCGCGGGGCCCCGGGTCGGCAACGTCGACGTTTTCGATGGTGAGGTCCTGATGCGGACCGTGGAACACTGCTGCTTTCATCAACTGTCCTCTCTGATCGGGCGTGCTGCCCGAAACGTGTTGTGTATGCGTGCGCAGTCTAACTGAGCGATCCCTGCGATCCCTGCGACTTGGTGCCGGGAGAGGGGCTCGAACCCCCACGGCCAGGGGCCAGCGGATTTTAAGTCCACCGCGTCTACCGATTTCGCCATCCCGGCGGCAAGCTCGCGCGGGTCTCGCGCAGCTCTGACGATATCGCGTCGCGCGATGTGTGCCTTGTGCGCCGTGAGCGCTCTGTGATCAACGCTCGGTGGTCCAGACGATCGCTGCCCCGTCGGTGACGATCGTGATCCGTCCGTGAGTCGCGGTCTGGAGCGTCGCGATCTCGTGGCGCTCGAGCAGCGCGAGCACATCCGGGTGCGGGTGCCCGTGCGGATTCGACGCGCCGGCGCTGATCGCGGCGAGCGACGGCCGAACGCGGCGCAGCACCAGGTCCGACGTGGAGCCGCCGCTGCCGTGATGCGGGACCTTCAGGACGGCGGCGCTGAGGTCGCAGGGCGCCGGCTTGGCGTTCTGGGCGTCGTGGGCGTCGTGCTGGCAGACTTGGCCGGCCAGCTCGAACTCCTGCTCAATGCCGATGTCGGCGGGCAGCAGCGCGGCGAATTCGCCGTAGCGCAGGCGGATGGTGAGGCTGTGAGCGTTGAGGTCCTCGTCCGCTCCGGCTGGGACATTCAGCGGCCAGAGCACGTCGAGAATCAGGTCCGGCGATGAGCCCGCCCCGGGCAGCACGATCCGCGTGCCGGCCGTGGCCGCGACGACCGGGACGCCGTGCTCCTCCGCGAGCTCGCGCATGCGCCGGCCGAGCGCCGCGTCGTCGTGGACCGGGGACACGACGATCCGGCCGATCTCATAGCGGCCGAAGAGGTTGAGCAGCCCTCCGAGGTGATCGAGCTGCGGGTGCGTGACGACCACCAGGTCGAGGCGCCGTTCGCCGCTGGGCAGCGCGTCGCGCAGCTGGCTCGCAAGCCGGTCAGCGTCGGCGCCGCCGTCGATCAGGATGCTGTGACCGGCAGGCGTGTGGATCGCGGTGGCGTCGCCCTGCCCGACATCGAGGAAGTGGAGTTCGAGATGCTCGTCGCGGTCGAGCGCGACCAACCAGACCGCCGCGCCGGCTGCCGCGAGCAGTCCCGCTGCGAGCACCGGCACGGCTCGCGATGCGGCTCGCGTTCGGGCGGGCGAGGGGCGCAGCAGCTCATGATCGGGCCGGATCGCGATCAGCGCCATCGCGGCGTAGATCGCGATCACGTGAGCGTGGCCGAAGCCGGGCACGGTCTGTTGGGCGGCGGGCCAGTCGGCGAGCGACTGGCCGACCAGCGTGAACCAGCGCAGCGGCAGCCACGCCAGCGGCCAGGCCAGCGCGCTGCCCAAGCCCTCCGAGATCATCCCCACGACTCCCGTCGCCAGCCCGCCGAGGAACATCCAGGCGAAGAACGGAGCGGTCACCAGGTTGGCGGGCAGGCTGACCAGCGAGACGCGCTCGAAGTGCAGCGCGATCAACGGGATCGTCGCGGCAATCGCCACGATGTTGATCAGCACCAGGTCCATCGTCGCGCTGCGCAGCCCGCCCTCACCGCTGAGGAAGCGCTGCGAGAGCGTGGGGCTGAGCGCGGCGATCGCGAGCGTGCCCGCGAACGAGAGCTGGAACGAGATGTCGACCAGCACGCGCGGATCCTGAGCGATCATCGCGGCGGCCGCGAGCATGATCGCGTAGGGCGCGGCGGCGGGCCGCCCAAGCATGTGCGCGATCACGAAGACGACGGCCATCACCGTGGCGCGCAGCACCGGAGCATCGGCGCCGACGAACACGCAGTAGCCGGCGGCCGCGAGGATGGCGAGCAGCCCCGAGGCGCGTCGGCCGACCAGCCAGGCGGTGACTGAGATGACGATCGTGGCGAGCAGCGTCACGTTGCTGCCCGAGATCACGATCAAGTGCGAGAGTCCGGTCGCATTGAAATCCTCGCGCAGGGGACGGTCGAGCGAGTCGCGGCGGCCGGCGACCATGCCCTGAGCGACGCCCGCGAGCGGCGGCGGCAGCGCGCGGGCGAGGCTGCGGTTCATCGCGGCGCGCGCGTCGTTGAGGGCGCGGCGCGTCCAGCTGACGCTGCCCTGCCCGATCACGCGGGCGGAGGTCGCCTCGCCGATCGCGCTGACGCGTGCGCGAGCGACGTAATCGCTCCAGTTCCCCGACCGTTCGGCATCGCGCAACTGGGTGAACCCAACCAGCTCGACGCGATCGCCAAGCGCGACCGAGGTGGCCAGGGGCAGCCGCACCAAGAGGTCCAGTTCGGCCGGCGTTTGCTCGTCGGCGAGCCGGATCTGCTCGGCCCGGACGCGAAGCTCGACGCGCTGAAACGTTCGGCGCGGCTGCGCCGTCACGACGCCGATCACGGTCAGCGGCTGCTCGGCGACCGCTGCGCTCTGCGGGTCAAACGCCGCGGGCGCAGCGGCGCTCGTCTGCTCGAGCCGCCACGCGCCCGCGGCCAGCGCGAGCGGTGTGAGCAGCAGCAGCGCGATCGTGAGCCGCGCCTCCGGGCGATGCCGCCAGACGCGCGAGGCGCTGAGCCCGCTCGTCGCCGCTGCGGCGAACAGTGCGACGGGCAGCCAGCCGGAGTCGACTTCCGCGACGCCGACCCCGGCCACGAAGGCCAACGACCAAAGCATCAGCGGGGCCTGATAGAGGCGGCTCATGGAGGCGTCTCGCGGATGCTCAGCATCACCAGCGGTGCGATCTCCGAGAGCTGCGAGTCGCTCAGGATGCCAAGCGCCACGAGTTCGCTGAGCGAGCGGATCGGCTGCTGCTCGCGCCGCTCGATGATCGCCAGCGCCGTGGTCCGTCCGATGCCCGGCAGCGCTTCGAGCTCGGCGCGCGTCGCGTAGTTCAGGTCGACGCGGATCGATGCCGCCGGGTCGCTGGGGAATCCGACCAAGGACCCGTCGTGCGTGATCAGCAGCTCGGGTGGTTCGTCGAGTCGGACGAGCGCGAGGGCGATCAAGCCCGCCACCAACAGCGCCGCGAACACTCCCGAGGGCAGCCAGATCAGGTGCCGCCGGATCCACGGTGCGATCAGCTCGCGGTGATACGGTGACTCGGCGTTGACGATCTGCTCAGACGACACGCACTCAAGGTATCCGTAGTTCTAGTTGGAAGATCGGAACGGTGTAATGGCGCGATCGTTCTTGCGGGTTGATGACCTCAGCGCAGACGAGATCTCACGCGTGCTGGACGAGGCGCAGCGCCAGAAGTCGTCGCCCTCCGGCGCGCACACCCGCTCGTGGCAGGGCCGAACGGCCTTCCTGATCTTCCAGAAGCCATCGCTGCGGACGCGCGTCTCGTTCGAGCTGGCGGTGCGGCGCCTCGGGGGCGAGGCGATGTACCTGTCGCCTCCCGAGGTCGGGCTGGGCGAGCGCGAGCCGGCCAGGGACATCGCGCGAGTGCTCGATCGCTTCGGCGACGCGATCGTCTGCCGCACGTTCGACCAGCGTCTGCTGGAAGAGCTCGCCGCGCACGCCGACCTGCCCGTCGTCAACGCGCTGAGCGACTGGGAGCATCCCTGCCAGGCGTTGGCCGACCTGCTCACGATTCGCGAGCACCTCGGCGCTGCCGGCCACACTCTGGCCTACGTCGGCGACGGCAACAACGTGGCGCGCAGCCTGATGGTCTGCGCCGCCGGGGAGGGCATGCACGTGCGCGTCGCATCGCCAGTCGGCTATGAGCTCGACGCCGAATCGATCGAGATCGCGCAGGCGCGCGCCGCGGCAGCCGGCGGCAGCGTGCAGGTCGGCGCCGACCCGAGTGCCGCCGTCGATGGGGCCGACGTGGTTTACACCGACACCTGGACGAGCATGGGCCAGGAGGCGGAGGCGAAGCTGCGCCTCGAGGCGTTCGAGGGGTTCCAGGTCAACGCAGAGCTGCTGGCGCAGGCGCACCCCGATGCACTGGTGATGCACTGCCTGCCGGCGCACCGCGGCGAAGAGATCTCGGATGATGCGATCGAGAGCCCGCGGTCGGTGGTGTTTAACCAGGCGGAAAATCGGCTGCACGCGCAGCAGGCGCTGCTCTATTGGCTATTTGATTAGGTTACGGTCGAGCTGCCGGGGCGACTTCTCGGGCCGGCCATACGCGAGGATCGTGTTGTGGGTGGTCTGATCGGCGATGTCGACGCCGCGTTCGGCGGCTTCGGATGGACGAGCCTCTTCGAGGTCACCGGGATCACGCTCGTTCTCTATCTGACGCTGCGGCTGCTGCGCGGCACCACGGCGATGAGCGTCGTGCGCGGCATGGTGATCGTCGTGCTGGTCGTGACAGTGCTGGCCCGCGTGGTCGATTCCGTGGTGCTGGACTGGATCATCGACAACGCCCTGGCGGTGTTGCTGATTTTGGTGTTGGTCGTGTTCCAGCCTGAACTGCGGCGCGCGCTCGAACACGTCGGTCGGGCCGGCGCGCTGCGGCCGCGGATCGGCGTCGGTCAGGCGTACGACGAGCTGATTCCGATGGTCGCGACGGTGGCGGCGCGCCTCTCGCGCGAGCGGATCGGCGCGCTGATCGTCTTCGAGCGCCAGACCGGCCTGGAAGAGCTGGCCGACGCCGGGGTGCGGATCGGGGCTGCGCCGTCGGCAGACCTGCTGGCCAGCATCTTCCACCCGGGCGCGGCGTTGCACGACGGGGCGGTGCTGCTGCGGCCGCGCGAGGTGATCGCCGCGGCCTGCATTCTGCCCAGCTCGACCGGCGGGCACGCGGAACGCGGCCTGGTCGGCGGGAACGGCGTGCAGAGCTTCGGCACCCGGCACCTCGCGGCGATCAGCGTGACCGAGCAGACCGATGCGATCGCGGTGGTGGTCTCGGAGGAGACGGGCGTGATCTCGCTCGCCGAGGGCGGCGAGATCACCCAGGGTCTCGGGGCCCCCGAGCTGGAGCAGCAACTCTCGCGACTGCTGCGCGCGGGACGTGGTCGTGTTGCGCCGTTTCTGACCGATCGTGGGGCTCAGAGCAGCGCGTCGGATCCTGACGCAGGTGCAGCGCCGGCCGGCTCATAATGCGACGCGTTCGATTCTCGGGGCTCGTGCAGGAAGCGACACTGCTCGGCACCGTGGTGGTGCTCGCGCTGGTCGTCTGGTTCGTGATCACCGACGCGGAGAATCAAGAGATCGAGCAGCCGCTCGGTTTCAGCCTGCCGGTGCGGGTGCTCAATCTCGCCTCGGGTCTGGCCAGCGCCAACGATCCGCTGCCCGTCTCCGTCACCGTGGTGGGCAAGCGCAGCGCGCTGGAGTCGGTATCCCCGGACGACTTTTCGGCCACGATCGACGCGCGCGGGCGTGCGGCCGGACAACACAGCCTGCCGGTCCGCGCTGAGTCGCTGCGCGAGGACGTGCGCGTTCGCGCGGTGCAGCCCGAGACAGCCGTGTTGACATTCCAGGAGCTGGTCGAGCGCGAAGTGCCGGTGCGGGTTGAGACGGCGAACCCACCGCCGCTCGGCTTCCGCGTCGACGAGCTCACCGTGGACCCCGACCGCGTGATCATCACCGGGATCGCGCAGGACGTCGAGCAGGTGGCGGCGGCGGTGGCGCGCATGGATCTGGCGGCGGCGACGGTCTCCCTGGAGGCCGACGTGCAGCTCGAGGCGCGCACCAGCAGCGGCGCCGCGGTGGCGGGAATTGAGGTCCGGCCGCGCTTTGCGAGGGTCACGGCGCCAATCACCCAGGAGGTCTTCAGGCGGCTCGTAGCGGTCAGGCCGGTGGTCCAGGGCATTCCGCGTTCGGGCTATCGGGTGCTGGATATTCGAGTCGAGCCGCCGACGGTCGAGCTGCTGGTACCGCTCGGCGGGATCGGCGACGACGAGGCGATCCCCACTGAGGTGATCGACATCACCGATCGGCGCACGTCGGTGCGGCGGCTGGTGCCGCTCGATCTCGGCGAGTCGGCGACGGCCGGCCAGACGGAAGTGTTGGTCACCGTCACCATCGAGGTGATCGAAGCGACGGTGCGGCTCTCGACCGCTGTGCTGGTCGAAGGCCTCGCGGACGGCATGGAGGTCTTGCTGATCTCGCCGGAGTTGGTCGGCGTGGAGCTGCGCGGTCCGGCTGAGGATGTCGCGCTGCTCGAGGGTCCGCTGGAGGTCGTGGTGGCCGACGTTTCCGGTCTTGGGCCGGGGAGGCATACCGTGGAGATAACGGCGACCGCACCTGCGGGGATGACCGTCATCGGGCTGTTGCCTCGCGTTGTCACCGTGGTGCTGATCAGCACACCGGAGCCGGCGGTCGAGGAGGAGGAGGAGGAGGGCGCGGATGAGTGAAGCAGCGGCGACGGTTGAGATTCGTGAGGCCGAGCTACCTCGGGTCGCGATCGTGGGGCGGCCCAACGTGGGCAAATCGACGCTCTTCAATCGGCTGGTGCGACGCCGTCAGGCGATCGTGCGCGGCGAACCAGGCACGACGCGGGACCGCAACTACGGCAACGCCGAGTGGCGCGGGCGGCATTTCACGGTGATCGACACCGGCGGTCTGCTCGGCGAGCAGCTGACCGGCCCCTACGCCGAACCGGTCGCCAGCCAGGTGCAGCAGGCCGTGCGCGAGGCGGATGCGATCGTGCTGGTGGTCGACGTGCAGGCCGGCGTCGTGCCGGCCGACGCGGAGGTCGCGGACCTGCTGCGGCGCGTCGAGCAGCCCGTCACCGTCTGCGTGAACAAGGCCGACAACGAGCGCTACGCGCTGAGCATCGACGAATTCTTCGGCCTGGGGTTGGGCGACCCTATTGCGATCAGCGCGCACCACGGGCGCTACATCGATGATCTGCTCGATCGCGTGATCGCCGATCTGCCCGAGCGCGCGCCCGATCAGCCAGAGCAGGTCGCCTGTCGGCTGGCGATCATCGGCCGCCCGAACGTGGGCAAATCGTCGCTGGTCAACGCCCTGCTGCGCGACGAGCGAATGATCGTGAGTGAGGTGCCGGGCACCACGCGTGATGCGATCGATACCGAGCTCACCTTCGAAGGCAGCTCGGTGGTGCTCGTCGACACTGCCGGCATCAGGCGCCGCGGGCGCGTCGAGCCGGGCGTTGAGCGGGCGTCGGTGCGGCGCGCGGGCGCTGCGGTGCGGCGCGCTGACGTCGCGGCGATCGTGATCGACGCCAGCCAGGGCATCACCTCGCAGGATCAGCACATCATCGGGATGGCGATCGAAGAGGGCGCGGGGATTCTGCTGGTGATGAACAAGCTCGACCTGATCGAGCCGCAGGAGGGCATGCGCGACAGCCGCGCGCGCCAGCTCGCGGGGCGCGCGCGCTTTGTGCCCTGGGCGCCGATCGTGTGGGTCTCAGCGCTGACCGGCGCCGCGATCGATTCGGTCATCGGGGCGGGGCTGCATGTGGCCGAGCAGCGGCGCTTCCGCGCCTCCACGCCGCGGCTCAACTCGATGGTGCGCCAGGCGACGATCGCGCGGCCGCCGGCGACGCTGCGCGGCCGGCCGGTCAAGTTCTTCTACGCCACCCAGACCGGGATCGAGCCACCGACCTTCCTATTCTTCCTCAACCATCCCGAGGCGCTGCACTTTTCCTACGAGCGCTACCTGCGCCGCAAGCTGCGCGAGACGTTCGGCTTCGACGGCGCCGCGATCCGCTTGCAGTTCCGCGGTCGCGACGCGGACTCGGTAGACGGGCGACGCCGATGATCGAGGCCTGGATCGTCGGGCTGGGCGTCGGCTACCTACTCGGTTCGATCCCGACCGGGCTGTGGCTGGGGCGTTGGCGCGGCGGCGTCGACATCCGCGCGAGCGGCAGCGGTCGGACCGGCGCGACCAACACCTTCCGCAGCCTCGGCGCGCGTTGGTCGGCGACCGTGCTGGTGCTCGACGCGCTGAAGGGCGCGGTCCCGATCCTGGTCGTGATGGCGGTCTGGGACAGCCCCACCGGCGACGTGCTGGCCGGCCTGGCGGCGATCGTCGGCCACCAGTTCCCGCTCTACGCCGGCTTCAAGGGCGGGCGCGGCGCGGCCACGGCGATGGGCGCGTCGCTGCCGATCCTGCCGTTGGCGCTGCTCTTCGCCGTAGTCACGGGCGTCCCGGTACTGCTCTCGGCGCGCGTGGTGTCGCTGGCAGTGCTGCTCGGCATGACTTCGGCGGCGCTGGGCATCGCGCTGATCACCTGGTTCGGCGCGGGCGCCGACGCCTATGTCGCGTTCGGCGCGGGCGCCTGGGCGCTGATCGTCTGGGGTCACCGCGACAACATCGAGCGGATCATGGCCGGGACCGAGCGCGTGCTTTCGCGCTCATCGTCCTCGGCGAAGGAGACGGGCTGACATGACGGACGTCGGCGAGCGCGGCGAGCGCGGCGAGCGCGGCATGCATGGCCTGGTCGTAGGCGCGACGTCTTGGGGCTGCACGCTGGCGATCACGGCGGCGCGGGCCGGCAATCGCGCGACGGTGCTCTGCCGCACCGAAGCGGAGGCGTCCGACCTGCGCGAGAGTCGCGAGCTGCGTCGCCTGCTGCCCGGCTTCAGACTGCCCGACGAGCTCGAGTTCGTCGCGGACCCCTCGGGTCTGGCGCCTGACGTGGTCGTCTGGGCGACGCCCTCGCAGCGGCTGCGCGAGAACGCGCTAAGCGTCCTCCCGCGGATGAGCGAGGGAGCGGTCCACGTCAGCGCGGCCAAGGGCCTGGAGCGAGGCACGATGCTGCGGATGACGGAAGTGCTGACGGCCGAGCTGGAGGCCGCCGGCATCGCGGCGCAAGTCGGCGTCGTCTCCGGACCAAATCTGGCCCGTGAGATCGCGCAGGGCTTGCCTGCGGCGACCGTCGCCGCGGTGGCCGATAACGCTGCGCGAGAACGCGTCCGCGACCTGTTCAACTCGCCGAGCTTTCGCGTCTACACGAACGCTGATGTGGTCGGCGCGGAGATCGGCGGGGCGCTCAAGAACGTGATCGCGATCGCGATCGGGATGGTCGTGGCGCTGGAGCTGGGCGACAACGCCCGCGCGGCGTTGATCACCCGCGGCCTGGCCGAGATCGCGCGGCTTGGCGTCGCGCTTGGTGGGTCGGCCTCGACGTTCGCAGGCCTGGCCGGGCTCGGCGACCTGCTGGCGACCGCGATGAGCCCGCAGTCGCGCAACCGCACCCTCGGCGAGCGGATCGGCGGCGGCATGACGCTGGCCGAGGCCCAGGCCGACACCCCGAACGTCGTCGAGGGCGTCGAGACCACCCGGGTCGTGCTGGAGCTGGCCGAGCGAGTCGGCGTCTCGATGCCGATCAGCGCGATTGTCGGACGGGTGCTGTTCGAAGACCTGCGCCCGCGCGACGCGATCCCGCTGGTCATGGAGCGGGCCCCGCAGGACGAGGGGGGACCGGCTGCGGGGTAGACTCGACGACCGCGATGGCGCGGCAGCCGAGAGCGAGGACCCCCGGTGTCGCAGGATTCGAGTGACCCGATCGACGCGCTGAAACGGCTGATCGAAGCGATCGCCGAGCAGCGCTACCCGCTCGACCCCGAAGATCTGCACGCCGTGAGCGGTCTGCGGCCCGGCCTGGAGGAGAGGATCGACGAGTGCATCGCGTCGCTCGACGCGACAGGGCGCTTCGCGCTGCTGGGGGCGCTACAGGAGACGATGGGCGAGACCGGCGGGCTCGAGTTCACCGCGCTGTTCGTGGCCGGCATGCGCGATGACGACATGCCGGTCCGCAGCCTGGCGGCGAACGGCCTCTCGGCCTGCGAGACGGCTGAAGCGACGGCGGCGTTGCTCGCCGCGGCGGCGTCGGGCGACGAAGATGAGACGGTGCGGGTCGAGGCGATCACCGCGCTGGGGGCGGTCGCGCTGCGGGTCGAGCTGGGTTGGGCCGGGGCCGAAGCGGCAGAGTCGGTCGTCGATTCGTTGCGAACCATCGCCGAGGATGCGCGCGAGGAGACGGAGCTGCGCGCGGCCGCGATCGCCGCGGCCGCTGTCGCGCACGAGGACTGGGTCACCGCGCTGATCGACGATGCGTACGCCAGCGACGAGCCGGCGATGCGGCTCGCCGCGATCCACGCGATGGGCCGCAACGCCGACGAGTCGTGGTTGCCGTTGCTCGAGACAGCGCTGTTCGCCGAGGACACAGACGAGCGCAGCGCGGCGGCCAGCGCGACGGGCGAGGTCGGCTCAGAGGACGGTGTCGCGATGCTGATCGACCTGCTCGACGAGGACCTGTCGGAGAACGACGTAGTCGCGGCGGCGGTCCGGGCGCTCGGCGAAATCGGCGGCGACGAGGCGATGGAGCGGCTCGGCGAGCTGCGCACCCATCCGGAGGTCCAGATTCGCGACGCCGCACACGACGCCCTCGAGGAAGCGGCGCTGCTCAGCGAGGCGCTACCCGGCGGTGATCCCGACGTAACGCCGGACACACTCTTGGCCGATGAGGACTGGTGATAAACTCGCACCCCGAACCACACCGTGAGCAGGAGGATGCCCTTGGCAGAGTCGCGCAAGCGTGGCAAGAAGTCGAGGCGCGTCGCGGTCAGTGCGGGGGGCGTTGTCTGGCGACCGGGAAGTGACAGCCGAGGGGTTGAAGTGGTCCTGGTGCAGACCCCCGCCCAACGCTGGGGTCTGCCGAAGGGTAAGCCGAACAATGGCGAGCGTCTCGTGGAGACGGCGCTGCGTGAGGTCTCAGAAGAGACTGGCCTGAAGGTGCAGCTCGACGAGAAGATCGGCGTGATGCGCTACTCCTTCCCCAGCGACGATCGGTCGCGCATCGACAAGGCCGTGCATTTCTGGCTGATGAAGCCGACCGGCGGCGCATTGTCTGATCACGACGATGAGCACATCGACGTTCGCTGGTTCGGTATCGGTGAGGCGCTCCGGCTGGTCAGCTACCGAAATACGGTGTCGATTCTCGAAGACGCCGCCGAAATGCTGAACGGACAGGCCGAGGAAAAATGACCGCCGTCGAGCCGGACGTGATCGCCAGCGGCGATCTCGTGCGGATCCGCCAGAAGCGTCGCCGCGATGCGTTTCAGGACTGGACGTGGCGGCGCGATGCGGACCTCGCCCGGCTCGACGCGGCTCGCGTGACGGCGCTCTCCTTCGACGAATACCGCAACCAGTACGAGTGGCAGCTGCAGCGCTCACAGGCCTACCGCTCGACGTTTGCGGTGGAAGCCCACGATGGTCAGCACATCGGCAACGTGATGTACTACAACGTCGACGCGCAGCGCCGCGAGGCGGAGCTGGGCGTGCTGATCGGCGAGCGCGAGTTTTGGGGCGGCGGCTACGGCCGCGAGGCGGTCGCGCTGCTGCTCGACTTCATCTTCACGACGACTTCGATCGTGCGGGTCTACCTGCACACGCTGGACTGGAACGTGCGGGCTCAGAAGGCCTTTGCGGCGGTCGGGTTCCTCGACTGCGGTCTGCTGCGTCGCGGCGACAATCGCTTCCACGTGATGGAAGTGCGGCGCGAATGGCTGTGGCAGCGCGACTACCAGCGTCGCGGCATGCCGCGAGGCCCAGCGCCCCAGTAGGAATCCTCTGAATAACTCTCCCCCCGCAAAGCGGGGGGAGATGCCGAAGGCAGAGGGGGGCTCTGCGGTCCCGATTCACCCGCGTGGTTGTATTGGGGCAAGCAGGGCCGGCCCCCCTCTGTCACTCCGTGACATCTCCCCCCGCTTTGCGGGGGGAGATGGGATCGAAGCTTGCGCGGCGCTGCTCCGGTGTGGTGGCGAGCTTATCCGCGGCTGGGCAGGATCACCGTGCCGACGCCGGGCGTGGAGATGCTGCCGTCGGCGCGGACGCCCTGGATGCTCAGCTCGACGTAGTTCTTTTCGCCCTCGGTGTACTTCCGGGTGACGGTGCCTTCGAGCGTGAACTTCTGGTCGACCAGGTCGTCCTTGCCCTGCACGGCGGGGTCCATGCCGCGGTAGGAGCACTGCACGCGCTTGACCTGGCCCTCCGGGCTGGCGAAGCGCCAGAGCAGCTCACCGAGGAAGGCGTGCTTCAGCGCGCCGTGAACGATGATGTTGGGCAGGCCCGTGTCCTGTGCGTACTTTGTGTCGTAGTGAATCTGGTAGAAGTCGCCCGAGCCGGCGGCCCAATAGACGAGCTGCTGGCTCGTGGGGTTCTTCTCCAGCGAGGGGATGCTGTCGCCCTCTTCGATGTCCTCGAAGTAAATCTGCTCTGCCATGCTGCGTTCCTTCCGGTCGTCGACGCCCTCGCCGACCACAGTGCGCGCTTACGTTGGTCAGTCGCCGGAGCGCGGGTACGAGATGCCCGTGCCGCGGGAGATGGCGACGATTTTGCCATGCTGGTTGGTGTAGGTCGTCTGCGAGATCGAGATCAGCATCGGCACGCCGAGCGCCCCGCTCCAGCGCTCGTTCAGCTCGGCGAGCTTCGTGCGCGAGGTGAGCACGTCGCCCGAGCAGATCTGCTCGTCGAAATATTCGACGTTGGTGCCGCCGTTGAGCACCAGCGGGTAGGGCGAGCGGAAGCCCTGGCCGCGCCGGCCGCCGAACGTGGGGTCGGAGTCGGCCGGGTTGAAGATCGGCGTGCCGAGGTATCCCGGAGGGGCCGGCAGGCCGCGGTAGCCGCGCTCCGCCGCCGCGTCGAGGTCGTAGAAGACCGGATCGACGTACCCCACCGAGCGGGCGAACATCCGCACGCTGGTGGTGGTCAGTTCGCTCGTGGTGGTGTCGCCTTCGACGCCCTTCATCGCCTCCATCTCGTCGGTGATCACTGACTCGAACTGTGTGTCATCTGCCATCGCGTTGCATCCTCCTGAGTTCGGTGGCGAAGCTAGAAGCGGCTCGCCGCCGGATCAATTCGCTCTGGTTCGTTGCGGTTTGCCGTAGTCCGGGGTGTTCAGCACCGTTCGATTTTGTTCGGCGTTGTTCAGTCGGGTCAGCTTCCGGTCAGCTAGCTAGTGGCCGCGGCGCCGCCGACCACCGTGAAGGGCCGTGTGCGCGCGGGCACCCAGACTTCCTCCTTGGTGAGCATGTCGACGGCGCAGAAGTTGCGCTGCTTGAGGTGGTGAACAAGGTCTTGCCAGGTCGCGATGCTGTCGGTTTCGAACCAGGTCGCAACCTTGCCGATGTCGTGCACGGCGTGCGCGTCGGTGCCGGCGGTGCCGGGCAGCTCGGCTGCCGTGGCGATGTCCAGGCTGAAGCGGTTCTCGCGCTCCTTGCCGCGGCCGTTGAGCACTTCGAGCGCTACGCAGTGGGGCATCGCGGCGTTCTTCAGGGCCCGCTCGATCGCGGTGGCCCAATCGTCGGGGTCGTCTTTCCAGGCGATCTGACGGCGGTAGGGGTGCGCGAGCACGAGCGCGCCGCCACGTTCTTCGACGTGCGCGGCGAGCCTGCCGACGCGGTGCATCCCGAAGACGTACTTCTCCATGCCCCAGGCGAGGATGTGACCCTCATCGGTGCTGACTTCGCAGCCGGGGATCACCGCGATCCCGAACTCCTCAGCGAGCGCGACGGCGTCGGCCTCGGGCCAGAGCGCGTCGTGCTCGGTCAGGCACACGCCATCGAGGCCTGCGTCTTTGGCGCGTTGGACGAGGTCACGCGGCTCAAGCACGGAGTCATGCGAACGCGGCCACGTGTGGTTGTGCAGGTCAATCAGCATGAACGCTCCGGGTGGGGGTTTGGGCGCGCGCAGTCTATCACCCAACCCCCCGTGCCCAGACGCCGCTCGGCGCATCGCGGTCCTGCGCGACCGTCTGCGACAATGTGTGACAGTGGGCGACGCCGTCACAGCGCGGTGTTCGTGCGGCGCTCGCGGGGTGTTCATTGAGTGAGCCGGAGGGCGTGCGTATAATCCGCACGCGCCGCAGGGCAGCCAGCGCGGTCGCGAGACGGCCGCGCGGGCGCGGGTAAGGGGTGTCGTGGGTGGTCCTCGAGCAGTACAGCCACCTCGGAATTTTGCTGCTCTTCGCGGTGCTGTTCCCGTCGCTGCCGCTGATCATCTCCTACGTGGTCTTCAAAGTGGGGCTGCGGCCGAAGCTGCCCAACGCGGTCAAGGGCGACACCTACGAGTGCGGCGTCGAGACCGAGGGGCCGACCTGGGTGCAGTTCAACTTCCGCTACTACCTCGTGGCGCTGCTCTTCGTGCTCTTCGATGTCGAGGTGGTCTTCCTCTTCCCGCTGGCCGTCGCGCTCGATTCGCTCGCCGTGCTCGGCATGGTCGCTGCGCTGATCTTCATCGGCATCCTCGCCCTCGGACTGGTCTACGAATGGCGCCGGCAGGCGCTGGAGTGGCGCTGAGATGACCACCAAACTCGACCCCGCAGCGGCGGCCGCCGTGGTCAACGCCAGCCAGCCCGGCGCGGCCTGCGTCGACGACGGCATGCTCTACATCGACGGCGCGCGCCTGGCCGAGTCCGTCGAGCTGCTGCGTGACGACGAATCGACCGACCTGGTCTTCCTCTGCAACCTGACCGCCGTCGACCGCGAGCTGCATTTCGAGGTCGTCTACCACCTGCAGTCGCTGGATCTCAATCACATCCTGCAGCTCAAGGTGCTCACCGCCGACCGCGAGGACCCCGCCGTGGCGTCGTTGACCGGCGTCTTCCACGGCGCACATCTGCAGGAGTGCGAGGTCTTCGACCTGTTCGGGATTCGCTTCGAGGGTCACCCCGACCTGCGACGGCTGTTCCTCTGGGACGGTTTCCCCGGCCATCCGCTGCGCAAGGACTTCCTGCAGATGCCGGGCCAGATTCGCGCCGGGCTGCCGGGCTTCCCGCACGAGGGCGAGGCCAACGCCTGGCCGGTGCCGGGCAGCGTGCCGCAGCGGCCGATGCACCCCAACGATGCGCGTTCGGGGGATATCGCCCCGGTCGACCAGCCGGCGAGCGAAGAGACAGCTAGCGAGGCGGGCGCATGACCACGAGCGACGACACCCGCAGCGCCCTCTCGGGCACGATCGAGACACTCGGCGGCGACGGCTCGGAGCCGGTCGTCGTCAACCTCGGCCCGCAGCATCCCTCGACGCACGGCGTCTTCCGCCTCAAGGTCACGCTCGACGGCGAGATCGTGCAGGACGCAGAGATGAAGATTGGCTATCTGCATCGCTCGATGGAGAAGCTGGCCGAAGAGCGCACCTACACGCAGAACATCCCCTTCACCGACCGGATCGACTATCTGGCCGCGATGTCGAACAACCTCGCCTACTGCCTGGCGGCCGAGCAGCTGCTCGGCGTCGAGGTGCCGCCGCGCGCGCAGGCGATCCGGGTGTTGTTCGCCGAGCTCCAGCGCGTCGCCTCACACGCGATGGCGAACGGCACGTTCATCAACGACTGCGGCGCCTGGCACACGCCGCTGTTCCACATGTTCCGCGACCGCGAGCGGGTGCTCGACATGTTCGAGATGACCTGCGGCGCGCGGCTGACGACCAACTACATGCGGATCGGCGGCGTCGCGTTCGACCTGCCCGACGAGCTGCTGCCGACGCTGCGCGAGTTCCTGGCCGACATGCCCGACCGCATCAAGGACTATGAAGACCTGCTGATGGACAACGAGATCCTGCACGCTCGGGCGCGCGGGATCGGCGTCATCTCGCCGGAGATGGCGATCAACTCGTCGCTCAGCGGCCCCGTGCTGCGTGCGACGGGCGTGCCCTGGGACCTGCGCAAGGCGAGTCCCTACTGCGGCTACGAGAACTACGACTTCGACATCCCGGTCGGCGAGCGGGGCGACTGCTTCGACCGCTTCCTCGTGCGGATGGCCGAGGTCAAGCAGAGCCTGCGGATCCTCCACCAGGTGGTCGACAACATCCCCGACGGGCCGTGGCTGGCCGCCGTGCCGCTGCACGCGCGACCGCCCGAGGGCGAGGCCTACGTGCGCGTCGAATCGCCGCGCGGCGAGCTGGGTTTCTACCTGGTCAGCGACGGCAGTCCGGCGCCCTACCGCTTCCACTGCCGGCCGCCCAGCCTGATCAACCTCACGGCGCTGAGAGAGATGTCGATCGGCGGGACGCTCGCGGACGCGATCGTCACACTGGGCTCGATTGACATCGTGGTGGGGGAGATCGACCGATGATCGGCTCGGCCTTCACTGAGCTCACCGTCGTCCTGGGCGCGTGGTACGACTTCCGCGACCTCAACAACCTCTCACGGTTGATCACCGAGTGGATCGCCGATTGGGGTCCCGCCTGGCTGTCCTCGATCGTGACGGGCCTGCTTGGCTGTCTGGCGATTCTGGCTGTGATCGGTCCGACGCTGCTGATCCTGATCTGGGTCGAGCGCAAGGTCATTGCGCGCTTCCAGCAGCGCTACGGGCCGAACCGGGTCGGCCCGCGTGGGCTGCTGCAGCCCGTCGCCGACGCGATCAAGCTGATTCTCAAGGAGGAGCTGGCGCCGCGCGCGGCCGACAAGCTGATCTTTTTCCTGCCGCCGATCCTGATCTTCGTGCCGGGCATCCTGATCTGGGGCGTGCTGCCGTTCGGGCCGCGGATGTCGCTGGCCGACCTCAACGTCGGGGTGCTCTTCCTGGTGGCCGTCTCGGGTACCGGCGTGCTGGTGATCTTCATGGCCGGCTGGTCATCCAACAACAAGTACGCGCTGTTCGGCGCGATGCGCGCGGTGGCGATGTCGATCTCCTACGAGATCCCGATGGTGCTCGCGCTGCTGACGCTGGTGGTCTTCAGCGGCACGATGAGCATCAACGGGATCGTGGAGTGGCAGCAGCAGGAGGATGTGATCTTCATCCTCTTGTTCCCGCTTGCGGCGATCGCCTTCTTCTTCTCGGCCTCGGCGGAGCTGAACCGCACGCCCGCCGACATCTCGGAGGCGGAGTCGGAGATCGTGGCTGGCTACCACACCGAGTACTCGGGGATGCGCTTCGGCCTGTTCTACGCGGTCGAGCTGGGCAACACGATGGTGATCTCGGCGTTCGTGGCGACGTTCTTCCTGGGCGGATGGTGGCTGTGGGGGCTGGAGCAGTGGGTGCCGAGCTGGATGATCCTGCTGGCCAAGACCGGCGCGGTGTACTTCCTGCTGATCTGGACGCGCGGCACGCTGCCGCGGCTGCGGATCGACCAGCTGATGAGCTTCTGCTGGAAGGCGCTGGTGCCGGCGTCGTTAATCTTCGTCGCGATCGCGATCGTCGAGCGCACGCTGCTCGTCACTCAGGGCTGGGACACAACGATTGCGCTGCCGATCATGGCGGTCATCAACATCAGCCTGACGCTTGGCGCGGTGGTGCTGTTCGCGCGCGTGGCGCGTCCCGCGCATCTGCGGCGGGCGCCGCGGACCACGCTGGTTCGGGACCGCGTGGGCGGCCTGCGGGCAGCCCGCGCGGTGGCCGCTGCCGCCAGCGCGAGCGGGGACTAGGACACCATGAGCAGCTTCGGCTTCCACCTGGCGTTCTGGCTGCTCGCGGCGATGACCATCGGCGGCGCGTCGATGATCATCTTCAGCCGCAACCTGATTCACGCGGTGATCTTCCTGATCATCTCGCTGCTCGGCGTGGCTGGCCTGTATCTGACGCTCTCGGCCGACTTCATCGCGGTCGTGCAGGTCCTGATATACGTCGGTGCGATCAGCGTGCTGATGCTGTTCGCGATCATGCTCACCCCGCGCGCCGAGCGCGACAACTCCGAGTCGTCGCTGAAGCTGCCGGCCGCGGCTGTGATGGTGCTGATTCTGACCGCGACGGTATATGTCGCGCTCGACACGGACTGGGGCGCGGTGCGCCAGGCGGCGCTGGCCGACCAGGCGCGGCTGATCGGGCAGAGCCTGATCAGCGAGTATGTACTGCCCTTCGAGATCGGCGCGGTGCTGCTGACCGCGGCGCTGGTCGGGGCGATCGCGCTGGCGCGTCAGGACCCCGAGGACGAGGCGATCCACGAGACGAGCATGGAGGCGGAGCGCGACGGCACGGTCGTCGACCTGGCGCAGATCACCGACCCACCGCTGATCGAACACGACGTAACCGGCATTGAGAGTCCGAAATCATGATCATCGGACTCGAGGAATACCTGGCCCTGGGCGCGCTGCTGTTCAGCCTCGGCTTCTACATCGCGCTGTCGAAGAAGAACGCGGTGGCGGTGCTGATGGGCGTTGAGCTGATGCTCAACGCGGTCAACCTGACGCTGATCGCGTTCAGCCGCTTCTCGACCAGCGAGGTCACGCTCTCGACCCAAGTCTTCGTAGTCTTCATCATCGCCGTTGCGGCGGCGGAGGTCGCGGTCGGCCTGGCCCTGATCCTGGTCGTCTACCGCAACCGCCAGACGATCAACGTTGACCGCACGACGCTGTTGAAGGGCTGACGCACATGTGGGCTGAGTTCCTCCATGCGCCGAACCGCTACATCGCCGAGACGTGGCGTGAGTTGCTCTACGCCGAGGGCGTTGCGGTACGCCTCGTGACTCAGCCGGACCGCGCCGAAGAGGGCGATTTCGCCCCGGTGATGCTCTACGTGCCTGATTCGAAGACGCATGTGGCGCGCGAAATCTTGCGGAAGGTGTAGCGGACGTGCCAGAAACCGTCTTCTGGATCATCCTGCTGCTGCCGCTGACTGCGTTCGCGATCGCTGCTTGGTTCTCGCTGAATCCGCGGCTGCCCAGCCCGGCCCCCGAGTGGGACCCCTCCTACCCGCGCACTTGGAAGCCGATCGCTGACCTGTTCTGCGGGCCGCGGCTGGCCTCGACGCCGCTGGTCGCGGCGCTGTTTGTCGCCTTCCTGCTCTCCGTCTGGGCGCTGATTGAGGCGATTGGGGTCGACGGTCACTCGCTCGGCTACGGGGCGCACACGCTCTTCACGGCGGGGCCGCTGAATGTCGAGCTGGGCGTCGGAATCGACGGCCTGACCGCGGTGATGCTGGTCGTCGTGACGGGCGTCTCGTTGCTCGTGCAGGTCTACTCGACCGGCTACATGGAGGCCGACCACGGCTACCGGCGCTACTTCATGTTCATGGCGCTGTTCACCACCGCGATGCTCGGCCTGATCCTGGCCAGCAACCTGCTGATGCTCTTCGTCTTCTGGGAGCTGGTCGGCGTCACCTCGTATTTCCTGATCGGCTTCTGGTTCCACAAGCCAGCCGCCGCTGCGGCGGCGAAGAAGGCGTTCCTGGTCACGCGGTTGGGCGACCTCGGCCTGCTCGCCGCGCTGATCCTGATCTGGGACCGCACCGGCACGCTCAACATCGCCGAGATCAACCACGGCGCTGAGCTGCTGCTGATCAACGGCGTGATGCTCGGCCAGACCGTCATCACGCTGTTCGCGCTGGGCCTGATCGCAGGCGCGATCGGCAAGAGCGCGCAGTTCCCCTTGCACATCTGGCTGCCCGACGCGATGGAGGGCCCGACGCCCGTCTCGGCGCTGGTCCACTCGGCCACGATGGTCGCGGCCGGCGTCTACCTGCTGGCGCGTTTCTTCCCGGTGATCGAGGCCTCGGCCACGGCCAGCAATCTGATCGCCTGGATCGGCGCGGGCACGGCCTTCGGGGCGGCGCTGCTGGCGCTGGTGCAGACCGACATCAAGCGCGTGCTGGCCTATTCGACGATCAGCCAACTTGCCTACATGATGTTTGCGATCGGCGTGGGCGGCTACGCGGCGGCGGTCTTCCACCTGATGACGCACGCATTCTTCAAGGCGCTGCTGTTCCTCGGCTCCGGCTCGGTCAACCACTCGACCAACACCTTCGACATGCGCAAGATGGGCGGGCTGCGGATGTCGATGCCGATCACGTTCATCACGTTCGGGATCGGCACGCTGGCGCTGACGGGGATCATCCCCTTCTCAGGCTTCTGGTCGAAGGACGAGATCCTGATCGACGCCTGGCTGCACAACAAGGGCGTCTTTGTGCTCGGCCTGCTCGCCGCGGGCCTGACCGCCGCCTACATGGTGCGCGTGATCTACATGACGTTCCTCGGCGAGTACCGCGGCGGCGAACAGCCGGAGCCCGGCGAGCACGGCGCCGACCCCGCGCATCCGCACGAGTCGCCGCGCAGCATGACGACGCCGTTGATCATCCTCGCCGTGCTGGCGACGGTGACCGGCTTCCTGACCTTCGGCGGCGAGTTCCAGACCTGGGTCTACGGCGCGCTGCCGGAGGCGCACGCGGGCAAGTTCCAGTGGCACTGGGGCATCTTCCTCGGCTCGACGGCGCTGGCGCTGGTCAGCGGCGGCGCGGCGTTCATGTTCATGCACCACCGCGAGCGCGTCCGCCAGCTGGGGCTGGGCAAGATCTGGCCGCTGCCCGAGGCGCGCCACTTCGCGGAGCGGCTCTTCTACCTCGATGACCTGGGCGAGAAGGTGCTCACGCGTCAGCTCTTCTACCGCGGCATCGTCCGCGCCGCGCACGAATTTGATGTGCGCGTCGTCGACGGGACGGTCAACGCCGTCTGGCGCGACGTGATGTCGGTCAGCGGCCTGGTGCGATTCGGGCAGAACGGCTGGGTGCAGGCCGGGACGCTCGCGATCGGGCTTGGCGTCATCATCATCTTCGCCGCTGTAGTGCTGTTCTAGGGAGCGACGATGGACCCCTCGTTCCCCGTGCTGTCGCTGCTGATCTTCCTGCCACTGGCCGGCGCGTTGCTGATCGCGCTGCTGCCGGGCAAGCACACCCCGACGCACGCCTTCTGGCAGAACACGCCGGGCACGCTGCAGCAACAGGCGCGCTGGATCGCGCTGATCACGTCGCTCGGGGCGCTGGTGATCGCGGTCGTGCTGTTCATCATCTTCGACCGCGACCAGGCCGGCTTCCAGTTCGTCGACGAGTTCGCCTGGATCAACGCGGAGTCGGTCGGCTTCAACATCGGCTACGCCTTCGGCGTCGACGGGCTGTCGATGCCGCTGGTGCTGCTGACGGCGGTGCTGAGCACGGTCTCGGTGCTGGTTTCGTGGAACATCGATCTGCGGCCCAAGGAGTACTTCGCCTGGCTGCTCGTGCTGCAGACATCGGTGCTGGGCGTCTTCACGTCGCTCGACCTGATCTTCTTCTTCCTCTTCTGGGAGCTCGAGCTGATCCCGATGTTCCTGCTGATCAGCATCTGGGGCAGCGGCAACCGCAACTACTCGGCGCTGAAGTTCGTGCTCTACACCATCTTCGGCTCCGCGTTCATGCTGGTCGGCTTCCTGGTCCTTGGCTCGGCGGCCGACACGTTCGACATTCGCGAGCTGCGCGGCAGCGACCTCTCGGCGGCGATTCTGCCGCTCCAGGCGGTCTTCGCGTTCATCCTGATCGCCTTCGCCGTCAAGCTGCCCGTCGTGCCGCTGCATACCTGGCTGCCCGACGCGCACACCGACGCGCCGACCGCCGTCTCGGTGCTGCTGGCCGGTGTGCTGCTGAAGATGGGCGGCTACGGGATCCTGCGGCTGCTCTTCACGATCATGCCCGATGTTGGCGCCGACGCTGACCTGGCGCTGGCGATCATCGGGACGGTCTCGATCGTCTACGGGGCGATCGTGACCATGCGCCAGACCGATCTGAAGCGGCTAATCGCGTATTCGTCCGTCTCCCACATGGGCTTCGTGCTGCTCGGCGTCTCCGCGCTCGGCGTCACGGGCATGAGCGGGGCGGCGCTACAGCTCGTCACGCACGGTCTGATCACGGGCATGCTCTTCGTCATGGTCGGCCTGATCTACGACCGCACCCACACGCGCCAGATCGGCGAGATGCGCGGCCTGATCCACTACATGCCGCTGCTGGGGGCGGGTCTGGTCTTCGCGGGTCTGGCCGGCCTCGGTTTACCGGCGCTGGCCGGATTCGTGGCCGAGATCACGATCTTCCTCGGCGCGTTCGGGCGGCACGAGGCGCCCGTGGTTGTCGCGCTGCTGGGCGTGCTGCTGGCCGCCGGCTACATCCTCTGGGCGCTGGAGCGCACACTCTTCGGTCCACGGGACGAGAAGTGGTCGAGCCTGACCGACGCCAATCACTGGACCGAGCTCGTCGCGATCGGCTCGCTGGCGGCGCTGATCGTGCTGCTCGGCGTCTACCCCCGGCTGGTCATGGACCTGCTCGAGCAGGGCGTCGAACCGATCGTCGAGGGCCTTGATGCGGTGGCGGCGATGCGCGGAGGGGGCGGCTAATGCTGAGCGACATCAATCTGCTCGGTCCCGAGCTGGTCCTGATGGTCGTGGGCGGCTTCCTGCTGATCGCCGACCTGTTCCTCAAGGACCGCCGCATCCTCGTTGCGGTCACGGTCGCGGCGTTGCTGGGTTCGATCGTCTACTCCACGGCGCTGCTCTCCGAGGGCTTCGTCGGCAGCGACGCGTTCAATGGCATCCTCGTCTTCGATCACTTCGCGCTGTTCTTCCAGATCCTGCTGATCGGGGCGGCGCTCGTCGCGGTGCTGGTCTCGCAGCCGACGCTGGCGCGGCTGCCCTCGCGTCGCGGTGAATATCTGGCGCTGATCCTGTTCAGCACCGCCGGTCTCCAGCTGCTGGCCGGCACCCGCGACCTGATCGGCATCTTCATCGCGCTGGAGCTGACCTCCATCTCCCAGTACATCCTGGTCGGTTTCCATAAGGACCGCTGGGGCAGCGAGGCGGGCCTCAAGTACCTGCTGACCGGCGCGATCGCGTCGGCGGTGCTGCTCTACGGCATGGCGATCCTGCTCGGCCTGACCGGC
This sequence comes from Dehalococcoidia bacterium, assembly GCA_965262235.1. GTDB lineage: Bacteria > Chloroflexota > Dehalococcoidia > Bin125 > Bin125 > CATQGW01. The sequence continues at coordinate 2,945,923 of OZ253504.1, forward strand.
TCGACGAACCTGCTCGAAATCTCCCGCTTCATCGCACAGGAGGGCGCCGGGCGCGAAGAGGCGCTGATTCTGGCCGCCGTCTTCCTGATCGCCGGCTTCGGCTTCAAGGCCGCGGTCGCGCCCTTCCACATGTGGGCGCCCGACGCGTACACGGGCGCGCCGACGCCGATCGCGGCCTACCTCTCGGTCGCCTCCAAGGCGGCCGCGTTCGCGATCCTGATTCGCGTCTTCTTCGAGGCGCTCGGCGACGACCTGCTGGCGGAGCACTGGAAGACGATCTTCGCGGTGCTGGCGACGCTCTCGATGTTCGTCGGCAACGTGTTTGCGCTGCGCCAGAACAACATCAAGCGGATGCTGGCCTACTCGTCGGTTGCTCAGGCCGGCACGCTGCTGATCGGCCTGGCGGCGATCTCCGCCGACCGCACCGAGCTGCTCGGCGCGAGCGGGATCCTCTTCTACCTCGCCGGCTACACGGTGACCAACCTGACCGCGTTCATCGTGATCATCATCATCGCTAACCAGCGCGGGACCTACGACATCCGCCAGTACGCAGGCCTGGGGCGGCGCTCGCCGTGGCTCTCGGGGCTGCTGGCGTTCGCGCTGATCTCGCTGATCGGCCTGCCGCCGACGGCGCTCTTCTTTGGCAAGATCTATCTGTTCGAGACGGCGATCCAGAGCGGGCTGGGCTGGCTGGCGATCGTCGGCACGGTGAATACGGTGATCAGCGCCGCGTACTACCTGCGCCCGGTCAAGGCGATGTTCATCGATGCGGCCGAGACCGAGGACGACGACACGCCGATGCCCACGCCGTCGCGCGGCGTGCTGACCACGCTGGGGCTGGCGAGCGTCGGCATCCTGATCATCGGCCTCGTCCCCTCGCTGCTGATCGACGTGGCCGAGCAGGCGGTCTCCGCGATCCTCTCGTAGCCGGGGGCGAACTTGCCCGTCATTCACTTCGTCGTCACGTCGGTTGAGCAGCAGTACGAGCATCGCGTTGACGATGTGCTGTTGGCCGACTGCGTGCGGCACGCGCTCGAGTCTGTCGGAGTGCACGAGCCTCGCATTGTCAGCGTCACCGTGACCGATACGCGGCGCGTGCGGCGTCTCAACCGGCGCTTCCGCGGACTGGACGAGGCGACCGACGTGCTCTCGTTCAACACCGACTTCCCCGGCTTGGTCGGACCCGACGGTGCGGCTGAGCTGGGCGAGATCGTGATCGCGCTGCCGGTTGCGGCCCGAGGCGCGCGCGAGCGTGGCGTCGAGCTCGCCGACGAGCTGGCGCTACTCACCGTCCACGGCGTCCTCCACCTGCTCGGCCACGACCACGAAACGCCGCCCGAGGACGCCGAGATGCGCGAGCTGGAGCGCGCCGCGCTGCTCCGCGTCGGCCGTCCACAGGCCGCGCGCGAGAGGGCGTGATCGGGGCTCTGACCACCTATGCTGAGGTCATCCGAAGCGTCGCTCTGACGAACTGGTGGGTCGTGCGCAGCACCGTCCTCTACCGCAAGTGGCGGCCCGCCGACTTCGACTCGGTGGCCGGCCAGGACGCCGTGATCCGCACGCTTCAGAACGCGGTGGCGCAGGACAAGATCTCGCACGCCTATCTGTTTTGCGGCCCGCGCGGGACCGGCAAGACCACAACGGCGCGGATCATGGCGCGCGCGATCAACGGCGTCGCGCCGAGCGCCGGCGCGCTCGACGGCGGCTCCGACGGCATGGGCTTCGACCTGGTCGAGATCGACGCCGCCAGCAATCGCGGGATCGACGACATCCGCGAGCTGCGCGAGCGCGCCAACTACCAGCCCGGCTCGTCGCGCTTCAAGGTCTACCTGATCGACGAGGTGCACCAGCTCACCGGCGCTGCGGCCGACGCGCTGCTGAAGACGCTCGAGGAGCCGCCGCCGCACGTCGTCTTCATCCTCGCGACGACGGACCCCGAGGCGTTGAAGCCGACCGTGCTGAGCCGCTGCCAACGCTTTGACTTCCGGCGCGTCGCCGTCGACGACACGGTGGCGCGGCTGCGCACGATCGCGGACGCCGAGCAGATCCGGATCGGCGACGACGCGCTGCGGCTGATCGCCCGCGAGTCGACCGGCTCGCTGCGCGACGCGGTCAATCTGCTCGACCAGCTCTGGACCACCTGCGGCGACGAGGTGTCGCTGGAGGCAGCGCAAGAGGCGCTGGGCCTCAGCCCTGACGCGCGCGCGCTCGAGCTGGTGCAGGCGGCGCTGCACAAAGACCTCAGCGCCGGCCTCGGCGTGATCGGCGCGGTCCAGTCGGACGCGATCGACTTCATGCGTTTCAAGAAGCAGGTGGTCACGCATCTGCGCCACGTGCTGCTGCTGCTGACCGGCGCGGAGCGTTCGCTGGCGCTGAGCAAGCCCGAGGAGGAGCGGCTGCGCGAGGTCGGCAAGGATGTCGATCCCTCGGTCGCCGTGACGGCGCTGCGCGCGTTTGCCGACGCCGACGTGCGCTCGGACCCCTACCAGCCGCTGCCGCTCGAGCTGGCGCTCGCAGACATCGTCTACGGGCCGGCGCAGGTCGTGGCGGAAGCGGCGCCGCCGCCGGCTCAGCAGCGCCGCGAGACGCAGCGTGGCGGCCAGCGCAGCGGACAACGCGGAGAGCCACAGCGCGGCCGCGAGCCTCAACGCGGTCGCGAACCGCAGCGCGGTCGCCGCGAAACGCGCGCCGCCCAACCGCCCCCGGTCGGCCGCGCGGCTGCCGGCGCCGATCCCACGCCCGCGCCGAACCGCGGGGCCGCTCCTGCTGCACCGCAGCGCCGCGTTGAGGAAGCTTCAGCGCCCGCTGCACAGCCGGCGGCGCCGGCTCAGGCGCCGGCTCGAGCGCCGGCCCAGGCAGGCGATGATCGGATGGTTGCGATCCGGCTGGAGGTAAAGAAACGCGGCAACGCCCGCCTGGCCGCGATGTTGAACCGCTCCTGCCGAATCGTCGAAGAGACCGAGCAGAAGCTGACACTCGGCTTCTTCCCCAACTACCACGCCTTCCACCTCGTGCAGGTCCGTGAGGGGGCCGGCGACGTGGCGGCGGCTGCATCGGCCGTGCTGGGCCGCACCGTGACCGTTGAGTGCGTCGAGATCGATGACAGGGCGCGACCGGCCCGGTCGCCGGCCGCGCAGCCTCCAGTTGCGGCGACCGCCCCCGCCGCGCCGACAAGGGCCGAGCGCGAGCCTCGCCCGGCGCAGGCGGTCGAGCCGGCGCCAGAACCCAAGCCACAACCCGCGCCCGAACTTGCAGCCAAACCCGCGCCCACACCGTCCTATAGTCTCGCGGAGGACGCAATGCAGCGCTTCGGCGCGCGCAAAGTCCCGACCTGAGCGCTCAGACGCCCGCGCGGCGACCGAACGGAGTGCCTGATGGCCAAGAAGGGCGGCATGTACCGGCAGTCGCGGCGGCCCGCGCGTGGGCAGGGCGCTGCCTCCGCGGGTGGGTTCAACCCCGAGATGCTGCGTCGCGCCCAGGAGCTGCAAACGCAGCTCGCCGAGGCGCAGGATGAGCTCAAGGACGCCACCGTGACGGCCAGCGCCGGCGGCGGGATCGTCTCGGTCACGCTCGGCGGCGACCACAAGCTGCGCGAGGTGACGATCGACCCCGATGTGGTCGATCCCGACGACACCGAGATGCTGCAGGACCTGCTCGTGGCTGCGGTCAACGAGGCGCAGGACCAGCTTGAGGCGTTGCGCGAGGAGCGGATGTCGGGGCTCACGGACGGGCTGCAGGTCCCGGGCTTCCAGTAGGGGCGGCGCCATGCAGCGATCGCCCGTCACCGCGCCCACGCTGTCTCGCCTGATCGAGGCGTTTCACAGACTCCCGGGGATCGGTCCGAAGACCGCTCAGCGGCTCGCCTACTACATCCTGCGAGCGCCCCGCGACGAGGCCGAAGCGCTCGCCACCGCGCTGCTGGAAGTCAAGGACCGCACGCAGCTCTGCAGCATCTGCCAGAACATCACCGATACCGACCCCTGCGCCGTCTGCAGCGACCCGGGCCGCGCGACCGACACCATCTGCGTCGTCGAGGAGCCGCTCGACATCGTCGCGATCGAGCGCACCGGCGTGCACCGCGGCCGCTATCACGTGCTGCACGGCGCGATCAGCCCGATGGACGGGATCGGCCCGGAGGACCTAAAGGTCCGCGAGCTGCTCGCGCGGCTGGGCGACCACACCATCGAAGAGGTGATCCTCGCCACCAATCCGAACCTCGAGGGCGAGGCGACCGCCGGCTATCTCTCGCGCGTGATCGGCGCGATGGGCATCCCGCTGACGCGGATCGCGCATGGTCTGCCGGTCGGCGCGGACGTTGAATACGCCGACGAACGCACGCTCCGCGAAGCCATGACCCACCGCGTCCGCATGGGCGGCGACGCCGACTCAGGCGCCAATACAGGCGCCAACACAGGGGACGGCCGCTGATGCCGCGCACGATGCCGCTGCGCACGGAGGCGATCGTGCTGCGTCAGCGTGGGATCGGCGACGCCGACAAGGTCTGCGTGCTGCTCTCGCCCGGCCGCGGGCGGATCGAGGCGGTCGCGCGCGGCGTGCGCAAGACGACGAGCCGCCTGGCCGGCCATGTAGACGCTCTCAGCCGCGGGACGTTTCAGCTCGCCCAGGGACGTTCGATGTTGATCGTCACGCAGGCTCAGACGCTCGACGCGTGGCCCGAGCTGCACGACGACATGGATCGGCTCAGCCTCGCCTCAGGCGTCGCCGAGCTGATCGACCGCACCGCGATGGCGGACGTGCACAGCGCGCAGCTCTACCGGCTCGTCCGCGAGACGTTGACGCGGGTTGCGGAGACTCCGGACCCTCGCGCAGCGGTGCGCTGGTTCCAGCTGCATTGGCTCGATCAGCAGGGCTACCAGCCGGAGCTCGACGACTGTGTGCGCTGCCGGACGCCGCTCGGGCCGACCGGCAACGGGCTCGCCGCGGGCGACGGCGGCGTGGTCTGTCCCGACTGCCACCGCGCCGGCGCGGGGCTGCCGTTGTCGCCTGCAGCCTTCAAGTTGCTACGCTACATGCGACGATCGTCGTTCGAGCATTCGGCGCAGGTGCGGCTGGACCGCGCGACCGCGTTGGAAGTCGATCGACAGCTGGCGTCGCTTGTCGAGCACGCGCTTGACGGGCGACTGCGCAGCGCGTCGTTTGCGCAGGCGCTGGAGGGCGCGGAGCGCAGAGCGGGAACGATCCCAACAGCAACGAGGGAAGCCAACCATGCCCCTATATGAGTACCTCTGCGAAGACTGCGACGGCGTCTTCGAAGTCGTTCGCCCGATTCGGGAAGCGCCGGAACCGCAGCCCTGCCCGGAGTGCGACGAGGAGTGCGAGCGGGTGATGCCCTCCTCGTTCTCGGCCTACATTATGCGCCAGGGCTACCCGCGCCGCATCCCCGACCGCGGCAACTACTGGCACCTCGGCAAGGAGGTCACCTACCTCCCGAAGAAGGCGCGCCCTTACGAGCACCCGCAGGTCACCAAGCAGCGGGAGAAGGAGCCCCTGGCCGCACAGGACTACACGGACCTCGTCGACCAGAAGATCGCCGAGCGCCGGCTGATGCGCGAAGATCGCCGCAAAGAGCGCGAGATCAAGCAGGAGCGCATGTCCAAGAAGGGCAAGGAGCTCAAGCCCGCAATGCCGCCCAAGCCGCGCAGCTAGCCCGGCTTCAGCTCAATCGCCCCTCCCCTTGCTCCACTACGTCGCGGGACAGCGGGGAAGCGGGCGGCATCTCCTCCTGCCCGAAACGACGCGTTTGATCAGATGTCGGCGACGGGGGAGGGCTTCCGCGACGCCATACGACGGTTGCGCGCAGGTCCCTGCAAACAGCCCCAGCGTCAGGCGGACCGCCAACGGCGGAAGGCGATGATCGCCCAGATGCCCTCGGCGATCAGGAACGGATACGACCCAATCAGCAGCGCGTAAGCGGCGGCCAGAGCGCAGCCGCCGGCGAAGATGGCGATGAACGCCGGGTGGCGCGCCTCCAGGGCATAGCTGAGCACCATCGTGGTGACCGCCACGATGCCGAGCGCTTCGATCATCACCGCGCTCATCGCGTTCGCTTCGCCACACGTCCACCGCCGACGGCGATTTCGACGCAGCCCTCAGGCGACGCGCATTCGCACTTCAACATCTCAGTCAGTAGACGGTCCATCTGTTCGAGCGCGTTGATCTGATCACGAACCGCCGCTTGTTTCTCGCCTGCGAGAGTCCGCCACATTCGTCCCGCGTGCGGATCGGCGAAATGGCTGTCCTGGAGAGCCCGCATTTCGGCGATGCTGAAGCCCGCCGCCTGCGCTAGCTGAATGAACCGCAGCGTGAGTACCGCCTTGTCGTCGATCGCACGCTGGCCGGACACGCGCTGTTGCGGTTCGATCAGCCCGACCTTCTCGTAGTAGCGGATCGTTGATGCCGGGATGCCGAGCTCACGGGCGACGTCGCCGATCTTCATGCGCCGGCCATGAGTGCGGCGAACGATTCGAGCGTCGCCTGAGCTTCCGCCGGACCCTCGATGGCGAGGCTGAGACCGTCGTCAGCCGGCGTGACGCTGAAGCTGAGGAAGCCGCAGCATTGACGCTCAAGGCCGGCGAACACCTCGACCTGCGCTCGCACGGCATCGCCAGCAGCGAACCGCACCAGGAGCCCGGAATCGAGCGATTTGGTACCCAGCACGTGCGGCAGCAGGCTCTCCACGACCAGAGCCCGCCGAGCGCGCAAGTCATCGCTGCCGAGCGAACAGGCGACGACCTCCGAGCTCAGCTCGTCACCTGTGGAGGCGACGCTTACGACCTCGCTCTGCTCGTTCATGGTTCGGTTTCCCTTCTGTCTGGTGCGATCGATGGGAACCTACAAGCTGAAGCCAACTTCAAGTCAAGCGCTGAGGTGGCAGACCGGTGAGAAGCAGGAACGACGGAAAGTGGCGTCAGGGGTTGTCCCTAGAAGTCGCGTTGTGTGACGAACTCGGCGATCGCGGTGAGCTCTCCGCGCGGGCCGTCGGCGGGCGTCTCGTGCAGCGCGGAGATCGCGCGGTCGCGCCATTCCCAGGCGACCGACATGCACTGGTCGATGATCGTGTCCTGACGAATCGCGTCGAGCGAGGCCTCGAGCCAGCGCTCGCGCTCGTCACCCTCGCTCGCGTCGAGGAAGCGCGAGACGGGGTTGCTGTCGGGCTGGCGGTCCATCAGCACGATCGCGGGCAGCGTCAATGTGCCGGCGCTGAGGTCGCCGCCGACCGGCTTGCCGAGCTGCTCCTCGGTGCCGCAGAAGTCAAGGATGTCGTCGACGATCTGGAAGGCCATGCCCACGCTGCGGCCGTATTCGCGCAGCGCCTCGATCGTCTCGCTGCGGCAGCCGGCCATCATCGCGCCGCCGGCGCCGGCGGTGGAGAACAGCGATGCCGTCTTGCCGTGGATGCGAACGTAGTAGTCGCGCATCGTGCCTGAGGCGGAGTCGTAGGCGCTGACATCCTGCGCGAGCTCGCCCTTGGCCATCACCATCAGCGTCTCGGCGAAGAGCCGGATCACGCCGATGTGGCCGGTGCGGGCGACGAGCTCGGCGGCGTGGGCGAACATGTAGTCACCGAGCATCACGCTGGCGGCGTTGCCGAAGCTGGCGTTGGCCGTCGCCTCGCCGCGCCGGGTGTCTGAGGCGTCGATCACATCGTCGTGCACGAGCGTCGCCGTGTGCAGCAGCTCGATCGAAGCCGCGAGCGGGATCTGGGTGTCGGCGTCGTAGTTGCCGAAGCCCCCGGCGAGCAGCGAGATCGCCGGCCGCAGCCGCTTGCCGCCGCGCGAGAGGACCTGGTTCAGCATCGCCTCAAGCGGCACAAAGTCCGACCGCGCCACCAGCGACAGGGTGTCCTCAACGACCGCCAGGTCGTCCGCAACGGTCTCGTAGAGATTCGCAGGTGAGGTCATCAGCGCTCAGGTTACCCCGCGTATTCTTGAGGGGCATTCGCGAATGGAGGCCAGCATGGCGACCGGGGAGCTTGGGCGCATTCAAGATGTAGAACTTCGTGATGTCTGGCCAAACGAGGCGCAAGACTTTACCCCCTGGCTCGCGGAACACTTGGACCTGCTGGGAAGCGCCATCGGCCTGGATTTGGAACGTGTCGACACTGAAGTGCCAGTCGGAGGATTCGTGCTTGACATCCTGGCAAGCTCGGAAGCGGTTGGCCAGGTTGCGATTGAGAACCAACTCACCGTTGCCGATCATGGGCACCTCGGTCAACTAGCGACGTACGCAGCCGGCGTGGGCGCCAGCGCTTTGGTTTGGGTGGCGGCGTCGTTTCGTCAGGAGCACTTAGCGGCCCTTGACTGGCTTAACGAGTGGACTGATTCGAGACTCGGCTTCTTTGCTGTCGAAGTCAGAACTATCAAGATCGGCGGGTCCCTGCCGGCAGCGGACTTTCGCGCAATCGCCGCTCCCAAGGATTGGGCGCGTAGGGGAGGGGCAGCTCGGTCCGCCACTGGCATGACTAACAGTGAGAGAGATCGTCGCGTTGCTTTCTTCAATCGCCTCGTTGCTGGAGCGAACGAGCGAAAGCTCAAGACTTCGGGGAGTGCCGGTTCTGTCGTCAAGTCAAAATCCTTCCCCTGCGGAGGCAGAGAAGACGGCCTCATGTACTGGGTCGACCTACGTACGAATGGCGTATTGGCCGTGCAGCTGAATGTCAGGACCGGAGATCTTGATCTAAACAAGGCCATCATCAGCGCCCTTGACGAGGACAAGATTGAGATTGAGCGGGAGTTGGGATTCCTGCCCGAGTTATTCGCGCCAGATCCTGACGGTCCTCGTGGGCGCCTTAAGGGAGCGGTGGCGATGTTTCGGGATGCGTCCATCGACGATCCGCCTGACAGTGTCCAGGAAGCCCTGGAATGGTGCCTGAGCGTGCTTGAAGCGTTCCAGCGGCGGCTGGAACCCAGACTGATGGAGATCATTCAGCGGCTAAAGGCGGAAGAGGCGGACGGCATTGGCGAAGGTGGCTTGGGCGACAACTTCGAGTGACTCGCCGCGGGATTTGGCGATCTGCTGGGCTGTATGAACGATGTTTGCGGGTTCGTTTCGTTTGCCGCGCGCTGGTTGGGGGGTGAGGTAGGGGCAGTCGGTCTCGAGCACGATTGCGTCGTCGCGAAGCGCCGCCGCCGCAGCGCGCAGCTCGTCGTTCTTTGGGTAGGTGACCGGGCCGGCGAACGAGAGCAGGAAGCCCACCTCGGCGTAGGCGAGTGCGAGGGTGTCGTGGCCGGAGAAGCAGTGCACCACGCCCACAGGCGCCCCGCGTCGGCACGCGGCGCCCCACGGGGCGAGCACATCCCAGGTCGCATCGTGCGCGTCGCGCGAGTGGATCACGACCGGCAGATCCAGCTCGTCGGCCAGCGCGAGCTGCTCGCGAAACGCCTGCAGCTGGATCGCGCGCGGCGACAGATTCCGATAGAAGTCGAGGCCGATCTCGCCGATCGCGACCACGCGCTCGCTGGCGGCCAGCGCGCGAAGTTCGCGGGCCAGCTGCGGTGTCCAATCCTTCGCGTCGTGGGGATGCAGGCCGACCGTGGCGAAGATCTCGTCGTGCGTCTCGGCCAGCGCGACTGCTGCACGGCTGGTCTGCAGGTCGGTGCCGACGGTCACGTAGCGCTCGACGCCGGCCGCCCGTGCTCGCGCCAGTACGCCGTCAATGTCGGCCAGCAGCGCCGGGTCGTGGAGGTGTGCGTGGGTGTCGAACAGCGCGCTCACGTGCCCAGCCTGCTCTCTTCTTCCTCGACGATCGATTTGTCGAGCTTGCGGAACAGTGGCCCGGGCGGCTGGATCGGCGTGCCGGGCCGCAGCGCGTGAATCTGCCAGCCCAGCTCCTCGATGCTCTGTTCCTGCCCGAGCGATGCGTGAAGCTTCGCGCAGCTAAACGGGAGGTAGGGCGCGAGCGCGGTGCGCAGCGCGGCGATCACATTCAGCGACGTGTAGAGCGAACGCGCCGCGGCTTCGCGGTCTTCCTTGATCGCGTGCCATGGCGCGGTGTGGTCGAGGTAGCGGTTGGTCTCCTGCGCGAGCGCGAACGCCTGCTGTAGGCCCTGGCGCAGGTGTACGGCCTCGATCGATGCGCCGACGGCTTCAAGCGTGGACTGTGCGTGATCGAGCAGGCGCGTGGCGTCGCGGTCGAGCGGGCCGGGCTCGGGGACGCACGAGTCGAAGTGGCGACTGACCAGTGCGAGCACGCGGTTGACCAGGTTGCCCCAGGTCGCGACGAGCTCGTCGTTGTTGCGCCGCAGAAATTCACCCCAGGAGAAATCGCTGTCACTCGTCTCGGGCATCTGGGCGGCGAGCGCATAGCGGAGCGCGTCGGGGTCGTAGCGGGTCAGGTAGTCGTTGACCCACACGGCCCAGCGCTGGCTGGTGCTGGCCTTGCTGCCCGACATCGTGATGTACTGGTTGGCGGGCACGTCGTAGGGCAGGTTGTAGCCGCCCGCGCCGAGCAGAATCGCCGGCCAGATGACCGTGTGGAACGGCACGTTGTCTTTGCCGATGAAGTTGTAGATACGCGCGTCGGGGCCTTGCCAGAAGTCGCGCCAGGCCTCCGGCTCGCCGCGCGTCGCGGCCCACTCGACCGTCGCCGAGAGGTAGCCGATCACCGCCTCGAACCAGACGTAGATGCGCTTGTCGTCCCAGCCCTCGAGCGGAACGGAGACACCCCAGGCGATGTCGCGGGTGATCGCGCGGTCTTTCAGACCTTCGCGCAGCATCCCGCGAGTGAAGTTGATCACGTGGGTGCGCCAGTGCTCCTTGCCCTCCGACAGCCAGGCCTCGAGCTGCTCCTCGAAGCCGGTGAGGCGCAGGAAGTAGTGCTCGGAGCTGCGCAGCTCGGGCGTCGCGCCGGTCGTGCGCGAGCGCGGATCGATCAGGTCGGTGGCGTCCAGCTGTCGTCCGCAGGCGTCGCACTGGTCACCGCGCGCGCCCGTGTCGTGGCAGTGTGGGCAGGTGCCCTCGATGTAGCGGTCGGGCAGGTAGCGCTTCGCCTCGGCGTCGTAGAACAGCTCCTGCGTGGCGGTGTATAGATGGTCGTTCTCCAGCAGGCGGCGGAACAGGTCGTGGGTCACGTCGCGGTGGTTGTCGGTCATCGTCGTGGTGAAGGTGTCGAACGAGATGCCGATCCCTTCCCAGGTTTCGAGGATCGACTCGTGGAACTCGGCGACGACATCCTCGGGCCGGCGGCCCTCTTCGTCGGCGCGCACGGTGATCGGCGTGCCGTGCGTGTCGGAGCCGGAGACCATCGCCACGCGGTTGCCGCGGATTCGGTGATAGCGGGCGAAGATGTCGGCCGGCAGATAGGCGCCGCCGAGCTGGCCGTGGTGAATCGGTCCGTTGGCGTAGGGCCAGGCGACGCAAACGAGGATGTTCTCGGTCACAGTGGGCAGCTTTCCGTAACGGTCCCCGAACACGCCAAATGCACCAAGTGCACCAAATGCACCGAGCTCACCGGGTGCGTTCTCAGCGTCGCACGCTGGCGGTAGGCGGTCAACGCGGCCACAGGGCGTAGACCTCGCGGCGTGGACGCCCGGCCTGCGCGGCGACGCTGCGCGCGGCGTCGGCGCGGCTGGCGCCCGCCTCCGCCGCCTCCGACAGCGCGTCGCGGACGGCCGCGTCCGACCAGACCGGGGCCTCGGGTTCGGCCGGGATGATCAGGATGGTGAACTCGCCGCGCGGCTCGGCGAAGGCCTCGACCGCCTGCGCGGGGCTGCCGCGCCAGATCTGCTCGTGCAGCTTGGTCAGCTCGCGGCCGATCACCAGCTCGACATCCGGCAGCAGATCGGAGATTTCACACAGCGTCACGGCGACGCGATGCGGCGATTCGAAGACGGTCGTCGGCACGCCCGCGGCGGCGATCTCCAGCAGCGCGCGGCGGCGTTCGCCCGCGCGACGCGGCAGAAACCCGCGCAGGCGCAGGTCGGCGCCGCGTACGCCCGCGGCCGACCAGAGCGCCAGCGGCGCCGCCGGGCCGGGGATCGGCGTCACGGTCAGGCCGGCATGCACCGCCGCGGCGACGAGTTCGCGGCCCGGGTCGGAGACGCCCGGCGTGCCCGCGTCGCTGATCAACGCGATGTCGTCGCCGCGCTCGAGGCGCGCCAGCAGCAGTGCAGAGGTGCGGGCGCGGTTGCGATCGTTGTAGGGCGTGGTCGGCGTCGCGATCTCGTAGTGGCGCAGCAGCCTGGCTGCGATGCGGGTGTTCTCGGCGGCGATCAGGTTGACCTCACGCAGCACGCGCAGGGCGCGTAGCGTGATGTCCTCCAGATTGCCGATCGGGGTGGCGACGACGAAGAGCGAGCCGGGCACGCGAGTCAGGATAGGGAGTGCGACGGCTGCCGCTGTTTGTTGCGTGCGCAACGCGCGAGCTGTGGGTTCGGTCAACCAGCGTGCGCTGCGGTTCGGAATGCGCGCTGCCGCGACGCTATCCTGCTGCCCACCACCGGAGCTACTGGCATCGGCGCGGGAGTGGGCGTGACGAAGATCATTATCCCTCTCGACCCAATCGGGTACGAACTCACAGCGCGGCTTCACGCCGCGCTGTTGCGTTAACGCGCCGACGCGACCGCGAGGAGGAACGATGACGACGCTGACGAGATCCGATCCGATCAGCGGGGACGCCATCGATCCCTCCCCGGCGCAGCTCGCGCGGCCCATGCCGATGCGCAAGCAGCTCCGCGAGGCCTACGGCTTCGATGACGTTGCGATCGTGCCCGGCGCGCTGACGATCAACCCCGACCTGACCGATGTGCGGACGGAGATCGCCGGGCTGACTCTCGATATTCCGATTTTGGCCGCGGCGATGGACGCCGTCGTCGACCCGTCCTTTGCGATTGATGTCGGGCAGCACGGCGGGCTGGGGGTGCTCAACCTTGAGGGCCTGCAGTGTCGCTTCGACAACCCCACGGAGATTCTTGCAGAGGTCGCGGCCAGCGACACCGAGGGCGCGACCGAGATCCTGCAGCGCGCCTACACCACGCCGATTCGCGCCGAGCTGGTCGGGCGGCGGGTGCAGGAGATCAAGGCCGGCGGCGTCGCCGCGGCCGTCTCCGTGACGCCGCCGAACGCGAAGTGGCTTGCGCCGATCGTGCGCGACGCCGACGCCGACGTGTTCGTCGTGCAGTCGACCGTCACCACCGCGCGGCACCTGTCGCGCTCCGAGCGCGGGCTGGTGCTGCACGAGCTGATCAGGAACATCGGCATCCCCACGATCGTCGGCAACACCGTCGGCTTCCAGGCATCGATTGAGCTGATGGAGGAAGGGATCGCCGCGCTGCTGGTGGGCGTGGGGCCGGGCGCGGCCTGCACCAGCCGCGAGGTGCTGGGCATCGGCGTGCCGCAGGTCTCCGCGACGATCGAGTGCGCCTACGCGCGCGACGAGTTCTTTCGCCGCACCGGGCGCTATATCCCGATCATCACCGATGGCGGGATCCGGACCGGCGGCGACTTCTGCAAGTCGTTCGTATCGGGCGCGGACGCGGTGATGATCGGTTCGCCGTTCGCGGGCACCGTTGAGGCGCCGGGCGGCGGCTTCCACTGGGGCATGGCGACGCCGCACGCGGAGCTGCCGCGCGGGGTGCGCGTCCATGTGGGCCAGCACACGACGCTCGATCGCCTGCTCTTCGGCCCGACCTCCCGAACCGACGGCACCGAAAACCTGATCGGCGCGCTGCGCACCTGCATGGGCAGCGTCGGCGCGGCGACGATCAGCGAGCTGCACCAGACTGAGATGGTCGTCGCCCCCGCGATCAAGACCGAGGGCAAGCGCTACCAGATGCTCCGCGACTAGCAGCGGGCTGATCAATCGATGCGCTGGCGTTTTCCGCTCTCCCCCCGCAAAGCGGGGGGAGAGTTGTACAGAGCTTGCCTACCCAACTGCTTCGTAGAGCAGGTCGATGAGCTGGCGGACGTGGCGGTGCTGCCAGCCGCCGCGGCCCTGATTCATGACATAACCGAAGCCGATACCCGCTGTGGGGTCGGCGAAGCCGAGCGAGCCGCCGCCGCCGAAGTGGCCGAACGTGTGCGGGTTGGGGCCGAGCGGACGCTCGCGCATCGCCAGCTGGAAGCCGCTGCCGAAGCGCGTCCGACGCCCGAGCACGCGGTCGATCCCGTAGACCTGCTCGGCTGACGCGCGCGCGATCGTGGTGGGCTCGAGGATTCGCACCCCGTCGATCATCCCTGTCGTGGAGAGCGCGCCGTAGAGACGCGCGAGCGCCCGCGCATTGCCCTGACCGTTGGTTGAGGGGAACTCGGCGGCGCGATACTCGCGGCTGTTCTGTGAGCCGGGACCTGTCTCGATATGCGGCGGGTTGCGATTGGTCAGCAGCTGGAGCGGGTTGGGCGGCGAACGCACGAGGTCGGGCGGCTGCTGAATCGGCAGCATGTCCGCCGTTCGCTCGTCGTCCTCGGCGCGGGTGCCGAAGTGGAAGTCGATCCCGGCGGGCTCGCGCAGCTCTCGCCGCATGAACTCGCCGATGCGGATGCCCGTGGCGCGCCGGATCACCTCGCCGACGAGGAAGCCCTGCGTGTTCGAGTGGTAGCCGTGGGCCGTGCCGGGCGGCCACCAGGGGGCCTGCGCGGCGAGCGCCGCGCACATCCGATCCCAATGCAGCTGTGAGCCGCGCGGCAGCGGACGGCGGATCGCGGGCAGGCCGGCCTGGTGGCTGAGCAGCCAGCGGATCGGCACGTGCTCCTTGCCGGCCGCCGCGAACTCGGGCCAGATGTCGGCGACGCGGCCGTCGATGTCGACTTCGCCGCGCTCAACGAGCCGCCAGAGCAGGATCGCCGCGACCGCCTTGCCAACCGAGTAGCAGCAGACCAGCGTGTCGCGCTGCCACGCCCGCGAGTGGCGCGCATCCGTCCAGCCGCCCCAGAGGTCGATCACCGGTTCGCCGTTGAGCTGCACGGCGAACGCGGCTCCGGTCTCGCTGCGGGATGCGAAATTGGCCTGGAATGCTTCGCGAACGGCGGCGAAACGCGGGTCGCAGTCGCCTTGCACCCGCGCGTCGGCTGGGGATGGGAGTTCGGCGGGCGTAGCCGGCATCGTCGAGCCGGAGGTCACGCCACGATGCTCAGTGCGCGTGGGCGTTCGGCGAAGTCGTTCAGCACTCGCACCGTGGCGTCGGGCAGCAGCTGGGCGGCGGCGGTCGCCACGATGTCTTCCTGCCCGGGATCGATCTCGAGGATCGCGATGCCGTTGGGCGCGAGCCGCGATCGCAGCTGCGTCAGCATGCGCAGCTGGAGCTCGGTACCGGCGGTGCCCGGTGTGAGGGCGTGGCGCGGCTCGTGCTCGGCCACCTCCGGCTCCAGGGTGGTCAGCCGCTGTTCAGGGATGTAAGGCAGGTTGGCCACGATGCAGTGAAACAGCCCGTTGAGCGGCGTCAGCAGGTCGCCCTGCACGAAGTCGACCTTGGTGCGGCGCAGATGCCGTTGCGCGTTCTCGCGGGCCACGGCGAGCGCTTCGGCGGAGATGTCGGTGGCGACGAGTCGCGTGCCGCGACGGTGGTGCGCGATCGCGATGCCCAGCGCGCCGGAGCCCGCGCCGATATCGGCGACCTCGGGCGCGCGGACGCGGACGCGCTTGAAATGATCGAGCGCGGTGTCGACGAGCAGCTCCGACTCGGGCCGCGGGATCAGCACGTCGGGCGTGACCCGGAACTCAAGCCGATAGAACTCGCGCGCGCCCGTGATGTAGGCGAGCGGTTTCCGTTGGGTCGCGCGCTCGCGCACCATGTCGAGAAAGCGGCTCAGGTCCGACTGCGTGATTCCATCGGTGAGCGAGGCGTAGAGCTGCGCGCGCGTCTTGCCGGTCGCGTGACGGAGCAGAACCTCCGCCTCGAAGCGTGCATCCTCGACCTCCGCGCGCTCAAGCGTCGAGGCGGCGGACATCCAGATGTCGCGCAGGATCGCTACCTCGTCGCTGTCGCTCATGCGCCGGCCTCCGCGAGCAGGCGCGTCTCCTCTGCGCTCACTGCAGCGTCGATCAGCGGATCGAGATGCCCATCGAGCACCTCGCTCAGGTCGTGGCGGGTCAGCCCGATGCGGTGGTCGGTGATCCGGTTCTCGGGGAAGTTGTAGGTGCGGATCTTCTCGGAGCGCGAGCCGCCGCCGACCTGGGCGCGGCGGGCGTCGGCGCGCTCGGCCTGCGCCGCCTGTAGCTGCATGTCGTAGACGCGCGCACGCAGCACCGACATCGCCTTGAGCTTGTTCTTCAGCTGCGAGCGCTCGTCGGTGCAGATCACGACGGTGCCGGACGGCTCGTGTGTCAGCCGCACGCCGGTCTGGACCTTGTTGACGTTCTGCCCGCCGGCCCCGCCGGAGTGAAACAGGTCGAGCCGAATGTCAGCGTCGTCGATGTCGACATCGAAGGCGTCAGCCTCGGGCAGCACGGCGACCGTGGCCGTCGACGTGTGGATGCGGCCCTGCGCCTCGGTCTCCGGGACACGCTGGACGCGGTGGACGCCGCTCTCGTACTTGAGCCGCGAGAATGCGCCGTCGCCGGCGATCTCGCAGACGACCTCTTTGATCCCGCCCGCGGCGTTCTCGCTGAGGCTGATCATGTCGGTCTTCCAGCGGCGTGCCTCGGCGTAGCGGACGTAGGCGCGTAGCAGGTCGCCGGCCCAGAGGCCGGCCTCGTTGCCGCCGGCGCCGGCGCGAATCTCGACGATCACGTTGCGCTCGTCGTTTGGGTCGCGCGGCAGCAGGGCGAGGCGCGCTTCCTGCTCGAGCTGTTCGATCTGCTGGTTGAGCTCGTCGACTTCGAGCTGTGCGAACTCGCGCATCTCGGCGTCGTCGGTTTCGGCGAGGACCTCGTTGGCCTGGGCGAGATCACCGCTCGCCTGCAACCAGCGCTCATGTAGGTGCACGAGCGGCTGCAGCGCGGAGTGCTCGCGCCCGATCGTCTGAAGCCGGCCCGCGTTGGTGCTCACGCCGGGCTCGGCCATCTGCTGCTCGAGCGCGTCGCGACGCTCGCGCACGGCCTGCAACTTGTCCCACATGGTGTTGGTCAGCGTGGTCATGGCTTCGCCACCATACCGAGATCGCGCTGGCTTCCGACCATCAGAGCGCCGGGCACGGCGTTAATCGGGACCTCGCGCTGTTCACCGCTGCTCATCTCGCGCAGCGTGACGGTCCCGGCGGCGAGGTCGCGCTCCCCGATGATGATCGACCAGCGACAGCCGGAGCGTCCGGCGTTTCGCAGCTGCGCCTTGAGCGAGCGCCCGCCGAAGCTGAGCGTGGCGCCGATCCCCGCGCGCCGCAGCTTGCCCGCCAGCCCCGTCGCAGCGACGGCCGCGCCCTCGCCCAGCGTCGCGATCAGGACATCGGGGGGTTCGGCTTCGTCGTCCACGAGCCCCTGCTCGCGCAGCTGCAGCGCGAAGCGGTCGAGGCCCATCCCGAAGCCGATCCCGGGCGTCGGCGGGCCGCCGATCTGCTCGATCAGCCCGTCGTAGCGGCCGCCGGCGAGCAGCGTGACCTGCGAGCCGTCGGCGCTGCGCGGGACGATCTCGAAGACGGTGTGGGTGTAGTAATCGAGCCCGCGCACGAGCGTGGGCCGCTCCTCGTAGGGAATCCCGAGCGCTTCAAGGTGCGCCTTGACCGATTCGTAGTAGGCGGCCGACTCGGCGCTGAGATGCTCGGTGATCAGCGGCGCGCCGGCCTGAAACGGCTGCGTTCGCGCGTCCTTGCTGTCGAGCAGGCGCATCGGCGCGCGGTCGAAGCGGGCGCGGTCGTCGGCCGCGATCTCGTCGAGATGCGGCTCGAAGTGCTGCTTCAGGCGCGGCACGTAGGCGCGCCGGTCATCAATGTCGCCGATGCTGTTCAGGAGCAGTACGAGGTCGTCGAGGCCGAGACTCTGGGCGATCCGCCAGCCGAGGTCCATCACCTCAGCGTCGAGCGCCGCGTCGCGCACGCCGAGCGCCTCGACGCCGAACTGCGTGTGCTGGCGAAAGCGTCCGGCCTGCGGACGCTCGTAGCGAAACATCGGCAGCTGGTAGGCCAGCTTGACCGGCTGCGGCAGGTTGGCCATCCCGTGCTGCAAGTACGCGCGGCACACGGAGGCGGTGCCCTCGGGCCGCAGCGCGAGACGATCGCCGCCGCGGTCCTCGAAGACGTACATCTCCTTCTCGACGATGTCGGTCGCGTCGCCGACGCCGCGGGCGTAGAGCTCGGCCTGCTCAAACGTGGGCGGCTCGATGAAGCCGTAGCCGGCCAGGCGCGCCTGCTCGCGCGCGACCGCCATGATCCGGTCGCGCACGCGATAGTCGTCGGGCAGCAGATCGCGCGTGCCGCGCGGGGCCTGGAACATCAACGGGTCCGATCACTCGGCGATGCTGCGTTTGAGTCATCGTACAGCTCGATCTCGTGTGAAATATGCGCCGTTGCGGCGCAGCGGAGACGCTCGACGGGCGATACATTGAGGCCATGACCACGAGCGCGCCAAACACCCACGACCCCTCGCTGCACCCCACGATCGATGACCTCATCACGGTCCTCGAGCAGTACCTCTCGCCCGACGAGCGGAGTCAGGTGGTGCAGGCCTACGAGTTCGCCGAGTCGGCCCACGCGGGGATTCTGCGCAGCTCGGGTCACCCCTACATCTCCCACCCGCTGGCCGCGGCGATCATCTGCGCCGAGCTCCAGCTCGACGTGCCCGGCGTGCAGGCGGCGCTGCTGCACGACGTGATGGAGGACTGCGAGGTCCAGCGTTCGGAGCTCGTCGGCGCGTTCGGCGTTGATGTCGCCAAGCTCGTGGAGGGCGCGACGAAGCTCAACGCGCTGCAGCTTCCGGAAGTTGATGCCTCGGTGCTCGATCAGAGCGTGCAGGCCGAGAACCTGCGCAAAATGTTCATCGCGATGGCCGACGATGTGCGCGTCGTGATCGTCAAGCTCGCCGACCGGCTGCACAACATGCGTACGCTCTCGGCGCTGTCGCCTGAGAAACAGCAGCGGATCTCGCGCGACACGATGGAGATCTACGCGCCGCTGGCCGCGCGGCTGGGCATCTGGCAGATCCGCGCGCAGCTCGAGGACCTGGCGTTCAAATACCTCGATCCGGAGGCGTACCACCGCGCCTCGGAGCTGGTCGCGTCGCGTCGCTCGCGGCGCGACCGCTATCTCAACCAGCTGCGCCGCGAGCTGGAGAACGCGCTCGAGGCCGCCGGCTTGCACGCCGAGGTGCGGGGACGCGTCAAGCACCTCTACTCAATCCACGAGAAGGTTCGCAAGTACTCGGCGGAGGGCAAGTCGTTCAACGACATCTACGACCTGCTCGCGCTGCGCGTGCTGACCGAGTCGACGGCCGACTGTTATGCGGTGCTGGGCGTCGTGCACGGCATGTGGCGCCCGATCGCCGGCGAGTTCGACGACTACATCGCCAGCCCCCGGCTGAGCGGCTACCAGTCGCTCCACACGACGGCGTTCTGGTCGCCGACCCACGCCGTCGAGGTGCAGATCCGGACCCGACAGATGGACTACGAGGCCGAGTACGGCGTCGCCGTCCACTGGCTCTACAAAGAGGGCCGCAACACCGATGTGCACGACCGCGAGCGGCTCTCGTGGCTGCGCCAGCTGGTCGACTGGCAGGGCGAGCTGCCGGGCGCCGACGACTTCCTCGAAACGCTGCGCAGCGACATTTTCCACGACCAGGTGTTCGTGCACACGCCAGCCGGCGAGATCATCGACCTGCGCCGCGGCGCCACGCCGCTCGATTTCGCCTTCCGCATCCACACCGACATTGGCTACAACTGCGTCGGCGCGAAGGTCAACGGTCGGCTCGTGCAGCTGACGACGCCGCTCGAGAACGGCGATGTGGTCGAGATCGTCACCACGCGTTCACCTCGCGGGCCGAGCCGCGACTGGCTCAACCCCGCGCTCGGATATGTGACGACGCAGCACGCTCGCACGAAGATTCGCCAGTGGTTCCGCAAGCAGCGGCGCAGCGAGAACGTGACGCGCGGTCGCGAGGAACTCGAACGCGAGCTGCGCCGTGTCAGCCTGCGCCTGCCGCGCGTCGAGGCCGAGGTGATCGCCGCCACCGGCGGCAAGACGCTCGATGACGCGCTGGCGCTGATCGGCGCCGGCGATCCGAGTGCGCATCAGGTCGCGCTGCGGGTTGCGGCCCCCGAGGAGGCGCAGCCGCAGCCGACTCCGACGCCGCAGCCCGATCCCAACGGGGCGCGGCCTGACGACGCGACAGCCGTTCGCGTGCTCGGCGCGCCCAACGTGCTGACCCGGATCGCGGCCTGCTGCGAGCCGCATCGCGGCGACCCGATCCACGGCTATGTCACGCGCGGGCGTGGGGTCAGCGTGCATCGCACGGACTGTCACAACGTTCTCCACGCCGCCGAGCAGAACCGCCTCGTCGATGTGCAGTGGGGCCACGGCGGCGGCGCTTACACGGCGCGCCTGCGCGTCGACGGCTGGGACCGCGTCGGCTTCGCCCGCGATGTCGCGACCGTCTGCGCCGATGAAGACGTCAACATGGTCAGCCTCAACACCAGCGATCCGGAGGCGGGCCAGGTCAGCATCAGCTTTGCGGTTGAGGCTGCGAGCCTCGCGCGGCTGCAGCGGGTGATTCATCGCCTCGACGACGTCCGCGGCGTGATGGCGGTCGAACGCGAGATGTAGCGATCGCGCCTCGGCGCGGCTAGGCGCGGAGCGCGTCTACCAGTCGCTCGACGTGCTCGGGCGGGGTGTAGAAGTGCGGCGAGGCGCGTAGCCGACCGAAGCGAACCGCCGTCGAGATGCCCAGCTCGCCGAGCCGCTCCCAGGTCTCGTCGAGCGTCTCACGCTCCTCCAGCGCGGGCGGACGGTCGAAGCAGACGATGCCGCTGCGCTCCATCGTGCCGCGCGGTGAGAAGACGTTGCAGCCGATCGATTGCAGCTGGTCGATCAGCAGGTCGGTGATGTCGCTGATCTGCGACTCGATGGTCTCGATCCCGATCTCAAGGATCAGCGAGATCGCGCCGCGCAATCCGAGCAGCGTCGCCGTGGGGCTGGCGCCCGGCTCGAAGCGGCTGGCCGTGGGCGAGAGCTGGATCGAATCGCCGCCGGCCTGCAGACCGCCGTCCATCGCGCTCGCGCCGAGCAGCGGCGGAATCATCCCGCCGATCAGGTTCTCGCGCACGTAGAGCAGGCCTGAGCCGGTCGGGCCCAGCAACCACTTGTGCCCGCCCGCGGCGAGGAAGTCGATGTCGTCGCCGACCACGTCAACGGGCAGCGCGCCGGCTGACTGGATGGCGTCGACCGCGATCAGGCCGCCGTGCGCGTGCACCGCATCGGCGATCGGTCGCAGCGGGCTGCGAAAGCCCGAGCCCCACTGTACGTGCGAGATCGCGAGCAGCCGCGTGCGTTCGCCGATCGCGGCGATCACATCCTCGGTCGGGATGCGGCCGTCGGACTGCGCGGCCACGATGTCGATTTCAACGCCCTTGGCGCCGAGCGCGGTCCAGGCGTGGCGATTGGAGGGGTACTCGGCGTCGGTCACGACGACGTGATCGCCCGGCTCCCAGGGCAGGCTGCCGGCCACGATCGAGAGCCCGGTCGCGGTGTTGGGCACGAGACCGATCTCGTGGCCGCCGCGCGCGCCGAGCAGGGTCGCGGCGTCCTCGCGCAGCGCGGCGATCTCGTCCTGCCAGTTGGAGCCGAGGTAGCCGCGCCGGGTGGCCTGCTCGACATAAGCGCGGACCGCGTCGGCCGCCGGCTTGGGCAACGGCGAGACGCCGGCGTGATTGAAGAACGCGAGCTCGTCGAGCACGGGGAATAGTTCGGAGGTGTAGTTCATCGGCGCCTCTCGTGCGTCTGGGCGATGTGCTGTCGCAAGGCTATGGCAGCCGGCGGGCCCGTGGGGTTGCGAAGCGGCGGAATATGTGTTCTACTGCGCGGAGCGAACAGGAGTTCGCACAGATAAATCGGGAGTCAACATGCATACTCGAGTACATGGGGGAGCGTTGGTCGGGCTCGATGGCGAGCCAATCTGCGTCGAAGTCGACATCTCCAGCGGCAGTCCCAAAACGACGATCGTCGGTCTGCCTGACGCGGCGGTAGACGAGGCGCGCGAGCGCGTTCGCTCGGCGATCCGCAACGCCGGCGCGGGTTTTCCGACCAAGCGCGTCACGGTCAATCTCGCGCCCGCGCATCTGCGCAAGGAGGGCGCAGGCTACGACCTGCCGATCGCCGTGGGGATGCTCGTGGCGACGGGGCAGATCTGCGAGAGCGCGGTCAAAGACACACTCTTCCTCGGCGAGCTCGCGCTCGATGGCGAGCTGCGGCATGTGCGCGGCGTGCTCTCCGTGGCTGCCGCGGCTCGCGACGCATCCGTCGGTCGGATCGTCGTGCCGACCGTCGACGCTGAGGAGGCCGCGCTGATCGAGGGCCTTGAGGTGATCGCTGTCGATTCGCTGCGCGACTGGATCGCGATCGCGACCGACGAGCGTCCGATCGCCGACGCGATCTGGCATTCGAGCCGCGCCGCGGCGCCTGAGGAGGCGCTCGCCGCCGACATCCACGACTTCAACGAGGTGCGCGGCCAGGAGCACGCCAAGCGCGCGATGGAGGTCGCGGCCGCCGGCGGGCACAACATGCTGATGAACGGGCCGCCGGGCGCGGGCAAGACGCTCTTGGCCTCCTGCCTGCCCGGCATCCTGCCGCCGCTGACGACCGACGAGGCGCTTGAGGTGACGCGGATCGCGAGCGTCGCCGGGACGACCGAGGCGGGAGCACGGCTGATTCGCCGCCGACCGTTTCGCGCTCCGCACCACACCATCTCCAACGCCGGCCTGGTCGGCGGCGGACAGAAGCTGCGGCCTGGCGAGATCACGCTCGCGCACCGCGGCGTGCTGTTCCTCGATGAGCTGCCCGAGTTCAGCGTGCGCGCGCTCGAGGCGTTGCGCCAGCCGCTTGAGGACCGACACGTCACCATCTCTCGGGCGCACGGCACCGTCACGTATCCCGCCGACATCACGATGATCGGCGCGATGAATCCGTGTCCCTGCGGCAACTTCGGCACCGAGCAGGCGTGCACCTGCGCCGACTCGGCGGTCTACCGCTATCAGCGCCGCATCTCAGGGCCCGTGCTCGACCGCATCGACCTCTTCGTCGATGTGCCGCGCGTCTCGGTGCAGAAGCTGATGCGCGGAGCGGACGGCATCGATGCGCCGCTGGGCGAGCCGTCGGCGACTGTGCGCCAGCGGGTGATCGCAGCTCGCTCGCGCCAACACGAGCGTCACGGCGAGTCGGGACCGCGGTCCAACGCGGCACTCACGGCCCGCCACGTCCGTTCCCACTGCATCGACATGCTGGAAGACAAGGCGGAAACGTTGGTCCGCGAGGCGGTCGACCGACTGACGCTCTCCGCGCGCGGTTTTCACCGCGTGTTGAAGGTCTCGCGGACGATCGCAGACCTCGCGGGGTCCGAGTTGATCACCGTCCAGCACGTCGCGGAGGCGATCCAATATCGCAAACGTGCGAAATAGGCTGCCGCGCTGTGGACGGCCTTCAGCGCATCAGAGCCGACGCGGCCGCGGATCGCACGGTGGAGCCGCTAGCCTCGGCGCGGCGCAGGCTGCGTCGCAGAGGAGTGGGATATGGAACTGGTATTCACCGGCGGGCGCGTGCTGACGATCGATGCGCTCGACCGCATTGCTTCGGGGGTCGCCGTACGTGATGGCCGCATCGTCGCGGTCGGAGACAGTGACGAGGTGAGGCAAGCCGTCAGTCCGGACGCTCAGACCGTCGACCTGCGCGGACGCGCACTCGTGCCCGGGTTCTGCGATCCGCACAATCACTTCTCGATGACGACGTTCGAGCCGCGCTCGGTCGACTGCCGCATCCCGCCGCTGGCGGGCAAGCCGGCGGTGCTTGACGCAATCGCGGCGGCCGCCGAGGGCAGTGCCGAAGGTCAGTGGATTTGGGGCCTCGGCTACACCCCGCGTCCCGATATGGAGCTCGGGCCGCTGCTGCGCACCGAGTTGGATGAGGCGGCCCCACACAACCCGGTCTGCGTGATGGACTCCTCGTATCACGCCTGCTACGCCAACTCGGCCGCGTTGGCGTTGGTGGGGATCGACCGCGAGACGCCGGATCCCCCTGGTGGGGAGATCCGCCGCGACGATCACGGGGAGGCGAACGGCGTGCTGTGGGAGCGGGCGATGGACCCGGTGCATCACGCTTCGATGCGGTCGTATATCGACACGTTCGGGCCCGATGTCGTGGCCGGTCTGGTGCAGCAGAACGCGAAGCGTCATCTCTCCCACGGCGTGACCAGCGTCGGGGACGCACTGGTGATGCCGGAGAGCGCCGAGATCTATCGGCTGACCGACGAACGCGGGATGCTACCGATCTCGATCCACCAGATGCGTGGCGGGATGGGATTCTTCTCCGCCCCCGAGGAAGCGGCGGCCGGCGCCTTCATGCAGGACGATGTGTCCGACCGTCTGCGCGGCGGGATCGTCAAGATCTTCATGGACCCGGTCTGGCCCAGCTCGGCGCTGACCATCTGTCACGCGGATGGGTCCACGGAGGACAGAGGCGCGCCCTACTACGGACAGGAAGAGGTGGATCAGCTCGTCCTCAACGCCGCGTCGCATGGGTTGCAGGTCGCGATCCACTGCATCGGCAATCGTGCCGTCGAGCAAGCATTGAACTCGTTCGAACGGGCTCTGCGCGAGGTCCCTCGATCGGACCCGCGCTACCGGATCGAGCACTTCTTCTTCGCCGATGTCGCGCAGTTCGAGCGAGCGAAGTCGCTGGATGTGATCGTCTCGCACCAGCCCTCCTTCCTCTACGCCGTCGGCGATGGCTTCCAGGCGGCGGTCTCCGAGATCGGCGTCGATGCGCCGCTGATGGCCTACCGCACGATGTTGGACATGGGCATGACCGTCGCTTCCGGCTCGGACTTCCCGTGCGGCCCCGTCGAACCGTTGCTGGGGCTGCATAGTCTGGTCTCGCGTCGATCTCACTCGGGCGCCACTCCGATCGCCGAGGAACAGGCGATCACCGCGCTTGAGGGGCTGCGCACGTACACGCTCAACTCCGCGACCGCGATGTTCCGCGACCACGAGGTCGGCTCGATCGAGGTCGGGAAGCGCGCCGACCTCGTCGTGCTCAGCCACGATCCGACGCTGGTGGACCCGACGTTCATCAGCGAGATCGCGGTCCAGCAGACCTACGTCGACGGCGAGCTGCAATACGCCGTGTAGCCGGATCGCGCAGCGCGGCCTGCGAAATCGCTAGCCTCAGCGGGCGCTCAGACCGCGTCGCGAAGGAGTCGAACATGGATTTGCTATTCACCGGCGGGCGTGTGCTGACGATGGACCCGCTCGATCGGATCGCATCCGGTGTCGCGATACGTGATGGCCGCATCATCGCCGTCGGCGACAGCGACGAGGTGAGGAAGACGCTCAGCCCGGACGCCCCCTCCGTCGACCTGCAGGGCCGCGCGCTCATCCCCGGGTTCTGCGACCCGCACAACCACTTCTCGATGACCACGTTCGAGCCGCGCTCGGTCGATTGCCGCACACCGCCGCTGGCCGGCAAGCCGGCGGTGCTCGACGCGATCGCGGCGGCGGCAGCGGGCGCTGCCGACGGCCAGTGGATTTGGGGGCTCGGCTACGCCGCGCGTCTCGATCCTGGCGCCGGCGATGGGATCCTGCGCCGCGAGTTGGACGAGGTCGCCCCGCGGAATCCGGTCTGCGTGATGGACTCCTCGTATCACGCCTGTTACGCGAACTCGGCCGCCTTGGCGCTCGTGGGGATCGACCGCGACACGCCGGATCCTCCTGGCGGGGAGATCCGCCGCGACAATCGCGGTGAGGCGAACGGCGTGCTGTGGGAGCGGGCGATGGACCCGGTCCATCACGCCTCGATGCGCTCGTATATCGACACGTTCGGGCCCGATGTCGTGGCCGGCCTCGTCCAGCAGAACGCGAAACGCCACCTCTCGCACGGGATCACCAGCGTCGGTGACGCGCTCGTCATGCCCGAAAGCGCGGAGATCTACCGGTTGACCGACGAGCGCGGGATGCTCCCGATCGTGATCCACCAGATGCGCGGCGGGCCGGGCTTTTTCGCCGCGCCTGAGGATGCGGCGGGCGGCGCGTTCATGGAGGACGATGTCTCCGACCGGCTGCGCGGCGGGATCGTCAAGATCTTCATGGACCCGGTCTGGCCCAGCCCGGCGATGACGATTTGCCATGCCGACGGCTCAACGGAGCATTCGGGTGTTCCCTATTACGGCCAGGAAGAGGTCGATCACCTCGTCCTCGACGCTGCGTCGCACGGGCTCCAGGTCGCGATTCATTGCATCGGCAACCACGCCATCGAGCAAGGGCTGAACGCCTTTGAACGCGCGATGCGTGACGTCCCTCGCGACGACCCCCGCTATCGCATCGAGCACTTCAGCTTCGGGCTGGCGGATCAGATCGAGCGGGCGCAATCGCTCGGGGTAATCCTCTCGCACCAACCGCCGTTCCTGCTCGCCACCGGCGATTTCTTCGAGAGCCGCACCGCCGAGGCGGGCATCGTTTCGCCCCCGATCCCGTATCGCTCGCTGCTGGACGCGGGTGTGACCGTCGCCTCCGGCTCCGACTTTCCGTGCGCCCCGGTCGAACCGTTGCTCGGGCTCTTCAGCCTGGTGTCGCGCCGCGCGCGCGACGGTCGGGTGATCGCCGCGGACCAGGCGATCACGCCGCTCGAGGCGCTGCGTACGTACACGCTCAACTCGGCCACTGCCATGTTCCGCGACCACGAGGTCGGGTCGATCGAGGTCGGCAAGCGCGCAGATCTCGTGGTGCTCAGCCACGATCCGACGCTGGTGGACCCGATGTTCATCCGTGAGATCTCGGTGCAGCAGACCTACGTTGACGGCGACCTGCACTACGCGGTGTAGGCCGCCGGCGTCGCTCTCTTCCGGCGGTCGGGGTCGCATGAGGGCATCGGCTCCGTGCGCCCCAGCATGGTGGTCGCGCGCAAGCTCGACGATGGTCAGATCGGGACGTAATCCAGGACAACCAGGCGCCCGAGTGGACGGACCGCCCGACCGAGGGAGGCTTGCGCGCGTGTTAAGCTGCCTTCCCCGAGCCCCCGTAGCTCAGGGGATTAGAGCACTGGCCTCCGGAGCCAGGGGCGTAGGTTCGAATCCTACCGGGGGTACCACCGCTCGCCATCTCACCAGCTCGCCCGCTCTCCATCGCGGCTCCGATGTTCGGATGGTGATGCGCTCGCGCTCTGCTTGCAGAATTCGCTACCGTCAGCTCGCAGGATCTGGAGGAAGCTGATGAACGAGGGACAGGCACGGATCGGGGCGGGCGCGGTCGACTTCTCGATGCGCTACCGCGACGACATCATGGGCGACGAAGGACTGTGCATCGAGGTGCGCGGTGAGGTCGAAGGCGCAGACACCGAGCTCTTGCGCTTCGACTGCTTTCGCGTCGCGCCGCACTATCACTACGGCCCGCAGGCCGGCGACGAGCGTGTGATGCTCGACCTCACGGCGGCGGGCGACTCGCTGGAGTGGACGCTCGGCTGCTTCGAGCGCGGCCGTCTGCGCTCGATGCTTGAGCGCGCCGGCTACGACGCGGTCGCGGAGGCGCTCGATGAGAGCGCCGTCGCGTCGACCATCCCCGTCGTGGTCAGCACTGCCAACGCGATCGTCGCCGCGCGCGCCAGCTAGCGATCGAGGCCCGTTCAGCCTCTGTCGTAGTGGGGCTGGCAGAGCTCGACTTCCAGCTCGCCCGGCATACGGAAGTGCGCCCTGCGTCCGTAGCCGGCCTCGGCTGGCTGATCGATGAACTCGACGCCGCGGCTCGATAGCTCGGCCATCGTCGCCTCGAGGTCATCGCACTGGAACGAGATCTGACGCGTCCCGCTCGGGGTGACGTTGTCGGTTGGGTGGCAGCCGATCTCCGTTTCCGGAGCCTTGAAGATCAGCCACTCATCGCCGGCGTCGAACCATTCAAGTCCGAGCTTGTCGCGGATGAAGGCGCGCAACGCCTCCGGCTCGGAGCTGTAGAACATCGTGTGCATGCCGGTGATCATGTGGTCCTGCTCTCGTTGGCGGACGGCTCAACGGCCCAGCTGATCAGCATGCCGGTTGAGGGCGTGCGCCAGGTAGGCAGCCATCCTGCGTTTGTGCGCTCGTAGAGATCGTCGAGACTAGCCGCGATGCGGGCCCGCGCCGCCTCAACGTCGCGCGGCTCGATCTCGGCGAGTGCGAAGTTGATCGCCGATTCCTCGTCGTCCGGTAGCTGCTCGGGCCAGGTGAAGTACTCGCCGAGCACGCGCACATCGGGCACGATGCCCAGGTCCCAGAGCACCGGCAGCAGCTCGCGGAAGCTCGGTGACGGCGCTTCGTCGACGCCCAGCGTCAGCCGAAACAGCGATGCGTTCACGTTCGGCGGCGGCACGGTCCAGGTCAGCAGCGCCGCGCGCCGGCGGGCCGCGCGGTTGATCTCCGCCAGGAAGGGCTCGATGTCCTCGATGAAGTAGGTCACGTCGGCCGAAATCACGAGGTCGGCCTCGAGCGGCTGCTCGGGCGGCCAGCGCGACGCGACGGCCCGCGCGTTCTCGATGGCGTGCTCGGCGGTACAGATCTCGAACTGCGCGCGCATCGAGGGCGAAGGCTCGACGTTGGTCAGCGAACGCGCCCGCACGGCGAGCGGCAGGCCGATCCGTCCGGCGCCGCCGCCGACCTCGATGATCTCGTCGTCCGCTTCGAGCAGCTCGATCAGCGCCGCCAGCAGCGGTTCCGGCTCGCGGTGGGGGTCGAAGCGATAGGTGTGCGCGTACAGCGCCCAGCGTTCCTCGGTCAGCGGCGTCGCGAGCGCCGCGAGTTGCGCGTCGCGAGCGCGGACCATCGCTGCATAACGCTCTGCTGCGGTCATACTCACTCCTCCAGGGCGGCCAGCACGACCTCGCCGCGCGGCGACAGCTCGTAGCCGACCTCCAGGCTGATGGTCAGCCCGAGCGCCTTCAACTTGCGGACATCGGACTTGAACTTGGGCGTCTCGCAGCCCTGCGCCGCGGCGAGATCGCCGGCGCGAGTGCCCGGCTGGCGCGAAATCGCCACGAGCGTCGCGGTAGTCCACGGCCCGCGCGGCGAGCGTCCGTCCATCTTGGCGAGCCGTTGCATCAGATTCTCCAGCTCATCGTGATCGAGCTCGTCGTCGGCCTGCAGCCGCTTGCGCGGATCGACGTGCGGGCCCGCGAAGTGAAACGCGACGCGGTAGACCTGCGAGCCGCGGTCTGCCCCGCGCCGCTGGTTGCGCTCGATCGCCACGAGCGCAGCGGCGGGCGTCTCGAAGCCCGCCGCCCGCGCATCCTCCGGGGTGATCGCATCGTCCGCGATCGGGCGCACCTGATCGACCTCCACAGCTCCCTCGCCCACGCGGTAGCGACCGCCGACGCGCGCCTGCGGGCGGCGCCAGCGACGAAACGTCAGGGTCAGCTCGCCCGCGGCGATTCGTTGGTAGTCGCGAACACGGAACTGGATCGTGCTGCTCCTCCCGGGCGCCCGCGCGGGCGGCTTTCGCGGGGGTCGGTGATAGCCTAGTTCGGCGACCGCGCGGCTCCTCATTTGGCGCGGTCTGCAGGGGGTGTGAGTGGCATCACGGGGGGGACGCAGCGCCCGCAGACGGCCGCAACGGCTGGCCCGCCGGCGCGCTGAAACGCAGGGCTTTGACCGCGGCGGCAACCGCCGTTCGATCTTCCGCTCAAAGTGGCTGCTGATCAGCTTCGGAATCGTCGGCACGGTCGCGCTGATCGTGCCGCTCGTCCTGATCGGTGGCAACAGCGGCCCAACGCTCGACCCCAATCAACCGCCGCCGGTCCGCCGCACCGCCGAAGAGATCGCCGCTGCCGACGCTCAGGCCGAGCCGGCGCTCACGGCGCAGCGCGACGAAGCGGCGCCGCCCGAGCCCGCCGGCGAGCAGCCGACGTTCGACGCCCCGCCGGCGCTCACGCTGGAGGACGGTGTCGACTACCGCGCCACGATCGAGCTGGAGAGCGGCGTCGTCGAGATCGACCTCTTCGAGCAGGCGGCCCCGCTGCACGTGAACAACTTCGTCTTCCTCGCCGATCAGGGTTTCTACGACGGCCTCACGTTCCATCGCGTGATTCGCAACTTCGTCGCCCAGGGCGGCGATCCGACCGGCACCGGCACCGGCGGGGCGGGGTATACGCTGCCCGACGAGACGGGCGGCGACGGTTCGGCGGAGCGCTTGACGCTCAACGCGACGGGAGTAATTTCGATGGCGCGGGGCCAGTTTGGCGCCTCGTCGTCGCAGTTCTTCATCACACTCGCCCCCGCGCCGCACCTCGACGCAGGGAGTTTCACCGCGTTCGGTGAAGTCACGGCCGGCTTCGATCTGCTCCAGCGGTTCGACGAGCGCGGCGGCACCACACTGGCGGCCGGGCCGAGAATCGTATCGATCACCATCCAGAGAGCCCAGAGAGCGCCCTAGGCGCAGGAACAGGGCACGACTAGGGAAGGCAGGCAGCATGGCCAAGTATTCGAAGCGACCCGAGATGGCGCTCAACGCCGAGAAGAGCTACTCAGCGAAGATCGAGTTGGCCGACGGCGGCGAGATCGAGCTTGAGCTCTTCGCCAAGGATGCGCCGGAAACCGTGAATTCGTTCGTGTTCCTCGCGCGCGACGGCTATTACGAGGGCGTCACCTTCCACCGCATCATCAAGGGCTTCATGGCCCAGGGCGGCGACCCCACGGGCCAGGGCACCGGCGGGCCCGGCTACAACATCCCCGATGAGGTCAACAGCAACAAGCACAACACCGAGGGCACCATCGCGATGGCCAAGACCGCTGCGCCGAACTCAGGCGGTAGCCAGTTCTACATCACCTTCGAGCCGACGCCGTTCCTCGACGCCGAGTACACGGTGTTCGGCCGCGTGACCTCCGGCATGGACGTGGTCCACGCGTTCGCCGAGCGCGACCCGCAGCGCGCCCGCCAGCCCGGCCCGGCGATGAAGTCGGTCACGATCACCGAGGCGTAGCCACGTAGCCACAACGAAGCGCGAGCCCCCCATGAGCCCGTCGTGAGCCCGTCGTGAGCCTCTCGTGAGCCTGCAGCAGCCGCGCATCCCGCCGATCGCGGTGGTACTGCGCGTGGTCTCGATCCTGGGGATGGGCCTGACGGTGAGCGGCTTCGTGCTCGCGCTGGTCGGCGCCGAGTGGTGGTGGGCGCTCGGCACCGCCCTGGGATTCGTCCCGTTCCTCGCGATGATGGCCGTCGTCGACCGGCTCATCCCCGACCCCGCCGCCTGGCAGCCCGCGCCACCATCCGACGACGGCGACGCCGACGCGTAGCCGGCGGTGGCCGACAGGTGGCCGACGAGTCGCCGGCTACGTCAGACCTCGGCGACGCCCTCGTGCGGGAAAGCGCCCTTTAGTCGTCGATGCGGGCGGTGGCGGAGCCTTTGACGACCTCTGCGCCGTCCTGGTTGACGGTGCTGACCGAGAGGTCGACCAGGCTGACGCCGTCTTCCTCGCGGATCGCTTCGACGGTGGCCTTCGCGGTCAGCGAGTCGCCGGGCCAGACCTGGTTGACGAAGCGCACGCCGTACTTGGTCAGACGACCGTCGCCGACCAGGTTCGTCAGCATCTTGCCCGTCACGCCCATCGAGAGCATGCCGTGCGCGAAGACCGTTGGGTAGCCGGCGACCTTCGTGGTGAAGATCTCGTCGGTGTGCAGCGGGTTGTAGTCGCCCGAGGCGCCCGCGTACTGGATGATCTGCGTGCGCGAGAGGTCCTCGACGACGACTTCCTCGTGCGTGTCGCCCACGCTCAGTTCGCTCTTCGACAGCGTCATGTTGGTCTCCTCTATTCCACGACTCGCGACGTCTGCACGCCGACCGACCGAGCGGTCACGACGAGCACGTCGTCCTGGTTGTAGTACTCGGTGATGCTCTCGTTGAACTTGAGCGTGCCGCCGCGCCGGCCGTCGCGCTCCCACGACGTGCCGGGCTTGTCGACGGTGCGGAGCACATCGCCCGGCGCGATCGGGGCGTGGTACTCGTAGTGCTGCTCTGCGTGGAAGCCGGTCCCGCCGCCGCCGCCGCCGGGCGCTCGGGTCACGCCGGTGGGCTCCTTGCCGGAGCCGAACCAGGCTTGCCCCGGCTCGGGGCGCAGGTTGTAGCCCTCAGTGAACTGCGCGCTCGCCTGAACGAACGTCGGCGGTGGGATCACCTGGCCGGGCTCGGTCTCGGCGGCCGCGGATGCATCGTGATAGATCGGGTTCGTGTCGCCGATCGAGCGGGCGAACAGCATGATGTGCCCGGCTTCGATCGGGAAGTGGTCAGTCGCCATCGAGTGCACCGTCCCTTCGCATATCGGTCGATTTCTCGCGCCATTGTATCCCACGCCCTGCCTAAGACAGCCGGGTGCGGCTGTAGCCTGTGGCGAGCCGCGTCTGGCGGCGGATTTGGGGGGATCGGCAGCTATGGCGCAAGCATTTGAGGCGCTTCGGGTGGTGGAGCTGGCGGGCTCACACGCCGGCGCGTTCGCGGCAAAGATGTTCGCCGACAACGGCGCGCGAGTCGTCAAGGTGGAGCCGCCGGGCGGCGATCCGCTGCGCACGTCGGGCGCGCTGCTGCCCCGCCACGCGCTTGGCGACGACGCGATCGGCTCGATCTGGGCCTACTGCAACACCAGCAAACAGGTCGTCGAGCTGGACCCTGAGACCGGCGCCGGCCGCTCCGAGCTCGACCGTCTGCTCGACGTGGCCGATGTGATCATCGAGAGCAGCGCCCCCGATCGCCTGATCCCGACCACCGCAGGCCGCTCCGGCGAGCGCGCCGTCAAGGTCTACATCTCACCCTACGGGCTTGAGGGGCCAACCTCACACTGGCGCTCAAACGTCTTCACCGACGACGCGATGGGCGGGCACATGTACCTGAACGGCGAGCCCGACCGCGAGCCGTTCCGCCGCCAGGGCCGCCACACCGAGTATTCGGGCGGCATGTACGGCTTCGTCGGCGCGATGTCGGGGCTGCTCGCGCGCGAGCTGATCGGGCTGGGCCAGACCGTCGAGATCGCGCACATCGAGTGCATGGTCGCGATGCACCAGCACACCACGTCGATGTGGACGCACGCCGGCCACGTGCTGATGCGGGAGGGCAACACCCAGCCGGGCATGTGGCACCCCGCCGGCGTCTACGAGTGCCAGGACGGCTACGTCTTCCTCTGCCACGCCGGCGGCGCGAAGCTGATCCCCTTCCTGCAGGCCGCCGGCCTGGGCGACCTGCTCGATGACCCGCGCTTCGAGAACGATGTCGCCCGCGGCAGCCACAAGAAGGAATTCAACGAGGCGATCCGCCCCTGGCTGATGTCGCACACGGTTGATGAGATCTGCGAGCTCGGCGTCGCCACCTTCTCCCCGATGGGCCCGGTCTGGGACACGCACCAGTTCCTCGCCGACCCGCACCTCGCGGCGCGCGACTATCTGCGCCCGCTCGACGCCGACCGGGGTGACGAAGTGATCCCCCGCGGTCCCTTCCGGATCACCGGCGCGGAGGCGACTCCGCGCCCCACGCGTCGCCTCGACGACGACGGCTTCGCGGCTTTCGTGGCCGAGCCGCCGCATGAGCCGGGCGCGCAGACGGAAGCGCTCGCCGACGGCCCGCTGGCCGGCGTCCGCGTGCTCGACCTGACCCGGGTCTGGGCCGGCCCGCTCGCCGGCCGCCTGCTCGGCGACCTCGGCGCCGACGTGATTCACATCGAGTCGCCCTGGAACCGCGGCGCGTTCGAGGCCCCGCCCGGCATCGTGGAACTCACCCATCTGTTTCCCGACAACGAGCTGGGCGAGCGGCACTGGAACCGCGTCGGCGGATTCAACAAGCTCGCCCGCAACAAGCGCGATGTGGTGATCGACATCGCCGATCCGCGCGGCAACGATCTGTTCCGTCGGCTGCTCGCCGAATCCGACGTGATTCTTGAGAACTACAGCCCGCGCGTGATGCCCCAGTGGGGTCTCGACTTCGATTCGCTGCTCGAGATCAATCCCTCGATCATCCACACGGCGATGCCCGGCTATGGCGCGAAGGGCCCCGGCGCGAATCGCGTGGCGCTGGGTCCCGTGATCGAGGCGGCGACCGGCATGACGATGATGTCGGGCTACGCCGACACTGGTCCCTACCGCTCCGGCGTGGCCTGGCCCGACCCCGTCTCGGGCATGAGCGCCGCCGCCGGCACGCTCGTCGCGCTCTGGCGGCGCGCCACCTCACACGGTCGCGGACAGCAGGTCGAGACAGCGATGCTCGAGTCGATGGGCAGCTTCGCCGGCGATGAGCTGCTCTCGGCGCAGGTGCTCGGCAGCCCGCCGCCGCGACGCGGCAATCGCGAGCCGGGCGTCGCCCCGCAGGGCGTCTACCGCTGCTCCGGTCACGACCGCTGGATCGCGATCTCGGTGACCGCGGATGCGGAGTGGCAGGCGCTGTGCGAGGTCGCCGGCCTGCCCGACGAATGGCGCGGGCTCAAGCTCGACCAGCGCGAGGCGCAGCAGGACGAGATCGACGCCGCGATCACGCGCTGGTCCCGCAGCGAACTGCCCTGGGGCGCGGTGCGACGGCTGCAAGCCGCCGGCGTGATCGCGGGCGTGCTCTGCGATGCGCGCGACCTGCTGGAGAGCGAGCACCTCGGCGCGCGCGACTACTGGGCGCTGCTCGACCAGGAAGACACCGGTGCGCTGCGTTATCCCGGCTGTCCCGTGCGGCTCAGCCGCACACCGGCGACCTATCGCCTGGCCCCGCCGATGTTCGGCGAGCACAACGATGTCGTGCTGAAGGAGATCGCCGGGGTCAGCGAGGACGAACTGGCGGCGCTGCGCGCCGATCGGATCGTCTGCGACGAACCGCCGCGGATGCGCTGAGCATAAGCTGAGCAAGAGCTGAGCAAGAGCTGACGTGAGGCTGTGCTGGTCGGGGTGGGCGGATTCGAACCGCCGACCTCACGGCCCCAAACCGCGCGCTCTGCCAGGCTGAGCTACACCCCGCTCGCAAACGAGCTACCGGCAACGCTACACGCCGTCGGCGCTAATCGACCTGCAGCTGCCCGACGATCTCTGAGAGCTGGTGTACGCCTTCGCGCTCGCACCACTCCGTGATCTCGTCAACCACGCGCACAGCGGCCCACGGGTCGCGAAACGACGCCGTCCCGACCTGCACGGCGCACGCCCCGGCGAGCAGAAACTCGATCGCGTCGCGCCCGTTCGTGATGCCCCCGCAGCCGATCACGGGAATCTCGACGGCCCGCGCCGTCTCCCAGGTGAGCCGCAGAGCCAGCGGCTTGATCGCCGGGCCGGTCAGGCCCGCGACCGTGCGGTTGGTCCGCGGCCGCCGCTTCTCGATGTCGATCGCCATGCCGACGAACGAATTGGCCACGCAGATCGCGTCCGCGCCGGCGCGCTCGACCGCCTCGGCGATCTCGCCGATGTTGGTCACGCCCGGCGTGAGCTTCACGATCACGGGCAGGCTGGTCGACGATCGCACCGCGTCCGTCACCGCCGCCGCCGCCGCGGGATCGCGGCCGAACTCGATCCCGCCGACGTCGAGGTTGGGGCAGGAGATGTTGACTTCGAGGCCGGCCACCCCAGGGGCCCCGTCCAGCGCTTCGGCCAGGCGCGCGAACTCGCCGACCGTGTCGCCGAGCATGTTGACCACCACCGGCGTGTCCCAGGTCTCCCAGACGGTTGCGACATCGTGCAAGAGCCGCGCCACGCCGATGTTCTGGAAGCCGATGCTGTTCAGCATCCCGGCCGCCGTCTCGACGATCCGTGGGTTGGGGTTGCCGCGCCGCGGACGCAGCGTGACGCCCTTTGAGACGATCGCGCCGAGCCGCGAGAGATTGAAGACGCGCGCGAACTCGAGGCCGTTGCTAAACGTGCCTGACGCCGTCATCACCGGATTGCGCAGCAGCAGCTCACGCTTCGCCTGCGGGGCGAGATTGACGGAGAGATTCGGTCGGGTGGTGGTGTCAGCGGGCATCGGATTGGCGGACGCGCAGTCTAATGCGGCGCGCCCGTCGTCCGATTTAGTTCGCGTCTTCGCCGGCGCGGCGGCGGCGGTTCGTGATCCCCATGTCGTTCCAGCGGGAGCGGCCCTCGTTGCGATCCCAGATGGAATCTTCCGAGGAGTTGCGGAATTCGCGGGTCTCGCCGCACGAGGAGCACGTACCGATGCTGAGCGGGCCGTTCGGCGACTCGAGCAGCCAGTGGTGGTTGTGTCCGGTCTCAGCGGTCGCGGTTCGGCGGGTGCGCTTCTTCGTCGCGGTCCCACCAGCCTTCGCAGTTGCCCCACGTACTTTGGTGGCCATCATCCATCCTCCAGAGGGAATTCAGCGCGGCTGTTGACGCAGCCTCTGCTCTCGATTCCCATGCACGCGTCACGCTAGGTAGCGAATCAGCGGCACACAACAACGCACTTAACGCAGGGGTTCGCATCGTGTAAAGCCTGACACGCGCTACCTGTCGCCAGATAGGCAGGTACGCACTGCGCCGCGTGATCTGCGCTGTGACTGGCCTAACGCCCGCCGCACGCGCCCGGTTCCCGGCCGCCCGCGCGCCGCTGCGAGTCTCCAACGAGGGCGGGGCGCTAAGATGATCGCGACCACATGGTGATCGCTCGGGATATTCGGCATCTCCACACACACTTCACAGATCCAGGAACCGTCGCCGCATGCGGCGGTCTCTGCAACGCTGCGCGGAAGCTGAGCTGACGTGGTCTGGCGCCGAGTCACGGGCAGAAATCGGAAGGGCGGCGGGGTGACGCTCACGAACGAAGCGGTCTACGACGCGATCCGGCGAGTGCGCGATCCGGAGCTTCAGCGCGACCTGGTCAGCCTGCGGATGCTGGCGGCGACCACGGTCGAAGGCGACGCCGTGAAGCTGCAGCTCGTCGCTCCCTATCACTCCTACGCATCGCGCGAGGCGTTGGAGCAGACGCTCAGCGAGGCGTTGCGCGGCGTGGGGGCCGCCGATGTCTCGTTCGAGTGGTCAGTGGTGGTACCGGCCTGGGAGGGCCCGGAGGACAAGCCCGCGATCGGCGGCGTCAAGAACATCATCGCCGTCGCATCGAACAAGGGCGGCGTCGGTAAGTCGACGGTGGCGACCAACCTGGCCGTGGCGATGGCGGCCAGCGGCGCGAGGGTGGGCCTGGTCGACGCCGACGCGACCGGCCCGAACCTGCCGACGATGTTCGGGCTGCCGGCGGGCTTCCAGGCCCAGAGCGAGCAGGGCCTGCATCCGATCGAGCGCCACGGCGTGCGGCTGATCTCGCTCGGCTTCCTGCTGCCGGCCGGTGCGCCGGTGGTCTGGCGCGGCCCGATGATCGGCTCGGCGGTCAAGCAGCTGCTGCACGATGTCGAATGGGGCGACATCGACTACCTGCTGATCGATCTGCCGCCGGGCACGAGTGACGCTTCGATGTCGTTGGCGCAGGAGGCGCCGCTGGCGGGGGCGGTCGTGGTCTCGACCCCGCAACAGGTGGCGCTGGAGGATGCAAGCAAAGCAGTGACGATGTTCGAGAAGCTCAACGTGCCGGTCTTCGGCATCATTGAGAACATGTCCTGGTTCATCACGCCCGATACCGGACAGCGGGTGGAGATCTTCGGGCATGGCGGCGCGCGAATCGCCGCCGACGATTTGGAAATCGACTTTCTGGGCGAGGTTCCGCTCGCCACCGAGGTACGCGCCGGCGGGGACGAAGGGCGACCGATCGTCACCTTCGAGCCCGAAAACCCGGCGGCTATCGCGTTCGTTGAGATCGCGGCCACGGTGGAGCGCAAAGCGGCGGCGTCAGCGCTGCTGCAATCGCCCGTATCCGTACTCTGAAGGAGCACGACCAATGCCACGACTTCTGGGACGCTCATTGTCCCGCCGAAACACCGCCGTTGAAGCGGCGGAACCGACTGAGGACACCTCCGGGCGCATCCCCAGCGGAGCAGAATCGCCCGCGCCTCGCAGGCCCTCCACGCGTCGTCGCCGATCCGGCGCGACCGTGACCACCGACTCATCAATGGCCGGCGACTCCGCCGACCCCCGCGATCGCCGTCGCTCGAGCCGGCCGCCTGCGCGGAACAACGGCGCGACGGCCGCCCAGCCAACCGCCCAACCGGCCGCCCAGCACACAGCGCAGCCGCCCGCCAGCGAGCAGAAGCCCTCGCGGCGTCGCGGCGGCCGGCGCGGCTCCTCTGATTCGACGCCCGAGGATCCGATGCTCGCCGCGATGCAGCGCCAGACCGACCTGCTCGAGCGGCAGGCACAGCTGATCGAGACGCAGCAGCTAGCGATGACGCGTCTGACCGACGCCATGCTCGGCGCCCGCCGCGGTGGCGTCGCCACGCACGGCGCGCAGGTCGAGGTCCAGCCGCGGCTGGCGATCTTCGTCGACGTGCCGAACATCCTCTACGCCGCCGAGGCCACCAACGTCGAGCTGAACTGGGGCAAGGTGGCGTCGTTCCTCTCCGAGGGACGTACGCTCGTGCGGGCGATCGCCTACGCGCCGATCTCCGATGACCCGAATGAGCGCACCGAGAACGAGCGCTTCGTCGTGCCGTTCCTCGAGCACGGCTACCGTATCGCCACGAAGCCGCTCAAGCGCTTCCGCGGCGGCAGCGTCAAGGCCAACTTCGATGTCGAGCTGGCGATCGACGTGCTCACGATGGCCGACCGCGTCGACGTCATCGTGCTGGTCTCGGGCGATGGCGACTTCCGCCGCCTGGTCGAGATCGTCGGCTCGCGCGGCGTCCGCGTCGAGGTCATGGCCTTCGGCCAGAGCACCTCTCAGGACCTGCGCGTAGTCGCCGACCGCTACATCGACATCGCCGGCTACATCCCCGAGCTGAGCGGCCGCGCCTAGGAATCCTCTGAACAGGTCGGATCCCCTCTCCCCCCGCTTTGCGGGGGGAGATGTCACGGAGTGACAGAGGGGGGCTGCCCCGCTTGGCCCGACACAACCTCGCCGCTGAGTCGGGACCGCAGCCCCCTACGGGGGCGTCGGATCTCCCTGCAGCGGCAACCCTCGTGGTGGCCCTCCCCGTTCGCCGCTACGAGGCCGCGAAATAACGCTTGCCGTCTGCCCTCGCGGCGCGGCCGAGGCCGGGGAATCGGAAGTGGCCGGAGGCGATCAGGGCGTTCTCGGCCTCGATCCGGTCAAGCAGCGCGTGGCGGCTCACCGTTGACGTAGCGGTGTCGACGTCGGCGCTCGGGCACCAGTCGGTCTCGGTCAGCTGCACCATGTGGTGGGCGGCGTCGCCGATCAGGTAGGCCGCGTCGCCGTCGCTGTTGACGGCGAAGGAGACGTGGCCGGGCGTGTGGCCGGGCGTCGGAATCGTGACCACCTCGCTGGTCAGCACGTGTTCGCCCTCAACCAGGTCGACCAGTCCGTCGTCAACCAGCGGGCCGAGCACGTTGTCGTAACCCGCCGCCGCGCGAAGCTCGTCGCTGCTCGTCCAATAGTCCCATTCGGCCTGCTGGATGATGTGCCGTGCGTTGGGGAACAGCGGCTTGGGCTCGCCATCGACGTCCGTCGTGTTCCAGCCAGTGTGGTCGAAGTGCAGGTGGGTGAATGCGACGATGTCAATGTCGTCGGGCGAGACGCCCGCTTCGCGCATCACGTCGGGCAGGGCGGGTGTTGCCTTCGCCGGAAAGTCGTTCGGCCGACCGCCGATGCCGCTGTCGACCAGGATCGTCGTGCCCTCGCTGAGGACCAGCCAGGCGCCGAGGTTGAGCGTGAGGTTGCCGTCGTCATCGAGCAGTTCGGCGTAGTCGTCCCAGTCGGACGCATCGGTCGTGGTGAAGAAGGCGGTGGGCGGCATTGCGGCCCACGAATCCTGCAGGGCGATGAGTTCGGCATTGCCGATGTTGACGCGATGGATCAGTCCCATGAGGAGGGCCTCGTTTCGTTCTGAATGTGGTCGCGGCGAGGTTAGCGGATGCCCGTCGCCGAGTCGCCGATGCGGTACGACTCGTCGAGCAGTTCGATTGCGTGCGCGCTGCGGCTGGAGAGCGTGCCCTCAGTGTCGAAGCGGGCGATCCCCGCGTCGAGCTGCAGCATGCAGCCGGGATTGGCGGTGCAGACTTGCTCCGCGCCCGTCGCGAGCACGTCTTCCATCTTCTCCGCGAGCACCCGCTTCGAGATGTCGGCCTGCATGATCGAATAGATGCCCGCGCTGCCGCAGCAGCGGTCGGGCGTACGCATTTCACGCAGCTGCAAGCCGGGAATCGAGCCCAGCAGCTGTCGGGGCGCTTTGCGCACGTTCTGCGCGTGCGAGAGGTGGCAGGAGTCCTGGTACGTCACTGTGCGATTCACCGCGCCTGTGGGTCGTGTGAAGCCAATCTCGACGAGGTATTCGTGCACGTCGCGCACGCGCTCGCCGAAATCGGCGGCCCGCCCCGCGTAGGCGGCGTCGTTGCGCATCAGGTGGCCATATTCCTTCAGGTGCGAGCCGCAGCCGGCCGCGTTGATCAGGATTGCGTCGGGCGGGACTGCGCCGTCGGGCAGGAAGGCGTCGATGTTTTTGCGCGCGAGTTGACGGGCCATCTCAACATCACCACCGTGCGCGTGCAGCGCCCCGCAGCAGACCTGTTCGTTGGGCGCGGAGACTGCGACGCCGTTGCGCGCGAACACGCGCACGGTCGCGCGGTGCGTCTCCGGGTAGGCCAGCGGCATCATGCAGCCGGTCAGCAGATCGGCATTGAGCCGGACGGGCTCTGTGGGCCGTTCGCGCGCGGCCTCGGCGTTGTTGTAGAACCGGTCCCGCGCGTCGGGCGAGAGCGCCTCGATATCGGCGAGTGCGGGCGACAACCGCCGCAGCAGGCCGCTGCGGCGCATGAGCGCCTGCATGCCGCTGAGCTGAAACAGCTTCAGCCCGTAGCCCGCCAGCCGCATCCGCCGCGGCGAGGGGAAGACCCCGCGCATCACGATGTTCCAGACGATCCGTCGCCTCCGCGGCCAGCGCTGCTGCGCAAAGGCCTCGGCGCGCGTCGCCTCCATCAGCCGTCCGTACGGCACCTTCGATGGGCAGGCCGTCTCACATGCGCGGCACTGTAGGCACTGGTCGAAGTGCTGCTGCACCCGCGGCGTCCAGTCGACGCGGCCCGTGTCGAGCGCTCGCATCAGCGCGATCCGACCGCGCGGCGAGTCCGTCTCGATCCCGAGGTCGAGATACGTCGGGCACGCGTTGAGGCAGAAGCCGCAGTGCACGCAGAGCCCCAGGTCGTGCTCGTCGGGCCGGTCTTCGGTGAGCCAGATCGGCTCGCCTGCTGTTGGTGGCGTGTGGAGTTGGGTCATATGCCGTCAACGTAGCGTCCCGGGTTGAGGATGTGTTGTGGGTCGAATTCGTCCTTGACGCGATGCATCAGCCGCGCGCCGGGCCCGGCCGACCCCCAGATGTCGATCAGCCGCTTCAGGTTGAGCGGGGCCTGGTCGATCGTGAGGTTGGCCCCCAGCGGTTCGAGCGCGGCGCGAGCCGCTTGCAGATTTCGCGCCGCGTCGGCTACATCGTCGCACGGCGCGTCGACGAAGAGAAGGCCGGAGTCGGCCGCGCCGATCCAGCGCTCGGCGCCGGGGACATGGCGCGCGAGTTCGCGCTGCGCATCGCCCAGCGAAGCCGGTCGCACGCCGAGCCGCAAGCGGAGCTGGTCGTCGGCTGTGGCGAGCTCGAGGTCGAGGATTGCCTGCCAGATCTCGATCACGCCGTCGGGCGATGGCCGACCGCCGGTCGCGCCGGCGTTGCGTGCGGCTCGCGCGGCGCTGTCGAGCGTCTCGAGCACCGACTGTTCCAGCCCCGACATGCGCAGCACGACGGCCGCCGCTCCCGGCGCGACATCGAGCTCAACGGATGCTAGCGCGTTCACCGAGGCAGCAGACACGGCCACGGCGGCCTGCAGCAACGGCTCCGCCTGGCCGGCGGCTCGCGCCGCCACGAGGGCCGCCGGGAAGTCCTCGGCGGCGAGCACCACGATCTGGTCGCTGGTCGGCAGCGGGCGTAGCTTGAAGGTCAGCTCGACGATCACGCCGAGCGTCCCCAGCGAGCCGCAGAACAGCTTTGGCAGGTCGTAGCCGCTGACGTTCTTGACCACGCGTCCCCCGCCTTTGATCGGCGTGCCGTCGGCGCGGACCATGTGCATCCCGATCAGCCAGTCGCGCGGGTACCCGAACGCGGTCCGCCGCAGCCCGCCGCGACCGACCGCGATCACACCGCCGACGGTCGCCTGTTCAAAGCGGCCATGGTCGAGCGGCACAAACTGCCCGTTCGCCGCCAGCGTTCGCTGCAGGTCCGCGAGCGCCATCCCGGCCCCGATGGTGATCGTGAAGTCGTCCGGCTCATAGTCAACGACCCCGTCGAGCCCGGTCAGATCAATCGCGACGTCGTATCGCTCGATCGGCATCCCAAGACCGGTAAGCGTGGCGCCACCGATTGGGGCGACGGCAAGGTTGTGCTCTGATGCCAGCGCGAGCGTCGCTTCGACGTCCGCGGGGGAGCTGGGGCGGACGGCGATGCGCGGCGGCTGGCTGTTGAGTTGGTAGTGGGCTTCTAACGGGTCGACGACCGCGTCGCCCAGGGCGGCGGAGATGGCGTCGGGGGTGGACGTAGTCATGCGAGACTTCCAGATCGAATTGCTCGATCGGTTCGAAGCTACCAGTGAAGCGAGCGCCGATCGTCGTCCCGCGCCTCACGCGCGCTTCGTTACAGCCTGCGCTGGTGTGTGAAGTTGATTGCGGAGCCTGGGCGCCGTCGCTGCGCGACATCGCACAGTGCGCCGTCGGTAGTGAGGATCGGTGTCTCGCTGGTGGCGACCTCCAATAAGGCGGCATCGGTTAGTCCGAACAGCGCGAAGGCTCTGCTTGACGAAGCGACGTCGCTGCCGACCACGATCTCACGGCTGCGCTCGATCAGCCTGCGGAGTTCGATCAGAAATGGATTGCGATCGAGTCTCCCGCGCACGGACAATAGGTTCGACGCCTCTGTCAACGTGTTTGGAGTGACGTGGACTCGTTCCATGCGCTCAATCAGCTCAAGCAGCCGATCGTAGTCTCGAGCGAAATAGCCGTTGAGCCGCCGATGCCTCGGGATGAACTCTCGGTCGACATTGCCGACGACCAGCAGGACGAGCAAATTCGCGTCCACGAAGTAGCTTTTGGGTGGCGCCGTCACCGCGCGTCGACCAGAAATCGATCCGTCATCGACACGACGTGACCGTCGTTGTCTCGTACGCGTACGGCCTTGTAGGTGCGCG
The DNA here is from genome assembly GCA_965262235.1 of Dehalococcoidia bacterium. Taxonomy (GTDB): domain Bacteria; phylum Chloroflexota; class Dehalococcoidia; order Bin125; family Bin125; genus CATQGW01. Next base: position 2,989,179 of record OZ253504.1, read on the forward strand.
GCGCAGGCTTCTCGACGATCTCGTGAAACAGGTCACGACCGGCGATCGCCTCATCCCATGGTCGCGAGAAACCCACGGTGATCGCCCAGACACGGCCCTCTTCTTCGAACACGACTTCCTCGAGGCCGACGTTGCGGACCTGCTCGACATCGAAGACACTCGTCACGTACTCCTTCGCGATCCGCACGGCGTCTCTGACTTCCATCGCCTCGTCCTTGGGATTGCGCGTCCAATTTACACCGTTGCAGCGACGGCAGCGCTCGGTCAGACGAACGCCTTCGGGCCGAATCTGGCGATGGCTTGTTGCGCGTTTGGGCCGGAGGCTTCGCCGCAGCCGTGGCCGGAGGGGAAGATCTTGCAGGGGTTGAAGTTGTCGGTCGCGCCGAACGCGTGCCGCAGGCCCTTCATCGCTGTCATGTCCGCTTCGGTGAAGATCCAGGGCAGATAGTCGCGCTTCTCGTGGCCCACGCCGTGCTCGCCGGTGATCGCGCCGCCTGAATCGACGCAGACGCGCATGATCTCGCCGCCGGCCTCAAGCACGCGCTCGGTCGCGCCGGGCTCGCGCTCGTCGAACAGCAGGCACGGGTGCAGGTTCCCGTCGCCGGCGTGGAACATGTTCGCGACCGGCAGGCCGTAGCGGTCGGCGATCTCATAGACCGAGTCGAGCACGTCGGGCAGCTTGGTGCGCGGCACCACGCCGTCGAGCAGGTAGTAGTTCGGCATGATCTGGCCGAGCGCGCCGATCGCGCCCTTGCGGCCGGCCCAGAGCCGCTCGCGCTCCTCAGGGTCGGTCGCCGAACGGATCTCGCGCGGCTCGAAACGGCGCAGGATCGATTCGACGATGCCACCCTCTGCAGCCACCTGCGACGGCGGGCCGTCGACCTCAACGAGCAATACCGCCTCCGCATCGAGCGGGAAGCCGGTGTGCAGCACGGGCTCGATCGCAGCGATGGTGGTCTTGTCGATCATTTCGAGCGCGGCGGGAACGACGCCTGAGGCGACGACCGCGCTCACCGCGTTGCTGGCTTCCCGAACCGAGTCATAGATCGCGAGCAGTGTGCGCACGGAGGTGGGTTTGGGCACCAGGCGCACGAGCGCCTCCGTGACGATCCCCACTGTGCCCTCGCTACCGACCACGCAGCCGACGAGGTCGTAGCCGGGCTGGTCGCGGGTCGCGTCGCCGATCCGCTGTACCTCGCCATCAGGGGTCACAAGCGTCAGTTCGAGCACGTGATTGGTCGTCGTGCCCCAGGCGAGCGTGTGCGGGCCGCCAGCGTTCTCGGCGACGTTGCCGCCGATCGTGCAGGCGCGCTGGCTGCTCGGGTCCGGCGCGTAGGCGAGGCCGTAGGGCTCGGCCGCGGTGCCGAGGTCGAGGTTGACGACGCCCGGCTGCACGCGCGCGGTCTTGTTCTCTACATCGATCTCCAGGATCCGGCGCATCCGGTTCATTCCGAAAATGACCCCGCCCCTGGTCGCGAGCGCGCCGCCGCTGAGCCCCGTCCCGGCTCCGCGCGGCGTGATCGGCGCGTTGTGACGATTGCAGATCTGCATCAGCGCAACCACATCGTCAGTCGTGGCTGGCAGCGCGATCGCTTCGGGCTTGCCGCGGTCGATCGTCGCGTCGTACTCGTACACGAGTAGGTCTTCCGCCTGCCAGACGACGGCTTCTGCGCCGATCGCGTCGATCAGCTCACGCACGAGGGGATTGGGTTGAGTCATGGATGCCTCTTTACACAGGCGATGATAACGCGGCGGTCAGGCCGGTCCGACGACCCGTCGCTGTAGGAAGTCGATCACGGCGCCGTTGAACCGCTCAGGTTGCTCGAAGTAGACGGAGTGCCCTGCCTCGGGGACGGCGACGTACTCGCTGCCCGCCATCGCCTGGTGCGAGGCGAGCATCGCGCCGGCCGGCACGATCCGGTCGTGCTCGCCGACGATGAACAGGATCGGGATGTCGAACTGCCGCAGCATCGGCATCGTCGATCCGCGCCACGTGGCCAGACCCGGCGTGGGCGCGAGGAAGGTACGGGGACGCGGCGGGTTCCAGCCGTTCATGCGCCGGTAGAGCCACGCGAGCTCGGGTCGATCCCGTTCGGTGCTCGGCGCGAGCGCGCGTTGGCGCAGCGTCTGCCCGCGCACCTCTTCGTAGTGCCGTGCCTGGATTTCGCGGACCTCGTCGTTGACCAGCCCCGCGAGCGTGCCGGAGAGCACCAGCGCGCGGATGCGGCTCGGGAAGAGCATCGCGAACGGCGTCGCGGTGCGGCCGCCCATCGAGTGGGCGAGCATCGCGAACTCGTCGATGCCGAGATGATCCAACAGCGCGTGCAGGTCGAAGGGGAAGGCGCGCCGCCCCGGGCCGCCCGGCACGTCACGGCTGAGGCCGAAGCTGCGATGGTCAAACGTCACGACCCGGAAGTGCTCGGCGAACGCCGGCACCTGCTGCCACCAGACGAGATGATTGCCGCCCGCACCGTGAGCCAGCACGAGCGCGGGCGCGTCATCGCGGCCGTGGCATTCGTACCAGAGGTCGATCTCGTTGCAGCGCAGGTAGGGCATTCGTAGGACGCGTCGCTCAGGCGCGCGCGGCGGCGCTGATCACCATCTCGAGCGCGCGGACGGCGGTCAGGCGCTTGTTGCCCTCGCGATCCTCGGTCCACACGCGGCGCTCCGCAGCGACGGCGTCGCCGGGGCCGACGGTGGCGATCCAGACGGTCCCGACGGGGCGTCCCTCGGACCCGCCGGTCGGCCCGGTGATGCCCGTCTCGGCCACGCCGATGTCGGCCTTGAGCGTGTCGCGGACGCCGCGCGCCATCGCGACCGCGGCCTCCTCGGAGACCGAGCCGTGTTCGCGGAGCAGGTCGCGGCTGACACCGATCAGGTCGATCTTGGGATGATTGTGATAGGGCGACGCGCCACCGATCCAGGCACGGCTACAGCCCGCGATATCGGTGATCCAGTGTCCAATCAGGCCGCCGGTGTCGGTTTCCGCCGTCGCGAAGGTCAGCTCGCGCTCAACGAGAGTGTCAACGACGTTCTGGGCCAGCGCTTCCGCCACTGCTCAGGCCTCCGCTCATTCCTCGTTACCGGCGTGTGAGTCCCACTTGAAGATCAGGATCAGGATGAACGTGACGAGCACGAGGAAGGGCGCGAGCATCACTGCGAATTGGAACCACTCTTCCGGGCCGAAGTTGTTGACGCCGGTGCCGCCTTCGTCGGGTGCGGCCTGCGGCGCGATGTCGACGGTTGAGCTGTCGGGCGTCGCGTCTGCGGCGAGAGTGCTCCCGGTGTCGTAAAGGCCGACGGCAGCGACGGTGATGCCGGCCAGGACCAGCACGAGCGCGAGACGCCCGACGCGCTCGGCGATTGCTGAAACCATCTTCATCGCGGCTGCTCCTCTCGGGTGAGCGCTATTCGAGCGCGCCTGCTGCGCGCAGCGCGTCGATGCGTTGCTGATCGTAGCCCAGCATGCGGCTGAGCACGAAGTGGGTGTCTTCGCCGAGCCGCGGCGACGGCGAGACGATCGCAGCGGGGGTTTCAGAGAGCTTCCAGGGCGGCGCGAGCACGGTCCGCTGCCTGACCTCGGCCGGGCGGATCGGCACGCCGCCGGAGCGGGCCGCGAACTGTTCCGAAGCGTGGATGTCGAGGCCCCACATCGAGGGGCTGGCCGGCACGCCGGCGCTCAGCAGCGCCTCGGCCGCCGCCTCGGCCGACTGCTCGCTGGTCCAGGCCTCGATCGGCGCGCGCAGCTCGTCGCGGTGCTTCCAGCGGCGCAGACCGGTGGCGAAGCGCCGATCGCTGCGGAGATGATCGAGCCGCGCGACATCGCAGAGCGCGTCCCATTCGGCGTCGTTGCGGCACGCGATCGCGATCCAGGCCGTCGCGCCGTTGAGCTCGCCCGCGCCGTTGGGCTCGGACATCGAGGCGCAGCGGAAGACATCGTGCGGGGCCCAGGCGCGGTGGCCGTTGCCCAGGCGTTCGCCGTCGTCGCCGCGCAGTGAGACGCGCAGGAATTCCTCGCCGATGTGCATTGCGATCGCCTCGCGCGAAGACGCGTCGATGAACTGACCGCGACCGGTGCGATCGTGATAGTGCAGCCCGGCCAGCATCGCGAACGCTGCGGCAGTCCCGGCGCGCAGGTCGATCGAGCCGCCCATCGTGAGCGGCGGTTCGTCCGGCGAGCCGGAGAGATAGGCCAGCCCGCCAAGCGCCGCGAAGGTCGGTGCGTAGCCCGTGTAGTTGCGCTCCGGGCCCGAAGCGCCGAGCGCGCTGGCGGAAACCAGCACGATGTCCTCGCGCTGCTCGCGCAGCGCCTCGTAACCGAGGCCGAGCTTGTCGAGCGTGCCGGGCCGGAAGTTGTCGATCGCGCCGTCGGCCGTCCTGGCGAGGTCGCGAATCACCTGTTTCGCGCCCTTCTGCTTGAGATTGAGCTGAATTGAGAGCTTGTTCAGGTTGAGCTCGTTGAACATCGGGGCCTGATTGACGCCGCCCTTGAACGCGCCCATCGCCAGCGAGCGCTGGCGGCTGTGATCGATCCGCGTGCTCGACTCAACCTTGATCACCTCGGCGCCGAGCAGCGCGAGCAGCATCGCCCCGTACGGGCCCGCCCAGGCCCAGGTGAAATCGATGATCCGCCGACCGGCGAGTGGGCCCGGGTGGGTCAGCGGCTGCAGTGGGAAGTGTCCGTTGCTAGTCATGCGATCACGCCTGCTCGTCGGGCCTGCGCCGCGCTCCAGGGGGCCAGCGCCCCGGCGGTGATTTCGCTGCTCGCTTCGCCGAGCTGCGGCGCAGCCGTGCGTGCGGCTCGTGGAGTCTCGGTCCAGATGGCCGCAAACTGGCTGTAGGTAGCAGGCCCGGCGACGGGATGCTCGATCGTTTCGAAGTAGGAGCGCAGCTCCTCCTGCTCGGAGACCATCACCTCGGACGGTCGCAGCACCGGACCCGCCGGTGCGCTCTCGGCCTGCAGCAGGCGGTAGACCTCGTCACGGGTGCGTGCGCCGGCCCACTCGTCGATCGCCGCGGAGGCCTCATCGACGATCTCGATTCGGTCGCGCAGCTCCCCGTGCTCGTCATAAGCCCACGCGGGATCACCCATCGCCTTCAACAGGCCGGTCCATTGGTGGGGCTGCGGTGTGACGGTGATCACGTGTCCATCGGCGCAGTCCATGCGTCCACCGAACGAGGTGCGCCCGCTGCTCATGATCGGCGGCGGGCCGCCGTCGTTAGCGGCGATCGAGATGTCGACCCGGTCGATCGTCATCATCGCTTCGGTGGCGGCGACATCGACGATCTGCCCTGCACCGGTCGTGTCGCGCGCGATCAGCGCCGCCCAGGTCGCAAGCGCGAGCGCGAGGCCCGCGTCCGCCTCGTGGACCCGCGCGCCGGCCATGATCGGCGAGCCGGCGGCCGCGCCGAGGTTGCGCCGCACTCCCGCCGCGGCGCCCGACGCGTGAGCGCGCGTGAGCGCGCTGGACGGCCACTCGGCCGCCGGTCCGTCGAGTCCCCACGGGGTCACCGCGGCGATGATCAGGCGCGGGTAGCGGCGGCGCAGGTCTTCCGGCGCCAGGCCGGCGGCCTCGAGCCGCTCCGGCGTCCAGTCGGTCACGAATACGTCGGCGTCAGCGAGTAACTGCTGCAGGACGCGTTGCCCGGCGCGCGACTCGATGTCGAGCGCGACGCTGCGCTTGGAGGTGTTGTATTGCAGGAACACGGTGGAGGTCTCGCGGTGCGGCTCGTTGGTCGCAAACGGCGCCATGCGACGCGCCGGGTCGCCGCCGAGCGGCTCGATCTTGATCGTGTCGGCTCCCGCATCAGCGAGCAGTTTGCCAGCGAACGGGGCGGAGATTTCGGCGCCGAGCTCAACGACGCGCACGCCGTCAAGCAGGGTGGGTTGGGCTGGGACAGTCATGGTTCCGCAGTCTAAGCGCGAGCGCCGCCGAACTGATCAGTACCGCGGAGGCCACCGCTAGACGCTTGGCGAGGGGTGTTCGTAGACTCTGACGCACTGTGACCGAATCCAATGACCCCGCAGCAGCCGTGACGCGACCTTTCGACGGCGTGCGTGTGTTGGAGCTGGCGGAGGGCATCTCGGGGCCGTTCGCGGGGCGATGGCTCGCCGCGCTCGGCGCCGACGTGGTCAAGATCGAACGCACGACCGGCGACCCCTCACGTGCCTTCGGCCCGTGGCCCAACGATCTGCCCGACGACGAGACCAGCGGCCTGCATCTCTACCTCAACGGCAACAAGCGCAGCGTCACGCTCAACCTCGAAACCTCCGACGGCCGGGCGATCCTCGGCGAGCTTGCCGCCGGCGCCGAGATCGTGATTGAGTCGTTCGAACCGGGCTATCTCGACGGGCACAACATTGGTTACGCGGCGCTCTCGGCCGAGCGGCCGCAGCTGGTCATGATCTCAATCACGCCATTCGGGCAGACGGGTCCGAACGCGAATCTGCCTGCGACCGAGCTGACGCTGTTCGCGGCGTGCGGACAGCTCTGGCTGACCGGCGACCCGAACCGCACGCCGCTCAAGAACGGTGGCTCGCAGCCGTCCTACCAGGCCGGTTTGAACGCGTTTGCAGCGATCGCGGGGGCCTACTACGGAGCGCTCGCGCACGGCGACGGCACGCACATCGACCTGGCCATGCAGGAGACCTACGCGGCGATGGCCGAGGCGTTCATGAACCGCGCCTCGCAGCTCGGGATCGAATCGCTGCGCTCCGGCAACAGCCTCAACGCGCTCTGGGGCATCTATCCCACGCTCGACGGCTACGGCGGCGTCTGCGCGCTGCCGCGCAACTTCGCAGGGCTCGTCGAAGCGCTTGACATGGAGGAGATGCGCGATCCGCGCTTCGTCCCGCCGGCGGGACGTCTCATACATAACGATGAGATCATGGCGCTGATGTACGCCTGGTTCGCCCAGCGCACCCGCGACGACCTGACCGAGCTGGGGCTGCGCCATCGCGTGCCGTTCGGCTACGTGGCCTCGATTCAGGACCTGGTCGAGTCGGAGCACCTACAGGAGCGCGGCTATTTCATTGAGCAGGACCACCCCAAAGCGGGCGGGCTGACGTTCCCCGGCCGGCTCTGGCACAGCAGCGAATACGACTGGCTCAGCGAGCGCGCGCCCGAGCTCGGCGAACACAACGTGGCGGTGCTCCACGGGGAGCTCGGCTACGACCTCGAAGACCTCGTGCGCCTGCGCGAGCTCGACGCGATCTAGGGGGAAGCAAAATGGCAGAACCCGGCCGACCCCTGACAGGCGTTCGCGTGGCGGACCTCACGATGATCTGGGCGGGCCCCTACGCGACCAAGATTCTCGCCGACCAGGGCGCCGAGGTGATCAAGATCGAGTCGCCGCGCGCCTGGGACAACATTCGCACGCTGCTGCCGCCGCCGATGGCGCTCGGCGAGCACTGGTGGAACACCAACTTCTACCTCCACGAATACAGCCGCAACAAAAAGTCGCTCACGCTCGATCTCGGGTCACCCGAGGGCAAAGCGGTATTCGCGCGGCTGATCGCGCAGTGCGACGTGCTGGTGGAGAACTACCGCACCGACGTGATGGACAACCTCGGCCTGAGCTACGAGTGGCTGCGCGAACAGCGCGAGGACATCATCGTCGTCGGCATGGCCGGCTTCGGCAAGACCGGCCCCGAGCGGAATGCGATGGGCTACGGCCCGATCATCGAGATGCTCTCGGGCCTCACCTCCACGTCGGGCTACGGCGACGACGGCGTGCCATACAAGAGCGGCATTTCCTACGGCGACCCGATCGCCGGGATCGCCGCCGCGGCCGCGGTTGCGACCGCGCTCGTCTACCGCGAGCGGACCGGCAAGGGTCAGTACATCGATGTGGCGCAGCGCGAGGCGATGTCCACAATGCTCGGCGAGTTCTTCATGGACTGGTCGATGAACGGTCGGCTGGCCGAACATCAGGGCAACGGTCACGACTGGATGGCCCCGCACAACATCTACCCCTGCGCGGGCGAGGAGCAGTGGATCGCGATCTGCGTGCGCAGCGACGCGGAGTGGGACGCGCTGAAGCGGGTCCTGGGGCAGCCCGAGTGGGCCGAGCAGGACGAGTTCTCCGATCAAATTCTGCGCTGGGAGCATCGCGAGCAGCTCGACCGCGAACTCGGCGCCTGGACATCGAGCCGCGACAAGACGGTGATCTTTGAGGCGCTGCGCGCTGAGCGGGTCCCCTCATCGCCGGTCTGGACATCGATCGAGGTCGTTCGCGATCCGCATCTGCGGGCGCGGCGCTACTACGAGCCGGTCCGACACCCTGAGGTCGGCATCTGGATGATCCACGGCTGGCTCTGGCGCGCGAGTGGCGCCGGCCCCTGCGTCGTCGCCCCGGCGCCGGATTTCGGAATGCACAACGAAGAAATTCTGGGCGGCCTGCTCGGCCTGTCGGAGCAGGAGCAGGCGGCGCTCGCCGAAGCAGGCGTCACTGCCACGGCGCCCGTCGGCGTGCCGTTCGCTTCAGAGATGGAGCCCCAGCCCTCGTTGATTTGAGGCGCACTCGCTGCCGCGCGACGCTGACGGACCACGCTTGCGCCGTTCGGCGACTACGCGGCGTGAAATGATCGCATCGCCGCCTGAGCTGCTCATCGACCCCAACTGCCTGGAGCTCCCGCCGATCGGCCGATCGTGGCAACTGCCTCTGCTACGTGGCTACGAGCTGGTGAGTTCGGACCGGCAGGTGCTCGAGCTCTCAGGCCTGTCGAACGTGCTGAACCCCTACGACTGACTGGGGCGCACGAGTTCGGCGGCCTCCAGCGCGGTGCGGAAGTGGGCGATGCGGGCGTCGATTGGGTCGCCGACAGTTTCGCCCCACGCCGGGGAGCGTTCGAGCCGGCGTTGGATCTCCTCAAGGTCGACCCACCACTCCCAACGCACGGCCATCGGGGCCGGGATCTCGATTCGCAACGGGAGCTCGTTGCTTGGCAGCCCGTCGCCTGGCAGTTCGCCGCCTGGCAGCCAGTAGCGGCAGTACCAGCCGCGCCGGCGCATGATCCCGGCTTGCATCATCGTGACGTAGGCGGGGCGGCCTGCTTCGTCGCGGCGCTCCGGCTCCTCGGCGCAGCGCAGCAGGAAGTTGAAGATCGAGAACTGACCGGCCGACGCGCCGGTGCGCGCCGCGCCGATCTTGCACAGGCCGTCCGAGATCGCGAGCAGCGCTGCAGTGTGATCGATCGACAGCCGCGCCTCGTCGAGCGTTGTCGCGGTCACCGCTGTGGGCGGTGGAACTCGTCGAGCGTGGCACGCAGGCCGCGCTCGCGGATGCTCCGATTGATCGCCAGCACGGGCTCGCTGAAGTGGGCGATCGCGTCGATCTCGACGCCAACCATGAGCGCCTCGCGGAAGCCCTGCACGTCCTGGGTGCGATTGATCGCCGTCTTCTGCAGCACCAGGATCTCCTTCGGGGTCAGCGCGACCTGCTGGAGATACTGCTCGACATAGTCGTCGAGCTCGCCTGCCGGCAGGGCCCGATTGAACAGGCCGATCTGCGCGGCTTCGGCGCCCGAGATCATGCTGCCGACGGGGAAGAAGAACTCCTTGGCGCGCTTCGCGCCGACCTGCCAGGCCCAGAATGCGGCGACGAAGCCGGCGCCGAGCGGCAGCTGCGGAGCGCCCACGCGCGCGTCCTCGGCGACAAACGTGACATCGCAGATCACCGCCAGCTGCGTGCCGCCGGCGAGGCAGTGCCCGTGTACGCGAGCGACAACCGGCAGGCGCAGGTCCCAGATCCGCAACCAGTTGCGCAGCAGCTGCTCGAGCCCGTCGCGGTCGCGCGCGATCGCGGAGCCCTGGCTGGCCGCGACGCCGTCTCTGCTGACCAGGTCATAGCCGGCGCTGAAGGCGCGGCCCGCGCCGGTGACGAGGGCGACGTGGACGGCGTCGTCGGCCTCTGCTTCGCTGAGCGCGTCGAGCAGCTCGGTCTGGAGCTGGCGCGAGATCGCGTTCAGCTTCTCGGGCCGGTTCAGCGTGATCCGCGCGATGCGTCCGTCGCGCTGGTAGTTGATCGTCTCGCGTTGCTCAGTCATCGGGGCGCTTCCATTCATCAGCGTGCGTCGGCCTGCAGCGACGCGATCGATCGTAGGCCTTGCATCGGTTGTGCGCATGTTCTAGCTTTTCGTTCGGAACGCACGTTCATCGGGACGCTTGACGAAAGGCGACACAATGACGATCACAGTGGTGCTGGTCACCGCGTTTATCTGCGCCTACCTGTGCTGGCAGTGGCGCACGAGGGACTTGGCCGCGGCAGATGACGGTGCTCTGGACGCCGCGAGACTCAACTCGGCGTCGACATCGCCGTCCATATCGCCGTCCACATCGCACGCGAATTCACTGCCGCGATCGCTGCGCGCGCCGGCCATCTTGCGGCTGCCGACGACGCTGCACGAGCCGGTCGGTGTGGCTGCGCGATGGCGGCGTCCGCCGGCGGCGTGAGCACCCGGACCCCCGCTCGCGTGTCCGCTTAACGTTCAACTGGTCTTCAGCGCTTAGACTTCCCCACCACGTCTGCGAGTGTGCCATGGCTGAAGCCGCCAACGTCTCCCGTCCCCGTCGTTCCGAACCAGGCTTGTTGCTTGAGCGGGTCGTGCTGTTCCGCAACATGCCGCCCAAGATGCTGCGCGACCTCGCGCGGTTCCTGCGCCCGGTGACCTACCGCGCGCATACCGACATCTTTCACGCCGGCGATGAGGGCGCCACGATGTACATCATCCTCAGCGGGGCGGTGAAGATCTTCGTGCCCGCCGTGGATGGCCGCGAGGTCGTGCTCGCCGTGCATCGAGCCGGCGATCTGTTCGGTGAGATGGCGTTGCTCGACGATGAGCCGCGCTCTGCCTCGGCCAGCACCATGGAAGAGACCGAGATGTTCACGCTCAACCGCGGGGACTTCCTCGAGGTGCTCGATTTCCACCCGGCGGCGCTGCGTGCGATCATCGACGTGCTGGTGGAACGGCTGCGCGCGACCAATCAGTCGATCCAGGACGCGTACCTGCTCGACGTGCCCGGCCGGCTCGCGCGCCGGCTGCTGCTGATCGCGGGCGAGCATGGGGTCGACACTGAGCGCGGGCGAGACATTGGCCTGCGCGTCAGTCAGCAGGAGCTGGCGAACATGATCGGCGCCAGCCGCGTGGCCGTGAACAAGCAACTGCAGGCGTGGCGGCATCGAGACATCGTCGACGTCACGCGCCAGCGCGTGGTGATCCTTGATCGCGGCGCGCTGGAGCGCGAATTTACCCTGTCGCAATAGCGTCCGAGATCATCGAAGGGACCCATTTTGGCCGACACTCTCAGTTCCGACCAGCTGGCCGCGTTGCGCGCCTGGCCCTCCCCGGCCATCGCCAACGCGATCGAAACGTTTGACATCCGCAGCCGCGCCTACGGCTTCCTGGCCCCCGACATCCTCTGTCGCTTCCCCGACATGGAGCCGATCGTGGGCTACGCGGTGACCTGCAAGATTCGCGCGAGCATTCCGCCGCGCGACGACCCCGAGACGCAGTCGGCGCCCGACTGGTGGGCCCACATCCAGTCGATCCCGGAGCCGCGGATCATCGTGATCCAGGACCTCGACCAGCCGCCGATTGGCTCGTTCTGGGGCGAGGTGAATGGCAACATCCATAAGGCCCTGGGCGGGATCGGGCTCGTCACCGACGGCGGCGTGCGCGACCTCGACGAGGTCGACGAGATCGGGTTCCAGTTCTTCTCGCGCGAGATTCTGGTCTCCCACGCGTACGTGCACATCGTCGAGATCGGCAAGCCGGTCACCGTCGGAGGCTTGACCATCACTCCCGGCGATCTGCTGCACGGCGACAAGCACGGCGTGGTGCAGATTCCGCATGAGATCGCGCCGCAGGTGGCCGACGCGGCGCAGGCGGTCGAGGACCGTGAGCGCGTGATCATCAACTACGCGAAGTCGGACGGCTTCAGCCGCGAAGGTCTGCTGCGCGTGATGGCGCCCGCCCCCTCGGGCGACGAAGAAACGCCGTAGCCAGCGCGCAGACGGATTGAGGGGCGAGGGTTACTTCGCGGCTCGCTCCGCCGCCCCGCGCCGTCGGTACGTTCGCGCCCTTCGCGTCGCGTGACTTCCGCGTCCTGTGGTCGGTCATCTTTCTGCGCTCCTCGGCGCAGTGGCTGGACCAGGTCGCGCGACCGGTCCTGATTGCCCAGCTGACCGGCTCAGCGCTGCTGCTCGGCGCGGTGCTCGCGGCGCGGATGGCCCCGAATCTGTTGCTCGGCGTGTTCGCGGGCGCGATCGTCGATCGCTATCCGCGCCGCCGGATCCTGATCCTCTCGCAGCTCGGCAACGTGCTCTCCGCGATCATTTTGTGCGCGTTGCTGGTCGCCGGCTGGGTGGAGCCCTGGCACGTGATCGCCCTGGCGGCGCTCTCGGGTACGAACATGGCCTTCTTCCAGCCGGCCCGCCAGGCGATCCTGCCCGCGATGGTCCCGCCGGAGTCGATCCGCAGCGCGGTGGCGCTCTCGCAGACCGCCAACACGGTGACCCGGATCGGCGGCGCGGTGCTGGCCGGAGTGCTGCTCGAGTTTTCGAACTACAGCGTGATCTACGGCACGATGGCGGCGATCTATGCCGCCGCGGCGATCGCCGCGCTGCTGATTCGCTCCGATATCGGAGAGCCCGCGACGCGCCCGCAATCGCAGCCGTCACTGTTCTCACAGGTGGGCGAAGGCCTGCGCTGGGCCTATCGCACTCGCCGGCCGATGGCGGTGGTGGGCGTGTCGGTGCTGATGTTCATTTTCATCGTGCCCTACCAGGGCGTGTTCCTGCCGCTGCTGGTGATTGACGAGCTGGCCGCCCACGCGTCGTGGGTGGGCTACATGATGGCGGCGGGCGGCGCGGGCGCCGTGGCGGGCTCGCTGACGCTGGCCGCGGTGCGACGCCTGCCGGCCACCGGCCGGCTGATGGCCTCGCTGCTGATCGCTTCGGGCATCGTGCTGGCGCTGCTCTCGTTCGCGCCCAGCCTGCCGCTGGTCGCGGTCTGCGTCTTCGCGGCGGCCGCGTGCAGCACCAACGTGATGTCGCTGGCCAACCTCACGCTGCTGCGGCTGGGCCGCGGGGCGATGGCCGGCCGGGCGGTGAGCCTGATGAACCTGGCGCGCGGCATGATCCCGGTCGGCGCGATGATCGCGGGCGCGCTGGCCGACGGGCTGGGTCCCCGCACCGGGCTGCTCACCGTCAGCGTGGCGGCGATCGTGGTCAGTGCGCTGGTGTTGATCTCGCCGTTGGCCGGCCAGGTCTCCGACCAGACCCGCGACGAGCCAGCCGCCCCCTGAGCTAGTCGTCCTCCAGCATGGGGGCGGCGGCCCGACTCCAGGCCTCGAGCTCGATCGTCAGCTCGATCGCGTCGTCGCCGCGCTGCAGCTGGACGCTGGCCGTCTCACCGACGCGCAGCTGTTCGAGCGTGGCGACCAGCGACGCGAACGAGTCGATCGGGTGGCCGTCGAGCCCGAGGATCACATCGCCGACCCGCACATCCGCCCGGTCGGCGGCGCTGCCGGGCAGGATGTTGGTCACAGCGAAGTTCTCGCCGAGCACGACCCCGAGGCGCGGGTGCTCGATGTGCTCGCCCGCGAGCATCCGCGGCAGCACGCGCAGCAGCGTGTCGACCGGGATCGCGAACGCAACGCCGGTCCAGGCGCGGATCGGGCTCTCGATCCGCGAGGGCACGCCGACCAGCTCGCCGGCGCGGTTGACCAAGACCCCTCCGGAGTTCCCGGGGTTCAGGGCTGCATCCGTCTGGATCATGGCGAACTGCGCGCGCTGGGTTGGTCCGCTCGAGCGCAGCGTGCGGTCGAGGCCGGCGATGATCCCCACCGACAGCGAGTGCTCGAGCCCGTACGGGGCGCCGACCGCGGCGACCCGGTCACCGACTCGAACTGCGTCAAGCTCCCCGTATTCCAGCAGCCTGATCGTGACAGCGCGGTGATCGACTCGAATCACCGCGAGATCGTTCGCGGGGTCCGTTCCGATCAGCTCGGCCTCGGTGTGCTCGCCGGTCCACGTGCCGACGGTGATTACCTGCGCGTCGTCGACGACGTGGAAGTTGGTCACGATGTGACCGTCGTGATCGATGAAGAAGCCCGAGCCCTCGCCGAAGTCGGTGGTGATCGTGACGACGGCCGGCGCGACACGCTCGTAGATCGCGGCTGGATCGAAATCCGCAGCGGGCACGAGGGACGTCGTCTCGGCCAGTGCAACGGCCGGCGCGTTCGCACCGGCGGCCTGCGCTTCGGCAGCCGTCGCCAGGACCGGCTGCGACGTCGTGGGCGCGCTGTCCACGTCGCCGCCACCGATCGCGAGCAGTAGTACGAGCGCCGTGATCGCCGACATGGCTGTGCCGACGGCGAGCGCGATCAGGGTTGTCTTCATCTGCGGCTCCCTCGGACTGCGTGAGGCAGTGAGAGCGACGGTATGTCCGCGACACGATTGCACTGCGTGCGACGGCTACACCCGTACCAAGTGATTACGGGAAGCTTACGAACTACTCAGGACCTGCGAGCACTTCGATCAGGACCGGGATGCGTCCCTCGGCGAAGAGGCCGAGGCGCTCGAACGCGGCCTCCGAGAGGTCCACGTGGTTGGGACCCAGCAGGCCGGTGTCCTGGATGACGACGTCCACGGATCGCTCGTCGCGCCAGATGCGCAGGCGTGTCCCGCACGGCCACGACACCGCGGCCGCGATCTGGGGGTCGGTCGGGTCGTAGGGGTCGCCGGTGCAGTACATCGGGCCGCCGGCGAGCGAAGGGTGGTAGTAGGTCGCCTCGCCGCGGACGACCCGCTGGCTGAGTTCGCCGGCGCGGACGCCGGTCGCGGGGTTCCAGACGGCGCCGGCGACGCGCGTGCGCACCCAGACGGCGTTGCCGGGGTGTAGGACGCTAAAGAGCTGCTGCGCGCTCTGGCCGGGCTCGTAGGCGTACCAGCGCTGGTCTTGCGGCCACCAGCGGCGTGCCTCGACGACGGGCCCCAGAGGGTCTTCGCCGAAGACGGTCCAGACGGCCTCGTGCAGGCCCGACCAGCCGAGGAAGGACCAGCCGACCGGAAGCTCGATCGGCTCCGGGTATGGAACGGCCGCGCGAGGCTGCTGCCACGCGGCGGCTTCGGAGAGCTCCAGCCAGAGCGGTTGGCCGTGCTGCAGCGTCGTCAGCGTCGGATGCGGCAGGCGCGGGGCCCAGCCGATCCAGCGCCGTTCAACCACTTCCCAGCTCCAGGCGGCACGCACGGGCAGGCCCGCGAGCGCTTCCGCAATCAACGTGTCGGGTCCGCACCAGCTCGCGGCGTTCCAGCCCTCAACGAGGTTGATGTCCTGCGTCTCGCGCGCAGCTGCGCGTCCGGCCCCGACAGCGCCGACCGTGAGCAGCGCCGCGCCGCCCGCCGCTGCGCGCAACAGCGCGCGGCGCGTGATGCGGCGGCTGATCGGGCGGCTCATCCGCGCTTCGCCGCCTGCTGCGCATGCCATGCACGCCAGGAGTACATCGCGACTGCCGTCGCGACGGCGACGTTGAGGCTGTCGATTCGCCCATAGACGGGCAGCTCGACCTGCAAGTCGGCCGCTTCGACGAACGACGCGGGCAGCCCGTCGCCCTCGTTGCCGGCGACGATCAGCGGACGCTCGGGCCAGTCGGCCTCCCACATGAGCTGAGCATCGGGCCCCTGCTGCAGGGCCACGATGCTGTAACCCTCGGCGCGTGCGCGCTCGAGGCAGGCCCGCGCCGTGGGCAGCACCTCGATCGGCAGCCACCAATCCGCGCCCTTCGTCGAGGGCCGGTTGTAGAAGTCGCGCCCCACGATCCAGAGCGCCTCCGCTCCGGCGGCGTCGGCGCTGCGAATCAGCGTGCCGAGGTTCACGCCGTAGGAAAAGTTGAAGGCGGCGATGGCGAAGGACCTCGGTCGGACCGGCGGCGTCGACTGCGGGGGCGGCAGCCCGAAGGGGCGGACGTTCGAGCGCCCGGGGTCGCCCACGTCGGGGCCGCGGCCCGCGATCGCGTCGAGCGCGCGCCCGGCGCGATGGCGGACCGCGGGGTCCGCGTCCTCGACGAGGCGCTGGAGCAGCGGTTGCGCGGCCGAGCCGACGGCGCCGAGCGTGACGCAGGCCGCGCGCCGCGAACGCTGGTCGCCGCCGGCGAGCACCGGCGCCAGCTGCCGGCAGACCTCGTGCGGGTCGAGCCGAGGGAGCAGGTTCATCGCGCGACGGCGCACGCGGCGCTGAGGCGAGAGCAGCGAGGGCAGCAGGGCCGCGACCGCCTCGTCGGCCGGCGCGAGCTGTAGCGCGATCCGCGCCTCGCCGCGCAGGAAGCCATGGTGGGCGGTGAGCGCCACCCTCGCCGCGTACTGCACCCAGCCGGCATCGCGCCGCTCCGCAGCCGCGCGCACGGCGAGCCCCTCCGCGTAGGCGTCCGCGTCGTCGGGCGGGAGGTCGGGTGTGATGTCGAGCTCGTCAGTCATACATAGATCATGCCCCGATTAGACTCTCCGCGTCGAATCGGAGCGCACATGGTTTACCCCCGAATGTTCTCGCACCACACGTCGATCGCCCTCGCGGCGCTCGATCTCCAGCACGGTGAGCCCTGCCGATGACCGTTCGCGACATCGAGATCGCTGCCGAGCCGATTGACGCCTATGAGGCGGCTGTGGAGGTGCTTGAGGACGCGACGACGCGCGGATCGTTCAAGGTGGTGCTCGACGAGGCGGCGCATCGCTATTCGATCTCGTGGGAGACGCGCGTTTCGGGCTCGCGCTACGACTTCCGCTTCCAGCGTCTCGGGGCCAGGGTCACGCGCGTCGAGGTCGAGCTGGGATTCTCGGGCGCGATCGGCTGGCTGATTGGCCTGCTCCGTGCGGCCGGCAACGGACCGCACCTCGACCGCATTCTCGACGACATCCGCAAGCTCGCCGAGTCTGAGGAGTTTTACGAAGACCACGCTGACGAAGTCGATGAGGACGACGCCGCCGGCGAACAGGCCGACGACGAATGGATGAGTGACCTCCCGCGTTAGCCTTGCCGCGAATCACGGGATCGGTCCCGCGATCAGGGCTGGCGATCTGGGGAGCGTGTGCGATGAAACTTTCGGGACTTGAGAACAAGGTGGCGGTGGTGACCGGCGGCGGGCGGATGCGAAGTATCGGCCGTCCGATCGCCGTTGAACTGGCCGAAGCAGGCTGCGACATCGTGCTCACCGGCACGGGCCGCGCGCCAGAGAATTATCCCGACGAGGAGAAGGCGGCCGGCTGGCGCGACATCCATTCGGTGGCCGAAGAGGTCGAGGCCACCGGGCGCCGGGCGCTGGCGTTGGTCAGCGACGTGGCCGACTACGGCTCGGTTGAGAGCCTGCTGCAGCAGACGCTGGACAAGTTCGGGCGGGCCGACTTCGTGATCAACAACGCCGGCGCCGCTCGCGGCGCCGACCGCGTGCCGGTCGTCGATCTCGACCCCGAGCTGTGGCGCGTCGTGATCGACGTGAACCTGACGGGCGCGTTCTACATGAGCCAGGTGTTCGGTCGGCACCTGATCGCGCAAGGCGAGGGCGGGGCGATCATCAACATCTCCTCGATCGCGGGCAAGATGCTCGGCCCCAACACCGCCGCCTACGCGGCCTCGAAGGCCGGCCTGCAGGCGCTCAACGCCTCCATGGCGCAGGAGATCGGCCGCTACGGCGTGCGCGTCAATGCGATCTGCCCGGGGATCATCGATACGTCGCGCATGGACGACCTGGGCCGTGGCGAGACCTGGGAGGGCATGATCCGCACGCGCATCCCGATGGGCCGCGCCGGCGAGGGCGCCGACATCGCGCACATCACGACCTTCCTCTGCTCCGACGAGGGCGAGTGGATCACCGGCCAGTCGTACAATGTCGACGGCGGCACCTGCGTCCAGCACTAGGCACTAGAGGGCGCACTCACACCGCCACGACGACACGCACAACGGAGGATGCAGCTGTGGACTACGAATTCATCAGGTACGAGCAGGACGAGCGGATCGTCACGATCACGATCAACCGCCCCGAGCGGATGAACTCGATTCACCCGCCCACGACGGCCGAGCTGGCCCACGCCTGGAACACGTTCAAGAACGACGACGACGCCTGGATCGCGATTCTGACCGGCGCCGGCACGCGCGCGTTCTCGGCTGGGAACGACCTGAAGTTCACGGCCGAGCAAGGGCGCTCGAACGCGCCGATGCGTTTCCCGCCCGAGCCCGGCGGCTTCGGCGGGATCACCGCCGACTTCGATTGCCCGAAGCCGATGATCGCCGCGGTCAATGGTTTCGCCCTGGGCGGCGGCTGCGAGATGGCGATGGCCTGCGACATCATCATCGCCGCCGAGCACGCCGTGCTCGGGCTGCCTGAACCGAAGGTCGGCCTGATGGCCGGCGCCGGCGGCGTGCACCGCCTGCCGCGCCACATCCCGCTCAAGATCGCGATGGGTTTCATGCTGACCGCCCGGCACGTGCCCGCACCCGAGGCGCACGCCTGGGGCCTCGTCAACGAGGTGGTTCCGGCTGAGGACCTGATGGCCACGGCGCGCCGGTGGGCGGGGGAGATCCTGCTCTGTGCGCCGATCTCGGTGCGCGCCTCGAAGGAAGCGGCGTACGGCGGTCTCGATCTGCCGCTGCCCGCAGCGCTGACGCACAGCTTCCATCAACAGCGCCTGATGGGTCAGTCAGAAGACCTGATCGAGGGCCCGCGCGCCTTCGCCGAGAAGCGCACGCCGAACTGGAAGGGCCGCTAGTCCTCAGCGGTCCTCCGATCCGCGAGCGGTTGTCGCAGGGGCGCCCCTACGAGGAGCTGTCGCTGATGCCGGGCCATCGCGGGGCGGCAGAGAGTTCGGCCATTCGGCGCGCCGAATCGGGCACGTCGTGGCCGAGCTTGCGGCCGTACTCCTCGGCCCACGCCGGCGGCAGCAGCTGCTGGACCTCGTGCCAGCGAATCGGCTGGTCGCCCGTGCAGCGCTCGGCGTCGAACACGTCGGCGAGCCAGATCGCCATGTCGCCGCCGTCCATGTAGTTGACCACGCGGCAGGCCATCCAGCCGAGCACGCCATCGAGGATCGGCAGGCCTTCGGGACCGTCGCGCCAGCCGAGTCCGTCGAACTTGTCGACCTCCGTCTGCGAGCGGAAGCCCCAATGCCGGACCCAGTCCCACTGCTCACGCGAGATCACGTGGACGGCGAAGCGGCCCGAGGCCTCGATCAGCTCGTTGGTGTGGTTGCGCTTCTGGATCTGCACCAGCAGCCGCGGCTGCGCGGGGACGATTGAGGCCGCGAACGCGCCGACCGCGATCTGTCCTCCGCGCCGCTCGCCGTCGGCCGCGGTGACCACCGTCAGCGGCGACCAGAGCAGCGTCAGCAGCGAGGGAGCGTCCTGTAGTGGCATGTGCGGCAGGCTACTGCTCGTCGACCGGCAGGGTCGGCGCCGCGCTGATTGGCGACGGCGGCGTCTCGGCCGCGGCGACCACCGCGGCGAGGCGGTGCTGGTCGCGGCCGCGCTTCCACGCCAGCCAGGCCAGCGGGGCGATGAAGAACAGCGCGATCGCGGCCAGTGCGGCCGCGGCGACCACCCAGTTGCTACGCACGCCCTCGCCAAGCACGGCGGCCAGGGCAAGGATCGGGGCGCTGGCGAGGATCGAGATCGCCATGTACGGCAGGAACCGCATCCGCGTGAGCCCGGCGGCGTAGGAGACGTAGTCCACGCCGGCGATCGGGAAGAGCCGCAGCACGATCAACAGCCGAATTCCGAGCCGCTCGCCGAGTTCGTCGATCTTGTCGACCGCGGCCTGCGACATCAGCCGTCGCAACGCGCGTCGGCCCAGCGTCCGCGAGACCCAGAAGCAGACCGCGGAGCCGATCGCGGCGCCGATCATCGTGTAGAGGAAGCCGAGACCGCCGCCAAACACGGTCGCGGCGATGATCGGCGCGGGCGCGGTCGGCAGCGGCGCGAACAGCATCGAGGCGGCGAAGAAGCCGATGTAGGCGATCGGCCCCCACGGACCCAGATCGTCGATCCAGCGCTCGACATCGGTTTCGTCGTAGGGCGACCAACGCTCGTAGGCGAGGTAGATGGCGACGAGGGCGACGGCGATCAGCAGCACGCCGATGATCAGCAGGATCGCGTGCCGCCGGGTCAGCTGCATCGATCGACTATACGAGGCGGGAGGGTCGGGTTCGCCGAAGTCAGGCAGGCGGCTGCCAGAGCTCGACGCGGTTGCGCTCGGGGTCCATGAACCAGCCGAAGCGCCCGAACTCCGACTCCTCGATCTGCGCATCAACCTCGACGCCAGCGTCGCGCAGGCTCGCGAGCATCGCGTCCAGGTCGTCGACCATCAGGTTGATCATGAACGGCTTCTCGCTCGGATCGAAATAGGTCGTGTCATCGGGGAAGGTGCTCCAGATGGCAACGCCGTCGGGCGGGGCGTCGGCGTTGCGGAAGGCGACGCCACCGAAGTCCTGCACGTCGAGCCCGAGGCGCTCGCGGTACCACTCGCCGAGCGCCTTCGGGTCGCGGCACTTGAAGAACACGCCGCCGATGCCGAGCACGCGGGCCATGGTCACTCCTCACTCGCAGTTCGGGTTGGCTGCCGAGCCTAGCGCAGCGGGCGCAGGCGAGGCGCGTCCGCTAATGTCGCATCAAAGGTCCGAGTGGCGGGCGCATCACCATGACCAAGAGCGTGACTACCAGCATCGATCGTGCCTTCTTCGAGCGGCGTCAGGGCTCGGCCGAGCGCGCGGCTGCGGCCCGCGACCTCTTCCCCAGCGGGGTCACGCACGACGTGCGCTACTTCGACCCCTTCGGGATTTTCATCGAGCGCGCCGTTGGGCCGCGGAAGTGGGATGTCGACGGCAACGAGTACATCGACTACGTGATGGGCCACGGGGCGCTGCTCTTCGGCCACAGCCATCCATATCTGGTCGAGGTGGTCCAGGCGCAGATCACACAGGGCACCCATCTGGGCGCGTCGAACGACTACGAAAGCGCCTGGGCGCGGGCGATTCAGCGCCTGCTGCCGAGCGCTGAGAAGGTCCGCTTTACGTCATCGGGCACCGAGGCCACGATGATGGCGGTGCGGCTCGCCCGCGCGGCGACCGGCCGCCAGCGCCTGCTGCGCCTGCGCAATCACTTCCACGGCTGGAACGACAGCGTGATGGTCGGCGGCGTGACATCGGCGGGCGCGATCGGCGCCACCGGCCTGTCGAGCGCGATCGTCGACACGATCGACGTCTTCGACCAGACCGACTTGGTGGGCATCAGCGAGGCGCTGGCGACGCGCGAGTACGCCGCGGCGATCCTCGAGCCGACCGGCTACTCGTGGGGCGCCTGCCCGCTGCCGGCGGAGGTCCCGATCGCCCTGCGCGGGCTCACCGAGCAGGCGGGAACGCTGCTGATCTTCGACGAGGTCGTGACCGGCTTCCGGATCAGCGAGGGCGGCGCGCAGGAACGCCTGGGCGTGCGTCCCGACCTCACGACGCTGGCCAAGGTCGCGGCGGGCGGATTGCCCGGTGGAGCCGTGGTCGGCCGGCGCGACGTGATCGATCAGATCGCCTTTGACGCGGGCGCCGAACGGGTGGCGCACCCCGGCACGTTCAACGCGAACCCGCTCAGCGCCGTGGCCGGCGCGCGGATGCTCACGGCGGTTGCCGAGGAAGACCCGGTCGGGATCGCGGCTGAACAGGCCGCACGGTTGACGCGCGGGTTGAACGATGCCCTGCGCGAGGCTGAGGCGCCCGGTGTGGCCTTCAAGGATGCGTCGATGGTCCACATCGTGCTGGGCCACGACCTGCCGCGCCCGGACGACGGCCTGACATGGGACTGGGATGCCGTCGGCGGCGCCCAGCCGACCCTGCCGAGCACCGCGCCGGCGATCGCCTGGCCCTTCCGCCGCGCCATGGCCAATCACGGCGTCGACCTGATGGGTATGGGGGCGCTGGTCTCGTGCGTGCACGCCGACGCGGAGATCGACGCGACGATCGAGGCGTTCGCGGCCTCGCTGAGCGATCTGCGCCGCGAGGAACTGCTGTAAACAGCTAGCGTCGCCATGCCGGAGTTGAGCTGCGATGATGTTGCCTAGCTGCTAGCCTGTGGCGGCATACTGTGGGAAGATTTTCACACAATGTTGAGTTTCGACGTGCCGCACTCAGGCAGCGCGGGCTACCTTCGCGTTGCCGCCGCTTGCATGTCGCCGCCCTGCCACTGATCTGAGCCCCATCGGGCGGTTTGTTGCGTAACCAGGCGCGCCGCCGCCGCAGTCCACGCGACGGCAGCGCGAACGCGATCCAGGGAGATGTATGAGCACAGAGGGACAGAGTCGCCCGGTCGGCCTGTATGACGACGCCAGCGCGCGCGACGCGTGCGGCACCGGCTTCCTCGCGCGTATCGACGGCGTGCGCACGCACGAACTCGTGCGTCAGGCGGTCGCCGGGGTGGTCAGCCTCACGCACCGCGGAGCGGTCAACGCCGACCCCAACACCGGCGACGGCGCCGGCGTGACGATCGAGATTCCCTGGGACACCTACGCCGACGACCTTGAGCGGCTCGGCTGCTCGCCCAGCGAGACGAGCGGTCTGGCGCTGGGCGCTGTCTTCCTGCCCGCCGACGAGGTGGCTCGCGAGCGGGCACGCGCCCTGATCGACGCCACGATGGAGCGCACCGGGCTCAACGTGGTCGGCTGGCGCGTCGTGCCGACCGACCCGACGGTGCTGGGCGTCGCCGCGCTTGAGGGCCTGCCGGCGATCGAGCAGCTGATCGTGCGCCGGCCGCCACAGCTGAGCGATGACGAGTTCGAGCGTCAGCTCTATCTCGGTCGCCGGCGCGTCGAAGCGGAAGTCCGCGCGCTGGCCGAGCGCGACGCATCCGACCCCGTCTGCGACACCTACTTCGTCTCGCTCTCGACGCGCACCGTGGTCTACAAGGGCCTGATGGTCGCGCCGCAGCTGAGCCGCTTCTACCCGGACCTCACCGACCCACGCACGACCTCTTCGCTGGCGCTGTTCCACCAGCGCTACGCCACCAACACTCTGCCCAACTGGCGGATCGCGCAGCCATTCCGCTACATCGCGCACAACGGCGAAATCAACACGCTGCTCGGCAATCGCAACTGGATGTTCGCGCGCGGCCCGGCGCTCGAATCGGTCGTGTGGGGTGAGAACGTCTCCGAGCTGCATCCCGTGATCAGCGTGGTCGGCTCCGACTCGCTGGCCTTCGACGAGGCGCTGGAGCTGCTGATCGCCTCGGGACGCGGCGCGCTGCACGCGATGATGATGCTCGTCCCCGAAGCCTGGGAGCAGATGTCTGATATCGACCCGCAGCTGCGCGGGTTCTACGAGTACCACGCTTGCCTGATCGAGCCCTGGGACGGCCCGGCCGCGATCGCCTTTACCGACGGCCGCGTCGTGGCCGCGACGATGGACCGCAACGGCCTACGACCGGCCCGCTACCAGGTCACGCGTGACGGCCTCGTCGTGATGGGCTCGGAGGTCGGCCTGATCGACCTCGACCCGGCCTCGATCATCGAGTCGGGCCGGCTCGGCCCGGGCCAGATGGTGGCGGTTGACGTGGAGCGTCACGAACTGCTGCACAACGAGGAAATTAAGCGCCGCGTCGCCGTGCAGCGCCCCTACGCCGAGTGGGTCCGACAACGTATGGGCCGGATCGCACGCAGCATCGAGTTCGACGCGGCTCGCCAGCAACAGCTCGGCGAGGGCGAGCTACTCGAACGCCAGATCCTGCACGGCTACAGCAAAGAGGAGATGGAGTACGTTCTCAAGCCGATGGCTCGCCAGGGCAAGGAGCCGGTCGGCTCGATGGGCGATGACACGCCGCTCTCGGTCCTGAACGACCCGCCGCGACCGCTCTACACCTACTTCCGACAAAAGTTCGCGCAGGTCACCAACCCGCCGATCGACTCGATCCGCGAACGCAACGTGATGTCGCTCGACACCTGGCTGGGCAGGCGTCACTCGCTGCTCGAGGAAGCGCCCGAGGCGGCGCAGCTGTTGCATATCGAATCCCCGGTGATGCTCGACGACGACATCGAGGCGATGCTCAACTTCCGCCTCCCGGGATTCTCGGTCACCACGCTGGATGCGACGTTCGCCGCAGCCGACGGCCCGGCAGGGCTCGAGCCGGCGCTCGACGCGCTCTGCGACCACGTCGACAACGCCATTGAGGACGGCCACAGCGTGCTGATCCTGTCCGACGAAGGCGTCGGCGCGGACCGCGCGCCGATCCCGATGCTGCTGGCCGTCTCGACGGTCCACCACCACCTGATTCAGAATGGTCGCCGGCTCGACGCGAGCATCGTGGCGAGCACCGGCGACGCGCGCGACGTGCATCAGGTCTCCTGCCTGATCGGCTTCGGCGCCAACGCGGTGCATCCCTGGCTCGCAGTGCAGACGCTGATCGCGCTACAGCAGGACGGCGATCTCGAGCCGATGACGCACGGCGAGGTGATCGAGCAATACGTTCGCGCGCTCGACGCCGGCGTCCTCAAGATCATGTCCAAAATGGGCATCGCCTCCGTCGCGTCGTACCTGGGCGGCCAGATCTACGAGGCGCTGGGCATCCACGAGGAAGTGGTCGCGCGTTCGTTCAAGGGCACGACTTCGCGGATCGGCGGGATCGGCTTCACGCAGATCGCCGCCGACGCGCTGTCCCGCCACACGCAGGCGTTCCCCGTCGCGGGACTCGACGCGGGCGGCTGGTACAAGTACCGCCGCGACGGTGACTACCACGCCAACGAGCCGCCGATCTGGCGCTTGCTGCACAAGGCGGTGCAGAACGAGAACGGCGGCGAGGCGTACGCCAAGTTCGCCGGCATGGTCAACGGTCGCCGCCCAACCGCGCTGCGTGACCTGCTCGACTTCAAGTCGGACCGCGAACCGATCGACATCGCCAGCGTCGAAGCGCACGACCAGATCACCAGCCGCTTCAACACCGGCGCGATGTCGCTGGGCGCGCTGAGCCCCGAGACGCACGAGGACGTGGCGATCGCGATGAACCGCCTCGGCGGCCGCTCGAACACCGGCGAAGGCGGCGAGGACCCGCGCCGTTTCCTCGCGACCGGCGACCGCTACGAGGCGAATTCGCAGATCAAGCAGATCGCCTCAGGCCGCTTCGGCGTGACCCCCGCGTATCTGAACAGCGCCAGCGAGATCGAGATCAAGATCGCCCAGGGTTCGAAGCCCGGCGAGGGTGGTCAGCTGCCGGGCCACAAGGTGACCAACTACATCGCCATGCTGCGTCACTCGACGCCCGGCGTCGAGCTGATCTCGCCGCCGCCGCACCACGACATCTACTCGATCGAGGACCTCTCGCAGCTGATCTACGACCTCAAGATCGCCAACCCCGACGCGCGAGTCTGCGTCAAGCTGGTCGCCTGCGAGGGCATCGGCACGATCGCGACCGGCGTCGCCAAGGCCTACGCCGACACTGTGCACATCTCCGGGGCCGACGGCGGCACCGGCGCTTCGCCGCTCTCGTCAGTGAAGTACGCGGGCGCGCCGTGGGAGCTGGGTGTCAAGGAGGCGCACGAGGCGCTGGTCGTCAATGGGCTGCGCGGCCGCGTGCTGCTGCGCACTGACGGCGGCTTCCACACCGGCCGCGACGTCGTCGTGGCCGCGCTGCTGGGCGCAGAGGGCTACGGCTTCGGCACCTCGGCGCTGGTCGCGCTGGGCTGCAAGATGGCGCGCCAGTGCCACCTCAACACCTGCCCCGTCGGCGTCGCGACGCAGCGCGAAGACCTGCGCTCGAAGTACTTCGGCAAGCCGCAGATGCTGATTGACTTCCTGATCCACGTCAGCGAGGAAGTCCGCACGATCCTCGCGCAGCTCGGCTACGAGCGGATCGAGGACGTGATCGGGCGCACCGACCTGCTCACGCAGATTCCCCCTCGCAGCGGCGAACGCGCGCAGACGGTCGATCTCAGCCGGCTGCTGGCGCCCGTCGAGGCCGACCCCAGCTACCCGCGGATGCGGACGCAGCTGCGCAACGACCGGTTGCACGACGTTCGACTTGACGACGAGATTCTCGAGCAGGTCCAGCAGCACATCGAGGACGCCACCTACTTCACGGACAACTACCCGATCACCAACAAGCACCGCACCGTCGGCGCGCGAATCTCGGGCAAGATCGTCAAGCTCTACGGCGACCGTGGGCTGCCGCGCGGCACGCTCGAACTGCATTTCAGAGGCTCGGCGGGTCAATCGTTCGGGGCCTTCCTGGCGCGCGGCCTGCGCCTCTACCTGCGCGGCGAGGCCAACGACTACGTCGGCAAAGGCATGGGCGGCGGGATGATCGCCGTCTCGCCTGCAGAGAACGCGGGATTCATCGGCAAGGACGCCGTGCTCGTGGGCAACACCGTGCTCTACGGCGCGACCGGCGGCACGCTATGGGTGGCAGGACGCGCGGGTGAGCGCTTCGCCGTCCGCAACTCAGGCGCGCGCAGCGTCGTTGAGGGCGTCGGAGACCATGGCTGCGAGTACATGACGGGCGGCACGGTGGTGGTGCTCGGCCCCACCGGCCGTAACTTCGCCGCCGGCATGAGCGGCGGCACTGCCTATGTCTGGGATGAGCACGGCGAGTTCGAGGCTCGTGTGAACCACGCGATGGTGGACCTCGAGCCGGTTGAGGACATTCGCGATCGGGTCATGCTGCAGGACATGATGAAGACGCACCACGAGCGCACGGGCAGTCCGCACGCAGCGGAGCTGCTGCGCCGCTGGGATGTCGTGCTGCCGCAGTTCGTCAAGGTGGTCCCGCGCGAGTACCGACGCGTCGTGCGCGAGCGCGCCGAGGCGGAAGCGCGAGCAGTCGCGGCGACCGAGTAGTTCGGACCGGTTCCGAGTCGAAGCCCTGCCAGCGAGCCGCCTCAGCGACCGGTAGGCGACGGTGGGCGACCTGTCAGCGAGTTCTGTCAGCTAGCTCTGCGAGCAACTCCTGCCAGCGCTGCGGGAAGCGTTGCTTCGGCGCAGGGGGTGGCGGCGGCGGCGGCGCAACCAGCACCCGCAGGCGCTCGCGGATGTCCCGCTCGTCGCTCGCCTGGAAGCTCGCGACTCGTGCGCGCAGCTCGGTCAGCGGATCGCGGGGGGCCGGCGGCGGCGGGGGTGGCGGCGGGGCGCTATAGACCTGCCACCAGCGCATCGCCCCGCCGACCAGCGCACCGACGGCGAGGCCCATCAGCGCCGCGGGACCGAACAGTCGCCAGACCGGCGCGATCGAAATCTGCGGCGCCTCCAGCGTTCCGAATCGCGCAGCCAGTTCGTCCCAGAGGGCGGGCTGAGGCTCAGGCGGAGCGGGGGGCGCGACGCCGTTGCTGCGGGCGGGCTCAGGCTCGATCCGTCCCCAGCCGTCAAGCGCCAGCACCGAGCTGGTTGCGCGCTCGGCTGCGTCGATCCGCGGGGCCGCCTCCTGGGCGAGGCCCCGGCCATTGCTACCGATCGATGGGGCCGCCATCTCTGCTCCCGTCCTGGTCGTTCTGGTCGCCGCTGCCGCC
This sequence comes from Dehalococcoidia bacterium, assembly GCA_965262235.1. GTDB lineage: Bacteria > Chloroflexota > Dehalococcoidia > Bin125 > Bin125 > CATQGW01. Next base: position 3,016,691 of record OZ253504.1, read on the forward strand.
GCCGTTGCCCGTGGGCCGCTGTTGAGCCCACGATGCGACGAGTTGCATGTTTGAGCCGGCGTCGCTGGGTGCGGGTTGCGCGATCGACGCCGCAGGGCCGGTGCTCGCCGCCGAACCCACGAGTGCAGGCGGCGCAGCGGGCGCGCCGGCCGCTAGCGGCTCTTCTGTCGAGAGCGCTCCCCCGCCGCCGGGTGGGCCTCCCGGAGGACCGCCATGTGGACCTCCATGCGGGCCGCCGGGGGCGCCGCCGCCATCGGCTGCGGCGCGCATCGCCATCATCTCCTCCATCATCTCCGCCTGCGTGCGGAAACGCACCTTGGGCAACAGGACCGCTACCACGATCGCGATGATCATCACGATGCTGGCGTAGAGGAACACATCGGTGACGGGCCCGGCGAGGGCCACGCGTGCGGTCGCGATGACGCCTTCCGATGCGCCGGGCGTCTGAGTGTCGATCGCGTCGGCGAGGCGGGCCAGCCCGGCGGGCTGAAGCAGCAGGTTTGGCGACTCCTTGAGCTGCTCGAGGCCGGTGGGGAACGCGTCGGTCAAACGGCTGCTGAAGCCGGTGACGATCAGTGTGCCGAAGAGCGCGGTGCCGACCGCGGCCCCGATTTGGCGGAAGAACTGGTTGGCCGCCGTACCCGCGCCGAGCAGCGGGAACGGCAACGAGTTCTGAACCAGCAGCGTGTAGAGCGGCATCAGGGTGCCCATCGAGCAGCCCATCAGCAGCATGTACAGCCGCGTCCAGTTTAGATTCGTGTCGACCGTGAGCCGCGAGAGCAGGAACAGCGCGGCGACCGTCCCAATCCCACCGATGATCGCCAGCGGTTTGTAGTGGCCCGTGCGGGCCATGATCTGGCCGCAGAAAATCGAGGCGAGCACGATTCCTAGGCTGGTGGGCAACGTGACGAGACCCGAATTGGTCGCGGAGATGCCTTGCGCGCCCTGCAGGAAGAAGGGCAGCGCGAACATCGTGCCCATCATCCCGATGCCAACCGCGAACATGCAGATGGTGGCCAGGAGATAGATGCGGTTGCGGAACATCGGCAGCGGCATGATCCCGGCGTTGCCCTTGCGTCGACCGAGCCAGAAGAACAGCGCGGTCGCAGCGAACGCGACGATGAAGCAGGTCACCACCGGCGAGTCGGCCCAGCCAAACTGCGTGCCGCCCAGCGAGAAGGCGAGCAGCAGCGGCGCGGCCGCCAGGATCAGCAGCATGGCGCCGGACCAGTCGACCGGCTCGCGGTGCTCGCCGTGGTACCAGGGCACGAGCACGAGCGTGAGCAGCAGCGCGACCCCGCCGACCGGGATGTTGATGTAGAAGACCCAGCGCCACGAGAGATAGTCGGTCAGCACGCCGCCGACCAGCGGGCCGATGATGCTCGCCAGCGCGAACACGCCGGCCACGATCCCCGCCCAGCGCGGCCGCTCGGCGGGCGCGAAGTAGTCGCCCATCACGGTGAACGCGTTGGCCATGATGAACGCGGCGCCGCAACCCTGCAGCAGCCGGAAGCCAATCAGCTCCCACATGCTTCCGGCGATCCCGCAGAGCAGCGAGGCGACCAGGAAGATCAGGATCCCGGCCACGAGGAATGGCTTGCGTCCGTAGATGTCGGAGAGCTTGCCGATGATCGGGACCAGCACGGTCGAGCCGAGCAGGTAAGACGTCAGCGGCCAGGCGAAGAGGTCGAGCCGGCCGAGATCGCCCACGGCCTTGGGGGCTGCCACGCCCCAGATCGTCATGTCGAGCGCGGCCAGGAACAGCGAGACCATGACGGCGAGCATGATCACGACCTTGCGCCGGGTCGGCAGCATCAGTCCCGGTGGCATCCCGCCGCCGGCCCCGGCCATGCCTCGTGGTCCACGTCCCCGCGGTCCGTCAGGCGCACCACCGCCGTGACCACCACCCGGTCCCCCAGCCCCTCCGCCGTCCATACCAGGTGGCCCGCCGTTCTGAGACTGCGCGGGCACCTGCGACATCACATCACCTCGGGGTCCAACGGCCAGGGCGTCAGCAGCCCCTGTCGTTCGCCTTCGCGGGCGATCAACGAAAATGCGCGTGCGATGCCTTCAAGCTCAACCTGGGAGAACTGACCGAACAGCTTCCACATGATCAAACGGTTGCGCGCCTGGAGCTCCACGATCACCTCGCGGCCGCGCTCGGTCAGGAAGACGCGCACGCGGCGGCGATCCTCGGCGTCGCGCTCGCGGCGCACGAGCCGCTGCTTGACCAGCCGGTCGACCACGCCGGTCGCCGTCGAGGGCCGGACCTTGAGCGCCTCAGCGACCATCCCGGCGGGCGCGCCGGGGGTTGCGTTGAGCAGAAATAGGACGCGCAGCTGGGACATGGTGAGGCCCAGCTCCTCCCACACCTCAAGACGGTTGGGGTCGAAAATTCCGGCTGCACGGCCGTAGTTGCCGACGATGTCTTCGATCAGTTCATCGATCGTGGCGTCAACGTCGGCGGCCATGATTACGACCTGCTTTCGACCGAAGCGGGGAACGGCACGCCGACCTTTTCGCCGAGCCCAATCAGCTGGTCGATCGTCTCCTGGTCGAGTGGAACGCCGTTGAGCGAGCGGTTGGCTCGCGCCATCGCTTCGGGGTCGCCGGGGATTAGCACGCGCTCCACCTCCGCAACAGGCGGCACGGCTCGCACCGCTTCGGCAAGCTTACGCATCTCAGACTTGAAATGTTCGGGATCGCAAAATAAATCGATCCGCCAGGCCGCGAACCACTGGCCCTGAATCAGATTCTGACCACGCGCCGCGAACATTCCCGAGCCGTCGCCCGAGAGCACGCCGGTCAGGATGTCGACCATCAGGCCCAGGCCGTAGCCCTTATGCGAACTCGTCGTGATCGAGGAGCCGAGCGGCAGCAGCCCGCCGCCCTTGCGCAGGATGAACGGATCATCCGTGTGCTCGCCCGCTTCGTCAAGCGCCCAACCGACCGGCAGCGGCTTGCTCTGGCGGCCGGCGATCTCCAGCTTGCCGCCCGCCACCGCGGTCGTCGCGATGTCGAGCCGGAACGGCGTGCCGCCCTCGATCGGCGCGGCCATCGCGATCGGGTTGGTGCCATAGACGCGCTCGCGACCGCCCGAGGCGAGGCCGATCGGCGGCGCGTTGCACATCGCCATCCCGATCAGGTCATGCTCGACCGCCATCTCGGCGTAGTAGCCGGCCGAGCCGAAGTGGCGGCCGTTGGCGACGGTCACCATGCCGATGCCCGACGTCTTGGCCTTCTCGATGCAGGTCGCCATCGCCTTCTGGCAGATAATCGTGCCGAAGCCGCCGTCGCCGTCCCAGGCCGCCGAGACGGGCGTCTCGCGCAGCACCTTGATCTCCGGCGTCGGGTTGACCGCGCCCGACTCGAACCCGGGCGCGTAGCCGATGTGCCACGGCAGGTGAGCGATGCCGTGCGAGTCGATGCCGACGAGGTCGGCGTCGACCAGCACCTCAGCGCCGATCGCCGCGTCGTCGGCCGGCACGCCGTAGTGCTCGAGCACGGCGGCGGTGAAGGAGCGAAGCTCCTCGGCGCGGTAGCGGTCGCGGGTCTCGGGGCCTTCGCGGCCCGTCCAGGCCACGGCTAGCTTCCCCAGCTCTTGACGAGCTTGACGCCCGCGGCGGAGCCGACCGACATGAACTGCCCGTCGGAGCCGGACGCGATGAAGCGCCAGCCCTCTTCGGCGCGGCGCTTCGCCTCAACCGGGCCGCTGGTGAAGATGCCCGGCGCGACGCCGTGCTTCTGGGCCGATTCCAGCACCGCGGCGCAGGCCGCGATGTGGTCGGGGTGCGGGTTGTCGGGCCTGACCGGGATGCCCATCGACATCGCGAGGTCGGCGGGGCCGATCATCGTCGCGTCAATCCCCGGCACGGCGAGAATTTCGTCGATCCGATTCACCGCGTCGATCGTTTCGATCTGGATCGAGCAGACGATCTCCTCGTTGGCGTGCGCCGCGTAATCAGGGCCGCCGTAAAGGAAGCCGCGATACGCGCCGAAGCCACGCATCCCCACCGGCGGGTAGCGGCAGGCGCTGACTGCCTGCTCCGCCTCGGCCTGGTTGTTCACCCAGGGGATCACGACGCCGTAGGCGCCGCCATCGAGGATGCGCTTGATCTCGACCGGGTCGTTCCAGTGCACGCGGGCCATCGGAATCGTGTCGGTGGTCGAGATCGCCTGGAACATCTGCACCATCGTGAGCAGGTCGACCGGGCTGTGCTCGCCGTCGACGACCAGCCAGTCCCAACCGGAGTGCGCCATCGACTCGGCGGCCAGCGAGCTGGCGGTGCCGAGCCAGGCGCCGAATGCGGGTGTGTCTGCGGCCCAGAGCTGTCTCACGATGTTCGGTCGCATGGGGTCGGTCCTCCGGAAGGTTAAGTGCGCGTGGATACGTTCATGTGGTCGGATGCAGAATAGTCCACACCTCTGCGGGCCCCGCTCGCCCGTGAGTCGCGCCTACCCGTGGTCGGGGCTGGGCGCCAGCGAGACGCGATCCAGCACCGCCTTGTTGACGACCGAGCGTGGCGTGTAGCCGCGCAGGACATCGGCGGCCGCCTCGCCGACGCGTTGCAACAGCAGCGGCGCCGAGGCATCTGAGTAGTAGGCGGAGTGCGGCGTCGCGATCACGTTGTCGAACTCCAGCAGCGGGTGGTCCTTGTGGACCGGCTCGGGGTCCCAGACATCGACGCCGGCGCCCGCGAGCTGCTTGTTCTTGAGCGCGTCGTAGAGCGCCTGCTCATCGACCACGCCGCCGCGGCAGGTGGTGATCAGGTACGCGCTGGGCTTCATCATCGCCAGCTCCGCAGCGCCGACCAGGCCGCGAGTCGCGGGGCTGAGCGGCGGGTGAACCGAGACGTAGTCGGCCTGCATCACCTCTTCAAGCGTGGCCAATCGCACGCCCGCGGCCTCCGCGACGGCCGGGTCCTGGAAGGGGTCGAAGGCGATCACGTTGAGGCCGAAGGCCTGCGCGCGAATCGCCGCCTGCTGCGCGATGTGACCGAACGCCACCAGCCCGAGCGTCTCGCCGTACAGCGCGCCCGAGGGCCCCAGCGGCACGCGCTCGCCGGCACGCGCGGCGTTGTTGTGCGCGACGATCTTCCGGTTCAGCGACAGCAGCAGCGAGATCGCGTGTGTCGCCACCTCGTTGATGCAGTAGTCGGTGATGTTGCAGACGACGATGTCGTAGTCGACCGCCGCCTGCCAGTCGATGTTGTCGAAGCCGATCCCGTAGCGGACGACGACCTTGAGATTTGGCGCAGCCTCGAACACGGGCTTTCCGACGAAGCGGTAGCCGCAGATGATCCCGTCGGCATCGGTCACATGCGCCGGGATGTCCTCCTGCTGTTCGAGCGTGAGCGAGATCAGCTCGGCGTCGGCAAGCGCCAGCTGCTCCGCCTCCGCCGTGTGCGGCTGACGTTCCGGACGCGAATCGATGTGATAGACCTTGAATTTCGCCATTCGGCCTCTCCTGCTGTGGGGTGACGCTGGCGCGAGGGTAGATGCACAGGGGATTAGACGGGGTCGGCAGGTGTTCTGGAGTCGTCTCAGCCCCCTCATGCGGCGCCCGCCCGATCCGCGCTCGTGCTCGGCCCCGTATGCCGTAAATTGAGCGAGGGCACGGAAACGGAGTGGATTGGTGGGCGAGATCATCGTTGAGATCGAGTTGGAGAACGCCGGCGACCGTGGGCTGGCCCGAGCGGGACATCTGCCGGAGGCCGATGTCCGGCGCACTGCCATCCGCGCGGTGGCGGACACCGGCGCGATGATGCTCGCGCTGCCCGCGGATGTGGTGAGCCGGCTCGGGATTGAGGAGGTCGGTAGCGTCAACGCCACCTATGCAGACGGGCGGCGGGGCGATCTCCCAATCGCCGGGCCGCTGACCGTCCGCATCGGCGACCGTGTGATGGCGACCGACTGCGTGGTGGTGCCGACGGGCGCCGACGCGTTGATCGGACAGATCGTCATGGGGCGGCTCGATCTGATTGCCGACTGTACGCACCAAACCCTCGGGCCGCGGCCTGAATCGCCCGACCGCCCGCTGCTGCGGGTGTAGCCACTGCCTTCCTCCATCGCGGACGCATGCCCCCATCTCGGTCGGCTAGGAGTGCTCTGAACGAGCCGAATCCCCTCTCCCCCCGCTCTGCGGGGGGAGATGTCACGGAGTGACAGAGGGGGGCTCGCCCGCTTTACCAGATATAGCCACGCGCATGTGCCGGGACCGCGGCCCCCCTCTGCCTTCGACCTCTCCCCCCGCAGAGCGGGGGGAGAGGTATTGAGGGCGGCCCTACAGGTACGTCTGCAGCGAGGAACGTGGTTCTGCCGGGATCACCTTCTGTAGGCGACGGCCGTCGTGGGTCAGCACGAACGACATCTGCTTGCCGCGCTCCATCTCGGGGTGCAGGAGGCGGGTTGCGAGCCGCAGCGACTCGAAGCGAATCAGGCTCAGCCGCACCTGCTGCGCCGTGGCGGTCGGACGAGCGAACATCACCGCCTCAATCAGCTGGTCATAGGAGGCCTGCTCGACAAGCAGCAGGTGTCGCACGATCAGCTGCTCGACCACATCCAGCTCGATTCGAATCGGTTCGGGACGCAGCCGTCGTCGCAGGCGAGTCCAGCCCGCGCGAAGCCGCTGGCCGATTGGTGCGCGGGCCACGCCGTCAGGCCTTCAGATAGGCGGCGATGTCGGGGCCGCCCTCGGTCAGCACGACGCTCGCCTCGGTCAGTTCGTCGATCTTCGCCGCGTCGAGGTCGAGCCACTCGCTCAGTACCGCGCCGGTGTCGGCGCCGAAGGCGGGTCCCGGCCCGCGCACGCGACCTGGAGTGCGCGACAGCTTGAGCGGCGAGTCGGCCATCTTGATCGTGCCCGCGCTCGGATGCTCGACCTCGGTGATCATCCTGCGGTGCTGGATCTGCGGCTGTTCCACGGCCTCGCCGATCGAGTTCAGCGGGCCGATCGGAATCCCGTACACGCTGAGCGCCTCAACCCAGTGCTCGGTGGTCTGTTGCTTCGTCGCCTCGAACAGCAGCGGTTCGAGTTCCGCGTGGTTCTGCGTGCGCTTCAGCGATGTCTCGAAGCGCTCATCGCCGACGAGCTGCGTCAGCCCGAGCTCGGCGCAGAACAGCTCCCACTGACTCTCGACTCCCCAGGCCAGCGCCAGCACCATCCAGCCGTCGGCGGTTGGAAACGCCTGGAACGGGGTCGCCGACGGATGGCGCGTGCCGATCCGGCCCGGTTCCTGGCCCGTCGCGTACCAGCGCGCGACCGCGTTTTCGAGCAATGCGATCTGGCAGTCGAGCATCGAGATATCGATCGATTGTCCGATCCCGCTCGACTCGCGCTCGCGCAGCGCGGCGAGGATGCCAATCGCGGTGTAGAGCCCCGCCGTCAGGTCGCCGATCGACGTTCCCGGGCGCGCCGGCGGACCGTCGGCGTAGCCGGTGATGCTCATCACGCCGCCCATCCCCTGCACGATGATGTCCAGCGCCGGCCGGTCGCGAAGCGGCCCCGTCTGCCCGAAGCCCGATGTCGACGCGTAGACGAGGCGCGGGTTGCGCTCGAGCAGCTCCGTCGCGCCGAGCCCCAGCGCCGACATTTTGCCGGGCGTGAAGTTCTCCATCACCACGTCGGCCTGGTCAACCAGCTCCAGGAAGAGCTCGCGCCCCTGGTCCGAGCGCAGGTCGATCGAGATGCTGCGCTTGCCGCGATTGACGCTCTGGAAGTACATCGACTCGTTGGCCACGAACGGCCCCGTGGTGCGCGCCACATCGCCGTAGGGCGGGCGCTCGACCTTGACCACCTCCGCGCCCAGGTCGCAGAGAATCATCGCCGCGTAGGGGCCGGCGAGGACCCAGGTGAGATCGAGGACGCGGACTCCGTCCAGTGGGCCGGGTGCTGCTGACATGGGATCGTCCTTCGGGGTCAGACAAGACGTTCAGACAATGCGTTCAGACAAGGCCTTCGCTGACGAGCGAGAGCTCAAGGTCCTCGACGAGCCACTCCAGCGGCTCGCCGCGGTTGAAACGGCGCAGGTTGGCAAGAAAGAACTCGGTCGTGCGATTGAGCGCCGAGGGCACAACGCAGGAGTCGTGCGGCGTGACGCTGGTGCGCGGCAGCGTCCAGATCACCGAGTCCGCGTCCGGCGGTTCGTAGGGCGCGACGTCGAGCACGGCGCCCGCGATCTGACCCTGTTCAAGCGCGTGGCGCAACGCCTCATGATCGAGCACGCGGCCTCGAGCGACGTTGATCAGCAGCGCGTGCGGCTGCATCTGAGCGAGCTCGTCCGCGCCGATCAGGTCGACGGTGTCGTTGGTCAGCGGCACACACAGCACGACATAATCACTGGCGTTGAGCAGCTCGCCGAGCCGGTCGGGTGTGAGGTGGAGATCGAGATTGGGATCGTTCGGCGCGCGGCGCTTGGTCGCGATCGTGCGCATCTCGAACGCATGCGCGCGCTTCGCGATCGCCGCGCCGATCCCGCCGTAGCCGACGATCCCAATCGTCTGCCCGGCCAGTTCGATCGAGTTGATATTGCGCCAGACTGAGTTCCGCGCCTGCTCCGCATGGGCGGGCAGCCGCTTGGCGTGGTTCAGAATGTGCGCGAAGACGTATTCAGCGATCGGCCCGCCGTGCACCCCCGGCGCATTGGTCAGCAGATTGCCCGCTTCGAGCACGAGTTCGTACGCGTAGTGGTCGACGCCGGTGCTCGCCGTCTGAAACCAACGCGGCGGCGATTTGCGCAGCACCTCGATCAGCGCCAGAAACGACGTCGGCGAGGTGTAGAAGTCCTCGGAGAGGAAGAACACGTCGAGATTTGCCGGGTCGCCGTGCCACTCGCCCTCGCGGTTGAGTAAGACCAGCTCCGCGCCGGGCGCCGCGGCGAGGATCTCGTCCCGCCAGCCATCGGCCATCACCGTGCTGACGCCGATGCGCAGGGGCGAACGGGCTGCGTCCTCGGCAGGCATCTGAACTCCCAGATCGCGCGCAACTTGCACAAGGCCGGCAATTCATCGTTGCCGCTTCGCGCCGATGCTACGGTACGGCGTCGCCCATGACGCCATCTCCAACCCCCGCTTCGGCCCGCCCGCCCGCGATTCTGCGTCGACGCCCGTTCTCGCGTTTCTACCCCGGCTGGTGGATCGCCGTAGCGGCCTCGTTCGTCTCATTCGCCGGCGTTGCCTTCTTCAACCCCGTGCTGGGCGCGCTCGTGCCGGCCCTGCAGGACGAGTTCGGCTGGAGCGTCGCCTCGATCGCCCTGGCGATGACGATCGGCACGATCGTCGCCGCGCTGATCGCTCCCGTGATCGGGCCGCTGGCCGATCGCTACGGCTCGCGCGCCCTGCTGCTCGGTGCGGTGACGATGATGGTCGTGCTGCTCGTCGCGATGGCCTACGTGTCCGAACTCTGGCAGCTCTGGCTCTTCTACGGGATGGGCCGCGCGATCGGCATCGGGATCGTCGACATGGCGGTCGTCGTGACGATCTCCAACTGGTTCGTCCGCGACCGCGGCCGCGCGATGGGCATGACGATGATCGGCACCCGCGCGGGGATGTCGGTGATGCCGCTGCTGCTGGCCTGGACGCTGGGCATGGGCGGCCTTCGCTTTGGCTTCATCGGCCTCGCAGTGCTCGTCGCCGCCCTCGCGCTGCTGCCCCCGCTGATCGTGCGGCGCCGCCCCGAAGATGTCGGCCTGTTCGTCGACGGGGCCCCGCCCGCGGTCATGCCCGGCGTCGTCGAGGAGCCGACCGATCTCGACCCGGTCTGGACGGTCCGCCAGGCCACCCGCACCCGCTCGTTCTGGATGCTGCTGATCGGCACGTCGATCCTGATGGTCGTCGGTGGCGCGGTGAACTTCACGTTCGTCTCGCACCTCGTCGACAACGGGATCAAGAGCAGCACCGCGGTCTTCGCGTTGTCGCTCTGGGCCGGCACGGGGATCATCGGCGGGATCATCGGCGGCGAGCTGCGTCAGCGGATGTCTGTGCGCTTCGCGCTGCCGGTGGTGATCTGTGTCACCGCCGGCTCGCTGGTGCTGTTCGTGATGACCGACTCAGTCTGGATGAGCCTCGTCTTCGCGGTCTGGCACGGGATGTCATTCGGCGCGCAACTGCCGCTCAACCGGATCTCGTTCCCCGATTATTTCGGGCGCTACTCGGTCGGGGCGATCCGCGGCGTGACCGCGCCGGCGCAGTTCACGCTCAACGCCTTCGGCCCGCTGCTGGCCGGCCTCGCGTTTGACTGGCGCGGCTCCTACGACCTGCTCTACACCGTCTTCATCGGCCTGCTGCTGCTCGCCGCGGTGTGCGTCCTGGCCGCACCCAAACCGAAGCTACCGAGCGCAGCTCAATGAACGTCGAACGGGCAGCGCAGTCGCCGCTGTGAACGCGGTCGCCGGCTATCCCGCTCGAGAGTTGCCCGCGGCTATGCGTTGGCGAGAATCAGCGTCCCGGCCGAGGCGAACATGCCGCCTGGACCGTGCGCCATGCTGACGTTGACGCCGTCGACCTGACGCTCGCCGGCCTCGCCGCGCAGCTGCACGACCGACTCGATGATCGCGAACATCCCGTACATCCCCGTGTGGCAGTACGAGAGCCCGCCGCCATTGGTGTTCATCGGGAAGTCGCCGCCCGGGCCCGCCTTGTAGATCACCTCGCCGTTCGGGCCGGTCTTGGTCTCGGCGAAGAACGGGCCGCCCTCGCCCTTGGGCACGAAGCCCAGGTCCTCGGCCGCCATCAGCGGCGTGAAGGTGAAGGCGTCGTAGAACATGCAGTGGTCGATGTCCTCCGGTCCCAGACCGGCGCTCGTGTAGGCCGCCTTGCCCGAGATCGTGTAGGAGTCGGCCGTGGTGTGGTCGCGCATCTGCGAGACCATCCAGTGCGCGTTCGCCTCGCCCGCGCCCAGCACGTAGACCGGCGGCCTGGCGAGGTCCTTCGCGCGCTCCTCGGAGACGAGCACCAACGCGCCGCCGCCGTCGGCGACCACGCAGCAATCGAGCAGGTTGAACGGGTAGCAGATCATCCGCGAGTTGAGCACGTCCTGCGGGGTGATCGGCCCGCCGCCGCGCTCCGGCGTGCGCCGGTGGCTGCCCATCATCGCCATCGGGTTGAGATTCGCCCACGCGCGTGTGGACGCGGCGATGTGCGCCAGATGCTCCTTGGTCGTGCCGTACTCGTGGAAGTGCCGCAGCACCGGGATCGAGAACGTGGTTGGCGCGCCGCCGATCGCGAAGGGCGCCTCATACTGCGCCCCCGGCGACTGACGCGAGCCGCCGCCGCCCATGTCGATACGGGAGCGTCCGCTCTCGCCGTGGGTGATCAGCGCGACATCGCAGTAGCCGGCCATGATCGCGGCCACGGCGTGGCGCACGTGGATCATGAACGAGCAGCCGCCGACCGACGTGCCGTCGATGTAGCGCGGCTGGATCCCGAGGTACTCGGCGACCTCGTTGGGGATCGCGCCGGCGCAGAGCAGGCCGTCGACATCGGAAAGCTTCAGTCCGGCGTCGTTCAGCGCGTTGCGCGCGGCCTGCGCGTGCAGCGCCAGCCGCGACATGCCCGGCAGCGTGCCCAGGTCATCGGTTTCCGCAGCGCCGACGATGGCGACTTTGTGGCGAATCTGGTCCATGATGGCTCCTCAGCTGGAGGTGGAAGGTGTGTCGGTGCGGTCGGCTAGCCGGCCACGTAGGTCAGGCCGGGCGGAACTTCGGCAGCGTGACCGCGTCGGTCACGTCGTCGAAGACGATCTCGACGGGCATCTCGACCGCGCAGTCGTACGCGTCGTCGATGATCAGGTTCGACATCATCCGCGGGCCCTCGTCGAGCTCGATGACGGCGATCACGTACGGCGTCTTTTCCTGCATCGGCGGGATCGGCAGATGGCTGATCACGTAGGTGTGCACGCGGCCCTTGCCGGAGGCTTCGCGCCAGTCGATCTCCCAGCTGAAGCAGTCGGGATTCGGGCAGAAGGGGCGTGGGTAGAAGTGGAAGCGCTCGCAGGCGCTGCAATGCGGGAGCAGCAGCTTGTGCTCTTTGAGCCCGTCCCAGTAGGGCTGCGATTCGGGCGTCGGCTGCGGCAGTGCGCCGCTGTAGTCGGCCATGAGATTCTCCTCGTCCGCGCGCGCAGCAAGGCTGGGGCGCTGTAGGGATGCTACGCGAGCGAGTGATCGGCGGCAATGCGGACGCGCGTCAGGCCGGCGCTAGTCCGCTGCCGCCACGATGTCATCCCGCGGCCAGAGCCGCTCGATCCGGAACTCGTCGGCGCGCTTCATCACCTCGGCAAGTTCGTAGTCCGCCTGTAGCTCGAGCCAGATGAGGGGGTTCCCGCCGAAGGCCATGTCGATTCGAACGGCCAGCTCAGCGGTGATTGGCGCGCGTCCGTAGCAGACCTCGGTGAGCGTTGCCTCCTCGACCTGGAGATGGGCCGCCGCCTCAGCGATGGTCAGGCCTGCCGGCTCGATGCAATCCAGACGCACCGATACCCCGGGATGAGCAGCCTGTTCGATCGACATCGATGCGCCTCCTAGTGGTAGTCCTCGTAGTCGACGTCGTAGACATCGTAGTCCTCGAGTCGAAACGTGAGCCGCCAGTTGCGGGTCACTCGAATCGACCAGGTTCCCGCCCGATCGCCCGACAGCTGATGTAGATGGTATCCCTGAATATTGAGATCGGCAGGTACCCGCGCGCGGTTGAGTCGACGCATGATCCGCAGGAGCTTGTCGGCTTCATTGGCTCCGACGCCTCTCCGCGATCCTTGCTCGAACAGCGCCTGCAAGCCGTTGTGCCGAAAGCTGCGGATCACAGACCGGGTCTATCGTGCCCGGTCGGCGAGCCCTTCGGCTGGGCCTCTCGCTCCAGCCACGCTTCCAGCACCGCATCCTTGGTCGGGCTCCACTCAGGCGGACGCCCGCGGCGCTGCCGCGCGGCCTCGGCGAGCAGCACGGATGCAGCCACTGAGACGTTCAGGCTTCCCACGAACCCCTGCATCGGAATCACGATCCGCTCATCCGCCGCCGCGAGCATCTCCTCCGAGCAGCCGCGACGCTCGTTGCCCAGCACGATCGCGGCGGGCTCGGTCCAATCGACATCCAGATAGTCGCGCGGCTCGCCGCCCAGCTCCGTCGCATAGATCGGCAGCGAGCGTTCCCGCAGGCTGGCGACGCACTCCTCGACCGACCCATACCGCTCGATCTGCAGCCACCGCTGCACGTTGGCCGCGACTCCCGATGAGATCTTCGGGAACTCTTCCTGCGTGTAGCAGAGCGCAACCGTGCCGACCCCGAAGGCGTCGCAGCTGCGCAACACCGCAGACGCATTGTGTGCGTCGTGGACGTTCTCGAGCACGACCACGAGGTCGTCGTGGCGGCGCGTGAGCACATCACGCATCCGCCGGCGACGGCGCTCGGTGGTCACGCGCCCACTTTGACGCTCGCCGCTAGACGGCGCACTCACCCTCGCCGCGTTGCAGCACGTAGATCTCCTCGCGGTCCCAGTCGACGAACATCGGCAGCGTCTCGGGTGCGAAGTCGACCGGCAGCATCAGATCGCTCATTGCGCTCTGAATCGGAGCGGGACCGACACGGTCGATCCACGCATCGAACTCCTCGGATGCGTCCGAGCGGTCGTCGGCGTAGAGCGCGATCACCCGCTCGACCGCGTCGGGCACGCGCTTGGCCGGGATCCGCACCTTCGGGACCAGCTTGCCCAGCCGCATCTCGTCGTTGCGGTAGGTGCCGCCAATGAACATGTGATACGCGGGAATCTGTCGATTGCCGACCTTGATCGCCGCGCCGTGGAAGCCGATGTCGGCGATGTGGTGCTGGCCGCAGGAGTTCGGGCAGCCGCTCATGTGCACGCGCATCTTGCGCGTCAGCGGGTCCTCGATCGCGAGCTCGCGGAGCCGCTCCTGGACTGCTCGGTTGAGCCCCATCGAGGAGGTGATCCCGAGCTTGCAGGAGTCGGTGCCGGGGCAGGAGACCACGTCTTCGATCTCCTGCGCGTCGGCGGCGCCGAGCTCCAGCTCGCCGAGCGCCTTCCAGACGGCGTAGACACTCTCGTTGGGAATCCAGCGCAGCACCAGGTTCTGCTGTGGCGTGGTGCGTGCGCGGTCACGACCGTAGGTGCGCAGAATCTGCGCCAGACCGTAGAACTGTTCCGGCGAGATATCGCCCTGCGGAATGCTGACCTCGACCGTCGAGTATCCCGACTGGCGCTGCGGCGTCACGTTGGCCGCGGCAAACCGCTCGAACTCCGCGCGGTCGCCGTTCGGCACCACCGAGATCGGCGGCAGCGGCCGCTCGTCGGCCGACTCGTCGTCGTGATAGAGCAGCTCGTCGACCGGCGGGTTGTATTCGGCCCACGGCTTCTGCAGCTCGGCCGCCACCATCTCCTGGAACGCTGTCTCGCCGACGCGGTGCACGAGGAACTTAATCCGCGCCTTGAGGATGTTCTTGCGCAGCTCGTCGGCCGCGTTAAAGACCCGAATCACGGCCTCGGAGAGCCGCAGGAACTCGCTGACCGGCACGAACTCGGTGAGCAGCAGCGCCTCCTTCGCCATCGTCGAGAGCCCGCCCCCGACCATCACGCGGAAGCCCCGCACCTCTTCGCCGTCGATCTCACGGACCTCGGCGAAGAACGCCAGGTCGTGAATCGCGGCGATCGCGGAGTCGGTCTTGCGGCCGGTGAAATAGACCTTGAACTTGCGCGGCAGCAACTGGGTGATCGCGTTGCGTACCCAGTAGCGCACGAACGCTCCGGCGTACGGCGTCGGGTCAAAGACCTCGCCCGGCAGGATGCCCGCCCAGGGGTCGGCCGTGACGTTGCGCACCGTGTTCCCGCAGGCCTCGCGCGACGACAGGCCGACGCGCCCCAGCACCCGCAGCATGTCGGGCATTAGGTCCAGTGGCACGAAATGAATCTGCATGTTCTGGCGGGTGGTGATGTGGCCCTTCTTGAGCGGCGCGAAGTTCTCCGCGATCTCGCCGAAGCCGTCCAGCTGTTCGGCGGTCACGCCGCCCATCGGCAGCTTCACCCGGTTCATGTGCACATCAGGCTGGCGCTGGCCGTAGACGCCCTGGCGCAGCCGGTAGAGCATGAACTCCACTTCCTCGCGCTGTTGCGCCCGATAGGCTCCCGCCTCCGTCTCGAAGTCGTCCAGTTCGCCGTCCAGAATCGGGATCACGACGCCCGGCTCGTCTTGCAGTGCACCAGTCGCTTTGCCAGTCACCATGCCCGCGCCTCCCGCATCTTGGCTGTCTCGAACAGCTTGTTACCTCAGATTATCAAAGCCCAAGCGCCTGGTCCGACTTTAGCCCACGCAATGAGTCGTCGATCGTCACTGAATACGCGCGCTCAGCGACCATTTGCCGCTGCGCATCAGGCAGCGCATCGATCTGATCGGCCGCGCGCAGCCGGATCTTGCTCAGCGCCACCTCGCTGGCGCGCGCGCGTCGCCCGTTGACCATCATCTGCTTGAGCAGCGGCTTACCCATGATCCGCGGCGACGTGCCGAAGCGCTGAATGTGGTCTTCGACCATCACCTGTTGCTCGCGCCGACGGTAGACCTGCTTGCGTCCGCCCAGACTCAGCTTGCCCGGCGAGTGCTTCGCCAGGTCGCGGTCGTTGTAGGCAACGAGCTTGTACGCAGTGTCCAGCGCCGGCGCGTCCTGCGAGGTCACGATCGCGGTCCCGCAGGCGAAGGCGTCGATCGGCGCGCGGGCCGCGACCAGCGCGGCGATCCGGTGTTCGTCCAGCCCACCGCTCGCGATGATCTGGATCTCCGTCAGCTTTGCCGCGTCGAGCATCGCCCGCGCCGCCCGCGCCTCTTCACCCAGGTCACCAGAGTCGATCCGGATCGCGCGGATGCGGTGCTGGCCGATCTGCTGCGCCAGCGTGATCACATTCTCGACGCCACGCGTCGTGTCGTGCGTGTCGACCAGCAGTGTCGTCGCCGGATAACGCCGTGCGAACGAGCGGAACGCTTCCAGCTCGTCATCATGCGCCAGGACGTACGAGTGGGCCATCGTCCCCACCACCGGAATCCCGAAGCGCCGCCCCGCCTCGACGTTCGACGTCGCCTCGAATCCCGCGCTGTAAGCCGCGCAGGCGCCGATCAGCGCCGCATCCACGCCGTGCGCGCGACGCCCCCCGAACTCCAGCATCGGCGCGCCATCGGCTGCGAGCACCGCCCGCGCCGCCTTGCTCGCGACGAGCGTCGCCGAGCTCAGTTGGTTCAGCGCCAGCGTCTCGATCAGCTGCGCCTCTGGCAGCGGTGCGACGACCTGCAGTAGCGGCTCGTGTGGGAACACGACGGTCCCCTCCGGCGGCGCCCAGATCTCGCCGCTGAAGCGAAACTCGCGCAGGCGATCGATGAATCCGTCGGTGAACTGCGACAGCGACGTGAGATAGGCCAGGTCGTCTTCGTTGAAGCGCAACGTCTCAATCTGCTCGAGCAGGGTCGAAAGCCCCGCCGCGAGCAGGAATCCCCAGTCGGCCGGCAGGCTGCGCGTCGTCAGCTCGAACACTGCCGGGCCTTCCAGCCCGCGCTCGTAGTAGACCTGCGCCATCGCCAGCTCGTAGAGATCGGTGAACAAGCCCGAGACCGGGGTCACAGCGGGCGGGCGCGTTCGATCACCACGCCCGCGGCCTCAAGCTCGGCCAGCGCCGCCTCGCCGTCGCCCGCAGCGAGGTCCACAGCCGCGACGGCCCGACCGACGACAGTCGTCGCGAATCCGAGCGCTGCCGCGTCCAGCGCCGTCGCCTTCACGCAATAGTCCGTCGCCAGCCCCACGACCACCGCTGCGCGGATCTGGCGCTCGCGCAGCAGCGCCTCGAGGCCGGTTGGCCGCAAGTCGTCGCTGAGCACGTCGCGAGTGGTGAATCCTGAGTACCCATCAGCGCCGTCAACGCCCTTCTGCACGACCGGCCCCGCAGCGGCGCACAGGTCGGCGTGCAGCTCCGCGCCCCACGAGTCGGCGACGCAATGTACCGGCCAGGGCCCGCCGTCGGTTGCGAAGTGCGCCGTGCGCTCCGGATGCCAGTCCTGCGTGTAGACGATCGCCGAGCCGCCTGCCTGCGCGGCCTCGATCAGCTCGTTGGCCGCGCGCACGACCGCGTCGGCGCCACCGACCGCCATCGCGCCGGTCGGGTCGGCGAAATCGTTCTGGATGTCGACCAGGATCAGGGCCGTGTGGGCATCGAAGCGGGGCATGAAGCGTGCCATGAAGCGCCGATGGCGATGCGCTCTGCTCGCGACGACGTGCTGCAGATGTGGTGGAGGCGACGACCGGATTCGAACCGGTGATCAGGGTTTTGCAGACCCATGCCTTACCGCTTGGCTACGTCGCCGAGGATCTGTTGAGGTGGAGCGGAAGACGGGATTTGAACCCGCGACCTTCTCCTTGGCAAGGAGACGCGCTACCACTGCGCCACTTCCGCTCGTGTTGCCCGAGTTGTGGTGCCGAGGAGGAGACTCGAACTCCTACGCCCGTAAATGAGCACAGCGCCCTCAACGCTGCGTGTCTACCAGTTCCACCACCTCGGCACGGAGGCTGGATTGAGGCCTGGTTTGGCAGGAGTGGAGGGACTCGAACCCCCGACCTACGGTTTTGGAGACCGTTGCTCTGCCAAACTGAGCTACACTCCTCCGCGATTGCCGAGCATAGCAGGGCGTTCCCCGATCAGAGGGCCGCCCGGACTCGTTCTGGGTAGTCGCTGACAATCCCCGTCAGACCCAGGCTTGCGATACGCGCGATCTCTGCTGGCTCATTCGCCGTCCAGACGAAGCTGGCCAGGTTGTGCGCCTGGCAGGTCTGCACGGTCGGCGCGGTGCAGGACGTGTGGTGCATCGAGATGCCGTTCAGCTGCAGGTCGGAGCAGGCCTGATAGATCTCCGGCCCCGGCAGCATGCATAGATGGGCGATCCGGCTGCCCGGCGGCGCTCGCTTGGCGACTGCCCGCACCGCATCGGGGTCGAACGACCACAGCCAGATCCAGGGCATCGCGTTGACCGAGTCGATCTCGCTCAGCACTGCTGCCGAGAGCGCCTCCACGTCGTCGCCCGGCGAGGTCTTGAGCTCGACTACCAGCAATGCCCGACCGTCCACCGCCGCCAGCGTGTCGCCGAGCGTCGGGATCGGCTCGCCCTCGCCCGCATCGAGCATCCGCAGCTGCGCGAGCGTTGTCTCGCCGACCACGCCGTCGCCATCTGTGGTGCGGTCCAGCAGCTGGTCATGCATCAGCACCGGCGCCCCGTCGGCGCTGAGCTGCACGTCGATCTCGATCCCGTCGACGCCCAGCTCCAGCCCGCGCCGCACGCCCAGCAGTGTGTTCTCGGGCGCGTGCCCCATCGTCGTACGGTGCGCGATCACCAGCGGCGCGGCACGCGAATTGCCGGGGGGCGTATGGTGCGGATTCGTTGTCACGGCGTCGAGCATAGGGGGCCGCCGCAGGGTGGATGAACTCGAAATCGCCCAGTCATTCGACGCCACGGGCAAGGCCTACCAGGAGCTCGGCACCGGCTTTCTCGGCGAATACGGCCGCCAGCTGCTCGACCGCCTGGCGCTCCAACGCGACACCCGATTCGTCGACCTCGGCTGCGGCCCGGGCACGCTCATCTCGCTCGCCGAGCGCACGATTCGCGACGGCGAGGCCGTTGGCATCGACCTCTCGCGGACTCAGCTGGAGATCGCACGCGAGCGCTTCCGCCGCTCCAGGCTGCGCCCTCGCTTCATTCACGAAAGCGCCGCTGCGACCACGCTGCCCGAGCGCCACGCGACGGCGGTTGGGCTCAGCTTCGTGCTGCCCTACGCCGACGCTCCCGTGCGCCTGCTGCGCGAGGCCGTACGCATCTCGCGGCCCGGCGGGCGCGTCGCCGCGAGCGTCTGGGGCAGCCCCTTCTTCGGCGCCGCCGGCGAGCGATTGTGGAATCAGATCCAGCGCCGTGAACTTCGCCTCGCCGAGGTTGACGGCCGCTACGACCCGCAGCGCCTCGCCCAGCTCGCCTTCCGCGCCGAGCTCGAAGACGTCACCGTCGAGGAGTTCGAGCGCGAGGTCTGGTGGGACGACTTTGACCAGTGGTGGAGCACGCTCGACGCCTTCGCCCTGCTCCCCACCGAAGAGGCCGAAACGCTGGCCGAGATCCGAACCGACCTGACCAGAGATGACCGCGTCATCGCCCCCGATGGCGCCGTGCGCAGCGCGCTCAAAGTCTGGCTGCTCTCCGCCACCGTCGGCAAAACCCGCGCCGACTAACTCAGCACGCTCCCCCGCGCAGCCCGCTGCGCCTCCCCCTTACGCTGACCCTCGGCGCTAACCACCTCCAACCACTGCTAACCACCGCCGACCACCGCAAAACAGCCGCCGAGAACCCCCCATGCCCCGACTCTCCGTCAACCTCCCGTGGAATCCCGACGTTGTCGAGACCTTCCTCAATCGCGCCCGCCTTGCCGACGAGATCGGCATCGACACCATCGCGGTGATCGAGGGCTACGGCCACGACGCCTTCTCCGGACTGGCGCTGCTCGCCCGCGAAACCAGCCGCATCCGACTGGCCACCGCGGTCGTCAACGTCTTCTCCCGCACGCCGTCCGCGCTCGCGATGCACTTCGGCACCATCGACCAGCTCTCCGGCGGACGCGTGGTGGTCGGCCTCGGCGCGAGCGGGCCCGGCGCGATCGAGCGCTTCCACGGCGTCCCCTTCGATCGGCCCTTCGCGCGCATCCGCGAGACGATGGAGATCATCCGCCGGGTCTGGGCGCACGAGCGCTTCGACTATCACAGTGATTGGATCAACATCGAGCGCGCCCTGGTCAGCGGCATGGAGCCTGTTCAGGCGTTGCCGCCGATCCACCTTGCCACGCTGCATCCCACCTCGGTGCGCCTCGCCGCCGAGCAGGCAGACGGCTGGATGCCCGCCTGGATCCCCAACGACCGGCTCGTCGAGCAGCTTTCGGCCGTCCGCGCGCAGGTCGTCGCCGCCGGTCGAGACGCGACAGCCCTCGAGATTCGCTCACCGGCCACGACCGTGGTCGTGCCCGACCCCGAGCGCGTCGCCGAGGTCGAGCGGGGCCACGCGCAGGGCATGGCCTTCTTCTCGGTGCGCAGCGGCCCGATGTACTGGAATCAGTTCCAGCGCCAGGGTCTGGGCGCAGAGGTCGAGGCGATGCGCGACGCCTGGGCCGAGGGCGGCGTCGCTGCCGCAGCAGCAGCGGGCGCGGAGGCCTCATTGCGTTTCGGGCGTCGCGGCGGCCGCGAAGAGTGCCTCGCACAGCTCGATCTCGAGGCCGCCGCCGGCGTCGACCTGCATCAAGTCAGCGTGGCCACCGACGACGATCGGGTCTGGGCCGACGAACTGAGCGCGCTGATCGAGTGAAGCCGGCTTGCCGGCTCTCGCCGAGGATCTGATCGCGTTCCCCGAGGCGTTCCAGTTGGCGCTGGACTATCGCGCCGCGGAGGGCCCGAAACGGGGCTATCAGCTGCCCCTGCGCTAATCTCCGACGAGACCCAATCCGAACGGAGCACCTCATGGCCGACCTGACCGCCGCCCAAGTTCTCGCCAAATTCACCGACCGCGTGCTGCGCTGGACCGCGCAGGGCATGGAAGACCTGACCCAGGAAGAGGTCCACTTTCGCACCCACGCCGAGCAGAACTGCATCGGCTTCGAGGCCTGGCACATCGCCCGCACGGCCGACAATCTGATCCACTTCGCCTTCGAGCGAGAGGCGCCGATCTGGATGCAGAAGAACATGCACGAGGCCTGGGGCCTGCCCAAGGTCGACCAGGGCACCGGCACGTCCTATGACGAAGTCGCCTCCTGGGTCTTCCCCGAAGGCGCTGAGATCGCCGCTTACCTCAACGACGTAGCCGACGTGATCGTGCCCCGCATCGCCGCGATGAGCGACGAGTACCTCGAGTCGATCACGCGGATCGTCCCCCAGGGCGAGATGCCCAAGTGGGAGATCATCGGCCAGGTGATCATCAATCACAGCAACAACCACCTCGGCCAGATCAACGTGGGCCGCTCGATGCAGGGCAAAGAAGGCCTCGGCTTCTAGCCGGCCGCACCCGATCATCTCGCTATGACTAATCTGGTGGCCCCGGTCTCGCTGGCTGAGCAGACGCAGCGACTGCGCGGCGGTCAGGTCTCGCTGGCCGACGAGATCGAGCGCAGCATCGCCCGGATCGACGAGATCAATCCGCTGATCCGCGCGATCTTGCCCGACCCGCGCCAGCGTGAACGTCTCGCCGCTGCGGCTCGCGAGCTCGAGCAAGAGTGGCCCGACCCCGACGCTCGTCCCCCGCTCTACGGTGCGATCGCCGCCGTCAAGGACATCTTCAACGTCGACCGGATGCCGACCCGCGCCGGCTCGGCCGTGCCGCCCGAGTCATTCAGCGGTCGCGAGGCCGACGCGGTCGAACGCCTGCGTCGCGCCGGCGCGCTGATCCTGGGCAAGACGGTGACCACCGAGTTCGCCTTCTTCGCCCCCGGCGCGACAGCCAACCCTCATAACCGCGGCCACACCCCCGGCGGCTCCAGCAGCGGCTCGGCGGCCGCCGTCGCCGCCGGCATCGCCTCGATCGCGCTCGGTTCGCAGACGGTCGGCTCGGTCATTCGTCCCGCCTCGTTCTGCGGGGTGGTCGGCTTCAAGCCCTCGTATGACCGCATCCCCAGCGGCGGCATGCTCTACTTCTCGCGCTCCGTCGACCACGTCGGTTTCTTCGTGGCGACCGCGGCCGACGCGCTGCTCGCAGCCTCCTCGCTGCTGCTCGGCTGGCGCGCCGGCGAGGACGCCGAGGCCGGCGTCCCGCGGATCGGCATACCGCGCGGGTTGTACCTGGAGCAGGCGGACAACTCGATGCTCGAAATGCTCGACCAAGCCACAGCGCGCCTGCGCGAGCGCGGCATCTCCGTCGAGCTCACACCCACGCTCGGCGACATCGCCGAGATCAACCAGCGGCACAGCCAGCTGACGGCCTACGAGTTCGCCGTTGAGCACGACGAGCGCTACGCCCGCTACGGCTCGATGTTTCGCCATGAAAGCGCGACGTTCTACGAGCGCGGCCGCAAGATTGACCGTGCCACGCGGAACAGGGCCGCGCCAGCCGCATTCAGGTGCGCCAGCGCTTGCACGAACGCATGGACCGCGCGCAGATCGACGCCTGGCTTTGCCCCGCCGCCGTCGGCCCGGCCCCGCGCGGCCTCAGCGCCACCGGCGACCCCGCGATGAATCTGCCCTGGACCCACGCCGGGATGCCGGTCATCTCACTGCCCTACGGCGAGGTCGATGGTCTGCCGCTCGGCCTCCAGCTCGTCGGCCGCTTCGGCCGCGACGAAGCCCTGCTCGGTCAGGCCGTCCAGGTCGAAGCCGCCCTCGCCGACTGACCAGCTCCGAGCCGCTCACGCCCGACGCGAGAGGCGTGGTCCCCCCGGGAGGACTCGAACCTCCGCACACGGTTTAGGAAACCGCTGCTCTGTCCTCTGAGCTACGGGGGGGCGGCCTTCCCCAGCGTAGCGTTGGCGCATGCCGTGGGACGTTGAGTTCGATTCAGAATTTGAGGCGGAGTTCGACGACCTGCCGATCGGAGTGCAGAACGACCTGTACGCTCGCGCCGCGGTGTTGGAGCAGTTCGGGCCGGCGCTGGGACGCCCGGCGGTAGACAGCCTAAAGGGATCACGCCACCCGAACATGAAGGAGCTGCGCTTCAATTCGGCCGGGGGCGTGTGGCGCGTGGCGTTTGCGTTCGACCGTTCCCGCCGTGCAGTTTTGCTCGCTGCGGGCGACAAATCAGGAATCAGCGAGCGGCTCTTCTATCGCAGACTGTTGCGCAAGGCCGATGGACGCTTCGATCGGTATTGAGTAGTCTGACTCAGAAGGGCTGTGCGCAATGGCTCCGAAGACGACCCCTTTGCGAGATCTGATCGAGGCCCTGCCGCCGGAGCGTCGACGGTGGGTGGAACGGCGCACCCAAGAGCTGCTGGCCGAAGAGCGAGCGCGGCGGGCGGCTGCGGGGCTTGGCGATGACTACTCGACGGCTGAGCGGCCCGAGCCGGCACACCGGCTTCGAGAGGACCCGTCCGCGCAGGGCGAGGCCGCCTCCAGCTGAGCGGGAGTCTGATCTGCGCGTCGATCGACCGAGACTCTGCTTGTATGCTGTGGCGTGTCGCCAAAAATCCGTCGCGAGGAGTGATCGATGCCGCTCTACGAGTACTACTGCCGCACCTGCAACGAGAAGTTCACCCAGCGACGCCCGATGACGGCCGCCGCCGACGACAGTAAATGCGGCGACGGCCATCGCGCCGTCAAGGTCCTGACCGCAGCGATGGTCTCCGTCGCCGGTGCGTTCTCCGCCGACGAAGCCGCCGAGTCCGCCCCGGCCATGGGCGGCGGTTGCGCGTGCGGACGCGGCTCCTGCGGCTGCGGCGCCGGCGGTCACGGCCTCAACTAGCCCCCGTCCAGCTCTCCGAAGCGCCTCAAGCGTCCGCTTAAGGGAAACCCGCGGTGTCTCAAACACGCCTGCTCGCCATCGGCCTGATCGCACTCGTCGCCGTGGTCACCGCCCTCGTCGCCCTGCGCGATGGCTCAGAAGTCACCGCTCAGCCTCCTGATGTCTTCGATCGCCTCGATGACGTCCAGGACGACCTGGCGCGCCTCCGCACCGATGTCGAAGGGGTGCGCTCTGAGCTGACCCTCGCACGCGGCGAGCGCGGCGCGATCCGCGGCGACATCGCTGTCGTCAGCGACCGCCTCGGCCGCCTGACCCGCGCTCTTCGACCGTCCACCTCCGAGCCCGCCGCCTACACGCAGGCGTTCGTTGAGGAAGCCATCGCACGCTACGCACGTGACGGGCTCGACGCGACCGTCGCGCACTACAACACTCCCGAAAGCGTCAGCGGCGAATGGTACGTCGTGATCATCGACGAATCCGACACGGTCCTCGCCATTGCCACGCGCCCCGCCACGGTCGGACAGCCCAACAGCGAAGTCTTCGGCCCCGACGGCTACCCCGTCGGAGCTGTCGTCGATGCTCTCGCAACTCGCGACGGTGCACGGGTGGACTACCTCTCCACCAATCCCGAGAACGGCGCCACCGAGCTGAAGCACGCCTGGGCCGTCCGCCACGACGGCCTGATCTTCCTCTCCGGCTGGTACGAACCGGGACCCTCGCCCGTCGCTGACCCGGCCGCCTACACCCGGGAAGTCGTCGACCGCGGCCTGCAGCTATACCGAGCGATTGGCCTCGACGCGACCGTCGCGCACTACAACACTCCCGAAAGCGTCAACGGCCAGTGGTACGTCGTGATCACCGACGAAACCGAAACGATCCTCGCCATCGCCACGCGCCCGGATACGGTCGGACAGCCCACCAGCGACGTCTTCGGCCCCGCCGGCTACCCCGTCGGGGCTGTCGTCGACGGTCTCGCAACTGGCGACGGCGCATGGGTCGACTATCTCTTCGCCAATCCCGAGAATGGCGCCACCGAGCTGAAGCACGCCTGGATCGTCCGCCACGACGGCCTGATCTTCCTCTCCGGCTGGTACGAGCCCGGCCCCTCGCCCACGCGCGAGCCCGGCGCCTACACCAGGGCCTTCGTCGCCCGCGCCGTTCAGCTCTACAACGCGATCGGTCGCGATGAGACACTCGCCTACTACAATTCCCCCGACAGCGCAGTCTCCGACTGGTACATGTTCATCCACCAAACCGACGGCACCCGCCTCGCTCACGCCTACCGCGGCGAGGATTGGCTCGGGACCAACATCGGCGACCTCGGCATCGACGTGACCGGCTACGCCTACGGCGAGGAGATGCTGGCGATCGAGCAGACCGGCTGGGTCTCCTACGTCTTCGTCAACCCCGCCGACGAGAACCAGTACCAGCGCAAGCACAGCTGGATCGTCACCCACGACGGCCTACAGTTTGCCTCCGGCTGGTACGACCGCAACTACGATCTGCGGACCGAGGATCCTGCCGCCTACACCAAGGCCTACGTGCAGAACGCGATCGACTACTACGAGGCCAACGGCCGCGAGGCCACGATCGCCCGCTACCAATCGTCGGATAGCATCGATGGCGAGTGGTATCTTTTCATGATCGGCGAGGACGGAATTTTTCTGGCGCATCCGACCATCCCGGACATGGTCGGAGACCAGGTCGGCGACGGGGGAGGCGTGGACGTCAACGGCTTCGACTACGGCGCAGCGTTCCTCGCCGTCACCGACCCCGAGTGGGTCAGCTACGTCTTCCTCAACGCCGCGAGCGGCCGGAACGAGCAGAAGCACACCTGGATGGTGCGTCACGACGGCATCCTCTTCGGCTCCGGCTGGTACGAGCGCTAGCAAGCGTCCGGATCACCCCGCGTTCGGCGCGCGCGGCAATCCTGAATCAGCGCCCTCCGGCTCTGCCGTGGACGCATCCGTAACGGTGAACGCGGAGGGCAACCACAAGGGTTGCCCCTACCCGGAGATCCTGTGCCATAACAAGGTCCCTCGTGCCGACCTCCACCGCTCCTGTAGGGGCAACCACAAGGAATGCCCCTACACGGGGATCTTGGGCCATAACAAGGTCCCTCATGCGGACCTCCACAGCTCCTGTGGGGCAACCACAAGGAATGCCCCTACACGGAGATCTTGGGCCATCACAAGGTCCCTCGTGTGGACCTCCACCGGTCCTGTAGGGGCAGCCCTTGTGGCTGCCCATTCCGCGTATGTCGATGCCAGCGCCACAGCGATCCTGGGACGTGTGGGACAAGCTCCAAGAGCTTGCCCACACGAGGCCGAAGCCCGCGCGAGCGGACGCCCGTACGGCGTTGGTGACCGGCGCCGTCGTTCACGCTGGCGCCGCGCCAGGGCCACCCGCGTGCTGCCCAACAGCGCTCGCAGTCTGGAACCTCGAACCGCGGATACACAAGGTCGTTCAGCGCCGCGCTACGCCCGTCGCCCGAACCACCAACCGGTTGCGCCCAGCAGCGCCGATGGGACGAGGATCGACGCGCCGATCAGCATCGTCGTGTCGAAGAAGAAACGTTGCGGGAACAGCTGGATCAGCGCGTCGGCGCGCGTCAGCTGCCACAGGTCGTTCGTGAAGAACAGCAAGTGAAACTGCCGAAACGCCTCATCGAACCCCGACACCGCGACGATGGCGAGCACCACCACGAGCGTCACAATCACGCTGCCCGAGGTCGCAGCTGCGCCCAGGATGTCGGCGAGCCCCGCTCTCCGTCGCCGCCACAGCAGCACCGACGCGAACGCCACGATGTAGCCAAACGCCGCCCAGCCCGCGTCCCACACGCGCGCCATCAGCCGCTTCACGTCGACCATGTGCACGACCTCGCGCTCGCTGAACACAGGCACCTGTCCCCCGGAACCAGACGGCCGTTGGACGGTCAGTCGCTCGTCCCCGTTGCGCAGGTAGTCGCGCACCTCCGCGCCGATCCGCGAGACCTCCTCCGCCGGCAGCCCCGACCGTCTGGGCGCCTCATAGCGCTCGAAGCCGCGCTCCCACCACCACGTCGAGGTCGCCGCGAAGCGCACACTCGCGGCGACGGCCAGCGTGAAGATCGCCAGCGTCAGCGCGGCGACGGAAATCCACCACAGGCCCCGGAGGATCGCTCGGTTAGTCTCCATGCGTCTGGTCAGCGAGCGTAGACCCAGGTCGGCGGCGGGAGCGTCCGATGCTTGACGAGCTGCTCAGCGCCGCCGGCCTGGCCGACGCCGGGTCGGTCGTGATCGCCCGCGTCTCCGCGCTGAACGGCGCCTCGCTCGACCCCTGGCAGCCGTGCCTGCTGCTGCTCGACGCCCCGCCTGGACCGAACCGCTCCGCGCTGCGCCGCTATCCGTCCACGACCGAGGCGACGCTGATCAGTGAGACCGTCGGCGGCCTCCGGACACGCAGGGCTACGGTCGATCAGCTCGGCGACCAGCGCAGCGACGCGGTCGCGATCGCCCTCCCCGCCGTGCTGATGCACGACGTCCGCAACCACTCGGAGGGCCTGCGCGGCGTGATCGACCGTCTCCGCGACCCCGTTGACGGCTGTCCCTGGGACAACGCGCAGACGCATACGTCGCTGCGCCCGCACCTGCTCGAGGAGACCTACGAGGCGCTCGAGGCGCTCGATAGCGGCGATCCCGAGGCGCTCTGCGAGGAGCTCGGCGATGTCCTGATGCAGGTCGTGCTGCACGCCAAGCTCGCCGAGCAGGACGGGGCGTTCGACCTCGATGACGTCAGTGAGGGCATTCGCGCCAAGCTGGTGCGCCGCCACCCGCACGTCTTCGCCGACGCGCATGTCGATTCGGCCGCGGGCACCGAGCAGATGTGGGAGCGGCTCAAGGCCCGCGAACGTCCCACCCGCGAGTCCGTCCTCGACGGCGTGCCCAAAACGCTGCCCGCGCTCGCTCGCGCTCAGAGCATCCTCGGGCGCGCTGCGCGCAACGGCCTGCCCCGCCTACCCTCCGCCGGCGCGGCTGGCGCCTCCTTCGGTGACCAGATACTCGACCTAGTCCTCGCCGCCCGCAGCGCCGACCTCTCCGCCGAGGACGAAACCCGCGACGCTCTGGCCAGCTTCGAATCCCGCGTCCGCGCGCTCGAGTCCCAGCTGCGCAGCGAAGACCGCAGCCTGACCGACCTCGACACCGAAGCCCTGGCCCAACGCTGGTCCGCAACCGCCTGAGCCCCGCGCCGTCGCGACACCGCGGGAGCTGTCGCGAAGCGACCAAGGCGGCCCCTCAGACCTTGCTCAGTTGCGCCATCGAGGCCAGTAGCTTCTTCACTCCTGCATCGTCGAACCGCACCGTCACCTCGACGTCGCCACCGCTCGACTTCGCAGCGATCACCACTCCGTCGCCGAACGCGGGCGAGATCACCCGGTCGCCCGCGCTGAGATTCAGCTGCAGCGGCTCCGGCTCGGCGTCGAAGTCGTCCCAGGCGAGCCAGCGGTTCGCGGCCGGGCGCACGTCCTCTCCAACCGGCGCCGTCGCCGGCCGATCGAGCTGCAGCAGTTCTGGATCGATGTCGTTCAGGAAGCGTGATGGCGGGTTGTGCCCGCTGCGCCCCTGGTACGCGCGGCGGAAGGCGTGCAGCAGGTGCAGCTCTCGCTCCGCTCGCGTGATCCCGACATAACAGAGGCGGCGCTCCTCCTCGAGGCTGGCCGGATCGTCGATCGAGAACTGGTGCGGCAGCAGGCCCTCCTCCATCCCGGCCATGAAGACGACCGGGAACTCCAGGCCCTTCGCCTGGTGCAACGTGATCAGGGTCACCGCGTCCGGCGGGCCGTCCGGTAGATCGTCGATGTCCGCTACCAGCGCGACATCCTCGAGGAACGCGTCGAGCGCCGCGCCCGGCGCAATCTCGCTGTAGTTGTCTGCCACGGTCAGCAGCTCCTGCACGTTCTCCCAACGGTCGACCGCGTCGTCGTCGGATTGCCGCATGATCCACTCCCGGTAGTCGGTGTCGATCAGGATCGACCGCAGCGCGTCGACCAGCGGCTTCTCGGCCGCGATCGACCGCGCGCGCGTGATCGCCTGCGCGAATCGGCCCAGACTGAGCGCCGCCCGCCGTGAGACAGGCGGCGGATCGACCCCGGCATCGAGAATCCCGCCCGCCGCTCCTGCCGCTTCCATCGACGGACGAGCGTGGATCACTGCCCACTCGGTCAACGTCGCCAGCGTCTTGGCCCCCACGCCGCGCGTTGGCACGTTCACGACCCGCTCGAACGCCATCCGGTCTGCGGGATTGCGCGCCAGCCGCAAGTACGCGATCAGGTCACGAATCTCTCGTCGGTCGTAGAAGCGCGTCGCACCGACCAGCCGATAGGGAATCCCGCGGTGCACCAGCGCTTCCTCGATCGCGCGCGACTGCGCGTTGGTCCGATACAGCACCGCGGCATCGCCCGGCCGCATCGTGCCCTCCTGCATCCCGTTCGTCACGGCCTGCGCGATGTAGTCGGCCTCATCGCCCTCGCTGTACGCCTCGTGCACCCGCGGACGCACCCCGTCGGACCGGTCGGTCTCCAGCTTCCGCTTG
The DNA here is from genome assembly GCA_965262235.1 of Dehalococcoidia bacterium. Taxonomy (GTDB): domain Bacteria; phylum Chloroflexota; class Dehalococcoidia; order Bin125; family Bin125; genus CATQGW01. The sequence continues at coordinate 3,045,699 of OZ253504.1, forward strand.
ATCCGCCCCCTGGCCCGCGCGATGACCGCGTTGGCCACGTCCAGAATCTGCTGCGTGGATCGGTAGTTCTGGTTCAGCTGCACCTCGACCGCGTCGGGGTGGTGCTCGACGAAGCTGCGCAGGTTGCGCACGTCGGCGGCGCGCCACGAATAGATCGATTGGTCGGGGTCGCCCACGACGGTCAGGTTGCCGCTGCCCTTCGACCACGCCCGCGCCAGCTCGTACTGCACCACGCTGGTGTCCTGAAACTCGTCGATCAGCGTGTGCGCGAACCGCGACTGATAGTTCTCCGCCACCTCGCCGACCTCGAACAGGTCAAGCGCCCGATTCAGCAGGTCGTCGAAGTCGAGCGCCTGCGCGTCGTGCATGCCCTTGCGATAGCGCTCCCAGACCCGCGCCACGACCTCCTCGTAGTAGTCGGACGCGTGGCCCACGACATCCTCGAACGCCACGCCCTCGCTCTTGTTGCGCGAGATTCGCGAGAGCACCTGCCGCGTCGAGAACTGCTTGGGATCGAGGTGCAGCTCCTTAATCGCGGAGCGCACCAGGGCCATCTGGTCGTCGTCGTCGAAGATCGCGAAGTTTTGCGGCACGCCAATCTTGTCGCCGTGCGCGCGCAGCATCCGCACGCAGATGCGGTGAAACGTGCCTAGCCAGAGCCGGTTCGCGTCGTCCTCGCCGAGCAGTTGATCGAGCCGCGAGCGCATCTCGCGCGCCGCCTTGTTGGTGAACGTGACGGCCAGAATCCGCCAGGGCGCCACGCCCTGCTCGCGCACCAGCCAACCGATCCGCTGCGTCACCACCCGTGTCTTGCCACTGCCCGGCCCCGCCACGATCAGCAGAGCGCCACCCGGGTGCAGCACAGCCTCCCGTTGCGCGGGGTTCAGGTGCGACAGATCGAGCGGAGTTCGTGCAGCCACACCGCGAGGCTACCAGCGCGGGATATAGTGATTCGGCGGGGCACCGAGGGGCGTGATGGTGGGAATTTCTGAACTTGTCGGGCTCTCGTGGCCGGGCGGCAGCCCCGAGAACACGGGGCTGATCATCGCGGTCGTCGTCGGGGCGTACTTCGCGGCGCTGTGGCTCTCAGCCGTGGTCTGGACGGGCCGCGACATCCGCCAGCGCAGCGACGACCCCTTCACCCAGCTGGTCGCGGTGCTGATCGTGCTGGCCTTCAACTTCCCCGGCTGGGTGCTCTACCGCGTGCTGCGGCCGACCAACACGCTCGAGGAGCGCTACGAGCGCGAGCTCGAGGAGGAGACCCTGCTGCACGACCTGCGCTCGGTGCTCGCCTGCCCACGCTGCGGCAGCCGCGTCGATGACGATTACCTCGCCTGCCCGCGCTGCGCGACGCAGCTACGCCGCCCCTGCGCCGGCTGCGAGCGGGCCCTCGAGGCCGGCTGGATCGCCTGCCCGTGGTGCGCGCTCACCGTCGAACCCCCGGCCGCGAACGGCGCCGGCCCCTTCTCCGAGCCCGCACCCGCGCCCCCGCCGCCGGCGGCGAGCCCCGCGCCGACCGCGCGCCCGGGCTAGCGCAGGCTGGGTCGACGTGCGAGAGCGGCGACTTGAGGTCAACGGCGTTGCGGGCCTGATCGCTGAGTGGGGCGCACCCGACAGCTCTGAAGCGATCGTCTGCCTGCACGGCGTCCCTGGTTCGGGCCGCGACTTTCAGCAGCTCGCGCCGACTCTGAGCGAACTCGGGCGCTGCGTCGCGATCGACCTGCCCGGCTTCGGACGCGCCGACAAACCGGCCGATTTTCCCTACTCGATTGAGGGCTACCAGACCTGGCTCGACCCGGCGATTCGCGAGCTTGGGATCGAGCGTGCTCATCTGGTGCTGCACGACTTCGGCGGCCCGATCGGCCTGCTCTGGGCGGCGATGCACCCGCAGCAGTTCGCCAGCGCGACACTGCTCGCGACCGGCGTGCTGCCCGGCTACCGCTGGCATCTGCTGGGCCGACTCTGGCGCACGCCACGGCTCGGCGAACTGATCCAGGGCACCACGAGTCGACCGCTGTTCAAGCTCTGGATGCGCCGCGGAAACCGGCGCGGCCTCGACTCAGCCTGGCTCAATCAGTTGATCGACGAAGACGACGGACCCACCCGACGCGCCACGCTGGCGCTCTATCGGGCCACCGACGAGCCGGGCAGCGCACTGCTTGCGCAAGCGCTGGCCCCGCAGGCCAAGCCCGCGTTGGTGATCTGGGGCCAGAACGATCCATATGTCGGCCCGGAGTACGCCGCTGCCCAGCGACGCGTGTTCCCCAACGCCCGAATCGAAGTCTGGCCCAACACCGGCCACTGGCCGCACATCCAGCAGCCGCAGCGAACAGCGGAAGCAGTCAGCGCCTTCCTACGGGAGCAGCTCAGCGCCTGATTCAGGAACGTAATCCGCGGATGTGTCCTCGCCAAGGCTGCGGGACGTGTGGCGCATGTCGTCGTCGCCGAATTGTTTGCTCAATCGCGACGTGAGGCATGCAGGACAAAAGCACTCAGCTCGAACTTGCTCGCTGCTGAGGTGCGTCAGCCCGTGAATCGCGCCTCGTTCCGCGTCGAACCGTGTTGCGATCGTGTCGAACTGGCGCGTGTAGCCGCGTTCGTATCGGCCGAACACGGCGTTCACGACGAAGTCGGCCAGCTGCAGCATGCGAGTGTGTTTTGCGGGAGCGAAGAAAGGAACGTCCGCCATGTTTCGCAGCTCCCCCCACCGGTGCCCGGTCGACCACACCTTGCGAGCAAGTGACTCGAGGTTCTCCCGGTAGCCAGACTCGGCAACCACGACCAAGCCACGCTGCGCATCGTTTTCCTGCTGATACACACGCTTCAACATGAGATCGAAGCGACTGACGATCTCCTCGAACCCACGCTCGTATGGTGGCTCGCGGACAAACTGTTTATCAATCACTGCAGCGAAGAGTCGCGCGCGCGATGTCGCAATCGTGCGGTAGACCTCGTCCATCAGCGTCTGACGCTCTTCTCGACTGAGCAGGCTAAACGGCGGCTTCGCATGCGCATCGGGCGCGCGAAGGTGCGACGCGTGAAATTCGATGGGTTCAGGCCACGTCGGGAAGTAATGCGCCTGCAGGTCATCGAGGCGTTCCCTGAGGAAGAACGTCTGCCGCTCGAACACGGCTAATCCGCCGACCACGAAATATCGATCGTCCTTATTCGTGCCGGACTCGTCGACATAGAGAAGATGCATCGAACCGAGCGTCTCTTACAATCCCTCGATTTGGCCGCTGGTTGACCACAGGTGCGCTTGTGCCCGCGGTCAAGACACTGCGCGCCGTCAGGCGAAATCTGACGACAGCGACAAAGTCGATCGCGGCGTTTCGACAGAAAGTGAGAGGGTGCGTAGCCGGCTGGCCCCCGAAGGGGCCATCAGACCTGATCACGTGGCCTTGCCGACTCCGCTAAGTGTCCGTCGATGCTTGCGGGCTGTCAAGCGTCGCGATTGACTAGTCGCTGGCCCCGAGCCTGATCGCCAAGTCGGCTGTTTTCTTCATCTCTTCGAAGCGCTTCTGGGTCTCGCGCTGTCGCTCGTTGAGCTGCACATCGTCGGTCTCGGCGACCTCGAACCCGTAGGGCTCGTAGACCGGGATCTCGGAGTCGGGCAGCTCGCCGAGCATCTCGTTACGCTCCGCCTTGCGCTTGAACGCCTCTTCGATGTAGGGCGCGAGCTCTTCTTCCTTGCGGGCGACCCGCTCGGCCTCGAACTCCTTGAACTCCGGCATGATCTCGTTGCCGAACAGCTCGAGCGCTTCGCAAATGTGCTCGTGCTTGTTGTTGCCGGCCTGCTGGATGAAGACGGACTGGTCGACGCCGCACGCGGCGAACGTGCGCAGGTGCTCGCGCAGCTGGTCGGGCGTGCCGATCCCGCCCTCGCCGCCCTGCGAGGGCCACGTGTGGCGGACCTGCTCCCAGGCCTTCCAGACGTTCGTGCGACCCGGCTTGTGCATGCCGGCCGCGTAGTGGTGGCCCAGCGCGTACTGGAAGAAGCGGAAGCCGTCGAAGCCGCGCCGGTTCGCCTCTTCCTCGTCCGGGTGGACCGAGAACGAGGAGACCATCGCGATGTTGGCGTTGACGGTGTGGCCGATCGGCACGCACTCACGCTTCAGCGTCTCGTAGTAGTCCTCGACCCAGCGGTTGGCCTCGGCCGGGTCGATGAACGCGAAGGTCAGCGCGCCGATCCCGAGCTGCGCGGCGAGGTGAATCGTCTCGCGGTTCGAGCAGGCGACCCAGAGCGGCGGGTGAGGTTTCTGCACGGGCTTCGGCACCACGTTGCGCGTGGGCATCGAGAAGTATTTGCCCTCGTAGCCGGGGTAGGGGCTCATCGCGAGCATGTTGGCGACCTGCTCGACCGTTTCGAGCCACATCTCGCGTCGCTCTTCGGGGTTCACGCGGTAGCCCTCGAGCTCCGCGCGGCTGGCCGATTCGCCGGTGCCGAACTCGACGCGGCCGTTGGAAACCAGGTCGAGCGTCGCGATCCGCTCGGCGATCCGGGCCGGGTGATTGTAGCCCGGCGGCATCAGCACGATCCCGTGGCCGAGCCGGATGTTCTTGGTGCGCTGTGAGGCGGCGGCGAGGAAGACCTCGGGCGCGGAGGAATGGGAGTACTCCTCGAGGAAGTGGTGCTCCACCTCCCAGGCGTGGTCAATCCCGAGCTGGTCGGCCAGCTCGACCTGGTCCAGCGCGTCCTGGAAGAGCTTTTGCTCAAGTCCCTCGTCCCACGGCTTGGGCAGCTGGTGCTCGTAGAAGATCCCGAATCGCATGGCGGCTCCGTCCCGATCTGTGTCCGTCAGAGGTCCCGTGGCGCAGACTGCTGCACGCTAGCAGCCGATCGGCGGATCAGAGGCCGATGTGTTCGTAGGCCGCCGCATGCGCCGGGTCGTCCAGCTGGAATAGGTCGGGATGCGTGCCGCGGGCGAGCGCGAGATGGTAGGTGAACAGCTGGAGCGGGATCACGCTGAGGATCGGCTCGATCCGCAACGACGCCGCGGGCAGCCGCAGCACCTCGGCTCCGGCCGCCTCGAACTCGTCAGCCTGTGCGTGGCAGAGCGCCCAGACGGGCGCGCCGAGCGCGCGAGCGGCGCGTACAAGGTCCACGGCGCGGCCGCGGTCGGGCGTGTTGGAGGCAATCACCGTCAGCAGACAGTCCGCGTCCAGCTCGCAGAATGGCCCGTGGAGGAGATGCTCGATCTGGAAGCCCTCACAGCTCGAGCGGCTGGTTTCCTTGATCTTGAGCGCGACTTCGTACGCGTTGGCGCGTCCCGATCCCCAGCCGGCCGAGACGAAGCGCCGGCGCTCGGCGTGTTGTTCAACGACGTGCTGCACCAGCGGCTCCGTGGCCAGGACTTCCGCGACGAGGCCGGGCAACCGCTCCAGTGCTTCGAGCTCGCCGGCCATCGCCGCGTCGAGCATCGCCAGCACGGTGAGCGCCGTCGTGTAGCTGACGGTGTATGCGGCCGAAGTCTCGGCCGGGCAGGTGCGGATCACCTCGTCGGCCACCGCGACTCGCGAGCTGGATTCCGTGGAGCTGACCGCGATCGTGAACGCGCCGTGCTCGCGCGCGACATCAAGCGCCTCGTACGACGCCCGCTTCGCGCCGGTGTGAGTGAGGATCACGGCCGCGTCATCGGCCCCGAGCGGCGGCGTGGCCGTGCAGAACTCGAACGAGTTGAAGGCAAGCACCTCTGGTCCCGAGCGCATCATCGCCGCGCCGGCCAGCGCCGCGTGCCAGGAGGTGCCGATCCCGACCAGATAGATCCGGCGACAACGCCCGAGGCGTTCGGCCAGCTCCGCGCAATGGTCGCGCTCGCGCTCCAGGACCGTCGCAATCTGATCGGTCTGCGACTGAATCTGGTCGTACATCTGATAGGGGTGCGCTGAGCGCACGATCGGCTGAGTGGCCGCCATCGCGGCTCCTTTCGGGTGCGATCCCGCAGGGTCGCGGGAAGCGGTCAGCCTATGCCGATCAGCGAACGACGGCGATCTCGCGCCCACCGAAGATCATCGTGGCGGGGCCGTCGATCAGTGCCGGGAAGGGGTCGGGCGGGCCCTCGTGCTCGACGGTCGGGACTCCCGCGCGGGCGGCCTCGGCGCTGGTGTACCAGAGCGAGGCGGTCCCGTCCCAGCGACTCTCGCGCTCCGGGTCAGCGTTTGAGATCGCGTACCTGAAGCACGCGCCGTTGGATGCCGCGATCGAGGCGCTCACGTTCGGCGCGTGCCCATCGAGCCAGGCCGCTGAGAGCTCGTCACGCGTGACGTGCTCAAGCTTCTTCACGAATGCGACCCATTTGTGGTGCTCGGCGGGCACCGGGGCGTCGATGATGATGTGCTCGGTCGTATACATCGCGTCGGTGATCGGCTCGATCCAGTCGCCGAAGCCATCGACGCCGGCGAGCGCCTTGGCGCGGTCCGATTGGGTGGCGTCCTTGTGGTGGTCCCAGTCGCGGAACCAGAGCTCCGCGATCCCGTCGTAGACGAGGCCATGGGACGCCTCGACTCCGCCGAGCGTCGCGACATCGTCGAAGAACGTGATGTAGTAATGCTCGGGGCGCATTTGGTTGACAACGTGCGGAGCATGGACGGAGCGCCAGAACTCCTGGAACGCGTCACGGTCGGTCTCGGGTCGGCGGGTCACGGGGGCGAGCAGCTTCAGCATGGAACATCCTCTCTGAGCAGCGCCAGTCTAGGGATTCGCGCGGATCGCTGAGGCGACCTCGCGTCCGCGCGCCGCCTGGATGCGGGCCATCTGCGCGCAGGCCCCGGTGTAGGCGGCCGGGTCGAGCAGGTCGTCCAGCTCGTGCGCCGAGAGGTGCTCGGTGACCTCCTCGTCGGCGGCGAGCAGGTCGCGGAAGGGCACGTTGTCGATCGCGGCCTGCTGCGCGTGCTCGTAGATGATGTCGTGCGCGCGCTGACGCCCGACCCGCGCGCCGAGCGCGAGCATGATCCGCTCGCTCATGATCAGGCCGCCCGAGAGATCAAGGTTCTCGCGCATGCGCCGAGGATTCACGCGCACGCCCTCGAAGAGCATCGCCAGGCGGGCGAGGATGTCGCCGACCAGCTCGACCGAGCCGTGCAGGGCTCGCTCGACCATCACGCTGGTCGAGCCGTCGGCTTCGTGCTCCGTGCGCATCGCGTCGAGCGCGAGCGGCAGCAGCGCCTGGACCTGGGCCGCGCCGGCGCGGATGTCCTGCGCGAGCTTGGGGTTGCGCTTCTGCGGCATCGTGCTGCTGCCGACGGTGCCCGGCGGGACGGGCTCTTCGAGCTCGCCGAACTCGGGCTTCATCAGCGTGTACGTCTCATCGGCGATCTTGCGGCTGGTCGTGGCGATCAGCGCGAGGATCGCGACGTACTCCGCGTGGTGGTCGTGGCTTGTTCGCGTCGGCACGGGCATCGGGACCAGGTCGAGTTCCGCCGCCAGCGCGTCTTGTACGGCGAGGCCCTGTTCGCCGAACGATGCGGCGGTGCCCGCGCCGCCGCCGAGCAGCGCCACGAAGATGCGCGGCTCGGCCTGCTGTAGCCGCTCGACGTGGCGGCAGAGTTCGTCGATCCAGACGGCGACCTTCATCCCGAACGTGGCGGGCACGGCGTGCTGGCCGTGCGTGCGCCCGGCGATCGGGTCGTCCGCCGTGCGCTCGGCGAGGTCCGCGAGGTGTCCGATCACCTGCCCAAGCAGGTCGAGCACGATCGCGTGCGCGCGGCGCAGCTGCAGGATGTCGCCGGTTTGGGTGATGTTCTGCGTGGTCGCGCCCCAGTGGGCGTAGCCGCCGGCGTCGCCCTCGCAGAGGCGGTCGAGCTCCCAGACGAGCGGCACGAGCGGGTGGCCAGTGACGGCGAGCCCCTCTTCGACGCGCTGGAGGTCGAAGTCTTCGATCCGGCAGGCGGCCACGATCCGTTCAGCGGCTTCGGCGGGGATCATGCCCAACCCGGCCTCCGCGCGGGCGAGCGCAGCCTCGACATCGAGCCACGCCTGCCAGCGTGCATTGCGTGTGAACAGCGCGCGGATGCCCGGCTCTCCGACGCGTGCCGCAGTGGGTCGTTCCTGCATCTTGAGCTCCGATCGTGGTGGCGGGCGCGTCGGACGTGCGCCCGCTGCGCCTTAGGATCGCTCACAATGATGCCCCACAATCATGGCCGGAGGGCTGAGCCGCGATTCGCGGCTCGGCGCCGGCAGCGGAGGAGGAAGCGATGGCGGCGCCGCTCGACGGAATTCGTGTGCTGGAGGCGGCCAACTGGCTCGCGGCGCCATCGGCGGCGGCGCTGATGGCCGACCTCGGCGCGGACGTGGTCAAGATCGAGAATCCCCTCGGCGACGCCTGGCGAGGGATGCAGATGCGGGGCCAGTCGCCGGGCTGGGAGCCGGAGACAGGCGTCGACGCGGCCTTCGAGCTCGATAACCGCGGCAAGCGCGGGGTCGCGCTCTCGCTCGAGCAGCCGGACGCCGTTGAGGCGGTCCATCGACTGGTGGAGCAGGCCGACATCTTCATCACCAACCTCACCGCGCCGCGGATCGCGCGCTACGACCTCTCCGTCGAGCGGCTGCAGGAGATCAAGCCGGACCTGATCTACGTCGTGCTGACGGGCTACGGGACGCGCGGTCCGGACGCGGCGATGACGGCGTACGACTACTCGGCCTTCTGGTCGCGTTCGGGGATCATGGGGCTGATCGGCGATCCCGACGGGCCGCCGATGGCCTGCCGGCCGGGCCAGGGCGACCACGCGACCGCGCTGAATCTGCTTGCGGCGACGCTCGCGGCGCTGCGGCTGCGCGACCAGACCGGCGAGGGTCAGCGCGTCGAGGTGACGCTCCAACGCACGGGCGCGTGGACGATCGGCGCAGATGTGTCGGCGGCGCTGATCACCGGCCGGCAGCCCGCGCGGATCGACCGGGTGCGACCGGGCAACCCGCTGTTCAATTCGTACGAAACGGCGGACGGACGCTGGCTGATGCTGGTGATGCCCACCTCGGACCGCCACTGGCCGCCGACCTGTCGGGCGCTGGGGCGGCCCGACCTGATTGATGATCCGCGCTACGGGTCGCACGCGGAGCGGGCCGAGCTGACCGAGGAGCTGACCGCCGAGATCGTGGCCACGATCGGCGCGCAGCCGCTCGACTTCTGGCGTGCGCGGTTCGACGCAGAGGTGCTGACCTGGGCGCCCGTTGCGGAGCTGCCGGAGGTGATTTCGGACCCCCAGATGATCGAGATGGAGGCCTGGGCCACGATCGAAGGGCGCCACGGTCCGTTTGAGACGCTCAACACGCCGTTCTCGATCGAAGGAGCGGACATCCGTCCGCGCGGGCCCGCGCCGATGATCGGAGAGCACACCCACGAGGTGCTGCGCGAGGCCGGCTTCAGCGACGAGCAGATCGCCGACCTGGCGGCCGCCGGGGCGCTGGGATGAACGAAGAGCTGGCGCTCGTGCTCGCCGGCGTGCGGCGGTTCATCCGCCGTGACATCTGGCTGCACGAGAAGCGGCTCAACACGAACGCGACGCGGCTGCCCGATCAGGTCTTCGACGAGCTGCACGTGCGCGTCGACGAAATGGGCCTCGATCATCTCCTCGCGCCGCCCGGCTGCGGGTATGGCCCGGAACTGAGTGAGGCCGAACGGGCGCGGGTGGTGGAGGAGACGAGCCAGCACCGAGCCGGGGCGATCTCGGCCAGCTACGGGCTGTTCGACCCCGACCCGCCGCCGCAGCTCTACGTCGCGAGCGAGCAGCAGCGAGCGGAGTTTCTGACGCCGCTGTTGGGGCGCGAGGCGCGCTGTTTTCGCGGCTTCGGCGACCCCGATCTGGCCGGCCTGCCGACTGATGGCGTCCGGTTGCGCGCCCTGCGGCGCGATGGCGAGTGGATGCTCGACGGCACGAAGGTTTTCGTCGCCGACGCGACCGATGCCGACTTCGGGATCGTCTACGCACACACGGAGTACGAGCGAGGCGAGCGCGATGGGGTGTCGGCGTTCGTGGTCGAGACCAGTCGGACGGGCTTCCAGCGCTGGCGCGAGTGGCCCACGATCAGCGCCGGGCGCGACACGTGGGAGCTGAATCTGTCAGCGGTAAAGCTGCCCGAGCTGAATCTGCTCGGCGAGCCGGGCGACGCATCGGCGTTTGGCAACGATCCGGTGCTGCGCCGGCGCATGCTCTCGGCGGCGCAGCTGACCGGGGTGGCCTCAGCGGCGCAGGACATGGCGCGTGGGCAGGCCTGGTCGCGGCGTGAGGGCGGCGTCCCGATCGCGCAGGGTCAGCGCGCGCAGCTGGCGCTGGCCGACAGCGAGATCGCGATCCGGGCGAGCCGCGAACTGTATCTGGCGGCAGCGGCCGAGTGCGATGAGGGCGCGCTCACGGTGGAGGCCGCGTTGTCGGCGTTGGCGTTCGCGAGCGAGGCCGCGATCGGCGTGGTCGACCGCACGCTGGAGCTGCATGGCCCGCTCGCGCTCTCGGCCGACCTGCCGCTGGAGCGTTGGGCGCGCGACCTGCGCACGCGCCACGCCGCTGAGGGCGGCCCCAGCCATCAGCGCCTGCTGATCGCGCAGCGGCTGACGACGACGTTCAAGAAGTAGAGGGGTCGTCCAGCGCGGCGGCGGCGATCAGTTCGAGGCCGCGAGGAGTGATTGGGGGGTTGTGCAGGGGGCCGCGGACGTCGCGGTAGTAGCGCTCCAGCGGCTCGCTGCGATGCAGCGAGATGCCGCCGACCAGGCGCATGCAGCGGTCAACCAGGTCAACGGCGGCGTCGGTGACGTGCAGCTTGGTGGCGGCCACTCGGGGACCAAGCTCACGGCGTGTGTCGGGCTGGGCGTCCCAAGCCGCGGCGGTTTCGTGCAGCAGTGCGCGGGCCGTGATCAGCTGCAGGTCGATCCGGCCGACCTCGGCGCGGACGGTCGGGATCGCAGCGATCGGCGCGGGCGAACCGCCGGGCCGTCGGTTGCGGCAAAACTCGACCGTGTAGTCGCGTGCCGCTTCGGCGGCCCCCAACGAAGCGGCGGAGACAAGCAGCGCGAACCAGGCGAAATCACCGCGGCGTTGGCCGCTGCGCGACGGATCGGTGCGCAGCAGGATCTCGTCATCCGTCACCGCCACGTTCTCGAACCACACATCGTGCGAGCCGGTCGAGCGCAGCCCCACGACATCCCAGGTTTCCTCGATCCGCAGGCCCGGCGAGTCCTTGTGGACGGCGACGCGCGCCAGCTCGCCGCTGCCATCCTCGACCGCCACATAGGTCATGAACCAGGTCAGGGCGGGGGCCAGCGTGCTGAACGACTTGCGGCCGTTGATCCGCCAGCGGCCGGGGCCGTCGGGCGTCAGCGCGGTCTGCGGGCGTCCGCCGCCCTGCGGCGAGCCGAGCTCCGGCTCGGTGGCGACCTGATTGCAGAGCGCACCATCCTCGACCACGCTGCGCAAGATGCGGCGGCGCAGGGCTTCGGTCCAGGAGCGGTTGGCGCGTTCGCCGCCGACGCTCATCAGGTGCATGCCGACCGAGTAGGCCAGCGACATGTCGGACTTGGCCAGCGTGGTCTGCGCGGCGACGAGGTCGGCCAGGTCGCACTCGTCGCCGCCGTATTCGCGCGGCACGGGCGCCTTCATCCAGCCCGCGGCGCGCAGATCGTCGACCGATTCGAACGGGAACGAGGCGTCGCGGTCGTGCGCACGCGCGCGCCGAGCGATCAGCGGCAGCGCCGGAGCGATCCGCTCAATCAGCTCGCGGCCGGCGTCGTTGGCCGGCGGCAGCTTAGCCATGCGTTGGGCGTGTGCGCGGCAGCGCCGCGCCTCCGATCCGTGTTACAGCACTTCGCGCAGCGGCTTGAGCGCGCGGGTGCGCAGCTTACCGCGATCATTCGCCATCTTGGCCGGAATCTCGATCGGCTCACCGGTCGCCGGGTTGCGACCCATCCGCTTCTCGGTCGCCTTCGTTGCCACCACATCGATCTTGATCAGGCCCGCGACGGTGACTGAGCCCACGCCGTCGGGGCTGAGGTCGTCAAGCACGACCTCGCGCAGTGTCTCCAGGACATCGTTGACCTGACTCGCCGGCAGGCCGGTGATCTCCGAGATCACCTTGTTCATCGCAGCCTTGGTTCGTGGCTTCTCAGCCTTGGGAATAGCAGCCATGCGCTCGCCTCCGCATTGCGGGCATCCATGCCCCCCGGTTTTCAGCGACGCCCATCTTAGTGCCGCGATGTGCGCGGGCAAGTCACGCGGAAGACCTAAGATGCTCGTATGCCGACAATCCGAACGGTTCGTGTAACCGACAAGTTGGCCGAATACATCGAACAGACCTATGTGCCCGAGGACGACGTCTGGCGCCGCCTGCGCGCGGAAACTGCCACGCTGCCGGCGGGTGGGATGCAGATCGGGCCCGATCAGGCGCGTCTGCTGGGCTGGCTGGTCCGCCTGATCGGCGCGCGAAATTGCCTCGAGATTGGCACCTTTACCGGCGCTTCGGCGTTGGCGGTGGCCCGCGCGCTGCCCGACGACGGTCGGCTGATCTGCTGTGACGTGAGCGACGAGTGGACCACGATCGCGCGGAAATACTGGGCCGAAGCGGGCGTCGAGCGAAAGATCGACCTGCGTCTGGCGCCGGCGCTCGACACGCTCGCGGAGCTGCGACGCTCCGGTCTGCCGCGCTTCGACTTCGCCTTCATCGACGCCGACAAAGAGCCGTCGCTCGCCTACTTCGAGGCAGTGCTCGAGCTGACCCGGCCCAATGGGCTGATCGCTGTCGACAACACCCTCTGGGGCGGCGGCGTGGCCGATCCGCAGCGGCGCGACGCCGACACCCTCGCGATCCGTGAGTTCAACGAACGCGTCGCACGCGACACACGTGTCGACGTGACGCTGCTGACGGTCGGCGACGGTGTGACGCTGGTCCGCAAGCTGCCCACCTAGCCGGGAAGCGCGCAGAGTGAGCCGAAGTCGGTGCTGCTCAACGCCCCATCAGCTACCGGACTGGGGCCAGACGCGGGTGAGGTCGACCGTCAGGCCATCGAGGACCGATTCTCCGGAGAGCGTCTCGGGGTGGAGGAGCTGTTCGGGGCCGGTCTGGCCCTCGCGATAGACCCAGACGCAGTCGTTTTCAACGTCAAGCAGCCAGCCGAGCCGCACGCCGTTGGCCATCCAGCGCTCCATCTTGTCTTGCTGGCGGCTGAGGCGGTCGGAATGCGAACGCACTTCAAGCACGAAGTCAGGCGTCGCTGGCATCGGCTTGCCGGGGAGCAGTTCAACCTCCGCGAGGCGCTCGTCGGAGATCCAGGCTGTGTCGGGCACGAGCAGCGAAGAGTCGGGCAACCGGTAGCCGCCGGTAGCGGCCGTGCTCCGTCCCACGTCGTGCGCGAAGCGCCAATCGCTGATCTGAGCGAAGATGATGCCTTCGCGTTCGCTTGAGTCCCAGCCGGGTGGAGGAGAGATCAGGAGTGCTCCTTCGGCGGTGCGTTCGAACCACAGCGCGTTGTTGAGCGCGCCGAGTTGGATGATGCAGTCGTCCGTCAGCGCCCACCCGCCCGGCAAGCGCAGCACCATCGGCGCCGGATACGTGTCTGTGGAAGCGGGCTGGGGTTTGATTTGGGCCGAAACCATGCTGGCCTCGCGATCACGGTCAGACCAGCGTAGGCGTCGGATCAGGGCGAGATGGCCGCAGTCACCAGGTGCACAGCGGTCTCGAGCTTGCGCGCACCGCGGAACTTTGCGACGCCGTACAGCGGGCCGACCGCGCTGACGACCTCGGGGGTCGTGAGACCGGTGATGATCAGCGCGAACGACTCGCGCTCGGCGCGTTCGGCGACATAAGGCAATGTCGGCGCGCCGCCGGCCATCACCAGACAGAGCGGTTCGTAGTCGAGCGCGCCCAGCGCGATGTCGATCCGGTCGTGACGCGAGACCACCGTCTTGTCGGGGTAGTTGCGGAAGTAGTCCATGCCCTCGTGGGCGCTGACGGGGCCCACGACAAAGTCACGTGAGGCTTCGTCGAAGAGTTCCTCGTCGCCCGAGAGGTCGCCGTCGATCGCGGCGGCGATCTCTCGCACGGAGGGCGCGGCGAGATGGCGGTCCTGCGGCAGCGCGCCCAGCACGACGCCGCCGGCCGCTTCGACCCGCGCTCGTTCGGCGGGCTCGCCGTGCCTGCGGACGCCGTTGATCACGACGCCGTCCGGCTGCAGCTCGGAGATGGCGCGCCGCAGCGTCTCGTCGTCGGCCTCGCCGGCGCGCACGACCAGCACCACGCGATCACCGTCGGCGCGGTGGGCCGCGACGGTCGCCGCGGCGGCCTCGATCACGAGTTCGTCCGTGTCGGCGGCGATTTCGGTCACTGCGGCCGCCTGTCCGCTGGAGCGAACCCCGCTGAGCAGCGTCAGCTGCGCGGCGTCGGCCGCAGCCGAGTCACCGTCGTCGGCGCGGGCCAGGCGGACCGTGGATCCAGCCGCGCGTAGCGTCGCTGCGACGCCGGCGGCGACTACGGACTTGCCGTCGCCTGGCAGGGTTGATGTGACAAACGTGCGGGCCACGCGCGCCCTTCCGGTGCGTTCGATTTGCAGCCGCAGGCTACCGCGCGTCCGCCGCTCGCGCACGGCTAGACTCTCCTCATGGCCGACCGACGCAGCTCCCGTCGCCACACTTGGCCCCCGCCGCCGCCGGTGCGACGCGTTAGCACGCCGCCGCAGCGTCACGCCCGCTGGATCGATCGCGAGCACACCGCCGATGAGCCGCGCGAAGACTCGCCCAGGCTGCTCTGGTGGGCTCTGGGCGGGATCCTGATCTTCGCGGTGTTCTCGGTGATGATTCGGATGTTCCTCGTCCTCTGAGCCGCGGCTGAGCGCAGCTGCTTCGCGCCGATTTTCGCAGCCCTTCGCTATCTTCCCCGCAGAACCGCCGTTGAAGGTGTCGGGGCGCTCGGCAGTGCACTCGCCAGTGCAACAGTGAGCCGATGAACCAGTGAGTCAGGCGGCGGGAGAGGGGCGCTGAGATGACTACCGACGCAGGCGACACGCTGCTGCAGGGCGTTCGCGTCCTCGACCTCGCCGGTCCTCGGGGCGAGATGGCCGGCCGCGTGCTCTCGGACATGGGCGCCGATGTGATCAAGGTCGAGCCGCCCGGCGGCGTCGCCAGCCGTCGGCTGCCGCCGTTCTCGGAGTCGGAGCCGGGCCGCTCGCTCTACTGGGCCGCGATGGGCTTCGGCAAGCGCAGCGTCGTGATCGACCTCGAGGACGAGGAGGGCCGCGCCGACCTGCACGCGTTGCTGGCCACGGCGGATGTGCTGGTCGAGACCGCTGAACCCGGCGAGATGGCGGCGCTCCGGCTCGGCTACGACGACATCAAGCAGCGCTACCCATCGCTGGTCTACGCGTCGATCACGCCGTACGGCAGCGACGGGCCGTGGGCCGGGCGTCCCGCCTCCGACCTCACGATCGAAGCGGCGGGGGGATTGGTGGGGTTGCAGGGCGACGGCGATCGTCCGCCGGTGCCCGTCGGGTTCCCGCAGGCCTCGATCCACGCGGGCGTGCAGGCCGCGGCCGACACGGCGATCGCGCTGCGCGAGCGGGAGCGGTCGGGGCTCGGACAGCATCTCGATGTCTCGCAGCAGGCGGCGGTCATCTGGACGCTGATGCACGCCACCGGCTTCCCGCCCAACACGGGCGATGACCCGCCCGGCACATCCGCGCAGCGCGCCGCCGCGGCCAGCAGCAGCATCTTCCCCGTGCATCCCTGCAAGGATGGGTACGCGACCTTCGCGGTCGGTCCGGCCGGCCTGGGTTTGCGACACGCCACGCTCTTCATGCGCTGGATCGCCGAGGAGGGTGAGCTCGCGGGCGAGCTCGCGGACATCGATGTCGACGAGTGGTCGGCCGAGCTGGGTCGACTCGCGCAGGAGGATCTCCCCGAAGCGATGCGACAGGCCGCTGTAGCCAGCGAGCTCGTGCATGACTTCATCTCGCGCCGCACGATGGACGAGCTGTTCGAACGCGCCGTCGCCGACGGCTTCATGCTCGCGCCGCTCTACACCGTCGCGGACATCGCCAGGGACAAGCACCTGGAAGCGCGCGGCTTCTGGCTCGACATCGACGGCCACCGCTATCCCGGCCCGTTCGCGAAGCTGTCCAGGACGCCGCTGCGGATGGAGCGGGCCGCGCCCACGCTCGGGCAAGACCAGTCGCTGCTGGCGGAGCTTGATCGCGGCGCGGCGTCGCGCAGCGTCACGCCGTCGGCCCGCTACGAGGGGCCGCGCAGCGACGGGGCCTACGCCGGCATCAAGGTCGCCGACTTCGCCTGGGTCGGTGTGGGGCCGCTGATCAGCAAATCGCTGGCCGACCATGGCGCGACCGTCGTGCATGTGGAGTCCGCAACGCGGCCCGACGTGTTGCGGCTCGGGCCGCCGTTCAAGGACGGCAAGCCGGGGCTCGACAACGGGCAGTTCATGGCCAACTTCAACGCCTCGAAGCTCGGCCTGGCGCTACAGCTGAACACACCGCGGGGCCTGGAGTTCGCGACGCAGTTGGTCGAATGGGCCGATGTCGTGGTCGAGTCCTTCACGCCCGGCACGCTGGCGCGCTGGGGCCTCGACTACGCGACGCTCAGCGCAAAGCGTCCCGAGCTGATCATGCTCAGCACCTGTCTGCGCGGGCAGTCGGGACCGCAGAGCAGCTACCCGGGGTTCGGGCTGCAAGGCGCGTGCCTCTCGGGGCTGCACCGGATCACGGGTTGGCCCGATCGCCAACCGGCGGGGACCTGGGGCGCCTACACCGACTTCATCAACCCGCGCTTCGGCTCGGGCGTGATCGCGGCGGCGATTCGCTACCGCGACCTGACGGGCCAAGGCCAGCACATCGACCTGGCGCAGACCGAATCGGCGATGCACTTCTCGGCGCCGCTGCTGCTCGACTACTTCGAGAACGGTCGCGTGCAGCTCGCGCCGGGGCATGACTCGCTCTACGCCTGTCCGCACGGCGTCTTCGCCACCGAGGGTGTTGAGCGCTACGTCGCGATCGCGACCGACACGACCGAGCAATGGCGGGCGCTCTGCGCCGCGGTCGGGCTCGATGCCTGGACGGGCGCGCAGTACGACGACTTCGCCGCGCGCGCTGCGGCCAAACAGGAGATCGAGCGGGAGATCGGCGCGTGGTGCGCCGCGCAGCATCACGACGCGGTGATCGACCGGCTCTCAGCCGTCGGCGTTCCAGTGGCGCTGGTGCAGCGCCCGTCGGACCTCTACGTCGACCCGCAGGTCGAGCATCGCGGCTTCTTCGTCACGCTCAATCACAGCGTGATGGGCCCAACCCCGTACGACGGCCACGTCACACGGTTCTCCGGCTCACCCGGCAAGCTGCGCAAGGCCGCCCCAGCGCTCGGCGAGGACACGCACCACGTGCTGAGCGAACTCCTCAACGTCGATGATGCCGCGATCGTCGCGGCCGTCGAGGCAGGCGCGCTGCAGTAGGCGTGAGAGCCTCTTTCGGCCGATTTAGGCCGACACGACATGTATCGTTCGCGAGCAGGTTTTCCCCGGGCATCGAGACGAAGGAGGTTGGCGTGCGCACCGCAGCGATCTTGGCAATGGTGATCGGTGCGGCTGCGTTAGTGCTGCTCGGCTGCGGATCGGATGCCCCAACCATGCAGTCCGTAGCGGAGCCGGATCCCGAGCCAGAGCCCTTGACCGCCGTAGTCCTCGATCGAAGCATGCACAATGCGGAGTTCGAAATAGTCAGCGGCGGTTGGCAGTGTCTCTTTCACGGAAGTCCCCCACAAGGCTTGCAACTGCGGCATGTTGAGACGGGTACGGCGTGGGACCTCGAACGAGGCAATGCTCGGCGTGATCTTGAGCCTGGCGTGTACCAGCTCGTTGTCCCTGCAACCTCCGGCGGGGTGATTGGCTCGTGCGGGCGGATTGGAACGACCGTCGCTCGCCTCGACGATGCGGCTGAAACGGCGCAGTCGCAGGCGGCCGCTTCCGCCGAGGCCGATGCCGAGGCTGTCGAGCAAGCGATTGAAGCGGCGCGAGCAGAAGGTGAGGCGGCCGGTCGAACGGCTGGCAGAGTCATCGGACATCGCGAAGGACGGGCAGAAGGGCGGGCAGAAGGGCGGGCAGAAGGGCGGGCAGAAGGGCGGGCCGAAGTGCAGGCTCAACAGTCGCAACGCCCACCGGCGTGGGTGGACGCAGCGGTGAACCCAGATGAGCCGGCCGCGTGCGCAGATCCGCGCACATTGTTGGTGCGCGGCACTCCTGCGTCGAACGGCACGACGGTCTTCGAGCTTCGGGTCGCGGTGCGATTCCGCGACGATGGCGTCGCTTGGGCGGCGGTTGAGGATAACGCCGACTTCCCGACCGCCTGTCACGTGTACTCCGTGGAAGGCTGGGCATACAACCCGGAGACGGGTTGGTTGCACTCCGGACCGATCCGAATCGCGGGCTATTAGGCGTCTCACCGGGCGAAGACACTCAATGCGCGCCGCGAGATCTGCAACACGCCGAGGACTTCGTTTTCGCTGTCGAAGCGGGCGCGCTGCAGTAGCTACGAGTCGCCAGCTATGAGTCGCTTGGTGTCTCGCGGGGAGCAGTCGGTCGCCAGACGTGGGTGAGGTCGATGCTGAGACCCTCCATCACCGACTCACCGGCGAGGGTCATGGGGCGGTCCAGCTGCTCAGGCTCGGACTGGCCTTCGCGGTAAACCCAGACCGTTTCCTCGAACGCGTCGAGCAGCCAGCCGAGCCGCACGCCGTTGGCCATCCACTCCTCCATCTTCGTCTGCTGCTCTTGCAACGACTGACTGGGGGAGCGCACTTCGAGGACGAAGTCAGGGCACGCGACGAAGACCTGTTCGTCATCGTCGTCAATGGCGGCGAGCCGTTCGTCCGAGATCCACGATGCGTCGGGGATGCTGAGCGAAGAATCAGGCAGGTGAAAGCCGCCGTCCGCCGGGGCCGCGAAACCGCTGCCCTGGTCGAGTTCCCAGCGGCTGATCTGGGCGAAGATTCTGCCTGCGCGGACGCTGCTGCGGTTGCCGGGTGGGGGCACGATTCGAAGCGCTCCTTCCGCTGTCCGCTCGAACCAGAGGCCCTCGTTCAGGTCGCTCAACTCGACGACGCAGTCATCGGTCAGCTGCCACTGTTCGGGCAGTCGGAGGAGTAGCGGCGCGGCCGGCGCCTGGCTGACGGTTGGTTGGGGCTTGGTGGGGGCGGAAACCATGGCGACCTCGGGCGGCCTCGCAACGGCCGTGAAGCCATTCTAGCGGTCATCGGCCGCGTCTCAGTAGCGATGATGCAGTAGAAATCGAGCGACTGCGGGGCACTGGGCCCGCGGGAAGGAGCTCCCCAATGCGCAAGCGCACGACGCGCGGAGAAACGGCCCCGGCGCGCCCGACAGCGCGGTTGTCAGGCGGTCGGCGGCTGCGACTCCGCTCGCCAGACGTGGGTGAGGTCGACGCTGAGGCCCTCCATCACCAACTCACCGGAGAGGGTCATGGGGCGCTCCAGCTGCTCAGGCTCGGGCTGGCCTTCGCGGTAGACCCAGACGCTGTCTGTGAACGCATCCACGAGCCAGCCCAATCGAACACCGTTGGCCATCCAGCGCTCCATCTTGCGTTGCTGTTCGGGCGCGCTCTGGCCCCGCGAGCGGACTTCAAGCACGAAATCTGGACAAACCCTCCAGACGCCTTCATCGCTGACCTCGATCTCGGCCAAGCGCTCACTGCAGACCCAGGAGAAATCAGGGGTTCGCACCGAGGAATCAGGCAGTTCATAGCCTTCATCAGCCGCGCCGACATCGCCGCTGCCGCGGGAGAGCGCCCAGTTGTCAATCTGCCGCCCGATCGCGAATCCGCGCTTGCTGCTGAGATTTCCGGGTGGGCCAGTGATGACGAGCGCTCCTTCCGCCGTTCGCTCGAAGAACAGCGCCTCGTTGAGCGCGGCAAGTTCGATCAGGCAGTCAGTCGTGAGCTCCCACTCCGCGGGTAGCCGCAGCGTCGTGCTGGCCCCGGGCACGATCGTTGGAGCGAGCGGAGGCTTGGTCGGTGCAGAAACCACGGCGGCCTCTCAGTGGCTGTGACGCCATTGGACGCCATTGTAGGCGGGCGTCGGCACCGAGCTGTGTTGGGCATGCACTAGAATCGGGCGACTGCGGGGCACTGTGCCCGCGGGAAGGAGCTCCCTGATGGCTAAGCGCACGATGCGCGGAGAAACGGCAATCATCGGCATTGGCGAGACCACCTACTACAAGCGTGGCCGCTCGCCGGATCCCGAATTCAAGCTGGTCATCGAATCGATCCTCAAGGCCTGCGCCGACGCGGGGATCGAGCCGGAGGAGATCGACGGCTTCGCCTCGTACTCCAACGACCGCAACGACCCGTCACGGATCGCGGCGGCGCTGAACATCCCCGACCTGCGCTTCTCGAACATGGAGTGGGGCGGTGGCGGTGGCGGCGGTTCGGCGGCCTGCGCGCACGCGGCCTCCGCGGTCGCGACCGGCCTCGCCGATGTGGTGGTCGTCTTCCGCGGCCTCGCGCAGGGCCAGTTCGGACGCTTCGGCCAGGGCGCGCAGGTGCCGCAGGTGCGCGGCGACCAGGCCTACACGGCCCCCTACGGCTTGATGTCGCCCGCGCAGAGCTTCGCGATGCGCGTGCATCGGCTCTACCACGACCACGGCATCCGCCAGGACACGCTCAAGGCCTGCTCGCTGGCCTCCTACCACCACGCGCAGAACAATCCGCGCGCCGTGATGTACGGGCGTCCGCTGACGCCGGAGGACTACGACCAGTCGCGCTGGATCGTCGAGCCGTTCCACCTGTTCGACTGCTGCCAGGAGAACGACGGCGCCGCAGCGCTGATCTTCGTCTCCGCCGACCGGGCCAAGGACTACCGGCAGCCGCCCGCGTATTTCCTCGGCGGAGCGGTCGGCTCGCCCAACCGTGCCGGCTCGGGCGCCCACAACGCGACCGACTACGCGACCTCGAACTTCAAGCCGGTCGCGCCACGGATGTACGACATGGCCGAGATCAAGCCCGAAGAGGTGGATGTCTCGCAGGTCTACGAGAACTTCACCGGCGGCGTGGTGATGAGCATCATCGAGCACGGCCTGACGACCTACGAGGCCGCCAACGACGACATCAACTTCGAGAACCTGATCGCGCCGTCGGGCAACATGCCGATCAACACCAGCGGCGGAAATCTGGCCGAGTGCTACATGCACGGTCTGGAGCTGCAGATCGAGGCGATTCGCCAGATCCGCGGGCAGTCCTGCAACCAGGTCGAGGATGCCAACGTCGCGCTGGTCGCGTCCGGCCCGATGGTCACGCCGGTCTCCGACATGCTGATCGGCTCCGAGGCGGTGCTGTAATGGCCGGCCCCTACATCCTCGGCGAAGGCATGCCCGGCCCGGCGGCGGCGCATGACGGCCTCGACACCGAGTACTGGGAAGCGGCCAAGCGGCACGAGCTCTATGTGCAGCAGTGCCAGTCGTGCGACCGCCCGCAGTGGGGCCCCGAGTGGACCTGCCACCGCTGCCACTCGTTCGAGCTCGGCTGGCGCCAGCTCTCGGGCAAGGGCCGGATCTACTCGTGGGAGCGCGTCTGGCACCCGGTCCACCCCGCGCTGACCGATTCGTGCCCCTACGTCGTGGTGCTGGTCGAGCTCCCCGAGGCCGAAAACGTGCGGATGGTCGGCAATCTCGTCGGCGACCCGCTCCAGCCCGTCGAGATCGGCGCCGAAGTCGAAGTCGTCTTCGAGGACCATCCCGACGCCGAGCAGCCCTTCACCCTCGTCCACTGGCAGCGGACCTAGGAACGCGCTGAATCACCGCGAGCCGTGTGCGCAGTTTCCGAGCCCAATATCGCCCCCCGAGGAGACCTGCGCGTAATCTCCATTTCCCCTCTCCCCCCGCTCGGCGGGGGGAGATGCCGCAGGCAGAGGGGGGCTCCGGGCGCGGCCTCAGCAGATAGCGGAAGCTCCCCACCGTCACTTCGTGACACCGCCACCGGCAGGGAAGGTCGGAGCAGTGGGACTTACGCGCAGGTCTCCGCGGGGGAAGCTGCTGGAGCAGTCGCCTCGCTCGTGCGCCCTAGCCGGTGTTGCGGAGGCCGGCGGCTACGCCGTTGACGCTGCGCAGGATCGCTTCGAGCGTCTCCTGGCGCTGCGGATCGTCGGGCTCCAGGCGGCGCAGGCGGCCGAGCAGGTCGACCTGGAGGAACGAGAGCGCGTCGACGTAGGGGTTGCGCAGATCGATCGACCGACGCAGGACGGGGGAGCCTTCGAGCAGCCGCGGCTGGCCGGTGAGGCGCTGCAGTTCGCTGACCGTGCGCTCGTATTCGGCGCGGAGCGTTTCGAACGTCGCCAGGTCGATCGCTGGGTCGTCGGAGCCGAGCCGGCGGACGTAGTGCTCGGCGATCCCGAAGTCGGCCTTCGCGCAGACCATCTCGACGTTCGAGAGCAGCGTGGCGAAGAACGGCCAGGCGTCGCGCATCTCGGCCAGTAGGCGCTCACCCGCCGCGCCGTGCCGCTGGCGGAACTGTTCGAGCGCCGAGCCGACGCCGAGCCAGCCGGTGATCACGTGGCGCGACTGCATCCAGGCGAAGACCCAGGGGATCGCGCGCAGCGCATCAAGCGTCGTCGGCCCGCCCGGGCGGAACGTGGGCCGCGAGCCGATCGCGAGGTCGGAGAGCACGGCGATCGGCGTCACTCGGTAGAAGTAGTCGGGCAGCGCGGGATTCTCAACGACGAGCGCGCGGTACGTCGCCTCCGCGATCGTCGCGAGCTCGTCGACGGCGTCTTGGTAGCGCTGCTGGCTGCCCGCGTCGATGTGCTGATCGGGGCGCTCGACGCTCTTGGCCAGCGCGGCGGCGAGCGACTGTTCGAGGCTCCAGCGGGCGATCGCGGGCAGCCCGTAGGTGAACTGAATCATCTCGCCCTGCTCGGTGAGCTTGATCGCGCCGGTCATCGTGCCCGGCGGCAGCGCCAGGATCGCGTCGTGCGAGGGCCCGCCGCCGCGGCTGACGGTGCCGCCGCGGCCATGGAAGAAGATCAGCCGCACGCCGGCGGCCTCGGCCTCGGCCTGCATCTGCTCCTGCGCGCGGTAGAGGCCCCACAGCGACGGCAGCACGCCCGCGCCCTTGGCCGAGTCCGAGTAGCCGACCATGACCTCCTGGACGTCGCCGTGGGCGCGCAGGTGGCGACGGTAGGCGTCGTGGTTGAAGAGTCTGCGCAGCACGTCGGCGGCGCCTTCGAGGTCGCTGACCCGCTCGAAGAGCGGTGCGATTCGCAGGCGTCCCCCCGGAGCGCCGGCTTCGAGGTCATTGAGCCCGGCCTGGCGCGCGAGCAGCAGCGGCGCGAGCACATCGGCGGGATGCGCCGCCATCGACACCACGCAGGTCTGCATCGCATCGCCGCCGAGCAGGTCGGTGATCCGCCGGGCGGTCTCGAAGCGGCGCATCGTTTCGTCGGCGGCGAGGCGCGAGCCGGCCGGGAACCAGTCGCGGTCCAGCTCGCGGGCGAGCATCGTCTCGCGTTCATCGAGCGAGAGATCGAGGTAGTCGCGACCGTCAGGCGCGATGTCGAGCTCGCGCACGACCTCGGCCGTCGCGGCGTGGAAGCGGGCGGCGTGGTCGCGCAGGTCGAGCGTGGCGAGATGGAAGCCAAACGCGTGCGCGCGGTCGAGCAGCGGCTGCACGGCGACCTCCGCGCTGGCGATGGCGGCGTGGCCGCGCAGGCTTTCGATCATCGCCTCGAGGTCGGCGATGTACTCATCGACGCGTCGGTAGGGCGCGCCGTCGGCCTCCTGCGCGCCGCCGACCGTGGCGATCTCGCCGGCCAGCAGCGGCAGCGCGCGGGCGTCGATCAGCGCATGATTCTGGGCCAGCGTCGCGCGCAGGCGGGCGTCCATGAAGCGCAGCTTCTGGCGGTAGAGCTCGTTGCCGGAGCGGTCCGCGAGGTCGTCGTGCACGGCGGGCATCAGCTCCGCGTCGCGGGTCAGGCCGGCCTCCAGCGCCGGCGCGGCGCCGACCCGGCGGCGTGAGTGGGGCAGCAGGGTGTCGAGCTCGCGCACGGCTTCGAGATGCGCCAGCAGCGCCGTCTCGCGCATCATCAGCGCCGTCTGCCAGGTCAGCTCGGGCGTCACGTTGGGATTGCCGTCGGCATCTCCGCCCATCCAGGAGCCGAGCCGGATCGGAGCGAGCACTTCGTTGGCCGCCGCGCCCGTGGCGTCGCGCAGCGCCGCCGTGACCTCCGGTACCGCATCCCACAGCGTGGAGCGGAAGGTGCGCAGCAGCAGCCGCGACTCCTCAAGCACGGTCGGCCGCCGGTGGCGCAGATGATCGGCCTGCCAGATGCCCTCGATCTGCATCGCAATGCGACCGTCGATCGCGCGGCGTTCGTCAGGCGTCGCGCTCTCGCGCTCGAGCAGATCGCGGTGCACCGACTGGAGCTTCTGCATCAGCGTCAGACGCTGCGATTCGGTCGGGTGCGCGGTGAAGACGGGCTGCAGCCGCAGTTGTGCGGCGGCGGCGCGGAGATCGTCGTCGGCGATGTGGTCGCTGCGCAGGTGCTCGGCGATCGCGGCCAGTGAACGCGGCGCGGGTTCGTGATTGTCGGCGGCGCGCACCCGGCGGCGCCGAACGCGGTGCGTCTCTTCGGCCATGTTGACGAGCAGGAAGTAGGCCAGGAAGGCGCGCCCGACGTTGGCCGCGAGATCGAGCGGCCAGCCGGCCACCAGCGTCGCCATCTGCTCGTCGAGCTGCGGCTCGGCGGCGCCGCTCACTCCGCGGCGGCGGCGCGCGAGGCCGCGCAGCGCCTCGACGGCGTTGTAGACGCGCTCGCCCTCGACCGCCGAGATGGTCTGCCCGAGCAGGTCGCCGAGCAGACGCACGTCCCGTGCGAGGGGCGCATCAACTTCGCGTCGATCGTGAATCGCTGGCTCGGTCATTACGCTCCCCGTGGCAGTGTATGCCTCGATCCGTCGCCTACGATTCGAGCGAAGGAGACCCCATGGCCGAATCCCGGATTGCTCCCTACGGCGCATGGCAGTCGCCGGTCAGCGCTGAGATGTTGACCTCGGGCGCGCTGCGCTTCGTTGAGATCGACGTCGACGGTGACGACATCTACTGGGTCGAATCGCGGCCCGACGAGCAGGGCCGCTACGCCGTGATGCGGCGCTCGGCCGACGGTGAGACGACGGAGGTCACAGGACCCGAGCACAGCGCGCGCACGCTGGTGCACGAATACGGCGGCGGCGCACTGGCGGTGCGGGACGGGGTGATCTACTTCTCGAACTTCAGCGACCAGCGGCTCTGGCGGCAGCAGGCCGACGATCCGGGCACGCCCAGCCCGGCCACGCCGATCACGCCGGCGATCAACGTGCGCTACGCGGACGCGACGATCGATGCCGCGCGCGGGCGCTTGATCTGCGTCGCTGAGGACCACCGTCGCGAGGGTGTCGAGGCGGAGAATCTGCTCGTTTCGGTCCCGACCGACGGCTCGATCGCCGAGGACGGTGAGCCTGAGCCGATCCACCGCGGCTTCGATTTCTACGCCGCGCCAAGGCTGAGCCCCGATGGCGCCCGGCTGGCCTGGTTCTGCTGGAACCACCCGCGGATGCCCTGGGACGCGACCGAGCTGTGGCTGGCCAACGTGGCGAGCGACGGCTCGCTGCTCAACCCCCGACGGATCGCGGGCGACACGCGCGGCGACGTCTCGATCATCGAGCCACACTGGGCCGCCGACGGGACGCTCTACTGCGTCTCCGATCAGTCGGGCTGGTGGAATCTGCAGCGCGTCGAGGGCGACGCGCTGAAGCCCGTGCACGCGGTCGAGGCCGAGTTCGGTCAGCCGATGTGGTCGTTCAGCGAAGGCAGCTTCGGAGCCCTCGGCGACGGACGGCTCGGCGTTGTCTGGGCCGCACGGGGGCTCTGGAGCGTCGGCGCGCTCGATCCGGGCAGCGGCGAGCGGACCGAGTTCGAGACGCCCTACAACGCGTTCTTCATGGTCCGTGCCACGAGCGGCAAGATCGTCGCGAACGCCGCCGGCCCCACCGCGGGCGGCGCGATCGTGGCCATCGATGCGCAGACCGGCGAGGTCGAGATTCTCCGCACCGGTTCGAGCGCGCAGCTCGATCCCGACTACGTCTCGACTCCAGAGCCGATCGAGTACCCGTCAACCGACGGGCGCACCGCCCACGCCTTCTTCTACCCGCCGCGCAACCCCGACTTCGTGGGGCCGGAGGGTGAGCTGCCGCCGCTGCTGACCTTCACCCACGGTGGGCCGACCGGAGCCACGGCGGGCGTGTTCGCGCTCGCAATCCAGTACTGGACCACGCGCGGGTTCGCGGTGATCGACGTGAACTACGGCGGCTCGACCGGCTACGGCACCGCCTACCGGCGCCTGCTGCACGGCAACTGGGGCATCGTTGACGTGGAGGACTGCTGCGCCGGGGCGGAGTATCTCGTCGAGCGCGGCGATGTGGACGGGAACCGGCTCGCGATTCGGGGCGGCAGCGCGGGCGGCTACACGACGCTCTGCGCGCTGACCTATCGCGATGTCTTCAACGCGGGCGCGTCGCACTTCGGCGTCAGCGACGCCGCCGCGCTGGCGCGCGACACGCACAAGTTCGAGTCGCGCTATCTCGACTCGCTGATCGGACCGTATCCCGAGCGTCAGGAGCTCTACGAGCAGCGCTCGCCGATCTTCTCGGCGGAGCGGCTCAGCTGCCCGGTGATCTTCCTGCAGGGCCTGGAGGACAAGATCGTGCCGCCGAATCAGGCCGAGCGGATGGTCGAGGCGCTGCGTTCACGGGGCGTGCCGGTCGCCTATCTGGCCTTCGAGGGCGAGCAGCACGGTTTCCGGATGGCGGCCAACATCCAGCGCGCGACGGAGGCGGAGCTCGACTTCTACGGCCGCATCTTCGGCTTCGTGCCGGCGGGCGAGATCGAGCCGGTGGAGATCTTCAATCTCTGAGCCGATCCACGAACTCGACGCGTCGCAGCTTCGCGCGCATTACGGGCGCGGCGAGCTGTCGCCGCTCGAAGTGGCCGAGCATCTGCTCGAGCGGATCGAGCGCTTCCAACCGCGGCTGCATGCGTTTCTCACCGTCACGGGCGAGCTGGCGCTGGAGCAGGCGCGCGACGCCACGGCGCGCTGGCAGCGCGTGCGCAGGGGCGATGGCGCCGCGCCGCCGCTGCTGGGCGTCCCGGTCACGATCAAGGACCTGATCGATGTGCGCGGCGTGCCCACGACGATGGGCTCGCTCGTCACCAGCCGAGCGCCGGCCGAGCGCGACGAGATCGCGGTCGAGCGATTGCGCGCAGCGGGCGCGCTGATTCTGGGCAAGACCAACACCTCCGAGTTCGGGCTGGCCGCGCAGACGATCAACCGGCTCGGGCCCGCGGCGGCGAACCCGCATGACCTCACGCGCACGCCGGGCGGCTCGAGCGGCGGCGCGGCAGCGGCCTGCGCGGCCGGCCTGGGCCCGCTGCACCACGGCACCGACGGCGGCGGCTCGGTGCGCCTGCCGGCCGCTTACTGCGGCGTGGTCGGACTCAAGCCGACGACGCGGCGGATTCCGCGCCGCGCCCGCGGCGCGGGCATGGCGCAGATCGCCTCCGACGGCGCGATCACGCGCAGCGTCGCCGACGCGGCACTGATGCTGCAGGTGATGGCCGGTGCGCATCCCGACGATCCCGCCTGTCGGCCCGAGCGGCCGCCCGATTTCGTGGCAGCGACGAGGGAGGGCTCGCTTGCCGGACTCCGCATCGCGTGTACCACGAGGCTTGGGTCGGAGACTCCGTGCGAGCCGGCGGTGGCGCGAGCGCTCGTCCGCGCAGCCGAGGCGCTGCGCGATGCGGGCGCCAGCGTGACCGACGAGTCGCCGCAGATCGTTGACCCACTGATGGTGTTCCCGACGATCTCGGCCGTTGGGGCGGCGGCGAACTACGGCGCGCTCTGCGCGGGGCGCGAGGCTGAGCTGTCTGACTACACACGCGGCAGTCTGCGGCGCGGGCTGGCGCTCTCCGGCGTTGAGGTCGCGCGCGCCGATGCGCTACGCGATCAGCTCACCCATCAGATGCAACGCTTCTTCAGCCGCTACGACGCGCTGCTGACTCCGACCAGCGCGATCACGGCGCACGCGCACGGGGCGCGGATCGACGCGATCGCCGGGCAGGCGATCAACCCGTGGACCTTGTCGATCCGCTACACGCCGCTGGCGAACCTGATCGGGGCGCCGGCCATCGCACTGCCAGCAGAGGTGGACGCGAGGGGACTGCCGACATCGATCCAGATCGTCAGCAAAGCAGGCGATGAGGTGACGATGCTTGGGATCGCTGCCGCGTACGCTCGGACGCTGCCGGGGATCGTCGTGCCGCTGGGTGAGGACTAACAGACGACTCGGCGCCTGGCCTCGAGCTGCTCGATTAGCGACTCAGTCGATGCGTCGTAGAGGCTCGCAAAATCGATCAACTCCAGCACGTCGATCCGCCGGTCACCGGCTTCACAGCGCTGCACGAACTGCTGATTGCGCCCCAGCCGTCGACCCACTTCATCCTGGGTCAGGCCGGCGCGCAAGCGCGCTTCGCGAAGGCGGTGTCGCAATACCCGGTACCGCTGATCGTATGGAGATGTCATGGCGATAGGATCATCCCCAAGCGCTTGTACACCAAATCTAGGTCGGCCTCGCTTGACCACAATTTCGGCTCCGTTCGCTTGCGACCAGCAGCGATGTGTGCTTCGGGCAGCGCACCCACTCGAGCGACAACGATAGTGGCATCCTACCCGATTTCAGACGAGCGCGCAGCCCCACCTGGCGGTCCGAAGAAGACCACCCAAACTTCCAGATCCGGGCTGAACTCCTCGAACCTGTGTACCTCGCCTGCGCCGACGAAGAAGACATCGCCGAGGCCGAACGGCGTCCGCTGAGCGCCGCGCACGAACGTCCCCGAGCCGCGACGAACGATGTAGACCTCATCCTGCTCGTGTGGCCCCTGTGGGTCGGCGCCGCGCGGTCGATACAGCCCCACCGATGTGCGCCCCTCGCGCAGGCGCTCCTGATATCCCGCCGTCGCCTTGTGGTCCTCGGAGCCCATCGTGCACCTCCAATTGCGGAGTTCCGACGCCCTCCGTGTGATGATCGATTGTAGGTCCGGCGGTCGGACCAAGTTGGCAAGGCACGGATGGTGAATCGAAATCAGATTGAAATTGTCCGCGAGGGCATGCATTCGATGCATGGACTGCTCGATCGAGCGGTCGAGCGGACGGACCCAGAGCAGTGGAATCACCGCAGCGCGGACGGCGGGGTGAGCGCGTTCTTCAGCCTTTGGCATTACGTTCGCACCGAAGACAACATTGCGAACTTCGTCGCGCAGCGTCGCAACACCGTCTGGCTGCGTGACGGCTGGGATCAGCGATTCGGGCTGCACCGCACCAGTCAGGGCACCGGAATGACCTCAGAGCAGGCCAACGCGGTGCTGATTTCCGATGTCGAGGGCTGGCTGGCCTATCAGCAGGGCGTCTGGATCGCGACGGACGAGTGGCTCGACACGCTCAGCCCCGAGATGCTCGAGGACCCGATCGTGATCAAGCCCGTGCCCGCGATGACGCTCTGGCAGGCGCTGACGGGGATGCTGCTCTATCACGGCTACCGCCATGTCGGCGAGATCGAGCACGCGCGCGGCTTGGTCGGCCTGCCGGGCCTCACGATCTGAGCGCTACGCGTTATGCAACTTGCGGATTCGCGGCTCCCGCCGCGCCGACGGGCGCCCTAGAAGATGGCGATTGGGTTGACCGGCGAGCCGGTGCCGCCCTGCACGTTGAGCGGGAGCACGCAGAGCAGCATCTCGTGGCGCCCCTCTTCGGCGCAGGCGTTGGCGAGCGGCTCGAGCAGCGCGTTGTCCAGCAGCGCGACGCCGAAGCTGAAGATCACCCCGTGCACCGGCCAGGCGAGGTCGTATTCGTTGGGCCGCGCATCCATCATGTCCCAGCCGAGCAGCGCGACATCCTTCTCGCGGATGAAGATGCTGGTCGAGGCGTGCAGGCCGGGGCTGGGCGGCGCGCCGAAGAAGTCGTCGGGATGGTCAGCCTGGTAGGCGTCGCGGCCGCTGTAGACCAGCAGCGCATCGCCGGGCTCGACGCTGACGCCCTGAGCCTCGGCGATGTCGGCCAGTTCGTCGCCCATCACGGGCCGGTCGAAGGTGACGTAGGGCTCGCCGCGGAACTTGGGGACGTCCAGCAACACGCCGCGGGTGAAGATGCCCTGATTCCAGGCGGTCACGTCGGCGAAGGTCGCGCCGGTCGCCGAGTCGATCACCTCGTCCGGTCGGCGGCCCTGCCAGGTGCCGTCCTCGTCCCAGATGTGGCAGAGCGCGTCGACGTGGGTGAAGGTGTGGCCGTGGTAGATGAAGCCGTAGTAGTCGACGACGGCTCCGGACCCGTCGTCGCCGCGGGCGAAGGTGCGGATGAAGTGTTGCGCGGGCGTGGGATTGATCGCGCTCGGGTCCTTGGGATAGAGGCGGCTGAGCGAGACCGTGCGGCCGTTCTGGACGGAGGCGAGCGCGGCGAGGCGCTTCTCCACCGTGATCAGGTTGATCGCGCCGACCGAGTCGTCGTCGCCCCAGCGTCCCCAGTTGCGGCGCTCCTTGTAGTTGCGCATGATCTCATCGCGGCTGGGCGCTCCATAGGTGGGCATCGTGGTTCTCCTGATTCCGGGCCTGAGTGGCGATAGCCGCGAAGATAGCTCGCCATTATGCTCAGCTCCGCAGCTTCGATTGACGACTGACTGGGCAAACCACGCCCGTGACATGCCCGTGCAGGCCGGTACATGCTGGCGAAAAGCCCCTGAAAGGCAATCCCGATGACCGATTTCGGCGTCTCAATGTTCCCGACCGACTACGCAATCCAGCCCGCGCCGGTGGCCAAAGAGGCCGAGGACCGCGGCTTCGAATCGCTCTGGTTCCCAGAGCACACGCACATCCCGACGAGCCGCAAGTCGCCCTGGCCGGGCGGCGGCGACCTGCCGCAGGAGTACTGGCACACCCACGACCCGTTCGTGGCGCTCGCCTCGGCCGCAGGCGCGACCGAGGACATCATGCTCGGCACGGGCATCCTGCTGGTGCCGGAACACGACGTGATCGTCTGCGCGAAGTCGTCCGCCTCGCTCGACATGGTTTCCAACGGGCGGCTGATCCTGGGGATCGGCGCCGGCTGGAACGCCGAAGAGTTGCAGAACCACGGCTGGGCGTTCAAGGACCGTTGGAACGTGACCCGCGAGTCGGTGCTGGCCTGGCGTGAACTCTGGTCCAAGGATGAGCCGGAGTTCCACGGCGAGTTCATCGACTTCGACCCGGTCTGGTCCTACCCGAAGCCCGTTCAGGAGAACGGCCCCCAGGTGCTGCTGGGCGCGCAGTCGAAGTGGGCCTTCGACCGAGTGGTCGATTACTGCGACGGTTGGCTGCCAATTGCCGGGCGGGGCGACATGCGCTCCGACATGGAGCAGCTGAAGGCGGCGGCGGACCGCGCGGAACGGCCGATGGACACGATCCAGTGCAGCATCTTCGGCGTCGGCCCGAACCCTCAGCAGGTGACCGACCTGATCGAGATCGGCTTTGAGCGGATCATCTTCGGCCTGCCGCCGGCCCCGGCTGAGACCGTCATCCCGCTGCTCGACCGCTACGCGGCGATCAAGGCTGAGTTCAACTAGGTGGACGAGTAGGGGGCGCGAGGTGGCGCTGTCGCGCGCGCGCTTGAATGCACTGCGTGAGCTGCAGACCGCGCGCGGCCGACGCGAGCAGCGTTGCTTTCTGATCGACGGCGAGAAGCTCGTCCGTGACGCCCTCGCGGCAGCCGCGCCGTGCCTCGAGCTGTTCGTGACCGATCCGCAGCCGTGGCCCGACGTGGCCGCGCCGGTGACCGAGATCAGCCGCGCCGACGCGGAGCGGCTCTCCGACACTCGCTCGCCGCAGGGAGTGTTCGCGGTGATCGACGATCGCCTCGCGTCGGCGTCAGATGCGATCGCCGCGCTGCCGTCTGAGGGACCGGTGACGGTCGTGGCGCTTGACGCCGTGCAGGACCCGGGCAACGTCGGCGCGATCATCCGCAGCGCGGCCGCGTTCGGCTGTGCGCTGGTGCTGCTCGGGCCGGGCTGCGCCGACGTGACGCATGCGCGGGTCACGCGCGCGGCGACCGGGGCGTGGTTCCATGTGCCGCTCGCGCGCTCTGAGGACCTTGCGGCTGACCTTGCGTCGTTGCGGGAGAGCGGCGCCCGGCTGGTTGCCGCTGTGAGCGGTGTGCCGTCTCAGTCGCTTCGCGACAGCCCTCCCGGCGCGGCGGGGCAGCGGGCAGGGACGACGGTGTACCTGTTCGGCAACGAGGGGGCTGGCATCTCAGAGGCATTGGCGGAGGCGGTTGATGAGACGATCAGCGTCCCGATCAGCCCCAATGTCGAGTCGCTGAACGTGGCGGTGGCGGCGGGGATCATCCTGTCGCATACTCAGACGCAGCCAGGGGAGGGGCCGTCATGAGGATCGTGACGTGGAACGTCAACTCGATTCGCGCGCGGGAGAACCGAGTGCTGAACTGGCTCGACCAGCACCGTCCCGACGCGCTGTGTCTGCAGGAGCTGAAGTGCACTGAGGACCAGTTCCCGTTCGACGGCTTTGACGCGTTGGGCTACCAGGTGCAGATTCACGGGCAGAAGACCTACAACGGCGTCGCGATCGTGACGCTCGACTGGCCCGACGACGTGGAGGTCGCGATCCCCTGGTCCGACGACGACCAGGCGCGCGGGATCGCGGCGACGGTCGACGGAGTGCGGATCGTGAGCCTGTACGTGCCGAATGGGCGATCGGTCGAGAACCCGGCGTACCAGTACAAGCTGGCGTGGCTGGATCGTCTGCGCGGCTGGCTCGATGCGTCGGCGAGCGTCGATCAGCCGATTGTGCTGTGCGGCGACTTCAACATCGCGCCCGAAGACCGCGATGTGCACGACCCGGAGGGCTGGCGCGAGCAGGTGCTGTGCTCGACGCCGGAGCGCGAGCGGCTGGCGGCGCTGATCGATTGGGGTCTCTCGGACGCGTATCGGCTGTTCGACGAGTCGGCGGGGGTCTTCACCTGGTGGGATTATCGCGGCGCCGGGCTGCAACGGAATCTGGGCTTGCGGATCGACCACCATCTGATTTCCGCGCCGCTGCTCGAGCGGGCCAGCGGCGTGGAGATCGATATCGAGGAGCGGCAGGGTGACAAGCCCTCGGATCACGCGCCGGTGACGCTGGTGCTCGACGAGTAAGCGGCGCGTCGGCTGCTGTTCCTGGGGTCTCTCTATCTGGTGGGGGTGTTCAGGTGTGGTCGGATTTGGTTGGCGTTGTCTAATGGTGTTCGGGGCGGCGGGTTGCCTGGGAATGCTCTGAACAGGTCGGATCCCCTCTCCCCCCGCGCAGCGGGGGGAGATGTCACGGAGTGACAGAGGGGGGCTAGCGATTTGCGCCGAGCCAGGAGCTGGCGGCCATCTCGGCGATGCGCTCGCCGATCGGCAGCGAGGCGGTGGCCCCGGGCGAGGGGGCGTTGAGCACATGGATCAGGCGGTTGGTCTCCACAATCTGGAAGTCGTCGACGAGCGAGCCGTCGCGCTTGAGGGCCTGCGCGCGCACACCCGCGCCGCCGCGGACCAGATGCGAGCCATTGAGCGTGGGGATCAGCCGCTGCAGCGCCTTGACGAACGCGGGTTTGTTGGCGGAGCGCCAGACCTCGCCGAGCCCCGTCCGCCAGTGTTTGCTCGCGAGCCGCAGGAACCCGACGTAGCTGATCGCGTCCCAGGCGTCGGCCAGGTTGACATCGCGCCAGCGGTAGCCCTCGCGGCGCAGCGCCAGGACCGCGTTCGGGCCGGCCTCGATGGATCCATCGAGTCTGCGCGTGAAGTGGACGCCGAGGAACGGGAATGCCGGGTCGGGCACGGGGTAGATGAGGTTGCGGACCAGCCCGCTGGCGGCGTCCGTGAGGTCGTAGTACTCGCCGCGGAAGGGCACGATCCGCACGTCGCGTTTGACGCCGGCGCGCTGCGCGACACGGTCAGCCTGGAGGCCCGCGCAGTTGACGGCGTAGCGGGCGCGCACGAGCCCCGATCTGGTCTGCATGGTCACGCCGTCGGCCTCGACGCGGATGCGTCCAACGCGCGAGCGCAGCCGGACCTCGCCGCCCGACTGTTCGAGCAGCGAGCGGTAGGCGCGGCAGACGGCGGGGTAATCGGCGATCCCGGTGCTGGGCACGTGCAGGGCGCGGACCCCCGCGGTGTGAGGCTCGATCGCGCGCAGTTCGTCAGGGCCGATCATCTGGAGCTCGGCGATGCCGTTGGCTTCGCCCCGCCGCTGGAGGTCGGCCAGACGGTCGAGTTCGCGCTCGTCGGTGGCGACGACCACTTTGCCGCAGCGCTCCGCGCCGATGCCGTGCTCGGCGCAGAAGGCGTACATCCGCTCGGCGCCCTCAACGGCCATGCGCGCCTTGGCCGAGCCGGGGCGGTAGTACAGGCCGGAGTGGATGACGCCGCTGTTGTTGCCGCTCTGGTGTTGTCCGATCGCCGCTTCCTGCTCGAGCGCGACAACCCGCAGCCCCTCGTGCGCCCGGCTCAGGGCCATCGCCGTAGAAAGGCCCAGAATCCCGGCCCCAATCACCGCCACATCCGCGTCGAACTGGTCTGTCATGGTTGAACCGGTCGCGCGCGTCCGTCGGGCGCTTCGACGGAGAGTGCGGCGAGTTGCGGGAACGCGAGGCGCGCCATCTCGAAGTAGGCGGGGTCCCGCTCCGTGCCGATGGAGCGATAGCCGATCGCCTCCGCGGCAGCGAGTGTCGAGCCGCTGCCGGCGAAGGGGTCGTAGACGATACCCACGCCCAGCGGCAGCGCGGCGCGGACAATGCTGCGCATGAAGCGCTGCGGCTTGAGCGTCGGATGAGGCGCGATGTCGCGTTCGAGCCGGCGCGCCGGCGCGCACGCGATCACGTCGCGGAACGGCTCGTGTTCGGAAACTCGGCGGAGCCCGCCGGCCCCCCAGCGGCGAAGGTTCGCCGCCACCGTGCCTTCGAACGGCTTCCGGAAGACGCCCCACGGCTCCCAGCCGGAGCGGGGCATCACCGTCACGTCGGGGAATTCGTCTTCGGAGCCCTTCGGGCGATCGCCTCCGCGCAGAGTTTGCACGAGACGGATAATTTCGCCGCGCTTCTCAAACCCGCCGACTTGAATCGCGTGGAAGGTTGTGGTCGAGAGCAGTGGGTTGGAGGCGAGGAAGAGATGCCCGCCGGGAACCAGGGCGCGCATGAGCCCGGCTGCGAACGCTGTGAAGAACGACGTGAGGTTCCGTCGATCGCGATCGGAAAGCACGGTGAACCTCGGCACCGGGCGGCGATTCGCTCCGTCCCACGCGGGGGGAATGCGCCACACGCCGCCGCGCCCGGCGCGTAGCTTCTTGTGATGCTCGTCGCCGTACTCGATCAGTCCATAGGGCGGATCCGTGACGATCGCATCGAGCGAGCGATCGGGC
Organism: Dehalococcoidia bacterium; assembly: GCA_965262235.1. GTDB lineage: Bacteria > Chloroflexota > Dehalococcoidia > Bin125 > Bin125 > CATQGW01. Next base: position 3,081,176 of record OZ253504.1, read on the forward strand.
AGGCAGTCAATCCATGCCAACGCGTCAGCGTGCACGAGCGTTGCCTGATCAGAGAGATCAGCGCGATCGTCCGGGCCACTGTCGCGGACGATCTCCCACCTTCGGTCAGCTTCCACGCGGAGCGCACGCAACCAGTCGGCGTCGTGATCGTGGGTTCGTTCGTGCGCATGGAAGAGGCTGATCGGAGAGCTATCCACGCTTGATCTCCGTCTGATCGTGATCGCCGCCTCGTTGCGCCTCTTGCCAGGCGACGAGCATCTCTTCGAACAGCGCGTTGAGCCGCACGCCGCGCTGCGCCGCTTCGACACGGAACCGCCGGGCAAGGTCGCGACGGAGCCGTAGACTGATCACGGTCGTTGATCGGTCCTGCACGTTCATCCGTCCATTAGAGCAAACAAGTGTTCGGACGTCAAGACGTCTGGAGAAACCGCCATAACCGAGTCCAACTACCCGCCGGCCGAGTGGCTCGACGACGCAGTGCCGCTGCCGCCAGGAATGGACCTGGGTCACGTCGGCCGCTCGATCGCCTACGTGGAGCGAGAAGCCGACGGCTTGATCGACATCTATTTTGAACAACAGAACGTGTTCAGCGCGATCGTGGGCATCTTCGGGACAAGGGCGCTCGATACGTTCAGCGTCTACGAGAAGGTCAAGCATTCGTTCGAAGCACAGCAGCGGTTTCCTGATCTGAAGCATCGCGCGAGTGGGCCGGCGCCGGATCCTCAACACTGCCTGGAGAGCAAGGCGAGCAAGCGCCCGTGGTCGATTCAGTCGCACTATGACCACGAGGGCTGGTACGTCGTGTGGCGGTACCTGGTCGATCCGACGCGATCGATTGAGCCGGGACGGTCCGCGCTGATCTGGCGGGTTGACTTCGTGTACCTGACGGCAGCGGACTGGAAATACGAGGGCAGCGGCGCGGGCGAGAGAGGTGGCGGACGGACTCACACGTTCGGAGTGAGGAAGCCGGCGACGATGCTGAGGGGCAAGGCCGTCTACGCCCGGGCTGACATCCAGATCGCCGGCGGGAAGCCGGTGCCCGTCTAGCTACCGCTGCGTCCCGCTGAGCGGGCTCAGCCCGGAGTCACCCTCAGGGCGCCGCCTGGGGCGGGGGCGGTGACACGGGCGATTTGGCCGGCCTGGACGCCTCGTTGCCTGAGGGCTCGCTCCAGGTGGGGCGCTTCGATGGGGCCGGTGGAGATCAGCAGCCCGCCGGAGGTCTGGGGGTCGTAGAGCAGGGCGTCTTCGAGCGGGGAGAGCTCGGCCTCGGTAGTGATGCGGGCGCCGTAGAAGGCGCGGTTGCGGTCCTGACCGCCGCTGCCGAAGCCGGCCTCGACGGCGGCTGCGAGGCCGTCGAGCGCCTCGACCCGATTGAGATTGAGCTCGATCGCGGCGTGGCTCTGCTCGGCGATCTCCCAGAGGTGGCCGCCGAGGCCGAAGCCGGTGACATCGGCCATCGCGTGGACGGGGAATTCGGCGGCGGTCTCGGCCGCGGCGCGGTTGAGCGTCATCATCTGCTCGATCGCGCCGCGCATGTGCGCCGCGGCCACCGCGTCTGACCCGTTGGCGCCGATCAGCACCCCGGTGCCGATCGGCTTGGTCAGCAGCACGATGTCGCCGGGTTGGGCGCCGGCGTTGCGCTGGATGCGGTCGGGATGCACGATCCCGGTCACGGAGAGACCGAACTTAGGCTCCTCATCGATGATCGTGTGGCCGCCGGCGACGGCCGCCCCCGCCTCTCGGACCTTGTCTGCGCCGCCGCGCAGGATGGCGGCGGCGATCTCGATGGGAAGGTCCTCGGGGAAGGCGGCGATGTTGAGCGCGAAGAGCACGCTGCCGCCCATCGCGTAGACATCGGACATCGCGTTGGCTGCGGCGATTGCGCCGTATTCGTAGGGGTCATCAACGACCGGGGCGAAGAAGTCGAGCGTCTGCACGAGGGCGTGCTGCTCGTCGAGCACGTACACAGCCGCATCGTCGGGGGCGTCAAGGCCCACGACGAGCTGGGGGAACTGCTCGGGCGGGAATTGGCTGCCAAGATCGCGCAACACGTGCGCCAGGCCTTCAGGCCCGTACTTGGAGCCTCAACCGCCGCAGCGCGCCAGATCGGTGAGGCGTAGTTCGCGCTCGACCACGGCTTTCTCCTTTACACAGGGGGACGATCGTCAGGATATCGCGGCTGTGCGCGAATCCTCCGCGCTCATAGAATGTTCGCGTGAGGCGAATCTTCTCTACCTGGTCCGGACGCACGTTCGAGGCGCTGTCGCATCGGCATTTCCGCATCCTGTTTGCGGGAACGCTGTTCGCGACGACCGCCTACATGATGATGTTCGTGGCGATGTCGATCGTCGCGTTCGACCTCGGCGGGACGAATACCGCGGTCGGCTTCGTGGGCATGGGCACCGGCATCTCGATGCTCCTGGGCGGACCGATCGGCGGGGCGGTCGCGGACCGGGTCAATCGCAAGCGGTTGATCGTGATCGGCCAGGGCGCGGGCGCGGCGATCCTGGTCCTGACCGGCGCGCTGTTGGCGCTCGACGTCCTGACGTTGCCGCTGTTTTTCCTGCTGACGCTGGTGCTGGGTGCGACGTTCGTGTTCATGGGCCCGGCGCGGAACGCGTTCACCCGTGACATCGTCGGTCCGCGTCTGATCGGCAACGCCGTCGCACTGAACCAACTCGCGCACACCTGGGGGCAGCCGTTCGCGCCACTGATCGCGGCGGTGCTGATCGACAGTGCAGTGGGCGGCGGCGGCACCTACATCGCGATGGGCGCGCTGGTCTCGATCGGCGTCGTCACGATGGCGTTGATGCCGGATCGGCAGGCGCCGGACGACGGACCGAAGCGCAGCCTCGTGTCGGACCTGGCGGCGGGCGCGCGCTACGTCTTCCAGCGGCCCGACCTGCGGCTGATGCTGCTGCTGTTCGCGAGCGCGGTGGTGCTTGGCTTCATGTTCCGCGTGCTGACGCCCGCGCTGCTGGTGCTGCACCTCGACCGCAGTGCCACCGACATGGGCCTGATGATGCTGGTCAACGGCCTGGCCGCGGCGGCCGTGGCGTTGCTGGTGGCGGGGCTCGCGACCTCGCGCTGGTCGTGGCCGCTGATCCTCTCGCTGATGTGTTTGATGGGGCTCGGCTACCTGGTGATGTCGCAAGCGCAGACCTACGGCGCGGCCGTGGCCTCGATGGCGCTGCTCGGGCCCGGATTGCAGGGTCCCGTGCTGCTGCTCCAGGCGAAGATCGTGATGAGCACGGAGCCCGCCTATCTGGGCCGGGTGACGGCGTTCTCGATGATGTCATTCGGGCTGTCATCGCTGCTGGGGATGCCCGCCGGGATCGCGGCGGACGCGCTGGGTGAGCGCGAGGTGCTGACCGGAGTGGGGCTGCTCACCTTCGTGATCGTCGCGCTGGGCGTGGTGGGCTGGATGACGTGGGGGCGGAGCTCGTCGGCGATCATTCCGGATCTGGCGACCACGCCAGATCTGCGCGGCGCGGCGCTGCCGGCCGCCGTCGGGGCGTTGCCGCCGCCCGTGGGCTTGCGGCCAACCGCGCTGATGTCGGCGCAGAAATCGGACAACTAGGCGCGTCACTCCTGCGTTCGGCCGCGCGCGCGTCACCCCCGCGCCTCCGCTCTGACATTCCCGATGAAGGACCGGCGGCAAAGCGTAGACTCTTCGCGTGATCCGAATCATTTCTGCCTGGTCGGCGAATACGTTTGCGGCGCTCGGACACCGGCAGTTCCGCATCCTCTTCTTCGGCACGCTGTTCGCGACGCTCGCGTACATGATGATGATGTTCACGATGGGGATCGTGGCCGAGGACCTCTCGGGCACGAACGCGGCGGTTGGCATGATCGCGTTTGCGATCGGGCTCTCGATGTTCTTTCTCTCGCCGTTCGGCGGCGTGATCGCGGACCGGCTCAATCGCAAGTGGTTGATCGTGCTGGGGCAGGGCGCGGGGGCCCTGCTGCTTGCGGTGATCGGGCTGCTGCTGGTGGCCGGGCTGCTGACGCTGCCGATCTTCTTCATCCTCTCGCTGTTCCTCGGCTCGACGTTTGTCTTCATGAGCCCGGCGCGGCAGGCGTTCACGGCCGACATCGTGGGGCCGCGGCTGGTCGCCAACGCGATCGTGCTGTCGCAGATGTCGCACATCTGGGGGCAGCCGTTCTCGCCGTTCATCGCTTCGATTTTGGTCAAGACGCCGCTGGGGCCGGGCGGCACCTACATCATGATGGCGACGCTGGTGTTCATCGGCGTCGTGACGGTGGCGCTGATGCGCTACCGGCGTACGGCGCCGCCGGTCGACCCTGCCGCTCCGGTGCAGAAACGCAGCGTGGCGCGCGACATGGGCGCGGGCGCGGTCTACGTCTGGCGACGGCCGCAGCTGCGCTTCATGATGCTGCTGCTGGTCGCCACGATCGTGGTCGGCTCGGTCTTCCGGATCGTGTTGCCTCGCTACATGGTGGAGGTGCTGGACCGCACGCCGGCCGATCAGGGTGTGCTGCTGCTGACCTACGGCCTGGGCGCTGCCGCGGCGGGGTTGATCATCGCCGGGATCGCGACCTCGCGTTGGGCCTGGCCGGTGCTGCTGGCGATGATCGCGTTGATGGGCGTGGGCCACTTCCTGCTGGCCGGGGCGACCTCGATGGGCCACGCGACGATCGCGCTGGGGATCATGGGGCCGGGGCTGCAGGGCCCGATGATGCTGCTCCAGGCCAGCATCATGATGAACACGGAGCCGGCCTACTACGGGCGGGTGATGAGCTTCACGATGATGGCCTGGGGCCTGCAGATGCTGATCGGTCTGCCGATCGGGTTCGTCGCTGACTTCATCGGCGAGCGCGAGGTGATGGCGATGCTCGGTGTGCTGGGGCTCGTGCTCGCGGTGCTGGGGACGATGGGCTGGCTCGCGATCATCAAGCGTGCGCCGGCGCCGGCGATCGCGCTGGCGGAGACGCCGGAGCTGCGCGGCGCGGCGCTGCCCGGGCCGGTGACGCCGCCGCTGTCGGTCGAGAGTTTGCGGTCGGTGGCGTTGATGTCGGGGCAGAAGCCGACGGACTAGTGGGCGTTCGCGCGGGCGGGCTGACGGCGACACCTCTGTAGCGCTTCTGTAGCGCGGGCCACTGAACCGGGACGACCTGGCACTGCGCGCGGTTGCGTCCTTCGACTCATCTCCGTACATTCGTTCGCATCACATCGCGCCGCGCGCGCCTCCGAGCGCCGAACGGGTTCGTCCCGTCGGCGCTTTCTTGTTTGGAGGCGCAATTGCAGACACCCACCACCCAGCCCGAGCGGAGCGAGGCTCCGCCGCCGGCTCCGGCCGAGGCGCCGCCGGTTGAAGCGGGAGCGTCGCCGCTGCGCGAGGCGATGCTCGACGCGATCGGCGCGCTCTCGGACGAGGAGCGCGATCGGCTGACCGCCGCAGCAGCGCCCGCAGAGACGGTGCGCATCTGGCGCGACCTGGTCGCGGACCGCGCGATGCAGGAGCGGCAGTCGGAGCTCGTCGGCGAGGCGCTCGATGAGATCGAGCTGCGCGAGAGCACGCGTCGCGACGAAGTTCGCGCGAACCGCCCGCGACCCACACGCGACGTGCGCGGCGGCGCGCCGCCGCGCGAGCCGAGCAGCGTCGCCGAGTGGACGACCCACATCCGCGACGCGGGGGCCGAGGCGGACGCCGGCGAGCGTCGCAGCCGCTTCGCGGCCTGGCTCGCCGCCAACCCCTACGCCTGAGCAACCCACCTGACCGCACCTGACTGAAATGGACGAAAGGAACAGACATGGCCGACACCCTCGCCAGCAACGTTCAGGCCTCCTACTCGGAGATCATCGAACGCACGATCGCGCAAATGCCGCAATCGGCGCCGATGCTCTCGTTGGCCCGAAAGGTGATCATCCCGAAAGGACACAACGAAGCGAAGATTCCGCGGATTTCGAGCGTCAGCACCGTGCAGACGCCGAGCGATGGCGCGGAGCTGACCAGCTACTCGCGCTTCACGCTGAGCAGCACGACGATCGCGCCGACCTTCCGCGCGATTCTCGTGCGCGTGCACATCCGCGCGCAGAACTACGCGCGCGAGGACCTCGTGCGGCTGATCTCGGATGAGATGGCGCTCTCGCAGGGCCAGGACATCGACACCGACCTGACCGGCGAGTTCGCCAACTGGCACACCGACAACGACGTGGGCACGACCAACGTCGACCTCACGCTGTCGACGCTGCGGACGGCGCGGCGCAAGCTGCAGTCGATCCCGCGGGCCAAGGGCGGGCCGCCGCGCGGCGACATCATCGCCGTGCTCGCGCCGATCCCGGCCGAGGACGTGGTCAGCGACCTGGGCGCGACGGGCGGCGTCTCGGGTGCGAGCCCGTGGATCCCGCGCGGGCTCTCGGAGCAGCTGATCCGGCGCTTCATGATCAGCGAAATCCCGCTGATGGGCGCCTCGGTGTTCGTTGACGGCTACATGCCCAAGGACGGCTCGGGCGACTACATCTGCTCGATGTTCGGTCGTGACGCGCTGGCCTGGGCGTGCTCGATGGACTGGACGCTGGACGTGTTCTCGGAGGCCAACTGGCCGGGCGTGATCCTGCGCTCGCTGGCCGACTACGACGCCGGGATCGCCGGCTACGCACACCACGGCGCGCAGATCACCGCGGACGGGGGCTAACGATGCCCACGCATCCGTCCGGCCGCTCCCGCCGCTACCACCTGCCGGCGATCAGCACGGGCACGCGCGCCACCCGCGCCAACGTGCGCGTCGCGAAGACCGACAAGCACGGGCGTGGCTACGAGGGCCGCGACCAGCACCTGCTGGGACACGGCTTTCACGACAGCCGCGAGGCCGAGCGCCTGCTGCTCGAGAGCGCCGACGAGCTGGGGCTCGACCACCACGCCGTCGAGCTCGACACACGGCACTGGCTGGAGACGGACATCAACGCCGGCTTCGGGCCCTCGTAGCCACACGCCATCACACCGATCGAAAGGAACGATCCGATGACCACTTCCGAATCCGCGCGCTTCGTCTACCCCGAGGCGCTGAACCCCGCGCAGCGACCGCTGCTGCTGTTTCACCGCCACCTCCGCGCCGTGCGTGCGGCAGGCGGCGACCTGGCCGAGTACGACCTGCTGATGTTTCGGCCCGAGGGTCCAGACGGCGAGCCGCCGGCCGACTGGGTCGCCACTCCGGCCGCGAAGTACCTCAAGCACCGCTCGCTGGAGTGGGCCGAGGCGGCTTCGGTCGACGAGCTGCCGGAGGCCTACCGGGCGCTCGCCGAAGCGCTCGATGCGGCGCTCGACAACGCGTCCGACGGTGCGTCCGAGACCCACCCGGCCGACGAGGAGATTGGAGGCTCGTCGTGACGCACGGCGTCGCGGTCGGCTTCGAGTCGCTGACGCTGGGCGCGGCGGCCGCCGGCTTCTCGGCGCAGCACGCGGGTCGCGCCAACCGCGCCTCCTGCAGCGTCGAGGGCGGCGCGCTGCGCTACCGGCTCGACGGCGAGCCGCCGACGGCCGCGGTCGGGCATCTGATCGCGGATGGGGCGTCGCTCGAGCTCGAGCACCGCGACCAGGTCCAGCGGGCGCGCTTCATCGCGGTCGGCGGCGGCCCGGTGACGCTGCGAGCCAGCTTCTTCCTCTGAGCCGCGGCGCCAACACCACGAACTGAACGAACTCAACGAACGCAAGAACCTAACGAACGGAGATGAGCTGATGACTTCCCCGGCACAGCCTGACTCGGCGGCGGGCCGGCGGGACCGCCCCCCGCCGCCCTGTGACGGCCCCGACGACCCGATCTGGCAGTTTCTCGATCGGCTCGAGCGGGGCGTCGAACACATCGAGGCGCGAATCGACCGCCTGTACATCGCCGTCGGCGGCGGGACCGTCCTGCTCGCCGCGATCGGCCTGGCCGCGGGCTTCATCGCTCGCGGCTCCTGAAAGGAACCGACTGATGACCGACATGACCGACACGACACCGACCACACAGACGACTGACGAGCGCGCCAGCGACGGGGGCGATGCACGGGACCCGCTCTGGATGCCGCGCGGCAGCGTGCGAGCCGCGATCGCCCTGGGCGTGATCGCGGTCTGGGCGCTGCTGGAGACCGGCGTGCTGGGACCGGTCGGCGCGAGCGACTCGGTGCGCACCATGGCGATCGCGGTCGCCGGCGCGTACGGCGTCCTGCGCGCTCAGGAGCGGCGCGGCTCCGAGGGAGCGGGCGAGTGACCACTCAACGTTCCAACAACGACACGCCGCAGGGCACAGGGCAGGCCCCGGACCTTGGGGGGCTCCGGGGCCTGCCCGCCGGGGCGGTCACGATCTGGGCGCCGGCGCACGAGTCGAACTTCGGCGCCGCTCCGTCGCTGCCCTACAGCGGCGCCCCGCGACGCCAGCTCTCGATCTGCTACCACACGCCGGAGGAGCAGCCGGACGACGTGGAAACGACGCCGGCCTGGTTCCAGCGGCCTGAGGCGAACGCGTCGACCGGCTACTACGCCGACTCCGACGGCGACCTCTGGCAGATGGTGCGCGACCACGATTTCGCATGGGCGCAGGGCACCCGGACCAGCGTGCGACCGAACACGCGCTTGCCGCGGCCGACCTGGTGGCGCGACGAGTGCGTCTCCTACAACACCTGCATGCTCTCGATTGAGATCGAGGGCTACGCGCGAGAGATCGCCGACACGTTCGTCCCCGGCTCGCGCCACTTCGAGGCGGTCGCGGCATGGGCGGCGTTCCAGTGCGCGAAGTATCAGATCCCGGTCGATCGCGAGCATCATCTCGGCCACGACGAGCTCTGCACGACGAAGTCAGATCCCGGCCCCGGCTTCCCCTGGGACGCGCTGCTCGAAGCGATCGCCGACCGGCTAGCGGCACCCTCGGTCGAGGCCCGGCTGGCGGCGGTCGAGCACCAGCTTGCCGCGCTGCGCGAGCACACCCACGGCGTCCCGCTTCCGGCCTAAGCTCGGCGCATGACACAGTTTCGAAAGCAGCGCGCCGCGATGCTCAGCGGCGCGCTGCTGTTGGCGCTGTCGATCGCGCTGCTGACCGCGCTGTCAGGGCCGCAACCCGTCGCCGCCGAGAACGAATAGCTGCTGATCGAGGCGCGGATCGCAGCCCACCGTCAGGAGGACGGGCGGGTCGGAGTCGCGCTGCAACTACGCCGCGGCGACGACGGATGGGGTCGGCAGGTGATCCCTGAACGCCGGTTCCTGCCCGCCGACGCGGACCTCGAACGCTGGTACCACACCGAGCCGCTCTCGATTGAGGGCGTGCCGGGGCTCGTGCGGATCACCGCGCGGCGGATCGCCAATGGGCATGTGGAGCTGGCGCTGCAGCGCGCCACGAGCGAGGACGAGAGCGGAGCGTGGGCAGAGCGGCAGCTGCCGCGTTCGCGGCAGCTCGACTCCCCGCGTTACGGTCCTGGCTCGCTGCGCACGTCGTCGATCGATCTGGTTGACGAGGGTCCAGCGGTCTGCCGGCTTGGCTTGATTGTGCGCAGCGGGGAGCGCTGTCGCTTCCCCGACACGCGTGGGGAGTTCGTCGTTGACGCAGACGGCGGCGCTCGCTTTCCGGTCGACCCCTCCAACAGGTACACCGACAACCATGATGGGACCTGGCCCGCCGGGCGCACGAGCCTGCGCTTCGTCGTGCCGTCCCTGCATGGGATCGGGCTGGGGCATCCCGCTGCGGGTGTCAACGCTGAGCGGCTCGAACCCGGCGTGTACCTGATCACTCGGATGGAGCTTGATGTCCTCGCGCCGGTCAATGGGGCCGACTGCGTGCAGGACCTGCTGGTGCCGTTCGGTCACTACTGCGGCCTTCCACGCACAACGAACAGCAGCGCGTGGTTCGCCGTCTACGAAGATGGGCTCGCATTCCTCAGCGATCCCGGCCGGAAGTTGCGCTGGATCGGCGACGCGGAGTTGCACGCGGAGGCGGTGCCCGCCGAGTACCAGCCGTACTACCGCTTCGACGCGGTTCGCGAGGATCGGGGCTGGCGGATCGCGGCGATGATCGTCCCCGAGGACCATGCCTCCCCGCCCGCAGTTGTGGAGTTCGTCGACTGTCGACCGGGACTGATCCTGCAGGTCGGTGAGGGCTGTGCCGACCCGACCTCGACCCATGTGCTCTGGATCGCAGCCGATGGCGGCCTCGTCCTGCACAGCGGCGCGCCGTTCTACGACACGGTCCTCGTGGGAACCTACGGTCACCCGTATAGCCACGGGCTCGGCGTGCAGCCGCTTGCTGACGCCGCCTGGATCGTGACGTCGCTTCACCACCATCCCGACAATCCGGTGAGGGTCGGAAGCTGCGGGGTGGGGTCGCTCCTCTATGCGGGTGAGGCGTGCGATAAGTGGGGCGCAGGCGGTTTGCGGGTGTTCCGCAGCGGCTTCGCGCAGGTCGCGACGGCCGGCGGGTTCGAGCGCGTCAGCCTCGATGGGTACGAGGTCGTCTACGCCAGCGGCCGTGTCGCGACCTATGCGGTCACGGCGGAGCGCCAGAGCGACGGCGGCTTCCTGATCACCTGGATGCGGGAACGCCGGCCGGTGCTTGAGTCGCGCGTGCAACGCCAGCGCGGCGACTGTTTCCCCGGGCTGATCCTCGGCTCGGGGCACGGCTGCCGATTTCCCAACGCGGGAGCGATGTTGATCGTCGACGAAGACGACCAGCTCAGCCTCACGGGCCGCGCGCCGAACACCCCCGATCGATTCCGCTTTGTGCCGTGGGGCGGCAAGGTCGAGCAGCGGATTCAGGCGCTGCCGCTGAACGACGGAGGTCACATCGTGTTCATCGTCGGCGCGGACGAGCCATCGTTGATCGGCCAGTGCGCGGTTGACCTCGCCGTGAGGCCCGGCGAGAGCTGCCGCACCGAATCGGAACCGCTGCGTTTCTACGTGTTCTACGACTCAGCGTTCTTCGACAGCGTCGCCGCGCACAACGATCTTGAGGTCGGTGGCGACGACGGCGCAGTGCGGCTGCGCGCCGAGCGCCAACCGGATCGCAGCTACGTCATCCGCGAACTCAACTGAGCGCCGGCGCCGCGGGCGGCCCCGAACGCGCGGCCGGTACCCTCCGCGCCATGTTCAACGGCCTGCGATTACACCGGCGCGCTGGCGCACTCGTTGGGCTGTTGGTGGCGCTGTTGCTCGCAACAATGCTCCCGCAGCAATTCGTGGCGGCAGAGGACGAATACGCGCTGATCGAGGCGCGGGTTCTGGCCCAACGCCACGATGACGGGCGCGTTGAGGTCGTGCTGGAGGTGCGCCGGGACGGCGACCGGTGGGTCGAGCAGATCAGCCCGACTCACCGCTTTCTGCCGGATCCCGCGCCGATCGGCGTCTGGTGGAACTCAACGCCGCCGCTGACAGTGCCCGGCGTGCCCGGGCAGTTCGGGATCATCGCTCGGCGGGACGCCCGCGGGCGTGTGGAGCTCGGGCTCCAGCGCGTCACCGGCGTGCACTGGGGTGAACGCCTGCTGCCGCGCCTCCGTCAGCTGGGCACGCCTCGATACGGCCCGGTTGGGATCAGGACCTCACCGATCGAACTGGTCGACGAGGGGCCAACGGTCTGTTATCTCGGCTTGGTCGTGAGCGCTGGCGAGCGCTGCCGCATTGCCGAAACGCGCTCCCACTTCGCCGTCCGGACCGACGGCGTTGCGATCTATCCGCCCAGCTGGTCGCGCCGCGGGTCCGATTCGCAACCGAGTCTCGTCGACCCGGACCGATTCCGCAGCTATCTCCGAGTTCACGTGCCGGCGGGCGTCCCCGCCCCGAGCGATTCCGCCAAATCCCTCGTGGTCGAACGCATTCGGGACGGCGCGTACCTGATCATCAGAACGGCCTACGACCTGCTCCAGCCGGCCAACGGCGCGGATTGCGTCGAGGGCCTGCTCGTCCCCTTTGGGCACTACTGCGGCCTCCCCGTGACCACCCGCGCCAAGGTCTGGTTCGTCGTGTACCCGCATGGGCCTGCACACCTCAGCATTCCCATCGACGAGCTCAGCTGGGTGAGCGAGGCCGACATGCACGTCGAGACGGGCCGTGTCGGCTACCTGCCTCACTTCCGCCTTGACGCCGCCCGTGAACACACCGGCTGGCGCATCACCACGATCGCATCTCCCGAGCTCCGATCCCTGCCTTTCGTCACCCGCTCTGTCGGCGACTGCTTCCCGGGATTGATCCTCCGGCCCGGTCAGCATTGCACTGATCCCACTTCGCCCGGTGTGTATTCTGTCTCGCCCGACGGCGGCCTCGCGTGGCTCGATGGCTCCATACACTACGAACCGCGCTCCCAGAACTGGGCACACCCCAACGGCGGATCGAACGGCTTCTTTCCTGTCGGCGGCGGCGCCTGGCTCACCACCGGGATTGGATCCCACCCCGACAATCCCGAGAAGATCGGTCTCTGCATCGTGGGGTTTGTTCTACACCCCGGTCAGGTGTGTTTCCAAACCGCAGGAATGTGGTTCACCGTTTTCCCCAATGGCCTCGGCTATATCGCTGACGAGGTCGACTTCGAGCGCGTCGAGGTCGTCGGGCGCGAAGTGCGTTACGGCAGCGGCTGGGTCGCGCGGTACGACTTCACCGCTGTGCGCCAGAACGACGGCAGCTTCCGGATCACCCACATGCGCGAACGCTGGCCGCAGGCCGAGGCGCAGGTACGGCGAGAGTTGGGCGATTGTCGGCCCGGGCTGATCCTCGACCTGGGCGATCGCTGCCGCTACGCCGACGGCCTCGCCCAGCTCGTCATGATTGAGGACGGCCGCCTCCACTTCGGCGGCGTCGGAGCCCAGCTCAGGGAAGGCGCGTTCAGCGTCGATCCCTGGGGCCTCGGCCGCGCCGTCGTCTTCCAGTGGGAGCGGCTGAGTGACGACCGCCGCATCCTCACCGCCGTCGGCGACAACACCCCGCATTCGATCGGCGATTGTTCACTGGACCTCGTCGTGAAGCCGGGTCAGAGCTGTAGCAGCGGGCCCGGACTGCCAGACTTCTACGTGTTCCACGACGCAGCGCTGTACGCCGCGGTTGCTACCAGCCTGGACCTCGACGTAAGCCAGGCGGACATGGGACTGCGGCTGCGCGCCGAGCGCCAGCCGGACCGCAGCTACATCATCCGCGAACTCCACTGACCACCTGCGCCGCGAGCGGCCCCGAACGCGCGGTGGCTACCCTCCGCGCCATGTTCAACGGCCTGCGACCTCCGCTGAGCGATGCGCTGATTGGGGCCCGGCGTTGGCGCGTTGTCGCACTCTTCGGTCTGTTGGCGGCGCTGTTGGTCTGCGGGATGCTGTCGCAGCATTCGGTGGCCGCCGAGGACGAATACCTGCTGATCGAGGCGCGGGTCGCGGCCCAACGTCACGACGATGGGCGCGTCGAAGTGCTGCTGGAGGTGCGACGCGACGGCGCCGGGTGGGTAGAGCAGATCAAGCCCGTGCACCGCTTTCTTCCCGATCCGGCCCCGACCGGCGTCTGGTGGAACTCAGTGCCGCCGCTGACGGTGCCCGGCGTGCCGGGGCAGTTCGGGATCACCGCGCGGCGGGACGCCCGCGGGCGTGTGGAGCTCGGGCTCCAGCGCGTCACCGGCGTCCACTGGGGCGAGCGGCTGCCGCCGCGCTCGCGGCGGCTCGACACGCCGCGCTACGGATCCGATCGCATCCACACCTCATCGATCGATCTTGTCGACGAAGGCCCCGCGCTCTGTCGGCTCGGCTTGATTCTCGATCGCGGCGATCGCTGCCGCTTCCCCGACACGCGCGATGAGTTCGTGCTTGAGCCCGATGGGGACGCGAGCCATCCGGGCGGCTCCTGCGAAGTTCGCGGCGACGAACAGGATGGGAATTCGCGTCCCGCGTTCAGGCGGTTCCAGTTCAGAGTGCCCTTCCTACATGGCATCCCGCCGCGCGGCAGCTTCCCCGCCGTGTTGATCGAGCGTCTGGCGCACGGCGAATACATCGTCCTGCAGATGGGGAGCGACCGGCTGCGTCCGATCAACGACGCGGACTGCGCGCCGGGCCTGCTCGTCCCGGCGGGGCACTACTGCCAGCTGCCGGGCGGTTATGCGTGGTTTGTGGTCTACGAGCAACGTCTGGCGCATTTCACGGTCCCAGAGGCTGGGTTGAACTGGCTGAGCTACGACGACCTCGAGGCCGACACGACGCCTACACGCGCGTTGGGCGCGTTCGGGCTCGACGCGGTGCGCGAGGCCGAGGGCTGGCGGATTGAGACGTTCCAGGGGCGCACGCCGTGGGTGGCGCCGCCGGAGCTTGTCGACGTGGGCGCGTGTCACGCCGGCCTGATCCTCGAACGCGGTCAGCGCTGCGGCGACCCAACGACGACCTCAACGCTGTGGGTCAATGCCCAAGGGTGGTGGGGCCTGAACGGCGGCCGCGCTCACGACGCTAGCTCCGGCTTCAGCATTTCAGGCCACCCCAACGGCCACAGCATCGTCGTCCAGTCGCTCACCGGGGGACGTTGGATCATCCAGGGCATCGCCCAAAGCGGCGAGGAATCGACGCCGCTTGGCAGCTGCGTCGTCGGCCTCATCGTCTACCCCGGCGAGTGGTGCTGGGGCCGCGGGCCGCACGTGTTCATCGTCTACGCCAATGGCCTGGCGCACTTCGCCGATATCGCCGAGCGCGACCGGCTCGAGGCGGCGCGCAGCGAGGGCTCGTTCGCCGAATTCAGAGCCGATCGCCAGAGCGACGACGGCTTCCTGATCACCGCAATGCGCTAAGACCCGGCGTGGCCGGGGTCGCATACCCTCCACGCCATGCGCGAGCGGCTGCGACTTTCGTTTGGCGACATGATGTTCGGGGCTCGCCGGCGGCGCGCTGCCGCCCTCGTGGGGCTGTTGGCGCCGCTGTTGCTCGTGGCGCTGCTCTCGCAACAATTTGCCGTTGCCGAGGACGAATACCTGCTGATCGAGGCAAGGATCGCGGCGGAGCGGCAGGTGGGCGGCAGCGTCGCGGTCTGGCTGGAGGTGCGCCGCAGCGATGACGGCTGGGGTGGGTGGGTGAGTCCGCAGGACCGCGTGCTGCCGGCGGACGCCCCGCTCGATCTCTGGCACGACACCGAATCGTTCTCCGTCGCTGGCGTGACCGGCCTACTGCGGCTCAGTCTGCGCCACATCGCCCACGGCCACGTGGAACTCGGCCTGCAGCGCGTCATCGAGCAGGTCGACGACGAGGAGGAGAGTTGGGCTGAACGACTGCTACCGCGCTTGCGGCAACTCGACTCGCCGCGCTTCGGACCGCGGATGTTCACCACCACATCGATCGATCTGGTCGACGAGGGCCCGGCGCTGTGTCGGCCGGGGGCGATCGTGCGCAGCGGGGAGCGCTGCCGCTTCCGCGACACGCGCGGCGAGTTCGTCGTCGATGCCGATGGCAGCGCGAGCTACCCGGTCGGGCCACAGCCGACCGCCGGTGGATCGACTGAGGCAACCGTGGGCGTGCCCCCGAACCAGTTCCGCACCCACTTCTCTGTTCGCCTGACCGACGGTGTCGCGCCGCGATCCGCGGTTGAGGCGGTCATCGTTGAACGGCTTGAGCACGGCGCATACCTGTTCATCCGAATGGGCTTCGACCCGCTGCAGCCGGCCAACGGCGCGGACTGCGTTGAGGCGCTGCTGGTCCCCTTCGGCCACTACTGCGGCCTGCCGACCACGACCGGCGGAAATGTCTGGTTCGTCGCCTATCCCGGTGGGCTCGCTCATGTCAGCGTGCCCAACTTCGATCTCAGTTGGGTGGGGGAAGACGAGTTGCACGCCGAGACCACGCCGATCGACTACCTGCCGCGCTATCGCGTCGATGCCGTCCGGGAGTCCGGCGGGTGGCGGCTCACGAAGCTGATCGCGCCTCAACCCGTCGAGTCAGCGTCCCTGTCGGATGAGCTGGAAGATTGTGCGCCCGCGTTGATCCTCCAGCGTGGCGAGAGCTGCGGCGATCCCACATCGACCGGTGTGTACGGTATCGCCGCGGAGGGCGGCTGGGTGGTTGACGATGCCCCGCCGCAGTACCAGGCCCTCGGCACCTCAACGAGCGGCCACCCAAACGCCCACGGACTGTCATTTCATCCGCTCGCGAGCGGCAGCTGGCTGGTCGCGCGGATTACCGGCCATCCTGAGAATCCAGCCCACATCGCCCTCTGCACGATCGGCCTCGTCGTCTATCCCGGCGAGGTCTGCTCACAGACCGGAGGGATGTGGTTCCGGGTCTTCGCGAATGGGCTCGCCTTCAGCGTCAACACCACGAGCTTCGAGCGCGTCAACGTCGATGGACACACCGTCCGCTATGGCAGCGGCTCCGTTGCTCAGTACGACTTCACCGCGGAGCGCCAGCGCGACGGCGGCTTCCTGATCACCTGGATGCGCGAACGCTGGCCGGTGCTTGAGTCGCGCGTGCAACGCCAGCGCGGCGACTGTTTCCCCGGGCTGCTCCTCGGCTCGGGGCACGGCTGCCGTTACCCCAACGCGGGAGCGATGTTGATCGTCGACGAAGACGACCAGCTCAGCCTCACGGGCCGCGCGCCGAACACCTCCGGTGCCTTCCGCTTTGTGCCCTGGGGCGGGACGATCGGGCAGCGGATTCAGACTCTGCCGCTCAATGACGGAGGTCACATCGTGTTCATCGTCGGCGCGGACGAGCCATCGTTGATCGGCCAGTGCGCGGTTGACCTCACCGTGAGGCCCGGCGAGAGCTGCCGCGCCGGATCGGAGCCGCTGCGCTTCTACGTGTTCTACGACTCAGCGTTCTTCGACAGCGTCGCCGCGCACAACGATCTTGAGGTCGACGGCGACGACGGAGTGGTACGGCTGCGCGCCGAGCGCCAGCCAGACCGCAGCTACGTCATCCGCGAACTCAACTGAGCGCCTGCTACCGCGCTTTGGCCGGCTCGACACCCCGCGCTATGGGAGTGATCGCGTCTACACGTCGTCGATCGATCTGGTCGATGAGGGGCCGCCGGTCTGTCAGCTCGGGCTGATCGTGGACCCCGGTGAGCGATGCCGGTTCCCGGACACCCGAGACGTGTTCGCGGTCGAGCCCGACGCCAGCGCGCACTATCCGCTGTAGCCGGAGGGTGGCGCCACCGCCAAGGAGGACATGGTCTTCCCAGCCGAGCGGTCGCGCATCTACATCGTGGTGGGGTTCGTTCACGGCCTCGGGCACGATCCGCACGCCTCTTCCGTGACCCACGGCATTCGGATCGAGCGTCTCGAGCACGGCCGCTACATCTTCAATCGACTGGGGCTCGATCTGCTGCGCCCGATCAACGGCGCCGATTGTGTGCAGGGCTTGCTCGTCTCGCTCGGCGGCTACTGCGCCGTGCCCGGCTCGAGCGCCTGGTTCATCGCCCATCCGTCGGGCCTGGCGCAGTTCACGATCGGCCCTGAGCAGCACAGTTGGCTGGCCGACGCCCAGCTCGAGGTCGATGCGGACCTGCCCAACGCCTCCGGACGCGTGCGGCTCGACGCCGTTCGTCAGGCGGACGGCTGGCGGATCGTCAGCCTCGATGCGCCGCCGGCGATCGCTCCGCCGGTTGCGTCGACCGACCTCGGGGAGTGCCGGATGGGCCTGATCCTCGCACCCGGTCAGAGCTGCGCCGACCCGACTTCAGCTGAGACGATCTGGGTAGATGAGCAGGAAGGCTGGGTATTCGGCGCCTGGCGGATCCAGGGAGGCGGCCTCACCGTCAGCGGCAATCCGGCCCGACATAACGTATCGCTGCGGCGGCTCTCCGGCGGCCGCTGGATCGTGCAGATGATCGCCCTCAGCGGCGGAGAGCTGGTGGAGATCGGCCGCTGCACGATCGGCCTCGTGCTCTATCCCGGCGAAGAGTGCCACAGCGGCGCACCAGGGTCGTTTCAGGTCCACCAGAACGGACTGGCTGCGTTCGCCGACACGATCGGTCGCGAACGCGTGCACACGACCGGGATCGAAGTCACCTACGCCGACGGGCTCGCACTCCACGACTTCACGGCGGATCGCCGGGCCGACGGCGCATTCCGCATCACCGCGATGCGCTTACGCGTGCCGGCCCGCGAACAGCAGGTGCGACGCGACCTGGGCGACTGCGCCGCCGGGATGATCCTCGCCCCCGGCGACGGCTGCCGCCATCCCCGCTCCGGCGGCACGCTCGCCGTGGACGACGATGGACAGATCGCCCCCTCGGCGTTCACGCCGTCGCACCGCTATGCGTCGGCGTTCATCCCCTGGGGCCTGAGCGACTCCGAGCTGATCCTGCATCGCCCCGTGAACGACGGGCATCACGTGGTGTTGAGAGTCGCGGCGGACCAGACCAGATCGATCGGCAACTGCCACGTGCGCATGTTCGTGTCCCCGGGCGAACGCTGCACGGTGAGCCTCGCAGCCTCTGATTTCTACGTCTTCCCCAATGCCGCGGTATTCGGACGCAACGCGAGCTCGGGCGATATCGACGCGCGGACGACTGTGGGCGCCCGATTCTTCGAGCTCAGAGCGGAGCGTCAGCAGGACGGCAGCTATGTGATCCGCGAGCTCGGGTCCGGGACCATCGAACAGCCGCCTCCGTAGGCCTGCGCACGAGCGCATCCTGCGGGAGGCCCGCGCAGATTCGGCGTGATTCACCGGTCGCGTATTCTCGCCACCATGTCCGACGACCTCCGACCACCGCTGGACGGCGTGCTGGTGATCAACGCGGGGCAGATCCTCGCGGCGCCGTTCTGCGCAACGATGCTGGCGGAGTTCGGGGCGGATGTGATCAAGCTGGAGCGGCCGGGCACGGGCGAGCCCAATCATGGCACGATTTCGTACGTCCAGGACAACCGCTCGCAGCGCGGAGTGACCTGCAATCTGCAGGATCCGCGCGGGCAGGAGCTGTTCCGCGAGCTCTGCTCACACGCCGACATCCTGATCGAGAACTTCCGCCCCGGCACGCTGGAGCGGCTCGACGTGGGCCCCGATCGGCTGCGCGAGCAGAATCCGGGACTCGTCGTCGTGCGGATCAGCGGCTACGGACAGACCGGTCCGTATCGCGACCGGGCGGGTTTTGACCGCGTCGCGCTGGGCTTCTCAGGCGCGACCTACGCGACCGGCACCCCGGACGGTCCGCCGGTGCGACCGGGCTACATGGTGGCCGACTACTCGACGGGTGTCTTCGCTGCGTTCGGCGCGATGGCCGCCCTGCGGGCGCGGGAGCTCAACGGGGTCGGGCAGGATGTCGACATCGGGCTGTATGAGTCGATCTGGAAGCAGAGCGGCAGCATCGCGGCCAACTATCAGCGCACCGGCGAAAATCGCGAGCGCACCGGCAACTACTTCCCCGGCATCACCCCGGGCGAACAGTTCGAGACGGCCGACGGGCACTTCCTGATCGTCAGCGGGGCGACGCAGGGTACCTTCGTCCGGCTCTGTGACGCGATGCAGCAACCCGAGATCGTGACCGATCCCCGCTTCGAGCGGCCCAGCGAGCGTCGCAAGAACTATCTGGCGCTGCACGCGATCGTCGGCGAGTGGGTGCGCACGCTGACGCTCGACGAGGCGCAGGCCGTGCTGGCGCAATACGGCGTGCCGGGGACCAAGGTCTATGCGGCCAGCGATATCGTGGCCGACCCTCACTACGCGGCTCGTGCGCAGATCATCGACGTGCCCAGCGAGCAGCACGGCACGCTGGCGCAGCCCGGTATCGTGCCGAAGCTGTCGCTGACGCCCGGCCAGCTGCGCCATCGCGCGCCCACCTTGGGCGAGCACAACCACGAGGTCTACGGCGGCTTGCTGGGCCTCTCCGATAACGAGCTCGCCGAGCTCAAGGCCGACGGCGTGATCTGAGCGCCACCAGATAGAGAGACGGAGCCTCACCCATGACCACGCAGCTCGCTGAGCGGCAGATCGTCGCGTTCCTCGACGGCGAGGATTCGCTGGAAATCGCCAACATCATCCACTCCACGGCCGGGGCCGCGCAGTTCGGCTACGCGGGGCCGCTGGTTGGCGGGGTGACCGTGTATGGCTGGGCCGCGCCCGCGTTGGTCGAGGCGCTCGGCGAGGCCTGGCTCGATCACGGCTGGTCCGACTTCCGCCTGCGCCGTCCGGTGTACCCCGGCGACGAGATCACGACGCGGGTGTCGCGCAACGACGACGGCGGTTATGAGTTCACGATGGCCAAAGAGACCGGCGAGGTCTGCATCGCGGGGACGGTCGGTCTGGGCGACGCGTCCTGGCTGGGCGAGCTCGCGATGCCGCAGCGCCGCGAGCCGGCTCCCCCTTCTGATCCGACGACGCTGATGACGCCGGAGACGCTGCCGCTCGGCGAGGACATGCCGCCGATGGCCGTGCCGATCTCCGTGGAAGAGGCGGGCGCATACGCCGACGAGTACGCGCGCGACCCCGACCCTCGCTGGCGCGGACCGAACGCGCGGCTGCACACGGGCTGGATTTCAGGCCGTCCGACGCGGCTGCTGCGGCACACCTACCACTACAACGCGGGCATCCACGCGTCGAGCCAGATCCAGCAGCTCGCGCCCGCCCACGCCGGCCAGACCGCCACGGTCGCCGGGCATATCTCGTCGGCCTACCAGCGCAAGGGCCACGAATACTGCCTGCACGACGTCGCAATGTTCAGCGAGAGCGGCGAGCTGCTGACCCGAATCCGCCAGGCCAGCATCTACCAGGTCGCCAAACGCTGATTCGCGGCATACGCTGAGCGCAGGAGGGCTGTCGATGCGTCTGCAGTCGCTGCACATCAAAAACTACGGCTGTCTGGCCGATTTCGAGCTGCAGGAGATCCCGCCACTCGCGATTTTCGTGGGAGCGAATGGCACGGGGAAGAGCACGCTGTTCGATGTCTTCCAGTTTCTAAGCGATTGTCTGCGGGATGATGTCGGCGTCGCGCTGGGGCGTCGCGGTGGATTCGAGGCCGTGCGCACGATCGGTGAACGCGGCCCAATCGAGATCGAGTTGTCCGCACACGAGACCGCCGAAACATCGGACCGCGGGGTCGCCGCAGACGTGTCCTACCGCATCTCCGTCGATCCGGTCGCAGGCGTCGACGGCGTGGCGTTGGAAGCCTTGCAGCTCAAGGCGACATTCGACAGCGGCGCAGTCAACCTGACCATCAGCCGTGACGTGACCCAAGCTGACGGCGCCCCCCCTGACACCGGTACGGATTTGGTGTTTGCTGAGGAATTGCTGCGGCCAGACCGATTGTTTCTTGATCAGCCGGCTGGGTTGATCTTTTCGGCGCTACACAGCGGGCGCTCCGACATGCTCATTCAGAATGACGAACCATCGGACGATCCGCGTTCGTTGCCGGACCTTCGCCCCGAAGCGTTCGAGATGATTTACCTGATCGAGAAGCTGCGCGCGATGCTGCGCGGCTCATACATCTCGAACATCGATCCCGCCGTCGCGAAAGTGGCGAGCGAGGTCGCTCGCGATCACCGGCTTTCCGAGCGCGGCGAGAATCTCGCCAACGTCCTCCACCATCAAGCGCGCACCCAAGACTCAGAATCGCTGGACGCAGCCCTCTCCGCCGCTCGGCGCGCGATTCCGGGCTTCGAGACGGTCGAGCCGGTCGAGACGTTCGACGGGCGCGTGGCCTTGAAGTTTGTCGACGCCTCCAACGGCGGCGGTTTCAACGCGCAGCAGGTTTCCGATGGCACAGTCAAGCTGGTCGCGTATTTGCTGCTGCTGAATGAGCCGGATCGTCATCCGTTGCTTTGCATCGAGGAGCCGGAGAACTACCTGTATCCGAAGCTGCTCTGGCCCTTGCTCGAGGAGATTCGCGGTTACACCGAGCGCGGCGACGCTCAAGTGCTGATCGCCACTCACTCTCCTGACCTTCTGAACGCAGCCGACCTGGATGAGGTCTTCTGGCTGATGAAGACGCACGGCGTCACCACTGTGCGGCGTGCCCACGATGAGGATGAGCTGGTGACCTGGTGCCGTGCCGGCGACCAGCTCGGTCGCATCTGGTCGGCGGGCGGATTTCCAGGCGCTCATCCGGAATGATTAGGCGGCTGCTGATCCTCGTCGAAGAGGAGTCCAAGGAGCAATTCCTGAGGGCGCTGATTCAGCGCATGAATGCACCTGCAACGCTTCAGATTACGTTTCTCCGTGCGAACGGCTACCCGGACATTGTCCGGTTGATGCGCACCAGGCTCCGAGCGTGGCACGTCCCCGACACTCACGTGCTCGTCGTGTGCGACCAGGACAGCGCGGACTGCGCTGACCGCAAACACGCGTTGGAGCGGGAGGTCCCGGATCATCTTCGACCTCACACGACTATCCGTATCGCGTGCGAGGAACTCGAAGCCTGGTACCTGGGAGATCGCGCTGCTCTCACAGCGGTCCTGCCGACACTGGCTGGCATCCTGGGCAAGCGACCGTTCCACAGGCCTCCGGATCAGATCCGAAATCCTGCATCGCAGATAGCTCGGCATGCCAGTCTGCACAAAGTGGAGCATGCGCCGCAGATGGGTGAATTGATCAGCCTCACCAATAGCACGTCAGTCAGCTTCAGCCATCTGGCGGAGACGCTGGGTAGGCTGCTCGATAGGGCCCAACAGGCTCGTTGACTCCGGAGACAGTCGCATTTAGGCTCCCTTTAGACAACCATGTGGGGCGCACGACGGGGAACCCGGTGAGAATCCGGGGCTGTCGCGCAACGGTGATCCGCATTTTGCGGTAAGCCCGGATGCCGTCGAGGCGCCCACGCCAGCACGCCGACTTCGCGTCAGGGTCGGGGCGTCCTAAGCGGCCCCTCGGGGCCGCTTTTTCGTCTCACGCTCAGCGCGAAGCGGTCCGCGAAAGGGCCGCAACGTGCACCCCCGCATCCTGACGCTCCCCCTGCTTTCCCTGCTCCTCACGCTCTTGCTGATCGTCGGCTGCTCTGACTCGCTCCCTCAGGCGCTGCCGACCGCGGCGCCTGCAGCGTCGCCCGAGCGCATCTCGATTCGCGACGCCGTCAACTTCAGCGTCGAATATGAGGGCGACGCCAAGCTCGTGCACGTACGCGAGACCACGCCGGGCGCTGCCGGCGCTGTCTACGTGCTGGTGCAGCGCGGGGCGCCTGAACCCGACGGGGGCTGGGCGAGCCTCGCCGACGCGCTCATTGCCGAGCATGATCTCGCCGCGCCGACCGTGGTCGAGGTCCCGTTGCGCTCGATCTTCACCTCGTCGACGACCCACCTCCCGGCGCTCGAGATCATCGGTGAGGTCGATCGTCTGACAGGCGTGGCGCAGGCCGATTTCGTCAGCAGCGAGGCGGTGCGAGCGATGCTCGACGCCGACGAGCTCGCGGTCTTCGCCCCCAACTACACCGTCGACGCAGAGATCGTGCTGGCCCATCGACCCGACGTCGTGATGACATCCGGCTTTTGGGACGACGCCTACGAGGTCGTTGCGGGCGCCGGCACGGCGGTCGTCCACAACGGCGACTGGGTCGAAAGCAGCCCGTTGGGCCGCGCCGAGTGGGTCAAGTTCATCAGTCTGTTCTTCAACCGCGAGGCCGAGGCTGAGGCCTGGTACGAGCAGGTGCGGGCCAACTACCTCGCCGCGCGCGAGCTCGCCGGCTCGGTCGAGGCACGGCCCACGGTGCACACCGGCCTGGTCTGGGGCGATGTCTGGCTGGCGTCCGGTGGCGGTTCGTACGTGGCGCAGCTGCTCGCCGATGCGGGGGCCGACTATGTCTGGGCCGATAACTCGTCCACCGGTTCGCTGGAGCATGACCTGGAGACGCAGCTCTCGAAGGCCGGCGCAGCCGAGTTCTGGCTGCACGCCGCGAGCTGGTGGACCTCCAGCGCAGATGCGATCGCGGAGGACGCGCGCTACGCCGCGTTCGCCGCGCTGCAGCAGGGCGAGATCTGGAACCCCGTCCGCCGCACCAACGAGCGCGGCGCCAACGACTACTTCGAGCAGGGCGCGGTGCGGCCCGATCTGGTGTTGGCCGACCTCGTAGCAATCTTTCACCCCGACCTGATGCCTGACCACGAGTTTGTCTTCTACGCGCGGCTGGCGACCGAGTGAGCAGCGAATGACCGCCATCGAGGCCACCCAGGTCGCCGCATCGGACGCGCCGGCGGAGCTGGCGGCGCTCGGAGCGCTGCGCCGTCGCAACGTGGTCGCCTTCACAGCGCTGATCATCGGCACGCTGGGCCTGGCACTGGTGGGTGTGGCGGTCGGCTCGATCGCGATTCCCTTCGCCGCCACGCTTGACGTGCTCGGCGCGGTCATCGCCGGCTCAGCCGACGCCGCGGCGGGAGACGAGGCCGTGTGGACGACGGTGGTGCGACAGATCCGTATCCCGCGCACACTCACGGCGCTGCTCGCGGGCGCGGCGCTAGGCATCGCCGGGCTGCAGATGCAGACGCTGTTCCGCAATCCACTGGCCGACCCGTTCGTGCTGGGCGTCAGCTCCGGGGCGTCGTTCGGAGTGGCGGCGGTCGTGCTGGTCGCCGGGACGGGCGTGACCGTGTTCACCGCCGGCCTCGGCTGGCTGGGCGATCTCGGTCTGGCCGGCGCGGCGGTGGTCGGTGCGGCGGTCGTGATGGCGGTGGTGCTGGCGCTCTCGATGCGGGTGCGCAGCATTGTCACGGTGCTGATCGTCGGCCTGTTGGTCGGGCAGCTGGTCGGCGCGCTGATCACGATTCTCATCTCAGCAGCGGAGGAACAGTACGTCGATCAGTTCGTGCGTTGGGGCTTCGGCTCATTCCGCGGTGTGACCTGGTCCGAGCTGCGCATCCTCGCCCCGGCGGTCGGCGTCGGCATCGTGATCGCGATGCTCAGCGTGAAGCAGCTCAATGTGCTGCTGCTCGGCGATTCCTACGCTCGCAGCCTCGGCGTCCACGTTCGGCGCGCGCAGCTCGTCACGATGCTCGGTGCCGCCCTGCTGGCCGGCTCGGTGACCGCCTTCGCGGGGCCGATCGCATTTCTCGGCGTGGCCACCCCCCATCTTGCGCGCGGGCTGTTTCGCACCTCGGACCATCGCGTGCTCGCGCCCGCCGTGATCCTCTGCGGTGGGATGCTGGCCTTGGCGGCGGAGATCGTCGCGCAGCTTCCGGGGCTCAGCAGCGTGTTGCCGCTCAACGCGGTCACTGCGCTGATCGGCGCGCCGGTCGTGCTCAGCGTGCTGCTGCGGCGGCGACGCCTCAGCGCCGTGTAGCCGCCGCCCACCCTGGTCGCGGCTGCCCACCGCTCGTTCGCGCTGGCGGGGACGCGGTGGTCGCTCGCTCGGCTAGTCGTCGCTGGGGGCGGCGCGCGGGGTGATGATGCGGACGAAGAGCGCGGCGCTGAACAGCAGGATCGAGCCTGCGACGGCCACGACCACGTACTCCCAGGGGAAGCTGCCCGCCGTGGTGAAGATCGGGCCGACCCGACGGGTCGACTGTCGACGATCGATCTCCGATACCCGCGCAGCGATCTCGTCGTCGCTGCGCGAATCGACGCCGGCGCCTTCCTGCGCGTCCTCACCCTGTGCGTCATCGCCGGCCTCAGCCGACCCCTGTTGCTCCTGCGCTTCACCGTCGTCGGAGGCGGGCGAGGGCCGGGATGACTGCTCTTCCGGCTCGGCGACCTCCGGGCCCTCGATCACTTGGTCTTCGATGACGGTCGAGCGGTCCTCCCCGCGCTCGCGCGGGGCGAGCCCGACCGACGCGCGCCAGGCGTCGTCGAGCCCATCGCGGTCGAGACCGTAGACGGTCATCAGCGCGTTATCGATGGTCGAGCCCGTCTTGAACGTGGCGAAGAGCTGCGCGAACTGCTCGGGGCCGTAGCTGTCGATCAGGAAGGTGACGATCGCGGCCGCCTGCCCGTAGAAGACATCGACCCGGCCGGCGATGTTGGTGTTGGAGCCCATCCCGCGGACCGGCAGCACGGTGTCGCGCTCGATCGCGCGTTGGAGCGCGCCGCCGCGACGGTCCAGCCAATCGCCCTCGGCGATCGTCGCCGTGCCCTCATCCAGCCAGGACGGGAGATCGCCGAACGCGCCCTCGCCGGCGATGTTGGTCAGGATGTGGGTCAGCTCGTGGCGGATCACCCAGCGACTGGGGTTGTAGATGTGGACCAGGTCGCCGAGCACGCGCACGCCGCCGGTAATGATCTGCTCGTCAAAGCCCTCGCTGCGCTCGCGTTGCACGCCCTCTGCGTCGGCCTCACTGCGCCAGACGTAGACCTTGAGCGGGAAGTCGACATCGATGCCCAGCAGCTGCGACATCGTCGCGACGGCGTCTGCGCCCTCTTCGGCCATCGCGATCGCGATGCCTTCGTTGTCGTAGTAGCGGACCACGATGCCGCCGCGCTCGATCTCGACCCACTCGTAGCGCGGGTCCTCGAAGCGCCATGTTTGCGCCGGCGTCTCGCCGACCGTGCCGTCGTTCGTCGTCAGCTGCCAGTACCAGACGATGTCCGCCCCGGCCGGAATGTAGAAGTTGGCCCCGCGCGTGGCCAGGTCGGCGGAGATGCGCGTGACATCGCCCGTGGCGATCTCCGCCGGCTGGCGGGTCAGCGCGCCGTCGGGCAGCACCGTGTAGAAGAACACCACCTCAGTGACCTCTGACCCGTTCGAGACCAGCGCCGTGAACGTGGCCGCCTCGGGGAAGTCGTCCATGCGGATCGTGGTGGCGCCGACCTGCGGCGCCTCCTGCGCACGGACCCTGTCGGCCCCGGCGACGACCAGCCCGATCAGTCCAAGCAGCAGCAGCGCGAACAGACCGCCGCGCAGCCTCACGCCTGATCCTCGTCGGCCGTGCCGATCCGCGTCTGCAGCCAGGCGCGCAGCAGCGGATCGATCTCGCCGTCGAGCACGCCTTCGGCGTCGGAGGTCTCGTAGCCGGTGCGCAGGTCCTTGACCATCCGGTAGGGCTGCAGCACGTAGCTGCGAATCTGGTTGCCCCAGCCGGCCTCGATGTGCTCGCCGCGGATCTTGAGCCGCTGCTCCTCGCGGAGCTGGAGCTCGCGCTGCAGCAGCCGTGATTTCAGCACCATCATCGCGCTGTCGCGATTGCGGTGCAGCGAGCGCTCGTTCTGGCAGGAGACCACGATGTTGGTCGGCAGGTGCGTGATCCGCACCGCCGTCGAGTTTTTCTGGACGTTCTGACCGCCGTTGCCGGAGGCGCGGTAGACATCGATCTTCAGATCGTCGGGGTCGATCGTGATCTCGGCCATATTCTGCACCTCGGGCATGACCTCGACCATCGCGAACGACGTATGGCGCGCGTGCTGCGGGTCGAACGGCGAGATGCGCACGAGCCGGTGGACCCCGTGCTCGGACCGCAGCCAGCCGTAGGCTGAGTCACCTTTGACTTCGAGCGTCGCCGACTTGATGCCCGCCTCCTCGCCCATCACCAGATTGACCAGCTCGACGGAGAACTCCGAGCGCTCGGCCCAGCGCAGATACATGCGTTGCAGCATGTCGGCCCAGTCCTGCGACTCGGTGCCGCCCGCGCCGGCCTTAATCTCGACGATCGCGTTGCGCTCGTCATACGGCCCGGTGAACGCCAGCTGGAACGCGTGCTCCTCGATCTGCTCACCGATCTCGGCGATCTCGGGCGCCAGTTCAGCGGTCAGCGCCTCGTCGCCGTCGAGCGTGGCCAGCTCAAGCAGCTCGCCGGCCTCGTCGAATCGCTGCTCGAGACCGCGCCAGACCTCGAGCGTGCGCTGTCGGCTGGCCAGCCGCCTCATCGCGCCGCGCGCGCGTTCCGAATCGTTCCAAAAGTCGGGCGCGGCCGAGGCGCGTTCGATCTCAGCCGCCTCCTGCTCGAGCTGAGGGAGGTCAAAGACGCTCCAGCGTGTCGCTCAAACGAGCGCGCAGGCCTTCGAGTTCGCTCTGCAAATCATCCATCGCTGCGGCCTCCGTGGCTGCAAGTCACGGTATCAGCGAGTTGCGATCCGCGTCATGCGCGCCGCGCGAGTCACGTTGTTAAGCAGCATCGCGACGGTCATCGGGCCGACCCCGCCGGGCACCGGCGTGATGAACGAGGCGACCTCGCGGATGCCCTCAAAGTCCACATCGCCGACGAGCCGGTAGCCGCGCTTGCGCGACGCGTCGTCGACGCGATTGACGCCGACATCGATCACGACCGCCCCCGGCCGCACCATCTCCGCCGTGACGGTGTTTGGGCGCCCCGACGCGACGACCAGAATGTCGGCGCGGCGGGTGTGCTCGGCCAGGTCGATCGTGTTGGTGTGGCAGACGGTGACGGTCGCGTTGGCGCCCGTGCGCTTCTGGGCCAGCATCGCGACCAGCGGCATCCCCACCAGGCGTGAGCGGCCCACGATCACGACGTGCTTCCCGCCCGGGTCGTTGCCGCTGCGCACGAGCAACTGCTGCACGCCGTGCGGCGTGGCCGGCAGGAAGCGTTCGCGCCCCTGCAGGATGCGGCCCTGGTTCGCCGGGTGCAGGCCATCGACATCCTTGAGCGGATCGATCCGTTCGAGCAGCCCGTCGGCGTGGACGCCTTCCGGTAGCGGCAGCTGCAGAATCATCCCGTGGATGTCGGGGTTGGCGTTGAGCTCGTCGATCTGCTCGCCGATCCGCGATTCGATGGTCGACGGGTCCCCCTCGGCCCCGATCCGGATCACGCGCACGCCGATGCCCGTCTCGGCGCCGGCGCGCTCCTTGCCGCGGACGTAGGAGGCGGAGGCCGGCGACTCCCCGACCAGCAGGACCCCGAGCTGCGGCATCAGGCCTTCCCGCCGCAAGCCCTGCGTCTGTGTGGCGAGCGACGCGCGAATCCCAGCCGCGATCTTGGTCCCATCGATCAGCTGCGCAGCCATACAGCGAGCGTACGCGCGCCCCTCACTCTGCGCAGCCGCGCGCGCTGCAGCGGGACCGCGCCAACAGTGCACGGTGATACGATCCGCCCAATGTCTCCCGACCTCACCTGCGGCGTCGACCTGCTGCTGCTCAAGCGCTTTCAGAGCGTGCTCGATCGGCACCGTGAGCGCTTCCTGAAGCGCATCTACACCGAGCGCGAGCTCGACTACTGCCGCGACCGCACCCCCGAGCTGGCAGCTCGGTTCGCAGGCAAGGAAGCCGTGATGAAGGCGCTCGGCACCGGCGTGCGCGGGGTGCGCTGGCGCGAGATCGAGATCCTCGCCAACGCCCGCGGCAAGCCCGTCGTGATCCTGCACGGCGGGGCCGAGCGCCGCTCGCGCGAGATCGGGCTCGAGCGGATCGAAATCAGCCTCACCCATGAACGCACGATGGTCTGCGCGTTCGCCATTGGTCAGCCGGCGGTCACATGAAGTTGCTCACCTCAGCCGAGATGCGGGACCTTGAAGAGCGCGCCGAGGCCGCCGGGGTCTCGACCGACTCGCTGATGGAGCAGGCCGGCCTGGCGGTCGCTCAGGAAGCCTGGATGCAGCTCGGTTCGCTGGAGGACCGCCGGATCGTGGTCTTGGTCGGCCCCGGCAACAACGGCGGCGACGCCCTGGTCGCGGCTCGGCATCTCTCCGAGTGGGGCGCGCAGGTGCGCTGCTACGCGCTCAAGCCGCGCGACGACGCGCAGTGGCGACAGGCGATCGAGGCCGGCGCGGCCTGCGGGGCGGTTGCCGAGGACGAGAATTTTGAGGCGCTCGACGCCCTGTTCGCCGGCGCCGAGACGGTGATCGACGGCCTGCTGGGGACGGGCAGCTCGCGACCGATCTCAGGCGACCTGGCCGAGATCATGCAGCGCCTTGGCAGGATGCGATCGCGCTCCGTGCCGGCCAAGCTGATCGCCGTGGACCTGCCGACGGGCGTCGATGCCGACTCGGGGCGCGTCGATCCGCTCGCGGTCGCAGCCGACGAGACGGTCACCTTCCACGCGCCCAAGGTCGGGCTCTACCTGCAGCCAGGGGCCGCGCTCACGGGATCAGTGCAGCAGGTCGAGATTGGGATCCCCGTCGGCCTCGACGACTATCTCGGCACCGAGCTGCTGGAGCGCCGCGCCGCGAAGGCGCTGCTGCCCGTGCGCGCCGCCGATGCACACAAAGGGACGCACGGCACGCTGCTGATCGTGGCCGGCTCGGCGCGCTACCCCGGCGCGGCGATCCTCGCGGCCAACGCGGCCTATCGCGCCGGCGCAGGGCTCGTCACGATCGCCACGCCCGCCTCGATCTACGGCTTCATGGTGGCGGCAGCGCCCGAAGCGACCTGGTTGCCGCTGCCCGACGCCGAGCACCCGGGCGCGATCGGCCCGTCGGCGCTGCCATTGCTGCGCGAGGCGATCGAGTCAGCCTCGGCGCTCGCCGTGGGCTGCGGGCTCGGACTCCACGAAGCCACGGGGCACTTCGTCAACGACCTGCTGACCGACACCTCGGTCGCGCAGCTACCCGGCATCGTGGTCGACGCCGACGCGCTCAACCATCTCGCCGCCACATCCGACTGGACGACAACCGCGCCGCTGATCTTCACGCCGCACCCCGGCGAGATGGCGCGGCTGACCAAGCGCAGCACCGATGAGGTGCAGGCCGCACGGCTCGACCTCACGCGCAACTCCGCCGCCGAGTGGGATGCGGTCGTCGTGCTCAAGGGCGCGAACACCGTGATCGCCGCGCCTGATGGGCGCGCGCGGGTCAGCGAGATCGCACAACCGGCGCTCGCAACCGCAGGCACCGGCGATGTGCTGACCGGCGCGATCGGGGCGCTGATCGCCCAGGGGCTCACGCCCTTCGACGCGGCCACGCTGGGCGTCTACCTGCACGCCGACGCGGGCAATCGCGCCGCCCGGACGCGCGGCACGATCGGCGTGACCGCCGGCGATGTCGCCGAACATCTCGCGCTGGCCTCGCGCTCGCTGGCGGGCGAGGAACCGTTCGAAGCCCCTGCGCTGGGCGGCGGCCTCGGGCTCGGCCTCGGTGGGGGCACGGAGCAGGGCATGGGCGGTCTCGGCGCTGGCGGCGGCGGGCTCGAATCGCTGTTCGGCGGCGCAGCCGAGCCTGGCGGCTTGCAATAGGCTGCTGACTACCGCTCACACTCAGCCCCAACTCACGTTCGCATATGTCGGGACCGCGGCGGCGATCGCGGCTCGCAGGGCTAGACTGAATCGAACGCCGCTCAACTACAGGGCCGCTCAACCTGCCGGAAGCTCGCGGAGGCGCACGTGGCCGACGATCAGCGCATTGTGGTGACCGGGATGGGCGTCGTTTCTGCGCTCGGTCATAATCTCGTCGACACCTGGGAGGGCCTCTCCACCGGCCGCTCCGGCGTCGAGCAGATCCACCTGTTCGACCCGCACCGCCTGAGCGTGCAGATCGCCGCGCAGGTGCCCAACTGGCAGCCCGCCGACTACATGCCCAAGAAGGAAGCGCGGCGGATGGACCGCTACAGCCAGTTCGCTGTCGCGGCCGCCCACGAGGCCGTGCGGCACTCCGGACTCGGCCACTTCGAAGGCTCCGACCGCACCGGCGTGATGGTCGGCACCGGGATCGGCGGGATCATCACCACCGAAGCGCAGTTCCGCGTCCTCGATACCCGCGGACCCGAGCGCGTTTCGCCCTTCGTGGTCCCGATGATGCTGCCGAACATGGCGAGCGGCCAGGTCAGCATCGCGCTCGGTGCGCGCGGACCCAATCTCGCCCCCGTCTCCGCCTGCTCCAGCGCCGCCGACGCGCTCGGCCTCGCCGCCGAAACGATCCGCCGCGGCGACGCCGACATCATGCTCGCCGGCGGCGCCGAAGCGCCGATCTGCGAGATGGCCGTGGCCGGCTTCGCCGCTGCTCGCGCGCTCTCTGCACGCAACGAGCTGCCCGCCGCCGCCTCCAGGCCCTTCGACGCCGAACGCGATGGGTTCGTCATGGGCGAAGGCGCCGGCATCCTCGTGCTGGAACGCGCCGACCACGCGCAGACGCGCGGGGCGCAGATCCTCGCCGAGATCTGCGGCTACGCCACCGTCGGCGACGCCTACCACATCACGCAGCCCGCCGAGGGCGGCGACGGCGGCGTCCGCGCGATGTCGATGGCGCTCAAGAACGCGAAGATCGAGCCCGCCGATGTCGACTACGTGAACGCGCACGGCACCTCCACGCCGCTGAACGACAAGTTCGAAACGATGGCGATCAAGACGGTCTTCGGCGAGTCGGCCTGGGACATCTCGATCTCCTCAACCAAGTCGATGACCGCCCACCTGCTCGGCGCGGCGGGCGCGATCGAGGCGGTCGCCTCGATCCAGGCGATCCGCGAAGGCCTGATCCCGCCCACCATCAACCTCGAGCATCCGGACCCGGAGTGCGATCTCGACTACACGCCGAACGTGGCGCGCAAGCGCGATGTGCGCGTCGCGATCTCGAACTCGATGGGCTTCGGCGGACATAACGCCTGCCTCGTGTTCCGCCGCTGGGAGGCGTAGAGCGACGTGACGCGAACGCGCCGCGACGGCCTCAGCGGTCGCGATTGGCGCATCGCCGCGCCCGAGGACGCACCGACCATCGCCGACCTCGACGCTCCGGCATTCGTCGGGCGGCTGCTGCGCCGCCGCGGGATCGAGAACGCCGCGCAGGCCGAGGCGTTTCTCGACCCCGACCGCCACGTGCCGGCCGCGCCGCTGGCGGGGATGAGCGCCGCCGTCGAGCGGATCATGCGCGCCCGCCGGGACCGTGAAGCCGTCGCCGTCTACGGCGACTACGACGTCGACGGCGTCACCTCGACCACGATCCTGCACGAGGCGCTCGACGCGCTGGGGATCGACAGCCGCTGGTTCATCCCGCACCGCCGTGAGGACGGCTACGGCCTGCATGGGCGCCAACTGAAGCGGCTCGCCGATGCGGGCGCGAGCCTCGTGATCACCGCCGACTGCGGAATCACCGCGAACGACACGATCAGCAGCGCGGAGGACCAGAGCGGCCTCGAGTTCGTGATCGTCGACCACCACACGCCCGACGGGCCGCTGCCCGACGTAGCGGCGCTGCTCGCCCCGCGTACCGAGGACCCGCACCACCCGCTCGCAGAGCTCTCCACCGGCGGCCTGGCCTATCACCTCGCGCACGCGTTGATGGCCGCGGCGGGAATCGACACCCCGACCGAGCGCTGGCTCGATCTCGCGGCGCTCAGCACGATCGCCGATGTGGTCCCGCTGGTCGGCGAGAACCGGCGCTTGGTCCACGCCGGCCTGCGCAGTCTGCAGCCGATCGAGCGCCCGGGTTTGAAGGCGCTGGTCAACTTCGGCGCGCGCGGCCAGATCGACTCGGAGGCGGTCGCATTCCAGATCGCGCCGCGCATCAACGCCGCCGGCCGTCTCGAGAGCGCCTCACTCGCGGTCGAGCTGCTGCTCAGCCCCAACGCCGACCAGGCCGTCGTGCTCGCGCATCAGCTCGACGCGCTCAACACCAAACGCCGCGTGCTCTCCGACGCCGCCTACAAACGCGCGTTCAGCCAGGTCGAGGCGCGGCCCAGCAACGGCGTGCAGCCGCTGGTCGTCTTCGCCGGTGACGACGAGACGCACCCCGGCGTGGTCGGGATCGTCGCCGGCCGCCTGCAGGACCACTTCCGGCGCCCGTCGTTCGCGTACACCGTCGAGGACGGCGTGGCGCAGGCTTCGGGCCGCTCGCCCGCGCCGTTCGATCTGGCCGCGATGCTCGCGTCCTGCGACGACCTGCTGATCCGCCACGGCGGCCACGCCCGCGCGGCGGCGTTCACGGCCGAGACGCGCCATCTCCCGGCCCTGCTCGAGCGCCTCTGCGCCTACGCGGAGCAGGCGCTCGAAGCGACGGCCGCGGCCACACCACGGCCGACGCTGGAGATCGACGGCCAGGTCTCGCTGCACGCCGTCAGCCCCGAGCACGTGCGCTGGATCGAGCGGCTGCAACCGTTCGGCGCCGCCAACCCGCCGCCGCTCTTCCTCAGCGAGGACGTGCTGATCTCGTCGACCCGCCGGATGGGCGCGGGGAAGTTGCACCTGCGGCTCAACGTCGGCCCACGCCACCCCGATTGGCGCAGCCCCGACTGGCCCGCGGTGGCCTGGCGTCAGGGCCACGCTGCGGTCAGGGCCGGGCAGAGCGTCGACCTGGTCTGGTCGCTGCGCCGCGACTGGCGCCGCCAGCCCGAGCTCGAGGTCCACGATCTGTCGCTGCGCCAGAAAAATGCTCCCCCTGCGGAGACCTGCGCGTAATCTCCATTTCCCCTCTCCCCCCGCGGAGCGGGGGGAGATGCCGCAGGCAGAGGGGGGCTCCGGGCGCGCCCTCACCAGATAGCTGAAGCTCCCCACCGTCACTTCGTGACACCGCCACCGGCAGGGAAGATCGGAGCAGTGGGAATTACGCGCAGGTCTCCTGCAGGGGAGCTGTCGCGCAGCGACTGAGGGGGAGGCCGCTGCGAGCCGCTCAGACCGTACCGTCCCCTCGCCCAATCGGTAGGCAGTCGCCGGGCGATCGCCCTGTCATCGGTTAGCATTCTGGCCAATTGTCAGCCACGTCGACGGTGGGCCGAACGCCCAGCAGGAACTGTGTCGGCGTGTCCGTGCGGAGCATGCCATGACCACGAGTATCGAGAACATCCGCAACATCGCCGTCGTCGGCCATCAGGGCGCCGGCAAGACGACCCTCGTCGAGGTGCTCGCCTTCGCCACCGGCGCCACCACTCGCATCGGCCGCGTCGAAGACGGCAACACCATCTCCGACTTCGACCCCGAAGAGCAGCACCGCGGGATGTCGGTCAACACCTCGCTGGTCTCGCTGACCCGCAACGACCTGCGGATCAACCTGCTCGACACCCCCGGCTACGCCGACTTCGTGGGCGAGGTCGTCGCCGCGAACGCCGTCGCCGACGCTGTGATCGTGGTCGTCGACGCCTCCTCGGGCGTGCAGGTCGGCACCGAGATCGCCTGGCGGATGGCCCGCCGTCGAGGCCTCCCGCGCGCCGTCGTGATCACTCGGCTCGACCGCGAAAATTCGAGCTGGGAAGAGGCGCTGGACTCCGTGCAGAGGACGCTCGGCCCCGAATGTCAACCGCTCTTCCTGCCGATCGGCGCCGAATCGAGCTTCAGCGGCGCGATCGATGTGCTCACCGGGCGCGCCTACGAGGGCGACGGACGCAACGCGTCCGATCCCCCCGCTGACGCCGCCGCGGCAGCCGCGGACGCACGCGAGGGCCTCGTCGAGCGCATCGTCGAGGTCGACGAGGACCTGATGCTCGCCTACCTGGAGGACGAAGAGATCTCCGACGAGGAGATCGTGGCCGGCCTGCGCCCAGCGGTCCAGACGGGCGCGTTGGTGCCGGTGCTGCCGGCCTGCGCGTCGGCGAACATCGGCGCCTGGCCGCTGCTCCGGCTGATCGAGAACGCCTTCCCTAACCCGTCCGAAGCGCCGCGCATCGCCGCCGATGTCGCCACCGACCCGGCTGCGAGCGCCACCGCGTTCGTCTTCAAGACCACCGCCGACGAGTTCGTCGGCAAGCTCTCCTACCTGCGCGTCGCCAGCGGTACGCTGCGCGGCGACTCACACCTGCAGAACTCACGCGAGGGCGATGACGAGCGCCTCTCCGGCCTCTCCCACGCGGTCGGCAAGGAGCTGAGGACCGCCGCAGACATGGTCGCGGGCGACGTCGGCGTCGTGACCAAGCTCTCCCATACCACGACCTTCGACACGCTGCGCGAGCGCGGCTCCAGCGTCTTGATCCCACCGCCCGACATGCCCGCGCCGATCTACGCCGCGGCTGTCGAGCCGCGCTCCAAAACCGATGTCGACAAGCTCGGCCCCAGCCTCGCGCGCCTCGTCGAGGAGGACCCGACGCTGCGGATCGAGCGCGATCGCGACAGCGGCGAGACGATTCTTTCCGGCCTCGGCGAGTCGCACGTGCAGCTCGCCGCCGACCAGCTACAGCGCAAGTTCAAGGTCGAGGTCGACATCCGTGACCGCCGCGTGCCCTACCGCGCGACCGTCACGCTGGTCGGCCAGGCCGAGTATCTGCACAAGAAGCAGACCGGCGGTCACGGCCAGTACGCCCGCGTCGCGCTGCGCGTCGAGCCGCGCGAACGCGGCAAGGGCTTCGAGTTCGGCAACGAGATCGTCGGCGGCTCGGTCCCGCGCAACTACATCCCCGCCGTCGAGAAGGGCGTCCTCGAGGCGCTGCCCTCCGGCGCGATCGGCTCCTACCCGCTGACCGACGTGCGCGTCGTGCTCTTCGACGGCAAGCACCACGATGTCGACTCCAGCGAGATGGCCTTCAAGCTGGCCGCCAGCCAGGCGCTCAAGGAGGCGACCGGCTCCGCGCGCCCGATTCTGCTCGAGCCGATCCAGTCCTACCGCATCCTCGTGCCCGACCAGTCGACCGGCGATGTGATCAGCGACCTCAACTCGCGCCGCGCGCGGGTGCTCGGCATGGAGCCGATCGAGGATCCGGCCTCCCACTCCTACGTGCTGGCCGAGGGCCCGATGGCCGAATTCCTGCACTACGCCACCGACCTGCGCTCGATGACCGGCGGGCGCGGCACGTTCTCCTGGGCGTTCGTCCGCTACGACCCGGTGCCCGAGCACGTCGCCCAAAAGGTGCGCCAGGAGGACGCCGCGTTCATGGCCGCAACCTAGCCGGGTGCTGAACGAGTCATCGCATCCGCTCCCTCTCTCCCCCCCGCAGAGCGGGGGGGATCGGATCCCCTCTCCCCCCGCAGAGCGGGGGGAGATGTCACGAAGTGACAGAGGGGGGCTCCCCCGCCCGATCCCGCCCAATGCCACACGTCAACCCAGGTAGACCCAAGCTGGAAGCGAGCCCATGAGCCAGAAAGCTAGCCAGATATCCGAAATCGCTGACGCCTACGTCAGCGCGATCGCCGCCCTGCACCCCAACCTCGCGACCGGCCTCGGCATCCCCGGCGCGGAGACCAAGCTGACCGACTTCTCGCCCGACGGGCACGCCGCGCGCGCCGCCCTGCGTGAGGCCACCCGCCGCGACCTCGAACGCACCGAGCCGGAGGACGAACGCGACCGCGTCGCGCGCGACGTGATGTTCGAGCGCTTCGACGCCGAGCTCGAAAGCGAAGAGGCCGACGACCACCTGCGATCGCTCAACATCCTCGCCTCGCCCTTCCAGTCGACCCGCAGCGTCTTCGACCTCATGCCGCGCGACACCGATGAGCACTGGCGGCAGATCGCAGGACGGATGGCCAGCGTGCCGGCTGCGCTGCGGAAATACCAGGCCTCGCTGGCGGCCGGTCTCGATCAGGATGTGACCGCCGCGCAACGGCAGGTCCGCGGGATCGTCGAGCAGGCCCGCGTCTGGACCGCCGAGGGCGGCTTCTTCGACACCCTCGCCGCAGAGGGCGCAGAGCATACCGCCGGCGGCGGAGCCCTGCAGCGCGACCTGATGGCCGGCGCGCTCGAAGCCAACCGCGCCTACTCCGAGATCGCCGACTGGCTCACCAACGAATACCTCCCCCGCGCGACCGAGCATGACCCCGTCGGCCCCGACCGCTACCGCCGCGCCGCGCGCGCGTTCAACGGCATCGTGCTCGACCTCCAGGAAACCTACGAGTGGGGCTGGGATGAGCTCTGGCGCATCCAGTCGGAGATGCAGGCGACCGCGCAGCAGATCCGCCCCGGCGCGAGCGTCGCGGAGGCGATCGACGTGCTCGAGCACGAGGGCGCCGCGATCGAGGGCGAAGACGCCTTCCGTCAGTGGATGCAGGACACGCAGGACGCGACGATCGAATCGATGCACGGCCTGCATTTCGAGATCGCCGAGCCGATTCGTAACATCGAAGCGATGATCGCCCCGCCCGGCGGCGCGCTCGCGATGTACTACACCGGCCCCAGCGAGGACTTCGCGCGCCCCGGACGCACCTGGTACCCGACCGGCGGCGCGACCCGCTTCCCGCTCTGGCGCGAGCTCTCCGTCTGCTACCACGAAGGCGTCCCCGGCCATCACCTCCAGATCGGTACGACGCGCTACCTCGGCGACGCGCTCAACCGCTACCAGCGATTGCTGGCCGGCACTTCGGGCTATGTCGAAGGCTGGGCGCTATACGCCGAGCGGCTGATGCACGAGCTCGGCTATCTCGAAGACCCGGGCTATTACATGGGACTGCTGAGCAGTCAGGCCCTGCGCGCCGCGCGCGTGGTCGTCGATATCGGGATGCACCTCGAGCTCGATATCCCCGAGCAGGAGCAATACCACGGCGGCGAGACCTGGCGCCCCGAGCTCGCCCTCGATTTCCTGCTGGAGCGCTCGTTCTTCCCCGCCCAGATGCTCGCCAGCGAGGTCGACCGTTACCTCGGCTGGCCCGGCCAGGCGGTCAGCTACAAGGTCGGCGAGCGCGAATGGCTCGCCGCCCGAGCCTCAGCCCGCGAAGCCGCCGGCCCCGATTTCGACCTCAAGCAGTTCCACCAGCAAACCCTCGAGCTAGGCCCCATGGGCCTCCAGCAACTCCGCCAAGAAACCTCCCCGAAGCCTTAACCATCCTAATAACAACTCGGCTTCCCGCTCGCCCCTTGCGCGGGAAGATGCCACAAATCGAGTCCCCTCTCCCCCCGCGCAGCGGGGGGAGATGCCGAAGGCAGAGGGGGGCTCCCCCAACCATCTCGATGAGAATTCACATCAGCTAGTGCGGAACCGGCCCCCCTCTGTCACTCCGTGACATCTCCCCCCGCACGGCGGGGGGAGAGTTATTTCGAGCTTCCCCGCACGACTCCGCTGACCCTCATCCTATGCTCCACCCATGCCCACGCCCCCGCCCCTCTGGTCCGACACCTTTCTTGAGCAGGACATTCGGGAGCAGCCTGAATACCAGGCGCTTGAGCTCGATAGCGCGGGGTTCGATGCCTTCGTGGACGCCGCCCGTGCCGCCCTCGCCTCCATGCAGGGCGTCCGCAATCCTCGTGAAGACCTGACGATTCAACGCGTCATCGCACCCGTGCTCACGGTGCTCGGCTGGCCCGAGCCCGTTCCAAAGCGAAGCTTGACGCCGCGTGATGAAGTCGACCTCGTGCTTCACGCCGACCATGATGCGCGCGAAGCCTCGCTGAGTCTGGCGCATCGCCAGCAAGTGCTGAGCGCTGCGACTTTCGTGGAGTGCAAGGAATGGGGACGGCAGTTCGACGTGGTGGGGACGGGTAGTCGGCCCGGCGAAACTGCGGCCCAGCAGACGCAGCGCTATCTGCTGAGAGCGGGAGCCGATTCGCGCGGCTCGCTGCGCTGGGCGGTGCTGACCAACGGTGGCCGCTGGCGCCTTTATAGCCACCGTGCGGATCCACGCGAGCGCATGTGGGAAGTCGATCTCCAACAACTGCTCATCTCCGTGGACCTGTTTGACCGGCTCCCGGCTGACGAGAAGCTCCATGAGCTCCGCGTCGCCTGGCTGCTGCTGCGCCGCGATTCCTGGATTCCCGAATCCGGCCGGGATGAGTCGCTGCTTGATCGATTGCTCGGCGAAGGCCTCCGGGCGGACGATCGGATCGCCGACGATCTGTCGGGGGCCATCTTCAGGAATGTCTATCCCGACCTCGTCTCCGCTTTCTGGCGGGCCAAGCCTGATGCTTCGGCTGATGACGTCGCGGACGCGGTCCAGATCTTCCTCTATCGCCTGCTGTTCCTCTCGTACGCCGAAGATCGCGGTCATCTGCCGCTTGACACGTCCGACTACGACGCGGTTAGTCTGCGCAAGGCCGTCCGCGATCGAATTCATCACACGAATCGATTCCCCGAGCACACCACAACGCTCTGGCGCGCGATCGAGGATTTGCGCCAGCTGGTCGACAACGGGAGCGCGAATCTCAAAGTTCCTGCGTACGACGGCGGGCTCTTCAGGCGTGGACATGCGCTCCTTGATCACATCGAGCTCGCTGATAATGAGCTCGCAAGCATCATCGCGCCGCTCAGCCACAACCAGGAAACCGGCGTCTACATCAGCTATCGGACGCTTTCGGTTCGACAGCTCGGCAGCATCTACGAACGCTTGCTTGAACGCACTCCGCATCGCGACGAGGACGGTGAAATCACCGCCCGCCCCTCCCCGTACGCGCGCAAGGACAGCGGTTCGTACTACACGCCGCAGGAGCTCGTCGACCTCATCGTTGAGCAGACGCTGCGACCGCTGATCGAAGAGCGAAGGGCGGCGTTCGAAGCGGACCCAAGCGAGGAGAACGACCCCGCCGCCGCCGTGCTGCAGCTCAGAGTTCTCGATCCCGCAATGGGATCGGGGCACTTCCTCATTACGGTGATTGACTGGCTTGCCGATCAAATCCTCGAGTTGGTCGAAACCGCGGGTGCACAGGTATCTGGCTACACATCCCCCGTGCAGCGTGAACTCGAAGCGATCCGCACACGCATCAACCCATCAACCGATTTCAATCGCTCTGAGCAGCTAGGGGGCCGCGTGGCGGACGCTCGGGCTCCGCTCGCATACGCAGGTCCGCCCGACGACCGAGCGCTTGTCCGTCGCATGGTGCTCAAGCGCTGCATATACGGCGTCGACAAGAATCCGATGGCCGTCGAGCTGGCCAAGGTTGCGCTCTGGCTGCACACCTTCACCCCTCCGTTGCCTCTGCCGTTCATCGAGCACCGCATGGTCTGCGGCGATTCTCTATTGGGAATCAGCGTTGGCGCCGCCGTCGACTACCTCTCCAAGTGGATGCCCGACAGCATCGCGCGAGGACTCTATGGCGACCTGGCCAATCTGCGGGACTTCACTGCACTCGACACGGAACGCATGGACGAAAGCGCTGACCTGCTGATCGCCGGCGTGCATGAATCCGAGCTCTTCCTGGAGAAGGTGAAACCGCACAAAGAGCGTGTCCGCGGGCCGTTCAACCTCGTCGCTGGATTGCGCTGGCTGAGCGCAGGAATGAACAAGCGCGACCGCGACCAGCTACACGTCCCCCTCGGCGATGCCTTCGGCGGGCATCCGGGACGCGCAGTTTCGATCCTGTACAACGGCGAGAGCCGTGAGAATCAGTCGCCGGCCGGCGAGGAGTATCGCAACCTGCGCGACGCCGCCTACCAGGTCGCCGCCCGCGAGCGGATCCTGCATTGGGAGATCGAGTTCCCCCACGTCATGACCGGCGAGAATCTCGGCTTCGACGCGATCATCAGCAATCCCCCGTGGGACCGCATCGAGCAACAGGAGCGTGAGTGGTTCGCCATTCGTGACCCCGCGATCGCGAACCTCGAACCGGCATCGCGCCGCAAGGCGGCGATCGAACGAGGGATCGCCGCGGGCGACGAGTTGTGCGTCCAATACGACGAGGTGCGATCAGCGGCGCACTCGATGCGCATCGTCTGCCGCACATCGGGGGACTATCCCCTCCTCAGCGGTGGTCGCACGAACCTCTATAGCCTCTTCGTCGAGCGTTCCCTTGCGCTCGTCAGACCACGAGGCGTCGTTGGGCTTCTGACTCCCTCTGGAATCTACGCCGATCAGACAGCTGCCAAGTTCTTTCGTTCGATCTCCACCACCGGCCGCCTTGGCGGCATCTACGACTTCGAGAACCGCCGCTCGTCAAACGCAGAAGCGCGTACCGCGAAGTGGTTCGCGGACGTGCATCCGCAATTCAAGTTCACCGCCCTCGTCGTTGGTGGAGAGACTCGGGAGTTTGGGGAAGCGCAGTGCGGCTTCTTTCTGCACGGCAAGGGCGATCTCGGCGATGCGGACCGCGTCTTTCCGCTCGCGCCCGCCGATTTTGCACGCATCAATCCCAACACCGGCACTGCGCCCATCTTGCGCAGCCGGCGCGACGCCGAGATCATCCGCCGGATCTACCGCGATCACTCCGTACTCGTGGACCATTCCCGAGGCGATGTGCGCAAGCTCTGGCCTGTCCGCTTTGTGCAGGGCTTGTTCAACATGACATCGGACTCCGACTTGTTCGAGACCGCCGAAGCGCTGGAGGCCGCCGGCGCCTACCGCGTCGCAGGCCACCGCTACAAGCGCGGCGACGACGTGTGGGCCCCGCTCTACCAGGGCCGCATGATCCACCACTTCGACCACCGCGCCAACTCCGTCGGCTACAACCCCGCCAGCGAGCACAATCCCTACGTCAGCGAACCCGTCACAGCCGAGCAGAAGGCCAGCCCCGGCTACTTCCCCCGAACGCAGTATTGGGTGCGTACCCACGAGGTCGACCATTATCTGCCCGAGGACAAAGGCTGGACCGTAGCCTTTCGCGACATTGCGCGTGCTACCGATGAGCGCACAATGATCGCGACGATCGCACCGTGGGCGGCATTCGGGAACAAGGTCCCGTTACTTCTCGACCATCCGGAGCTTTCCGCAGTTGACGCCGCCTGTCTGATAGCGAACCTAAGCAGCCTCTCGCTCGACTACGTTGCCAAGCGCAAAGTGCAGGGCACCAGCATGAACTGGTACATCGTCGAACAACTCGCAATGATCGCCCGCGCCGACTACGATCGCCTCTTCGGCGACACCACCGCCCGCGAACTCGTGAAGGACCACGTCCTGCGACTCTGTTACACCGCCTGGGACCTCCAACCGTTCGCCCGCGACCTCGGCTACGAGGGCGACCCGTTCATCTGGGACCCCGCCGAGCGCCGCCAGCTCCGCGCCCGCCTCGACGCGCTCTTCTTCCACCTCTACGGCCTCGACGAAGACGACACCGCCTACATCCTCGACCAGTTCCCCGTGCTCGAAAAGAACGAGCGCCGCGAGCACGACCGCTACCTCACCAAGGAGCTAGTCCTCGGCCACTACCGCGCCCTCGCCGCCGGCGACACGACCTCCGACATCGCCGTGTAGTCTGGCGCCACCGCAGCCGAGCAACCACCTGAGGTGCGCCATGATTCAGGACTTCACGGCCGTCATCGTGCGTGAGGATGATGGCTATGTGTCGCATTGCCCCGAACTCGGCGTCGCGAGCCAGGGCGACACGATCGCCGAGGCGCTCAATAATCTGCAGGAAGCCGTCGCCGGCTATCTGGAAGTCGCATCGGAGGACGAGGTCGCGGGACGCTGATGGCCGTCATCGATCAGTCAGGAATCCCGCGCCGCGAGTTCGAATGAGCCAAGGACCTGCCATGCCCACGCCAATCACCCCCGAACAGCTCCAGCAACGGATGGCCGACGACGCCCGCCGCGTCGTACGCGCCGCCGCCACGACCTCCGAGATCGCCGAATCAACCATCGACTAGCCACCTTCCTGATACCTTCTCTCCAAAAGGAACACCCCCATGACCCGCCAATTCACGGCCATCATCTACCCCGACGACGGCCTCTACACCGCCCTCTGCCCCGAACTCGACATCGCCAGTGGTGGCGACACCGTCGAAGCTGCCCGCGCCAGCCTCACAGAAGCGCTCGAACTCTTCCTCGAAGACGCCTCCCCAGAGGAAATCGAAGCACGCTACGCCGGCCGCGTGCATATCATCAAGATCGAACCCGCTGTTGCCTAAGCTTCGGCCCCATTCCGGACGCGAAGTCCGCCGCATCCTCGAACAGCACGGATTCATGCAAGTAAGCCAACGCGGCAGCCACCTCAAAATGCGTCGAATCAGCGCCGGCAGCAGGCGAACCGTCATCATCCCGCTCTCTCGCAGAGTCACCCCTGGAACACTCGTCGCAATCATCCGCCAGTCCGGACTCCCCCGATCCGCGTTCGAGTAACGGAGCCTCCCATGCCCACCCCCCTCACTCCCCAACAACTGCAAGCCCGGGTGGCCGCCGACGCGCCCTATGCCCTGATCGATGTGCGCGAGGTGGGCGAGTACAACGCTTCCCACATCCCCGGCTCCTCCCTCATCCCCCGCGGGCGGTTGGAGTTCGAGCTTGCTCAGGCCGTGCCGCATCCCGATACCACGCTGATCCTCTGCGACGACGACGCGCGCCGCGTCGTACCCGCCGCCGCCACCGCCGAGGCGATGGGCTATCGCGATGTCGCCTGGCTCGCCGGCGGCGTGAATCGCTGGGCCAGCCTCGACCTGCCCACCGAGTGGGGCGTCAACGTACCCTCGAAGGACTTCGGCGAGCGCGTCGAAGTCGTACACCACGTACCGGAAATCAGCGCCGACGACCTGCACGAGCGGATCGAGCGCGGCGACGAGCTGGTCATCCTCGACACCCGCACGCCCGAGGAATACCGGCGATTCTGCATTCCCGGCGGCCGCAGTATGCCCGGCGCCGAGCTGGCGCTGCGGATCGTCGACACCCTCGCCGACGCGCCGGCCGATGCGACGGTGGTCGTCAACTGCGCCGGCCGCACGCGCAGCATCATCGGTACCCGCGTGCTGCAACGGATGGGGCTCGACCGCGACATCGTCGGGCTGAAGAACGGCACCTCCGGCTGGCTGCTCGCCGGCTACGAACTCGAACAGGGCGCCGACCGCGACGCGCTGCCCACAGTCACGGCCGACGGCGCGTCCCAGGCAGAGGCCTACGCGCGCCGCTGCGCCGCAGAGGACGGCGTCCGGCTGATCGGCGTCGCCGAACTGGACGCATTGTTCGAGCGAGCCGCTTCGGAAAGCCTCTATTTCATCGACGTGCGCACCGACGCCGAGTTCGCAACCGGCCGTATCCCCGGCTTCCGCTGGTTCGCCGGCGGCCAGGCCGTGCAGCGCAGCGACGACCTCGCCATCGTCCACGGTGCGCCGATCGTGTTCGTCTGCGACGGCCTCGCGCGCGCCACGCTGACCGCCTCCTGGTATCGGCAGATGGGCCACG
Source organism: Dehalococcoidia bacterium (assembly GCA_965262235.1). Lineage (GTDB taxonomy): Bacteria > Chloroflexota > Dehalococcoidia > Bin125 > Bin125 > CATQGW01. Next base: position 3,125,711 of record OZ253504.1, read on the forward strand.
GCGAGGTCTACGCGCTGGACGGCGGCACGTCGGCCTGGCAGGCCGCCGGACGCGAGCTGACCAACGAGAGCGACGCAACCGAACCGTCACTGCTCGCCGACGCGCGCGCGTCGGTGCAGGTCGTCGGCGCAACCGAGCTCGCGGCCGACTCCGCGACGCTGCTGCACGTGGGCACCAGCCAGGAGTTCGCGCAGGGCCACCCGCCCGGCGCGCGCTGGGCCCCCCGTACCTGGCTCGAGTGGCGCATAGCCGAGTTCGTCTCCGAGCCCGACGCGCCGATCGTCACGGTCTGCCGCGACGGCCAACAGTCGCTGCTCGCCGCGGCCACGCTGTCGGAGTTGGGCTACTCAAACGTCCGCGCGCTACAGGGCGGCACCGACGCCTGGCGCGCCGCAGGTCTCGATCTCGAACTAGGCCTCAGCGGCGTGCTCTCGTCCCCAAACGACGTACTGGCCTTCGGCCAAGACCGCAACTATGCCGATATGCAGCACTACCTCCGCTGGGAAACCGCCCTAGGCGAAAAGTACGCCGCTCCTGAACACGGCTAGACACCCCCTGGGTCAGTCCGTTCCTCTCTCCCCCCGCGAAGCGGGGGGGAGATGCCGAAGGCAGAGGGGGGCGGTCTGCACGGCTGAGACGCCCAACTAGCGCCGAGTTCGCCGATCCTGTCCTGCATCTCTCGTTCGGCGGCGCTGACCCGGCGCGGATTGAGCGCCTGGTGGCGGATCTCACTGCTGCTGGCGGGCCGCTACCGCACCAATCCGCAGGGCGATCCGCGGAGCCTGTCTCAGGAGTCCCGATTCGGCGGGATGCGCGGTCAGCCACCAGATAAGCGGCGCGTGGGCGACCCGGGGCGCTGCGATTGACGCGTTCGTGACCGCGAACGGGGACGGGCAACCACAAGGATTGCCCCTACACGGATATACTGTGCAGTGGTGAGGTCCCTCGTGCGGGCCTCGATCGCTCCTGTAGGGGCAGCTCTTGTGGCTGCCCATTCCGTGTTTGGCGGCGCTGGCGACACAGCGCTGGCGGGGAGTGTGACCAGGCTCACCGGCATCCCCGAGATCGAGGTCATCACCGAGCTGGATCGCTAGCCGCCGCCCTACTACGGCTGCGCCGCCTGAACGGCTGCGATGATGTTTGCGAGCGATAGCTCCTGCACCGCCACGCCGTTGACGAAGATCGTCGGCGTGCCGGTCACGCCCAGCTCGCGTGCCTCCGCGTCCATCTGCGCGACCGCCGGGACGTGATCCTGCTCGACCATGCAGCGCCGCAGCTCGGTGACATCCATGCCCAGCTCGCCCGCGAACCCCAGCACGTAGTCCCAGTCGAACAGCCGCGCGTCGGCGGCCATGTAGCGGTCGTGGAAGTCCCAGAACGCGCCCTGGTCCGCGGCGCACTCGCTCAGCACCGCCGCGAAGTAGCTCGACTCGTCGATCACGACGAAGTGCCGAAACTCGATGCGCGCGAGGCCGGGCTTCACCACGGCTTCAATCAGCTCGGGGATCGCCGCACGGGCGAACTGGTGGCAGCCCGGTCATTGAAAGTCGCCGTACTCGACAATCACCACCGGCGCGTCGGGATCGCCGATCGCGCTGCGCTCGACCGCCACTCCCTCGCGGTGCTCTGCGAGTCTGGCGACGATCGCTTCGATCACCGTCTCGTCCAGCGTGATGGTGTCGGTCGAGTCGTCTTCGACATCGCCCGGCGGTTCGGATTCCGCCTGCTGCTGAGCCTGTTGCGGAGCCTCAGCCTCGGCGGCTGCCTCGGGCGCCGCCTGCTGCTCGGCTGGCGCCTCGGCCTCGACCTGTTGCGCCTGCTGCTGAGCCTGCTGCTGCGTAGCGACCACCGTCGCCTGCCGCTCGGCGCGCTCGGTGATCTCAGTGCCGCCGGGCGCCAGCGGGTCGTCGCTCCCGCAGGCGGCCGCGATCAGTGTGAGCGCCGCGACAAGCCCGAACAGAACTAAAGTTTGACTCGCCCGCCGCGCGATGGCATAATCCATCCACGCGGCGATCCGCCGCACCACTCGATGCAGGCCCGGCGCGCCACAGGGGCTCAGGCGCTGGAACTGCATCATGTCCAACTTCCCCGCTCAATCCTTGCCGCAGCCGAGTCTGTCCCCCGCCGACCTGCAGCGCATCCTCGACCAACTCGGGGCCGGACGCTCCGGCGGTCGCGGGCCGCTGTCGCGCTTCGATGCGCTGTATCAGCGTATCCGAACCCGCGAGCACCATCTCTACAACACCCGCGAAGCGAACCCCCTGTTCGGTCCGCCCTGGGAGGACGCCCAGCCCTGGCAGTCCGACATCGCGCGCCGCACCTGGGCGCGGCTGCGCAGCCGGCTGACCGAGCATCCGTTCCGCATCCACGTCGAGCCGCCCGGCGACGCGCCTGAGCAGCGACGCGCCGCCAACGATCTCGAGCGCGTGCTTGAGCACGGCATCGAGCTGGTCCAGGAGCGCGGCGGCTTCAACCTCCAGAGCGACCTCGGCTACGCGCAGGTCTGCCTCTGCTACGGCGTACTGCACTGGCAGCGCGCCGACGACCGGCTGCCGCCCTTCCCGCAAGCCCGCGACGGCGAATCGACCGACAGCGTGCGCGAGCGCGACCGTCGCGCCAAGGCGCAGGCCGGCTTCCCCTGGGAGATCGAGGTCGTGCGGCCCGATCAGTTCGCCTTCATCGAAGACCGCGGCGCCCAGAACGGCCTCGGCCTTGCGGTCGTCGTGCGTGAGGTCGGCCTCGGCCCCTACCGCGACGCGTTGCGGCGTCAGGACGGGCTGTCGCTCTCCGCTGACCCCGTCTCCACGGCGGCCGAGCCGCGGCTGCGCATCGGCTCGGCCGTCGAGGCCCCGCAGCGCGACGAGCCGTCCGGCGCCGGGTGGTCTGATCGAGTGCGCGTCGCCTCGCTCTGGACGCGCGACGAGTACTACGAACTCGTCTCAGCCGCCTCGGCGGCGGCGCAGTGGACGCTGGTCAAGGCGCAGCGTCACCCCTACGAGATGCCGCCCTTCGCGATCGCGACGGCCGACGTCAACGATCATCCCGACCCGCTGCGCCGCTGGGAGCCGACGCTGGAAGGCGTCTACCGGGTCAAGCCGCTGTTCGACCGCGAGCGCTCGCTCGGGCGCTTCCTCGCCGAGCAATCGGCGATCCCGCTGTTCTGGGTGCAGCTCTCCGACGGCAGCTGGGAGCTGGATGCCGGCGGCGGGCGGGTCGAGCTCACCGCCGACGCGGCCAACGCCCGCGCGCTGCCCGAGGGCGCCAGCCTGCATAAGGTCGACTTCGAACTCGAGCAGGCCTTTGTCGAGTTCCTGCGCATGTCGGCCCAGGACCTCCAGGCGGCCGCGCCCGACACCGGCGTGCTCGACCGCGGCGAGGCCGGCCCCAACACCCAGCCGCACACGCTCAACATCCTGCTCGGCTCGCGCAACGTGCAGGTCCTGCAGCTCAAGCGCAACCAGGCCGCCGCGGTTCGCACGATGCTGCGCAACATGGCGCTGGTGATGTCCAAGCCGCTCGACGAGGGCGGCTTCGGCGAGCCGGTCTGGGTCTTCGCCAAGTCAGCCAACGGGCGGCTGCTGCGCGAGAGCGTCGTCGGCGTCGACCCCGGCGCGATCCCCTCGCTGGACATCGAGGTCTGGGTCGATCCGTGGTCGCAGAGCCAGCGCGTCGCGATTCAGGAGCACGGCCGGGCGCGGCTCAACGACCCGCTCGATCCGCTCGACCAGCGCGCCTACCTCGAGCAGTACATCGGCGACGAACATCCCGACGCGGCGCTGCGCCGCTACGAACGCTGGCAGCTCGAGCAGGCCGAACAGCGCCGCCGCATCAGCGAGGCCGCCGGCGAGACCGACGGCAACTCAGCCGCAGCGCGCAAGGCGACGTCGCATCCGGCCCCGCGAGTCCGTCAGATGAAGCCGCAGCTCGGATCGCTGCCTCCGCTGACGAGCGGCCATGACGCCGTCGCGCCGACCTCATAACGAATCCGCTCATCGTCGAAGGGACGAGACCATGACCACCGCCTACCACCGGCCCGGCGACCAGCAGGTGCGCTGCCAAAACCCCTACTGCCCGAGCGCCCGCTATGGGCGACCGGCGCTCATCTGCATCGTGGAGGCCCCGCCCGACACGCCGCTCACCGTGCGTACGCGCTGCCGCCGCTGCAGGTCGTTCCAGCGAATTCAGCTATCCGAAGCGGAGGGCGCGACATAAGCGAGACATAACCGATCTGTCGCTTCGGCCTCACTGCGCCGCGGCCTTCACGGCCGCGATCACCGCGTCGGCGGTCGCCAGGACCTGCTGGCCGTTGACCAGAAGGATCGGCGTGACGCGGTAGCCCGCGTCGCGCGCGATCTGATGGTCGGCGTTGATTGTCGGCAAGTGTGTCCGCTCGTCGACGCACCGCCCGAAGCGCTCCGTGTCGAGCCCCAGTTCGCCAGCCACCCGCACTGCGCCTGCGCGGCCATAGATCGTTCGGTCGCCGCCCGCCATGTAGACGTCGTGCGCGGCCCAGAAGGCGTCCTGGTCGGCCGCGCACTCGACCGCGTTCGCGGCGAACTCGCTCTGCCTGTGCCGCGGCAGATGCCGGTACTCGAAGCGCGCCAGCCCGGTCTTCACCACTTCCTCCATGATTCGCGGCTCAGACCGAGCCGCGAAACGCTGACAGAGCCCTCAAAGGAAGTCGCTGTAGTCGGTGATCAGCACCGGCGCGTCGGGGTCGCCCACCACGTTGCGGTTGGCGATCAAGCCCGCGCGATGCCCCTCCGCGATCACCACACCGACGATCGCCGCCTGCGGAGCGTCCCAGTTGCCGATCCAGAGGTGATCGCCCGTCTCGACGGTGAAGTTGACCGCCCCGGGCAGCAGCTCACCGTCGCCCGTCGCGTAGGGCTGCCAACGCTGGCCGTCCCAGTGCCACAACACATCCAGCCCCGGCAGCATCGCCGCCACCTGCGACGCCCGCGCCGCGTACCCCGCCTGCCAGATCGAGGGACCGTCCGGTTCGGTTTCACTGAGGTCTGAGACGACCGGTTCGAGCCCCGGCAGCTGCGCCGAGGCCGTCGAAATCGACAGCGTTCCGAGCAGCAGCGCCGCCATCAGGCCTATCAGCAGGACGCGTCGCATCGTCTACTCCGCCAGCTTCTGGACCGCCGCGATGATCGCGTCGGCCGACGCCGAAACGGGGCGATCGTTGACGAACACCGTCGGGGTTCCTCGAATGCCGCGTTCGCGCGCCAGGCGCTGCCCCGATTCGATGCTCGGCACGTGCCGTTCGTCGTCAATGCAGGTGGTAAACGCGTCGACGTCAAGCCCCAGCTCCTCCGCCAGGCCGAGCGCGCCCTGCCGCGAGTAGAGCGACTGTCGCCCGCTCATGAACTGGTCGTGGAAGTCCCAGAAGCGGCCCTGGTCGGCGCCGCACTCGGTGGCCAGCGCGCCGAACTCACTCTGCCGGCCGAAGATCGGGAAGTGCCGGTACTCGAACCGCGCGAGCCCGGTCTTGATCAACTCGTCAAATATGCGCGGCTCAACCTGAGCCGCGAAGCTCCGGCAGATGCCTCATTGAAAATCGCTGTACTCGACGATCACGATGTCCGCGTCGGGGTCGCCCACGGAGTTGCGAAGCGCAAGCGTGCCCGCCCGGCGAGTGTGCTCCAACACGCTGGCGACCATCACCCCGTCAGAGTCCGCCTCGCCCTGATCAGCTGACTGGGCCGTGATCTGCTGCTCGACTTGCTGCTCAACCTGCTGCTCGACGCCCGCGCGTTCGGCCCGCGCGGTCGTCGGCGTCGGCTCAGGCTCGGGCGACTCACCGCTGCCGCACGACGCCGCGAATGCGAGCGTCGCCACGGCGATGAGGATCAGTGCGAATCGGGCCATGAAGGCCGAGCCTACTCGCGCGCGACGGCCCGCACCACAACGGTCCCGCCTTCGAGTGGGTTCTCCGCCAGGCTGGCCAGACCCGGGTGCGGCGAGGGGCGGTCGAAGTTGATGCTGGCCAGATTCGCGATGTACTCGTCGTACTGGCGCTGTCGCAGCGTCTTGAGCCGCTCGACGCCGGCCGAGAGATTCTCGACGCCGCCGCCGAACAGCACGACCAACGCCTCACGCTCCGCGGTCGAGAGCCGCATCTCGGAGATCAGCCCTGCCTCCGAGCGGAAGAACGAGATCGGCAGGGTGCGCTCGGCGCTCGGCTTGTAGCGCGCGTACCACTCGAGGTGGCCCAGCCCGTAGTCGAGGTGGCGGCGCGAATCGCGCGCCAGACGCTCGAACATGTCGCGTTCGAGCGGCGTCTGCACCCACTCGCTGGCCGACTCGAACAGCGTGACTTCGTAGGACTTGTAGATCACATCCAGCGCGATCAGCATGTCGGTGAAGGTCAGCGCCTGATACCAGGCGCGATAGACCTGCCCCAGCGGCGCCTGGCCGAGACCCCCGCCATTGACCAGCGCCCGCTTGCGCAGCGCCTCAACCTTGCGCCCCGCGTCGAACGCCTGCGTCGCCAGGAACAGCTTGGGTTCGTGGTAGCCGTACGAGATCTGCTCGAGCCACTTGCCGATGATCTTCTGCTCAACGAGACCATTGTTGCTGTAGACGGTGCAGATCTGCCCGACCGCCCGCTCCAGCTCCTCGGGCAGTTCCGACAGGCCGCCCTCCCAGTCGAGGTCGGTCGCCGGCTTCCAGCGATGCTTGATCGCTTCCTCGTAGAGGTCCACCGCGTTCTCCGACCAGACCTCGGCCTTGTCGAAGATGCTGTAAGCGGCGGGGATGATCTGCCCGGTCGACTCGGTGCCGCGCGGCGCGTCGTTCTGCAGCGTCCACGTGTCGGGAACCACGCCGTACGAGCCGATGTTGATGTCGCGCAGCCGCAGGCCGTCCGCGCCCGGCGTCGCCTTCAGGCCGGCCTCCGCCGGTGAGCGGAAGATGTTCATCGGCGCTTTGGCGTACGGGTTGTCGGGATGGTTCTCGAGGAAGTCGAGCCACTTGTCGATCCGCTCGCCCGGCATGTTGCCGAAGGCCAGATTGTCGACCTGCGAGTTGGTCGCGCTCGACGTTTCGATCCGGGCGATCAGCTCGTCGGTCCAACCAGCCGCGCGAGCCCGAACCTTCGTCGTCCTGGAAAGCTCCATGAGAACTCCATGAAGGCGCTGCGAGAACGCCCGAAACACTAAGTGAAGGCCCGCGGCGTGCCGGGCTCGCGGCGCCGTCCCAGACTGCCTGTGCGCTGCCTGAGAGCTGGCTGTGGCCTAGGCGACGTCGCCCAGGAGGTCCAGAACCGGCTGCGCGAAGCGGTCCTTGCGGTCGAGACCGATCACCTCAAGGCGGTGCGAGTACTCGATGAACTGCTTGCGCCGCATCAGCATGACCATCTTGTAGCCCTCATCGAGGTGCTCAATGCCGCCGCCGGAGAGAATCGCCAGCGCCTCGCCGGTCAGCGGGTTGGTCGTCAGGCTGGTCTGCTGGCTCTGCGACAGCAGCGCCTCCTGCTGATCGAGGATGTGGTGCAGCTCTTCCTTGCGCCACGGCTCGGTCTCGACGGTGTACTTCAGGTGCGTCACGCCGAAGGCCAGGTGGCGGCTCTCGTCCTGCGCGGAGAGCCGGAAGATCCGCTTCTCGGCCTCGTTCTGCGCGATCAGCTCGCCCATCCTGAACAGCGTCTGCACGAAGCCCTCGCCGACGAGGTGCAGCAGCGCCGTCATCTCAGTGAAGTCGTCGGAGCCGAGCAGCTGCACCGCGCCGAGACCCGCGCCCGACATCCCGCCGCCGTTGATCAACGTGCGCTTGCGGAACACGTCGAGGTGCCGCGCTTCGTCCATCAGCTGCGTCCCGAGGAACAGCTGCGCCTCGAAGAACTCCGGGTGAATCTGCTCAAGGAAGCGGCCCGGCACGTCGGCGGCGATGAACTCAACCTGGGTCAGGAAGGTGCAGAGCGTGCACATCGCCCGCTCGAGGTCGGGCGGCAGGTCTTCGATCGTGTGCCAGGGAATGTCGCGTGCGCTGGACCACTGGCGCTGCAGCGCCTCTTCGTAGAGCAGCATCGCGCTGTCGGTCCAGACATCGGCCTTGTTCATGTGCTGCACCGAGTTGCTCGGCGTGCGCGGGTCCGGCTGCGAACCGCGCGGGGCCCACTGGCGGTCGTGGACCTGATCGCGGCCTTCGACGCCGTAGGTCGTCTGGTTGATCGCTTCGAGCGTCAAGCCCTTGCGGCCCATCTCGATCTCGATGCCCTGCTCCGTGTCGACATTCAGCCAGTCGAGGTTGATGCCCGGGACATCATTCGCGGTCGTGGTCATCGAATCACTCCAATAGGCGCGCACTGGGCCGTTGCCCACATCTCGGTTCGCCCCATGCTACCAAACCGTCGCAACCCCCCCAACCCCCCCTCCACCGCTCGCGCCCCAGCGCGGTCTTCAGCCGCTATCGCGTAGCGGTGCCCCGTGCGCCATGCTGAGCTCCCAGCCGATCCGCTCAGTCTCACGCAGATGCATCATCTGGATCGTTCGGTCTGCCGCATCGATCAGTTGCGGGCTCGTCATGCCCTCGCGACAGGCCAGGACGACCCGCGCTCCGTGGGCTTGCGCGGCCTGCACCGCCGGCAGGAAGTCACTGTCACTTGACGCCAGCACGACAATGTCAACGGCGCCGGAGTACACGTCTTCAAGCATCGCCTGCGCCACTGCGGTGTCTACATCCACCTCGCGGGCTACGTCGATCCTGCCCGGATCATCGCTCCCACACGATGGACACGTCAACGGAGTACCGCACTGAGTGCAGGCGAGCAGATACTCGCCCCGTTTTCGCGGTCGCAGATCCACGCTCACCTGCTCTTGTTCCATCAGGGTCTGCCAGGCGGTGATCTCCTCATCCTGCATCGGGAGTCCGCCTGCAGCGGCCTCGATCGGCAGATATGATCGCACCACATGCACGCGCTGGCAGCGGTAGCCCCGATCGAGCATGTCGAGCGCCTGCATCGCCCGTTCGGTGAGCTCCTCACCTACCCGAGCCCACGACACATACGCGCTCGTTCCGTCCCACTGCACGAATCGGCTCTCTTCGGTGCCCCCGCGGCCGTGCACGGAGTTCGCATGATCGACGTAGACCCCAACACGTAAGGGTTCGTTCGCCTTCGGGCTGCGCGGCGCCTCTTGGCGTTCGGCCAAACGCACGCCGGAGTAGTACGGTAACAGCGCCCATTCATCCGGGTCGAGCTTGTGCGTCATCAGGGGGCTCTTTTTCGTCAGCATTGGCGCCGACGCTGCGTCCACGTTGAGCAGCGGCAATCCGCTCGCCGCCAGGAGCACCTCGGCCTTGCCGGGGACGCTTGCGCAGACCACTCGCAAGCCGCGCGCCTTCAGTCGTTCGACGGCGGGCAGATAGTCCGCCTGAGTCGCGCCAAGGATCACCGTGTCGCATTGTGGATAGTCGTGCGGGATCCGCTCCATTTCAGCCAGTACCGCTGACGTTATTCCCTTCTTGCGCGCCCGCCTGTGGATCTCGCGACCGCAGACGCCGCAGGGTCCGAGCAGCGCCCCGCAGTCCCGATGCTCGCATCTCAGCGTCCCCGTTTGCATGCGCAGCAGCCATGTCGACACGTTTGGCAGCGCATATGCGCGCGCCGCCGATGTCACCAGCGCTTTGTGATGTCGCCTAGTGCGCCCATCCGTCGGATTAGTCGCGTACCAGACGATCAGCGAAGTCCCCAATAGTGGGCCGCAGTCAGCTCCGACGACATCGTGCACCGAATCGGCCAACCATGAACTCATCCGCCGCCAGTCGAACTTGAACGAACTGTGGGATCTGTACCTGCGGTCGCCCCGGCGAGCCTCATCGATATTCCCGGTCATCGTCGCCCAATCAGCGACGACATAGACCCCGCGACCATCCGACGGTGCTGGCCCACGACTCATCTGCGACTCCTCACATGCACTCCCGGCCTTAACCGCCTGCTCACGACCTTAGACTGAAGCGTGTCGCGGAGGGCAGCCTGGGGACGAAGCCAAGCCCCGCCTAGACTCGATCCGTGCATTTCACCCGCTTGCGACTGCAGCACTTCCGCTCCTGGCGGACGCTCGATCTGCGGCTGGAGCGAGGCCTCAACCTCATCAGCGGCCCCAACGCCGCCGGTAAGACCAACCTGATCGAAGCGGGTTGGATGCTCGCCGCGCTCCGCTCGCTGCGCGCCGCCCGCGAAGGCGAGCTGATCGCCTGGGACGCCCCCGCCCCACAGCTCATGCGGCTCGTCGGCGACGCCGAATCGCTGCAGGGCCCCGTCGCGGTCGAGATTGTGATCGCCGCCCGATCCGACGGCTCCCAGGGACAGTCCGGCGCCCCGCTCACGAGCAAGCGCATCCGCGTCAACGGCGTCCCTCGCCAGGCCAGCGAGGCGCTCGGCGCGATCCGCGCCGTGCTCTTCAGCGCGCTCGATATCGAGCTGCTGACCGGCGAGTCGCGCCTGCGCCGCCGCTACCTCGATCTCGCCGTCAGCCAGGCCGATCGCGCCCACGCCGTCGCGCTCTCGCGCTATCAACGCACCGTCCGCCAGCGCAACGCGCTGCTGCGCAGCATCGCCGACGGCCGTGCCGCCGCCGCCGAGCTCGCCGAGTGGGACGCGCTCCTCTCACGCGAGGCCGGCCGCATCTGGTCCGCCCGCGCCGCCGCCGTCGCCGAGCTCGCCGCCTCCGCCGCCCAACGCCACCGCGAGCTGCACGGCGACGATCTGGCCGCCTCCGAAACGCTTGACCTGCGCTATCTACCGGCCACCGGCTCGGATTGCGCCGCCGACCCGAGCACACCGGCCGCCTGGGAGGCTCGGATGCGGGAGGCGCTCGACGCCTCGCGCCGCCGCGACCTCGCCCGCCGCGTGACCAGCGTCGGCCCGCATCGCGACGAACTGGAGCTGTTGCTCGCCGGCCGCGATGTTGGCGCCTACGGCTCGCGCGCGCAGCAGCGCGGCTACGCGCTCGCCCTGCGTCTCGCCGAGGCCGACCTGCTAACCGCCCGCACCGGCGAGCAGCCAATCCTGCTGCTCGACGACCTGTTCAGCGAGCTCGATCACACCCGTCGCGAGCGCTGCGCCGAGTTCCTCCGCAACGCCGAGCAGGTGATCCTCACCACCGCCCGCCCTGAGACCATGCCGGCGGCCCTCCCGACCCCCGCCAGCAGCTGGCAGATCCAGGACGATCAGGTCAGCAGACGAAGTTGAGGGCTGCGCTCAGGGCTGTAGCACGGCTGCTGCGGGGTTCGGGCAGAGCACCTTGAGACTGCCGGGCTCGACCTCCACCGTGTACGCGCCCCTCGGCGCGAGTTCGCCGTCGAAGTGGCATGGCGGCGGTGGTCCGATCGGTTCGACGTCAAGCGTGCGAAATCGCAGCGTGCTCACCCCGGGCAGCTTCGCGATCAGCCCGCCCCGCGCGAATCCCGCCAGCGTCAGCGCGCGCCACGGGGCGCCGTGCACGAGTATCGCGTCGAGCTGTCCGTCCACCGCCGAGGCCGCCGCGTTGACTTCCAGCCAGGTCCCGATCATCCGCGTGTTGCCGACCGTCAACATGCCCATCTCCACCTCGTACGGTTCCCCGCCATCGACCCGCAGGCGCAGCCTCCACGACCTCCGCATCGCTTCCCGCACCGCAGAGAGGAAGTAGGTCGGCTCGCCGAACTTGCGCTTCAGCCAGCGCCGGCGCGGGCTGCGCACGATCCCGTCGACCGCGGCTGCGTCGAGGCCCCAGCCGCTCATCAGCAGAAACCGCCGCGCTGTCGCGCTGCCATCCCCGCTCAGCGTCGTCGCGCGGCCGGTGTCGATCGTCACGATCGCGCCGCTCTCGCCTTCGAGCGCCGCGAGCTGCGCGACCACCGCCTCGCGCGGCTTGCGGGCCAGCCCCGTCTCGTAGGCGAACACGTTCGCGGTGCCCAGCGGCGCCGTGCCGAGCGCCGTCGGCGAGCCGATCGGCAGCCCCTGCAACAGCGTCGAAAGCGTGCCGTCGCCGCCGCAGGCGAAGATCGCCGCCGCGCCCGCGTCGTGCGCGGCCAGCGCCAGCTCCTCCGCCTCTTCCACCGACTGCGTGGCGATCACGTACGGCCGCCGGCCAACTGCCCGCGTCGCGTCCTCGCAGATCGATTCCAGCTCAGGCAGCGGGATGCGCCGGCCAGCGTTCGCGTTGATCACGAACACCACCGAGCCCGCTTCGAGTTGAGTCGTCGCGTCCATCCGCGCACCATACGACCCCACCGACCCACCCGCGCCGCCCGTGAGGCCAGCGTTGCCGTCCAATCCCGCCAACCCGCCGCCACGCCGGGCCGTTCAGCCCAGGGCGCAAGTTGACGGCCCACACCGTTACCTATAATCTGCTGATACCGACACGCTCGGTCGGTGAGTTCCCGCCCGACCTCGGGATGAGTCCGGCCGATCACTTCGACGCCGGGGGCTGCCGCAAGGCAGCCCCCTAGTCATCTCCACGGGAAGCCGTCCGCGCCGAAGCCTGCCCCTGTGCAGGCAGGGGGGGGGTCGGTCCCGACTTGCGGGCGTGGCTGCATGTGGTCGAGCGGGGGCGGCCCCCCTCCGTCATTCCTGCGCAGGCAGGAATCCATGCGACCTCCCAACGCCCCTTGACGCCTCGGCGCTCTCGACGGTGCACCGATGGATCGAACGCGCGCGCCGGACGATCGAAGCCCTCGCGACGCCCTCAGATCGCCTGGATTCCTGCCTGCGCAGGAATGACGGAGAGTTACGAGTGACGGAAGGCGGGGAAGGGCGCGACCGCAGCCCCAACCGCACCCACTGTGTTGGGCGCCAACACAGTTGCTCTGTCACTCCGTGACATCTCCCCGCGCAAAGCCGGGGGGAGATGGGATCCGACTCGTTCAGAGGATTCCTAGAACAACGCCTTGGCGGCGGCCAGTTCGGCGACCTGCTCGTCGCCGTGATTCAGCAGCGTGCGCAGGATCTGCTGCGTGTGCTCGCCCCAGAGCGGCGCGCGCCTGACTTCGAGACGCTTGCCGTCCCACAGAATCGGCTCGTTCTGCACGCGCATGCTGCTCACTTCAGGCGAGTCCACGCGCGTGTATGCGTCGTGCATCCCGGCATCGCGCTCGAAGAAGTCGGCCAGACGCTCGACCGGACTCGCCGGCACCCCCGCAGCGACAAGCAGCTCAGCGCCCGTCCATTGGTCGTGTTCGCGCGTCCACTCCGTCACCGCCGCCTCCAGCTCGTCGACTGCGGCCAGCCGCCCCGCGAGCGCGGCGAGATCGGCGCGCGCCGCCAGGTCATCGCGACCGATCGCCCGGCAGAGCGCCTGCCAGTCGGCATCGTCGCGGCAGGCGACGGCCACCCAGCGATCGTCCTCGCTGGTCGGGAAGACGCCGTGCGGCGTATGCCAGGGCGAGCGATTTCCGCTCGGCGGCCGCGCTGAGGCGCCGTTGAGCGCTTCGATCAGCTCAGTGTCGAGCAGCTGCGTCGCCGTCTCATATTGCGCGACCTCCAGATAGCGACCCTGGCCCGTGCGGTTGCGCGCGTCAAGCGCCGCGATCACCGACATCGCCAGGTAGTAGGGCACGGTGAAATCGGTGTGCAGCGCCCCGAAGCACATCGGCGGGCGGCCCGGGAAGCCGCTGCTCTGCGCCAGGCCGCACATCGAGACGATCCCGTTGCCGTAGGAGCGCCACTCCGCGCGCGGGCCCTCGACGCCCATCACCGCAACGTTGCAGACGATGATGTCCGGCCGAATCTTGCTCAGCGCCTCGTAGCCCACGCCCCAGCGGTCGAGCCGGTAGGGCGTGTAGTTCGAGGTCACCACATCGACGCTCTCCGCGAGCTGCCGGATCGTGTCGACGCCCTCGGGCGTGTTCAGATTCATCGTCACCGCGAGCTTGCCCGCGCTGCAATCGTTGAAGACGCCGTTGGTGTTCAGCGAGAAGCGGTCGGCCGGCTGCACGCCGATGTAGCGGATCGGGTCGAGCCGATACTCAGACTCGATCTTGATCACCTCCGCGCCGAGGTCGGCCAGCAGCCGGGTGCCCAGCGGTCCGGCGATCGCCCAGCAGAAGTCGAGAATCCGCACGCCCTCGAGCGGCTTGCGCGGCGGCGGCGGCGTCGAGTCGACGTAACGGATCTGTGGCTTCGCCGCGCCGCGAGCCGGCGCGCCCGCGGGCACAGGACCGACGAGTGCGCCGCGCGACCGTGCTGCGGCCACCTCCGCGTCGCCCCAACCGCCCAGCTCGCGCACGATCTGCTCGCTGTGCTCGCCGAGCGTCGGCGCGCGCCGGGCCTGCGGCTGATGCCCCTGCCACCGAATCGCCGAGCGCGCCAGCTCCACGGTTCGCCCCAGCGTCGGATGCTCGACCGTCTGGAAGAACCCGCGCGACCGCAGGTGCTCATCCGCCGCGACCTCGGCCGGCGTGTTGAAGGGCAGCACCAGCAGGCTCCGCCGCTGGCCCTCCGTGGTCAGCTCGTCGAGCGGGAGCGCGGCGCAGAGCCGCTCCACCCACGGGCGAATCTCCGCGTTGTAGTTGACGTTGCGATACGCCTCGTCGTCGAAGCGCGGCTCGCGTAGCTCGGCCGCGCCCAGCACACCGTCGGCCCAATCGACGAATCGCTTCCAGTGCGGCGGATGAATCGTGAACGACACCCAACGCTCGTCGCCGCTCAGGTAGGTCGACATCGAGCCGATCGGCGTGTGCCGGTCGGGCGACTGGCCGTGCCAATCGTGGTAGTTGCCGTTGGCCGTCTGCAGCGTGGTGAAGGCGACCGCCTCCTGCATCGAGATCGCAACGTCGCTGGCCGGTCCGCCGCGCCGCTGCTGAAAGATCAGCGCCACCGCCGCTTCGGCGGCTGCGATCGAGACCTGCTTGTAGGCAAGATTTCCGGCCGGCCAGAACGGCGGGTCTTCGGGCAGCCCGTTCAGCACCAGATGCCCGCCCGCCGCAATCGCGGTCAGATCGGCCACCGGCTCGTCGTCTTCGCTCGCTTCGCCGTTGCGCCGGAACACACAATCGACCACGGGAATCTGGCGCGACCAGGCGTCGCGGTTCGCCAGCCACGCCGCCAGCGCGGGGTTGGGCCGCAGCGGCGCGATCGCGATGTCGACGTGCGCGACCAGCGGCGTCAGCGCCGCCCAGACCGCCGGATCCTCGGTGTCGACGGCCAGGCTGCGCTTGCCGCCGTTGTAGAGCAGGTGTGCGTAGCCGCGCTCGAGATCGCCCTCGGCGTCATCGAGAAACGGCGGCCGCCGCCGCAACGCGTCGCCGTCGGCGTGCTCGACGCGGACCACGTCGGCCCCGAGGTCGGCGAGCAGACGTGCGCCGTGCGCCAGCGGTTCGTCGGTCAGGTCGAGGACGCGCGTCCCGTCCAGGAGTCCGTCGCTCATGCTGTTTCGTCCCTCCGCCGTCATCCCCAGAGCGTACCCGCGCAACCTGTGGGGCAGAAGCGGGCGGCCCGCCGGCTTGTGCTCAGTACAACCATCGACGCCAGACAAACAGCGAGATCGCGCCGATGAACAGCAGCGCGAACAAGATGTAGTAGATCACCCTGACGGCGGCCACCAGCGGCTGATTCACGTTCACCCGCACCGACAGCGGCGCGAGCAGTAGCCAATCGTCGCTCTCCCACTCAGCCCGCGAGATGTGCTCGCGGCTCGCGAAGCGGCTGCTGCTCCAGGCGCGGTTGGGCTTCTGGACGCGAGCCCCGAGCGCGAACTCGTACTGGCTGTCGCTGAGCACGCTGACCATCGCCTTGGGCGCGAAGCCGGGCAGCTCGATCGGGTCGCTGTAGGTGCGCCGTTCGCGCGGCTGCGAAAGGTCGAGGATGTTGTTCGTGGGCACGTGCAGGAGCTCTTCGCCGGTGTGATCGGTCGAGTAGAGCGCGAGTTCAACCTGCTCGTCGCCGGCGCTGCGCAGTGCGACCTGGAGCTGCGCGTCCTGATTCGGTGTGCCGCTGCTAAACGCCCAGATGCCGCCGGCGACCAGCACTGCCAGCACCGCCCACTTGATCAGCGTCGCGGGGCCCCGTTGCGTCGCCCAATCCCTCATCTGGCCTCCTGAGGCGCACTTCTTCCCTGCTCCCGCTCAAAGGCGAGCGGGCGCAGGCTGAGGAGCTGAGACTCTTGCGCCGCTTAGTAGCGCCCGCCCAGCTTCGCGTGGTCCCAGGAGTAGATGCGCGTCGGGTTGATCCGCACCACCGCCCGCTTCGACGCCTGCCGCCGGCGCTGTTCATTGTCCATCGGCGTCGCCGCCTGCGCGCCCGCGTTCGGGCTGCGCTTGCGGCCCGTCGCGTCCTGCACCGCCATCACCAGATCAGGGTCGTTCTCGACCACGTCGGCGTTGCCCTCGATCACCAGGCCCTTGATCTTTGAGTACTCCGTGCCGCTCTCAAGCATCACCGTGATCCGCGGGTCGCGCTTCAGGTTCAGCACCTTCTGCGCCTTGGCGTAGGTGGTGAAGTGAATCTTCTCGTCGATGATCCCGTACCACATCGCCACCATGTGCGGCCAGCCGTTGCTGCCGATCGAGGCGACCTGCAACGTCCAGCCTGTCTCGACGAACTCCTTGCTCTCCTCGTGGGTCATCTCGATCATGTTGCGACGGCTTGGCATCTGGGGGCCCTTCTGTTCAGCTCGTGGTCAGCGTTCGTTCAGTTTTGGTCAGTCTATGAGCGCACGTTGCAGCCTATGGCCGCGTCATCTGCTCGGGCCGCACCCACTCGGCGAACTGCTCGTCGGTCAGCAGCCCCAGCGCCGCGCCGGCCTCGGCCAGCGTCGAGTTGTCGGTGTGCGCCTTCTTCGCGATCGCCGCCGCGTTGTCGTAGCCCAGATGCGGGTTCAGCGCCGTCACCAGCATCAGCGACGAGCGCATCAGATCATCGATCCGCTGGTTGTTGGGCTCCGTGCCCACAACGCAGTTGTCCGTGAACGAGACCGACGCGTCGCCCAGCAGGCGGATGCTCTGCAGGTTGTTGAACGCGATCACCGGCTTGAACACGTTGAGCTCGAAGTGCCCGTTCGCGCCGCCGACGCTGACCGCCACCGCGTTGCCCATCACCTGCGCGCAGACCATCGTCAGCGCCTCCGACTGGGTCGGGTTGACCTTGCCCGGCATGATGCTGCTGCCCGGCTCGTTGGCCGGCAGGTTCAGCTCGCCGAGGCCCGCCCGCGGGCCCGAGCCGAGCATGCGCACGTCGTTGCCGATCTTCATCAACGAGACGGCGATCGTGTTCAGCACGCCGGCCAGCTCGACCTGCGCGTCGTGCGCCGCCAGCGCCTCGAACTTGTTCGGCGCCGAGACGAACGGCAACCCCGTCATCCGCGCGATCTCCGCCGCCACCCGGTCGGCGTACTCGGGGTGCGAATTCAGGCCCGTGCCGACCGCGGTGCCGCCCAGCGCCAGCTCGTAGAGCCGCGGCAGCGATCCCCTGGCGCGGTCGATGCCGTAGCGCACCTGCTGGCAGTAGCCCGAGAACTCCTGCCCCAGCGTCAGCGGCACGGCGTCCATGAAGTGTGTGCGGCCGATCTTGACGATCTCGCTCCAGGCCTCCGCCTTGGCCTCCAGCGCCGCGAGCAGATGCTCCAGCGCGGGAATCAGGAGGTGCTGCACCTGCTCCGCCGTCGAGATCGCCATCGCGCCGGGGAAGACGTCGTTCGACGACTGCGACATGTTGACGTGGTCGTTGGGATGCACCGGCGACTTCGAGCCGCGCTCGCCGCCCAGGATCTCGATCGCGCGATTCGAGATCACCTCGTTCGCGTTCATGTTCGACTGCGTGCCCGAGCCGGTCTGCCAGACGACCAACGGGAAGTGGTCATCGAGCTCTGCGTCGATCACCTGCTGGCCGGCCTGCCGAATCGCGTCAGCGACTCCGGCGTTGAGCTTGCCCAGGTCCTGATTCACGGTCGCCGAGGCGTGCTTGATGATCCCCATCGCCCGCAGCACGGGGCGCGGCATCCGCTCGTCGCCGATCTTGAAGTTCTCCAACGAGCGTTGCGTCTGCGCGCCCCAGTAGCGGTCGGAGGCCACCTCGATCTCGCCCATCGTGTCCGATTCGATCCGCACGTTGCTCATCCTCTGAACCCTCTCTCGCCCATCTCAGGCAGTGGCGAAGCCGTTAGCCGAGCCGTGCCAGGTCGTCGACCAGGCCCTGCACCGCGTTGGCTGAGTGCTGCAGCGCGGCCTGCTCGTCATCTGTCAGCGAGATCTCCAGCACCCGCTCGATCCCGTTCGCGCCCAGAATCACCGGCACGCCGATGAACAGCCCGTCGACGCCGTACTGGCCCTCCAGCAGCGCCGCGCAGGGCAGAATCCGGCGCTTGTTCAGCGCGATGCTGTCGACCATCTGCGCGACCGCCGCCGACGGCGCGTAGAACGCGCTGCCGGTCTTGAGCAGGTTGACGATCTCCGAGCCGCCGTCGCGCGTGCGCTGGATGATCGAGTCGATCTGGTCCTGCGGCAGCAGCTCCGTGACGGGGATTCCGGCGACCGTCGTGAACGAGGCCAGCGGGACCATCGTGTCGCCGTGCCCGCCGAGCACGTAGGCGTGCACATCTTCGACGCTCACGTTCAGCGCCTCGGCGACGAACGAGCGGTAGCGCGCGGTGTCCAGAATCCCCGCCATCCCGATCACCCGGTGCGGCGGGATCCCGGCCGCCTCGTAGGCGACGTGGCACATCGCGTCGAGCGGGTTGCTGACCACGACGAGGATCGCGTCCGGCGAGGCCGCGATCGCCTTGCGCGTCACATCGTCGACGATCTTCATGTTGATGCTGAGCAGGTCGTCGCGGCTCATGCCCGGCTTGCGCGCGACCCCGGAGGTGATCACGACGATGTCGGAGCCTGCGGTCGCTGCGTATTCGGTTGTGCCGCAGAGCGCCGCGTCGACGCCCACGATCGGGCTGGCCTCGTACATGTCCAGCGCCTTGCCCTCGGCCAGGCCCTCAACGATGTCGAGCAGGACGATGTCGGCATAGCCGCGTTCAGCCAGCCGTTGGGCGGTCGTCGCGCCCACATTGCCCGCTCCGACGACGGTCACCTTTGTGCGCATCAGTCAGCCATCCTCTCTGCTCGATCTGGATTCAGTCCCCCCAACTCCCCATTCAGGCGGAGCTGCAGGCTCATGTCCCACTCTCACCTCTGCGGCCGGAGCTCCGCGCTGATGTCCCGTTCTCCCCCCTGCGGAGACCTGCGCGTAATCTCCATTTCCCCTCTCCCCCCGCGGAGCGGGGGGAGATGCCGAAGGCAGAGGGGGGCTCCGGGCGCGCCCTCACCAGATAGCCGAAGCTCCCCACCTTCACTTCGTGACACCGCCACCGACAGGGAAGGTCGGAGCAGTGGGACTTACGCGCAGGTCTCCTGAGGGGGGAGATGCCGCAGGCAGAGGGGGGAGGCTCTCCCGCCCGAACGCGCCGACGCAGTCTTGTGACGCGCGAATCCGCGTCAGCCAGCCCCAGCACTACACGCGCCCGGAGATCATGTTGAGCGCGCTGCCCGCTCGGAACCAGGCGATCTGCGCGTCGGTATAGGTGTGGTTGACGGGCACCGTGTCCGAGCTGCCGTCGGCGCGGTCGATCCGCAGCTCCAGCGCGCGGCCCGGCGCGATCTCGGCCAGGCCCAGCACCGACAGACGGTCCGTCTGCCCGACCAGGTCGTAGTGCGCGGGGTCGCTGAACGTCAGCGCCAGCAGGCCCTGCTTCTTGAGGTTGGTCTCGGCGATCCGCGCGAACGAGCGCGCGACCACGACCAGCCCGCCGAGGTGACGCAGCTCCATCGCAGCGTGCTCGCGGCTCGATCCCTCGCCGTAGTTCTCGTCGCCCACCGCCACCCAACGCACGCCGGCCTCGTTGTAGGCGCGCGCGACCGCGTTGATCGGCTGGTCGTCCTCGCCGCTGAGCTGGTTCAGCGTCGTGCCGGTCGCGCCGTCGAACGCGTTCACGCCGCCGGCGAAGAGATTGCCGGAGATGTTGCCCAGGTGCCCACGGAAGCGCAGCCAGGAGCCCGCCGGCGAGATGTGGTCCGTCGTCGTCTTGCCCTGCGTCTTGAGCAGCAGCGAGAGCCCGCTGAAGTCCTGCCCGTCCCAGGGCGGGAACGGCGTCAGCCGCTCAAGCCGGTTGCTCTCGGGCACGACGATCACTTCGATGTCCGAGCCGTCCGCGGGCGGCGCGATGTAGCCCGATTCGCCGCTGTCGAATCCATTCGGCGGCAGTTCGTCGCCGGTCGGCGGGACGAAGCGGAACTCGCGGCCTCCCTGCGTGATCGCGTCCGTGCGCGGGTCGAAGTCAATCGTGCCGGCGAAGGCCGTCGCGACGACCAGCTCGGGGCTGCCGATGAACGCCAGCGTGTTGCGGTTGGCGTCGTTGCGACCGGGGAAGTTGCGGTTGAACGACGTGACGATCGTGTTCTGTTCGTCGCCCTCGATGTCCTCACGCTTCCACTGGCCGATGCACGGCCCGCAGGCGTTGGCCAGCACGGTCGCGCCGGCCTGCTCGAACGTGGCCAGCTGGCCGTCGCGCTCGGTCGTCGCGCGGATCTGCTCCGAGCCGGGCGTCACCAGCAGCGGCGCGCGCAGCTCCAGCCCCGCCTCGGCGGCCTGACGCGCGATGTGCGCCGCGCGGCTGATGTCCTCGTAGGACGAGTTGGTGCACGAGCCGATCAGCGCGTTGGTCACGTGCTTCGGGTACGACTGCTCGGTCATGAAGTCGCCGATTTCGGCGACCGTGTTGCGCAGGTCCGGCGTGTGCGGGCCGACCCAGGCCGGCTGCAGCGTCGAGAGGTCGATCTCGAGCACGCGGTCAAAGATCTCGTCGCGGGCGTCCTCGACGCCGTCGTCGGCGCGCAGGTGCTCTGCGTGGTCGCGGGCCAGCTGCGCGATCTCGGAGCGCTCGGTGCTCTCCAGGTAGGTGGCCGTGCGTTCGTCGAAGGGGAACAGCGATGTCGTCGCGCCGATCTCCGCGCCCATGTTGGTGATCGTCCCGCGACCGGTCGCGCTGAGCGAGCCCACGCCGGGGCCGAAGTACTCCACGATCGCGCCCGTGCCGCCCCTCACCGTCAGCTCCGCGGCGACGCGGATGATCACATCCTTGGGCGTCGTCCAGCCGTCCAGCTCGCCGGTCAGATACACGCCGATCAGCCGCGGCATCGTCACGCCCCAGCCGATCCCCGCCATCACGTCCACCGCGTCCGCGCCGCCGACGCCGATCGCGACCATCCCCAGCCCGCCGGCGTTGGGCGTGTGACTGTCGGTGCCGATCATCATCCCGCCGGGAAAGGCGTAGTTCTCGAACACGACCTGATGGATGATCCCGCTGCCCGGCTTCCAGAAGCCCGCCCCATAGCGCGCCGCGGCGCTGCTCAGGAAGGTGTAGACCTCTTCGTTCTCATCAACCGCGCGCGCCAGGTCCGCGTCCGCGCCGACCTGCGCCTGAATCAGGTGATCGCAGTGCACCGTCGTGGGCGCCGAGACACGCTGCAGACCCGCCAGCTCGAACTGCAACAACGCCATCTGCGCCGTCGCATCCTGCAGCGCCACGCGATCGGGCTCCAGCTCGGCGTGGTCCTCGCCGCGGCCCAACGGTTGGTTCTGCGGGTCCACGAAATGGCCGAAGAAAATCTTCTCGGCCAGCGTCAGTGGGCGGTCGAGCCGCCTCCGTGCGACCGCGACCGACTCGGCCAGCCGTGCGTAGGCGGCGGCAACTCGCTCGATCATGTCAGGCTCATGCATGGGAAGTTCCCAGTCCGCTGGGGGCGCCAACCGTGCCAAAGGCGCAGTTGAGGCGCTCCTTCGTCTTACACCACTACAGCGGAATGTTCCCGTGCTTCTTGGGCGGCGAAGTGTCAACTTTGGTGCTGAGCATCGCCAGCGAACGAATCACGGCCACCCGCGTATCACGTGGATCGATCACATCGTCCACAAACCCCAACTCCGCTGCCTGGTAGGGGCGGTAGAACTCGGACTCATACTCTGCGATCAGCTTGGCTCGCTCCGCCGTCGGGTCCTCGGCCGCCGCGATCCGCCGCCGGTGGATGATGTTCACCGCGCCGTCCGAGCCGGTCACCGCGATCTGCGCCGTCGGCCAGGCCAGATTCACGTCCGAGCGCAGGTGCTTGGAGCTCATCACGACGTACGCCCCGCCGATCGATTTGCGCAGCGTCACCGCCACCTTCGGCACCGTCGCCTCGGCGTAGGCGTAGAGCAGCTTCGCGCCGTGCACGATGATCCCGCCGTATTCCTGCTGCGTCCCGGGCAGGAAGCCCGGCACATCGACGAGCGTGACGATCGGGATGTTGAAGCAGTCGCAGAAGCGCACGAAGCGCGCCGCCTTGCGCGATGCGTCGATATCCAGCACGCCGGCCAGCGTGTCGGGGTCGTTGGCCACGATCCCCACGCCGAATCCGCCCATATGCGCGAAGCCGATCACGATGTTGCGCGCCCACTGCGCCTGAATCTCCATGAACTGGCCGTTGTCGACCATCTCACGGATCACGCGGCGGATGTCGTACGGCGCGCTCGAATCGGCCGGGACCATCTCGAGCACCCGGTCCAGGCGCCGGTCCGGCGCGTCGCCGGTGTCGACCCAGCGCGGGTCTTCCATGTTGTTCTGGGGCAGGAAGGCCAGCAGCTCGCGGACCGTGTTGAGCGTCGCCTCCTCGCTGGGGATGCAGAAGTGCGCCACGCCGGTGCGCGTCGCGTGGGTCAGCGCCCCACCCAGCTCCTCGTGCGTCACCTCTTCGCCCGACACCGCCCGAATCACGTCCGGCCCGGTGATGTACATCTGCCCGGTGCCCTGGACCATGAAGATGAAGTCCATGATCGCCGGCGAATAGACCCCGCCGCCCGCCGTCGGCCCGGCGCAGACCGCGATCTGCGGCACCACGCCGGAACTCATCGTGTTGCGCAGGAAGATGTCGCCGTAGCCGCGCAACGACGTGACGCCTTCCTGGATCCGCGCGCCGCCGCCGTCGTTGATCGCGACGATCGGCGCGCCGACCTTCATCGAGAGGTCCTGCACCTTGGCGATCTTCTCCGCCGCCGCCTCCGAGACCGAGCCGCCGTAGAGCGTGAAGTCCTGCGAGTAGGCGAACACCGTGCGGCCGTCAACCGTGCCGTAGCCGACCACCACCGAATCGCCCTCGGGCCGATTGTTCTCAAGGCCAAAGCCCGAGCCGCGGTGCTTGACGAACGGGTCGATCTCGGTGAACGAGCCGGCGTCGTAGAGGATGTCGAGCCGCTCGCGGGCGCTCAGCTTGCCGCGCTCGTGCTGGCGTTGCATCGCCCCCGGGCGAGCGTTCGCGGCCCCGTTGAGGCGGCGTTCGGCCATCTCCTCGAGGAGCACGTCCATGCCCGAGCGGGTCGATTTCGCAACCATCGCCCATCCGTTACGTGATCAGGCGGCGAGGCGTCCACCCCGCGAACCATCGACGCCATCATGCTATCTGGTAGCCGCGAACCCGTTCGGGCCTGCGCAGCGGCAGCGAGCCTAGCACAGCAAAATTAGCCGAACAAACGCCCCGTCACGCCCGAACGGCGCCTTCGCCGAGACCGTGCATCGCCGCCGTCCGCCGACGCCTCCAGCCACCGACACCTGGCAAGGCTCTGAATAACTCTCCCCCCGCTTGGCGGGGGGAGATGTCACGGAGTGACAGAGGGGGGCTTCCCCGCTCCGCAACGGGGCGCCCCCCTCTGCCTCCTGCCTGCGCAGGGGCAGGCTTCGGCATCTCCCCCCGCGTTGCGGGGTGTGAGTCATTCAGAGCTTTCCTAGCCCGGCGGCTCGACGCGTTCGTCCTCCAGCTCCTCTGACTCGTCGCTCTCCGCGACCGCCGGCGGGATGATCAACTCCTGGCCCACGTAGATGTTGTCGGCCTCGGCCTCGCTGATCCCGTTGTAGTTGGCGATGTCGAACCACGCGAAGCCGTACGCCGCCGCGATGTCGGCCAGCGTGTCGCCCGCCTGGACCACGTACACCTCGCCGGGCCGCTCGGCGGGCGCGTCCTGCTCCACCTCAGCTTCGCCCTCCGTGCGCGGCGCCGCGTCGCCGCAGGCGCCCTCGCGGATCGGGATGCGCAGCTCGTCACCGATCCGCATCGTGTCCACATCGACGATCGTGTTCAGTCGCTGCACCTCGGCCACGGTCACGCAGAACTTGGCCGTGATCGTGCTCAACGTGTCGCCCGGCTGGACCACGTAGATGATCTCCGTCTCGGGCTCGAGCTCGATCGTCACCGTGTCGCGAAACATATACGGCTCCGGCAGCGGATCAGGCAGCGACTCGACGGGAATCGTCTCGCTCGATTGCGCCGCCGGCCCCACCTCCGCCGGCGCAGCCAGCGGCTGCGCCTCATCGCCGCACGCGGCGATCAGCAGCGCAGCAAGCACCAGCAGCGCGACGATGGGCCCGGTAGATCGTCTCACGGCTGCCCAGCATCGCATGAAACGCGCGGCTCGATCGCCGAGCCGGCCCGTTCCAGCAGGCACTCCAGCATCGCGTGCGCCACGATCCCCACATCGCGCAACAGCGCCTCGTCGATGTTGGCCAGATTGTCCGACGGCACGTGCAGCGCGGCGCCGAACGCCGTCGGGAAGATCACTGGCACCCCGACGCGCATGAACGCGAGGTGGTCAGAGCCCACGAACGCCGGCAGCCCGCCCGCCTCCACCGCAATCTCGAGCAGCGTGCCGATCGCCTCCGCGATCGCCGTCAGCTCCGCATCGCCCACCGCCATCAACGGCCGGTTGCCGTCGCCGAACGCGTCGAGGTTGAGCATCGCCGTGATCTCCGACAGCCGCCCCGAATCACGCGACGCGTCGACGAACGCGAGCGAACCAAACAGCCCCAGCTCCTCGGCGCCGAAGCCGACGAAACACACGTCGATCGCACTCTCCGCCGCCGCCCAGGCCCGCGCCAGCCCCACGACCGTCGCCGTGCCGCTCGCGTTGTCGTTCGCGCCCGTCACGTTCGGCACGGTGTCGTAGTGCCCACCGACGACGACGCGGCACTCGCCGCCCGGCTGCCGCGCGACCACGTTCCACGAGGATCGCTGGCTGCCGCCCGATGCGGCGATCTTCGCCTGCTCGCCCGCCAGGCGCCGCAGCCGCTCGCCATCGCTCAGCGAAACGCCCAAGACCGGCACGTCGGAGTCCGCCTCCAGCCGCCCTGCGTAGAGCTGGTCCTCCGTGTTGACCACGATCAGCCCGACAGCCCCCGCGCCGACCGCGTTGTTCAGCTTCGCCGTGAAGCGCAGCGTTCCGCGCGCAACGACCACGATCGCGCCGTCCACAGCGGCCGACGCGAAATCTTCCCGCGCGCCCACTCCGGCGACCGAAACCAGCGGCCCGCTCGCGCCCGCCTGCCCGCTGCGATCCATCGCCACGCCCATGACCGATTCGGCGTCGCCGATGCTGACCGACACGCGGTCGCTGACGAATTCGAAGTCAAACGCCTCCACCGACACTTCGTAGCCGATGTCCCGCAGCTCCGCCGCCAGGAAATCGACCGCCGCGCGCTCACCCGGCTCGCCGTTGAAGCGCGCCCCGATCTCGCCCGCCAGCGTGCGCAAAATCTCGAGCGTGTACTCCGCGTCATACGGCTGCGGCGCAACGATCGGTCCCTCAGCGACCCGCCGCGGCCGCCTCCGCTCCCCCGCATCGGACCCCGGCTGCGCCGCCTGCGACGCATCGCCGCCTGCCTGCTCGTCCCCGCCTGCCTCTCCCGGTTCGCCGGCCTGGCCTGCCTGGCTTGCCCGGTCGGGCTGATCCTCGGCTCTCGCTGCCTGCTGCGTCTCCTGCTCCTGCGCCGCCGCGATTTCCTGTGCAACCGGCGGCGCATCGCGGACATCGTCGCCGCCACACGCGACCCCGACGGCAGCGAGGAGTACGAAGAGCCCGATGAAGGGGAAGAGCCGCGCGACCAACACCGTTGCTAGCGGTCGCGCCGGCGGAACCAGCGCGTCAGCGAGTTCTGGGGCGCAGAGTCGTAGCTGATGTAGCGGTCGCGCCAGTAGCCGCCGCTGGAGGTGAACTTGTGCCGCTTTTTGCCTCGCGCCGCCCAGACGATCCCAATCAGGAACAGGATCACGCCGATGATCACCGCCCACATGCCCAGCGAGCGGGCGCGCATGATGAAGCCGACGATCACGAACAACGAGCCGGCCAGCATCAGGTGCCCCGCGCTGAGCGACGCCAGACGCACGCTCAGGCGCGTCGTAAACCGCTGTAGTGCGCGGCGCAGCGGCCCCGGAGGCCGCTCCCGGCGGCGCCAATCGAAGTCCTCGATCCCCGACAGTACTTCTTCTACGTCGCGTTCAAGCTTGTCCGACATCGTGGCTACTCCGCATCCGCCGCTGTCACAAGTCTAGCGCCAATCGGCAGCCTCGCCTAAGAAACCTCTCAACAACCCTGATCCCCTCTCCCCCCCGCGGAGCGGGGGGAGATGTCACGGAGTGACAGAGGGGGGCGCGCAGGTATGGAGCCCGCAGATCCGCTCTCTCGGCATCGGCGGTGAGCCGAATTGTTCAGCGGTTTCCCGACGTCTTACCCCAACCGCCGCCGCCCGGCGTCTCCAGCCGAATCGTGTCCCCGGGCTTGACGGAGATGATCGTCTTGCCCGGCAGCCGCCGCAGCACGCGCCCGCCCGCGTCGTCGCTGGTTTCGAGCCAGTTGCGGCCCGATTCCCCCGGACTGCCGCCGTTGACGCCCCACGCGCGGCCGCTGCGCCGCTCGGTGATCAGCGTCACCCGCGCCGCGCCGAGGAACTCCGTCCGCCGGATCAGCCCGTCGCCGCCCCGCTGCGCGCCCGCGCCGCCGCTGTTCGGGCGGATGCTGTTCTCCAGCACCCGCAGCGGGTAGGCCAGTTCGAGCGCTTCGGCGGGCGTGTTCAGCGTGTTGGTCATGTGCGAGTGCGCCGCGTTGAGGCCGGCGCTCTGCGGACCTCCGCCGAGGCCGCCGCCGCTCGTCTCGTAGTAGGCCCACGGACCGCCCGTGCGCGGGTCGGTCCCGCCCGCGGTGAGGTTGTTCATCGTCCCGCTTGAGGCCGCCGGCATCCGCTCGGGCAGAATCTGCGCGACCGCGCCCCAGACCGTATCGACGATCCGCTGGCTCGTCTCCACGTTGCCCGCCGCGACCGCGACCGGCGGTTGCGCGGCGACCACGCTGCCGATCGGCAGCGTGAAGCGGATCGGGCGAAACAGCCCCGCGTTGGTCGGCGTGTGGGCGGGCAGCAGGCAGCGAATCACGTAGTAGCAGGCCGAGCGCGTCACCGGCGCCACCGCGTTGATCGAAGCCGCCCGCTGCTCCGCGCTGCCCGTGAAGTCGAAGTGCGCCTGCTCGCCGTCCAGCGTCAGCTCCAGGCGGATCGGCACCGGCTCGTCCGTATGCCCGTCGTCGTCCAGCGCGTCCTCGAACGACCAGCTGCCCCGCGGCAGGCCCGCGAGCGCCGCGCGAGCCAGTCGTTCCCCGTAGTCCAGCAGGGCCGCGGTGTGCTCGTTCCAGGCCGCCGGGCCGAGGTCGTCGTGCAGCGCAGCGACCCGGCGTTCGCCGAGCCGCTGCGCCGCGACCTGCGCCGCGAAGTCGCCGCGCCGCTCGTCGGGCGTGCGCACGTTGCGCAGGATCAGCTGCAGCACCTCGGCGAGCAGCACCCCGCCGCGATAGAGCCGCAGCGGCGGAATCACCAGCCCCTCCTGAATCAGCTCCTCGGCGACCGGCATCGAGCCCGGCGCCATCCCGCCGATGTCCGCCTGGTGCGCCCGGCTGGCGACGTACCCGATCGGATTCGCGATGCCCGCGGCGAACACCGGCGAGACCATCGTCACGTCCGGCAGGTGCGTCCCACCCAGGAACGGGTCGTTCAGGATCGCCAGGTCGCCCGGCTGCCACGGCGCCAGATCGGCCACCGCCCTGACCGACTCCGGCATCGCGCCCAGATGCACCGGAATGTGCGCCGCCTGCGCCAGCAGCTGTCCCTCGCGGTCGAACACGGCGCAGGAGAAGTCAGCACGCTCCTTGATGTTCGGCGACAGCGCCGTGTGCCGCAGCGTCGCCCCCATCTCGTCGGCGATCGATGAGACCAGCGAGTCGAAGATCGAGAGCCGCGCGGCGTCGGGAATCGGCATCAGGAACGCTCCAGTAACAGCGCGCCGTCTTCCAGCACGCTCGCCTGCCAGCCCGGTGGGACCAGCGTCGTCGTGTCGATCTGCGTGATCACGGCCGGCCCCGTGACGCGCCCGCGCAGCTGCGAGCGGTCGATGAAGCGCGTCCGCCGCGCGCGGTCCCAGACCACATCATGGCTCGATTCGCCAATCTCCACGCCCGCCGTTTCGATCGCGCCCGGCTGGTCATGGCCGCGCGCGCGCGCCTTGACCCGCGCCGTGACCAGTTCGACCGTGCGGCCGTCGTCACGGAAGCCGAAGCGCTCCTCGTGCGCGACCTGAAACGCCTCGCGAATCACCCGCGCCAACCGGTAGCTCGTCAGCCCCACCGTCAGCTCGTGCGACTGCCCCTGGTAGCGCACATCGGCCGCGTACTGAATCTGCACCCCGCTGCGGTAGCCGTCCTCGGCGATCGCCGCTCGCGCCCGCTCACGCAGTTCGCGATAGGTCGCCGTCAGCGCGTCAGTGTCGACCCGCCCCACGTCAGGGATCGGGAAGTGGATGCCCCGCTCGGCGTCGCGCGTCACGTCGGAGCTCAGCATCCCGCTCGCGCTCAGCACGCCCGGCGAGGTCGGGATCAGCGCCGCGGGAATGCCCAGCGCGTCGGCCAGGTCGCAGGCGTGCAGCGGCCCCGCGCCGCCGAACGCGACCAGCGTGAAGCGCGCCGGGTCGTAGCCGCGCTCGACCGAGATCACGCGCAGCGCCCGCGCCATGTTCGCGTTCACCACGTCGATCACCGCCGCCGCGGCCCGCGCGACATCGCCCCCGAACGGCGCCACGATCGTCTGCAGCGCCGCAATCGCGCGCTCCGGAACCAGCCCGATCGTCCCACCCAGCGGATACTCGGGACGCAGCCGCCCCAGCGCCGCGTGCGCATCGGTCACCGTCGGCAGCTCGCCGCGCCCGTACGCCGCCGGCCCCGGGTCGGCACCCGCGCTCTGCGGACCCACCCGCAGCGCCCCGCCCGCGTCGAACCAGGCGATCGAGCCGCCGCCCGCGCCAACGGTGTGCACATCAACCGCCGGCGTGCGGATCGGCATCCCGTCGATCGTCAGGTCGGTGCGCTCCAGCAACCGCCCGGGACAGAGCGACACATCGGCCGACGTCCCGCCCATGTCGAACGTGATCGCCTGCTCGTGGCCCACCGCCGCCGCCGCTCCGAACGCGCCCGCGACCCCGCCCGCCGGCCCCGAGAGCACCGTCCGCACCGCCTGCTCGCCCGCCCCCGACGCGCTCAGGCTGCCCCCGTTCGACTGCATGATCCGTAGCGTCACCGGTCGCCCGCCGCCCACTTCATCGGTCAGCAGGCGCTCCAGCCGCTCGAGGTAGTCGGTCATCACCGGCGCCAGGTACGCGTTGGCGACCGTCGTGCTCGTCCGCTCGTACTCGCGGTGCTGCGGCAGCACCTCGTGCGACACCGAGACGTTCAGCCCCCGCGCCCTCGCCGCATCCGCCGCCCGCTGTTCGTGCGCCGGGTTGATGAACGAGAACAGAAAGCAGATCGCCACCGTGCCGACGCCCGCCGCGACGATCCGGTCCAGCACCGCCTCCAGCCCCGCCTCGTCGAGCGGCTCGATCACCTCGCCGTCGCCGGCGACCCGCTCGCCCACTTCGAAGCGCAGCTCCGCGCCGACCAACGGCTCGCGCCGCGTCGGGTGCAGCTCGTAGAGATCCGGCCGCGCCTGCCGGCCGATCTCCAGCGTGTCGCGGAACCCGCGCGTCGTGATCAGCGCCGTCGGCGCGCCCGTGCGGGTCAACAGTGTGTTCGTCGCGACAGTTGAGCCGTGCACCACGTCGGTCGGCGACCAGCCCAGCTCGCGCAGTCCGTCGATGATCGCTCGCCCCGGGTCCGACGGCGTCGAAGGACGCTTGGCGATCCGCGCTCGACCCCCCTCGACATAGACGAAGTCGGTGAACGTGCCGCCCACGTCAACGCCGAGCACCCGCCGACCCGTCGTCCGTCCGCGTCGTGGTGGCTCTGCCATCGCTGCTCCGCTTCGGTCGCCGCCCGATTCCGCGTGTGCAACGCAATTTAGTCTGGGCGTCGATCAACTTGACCACGATGCGGCCTGCTCATAGCGTCAAATCACTAATCGGGAGCGATCATCGATGCCAGATCAAGCCACGCTGCGAGCCGAAACGCGCACGATCCTCGGCGCCAAGGTCAAGCAACTGCGCCGTCAGGGCATCCTGCCCTGCAACATCTACGCCCGCGGTCAGGCCTCCATCGCGCTCCAGACCCCCGTCCTCGAGCTGCAGCGCGTCTTCCGTTCGGTTGACCGCAACGCGGTCGTCCAGATGGAGATCGATGGCGGTGCGAACACCGTCCCGGTCGTCCTCCGTGAGGTCCAGCGCCACCCGGTGACCTACGATCTGCTGCACGTCGACTTCTACCAGGTCGACCTGACCCGCCTGATCCACAGCGAGGCGCGGATCGTGCTCACCGGCGAGGCCGCCGGCACCGCGCTCGGCGGCACGCTCGTGCAGTCGCTTGAGTTCCTGCCGCTCGAGGCGCTGCCGATGGAGATGCCCTCCGAGCTCGAGGTCGACATAACGCACCTCACCGAGTTCGGCTCCAGCGTGCTGGTGCGCGAGGTGGCGCTGCCGCCGGGCGTCCGCGCCCTCGCCGACGAAGCCGTCGCCGTCGCCGCCTTGCTCGCCCCGCGCGTCCTCGAGGTCGAAGAAGAGGAAGCGCTCGCGGCGGCCGAGCAGGCAGAAGCCGATGCGCTCGCCCTCGCCGCCGGGGCGGTGCCCGCCGAGGGCGACGAGCCCAGCGACGACTGACCCGCAGTCGGCACTCGCACTCTGCGACGCTTCACCAGCGCTCAGTCAGACAGCCGGCCAGCCAGTCGATCACCCCGCAGCTGCCCGCACGCGGCTGCGATGTCGCGGCCCTTTTCGACCCGCACGTTCGTCGCGATCCCGCGATCGATCAGCGCTTCCTGGAAGCCCAGCGTCGCCCCGCGGGTGGGCCGCTGGCCGACCACGCCGGGCGACGGGTTGAACGGGATCAGGTTCACCTGACAGCGAATCCCCGCGATCTGATCAGCCAGCTCCCGGGCGCGCGCTCGCGAGTCGTTGACCCCCGCCAGCAGCACATATTCGAACGTCACGCGCCGTCCCGTGCGGCTGCTGTGCTCGCGCGCCGCCGCCACGATCTCCCGCGGCGTCGCCGGCGGCACCGGCACCAGCTCGCGACGCAGCGCCGCGTCCGCCGCGTGCAGGCTGACCGCCAGGTTGACCTGTGGATGGTCCTCCGCCAGCCGCCGAATCGGCGCCGGCAGCCCAACCGTCGAGACGGTCAGCCGCCGCGGCGAGAGCCCGAACGCGTCTGGCTCCGAGAGCCGCGTCAACGCGGCGCTCGACACCTCGTAGTTCGCCAGCGGTTCGCCCATCCCCATGAACACCACGTGGGTCAGCTCGTCGCCGTCCTCGCGCGTCCAGCGACGCGCCAGCAGCGCCTGCACCAGCACCTCGCCCACTGTCAGCTGCCGACGGAAGCCCTGCGCGCCGGTCGCGCAGAACGTGCAGCCCATCGCGCAGCCGGCCTGCGTCGAGAGGCAGACCGTGCGCCGCTGTGTCGGACTGGAACGATTTCCCTGCGCGTGCGGGTCGTGACGAATCAGCACCGTCTCAACCATCTCGCCGTCGGCCAGCGGCACGAGCGCCTTCGTCGTCGAACCATCAGCGCTGGTCTGCGTCGCCAGCGGTGTCGGCACGGCGGCGGTCCGCGCCGCCAGCTCCGCGCGCAGCTCGCGCGGCAGGTCGCTCATCTCCGCTGGGTCGAGCGCGCCGCGCTGCCAGATCTGCCGGTACACCTGCCGCGCCCGATAGGCCGGCTGGCCCAGCTCCTCCATCATCCCGATCAGCCCCTCAAGATCGAGCTCGAGCAGACTCGCCTCAGTCATAGGCGGCTCCGAACCGTTTGCCCACCAGTTCGCCTGCGCCGCGCACGAACTCCTCCGCCGATAGTTCCCGCTTCCCGGCCCGCTGCAGACGCTCGATCGCCAGCACCCCGTCGCCCGTCGCGACCCTGATCGCATCGCCCGCCTCGGCGATCACCCCGGGCTCCCCAAGACCCGCGGCGGCGCTCGCCACGGCCAGCCGCACCCGCGTTCCTTCGAGCTCCGTGAACGCGCCCGGCCACGGCGTGAACGCGCGGACCTGTCGCTCAATCTGCACGGCAGAACTCATCCAATCGATCCTGCCCGCCTCCTTGCGCACCCGCCGCGCCCGCGTCGCCAGACTCGCGTCCTGCGCGCGCGGCTCGATCTCCCCCGCTAGCCAGCAGGGCAGCGTCTCCAGCAGCAGCTTGGCGCCCAGCTCGGCCAGCCGATCGCTCAGCTCGCCGGCCGTCTCGCGCTCGCCGATCGGCGTCCTCCGCTGGACCAGAATCGGCCCCGTGTCCTCGGTCTCGTCGACCAGCATGATCGTCGCGCCGGTCTCCCCGTCGCCGGCCAGGATGGCTGCCGAGACCGGCGCCGCCCCCCGCCAGCGCGGCAGCAGCGACGCGTGCACGTTCAGCGTCCCGAAGCGCGGCGCATCGAGCACCGCCGGCGGCAGCAGCTGCCCGTACGCCGTCACGATCTGCAGCTCCGGCGCAAACTCCGCCAGCGCGGCCACCGCCTCGGGCTCTCGCAATCGCGACGGCTGCAGCACCGCAATCCCTGCCTCCGCGGCCAGCTCCGCCACCGGCGGACGCCGCGGCTTGCGCCCCCGCCCCGCCGGCCGATCGGGCTGTGTCACGACCGCCACCGGCCGCCACGGACTCTCGAGCAGCAGCCGCAGCGTCGGCACGGCGAAGTCCGGCGATCCGAAAAACACCACCCGTGGCGGCGCTGCGTCAGTCATGCCCCAAGATTACGTTGACAAACGGGATGGGAAATCGGTTGGTCGATCAGAGCCGCACGGCGGCGATCGACAGCCCCACGAACACCAGCATCAGCACGATCGTCCCGCGAAACAGCGTCTTTTCCAGCCCGCGCCGCGTCCGGTACGTGTCGCCGCCCGCGCCGCCGAAGATGTTGCCCAGCCCCGCGCCCTTGGCCTGCATGATCACCGCCGCGATCACCGTCAGCGAGATCAGAATCTGGAACAGATTGAGGAGGTCCGAACCGCTCATCGCCCCCGCCTGCTCAATGGTCGCCTCATTGCCCCACCGGCGGCGCAAGCGCGCCGCGCGGCTGGCGGCGCGGTTGCACGCCCGCCTCGCCGTGCTCATGGTATGCCGTCAGAATCGCTGCCGCGAGCTTCTGCGAGTCATGCCGGTAACGGTTGCCCGTGTCCACGATGTCCGACTCGATCACCGCCGTCACGTCCAGCTCCTCGCCGTCGGCCATCTGCACCGGCTCCGAGTGCCAGCGCAGCGGCAGCCGCGCCGCTGCGTTGCTGTTCGCCAGCACGAACTCGAACGGTGTCCCACCGATGTGCTCGGCGATCGTCCGCACGTGATCCTGCACCGAGTAGTGGTCCGTCTCGCCGTGCTGCGTCGCCACGTTGGAGACATAAATCTTCATCGCCTGCGACTCCTGGAACGCCACCCGCAGATTCGGCACCAGCAGGTTCGGCAGCACGCTCGTGTAGAGGCTGCCCGGACCCACCACGATCACGTCCGCGTTGGTGATCGCGTTGACCGTCTCCGGATACGCCGTGGGACGCTGCGGCTCCAGCGACAGCTGACGAATCTGCTTCCCCGACGACGTGATCTTCGACTCGCCGCGGATCACGTTCCCCTCGCTCGTCAGCGCCGCCAGCCGGATGTCCTCCAGCGTCGACGGCAGAATCCGCCCGCGCACCGCCAGGACCCGACCCGTCTCGCGGATCGCTTCCTCCATGCTGCCCGTCACCTCCGACATCGCCACGATGAACAGGTTCCCGAACGAGTGCCCCTCGAGACCCTCCGCCGAACCCTCCGGGAAGCGGTACTGGAACAGCCGCGTCATCAGCGGCTCAGCGTCGGCCAGCGCCGCGATGCAGTTGCGCAGGTCGCCGGGGGGAATCACCCCAAGCTCGCGCCGCAGCCGGCCCGACGATCCGCCGTCGTCCGCCACCGTCACGATCGCCGTCAGGTTGTCCGTGTACTCCTTCAACCCACGCAGCAACACCGAGAGCCCCGTGCCACCGCCCAGGCAGACGATCCGCGGCCCTCGCCCCGACATTCGGCGCCGGTGCAGCAGATCAACCAGCGATTCGTCGGTCTCCGTGGTGCCGCGCACCGAAGCCACGACGTGCGTCGTGAACTTCCAGACCCCCACGCTCACGCACAGCAGCGCCAGCGCCATCAGAATCCCGCCGCGCACGGCGTAGGGCAGAAACTGCAGCGTGAGGTAGTAGAACGCGTTCGGCAGCGTCGCCGTCACGTAGAGCTCGCGCAGCAGGAACGCCACGCCCAGCCCCATCAGCCCGGTGCCGATGAACATCAGCACGAACCAGCGCTTCACGCCGAGCCCCGGCCTCAACCACTTGCGCAGACTTCGGTCGGGCAGCCTCGACATCGCCGCCACTATAGGCAGCTCGCATCGCGCGCGGTAGCTTGCGCAAGCAGACGCGGCGAGGCTCTCTCCGCGCCGCCCCTTCAGCGCCCAGTCGCCGACCAGTCGGCGCCCAGTCAGCGAGGATTCTCATGGAACACCGCACCTTCGGCGACACCGACCTCTCAGCCTCCGCGATCGGCTTCGGCACCTGGGAGATGAGCACCACGATGTACGGCCACATCGACGTCGGCGAGGCCTCCGCCGCCGTCAACGCCGCGATCGACCGTGGCATCACCCTCTTCGACACCGCCGAGGTCTACGGTCCCTATCACTCCGAAGAAATCCTCGCCGAAGCGCTTGGCGCGCGACGTAACGAGATCGTGCTCGTCACCAAGGTCGGCTTCGACTACAACGACACCCCCGCCGTGACCGGCCTCAACTCGACCCGCGAACACATCATCGAGCGCACCGAGGGCTGCCTCCGCCGGCTCAAGACCGACGTGATCGACCTCATGCTGATCCACTGGCCCGACCACGACACCCCGCTCGAAGAGACCATGGAAGGCCTCGAACAGCTCAAGGCCGACGGCAAAATCCGCCACTACGGCGTCTCCAACTTCAACATCGACATGATGCAGGAGTGCCAGCAGTACGGCTCGATCGCCGCCAACCAGGTCGGCTACAACATGTTCGATCGCCGCATGGAATCTCGCGTGCTG
The DNA here is from genome assembly GCA_965262235.1 of Dehalococcoidia bacterium. GTDB lineage: Bacteria > Chloroflexota > Dehalococcoidia > Bin125 > Bin125 > CATQGW01. The sequence goes on from OZ253504.1 coordinate 3,161,013, forward strand.
CCCTGGTGCATGGCCAACGGCGTCGGCTACATGGCCTACGGCTCACTCGCCTTTGGCCTCCTCACCGGCGCGTTCAAGCCCGACCACCAATTCGAGGAGAGTGACTGGCGCCGAAACGGCGTCGCCTTCAATCTGCCGCTATTCGAGCGAGAGCGCTTCGGGCAAGAGGTCGATATCGCCAACCGGCTCTCCGAGCTGGCTGACGGTTACGGCAAGACGGTCGCCCAACTCGGCATCGCCTGGGTGCTGGACCACCCCGGCGTCACGACCGCCTTGGTCGGGATGCGCAACGAGCGCGAACTCGAAGAAAACGTCGCCGCCGCCGACTGGAAGCTGACCGAGGAGATCCGCAGCGGGATCAACCAGATCTTTGCCGAGGTCGGCGTGCCGACATATCAGAACACCCCGCAGGTCGTCCACGTCGCAGGCGCAACGGGTGCCCGTCGGCGGTCATAGAACCGCGCCCAATTCGACCCGCTCGAACTCTGAGGCGGGATGGCATCCTCTCGTTCGTTCTCGCAGGCTGCTGAATAAGGCAACACGTCCGCACTTGCTCTCCCCCCGCTCCGCGGGGGGAGATGTCACGGAGTGACGGAGGGGGGCTCCCCGTCTTGCCCAGAACCAGCCACGCCGGTGAGTCGTGACGGCAGCCCCGCTCTGCCTGCGGCATCTCCCTCCGCAAAGCGGGGGCAGAGCAGGTCGGATCCCCTCTCCCCCCGCTCTGCGGGGGGAGATGTCCCGTAGGGACAGAGGGGGGCTCCCCCCGCTCGCGTGACGAAAGGAAGTGCAGCACCGCCGTCACCTACGGCAGCGAAGCCGAACGAACCCGTGCCTTAGCCTGCGACAGCTCACCCCTGAAGACGCGAGCAACAGCACTGGAGTGTGCTCATGGAACAACGACGCTTTGGCAACACCGACCTGATCGCATCCGCGATCGGCTTTGGCACCTGGGAGATGTCGACCACGATGTACGGCCACATCGACGTCGGCGAGGCCTCACGCGCCGTCAACGACGCGATCGACCGCGGCATCACGCTGTTCGACACCGCCGAGGGCTACGGTCCCTACCACTCCGAAGAGCTCCTCGCCGCGGCGCTCGGCCCACGCCGCAACGAGGTTCAGCTCGTCACCAAGGTTGGCTTCGACTTCGACGACCGCCCCCAGGCCATCGCGCTGAACTCGACTCGTGACAACGTCATCGAATGCACCGAAGGCTGCCTGCGCCGCCTGCAGACCGACGTGATCGACCTGCTGCTGATCCACTGGCGCGACCACACCACGCCGCTCGATGAGACGATCGAGGGCCTCGAGCGCCTCAAGGCCGACGGCAAGATCCGGCACTACGGCGTCTCCAACTTCAACGTCGACATGATGCAGGAGTGCCAGCAGTACGGCACGATCGCCGCCAACCAGGTCGGCTACCACATGTTCGACCGCCGCATGGAGCATCGAATCCTGCCCTGGTGTCTGGCCAACGGCGTTGGCTTCATGTCCTACGGCTCGCTCGGCTTCGGCCTGCTAACCGGTGCCCTGGCGCCCGACCACACATTCGAAGAGGGCGACTGGCGGCGCAACGAGATCGCCTTCGAGCTACCACTGTTCGAGCGCGAGACGTTCGCCAGGGAGCTCGAAGTGACGCGGCGATTGGCCGAGCTGGCCGACGGCTACGGCCACTCGGTCGCCCAGCTGGCAATCGCCTGGGTGCTTGACCATCCAGCCGTCAGCTGCGCACTCGTCGGCATGCGCAACCCGCGCGAGCTCGAGGAAAACGTCGCAGCCAGCGACTGGCGCCTGACTGACGAAATCCGCAACGCCGTCAACCAGATCTTCACAGACGTCGGCGTCCCCACCCACAACAACACCCCCCAGGCAATCCACAACGCCCGCTTCCCCCGCCCGAGCTGAGACGGCCAACCACACAGGGCTAGCGGCTAGGTCGTCTGGGTTTCCATGGTCTGCGCCGACCGAGCGGGGCGGTACTCATGACGTTCCCCAGTCGCAGGGGGTCGAGCCGCTCGTGCAAGTGATCCAGTTGCCGCGAGCAGGCCGCCCGACCCCTTGGAACTCCAAACCCGGTTTGGAGTGCTGGCTGATCATAGTGCCGACTGATGATGTGGCGCGTCGACGGTCATACAACGGGCTTTAACCGAACAGTGCCTAACTGGTGTAGAATGGTATGCATGGGCAACGCGTCGCACATCGTTGATAGGCGTGCTAAACACAGCCTGTAGTGTATGACAAAGGAGAAAATACCTATGACGAAACGTATCACAAAGCAGCAAGCCGAACGGGCTGGTCGCACGCTCCAGGACGACCAGAGCAGCGAACGCCAGAAGACGAACGCGGCGCGGAGACTGGCGAAGTGGAAAGAACAACAACGACAGACATGATCTTCGTTCGCTGGCTGGACTCGGCTCTCTGGGAAGACCCACGCCAACTCACGAGCTGCGCGAGGCGTGACGCCGAGGAAGCCGCCCCTACTGCGCAGCACGCTCCGCATTGAGCGCGAGCAGGTGGGCAAGGATGTCGTCGTCGGCCAGCTCGGTAGACCAGCCGTAGGCAGCAAGCACCGCCTCGTCAATCTCCTTGTGAGCGATATCCAGCCAGGTCGGGCGCTCGTTGTAGAGGTTGGTCATCGTGCGGAGGCGTAGCTCGTCGGCAACCGCGTCGCCCGGGTTCAGCCACGCTTCGCGTTGAGCGTTCAAGGAAGCCGCCGCGCCCGCAATCGCGTCCCGGTGCTCCGCCTGAGGCTCGCTGAGAGCATCATCCGGCGTGTCCAGCGCCCACGGAAACGGAAACGTATTGAAGCACTGGGTGTGGACATACCGAGGGTCGTTGCCGACGCCCAGACGGGATGCTCGCGCCAACGCCCATCGCTCGTGGATGCGTGAGTGCAGTACGCCGAAGGTGTAGTCGTCCTCGCGGGCGATGACGTTGATGGTGGCGTCAGGGATCACGTGAGGCTCAACCCAGACGTAGAAGCGGTGCTTGGATGTCACCGGAGTCGCGATGAATCGTTTGAGGAGTGCAATCGCGCCGCGCATCTTGGGTCGCCACGCTTCGTAGAGCCACCACTGTGTTCGAAGCCGCTCGTTTCTGTTGCGCCTACGCACGGGGCGAACGTGCTCTTTGACGTACTCGAATGGACACTCATAGCGGGCCGCATCCCGCTCCGGCGTGTCCTGTCCGAAGTCAATCACATATTTCCCACGCGGGCGCTGCGCGAGATCGCGGGCGATGACAAACGGGAAAACCACGTCGCTGTTGGGCAAGCCGTTCACGTTGAGCGGCGCAGTGAGCATGCGTTGGGCTTCGTCCAGGGGAATGTCGAACGGACCGTTGCGGGTCGTGCCGCGGAAAGCAGCGCCTTGATTCTCTGCAAGGGCGCTGGCGGCCGATACATCGAGACCAGTCGTCAGATTGGCGTTGATTGTCTCGACTGATCCGCCGTCAAGTTGCCGGTCGGTTTCGGCGCCGCTGTCTTGGGCGACGATGGCGATCCGAACCGCCGCACCGTCGTTTACCCAAGCTTCATCGCGGTAGGCCGCAAAGATCGCGCCTGATGTAGCAATTCGCTCCAGAGCACTGCGGCTTTCCCTGCCGGTGATGCTGCTTGTAGCGAGCAATCCTGCTCTGCAGCTTCCTTCGCCTTCGATCTGCCTGCGAGCCATCTCATGCCAGTAGGTGCATAGATCGGCGAGCCCCCCGATCGCATGGCCCCAAACCTGCCGCAAATGGCCCACATAGTCCGCGCCCAGCTCTTGGCGTAGACGCTTCCCGCCCAGAAACGGCGGATTCCCCACGATGAACTCCGCTGTCGGCCAATGCGCGGGTGCCGGATTGCCCTCCACATCATCCGGCAGAATTGCATCGCGACACTCGATCTGCTCAATCTGGCCGAGGATCGGCTCCGGCAGCCGTTGCAGCCCCTGCTGCAACGTCCACTGAATATCGCCGATCCAGAGCGACATGCGGGTCAGATCGACCGCGAACTGATCGATGTCGATGCCCAGCATGTTGGCCGGGCCGATTCGCCGCCTCAGGCTGTTGATCCCGAAGGCTCGATTGGCCCAGCTGATCAGCTCCTGCTCGAGCCGCTGCAGTTCGCGCATCGCCACGTAGAGGAAGTTGCCCGATCCGCAGGCTGGATCGAGCACCCGGACTCCAGCCAGGCGGTCATGGAACACGCCAATGCGGGCGGCGGGTGAATCAGGCGACGGCTCGCCCAATTGGAGCGCGCCGTTCGAGCCGTATCCTGGACTCGGCGGTTCGCCGACCTGCCGCTCAGGTTCGAGCTCGGAGCGCAACTCGGCGAACTCCCGCCGCAACGGGCGCAGGATCACCGGCTCAATTACGCGCATGATGTTGTCGGGGTCGGTGTAGTGCGCTCCCGTCTGCGAGCGGCGATTGGGGTCCAGACCGCGCTCGAACAGCGTGCCGAAAATCGCCGGGTCGATCCGCGACCAGTCCAGCTCCGCCGTCTCCAGCAGCGTGCGGACCAAGTCCGCGGTCAGCGCAAATGTCTCCGTAGCAGCCGATTCGTCGAACAGCCCACCGTTGAACCATGGCGTCGGGTATGGGCCGAAATCGGTGATCTCGCGCTTCGACATCGCGTCGAAGATGGCGCCGAGCTGCGCGCGCGAACGCGCCGGGTTGCGGCGTAAAAAGTTCAGGGTGAGTGTGACCGGTTGGTGCGTATTGCGGTCGTCATCGAGGAACAGCCCGATACTCTCGGCAAAGAAGCAGAAGATCAGGCGGTTGAGGAAACGGGCCACTTCATCGGGGTCGTGATCAAGCTCGCGCAGCGCCCGTGCCACTTCCCCGAACTTGGCCGCCGCCGTCTCTGTGATGTAGCGCGGGTCGCGATTCGGATGCAACGCATCCGGATCGAGGAATACGTCTCGCAGCAGGTTGATGTAGTGCGTCGGGTTTTCGCCGATGTCTTTTAGCGTGAAACGAATCACGCGGGGTTCGGTGTTGGTGAAGTTGGTGTGCACCTCAAAGCGGTTCATGTCGCACACGACGAGCAGCGGCGGGTTGCCGAGGCCCTCGCGGTATCCCAGCAGCTGCTCGTAGGCCGCGGTGAGGTTCTTGCGCTTGCCCTTGTATTCCCAGCCGAAAGACCCGGCTTTGCGTACATCGGCCTGTCCGGTCGACCCGTCTAGGCGTTTGACCCCCTTCTCGAAGGCATAGATGACGCCCTCGGGATCGCCCTCGATGGGATTCGGAACGCCGATCATGGCGCAGAGATCGTTGAAGTGCGACTGCGCCGCCTGCGTTTCGCCTGCGGAGACGCGCCGCCACTTCGCCACGAAATCGTCGGCACTCATCGTGCTTTCGAGGGCCATGGCCAACTGTTTCACCGGCTGTTCCGCCTACTCCCGCAACGCCGCGACCAACAGCTCCGACGCCTGGCCTGGATTCGCCTTGCCCCGACTGAGACGCATCACCTGGCCGACTAGGAACTTCAGCGCCTCCGTCTTCCCGCTGCGATAATCCGCCGCCGCCTGCGCATGCTCCTCCAATACCTGACGAATGATCGGCGACAGCGCGTCCTCGCCCGAGATCTGCGACAGGCCCGATCGCTCCACAATCGCATCGGCGTCCTCGCCCGACGCGTACATCTGCTCAAACACTTCCTTTGCCTGCGTGTTACTGATCTTGCCCGCGTCGATCAGCCGCACCAGGCCGGCTAGCTGCGCCGGCTGCACCCGGATCGTCTCCAGCGTGTCGGACGGCTGTGCCTCGTGCATCAGCCGGTTCAGCTCGCCCACGATCCAGGTCGCGATCATCCGCGGCAGACCGGTCGCCGGCCCGTCGCTCAGCGAAGCAACCGCCGCTTCGAACCACCGCGATGGCCCCGGCTCCTCCGTGAGCTGCCCCGACTCAAACGGATGCAGTTCGTATTGCGACTCGAACCGCGTCCGCTGCTCCGCCGGCAGTTCCGGCAGCGACGCGCGCAGCTGCTCGACGGCCGCGCGCTCGATCATCAGCGGCGGTAGGTCCGGCTCGGGGAAGTAGCGGTAGTCGTGCGCGGCCTCTTTCGAGCGCTGTGAGACCGTCACCTGCGCCTCTTCGTCCCAGCCGCGCGTCTCCTGCGCGATCGTCTCGCCCGCCTCCAGCGCCGCCGCCTGACGCACCATCTCGAACTCCAGCGCCCGCTGGACGCCGCGGAACGAGTTCATGTTCTTCACTTCAACCTTGGCCCCCAGCGTCTCGTCGCCCGGACGCCGCAGCGAGACGTTCGCGTCGCAGCGGAACGAGCCCTTCTCCATGTCCGCCGCGGAGACCTCCAGATAGCGCAGGATCTGCCGCAGCTGCACGAGATACTGCCGTGCCTGCTGCGGCGAGCGCATGTCCGGCTCCGAGACGATCTCCATCAGCGGCACGCCCGAACGGTTCACATCCAGCAGCGAAAAGCGCTCGCCCGCCTCGCTCTCGCGATGCAGCAGCCGCGCCGTGTCCTCCTCCAGATGCACCCGCGTGATCCCGATCCGCTTCAGCCCCAGGTCCTCCGTCTCGACATCCATCCAGCCGCCTTCCGAAAGCGGCATGTCGTACTGCGAGATCTGGTAGCCCTTCATCAGGTCGGGGTAGGGATAGTTCTTGCGGTCGAACTTCGAGAGCTCTGGAATCCGCATGTTCAGTGCCAGCGCCGTGCGGATCGTCCACTCCACCGCCGTGCGGTTGATCACCGGCAGCGTGCCCGGCATCCCCAGGCAGAGCGGGCAGACATACGTGTTCGGCGCCGCATCCGCATAATCCGCCGGGCAGCGGCAGAACATCTTGCTCTCAGTGCGCAGCTGCGTGTGCACCTCAAGCCCAATCACCGTCTCCCACACCGCAGTCGTAGTAGTCATGCCCTCGATCCTACCGCTCCCCCGCTGACCACATTGAGTGGTCAGCGGAATCCGGATCTCCTTCTCCTCCCGCGGGGCGGGGCTGCGCAGATCCGGATCCCCTCTCCCCCCGCAAAGCGGGGGGAGATGTCCCGTAGGGACAGAGGGGGGCTCCCCCCGCTGACCACATTGAGTGGTCAGCGGAATCCGATCCGAATCCCTCCCCCTCTCCCTGCGGCATCTCACCCACAGCGGGCCGATAGGCGAACTCAGGCGCACAACCCTGCCCTCGGCTAACCTGAGCAGTCAGCGGCCGCCGCAGCGGGCGGCTGCGGGAGCGCACCCCTGCATGACCACCAGCACTGACGTGTATCCGACGCACGACCGCCTCCGAGACTCACGTGCGCCGGCTCACCCCCTGCGCGTCCTTCACACCTCCGATGTCCATCTCGGCGCCTACACCTCCGAGCCGCGGCGCGAAGATGGCACGCTCGAACCAGCCCTCCGCGCCTTCCGGCACGTCCTCGACCTCGCCATCGAGGAGGACGTCGCCATCGTCGTCATCGCCGGCGACTTCTTCGACCACGTCCGCGTCAAGCAGCCCTACGTCGAGGCCACCGGCGAGCTGCTCGGCTCCGTCGAGCGACCGGTCGTGATCCTGCCCGGCAACCACGACCCGCATATGGCCGACGGCATCTACTCCAAGTTCCCCGATGCGTTCCCCGCCAACGTCCACATCATCGCCTCCGCCGAAGGCGAGCTAGTCCTGCTCGAAGAGGCCGGCGTGCAGCTCTGGGGCCAGGCCCACGAGAGCTACAACGACTTCGCACCCGCCGCCGTCTGCCCGGCCTGGCGCCACTACCCCGACCGCCACCTCTGGCGCATCGCGATCGCCCACGGCTACTACGTCGGCACCGGCGAATCGCGCTACTCCTACCAGATTCGCGCCGACGACATCGCCGCGCTCGACGCCGACTACGTGGCGCTCGGCCACATCGACGTCCACGAGGGCGTCGGCGACGGCGCGACCCCCACCTACTACCCCGGCGCGCCCCGACACTCCGGCGGCGCCACGATCGTCGACCTCAGCGCCGAAGGCGTCGTCGTCCGCCACGAGCTCCACGCCGGCCACGACGAGCTAGACGCCCACCGTCCCGGATCGATGTTCCCCGGCTCCCCCTGAGCGAGCCCGAGAGAGCCAGAAAGAGAGTGCGCATGGCATTCCGCGCGTTCGTCGTCAACAAAACCGACGACGACTTCAGCCTGACCGTCGAATTGATGGAGGACGCTCAGCTCCCCGAAGGCGATGTCACCGTCGCCGTCGACTGGTCCGACCTCAACTACAAGGACGGTCTCGCCTGCACGCCCAACGGCCAGGTCGTGACCGCCTACCCGATGGTCCCGGGGATCGATTTCGCCGGCACGGTCGTCGAGTCGGCCGACGCGCGTTTCAGCGCCGGCGACCAGGTGATCGCCACCGGCTATGAGATCGGCACCGGCCACGCCGGCGGCTACGCCGAGCGCGTCCGCGTCCCCGCCGACTGGCTTATGCACGCCCCCGACGGCATGAGCAGCGAAGACGCGATGACCCTCGGCACCGCCGGCCTCACCGCCGCCATCTCGATCGACGTGATCGAGCGCGCCGGGATCGGGCCCGACGCCGGCACGGTCGTCGTCACCGGCGCCACCGGCGGTGTCGGCTCGACCGCCGTCGCGATGCTCGCCACGCGCGGCTACACCGTCGCCGCCAGCACCGGCAAAGCCGGCGCCCACGACTTCTTGCGCGACCTCGGGGCCACGGAGATCATCGACCGCGAAGAGCTCGCCGCCGAGAGCCGCCGCCCGTTCGAGCGCGAACGCTTCGCCGCCGCTGTCGACCCCGTCGGCGGCTCCACCACCGCCTCGATCCTGCGCAAGCTCAAGTACGGCGGCGTCGTCGCCCTCTCCGGCCTCCCCGGCGGCGTCCAGATCGCCACCAATGTCTTCCCCTTCATCCTGCGCGGCGTGCAGCTGATCGGGATCGAGTCGGTCTACTACCCGCAGGACCGTCGCCCCGCCCTCTGGCAGCGCATGGCCGACGACTTCAGCGGCGGCAAGCTGAGCGACCTCGTCGAGGAACGGATCGAACTCGAATCAGTCGCCGACGCCGCCACCAAAATCCTCGCTGGCGGCGTCCGCGGACGAATCCTCGTCCGCCCCTCCTAGGGCGCCCCAGCTCAGCTCGCCAGCAACGCCTCGAGCCGGCCCACGAATTCGTGGATGTGCGCCAAATAGGCCTCCACGTCGTCGCGCGGCAGCAGCCCGTCGTAGATGTTGATGTGCAACACGTTGGCAAGTCCGAACGCGACTCGAAGTTGCTCGTCCCCCGTCTCCTCGACCAAACGATCGGCGGCCACAAAGAGCTGCCGGTGCCCCGAGTGCGCCCAGCCCCTCGCCTCAGCCACCGCCTTGACCATCTGCGCCGCCGCGCCCCACCCCTTCTCCGAAGCCTGCAGCAGATCGCCCTCCGCCAGGTATCCCCCGGCCTTAGCCAAGAACACACCCGCCGTTTCGCTGTGGTAATCCATGCGCGTCGTCATGCCGTCATCCTATCGCTCCCCCCGCGGAGACCTGCGCGTAATCTCCATTTCCCCTCTCCCCCCGCGGAGCGGGGGGAGATGCCGCAGGCAGAGGGGGGCTTCAGGCGCGCCCTCACCAGATAGCGGAAGCTCCCCACCGTCGCTTCGTGACACCGCCACCGGTAGGGAAGGTCGGAGCAGTGGGACTTACGCGCAGGTCTCCCGCGGGGGAGCTGTCGCGAAGCGACTGAGGGGGAGGCCGCCGCCGTTAGCCGAGTAGCTCCTCCAGCCGGCCGACGAATTCGCGGATGTGCGCCAAATAGGCCTCCACTTCCTCGCGCGGCAGCAGCCCGTCGTAGAAGTTGATGTGCAACACGTTGGCGAATGCGAATCCGGCTCGAAGTTGCTCGTCCCCCGTCTCCTCCACCAATCGACGAACGGTCACAAAGAGCTGACGATGTCCCGAATGGTCCCAGCCCCTCGCCTCCGCCACCGCCTTGACCATCTGCGCCGCCGCCCCCCAGCCCTTCTCCGAAGCCTGTAGCAGATCGCCCTCTGCCAGGTATCCCCCGGCCTTCGCCAGGAACACACCCGCCGTTTCGCTGTGGTAATCCGCACGCGTCGTCATGCCGTCATCCTATCGCTCCCCCCGCGGGGGAGCTGTCGCGCAGCGACTGAGGGGGAGGCCGCCCCTTCTGATCAGCCCATGCTCAACTCGCCAGCTCCTCCAGCCTGCCGACGAATTCGCGCACGCGCGCCAGATATGCCTCCACCATCCCGCGCGGCAGCAGGCCGTCGTAGAAGTTGATGTGCAGCGTGTTGGCCGCCGCGAACGCATCGCGGATTCGCTCGTCTCCCGTCTCCTCAGCCAATCGATTGACCGCAAGAAAGAGCTGGCGATGTCCCGAATGGTCCCAGCCCCTCGCCTCCGCCACCGCCTTGACCATCTGCGCCGCCGCCCCCCAGCCCTTCTCCGAAGCCTGCAGCAGATCGCCCTCTGCCAGGTATCCCCCGGCCTTAGCCAAGAACACACCCGCCGTTTCGCTGTGGTAATCCGCACGCGTCGTCATGTGCCAATCCTACTGCGAGCGCCGAACCGCTCAGCCCAGCAATGTCTCCAGCCGGCCCACGAACTCGCGCACGAGCGCGAGGGAGTCCTCAACCCCCTCGTGCGTCATCAATCCGTCGTAGAAGTTGACGTGCAGCACACTGGCGACCGAGAACGCCGTCCGGATCTCTCGCTCTCCCGTCTCTTCCACCAAACGATCAACAGCGAGCCAAAGCTGGCGGTGACCCGAGTGCGCCCAACCTCTCGCCTCCGCCACCGCCTTGACCATCTGCGCCGCCGCCCCCCAGCCCTTCTCCGAAGCCTGCAGCAGATCGCCCTCCGCCAGATATCCCCCGGCCTTAGCCAAGAACACACCCGCCGTTTCGCTGTGGTAATCCGCGCGCGTCGTCATGCGCCAATCCTACTCCCACCGCCGAATCGCGCTCCCTTCCGAGAACCCATCGCTCCCCCAGCGGGGGAGCTGTCGCGCAGCGACTGAGGAGGAGGCCGCACACCCCCTCCCGATATCATCCCCCCACAACATCCACTCACACAGGAGTCCCAAGCATGAGAATCGGCATCTTCCAGGGCGCGACCGGCCCCGCCAGCAAAATCACCGACATCGTCGACAACGCCCGCCAGGCCGAAGCCGAAGGCTTCGCCACCTTCGCGATGGCCAATATCTTCTCCCACGACGCGATGGGCGTGCTGACCCTCGCCGCCGCACAGACGGAGCGCATCGAGCTGATGACGGCCGTCGTGCCGACTTACCCCCGCCACCCCCACGCGATGGCCCAACAGGCCGCCACGGTCCAGGCCGCCGGCGGCGGCCAGCGCTTCGTGCTCGGCATCGGACTCTCCCACGCGGTCGTGATCGAGGGCGTCTTCGGCATGTCCTTCGACCGTCCCGCGCGCCACATGAAGGAGTACCTCGAGATCCTGATGCCGCTGCTCAACGGCGAGCGCGTGCAGTTCCAGGGCGAGCAATACCGCGGAAATCTCTTCCTCGAAGTCGCCGACGCCGAGCCCGTCTCCTGCATGCTTGCCGCGATGGGCCCCGCCATGCTGCGCCTCGCCGGCGCACGGACCGACGGCACGATCCTCTGGATGACCGCCGCCAAGGCCGTCGAGACCCACATCGCCCCGCTGATCAACAAAGCCGCCAGCGAGGCCGGCCGTCCCGACCCACGCATCGTTGTCGGCCTTCCCGTCATGCTCACCAACGACGCCGACGCCGGCCGCGAGACCGCGCAGCAACAGTTCGCCAACTACGCCAACCTCCCCAGCTACCGCGGCATGCTCGACATCGAAGGCGCCGCTCGCCCCGCCGACGTAGCGATCATCGGTACCGAAGAGTCGATCGAGTCCGAACTCCGTCGCCTGATCGACGCCGGCGCCACCGATTTCGGAGCCGTCACCTACGGCAGCGAAGCCGAGCAAACCCGAACCCGCGCCTACCTCGCCGACCTGGCCCCCGAACTCTAACGCCTGCAGCTTCGGCGACCAGCGATAGGTGCCCGGGGGAATAGACGCCCGGGGGCCTCTCCGTCGGTCCTTCGCCCCTTTCCATCAATCCTGCGCCCCATTCCATCAATCCTGCGCCCCATCCCGTCATTCCTGCGTAGGCAGGAATCCAGGCGAACGCCGGCGTTCGTTTGCTCTCGGCGTTCCCGACGGCACTGCATTCGAGCATTGCGAGAACGTCGGATATCGGGAGGGGCGGCGCGGTTTGCGAGATCGCGTGGATTCCTGCCCACGCAGGAATGACGGATTCGGTGGTGACGCGTGCCGTCCGCCGCACCGGCCCCTCAGCCTGCTGCGAATCCGCCCACAGCGGGTAGGGGTACCGGGACGCTACTCGATGTAATCCCGCAACCGCGTCGCCCGCGTCGGGTGCCGCAGCTTGCGCAGCGCCTTCGCCTCGATCTGACGGATCCGCTCGCGCGTCACATCGAACACCTTGCCCACCTCTTCAAGCGTCCGGCTGCGACCGTCGTGCAGGCCGAACCGCAGCTCCAGCACCTTGCGCTCGCGCGGCGAGAGCGAGTGCAGCACCGCCGTCACCGTCTCCTTGAGCCGCTGCTGACCCGCTGCCGCATCCGGCGCCACCGATTTCGGCGCGGTCGCCTACGGCAGCGAAGCAGAGCAAACCCGAACCCTCGCCGACCTCGCCGACCTCGCCCCCGAGCTCTAACGCCTGCAGCTTCGGCGACTACTTCATAGACGTCCGGGGGCCTCTCCGTCGATCCTTCGACCCATCCCGTCATTCCTGCGTAGGCAGGAATCCAGGCGAACGCCGGCGTTCGTTTGCTCTCGGCGTTCCCGACGGCACTGCATCCGAGCATGGCGAGAACGTCGGATGTCGGGAGGGGCGGCGCGGTTTCCGAGATCGCGTGGATTCCTGCCTGCGCAGGAATGACGGAATGGGTGGAGACGCGTGCCGTCCGCCGCACCGGCCCCTCAGCCTGCTGCGAATCCGCCCACAGCGGGTAGGGGTACCGGGAAACTACTCGATGTAGTCCCGCAGACGGGTCGCCCGCGTCGGGTGCCGCAGCTTGCGCAGCGCCTTCGCCTCGATCTGACGGATCCGCTCGCGCGTCACATCGAACACCTTGCCCACCTCTTCAAGCGTCCGGCTGCGACCGTCGTGCAGGCCGAACCGCAGCTCCAGCACCTTGCGCTCGCGTGGCGAGAGCGAGTGCAGCACCGCCGTCACCGTCTCCTTGAGTAGCTGCTGACCCGCCGCCGCGTCCGGCGCCACCATCTTCTCGTCCTCCACGAAGTCGCCCAGATGCGAGTCTTCCTCTTCGCCGATCGGAGTCTCCAGCGAGACCGGCTCCTGCGAGACCTTCACGATCTCCCGAACCCGCTGCGCGTCGAGACCCATCCCGTCGCCGATCTCTTCGAACGTCGGCTCGCGGCCCAGCTCCTGCACCAGCCGGCGCGAGACCCGCACCTGCTTGTTGATCGTTTCCACCATGTGCACGGGAATCCGGATCGTCCGCGCCTGGTCCGCGATCGCCCGCGTGATCGCCTGGCGAATCCACCACGTCGCGTAGGTCGAGAACTTGTAGCCCTTGCGGTAGTCGAACTTCTCGACGGCCCGCACCAGGCCGATGTTGCCCTCCTGGATCAGGTCCAGCATCGACATCCCGCGCCCGATGTACTTCTTCGCCACCGACACGACCAGCCGCAGGTTCGCCTCGGTCAGGCGCTTCTCCGAGAGGTATGCATCCTCCTTGAGGATCCCGATGTGCCGCTCGCAGCGCAACGCGATCGTCTCCAGCCGCTCGAACAGCGGCTCGCGCGGCGGCAACAGCTTGTCCAGCGCGCCCGCCGCCTCGATCGCACGACGCACCAGCCGCGGCGGCCACATGTGTGTGACCACCGAGACCTGCACCAGCCGCTCCTCGGCCAACGCCTCCTCGTACTCCAGGGTCGCCTCCAGGGCCGACCGCAGCTCTGCGTCCATCTCGCCATCCACGTGGTCGCGGAAGTCCGCGTCCTGGATCAGGTCGAACAGCGGCAGGTCCTGCTTGCCGATCTCCTCAGCCACGACTGCGACATCGGGCAATAGATATTCCAGCTGCAGCAGCAGATAGATCGTGATCTCCAGCGCGTTCGGCCAGCGCCCCTGCAGCAGCCACCACTCCTCCTCGAAGTCGCGAATCCAGTTGCCCTCTTCCATCTGCCGTGAGAGGTCCCGCTCGTCCTTCGCGGTCAGCAGGTTGACCCGTCCAATCTCACGCAGGTACATCCGCACGGGATCGTCGATCCCCTCCGCCTCCTCAATCACCGCCTGCCGACCGACCGCCCGCATGTCCAGCATCCGCCGCGATTCGCCGGCCGCGGGCATGCGCTTCAGCGCCCCCGGCTCCTGCGTGCTGTCGGCGACATCGAGCAGCGCCTGCAGCAGTGCCAGATTGGTCTCGTCGTCCGGCGCACGCAGCGTGAAGCTGGCCACCGCAGCCGCGCTGATCTGCTGCTCCTCGTGCATCTTCGCCTTGTTGCGTCGCTCGGCCGCCTTCTTCGGCGTCGGCGCCGCTTTGGTCGATTTCTTGGTCGTGCGCTTCGGCTGCTCCGCGAGGTTGATCGAGCGACGCCCCGCCGGCATCGAGAACTCGTCCACCGGCGCCGTCAGCGCCCGCACGCGCGCCTCATCTTCCGACTTCGCGACCGCCCGCGGCTTGCGCTGGCCCGGCGCCTCGGCCGTGATCCGGCGGTCCTGCATCTGCTCCTTCACCAGCGTCCGCAGCGTCCCCACCGGGCCTGTCGTCACCGCCACCCGCTTGCTGCGGTTGCGCAGCGCCGCCGCCGAACCCGGCGCGGCCGGGCGCCGTCGGCGCTTCTTCGGCGCCGGCGCCGGTCCCGCCTCGCTATCGCTCACCGCCTTCGCGGTCGGCTCCGACACTGCAGGAGCCGCGTCCGCCGCTACCGGCTCGCTCGCTGCCTCCGCGGTCGGCTCAGACACTGCAGGTGCCTTGGACGCCGCTACCGGCTCGCTCGCTGCCACCGGCGCAGCCTCTGCTGTCGCCGCCTCCGCGCTCACGGGCTCAGTCTCCGCCGCCGCCACCGCCGGTTCGCTCGTCGTAGCTGGCTCAGTCTCCTCCGTCGCCGCGGGCGCAGTGTGCGACTCGGCTTCCACGGCCGCCTCGGCCACCCCCGGTTCGCTCTTCGCAGCCGGCTCAGTCTCCGCCGCCGCCTCGGCCACCGCCGGTTCGCTCGCCGCTACCTCCGTCGTCGCCGCCTCTGCGCTCACCGGCTGCGTCTCCGCCGCCGCCTCGGCCACCGCCGGTTCGCTCGTCGCTACCTCCGCCGTCGCCGCCTCCGCGCTCGCGGGCTGCGTCTCCGCCGCCGCCTCGGCCACCGCCGGTTCGCTCGTCGCTACCTCCGCCGTCGCCGCCTCTCCGCTCACCGGCTGCGTCTCCGCCGCCGCCGCGGCCACCGCCGGTTCGCTCTTCGCAGCCGGCTCAGTCTCCGCCGCCGCCTCGGCCACCGCCGGTTCGCTCGCCGCTACCTCCGCCTCCGCGCTCACGGGCTGCGTCTCCGCCGCCGCCTCGGCCACTACCGGTTCGCTCGCCGCTACCTCCGCCGTCGCTGCCTCCGCGCTCACGGGCTGCGTCTCCGCCGCCGCCTCGGCCACCGCCGGTTCGCTCTTCGCAGCTGGTTCAGTCTCCCCCGACAGCTCGGGCGTTGTGTCCGACTCGGCCTCCACAGCCGCCTCGATCGCTTCAGCCACCTCAGGAGGCGCGTCAGCCGCGGGCTCCGTATCGACGTGCGGCGCCGCGCCGTTCGACGCCACCGAGTCGGCTGCCGTCGCGCCGTTCGGCTCTGCCTTCGCCGTCGTCCCGTTGAGTGGCGACTCCGCCTCGATCGCAACCGCCGTCGCTGGCTCGCTCCCGTTTGTCGCTGATGCTGGCTCCGTCGCCGTCGACTCGGTCGTCTCCGTGCTGATCGGCGTGCTGGTTTGGGTCGTCATCGCTGGCTCCCTCTCGCGGCTGGCCGGACCAGCTCCTGGTCGGAAGAGTCGCCGCTGGCGCTCTCCCCTGGTCCACGGTGGTGGAGTGACAATGCGTCATCGCGCGCC
The DNA here is from genome assembly GCA_965262235.1 of Dehalococcoidia bacterium. GTDB lineage: Bacteria > Chloroflexota > Dehalococcoidia > Bin125 > Bin125 > CATQGW01. The sequence continues at coordinate 3,177,045 of OZ253504.1, forward strand.
TGGACGACGCGCGCTGCTGCTTCAGTAAGTTCAGGGCCGAGTTCGCTGCCGATCCCGGCGCTGACCGCGTCGGCGGCCAGCGCCACGGTGGCGCGATCCAGCTCTTCTTCAATCCGTGCAAGGTTCTGCGTCTGCAACCGTAGCGACTCGCGCTTGCGCCGCGCACCCAGCCGCTCTGCCGCCTGTCGCGCCGCCGCGCGTGCCTCGTCGATCGTCAGCGGCGGCAACTCCCGCGCTCCCGCGCGCAGCTCCGCGACCCGCTCCTGCGTCGACGCGGGCAGCTCGGCTGCCCACTCCGCGTCGCCCAGGCGGCCCAGCCGCGCCTCCAGAATCTCCCGGTCCGCCGCGTCATCGATCAAGCCCAGCGCGCCCGCGCCGAGCTCCTCCGCCGCCTCGTCTCGCGCCACGACCAGCCTCAAGAGGTATTCCTGCGGACCGTCGGCCACCCGTCGCCGCGTTGGCGCCGCAGCCGCGCCCGGCTCCTGAGTTCGCCGGTTGTGCTCAAAGTTCGCCCGTCGCGGCAGCGCCGACACCTCGACGCGCGCGAAGGCCGCAACCCGATTCAGATATTCGTCGCGAATCACCGGGTCGGCGATCGTGTACGCCAGCGGCGCCAGCTCACGCGCGAAATCTGAGCGCCCGCGTGCATCCTCAAGATTGTGCGTCTCGCGCCCGCGCTCGAACAGCCAGTCGAGGAACGCCGGCGCGCCCTCAACCAGTTCGTTCCACAGCTGCGGGTCGCGGCGAATCAGGTCGTCGGGGTCACGACCCTCGGGCAGCTGGATGATCCGGATGTTGGCGGCCAACTGATCCTGCTGGCGGATGATCCCCCGCGGGTCGATCGACACCTGGCTGCTCGCGCCCATCCCCGCACGCGCCGTCTCGATCCCCCGCCGCGTCGCCGCCTGGCCCGCCGCGTCGGCGTCCAGCGCGAAGCGAATATCCCGCGTCAGCGGCTTCAGCAGCCCCACCTGCGAGTCGGTCAGCGCCGTCCCCATCGAGGCCACCGTCTGCGCCGAGCCGTGCTCGTGCGCGCTGATCACATCTGTGTAGCCCTCGACCACAATCACATATCCCGCGCTGCGAATCGCGTCGCGCGCCAGGTCCAGCCCATAGAGCAGCGTGCGCTTCTCGAACAGCGGCGACTCCGGCGTGTTCACGTACTTCGCCGGCTCATCGATCAGCGTGCGTCCGCCGAAGCCCACGCACTCGCCGCGCGGGTTGCGAATCGGGAACATCAGCCGGTCGCGGAAACGGTCGCGCGGTCCCTGATCGGTGACCACCACCAGACCCGCCCGCTCCAGCTCTTCGCTGCGGAAGCCGCGCGCGCTCAGATGTCGCAGCAGCGCCTCCGATTCCGAGCCGGCCACGCCGAGCCCGAACTTCTGCACGCTGTCGCTGCTCAATCCGCGCTGCGCCAGGTACTCGCGCGCCGAACGCCCCTCGGGCTGCTCGAGCTGTCGCCGCCACCACGCCAGCGCCGCCTCATTGGCTGCGAGCAAACGTTTGCGCGCATCATCGCGCGCCGCCGCCTCGGGGCTGCGCGCCTCGAGCTGCACGCCGGCCCGCTGAGCCAGGCGCGTCAGCGCTTCGCGGAACTCGACGCTCTCGCGCTTCATCACCCAGCTGAAGACATCCCCACCCTCACTGCACGCGCCGAAGCAGCGCCACGTCTGCCGCCGTGGGTCCACGACGAACGACGGCGTCTTCTCGATGTGGAACGGGCAGCGCGCCTTGAACGTCTGGCCGCTGCGCTGCAACGGCGTCGATTCACTCACCAGATCGACGATGTCGATCCGCGCCTTGATCTCGTCGGTTACCGACACCGGCTACGTCCGAACGGCTACGAGAAAAGGGGGCACAGCCCCATGTTACCACGCATCGGCCGAGGCTCGGGACGGCTCAGCGGCCAACTTCGACTCGGATCAGGTTGTTGCTCTCGTTCGACTCCGCCGTCGTGTCGTTCGGGTCGAGCAGGATCACCACCGTCCCGCTGTGCGCGACCGATCCCGCCAGGATCTCGCTGTCGCGAGAGGCCAGCGGCGCCGCCGACGCTCCCCGCTCGATCGTCTCCAACACCACGCCGTCCTCTCCGACCACGTTGATCACGAAGTCGCCCGCGGCGCCCGCTCCTGCATTCACTACCGTCAGCAGCGCGAAGCCGTCGTCGGTGAAGCGCGCCTCCAGGAACGCCAGGTCGGGCAGCTCCTCCGGCGCCGCTTCCGCCGGTTCGTCCTCTGCCTCCTCTTCCGCCGCTTCCTGCGCCTCCTCCTCCTCCGCTGGCGCTTCCTCCTGCTCCTCGCTCGCAGCGGTCGGCGACAGCACGATCTCAAACGTGTTGTTGGTCGAATCCTCATCGACGTCCGACTCCAGCACGATCAACGCCTCAGTCTCCTCGTCCACCACGACCTCCAACGGGATATTCGCGCGCTGATCCGGCTCCAGCGTCAGCAGCGCCGCGCTCAGCGCCAACAGGCTCGCGTCGCGCGACCGGATCAGCGAGATATCGACCTCGACCCGCTCCGCCACCGAGCTCCCCGTGTTGATCACCGTGACCAAGAGCCCGTCCTCGTCCTGCCGCGCCGTCAAAATCGCCAGATCGGCCGACTCGCTCGCTGCGGTTTCATCGTCCTCCTGCAGCTCATCCGACTCCTCGTCCGGCTTGAGCTCATCGTCGGCGGCGGGCGCGGCTCCGCGCACCGTGATCCGGATCAGGTCCTCCAGCCGCCGCTGGTCGGCCGTCAGCGCGACCAGCTGCAAGTCGTACGACCGCGCGTCCGCGAACCACACCTCCACGCCGCGCACCACCTCGCGATAGCTGCCCGTCGCGCTCACGTCCGGCGTCGCCGAATGCGCCAGCTGCGAACGCCCAAACGACCCATCCGCCAGCACCGGTGTGACATAAAACAGCACGCTCGAGAGCGCCCCCGTGCCCGATGTCTCGATCTCCACGTCGAACGGTTGGCCCGACCCCAGCTCGTACTCCGTCCCATCCGCGGGGCTCAGAATCCGCGCCGCCCCGCCGGCCGGCGGCGCCTGCTGCGTCGTCGCCGTCGCTTCGCTCGACGCCGCTCCGCTCTGCGCTGCGCTGGTCACCGTCGCGCCGTCGCCGCTCGCGCTCGTGCTGGCCGCAGCCTGCCCGGCCCGCTGGCCGGCTTCCTGCGCCTGCGCCACCCGCGCCGTGTCGTCGGTCACGTCCACCCGCACCGCAATCTCCGTCTGCGTCCCGTCAATGTCCGTCACCACGATCCTCAGGTTCGCGAAGCCCAGCGCGTCCGGCTTCCAGAACAGCACCGCCGTGTAGCGCCCCTGCTCGTTGTCGTAGACCGGCGTGGCCTGGTTGACGATGATCCCCTCGACCAGCAGGGCCACGATCGAGATCGGCACCCCGCTGCGCGCCCGCACCTCAACCTCCAGCGGCTCGTCCAGCAGCACCGGCTGGTCCTGGACCAGCGAGACCACGAGCGTCGTCAGGTCGCCGTCCGAGCCGCCCGAGAAGCGGCTCACCAGCAGCGCGGCGACAGCCACGATCACCCCCAGCGCGACCAGCACGATCAGGCTGCCAAGCCGGCTTCCCATGCCCTGCCCTCGCTCTCGCCGCGGCCATCGGCTCCGAGCGTCAGGCGGTGGTCGCCACCACTACGTCAGCACTCGCGCTTCCGCGTCTGCCACATATTGGCGAGTCTTCTCGATCACGTCAGGCGTCACCGAGATCGAAGTGATTCCCCACTCGACCAGACGCTGCGCCAGGTCAGGATGTTCCGAAGGACCCTGCCCGCAGACCGAGACCGTCACCCCACAGCGGTGCGCCGTCTCGATCACGTGCTTGATCGCGTAGAGCACCGCCGGGTCTCGCTCGTCGAACGTGTCCGCGAAGCGCTCCGAGTCGCGGTCGATCCCGAGCGTCAGCTGGGTCAGGTCGTTCGAGCCGATCGACACCCCGTCGACCCCCTGCGCGATGAAGTCCTCCAGCAGCCAGACGTTCGACGGCACCTCAACCATGATCCAGATCTTGAAGCTGTCCGATCGCTTCAGCCCGTAGGCCTCGACCAGATCGATCACCTGCCGCAGCTCGCCGGTCGTGCGCACGAACGGGATCATCAGGTGCAGCCCGGGATAGTCCGCGCGCACCTCCTCCAGCGCCCGCAGCTCCAGCTCGAACAGGTCCGGTTCGCGCACGTAGCGCGCCGCCCCGCGGTAGCCGATCATAGGATTCTCTTCGTGCGGCTCGTATTCCGCGCCGCCCTTGAGATTGGCGTACTCGTTGGTCTTGAAATCCGTCGCGCGGTAGATCACCGGGCGTGGGTGGAACGCCGCCGCGATCGTCCGCATCCCGTCAGCCAGACGCTCCACGTATTCGTCGCCGCGCCCGCTGTCGAGGAACGAGCGGGGATGCTCGCCCATCCGCGCGATGATGAACTCCGCGCGCAGCAGCCCCACCCCGTCAACCGAGCGGTCCGCGACGCGCTGGGCGATATCCGGGTCGGCAAGATTGACATAAATCTTCGTCTTCGTATCAGGCGCTTCGGTTACCACCCGTTCCTGCTGTCGGCGCCACCAGTCGATCAGCTCCTCCTGCGCGCCCTCGTACACATGCCCCGCCGCGCCATCGACCGTCACCGTCAGCTTCTCGGCCAGCGCCCGCGCGCCCGGCGCCCCGACGATGCAGGGCACGCCCAGCTCGCGACTGATGATCGCCGCGTGGCAGGTCCGCCCGCCTTTCTCCGTGATGATCGCCGCCGCCCGCTTCATCGCCGGTACGAAGTCCGGCGTCGTCATCTCCGCAACCAACACATCGCCCTCAACGATCATCCCTGTCTGCGACGGGTCGCTCACGACCCGCACCCGCCCCGCCGCCACGCCCGGGCTCGCCGGCGATCCGCTCAGCAGCGGCTCAGCCGTCGGCGTGGGCGCCGAGTCGAGGTCCCCCGCCGGACGCGCCAGCGTCGTGATCGGCCGTGTTTGCAGCAAGTAGAAGCGCCCGTCCGCCCAGCCCCACTCAATGTCCTGCGGCCCGCCGTAGTGACGCTCGATCCGTTTGCCGATCGTCGTCAGCTCGACCACCTGCGCGTCGCTTAGCTTGGGTCGGTCGCCCTCCGCGTCGCTCAGCGCGCGCCAGACGTTCGCCTCACCGCCGGCCCCGTTGGGGTTGCGCATCAACATGCGGTCCTGCCGGAGGATCTGCCGATCCAGGATCGCCTCGCTCGACTTGTCGACCTCGAAGTGATCCGGGCTGACCAGCCCCGCCACGACCGCCTCACCCAGCCCGAACGCCGCCTCGATCACCACCCGCCCGTGGTCGTTTGTGATCGGGTCGATCGTGAACATCACGCCCGACGTCTCCGACTGCACCATCCGCTGCACCGGCACCGCGAGGTCCACATCGACGTGACCCCAGCCGGCGTGCTCGCGGTAGAACACCGCCCGCGCCTCGAACAGCGACGCCCAGCAGCGCTGCACCGCGTCCACCACATCCGCCGCGCCCTCAACGTTGAGATAGGTCGACTGCTGCCCCGCGAATGACGCTTCGGCCAGGTCCTCAGCCGTCGCCGACGATCGCACCGCCACCGCGCCCTGACCCAGCTCCAGATACGAGCGCTCGATCTCTTCGCGCAGCTGTGCCGGCATCTCCGCCCGCTCGATGGCCGCCCGAACCTTCCCGCTGACCCGCTGCAGCGCCTCGTCGTCCTCAACATCCAGCCCCTCGAGCATCGCCTCGATCTGGGCCTCAAGCCCCGTCGCGACCAGGAACGCGCGATACGCCCGGGTCGTCACCACGAAGCCCGGCGGCACCGGAATCTGCGCCTGCGTCAGCTCGCCCAGATTCGCGCCCTTGCCGCCGACCAGCGGCACGTCGTCTCGCCCGACCTGGCTAAACCAGACGATCGACGCGTGTTCGAGTGCGGTGTCAAGGGCCATGCGGTGTCCCGTCGAAGTCGCGAGCAAGATATCACCGCCTGGACAGACGGCACTCTGACTGCTCATTATTCCGTCGAGCCGGCTTAGCCGACAGACTCACGCACTACACCCCGCCGCACCCGGTCGCACCCTGCCTCACTCCACCGTCACCGTCTTCGCCAGATTGCGCGGCTGGTCGATATCCAGCCCCCGCGCAGCCGCCAGCTGGTAGGCCAGCAGCTGCACGACCGGGCTGAGGCTGAACGGCGAGAGCAGCGGCGGCGCGGCAGCCACCCCGATGAAATCGTCCGCCAGCTCGCTCAGCTCCTCGTCGCCCTCGTCGCCGATCGCGATCACCGGCGCCCCGCGCGCCCGCACCTGCTGGATCGCGCTCGTCATCTTGTCGAACAGCGGCCCGCGCGGCGCCAGCGCCACCACCGGGAAGCCCTCATCAAGCAGCGCGATCGGCCCGTGCTTCATCTCGCCCGCCGCGTAGCCCTCCGCATGCAGATACGAGATCTCCTTGCACTTCAGCGCCGCCTCCATTGCGATCGGGTACTCGATCCCGCGCCCCAGCACGAGCAGATTCGTCGCCCCCCGCAGGCGCGCCGCCACCGCCGCGCACGCCTCGCTCGTCTCCAGCCCCCGCTCCGTCAGCGACGGTGCGGTCAGCAGCGCCTCAAGCGCTTCGCTCAGCCCTGCGTCGCTCAGCCTGCCGCGCGCATGCCCAATCCGGCAGGCCAACAGATACAACGCCGCCAGCGATGCCGTGAACGTCTTCGTCGAAGCGACGCCGATCTCCGGCCCGCAGCGCAGGTGGATCACGTGCTCCGCGATCCGCGTCGCCTCCGAGCCGGCAACGTTGCAGATCGCGATCTGCGGAGCCTGCCAGCGCTCCTGCACCTCCCGCATCGCCCCCAGCGTGTCGATCGTTTCGCCCGACTGCGTGATCGAAACCACCAGCACGCCCGGCCCCAGCAGCGGCTCCCGATAGCGAAACTCCGCCGCGTTATCGAAGTCCGCCGCCACCCCGCCGAGCTGCTCGATCCACGAGCGTCCCACCATCGCCGCGTGCATCGACGTGCCCATCCCGATGATCAGCACCCGCGAGATCGCCCGCAGCAGGTCGTCCGAAATCGTCAGCTCGTCCGCCAGCGCCGTCGGCGGTGAGAGCCGCGCCCGCCCCCGAATCGTGTCCGAGAGCGCCCGCGGCTGCTCATGAATCTCCTTCAGCATGAAGTGCCGATACGGCCCCTTCGCGACCGCCACCGGGTCCAGCCCTACCTCGATCGGCTCCGGCGTTCGCGCGGCCGCCCCGCCCGTCGAGACCACCAGCCCGCCCGCCTCGATCGTCGCGATCTCGCCGTCCTCCAGGTGATGCACCCGCGTCGTGTGCGGCAGCAGCGCCGCGAGATCGCTCGCCACGAACATCTCGCCCTCGCCGAAGCCCACCACGATCCCGCCCGCGCTCCCGCGCCGCGCCGCATAGATCCGCCCCGGCTCCCGGCGCGAGACCGCCACGATCGCGTTCGCCCCCGAGATCAGCTCCAGCGTCTCCCGCAGCGCCGCCTCGAACGACTGCCCGCCCGCCAACGCCAGCGCGATCAGCTGCGGGATCACCTCGGTGTCGGTATCGCTCTCGCAGCTCACCCCCGCCGCGGCCAGACGCTCGCGCAGCTCCCGGTGGTTCTCCACGATCCCGTTCTGCACCACCACCACGTCCCCCGCCGTCGACGAGTGTGGATGGGCGTTGCGTTCGCTCGGCGCGCCGTGCGTCGCCCAGCGCGTGTGCCCGATCCCGCTTGCGCCCGTCGGCATCTCGACGATCGAACCCCGCAGCGCCGACAGCTTGCCCTGACGCTTCAGCACCGCGATCACGCCGTCGCGATCCACCACCGCGATCCCCGCGCTGTCGTAGCCGCGGTACTCGAGCCGCTGCAGACCCTCAAGCAGGATCGGCGCAGCTGCGCGCCGCCCGACATAACCGATGATGCCGCACATGATGTCCCCTGAGCGCCCCGCCAGAGCCTCAGCCGATGTCTCAGCCAGTTGCCTTAGCCGGCGCTTGTCCACGACCGCCCGTTGGAACGGGCCGGCTGCACGCTGGACGCGCCGCCCTCGGCATCCCCAAGCGACTCTACGAGGTCCGACAGCGTGTAAACAAACGAGACCCGTCGCCCCAGCCTCGCTTCCAGCTCCTCCGGCGTCGTGTCGTCGAGGAACTTCTTGCCGAAATAGTCCAGGCTGGCCCGCGGTAGGAACACCCGTCCGCCCAGCTCCCGACCCTCCAGCGCCTCCGCGAAGTTCGCCCCCGGCAGCAGCCCCGACACGTTCACCCGCGCGCCGAACAGCGTGTTCGACACCGACACCACATCGATCTGGATCCCCAACTGCTCGCCCGCTTCGGCGCCCAGACGCGCCAGAGTCGGCGCGATCAGCGACCCGCAGGCCAGCGTCACCCGCGCCGGCAGACGTTCGGGCAACGCGATCCGGCCCTCGCGCAACCGCCGCCGTAGCCGCTTCCAGTCATCCAGCAGCGTCCGCACCATCCCGATCCCGTTCTCCCACTGCGGGAAGCCGTCGTACCGCCCCGCCGATGGGATCTGCGCTCCCCCGGTCAGATAAAACTCGTCCGATGGGAACACGACCGACTCGCCACGCGCCTCCCGCGCCGTTCGCTGCCACCCGCGCAGCTGCCGCACCACCCGCTTCGCCTCACTCGGCGTGCAGGCGCGCATCCCGTCGTCGCCGATCCGCTCCTCGCCCTGGATGCTCGAGCCCACCGGCACCACGCCGATCGAGAGCACATTCGGGTGCTCCAGCAACTCCCTCACGGTCTGGTCCAGCGCGGCCCCGTTGTTGACGCCGGGGCACAGCACCACCTGGGTATGCGCCTCGATCCCCATCCGCTCCAGCCGCCGCAGCTGCTCGCGGATGTCCGGCGCCCGGCGGTTGCCCAGCATCCGCCGCCGCAACTCGATCTCAGTCGCATGCACCGACACGTGCATCGGCGACAGCCGCTGCTCCGCCAGCCGCACCCAGTCATCGTCGCTCAGGTTCGTCATCGTCACGAAGTTGCCGTGCAGGAACGACAGCCGGTAGTCGTCGTCCTTCACGTACAGCGGCTTGCGCAGCCCCTTCGGCAGGCCCTTGAGGAAGCAGAAGAAGCAGGTGTTGTTGCAAATCCGCGTGCCGTCGAACGCGTCGTCTTCAAACTCGATCCCCAGCGGCTCGTCGATCGGCTTCTCGAACTCCACGATCCCCGGCTCGCCCTCGTGGATCACATCCAGCGCGACATAGTCGTCCGTCGTCTGAAAGCGATAGTCGAGCTGGTCGCGTACCGCCGCGCCGTTGACCGCCAGCACCCGGTCGCCCGGCTGCAGGCCCGCCTCCGCCGCGAGCGAGTCGGGCTCCACGGCCGCGATCGCGCCGCTGTTGCGTTCACGCCTGGGCATCGGCCAATTCGCCCCTGACAGTTGGGTCGCCTCTGACGGTTGCGTCCTCTGACAATTGCGTCAGGCGCTCGCCGCGAGCTGCGCGCCGATCTGCTCGATCCGGTCGGCCACCGCGTCAATCGAGAAGTCGGGCGTCGACGCGCCCGCCGTCACGCCGACATCCTCGTGGCCGCGGAACCATTCGTCCTGCAGCTCTCCGGCCGTCTCAACGTGATACGTCTCGACGCCGTTCGCGCGCGACACCTCGGCGAGGTGCCGCGTGTTGGCGCTGTTGTAGCCGCCGACCACGATCATCAGGTCGACTTCCTCCGTCAGCTCCCGAGTCGCCGCCTGCTGTGAAGTCGTCGCGTTGCAGAGCACGTTGACCACGCGAATCTCGGTCAGGTGGTCGATCCGCTTCATCATCAGATTCGCCACGAACGCTGCGAAGCGTTCCGGCGTGAGCGTCGTCTGCGAAATCACGCCGATCTTGCTCGGCAGATAGTCTGGTAGGCCCTCCAGCGACTCGTTCGGGATGATCATCCCGCGGCCCCGGCACCAGCCCAGCACGCCCTTCACTTCCGGATGCGTCGGGTCGCCGAAGATGATCACCGCGAAACCGCGCTCCGCCAGGTTCCGCGCCGCTCGCTGCGAGCGCGCCACGAACTGGCAGGTCGTGTCGATCACGTCGAAGCCCTGCGCCTCGATGTCACGCACGACCGTCTCGCCGACTCCGTGCGCAGTGATCGCCACCGTGGACGTGCTCACGCCGTCGACGGTCCGCGATTCGTTGACCGCGATGCCCGTGTCTTCCAGCTGCCGCACGACCTGCGGGTTGTGCACCACCTGGCCCAACGTCGTCACCAGGCGGCCCTCCGCGGCCGCCTCCTGCATCATGTCCACCGCACGCCGAACACCGAAGCAGAACCCCATATCGCGGGCACGGTGGATCTTCATTCGCGTATCCCCCCGTCGTCCGCCTCGGGCGACCCGGACCTTCGGGTAGCTTCAAGATCGAGACTGGCGTAGACCCCACGATAGGCCTCCGGTAGCTGGGCGGCAATCTCGGCCATCAGACGCTCATGCGCCCGCGCCACATCTTGCCGACGGATCCGCGCCCCGCGCTGCAGCACAAACGGCTCCCCGGCCGACATTCGCACCGCTTTCTTGCTCAGGATCGCCCGCCAGCCGCCGCGCAGGTGCTCGCTGCCCCAGATCCCCACCGGCACCACCGGAGCGCCGCTGCGCAATGCCAGCAGCGCTGTCCCCGTGTGCCCCTCCATCATCGCCCCGGTGGTTGAGCGGTGGCCCTCGGGGAACATCCCCAGCGCCGCGCCCGCCGCGATCAGCCGCTCCGCCTCGCGCAGCGCCGCCCGGTCGCCGCGACCCCGCCGCACCGGAAACCCGCCCGACAGCGCGAACAGATAGCCGATCAGCGGCTCCTTCTGAAACAGCTCGACCTTCGACATATAGCGCGGCGAGCGCGGGTAGATCGCCGACGCGATCATCGCCGGGTCAGCCGACGAGAGATGGTTCGACGCGATGATCACGCCCGTCTTCGGGATCCGCTCGAAGTGGCGCCACTCGCAGTGAATCAGCCGCAGAAACGCGAACCGCGCGACATAACCCGCCACGATGAACCAGGCCTGCGAGGCATTTGGCATGCCCGTTATGCCGATCTGCTTCAGCGCCTGCGATTCGCCGAAGATCAGCCGCGTCAACAGCCGCGTCACCCAGCGGTAGACCCGCTTCCCTGGACCCATCCGTGTAGCCATGACAACCACCGCCTCAGCGCGCCGTCGCCGAATGCGCCGAATGCGCCAGGTGCGCCAAATGCGCCAGGTGGGGCAGCCGCTCCTGCACGATCTCGCAGACCCGATCGATCGCCTGCGCCAGCGTCAGATCGCTCGTATCGAGCTCGATCGCGTCCGCCGCCGCGACCAGCGGCGAGATCGATCGGTTCCGATCGTGCTCGTCGCGCCGCCGCGTCTGGGCCAGCACTTCCTCCTCGCGTCCGCTGCCGACTTCGCCCCGCTCCTCAGACCGTCGCCGCGCCCGGACCTCGTCCGAAGCCGTCAAGAAGATCTTCACCGGCGCGTCCGGCAGCACGACCGTGCCGATGTCTCGCCCCACGACCACAAACGCGCCTCCGACCGTCGCGCGCTGTTGCAGCTTGACCAGCTCATGTCGGACCCCCGCGACCGCCGCGACCGTCGACACCGACGCCTCCACATCCGACGCCCGCAGGTGCTCCGTGACGTTCTCTCCCCCGATCATCACCTGCACATCGGGCTTCGACGCATCGTCGCCCCGCCGCAGTTCGATTTCGGCGTCGCGCGCCAGCGCCTCCAGACCGACTTCGTCGTCCAGCTCGACCCGCTCCCGGAACGCCAGCCAGGTCAGCGCGCGATACATAATCCCCGTATCGAACAGCCCCCAGCCCAGACGCGTCGCCAACTCCCGGCCCACCACCGTTTTCCCCGACGCCACAGGACCATCGATCGCCACCAGCGACGCAGGCTCAGTCATGCCCGAATCATAGTTCGGCGCCTACGCCGACCCATCTTCAGTCAGTCCCGCCGCGCGACGCAGCAGCCGCACCTCCCGTGACGACAACGGCCGGATCTCCCCCGCGTCGAGCTCGCGCAGCAGGATCGGCCCAAAGCCCACCCGCCGCAGCCGCACCACCGGAAATCCGACCGCCTCGCAGAGCCGCCGCACCTCGCGATTGCGACCCGTCTGCAGCGTCAGCCGCAGCCACGAGGTCTGACCCGTCCGCATCGTGCGCCCGGGACGCTTCGAGCGCCGCGGCTTCGCGCGCAGCAGCCCGTCATCGGCATGCACCCCCTCAAACATCCGGTCCAGCGCCGCGTCGTCGGGCCGACCGAACAGCTCGACCAGATACGTCCGCTGGAGCTCGTGGCGCGGATGCAGCAACCCGTTGATCAACGGCCCGTCGTTGCTGAGCAGCAGCAATCCCTCGCTGTCGCGGTCCAGGCGGCCCACCGGCACGCAGCGACCCGCGTCCTCCGGCAGGAACTCGACCACGCTGCGGCGCCCGTGATCATCCCGCGCCGTCGAGACGACCCCGTGCGGCTTGTTCAGCGCGTAGTAGCGCAGCGCCTCAGCCGCCGGCAGCGGCGCCCCGTCAACTTCAATCTGCACCTCCGCCGGAACCACCCGCACTGCTGGGTCCTGCACCACGACCCCGTCGACCCGCACCTTCCCCGATAGCACCAGCGCATCGCACGCCCGCCGTGAGCCAATCCCCGCCCGCGCCATCGCCACAGCCAGCCGCACCGCGCTCACGCCTCTTCCTCGTCCCAGGGATGCGATTGCTCAGCCTCCGCCACCGCCCCGCCCTCCGGCTCGTTCACCTCCGACTGGGCATAATCCAGCGACGCATCCCACGGCGGCGGCCCCTCAGGCAGCGGCGGCGGCTCCTCAGTCGCTCGCCCGCCCGGCGCCCAGCGACGCAGCAGCAGCGCCGCAATCAGACCCACCAGTCCCGCCGACACCACCATCCACGGATTCAACCCCCCGCCAGTCTCGAGCTGGCTGACCGGCAGCCCCGCGACCGGGCTCGCCTCTGACGCCTCCAGCACCACATCCACCGCGCCGAGCGCCGGCGTCACCCGCTCGCCCGCCGGCGTCGGCGTCTCATTCACCACCCAGACCCGCGGCGACAGCGCCAACGACGCCCCCGCCGCCGGCGCGGGCAGCGCCCCGGTCCCATATTCCACCAAGTCGACCAACGTCCCATCCGGCCCAATCAGCTGCACCACGTCCCTGTCGTTATTCAACCCGTTGCCGATTCTCCCGTCGAGCACTCGTACATCCCCCTCAACGCCGCTCAGCGCACCGGCCGCGAACACCACCCGCGCCCCGGCCTCGAGCGTGCCCCACAGCCCGCGTGTCGATCGTTCGTCGCCAATCCGCCACTCGCTGAGATCGACCGCCGCGTCGCCCTCGTTGAGCAGCTCCACCCATTCCGCCTCTCCCGCCAACGGCCGCGGCATGATCTCCACAATCCGAATCGTCGCAGACGATTCCACCCGAGCCTCCGCCTCAGCCGCCACGACCGGTTCCACGACTGCCGCAGTGACCGCCCCAGCGGACGCCGACGCAACCCACCGCGTCGCCGCCACCACAGCCCCCGCCGGCGAGCGCAGCTCAACCGGCGCCTCTCGATCGCCCGCCTCAATCTCCAGCTCAACCCCACCTTCGGCAGGAACTTGCAGCCCGTTCAGCTCCACTTCACCCTCCCCATTCGCCACCGACCATCCATCAAGCGCCTCATCCCACTCGCAGCGGTTCACGAGCTGCACGATCCCAGCCCCGCTCGCCGCATCCAGCGTCGCCGACCCTAGCCCGATCACGACCGGCCGCTCGCCCGATCGCGCCTCAGCAACCTCAGCCTCGCCAAACCGCAGCGGGACACCCGCCTCGCCGGCCTCCCGCACCCCGTGCGTCTCAACATCGCCCCACGAAACCGCATCGATCAGCTCACCGTCAGCATCGCGCAGCTCCACCAGATCGCCGCGATTCGCCAGGCCCCCGCCGATCGCAGCGTCCGCCAACACGTCGTCCCAATCACTCGCCGGCGCCCCGATCAGCGCTGAGCACGCCGCCACGACGAGCAGCGTCTCGTCGGCGCCGAGCACGCGATCCCCGAGCGCGTCACTGCTCGAGTTATCCGCCAGCGTCCACCCGTTCAGCTCCACACCAGCCTCCCCCAGATTCGTCAGCAGCACCCACTCGTACGACCGATCCTCCCGCCCCTGGCCCGCGTTGACCAACGCCGCCGTGATCTCGACATCATGCTGATCCGCGCGCGCCATCTGCGCCGTCCCCAACGCTGCTCCCGCCGCCGCAATCAGCAGCGCCGCGACCGTCAGAACCGCGCCCAGCGCGACACTACGACCGCACACTGGTCCACTGACGCACCACAATCCGCTGCTCCACCATCGTCGTCCGGATCACCCGCTCGCGCCGTCCCCTACTTCTGACCAGCTCAACCGCCTTGCGCGCCAGCGCCGGCGCCGCATATCGCGCCGCCAAATCCGCGAGCGCCGCCGTCGCCAACACCGTCGCCGCACTCCGCAGCGCCGGCGCAAACGGCGCAAGATCCGCCCGCACCGCCGGCAGCAGCGCCATCACATCAGCCCCGCTGCGAATCTCCGTCGGCACCAGCGCGCGAGTCGAGGGCGAACCGTCACCCCGCAGTGAATACCCGCACGAATGGCAGAATTTGTCCGCATCGCCGACGAGGTCGGCGCAGTGAATGCACGCCTTCGTCATTGTTTTGAGTATATGCAGCCAAACCCACAGATCGTCCGCTGCGCGTCCCCAGATCGCGAGTTATCGACAGTTCATCCCCTGCTGCTTGCTGCCTTCATGGCCACCTCCACCGCTGCCGTCAGATCCACCGGCTCCCCGAGCCGCTCCAGCTCGATCGTCCCCGTCGCGATCGCCCGCAGCGTCTCGATCACAAACGTCGACTCCCGCGCCACCCCCGCCGCGCGGATCGCGTCGAAGTCGCCCCCAATCGGATACCGGCACACGCTCACCACCGGCCCCCGATCCAACTCCGTCGTGACGCGCTGCAGCATCATCCCGCTCTCGCTCGCACCGCGCGCGATCAGCTCCCGAATCACCTCCTGCCACGTCCCGATCGGCCCATCCGGCAGCGCCGGATGCAGATTCAGCATCGGCAGCGCCTCGCACAGCGCGTCCGTCGTGACCAGCATGTAACCCGCCAGCACCGCCAGATCGGGCCGGTACGGTCCTATCCGAAGCAGCGCATCCTTGTCATAATCTCGGCGCCACGCCGCCAGCTCCCCCTGCGGGTCCGAGACCGCGCCGCCAACCCGCCGGCGCCACGCCGACGAGCTGCTCGCGACCAGCGGCAGCCCCGCCGCCTCCACATCGTCAAGAAACGCGTCGGTGTTGGCCGACTGCCCACGTTCGCGATTGCAGAACACGCAGACCACCTCGGCGTCGAGCCGGCCCCGCTCAATCGCCTCCAGCGCCGCCCGCAGCAGCAGGCGCGAGCTTGTGCCCCGCGCCGACGCGAACCAGGCGATCCGAAGCGTCACCCCGCCTGCTCGTCCGCCGACGCCTGCAGCTCCTCGATCCGTTGCTGCGCCCCATCCAGTAGCTCCTGCGCACGCGCGCCAAGCGCGATCCCTGCCCCGTACGCCGTCACCATCTCATCCAGCGACAGCCCGCCCGCCTCCAGACGCTCAATCACCTGCTCCAGCCGCGCCACCACCTCCTCAAACGGCATCGCCGGATCGACTGCTTGAGACCTCGTAGCCCCTGTGCTCGTACGCCCTGTGTCAGTCATCGCTCACCCGCTCCACCGATTCCACCAGCGCACCGAGCCGACCATCGTGCAGCCGAATCCGCACCCGCTCGCCGGCCGCAACGCCCTCCGCTGACGCGATCACCGCCCCATCGGCGCGTGTGATCATTGCATAACCCCTGGCCATCGTCGCCGTCGGATCCAGCGCCCCGAGCCGACCCCTCGAAGCCGCCAGCGACGCCCCTCGCACGCTCATCGCCGCCGACACCATCCGCTCGACGCTCTGGAGCTGCCGATGCACGCGAACCCGCAGCCCACCCGGGTCGGGCGCCGCCATCGCCAGCCGCCCCTGCGACTCCGTCAGCCGTTGCTGCAGCCGCGCCATCCGACCTTCGACGACCTGCGTCCCCGCCGCCACCCAGCCCCGCACCCGCGCCGCCTCTTCCGCGCGATCCGGCGCAACCATCTCAGCCGCCGCCGACGGCGTCGGGGCTCGAACATCCGCCACGAAGTCTGCGATCGTGAAATCGGTCTCGTGCCCCACCGCCGAGATCACCGGCATCGGCGACCCAAAGATCGCCCGCGCCACCGGCTCCTCGTTGTAGGCCCACAAATCCTCCGGCGACCCACCCCCGCGCGCCACGATCACCACATCCGGCGCTTCCTCACCCTCCAACCGCCCCAGCGCCGCCAGCGCCCCCGCAATCGACGACGCTGCGCCGTCGCCTTGCGTCAGACACGCGCTCAGCACCAGCGTCGCCAGCGGCCAGCGCCGCTTCAACACCTGCTGCACATCGTGCCAGACCGCTCCCGAAACTGACGTCACGACGCCGATCCGTCGGGGATAGCGCGGCAGCGACCGCTTGCGCTCCTGCGCGAACAGCCCCTCCTCCTCGAGCATCGCCCTCAATCGCTCGAACTCCGCCTGCAGCACCCCCGTGCCGCGCGGGCGCACCGTGTCCACGACCAGCTGCAGGTCGCCCCGATCCCGATAAATCCCCACCTGCCCGTGCGCCAGCACCTCGTCGCCCTGTTCGACCCGCACCCCGCGGTTGCGCCCGCGGAAGAACACGCAGGAGAGCGCCCCGCTCTCGTCCGCCAGCCGGAAATACATGTGCCCCGCGCCCGACTGGTTGAAGTTCCGCACCTCACCCTCGACCCACAGGTCCTGCAGCAGCTCGTCGCCCTCCAGCAGCCCCGTGATGTACGACACGACCTCGCCAACCGGCCGCGACCGCGGAACCGCCCTCGGCGCCTCCACTATCTGCGCAGGCTCAACCGGCTGCGCGGCCCGCTCCGGCTGGTTCGGCTGCTCCGGCTCTGCTGCACCAAACTCCAGCTGCTGCCGACGCGCCGCGACACGCATCGCGGCTCGGCGTGCGTTCGCCCCGCGCGGCGCTCGGCGCGACACGCCGCCGCCCCCGGCCCCCGTCGCCTAGGCCCGCTCCAGATATTGCCCGCTGCGCGTGTCGACCTTCACCGTGTCTCCCGGTCCCACGAACAGCGGCACGTTGATCGTCAGCCCCGTCTCCAGCGTCGCCTGCTTCGTCGCGCCCGTCGCCGTGTCGCCCTTCACGCCCGGGTCGCTGATCTCGACCCGCAGCGCGACCGCCGCCGGCAGCTCCACCGCGATCGCGTCCTCGCCCACGACCAGGACCTCGACCTCGGAGTTTTCCGGCATGTAGTGCACCGCATCGCCGACCACGTCCGGGCCCAGCGGCTGCTGCTCGTATGAGTCCGTGTTCATGAAATAGAACAGGTCGCCGTCGCGGTACAGATATTGCATCGTCTGGTGCTCGGTCCGAATCCGGCGGAACTTCGTGCCCGCCTGGAAGGTCCGCTCGATCGTGTGCCCGGCCCGCAAGTCGCGCAGCTTGATCCGCGCCTGCGCCGATCCGCGACCGGTCTTGATGTGCTCCCAGTCGACGATCTGGTACTGCGTCCCATCCAGCTCGATCACGAAGCCCCGCCTCAGGTCACCGGTCGAAATCACTGCGAGCTCCCGTTCATTCGCAACTTCGGGGTCGCCGTGAACGACTCAAACCCCTCAGCAGTCAATACGCCCATGTCTTCGATTCGCACGCCGCCCCATTCCGGCAGGTAGATGCCCGGCTCGATCGTCAGCACCGAGTCCGCCGCAAGCACATCCTCCGAAGTCTGACCGATGTACGGCGCCTCGTGGATCTGCAGCCCCACGCCATGCCCCAGCCCGTGCCCGAAGCGCTCCCCGTAGCCCGCCCAATCGATCACGTCGAACGCGATCGCGTGCGCGTCGTTCGCGTTCATCCCCGGCTCAACCAGCTGCGCCGCCGCCTCATGCGCGGCCAGCACGATGTCATAGATCTCCGCGAATCGATCATCCGGCTCGCCAATCACGAACGTCCGCGTCATGTCCGCGCAGTAGCCGTCGATCCGCACGCCCATGTCGATGATGATCGGCCTGCCCTCGCCCACCGCCACATCCCGCGGCCGCGCGTGCGGCCGCGCGCCCCACCTGCCCGAGGCCACGATCGTCTCGAACGCCAGGCCTTCCGCCCCGTGCGTCCGCGCGTACTGCTCGATCTCCCACGCCGTCCGCCGCTCCGTCCACTCCGGCTGGATCCGCTCCCGCGCGTACGCGAACGCCTCATCGGTCAGCGCCGCAGCCCGCCTCAACAACTCCACCTCTCCCGCGTCCTTGTGCGCCCGCACCCGCTCGATCACGCCGATCGTCTGCACCAGCGACGGACGTTGCGGCGCCGGCAGCTCCGCATTCGCCTCGCGCAGCGCCTTGTGACCCGCCACGCTCAGCTCCGTCGCCTCGAAGCCCAGCTTGACCCGGCCGAGCGGCTTGCTGAAGTCCTTCCACCAGGCCCCCAGCTTGCCCACGATCTCCACGACCTCGAACTCCGGCGCCTCCGCCGCGGCCTGCTCCACGTAGCGGAAGTCCGTCGCCAGCCGCGCCGCATCCTGCCCAATCAACAGCCACCCGTTGGAGCCCGTGAACCCGCTGACGTAGCGGCGATTGTGACCGCTCCCAATCAGCAGCGCATCGATCTCGGCCTCCGCCAGCGCCGCGCGGACCCGCTCCAGACGTTCGCTCATCGCCGCTCGCCCGGCATCACGACTTGGCCCGCTCCTGCAGCATCGGCACCAGCGCGTCCAGCGCCGCCAGATACCCGCGCCAGCCCAGCCCGCAGACCACGCCGTCCATCACCGGCGCCGTGACTAGATTCTGCCGAAACTCCTCGCGCGCGTGCACGTTGCTCAGATGCACTTCCATCTTGCCGCCGGGAAACGCCGCGATCGCGTCACGCAGCGCGTAGCCGTAGTGCGACAGCGCGCCGGGATTGATGATCAAACCCTCGGCGCTGCGCTCCTGCTGGATGAAATCAATGATCGCGCCCTCGTGATTCGAGTGATACGGCCGGATCGTCACGCCCCATTCCTCGGCCCGCTTGCGCACCAGCTCCTCGATCTCCGCGAGCGTCTGCGTCCCGTAAATCTCCGGTTGGCGCTGGCCCAGAATGTTCAGATTCGGACCGGCAATCAGCAGAACCTTCATCCAGCCCCCTCAACCCCCCCTGTCGGCCCCCCGCACGGCCGCGTTCTCGACGGTTCCACGCGCATCGGCGGCCGCTCGTTGCGCCCGCCGCTCGCGCAGCAGCTCCGATATCCCGTCCAGGGCGTCTTCGATGGCGGCTCGCTTGCCGCGTTCGGTGACGTGCGTATACAGCTGGGTCGTCGAGACACTCGCGTGCCCCAACAGCTCCTGAACGACGCGGAGATCGGCGCCTCCATCGAGCATATGCGTGGCGAATGAGTGTCGCAACAGATGCGGGTGCACGTCCCGCCCCAGCCCCGCCTCCGCTGCGTAGCGACGCACCCGCAACTGCACCGCCCGCGACGACAGCCGCTTGCCGAAGCGGTTCAGCCACAGCCAGTGGTTCGCCTGCTCGCTCGCCAGCGCCGGCCGGCCGGCGTGCAGGTAGTCGCGCAGCGCCCGCTCGGCCGGGTCGCCCAGCAGCACCGCGCGCTCCTTGTCGCCCTTGCCCCGCACCACGAACAGCATCGCGTCCGGGTCGTAGTCGCCCACCCGCATGCCCGTCAGCTCACTGACCCGCACCCCGCAGCTGTACAGCACCTCCAGCATCGCCCGGTCGCGCAGACCGGCCGGCGTCGACCGGTCCGGCGCTTCCAGCAGCGCGTCGATCTCGTGCAGCGCCAGCGACTTCGGCAGCTGCGCCGGCGTCTTCGGAGTCGAGGCCAGCTCCAGCGGGTCGGTCGGCAGCTGACCCTCGCGATGCAGACGCCGCACAAACGACTTGATCGTGCTCGCCCGCCGACGAATGCTCGCCTCCGCCATCTCGGCCTCACGCAGCGTCGCCAGGTAGTCGCGGTAGTCGCGCCGCCCGAGCCCCGCCAGCTCGATCCCCCGCTCCGAGAGCCAGCGCAGGAAGTGCCCCAGGTCGGTCCGGTAGTTGCGCAGCGTGTGCGGCGAGAGCCCGCGCGTCACGCGCAGACGCTCCAGATAACCCTCCAGAGTGAGGCCCGCTTCAGCGCCAAGGTCTGCCGGTACGGATGTCACAGCAACGGCGCCCACGCGCCCACAACTCCGCCACTCTAGTCACACCCCCGCCTCACCCTCACCCCCCGCTTTACCCCCACGCAACCCTGATCCCCTCTCCCCCCTGCTTCACCCCCACGCAACCCCGATCCCCTCTCCCCCCGCGCAGCGGGGGGAGATGTCACGAAGTGACAGAGGGGGGCCTCCACGCACGGAGCCCGCAGATCCGCCCGTTCGTCATCGACCGGAAGCCGACTTGTTCAGCCGACTCGTTCAGAGGCCTCCCGCAGGCGTCCCCCGTCTCAGCCCCGCCGCCCCCGCGTGCGCGCCGCCCCCCGCCGCGACCCGCCGCGCCGGCCCTTCGGCTCCGCCAACAGCTCCAGCGCCCGCTCCAGCTCGATCGTTTCCAGATCATCCCCCGGCTTCAGATTCCGGCGCTCCGTGCCCGCCTGCACATACGGCCCCCAGCGACCGGGACGCACCGTCACCTCTTCGCCGTTGTCCGGCTGCAGGCCCAACAGCTTCGGGAAGCGCAGCCACTCGATCGCATCCTCCAGCGTCACGTCGTCGAGCTCCATCTCCTTCGGCACCGACGATCGGCGCGGCTTCGGCGCGCCCCGCCCGCGCCTCGTCTCGCCCACCTGCACAAACGGCCCGAACCGGCCGTTCATCAGCCACACATCGTCCTCGAGCTCCGGGTGCCGGCCCAGCAGCCGCGGCAGCTGCATCGCATTCTCCAGCAGCTCCGTCGCCGCGCCCAGCGTCAGCTCGGCCGGCGCCATGTCGGCCGGCAGCGGCGCGGTGCGGCTCGACTCGCCCGTCCCGTAGCGCAGAAACGCCGATCCCCCGCGCACCCGCACCTCGACCCGATCCGGCTCCTCGCCCTCATCCGGCCTGACCAGCCGCAGACCATCGCCGCTCAGCTCCAGCGCCCAGAAGGGAATCGTGTCGATCTTCTCCTGCACCCGCGTCTTCAGACCCGACTCCCCATCGCTGCCGAAGTAAAACCCCGACAGATGCTCGTCCGACTTCGCCTCGCCCGCCGCGATCTGGTCCAGCTGCGCCTCCATCTCGGCCGTGAACTCCGCGTTCACCAGGTCCGCGAAGTGCTCCGTCAGCAGGTCCGTCACCGCGAAGCCCAGGAACGTCGGGATCAGCGTCTGGCCCTTGCGATTCACATACTCCCGCTGCGTCAGCGTCCCGATCACCGCCGCGTACGTGCTCGGACGCCCCAGCCCGTCCTGCTCGAGCTTCCGCACCAGCGACGCCTCGGTGTAGCGCGCCGGCGGCTGCGTCTCGTGCCCGCCTGGCTCCAGCGCCTCGATCTCGGCCGCCTCGCCCTCGGTCATCGCCGGCAGCACCGCGTCGTCGCCGCCGCTCCCGCGCGGCGGCAGCACCGCGTACCAGCCCTCGAACAGCACGACCTGCCCCGACGCGCTCATCTCCGCCGGGTCGTCGTTGGGCCGATCCGGCAACGGCGCAGCGATCGTCACCGAGGTCCGCTCGATCCGCGCGCTCGACATCTGGCTCGCCAGCGTGCGCCGCCAGATCAGGTCGTACAACCGATGTTCGTCCGCTTCCAGCACCCCGCGCAACGAGTCCGGAGTCCGTCTCACGTCGGTCGGCCGGATCGCCTCGTGCGCCTCCTGCGCGTTCCGCGATCGCGTTCGATATGTCCGCCGTTCGGCGTACTCCCCACCAAACCGTTCCCGCACGAACTCCCCCGCCTGCGTCAACGCCTGCTCCGAGAGCGTCACCGAGTCCGTCCGCATGTAGGTGATCAGCCCCACCCGCTCAGCCCCCACGTCCTTGCCCTGATACAGCGCCTGCGCGATTCCCATCGTCCGCCGCGCGGCGAAGCCCAGCCGATTCGAGGCGTCCTGCTGCAACGTCGAGGTCGTGTACGGCGGTCGCGGGCGCAGCGACGCACGCCGACGCTCCACATCCGTCACCCGCCAGCTCGCCGCCTCCAGCGACGGCGCGATCTCGGCCAGCGATGCCTGCGTCTCGTGTCGCTTGCCCGCCTCCTTGAGCAGCCCCGTCGCCGCGTCGAAGTCCGCCGTCGAAGACGCCAGCTGCCGGCCGCCCAGCGTCGTCAGCTTGGCCCGCACCGTCCCCTGCTCGACCCGGAAGGTCGCCTCCGCGTCCCAGTACGCCGCCGTCACGAACGCCATCCGCTCGCGCTCGCGGGCCACCAGGAAGCTCAGCGCCACGCTCTGCACCCGCCCCGCCGACGTACCCTGCCCCACCTTGCGCCACAGCACCGGCGACAGCGAGTAGCCGTACAGCCGGTCCAGAATCCGCCGCGACTCCTGCGCCTGGACCAGATTCAGATCGATCGCCCGCGGCTCCGCCAGCGCCTGCGTGATCGCCTCCCGCGTGATCTCGTGAAACACGATCCGCTCATACGGCACCTCCGGCTCAAGCACCTCAACCAGATGCCAGCCGATCGATTCTCCCTCGCGGTCCTCATCTGTCGCCAGCAGCACATGGTCAGCCGACTTCAGCTCCTTGCGCAGACGCGTCACATGCGCCCGGTTCTCGCGCGGCACGATGTAGTACGGCTCGAAGCCGTTGTCGACATCCACCGCGAAGTCCGCCCACGGCTTGCCCTTGATCGATGCCGGACGCTCCGCCGCCCGCCGCGGCAGATCGCGAATGTGTCCGAAGCACGCAGAGACGACATAATCGTCGCCCAGAAACTGGCCGATCGTGTCCGCTTTGGCCCCCGACTCCACGATCACCAGCGTCTTCCCGCCGCGCCTCGCTGCCGGCGCGGCCCGCCGCCGTCCCTTCCCACTCGTCGCACGGCGCTTCGGCTTAGCTTCGGACATAGAGCATCGGTCCCACCTGTCGTACCAGTCCCTTCAGCTCCAGCATCGCCAGAGCCGCACTCACTTCGTTGGTTGGAAGCTTCGCCGCTCGCGACGCCTCATCCACGTGCAGCGGCTCCGGCCCCAGCACCGTCAGCACCATCGCCTGCGTCGGATCCTCCGGTAGCTGCTCGCTCAGCTCGATCTGCCGCTCCACCTGTTCGATTTGCAGCTCCGCCAGAATGTCGCTGCCGCACGTCACCAGCTTGCCCAGACCGCGCTGCAAAATCAGATTCGCGCCCTCGCTCTCCGGTGATGTGATCCGTCCCGGCACGGCGAACACCTCGCGACCCTGATCCAGCGCAGACGTGACAGTGTGCCACGTCCCCGATTTCTTGCCCGCCTCGGTCACCAGCGTGCCCAGCGTCATCCCCGCCAGAATCCGGTTGCGGCGCGGAAAATTGTCCGCCTTCGGACGCGCTCCAAGCGGATACTCCGTCAGCACCGCGCCCGAACCACCGTCCACGATCCGCGCCGCGAGCTGCTTGTGCTCCGGCGGGTACAGCTTGTCGATCCCACCCGCCACCACCGCGACCGTCCGTCCGCCGTGCGCCAGCGCCGTCTCGTGCGCGATCCCGTCCACGCCGCGCGCCAGCCCGCTCACTACCGTCACGCCCGCCTGAACGATCTCCGCCGTCAGCGACTCCGTCACCTGCCGCCCATAGGCGCTCGGGCGGCGCGTCCCCACCACCGCGATCGACCACTCATCGCGCTCCGCCAACTCGCCGTAGACGTACAGCAGCGGCGGCGGGTCAGCGATCTGCTTCAGCCGCTTGGGATACCCATCGTCGTGCCAGCTGACCGCATGAATCCCCGCCTCGTCCACCCGCGTGCGTTCCTCAGCCGGGCTGATCGTGTCCCGCGCCACCGCCAGATGCTCGATCGACGCCGAGTCCAAGCCCGCCTCACGCCAGCCTGAACGGTCGCCCCGCCACGCCGCCTCAACCGACTCGAAGCGTTGCTCGAGCCCGCGCATCCGCACCGAGCCGATCCCCGAAACGAAGCTGAATGCGATCCGGTAGGAGAGCTCATCAGGCACGGCAACCTACATTACGTGTCGCTGCTACCTCTGTCACGCCCGCTCCCTTCGCCCGCCGCCGCCCCCTCGGGGTCAGGCCGCGCCCGCATCGCAACGATTCGTCGACCGTCCATCCGCTCCACCACCACCGAGATCCCGTCGATCTGCACCCTGTCGCCCACCGTCGGGATCGTCCCCAGCCGATCGAATAGCAACCCCGCCACCGTGTCGTAATCGCCGTGTTCCACTTGACACCCCAGCTGCATCAGCGACGCCAGCGGCGCCCGACCGTCCATCACCAGCTCCCCGTCAATCAGCTGCGCCGACTCACTGGAAGCCGCCGCATCGTATTCGTCGTCGATCTCGCCCACGATCTCCTCGACCAAATCCTCCAGCGTGATCAGCCCCGCCGTGCCGCCGTACTCGTCCAGCACGATCGCCATATGCACCCGCTCGCGACGGAAATCCGTCAGCAGATCGTCGATCAGCTTCGACTCCGGCACCAGCATCGGCTCGCGCGCGAGCTGCGCCACTGTCTGCCCCGTGTCGTGCAGCAACGCCGCCATCACGTCCTTCGCGTAGAGAATCCCGGTGATGTTGTCCACGCTGTCCTCGTAGACCGGCACCCGCGAGAAGCCCCGCGCGACGACGAACTCCGCCGACGCCTCGAGACCGGTGTCCGCCGACAGCGCGCCGATATCCGGCCGCGGCGTCATCGCCTCACGCACGATCCGGTCGCCCATGCTCATCACCCCGCGGATCATCGCCCGCTCTTCGGCCTCGATCCCCTCCTGACCGCGCTCCAGCACCACCTCGATGTCCGTGGGGTCAGGCGCCAGCTCCTCCTGCGATGCTCCAATCCGCGTCAGCAGCCGCGACGGCGATTCCAGCACGACGGCCGGAATCCAGAACGTCGCATCGAGCAGGTCGATCGCCGGCGCGAACCACATCGCAAACGCCTCGGGCCAGCGCGCCGCCAACCGCCGCGGCACCGACTGAATCAGCGCCGCCACGAATCCGCCCAGCGCCCCCGTCAGCACCACCACGCCCCACGAGAACCCGATCTCGCGGATCACGATGTAGTAGACCGCCGTGAATCCCATCGCCACCGCCACCGTCCGCCCCACCGCGATCGAGCCCAGAGCCCGCTCGCGGTCGCGCGTGATCTCCTGCAACCGCTGCGCTCGGGGATTTTCCGGCTGACGGCTCGCCAGCAGCCGCGCCCGCGAGCGACTCAGCGAGATCACCCCGGCCTCCGCAATCGCCTCCAGCGCCAGCAGCAACACGCTCAGCAGCAGAACCACCAGCGCAGCGATCGAGCCGTCACTCATCCATCACCTCCGCCTCGCCGCGCTGGCCGACTCGCCTGCCGCGCCGGGTGACCCACCGCGTTCCCGCCCGGCGGCACATCCTTCGTCACCACCGACCCCGCTCCCGTCCGTGCTCCAGCCCCGATCTCGATCGGCGCGACCAGCAGCGTGTCGCTGCCGATGAACGCGTCCGCGCCGATCCGCGTCAGATGCTTCCGCTCCCCGTCGTAGTTGCAGGTGATCGCTCCCGCCCCAATGTTCGCTCGCGCCCCGACCTCCGCGTCGCCCACATAGGAGAAATGCCCAACCTTCACAGCCGCGCCCAATCGCGCATTCTTCAGCTCCGCGTGAGTCCCGATGTGCACCCCCTCGCCCAGCTCACAGCCCGCCCGGATCGTCGAGTATGGCCCCACCTCCACGCCGTCTCCAAGCCGCGATCCGCTGATCGTGCACGACTCCAGCACGCACTCCGACCCGACCACAACATCGCGCAGAATCACATTCGGACCCACGCGCGAGCCCGGCCCCACGCACGTCCGCCCGCGCAGATGGCAGCCCGGCTCGATCACGGCCCCCGCCGCGACCTCCACGCCGACATCGACCCATGTGCTCAACGGGTCGAGCAGCAGCGCCCCTGATCTCTGCAGCCGCTCCAGCACTCGCCATCGCACTACACGCTCTGCCGCCGCCAAATCGGCCCGCGTCTCAACGTTCAGCCGACCATCCGGCAGGGCGACCTCAACCGCCGCGAGGCGCCCCTGCTCCGCCGCCTCCGCGATCACGTCGGTCGCGTAGCGCTCATCGCCGCCGCACACCGCCCGCTCCAGCGCCGCCCACAGCCAGCCCGCGTCGAAGCGGTAGACCCCCACATTCACTTCATCGATCGCCAGCTGCTCCGCCGTCGCATCCCTCGCCTCCACAATCCCCAACACCCGCCCATCCTCAGCCCGCACGATCCGCCCCATCGCCGCCGGCTCCGCTACCCGCGCCACCAGCAGCGACGCCGACGCCCCGGATGCCGCGACCAACGGCGCAAGCTGATCCGCCGTCAGCAAGCCCAGGTCGCCGTTGACCACGAGCACGTCCTCAGACCCCACCAGCGACCTCGCCGCCCGCACCGCATCCGCCGTCCCGGTCGCCTCAACCTGCTCCGCAAACCCAAGCTCCAGCCCCGCCGGTGCATGTCTCGCGATCCCCGACCGAATCTCTTCCCCTCGCTCAGCCGCCGGCGCCACCACCACTGCACGCCCCACCCCCGCCTCGTGCAACGCATGCAGCACATGCCCGACCAGCGGGCGCCCCGCCAACGGCTGCAACACCTTCGGTTTCCCCGAACCCATCCGCAGCCCACGCCCCGCCGCGAGCACGATCGCAGTCATCGCGGACGCGCCGTCTGCGTCACCCGCTCCGATTAACTCAGATTCGTGGGGATCGTCGTCAGCCGACAAATCAGGCCCTCGGCCCATTCGCAGCGATCTGACCGCCACCGCGGTCATCGTGGCGCGAAGCTACCACGTTTCCCCCGCGCCGCGCGGGAGTTGCCAGAGGCTCACGGCGTCCCACCCCACCGCCGATCCCGCGATATAGTCGCAGTCGAATCGGACCACACCATGCAAGCCCAACAAATCCGCGACACCTTCACCGACTTCTTCGTCGCCCGCGACCACCTGAGCGTCGCCAGCGCCCCCCTGACCGCCCCCGGCGACCCCACCCTGCTCTTCACCTCGGCGGGCATGGTCCCCTTCAAACCGTTCTTCCTCGGCGAGGCCCAGCCCCCGCACCACCGCCTCACCTCGATCCAGAAGTGCTTCCGAACCACTGACATCGACGAGGTCGGCGACGCCAGCCACCTCACCATGTTCGAGATGCTCGGCAACTTCTCGCTCGGCGACTACTTCAAGACCGAAGCCCAGGCCTGGGCCTGGGAGCTCGTCACCGACGTCCTCGGGATCGACCCCAAGCTGCTCGTCGCCACCGTCTTCACCGACGACGACTTCGCCTACGACCAGTGGAAGAAAATCGGCCTGCCCGACTCGAAGATCTACCGCTACGGCGAGGACCAGGGCAACTTCTGGGCCGCCGGACCCACCGGCCCCTGCGGCCCCTGCTCCGAGCTCCACTACGACATGCGGCCCGGCTACCGCGACGACGCCGGCCCCGCCGAGGCCAACGAGAAATGGCTCGAAATCTGGAACCTCGTCTTCATGCAGTGGACCCGCTTCGACGACGGACGCCGCGAAGACCTGCCCGCCCAGAGCATCGACACCGGCGCCGGCCTCGAACGCTGGGCCATGATGCTCCAGGGCAAATCGAACCTGTACGACACCGACCTCTTCGCCCCGCTGCTCGACTACCTCGGCGAACGTTGCTCGCTCGAATACGCCACCGCGACCGATCAGCAGCGCCGCGCCATGCGCGTCGTCGCCGAGCACGGCCGCGCCATGACCTTCCTGATCGCCGACGGCGCAATCCCCGGCAACGAGGGACGCGGCTACGTCCTCCGCCGCCTGATCCGCCGCGCGCTCTACCACGCCGACCAGCTCGGCCTCGAAGCCCCGATCCTCGGTAGCGTCGCCCAACAGGTCCGCAACGCCATGGGCGTCGGCTACCCCGAAGTTGTCGAACAACAGGCCCTCGTCGACCAGGTCCTCGACCAGGAGGAAGACCGCTTCCGCCAAACCCTCGCCACCGGACGGCTGCTGCTCGAGCAGCAGACGATCCCCCTGAAGCGCAGCTTCGCCGAGGTCACCGACGAGTTCATCGCCATCATGCCGGCCGATATCGTCTCGGCCGCCTGGCTCGGCGAGCTCGAATGGGCCGTCGACGACGTCCCGATTCGCAACCGCACAATCGGCGACATCACCATCAACGAAGTGCAGGACCTGGCTCGCCAGGCGCTCAAAGGCACGATGCCGACCGATCAGGCGCTCGCCGCGGCCCGCGCCGCCGCCGGCCGCATCTCCGGCGAGGAAGCGTTCGTCCTCTACGACACCTACGGCATCCCCCGCGAACTGACGCAAGCGGTCGCCGAAGCCGCAGGCTTGACCCTGGACGTCGAGGGATTCGAGGCCGCCCTCGCCGATCAGCAGGATCGCGCACGCCAGGCCGCCAAGTTCGGCAGCGACGCCGAGGCCGCCGCCTTCGCTGAGCTCGACCTCGCCTCGACCTTCTCCGGCTACCACGAGATCACCGCCGGCTCCCAAATCGCCGCGATCGTCCGCGACGGCGAGCCGGTCGCCCACGCCTCGACCGGCGACCAGATCAGCGTCGTCCTCGACACCACCCCCTTCTACGCCGAGGGCGGCGGCCAGGTCGGCGACGCCGGCGCCATCACTGCCAACGGCGCGCAGCTCGAAGTCTCCGAGACCCGCGCCTTCGGCGACGTGATCGCCCACATCGGCAAGGTCACCGCCGGACAGTTCACCGTCGGCGACCAGGTCCAGGCCCAGGTCGACCGCTCCCGACGCGCCGACACCACCCGCAACCACACCGCCACCCACCTGCTCCACGCCGCTCTCCGCAACGTGCTCGGCGAACACGTCCGCCAGGCCGGCTCGCTCGTCGCGCCCGACCACCTGCGCTTCGACTACACCCAGTCCGAAGCGCCCACGCCCGAGCAACTCGCCGACGTCCAGCGCCTCGTCCGCAGCCGCATCCGCGAAAACCTCCCCGTCGAGACCCTCGAACTCCCCTACGCGCAGGCCCTCCAGCGCGGCGCGATGGCCATCTTCGGCGAGAAATACGCCACCGAGGTCCGCGTCGTCGAAATCTGCGACCCCGCCCCGCACGTCCACGACTGCTTCAGCAAGGAACTCTGCGGCGGCACCCACGCCCCCGCCACCGGCTTCATCGGCGGCTTCCAGATCACATCCGAGGGCTCCGTCGGCGCTGGCGTGCGACGCATCGAAGCCCTCACCGGCGCCGCCGCCGAAGCCTGGGTCGAACAACGCCTCAACACCCTCAACGATGTCGCCGGCTCCCTCCGCGCCACACCCGACACCCTGCCCGACCGCGTCTCCCAGATGCGCGACGAACTCCAGACCCTCCGCCGCCGGCTCGCCGCCGTGGAGGCCCAGACCGGCGCATCCGTCGCCGAGCAGCTCGCCGCCAACCCCACCCAGATCGACGGCGTCACCGTCGTCGCCGGCCGCGTCGATGTCGACTCCGCAGCCGCGCTGCGCAGCACCGGCGACGAAGTCCGTCGCCGGCTCGACGAAGCAGTCATCGTGCTCGGCGCCGTCGCCAATGACCGACCGCTCTTCATCGCCATGATCACCCCCGGCCTCGTCGCCCGCGGGCTCAACGCCGGCCGGCTGATCGGCGGCATCGCCCGCATCGCCGGCGGCGGCGGCGGCGGCAAGCCCGAAATGGCCCAGGCCGGCGGCCGCGACGCCACCAAGCTCGACGCCGCTCTCGCGGCCACCGCCGACGCTGTCCGCGCCCAGCTCGCCAACAGCTAGCGACCCAATGCAACGCACTGCGCAGCGACGCTGCATCCTTGGCATCGACCCCGGTGAACGCTGGCTCGGCCTCGCCCGCGCCGCCGTCGATTCGCCGCTCGCCTTCCCGCTTGGCACCGTCGACCTCGAGGCCGCCAAAGACGGCGGGCTCGCCGCCATCCGCGCCCTGCTCGAAGGCGACGATGTCGAGACCGTCGTTGTCGGCGTCCCGCTGCGGGCCGACGGCGCAGAGGACGAACAGGCCGCCCGCTTCCGCCAGTTCGGCGAACAGCTTGCAACCCAAATCGGCGCAACCTGCCACGCCCAGAGCGAACGCCACACCTCCCTCGACTTCAGCCCGTCCCCGCGACCACCATCACGCGGCAAGACCCGACGTCCCCAACGCAGCACCCGCGAGCAACAGCGCCAGCAGCGCCGCGAATCCCACGCCCGCGCCGCCGCTCGCATCCTCCAGCGCTGGCTCGACGAACACCCCCCCAACCGCCCGTGAACCGCTACCTGCCGCGCATCGTCCCGCCCGTCGCCGCTCTGCTCGCCGCGCTGATGCTCGCCGCCGCCGCGCTCGCCCTGCTCGACAGCCCCGACGCGATCTTCGGCGGCGCTCCGCCCGTCCCGACCAGCCGTGCCAGCTCGACGCCCGCCGGCGCGGTCGAGCTCCAGCCCGGCGACACCGCCGACCAGATCGCCCAGCGTCTCCACCTCGCCGGCGTCATCGATTCCCCACGGCGCTGGACCACGATCGTCCAGCTGCTCGGCTGGGAAGAGCATCTCGAAGTCGGCAGCTACACCTTCGAGGCCGGCCTCACCAGCTACGAAATCGCCCGCCGCATCCACACCGGCGAGCGCACCCCGTTGCGCGTCACCTTCCCCGAGGGCCTGCGTATCGAGCAGATCGGCGAGCTGCTCGAAGCCGAAGGCGTCGTCGCCGCCGCCGACTTCGCAGCCGCGTTGACCCGCCCGCAGATCAGCGCCGGCACCCTCGCCGCTTCCCGCCCGCCCGGCGTCGGCCTCGAGGGCTACCTCTTCGCCGCCACCTACGACTTCCCGCTCGGCGTCAGCGCCGAACAGGTCGTCCGCCTGATGCTCGAGCGCTTCGACGCCGTCGTCACCCCCCAACTGCTCGACGCCGTCGCCAACTCGGGACGTACGCTGCACGAAGTGCTCACGGTCGCCTCGATCGTCGAGCGCGAAGCCGCCGTCAACGAGGAGCGACCGATCATCGCCGCCGTGCTCTGGAACCGCATCGAGCTGGGCATGCCTCTCCAGGTCGATCCGACCGTGCAGTACGCCGTCGCCGGTAACCCCGCCCAAGTCGCGCTGCACGGCTGGTGGAAGGCCGAGCTGACCCGCGAAGACCTCGCCTCGACCTCCCCCTGGAACACCTACACCGCACCCGGCCTGCCGCCCACTCCGATCGCCGCGCCCGGCGAGGCCTCCCTGCGCGCCGCGCTCGCCCCCGCCGACGTGAGCTTCCTCTTCTTCGTCGCCCGCGGCGACGGCACGCACGCCTTCGCCAACACGCTCGCCGAGCACGAGGCGAACGTCGAACTCTGGCGCTCCCGATGACCGCCCGCGTCGGCGTGATCGGACGCCCCATCGCACACAGCATCTCGCCACGCTTCCAGCAGCCTGCGTTCGACGCGCTCGGCCTCGACGCCCGCTATGAAGCCTGGGACGTCGCTCCCGACCAGCTTCAGACGTTCGTCGACGGCCTGCGCGACCCCGACGCGCTCGGCGCAAACGTGACGATCCCCTACAAGGAAGCCGTCGTGCGCCACGTCGACGGCCTGCACCAGACCGCCCGCTTCGTCGGCGCCGTCAACACGATCATCAACAACGACGGCCACCTGCAGGGCTACAACACCGACGTCACCGGCTTCCAGCGCTCGCTCGCCGAGGCCGGCTGCGACCCGGCCGGCGCGCACATCGTGCTCTGGGGCGCGGGCGGCGCGGCGCGCGCCGTCGCCTGGGCCCTCATCTGGCGCGGCGCCGAGGCGCTCACCATCGTCAACCGCACCGCCGTCCGTGCCGGACGCCTGCGCCACGATCTCTCCTCCGCCTCCGCCGGCGTCCGCTTGCGCGCGATCGGCGCCGACGCCGCTGAAGTACCCGACGCCCTCGCCGCGGCCGACATCGTCGTGCAGTGCACCTCCGTCGGCCTGCGCGGCAGCCACACCGAGGGACAACTGCCCTTCGACATCTCCCAGCTCCGCCCCGCCGCGTTCGTCGCCGACCTGATCGCCAACCCGCGCGAGACAGCGCTCGTGCAGGCCGCCTGCGCCGCCGGCCACCCGGCCATCGGCGGGCTGCCGATGCTCGTCTATCAGGGCGCAGCCGCCTTCGAACTGTGGACCGAGCGGGCCGCCCCGACCGAGATCATGATCGCCGCCGCCGACGCGGCGATGGCCGAGGTGGGCGCATGAGCGAGGGCGTCACGATCGGCTTCATCCTCGTCGCGCTGTTCTTCGGCGGCGTCGGCCTGCTGCTCTTCAAGGAAGCCCGCACGCACCGCTTCTGGCGCCAGCTCGTCGCCGACAACAACCTCGATGCGATCCGCGGCATCCTCGACCAGGAGATCGAGCACTGGAAGACCCAGCGGCCGCCCAAAGACATCAGCGCCGTCGTCTGGGCCGGCGTGCAGGGCATGGACCTCGTCGCCGCCTCGGCCCACTACGTCCGCGTCAGCACCTCGGCCGACCCCGAGTTCGGCGCCGTCGACGGCGTCCGGCAGCAGGTCGCGACCTCGCTCGACACCGCCCACTCGGTCGCCCTTCGCCTCGTCGAGATGATCTTCTACGACGTGCCCAACTTCCGTCCCGCCCACGTCCGCGTCGATGTCTACACCACCTTCCGCGACGAATCCGGCGCAGCCCAGGCCCGCCCAATCCTCTGCATCCAGGCCGACCGCGCCGACGCCCTCAGCATCGACTGGAGCCAACCCCCGCATCACCTGGCCGCCGAGTTCGAACTCCTCACCAACCGCGCCCCCAATCGCGAACCGCGCCCAATCGAGCTACCCCCCGACAACCCCGACTGGCTCGAAGAGGAATCCCCAACCCCCGCCACCCCCCAGGAAAGCCCGAAGTAACGCTCCCCCCGCTCGGCAGGTGAAGATGCCGCCCGGATCCCCTCTCGCCCCGGTCGGCCACAAGGAGTGGCCGACCGAATCTGGAGATCGGCCGCCCGGATCCCCTCTCCCCCCGGCTCGGCGGGGGGAGATGCCGCAGGCAGAGGGGGGCTCCCCGCGCCCCGTGACCAACCGCATCCGGCGATCGCCCGACCGAGTCCACCCCCCCCCCACCCCCTCAACTCCCGTGCTACTCTCAGAACAGAACAGGAGTTCCACCCACAATGCCCACCTCCCCACAACGACGCCGCAGAATCCTCCACGCGCACGAACTCCGCCAGGCCGGCAACTCCCTCCGCCAGATCGCCACCGCCCTGGGCGTCTCCCACGCCACCATCCACGCCGACCTCAAACTCCTCGAAACCGACTGGTCCGACATCGCCGAGCAAACCGCCGATGACTTCCTCTTCGAACACGTCACCCTGCTCCGTCGCCGCGTCCACCGACTCCTCCAGGAAGACCCCACCAAACCCCTCGAAGCCTTCTCTTTCGTCACCGACGGCGGCCGCGTCACCCCACTCGTCGAACGCACCGCCCCCGCCCAGATCGCGCGCCTCCACGAGGTCCACCACCGCGCCATCGCCACCGCCCTGCGCGAATATCGCCTGATCCTCCGCGAACTCCGCCCCGCCGCCAAAGCCCGCGCCCTCGCCGACGCCGAGGCCGAGGCCGAAGCCTTCGACTACCCAGACGATCAACTCGTCGACGCGCCGCGACCCAAGTCCCTCCCCGATCCCGCCAAAACCCAACCAAAGCTGAACGAACCCAACCAGCTCCGACCAACCGGCCCCCCAGCCTTCGACCCGTCCCCAACCCCCGAGCAACGCGAACGCCAGACGCTCTCGATGATGGCCGACTACCAACGCAGCAAGACAAAGCCAACCAATCCTGACCAACTCCAACCACCCCGACCAGATACACATCCCGGCGAGCCGTCAACCGCCAAAACTCCCCTGGCTACCCCAACCATCGAACCCCCCGAGCCCACCGAAACCGAAGCCGAACGCGAAGCCCGCATGCACGCCGAACTCGACATCCTCGAACAAGCCGCCTACAAACGCTTCCCCGAACTAGCCCAAACCGACTAAGAGCGATCTGGCAGGGTGCTGAAGGGTCATCGCGCCCGGTCCCTCTCTCCCCCCGCGTAGCGGGGGGAGATGTCACGAAGTGACAGAGGGGGGCCCCGCGCTCCGTCCGCCCAGATGTCGCCACGCTGTTGAACGCGGGGCGCCGATCCCCCCTCTGCTCTCGCCATCTCCCCCCGCCCCGCTCCCTAGTACGCTTGCCCCAGCGCGTCTGGAGCGGGAAATGACCCACTTCCGCTGGCTCACCGCCGGCGAATCTCACGGCCCCGGGCTGACCGTCATCATCGACGGCGTGCCCGCCGGCATGCCCCTCTCCGAGGCCCAGATTCGCGCCCAGCTGGCCCGCCGCCAGAAGGGCTACGGCCGCGGCGGGCGGATGAAAATCGAAACCGACTACGCCCACATCCGCGCCGGCGTGCGCCAGGGCCACACGATCGGCTCACCGATCTCCCTCTGGATCGAAAACCGCGACTACTCGACCGGCGGCGGACCCGACAAGCGCCCCTGGCTCGAGACGATGTCGCTCGACGCCGTCGATCCACCTCCCACTCGCGTCACCCGAGTCCGGCCCGGCCACGCCGATCTGTCGGCATCGCTCAAGTACGGCTACAACGATGTGCGCGACTCGCTGGAGCGCGCCAGCGCCCGCGAAAGCGCCGCCCGCGTCGCCGCCGCCGGCGTCGCCCGCGCGCTCTGCGCCGAGCTCGGCTGCGACTTCTTCAGCCACGTCGTGCAGATCGGCGACGTGGTCTCCTCGACCGAACCACCGATCGACTGGGAGGCCGTCGAAGCCTCACCCGTGCGCTGCGCCGATCCCGCCGCCGCCGAAGCGATGATCGAAGCGATCAACGCCGCCAAGCGCGACGGCGACACGCTCGGCGGCGTCGTCCAAGCGCGCGTCACCGGCGTCCCCTTCGGGCTCGGCTCGCACGTGCAGTGGGACCGCAAGCTCTCCGGCCGGATCGGCCAGGCCATCCTCAGCATGAACGCGTTCAAAGGCGTCGAGATCGGCGACGGCTTCTCCGGCGCAGGCAATCGCGGCGCGGCCTTCCACGATGTCGTGCTCCCCCAGGACGCCTGGGACGACCGACCGTGGCGACGCCAGACCAACCGTGCCGGAGGGATCGAAGGCGGCATCTCGAATGGCGAGGACATCGTCGTCCGCGTCGCCGTCAAGCCGATCGCCACGCTCGCGCACCCGCTGCCCTCCGCCGATCTCGACACCGGCGAGCGCGTCGAGGCGCACTACGAGCGCTCCGATGTCTGCGTCGTGCCCGCCGCCGGCGTGATCGTCGAAGCGATGCTCGCGCTCGTCCTCGCCGACGCCCTGCTCGAAAAATTCGGCGGCGACCGCCTCTCCGAAACCCGCGACAACATGCAACGCTTCCTCGAAACCACCTATCCCCGAGAGACCGAATGAGCGAATCAGCGCCTGAACTGCCCGCCGACCTGCGCCGAATCGTGCTGATCGGCTTCAGCGCGACCGGCAAGTCCGTGCTCGCGCCCTACATCGCCGACCGCCTCGGCTGGCGCGCGATCGACCTCGACCACGAGATCGAGCGCGCCGCCGGCCGCTCGATCCCCGCAATCTTCGAGCAGGACGGCGAAGCCGGCTTCCGTGAGCGCGAACGCGGCGCCGCCCGTGAGGCCGCGCACATCGAAGGGGCCGTGATCGCCACCGGCGGCGGCCTCTGGCTCGATCCCGCGAACCGCGCCGAGCTGGCCACCGGCGGCTTCGTGGTCACGCTCGAGGCCCGACCCACCACCATCCTCGCGCGCTACGCCGAGACCGAGCAGGCCCGCACCGAGGTCCGTCCGCTGCTGGCCGGCGCCGACCCGCGCCGTCGCGTCGAGACGCTCAAGGCGCAGCGCCAGCCCTTCTACGCGCTCGCCGACCTGACCATCCACACCGACGAGCTCGAGATCGGCGAACTGGTCGATGAGATCGTCAGCGCCGTCGAGCGCGGCGCAGCCCGCACGCTCGCCTCCGACAGCCGCCTGCACGCGATGCGCGAGGGGCCTGGCGTCGATCCCCCGCCCGTCGCCGACTTCGGCCCCGATGTCGCCTGCATCGTCGACGCCGGCTCGAACCGCTACCCCGTCTACACCGCGTGGGACCTGCTCCGGCGGATCGGAGACATCTTCGATCGGCTCAACCTCTCGCGCCGCACCTTCCTGATCGCTGACGGCGCGATCCTCGACAGCCACGCCGAGACCGCGGCGCTCGCGCTGCGAGCCAGCGGTCGACAGGTCTTCACCTGGCGCGTCACGCCCGGCGAGGCGAGCAAATCGCTCGACTGCCTGGCTCAGATTTACGACTGGCTGGCGACCCACCGCGCCGAGCGCTCCGACACGATCCTCGCCGTCGGCGGCGGCGTCACGACCGACCTCGCGGGAGCCGCCGCCGCCACCTACCTGCGCGGCATGCCGATGGTCCACGCCCCCACCACGATGCTGGGCATGGTCGACGCCTCAATCGGCGGCAAGGTCGCGATCGACCTGCCCGCCGGCAAGAACCTGGTCGGCGCGTTCTACCAGCCCCGCGCCGTCGTCGCCGACCTCTCAACGCTCGTCACGCTGCCCAAGCGCGAGCTGCGCTCCGGCTACGCCGAGGTGATCAAGCACGCCCTGATTCGCGACCCGAAAATGCTCACCCACCTGGAGACGCACGCGAACGTCCTGCTCGATCCCGCCGGCGCGCGTTACGACGCGGCCAGGGCGGCGACGATCCTCGACACGATCACCGCCAACCAGCGGATCAAGGCCGTCGTCGTCTCATCCGACGAGCGCGAGGCCGACGAACGCGCGGTGCTCAACTACGGCCACACGATCGGCCACGCTATCGAGGCGGTCACCGGCTTCCGCGATCTGCTGCACGGCGAGGCCGTCGCGATCGGCCTGATCGCGGCCGCCGAAATCGCCCAATCGATGGACCTGATCGACGAGTCGCTGGTCACGCGCCATCGCTCGCTGCTGGAGCGCTTCGGGTTGCCCGTGCGCAGCCCCTCGCCGCTGCACCCCGCCGACCTGATCGAGGCGATGTCACGCGACAAGAAGGTCGTGGGCGGCCGTCAGCGCTGGGTGCTGCTGGAGAGCGCCGGCGTGGCCGTGGTCCGCGACGATGTCCCGCAAAGCGTGGTGCTCAACGCGATCGACCTGGTCGCTGCGCCGACCGCCTGATGACCCGAAGCGCCGCCCACGTCCGGCTCACCGCGCGGATCCACGGGCGCGTCCAGATGGTCGGCTTCCGCGTCTACGCCGAACAGGTCGTGGCGCAGATCGAGCGCACCGAGCAGGCCCAAATCACCGGCTGGGTCCGCAACCTGCCCGACGGCTCGACGCTCAAGGTGGTGGCCGAGGGCCCGCGCGCGTCGCTCGATTTGCTGCTCGACGAGCTGCGTATCGGCCCGCCGATGGCAATGGTCCGCCAGGTCGACGCGGAGTGGAGCGACGCCCAGGGCGATCTCGAACCCTTCGAGCTGACCTACGAGTGATCTGGTGCGCCGGTCCGCTGCCGCGCCGCCACACGGTCCAGCGCCGACCTCGCCTGATCCTCCCTGTAGGGGCAACCCTTGGAGCCTGTCTCATAAGTCCCAAAATCGCTCCGTCGCCCACCCGCCCCCTATCTGGTGGGGGCTCGGGCATCCCGCCGAATCCGGACTTTTGAGACTGGCTCCTTGTGGTTGCCCTCCCCGTTCACCGACACGAACGTGTTAAGCGCTGCGCCGGAGGGCGCCCACGAGAGGCGCCCCTACACGGAGGAATGGCCCTTGCCGCTGCCCTGATCATCCCCAGCCCACATCGACGCCTTGTTCAGAGCGTTCTCACGCGATGCTCACGAGCCGGCCGCCTCGGCCGCCACCGCGCTGCGGCGCTGGACGCGGATCGGGAACTGCTTGATCCCGCGCAGCACGATGTTCTGCTTGTACTGCGGCGCAGTGCGCCCAACCTGGATGTCGTCGAAGCGCTCGAGCAGGACCTCGAAGGCGATCTTGCCCTCGAGCCGCGCCAGCGGCGCTCCCAGGCAATGGTGGATGCCGCGCCCGAACGAGATGTTGCCGACGTTCTCACGCGTCACGTCGAGCTCCTCGGGGCGCTCAAACTCCTCGGGGTCGCGGTTCGCGCCGCCGATCAGCAGCATCGTCCGGGAGCCGGCCTTCGCGACCTTGTCGCCCAGCTCGACATCCTCGATGGCGGTCCGCATGTCAACCTGCACGGGCGAGTCGTAGCGCAGCAGCTCCTCGATCGCGTTGGGGATCAGCTCCGGCTGCTCGCGCAGAATCTGGAGCTGCTCGGGGTGCGCCAGCAGCGCGCGCATCCCGTTGCCGATCAGGTTGGTGGTGGTCTCGTTGCCGGCCACGAGCAGCAGCCGCAGCGTCACCTGCATCTCGTCGGTCGTCAGCCGCTCGCCGTCTTCCTCGGCCTCGATCAGCTTCGAGACGAGGTCGTCGCGCATGTCGTCGCGGCGGCGGTTGATGATCTCCGAGAAGTACTCCTCGAAGATGTCAGCGGTCTCGAGCACCACCTTGCCCTCTTCGGGCGACAGATTCGGCTCGAGCACCCGCGCGAAGTTGTCCGACCAGACCTTGAACCTGGTTCGGTCCTCCGCCGGGACGCCGATCATCTCGGCGATCACGATCGTCGGCAGCCCCACCGCCAGCGTCTCCATCAGGTCGAACTCGTTCTGACCGTCGACTTCGTCGAGCAGCTCGTTGGCCGTGGCGCGAATGTGCTCTTCCATCTTGGCGATCTGGCGTGGCGTGAAGGCGCGGTTGATCAGACCGCGCAGGCGGGTGTGGTCCGGGGGATCGAGGCTGAGGATCGAAGGGGTCAGCTCGCCGCGCGTGCCCTCGCTGCGGACGCCGGTCGGTGCGCCCTTGCGCTGGTCGTTGCTGAAGCGCTTGTAGTCGCGCAGGATCGCGTCGACATCCTCGTAGCGCGAGATCACCAGCGCGCCGGTCAGCGGACTGCGGTGGTAAGGGTCCTTCTCGCGCAGCTTGCGGTAGGTGGGATAGGGGTCGTCGACGAAGCCCTCGGAGAGCGGGTACCACACGACCCCGCTCTGCAGCCATTCCTGGGCCAGCCGCGCCCGGATGTAGACCGGCGCGATTGCGTTGCGAATCGTCTGTTTCATCGCCATGACCGACTCCGTTCTGCGCGGCGCTCAGTCGGTCGGGTGGTCCCAATCGACCATAATCACGTCGCACTCCTCGCCTGCGTGGATCCGTTCAGCGTCTTCGGGGCAGATCGCGTAGCCGTTGGCCAGCGCCATCGAGGTCAGCACGCCGGAGCCCTGCGGGCCGGTCAGGCGCGCGTGCCACTGCCCCTCCGAGTCGAGTTCCATTGTGGCACGGGCGTAGACCCGTCGCGCGTCGGTGTTGACGATGTCCTCTTCAGCGATCGCTCGCACCACGGGGCGGGATTGCGGCGAGCGGCCCATCAGCTTCTGGATCGCGAGGCGGCCGAACAGCTCGAAGGCCAGCAGCGATGAGACGGGGTTGCCGGGCAGGCCGATGTGGGGGACGCGCCGGCCGCCGGCTGCGGCGAACTGGCCGAAGGCGAGCGGCTTACCGGGCTTCATTCGCACCGTCCAGAAATCGATCGCGCCCTCCCGCACCAGCACCTCTTTTACGACGTCGAAATCGCCGCGTGAGACCCCGGCGGAGGTGATCAGCAGGTCCGCATCGACGAGCGCTTCCTGAATCTTGGCGGTCAGCGCCTCGATCGTGTCGCTGGCGATCCCGGAGCGAATCGGCACGCCGCCGTATTGCTGGACCAGCGCGCTCAGGCCGTAGGAGTTGGAGTCGTAGATCTTGCCCGGCGCAGGCGGCTGACCGGGTGAGAGCAGCTCGTCGCCGGTCGAGAGGATCGCGACCCGCGGGCGCCGCACAACCCGCGCCTCGCCGACCCCCAGCGACGCCAGCACCGCGACCTCCGGGCCGCGTAGCACGGTGCCCGCCTCGAGCACGCGATCGCCGCGGCGCACATCTTCGCCGCGTCGCCGGATGTTGGCGCCCGGCGCCGCCGCCTTGAGGATGCCGACGTCCTCAATTGTCGTGTGCTGCTGGCCAGGTGCTCGCAGGCCGATCTCGTCGGTCTCCTCGAACGGCACGATCGTGTCGGCGCCATCGGGCATCGGCGCGCCGGTCATGATCCGCACCGCCTCACCCGCGCCCACGGCGCCCGCGTAGACGTAGCCCGCGGCCAGTTCGCCAACGACCCGGAGCCGCACCGCAGCCGTCTCCGAGGCCCCATCGGTGCTCGCCGATTGCACGGCGTAGCCGTCCATCGCGGTGTTGTCCAGCGGCGGGATGTCGAACGGCGCGACGATCGACTCGGCCAGCACCTGCCCAACTGCGGCGTCGATCGGCAGCGTCTCAGTCGCCAGCGGCTCGCAGAGATCGAGAATTCGCGCCAGCGCGTCCTCGACGGGGAGCATGTCCACCGGCGGTTCGGTCGCGCGCGCCATCGGTCAGGTCCCCGACGTGCTGACCTGAATCGTCAGGCAGGTCGTCGTGCGTTTGACGCCCGGCACGGTCTGAATCTCGTCGGTGATGCAATTGCCGAGGCATTGCAGGTCGTCCGCCTCGATCAGGCAGATCACGTCGAACGGCCCGGTGACCAGTTCAACGCTCTTCACCGTCGCGTGCGGCTGGGTCATCTTTGCCAGCGAGGCGGCGACCTGCTTGGCAGTGCCGACATCCGCCTCGATCAGGACGTAGCTGTTCACAGACATGGTTCGCCTCCGCATCGTGGCCGGCGCGGGGGTAGCGGTGCGCGCCCGCGAATGCTCGAATCTTATCAGCGCAGCAGCGCCAGGCACCGATCAGGGTTGCCGCCACCCGCGATGCAAGCGACGATGCATTTGTCGATCCACTCGCCGGTGGCACTCAGCAGGGGGCACGATGACCGAACCGCCCGACATCGCAGCACTCGAGGCCGAGGCGCAACAGGCGCTCGCGGGCGCCGACGATGCCGGCGCGGTCGATGACTGGCGGGTCGAGTGGCTGGGCCGCAAGGGCCGGCTCACCGGCGTGCTGCGCGGCGTGCGCGAGCTGCCCGAGGACCAGCGTCCGCTGGTCGGCGCGGCGGCCAACCGGCTGAAGACCTCACTGCAGTCGGCGCACGACGCGCACCTCGAGGCGCTAAAGGCCGCCGCGGCGGCGGACAACGGGCCGCGGATCGACGTGACGCTGCCCGGCCGACGGCCACCGCAAGGGTCATTGCACCCGATCACGCTGACCCGGCGACTGATGGAGCGCACCTTCCGCGACATGGGCTTCGATGTCGTCGAAGGCCCCGATGTCGAGCTGGAGACCTACAACTTCGACCGCCTGCGCATCCCCGCCGACCACCCGGCGCGCGAGATGTGGGACACGCTCTGGATCGCCGATGACGATCATGGCTCGGGTGAGGCTGAGGGCGGCGCTGGGGCTGCGAGCGGCGGCGGGCCGCGCAAGCTGCTGCGCACGCACACCTCGCCGATGCAGATTCGCTACCTCGAACGGCGCAAGCCGCCGATCCGCGTAATCGTGCCCGGCGCCTGCTACCGCTACGAGGCCGTCGACGCGACGCACGAGTGGATGCTGACGCAGTTCGAAGGGCTCGCGATCGACGAAGGGCTCTCCTTCGCGCACCTGAAGGGGACGCTGGAGTCGTTCGTCCACCGCATCTTCGGGCCGGACATTGAGACGCGCTTCCGCTGCGACTACTTCCCCTTCGTCGAGCCGGGCGCCGAGCTGGCGATTCGCTGGCAGGGCGACTGGCTTGAGGTGCTCGGCTGCGGCATGGTGCACCCCGAGATCATCGAAGACGCCGGGCTCGACCCGACCCGCTACACCGGCTTCGCTTTCGGGATCGGTGTCGAGCGCGTCGCGATGCTGCGCTACGGCGTGCCCGACATCCGCTACTTCTACGCCAACGACCTGCGCTTCCTCGAGCGCTTTCGTGGGCACAGCGGCGCCTGAGCGCCGCCAACCATCGAGACGAGACCATGCGCGTTCCACTTCAGTGGCTGGCCGAGTATGTCGACCTGACGCTTGCGCCCGACGAGCTGGCGCATCGGCTGAGTATGGCCGGCGCTGAGGTCGAATCGATCGAGCGCGGCGGCGGCGACTGGGACCAGGTGGTGGTCGGCCACGTGCTGGATGTCGCTCAGCACCCGAACGCCGATCGCCTGCGCGTCGCGACCGTGGAGTACGGCGCCGACGCGCCGCTGACGGTCGTCTGCGGCGCCCCGAACGTCGCTGCGGGCCAGACCGTCGCCTTCGCCACCGTCGGGGCGCAGCTCCGCGATCCGCAGACGCGCGAGCTGCGCAAGCTGCGCCGCGGCAAGATTCGCGGCGTCGAATCGCGCGGGATGGTCTGCTCCGAGCGCGAGCTGGGCATCTCCGACGAGCACGAGGGCATCCTCGAGCTGCAGACGAGCGCCACGCCTGGCACGCCGTTGGCGGATGTGCTCGGCGCGACCGTGCTCGAGATCAAACCGACGCCCAATCGCCCCGACCACTTCAGCGTGCTGGGCATCGCCCGCGAGGTCGCCGCGTTGACCGGCGGCTCAGTGCGCGAGCCCGACGCCGCCTACGCCGAGGACGGTCCCGAGATCGGCGAGCGGACGAGCGTCGTCATTGAAGACCCGGTCGGCTGCCCGCGCTACACGGCGATCGTCGTCGAGGGCGTGCAGATCGGCCCGTCGCCGCAGTGGCTGCAGGACGCGGTGATCGCCGCCGGGATGCGCCCGATCAACAACATCGTCGACGTCACCAACTACGTGCTGATGGAGTACGGCCAGCCGCTGCACGCGTTCGACCAGGCGCTGCTGCGCGAGGGCCGAATCGTGGTGCGCCGGGCCCGGGCCGGCGAGACGATCGACCTGCTGGACGGCGCGGTGCTGGAGCTTGCAACGGAGGACCTGGTGATCGCCGACGCGGAGCGCGCAGTGGCGCTGGCCGGGATCATGGGCGGTGCCGACGCGGAGGTCGGCGAGACGACGACGACAGTGCTGCTCGAAACGGCGACATTTGACGCGGCGACCATCCGGCGGAGCGCGGCGAGACATAAGATTCGCACCGAAGCCAGTTTGCGCTTCGAGAAGCGTCTCAACCCCGAATTGGCGCTGCTCGCCGCGCGGCGGGCGGCGAAGCTGATCATCGAGACCGCGGGTGGGACGGCCTGCCGCGGCGTCGACGATCAGTACCCCGGCAAGCAACACCCACCACAGGTGGTCGTCTCGGTCGAGCGGATCCGGCAGATTCTGGCCATCGAGCCGCCCGTCGAGCGGGTGCGCGGGATCCTCAGCGCGCTCGGCATCCCGAACCGCTGGCTGCCGCCCAACCGCTATGCCGTCAGCTGCCCGCCGTGGCGCTCCGATATCCAGATCGACGATGATGTGGTGGAGGAGATCGGGCGAATCATCGGCTACGACGAGCTGCCCGCGGCGGCGCTGGCCGGCAGCTTGCCCGAGCCGGAGCGCGACCCTGAGCGGGCGCTCGCCGAGCGGCTGCGTGATGTGGTCAGCGGGCTGGGCTTCAACGAGGTCATCACCTACGCCGCGGTGGCGGCGACCGACCAAGCAGCCGATGCGCTGCGGATCGAGAACCCGATGAGCGCCGAGCAGGATCGGCTGCGCAACAGCCTGCGTCCCGGCGTGCTGCGGGCGTTGGCGCGCAACCGTTCCGACCGTCGCGACGCGCTGCAGCTCTTCCAGGTCGGCAAGGTCTGGCGCCCGCGCGCCGGCGAGCTACCGGAGGAGCCGGTGATGCTCGTCGCGGTGATGACCGGCGCTTCCACGCCGTCGGTGCATGGCGAGGTCAGCCGGCCGCTTGACTTCTTCGACGCCAAGGGCGTGCAGGAGCGGGTCGCCGAGGGGCTCGATCTGCGCATCGACGCCGCGGCGCACGACGGCAGCGACGACGCGTTTGCGGCCGCGGAGACCGCTGACCTGAGCGTGGCGGGGCAGCCCGTGGGCCGGCTGGGGCTGGTGGCGCCCGAGCTGATCGAGCGCTTCGACCTGGATGCACGCACGTGGCTGCTGGAGCTCGCGCTGGCGCCGCTCGCGGCGGCGGCCGCGGAGTCGGACTCGGACGCCGTGGGCGCGCTTTCGGCGTTCCCGCCGGCGGTTGAGGACCTCGCGTTGATCGTGGATGCGGATCTGCCCGCCGCGAAGCTCGCTGCGGCGATCCGCGATCAGCCGTTGGTTGAGTCGGTCGAGCTGTTCGACATCTACACCGGCGAGCAGGTGCCCGATGGCCGCAAGTCGCTGGCCTGGCGGGTCGTCTACCGCGCGCCCGACCGGACCCTCAGCGACCGCGATGTCGATCGCGCGCGCCGGGGGATCGTGCGGCGCCTGGAGCGTCAGTTCAACGCGCAACTGCGCGACAACTGACGGTTTCGGAGCGGCTGGCACTCTCGGGCTGAGAGTGACGAATATCACAAGCATTTCTGTGTGGTGTGACACAGTGCGTCTTGGCGGACTGATCATCTGGCACTCTCATAGGCAGAGTGCTAATCTTGTCTCACGGACCAGTTTGAGCCTCAACTATTCGAGAGGATCCGACCATGCCACGGCACCCCAGCACTGACGACCGACACATCCACGCGACCGACCTGATTCACCGCATCTTCGACGCCGCCGACCAGCTGGAACTTTCGCGGTCCTTCTTCGACGCCACGAGCCTCTCGCCGATTGAGCTGCGCCGCGTGATGCGGGCGCTCGCCCGCCGCGAAGGCGCGGCCGACATGGACGGACGCAGCCGCGCCGCCCAGCTACGCCTGCGCGCCTACCTCGCGCTCGAGGTTGAGCCGGCCCGGGTGATCGCCCGCGCCTTCGACGACGCGTTCATCGACCTGCCGGCAGACT
This sequence comes from Dehalococcoidia bacterium, assembly GCA_965262235.1. Lineage (GTDB taxonomy): Bacteria > Chloroflexota > Dehalococcoidia > Bin125 > Bin125 > CATQGW01. Next base: position 3,221,961 of record OZ253504.1, read on the forward strand.
GGCGCGAACGCTCTCAGGAGGTTGAGCTCTCGGTGATCGTCAACGCGCTGCACGCGCGCGAGTTCAACCGGCTGACGCGCGTGCTGCCCTGGCTGCGCGACCGCATGGCGGGCGCCTGGCTGCTCGATCACCTGCCCGACGAAGACCCGGCCGCGGCGCTCGCCGACGCCACGGGCCAGCCGCAGCTGGCCGCGTCGGTCTGAGGGGATGGGGGGACGAGCCTGTCGGGCGCCTGGAAACGCTCTGAATCAGCCGGATCCGCTCTCCCCCCGCGAAGCGGGGGGAGATGTCCCGTAGGGACAGAGGGGGGCTCCCCCTCTTCGCAACGGGCGGCCCCCCTCTGCCTTCGGCATCTCCCCCCGCTTCGCGGGGGGAGAGGGGATCCGACCTGCTCAGAGGGTTCCTAAGGATCGCCAACGCGGAGTGCCCGAACCGGTAGGCGGGCCTGACGGGCGCTTAGGCGGCCTTGGCCTGTTCGACGACGGCGGCGAAGCCGATCGGATCGTGGAGGGCCATCTCGGCCAGGACTTTGCGGTCGATGTCGATGTCGGCGCGCTTCATGCCGTTGATGAGGCGGCTGTAGGAGATGTCGTGCATGCGTGCGGCGGCGTTGATTCGCGTGATCCAGAGCCGGCGCATGTCACCCTTGCGCTCGCGGCGGTGGGCGTAGGCGTAGCTGAGCGCGTGCAGGCGCGACTCGGCCGCACGGCGAATTAGACGATGTCGTACGCCGTGATGGCCCTTCGTCTGCTTGAGTACCTTCTTGTGCCGGCGCCGCTCGCGCGGGCCGCCCTTCACCCTCGGCATGTGCTCGTCCTTCCAGACGCTCTCTTGGGCGCTCTCTTCGGCAGCTCAGGCGGCTAGGGCGACCCGTAGGGCAGCAGGCGGCGGACCCGCCGCCGTTCGCCGTGTCGCATCACCTCGTGCATGCGCTTCTGCTGGCGCAGCGTGCGCTTGGTCTTCTTCTGTTTGTTGTGCCCGCTGGCGGCCTTCATGCGCAGGACCTTGCCGGTCCGGGTGATCCGGAAGCGCTTGGCTGCGCCCTTGTGCGTCTTCATCTTCGGCATCGGACGGCCACCTCACGAGCGTGTTGAGCATGTTGCGATTGGCAGGATCGCCATGGCGCACCAATGTGCGCCGGCGCGCGTCGATTCAGCCTACGCGGATGCGCGCTTGGGCGCCACCGACGCCGGCTGCTGCAAGGCCGGTCGCCGTGCCTGTCGAGGGGCCTGCCGACGGGCCGGTTACGAAGTCGGCGCCGCTTCCGCCGCCTCTTGCGCAGCCTCTGCGGCTTGCGTGGCCTCTACGGCTTGCGCGGCCTCTGCGGCGACTGCCTCGGCCTCGCGCGCTCGGGCTTCCACCTTGGCCTTGTCGGCGGCGACGATCACGGACATGAAGCGACCCTCGGTGGAGAGTGGCTTCTCGAGCACGATCGGCACGCCGTCGTCGCCCAGGCCTTCGAGCATCTCTTCGATCCGCTCGGCGCCGATCTCGCGATGCGTGATCTCGCGACCGCGGAACATGACCGAGATTTTGACCTTGTCGCCGGACTGCAGGAATCGCGTGGCGCGCTTGCGCTTGGCGTCCATGTCGCTGCGCCCGATGTTGGGGCGCATCTTGATCTCGCGCAGCGAGGCGCCCTTCTGGCGCTTCCGGCCTTCGCGTTCGCGCTTGGCCTGCTCGTACTTGAACTTGCCGAAGTCGAGCATTCGCACGACCGGAGGCTGCGCATCGGGCGCGACCTCAACGAGGTCCAGCCCTTGCCCGTGTGCGATATCGAGGGCCTGCGCGGTCGGCATGACGCCGAGCTGTGAGCCGTCGTCACCGATCACGCGCACCTCGCGCACGCGGATCGCATCGTTGACTCGCTGTTCACGTGTTGCCAGAAGTCTCCTCCTCGTTACTGCGTGGTTGCCGCATGGTTGCCGCATGGCCACGAGCTGCCGACCGTCGCTCATCGGCTGGTGCTGTGTGGCCATCCTAATGCGCGCGAATCGGGGCTACAAATGGGGCGGTTGGCGCGCGGCTGCGGCGCAGCTGAGCGGGATGCCGATCAGGCCTCGCCCGCTTGCATCACCAGCAGCAGCTCGCCCTGTTCGACCATGCTGTCCGCCGCCACCAGGACCTCGCTGATCGTGCCGGCCGCGGGCGAGCGGATCTCGTTGTTCATCTTCATCGCCACGATGACCAGGAGCGGATCGTTCTCCTGCACCTCGTCGCCGGCGGCGACCAGGACCTCGGAGACCTTGCCGGTCATCAGGGCGTTGATCCGCACCTCGCCCTCGATCGCGGGCGTGATTGTGTCGAAGGTCCGCGCGGCGCTGCGCTCGATCCCGACCGCGTAGTGGTCGGGGCCGATGAAGAGATCGAGCGAGTAGCCGTCGCGCTTGATCGCGACCGGCGTGCGGCGGCCGTCGATCCGCAGACGGAAGAGCGTGTTGTCGTCGAGCGACTCAAGCACGACGGAGTATTCGGCGTCGTCGACGCGCGCGACGAAGCGACCCTCGCCGGCGTCTTCGATCGACACCTCGCGGAGTTCGCCGCCAACGTTTAGCCGGTAGTTCTTCGCCATCCCTGCTCCACCGGATAGCGCCGCCCGCGCGACGAGAGGGCCCAGGGGTTGTGCAGCGACGGCGCCCCGCGCTCGGCCTCCGCGCGCTCGCCCTGGGTGTGGAAGAAGAGCGCCGCGGCGACGGCGGCGCGAACCGCCGCCCGCGGGCGGTCGGCGGGGTCGAGCACCTGGTTGTCGTCGACGAAGGTCGTGTCGATATTGCCTTCGAGGAAGCGCGGGTCATCGAGCAGCGCCTGATGGAACGGCACCGAGGTGCTGACCCCGAGGATCAGGTATTCGCCCAGCGCGCGGCGCATCCGGCGGATGCACTGGTCGCGAGTCTCGCCCCAGGTGATCAGCTTGCCGATCAGGGAGTCGTACCAGGGGCTGATCCCGACGCCGCGGGCCAGCATGCTGTCGAGCCGCACGCCCGGGCCGCCGGGTTCGCGGAACCAGGCGATCGGGCCCACGGAAGGCGCGAAATCGCGGTAGGGGTCTTCGGCGGTGATCCGGCACTCCATCGCCCAGCCGCGGATCGGGCGCTGCTCGCGGGTGTAGCCGATCGGCAGCCCGCCGGCGATGCGCAGCTGGTCCTGCACGAGATCGACGCCGCGCACGAGTTCGGTGACGGGGTGCTCGACCTGGAGGCGTGTGTTCATTTCGAGGAAGGCGAACTCGTCGTTCCAGAGCAGGAACTCGACGGTGCCGGTGCTGGTGTAGTCGCAGGCCCGGGCGGCGGCCAGGGCGGCCTCCTCCATGCGCGCGCGCAGGTCGGGTGAGATGCCCGTGGCGGGCGCTTCCTCGACGAGCTTCTGGCGGCGGCGCTGAATCGAGCACTCGCGTTCGCCGAGCGCGACGAGGTTGCCCTGCATGTCGCCAACGATCTGGATCTCGATGTGCCGCGCCGGGCGGATCAGCTTTTCGACGAAGACCTCATCGCTGGCGAACGCGGTGCGGGCTTCGTCCTGCGCCTGCGAGATCGCGCGCTCGAACTCGTCGCCGGAGTTGACGGTGCGGATTCCGCGGCCACCGCCGCCGGCGGCGGCCTTGATCACGACCGGGTAGCCGATCTGCTCGGCGATCGCGCGGGCCTCTTGCGGGTCGCTGATCGGTTCGATGCTGCCGGGGATGATCGGAACGCCGGCGGCCTGCATCGTGCGGCGCGAGGCGATCTTGTCGCCCATCAGCTCGATCGCCTCGGGTGAGGGGCCGATGAAGGTGATCCCCGCGTCGCCGCAGGCGCGGGCGAAGTTCGCGTTCTCGGAGAGGAAGCCGTAGCCGGGGTGGATCGCGTCGGCGCCGGTCTCGCGGGCCGCGTGAGGATCGCGTCGATGTTGAGGTAGCTGGCAGCGGGATCGGCGTCGCCGATCAGCTGCGCGGTGTCTGCGAGGCGCACGTGCCGGGCAGTGCGGTCGGCCTCGGAGTAAACCGCGACGGCGCGGATCCCGAGGTCGCGTGCGCCGCGGATCACACGCACCGCGATCTCGCCACGATTGGCGATCAACAGGGTGCCGATCGACGATGCATGTCCGCGCATCCGTGCACCTTCACTCGCGACCGTTGGGCAACCGTTCGGCGACGGTTGGCGGCCAGGCAGGATCATACCCGTGGACGGCCCAGCATACGAACCAACAAACGGCTAAGTGGGCTACGAACTGAGACTCAGACCGGCCCGGGCGCCCGAGCGGCCACGGCCTCGGAGAGCATCGCGCTGAACTCGGCGAGCAGCATCGCGCCGAGGTCTTCGCCGCCGCGCACGCGCACTGCGACAGCGCCCGCTTCGGCCTCGCGGTCGCCGATCACCAGCAAATAGGGGATCTTTGCGCGCTGGCCGTTGCGAATCTTGGCCTGCATCCGCTCATTGCCCGTGTCGACATCGACGCGCAGCCCGGCGGCGCGCAGCTGCTGCGCGACCTGCTCGGCCCACTCGATGTGGCGATCGGCGATCGGCACGCAGCGCGCCTGCACGGGCGCGAGCCAGGCGGGGAATGCGCCCGCGTAGTGCTCGATCAGGATGCCCAGAAAGCGTTCGAGCGAGCCGTGGATCGCGCGGTGGATCACAACCGGCGTGTGGCGCTCGCCGTCCTCGCCGATGTAGACGCAGCCCAGCCGGGCGGGCTGGATGAGGTCCAGCTGGACGGTCGAGAGCTGCCATTCGCGACCCATCACGTCGTTGACGAAGAGGTCGGCCTTGGGGCCGTAGAAGGCCGCCTCGCCGACCTGTTCGACGTAGTCGACGCCGGCGGCGTCGAGTGCGCTGCGCAGCGCGTCGACCGCCTCGGCCCACGCCTGCGGATCGTCGACGAACTTGCCCTCGCCGCCGGGCAGCGAGAATTCGTAGCGGAAGTCGGTCAGGCCGTAGGTGGCGAGCAGCGTGCGGACCAGCTCCAGCACGCGACCGACTTCGTCGGAGACTTGCTCCGGGGTGAGGAAGATGTGGCAGTCGTCCTGGGTCAGCGAGCGCACGCGAGTCAGGCCGCCGAGCTGGCCCGACTTCTCGAAGCGGTAGAGCGTGGCCTGCTCCGAATAGCGCAGCGGCAGCTCGCGATAGGAGTGCAGGCCCGCGTTGTAGAGCGTCATGTGGACGGGGCAGTTCATCGGCTTGAGGAAGTACTCGGTCTCGCCGTCGACCATCGCGGGGAACATCACGTCGCGGTAGTTGGCGAGATGCCCGGAGCGCTCGAACAGCTCGGCGCGGGCCAGGTGGCCGGTCCAGACTTCGGTGTAGCCGCGTTCGAGCTGGAGCTCGCGGATCAGCCGCTCCATCTCGTTCTTGATGATCGTCCCGTTTGGCAGCAGCAGCGGGATGCCGGCGCCGATGTCTTCGGAGAAGGTGAAGAGGCCGAGTTCGCGGCCGAGCCGACGGTGGTCGCGCTGCTGCGCCTGCTCGATCCGCTGGAAGTGCTCGTCGAGCTCGTCCCTGGTCGCGAAGAGCGCGCCGTAGACGCGCTGCAGCTGCGGGCGGTGCTCGTCGCCGCGCCAGTAGGCGCCGGCGACGCTGGTCAGCTTGAACGGCCCGATCTGGCGGGTCGTCCGAACATGCCCGCCGCGGCAGAGGTCGGTGAAGTCGGCGTGGGTGCAGAGGCCGAGGGTGTCGGAGTCGGCGCTGAACTGGTCGATCAGCTCGAGCTTGAACGGCTGGTCGGCGAAGCGCTCACGCGCGTCGGCGACCTCAACCTCGCTCCAGACGAAGCGGTGATTGCGTTTCATCTCACGTCGCATGCGGCGCTCGATCTCCTTGAGATCGTCGGGCGTCAGCGCGCGCGGGAGGTCGAAGTCGTAGTAGAAGCCGGTGTCGATCGGCGGGCCGATCGCGATCTTGCCCTCGGGAAAGAGCTGCAGCACGACCTGCGCGAGGACGTGCGCGGCCGAATGGCGCATGCGTCGCAGCCACTCCTGCGGCTCGACATCCTTGGCGCCCGCGATCGGCTCGGCGACTTCCGCTTCGGTCAGCTGCTCGGCCACGCGCAACCCTTCCTGCCCGGCCACCCGTCAGCCGGCCCGCTGGTCGATTCGGCTCATTCTGCTTGAGGGGTTGGCGCGATGGTGGGCGATACTGGACTTGAACCAGTGACCTCCGCGATGTCAACGCGGCGCTCTAGCCAACTGAGCTAACCGCCCACACGAGCCACATGCGGCGACGTTGAGTCACGCTCACCGCGCGTTATCGCTCGTCGATCTTAGCAGGGTGTGGCACGGCGCTGAAGGGGCGTTGGAGCGCCGCGACGAGCTCCTGCAGGCTTCTGTCAGGGCCCGCCGGCGGGTTCGACGCGCCGGGGGAACCGGACCTCCCTCTCCTTCAGGCATCCCCCCACGATGTGTGGCCGACGGCCAGATTGAGCGGCCGGAGGAATCCGATTCTTCGCGGCGTCGGGGGGTCTGACGGGGCTGCCGGGACTCGCGGGAACGCGCGTTTGTCAACGCGTTGACGAAGCGCAGTGCAGTGGCTAGCGTTCCCGCCACAGCGTCGGTCCGTCTGATAGGGGAGAACAGATTGGCGCACCCGACCCGGCACCGCGGTGTACGCTGCCCTACAGGGCAGGATGTAGGTCGTCGAATCGTCGCAACGCGACAGTTCAGCGCCTGCGTTGCCTCCATCCGTGGGCCGCTAGCTCAATTGGCAGAGCAGCTGACTCTTAATCAGCAGGTTCGGGGTTCGAGTCCCTGGCGGCTCACCAGCACATCTCCCGCTGCCCTCCGGGGCCGTGGGCCGCGCTGGTGGCGCGCTCCCGAACGTCCGCGGCGGCCGCTCCGGCGGTCCGACGGGGAAGTGTCGGAACTGGCAGACGAGCATGACTTAGAATCATGTGCCGCAAGGCGTAGGAGTTCGAGTCTCCTCTTCCCCACCACCCAGGCCGTCGCAAGCGGCCGCAGGCATGGGCGCAGCAAGTTGGTTATTTTGGCAGCACACCCAATGAAGGAGTCCCGCGATGGCTGAACCTCTGCTCAGCGTGAAGGACCTCTCCACCCACTTCTTCACCTCAGAAGGCGTCGTCAGGGCCGTCAACGATGTCTCCTACGACGTGATGCCCGGTCAGACGCTTGGCCTGGTCGGCGAGTCCGGCTCGGGCAAGAGCGTCTCGGCGCTCTCGCTGCTGCGGCTGATTCCCAACCCGCCCGGCAAGATCGTTCAGGGCGAGGTCTGGTTCGACGGCGAAGAGCTGATGAGTGTCGACGACTCGCGGATGCGCGAGATTCGCGGCAACGAGATCGCGATGGTCTTCCAGGAGCCGATGACCTCGCTGAACCCGGTGCTCACGATCGGTCGCCAGCTGACCGAGGCGATCGAGCTGCACATGGGCATGCGCCGCAACGAGGCCAACGAGCGCGCGATCGAGCTGCTGCACATGGTCGGCATTCCCGCCGCCGAGCAGCGGCTGTTCGACTTCCCCCACCAGTTCTCGGGCGGGATGCGCCAGCGCGTGATGATCGCAATGGCGCTGTCCTGCGACCCGAAGCTGCTGCTGGCCGACGAGCCGACCACAGCGCTTGACGTAACCATTCAGGCGCAGGTGCTCGAAGTGATGGCGCGGCTCAGCCGCGAGCTGGGCACGTCGGTGATCGTGATCACGCACAACCTTGGCGTGGTCGCGCGTTACGCCGACCGCGTCAACGTGATGTACGGCGGGCGGATCGTCGAGAGCGGCGAGGCCGCCGACATCTACGCACGTCCCAAGCACGCGTACACGCTGGGGCTGCTCGAATCGGTCCCCCGGCTGGACGCACGCACGGGCCGGCTGATCCCGATTGAGGGCACGCCGCCCGACCTGACCAACCTCCCCGACGGATGTTCGTTCGCGCCGCGTTGCCGCTTCGCGACCGACCACTGCCGCGAAGAGCGTCCGGAGCTAATCGAGTTCGCCCCTGGCCACCTCGTCGCCTGCTGGAACTCGGACGCCGTCGAGGAAGAGGCCAACACTATTCTGGCCACCGCACTGACCGCCGAGGAGATTGCCGCCAATGCCTGACGACGACCAGACCACCAATGGCGAGATGACCACAGAGGAGATGTCCGCTCGGAGCATCGAGGCCGCCGCCGGGACGATGACCCCGGAGCAGATGCGCGCCGCCGCGACCGCCAGTGTCGGTCTCGCGGCTGCCGCGCTCGCCGAGATCGGCGAGGGCCAGCGCACCGAGCCGCATGAGAACACGCTGCTGCAGGTCGAGAACCTCAAGATGTACTTCCCGGTCACTGCCGGGTTGCTGCTCAAGCGCAAGGTCGCCGACATCAAAGCGGTCGACGGCATCAGCTTCGCCGTGCGCGAAGGTGAGACGCTGGGCCTCGTGGGCGAGTCGGGCTGCGGCAAGTCGACGACGGGCCGCGCGATCCTGCAGCTCTATCGCCCGACGGCGGGCAACGTGTACCTGTCGCCGCCGCGCTACACGAGCCACATCGTGGCGCACCCCGAGGCCAGCGGCGTAGCGCAGACGATCGAGCGCGACGTGGCGGCGCCCGATGTGGGCACGGCCGGCGGCGACGCGGTCGACCTGACGGTGCTGACGGGCCGCAACCTGCGCGCCTACCGGCGCCAGATGCAGATGATCTTCCAGGACCCCTACGCGTCGCTGAACCCGCGCATGAGCGTCGGCAGCATCGTCGCGGAACCGATGGTGATTCACGGCCTGCAGCGCGGGCGACGCAAGGAGCGCGTCCGCGAGCTGCTCGAGACGGTCGGCCTGAACCCCTACTTCGCGAGCCGCTACCCGCACGAGTTCTCGGGCGGCCAGCGGCAGCGCATTGGAGTCGCCCGCGCGCTCGCGGTGGAGCCCGCCTTCATCGTGGCCGACGAGCCGGTCTCCGCGCTCGACGTGTCGATTCAGGCGCAGATCATCAACCTGCTGGAGGACCTCCAGTCGGACTTCGGGCTGACCTACCTGTTCATCGCTCACGACCTCTCGGTCGTGCGTCACATCAGCCACCGCATTGCGGTGATGTACCTGGGCAAGATCGTTGAGCTGGCCCCTTCGGACGAGCTCTACGAGAACCCGCTGCACCCGTACACGCAGGCGCTGATCTCCGCAGTCCCGATTCCCGACCCCGCGATCGAGCGCCGTCGCGAGCGGTTGATCCTGACCGGCGATGTGCCCAACCCGATCGCCCCGCCGCCGGGCTGCAACTTCCACACGCGCTGCCCGATCGCGATCGACATCTGCCGCGAGGACGACCCCGAATGGCGTGAGCTGGGGGCGAACCACTTCGTCCGCTGTCACCGCGTCTAATCAACTCCAAGCCGGACTCAGAGCGAACGGGGCCGCAAGGCCCCGTTCGTGATCCACTGCAGGGCCAGGACTGCTCCCGCGTGAAGCGGCGTGGCCGATCCGTATCGGTGGCTCGCGTTCGATCTGACGTTGTGAGCGGAAACGCTGCTGGGATGCGGTGATACGCTCCACGCGCATGGACCGCCTTCCCGTCCGCAATTTCTGCATCGTCGCGCACATCGACCACGGCAAGTCGACGCTGTCTGATCGCCTGCTCGAGGTGACCGGGACGGTCGACCCGCGCAATATGTCGGCGCAGCTGCTCGACAGCATGGCGCTGGAGCGCGAAAAGGGGATCACGATCAAGGCGCGCGCGGTGCGCATGCAGCACACGACGCCCGCCGGTGAGCAGATCAAGCTGCACCTGATCGACACGCCGGGCCACGTGGATTTCTCCTACGAGGTCTCGCGCAGCCTCGCTGCGGCCGAGGGCGCTCTGCTCGTCGTCGACGCGGCTGAGGGCATTCAGGCCCAGACGCTCGCCAACGTCTATCTGGCGCTCGAGCAGGACCTCACGATGATCCCGGTGATCAACAAGATCGACCTTGATGTGGCGCGTCCCGAGGCGGTCGCTGCCGAACTCGTCGATGTCGTCGGGTTCTCGTACGACGAGATGATCTACGTCTCGGCCAAGACCGGCCAGGGCATCGATGAGCTGCTCGCCGCGATTGTGGAGCGCATCCCGTCGCCGCGCGGCGACCGCGAGGCCCCGCTGCGGGCGCTGATCTTCGACTCCGAATACGACCCCTACAAGGGCGTGATCGCGCATGTCCGCGTGGTTGATGGGGAGATCACGGCGCAGACGCCGCTGCGCCTCGCGGCGGCCGACCGTCGCTTCGAGGCGATGGAGGTGGGCAGCTTCTCGCCTGAGCTGCGCCCGCTGCCGATCCTGACCGCGGGCGACGTGGGCTATGTCGCGACAGGGCTCAAGGACGTGGGCGATGTCCGCGTCGGTGACACGATGACGCTGGGCGGACGCCAGCGGCCCGAGCCGCTGCCCGGCTATCGCGAGCCCAAGGCGATGGTCTTCGCCGGGCTGTATCCGGCCAACAGCGCCGACTTCCAGGACCTGAGCGACGGGCTCGACAAGCTGCGGCTGTCGGACTCGTCGATGATCTACCAGCCCGAATCCTCCGCCGCGCTGGGCTTTGGCTATCGGATGGGTTTCCTCGGGCTGCTGCACATGGAGATCGTGCAGGAGCGTCTGGAGCGCGAATACGGCCTCGACCTGGTCTTCACGGCGCCCTCCGTGGAGTACGAGGTCGAGACCACCGACGGCGGGGTCGTGCGCGTCGAGAATCCCTCGCTGCTGCCGGCGCCGCCGCGGATCGCGGAGGTTCGCGAGCCGTGGGTGAGCATCAGCGTGATCGCGCCGCAGCGTTTCGTGGGCTCAGTGATGGACCTGGTGACGGGGCGGCGGGGCCAGTACGAGCGGATGGAGTACCTGCAGCGCAGCGGGATCGCGGCGAACGGGGGCGGCGAGGACCAGATCCGCGTGCTGCTCGAGTACTCGATCCCGCTTTCGGAGATCCTGACCGACTTCTACGACGACCTGAAATCGCGCACCCACGGGTACGCCAGCCTCGACTACACACTGACCGGCTATCGGCAGGCCAAGCTGGTCAAACTGGACCTGCTGATCAACGGTGAACCGGTCGACGCGCTGTCAGCGATCGTGCACGCCGACCAGGCTGCGACGCATGGCCGCGAGCTGACCGAGCGCCTGCGCAAGCTGATTCCGCGGCAGCTGTTCGATGTCCCGATTCAGGCCGCGGTGGGTGGCCGGATCGTGGCGCGGGAGACGGTCCGCGCGCTGCGCAAGAACGTGACGGCGAAGTGCTACGGCGGCGATATCACGCGCAAGCGGAAGCTGCTGTCCCGTCAGGCGGAGGGCAAGAAGCGGCTCAAGCGTGTCGGCAACGTCGAGATCCCGCAGGAGGCGTTTCTCGCGGTGTTGCAGATCGGCAAGGACTGAGCCCGCCTGCCCGCAGCGCGACGAAGCCTTCAGCTCGACTCGGCGGCGGTTTCGGGTTCCTCGGCTACGGGCGTGGCGGTGCGGCCGTTCTCGACCAGCGTTGCGGAGGGGGGATCGACGACGGGGTCGGGCTCCTCCTCGGGGGCTTCGACTTCGAGCAGGCCGGCGGTTTCGAGGATGCTCGCTCGAAGGTCGGACAGTCCCTCGGGGTCGGGGTCGTCGATCGCGAAGTTGACCAGCTCGTAAAGCGCGGGGACGGGGATCAGGGCGTAGTTGAACGTTTCGCACGCGTTGACCAGCGGCTGCGTCCAGGCCTTCTTGCGGAACCTGGGGTCGAGATCGCGCTGGCCGCTGACGACGATGATGCCCTTGGGGCGCGCCTTGCGGCGTAGGAAGTGCTCTTCGAGGCGGCGCTGCAGCGTCAGGTAGACCCGCTCCGAGACCTCCTGGTCGGAGGCTTCGACCTCAAGCAGCGCGATCGCGCCGCTGTCGGTCAGCTCCGTGCCGGAGGTTCCCGGCTTGACCTCGAAGCCGAGCGTGCGCATCGCGTCCTCGACGAGGGCGGTGAGCTTCGCGCCGGCCGGGCGCCAGAGCAGCTCGGAGAAGCGGCCCACTTCGGCCAGCGTTGAGCGGGACTCGGTCGTCCGACGATTGGCCTCGCGCAGCTCCACTTCCGCGGCGGCGAGGGCGGCTCGCGCCGCTTCGGTCTGTTCGGTGTCATAACGCTTGACCCAGACCGGTTCGCGGCCCGCGCCGTCTTCGTCGACCAGACGGACCAACAGCTCGAGCACCGCGCCGGTGAAGCGCTTGCGGTCGGCCGTGGAGAGCGGCTCCTGCGGCGGCGGGAGCATCACCAGGCGGCCCGCGCCGACGCGGAACTCCGCGCCGACCACCTGACCGCCGATGCTCCGCGCCAGCACCTGCGCGCCGGAGGGGAAGGCCGGCGATTGTTCGTCCCAGACGGCGCGATAGCGCAGCCGCCCGCTCAGTTCGTCGAGATAGCCGGCGGCGGGATGGCCCGGAACGGTGGAGCGGATCTCTTTGCCGTCGCCGCCGCGCAGCGCCGGCCAGCCGAGCGCGCCGGCGCCGGGCGAGGGCGTCAGTGTGTAGCGCTCGAGCCCCGGCAATGCGGTCACCGAAGGGTGCGCGGCGTTGGGATGCACGAACATCAGCAGCACGCCGCCTTGATCCATCATCGTCTGCAGCTCGAAGCGCCGCTGTTCGAGCAGCTCAGCGAGGCCGAACGCGAATGCGCCCGATGCACCGGCCTGCACCGGCCGTCCATCGGCCGAGCGCAGCGCCTGCGCGCCGGCCTGGAGGCCCTCGATCTGCTCTGAGACGGCCCGCGGGTCGTAGACGCAGGCGTCGTAGTCGAACAGCGACGGCGCGTTGGCGATCGAGTGGTTGTCGACCAACGGGCTGGGCAGCGGACAGCCGACCGAGACGACGCGCATCCGCAGGCTCCCTCCGGCCGCACGCACGGGATGGCTGTGCGGGTCTGGCGATGATCGAGTCTATTGCGCAGCCCCCAGCGGCGGCAACGCGGGCGTTTGACGCTCCCGTACCCGCAACCCTACGCTGCCTCGTGGTCGTGCTAGACGGGGAGCTAGCGGTGCCCTGTACCTGCAATCCGCTACAGCAGGGTTGAATTCCTGCCCGAGGACCCCAACATGGCCCCTACCGACGTCAAGTGGTGTTGAAGCTTGGGTCCCGCGCGGCGAGCCACCGTGAACTCCGTCAGGTCCGAGAGGAAGCAGCGGTAAGCGGGCGGTCTCGGGTGACGCGGGAGTGCCTGGGCTGAGCTGGCTAGCGGCGGCAAGCTCATGGCGAGGCTCGACGGCAGGTGCACGACTATTCACCTTCCCTGGCCGCGTGTGTCTGAACGACGCGTAGCTGCTGGACGCGCGCCCGTCCGAGGCGCTCCGAGCAGATGACGCGCCAACGCCGACAGCGGCTCGGTCAGCATTTTCTGCGCGACGAGCGTGTCCTCGACCGAATCATTGAGGAGCTGCCCGACTGGCCGCTCCCGATGCTGGAGGTGGGCCCCGGCGACGGCGCGCTGACCGCGCGCCTCGCGGTGCTGGGGCGACCGCTGGCGGCGGTCGAGCTCGATCCGGCGATGGCCCACGTGTCGCGGCGGCGCCTCGCCGAGCTGCGCCAACCGTCCTCCGCGATCATCATCGAGGACGACATCCTCGACATCGACCCCGCCGAAACGCTCGCCGCGGCCGGCGCGGCGCCGCCGTGGGGCTTGGTCGGCAATCTGCCCTACGCGATCACTGCGCCACTGCTGCGACGCTTTCTGGCTGAGACGCCCGCGCCGCCGGAGTGGATGCTGATCATGGTGCAGCACGAGGTCGCGCAGCGGATCGTCGCGCCGCAGGGCAAGCGCTCGCTGCTGAGCGTCTCGGTGCAGTTCTACGCCGAGGCGGAGTACCTCTTCGCGGTCGATCGCGAGAGCTTCAACCCAGCGCCCAAGGTGCGATCCGCCGTGGTGCGGCTCGAGCGTCTGCCCGCTGCTCCGGTCGACGTGCCCAGCGAGGCGCGCTTCTTCGAGGTGGTCCGGGGCGGCTTCCGGACGCCGCGCAAGCAGCTGCACAACTCGCTCTCGCAGGGCATCTGGCTCGGCGATGGGGATTCGCGCACGTGGCTCGAGGCGTGTGAGATCGACCCGATGCGCCGCGCGCAGACGCTGAGCCTCGAAGAGTGGGCGCGGCTCGCCTGGTGGCGCGAGCGCTCCGGCGCGCCCGAGCCGCCGCCCGCCTACGCGCCGGCTGCCTCGTGATCGCCCCGTGACCGCCGTCCGCGCGATCGCGCCGGCCAAGCTGAATCTCACGCTCGAGGTGCTGGGGCGTCGCGAGGACGGTTACCACGACCTCGAATCGGTCGTGATTCACCTCGACCTGGCCGATCAGCTGGAGCTCACGCCGTTAGCGACGCGCGAGATCAGCTATCGCGACGATGGCGGGCGCCCCGTCGCGATCCTCTCGGACGACATCGTTGATCGCACCTGGGAGCGGCTGATTGAGCTTGACCGCGAGCGAGGTTGGAACCGCGTGTCGAGGGGCGGCCGGCTGGAGGTGCGCAAGCGCATCCCGATCGCCGCGGGCCTCGGCGGGGGCTCTGCGGATGCGGCGGCGTTCCTGCGGCTCGCGCGGCTCGCCTGGGAGCTGCCGCTCGACGACGACGCGCTCAGCGCGTTCGGCGCCACGATCGGCTCGGATGTCCCCGCCTGCCTGACCGGCGGGCCGCTGCGGATGTCGGGGCGCGGCGAGGTCGTGGAGCCGATCGAAGTCACGTCGGCGGCGCTGAAGGGCTGGGCCGTGCTGCTCGCCACGCCGGAAATCCCCCTGCCTGCCGACAAGACGGGGACGATGTATCGCAGCCTGCGCCCAACCCACTTCGGCGGCGGCGCCGCGACCGGCGCGCTGGCCGCCCGACTCTCGCAGGGCGACCGACCGAGCCAGAACGATTGCGTGAACAGCTTCGACGCGGTCGCCAACGAAGTCCTGCAAGGGCTTGAGCCGGCTCGGCGGGCGTTCGGAGTGGCGCTCGCACGCGTCTCGATCCGGCACGGGCTCGAGCCCGTCGCGCCGCTGCTGGCGGGCGCGGGGCCGTCGCTCTTCGCGCTGCTGACGCCCGAGCTCGCGCAGGCCGTCGCCGCAGAACTGCGGTCCGGCTGGCGCGGCGCGCTGCACGTCGCTCGCCCGCTCTCGCGCGGCGCAGCCATACGGACGAGCGGCTGAGTTGCAGCTCCTACTCGCGGGAGCGATCGCGGGCGCGGCCGTCGGCGTGTTCGGATTTCTGATCTTCGGGCCGCTGCTCGCCACCGTGCCCACGACCACGCGGATCCGCGAGCACTTCAACGACCCCTCCAACTGGGTGATGGTCGGACTCGCGATCTCGTTCACGGGCCAGGCGACCTGCACGCTGCTCGGGCTGCTGTTGGGCGCGGCGCTGTGGGGATCGGGCGACGAGCTCGCCGCCGGCCTTGGCAGTCCCTCGTGGGTCTACACCGCGTCGGTGCTGGCGGTGCTCGGCGCCGCGGCGGGCGTGACACTGCTGTTCGTGCCAATGCGCTGGCGGCGTGTTGCGCTCTTCACGCTGCTCGCCGTGGGTTGCTACGGGTGGATGCTGCCGCACCTCGCGCTGGCGTGACTTTGGGCGTGACCGTGGGCAAGCGGTGCGTATACTCGGTTTGGCCGACGCGCTATCCGCCCTCGAAGCCTGCGGCTGTGAAAGATCTCACGTGGACCCAAGCTCCCTGCCCGGAACCATCCTCGACGCGCATCTGCATACCGTCCGAGGAGCGGCCGACAGCGCCCTGCAGCCGGACGATCTGATCGACGAGGCCCGCCGGATCGGCCTGACCGGGCTCAACATCACCGAACATGACCGAGTCTGGGAGCGCTTCGACTGGAACGCGTTCGACGAGAAGTGCGGGCCCGGCATCTACCTCAACCAGGGCATGGAGGTCTCGACCGACCTCGGTCACATCATCGTGTTCGGAATCGACCAGTACTACCCGCGGATCCGCTCGGCCGAGCGCCTGCGTGAGGTGTGCGACGAGATCGGCGCGTTCATGTCGGTCGCGCACCCGTTTCGCCACTTCTTCGACCCCGTGACCTTCCGCCGCAAGGGCGAGGAGCCGTTCGCGATGTCGCCCGATGAGGCGGCCGAGCGGATGCAGGTGTTTCAGGTCGTGCACGGCATTGAGGTCGGAAACGGCGGGAACAACAGGCGCGAGAACATCTTTGCGCTCGAGGTGGCGCAGATTCTCGGCAAGCCGGTCACCGGCGGCTCCGACGCTCACTCGACGAGCGGGATCGGGACCTACACGACGGTCTTCCCGGAGCGGCTGACCTGCGTCGAGCAGACGGTCCAGCTGCTTCACGACGGCGCGACCGTCTGCTACGAAGGCATCAACATCGGCAAGTTCCGTCGCTTCGAAAAGTGCGAAGGCGACTGATCACGCGGTGCGCCCTGGTCGCACGTCGCTGACTGGCATGCGGCCGGCGGGACCGGTGTTCGCGGTGCTCGCTGTCGAGCCATCGACCAGAGACGGACGTGCCGGCCGGGCTCCGGTGATCGGTGTCGTGCGATGTACGCCCGGCGCCGTGATGGAGCGCTACCGCACGCCGATTGATGCTGACGGCGCCGCGCAGGCTGTACGCGAGAGACTCGTCGACGCGGCGCCGGTTGGGCATGAGGTCGCGGCGACCCTCGATCAGCTTCGCTCGATTGGAATCAGAGCCACTCGCCCGCCGCTCGACACCCGTGCTGTCGCCGAGATGCTCGATCCCGCCGCGCGCTCATACGCGCTCGCCGATCTGTGCGAGCGCTACCGACTGCGCCACGAAGCTGCGGGCAGCGCGCTTGGTCAAGCGGAGGCGGTGCGGATGCTGCTGATCGCGCTTCGCAGCCGATGGAGCCGACTGCATCCGGCGGTGCAGCGGAAGCTTGCCGCGCTTGATCATGCGATGGGCTTCGAGTCGCCGCTGCGGGTCTTCATCGACACGGCGCCTAGCGGTCGGGACCTCGCGCCGCTGCGCACCCGCGCGCAGCCGCGGCGACCTTCAAATCCCGCTCATCGTGAGCCCGAGCGTCCCGCGCGGGTCAAGCTGCCGCCCGGGTCATTGCGGTCGTTGACCGGGACGGTATTCGACGCCGCCGCCGGGCGTGCCGGATCGCGCATGGAGCGGCGCGAGGAGCAGCGTGCGATGGCGCTTGATGTAGCGCGTGCGCTCGATTTGGGGAGGGTGGCGCTGATTGAGGCTGGCACCGGCGTCGGAAAGTCGCTTGCCTACCTCGTCCCCTCGGCGATCTGGGCGGTCTCTTCCGGGCGGCGAGTGATGATCATCACTCACACGAAGAATCTTCAGAGCCAGCTATCCGAGAACGATGTCACCCGTTTGCGGACGATGCTTCGGCACGTCTCGCCGCGGGTGGCCGACATGCTTGCGGTGACGGTGCTGCGAGGTCGAAACAACTACTTGTGCCGGCGGAATCTGGACCGCGAGTTCGCCCGCGTCGTTGACCCGGACCGTGGCATCAATGCTGCATCCGTCGCATTGCTCGCTCGGGTGATGGTGTGGGCGGAATCGACGGTTACCGGGGATCGCGAGGAGCTGCGCATTGCGCCGGCCGAGGAGGAGGCCTGGGATCGTCTCTCGGCAAGCAACGCCTCCTGTCTCAGCGACGGGTGTCCGTATGTCGAACAGGGCACCTGCTTCCTCGACCGGGCGTACCGACGGGCTGAGCGCGCGCACCTGATCATCGGCAATCAGTGGCTCTTGATCGCCAGCCTGCTCACCGAACAGTCGCGCGTTCCCACCGCGCCTGTCGTGATCATCGACGAGGCGCACTTCCTCGAAGAGGTCGCGACGGACATGCTCGCCCGCGAACTGTCGGAGGCGCAGTTTGAGCGGGCGCTCAACCGGGTCGGGACCGGGGATGCCCGACGCAGGAACACGCTCGCGCTTCGGGCAACCAAGCTGGCGCTTCCCGACGCAGCCAAACTGCGCTCGTCGGCCCGGGCCGCGCAAGTGGCGTACGCAGCCGCGTGGGAAAGCTTCGAGAAGTTCCACGCTGAGTGCGGCGACGAACGCGCGGGCGATCAGCGCCTGCGGCTGACAGCGAGCGTTCGCGCGCGGCCGGGCTGGCAACGTGTTGAAGCTCGCTGGCGAGCCGCGCAGACCCGCCTCCGCGAGCTGCAGGTTGAACTCAATGCGCTTGCGCAGGAGGCCGCGACCCGCGCCAAGGATGCCCGCGGTTCGCAGCAATCCGAACTCACCGCGTTCGCCGAAGACGCGCGCGACATCGACTGGTCGCTTGAGCAGGCGATGTGCGAGGCGGACGAGATCATCGATGCCGACCCGGCTCTGACGGTCGCCTGGATCGATCGAGAAACAGAGCGCGGCAGTGCGCCAGAGTTACGGCTGAGGTCCGCGCCGCTGAACGTCGGCGCCATGCTCCACGCGCGGCTTTGGTCGCGAGATGATCTCCGCGAAGCGATCGTGCTGACGGGCGCGACGCTGACGGTCGGCGATCGTTGGGACTTTCTGCGCCGCCGGCTGATGCTTCCCCGAGCGCTGGAGTCGCAGCACGGTTCGCCGTTCGACTTCAAGGCGAACGCGCCGATCTTTGTCGCCACAGACATGCCCCCGCCACCGAGCGATGGTCCGCCCGACGAATACGAGGATGCACTCGCGGCGGCAATCCCGCAGCTTGTCAGAGCGGCCGGCGGGCGCACGCTGGCTCTCTTCACGTCGTACGCGGCGATGGACCGGGTCGCAGACCGCATCCGCGAATCGCTCGAGATGGCGGGCATCCGCCTGGTCGTGCAGCGCCGAGACGGAAGCGCTGTCGAAGTGATCGAAGCGCTGAAGGCCGCTCCGCACACTGTCGTCTTCGGGGTCAGTTCGCTGTGGACGGGAGTCGATGTCCCGGGCGATCACCTGTCGCTGCTGATTGTCACCCGCATCCGCTTCGACCACCCCAAGGATCCGGTTCACGCGGCGCGTGCCGAGCAGTATCGGGACGGGTTCCGGGAGATGTCGCTTCCCCTCGCCATTCTGCGCCTCCGCCAGGGCTTCGGGCGGCTGATTCGCAGCCGCAGTGATCGCGGCGTCGTCGTGATTCTGGACAAACGAGTGATCACGCGGGACTACGGGCGTGTACTACTGCAGGCGCTTGCGCCGTCACGGGTTCGGCGGATGGCTGTCGACGAGATCGCCGTCGAAGTTGAGGCGTTCCTTGCCGCCGATCCCGCTGAGTTGGGGATGAGTGCGACAATCGAAAGACGATGACCGATCCCATCTTCGTTGCCCTGGACCTGGAGTTGACTGGGCTGAAGGTTGGCAGCGCGGAGATCACGGAAATTGGGCTGGTGCGCTGCACGCCTGACGAGGTGCTCGAGACCTGGAGCACGCTGGTGCGGCCCTACACGATGCCGGACCTGCGGATTCAGCGGCTGACCGGGATTTCGCCTGAGATGCTGCTCGAGGCGCCGAGGTTCGACGAGGTCGTCGGGCAGCTGCGCGAGTTCCTCTCCGAAGCCATTCCGATTGGACATAACGTCAAGTTCGACCTTGAGCACCTCGGCGCGGCCGGGGTCGATGCATCGCGCGCGCCGCTCGACACGCTGCCGATCGCGCAGGTGCTCGACCCCACGGCGCCGTCGCACCGGCTCGGCGATCTCTGCGACCGCTACGGGCTGGTCAGGACCGGCGCGCACCGGGCGCTGGCCGACGCAGCCGCCAGCCGCCTGCTGTTGCTCGCGCTGCAGCGGCGCTGGTATCAGCTCAGCCCGTCGGTCCATGCGCAGGTCGCCGAGCTGATCGAGCGCGCGGCGCCCAGGTCGCCGCTCGCCCTGTTCCTGAGCACCGTTCCCGCCGCGATCCAGGAGACGCCGGCGCAGGTCTTCGCTACGCCGCCGCGCCGGCGGCCGTCGCGGGCGCCGCGCGCCCGCGTCCCGGACCAGCCGCTCGTTGAACTCAGCGCCGCCGCGTTCGACGCGGCGACGGCCGACGCTGAAAGCCCGCTCGAAGCGCGCGACGAGCAGCGCGCGATGGCGGTTGATGTCGCGCGGGCGTTCGAGGCCGGCGAAGTCGCCCTCGTGGAGGCCGGCACCGGCGTCGGCAAGTCGCTCGCGTACCTCGTGCCCGCCGCGCTGTTGGCGCTCCAGACCGGCGAGCGGGTCGTGATTTCGACGCACACCCGGAATCTGCAGCACCAGCTCGACGAGCACGACATCCCGCAGCTGCGCGAGATGATCGAGCGCGTCGCACCGGGCGCCGGCGAACGGCTCAATACCGCCGTGCTCAAGGGCCGTGACAACTATCTCTGCCGGCGCAGCCTGGACAACGAGCGCCAGCGCGTCCGCGATCCCGAAGCCGCGCTGGTGGTCGGCCGTGCGCTCGTCTGGGCGCAGAGTTCGGAGACGGGCGACCGCGAGGAGCTGCGGCTGCCGCGCGTGCATGACGCGGCCTGGCAGCGGCTCTCGGCGGGCGAGGTCTCGTGCCTGCGCGATGGCTGCCCATACGTCGAGAACGGCACCTGCTTCCTTGCCGGCGCGTACGAGCGCGCCGAGCAGGCCGACATCATCATCGTCAACCATGCGCTGCTGGTCAGCGACCTGCTCACCGACCAGTCGATCATCCCGCAGGCGCCGTCTCTGATCATCGATGAGGCTCAGTTCCTGGAGCAGGTCGCGACCGATCAGCTGCGAATCGACCTCGACGAGGCCTCGCTGCGCGGCTTGATCAAGGGTGTGGCTTCGGGCGACGCCCGGCGCACCACGACGCTCGCGCGGCGTGCGACGCGCTTCGCCGCTGACGAGGTCGCGCCGCTGCTGGAGGCGGTGACTGCGGCTGATGGCGCGATCGACGCCGCGTGGAGCCGCTTCGACTCGTTCAGCCGCGAGCACGCCAGCGCCGGCAACGACCTGCGCGTCACCGACGGGGCGCGCGCGCAACCCGCGTGGTCGAGCCTGGAAGAGCGCTGGCTCGATGCGCAGCGTCGCGTCGCGGACCTCCAGCAGGCGCTGGGCAAGCTTGCGCGCGCCTGCGACGACCGCGCCGCCGCCCTGACCGATGAGCAGCGCGACCAGGCCGAGATGCTCGCCGAAGAGGCGCGCGAGGTTTCGCGCGCGTTGGCGGAGAGCATGGTCGCCGCGGAAGCGACGCTGACCGCCGACCCCGATGACACCATCGCCTGGTTCGAGCGTGACCAGCGCAACGGGGAGCTCGGCTTGCGCTCGGCGCCGCTGAGCGTCGGCGCGGCGCTCGACGAGCTGCTCTGGCCGCGGCGCAAGAGCGTCGTGCTGACCGGGGCCACGCTGACGGTCGACAACGAGTGGAACTTCCTGCGCGAGCAGCTGCATGTGCCCGAGGCGCTCGAATCGCAGTACGGCTCGCCGTTCGACTACACGAACCACGCGCGCATCTTCGTGCCGACCGACATGCCGCCGGTGCAGGGCTCAGCATCCGACTACGAGGCGGCGTTGGCGCACGCGATCCCGGCGCTGGCGCGTGCCGCGGGCGGGCGCACGCTGGCGCTGTTCACCGCGCACGGCACGATGCGACGCGTCGCCGACCGCGTGCAGCCGTTGCTCGAAGCGTCGGACATCGCCCTGGAGGTGCAGGGCCGCAACGGCAGCCCGGCGCAGGTGATCGGCCAGCTGCAGGAGGACCCCCGCACCGTTGCGTTCGGAGTCAACGCGCTCTGGACCGGCGTCGACGTGCCGGGCGACGCGCTGTCGCTGCTGATCGTCTGTCGGCTGCCGTTCGGGCGGCCCAACGACCCGATTCAGGTCGCGCGCTCCGAGCAATACGACAACGCATTCATCCAACTGCAGGTGCCCAGCGCGATCCTGCGGATGCGTCAGGGGATCGGGCGACTGATTCGCACACGCAGCGACCGAGGCGTTGTCGTGATCCTCGACGACCGCGTGACAACCAAGAACTACGGACACCGCTTCCTCGACGCGCTGCCGCCGGCGCCGGTTGAGCACGCGTCGGTGGACCAGATCGCCAGGGCCGTCGCGTCCTTCCTGCCGCCGCTGAGCGACGGGTGAGCGACCAGTGAGCGCGATCAGCGATTGGCCGGAGCGGGAGGCGGACGAACGCGTTTCGATCAGCCGGATGCGCGGCGAGGCCGTCGACGCCCCGTGGTTCGACGAGGCCGCGCAGGCGATCGCCGGGCGAGCCGAGCCCTGCCACCTGAACGCGCGGCTTGAGAGCGGCGACGCGGGCTACTGGATTGGCGCCGAGACCACCGATGGCCAGCAGATCGTCGGCGCGCTCAGCGGGCGACTCGCGGGCGACAGCGCGATCTGGACCTGGCTGGCGGTCGACGCCGACTGGCGCGCGTTCGGTTTCGGCGGCGCGGCCGTCCCGGTGTTCGAGCAGGCGGCCGCCCGCTTGGGCGCGGTCCGAGCGCTCGTGCCGCTGCCGCGTGACAATGGAGTGGCACTCTACTTCTGGCTACGCTTGGGCTACGTCCACGAACGCTCGCCGGGCGTCGCTGCTGCCGATATGCCACCCGGCGTCGCCCCCACCGCCATCTGGATGCGTCGCGAGTTCGATGCTCCAGCCGCCGACTAAGCGACGATTGGCCGCCGACTGAAAGGCCGACAAGATGCAGCTGCCCGAGGATGTGAAGGACCGCGTCAACAACGCGCTCAGCGAAGGCTTCCCGCTGGCGCTCACCGCCGTCTCCGTCGACTGCCAACCGGTCGTCAGCTTCCGCGGTAGCACCCAGACATTCGGCGACGACGCGCTTGCCATCTGGGTGCGGGGCACGCCATCGGGCACGCTGGATGCGATCGCGCTCAATCCGCATGTCGCGATGACCTACACGAACATGCCGGCGCGCAAGTTCTTCATCTTCCGCGGCCGCGCACGCGTGACGGACGATCCGGCCGACCGCGACGCGATCTGGGAGGGCCAGCACCCGCTCGAGCAGGGGCGCGACCCGGAGCGCTCCGGGGTCGCGGTGGTGATCGATCTGGACCAGGTCTCCGGTAGCGGGGTCAACCTCACGCGGGAGGGCTGAGCCCCCCTCTGTCACTCCGTGACATCTCCCCCCGCCCAGCGGGGGGAGAGAGGATCCGGCTTCTTCAGAACCTTCTTAGCGGGTGCGGCGGCCTTGCATCCAGCGGCGCAGGATGCGGCCGCCGGCCAGGCCGGCGCCGATCACCGCGATCCAGAGGGCGATCTGGGCCGCCAGAGTGCCGTCTCCGAACGCCAGGCCGATCCAGATGCCCAGGCACAGCGCCACCACCACCGCGGCCGACGGACGCCAGCGGCGGCGCGGGGTCAGCTCGACGGCAAGTTCGGGCGAGGCCGGCTGCGAGGCCGGCGCCGATCCGCCGCGTCGCCGGCGCCGACGTCGGCGGCGCGGCATCGCTAGCGACCGCGCTGGCGACGCGCGATGTCTCTCGCGCTGCGACCCGGCTCCGCCCGCTGCGCACGACGTTGGCTGGGCTGGCTGGGCGGATTGGGCGCGGCTTGCGGCTCAGGCTCGGCGACTGGCCCCTCCGCCTCCAGGCGCTGCTGCTCGAGGCATGAGTTGCAGGCGAACTGCAGCGCCATCGCCTCGTCGTCGAGCCAGACCTGGCCGCAGTCGTCGACGACCGAGTCCGTCGTGAGTCCGAGGTGGAACAGCTGGCCGCACATGTAGCAGTCGGCGCTGGCGTTTCTGGTCAGCGGTCCGCCGCACACGGCGCACGGGCTTAGAGTCTCAGCGGGTTGCGTCATGGTTCCTCGTCGATCGGTCCCGGCAGGTCGAGTGGCTCGAGCGGGGACGATCGTACCCAGTATTCCGCGAGCGCGATACGCGCCGCAGGGTCGCGCGGCAGTTCGTCGTCCCAGATCGCCTGCTTGAGGCGGCGCTGCCAGGCTCCGATCGCCGGTCCGCGTGGCACGCCCAGACGTAGAAGCGCGTCGCCATCGAGGGGTGATCGGACGGAGGCGTGACGATCCAGGTAGTGGTGAAGCCACGCGCCCGAGACGCCCTTCCAGCGAGCTGCCGCCGCACACAGCGCGGCCGCGGGCGCATGCTCGAACGCTGCTGCGGCCTCGGAGGCGCGTCGTGCCCGGCCGATGGCGCGTCGTTGTCGCTGTAGCTCGAACCCGCTGACGAGCGCTTCCCGTTCGGCGCGATGCAGCGCGACGGCTGCGGGCAGCGCCTCGATCAGCGCCGCGTCGCGTGTGGTCAGGCCGACCGCCGCCCAGAAGCGCTCCGGTTGGCGGGGCGCGACGCCGACGCTGGCGGCGATCGTCCAGCCGGGAACACGGGCCTCGGGCAGCCGCAGCCGACGAGCGCGAGCCAGCGCGTCGGGCGCCGCTTCGTCGAGCAGCAGCGCCCGCCAGGCGTCGCCGAAGCGGGCCGGCGAGAGCGCGGCGATGCCCGGCAGCGACTCCCGCGCCCAGCGCGCCGTCGCGCGCTCCATCCGCCCCTGAAGGCGCGCGGCGTAGCGGCATGCCCGCACGAGCCGGGTCGGATCGTCGCGAAACGAGCCCTCGTGCAGCACCCGGACCTCGCGTCGCTGTCGGTCGCACGTGCCGCCGTAGGGATCCAGCAGCTCCCCGGCGTGGCGCCCGGTCAGTCCGAAGGCGGCCGCGTTGATCGTGAAATCACGACGGGCGAGGTCCTGCTCGATTTGGGCTTCGGTCACCACCGGCAGCGCTGCGGGCGCGGGGTAGCGCTCGCTGCGCGTCCGTGCGAGGTCGATGCGCGAACCGCCCGCCAGCGTCACCGCCGCCGTGCCGAAGCGGTCATGCTCGACCTGTCGGGAGGCGCCGAGCGCGGCGAGCAGCGGTGAGACGTCGCCCTCGACCGCGAGGTCGACGTCGACGAGCTCCGCGGGAACGGGGTCACGGGACAGGAGATGATCGCGAACGAATCCACCGACCAAGTAGACGGCGAGCCCCGATTCGCCGGCGAAGTGACATAGTGAGGAGGTGGCGGCGCGAACCTCCGCGGGCATGACTTGTGCGACTCGATCCGGCAGCTCACCGACTGACATCGCGGCCACGATCCTGTCCGAAGCGCAGGCATACTGCTCAACGGTTTAGACTGCTAAGCGGAATGCTCGACCGATCACAGAAGTGCCGAAGAGCGGCGACATGAGCCTCGCGAAAGCCCTGCCGCGCCATCGGCTGCGCCGTGTGGAGCAGCGTATCGGCCATGAGTTCGGCCGGCCCGACCTGCTCCGGCAGGCGCTGGTTCACAGCTCGTTCATCAACGAGAACGAGGACCCCGAGCTGCTCTCCAACGAGCGCCTTGAGTTTCTCGGCGACGCGATCCTGGGTTCGATCGTGGCCCGCGAGCTGTTCGATCGCTTCCCGCACGCCGACGAGGGCTGGCTGACCGTGGCGCGCTCGCAGATCGTGCGCAACGAGGCGCTGGCCGAGGTCGCGGCTGGGCTGCAGCTCGGCGACGAGTTGCTGATGGGCGCGGGGATCGACAACGCCGGCGCGCGCACGCGGCCGGTCGTGCTCGGCCGCGCGCTCGAAGCGGTGATCGGCGCCGTCTGGATCGATGGCGGGCAGCGCGCCGTCCAGAAACTCGTGCGCCGGCTGGTCCGGGCCGCGCTGGAAACGATCACCGTCGAGGGCGTGCGGACCGATCCCAAGACCCAGCTGCAGACGCGGCTGCAGGGCACGATCGGCGTGACGCCGCGCTACGAGACGATCGAAGCGAGCGGTCCCGCGCACGACCGGCGATTCCTTGTGCGGGTCTGCATCGATGGCCAGCCCGCGGCCGAGGGCAGCGGGCGCAGCAAGCAGGCCGCCGAGATGGCCGCCGCCGAGCTCGCCCTGCTGGCCTTGCCCGCTTTGCCCGACGCGCCAGAGGAGACCGGCTGATGCGACTGCGCAGCATCGACATCGGCGGCTATAAATCGTTCGGCGTCCGCACCGAGCTGCGCTTCGACGGCGGCATGACGGCGGTCGTGGGGCCCAACGGCTCGGGCAAGTCGAACATCATGGACGCGCTGCGCTGGGTGGTCGGCGAGGGCGCGAACCGCAACCTGCGGGTCAAGCGGCTCGATGACGTGATCTTCACCGGATCCTCCGAACGCGCGCCGGCGGGTCTCGCCGAGGTGCGCCTGCGGCTCGACAACAGCGATGGCTGGCTGGGCCTGGACGCCGCGGAGGTCGAGGTGCAGCGCCGCGTGCACCGCGACGGCGAGTCGGAGTTCCGCCTGAACGGCCGGGCGGTGCGCCTGCGCGACATCCAGGATCTCTTCCACAACAGCGGCCTCGGTTCGGGCGGCTACGCGCTGATGGGCCAAGGGCTGGTCGATGAGGTGCTGCGGCTGCGGCCGCAGGAGCGCCGCCGGCTGATCGAGGAGGTCGCCGATGTGCGGCGGCACCGGCGCAAGATGCTCGAGTCGCGCCGCCAGCGCGAGCGCGCCGAGCAACACCTTGATCGCGCGCGGCTGCTGCGCGACGAGCTGGCGCCGCGGCTGCGCTCGCTGGAGCGTCAGGCCCGGCGAGCGCGGCGCCACGAGGAGCTGCAGGCCGAGCTGAACACCGCGCTCGGCGCTTGGTACGGAGGCTCCGCGCGGGCGCTCGCGGCCCAACTGGCCGAGCGAGCCGACGCGGCGACGGCCGCTGCCGCCGCGCAGCAGCAGGCCGGACTCGAGCTCAGCGCGGCGCGCGTCGCCGTCACCGCAGCGGAGCAGGACGTCGAGGCCGCGCGAGCGGACGCGAACGCAGCCGCCGCCGACCGCCGTGCCGCCGAGGCGAAGGTCAACGAGCTGCGGCACGGGCTCGAGCTCGATCAGCGTCGCCACGACTGGCTGCAGAGCGAGGCTGACAGCCTCGAATCTGGCCGGGAGCCCGCGGCGGACGCCCTCGCTCCGGCGCCTGATCTTGTGAGCGCTGAGGCCGCGCTGCGGGCGGCGGAGGCGAGCCTTCACGAGGCCCGCGAACAGCGTGACCGCATGCTGCGCGAGCACGACGCGCGGTTGCAGCGCCGCGCCGAGGCCGCCGCGCTGACTCGCCGCCTCGGTGCCGAGCGCGCCCAACTTCATAGCGAAGCCCAGGCGCTCGGCCGAACATGGCCAACCAGGCTGACCGCGCTGCACGACCTTGAGCAGAGCCGCACCGAGGCCCGCGAGGCTGCTGCGGATGTCGCGACCGCGCTGGACGGGGCCCGCGAGGACGAGGCCCGCGCCGCAGGCGATCTGCAGCGCGAGCGCGATGCGCACGCCGCGATCATCGCCAAGCGCGACGCCATCCGACGAGAGATCGACGACCTCGACGCCCGCATCGCCGCGTTGGAGGAGCTGGCCGCGCCGGCTGCCTCCAACGGCGCGTCTGGGGCGTCTGCCAACGGCGTGGCGCCGCGATTGCGCTCGCAGCTGCGGGTTCGGCGGGGCTACGAAGCCGCCGTTGAGGCAGCGCTTGGGGCGGCCGCCGATGCTGAACTCCAGCCCACGGCGGCCGCGGCGCTCGCCCGCGCTGAGGCCGCGCTGCGCGATGACGGCCAGGCCTGGCTCGGCGTCGCCGCCGACCTCGTCAGCCGCAACGGTGCGCTGACGGCGGGGACCAGCGCCGCGGCGAACGGCAACGGCGCGCGCCCGGCGACGGCGGTCAGTGTGATGACCGTCGCCGACGCGGTCGAGGCGCCGGCGCATCTCCGCCCCGTCGTGAGCGCGCTGCTCGGGGAGATTCGGATCGCCGAGGGCACGGCAGCAGCGCGGGCGATGCTCGCCGCCGCCTCGCCGCCGCGCGCCGTCGTGACCCGCGACGGCATCCTGTTGCGCGGCGACGGCGTCGTGGCGACGCGCAGCGGGCAGAGCGCCAGCTGGGCGCGTCAGCTGCGACGCGTCGCCGAGTGGCGCGAGCGCCGCGAGGGCCTGGCGCGAGCGCTTGACCAGCAACCGACGCCCGACGCCGAGCGGCTGACGCAGGCCCAACGGGCGCACGAGGATTCGCGCGCAGCCGTGAGGCGCTGCGCGGAGCGTCAGACCGTCGCCGGCGCGGCGCTTCGAGAGGCGTCGCGAGCGCTGCAGACCGCCGAAGCGGAGCGCGACCGGCTGCGGGGCGACGCCCTGCGGCTCCAGGCGCGTCTGCGACGCCTGCGCGCCGACGCCGTTGAGACGGCGGCCGTTGATAAGGATCACGTCGAGCTCAGTCCGCCGCCGGCCGACCAGGACCTCACCGACCTCGAGCGGGACCGCGACCGCGCGGCCGGCGCGCTGAGCGACGCCCGTGCAGCCGTCCAGCGCGAGCGTCGCCAGGCCCAGGCAACGGCCCGTCTTGCCGCCATCCGCGAGGAGCTGACGACGCTCAGCGCCACGCTCGAAGGGCGCCGCACGGCGGTCGCGGACGCCGCCGCGAACGCTGCCGACGCGACGGCGGTCGAAGCGGCGCGAGCGCGGCTGCGTCAGGCGGAGGCTGAGCGAGCGCAGGACCGAGTTCGGCTCGAGGCCGTGCAGACCGCTCGGGTTGCGGCCGAACGGGCCGCCGTCGAGGCGCAGGCCGCGCTGCGGGAGACCGAGGCGGCGCGTGAGCGGCTGAGCGCGGACGCGGCGGACGACCACATCGATCTCACCGACCTGCCCGCCGCCGAGGGCGATGTCAGGGAGTTGCGCACCGCCGCGCTGGAGCTGCGCGAGCGGCTGCATCGGCTAGGCCCGATCCAGCCGGAGGCGGCCGACGAGCACGCCGCGGAGCTCGAGCGCTACGACTCGCTGGAGACGCAGATCTTCGATCTGGAGGCCACCGAGAAGCGCCTGCGCGCCGCCGAGCGCGAGCTGGAGACGCTGATCGACTCCCGTTTCCGTGCGGCGTTCGGCAAGGTCGACGCGGCGTTCCAGCGCTACTTCCGGCTGATGTTCCGCGGCGGCCACGCGAAGCTCGCGCTCACGGACGAGGGGCCGACGGAGTCCGACGACAGCGACGGCGATGACGACGCCGAAGCAGACGCGCCGCCGCCTGGCGTCGACATCACCGCCCAACCGCCCGGCAAGCGGGTCGCGAACCTCTCGCTGCTCTCGGGCGGTGAGCGCGCGTTGACGGCGATCGCGCTGCTCTTCGCGCTGCTCGAAATCCGCCCGGTGCCGTTCTGCGTGCTCGACGAGGTCGACGCGGCGCTCGATGAAGCGAACGTCGAGCGTTTCGTGCAGGCGCTGAAAGAGCGCGCCGCCGACATTCAGTTCGTCGTCATTACGCATAACCGCCGTACCATCGAAGAGGCCGACGCCATCTACGGCGTCACCATGGGCACGGACGGCTTGAGCAAGATCCTCTCTGTCCGGCTCGACGACATCGACTCCGCTTAGTCAGCCGGGGGCGAGCCCCGCAGCGCGCCCGAGGTGCAGCCGTGGTCCGACTGTTTCGCCGCAGGCGCGACGAACCCGCCGAGAGCGAGAACGCCGAGCTTGACGAGGCCTACGAAGGCGCCACCCGGGCCACACGGCGCGGCGTGCTGGGTCGGCTCGGCGGCCTCTTCCGGGGCGCGACGATCGACGACGACTTCTGGGAGGAGCTCGAGGAGACGCTGATCCTCGGCGATCTCGGCGGCGAGACCAGCGCTCGGCTGGTCGCGGAGCTGCGTGATGCGACCGGTCGTCGCGACGATGCTGAAGCGGTCCGAGGGCGGCTGCGCGAGCAGCTGGTGGAGCTGCTCGAGGGGCCCAGCTCGGACGGCGCGCTGTGGTCGCCAGAGGTCGAGACCGCGCCGCCGTACCCGCACGTGATCCTCGTCGTTGGCGTCAACGGCTCGGGCAAGACGACCTCGATCGCGAAGCTCGCGCACGCGCTGCGCGAAGAAGGCCGCTCGGTCTTGCTGGCGGCCGCCGACACCTTCCGCCCCGCCGCGATCGAGCAGCTGCAGACCTGGTCGGAGCGCGTCGGCGTTGAGTGTGTCGCGCACCAGATGGGCGCCGATCCCGGCGCCGTGGCCTACGACGCGATCGAGGCCGCACACTCGCGCGGCGTTGACGTGGTGATCGTCGACACCGCCGGCCGGCTGCAGACGCAGTCGAACCTGATGACGGAGCTGGGCAAGATGCGGCGGGTGATCGAGGGCCGCTGCCCGGGCGCGCCGCACGAGGTGCTGCTCGTGCTCGACGCGACCAGCGGCCAGAACGGCCTCAGCCAGGCGCGTCTGTTCGCCGAAGCGACGGGGGTGACGGGCATCTGTCTGGCCAAGCTGGACGGGACGAGCAAGGGTGGGATTGTGTTCGCGATCGCCGATCAGCTGGGGATTCCGGTGCGATTCGCCGGCACGGGAGAGAAGGCCGGCGACATCGCGCCGTTTGAGCCGGCGCGCTTCGTCGATGCGCTGCTCAGCGAGAGCTGACCAAACCTGACCGTTTCTGACCGCTGCTGAACAGCGCTGCTCCCCGCGTCGCGGGGCGAGAGGGGCGCGAAGGGATCAGTCCCGCACCAGCAAGCCGGTCAGCCAGGCCGACAGATCGTGCAGACTCTCCCGGCCCAACTCGTGCTGCATTCGATACTCGCGATAGTCGACGTTCAGGCCCAGCGCCTCGAGACGATCGCGTGAATCGCGGCCCTTGTCGATCGTGACGAGCGGGTCGTTGGTCCCGTGTTGCACGAGCAGCGGCAGCTCCGCCGCCTGCGGGTGAACGTCGGCGCCGGCCTCTTCGGAGAGCCAGGTCGAGAGCATCGCGGCCCCGCGCCAGCGCTGCGGCGCGCTCAGCGCGAGCCGATACGCCAGCGATCCGCCCTGGCTGAAGCCCATCAGCGCGGTGCGCTCGGGGTCGACCGCGTAGCGTTCCGACGCCTCGTCGAAGAAGACGCTCAGGTCGTTCGTCACGCGCTCAAGCTCGCCCGGCAGCGCTTGGTCGCCCTCGCGACGCACCCAGGTGAACATCGGGCCGTAGGAGAGCGGCGCATCATCGAGCGCGAACTCAGCCTGCGGCAGAATCACCTGCACTCGCCCCTCGGCCAGCAGCGGCGCCAGCGGCGCGAGGTCCAGCGCGTGCGCTCCGTGCCCGTGCAGGGCGAACAGCGTCGGAAAGGGCGGCGCTCCAGCGGGCGTCCAGGCGACATGAATGAACTGCATCCGCCGATGGTAAGGGGAGTGCCCCGTTCCCCGGCAACGCCAGGGTGACGCCGCAGGCGGAGGGGAAGAGGGGAGGTCTGCCGGCGCGCTCGCGCATAGCTACGCTGACCTCACCGGGTCTGTAGCGGTGCGGTTTGAGAGGTCCACGATGAATGCCACTGTTTGGGCTTGCACGCTTGATGAACTCCAGCGCGAGGGGGTTCGGGTCGTTTCGACGGGACAGCGGACCGTCGCGGTGTACTGGCACCGCGAGCAAGTGTTCGCCGTCGACAATCGCTGCCCGCACATGGGGTTTCCGCTCAGCCAGGGGACGGTCGACGACGGGATCCTGACCTGCCACTGGCACCACGCGAAGTTCGAACTCTCGGGTGGGTGCGCGTTTGACCTCTTCGCTGACGATGTGGCGGCGTTCGGCGCCGAGGTGCGCGACGGCGAGGTCTGGATTGACCCGACGCCGCAGGAGGAAGAGGCGGTCGCGCACTGGACGCGCAAGCTCTCGGAGGGGCTTGAGCAGAATCTGCGGCTGGTGATCGCGAAGTCGGTGATCGGCCTCTGCGAGGCGGGCCGCGCCGACCTCGTGTTGGCGGAGGCGGCGCGCTTCGGCGTGAAGAACCGCGCAGCCGGCTGGTCGAGCGGGCTCTCGATTTTGACCGCCATGGCCAACGTGCAGCCGCACCTCGCCCCGGCCGACCGGCCGCGCGCGCTCTACCACGGCGTCGTGCACGTGGCCCGCAGCGTGCAGGGGCAGCCGCCCGACTTCGACATCGCCGCGCTCGACACCGAGGAAGACCGGCCCGAGCAGTTTCGGACGTGGTTCCGTCGCTTCTCGGAGGTGCGTTCGCGCGACGCGGCCGAGCGCTGCCTGCGCACCGCCTCCGCCGTGGGGCTCGACCAGCGGCAGCTCGCCGATCTGCTCTTCGCCGCGTCGACGGACCATGTCTTCATGGACGACGGGCACACGCTCGACTTCGCCAACAAGGCCTGCGAGCTGCTCGACGCGGTGGGCTGGGAGTCGGCGCCCGACGTGCTCAGCTCGGTGATCCCAACGATCACGGGCGCGGCGCGGATGGAAGAATCCTCCTCGTGGCAACACCCCGTGGAGCTGCCGCGGCTGCTCGACGAGGCCGGGGAGGCGTTCGACGAAGCGCTCGCCGTCGGCGGCGAGCGCAACGAGGCCTGGGATGAGCATCGCCCGGTTGCGGAGTCGATCCTCGATGAGCCGCCGGACCGCTCGCTGCGGCGGATCGTGGACGCCGCGCGGGCAGGCGCGCCGCTCGGCGAACTCAGCGCGACGGTTGCGTATGCCGCGGCGCGTCGGCCGCTGCACTTCCACATCTCCAACGAGTTCGGCGACTGGAACACGGTTCACCACACATTCACCTACACGAACGCTGTCGACCGGGCGATGCAGCGCGCGCCCTCGCGCGAGCTGGCGCGCGCGATCCTCGATGGCGCGGCGTCGGTGTACCTGGAGCGTTTCCTCAACATGCCGCGTCAGCCGCGACCGGAGCCCAACGGCGGCTCGACCTCGACCGACGATCTGATGGCGCACTTCGACCGGCAGCAGCAGGTCGACGAGACCGCGCAGACGGTCGCCGACCTGCTCGCCGGCGGGCAGCAGACGGAAGTGGCGCGGGTGCTGGGGTCGGCGTTGCTGCGCGAGGACGCGGGGTTCCACTCGTTCCAGATCTACGACGCCGCGCTGCGGCTGGCGGAACGCTTTGAGGGCCGGCCCGAGGCGGACGACGTGCTGATCGGCGCCAGCCGATTCCTGACCGCCCACGCACCGACCGTTCGCTCGATGGGGCAGACCTACGAGACGGCGGCGCGTCTGCATCGCGGCGAGGCGCTGCATGCGTAGGCGCGGAGCGCGGGTAGGCTGAGGCGCGGGGAGGAGCGCCATGCCCGCAGCTCTCGGTTGGCTGACGCCGCGGCGGATGATCGTGCTTGGCGCAGTGGTCGCTGCGGTCGTCGTGGTGATCGTGCTGCTCTGGTACTTCCTGATCCGCAGCGATGCGCCGCCGCCGGCGTCGATTGAGGCCGCGGTCGAGTCGGTGCGGACCGACGAGCAGGCCCAACAGCAAGCCGGCGCGCAGCAACAAGAGGCGCAGGCCGAGGAGCAGCCGCAGGCCGAAGCGTCAACCGCATCGACTGCGCAGCAGACGGCTGACGAGGCTGGGGCGCAGCAGCAGCAGGCCGGCTCGTCGGAGGGCGGCGCGTATGGTGACGCACCCAGCGCGGTCGCTGATGAATCCACTGCGGCGGCCGAGGCTGAAGACACGGACGGGTCTGAGTCGCAGAGCGCCGAGACGGAGCCACCCGCGGCGGCCGATCTTGTGGGGACCTGGGTGCTCTCGGAGCGCGGTGAGTCGTTCGTCGGCTACCGGATCGGCGAGGTGCTGGCGAACGTCGGGACGGCCACTGCGGTGGGTCGGACGGGCGAGATCACGGCGACGCTTGAGTTCGACGGGGAAGCGATCACGGCGGTTGAGATCGTGGCCGACCTGCGGACGCTGAAGAGCGACCAGGGCTTCCGCGACGGTGCGCTGAAGGACCGGGGGATCGAGTCGAACACCTATCCCTTCGCGACGTTCGTCCTGACCGAAGCGATCCCAATTGACATAATCCCTGTTGGAGAGAACCCGGTGTCAATCACCGTCACGGGCACGCTCGAGCTCCATGGGGTCACCAACGATGTGCAGATCGAACTCGCCGGGCAGTATGTCGGTGGGTTGGTGGTGGTTTCGGGGTCAACGGAGATCGTGCTGCTCGACTATGGCATTGAGGCGCCGGTGGGGTTCCGGGTGCTCTCGATCGAGGAGTCGGGGCAGATGGAGTTCCAGATCGTGTTTGAGCAGTCGCCGTAGGTGGGGTGCGGGAGGTAGGCGGCGACGAGGGGTGCTGCCGTCCCGACTCACCGGCGTGGCTGTATCTGGCCAAGCGCGGGAGCCCCCCTCTGTCACTCCGTGACATCTCCCCCCGCGCTGCGGGGGGAGAGGGGATCCGACTTGTTCAGAGCCTTCCTGGAGGGCGCGGGGCCGCATCGGGCGGCGGCGTCATTGGGGCCGATCCGGCAATTTCGCGCCCTGGCGACTACATAACATAGGTAGTGCGATCATGATCGTCGGTCTGCGTCGCCTAGCGCGCCGACGTCGAACTTGAGGTTGCCGAAGGAGTCTTGCTCCACGTTGCGCACTTCACCCTCGGCGTCGAGGTGGGCGATGATGTGGAAGAGGTCGACGCGGCGCAGGTCCTCGGTCGCGAACTCGAGCAGCAGCGAGACGGAGAGGTGCTCGCGGCGGCCGAGTCGATTTGACTCGGCGCGGATCGCGCGGCGCACGGTCTCCACATCGGCGAGAGTCGCGGCTTCGACCTCGGGCGAGGGGCGCATGGCGCGCAGGCGAGCGCGGAAGCCGTCGAACAGGCCCATCGTTATGACTCCCTGACCGCTTCGGTCAGCGCCGACTCGAGCAGCCGGAGCGTCGCGCGGTTGCCGCCGGCCAGCGACGTAAGCCGCTCGTTGGCGACGCCGGCTGCCGTCCAGAGGCCCGCGAGCAGTCGCGCCGCTGCGGCCCACTCCTCGTCGCCGGCCGCCAGCTCGTCGACCGGGGCCTGGCCGCGAGCGAGGATCGCCGCGCGGCGTCCGTTGGCGGTGTCGGGATCCGCGCCGAACTCCTCGATCACGGCGTCGAACTCATGGGCCGCTTCGTCGAGTTCGGCGCGGACGAGCCGCACGTTGCCGAGCGCGAGCCGCGAATCGACGTCGTAGGGGCGCGCCAGCGCTGCGGCACGGGCGTGGCGCAGGGCGGCATCCAGCTCGCCGACGAAGCAGTGTGCGGCGCCGAGGCGCAGATCGAGCTCGGCGGCCGCGCCGACGCCGCGAAGCAGCTCCAGCGCGGCGCGTGCGGGCGCCCGCGCTTCGATGCCGCGCGCGTCGCGGACGAGCGCTTCGGCCTGAGCGAGCAGCGCCGTCGCCTCCGCCACGCGCGCCGCGCATGCGGAGCTCGCCCTCATGCGCGCGCGGAGACGCTGCACAATCCCCATGCGCTCGCCGCTCCTCCCGCCGACTGGGTACGGTATCGCCATGAGCGTTGAGGACGGTTTGGCGGCCCGCGGGCGGCACATCATTCACGCCGACATGGATGCGTTCTACGCCTCCGTGGAGCAGCACGACAACCCGGAGCTGCGCGGCAAGCCGGTGTTGGTCGGCGGCTCGCCGCGGTCGCGGGGAGTGGTCGCGGCGGCGTCGTATGAGAGCCGCGCGTTCGGCTGCCGCTCGGCGATGCCGATGCGTACGGCGGTGCGGTTATGTCCCCACGCAGAGATCGTGCGGCCGCGCTTCAGCCGCTACCGCGAGGTCTCGCAGCAGGTGATGGAGATCTTCCGCAGCGTCTCGCCGCTGGTCGAGCCGCTCTCGCTCGACGAGGCGTTCATCGACATCTCGCAGCGCGTCGAGTCGGGCGCGACCCCGGCGGAGGTCGGGCGCTGGATCAAGGACCGGGTGCGCGAGGAGACCGGGCTGACGATCTCCTGTGGGGCAGGTACGACGAAGTCGATCGCCAAGATCGCGTCTGATCGCGACAAGCCGGACGGGCTGACGATCGTGCCGCCAGGGCAGGAAGCCGCGTTCCTAGCGCCGCTGCCGATCTCGGAGCTGTGGGGCGTGGGGCCGAAGACCGCGGCGCGCCTGCGCGATGCGGGCGCCGAGACCGTTGGCGAGCTGGCCCAGCGTCCGCTTCCGTGGCTGATCGACCGCTTCGGCGCGCGCGGCGAGTGGTTCCACGAGCTCGCGCGGGGGATCGACCCGCGGGAAATCGACACGACGCGGGAGACCAAGTCGATCTCCTCGGAGACGACCTTCGCGGAGGATGTCGGGAGTTATGACAAGCTCGCCGAGGTCGCGCGGGGCCAGGCGCGCGACGTCGGCCGGCGGCTGCGGGGGGCGGACCTGCGGGCGCGCACGGTGCAGATCAAGCTGCGGCTCTCAGACTTCACCACCTTCACCCGTCAGCGGACGCTCCCGGCCGCGAGCGACGATGCGGACGAGATCGCGGCGACCGCCGTCAGTCTGCTGCGCGAACAGTGCCGGCCGGCGCGCCGCTTCCGGCTGATCGGTGTGGGCGTCTCGAATCTGGAGGCGGCGCAGGCGGCGATGCAGCTCTCGATGTTCAGCGCCGACGGCGAGCCGGCGGCGACGCCGCCCGAAGCGGTGGCTCGCGCCGAGCGCGCGGCGGCGCTGCGCTCCGCGGTCGACGAGCTGCAGACGCGCTTCGGCCCGACCGTTGTGCATCTCGGCGGGGCCGACGATGATGCGACCGCGCCATGACTATCCCCGAACCCCGCGATGCCGCCGTGATCAGCTTCGACTGCTACGGGACGCTGATCGACTGGAGCGGCGGCGCTCGTGCGGCGCTGGAGCGCATCCCGGAGCTGGCCGACGTGGAGCTCGATCGGTTCGTCGAGCGGCGCGTTGCCGTCGAGCTGATGGTGGAGCACGAGCGCTACCGCCCGTACGACGAGGTCCTGGCGTTGAGCGTGACGCGCACGGCGGCCGAGTTTGGCGTCGACCTGCCGGCGTCGATCGGCCGGGCGTTCGCCGCCTCGCTGCATGACTGGCCGCCGTTCGACGATGCGCCGCGGTTTCTGCGGCGGCTGCGACGGCTGGGCGTGCCGATGGCGATCCTCTCCAACGTCACGCTGGCGGGCCTGCGTTCCAGCGTCCGCGCGTTGGCGACGCCGTTCGACCAGCTGGTGACGGCTGAGGATGTGCAGTCCTACAAGCCGGCGCCGCTGCACTGGGCGGCGCTTCAGTCGTCGCGCGGGATTGTGTCGGCCCAACAGCTGCACGTCGCCGCGTCGATCGTGCACGATGTTCGCCCGGCGTCCGCGCTCGGCGTGCCCAGCGTCTGGGTCAATCGCAACGCCGACGCGCCGCCGGACGACGTGTCGCCTACGCTGACGGTCGCGAACCTCGACGAGCTCGCCGACCTGTGGCGATTTCCGCAGGTCGATTGACCAGGAGAGGGCTTGCGATGCGCATCACTCGCATGTACCAGGGCGACGACGGCGTATCGCACTTCGAGGATGTCGAGGCGGCGCTTCACCTGACTGATCTGGGTGGGATGTCGCGTCGGGTGTTCCCCGGTCAGGCGTTCTTTCGACGCACCGAGCCGGGGCTGTCGCTCGACTGGCACAACGCGCCCGGCAAGGTGATGATCATCATTATTCAGGGCGCGGTCGAAGTTGAACTCACCGGCGGGGAGAAGCGCCGCTTCGGGCCCGGCGACATCTGCATGGCCGAAGATGTCGAGGGTCCCGGCCACAAGTCCGTCGATGTCGAGGGTCCACGGCTGAGCCTGATGATCAGCCTGCCCGACGACTGGGACGTGCATCATTGGGCGCGCCAGTTCGATTCGTAATCGCACGAGAGGAAGCAACATGGAAATCACCCGCGTCTTCACCGGCGACGACGACCGGTCGCACTTCGAAACGATCGATGTCCCGCTGATCGCGGACCGCTATGGCAGCCTGTCGGAGTTGATCCCGAGCACCGGGGTGATCTTCCGCGAGACGCCGGTGGGTGGTGAGCTGGACTTCCACAACGCGCCGCGCCGGCAGTTCGTGATCACGCTGAGCGGGGTCGTTGAGGTCGAGTGCGGCGACGGCTCGAAGTGCCAGCTCGGCGCCGGCGGCATTCTGTTGGCCGACGACCTGACGGGCCAGGGGCACATCACCCGCGAGCTCGAGGCTCCGCGGCGGAGCCTGTTCATCCCGCTGCCCGACGACTTCGACGTGGACAGCCTGCGCGGTTAGTTCGCGTTCGTGACGGTGAACGGGGAGGGCAACCCTTGGAGCCTGTCTCAGAAGTAGGCTTTGTGCGTCGTGAGGGGCGGGCCGGGCGGTTCGGCCGCGCCGCTGAGGCTGGGTCGGGGGGGCGCGATGCCGTGGCGAGACTGGGACCGTGAGCAGGTGTGGCTGATGCCGCCGTCGTTGGACGAGGTATTGGCTGACGACCATCCGGCGCGGCTGGTGGCGGCGCTGGTGGACAGTCTGACAACGGCGGAGTGGGCCGAGCTGGGGGTTGACCTGGCCGGCCAACCGCTGGGCGCACCGGCCTACCACCCGCGCGCGCTGCTGGGTATCTGGCTCTACGGGTTCATGACCGGGCTGCGCTCCTCACGGCGACTGGAGACGGCCTGCCGCGAGCAGCTGGCGCTGCAGTGGCTGAGCGGCTTCCAGCAGCCGGACCACAACACGCTCTGGCGCTTCTACCGCGAGCACCGCAACCAGCTGCGCGGGCTGCTGCGCCACACGGTCCAGATCGCGGCGCGGCTGGGCCTGGTCGACTGGGCGCTGCAGGCGGTCGACGGGACCAAGGTGGCAGGCTCGGCGTCGTCGTCGCGGACCTACGACGCGCAGCAGCTGGAGCGGCTGCTGGAGCGCACGGAGCGGGCGATCGCGGACCTGGAGGCGCAGAACGAGGCCGGCGACGAGCCGGCGGCGCCGCGGCTGCCGGCCGACCTGGCCGAAGCGCAGCGGCTGCGCGCGGACGTCCTGGCCGCCCGCCAGGCGCTGGCGGCGGGCGAGCGCCGGCACGTCAACCTGACCGACCCGGACGCGCGGCTGCTGCGCGCCGCCGGTGGCTATCTGACCGGATACAACGCGCAGGCGATGGCGGTCACGGTCCGCTATGAGGCCGGCGCGGCTGGGCCGCTCGCGGATGCGGTCAGCGCGGGGCACGACGGGGACGCCGGCGGCGGCCAGAACATTGGCGACGAGGACAGGGCGGACCGAAGCAGCAAGGGCGAGGACGTTGGCAACGAGGGCGGCGAGGGCGTTGGCAGCGAGGGCGAGGGCGGCGAGGGCGTTGGCAGCGAGGGCGAGGGCGGCGAGGACGAGGGCGGCCAGGAGCCGTGCGACCAGGAGCCGGGCGAGGACCGCGGCGGCGACGGCGGAGAAGCTGGCGGCGCGGACGAGGCCGGGACTCGCAGCGGCGGGCTGTTGATCACCGCCGCGGACGTCACCCAGGACCCCACCGACCAGGCCCAGCTGCTGCCGATGATCGAGGCCGCCGAGCAGTCCGGCGGCGTCGCTGCGGGACTGACCCTGGCCGACGCCGGCTACTTCTCGGCCGCCAACCTGGCCGCCTGCTCCGCGCGCGCGACGCCCGTGGCGATCCCCGAAGCGCGCTGTCCGACCGCGCACCCCTACCACCACAGCCGCTTCGCCTACGACCCCGGCGCCGACTGCTACCAGTGTCCCGAGGGCCAGTTGCTGCGCTTCCAGCGCCTCAAGCACCGGCGCCGGCGAGCCTCCGTGCGGGTCTACGCGGCCGCGGCCGCGGACTGCCTGGCGTGTCCCGCCTTCGGTCGCTGTACGACCAGCCAGCGGGGACGCCGGATCGAGGTCTCGCTGCACGCCGACGCGCTCACTGCGCACCGTCGCTGGATGCAGGCGGCGGCGGCGCGCGATGCATTTCGCCGACGCAAACAGCTGATCGAACCGGTCTTCGGGATCATCAAGGAGCAGCAGGCCGGCCGCCGCTTCCTGCTGCGTGGGCTGGAGGCCGTGCGCAGCGAGTGGACCCTGCTGGCCGTCGCCTTCAACCTGCGCACGCTCGCCAAGGCGCTGAGCGGCAAGTCGAGCAGCGGCAAGTCGATCAGCCGCGCTCGCTACGCCCCGGCTGGCTAATCCCCGCCCTCCAGACCACCGACGCCCTCGATCCCACCGGCGCCAGCGCCGCGCACCCCCAGACCCCGTCCGCGAGCATCAACCCAAGCCCGCCGCGCGACCGCTACCCCGCTACTGAGACAGGCTCCAAGGGCTGCCCCTACACGGAACGGTTGTGCGACGGCCAGGACGGTCGTCTGGACCTCGACCGTTCGTGTAGGGGCAGCTCTTGTGGCTGCCCGTTCCGCGGATCGCGGGGTGCGGGGGTTAGTCGGCGATTGAGGCGAGCCAGCGGTTGTGGTGGTCGAAGGCGGCGATTGTGAGCGCGTGGGTGATTTCGGCGCGGCTGATCATGCCGGGGACCTCGCTGAGGGGGATGCTGAACACCTCGATCGCCTCAGAGCTGGTGCCGACGATGTGGTCTTCGGCGACGACCTTCTCGACGTTCTGCGCGAGGTAGGACCAGCAGCGGTTCTCCTGTAGCGCCGGATTTGGGTGGACCCAGCCGAGTTCCACGGCGCCGTCGGGTTGGGGTCGGTAGCCGCTCTCCTCGAAGAGCTCGCGCAGTGCTGACTGTTTGGGCGTCTCGCCGGGGTCGACGATGCCGCCGGGCACCTCGAGCGTGAGTTCGCGGGTGCCGTGGCGGAACTGCTGCACGAAGATCACATCGCCGTCGGCGGTCAGTGGGATGATGTTCACCCAGTCGGGGAACTCGAAGATGAAGAAGCGGTGGTCGCGCCCGTGGCGCGGGTGCCGGTTGACATCCTGGCGCAGCTTGAAGAAGCCGTAGTCGGCCAGCAGTTCGCTCGATCGGCGCTCCCAGAGATCGCTCACGGCAGCCTCACTGTTTCGTTGCTGTTTGCGTTGCTGGTGCGTTGACGGCTGGTCACTGGTCGGTCACTGGTTGATCACTGGCCGCTCAGAAGGCCAAGTTGATGATGCGGCTGTAGCGGTCGATGCTCAGGAGTTTATCCAGGCCGGCGTCGCGGAACTGTGCGTCGAGATTGGCGATCAGGGTCTGCTTGTAATGGTCGAGATCGATGCCGAGCGTCTGCGCGTCGCGCCTGATCCTGCGCAGCCCCAGCGCGCTCGCGCCGACGATCAGCATCTGGGTCTGCCAGACGTAGGCGCGGCCGACCGGCGAGAGGCCGTCGATCAGCTCCGGCAGAATCGTGTGCAGGAAGTTCACATGGCGCACTTCGTCGCGCAGGATCAGGCGAAAGATCTGCTTGGCCAGTGGGTCGATGTCGGGGATTTCGAGCGCCTGCTGGAGGAACAGCGCGGCGAAGTTCTCGCTGAACAGGGTCGAGATCAACCAGTTCTCGACGCGGAAGAAGCCCCATGAGGCCATCGCTCCGAAGCGCCCGACGATGAAGCGCTCGGCGGTGCTCATGTAGCCATGCCCGTTGACCTCGGTGAGGTAGCGGTCGAGCGCGTAGACGTGTCGCGCCTCGTCCTGGCACTGCGCGGCCAGGTAGAGGTTGAGGCTGGGGTTGCGGAGCTGGTGGGTGGCCTGGCTCATCATCACCTGGATGGTGTCCAGGCCCATCACTTCGAGGCCGTGGAAGGTGTTGATGATGCGCAGCCAGGAGGCGCGCTTGGCGTCGGGAATCTGCGCGCCGCGGTCCCAGTCAATGTCGCGGTCGGCGTTCCAGAGGCGTTCGCCCTGCTGCTGAAACAGCACGCGGAACGCTTCGGTCTGTTCTGCTTCACCCGCCGGGCGCACCGCCGCGGGAGAACGCCGCATCGAATCCTCCGTCGGCTTGCAGGCGGCCGGCATTTCGCGCCGCGCCGCGCCTGCGGCCTCACTATATCCACCGGCGCCGTCGTATACTGCGGCCATGGCGAACGACGACGGGTTCGATCTGGAAGCGACGATGCGTGCGATCCGCGAGGCGGACGTGGTCGTGATCGGATTCGGTTGGCTCTCCGAGCGGCTGCTGATCGACGGGCGGCGGAACGAGTCGATGGGTCCCTACGTGCGCGTCGTCGAGCCAGTGCGGTCGCCGCAGGATCGCGTGCGGCAGCTGCGCAAGCTGCGACCGGGCTTCGGCGATCCGGAGTCGTTCGTGTTCTTTCCCTGGGCGGGCCGGGTGGACTCGTTTGTGGCAGCGGGGCTGTTCGAGCGGATCCTGGATCGCTGCGACGGCGACCAGACAGCGGCCGACGATGCGCGCACGGCGCTGCGCAAGCTGTTCGAGCTGGACCGCGAAGACATGCGTCAGGCGATCGCGGGCGGCGAGAAATACCACACGCTTTACGAGCGCATCGAAGCCTGAGCGCCGATTTCGGCCCTGTTTTTCCGTTCCACCCGTTGCGAGAACATTTCGCACTGCGCTACGCTTACGCTGCGAGCGTTCGGCAATGAAGGGCGTGGTCTGTGGCGGAAGGCAAGACGGGAAAGCGTATTCGGACGGGGTCGGCTGCTGCCCGGTCGAAGGGCCGAGCGGCGAAAGCAATTGAGAAGGTCGACCCGGCCGCGCCTGTTGTGTGTCAGCACCATTGGCAGATCGGTCGTCCCGACTCGCAGATCTCGCACGGCGTGTGCTCGAAGTGTGGCGAAGAGCGGGACTTCCTCAACTACGGCGAGGAACTGCGGATGCCGTTCGGGCGTCGGCGGCGGCGCTAGGGCGCGACCAGCTCTCTGACTCTCTGCTGTGACGGACCCGCGTTAGCCGTTTAGCTCGGCTGCTTAGCTGGGCGGCGGCGCGACGACTTCGACGCGCACCGCGATGATTCGTTCCGTGCCGTAGAACCCGAGCTGCTCGAACGCACCGGCGCTGAGCTGGATGTCGGTGTTGGAATCTTCGGAGCCGCGAACGACGACCAGTGCCTCGGCGCCCACCACCTCCCTGGCCTGCTGCTCGGTGAGCAGCGGCGCGCCGGCCAGGCGGGTCAGGCGCAGAGTTGTGCCGACCGGCCAGACGCCGGAGAACGCAGTGGTCACATCGGCTGCGTCGTAGGGCGTGCCATCGGCGAGTTGCCAGGGAATGCCGGAGGGCAGGGCCTCGGCGGTCAGGCGCTCTGCGACCAACGGCGCTCCACTGATCGCGGCGGGCGTGACGGCTTCGACGGCGATCGACGGGGCCACCAGGGCGGGATGCACGGCCGGCGCCGCGGCTGAGGCGCCGTCTGAGGCTGCCGCCGCCTGCTGCTGCGCTGCGCCCTGGGGTTCGGCGGCGGCCTGCTGAGCGGTCGCGGCTTCCGTGGCCGCCGCTGCCTGTGCCGTCGATGTGGTTGACTGGTTGGAGCCGGCCTGCGGCTCAGCCTGGGCCTGGGCGGCTACGCTCTGCGCGGCGGCTGGCGTTGCGACCGGCGCTACGGCGTCCGGCTCGAGCAGCAGCGATACACCGAAATAGACGCCCACGCCCACGCCGGCGAGTACGAGCAGCGTTCCGAGTGCGCGGGCGATACGTTTGCGCGGGAGGCGGCGCCGGCGTCGCTCGTTGGGCAGCAGCAGACGGCGGTCGGGGTGGAAGGGGAAGTCGCGCGCGCCGCGTACACGAACCTCGGGGCTCGAGAACTCGCGGGTTCCACGCGCCTCTGTCGGCATGCGACTCATACACTCATCGTACGGCGACGGCAGGGGCCGTCCACGACGTATCCACGCCCAACACTCGATAAGATCGCTGTATGGAAACGAAACAGATCCGCTGTCCACAGTGTGAGCGCTCGCTGGCGGTGGGCGTGCCGCCGCAGTCAGGCCGCACTCGTCGCGTTGTGACGCGGTGTACGGGCTGCGAACACGATCTTGTGGTCTCTCGCGGGAACAAGGCAAAGGAACCGTTGAGGATCCGCGCGTGCAAACGCTGGGCTGTTATGTGTCCCTACTGCAAGGAGCCGACGATCGCCCGGCTGCCGCCGAAGGGCGTGTTGCGGCGCAAGGAAACGACGCCGTGCGCAAGCTGCCGCAAGCCGCTGATCGTGGAGCGCCGCGAGGAGGGCAAAGTGGTGTTGCGGGCGCACCGCGGGATTCTCGAGGGCACGCTGCTCTGACACTCCCGTGTAACGCGGCGACGTGATCGAGGGCGATCGCAGCGGTATTCTGCGGGGAATTGCAGAATCATCCAGCATTTCTGTCGGCCCAGGAGCAGCACACATGAGCAGCGTGGATCAGGAAGCGATCGAAGCCCATCGCGAGTGGCGAGGCAAGGTCGATTACGCGTCGAAGGTCACCGTTCGGAATCACGACGATCTGAGCATCGTCTACACGCCCGGCGTGGCCGCGCCCTGCCTCGAGATCGCGCGTGACCCGTCGTTGGCCCGGGAGCTCACGGGGATCGGCAACCTGGTCGCCGTGGTGACCGACGGCAGCGCGGTGCTGGGGCTGGGCGACATCGGCCCACAGGCTTCGCTGCCGGTGATGGAAGGCAAGTGCGTGCTCTTTCGGGAGTTCGCCGGGGTCGACGCGATCCCGATTGCGCTCTCGGTGCGCGGCGTTGACGAGATCGTCGCCGCGGTCGAGGCGATCGCGCCGTCGCTGGGCGGCGTGAACCTCGAGGACATCTCGGCGCCGCGCTGCTTCGAGATCGAGCGGCGGCTGCACGAGTCGCTCTCGATCCCGGTGATGCACGACGACCAGCACGGGACCGCGGTGGTCGCGCTGGCGGGCGTGATCAACGCGATGAGGCTGACCAACCGTGACTTCAAGGACCTCCGCGTCGTCGTGCTGGGCGCGGGCGCGAGCGGGATCGCCTGCTCCTCGATTCTGCGCTTGATGGGCTGCGGGGACATCTCGCTGATCGACTCCAAGGGGCTGCTGACGATCGACCGTGAGGATCTGAACCCCTGGAAGCGCGAAGCGGCGGGCTGGTCCGGGCACCACAACCACGCCGACGGCAGCATTCCGCAGACGTCGGAGGTGATGGTGGGGGCCGACCTGTTCCTCGGGCTGGCCGGGCCGGGGCTGGTGACGATCGCTGATGTGGCCTCGATGAACGACAACTCGCTGGTCTTCGCGATGGCCAATCCGACGCCGGAGATCATGCCGGACGAGGCGGCGGAGGCGGGTGCGGCGATCATCGCCACGGGCCGCTCCGACTTCCCCAACCAGATCAACAACGCGCTCGGTTTCCCGGGCATCTTCCGC
Source organism: Dehalococcoidia bacterium (assembly GCA_965262235.1). Taxonomy (GTDB): domain Bacteria; phylum Chloroflexota; class Dehalococcoidia; order Bin125; family Bin125; genus CATQGW01. The sequence goes on from OZ253504.1 coordinate 3,266,553, forward strand.
GGGCTGCTTGATGGGCAGATCCCCAATGTCCAGGACGAGCACAAGATCGCCGCGGCCCAGGCGATTGCGGACTTCGTCAGCGACCCGACGCCGGACCGGATCGTGCCGAGCATCTTCGAGGAAGGCCTCGCGATGGCGGTCGCGGACGCGGTTCGCTCGGTCGGCTAGAGCTCGGCCAGAGCTCGGCCAGGGCTTGGCCAGAGCGTGACGATAGCTCTGCAGGCGGGGTCTAGCTCTCGAGCGCCTGCGCGAGCGCGGCCCGCAGGTTGAGCACGGGTGAGTAGCCCAGCGCGACGCGGACGCGGCTGTCGTCGATCAGGTGCGGGCGTCCGGTGATGTCGACGTAGGCGTCGACGGCGTGGGGCGCGGGCAGGACCCAGTTGGCGAGCAACGCCGCATCGAGCGCCCGGGCCAGCGCGTAGGGCGCCGTCCAGAACTGCGGCTCGACGCCGCGCAGGCGGCAGGCCTCCTCGGCCAGCGCGCGCCAGGTGGTGTGGACGCTGGTGGCGTGGAAGGTGTGGTTCCGGGACTGCTCGAAATCGGACAGCATCGCCCAGACGGCGCGCGCGAGGTCGGCGGCGGCGATCATCGAGATCGCGGTGCGTCCGCCGCCGACCAGGCCGCCGCGCGGGTGCGAGACGAAGTGGCCGACCACGCGACGCAGCAGCCCTTCCTGCGGGGCCAGGCAGGGGGCCGCGCGCAGCACGGCGAGCGGCACGCTGCGGCGGTAGGTCTGGGCGGCCTGTTCGGCCGCCGCGCGGCTCTGCTGCAGCGCGCCAACGGGATGCGCGGCCCAGCCTTCGGTGACCGGCCAGGGCGGCAGCTCCCAGCCGTAGGTCTCGGTGGTCGAGACGAGCACGAAGCCGCTCAGCGGGAGATGCGCGCAGGCGTCCAGCAGGGCGGTCGTCGTGGCGACGTTGGCCGCGTCGTATTCGGCGGCTGAGTGGCCGGGCTCGGTCAGCGCGCTGGCGTGGATGACGTGGGTCGCGCCGGCGAGCGCGTCAGCCAGGGCCGGTGGGCTGTGGAGGTCGACGACGCGACGTTCTGCGGCGTCGGGGATGTCATCGACGGCGGGTGGGAGGAGCGCTACCGCCTCCACATCCTGTCGCAGCAGCTCGGCCAGGATCTGGCGGCCGGGCGCGTGCTCGGCGCCGGTCAGCGCGATTCGCATGGGCTGATCGTATCGCGGCGCATGGCCCCCACGTCGTCGTCGCGGCCGCTGCTAGCTTGAGGTCGGCGGATGGGCTCGAAAGGAACTGACATGGCAATTCTGTCTCGGCCATCGTGCGACATCTACTACGAGACATCCGGCGAGGGCCCGACGATCGTGTTCGCGCACGGGGCCGGCGGCAACCACCTCTCGTGGTGGCAGCAGATTCCGGTCTTCAGCGGCGCCTATCGGTGCGTCGCGTTCGACCACCGCGGCTGGGGCCGCAGCATCGAGCAGGAGGGCGGGCCGGGGCCCGCGGCGTTCGTCGACGACCTGATCGCGTTGCTCGATGAGCTGGAGATCGAGAAGACGGCGCTGGTGGCGCAATCGATGGGCGGCTGGACGTGCCTGGGGGCGACGCTGCGGCAGCCGCAGCGAATCGCTGCGCTGGTGATGGCCGACACGCTGGGCGGGCTGACCAATCCCGAGATCGCCGCGGGCGCGGAGGTCGTGGCCGAGCGGCAGCGGCGCGACGGTCAGCGCGGGCTGGCGACGATGGCGTATCACCCCAACCTGCGTGAGCGCGATCCTTCGATGGCGTTCCTCTACGACGAGGTGATGGCGATGAATCCGCCGCTGGACGGGAGCATCCGGCAGGCGCTCGCAGCGCTCGCGCCGGACCCCGGTGCGGTAGCGGCGCTCAAGGTGCCGCTGCTCTGGGTGGTTGGCGGGGAGGATCGGATCTTCTCGCCGGTGATGGCGCGGGCGGCGCAGGCGCACGTGCCCGGTTCGTCCTATTTCGAGGTGCCCGACACCGGGCACTCGGTCTATTTCGAACGACCGGTGCAGTTCAATATGCAGCTGAACAGCTTCCTGGTCGGGGCGGACTGGGGCGAGAGCGTCTTCTAGCGGGCTGCTGGACAGCCCGCGATCTTCCCGCTTAGTCGCTCCTGCGCAGGAACGACGGGATGGTCCGGCAGCCCGCCCGTTTCGGCGCCCGGCTAGTTGCCAGCTGCGCCGTAGCGCGGTGACCAGACGAGGCTTTCGGCCTGTTCCAGCGAGCCGCGCTGGTAGTCGAGACTCGGGTCCCAGAGCATGAAGCCGTAGCCACCGGTCCGCGCGGCCTCGACGATCTGAACGGTCACGCGCTCTTCGGTGTAGCCCAGGTGTCGCTCCTGATAGTCGGAGAAGTCCTGGAGCCAGGGGCGCACCTCGGCGTGTGATCCCGGCGCCAGGCGGGCCAACGTGGCGTCCATGCTGTGGCGAATCACGAGCCCCGGAGCGGCGGGTGGATAGCTCAGGCCGAACGAGCCCTTGCCCCAGCCGCTGGGGTAGAGCATCGGCGAGACGTAGTCGAGGTGCGTGGAGAGGTCTGCGAGGATCTGGCCGATCCCCTCGTCGCCACTGGAGATCGCGATCACGCCGAAGACATCGAACGAGATTGCGGCGCCGGCCAGGTGCAACGCTTCGGCGGCCTCCGCGGCGAACGTGTTGATCGCCGCCGCGCGCGCCTCGGCGCCGTGCTTAAAGCGCTCCACGAGGCCGTTCTCGTAGGGCAGGCGCACGTAATCGAACTGCACCTCGTCGACACATTCGGCGGCGGCGACGCCGATCTCGACGTTGTAGCGGCGAGCCGCGGCGTCGAACGGGCTGGACCAGCCCAGGCCGGCGCCGTCGAGGAATCTCTCGCCATCGACATGCTGTAGGGCCGTGCGTGGGTGCCAGGCGGAGTAGCGGTCGTCGAGGAACGTGACGACCCGGCCGATTCGGTAGACGCCCTTTTCGCCGAGCTCTTCGAAGAACGCGCGCGAGCCGTCGTCCCAGCGCGTCGCGCCGATCCGATCGCTGGTCGGCGTCGAGGCGAACGAGAGGACCTGCCCGCCCTCGCTCTTGACGTCCATCACCACCGCGTTGATCAGGTCTTGCTCAATCAGGCTGCGAATCCACGCCTGCACCTGCGGCTTGGCGGATTCGCCGAAGGGGACGTAGACCGCGCGGACGACCAGCTCGCGCAGGATGATGCCGATGCTGTCGCCGTAGATCGTGCGGCGCACGACGTCGAAACCGGGCTTGACGACGCTGAGGCTGCCGCTGCGCTGCTCCGGGTTGAACTCGAATCGGCCGTTGGCGTCGGTCTGCAGCTCCGCGATACCGGTCGAGACGGAGGCGCCTTCGATCACGCGCAGGACGCCGGCGTTCCAGGTGAAGACTCGGCCGCTCAGCGCGGGCTCGTCGAGTCGCGCCTCGTCGGCGGCGGACTCCGCGGCCACGCCGGCGCTTGCCGCGACGATGAGCAGCAGGCAGACGACCGCGATCCACGCGGCGCGGAGGCTACGTATCCGAGTCGATCTGGCTGTCACCCTCAACGGTCTCCTTGAGGTTGGCGAGTCCTTGTGTCACCGCAAGCGAGAATGGTGTGATCCCGCGTCCGAGCATCAGGATGTTGCTGAGCGCCCAGCGAATTCCGCGGGGCGTTATCTCCACAATAACCAGCGAGTTATCCCCCGCGCGTTGCAGTTTGTAGGCATAACGAATGGTGAGGCCCGGGCCGATCAACACGTCGAGTTCGAGGCGCCGGGGGCGCTCAGCGGCGATCAGAACGGCCTGGCCGGCGTCGACGCCGGCCTGCGCCTCGTTGAGCAGCGCGCGCCAGATGTCTTCGATCGGCGCTTGGATCTCGAAGGCGTGCTCGGCGGCGGCCATCTATGACACCTGATTCATCGCAGCAATCGCTGCGGCCAGTTCGTGCATGTCGGTGTACCGCGTCACGCCGGCAGGGAAGGCCAGATTGCGGTTTCGGGGCCAGTCGAGCAGCGCGACGGGGATGCCGCGACGGGCCAGCAGGGCGGCGGTCGCGGCGTCGTCATCGATGTGTAGGGCGACATCGATGGAGGCGAGCGCTTGCTCCTTATGTCGTGCAGAGTTAAGCATACTCGTGTTAACGATTAGCCGGTTGAGGTGGCTCGCGAAGCCCTCGCGTTCGAGCCAGGCCTCGGTCTGCCGGCGGCCGCGCACGCTGCGTCCCGTGAGCACGATCACCGAGTGCTTGCGGGCGGCCGCACGGACCGCGTCCAGCGCGCCGGGGCGCGTGGAGCGGGCGACGTAGCGCAGGCGGTACCAGCTGCGGGCGAGCAGCCGATCGGGCGCGCGCAGGACTCGCGGCGGCGCGTCCGGGGGCTGTTCGACGGGCGACAGCGTGAGATCGCGGTTGATCGCCGGGTTCCAGTTGAAGGGCGGCGCGGCGAGCACGCCGTCGAGGTCGAACGAGATGACACGGCGCTGCGAGGCCATCTGGGCTGACATCTGGGCTGCCATCTGAGCTACAGCCAGCCGGCCAGCCGGTACCAGTCCATGGTCTCGGCCATCCCGGCGTCCAGCTGGGTGCGCGGCCGCCAGCCGGTGTCGGCCTGCAGCTGAGCGCCATCGGCCAGCCAGGCTCGCTGACGCATCTCAGTGACGCGCGAGCGGTCGAGCACCGGATCGCTGCGGGTGAGCAACGACCAGCCTTCGGAGGCGAGCGCCATGCCGACCCAGGCGGGCCCGGGCAGGGGGACGGTGCGGAGGCGTCGACCGGAGGCGCGTTCGAGCCCGGCCAGCAGGTCCCGCCAGGTGTAGACCGGGCCGCCATCGTTGATGTGCCAGATCGCCATGCGCTCGGGCGGGTGCGCGACGATCGCCGTGAGCGCTTCAGCGAGGTCGGGCCCGTAGACCGCGGAGACGCGGTTGCCGCCCCCCGGCGGGCCGGTCAGGCGGAACGTGAACCCGCGCATGGCCATCTGGAAGAAGAGGAGGAGCCCGCGATCGGCGGGCCCGTAGACCATCGGCGGGCGGACCATCGCGATCGACATGTCGTCGGCGAGCTCCGCGAGCGCGCGTTCGCCGCCGGCCTTGGAGCGGCCGTAGAACGAGATCGGGTGAATCGGCGTGTCAGGCGGCTCAGGCTCGTCGCCGGGCGCCGGGCCCAACGCGGCGATCGAGGAGAGATAGACGAACGATTTGACGCCGGCGCGTCGTGCGGCCTGTCCCAGCGCCGCCGTGGCGAGGGAGTTGGTGCGCATGAACGAGGCCTCGTCGCGGCCGCGCAGGCGCGCGGCGACATGGACCACGACATCGATCCCCTCGCAGGCGGCGTCGAGTCCCGCGTGGTCGCCGGCGAGGTCGGCGGCCAGGTCGACGATGACATGCTCGTGGGGCAGGGAACGGAGACGCGAGAGATCGCTCGAGGCGCGGGTGAGCAGGCGCAGGTCGTGGCCGTCGGTGCGCAGCGCTCGGGCGGTGTGACCGCCGACGAAGCCGCTGGCGCCGGTGAGTAGGATGCGCATCGGTTATGTAATGACGCCGGAGCGTCGTCCGGCTTCGGCGAACACCTCGAGCGCGCGGTCGAGCTGCTCGTCGGTGTGCGTCGCGATGTACGAGGTGCGCAGGATCGCCTGGCCGCGCGGCACGGCGGGCGCGACGACCGCGTTGGTGTAGACGCCGTGGTCGAGCAGGTCGCGCCAGAGCAGGGCGGTGCGGATTTCGTCGCCGATCTGGATCGGGATGATCGGCGTCTGGCTGGTTGCCACGTCGAAGCCCAGCTCGGCGAGCTCGCGGCGCATCCGCGCGCCGAGCTCCTGGACGCGCTGCACGCGCCAGGGTTCCTCATCGATCAGCCGCAGCGCGGCGAGGGCGGCGGCGGCCGACGCCGGCGGCAGCGACGCGGTGAAGAGCATCGGCCGGCTGAAGTGCTGGACGTATTCGATCACCGCGCGCGGCCCGGCGCAGAAGCCGCCGACCGATGCGAGCGTCTTGCTGAACGTCCCGATGATCAGGTCTTCGTCCTGGTCCATCCCGAAGTGGCTGTGGGTACCGCGTCCGCGCGGGCCGACGGTGCCGATTGCGTGAGCGTCGTCGACAAGCATCCGGGTGCCGTGGCGGACGCAGACCTCGCGCAGTGCGGGCAAGGGCGCGAGGTCGCCGCCCATCGAATACGCGCCGTCGACAATCACCAGGCGCGGCGTCTCGCGACCGAGGTTGCTGAGCACGCGGTCGAGGTGCTCGGCGTCGTTGTGCTGAAAGCGCACATATTTGCCCAGCGCGAAGGCGGCGGCGTCGTAGATGCTGGCGTGCACGGCGCGGTCGAGCACGGAGACGCCGTGTCGGTCGACGAGTGAGGAGACGGTGCCGAGATTGGCGAGGTAGCCGGTCGAGAAGACGATCGCGGCCTCGGCGCCGAGGAAGTCGGCGAGGGCCTGCTCGAGTTCGAGGTGCACCGGGCTGGTGCCGTTGAGCAGGCGCGAGCCGGTCATCGATGGGCCCCAGCGGTCGAGCGCGGCGTGCGCCGCAGCCAACACGTCGGGGTGGCGGGTGAGGCCGAGGTAGTTGTTCGAGCCGAGCATGATCACGCGGCGTCCGTCGACCACGGCCTCGGGGCCGTCGTTGACCTCAACCGGTTGGAAGAAGGGGTAGAGGCCGGCGGCGCGCGCCTTGTCGGCGAGCTGGAAGTGGGAGATGCGGGCAAAGATGTCGGGTCCGTGGACGTCGCGCTGGCGCCCGTCCATCTCATCCATGTCGAGCCCGGCGGCCGCCGCGAGGGCAGCGAGTTCCGGCAGTGACGAGTCCTTGGCCTGCGTCATCCCGCACCACCCGCTAGCCCGGGGAGCCCCCCCGCGAGAATGCCGTGTTGCATCTGCGGAGTGTAGAAGACGGCTTGGTACTTTCGCTTGCGATTCCCGCTTGCTCGCGAATGGCGTAACAAGACGCAAAGGAGTTGTTTCCGGCGCGCCGCGCAATCTAGAGTCGGCGGGTGGCTCGGTGGGCTTCGCGGCCAGCTCAATGCGTCTCGAACCCAAACCTGCGGCTGCGATCAGCGCGGCCGGTTTCGCACTCCTGTTAATTTTCGGCGCCGCCTGGCCGGGCCCCGGCCTGTGGCTGCTGGCGGCGGCGTTGGGCTGCATCGCGGCCGCCGGCGCGACTTGGTGGCTCGACGCCTCCGCAATCGCGCGGACGCGTCCGGTGGCGCAGCGTGTGGCGCAGACTCCGTTCAGCACGTCTCCACGGCGGCCCCGTGGGTTTGGCGTCGAGTTGCCCGGCAATGTCGGGGCTCCGTGGCGGGCCGCGACGGTCGGCCGGTCGCTGCCGCGCCGAGTGCATGTCGCGGCGGTCGTGGGCGCTTGCGGCCTGCTGGGGCTGGTGATCTTCATCGTCGGCGCAGTCGGGGGGGGCGATGAAGTGGCTGATCCGACCACGCCGACGCTCGCGGTCGGCCCGCAGGTGATCGACCTCAGCCGCGAAGGCGGTACGACCGCGGTGACGGCGACGGTGCGGCCGCCCACGACCGAGCCGCGCGCGAGTTCGCCGGTGGCGGCGGCGAGCGCTGCTCCGAGGGCGGCCGAGCGGCCGATCGTCGTCGCCGCTCCCAAGCCGGCCACGCCGGTCGAGCTGCAGCAGCGCGATACGTCCGTCGCCGCGCCGGTGCTCACGGTCAAACACACGGTGGTCGACGGCGACACGCTCTACGAAATCGCGCTCACCTACGGCTCGACGGTGGACGCGATCCTGACGCTGAACGGGCTGAGCAACGCCGACTTCATCCACCCGGGCGACGTGCTGCTGATTCCGCAGCCGGACCCGGACGACGTGGAGTAGGGGCGGCTCAGCCGAGCAGCGAGCCGTGGAAGATCCGGGCGGCGCGCGCCTGCTCCTCTGCGTGGTACGAGGAGCGCACCATCGGGCCCGATTCAACGTGCGCGAAGCCGAGCGCGAGCGCTTCGGTGCGAATCTCGTCGAACTCGGCGGGCGGGACGTAGCGCGCGACGGGTAGGTGCTTCGGCGAGGGCCGCAGGTATTGGCCAACGGTGAGCAGGTCGCAGTCGGCCTCGCGCAGGTCGCGGAGCAGCTGCGAGACCTCATCGCGCCGCTCGCCGAGGCCGAGCATGAAGCCGGACTTGGTCGGGACGCGCGGCTGGTGGTCGGCCGCGCGCCGCAGCAGTTCGAGGCTGCGCGCGTAGCGCGCCTGATGGCGGACGCGCGGGTAGAGGCGTTCGACGGTCTCAATGTTGTGGTTCAGCACCGTGGGCCGGGCGTCAAGCACGACATCGAGCGCGTCCCAGGCGCCCATCAGGTCGGGAATCAGCACTTCCACCGAGCAGGCCGGGCGGCGGGCGCGCACGGCGGTGATGCAGGCGGCGAAGATCGCAGCGCCGCCGTCGGGCACGTCGTCGCGGTTGACCGAGGTGATCACGACGTAGTTGAGGCCGAGCCGCTCGACGCTGGCCGCGAGCCGCGCGGGCTCACCCCAGTCGAGCGCGCCGGGGCGTCCGGAGGTCACCGCGCAGAAGCCGCAGGCGCGGGTGCAGGTGTCGCCGAGGATCATGAAGGTGGCGGTGCCGCGGTTGAAGCACTCGCCGATGTTCGGGCAGCGCGCCTCCTGGCAGACGGTGTGCAGCTCCGAGTCGCGCAGCAGCGTGACGATCTCGCCGTAGCGCCGGCCGCCGGGCCATTGGGCCCGGATCCATCCTGGCTTGCGCTCGCGGGTTGGTCCGGTCGCGCTCGTGGTCATCCCGATACCTCGCTCGGCGGCAGCGCCAGGCGCAGGCCGAAGACATCGCGGAACGCGTCGCGCATCGCGGCTGCGGCATCGTCGACGGGGACCGTGCGCCCCAACTCGCGCGAAATGGAGGTCATCTGCGCGCCCTCGATGCCGCACGGTGTGATCGCGTCGAACCAGCTGAGGTCGGTGCAGACGTTCAGCGCGAGGCCGTGGGTCGAGACGCCGTCACGCAGCCGCACGCCGACCGAGCCGAGCTTGCGGTCGCCGACCCAGCAGCCGGGCCGGCCGCGTACTCGCTCGGCTTCGATGCCGAATGCTGCGGCGGTGGAGATCGAGACCTCCTCAAGCATCCGCACGTAGGTGACGATGCCCAAGCCGCGCTCGCGCAGGCGCAGGATCGGGTAGACGACGAGCTGCCCGGGGCCGTGGAAGGTGATGTCGCCGCCGCGGTCGCTGTCGATCACCGCGGCGCTCAGCGCGCGCGCGCCGACGAGCAGGTGCTTGCGTCCGCCGCGACGGCCCATCGTGTAGACGGGCGCGTGTTCGAGCATGAGCACGATCTCGGCTGCGGCGTTGGCCGCGACGTTGGCGGCGCGCCGGGTTTGCCAGCCGATCGCGGCGTCGTAGTCGGTGACGGGCCAGCGCTCGGCTGCGACGATCGCCGAGCCGCTGCTCGGGGCGAGGGGGTTGGCGATCGTCGTCACGAGGTCCGACACGCTCCGATTCTGTGTGCATTCTACGCGTCCGAATCGCACCGGCCCGTCCTGACGCCGACACAGAAGGGGGTGCGCGATCGGCTAGATTGGGTCGGCAGCGGAATCGCGCGCAACGCGGCCGCGACCGGCTGCCGGTGTCAACTTGTGACGACGTCTGAATCCCCGTGGCGCTCAGCTCTGGCCCGCAGCGGGTTTGATGGGTCGGATGACTGGCTGGAAACGCACGACTGGATCGACTCGCTGCGCGATGTCGCGCGGCGCCGTGGGCCCGAGCGAGTCAGCCGCCTGCTGCAGGCGCTCCAGATTGAGGCGCAGCGATCGGGGATTCGGCTGCCGGTCACCTCGCAGACGCCCTACGTCAACTCGATCCCGGTCGAGAAGCAGCCCCCGTATCCCGGCGATGTCCAGCTGGAGCGGCGGATCAAGAGCATCATCCGCTGGAACGCGATGGCGATGGTCGTCGAAGCCAACATGAAGAGCCACGGGATCGGCGGCCACATTTCGACCTACGCCTCGGCGGCGACGCTGTATGAGGTCGGCTTCAACCACTTCTTTCGCGGGCAAGACCATGCCGAGGGCGGCGATCTGATCTACTTCCAGGGCCATGCGGCGCCCGGAATCTACGCGCGCGCGTACGTCGAGGGGCGGTTGGATCCGAGCCTGTTGCACGGCTTCCGGCGCGAGATGCGCGGCGGACTGCCGTCCTATCCGCATCCCTGGCTGCTCGACGACTTCTGGCAGTTTGCGACGGTCTCGATGGGGCTTGGCCCGATTCAGGCGATCTACCAGGCGCGCTTCATTCGCTACCTCGAGAACCGCGGCCTGCTTCCAGCGACCGACCGCAAGATCTGGTGCTTCCTGGGCGACGGCGAGACCGACGAGCCGGAGTCGCTCGGGTCGATCGCCCTGGCCTCTCGCGAGTCGCTCGACAACCTGATCTTCGTGGTGAACTGCAACCTGCAGCGGCTCGATGGTCCGGTGCGCGGCAACGGTCAGATCATCCAGGAGCTCGAGGCCGTCTTCCGCGGCGTCGGCTGGAACGTGATCAAGGTGCTGTGGGGCAGCGAGTGGGACGGCCTGTTGGCGCGCGATGATCAGGGCTTGCTGGTCCGCCGGATGGGCGAGGTGGTTGATGGCGAGTACCAGAAGTACACCGTGGCGGGCGGCGCCTACATCCGCGAGAACTTCTGGGGCGTCGATCCGCGCCTGCGCTCGCTGGTGGAAGATTTGAGCGACGATCAGCTCTGGCGGCTGCGGCTGGGCGGCCACGATCCGGTCAAGGTGCACGCCGCGTACGCGGCGGCCGTGGCGCACAAGGGCGCGCCGACGGTGATTCTGGCGCGCACGATCAAGGGCTACGGGCTGGGTGAGGCGGGCGAGGGGCGCAACATCACACATCAGCAAAAGGAGCTGAACGAGCGCGAGCTGATGCAGTTCCGCGACCGCTTCGACATCCCGCTCTCGGACGGCGAGGTGGTCGGTGCGCCGCTCTATCGGCCGGCGCACGACAGCGAGGAGGCGACCTACATCGCGCGGCGCCGTGAGGCGCTCGGCGGGCCGGTGCCGGAGCGGCGCTCGCCGCCCAGCGACCTGACCTCACCGCCGGACGAGACGTTCGCGGAGTTCCACGAGGGCACGGGCGACCGTGAAGCCTCGACCACGATGGCGTTCGTGCGGATGCTCAGCCGGCTGTTGCGCGACCGCGAGCTGGGGCCGCGGATCGTGCCGATCGTGCCCGATGAATCGCGAACGTTCGGGATGGAGGGCATGTTCCGCGAGTTTGGCATCTACGCGTCGACGGGGCAGCTCTACGAGCCGGTCGATTCCGACCGGCTGCTCTTCTACAACGAGTCGCGCGACGGACAGATCCTGGAGGAAGGGATCACCGAGGCGGGCGCGATGTCGTCGTTTATCGCGGCCGGCACGTCGTATTCGACGCTCAATCGGCCGACGATTCCGTTCTTCATTTTCTATTCGATGTTCGGGCTGCAGCGGATCGGCGACCTTGCTTACTCCGCAGGCGACGCGCGCACGCGCGGATTCCTGATCGGCGCGACCGCGGGTCGAACGACGCTGAACGGCGAGGGGCTGCAACATCAGGACGGGCACAGCCACATCCTTGCCTCGGTGATTCCCAACCTGGTCTCCTACGACCCGGCCTACGCCTACGAGACGGCCGTGATCGTGCAAGAGGGCATCCGCCGGATGCACGAGCTGAACGAGGATGTCTTCTACTACCTGACGATCGAGAACGAGGCCTACGTGCAGCCGCGGATGCCGGACGGCGAGTGGGTGCGCGAGGGCATCCTGCGCGGGATTTATCGGCTCGACGCTGCGCCGCACGCGGACCAGGCGTCGCTCAACGGCGTCGCGGCGGCGGATCCGCCGCAGGTGCGGCTGCTCGGCAGCGGCCCGATTCTGAACGAGGTGCGCGCGGCGCAACGGCTGCTCTGGAGCGACTACGGCGTCGCCGCGGATGTCTGGTCGGTGACCTCCTGGACCGAGCTGCGGCGCGATGCGCAGCGAGTCGCGCGCTGGAATCTGATGCACCCGCTCGAAGAGCCGCGGGACTCTTTCGTGCGCAGCGCGCTCGGGGAGCACGACGCGCCGATCATCGCGGCCACCGACTATCTCGCGGCGCTGCCCGACCAGGTGGCCAAGTGGCTGCCGGGGCCGTTGACGGCGCTGGGCACCGACGGATTCGGACGCAGCGGAACGCGCGACGAACTGCGCGATTTCTTCGAGATCGACGCGCGGCACATCGTCTGGGCGGCGCTCTCGGAGCTGGCGCGCGCTGGCTGCATCGAGGGCGACGTGCTGCTGCGAGCGCGCGCCGATCTGAAGATCGACGCTGATCGCCCCGATCCGATGGGCGAGTAGGGGACGCCGCCGTGGCCGACGCGAGCACCGCACAGCTGACTGACTTCCTGCTGCCCGATCTCGGTGAAGAGATCGAGGAGGCCGATGTGCTGCAGGTGCACGTCGCCGTCGGTGACATGATCGCGCTCGAGCAGGCGATTCTGGAGATCGAGACTGAGAAGGCGACGCTCGACCTGCCCTCCTCGGTGGTCGGGACGATCACCGCGATTCACGTCGGCGTCGGCGACACGATTCGCACCGGCGACCGGGTGCTCACGGTCAGCGGCGGCCAGCCGGCGGCGTTCTCCGGGAAGCCGCCCGCGCCGGTCGAGACGCCTGCGTCAGCGCCGCTGCTCGATCAGCTGCCCGCACCCGTCGGGCCGCCGGTCGAGAGTGCGCCGAGCGAGCCGCAGACGGATGTGGTCGCGCCGCCGACGCAGCTGCCGATCGCGCGTCCGCCGCTACTCGAGGGCGAGCCCGACCAGCGACCCGTCTTCGCCTCCCCCTCGGTGCGCCGGTTCGCTCGCGAGATCGGCGTCGAGATCAGCTCCGTGGCAGGCAACGGCCCGGGCGGACGGATCTCTGAGGATGATGTGAAGCTGCACGCGCGCAACCGCCCGCTCGTGGTGCAGCCGGTGGTCGGCGCGCGTCACGTGCCCGCGCCACTGCCCGATTTCGCGGAGTTCGGGCCGATCGAGCGCGTGAAGCTGACCCGCCTGCGGCGCACGATCAAGCGCAACATGACGGCGGCGTGGCACGAAATCCCGCACGTCACGCTGCAGCACACGGCCGACATCACAGACCTCGAGCAGGTTCGGCGGCAGTACCGGCCGCGCGCCCAGCAGGCCGGCGGCAATCTGACCGTGACGGCGATCATGCTCAAGATCGTGGCCTCGGCGCTGCGCGCGCACCCGCACGTCAACAGCAGCCTCGACTCGGAGAACGACGAGCTGATCCTGAAGCGCTTCGTGCATCTCGGTGTAGCTGTCGATACGCCGCGCGGGCTGGTCGTGCCGGTGATTCGCGACGTTGATCGCAAGAACATCATCCAGCTGGCGATCGAGCTGACCGATGTCTCTGCCCGGGCGCGCAGCGGCGACCTCGGGCTGGGGGACTTCCGCGGCAGCAGCTTCACGGTGACCAACCTGGGCGGGATGGGGACGGGCTTCTTCACGCCGGTGATTCACCACCCGAACGCGGCGATCCTCGGGATCGGGCGCGCGGAGCGGCGGCCGGTCTGGGACGACGAACAGGAGCTGTGGGTCTCGCGCAGCATCATGCCGCTCTCGTTCACGTTCGATCATCGCGTGATGGACGGCGCCGACGGGGCGCGCTTCATGACCTGGATTGCCGATGCGATTCGCCAGCCGCTCGTGCTGGCGCTCGAGGGCTAGCGGACATGGTGTTGCCAGTCGCGAGCAACGGCGAAGCGCTGCGGCTGGCCGTGCTGGGCGCCGGACCGGGCGGCTACCCCGCCGCCTTCCTCGCCGCCGAGCGCGGCCTCGATGTGACGCTGATCGACACCGCGCCGAACCCGGGCGGCGTCTGCCTGTACGACGGTTGCATTCCCTCGAAGGCGCTGCTGCATGTCGCTCGGCTGATCCGCGAGGCCGACCACGCCGGCGAGTGGGGCATCCGCTTCGGGCAGCCCGAGATCGATCTTGAGGCGCTGCGCGACTGGAAAGACGCGACGATCAGGAAGATGACCGGCGGCCTCGGCTTGCTGCGGCGGCAACACCAGGTGCGCTTCACGCAGGGCTACGGCCGCGTGCGCAGCGCGACCAGCCTGAACGTCGAGCGGGCCGGCGAAGTAACCGAGATCGCGTTCGACGCGCTGGTGCTCGCGACCGGCTCGAGCCCGACCATCCCGCCGCCGCTGCGGCTGGATTCAGAGCGCGTGATGGACTCCACGACCGCGCTGCAGCTGCCCGAGATTCCCGCGACGCTGCTGGTCGTGGGCGGCGGGTACATCGGGTTGGAGCTCGGCTCGGTCTACGCGGCGCTCGGCTCGCAGGTCACGGTGGTCGAGCTGCTGCCCGAACTACTCAGCGGTGTCGACCGCGAGCTTGTCGCGGTGCTCGAACGACGGCTGCGCGCCGACCTGCATGCGATTCACGTCGACACGGCAGTGACGTCGCTCGAGGAGCTGCAGGACGGCGTCTCGGTCGTGATGCGCGGGCCGGAGGGCGTTGAGCGCACGGAGACGTACGACCGGATCCTCGTCGCCACGGGCCGGCGGCCGAACAGTGCAGGGCTCGGCCTCGAGCACACCGGCGCGATGATCGGCGAGCGCGGGTTCATCGAGACCGACCTGCAACGCCGCACCGCCGAGCCGACCATCTTCGCGGTGGGCGATGTCGCCGGCGATCCGATGCTGGCGCACAAGGCGACGCACGAGGCCGGCGTCGCGATCGACGCAATCTGCGACGAACCCACGGCCTTCGAGCCGCTCGCCGTGCCCGCAGTGGTGTTTACCGATCCCGAGATCGCCTGGTGCGGGTTGAACGAGTCGGAGGCGGCGGCGCTGGACATCGAAGCGACGACGGTTTCGTTCCCGTGGACGGCTCTGGGACGAGCCTCGGCCAGCGGGCGCAACGACGGGCTGACACGGCTGGTGATCGAACGCGGCAGCGAGCGCGTGCTGGGCGTGCGAATCGTGGGCCCCGGCGCCGGCGAGCTGATCGGCGAGGGCGTGCTGGCGGTTGAGCTGGGCGCGCGCGCCACCGATCTCGCCGAATCGATCCACGCCCACCCGACGCTGTCCGAGTCGCTGATGGAAGCGGCGCAGCTCTACTTCGGGCGCAGCCCGCACTACATCGCGCGGCGGCGCTGAACAGCGATGCTGCTGCAGCTCGGCGGGCGGACGCTCGACTGCACCTACCGCACGCAGGTGATGGGCATCCTCAACGTCGATACCGACTCGCCGGTCAGCGAGTCGGTCGTTCCGGTGGCGCAGGCCGCGCGCCGCGCCGAGCAGTTTCGCGAGGCTGGGGCCACGATCATCGACGTCGGCGCGCAATCAACGCGCACCGGCGCGGCTGAGGTGTCGCCCGAGCAGGAGGCGTCACGGATCGCGCCGGTCGTGGAAGCGTTGGTGCGCGCGGGCCATCTGGTTTCGGTCGATACGTGGACGGCGGAGGTCGCGCGAGCGGCGGTCGCGGCGGGCGCGCATCTGATCAACGACATCACGAGCGGCGGCGATCCGGCAACGGTCGCGGTCGCCGCGGAGACGCAGACGCCGCTGTTGATCATGCACCTGCGCGGGCGACCGCAGCGGCACCGCGATCTCGATCACTCCTATGACGATGTGGCGACGGAGGTGCGCGGCTTCCTGCGCGAGCGCGCGACCGAGATTCGCGAGCAGGGCGTGCCGGAGGTCTGGATCGATCCGGGCTTCCAATTCGGCAAGGGTCTGGTCGACAACCTGCGCATGCTGGTCGACCTGCCAAACCTGGTCGCACTGGGCCATCCGGTGGTGATCTCGGCCTCGCGCAAGGGCTTCCTGGCCGAGCTGCTTGGCCACGGCGAGCTGCGCTCACGCGACGCGCAGGGGCAAGCGGGGATGCTGGAGGCGACGCTCGCGTTCAACGCGCTCGCGGCCTGGTTCGGCTGTCACGTGGTGCGCGTGCACGACGTGGCGGAGGTCGCGGCAGCGTTGCGCGTGACTGACGCGCTGCGCGAGCGCGTGCATCGCGACCGGGCAGAGTAAGATTGGCCCAACTAGAGGAGGGGAGCGCGATGCCCGTCTATACCTACCGTTGCGAATGCGGCAACAACTTCGAGAAGATGCGGCCGATGAGCCTTGCCGCTGAGGACTTCCCGTGCCCGGATTGCGGCACGGAGGCCTCACGCAGCGTGGCCTCGATCACTGAACACAACAGCAGCCAGGAGAAGTCGTCGAACTTCCCCAGGCGCAAGCGCTACACCAACTGGTAGCAGCCGAGCGGAGCCGAGAGCGCCCATGAGCCGTCGACCACCCGAGCCGATCCCCTTCCGACCAAGCGGCCAACCCGGCGGCCGACCGAGTGGCCAACCTGGTGGCCGACCCGGTGGCCGACCGAGTGGCCAACCTGGTGGTCCTGGCGCTCAGCCTCCGGGTCGCGGTGCGCCGCCCCCGCCGAACGCCGGGCCGGTGATCTACTCGCCCTCAGGGCAGCCAATTCGTTCCGCCGCCCCGCCCCCGCCGCCTCCGCCCCCGCGCGCCCCGCAGCCGCCACCAGCGGAGGCCTCGGACGTGCCGACCGGCTTGCACGACCACGTCGCCGCGGTGATCGACTGCACCGACGCGACCTTCCAAAAAGACGTGATCGACCGCTCGCACGAGCTCCCGGTGATCGTCGATTGCTGGGCCCCGTGGTGCGGGCCCTGCCGCGTGCTCGGGCCGATCCTCGAGAAGCTGGCCTACGAACGCGACGGGCAGGTGCAGCTGGTCAAGGTCAACACCGACGAGAACCCGCAGGTCGCGCAAGCGCTGCAGGTGGAGGGCATCCCCGCCGTGTTCGCCTTCGCGGGCGGCCAGGTGATCAGCCACTTCGTCGGCGCGTTGCCCGAGGAGCAGGTGCGCGAGTTCTTCAATTCGCTGGTCCCCTCGGAGGCCGACCTCAAGGCCGCCGAGGGCTATCGGATGCTGCAGCAGAACCAGGTCCCGATCGCGCGCCTGCACTTCCAGTCGGCGCTTGAGGACGATCCCAATCACGAGCCGGCCGGCGTCGGCCTGGCGGCGTTGCTGGCCGGAATCGGCGAGATCGAGCAGGCGGTTGAGCTGGCCGAGCGCTGGCCGGACAACCCGACGACCAAGGGAATCCTCGCCTCGATCGAGTTACGTAAGGTCCTGGACGGCTACGAGCCGGACGAGATCCGCGGCCGGGCCGCGGAGCGCCCCGACGACGCCGAAGCGCGCTTCCGGCACGGCTGCCTGCTGGCGCTCGAGGGCCAGTGGCAGGCTGCGCTCGACACGCTGCTGGAATCGGTGCGGCTCGATCGGCACGCCTGCGATGAGGGCGCGCGCAAGCGCCTGCTCGACATCTTCTCGCTGCTCGGTGATCAGCCGATCGTCGGTGAATACCGTCGCCGTCTGGGCGCGCTGCTCTTCTAGCTGGACATCGGCGTAGCTGGCCCCAGCCCGCGTCTTCGTCAGCCCGTGTCTTCGTCGTCGCGCGTGTACCACTGGTGGGTTCGCCACCAGGGCATCGGCTCTTCCTCCTGGCCGCGGCGGGCGCGGTTGCGGATCGCCCACATGAAGATCAGCAGCGTGGCCCCGATGAAGCAGAAGGGGATGAAAAGCGAGGTGGCGAGCGATTCGTCGGAGGTGTGAATCTCCTCGGATTCCTGCGGCGCCACGCTGACCGGGTCCGCGACGCCGGCGTCGGAGGCGGCCAGCGCATACGAGGGCGCGACCACGGCCGCGACGAAGACCAGCGCCATCAGCAGCTTCACAACTCGCACCTTCACACACCTCTCACTGCACGTCATTTCGCGGCGCGCTCAACGCCGTTGGTGACGCCGTTCACGCGCTGCGGTGCAGTTTCCCGCGCAATTCTCCCGCAGTCAAACGCATCAATCGATCGACGGCCGCTACCATATCCACATGCGACCCCCGACCGGCTTTGCGCTGCCCGACGCCGATGGCGCCGTGCGCCACTTCCCGCCCAGCGGCCCGGTGCTGCTGGCGCTGGTGAAGGAAGATTGCGAGACCTGCAACCTGACGCTGCCGCTGCTTGAGTCGCTGCACCGCGCGACGGGCGATGACCTTGAGGTCTGGGTGGCAGTGCAGAAGCGCGACGATATTCCCGTGCTGCGCGAGCGTCACGAGCTGACGATGCCGCTGCTCGATGATGACGCTCTCGACCTCTCGTACGACGCCGATATCGACACCGTGCCGACGCTGTTCCTCTACGACCAGTCGCAGAGCTGCGAAATCCAGACGTTCGGCTTCGACAAGTTTGAGTGGCGCGAGATCAGCAACGAGGCGATGACGCTGGCGGGCCGCGAGGGCGGGCCGCTTGGGATCGATTGGGACGCGCTGCCCGAGCAGCGGCCCGGCTGCGGCGCGCGCAACTACGAACCGGGCATCTATGAGCGGCTGGCCGCCCGGCGCAGCGGCGACCTGCTCTCACGCGTCGTCGAGACGGCCCACGATGCCGACATCTACGAATTCACCTACGACCAGGGCTACACGGACGGCTTCCCGGTCGTCCCGCCGACACGCGAGCGCGTCTGGCGGATGCTGCAGGGCACGGTCCGCGACCCGCAGGAAGAGATCGCGGTGATGCCGCCAAACCTGGCGCCGATCACCGTCGAGAAGATCGCGATCAACGCGGTCATGGCGGGAGCGAAGCCGGAGTACCTGCCCTCGATCATCACGCTCGTCGAGATCGCCTGCACGGAAAGTTTCAACATTCATGGCGTGCTGGCGACCACGATGGGCGCGACGCCGGTCGGTGTGTTCAACGGCCCGATTCGCGACCGGATCGGGATGAACTACCGCCACAATGCGCTGGGCCAGGGCAACCGCGCCAACGCGTCGATCGGTCGGGCGCTGCGGCTCTGCGCGCGCAACGTGGGCGGCTCGAAGCCCGGCGGCACCGACCGCGCGACCCAGGGCGGGCCGCACCGGCTGACGATGAACTTCGCCGAGAACGAGGCGGCCAGCCCGTGGCCCTCGCTGGCTGTCGAGCACGGCTTCGAGCCCGATGCTGACGTGGCCACGCTGATGGCGATGTCGGGCGGGCCGAACACGTTCGTCGATCAGACCAGCCGCACGGCGCGTCAGCTGGCGGGGACGTTCGCGCTGTCGCTGGCCGGCCTGCAGGACCCGAAGTCGCCGACCAGCGACACGCTGGTCGTGGTCTCGCCGGACCACGCCGGCGTCTTCGGTCGCGACGGCTGGAGCAAGGACGATGTGCGCGAGTGCATCATGGAGGACACCTCGATCCCGCTGCGTGATCGGATTCGCAACGATCGGGCCGGGGCGGGGCTACCGCCGAACATCATTGAACGCTTCGGCGGCGAAGCCGCGCTGGATCGTCCGATCGCCAAGTTCCAGAAGCCTGAGAACATCGTGCTGGTCGTCGCCGGCAGCGGCGCGGCCAAGTTCTCGACGATCCTCGGCGGTTGGGCCGGCGGGGTCTACTCCTCGCCGACGAGTTCGGTGATCGGCGACTGATCCGTGTCCCTCTCTGTTCATTCCTGCGCAGACAGGAATGACGGAGCAGAGCCGCTCAACGGTCTCTTACCCACGAGCGCGTTGCTGCGCTGTCGGCAGATCGCGGATCGCATCGCCATTACGTTTGTCGGCGACGGCGAGATCGAACTGCGACTGGAGGTTGATCCAGAACTGCGGGTCAGTGCCGAACCAGTGCCCGAGCCGCAGTGCGGTGTCGCCCGTGATCGAACGCTTGCCAGCGATGATCTGCCCGATCCGGTTCGGCGGCACGCCGATCTGCCGCGCGAATTCGGTCGGCGTCACGTCCATCTCGCCCAGTTCGTGGCCCAGAATCTCGCCGGGGTGCGCTGCGCGCTTGAGCATCGGTCTGCGTCCCTTCGCCTGTGGTCAGTGGTAATCGACGATCTCTACGTCGGTTGGTCCGAAATCGTCGGACCACACGAAACAGATGCGCCACCGGCGGTTGATTCGGATTGAGTGCCGTCCTACTCGATCCCCCTTGAGCGCCTCCAGTCGGTTGCTGGGCAGCGCTCGCAGGTCGTGGAGCGACGTCGCCGCGTTGAGGATCGACAGCCGCCTCTCCGCTTGCTTGGCGAACCCCTGGAACGCGGGAACAAGGACACCGCTGGCAAAGGCCGCTGTCCGCTCGTCCCCGTATCCAGCGATCACATCGGCAACTTAACCTGCATTGACGAGATACGTCAAACGTCATCCTGCCGCCGTCACGAGCCCAACCCTCTCCTACCGACTCAGGCGAGTGCCCTAGAATATGGACAACGCGCTTGCGACGGCGAGCGCTACAGCAAGGGAGACAACGCCATGGTCCAGATTCTCGACCCGACGGACGAACGGGTGCCGATCAAGCGCAGCCTGACGCCGCGACCGGAGTCGCTGCACGGCACCGTCGCCCTGCTCGACATCTCCAAGCCGCGCGGGAACATCTTCCTCGATCGCCTCGAGGAGCTGCTGCATGAGCGCGCTCCCGGCATCGAGACGCGCCGCTACATGAAGCCGACCGTCGCGAAGCCCGTGCCTGAGGACACCAGGCAGGCGATTCTGAAGGAGGCCGACTTCGTCATCGAAGCGCTGGCTGATTGAGGCTCCTGCACGACGTGCAGTGTGCACGACACAGTCAACTTCGAAATCCAGGGCAAGCCTTCGGTCTTCATCGCGACCAGCGAGTTCGTGAACGCGGCGGCGCATCAGGCAGAGACGCTCGGCCTCCCCGAGGTCCGGCGCGTCTTCATCCCGCATCCGATGCAGGACCGCACCGATGAAGAGATGCACGCCCACGCGGAGCGCTACATCGACGAAATCCTCGATGTGCTGATGCAGCCGGTCGCCTAGCCAGCGTGGCCGACGTGGCCCAACCCGCCGCCGGCGAGCTGCTCGCCCGTGTCATCGACATCGCCGAACACGTTGATGTCCACGAGTTCCTGTTCGAGCAGGGCA
Organism: Dehalococcoidia bacterium; assembly: GCA_965262235.1. Classification (GTDB taxonomy): domain Bacteria; phylum Chloroflexota; class Dehalococcoidia; order Bin125; family Bin125; genus CATQGW01. Next base: position 3,287,426 of record OZ253504.1, read on the forward strand.
TCACCGACGGGCTGCCCGTCGTCCCGCCGACGCGCGAGCGGGTGCTCCAGATGCTGAGCGCGACCTCGCGCGACCCCCAGGAGGTGGTCGCCGAGGTCCCGCCGAACTACGGCGACGCGACGATCGAGAAGATCGCGATCAACGCGGTGATGGCCGGCTGTCGGCCGGAGTACTTCCCGATGGTGCTGGCCGCGACGCAGGCGGCGCTGGTCGGTCGCGGCGGTGACCGCCACCAGTACCACGGCCTGCTCGCGACCACGGCGGGCGCCTCAGCGATGATGATCATCAACGGCCCGATTCGCGAGCGGCTGGGGATCAACTCCGGGCTCAACGCGCTCGGCCAGGCCAATCGACCGAGCAACACGCTCGGCCGCGCCTTCCGGCTGCTGCTCCGCAATGTCGGCGGCGCGAAGCCCGGCGAGATCGAGCAGTCGATCCAGGGGGGCGGGCATAAGTGGACGCTGGGCTTCGCCGAGTACGAGGAGGCCAGCCCGTGGGAGCCGTTCCACGTCGAGCATGGCTACGAGGCGGACGATGACGTCGTCTCGATCATGGCGGTGATGGGTGGTCCGCGCGTCTGCATCGACCAGACCAGCCGCACCGCGCGTGCGCTGACCGGCTCACTGGCCCTCGCGGTGCAGTCGATCGGCGACCCCAAGGCGCCGTCGGCGCCGACGATGTTCGTGGTCGCCCCCGAGCACGCGGATGTCTTCCGCGCCGACGGCTGGACCAAGGACAACATCCGCGAGTGCATGATCGAGGAGACGGCGCGGCCGCTGCACGAACGGCTGGAGGACGACAAAGCCGGCTCGGGCTTTGCGCGCTACCTGCTCGGCCAGGAGGGCTTCACCGACGAGGACCTTGATCGGCCGATCTCCAAGTTCATGGATCCATCGTCGATCCAGCTCACCGTGGCGGGCAGTCACGCGGGCAAATGGACGAGCATCTACACGGGCATGGGCTGGGGCCGGGATGTGCCGGCACGCAAGTTCGCGCCGGCCTCGGCCGCCATCAGCGCGTGAGCACCAGAACCCGCGAGCAGACTCGAGACTCGCTCGACAGCCTGCGCGAATCGATCGCGCGGCAACCCACGATTCAGCACGACACCGGCGCCGGCATCCTGACGCTGCGCACGCGTCACGGGCTGTTCTCGGCGCGCGCGATCGACGCCGGCACCGCGCTGCTGCTGCGTGAGCTGGAGTCCGTGCCGGCGCAGCCGCGAGTGCTCGATCTGGGCTGCGGCTACGGCGCGATCGGCCTCACGCTGGCCAGCCGCTGGCCGACCGCCACGGTGACGCTCGTCGATACAGATGTGCGCGCCGTGGAGGCCGCTCGAGAGAACATCGAGAGCAATCGGCTCGCGAACGCGAAGGCCGTGCTCAGCCCCGGCCTGCGCGATGTCGAGGTCGGCCCACTCGACCTGATTGTCTCCAACCTGCCCGCCCAGGCCGGCAACGACGCGCTCGATGAGATCCTGCTCGAAGCGCACGACCACCTCGCCGAGGGCGGCACGCTGGTCGTCGTGGTGATCAACGGGTTGCGCCGGGCCGTGCAACGCCGGCTCGAGCTGATCTTCGGCGACGCCAACAAGGCCCACCAGGGCCATCGCCACACTGTCTTGGAGGCCGCTCGTTCCGGCCGGTCCGGCGCTACGCCCACCACGTCGATCGAGTCAGTCACGTCAGTCACGTGAGTCGAGCGAGGCCAGTCAGTCACGTGAGCCGCTCAGCCGCGGCCCTCGCCGAGCGTCCGAAGATCTGGCACCCGCTGCGGCTGCGCGAGTACCGCCTGCTGCTGACCGGCTTCATCTTCGGTCAGGGCGTCATGCCGCTGCAGTTCGTGACGGCGATCTTCTGGATCCAGAGCTTCGCCGATGGCGGCGTCGTGGTCCTTCTGGTCGGCGCGATCGGCACGATCCGCGGCCTTGGGATGCTCGGCTTCGGCCTGTTCGGCGGAGCGCTCGCCGACCGCTTCGACCGGCGAACCCTGCTGATCGTGACGCAGGCCGTCGCTGTCGTTTCGAACCTCGGCGTCGCGGCGGTGATGTGGCTCGGGATGACCGACATCGGGGGCATTGCGCTCTTCTTCGCGCTGACCATGCTGGCCTCGGCCGCTCACGGGGTTGATGCGCCCACCCGCCAGGCGATGGCGCCCGAGATCCTGGGTCCGCGGCTCACGCCCACCGGGATCGCGCTGCAGCAGGCCAGCATGCAGCTCGCGATGCCGGTCGCGATTCTCGCCACGGGTCCGATGATTCACTATCTCGGCCACGGCAATGTCTACGCGATCAGCGCCGGTGGTCACGTCGCCGAGATCGTGATTCTCGCGATGATGAGCTACCGCACCGTCTTCTCGGCGCAGCGCATGGCGTCGCGCGGCAGCGGCGCCGGGGCGGCGTTCCGCGATATCGCCGATGGCATCCGCTTCAGCCGCTCGAAGCCGGTGATCTTCTGGAGCATCGGGTTGGTCGCGCTGATGATGGTGCTGGTCATGCCGCCAACCGGCACCCTCGGTCCGACCTGGGTAACGACGGTGGTCGGCGCTTCCGACATCGGATTCAGCATCATCGCGTTCTTCTGGGGCTTCGGCGCGATGCTGACGTCGATCATCGTCGCGGCGTTCTCGTGGTACGAGCGCAAGGGCATCCTGACCGCGTCCGGCGCGCTGCTGATGGCCGGTGGGTTCGTGGTCTTCACGATCCAGCCGACCGCGCTCAACGCGATCATGGGCAACTTCCTGCTCGGCGCCGGCATGTCGATGGCGATGATCGCTGTCGTCGCGATCATCGCTCACGAGACGCCCAACGATATGCGCGGGCGCGTGATGAGCATCTTCATGATGGGCATGGGCCTGTCACAGGCGATGGGTCTGCCGCTCGGCGGGCTGGCTCAGGCGTTGACGATGGAAGTGCTGTTCCCGCCGATGGCGCTGGGCACATTCGCGCTCATCGCGCTCGTGATCGTCGTCCGCCCGGTCATCATTCGCGCGCGCGTCCCGGCCGACGCGCACATGGAGCCAGCGACACCGCCGGTCCGACCGCTCTTCATCAGCGGAATCGCCCGCGAGGCGCCGAACAAAGAGCTGATCGCCTGATCTGCATTGGCTCGCCGCACTGCGGTACGATCAGCCACGAACACATCCCGGAGGCCACAGCATGGAATACCACTTCAGCGAACAGGCGCTTGCGTTCGAAGCCGAGATCAAGAGTTTTCTCGATGCCGAATGGACGCCCGAGCTGCGCGCCAAAATTGGCGACGCCGCGACCGACACGATGGCTGATGAGCGCGGGTTCCGGAAGCTGCTCGCCGAGCGCGGCTGGCTGACGATGTCGTGGCCGGCCGAATACGGCGGCCAGGAGCGCTCGCTCGAAGAGCAGTACCTGTTCTGGGAGGCGATGAACTACGTCGGCGCCCCGCAGGCGACCGTCGCCACGCAGCAGGTCGGCCCGACCCTGATGCGCTTCGGGACCGATGAGCAGCGGGAGCGCTTCCTGCCGCCGATCGCGCGTGGCGAGGTGGAGTTTGCGCTCGGCTACACCGAGCCCGACGCCGGCAGCGACCTCGCATCGCTGCAGCTGCGCGCCGTCAAGGACGGCGACGACTACATCCTCAACGGCACCAAGCGCTTCACCTCGGGCGCGCACCGCTCGGAGTACGTCTGGCTGGCGACGCGCACCGATCCCGACGCGCCGAAGCACCGCGGCGTCTCAATGATGCTGGTCGACATGAAGTCGAACGGGATCACGGTCAAGCCGATCTGGACTATGCCCGGCTACCGCACCAACGAGGTCTACTTTCAGGACGTCCGAGTGCCAACCGAGGCATTGGTCGGCGAGGAGAACCGCGGCTGGTACTACGCCGCGCACGCGCTCGACCGCGAGCGCATCTCGATCTTCACCGTCTCCGGCGTTCGCGCTGTCTACGACCGGCTGATCGAGTGGGCGCGCACGGCGGGCCCCGCCGGGCGCGCGGTGGACGACGTGGGCATCCGCAACGGGCTGGCGACCTTCCGCATCGAGATCGAGGTGCTGCAGCACCTGTCGTGGCACATCCTCGACATGTTGAAGCGCGACGAGAGCCCAAACTACGAAGCGAGCGAGGTCAAGGTCTTCAGCACCGAGATGATGCAGCGGCTGCAGAACTTCTCACTGCACTGCATGGGCCTCTACGGCCAGCTCGAGCCCGACGACTCGCGCGCGCCAATCGGCGGCAGCGCCGAAAACGGCTACATGGCAGCGATCATGCCGACGTTCGGCGCAGGCGCCAACGAGCTACAGCGCAACATCATGGCCCAGCGCGGTCTCGGTATGCCGCGCATCTAGGCGCGCCGGCGAAAGACATGTGAGACGCCGGGGCGCACGCCTGGTCCCCCGGCTCCGCGTCCCTCCATCGTCATTCCTGCGTAGGGCCGTCATTCCGACGTACCCTCCGTCATTCCTGCACCCCACCGTCATTCCTGTCCCCCCGTCATTCCTGCCCCCCCCGTCATTCCTGCACCCCACCGTCATTCCTGCACCCACCACCGTCATTCCTGCGTAGGCAGGAATCCATGCGATCGCCCAACGTCGCGTCAAGCCTCGGTCACCTCGACGGCGCAGCCAACCGCCCGAACGCGGCCTCACTGCCACTTTCGGTCCGTCGAACGTCTGACGCCCTCTCGAAACCCCGTGGTCGCATGGATTCCTGCCTACGCAGGAATGACGGAGGGGGGACACAGGAATGACGGAGGGGATGCGCAGGAACGACGGAAGGGATGCGCAGGAACGACGGAGGGGATGCGCAGGAACGACGGAGGGGGTGCGCAGGAATGACGGACGGGGTACGCAGGAATGACGGACGGGGTACGCAGGAATGACGGAGGGGCACGCAGGAATGGCGGAGGGGCGCGGAGGGGCGCGGGAATCACGGAGGGGGCACGCAGGAATGACGGCTGATGACGCGACGCAATTGAGCGGCTCCGGTACGCCCTCGTGGTCTGAACAGGCCGTGACTCAGCCGCCCGGCCCCACCGCGCCGACCAGCGCGAACCAGGCCCGGGTGTTGGGGGCGATCTCGTCGGGGAGCTGGGGAAGCACCGTTTCGAGGTGATCGAGGTCGGCCGGGGTGTCGACGTCGTAGGCCCAGACATCGATCTGCGCGAGGCGGAAGGGGACGCCCGCCACGCCGGCGTCGGATGCGGCCTGCGCATGCGCGCGGGCTGATGACGGGCCGAACGCGGGGCGGATGATGCCCGGCGGACGCACGAACAGGCCGTTCGTGCCGCCGTTGTGGGCGGGCGCGACCACGACGGCCTCGCCATCGGGCGCGGTCGCGACCACGAGGTCGACCGCGTCCGGCGTGATCAGCGGAACATCGGCGGGCGCGATCAGCAGCGCTTCGGCAGCGGCGAGGTCGGCCTGGGCGCGGACGATCGCGCCGTTGTAGCCGGGCCGCTGGTCGGCCTGGTCGAGGAAGTCGACGCCGAGCCGGTCGCCCTCGACGTGTGCTGCGACGTCGCGGCTGCAGATCACGACTCGGTCGATCGATGCGGCGTTGAGCAGTGCGCCGACGACGTCGTCGAGCATCGCGCGCACGAGCGAGTTGCGCTGGTCGGTGCTGAGCCGCGCGGCGAGGCGCCGCTTGCCGGCCGGCAGACCACGCACAGGCACCACCGCGACGATCTCGCCCGTTACGTCGAGTGTCACGGCGGCGTCACGCCCGACGCGACCCAGTCCGCGTCGGTGAGCACGGCCTCGGCAAGCGCGATCTTCTCGGGCACGCCGGTCATCAGCGTGGGACGCGCGACACAGCGCATTCCGAACGACTCGTGGATCTCATCGGCCAGGTCAGCGTCCTGCTCGTCGAGGATGAACACGTCGGCGAGGCCGGCGTAGAGCCGCGCGACACCGCGCGCCGACACATCGTGGCCGAGGCTGGCGAGGATCTCGGCCGCGGGGCCTTTGACCGCTGCGCCGCCGATGATCGGGCTGATCGCGATCACCGCGCTGTCGTTGTCGACCACCGCCTGGCGCACGCCGGGGACGGCGAACAGCGGGTCGATCGAGAGGAAGGGATTGCTCGGGGCGATCACGATGATGTCGGCCTGCGCGAGCGCATCGAGCACACCGGGCGCCGGCTCGGCCGACTCTGCGCCGTCGAAGTGCAGCGCCTGCACGGTGTCGGTGGCGCGGCGGCGCACGAAGTAGTCCTGGAACGCGAGCTGGCCGGCGGGCGTGCTGACGACGGTTCGGAGACGATCGTCGGTGACCGGCGTGATGCGGCACTCAAGCCCCACGGCCGCGCAGAGCTCAGCGGTGATCGTGGAGAGCGGCGCGCCCTCACGGAGGCGGTGAGTGCGGTAGAGGTGTGTGGCGAGGTCGTCGTCGCCGATCGAGAACCAGGCGGGGCCGCCGAGCGACTCGAGACGCCTGAGCACGCGGCGGTCGTCGCCGGCCAGGCCCCAGCCGGTCTCCGCATTCATCAGGCCGGCGAGCGTGTACATCACGGTGTCGAGATCGGGCGCGATGTGCAGGCCGGCCCACTCCATGTCGTCGCCGACGTTGACGATCGCCGTGACATCCTGGGGCGGAACGACGCGCACGAGGCCGTCGAGGAAGCGCGCTGCGCCGACGCCGCCGGCGAGCACGGCGATTCGCGGGCTCATCGCGCCGCTCCGAAATCAAGCTCGAGGTCGAAGTCGCCGTCGTCACGCTGCGCGACTGAGACGCTGGCTCGCCCATTTTCCAGCTCCGCGGCGAACTCGATGGTCAGCGGCTCAAGCTCGTCCGCGACTGCATCGGTTTCGATCTCGCCGAGCTGTTCGTCGTCGCGCTGCGACACGCCGAGTTCGCCCTCGACGAGCGCGCCTTCGCGATCGAGCACGATGCGCAGCGAGACAGCCATCGTTGACTCCTCCGTCTCGCCGACCAGCTCAAGGTGCCAGCTGCCGTCGAGCTGGCGCTCGTCCTGCACGGCGATCGCGACGATATTCGCTCGCTCCATCGGCACGCGAGCAGCGTACACGCGACCCCCGCGAGTTGACCCAGCCCATGCCCGCGCGGGACAGTGCGCAGGATGCTGATCGACCTGCACTCGCACACCTCGGTCTGGTCGACCGACAGCAATCTGCTGCCGCACGATCTGATCGTGCAGTCGGCCGCGCGCGGGCTCGACGGCGTGGTGCTAACGGAGCACGACGTGGTCTGGCCGGCGGAGCGGGTCCGGGTGCTCAATGAGCACGCCGACATTCTGGTGCTCACGGGCGTCGAGGTGACCACCGAGCTCGGGCACGTGCTCGTCTACGGGCTGCCCTCGCTGATTCCACGCATCTCGGAGGCGCGGCTGCTGCGCGAGCTGTGCGACGAGCACGGAGCGCTGATGTTCCTTGCGCACCCGGCCCGGGACCCTGGTCTGCGCGTGCCGCCGGGTGCGTTTATTGAGCTGTTCGACGGCGCCGAGGGGCTGAACGGCTGCGACGGGCCGCTGCAGAATCAGTCGGCCTCGCGGCGCGGGCGCAATCTGCCATTGCCGCCGATCGGTGGCAGTGATTGTCACGCGAATCACGAGGTCGGCACGGCCTCGACCGAGTTCGACGCCGACATCCGCTCGATCGCCGATCTCGTCGAAGCGCTGCGCAGCGGCGCCTATCGCCCGGTCGCGCTGCCGTACTGATCGGCGGGTATCGTGGGGTCGGCTGCGAGCGTTCGCCGCACGGAGGGTCGATGAGCACCAGCGCATACGTGATGCAGTGTCAGGCGTGTGGGCATCCGCGCGGCGGCGGGCGGTACTTCTGTAGCTCGTGCGGAGTGCTGCTCTCGGACCCCACGCAGAGCGCCCACGCGGCGTCGCGCTGGACGCGCTTCGGCGGCTGGGTGCTCGACTACGCGATTCTCAACCTGACGTTCGGGATTGGCTGGATTATCTGGCACATCTTCACGTCGCGACGCGGGCAGTCGCCGGGCAAGGCGTTGCTGCGGATGCGGGTTCACCGAGTCGACGGGACGCAGGCCGGCATGATGCTGATGTGGCTGCGCGACTTCTGGTGGGATGTGGGCGTCGGAATCATCGCGGCGTTGGTGGTTACGCTGTTCTTCGTTGACGCGAATGCGGAAAGCGGCATCCCGTTCCTGGTGCTGGTGATCGTTGGCTTGATCGCGCCCGCGGTCGACGCGGCGGTGCTGCTGGTTGACGTTGACCGCCAGACGCTGCGCGACAAGGTGTTCAACACGCTCGTGGTCGAGGTACGACCGGTGCAGGCGCCGGTCCACCCGCCGCCGGGAACGTTTCCGCCCGATCGATAGGGGCGCGCGGCGCGCGGCAACTCGCGCGTTCCGCGATGCTGCGGGGTATGACTCAGCCGCAACGGCCCGAAGTCTGTCCCGCGTGCGGGCGGTATCCCGATGTGGCGCGGTTCTGCCTGCGCTGTGGGGTGCTGAACTCGCACCCGCTCAGCGGCGACCGCGCGGCCCCACACCTCTATCGGCTGGCCGCCGAGCTGCTCGACCTGTTGATCTTCGCCCTGGGCATCGCGCCCTGGCTGATCTGGATGTGGTTCAGCGCGCGAGACGGACAGTCGCCCGGCAAGCGGCTGCTGGGGATGTATGTAATCGCGGAGGATGGTCAGCCGATCTCGCCGCAGCGGATGTGGATGCGAGAGCTGGCGATCAAGCGGCTGCTATTCGGGCTGCTGGGCTACGTGTTCACCGGCCTGCCGACGCTCATCGATGGCGGCTGGATGCTGCTCAACCCAGACCGGCAGTGCGTGCACGACCGGATGGTCGGGACGTTGGTGGTGGTGCATCGGGAGCCGTTCGCGTTACCGCGGGGACCTGCGCCGCGGCCCGATCTGAGCGGTGTCGCGCTGCCGCCGCCGGCGCCCCCCGCCATATTGCCGCCCGAGCGTCCGCGGCCTCCCGCTCCCGCTCCGCAGCCGGCCGCGCTGGCCGCACCGCCCCCGCCGCCGGAGCTGCTGGCGCTCGAGCAGCAGCGCGAGGGTTTGTCGCAGTTCGAGTACGAGCGACGCCGAGCGGACGTGATGCGGCGGCTGCGCGAGGCGGGGGAGACGCGGCCGGACGGGTAGCCCGGCGCCGCTCGGACGCTCGAGACGTGCTCGTTGAGTCACCAAGACCGACATGCCTGGGACGGGCAGCCACAAGGGCTGCCCCTACAGGGTCAGCGGGCGGCCGTTACGAGCAGCCGCTGGTGGCGCCGCAGTTGTAGCAGCGGAAGCAGGAGCCGCTGCGGACCATGATCGAGCCGCACTCGGCGCAGGGCGGCGCGTCGAGTTGGTTCTGGAAGGCGCTCTCGCGCGATCGGTCGGGGCTGCTGGAGGGCCGCGAGAGGGGCGCGGTGACGGGCGCCGGGCCTCGTGCTTCGTCGGCGAGCACGATTTCGTCTTCGAGGATCAGCCGGGACTGCCCCGCCGCTGCGTCGGAGTCGTCAGCGTCGAGGAAGCGCATGCCCATCCAGCGGAAGACGTAGTCGAGGATCGAATCGGCATGGCCGATCTCGGCCGAGCGCGTCCAGCCGGAGGGCTCGAAGCGCATGTAGCTGAACTTTTTGACCAGCGTCGCAAGCGGTACGCCGGACTGCAGCGCGACCGATGTCAGCGTGCCCACCGCGTCCATCAGACCCGACACCGTTGAGCCCTCCTTGGAGATGTGCACGAAGACCTCGCCGGGGCGACCATCCTCGTACTGGCCGATCGTCAGGTAGCCCTCGTGCTCACCGATGGTGAACTTGTGGGTCACGGCATTGCGCTCGTCGGGCAGGCGGTGACGCCGGTAGGCGGGCGGCGATGAGGCGTCGTTGAGCACGAGGTGCGGGTCCTGCGGACTGCTCGCGCGCTGCTCGGCGGTCTCGCCAACCTTCTTGCCATCAACGCGCTCGCCGGTTTCGAGCGGCTGGATGCGCTTCGAGTTGTCGCGGTAGATCGCGATCGCCTTGACGCCGATCTTCCAGGCCTCGACGTAGGTGTCCATGATCTGCTCGACCGTGGCGTCCTCGGGTACGTTGACCGTCTTGGAGACGGCGCCGGAGATGAACGGCTGCACGGCGCCGAGCATCCGCACATGTCCGAGCGGCGCGATGCTGCGCACGCCGGTCGCCGGCTTGAACGCACAGTCGAAGATCGGCAGGTGTTCGGGCTTCAGCTCGGGCGCACCCTCGATCGTGCCTTCGCGGTCGATCCAGGAGACGATCGAATCGACCGCCGCGTCGCCGTAGCCAAGCCGCGCGAGCGCGGCAGGCACCGTGCGGTTGACGATCTTGAGGTAGCCGCCGCCGGAGAGATTCTTGTACTTGACCAGCGCGAGGTCGGGCTCCACCCCGGTGGTGTCGCAGTCCATCATGAACGCGATGGTGCCGGTCGGCGCGAGCACCGTGGCCTGCGCGTTGCGGTAGCCGTGCAGCTCGCCGAGGCGCTGCGCCTGAGCCCAGGCATCGTCGGCGGCGGCGCGGATCGCGGGAGCGACCGTCTCGATGCCGCCGATCTTCTCGACGGCGGCGCGGTGCTTGCGAATCACGCGCAGGAACGGCTCGCGGTTCTCGGGGTAGGCGTCAAACGGGCCGAGCCGCTCGGCGACGCGCGCCGACTGCGCGTAGGCCTCGCCGTTCATCACGGCGGTCACGGCGCCGGCGAGCGCGCGGCCGCCGACGGAGTCGTAGGGCAGGCCGTGGGCCATCAGCAGCGCGCCGAGGTTGGTGTAGCCGAGCCCGAGCGGGCGGAAGCGGTGGCTGTTCTGTTCGATCAGCTCGGACGGGTAGGAGGCGTTGCCGACCATGATCTCCTGCGCCGTGATCAGCACCCGGCAGGCGTGGCGGTAGGCCTCGACATCGAACTCGTGCGTCTCCAGGTCGTAGAACTTGAGCAGGTTGAGCGACGCCAGGTTGCAGGCCGTGTCATCGAGGAACATGTACTCGGAGCAGGGATTGCTGGCGCGGATGCGGTCGCTGACCGCGCAGGGATTCCAGTCGTTGATCGTGGTGTCGAACTGCATGCCCGGGTCGCCGCACTGGTGGGTCGCCTCGGCGATCGCACGCAGCACCTCTCGCGCCTCGAGGCGGTCCATCGGCTCGCCCGAGGTCACGGCGCGGGTCCAGTAAGCGCCGCCGGCCTCGACCGACTGCATGAATTCGTCGGAGACGCGGACGCTGTGGTTGGCGTTCTGGAAGGAGACGGAGGAGTAGGCGTCGCCGTTGAGCGAGCCGTCATAGCCGGCGTCGATCAGCGCCCAGGCCTTGCGCTCTTCCTCGGCCTTCGATCCGACGAACTCCATGACATCGGGGTGTTCGGCGTTGAGGATGATCATCTTGGCGGCGCGGCGGGTCTTGCCGCCGGACTTGATCACGTTGGCGAAGGCGTCGTAGCCGCGCATGAAGGAGACCGGCCCGGAGGCCATCCCGCCGCCGGCGAGGGCCTCCTTGCTGGAGCGCAGCGTCGACAGGTTGCTGCCGGTCCCCGAACCCCACTTGAAGAGCAGCGCCTCGCGCTTGGCGAGGTCCATGATCGACTCCATCGTGTCTTCGACGGAGTTGATGAAGCAGGCCGAGCACTGCGGCTTCTCTTCGTTGCCGACGTTGAACCAGACGGGGCTGTTGAAGGCGGCGTACTGGTTGATCAGCAGATAGCGGAGCTCCTGCTCGAAGGCGCTGGCGGATGCGCGGTCCGGGAAGTAGTCGCCCGATCGTCCCCATGCAGTGATGGTGTTGACGACGCGGTCAACGAGGGTCTTCATCGAGCTCTCGCGTTGAGGCGAGCCAGGGGCGCCGTAGAAGTACTTCGAGGCGACGATGTTGGTCGCGGTCTGCGACCAGAAGGAGGGCGTCTCGATGCCCTGCTGCTCGAAAATGGTGTCGCCCGTGTCAGAGGTGATCGCCGCAGTGCGGAAGACCCACTCGATGTCGCCGTAGATATCGTCGCCGGGGCGCGTGAAGTGTCGGCCAATCAGCGGCGCCCGCAGCGCACGCGAGACAGGGTCCGCCTGGACCTCCGTCTCTTCAATCAGGTCGCTACCAGCGACGCTGGCCTCGTCGGAATCGGAACGGGCGGACATGGCCGTCTCCCACCAAAAGCAAGCGTACGCGCCTCGACACGTGCTCGCGGGACCCTTTTAGATGCGAAAGTGTAGACACTGGTGAACAATTCGGCAAGTCACGAGCACCTGCCGAGCTGCTTGGTCGCGAGCGTAGCTCTGCGCAGCTCTGCGTGGTGCACGGTGCGTAAGGCTGGGGGGGTCGTTCCGTCACCCCGAGGAGCGCAAGTACACTCACAGGAGCCGCCGCAGTGTCAGGAGCCTCGTGGACGCGCCAATTCATCTCCCGCTCTATCCCACCGGCATCGGCTCGACGCGACACACGAACGCCGCCGAGGCGGTCGACGAGGTCCTCGACGGCTACTGGCGGATGCCGTTCTGGCCACAGCTGCCCAATCGCGACCCGCTGGAGCAGATGCTCCCGCAGGCCGGGCTCGATCTACCCGGTGCGAGCTGGGACGGCGAGCTGCTGCACTGGAGCGGCTCGCTGAGCGATGCGGACATCGCCAACGCCGCGGGCCCGAATCGCGAGCGCGCGGCGGGCTTCCACGAACTACTCGAGCGTTTGCCGAAGCTGCCCGACAACCGCCGACCCAACGTCGTGAAGGGGCAGATCGTCGGGCCGATCACGCTGGCGAAATGGTCGCGAACGGCCTCCGGCGCGGCGCCGCATGAGGACCTCGCGTTGCTCGAGCGGCTGGGCTCGTTCATCGGCCGGGCCGCGGCCCGCCAGGCGCAGGCGTTTCAGGACCTCGGCTTCCAGACCGTGATTATGTTTGATGAGCCGGAGCTGGCCGCGGTCGGCGAGCCGTCGCTGCCGCTGGCTTGGCGGCACGTGCTGCCGGTGCTGCGCGCGGCGGTTGAGCCGCTGCAGCGGATCGGGGCGCTGGCGGGGATTCACTGCTGCTCGACGCCCAACTGGACGCGCGTGCTCGATTGTCGGCCCAATCTGATCCACTTCGACGGTCGCGAGGGTCACGTCGAGGATGTGATCGCGCACCGCACGGCCGTTCGTGAGCACGTCGCGCGTGGGGGTTACCTCGGCTGGGGCCTCTGGCCGACCGACGCGCCGCGCTCGACCATCCCGTTCGACTCGCATGAGATGCAGTATTTCCTGGCCCGCGCCGCGCGCGAGCTGTCGTTCGTCGACGCCAGCGTCGGCCTGATCTTCAAGCGCTCGATGCTGACCGGCGTCTGCGGGACGGCCGCGCTCCCCGCCGAGCATGAGCGACGAGTCGCGCACGACCTCGAGGAGCTCTCGATGGGTATCCGGCGCCGCTACTGGATTGCGGCGAGCACCGATGTGGACCCCGATCACCCGCTGACCTGAACCTTGCAGCGTGACACGGGAACTGTCTATCCTTGTGGGCACAGCTCATGGTCGACAAGCGACGCATCTACGACATCGCCAGTGAGGGCGGCTTCCCGGACCAGCCGGCGCGTGCGCTCGGTGATGCGCTCGAGGACGAGCTCGGGACGCTGGTCACGAAGGATGATCTCGGTCAATCCGCGGAGCGAACCGATCACGGATTCAATCTGGTCGATCAACGGTTCCATGCTGTTGACCAACGCATCGGGGATCTGTTCGCCGCCCAGGACCAACGCATCACGGATCTGTTCGCCGCTCAGGACGAGCGGATCGACGCGCGCTTCGCGCTGCAGGATCAACGCATCGACGCGCGCTTTGCGGCACAGGACGAGCGTATCGAGGCGCGCTTCGCCGCACAGGACGAGCACATCGACGCGCGCTTTGCGGCACAGGACGAGCGCATCGACGCGCGCTTTGCTGCAGTGGACGCGCGGTTCGACTCGGTGGAGAGTCGGCTCGACGAGATCTTGGCCCAACTAGCAGCGGATCGGCGTCAGACCGCTGAGTTGATCAATGCGATCAATCGGCGCATTGACGACACTCGCCAAATCTCTGATGAGCGCGCGCAGAAGCTGATGTATCGCTTCGCCTTCATCGTGAGCGGCGTGGTCGTGGCGGTCGGTGGCGCGGTCGGCGGCGTGCTTGGCTGGCTTGGGCTGCGCTGACGGGGCGCGATCAGCCGCCCGCGTAGCGCTCGAGGAAATCGAGCAGCAGGCGGTTGACGTCCTCGGGACACTCCTGCTGGACCCAGTGGGCGCAGTCGGGCAGATAGACGAGTTCGAACGGGCCGCCGAAGAGTGGCTCCATGCCCTCCGTGAGCTCTTTGCCCAGCGCGGTGTCGCGTTCGCCCCAGACGAGTAGCGTCGGGGCGTCGATCGTGGGATAGCTGCGCGGCTCCGGCGGCTCGCCGGTGCCCACGACCGCGGCGAGGAACGGCTCGAGCGCTCCGGGCAGCGCGGCGCGGAGCCGCCACCAGCCTTCGCGTGCGCCGCTGCGGACGGCCGCGCGGTAGTAGTTGATCGCGGCCTTGAGCGCGCCGGGACGCGCGGCGGCGTCGCGGAAGCGCTGCAGCACATCGGCCGGGAAGGCCTCGCGGTGCTCCGCAGTGTCGCGGAAGATCAGGCCGATCCGCTCGTGCCCGTTCATCGCCAGCCAGCGTTCGGGCAGCATCGGCAGCTGCATCACGAACATGTACCAGGAGCGGCGCAGTTGGCGCAGATTCACCCGGCCGCTGAGCGCCTCCTGCATCCGCTGCGGATGCGGCGCGTTGAGCACGGCGAGCCGTTCGGTCGCCGCGGGGAACTCCATCGCGAAGGCCCAGGCGACCACCCCGCCCCAATCGTGGCCGACGATCGCCGCGCGCTCGCGGCCGCAGTGGGCGATCAGCCGGCGGACATCTTCGGTCAGCAGCTCGATCGAATAGTCGGCGATCTCAGGCGGCTTGTCGGAGAGGTTGTAGCCGCGCAGGTCGGGCGCAACCACCCGGTAGCCGGCGGCCGCGAGGGCTGGAATCTGTTCGCGCCACGACCACCAGAACTCGGGAAAGCCGTGCAGCAGGATCACCAGCGGCGCGTCGTTGCCGCCGCCGTCGGGCCGCTGCTCCACATAGTGCAGGCGTACGCCGCCGGCGCCCACGGCGTAGCCGTGCGTCCAGGGGCCGGGCGGCTCGCCTTCGGGAGCGGGTTCCGCGGCGTCCTCGCTCATCCGGCCGTGCTCGACAGGCTGTTCGACAGGAAGGCGAGCATCGCCGCCGTCACCTCTTCGGGCTGCTCCTGCTGCACCCAGTGACCGGCGTCCGCAACGATGTGGGTGCTGAGACTGTCGACCCGTTCGGCCGCTTCCTCCATGAACTCGAGGCGCACCGCACGGTCCTGAGCGCCCCAGATGAACTGTGTCCGGCACTCGATCCGCTTGTTGCGGTCGGGCCAGGTCAGGAACCAGTCGGGCCAGTAGATGTCGCTGTAGTACTTCATCGCCGCGTCGATCGCGCCGGGCTGCTTGAGCGCGCGGGCGAACTCCTCGTAGTCCGCTTCGGTTAGCGCCTCGCTGTCGGGCGAGACACCGCGCACGATCTGGCGCACGGAGGCGTCGATGTCGCCCCACATCCGCCGCTTGGCCAGGAACGGCACGTGCATGACCAGCGCGTAGAGATTGGCCGGGTAGTTGCGGCGCTGCCAGTACCAGGAGCGGATCAGCGGCGCGTTCATCACGATCAGCCGGTCGCAAGCCCGCGGATAGTCGATCGCGAACTGCAGGGCGATCACGCCGCCCCAGTCGTGCCCCACGATCGTGGCGCTCGTTTCGCCGAACGCGCGGATCAACCCGCGCACGTCCTTGGTCAGGGTCTTGATGTCGTAGCCGCGGCGCGGCTTCTGGGAGAGGTTGTAGCCGCGCATGTCGGGCGCGACGACGTGGTGCCCGGCCTCGGCCAACGCGGCGATCTGGTGCCGCCACGAGTACCAGTGCTCCGGGAAGCCGTGCAACAGGATCACCAGCGGACCCTCGCCCTGCTCGACATAGTGCAGGCGAACGCCGTTCGTCTCGACGTCGCCGTGGGTCCACGTTTCCTCGCCGGTCAGCATCGCCATCCCCGCCTCCACCTCACTGGAGCCACCGGTATGGGTCGACCGGCTGGCCATTCATGATGATTTCGAAGTGTAAGTGCGCTCCGCTGCTGTTGCCCGAGGTGCCGACTCCCCCAATCAGGCTGCCGGCCTCGAGCCACTCCCCGACCCCGACGAAGATCTCGCTGAGGTGCGCATAACGCGAGCGCACGCCGCCGCCGTGATCGACCTCGACCCAGTTCCCATAACCGCTGTCCCAGCCGGCGAACGACACCACGCCGCCGGCTGTCGAGCCGATCAGCGTGCCGTAGGGCGCCGGCCAGTCGACACCAGTGTGGTAGCCGTAGGAGTTCCACCGCGGCGCTCCGAAATAGGTGCTGATCTGGGTGACCGCCATCGGCCAGCCGAAACTGGGCATCGTCCACGCGCCAACGAACGAGGCGCTGGCGACCGACGCCGATCCGCCGACGAGCAGCAGGGTCTGGCCGACCCAGATCTCGTCCGCGCTGCGCAGCCCGTTGCCCGCGAACGCGACCGTCGCCTCGACATCGGCGTCATAGTTCTGCGACACGGAGGTCAAATTGTCCCCGCCCTGCACCACATAGATGACCCCGTCGCGCACGGGCAGATGCACCGTTCCGCCGATCTCGAGCAGGTCGGGATCGTAGATCTCGAAGTTGTTGAAGCGAATCGTGGCTTCTTGCAGCCCGAAGCGGCTGGCGAGCTTGCCGACCGTGTCACCGCGCTCCACCGTGTAGACGAACGCCGGTGGCAGCGCGGCGGTCGCGCTGAGGCCCAGATATGAGCGAATCTGCTGCTCGGCCTCGGGGGTGTTCGCGGTCGCCGTCGCGGCGATCCGCCCCTCGGCGCTGGCGGCAGCGGCGACGGTCACGCTCTCGATCACTGTTTGCTGCGTCTGGTCGACGGCCGGCGCGGAGGCCGCAGAGGCGCTGGCCGGACTGATCGCAGACACCGGTTCAATGCGTAGCTCAGGCGCAGTGGCTCCTGACTCTGGCTGTGGCGCCGCTGACTCGACGCTGACGGTGGCGACGGCCGGCGAAGCGACTGACTCGATCACCAGCGGCGTCGGATCGCTGCGGGTCAGGAACAGCGCCGCCACGGCGATGGCCGCGGCGGTCACGAGCGCGCCGACAGAGAGGAGTTCGGCGACGCCCTTGCCCAGGCGTGCGACGCGCTGCCGGGGCGGAGGCTGGAACTCCCAGCCGCCGAGCATCGATCGCAATCCGCCGCCGCGCGCCGCCCCCCTCGCTACCACCGGTTGGCTCGCATCCGGGTCGACTCCCCACGCAAGGTCGCGATCTGCCAGCCATTCTAGACCCGCCCCTGGCGCGGCGGCACGCGCCATTAGATCGTGATACCATGCAGCTCCGGCAAGGTAGGAGGAGAGGCCAGATGCTGAAGCTCAATATCCACCTCCTCAACGGAGTACTGCAAGTCGACTGACCTGGCGCCCCTCGGGGCGCGCAGAACTCAGCAGACGCCCCCGTTAGGGGGCGTCGTCGTGTCTGGCTCGGTCCCCGACCGAGCCGCCGTTCGCCACCTCAAGTCAACATCAACCAGCCGTCACATGAGCGCACCCGCTGACGATCCCCACGCCGAAGCCATCCGGCGCGCCGCAGAGCTGCTCGCCGGCGCCTCGCACTGCATCGCGCTGACCGGCGCCGGCATCTCAGCCGAGTCCGGCATCCCCACCTTCCGCGGCAAGGACGGCCTGTGGACGAAGCACGGCGAACCGCCGATGAATCAGTACGACGAGTTCCGCGCAAGCCCCGCCGATTGGTGGCGGAATGTCGCCGAGCGGCGTCGCAATCCTGATGAGCTGACGGCCAGCCTGGTCAACGCTGAGCCGAACGACGCGCACTTCGCGATGGCCGAGCTCGAACGCATCGGCGTGCTCAAACACACCATCACCCAGAACGTCGACGGTCTGCACCGGCTGGCCGGCATGGAGCGGATCACGGAGATCCACGGAAACACGCGGCTGTTGCGCTGCACCCAGTGCACGACGCGCACGCCGTTCGACGAAATCCCGGAGATCTTCCCGCCGAGGTGCGACCGCTGCGGCGGGATCGTGAAAACAGACACGGTGATGTTCGGCGAGCCGATCCCCCCGGACGCGCTCGAGCGCTGTTACGCGGAGGCGTCGCGGGCCGATTGCGTGATCCTCGTCGGCACCACGGCCGTGGTCTCGCCTGCGGCCGACTTCGCGTTCGCCGTCGGTCAGCGCGGCCATCCGATGATCGAGGTCAACCTCGACCCGACCGTGATCTCGCAGTACTGCGCAGTCGCCATTCACGACAAGGCCGGCGAGCTGATGTCGCGCATCACCGCGGCCGTGAAAGAGATCCGCGCCGGGTCCTGCTGATCAGCCCCGCGGCGCCCCGCACGCACTCCCCCGCGCGCGCCTCACGCGTGTCGCCTGATCGCCTGGACGACGCCTTCCTATACTCGACTCCATGACCACTAAACCACAGATCGACTGGGACGAAGTGACGGCGGAGATCGTCAGCACGCTCGTCGAATACCTCCGCATCGACACCACCAACCCGCCCGGCAACGAACAGGTCGCTGCCGAGTTTCTGGCCGGCCGGCTCGAGGCTGAGGGCTACGAAACCGAGTATGTCGAGGCCGGCGCGGGCCGCGTTTCGATGCGCACCCGGCTCGTCGGCAGCGGCGCGCAGCGACCGCTGATGCTGCTCAATCACACCGATGTGGTGCCGGCGCAGCCGGAGTTCTGGGACGTTGACCCGTTCGCCGCCGAGGTCCGAAACGGCGAGATCTGGGGTCGCGGCGCGCTCGACATGAAGAGCATGGGCGTGCTCGAGCTGCTCATCATGCTGCTGTTCAAGCGGCTCAACCTGACGCCCAATCGCGACATCGTGTTTCTCGCCGTGGCCGATGAAGAGGCCGGCAGCGCGTTCGGCATGGAGTGGCTCGACACCGAACATCGCGACTGGCTGACCGAGCCCGAGTTTGCGATCAACGAGGGCGGTATGGGCTCGCTCAACTTCCTCGGCTCGCAGCATCCCGTGTTCGCCTGCTCGGCGTCGGAGAAGGGTCCACTGTGGCTGCGGCTGCGAGCCGTCGGCCAGCCCGGCCACGGCTCCACGCCGCACGGCGACAACGCGGTCGATCGGCTCGTGCGAGCGCTCTATCGCGTTCAGGGATGGGAGCGAACCGTCGCGGTTCAGCCGCAGACGCACGACATGCTGCACCGGTTGCGGACCGGCAACGCGTGGCCAAACGGCGCGCCCTCAATCGCGCGGCTGCGGCAGACCTACCCGACGTTCTCGGCGATCACCCAGAACACGATCTCGAACACCGGCGCCACGAGCGGCTTCAAGCACAACGTGATCCCCGCCGACGCCGAGGCCACGCTCGATTGTCGGCTGCTGCCCGGTGAGTCGCACGACGAGTTCATTCGCGGCATGAAGGCCGTGATCGACGACGACAAGGTCGAGATCGAGGCCGTTTTCCAGTCCGAGTCGCCCGCCTCCGACTTCCAGACCGAGCTCGTCAACATCGTCGAAGACGTCGTCCGCGAGCAGATCGAGGGCGCGCTGGTCGTGCCTTCGACGTGCGTCGGCTTCACCGATTCGCGGGTCCTGCGGCGCCACGGCGTGCACGCCTACGGCTTCGTCCCCACGCTGATGGACGCGTCGTTGGCCGCCGGAATTCACGGTCACAACGAGCGCATCCCGATCGACGGGCTGAACACCGGCATCCAGATTCTCTTCGAAGTCGTGCGGCGCTTCACCGCCGCCTGACAGACTGCATCGACGGCCACGCTCGCCGGAAGGAAGACAACGTGCGACATCCCGCGCTCGACGGACAGTGGGCACTGATTCTCGGCGCTTCGAGCGGCTTCGGCGGCGCCTGCGCCACCGCGCTGGCAGAGGCCGGCATGAACATCTGCGGCGTCCACCTGGACCGCCGCTCGACCATGCCGAACGTCGCACGGATCAGCGAGACGATCACCGGTGAGCACGAGCGCGAGGCCATCTTCCACAACATCAACGCCGCCGACGCCGGGAAGCGCGGGCAGGTGCTCGACGACCTGCGCGAGCGATTGGACGCGGCGGACGGCGCCACGACGGTGCGGGTGCTGCTGCACTCGCTGGCCTTCGGAACGCTCGGGCCGTACATCGGGGCCAAGGAAGAGCGGCCGATCACCCAACGCCAGATGGAGATGACGCTCGACGTGATGGCCAACTCGGTCGTCTACTGGACGCAGGACATGGTCAGCCGCGGTCTGCTCGGCCCGGGCAGCAAGATCTACGGCATGACCTCGGGCGGCGACATGCGGGTGATTCCGCAGTACGGCGCGGTCTCAGCGGCGAAGGCTGCTCTGGCCGCGCATCTGCGTCAGCTCGCCGTCGAACTGGCGCCGCAGGGCATCGCAGCGAACGCAATCAAGGCGGGCATCACCCACACGCCGGCGCTCGAGAAGATCCCCGCCGGCGTCCAGCTGCTTGAGTTCGCGCAGAATCACAATCCCAGCGGCCGGGTGACGACGCCGCAAGACATCGCCCAGGCCCTGATCGCGCTCAGCGCCACCGAAACCAACTGGCTCACCGGCAACACGATCAACGTCGACGGCGCCGAGGACATCACAGTTCTATAGAGTGGCCGTAGCTGACAAGCGCGGCCACCCTCACCCAGAGAGGCGACAATGTTCTTCCTGGCGGGCCTAATCATGAAGGCGATCCGTCGGATGCGGGGAATTCCCGAACCCACCGCGGGTCCGCTGCCGGGCGAGGTGGGGAGCAAAGAGTGGATCGAAGAGGTCTACCGCGATCTGCACCCGCCGGGTCACGACGACATCCCAGCGCGCTTCTAGCACGCTGCGGGCGTCACCACGGAGAAGCAACCGCGATCGCTGTCAAGGCAACGAGCACCACCTCAACCAGCGCGAGCGCAGCCGCCCGGTCGACCCATATGGTCTTGCTGCTGATTTGAGGCTCGTTCTCGTAGTAGGCGCGTTCCAGCTCGTAAGCCGCCCAGAGCCTCGTGTCGGCGTAGCTCAAGCTCGCGGCAGCGACCCGCAGATCGCTCAGCCGCGGCCTCAGGTGAATCGCACGGATGCGCAGCGCCACGAACGTACATTCGGCGTAGGCCACCAGCACAGCCCCGACGGCCGCGGTTAGCGACCACCAGGCTGTGCTCATCCCCGAACCGCGGAACGCGACGATCGCCGCATAGAGTCCGATCGCCGCGACGACCACAGCGAAGCTTGCAAGCAGCGTCGATTGCAGCGCCCGAATGCGCCCCTGTTGCTCCTGAATCCGCCACAACGCGAGTTCGTAGAAGATCGCGTCGCCGTTTCCCGCCGACTCGTTCACCCCATCGCCACTCTCGTCAGCCACCCTGCGCTCCGTTCGCTCGTTCACGGACCCATACACGCTAGGGCTCGCTTCAGGCGCGCTGCTAAACTGCGCGCGCTAAAGGGGGAGGACGACATGAGTGACCCGATTCGTGGGCAGACGGCGGTGTGTGGGCTGGGGATCACCGAGATGGGCAAGGTCTACGGGCACGATTCCTCGTGGTTCGCGGGCGAGGCGATCCGCCTGGCGCTGGCCGACGCGGGCCTCGAAAAGGACGACCTCGACGGCCTGCTGATCAACCCCGGGATCACCGGCGGGATGGGCACCGGCATCTCGATCCCGCTGCAGAATTACCTCGGGCTGCGCAATCTGCGGCTGCTCAACCACATGAACTCCTTCGGCGCGACCGCCAGCGCGATGATCCAGTACGCCGCGCTGGCCGTACATCACGGCATGGCGAACTACGTCGCCTGCGTCTTCTCCGACGCGCCGCTGCAGAAGGGCGGCTCCGCGGGCGCCGCTTACGGCGGGGCGGGTCGCCGCGGGCCGGTCGGGATGAACTCCCTGATGCCCGCGTTCGGCTTCTACGGCGCAAACACCTCCTACGCCCTCGCCGCGCGCCGCTACATGGAGACCTTCGGCGCGACCAACGACCACTTCGGCAAGGTCGCCGTCGCGCAGCGCGAGTGGGCCACGATGAACCCGCACGCGACGATGCGAAACCCGATCACGCTGGAGGACTACCACAACTCACGCTGGATCATCGAGCCGTTCCACCTACTCGATTGCTGCCTCGTCTCCAACGGCGCGGTCGCCACGATCGTGACCACCGCCGAGCGCGCCCGCGACCTCCAGTCGGCTCCGGCATACGTCTGGGGCATGGGCCAGGGACACCCGGGCAACCTGCCGCACGCCGACGTTGAGGTCGGCACGACCTCCGGCGCCACGATCGCCGGCGAGACCGCCTACAAGATGGCCGGCCTGGGCCCGCAGGACGTTGATGTCTGCGAGTTCTACGACTGCTACACCTACACGGTGCTGCGCACGATCGAGGACTACGGGATCGTCGGCAAGGGCGAAGCGGCCGACTGGGTCGCCGAAGGCCACACGCGGCCGGGCGGCTCGCTGCCGATCAACACCGGCGGCGGCCAGCTCTCCAGCTACTACATGTGGGGCATGACGCCGATCTCCGAAGGCGTCATCCAGGCCCGCGGCTCGGGCGGCGAGCGCCAGGTCGAGAAGCACGACATCGTGCTGTGCAGCGGCAACGGCGGCACGCTCGACACCCACGGGACGATGATCCTGTCGCCGAACGCAAACTGAGCGAGACACATGCCCTACGACAAGCCCCTCCCGCAGCCCGACGAGAACACGGAGCCGTGGTTCGACGCATTGCGCGAACACAAGCTGTTGCTCCAATACTTCCCCTCCGCTGACCACTACCAATTCCCCTACAGCGACCGCTGCACCAAGGACTGGTCGACCGACTGGGAATGGCGCGAGTCGGCCGGTGCGGGCGCCGTCTACACCTGGGGCCGGATGCACCAGCTCTATCACCCGTCGTGGAAGGAAGACATCCCCTACATCCTCGCCGTCGTCGAGCTCGACGAGGGACCGCGGATGCAGACGACGCTGGTCAACGTAGACCCCGACGACATCCACGCGGGCATGCGGGTGCAGGTCTACTTCGACGACATCACCGAGGACTTCACGCTGCCCAAGTTCGCCCCCGCATAGAGCGACGCAGCAGGGCAGCGAGGCCGGGCGCCGGCATGACCCAACCCACCGACCCGCCGCTGAGCGGCATTCGTGTCGTCGATTTCACCTGGATCGTCGCCGGGCCGACCTGCACCCGGCTGTTGGGCGATTTCGGCGCGGAAGTGATCCGCGTCGAGAACCAGCAGACGCTCGACTCGATTCGCTTCGGTCGTCCGCATCCCAACGGCTTCGACCCGCCCGATTCGTCGGCGATGTTCAACTGGCTCAACCGCAACAAGCGCTCGATCACGCTCAATGCGCGCCACCCACAGGGGCTGGAGCTGCTCAAGCGGCTCATCGCGGTCTCCGATGTCGTGGTCGAGAACTATTCGTCGCGCGTGCTCGAATCGTGGGGCCTGGGCTACGAGGAGCAACGGGCGATCCGCGAGGACATCATTTACGTCTCGCTCTGCGGCTTCGGCCACAGCGGCCCGCAGCGCGAGTACGGCACCTGGGGACCCACGGCGCAGGCGCTCTCCGGTCTCACCGCGATGTCAGGCTTTGCCGGTGAGGAGCCGGCGGGCTGGGGCTACTCCTATCTCGACCACATGGCCGGCTTCACGGCGGCTGCCGCGATCGCCGCGGCGGTGGTGCACCGCCGCCGGACGGGCGAGGGACAGTACATCGACCTCTCGCAGGTCGAGAGCGGGATGGTGCTGACCGGCCCCGCGACGCTCGATTTCACGGTCAACGGGCGGCGCTACCGCGACACCGGCAATCCGCCCGGCAACCGCGCGGTCTGGCCCCGGGTCGCGCCGCACAACACCTATCCGACCGCCGGCGACGACAACTGGATCATGATCACCTGCCTGACCGACGAGCACTGGGCGGAGCTGTGCGCGCTGACCAATCACCCCCACTGGCGCGACGACGAGCGCTTCGCCACGCTGCCCGCGCGGCTGCGCAACCAGGACGAACTCGACGACCTGATCGCCGTCTGGACCAGCGCCCAGGAGGGGCGCGCGCTGATGTTGCGGCTGCAGGAGGCCGGCATCCCCGCCGGCGTCGTGCAGAACGGCGTCGACCTGGTCGATCGCGACCCGCAGCTGCGCCACCGCGAGTGGACGGCGCAGCGCACCCACCCGGTGGTCGGCGACCACATCACCGATGGGTTGCCTGTCCAGCTCGCGCGCACCCCCGCTCACCGCGACGCCCCCGGCCCGCAGCTCGGCGAAGCCAACGACTACGTCTACGGCGAACTCTTGGGTCTCACGCCGGAGCAGATCACCGAGCTCATGATCGACGGCGCGTTCGGCTAGGAATGCTCTGAACAGGTCGATCCCCCTCTCCCTCCGCAGAGCGGGGGGAGATGTCACGGAGTGACAGAGGGGGGCGCCGCCGCTTGGCCAGGTGCAGCCACGCTCGACGCTCCGCGACCGTTGGGTAGGCTGTCACTGTCGGGCGCCACCTCCCATCCGGTGCGCCGACCTCAGCCACGCCCGCGACCACATCGGCGAACAACGTGACAACTCAGCCAACCTCACTCGATGGCGTTCGCGTGCTCGACCTGAGCGAGCCGCACGGCCAATACGCCGGGCGACTGCTGGCGAACCTCGGGGCGGACGTGATCAAGATCGAGCCTCCGGCCGGCGACGCTGGCCGCCGGATTGGGCCGTTCCTCGATGACATCCCCGGTCCCGAGCGCTCGCTGTTCTGGTGGTACTACAACGCCGACAAGCGCTCGCTCGCGCTCGATCCGGCGACTGACGACGGTCTCGACCTCTTCGTGCGACTCGCGGCGCAAGCCGACATCGTGCTGGAGACCGCGCAGCCGACGGCGCAGCGGCCCTTTGACCCGGTCGCGCTGGCCGAGCAGTTCCCGCGACTCGTGGTGCTCAGCCTCACCCCGTTCGGGCAGAACGGGCCGTGGGCAGAGTGGGCCTGGTCGGACGGCGTCGGGCTGGCGCTGGGCGGGCCGATGGGCTCGTGTGGTTATGACAACCTGGAAGGCGCGCCACCGATTCGGCCGACCGAACACCACGCGGGACATATCGCGGCCTACTACGCGGCATTCGGCGCAATCGCCGCGCTGTACGAGCGTCAGGCGTCCGGGCTCGGGCAGCACATTGACGCCTCGATGCACGAGGCCTGCGCCTTCACCATCGAGTCGTCCGCTCCCTGGGCGCTCTATGAGCATCACCCGCTGATTCGCCAGACCGGGCGTCACGCCGGGCCGCAGCCGACCGAGCCGTGGCAGTTTCCGACCGCGGACGATCGCCTGATCAACATCTTCGGCATGCCACGCAGCGAGGGCTCGTGGCTGAAACTGGTCGAGTTCATCCAGCAGAGCGGCGGCGGCCAGGACCTGAGCAATCCCGAGCTGCTGGATGGCCGCAACCGTCAGCTGGGCCTTCGCCAGCCTTCGGCCGCCGTGATGCTCGACAACATCGCCGAGTTCATCGCCGCGAATGAGGCGGAGCACATCTATCACGGCGCGCAAAACGCTGGCGCGGCCTGGTCGATCGTCCGCACACCCGACGAGGCGGCGGAGGATCAGCACTGGCACGAGCGCGGCTTCTTCATCGATGTCGAGCATCCGGAGCACGATCGCACGGCCAGCTATCCGGGCGCGCCCTACATCCTCAGCGCCAGCCCCTGGCGGCACCGTCGGCGCGCGCCGCTGCTGGGCGAGCACACCGTCGAGATTCTCCAGGGCGAGCTCGATCTGTCGCCCGCGCAGATCGCGGCCCTCGCTGCTGCGGGCGTCGTTGCCTGAGCGATGCCATCAAACGATCCGGCACGTAAGATGACGATATGAGCCACCAGCCCCAACGCCGCCGCCGCAGGCGTCGCAGCCGCCGCCCCGCCCAGGGCCAGGCCGCCCCCGTTGCGAGCAGCGAAGCGACGAGTGAATCTGCTGACGCCGATGCCAGCCCGAGCGGTGGCCGCGGCGGCGGTCGAGGTCACGAGCGCGCGAACGAGCGAGCCGGCGGCCCGCCGGCCAAGCGCACCATCTTCGGCCTGCCGCGGATGTCCTTCGCGATTCTCGCCGGCCTGCTGATCGCGCTGATCGCGATGTTCGGCTTGCAGCTCGCCTTCCCCTCGGACGACGTGACGGAGATTCGCGGCGTGGTCTCGTTCGCCGATCAGGGGCGTCGCCATCTGGCTGATGGCGAGTCGTTCGACGCCTACAACTCAGCCCCGCCCACCTCTGGACCACACCACGCGGAGATGCCGCGGCCCGGCGTCTACGGCCCCGATGAGCCGGCGCCGTTCAACGTGATCCCCAGCCCCGCCGAGATGTTGCCGCTGCTCGAGAGCGGCGGCGTGGTCGTCTACTACGACCCGGACCACCCGGTCGCCAAGGAGCTGTTGCCCTGGCTGAAGTCGCTCGCGGGCGTTCGCTACAACCTCTCGGCCGTGCCGGTTGAAGGGCTGACCGCGATGCACGACGGCTCGCCGATCGTGGCCGCGGCCTGGCACACGCTGCTGCCGCTGCCGGCCCCGTCTGAAGATGATGACAAAGACGACCTGCCGCCCTACCGCACGCTCATGGAAGTGTTCCTGAGCAGCGGTGAAGAGGGCTACTACGAGCGCTACGTGCTTGATCGCGACGGCCAGCTAGAGCTGCTCGCCGGCGCGCAGGGCGAGTAATGCGCGCGCTCACCGCGCTTGCCGCGCTGTTGCTGCTCGGCGCGGCCCTGGCCTTGCAGGCCTGCGGCGGCGGCGGATCCGGCTCGTTCGACATCCGCGACGACCCTCGCCTCGAGCAGTACGACGATGAGCTGACGGCCGAGGGTCAGACTCATTACCCGCCAACGGTGAACGTTTCCTACGAGACCGTGCCGCCCTACGGCGGGCCGCACGACTCGATTCCGCTGCCGTGCGGCATCTACACAGCGGAGCCGCGCTTCGAGAACGCGGTTCACGCGATGGAGCATGGCGCCGTGGTGGTCTGGTACTCGCCTCGCCTGCTCGATCGGGACGGACTCGCGGCACTCGACGCGATCGCGCGCGGGCAGCTTGAGGATTCCGTCTACATGGTCCTGGCGCCCTTCGGCGCACTGGCCACTCCGATCGCGCTCGCGAGTTGGGGTGAGCGGATCTACCTCGATGAGGTCGAGCCCGCAGTGGTCACCGCCTTCATCGACGAGTTCAAGCACGACGCCCCGGAGCCAACGGCCGCAGGAGGTTGCGTCACGGCCAGCTAAGCAACCTCTGAACAAGCCAGATCCCCTCTCCCCCCGCGTTGCGGGGGGGAGATGTCACGGAGTGACAGAGGGGGGCTGCCCTCGCTCGGCTAGATACAGCCACGCCGGTGAGTCGGGACCGGAGCCCCCCTCTGCCTTCGGCATCTCCCCCCGCTCTGCGGGGGGAGATGGGATCGGGCTTGTTCAGAGCTCTCTTAGGTCTGGCGTCTGCCGGGTTTCTACACCTCCGGCATGTCGTCCGGAGCGCCGTCAGCGGCATCCGTGAGCGGATGGGTCCACCAGAGACCCGCTCCTACGTGGTGCCAGCGGGGATGCATCCCGGCCTACAGATCGCCGACTATTGCTGCTGGGCGATTCAGCGGAAATGGGAGCACGGCAAGCTCGACGCGTATCGGCGGATTGCGGCCAACGTCGCAAGCGAATCGGTGTTCTTTGAGGAGAGGTGAGTGGCTGGCCCCTGGTGATGAACCAGAGAAGCGCGGCGCGCGGACACCAGCCCGAACATAGCCCTGCCAGTTTACCACGATCGGACCGGCGACGATCCCGGAGAGTTTCCGGAGCGGTGGGGGGGATGCAGATCGGCCGAGCACCCTCGGCGCTAGGTTGGGCTTCGTTCGATCCGAATCGGTGTACAGGACATCGGCGTGGATGACGCACGCGCCTTGGTCGACTGTTAGCCGGAGTTCGTGGATGAATCGGGGAGGGTGCGGCTGGGGGTCAATCCGAGGACCAACCAAGCGCCTCCGGCGCTGGAGCCAGCCGCCTTCCAGCACACGAAGCGTATCAGGTGTGTCATACATCTCCCGGCAGTGCGCTCATCACCGAGAGTTGCGGTCGGCCACATTACACTCCGCGGGTGACTCATCCCCTCGACCTGCTCTTCCATCCTCGCGGCGTTGCGGTCGTCGGCGCGTCCACGCGCTCGCGCAACGGCGGGCCCGGCAACTGGGTGAAGTCGCTACAGGATGCCGGACATTCATCGATCTATCCGGTCAATCCGAAGGCGTCCGAGATCGATGGGCTGCCGGCCTACGCCCGGCTGATCGACATCCCCGGTCCGGTTGACCACGTGATCAGCGCGATCCCCGCGGCGGGCGTGCTTGATCTGCTTGAGGATGCGGGGCGCAAACAGGTGCGCTCAATTCACTTCTTCACCGCGGGGTTCGCCGAAACCGGGATCGGCGACCGCCAGGAGCTGCAGGAACAGCTGCGCTCCCGCGCCGGCGAGCTTGGCATCCGCCTGATCGGGCCCAACTGCATGGGCCTCTACGTGCCGGGTGGCAACCTGGCGTTCGGCGCGGGGCTCTCGACCGAGTCCGGGCCGGTCGCGTTCTTCTCGCAGAGCGGCACGAACGCGAACGATGCCGCCTACAACGGTGCGCTGCGCGGGCTGCGATTCTCGAAGGTCGTCTCGTTCGGCAATGCGATCGACGTCAGCGCTGCCGAGCTCATCGGGTACGCGCGGACCGACGCAGAGACAGAGATCGTCGGCGCCTACATCGAGGGAACCAACGACGCGCGCGATCTGTTCCGCGAGCTTCGGGCGACCGCAGCAGCAAAGCCGGTGGCGCTGCTCAAGGGCGGGCTGCTGCCCTCCGGGGCGCGGGCGACCCAGTCGCACACGGCCAGCCTGGCCGGCAGCGGCCAGCTCTGGCGCGCCGCCGCGCGGCAGGCCAACGCGGTCCTGGTCGAGAACATGGCCGAGATGGTCGACACGCTGGTCGGCTGGCGCTTCCGCGCCACACCGCCCGGTCCGCGTTTGGGCCTGGTGGTCGGCGGCGGCGGGGTGTCGGTGCAGGGAGCGGACGACGTGGAGCGCGAAGGCCTCGAGCTGCCCGCGCTGGCCGACTCGACGCTGGCCGAGCTGGGCCGCGTGACACCGCTCGCCGGCACCGGGATTCGCAATCCCGTCGACACGATGTCGATGTGGAACTCGGAGTCGCTCGAGCCGACGCTGGCGGCCGTCGCGCGTGACCCACAGATCGATAGCGTGGTCGTCCAACTGGGGATGAACTGGGGATCGCCCGACGACGGCGGCGCACAGCGAGCATCGCTGCGGCGCAGCATGATCCGAACCATCGCGGACGTGCGCGATCAGCTTGAGATTCCCATCTCCGTCGTCGTGCCGCTCTCGCGCGACCACAAGTCGGCCTCGCTCAACGGCGAACTGATCGAGATCGCCAGCCAGGCGCATCTGCCTGTCTTCTATACGATTCGCGACGCCAGCCGCACCCTGCGGCGGCTGCTCGACTGGCAAACACGGCGCGACCAACGCGCACGCTGAAGGAGCCCAACATGGCCCGGACGACCGACATCTACGAAGTGATGCAGACCCAGCGCGCGGTGCGCCGCTGGACCGATGAGCCCGTCCCCGACGAGGTGGTGGAGCGGATCATCCAGGCCGCGACATGGGCGCCGAGCGGCTCCAACCTGCAGCCCTGGGGCTTCGTGGTTGTCAAGGACGACGCCAAGCGAGAGCGTCTGGCGTCCGCGATCCGCGACTCGTTCGAGCAGCGCATGGGGGGCAGTCTGCCCAACCCCGATGACATCGAGGATCCCACGCAGCGGCGGATGATGCGCGGCGCGTTCGCGCTGTTCGCCAACTTCGCGGCGGCGCCGCTGCTGGTGATCCCCTGCCTCGTGCGCGCCCAGTCGCCCTCGCCCGGGGGATTGCTGGCGGGCAGCTCGATCTATCCCAGCATTCAGAACCTGATGCTGGCGGCGCGCGCCGAGGGCCTCGGCACCGTGCTGACCACCCCGCAGGACGGGATCATGGACGAGCTGCGCTCTGAGCTGGCGATTCCCGACAACGCGCTGCCCGTCGCGGTCATCCCGATGGGCTGGCCGGCGGTGAACTTCGGCCCGGTCACCCGCAAGCCCGTCAGCGAGTTCCTCCACTGGGACGGCTGGAACGAGAGCGACTGAGCGAGGCGGAGGCATCGCCGATGGCCAACCGCCTGCGCTTCTCCACGGCTCGCGCGTATCGACACCTGCGCAAGGCCGACCCCGTGATCGGGCGGCTGATCGACGAGGTCGGCCCCTACACTCCGCGGCCCGGTGATGATCCCTACGCCCAGCTCGTCCGCACCCTGCTCTTCCAGCAGCTCGCCGGGCCGGCGGCCAGCGCGATCATGCGGCGCTGGTATGGCTTCTACGGTGACGAAACTCAGACGCCGACGCCGGAACAGATTCTGACCACCAGCGACGAGGACTTTCGCTCCTGCGGCATCTCGCGTCAGAAGATCAGCTACCTGCGCGATCTGGCGGTGCACGTTGCGGACGGCAGCCTGCCCTTCGATCGACTCCACGAGATGGACGACGCGGAGGTGCAGGCATCGCTGACGGCGGTCAAGGGAGTCGGCGAGTGGACCGCGCACATGATGCTGATGTTCCACCTCGGCCGGCCCGATGTGCTGCCGGTCGGCGATCTCGGCGTGCGCAAGGGCATGCAGGTCGCGTACGGTCTCGACGCGACGCCGACCCCGAAGCAGGCGCGTGAGATTGGGGCGAAGTGGTCGCCCTATGCCTCCGTCGCTTCGTGGTACATGTGGCAGATCCTGAACATCGTGACGCCCGACTGAACGCAAGGAGATCCAAGTGACGCTGCAACATCGTGACGAGCAGATTGGGTTCATCGGCGTCGGCAACATCGGCAACCCGATGGCACGGCAGATGATCGCCGCGGGCCATAGCCTGGTCGTCTTCGACCTGCGCGCCGAGACGATGGAGAATCTGCTCGAGCTCGGCGCCGACGCCGGCGAGAGCGGCGCTGATGTCGCGTCGCGCTGCTCGGTCGTGTTCACCTCGCTGCCCGGGCCCGTCGAGGTCGACGCCGCGGTGGCGGGCGCCGAGGGCATCCTGTCCGGAGCATCGGCGGGCGATATTCACGTCGACCTCAGTAGCAACTCGATCACCGCTGTGCAGCGGCTCGCCGCGCTTGAGGCCGAGCACGGCGTGACCTACATCGACGCCCCGGTGACCGGCGGCGTGACCGGCGCGGAGGCGGGCGCCCTGACGGTGCTCGGCAGCGGCGACGAGGACGCGTTCGAGCGCGTGCGGCCGCTGCTCGACGCGATCGGCGCGAACGTCTTCCATCTCGGCGAGGCCGGGACCGGCTGCCTGTTCAAGCTGATCAACAACGTGATCATCCTCTGTGGCAACCAGATCGTGCAGGAAGCGCTGGTCCTCGGCGTTAAGGCGGGTCTCGATCCCGAGAATCTGTTGGAGAAACTACGGCTTGGCACCGCGCGGCCCTACATGGGCCTCGCTCCGTACTTGCTGGGACGCCGCTTCGCGAATCCGAGCTTCACGCTCAAGCTGGCCGAGAAGGATGTCTCGCTTGCGCTCGAAGCCGCGCGCGCCAACCACGTCCCGATGCCGGTCGCCAACGCCGCGCACCAGACCTACCTGCGGGCGCTGGCCGCCGGCCTTGGCGAGCTGTCGTTTCTCGCCACGCTTGAGGCGCTCGAGGCGGCGGCGAACACCAGAATCCCTGAGGTGCAGCTCGACGCGGGGCGGCCCTCGCTCTAATGCACCCGACGGCTCGGCCTGCCCGCTGACCCTCGTTGGCGCTACTCCCGGACGGACCGGTAGACGACCGGGAGCTGTCCGATGTCGGTGATGCCGCTGTCGGTGTGGTGATAGATCAGCACGAGGCCGGGCCCGCAGTCCCCGAATTCGTCGCATGACAGCGAGCCTGTCAGTCCGGCGAAACCGACGGTGGCGTGGAGCGCCTGGCGCAACGCGGAGCGGTCGATGTAGATCGTGTCGCCGCGCACGACGGCCACCGATTCAATCGTGCTGAGCAGCAGCGTGGCGGCGTCGTAGGCCTGCTGCCAGTAGCCGGACTGGGGCGGCCCCCAGCGAGCGGCGTAGATGTCGTGCGCTTCGCGAACGCTCTTCCCGGTGGACGAGTTCGTGTTGTCGCCCCAATCGAAGGCGGCGCCGGCGATGTAAACGCCCTCCGACTCCGTCAGCGCGAGGAAGTTCGGGACGGACACGGCGTCGCTGGCGATGAACTCGACATCGTCGAACGCCGCGACCGCCCGAGCCTGTTGCATCAGGTGAACCGCTTCATCGGGAAAGAGCGGGAAAAAGACCGCCTCGGGTTCCGCCGCGGCCATCGCACCAAGCACACGGCTCATGTCGGTGTCGCCCTTATCGATCCGCTCGGCGAGCACCGTCTGCCCGCCCAGTCCGGCGAATGCAGCCGTGAATCCCGCCGCGAGCGCGCTGGTGTAAGCGTCGCCGTCGTGGACCGTCGCGACGCGGGTGAGCTTCAGTTCTTCGTAGATGAATCGCGCCACCGCGCGGGCGTTGTCGAGGTCGTTGCTCGAGACGCGGAAGTAGCCGGCGAAGTTGTCGGCCCCGCGGTTTCCGGCAAGGTCGGAGGTGAGCGCCGCCGCGGTGTTCAGGCCGGAGATCATCACCATGCCCGCGTCCGAGATCAGCGGGGACGCCTCGATCGCCGCTGAGGAGCAGGTGGTGCCGATCACTCCGACCGTCTGCGGCGCCGTGATCGCGCGGCGGGCGGCGCGGCGTCCGCCGTCGGGCGAGCACGCGCTGTCAAGCGAATCGGCGATCAGCACGGGATGGCCGTGAACGTCGCCATAGTCCTCGATGGCCAGCCTGATCGCCTTGGCGATCGGCTCGCCGAACGCCGGCGCGCCGCTGAACGAGAGCATCACCGCCAGCTCAACAGGCTCGCCCGGACCGACTTCAACCGCGCCGAGCTCCCCCGCCTCGAACGGCTGTTCGCGGCAGCCGCCCACGAGCAACGCGATGATGGCGCATACGCCCAGGAGCGCTGCGAGTCTCATATCGACCGATCGTGGCACGCGGGTCTCCCCTCGCTGAGCTGACCAGATGGTAAGCCCACGTTGGCGCACCCACTCGGGGAGCCCTCGCGGTCGCGCAGCCGGGCGAGCACGACGGGATAGCCGCGGACCTCGGCTGAGTCGCCGATCGCCGGCGCCACGGCGATCTCAACCTGCTCGGCGCCGGACCTACCTGCGGGCGCTGGCCGGCGGCCTCGACGAGCTGTCGTTTCTCGCCACGCTTGAGGCGCTCGAGGCGGGCGCGAACACCAAGATCCCTGAGCTACAGATCGACGCGGGGCGGCCCCCGTTGTAGCCGGCCCGCAGTCGCCCGTCGGGCGCCGCTATTCACGCTCATAGCTGTACACGACCGGCAGCTTCGTCCCGTCCGTCACCCGCGAATCGGTGTGCTGGTAGATGCGCACATGTCCCGGGCCGCAGTCCCCGAACTCGTCGCAGCTGAGCGACCCGATCAGTCCGGCGAAGTCGGCCGTCGCGTACAGCGCCTCGCGCAGCGCCGAGCGGTCGATGTACAGCGTGTCGCCGCGCACCACCGCCACGGCTTCGATCGCCGTCAGAAGCACCGTGGTCGCGTCGTAGCCGTGTAGCCAGTACGGCGACGCGGGTTGGCCGTACTCGGCGACGTACGCGGTCAGCGCGACGTTCGCGCTCTTGCCGGTGGCCTGGTTCGTGTTCGCGCCGAGCTCCAGCGTCGGCCCTGCCAGATAGACGCCCTCCGCCTCCGGCAGAGCGAAGAATCGCTCGACGAACGCCGCTGAGCTGGTCACGTACGTGACACCGCCAAGCAGATCGCTGGCCCGCGCCTGACGCATCAGCTCGGACGCCTCAGCGGCGAAGAGTGGGAAGAAGATCCCGTCGGGCTCCGCCGCTGCAAACGAGCTGATCACGTCGGAGAGGTCGGTCTGCCCCTTGTTGATCACTTCAGTGACCAGCACCTGGCCGCCCAACGCGCTGAAGGCGTCTTTGAACGCGACGTCGAGCCCGCTGGTGTAGGGATCGCCGTCGTGGATCGTGGCCACATGGCGCAGGCCAAGCTCGGTGTAGGCGAAATACGCGATGGCCTGCGCCTGGATCAGATCGTTGCCCGAGACGCGGAAGAAGCCGCGATGATGATGGGCGCCGGGGTTGCCGGCGAGGTCGGACGTCAGCGACGGCGCAGTCGTCGACGCCGAGACCATCGCGAGACCGGCCGCCGAGATCAACGGCGACGCCTCCGTCGCGGCCGCAGAACAGGACGTGCCGATCACGCCAACCGTCTGGGAATGGGCGAGCGCAGCTAGCGCGGCGATGGCGCCGCCCGCCGGCGAGCACTGGCTGTCGAGCGAGTCTGCGAGCACGACACTGTGGCCGTGGATGGCTCCGTAGTCATCGATCGCCAGCTTCACTGCGTTGTTGACCGAATCGCCGAACGAGGACGCGCCGGTGAACGAGAGCATCGAGCGAATCTCAATCGGTTCATCCGGCCCGATTTCCACGGCGCCCAACGGACCCGGCTCGAACGGCTGCTCGCGACACGCGCCGACGAGCAGCGCCGCGAGCGCACATATGGCGAGCAATCCGAGCACCTTCGTTCGTGACACGAGTGCCTCCCAGCATTCTGCGAACCCGCAGCTTACGCGTTAGGCCTTACTCGGCTACCACGCGTCAATCGGGTGCTTCTTGTGCGTGCGGGCGGGTGGGGGCGGCGTCATCTTGAGCATCTTGATCAGCCGCTCGCGGGTCTCTTCGGGTGCGATGACGTCGTCGAAGTCGTAGCGTTTGCCGGCATTGAGCGCTGAGCCCTGGCGGCGCAGGTCTTCGGCGAACTCGTCGCGGATGCGGCGCGCCTCCTCCGGGTCGCCGGCCTCGGCGATTTCGTCGCGGCGAACCAGCAGCGCGGCGCCCTCCAGGCCCATGCCGCCCGACTCCGCGGTCGGCCAGGCCAGGCGCAGGTCGCGCGGGGCGAAGCTGTTGCCCATCGCGGCGGGGCCGAGCCCGTAGGCCTTACGCAGCTGGATCGTGTAGAGCGGCACCGTGCGGTGCTGGTGCGCGATAATCGGCCGCGCGTGGTGGCGCGCAATGCCCGACTGCTCGGCGGCGCGACCGACCATGTAGCCCGGGTTGTCGATGAACGAGACCATCGGCACGTCGTAGGCGTCGCAGAGCTGGATGAAGCGGGCGATCTTGTCCGAAGCGTCAGAATCGATCGCGCCGGCGATCACGGTCAGGGGTTGGTTGGCGATCACACCGACCGCGCGCCCGCCGAGACGCCCCAGCGCCGTGATCAGCTGCGGGGCCCAGACCGGGCGCAGCTCCATGATCGAATCGCGGTCCATCACGGCGCGGAGCACCTTGTGCATGTCGTAGGCGCGACGGCGATTGGAGGGGACGATGCTGCGGATCCGTGCTGCCTCTGGCGCCTCGCCGGTGTCCTCGGCGTCGTGAAGGAAATAGCGCAGGTAGCGGCCGGCGGCGTCGATCGCCTCGGCCTCGGTTTCGACCATGAGGTCGATGCCGCCGACCTCGTTGTGCATCTCTGCGGGGCCGAGTTCGTCGGGCGTGAGCTTCTGGCCGGTCGCGGCCTCGACCAACGGCGGGCCGCCCATGCCGATCGCCGAGTCGCGGGTCGCGATCACCACGTCGGAGAGGCCGGCGATGCTCGCATTGCCGGCGAACGAGCGACCGGAGATGACGGAAACCGTGGGCACCCAGCCGGACAGCGCGGCCATGCCGTCGAACGTGCCCCAGCGGCCGCTCAGCCCCGCGCGCCCGCCGCCGAGATCGTGGGCGCGCGCGCCGCCGCCGTCGGCGAAGCTGATCAGCGGCCAGCCGCGGTCGTAGGCCAGCTCAATCAGGCGGTCGAACTTCCCATGGTTGAGCGCGGTCTGGGTGCCGCCCTGCACGGTGTAGTCATAGGACGCGATGGTCACCGGCGAGCCGTCGATCGTGCCGACGCCCTGCACCAGGCCGTCGGCCGGGCCGACGATGTTGCGGTTGCTCGGGACCGAGAGCACGCCGTATTCGACGAACGAGTCTTCGTCGAGCAGCATCGCGATGCGCTCGCGGGCGGTGAACTTGCCGCGGGCGTGGACTTTGGCGACGGCGTCGGGGCGCGCATCGTCCATCGCCGCGCGACGCACCTGCAGCACCTCTTCGATCAAGTCGTCGTCCATCGTCAGGCTCCTCACGATCCGCCGCATGGGCCGCTCAATCGGCCGCTCAATGTGCGGGCGAACGGCTGGTAGCCTCCGTACACGCTATTGCCCAACCTGATCGGAGCTGGTTATGGACCTCGTTGGCCCTGTGGTGCGGCGGATTCAGCGAGAGGCGCTCGAGGATCCCGACGAGTTCTGGGCTGAGGCGGCGCAGCGAATTCCCTGGGCCGCGCACTGGGACAAGGTCTTCGAGTGGACGCCCGATGAGGTGCCGGCGTTTCGCTGGTTCGTCGGCGGCGAGACGAACATCGCCTGGGGTTGCCTCGATACGCAGGTCGAGCAGGGCAACGGCGGCCGCGCGGCGCTGATCGCGCTCGACGAACTGGGCGGACAGCGGGTCTACACCTACGCGCAGCTGCTGCGGCAGGTGGAGCGGATCGCGGCGTCGCTGCGCGCGATCGGCGTGCGCCAGGGGGACCGCGTGGCGATCTACATGCCGACCAACTTCGAGGCGATCGCGCTGATGCTGGCGTGCGCGCGAATCGGCGCGATTCACCTGGTGATCTTCGCCGGCTTCGGCGCGGGCGCGATCGCCGAGCGGGTCAAGATGGCCAACGCGCGCTTCCTGTTCATGACCGATATCACCTATCGGCGCGGGCGCGACGTGCCGCTGGACGGCTTCGTGCGCGGGGCGCTGGAGAACGAGGGGGCGCACGCGGTCGTCGAACAGGTGATCGTCGAGCGTCGGCGCGAGGGCTCGCCGGAGGTCGCACCGGGCAAAGAGCTGAGCTGGGAAGAGTTCCTGGAGCGCGGCGACGGCGGCGATGGGTCGTGGGTTCCGGTCGAGGCGAACGACCCGGCGTTCATCCTGGCGACATCGGGCACGACGGCGCGCCCCAAGCTGGCCGTGCACTCGCACGGCGGCTACGCCGTCTGGATCGCCGCGATGTCCGACTGGATGTTCGCGCTGGAATCGGACGATGTGTGGTGGGCGACCTCGGACATCGGCTGGGTGGTGGGCCACTCGTACATCGTCTACGCGCCGCTGTTGATGGGCGCCACCACGATCTCGTTCGAGGGGGCGCTCGATTTCCCTGACGTGAGCACGTTCTACAAAATCGTCGAGGACCACGGGGTGACGGGAATGTTCACCTCGCCGACGGCGATTCGGCTGCTGATGCGTTCGGGCACGGCGCCGGCGGAGTCGGTCAATCTGGGCTCGCTGACGCGCGTCTTCTCGGCCGGCGAGGTGCTCAATCCACCGGCCTGGGAGTGGTTCCAGCACGAGATCTTCGAGGACCAGATCCCGGTGCTCGATCACATGTGGCAGACGGAGACGGGCGGGCCGATCGTGGGGAATCCCTGGGGAATCCAGATGCTGCCGATCAAGCCAGGATCGGCGGGGGTGCCGCTGCCCGGGATCGAGGGGGTCGTGCTCGGTCCGGAGGGCGAAGAGGTGGCCGCGGGCGAGAAGGGAATCTTCGCGATCACGCGTCCCTTCCCGGGCCTCACTGCGCAGCTCTGGGGCGAGCCGGAGCGCTACAACATCGACTACTGGGAGAAGGTTCCCGGCAAGCGGGTCTACTTCACCGGCGACGCTACGGCGGTCGACGAAGACGGCTACGTCTGGTTCAGCGGGCGGGCCGACGAGATCATCAAGATCGCGGCGCACCGACTCGGGACGATCGAGGTTGAGAGCGCGATTCTGCGCCACAACGCGGTCGCCGAGGCCGGCGTAACCGGTCGGCCCGACGAGCTGCGCGGCGAGGTCATCTCGGCCTTCGTGGTGCTCAAGACAGGCAACGAGCCTTCGGACGAGCTGCGGACGGAGATCGTGCGCACGGTCCGCAACGAGATGGGCCCGATCGCCGTGATCGGTGAGCTGAACTTCGTCGATGCGCTGCCGAAGACCCGTTCGGGCAAAATCATGCGCCGGGTGCTAAAGGCGGTGACGCGGGACACGGATCCCGGCGACATCTCGACGATCGAGGACGAAGGCTCCGTCGAAGACGCGCGCGAAGCCTGGCATCAGATGCGCTCGAATCTGAACGGCTAGGCGCGTTGATCGGGCGCTCGGTTCGGTCGGCGCGGTACTCGCTGGCGATCGTCGATCAGAGTAAAGTGGGGACACGCAGAAGCGGAGCTGATGATGCCCTCAGATGACACTCGCGAGGCGCCGGCAACGGCTGAAGTTGACCCGGCTCCGGTTACGCGTTCCCGCGAGCCGGCGCCGCCTCGAAAACCCCCTCCGGGGCCTGAGAATCTGGTCACCGAAGACGGCTATCCGCGGGGCGACGGAAATATCACCTACGAAAAGTGGATCCGAGCGATTGAAGCTGACGACGCGTGATCGCGGGTAACGTATTGGCCCTTCAGCCTATCAACGCCGCGACGATCGCCAGACCCGCCAGCAACCCGTCGAGCACAGTGAATCCAAGCGACCACGCCACATACCGCGCCTTGCGCCGCACGCGCGGTTCGTTGACGGCGATGCTTGCGCCCATCTCGTCTGCGGCCCATTCCTGCATTGTGTCGGTGTCATAGGAAGACAGGTGTCGTCTCAGGGTCAGCAGGTCGGGGCGCCGGCTCCACGTCGTCCCGCCGTAGCCCCATCCAGATATGAAACAGTTCACCACGAACATGATCACCGTCACGATGAACATTGCGATCGCCCCAGTCGACAGGTCAGCACGTCCGAGAGACATGGCCGCACCGAGAAACCCCACAATCGCTAGGTTCAATGTGAGTGATGTCACCAGCTTCTGGTTCAGCCCGGCGATCCGTCGAATCTGATCGTCGCGACGCCAGCGGGTCTCTTCGAGGAAGAGCGACATGTCGGGTTGAGCAGCCGCCGTCACGGCGGACGCGTCTTCGTCTTCGGAGCTGCTTCGACTGACCACTCGTCGTCTGCCTCTTGGCGTCGCAGCTTACATCAGTGCCGCGTGTGGAATCGTGAACCGTCATGTCACACGTATATACGGATGCGTGAGCGACGGCGAACTCGGCATCGGAATCGCTCGGGGCGGGCGATTGTGGGCGTCGGCTAGAAGAGCTGGCCGATTTCCTTGCCGATTTTGCGCAGGCGCTCGACGCGCTCCTCGGTCGGGGGGTGGCTGTGGAACCACTTGCCGGCGCCGCCGGCGAGGGGGTTGACGATGAACATGTGGTTGGCGACCTCGGCGGTGGCCATCTCTTCGGCGGCGTGATGGACCTCGGGAATGCGGGCCGCGGCTTCCATCTTCATCAGCGCTGAGGCGAGAGCCTGCGGATCGCGGGAGTTGCGCGCCCCGGCGTCGTCGGCGGAGTACTCGCGCGTGCGCGAGACGGCCATCTGGATCATCGAGGCCACGATCGGCGCGACAATCGCGAGCACCAGCACGCCGGCCAGGTGACCAATCCCGCCGCCCTTGCCGTCGCGGCCCATGCCGCCAAAGAGGAACGCCATCATCAGGCTGAACTTGGCGATCATCGCGGCGAGCATGATCACGGAGGCCATCATCGCGACCATCGCGCTCCAGAGGGTGTCGCGGTTCTTGACGTGGGCGAGCTCGTGAGCGAAGACGCCGGCGAGTTCGCGCTCGGTGAGAATGGTCATGATCCCGGTGGTGGCCGCGACGGCGGCGTGAGCAGGGCTGCGGCCGGTCGCGAAGGCGTTCGGCACAGGGGTATCGACGACGTAGACCTTCGGCTTGGGCATCCCGGCTTCGTGAGCGGCGCGATCAACGATGCGGTGCAGCATCGGCTGCTGCTGCGGCGTGACCTCCTTCGCGCCCATGGCGGTGCGGATCACGCGGTCGGAGAACCAGAAGGAGAAGAAGTTCAGTGCGATCGCAAGCACGCCGAAGATGATCAGGCCGAGCGTGCCGCCGATCGCGTAGCCGACGACCATCATGAGGCCGGCCATGAGGACCAGGAGGAAGACCGTTCGGACGCCGTAGGCGCGCATGGGGAGCCCTTCAGCTGCTTCGGACGTGAATGATCGTACCATCGTGGGGAAGCGGCGCCGCAAGCGATGCGGCGGCGCGCGCCGGAGCGCGAATCAGGGAGTCCACGATGCCCATCTACGAGTACGCCTGTCGCGCCTGCGGCGCGGAGTTCGAGAAGTTCCAGCGCAAGATGGGGGCCGACGCGCCGCCCTGCGAGAAGTGCGGCAATGACGAGCGGGTGGAGCGGCTGATCGCTCGAACGGCGTTCATCAAGGACGAGAAGACGAAGATGCGCGAGATGCATCCGAAGTACGCGAAGATGGTTGACGCGGCCTGGGACAAAGCGGCGCGCAACGATCCGCTCAGCAAGTCGCGGTTCGCGGGCATGATCGACTCGGGGAAGCGAGTGCAGGACGCGTCTTAGCGTCGAGCTGTCGCCTCCGAGCGTGCTGACGGCGGCGCACCGGTCAGCTAATCAGCACCGGATGCACCCGTGGCGAGCTGTCTCCGTATCTGGTGGCGGTGGTCAGGCGCGGTCACGTTTGGTTAGGGGGATGGGGACCCCAGCGTCGCCGAGGGAAGCCGCAGGCACGAGGGCTACTCGGCGTTTGGCGGCTCGAAGACTGCGCCCGCGGTGATGCCTGATTCGGCCGCCCATTCGGATGCGGGCACGCGCTGGCCGGCGGGTGTGCGGACGAGGTCGACAGTCACTGCCCCCTCGCCGCAGGCGATCGTGACGCCGGCGTCACTAACCGCGTCGACTGAGCCCGCCGCGCCCGTCGCAGCGGACAGGGTTGAGCCGTAGAGCGTGATGCGCTCGCCGTTGATCGTGCTCCATGCGCCGGGGGCGCGGTCGCTGCCGCGGATCAGGTTATGCACCGTCTGGGCCGGCTGTGAAAAGTCGATCTGCGCGATGTCGCCCTCCCAGGGGCCCTCGTAGGTCATGTCCGCTTCGACCTGCTGATGGCGCGGGGCCTGGCCGGCGGCGACGAGTTTGACGGCGTCGGACATCGCCTGGACGCCGAGCGGGAACAGCTTGTCACGGTAGAGCGAGTTAATCGTGTCGTCGAGCGCGATCTCGACCGGGACCTGAAGCAGGATCGGGCCGGTGTCGAGGCCCTCATCGACCCAGAAGATGCTGACGCCGGTCATCGCGTCGCCCTCGACGATTGAGTAGTTGATGGCGGAACGTCCGCGGTGCTTGGGCAGCATCGAGGGGTGGTACTGGATGGTCTTGAGCGCCGGGAACTCGAGCACGCGGGTGGGGATGATCTGGGTGACGAAGGCCATCACGTTGAGTTCGGGCGCGGTCGCCTCGTAGGCGGCGGCGACGTCATCATCGACCACGCCGCGGCGCTGCCAGCGGCGCGGCTGCTGGAGCGCAATGCCGGCGTCGCGCGCGGCCTGGGCCAGCGCGTCGGCTCGGCCACCCTCGCGCTCGGGCGGAGTGAAGACGCCGACGATCTCGTGGCCATCCTCGACGAGCCGCTGGAAGACGGCTGCTCCGAAGGGGGCCTGACCGATGAGAGCGATGCGCATGGGGTGGTCCTTTCGTGGGCTGCGAACTAGCCGTCGGCTCGCCAGACGCGTGGCGGGCGGTCGGCGGCGATATCGGCGAGCGTGGTGATCGAGATTCGGCGCGTTGTGATGGAGATCACCGACATGTCGCTGCGGTCGGGCGCGAAGAAGTCGTCGAGCGAGTAGGGGAAGTGCTGCTCGACATCGGCCGCGTGTGCGCCCGGCTGGACGGTGGCGAGGCCGGTGATGTGGAGGTGTCGGAAGTCGCGCGTCCAGTGCAACAGTTCTATGCGCGGATTGCGTGTGATCTGGCGGAGCATCGGGCTGTCCGCGCCCGCGGCGATGTAGAGGTTGACGCCGAGGTAGGCGGGGGTGACGGCGCGAACATGAGGCTGATCGCTCCCCGCGGTCGCGAGGAAGCCGATCGGAGCGGCCTTGATCAGGGCCATCGCTTCGTCCCAGAAGTCCGGCTCGTGTTCAGCCACGGCTCTCCTCCGGCCACGCACTCGTCACGCGTCGCACGGGCAGATTAGCCCCCCGCTGCGTCGGGGTATCCCCCCGTGCCGAGCGTGGCTGGGTCGACCTCGTCGATCTCCCCGTCGCGCATGAGGAACAGGCGGCGGGCGCGGCGCGCGATTTCGAGGTTGTGGGTGACCATCACGATGGTCTGGCCGGCGGCGTTGAGCTGTTCGAGCAGGTCGACGATCTCGCGACCGGTCTGCGAATCGAGGTTCCCCGTGGGCTCGTCGGCGAGGACGACATCGGGATTGTTGGCGAGGGCGCGCGCGATCGCGACGCGCTGGCGCTCGCCGCCGGAGAGCTGGACGGGGCGATGGTTGAGGCGTTGGCCGAGGCCGACCGCGTTGAGCAGAGCCTCGGCGCGGGAGCGGCGTGCGCGGCGTCCGACCCCGGCGAGCGCGAGCGCGATCTCGACGTTCTGGCGCGCGGTCAGCATCTGCAGGAGGTTGAAGGCCTGGAAGACGAACCCGAGTGTGTTCAGTCGCAGCGCGGCGCGGCGCTCGAGGCCGAGCGCCTGGGCGGCGCTGCCGCGCACGCGGACTTCGCCTTCGGTGGGCGAATCGATCAGGCCGAGCAGATGTAGCAGCGTCGATTTGCCGCTGCCGCTCGGTCCCGCGATGGCGATGAAATCGCCCTGTTGGATCTCGATATTGACGCCGCGCAGGGCGTCAACCGTCTGCGAGCCGACGCGGAACGCGCGGGCGAGGTTCTGAGCGGAGAGCAGGGGCTGGCGCTGCTCACTCATACGTCACTCATAGCGGAGGGCGATGATCGGGTCGACGCGGACCGCGCGGGCGGCGGGCAACAGGGAGGCAATTATCCCGAATCCAGTGAGGATCCCGGCTGCGCTGAGCTCGATCCGGCGGCTGCGGATGCCGGCGGCGTCGGGTCCGAGCGCCTGGCGGATCACGATGTGTGAGAGCGGGATGCCGATCATCGAGCCGGCGACGGCGATGCCGGCCGACTCGGAGAGGATCATCGCGACCAACAGGCGGCCGGGCGCGCCGATCGCGCGGAGGGTGCCGAGTTCGCGGGTGCGTTCGAGCACCGAGACGAACATCACGATCGCGATCAGCAGGGCGGCGACACAGACGGACGTCCAGCGCACAACGCTGAAGAGCTGATTGACGCGGTCGAGCAGGGTGCGTGCGTTGTCGGCGAGCTGGCGGTCGGAGATCACCATCAGCGAGGGGTGGGCCTGTTCGATCTCGCGCTGGAGCGGTTCGATGTCGGTGGCGCGAGCGGGCGAGATCAGCAGGGCGGTGACGGTGTCACGCTGACGCAGCAGCTCGCGCGCGGAGCCGATCGGGACCAGCACGGCCGAGCGCAGCAGCCCGTTGGTGTCGGGCTCGATGATGCCCTGGACCACGAACTCGTGGCCGCGGACTGTGATCCGGCTGCCGGGCGCGGCGAGTGGGATTGGGCCGACGGGCGAGGGCGATTCCATCGTGGCGGTGGCAACGGAGGCGAAGTGTCGGGCGGCGAGCACGCCGAGCACGGCCGGCGGAGCTGTGGCGTCGGCTGCCGCGCCGTTGAAGTCGGGACGGCCGATCATTGCGCCCGCGCCGGCCAGGAAGACATCCTCGTGGCCCTCCTCGATGCCGACGAGCAGCGCTTCGGGCGGCGCCGTGGGGAAGGGCGGCGGCGCAAGCGCGGCGAGCGAGACGGCGGTCGAGCGCTCGCGGTCGACTGCCGGTGAGGCGAGCACGCTCTGCGCGTCGGCCTCGTCGATCGTGGAGGAGATCGGCGGCCACTCGATCCCGGACATACCGGAGAGGCCGCGGCTCTGGACGAAGAGGACGCCGGTGAAGCGCTGGACCGAGCGGTCGAGGTCGTCGGTCACGAAGCGCATGACTGAGGTGACGACGATGTAGAGGTTGACGCAGACGCCGAAGCCCAGCACGGTCAGGACCGTGCGGAGCTTCTTACCCAACAAGTGGCGAAGAGCGAGGCCAAGCACGCAGCGAGCGTACTTGGCGCGTTCGGGTCGGGCGAGTGCGGGTCGGGCGAACCGAGGTGGTCAGCGGCGGCGCCCCCATTGACCTGTTGTGGGGCGCCGCCGCTGATTCGTTGCTTGAAGTCGCTAGCGGCGGCGAACCGCGACGCGGGCGACCCCGTAGACGGAGGCGGCCGCAGCGAGTGCGGCCAGCGCGATCAGAGCGGTCAGAGTGGCGCCGATTCCGGAGCCCTCCGCGAGACCGCCGCTGCCGGTGTTGGGCATCGCGTCGTCGGTCATCGACT
Source organism: Dehalococcoidia bacterium (assembly GCA_965262235.1). GTDB lineage: Bacteria > Chloroflexota > Dehalococcoidia > Bin125 > Bin125 > CATQGW01. Next base: position 3,331,798 of record OZ253504.1, read on the forward strand.
CTCCATCGCCCGCGGCGTCGTCGTCCATGGCGTCTTCGTCCATGGAGTCGTCGTCCATGGCGGGGTCGTCCATGGCGTCGTCGTCCATGGCGTCGTCGTCCGTGGCGTCGTCGTCCATGGCCTCTTCCTCGGCCGGCATCGACTCTTCGTCGGTCTCCAGCGAGGACTCTTCCTCCACGCCGTCGTCACCGCTGCCCATCTCGTCGCCGCTTTCCATGGCGGGGTCGTCGCCGGCTTCGAGCTCATCTTCGTAGATGACCTCGATGGAGATGGTGGCCTGGGGGCCGCTGAACTGGTCGCTGCGGGCGATCAGCTCACTCGTGGCTTCGCCGTTGTCGAGGTTCTCAGCGCCGCGCGTCGGGTCGGGCTGGCCGCCGTCGAAGCCGCTGCCGAGCTCGGTGTTGGCCTCGGTGCCGGCGTCGTATGCGTTCAGCTCGATCGTCTGCGACTCGATCGGCGAGTGGTCCTCGTTCCAGAGGATCACCGAGTTGAGGCCCACGAAGCTGTCGTTCGTCGCGACCAGCATGCTGGCGGTCGAGAGGTAGACCTCATTCTCGATGATGAGTTCGATCGTCGCCGAGCCGCCTGGCGGGATCTCGCCGATCAGCTGGCCGTTGAGCGCGTCGATCAGCGCTGAGGGATTGCCGACCTCGGCGAGCAGCTCGAGCGCGGGGCCCGAGATCCCGCCGGACACCCAGAGCACGCCCTCATCGATGTGCGGCAGGATGATGCCCGGCGAGATCGGCATGGCCGGGGAGGTCGTGTTGGTGATGGTGATGCGGAACAGGGTCGGCGGCATGGCGTTGGCGGTGCTGGTCGCGCCGAGCATCATGACGCCTACGAGCGCGACGACAGCGGCCAGAGCGGCGAACAGGCCCAATCGGATTCGGTTCATCGGAGTTCCCTTCGCGGTGCGGTTGGTTCATGCGCTCGCTGGGGTCAGCAGTGGCGCACGAAATGGGAGCCTAGCACGGAGGTCGCGCAACTCTGAACCGGATATGCGGCGCGGATGGCTGCGCCGCCTGAGCGCTATGAGCCGACGAAGAGACCGCCGTCGGGGTGCAGGATCTGGCCGGTGATGTAGCTCGACTGGTCGCTGAGCAGAAAGAGCGCGGCTTCGGCGATGTCGGCGGGTTGGCCGAGCCGGCCGAGCGGGGTGGATTCCACGCGGCGCTGCTTGCGCTCTTCGTCGGTGGTGACGGCGAGGGTCATCGGGGTTTCGATCAGGCCGGGCGCGACGGTGTTGACCCGGATGTGATTGGGGGCGAGTTCGAGCGCGAGGCAGCGGGTGAGCATCCAGACCCCGGTCTTGGAGACGCAGTAGTCGGCCATGCCGCGAATCGGCGCTCTGGCGGCCCCGGAGGAGATGTTCACGATCGCGCCGCCGTCGCCCAGCTCGATCATCTGCCGGGCGACGTGACGGTTGGTCAGCATGACGCCGGTCAGGTTGACGGCGAGGACCTTCTCCCAGTACTCGAGCGGCTTGTGGATGACGTAGCGGTGCGCGCCGCCGAGCAGTGGTTCACCCTCGGTGACTTCGCCGCTGATGTAGCCGGCGTGGGAGATGCCCGCGGCGGCGATGCAGTAGTCGAGCCGTCCAAAGGTGTCGACCGCTGCCTGGGCCATGGCGTCGCAGTCGGCGTCGCGGGTGACATCGGTGGCGACCGAGATGGCATGGCCGCCTTCGGCCTCGATCAGGGCGACGGTTTCAGCGGCGCGTTCATCGTCGGGCAATGCGGCGACGACGATCGAAGCGCCCTCCCGGGCGAGCCGGAGAGAACTCTCGCGCCCCATGCCGCTGGCTGCGCCGGTGACGACGGCGACCTTGCCCTCAAAACGGTTGACGCCTGGACCCTGGGCCTCTTCTGCCATGTCGTTGCTCCGTTCGTGGGGGCTGAGAAGTCTCGTTAATCTTGGAAACGGTGATAATGGCGGAAACGTTGAGAACGGTGATAATGTCTGTTCAAGTCGGCAAGGGCGTGAACGATGGATCCCATCATCAACCCCTACGCACCCGGCGCGGGAACGCCCCCGCCCGAACTGTCAGGCCGAGCGCCGCTCATCGAAGCTGCTCGCGTCGCTCTGGCGAGGCGCCAGAGCGGACGTTCCGGCAAAGGGATGATACTGGTCGGCCTACGTGGCGTGGGGAAGACCGTGCTGCTTGAGCGCATCGAAACCGATGCGATCGACAGCGGGATCGTCACAGTCTCGATCGAAGCCTCGGAGCAGCTCTCGCTGGCGGCGGCTGTTGTGCAGCCGTTGCGATCGGCGCTGATCATCCTGTCGCGGAGGCGCGCGGCCAGTGCGATCGCCACGCGGGCCTTGCGTGCGTTGGCCGGATTCGTGGCCACCGTGCGGCTGCGCTATCAGGACGTGGAGCTGAGTCTGGACATCGAGCCGGAGCCCGGCGTGGCGGACAGCGGCGACCTGACCGGGGACCTGATCGACCTGTTCGAGCTGGTCGGCCGAGCGGCGCAGGCCGGCGGCACGTGCGTCGTGCTGATGATCGACGAGCTGCAATATGTGCGGGAAGAGGAGATGGCGGCGTTGTTGCGCGCGCTTCACCGCGCTGCGCAGCGTCGTCTGCCGATCATGATGATCGGCGCGGGCCTGCCACAGCTACGCGGGCAGCTCGGGCAGGCCAAGACGTACGCCGAACGGCAGTTCGAGATCAGTGACCTTGGAGCATTGCCGCCGGCAGACGCCCGCGACGCGATCGCCAAGCCGGCCGCGGCAGAGGGGGTGGAGTTTCAGCCCGAGGCGCTGGAGGCGATCGTGTCGCAGACGCAGGGCTACCCGTATTTCCTCCAGGAGTGGGGCAAGCATGTGTGGGACGTCGCTGAGCGGTCGCCGATCACGGCGTCCGATGTAGCTGTCGGCGCCGGCCGTGCCGTCGAAGCGCTCGACCGGAGCTTCTTCAGCGTTCGGGTCGACCGGATGACGCCTGCGGAGCGGCGCTACGTGCGCGCCATGGCCGAGCTTGGAGCGGGCCCGCACCGGTCGCGCGATGTCGCGTCGGTGCTCGGACAGCGGACGAGCTCGGTGGGCTCTGTGCGCAGCCGCCTGATCGACAAGGGGATGGTCTGGAGCCCTGAATCGGGGCTGACGGCCTTCACGGTGCCGTTGTTTGATGAGTTTATGAAGCGGTCGATGCCCGAGCTTGAGTGAGCGCTACTCGTTGCGCAGGGCGGCGATCGGGTCGATCACGGTGGCGCGCCAGGCCGGGTAGATGCCGCTGAGCAAGCCGATCCCGGCGGCGACGCCGAACGCCGCGGCGATGCTCCAGGCCTGGATCACAGTGGTCATCTCCTGCTCGCCGACTTTCTGACCGTCGACCAGCAGGGATGCGCCGATGCCGATCACGATCCCGGCGAAGCCGCCGAGCAGGCTGAGCGTCAGCGCTTCGGTGACGAACTGGGTGACGATGTCACCGGCGGTCGCTCCAACGGCGCGGCGGATGCCGATCTCGCGGGTGCGCTCGGTGACCGAGACGAGCATGATGTTCATCACGCCGATGCCGCCGACGAGCAGGGAGATGCCGGCGATGCTGCCGAGCAGGATTGAGAGCGTGTTGGCGACCTCGCTGGCGGCGTCGAGCAGGTCGTCCTGGCTCTGGACCGTGAAGTCGGGGTCGCTGCGTGAGTGGCGGAAGAGCAAGAGGTCGGTGATCTGCTGCTTGACCGCTTCGGTGTCGGCTCCCGCGGCGGTCTGGACGTCAATCTGCGTCACGCGCAGGTCGCCGGTCGGGGTGTAGAGGAAGCGGAAGCGGCTGGCGAGGCCCGTGAGGGGGACGAAGACCTGGCCGTTAGCGGCGCCTTCCCCGCCGATCGGCTCGAGCACGCCGACGACCGTGAAGGCGAAGATGACGCGGCCGGCGAGGAAGGAGAGGCGGACCTCCTGGCCGACGGGGTCGAGGCCGGGGAAGATGCTCTCGGCGACACGCGAGCCGAGCACGGCCACGAGCTCGCCCTCCTCGTCGTGCAGTGGAGTGATGAATGAGCCGGAGGCGACCTCGAGGTCGCGGACCTCGGCGTAGACGGCGGAGGTGAAGACGACCTCGGCGGGCACGTTGTAGGGGCCGGCGATGGCCTGGGTTTCGCCGGTGATATGAGCTGAGACGGCGACGATGGCGGGGTTGCCGTTGGCGGCGATCGCGTCGGCGTCGCTCTGGACGAGCGATGTGGTGACGATCGCGGCGGCCCCGCCCGCGCCGGGGACGGCGCTGGGCTCGATGAAAATCAGGTCGGTGCCGAGGCCGCGGATCTGGTCGGTGACGCCCTTCTGGGTGCCCTGTCCGACGGCGATCAGGGCGATCACCGAGCTGACGCCGATCACGAGACCGAGCAGCGTGAGCGAGCTGCGCAGCCGGTTGCCGATGATGGCGCGGATCGCGATGCGGAAGGCGTCGAGCGGGCTCACGTCAGTCTCATGTCAGTCTGCGGCCGCCTCGCCGGACTCTGCGGCAGGGACGCCGGCCGGGCCGGGGCTCGCCGAATCCTCGATGATGTGCCCGTCGCGCATGCGGATGCTGCGGTGCGCGAACGCGGCGACCTCGGCCTCATGGGTGACGAGCACGACGGTGAGACCCTGTTGGTCGACCAGCTCGCTGAGCAGGGTCATGATGTCGTGGCCGGTGGCGGTGTCGAGCGCGCCGGTGGGTTCATCGGCGAGTAGCACGAGCGGATCGACGACGAGCGAGCGGGCGATCGCGACGCGCTGCTGCTCGCCGCCGGAGAGTTCGGTGGGGCGGTGGTGGATGCGGTCGGCGAGGCCGACGCGGACGAGCGCTTCGGCAGCGCGGCGGCGGCGATCGGGTGTGCCCTGGTAGATCAGCGGCAGCTCAACCTGTTCGAGGGCCGACATGCGCGGAAGCAGGCTGTAGGACTGGAAGACGAAGCCGAAGGCGCGGCCGCGCAGGCGGGCGCGGGCGTGCTCGTTGAGCGCAGCGACATCTCGGTCCTGTAGCAGGTAGCGGCCCTCAGTGGGACGGTCGAGCAGGCCGATGATGTTCATCATGGTGCTCTTGCCGGAGCCCGACTGGCCCATGATCGCGACGAACTCGCCGCGCTCGATTTGGAGGTCGACGCCAGCGAGCGCGTGAATCTCCGTGCCGCCGGTGGAGAAGGTCTTGGTGAGCTGTTCGAGGCGGATCATGAGCCGCCGCCTCTCGGCGCTCCAGCGCCCTGGCCCGCGCCCTGCCCAGCGCCGCCAGCCGGGCCGCCTGCGGTGGCGGGGCCGGCGGAGAGCTGGGTGGCGGCGAAGGCGATCCCCTCGGTGTCGGCGCCGACCAGGACCGTGGCCCCGACCTCGAGGCCGGAGAGGATCTCGACATTGCTGCCGTCCGATTCGCCGATCTCGACCGCGACCCGCTCCCAGCCGCCTGAGTCGGTGGGCACCGCGACGTAGAAGGCGCCGTCGATCTGCCGGACTGCTGAGGTGGAAACCTGGACGGCTTCGGGGCGGATCGCCGTGAGGATGGTGACGCTGGCGCTCATGCCCGGCGCGGGCAGCGGGGCGCTGACATCGCCGGCGGCCTCACGCTCGGCCTCGCGGCGGTCGGCCGCTTCGAATCCGGAACGGAGCCGCGTCTTGAACTGTTGGGGGAGCTCGAAGCCGTCCGGCAGGACCACGCCTTCGGGCAGCGGTTCGTCGAAGGCGAGCGCACGGACGACATCGATGATGTCGACGCCCGCCGGGAGCGTGACCTGGGCGGCGAACGCCTCGAGTGCCGCGCGGGCCTGAGGGTTGATCGCGGCTCCGCCGCCGCCGCCGGTGGCGCCCCCCGCGCCGATCGAGACCGCGCCCTGGCCGCCGATCGAGGCGAGTTCGTTCGCAACCGCCGCGAGCTCCTCCGGTGTGAGGATCGCGGCCTCGACGGAGTAGGTGACGACACCCTGTTGGGCCTCGGGCACACGGCCGACGGAGGCGATGCGGACGGCGTACTGCAGGTTGTCGATCGCGTCGAAGCCGGCGAGGCCGACCTGACCGGCTTCAAGCTCGAACCATTCGGCCTCGGTGACGGTCAGGTCGATCACGATCTGGTTGCGGGTGCTGAGCACCAACGCGCTGGTGCCCGTCGTGACCTGATCGCCGGGACTGATGTTGAGCTCTTCGATGACTCCGGCGAACGGGGCGACGATCAGGAGCTCGTCGAGCGCGGCCCGTGCCTCGTCGAGCGCGATCTCGGCGAGGCGGACGTTCTGCACCTGTAGTTCAATCTGCGTGGCGGTGGAGCCGGAGAGCAGTTCGTCGAACCGGGCGTGGGCTTCCGCGAGGCTCGAGCGGGCGCTGTCGAGCGCGGCCTCGGCCTGGCGGATGTCGTCGTCGGTGGGCGGCGCGAGCAGCTCCTGCTGGCGGGCGAGGGCGGCGTCGCGGTTCGCCGCGGCGGCGGCGACGGCCTGCTGCGCCCCATAGATCGCGTCGGCGTCCGCGTCGGCGAGTAGCTCGTCGAGCCGGGCGTCGGCGGCGGCGTGGCTGGCGCGCGCGGCGGCGATCGACTGCTCGGCCTGGAAGATCTCATCCGCGCCGGCCGGGGTCAGCAGCTCGTCGAGGCGGGCGACGGCGGCGTTGTGGCTGGCGCGAGCGGCGGCGATCGACTGCTCGGCCTGGAAGATCTCGTCCGCGTCGGCCGGGCTGATCAGCTCCTCGAGCCGGGCGACGGCGGCGTTGTGGCTGGCGCGAGCGGCGCTGACGGCTTGTTCGGCCTGCGAGAGTTCGTCCGGGGTGGCGGGGCTGAGCAGCTCGGTGCGGCGGGCGAGTGCGGCGTCGCGGTTCGCCTCGGCGGCGGCGACGGCCTGCTCGGCCTGGAAGATCTCGTCATCGGTTGCCGGTGTGAGCAGGTCTCGCAGTCTCAGTTCGGCGGCTTCCAACGCGGCGACGGTGGATTGTTCGGTGGTGATCGCGCTTTCGCGGATGGAATGGGCCTCGATCAGAATCTCGGCGCGTCGGCGGAGGTTGTCGTAGACATCCTCGCTTTCGACTTCGAGAAACACCATCTGCTCGGTGGTCAGCGGAACGCTGGCGTCGCAGATCTCTTCCAGCGCCCGGTTCATGTCGCAGTAGCGCTCGAGCTCGTCCTCGAGCGCGTTGTCGGCGGCGACGGCCTGAGTAACGGCGTTGTTGAGTTGAGTCTTGGCGGCGGCGACGTTTGAGCGGGCGGTGGCGAGGTCGGCCTCGCTCGCGCCGCTGGTCAGGTTGGTCAGGGTTTGTTCAGCCCCGGACAGCTGCGAGCGGGCGTTGGCGACGGCCTGCTCGGCGGCCGCGAGGTCGGCCTCGCTCGCGCCGCTGGTCAGGTTGGTCAGGGTTTGTTCAGCGCCGGACAGTTGCGATAGGGCGTTGGCGACGGCCTGCTCGGCGGCGGCGAGGTCGGCGTCGCTGGGGCCGCTGGTCAGATTGGTCAGGGTTTGTTCAGCGCCGGACAGTTGGCTGAGGGCGCTGGCGACGGCCTGCTCGGCGGCGGCGAGGTCGGCGTCGCTGGGGCCGCTGGTCAGGTTGGTCAGGGTTTGTTCAGCCCCCGACAGCTGGCTGAGGGCCGTGGCGACGGCCTGTTGGGCGGCGGCAAGGTCGGCGGCGTTGATCTCGGAGGTGAGGTCGGAGAGCGACTGTTCCGCGCCGGAGAGCTGGGAGCGGGCGTTGGCGACGGCCTGCTCGGCGGCGACGATCTCGCTGTTGTCCGGTGGCTCGCTGAGGCGCTGGAGGGTGAGCTCGGCGCCGACGACCTGTGATTCGGCGGCAGCGATGGCGCGCTCGGCAGCGGCGATGTCAGCCGCAACGGGGTCTTCGCGGAGCTCGTCGAGCCGTAGCTGGGCGAGGCGCAGCTGGACTTCGGCGGTTTCGAGCCGGCGGCGCGCCGCGCCGTCGTCAAGGGTCGCGAGCACGGCGCCGACGCTGACTCGATCGCCGACCGCCACCGCGACGGAGGCGACGACGCCGGCTCCAGCGAAGCTGAGGGTCGCGCTGTTCGCGGCCGCGGCGGTTCCGGAGAGTGCGGCGGTGGTAGTCAGGCGGGCGGAGACGGCCGGCAGCTGCTGCGGCTCAGCGATGAGCACTTCGTCTTCGGGCTGGGTGAAGTACCAGATCAGGACGGCGATCAGGGCGACGGCGATCAGGGCGACGAGCAGCAACCAGCGGCGCGGTCCGCGGCGACCACGGACCAGAGCATCGATGTCGACCTCTTGCGTGGTCATGTTGGCGCATCCTCAGGGGGCGGGCCTGATCGGCCCACAGGCGGGTCGCACGCCAGGCAGCAGATGTCAGCGCGACCCTCGACCTGAGTAATGTCGCGTGAAAGCGGCGCTGGCGCTACTGGCCGACGAACAGGCCGCCGTCGGGGTGGAGGATCTGGCCGGTCATGTAGTCGGACTGCGGGCTGAGCAGGAAGAGCGAGGCCTCGGCGATGTCGGCGGCCTCGCCGAGACGTCCGAGCGGGACGGTGCGTTCGAACTGTGCGCGGCGCGATTCGTCGCTGGTGACGCCGATCGCCATTGGGGTATCGATCACGCCGGGGGCGACCGTGTTGACGCGAATGCCGTGGGGCGCGAGTTCGAGCGCCAGGCAACGGGTGAGCATCCAGACGCCGGCCTTGGAGACGGAGTACTCGGCGCTGCCGCGTATCGGGATTTTGGCCGCGCCCGAGGAGATGTTGACGATCGCGCCGCCTTCGCTCTGGGCGATCAGCTGGCGGGCGACGTAGCGGTTGGTCAGCATCACGCCGGTGAGGTTGACGGCGAGGACGCGCTCCCAGAACTCGAGCGGCTTGTTGGTGAGGTGCCCGCTGGTGCGGTCGGGGTTGGCGTCTTCGGGCGAGATTTCGCCGCTGACGTAGTGGGCGCTGAGGATGCCGGCGGCGGCGACGCAGTAGTCGAGCCGGCCGAACTCATCGACCGCGGTCTGGACCATGGCCTGGCAGTCGGCGTCGCTGGAGACATCAACGCCGACATAGACGGCGCGGCCGTTGGCCGCTTCGATCATGGCGATGGTCTCAGCGCCGCGCGGGTCATCGGGCAGGCCGGCGACGACGACGGCCGCGCCCTCGCGGGCGAGGCGGACGCTGGTCTCGCGGCCCATGCCGCTGGCGCCGCCGGTGACGAGGGCGACGCTGCCTTCAAACCGTCGCGGGGACCAGTCAGCCATGTCGGTCCTCCCGTTGAGCCGCTTAGACGCCGTTGACCTGCTGCGGGTAGCGCCAGATGGCGTCGGGCTGCTCGGCCGCTTCGTCGAGCGTCCAGTGGGGCAGCGCGAGGCCGGAGGCGACATCCTTGTAGACCATGCGCATGCGGCTGCCGATGCCGACCTGCCGGACGAGCTCCGGCGGGGCGAACTCGCCGTCGGGGGTGACGAGATTGCCGGCGACGCGGATCGCCTCGTGCTCGGTGGGGACGCCGGCCTGGGTGTCGAGCTCGACGAGCAGGATCATGTAGGGGGCGCGCTCGCGCATGGCGGGCTGGATGGCGTGGTGGACCTCGCCGTAGGAGTGGACCTCACCGCGTGCGTCGACCGGCGTCCAGGTGAACTCGCGGTTGGAGCACCAGGGGCAGGCGGTGCCGGGCGGGTAGCGCAGCAGGTTGCAGGTGGTGCAGCGCTGCAAGTGGAAATTGTGCTCGGCGCAGTGCTGGAAGTAGGCCTTGTTCTCGTTGTCGAGGTCGAGGACCGTGAGGGTCATTCCGAGATATTCGCCCTGCGGCATTCTTTTTTCCTTAGCGCTTGTGCTCTTGGCGGCTCTGGGCGGCTCTTGGCGTGCTGTGCTCTCGCGGCTAGCCCTTGCGCATGATCAGCGAGGAGCCGGTGCCGGGCATGGCCCAGCCGAGGTTCTGCGTGATGTTGACGTCGGGCACCTGGCGGCAGCCGCCGCCGTTGGCGGGGGTGGCGTAGTTGAAGGTGTGCTGGCGCGAGCCGTTCGCGTCGACCGGGCAGTAGTCATCGACCTCGCCGCGCAGTTGGCGGACGTTCTCGATGATCATGTTCATGCCGTGGGTGTAGCCCTCGCAGAGGTGGCCGCCGGAGGTGTTGTTGGGGCGGCCGCCGCCGAGCCGCATGATCCCGCTGCTGACGTAGTCGCCGCCCTCGCCCTTCTCGCAGAAGCCGTAGTCCTCGAGCTGGAGCATCGAGGTGAAGGTGAAGGCGTCATAGGCGCCGGTGCACTGGATGTCGTCGGGGCCGAGGCCCGCGTTGCGGTAGATGATGTCCTTGATGTAGTAGCCGGCGACCGTGGAGATCGGGCCGTGCTGGAAGTGCATGTCGATCCGCGGCTTGCAGACGCGCCCGGCGACGCCCATGATTCGCGCCGGGGTGTTCTTGTAGTCGTAGGCGCGGTTGGCGCGGGTGACGATCAGCGCGGTGGCGTTGTCGGTCTCGACGCAGCAGTCGAGCAGGTGCAGCGGCTTGCAGATCATCCGGCTGTTGACCACGTCTTCAACCGTGACGGGCTGCTTGTAGTAGGCCTTGGGGTTGTTGGCGGCGTGCTCCGAGTGGATCACCTTCACCATCGCCACCTGCTCGGGGGTGGTGCCGTAGTCGTACATGTGGCGCATGAAGGTGGGGCTGAAGCTCTGCCCGGCGGAGAACCAGCCGTAGGCCGAGGTGTGCAGCGCGTCGCCGCCGACGGGCACGCTGGCTCGTGCGCCGGTGCCGCCGATGCGGACCTGCGAGTAGCCGTTCATCGAGCGAAAGATCACGACGGTCTGGCACATGCCGGCCTCGATCGCGCCGATCGCGAGGCCGATCAGCGCCTCGCTGCTGGAGCCGCCGCCCTGCACATCCATGTAGAAGTTGAGCCGGATGCCGAGATCGCCGGCGAGCATCGGCGAGGCGGTCGAGTCGTTCCCCGAGTAGGACATCATGCCGTCGATTTCGCCAGCGGGGATGCCGGCGTCGTCCATGGCGTTCTTGATCGCCCAGGTGCCGAGCGCGCGGGTGGTCATGCCGGAGCCGCGGGTGTAGGTGGTTTCGCCGACGCCGATGATGGCGTACTTGTCGCGGAGATACGTGTCCGCGGTCGTGTCGATCTGGGTCATTGAGCCGACTCCTCTCGAGTCTGCCGTGGGTACTGCGGCAGCGGGCGCAGTCTAGGGGAGCGTCTTAGTCCTGCGGAGCGACGGGCTCGCGGGAGAAGACGGCGCCGTAGAGCCAAAGTCCGCGCCGCCCAACCAGCTCGGCCATCTGTCGGTAGGCGCGTCGGCGGTAGCCCCAGCCCGACGGCTGTTCGGGGGAGTCGGCGGAGGAATCGTCGCTGACGACGCGCTCGACCTGCTCGAGCCAGTCGAAGAGTTGGACTTCGGCGAGTTCGCGCAGCTCGTCGCGGCTGAGCGCGATCGGTGAGCCGTCGCGATCGCGGATTTCGAGCTGCTCCGCACCGGCCAGGGCATCGGGGAGGGAGGCGTCGAACGACGCGCGGTCCATCACGCAGTTGCACCAGGCGAGATGCTCGGCGCGCTCGCCGATCAGCTCCTGCACGCGCGGGCGCTGGTCGAGCGACAGGCTGAAGCTCTGGAAGGTCTCGGTCCCGTAGATCGAGTGGAACATGCCGGCTGCGGCGACGCGGGCCGATGCGCCGCGGGCGAGCAGGAGGTCGTGCACTGCGCAGAGATGCTGCAGGAAGTCGCCGCCGGTGTGGTCCACATCGGCGGTACCGACCGAGTCGAGAAACGCGACCATCTCGTGGCGCGGGGCGACCTCCATAGCAACGCTCCTTCTGTGTGCTGTTGCGGCCTCTATCCTACGGTCGATCAACCGACCAACGATGCGTGAGGATGAGACGATGCCCGCCGCCCTGACCGACCAGCAAGTTGCAACCGCCGCCGATTTCCTGGACGCCGCTGCGGCGGCGGGCGGCGCGCTGCCGACGATTCCCGACGACTGCCGGCCCGAAACCGCGGCCGATGGTCAGCGCATCTTTGCGGCGCGCTGGGCCAAGACGGGCGAGCCGGCGGTGGCCTGGAAGGCGGCGGTGCTGGAGGGCGCGATGGTGCTGGCGCCCTTCTTCGAGGGGATGGTCTTCGACAGCCCGGCGCAGATCGCGGGATCGGTGTTCGGCCGCTGCGTGATCGAGGGCGAGGTCGCCTTCCGGATCGACGCAGCTCTGGCGCCGCGCGAGGGCGGCTACAGCGACGACGAGGTGCACGCGGCGGTGGGTAGCGCGCACGCGGTGATCGAGGCGCCGAACATGCGCTTCGCGGAAGTGCCGCCGGGGATGCCCAGCATGGCGGCGGACGGAGTTGGCGCGCAGGCGCTGGTCATGGGGCCGGAGATTTCCGACTGGCAGGATCGCGACCTCCGAGCGGTGGAGGTCGACGTGCTGATGGACGGCGAGTCGGTCGCGGGAGGCCGTGATGAGCGTCCGGATCCGCTGGAGATTCTGACCGCGACCGTCAATGAGATCGGGGCCCGCGGAATGACCGTGGAGGCGGGACAGGTGATCACGACGGGCGCCGCAGCGATCTATCAGCCGGCGTCGGCAGGTCAGACAGCGACGGTGCGGTTCCCGGGGATCGGCGATGTGGTGCTGGAGCTGACGTAGGCCGGCGCACCACTTCAGCCTCCGCCGGCGTACTCGCCGATCCAGTGGACGTTCTCGGAGACTTGCTGCACTGAGCGAGTGAAGCGGCGGTCGGCGGTCCAGAGTTCGCAGTTGAGCGCTTCCGCGAGCGCGAGGTAGTGCGCGTCGTAAGCGGCCGACTGTGCGGTTGCGGTCGCCAGCTCAAGGGCTCGCAGATGCAGTCCGTCGGTGTCACGCAGCTGGATTCCCGATGCCATCAAGGTCTGAAATGCTTCAAGGGCGTCCGGAAACACCAGCGCCCCGCGCACGACCTTGCGATGTAGGGCGTTGGCCACCTCGAATGGGAACAGCGGAGGCGCAACAGCCTGAATCCCGTCGCGGATCCAAGCGCCGCTGAGTGCGCGCGCGACGGCTGAATAGTCCTCAGGCACGACGAGTTTGACCGCGAGACTGGCGTCAATCACGGCCTCCGTTATCACAGAGTGTCCAGTTGCTCGTCACGGATCGCTCTTGCTTCGCGGAGGTCCTCAACGGAATCGCCAGCCATTATGCCGTCTCCGAAGAGCCTGGTGCGGAGGGCGTCCATCCGGTTGAGGGAATCTTCGTTCCACGGGAGCGGTTCAATGCCCGCAGCGGTCTCACGCTGCAGGGCGTGTTCAATGGCGGTTTGGCAGTACTCGCGCATCGGCACGCCCTTCAACGCCGCAATGGCCTTGAGGCGGCGATGCAGAGGTACGTCCAGATCGAGCGTCAGTCTTGCCGTCTCTGTGACCATGTTCCCGCCTCGTCTTTCGCTGCCTACAGTTGCAGCGTAGCGCAAATGCTGAAATACAGAAATACGCTCACTCCTCAATGCGGCCGATGGCGTTGACTTTCCAGACTCCGTCGACCTCTTGCCACTCGGTGTAGATGGCGCCTTCGCCGTCGTCGCCGCGGAACCAGATGCGGAACCGGTCGTCGCCCTGAGCGGTGATCTCGTATTCGTCGGAGCCCTCGGCGCTGTCGGGTTGGGCCTGCATCGCGAGGGCCTGGATCAGGCCCTGGGGGGTGAAGCTGGGCATCAGGGCGGCGATGTTGTTGGCGATCAGGTTCTGGGCCAGCTGATCGACGGCATCTGACAGCTCCGCCACAGTTCACCTCTTTCTGCGAATCGCGCACCCCGTGACGCACATCCCGCGTATGGTCGCAGGGTACGCGCGGGGGAAGCTTCGGAGGTCTCATGGTCTCAATCGACACAACGGACGCAATCATCGTCGCGGAAAACGTGCACAAGACGTATGCCGCGGAGGGTCAGCCGGTCCATGCGCTGCAGGGCGTGACGCTGGCGGTGCAGCGGGGCGAGATGGTCTCGATCATGGGCCCCTCGGGCTGCGGGAAGACGACGCTGCTGAACTGCCTGTCGGGGCTCGAGGTGATCGAAGAAGGCGAGATTTTGATCGAGGGGCAGGCGATCCAGCACATGCCCGACAACCAGCGCACCGACTACCGGGCGCGGCGGATGGGCTTCGTGTTCCAGTTCTACAACCTGCTGCCGGTGCTGAACGCGGTCGAGAACGTCGAGCTGCCGCTGCTGGTCAGCGGCGTGAAACCCCGCGAGTCACGCGAACGCGCCATGGAATCGCTCGCGACTGTGGGGCTGACCGATTGGTCGCGGCATCGCCCGGCGCAGCTCTCGGGCGGGCAGCGTCAGCGGGTGACGATCGCGCGCGCGCTGGTCAACAATCCCGCGATCGTGTGGGGCGATGAGCCGACCGGCGATCTGGACTCGACGAACGCCAACGCGGTGATGGACATGTTGCAGTCGCTGAACGAGGCGAACCAGCAGACGTTCGTGATCGTGACGCACGATCAGGGCATCGGGGAGCGCGCCCACCGCACGATTCACATGCGCGACGGCGTGATCGAGGGCGAAGCGAAGCATCGCCCGTTGGCGATCGCGGCGGGCTGACGAGCGGCCAGCTGGGCGGCAAGAGGGCGACGAGAGGGCGACGACGTGGACGAGATCTTCGGTCTGAGCACGCTGACGGTGATGTGGATCGTGGTGGCGATCGTCGGCGTGGCGGCCGGGATCATGGCCGTGATCTGGTTGCGCAAGCCGGTCTTGGCGCGGATGGGGATTCGCAACATGCAGCGCCGGCGCGCGCAGACGGCGCTGATCGTGCTGGGGCTGACGATCGCGACGATCATCGTGACGATGTCGTTCGCGATTGGTGACACGCTGGCGATCAGTATTGAGAACGCCGTGTTCTCGGGGCTGCGCCGGATCGACCACATGATCACCTACAACGTGACCACCGGCGCCTTGGGCGGCGAGCAGTCGGCGGGCGTGCCGCAGGAGGTGGTCGAGGACGCGCGGCAGGAGTTCAGCGACGACGAGCGGGTCGATGCGGTGTTCGGCGTGACGATCGAGGTGTTGCCGGCGCTGCATCCAACGAACGGGCAGATCGAGCCGTCGTTCTGGCTGATTGGCGTTGACGCGGCGGCGGCGGACTCGGTCGGCGCGGTGCCGGATGCGGACGGCGACCCGTTCGCGGTCGGCGGCCTCGCGGCTGATGAGATCGTGATCAATCCGCAGGCGGCGGACGAGCTCGACGCGGGCGTCGGTGACACGATCGTCCTGCGTGTGCGGGGCGAGCCGCATTCGTTCCGGATCGTCGAGATTGGCGAGCCCGGGTTCCTCACCGGCGAAGTGCAGGAGGACTCGTCGGGCGGGGTGCTGAGCGCGGCGCGCGCACGGGAGCTGGTCGGGCAGGCGGACGACGATTGGGCGCTGGTCGTGGTATCGGCGGCGGGCGGCGTGAAGGGCGCGCTCGATAGTTCAGCGGCGCTGGATGAGGATCTGGGCGCCTGGCTGAAGGAGCAGGCGCGGGTCAACCCGGAGGTCTACGCGAGCAGCGGTGGGCCGACCCTGCTGTCGCGTTTTCAGTCGGAGCCGATCAAGGCGGACGCGCTCCAGACGGCAGAGCTGATCGCGAGCGTCTTCACGGCGCTGTTCCTGTTCATGGGGTCGTTCTCGGTCGCGGCCGGGATCCTGTTGATCTTCCTGCTGTTCGCCATGCTGGCGGAGGAGCGGCGCTCGGAGATGGGCATGGCCCGCGCGGTCGGCATGCAGCGCGATCACCTGATTCAGATGTTCATGTCCGAGGGCATGACCTACAACCTGGCAGCGGCGGCGGTCGGCGTGGCGCTGGGAGTGGCGCTCTCCGTCGGGATGGTGGCCGCGCTGAACGGGCTGTTCGCGACGCTCGGTTTCTCGTTCACTTACGGAGTCACGCTGAAGAGCCTGATCATCTCGGCGGGGCTGGGGATCGTGGTCACGTTCATCACGGTCACGATCTCGTCGTTCCGGGCCAGCCAGCTGAACATCGTGGCGGCGATTCGGGACATTCCGGATTCGCGGATTGAGGCGCGGCGGCGGATCTCGATCCCGGGCATCTTCACCACGCCGCTGGGTCTGGCGCTGCTCTTGACGACGCCGATCACGTTCGTCGCGGGCGGCGTGCTGGCGCTGGTGCTGATGATGTTCGGCGGGGTGCGGAGCTCGAATACGGCGACGGCGCTGGTGCTCCCGGCCTGGCGGCTGATGCGCTGGCGACCGGAGTGGTGGGCGATGCTGCTCGTGGCCGGCGCGCTGGTGATCGTCTACGGCGTCGACCTGAACGACCTGTTCCTCTACATGCTGGGCATCTCGATCGCGCCGATCGGGCTGGTCATGCTGGCCACCCGGCTGGGCGCGCCGGGCCGGCCCACCTACACGGTGGCGACGGCGTTCGTGGTCTTCCTCTGGTTCGCCCCGCTCGACTGGCATCAGGACGTGTGGGGCACCAACCTGGAGGGCGGCCCGCAGCTGTTCGTGCTGAGCGGGATCCTGCTGACAACGACCGCGACGATGTTGCTGGTCTTCAATCTCAATCTTGTGCTGCGGGGGATCAACGTGATCGGCGTGGTCTTCGGGCGTCTGGCGCCAGTGGTGCGGACGGCGGCGGCCTACCCGGCGGCATCCCGCTATCGGACGGGGATGACGATCGCGATGATCGCGATCATCACCTTCGCGCTGGTCAACTTCAGTACGATTTCGGCTTCGTTTGACCGCGCCTTCACGACCGACGACGCGCTCGGGGGCTTCCAGATCGTGGCCGCGACGAGCGAGCTCAACGAAGTCGGCGACATCCCTGCTGCGCTGCGCGAGGCCGGCGAAACGGAGACGCTCGAACAGATTGAGCATGTCGGGCGGCTGAGGTTTGGCGCGTTCGACGGCGCGGGCGCGATCACGCTCAGCACTGAGGAATGGGACATCGTCGATGAGGGTCCGGTGCTGCGCAACGGCGAACCCGTCGTGATGAGCGTGGACGATCCCGATGACGCCGCTGCGGTACGCGCGTTGCACCTGGCCGGCGCCAACGATGATCTGCTCGCCGGCCAGGAGATCAAGCTGCAGTCGCGCGCGCGCGAATACAGCTCCGATGAAGCGGTCTGGGATGCGGTGCGCCGCGGCGAACCGGTGGCGATCGCGACCGCCTTGGCGGTGACGGGCGGCGGGTTTGGCGGCCCGGGCGAGGATGCGTGGCGCCTGCCGGACTCCGTGGATTTCCAGGCGACCGTGATGCCCGAGGTGATGATTCGGGTGAGCAACGGCGCCCGCTCCGCCGACCTGCAGGTGATCGCGGTGGTGGATATCGCCGTGGGGATTCTCGATGTCGGCGAGTCGGACCTGGGGCAGCTGCCGACCGTACTCGTCTCGGAGGAGATCTGGGCCGGCCTCTACCACGACGCAGAGTTCACGCAGCACCTGGTCGCGGTCCGGGACGGCGCCGATTCACGCGAGACGGCGCAGGCGATCGAGCGCGCGCTGGCGATTGAAGCGGTCGATATCCAGGGCGACCTCGAGCGGGAGCGCGAGCAGACTTCGTCGTTCTTCCTGCTCTTCCAGGCGTTCATCGGACTCGGACTGGTCGCAGGCCTGGCGGCGCTGGGGGTGATCGCCGTGCGCGCGGTGGTCGAGCGTCGGCAGCAGATCGGCGTGCTGCGTGCGATCGGCTTTCAGTCGCGGATGGTCGGACTGGAGTTGATGATCGAGATGGGCTTCATCGCCTTCCTCGGCATCGGGCTGGGCACCGTGCTCGCGCTTGGGCTGGCCTGGAAGCTGTTCGCAGAGGGCACGTTCGGTTCGGATGTGGGGATGTACATCCCGCTGGGCACGATCCTGCCGATCATCTTCGGGTCGTTCGCGGCGTCGCTGGTGTTGACATATTTCCCGGCGCGTCAAGCGACGCGGATTCCGGTCGCTGAGGCGTTGCGCTACGAGTAGGCTCGTGGCATGAGCGATCTGATGCTCGACCTGGCGTTTGGGTACGACCGCGATCTGCCGTTCGAGGCGACGCGCGAAGTGGGTCAGGCGGCTGAGACGCTCAACATCGAGTCGTTCGAGATCACGTCGCGGAACGACCAGCGGGTCCCGGGGCTGCTGCTGTATGACCCACGGCATGAGGGTCCGCGACCGTTGATCCTGGTCGGGCATCCGGGAACGCTGGACAAGGCTGCTGATTATGTCGTGTGGCCGGCCCAGCAGTGGGTCAGCCGCGGGGCGATCTGCGCCACGATCGACCAGGCGGGCCACGGCGATCGCGCGCTCAAGCCGGTCACGATGAACGACTTCACGAGCTACCCGATGCGGCGGCTCGATCAGTCGCTGCAGACGGTGGTGGACTGGATGCGGACGCTGGACTGGCTGGTCACGCAGCCGGAGGTGGATGCGGAGCGGGTGGGGTTCGTGGGCTTTTCGATGGGCGGGATGCGCGGGGCGCCGTTCGTGGGTTTGGACGACCGCGTCAAGGCAGCGTCGTTCTGCATCAGCGGCGGCACGACACTGATGCGCGAGACGGACTCGGCCGCGACGAGTCTGGCCGCTCAGCTGAGCGATCCGGGCGTGTACGCGCCGCTGACGGAGGGTCGGGCGGTGCAGGTGGTGGCGGGGGAGTTCGACGACCTGATCACGCCGGAGGCGACGCGGCGGTTCTACGACCTGCTGGCGGAGCCGCGCGAGATTGTCTGGATCCCCTGCGGGCATTGGGATTTCATGCCGCAGGGGATCACGCCGGTGGGCCCGTTCCTAGAGCGCAGCCTGGGCTACGGGTCCGACGGGTAACAGGTCGATCGAGGCGCCGAACAGGGAACGGGCAGCTACAACGGTTGCCTCTACGGGGGAACATCGTGTGATCGTCACGAAACACCGGATCCCCTCTCCCCCCGCTCGGCGGGGGGAGAGGCCGCAGGCAGAGGGAGGCTCCCCTCTCGACTTAGCGTCGTGGCTGCGTCTGGCCCAGGGGGGAAGCCCCCCTCTGTAACTCCGTGACATCTCCCCCCGCTGCGCGGGGGGAGAGGGGATCCGACTCGTTCCGAGCGTCCCTAGCTGAGGATGCCGGCGGCGGCGAGGTCGGCGGCTTCTTCGGGGGTGTAGTTGAGGCGCTCGGTGGCGACGGCGAAGGTGTGCTCGCCGAAGAGCGGGGCGGGGGCGGCGAGTTCGCCGGGGGTGCTATGCAGCTTGACGATCGGGCCGTCGTAGAGGGAGCTGCCGGTTTCGGGGTGGTCGAGGTACTCGTAGAAGCCGCGCTGGGCGAGGTGGCGGTCGTGCTCGCACATGTCCTCGGCGTCCTGGACGAGCGCGGCGGGGACGCCGACGGATTGCAGGTGGTCCGCGAGCGCGGCGGCGTCTGCGCCGGCGGTCCATGCTGAGATGGCGGCGTTGAGGTCGTCCTCGTGCTCGCGGCGGCCGAGCAGGGTGCCGAAGCGGTCGTCGGCGGCGAAGGAGGCGCCGCCGGCCGCGCTACTGGCGGCGCCGCAGAGAGCGGCCCACTCGGCGTCGCTGCGGATCGCGATGGCGACCCAGCGTTCGCGGATGGTCGAGCCGCCGGGGTGGGGGGCGCCGCGCTTGCCGTCGCGGCAGCGGTAGATGCCGTGCGGGGCCATCCACGACGAGGCGTTGCCCTTGCGGATCTGGTTGCAGCCGTTGGCGGTGTAGTCGAGCAGGGCTGGGCCCATCGTGGCGGCGACCGACTCGAGCTGAGCCAGCTCGATGCGCTGGCCGGCGCCGGTGCGTCGGCGGTGGCGCACCGCGGCGAGGATCGCGAGCACGGTATGGCCGGGGTTGACCACGTAGTCGGGGTAGTTGGTGCCGATCCCGACCGGTCGGCGCTGCGGTTCGCCGGAGAGGTGCGAGATGCCGGTGACGGGAGTGAGCACGGCGCCGAAGCCGAGGAAGTCGCGGTGTGGTCCGAATGTGCCCTGCATCGGCTGGTAGGCGGCGATGATCTGCGGGTTGACGGCGCAGAGCTCCTCGTAGGTGAGGCCCCAGCGCTCGATCACGCGCGGGGTGAGGTTGGAGAGGAAGATGTCGGAGCGCTCGATCAGGCGGAGCGCCACATCGCGCGCGCCCTCGGCGCCCATGTTGAGCAGGAACGAGGCCTTCCCGGCGTTGTAGTTGTTGAAGTATGCCCCGACGTTGTAACCGGACTTGCCGGGCTTCTGGGGCTGAGTCAGGCGCAGGCCGTCGACGCGGGCTTCGCTCTCGACGCGGATCACCTCCGCGCCGAAGTCGGCGAGGGTGCGTCCGGCGATCGGGCCGGCGCCGAACCAGGAGAAATCGGCGACGCGAACGCCGTCGAGCGGGCGGGCGGTTGCCTGGGTCATATCGCGCCCTCTCCGGCGTAGGTGCTGAGGTCTTCGAAGGGGATGCCGACCTCGTCGACCCAGACTTGCTGGTTATGTTCACCGATGCGCGGGGCGGGACGGCGGATTTCGACGGGCGTGGCGGAGAGTCGGTAGGGCGGGCCGGGCATCGTGAGCTGCACGGGGTCGGTGCCGAGGCTGCGCGGCTGCTCGAGCTCGACCCACCACTTGCGGGCGGCGAGGTGGTGGTTGTCGGCGATGTCGGCCGGCGAGGCGACCATGCCGATCAGCAGACGCCGTGCCTGA
Source organism: Dehalococcoidia bacterium (assembly GCA_965262235.1). Classification (GTDB taxonomy): domain Bacteria; phylum Chloroflexota; class Dehalococcoidia; order Bin125; family Bin125; genus CATQGW01. The sequence goes on from OZ253504.1 coordinate 3,352,262, forward strand.
CCCTGCTCGTAGACGTCCATCGACGTCTTGCCGGCGTAGAAGGCCGAGAGCACCTCCTGCGCGCGGTGCAGCGTGGGGCCGAGGGCGGCGAGCTGCTCGGGGTCGAAGATCGTGCGCATGTTGAACGTGGCAAACGACTCGGCAAAGTGCGGCTCGGTCAGGTCCTCGGCCTGCCCTTCCTCGTCCATCCAGTCAATCAACACCGGCCAGGGCGCGCCGAAGCCGGGGATGCCGACGGCGCTGTAGATGTAGCCGTCGAGGGTCTGGTAGGTGCCGATCCCGGGCATGCGGTGCTGTTCGCCGATGCGCTCGCGAGACCATTTCTGGAAATCCCAGCCGAGGTGGGCGGTCTCCTGGCAGATCGAGAGGGCCTCCTGGATTGAGGTTTCGACGCGCTGGCCCTCGCCCGTCGCTTCGGCGTGGAGCAGCGCGAACATCGCTCCCTGGGCGGCGGAGACGCCGGCGACGATGTAGGCCTGATTGCCGGCGATGCGTTGAGGCGGACCCTCGGGGTCGCCGGCGAGGACGGCGATGCCGGACACGGCCTGGGCGATGATGTCGGTGACCTGCCAGCCGGCGTGGGGCCCATCCAGACCGAAGCCGGTGATGCTGGCCCAGACGAGCGCCGGCTGTCGTTCGCGGATGGCGTCGATATCGACCCCGAGGTCTTCGAGCTCGCCGGGCCAGAAGGACTCGATCACGATGTCGGCAGTCTGGGCGAGCTTGCCGAAGAGGTAGCGGCCGTCGTATTGGCTGAGGTCGAGGGTGACGGAGCGCTTGTTGGCGTTGAAGTACCAGAAGCGCAGGGAGGTCTCGCGGCCGGGGTGGCCGGCATGGAAGGGCGGGAGTCCGCGCGCGGGGTCGCCGCCGGGGGGCTCGACCTTGATCACGTCGGCGCCGAGGTCGGCGAGCAGCTTGCCGGCGTAGTGGCCCAGCTCGGATGTGAGATCGAGCACGCGGACGCCGTCGAGAGCTGTGGGAGCCATGCTTGATAGCTTATCGTGACCCGGAGGAGGCTCGACATGGTGCTCAGAGACGTGGACAGCGAGTCAGACTCCACCAATCCGGTCACGCCGATGGCGGAGATTCGTCGGCACAAGGGGATGCTCTTCGACGAATTCACGCGCACGTATCCCGATTGGGAGTGGTCGGACAAGCGCCGCAAGCGCCTGATGTTCGACGAACAAGGGCGCACCTGGGTGCCGATGTTCAGCCCAGAGTACGGCGTCGGTTTCGCCTACGACGAGCCGGGCTACACGCCAGAGGTCGAAGAGTTGCTCTGGGATTTGTCCGAGCGGGCGCTCGCGGAGGTCAGGGCAGGCGGGGGTGTCGTCTTCGATCCGGACGAACCGGACGACTGAGGTCGGTGCGATATCGGGTCATTCAGTCGGACGAGGCCGGCGCCCAGCTCAAGGCGCTCGCGCCGGAGCCGAAGCGGCGTATCCGAGCGAAGCTGCGCGAGATGACGCGCGATCCAAACGGGCCCGACACATTGAGGATGCAGCGACCGGAGGTGTTGTTTCGAGTCCGCGAAGGCGACTACCGCATCATCTTCCGACCGGGTCCCCGACCGCGTGAGATCACCGTCGTCCGAATCGGTCGGCGAGAGCGGGTATACGAAGGCTTCGAGCGGCCTCCGGCAGACGCCTGAGGCAAGGTGGTCACGTTGAGCCGCACTCGCCCACGGGTTCGACCTTGATCACGTCGGCGCCGACGTCGGCGAGCAGCTTGCCGGCGTAGTGGCCCAGCTCGGAGGTGAGATCGAGCACGCGGACGCCGTCGAGAGCTGTGGGAGCCATGGCTAATAGCTTATCGTGACCCGGAGGAGGCTCGACATGGTGCTCAAGGGCGTGGACAACGAGTCAGGCTCCACCCATCCGGTCACGCCGATGGCGGAGATTCGGCGGCGCATGGGGATGCTCTTCGACGAATTCACGCGAGAGAATTCGGGCTGGCAATGGTCGGCGAAACGCCGCAAGTGCCTGATGTACGACGAACAAGGCCGCTGCTGGGTGCCGATGTTCGAACCGGAGCACGGCGTCGGTATCGAGTACGACCCGCTCTACACGCCAGAGGTCGAGGAGATGTTCGACGAGATCAGCCGCAAGGCGCGCGGGGACATCCTCGCCGGCAGAGTGACGTATGTGGGTGAAATGGACGACGACGACGACGAATAGCAGTGCGCTACCGCGTCGGCTTGACGGGTGAGGCGAAGGAGCAGCGCTCCTCGTTGCCTCCCGTCCCGAAGCGGCTCGTGCGCAGAGCGCTGCGCGATATGGAGCGCGATCCATACGGGCCGAACACGCTACGCATGCGGAGCAATGCACCCCGGTACCGAGTCCGCGCGGGCGACTACCGCATCATTTTCGAACCAGGTCCCGGCGTCCGTGAAGTGTCCGTCATCCGGATCGCTCACCGCGATTGGGTCTATGAGGGGTTTGAGCGTCCCTCTGCCGACGACTGAAGCGGAGGCGTTCGCCTTGACCTGCCTCCGCCCTTGCGAGGGGTCGCCCGCGGGCGGCTCGGTCTTGATCACGTCGGCGCCGAGGTCGGCGAGCAGCTTGCCCGCGTAGTGCCCCAGCTCGGAGGTGAGATCGAGCACGCGGACGCCGTCGAGAGCTGTGGGAGCCATGCCCGATAGCTTATCGTGACCCGGAGGAGGCTCGACATGGCGCTCAGAGACGTGGACAGCGAATCAGACTCCACCCATCCGGTCACGCCGATGGTGGAGATTCGTCGGCACAAGGGCATGCTCTTCGACGAATTCACGCGCGAGCATCCCGATTGGGAGTGGTCGGAGCGTCGGCGCCGCAATCGGCTGATGTACGACGAAGCGGGCTGCGCCTGGGTGCCGATGTTCGACCCGGACCACGGCGTGCCCTACGGCTATGACGAGCCCGGTTTCACGCCTGAGGCCGAAGAGGGTCTCGTCGAACTCGCGCGCAAGGCGCGTGAGGACATCCGCGCCGGGAGATTCACATATCTGGATGAGATGGACGACGAGGACTTCGAGTAACGATGCGCTTTCGCGTGATCCTGCTGGAACATGCGAAAGCGGACGTTCGATCACTCTCTCCTGTTCCGAAGCGGCTGGTGCGGAGAGCGCTGCGGGGCATGGAGGGCGATCCATATGCGCTGGACACGATTCGGCTAGAGCGGCCGGAGATCCTGTACCGCGTTCGCGCGGGCGATTACCGCATCATCTTCGAACCAGGCACCGGTCCACGGGAGGTCAACGTCATCCGAATCGGTCACCGGGATCGGGTTTACGAAGGCCTGGAGCGGCCTCCGGCAGATGTCTGAGGCGGAGGCGGTCACGTTGACCCGCACGCGGTCGCGCTTCTCGGTGTGGGGCGTCAGTTGTTGGGGACGAGGTGACGCCAGGTGTCGTCGTGGCAGAAGTCCATCAGGTGCGGGGCTAGGGCGATGACTCGCAACGGCGGCGGGGTGAAGCACCACTCGGGTTGGTCGGGCTCGGCTTGGGTGTTGGCGCCGCCCGCGGGCCCCGGAGCCTCTGACGAGCCGCCGGCGACGCTCGACCCCGCGTCGCTCTGCGAGCTGCTTGTCGCGGACTGCGTTGTTCCTGACTGCGAATCCGTCAACGGCGTGCACTGAGCGGCCAACGCGGCGGTGATCGCGCGCTGTTCCGCGCCATCGGTCGACAAGCCGTAGGTGCGCTTGACCTGCTGCGTGACAGTCGCGATGCGCTTGCGTTGTGCGCACGAGCCGCCGGCCCACTCGGCGAGGTCGCCATCGGATTTGCTGAGATTGACGCTCGCTGCGAGGCACCACAAGTTCGCGGAGTCGTTGGCGAACTCGGCTTTGCGCGTGCTCGACCATCCGGCAGCGCCGGAATCGTATGCCTCTTTGAGCGCGACGATGTGGTCAACGTGTTCGCTGGAGCTACAGCCCAGGCGGGCGCGGGCGCCGCTTGAGCCGAAGCTCCAGTTATCGCGGTCGTAGCCCACCGAGGTGGCGCCCGAGGGGGTGGCGCCGGAGCGGGAGGGCGGTTCAGGTTTTGATTCGCAACCGACGCCGTCCCCGTCGCCGTCGTGTGTGCCGTCGTAGGTGCGGTACTGGTGGCCGGCGCATGTCCGGTGCGCTGCAGGGTGTGATCCTGTGGATGTACTGCCGGTGGTCGAGGAGCCTGTGTTGGAGCGTCCTGGCGGGGCAGGCTTTGATTCGCACCCGACGCCATCCCCGTCCCCGTCGTGCGTGCCGTCGTAAGTGCGGTACTGATGGTTCGCGCAGGTTCCGTGGGCCTCGGCTGATGGCGTGAGGATCAGGCCGACGCCGATGCAAGTCGCGACCAAGAGGACGAGGGCGAGGCCGATTCGAACGCTGAGTTGCATGGTCATCCTTCGCGGCTGCGTGCTCACGCAGGCCGCTACGCCCGGACCGACACCGGTCCGTGCGATGGTTCAGAGACGGGATGCGGCGATCCGCTCTGGTATGACTACCAGCGATACCGTGCAACTCGGAACGTGTCCGCTGATAATTCAACCGGTATTCCAGGTGCTACCCCGGAGACTCAATGGGAAATGAGTCGGTGGATTCGAGGGTGCGAACGGGGCTTCAGCATGGACGCGCTGGATCGCAGACGCGTAATTCGTTAGTTGTGCGCAAACAGTGTTGGGAGAGGTAGCGGATGGTGGGTCAGGCACTGGAACTGGATGTGGCGCTGCGGGATGGTCACGGTGTTGTGAGGGAATCAGTCGCCTGAGTTACGAACGGACACACGGTCTCGACGCGGCCGATCCGGGCGCTGGCCGAAGTGAATCTGATGACGCTGGAGCGTGGAGTCTCCCGATGCGGTTTCCAACGCGCGCGCTGCTGGTCCGCCGCGCGCAATGCGCCGCTGACTGAATCGCGCGGCGATGGAGGGGCGGTAGGCGGATACGGCTACGCGGTGGCCGCCGCCTTTGCATTGGCGGGGAGGCGCGAGGCGAAGACTTCTACTGCTTCTCGGACCATCGCTTCGAGCCTGGCCCCGGCGAGCGAGGGATCACGGTTTTCCGATCGGTCACCGGGATTGGGTCTATGCAGGCTTGGAGCGTCGTCGGGCAGATGACTGAGACGGAGGCGGTCACGTTGACCCGCACCTGGCCGCGCGAAGGGCCGCCGTCAGGGGGGCGACCTTGATCACGTCGGCGCCGAAGTCGGCGAACAGCTTGCCGGCGTAACGGCCCATTTCGGAGGTGAGATCGAGGATCCGGACGTCTTGGATGGCTGTATCGGCCCTGGAGGCAGCCTACGCGCGCGACGTGAAACAGTCGCGCGGTTCCGGGACGGCAGCGATCGGACGTAGAACCACACGAGGAGATCGGCGACTGGGCGATGTGGGCCGACTACTGCCTAGCGCTGACCTCCGTTCTCGGTCCTGGACTGCGTACCTGGCCGAACTTGCGCCCCGCTCCGTTGCACCTTGCGCCGTTTCCTGTGTTGCTTCTCCGGTCCCGGCAACCGCACGAGGCCGCCAGCCGTAGAACCCGGCTGCCAGAAGGTGTATCGGAGGCTGTGCTGCGCGAGAGCGGTGTTGATCGCGCGTAGTTTCTGATCCGAAAGCTGCATTTTGTGTGTGGGGGTGTCGCCATCTTTGGTGATCACCATCGCGGCACACGGGGTGAGAGGGAACCAAATCTCTTGTGCGTGGAGAACGCCGATCTCTGGGAGGGGCCGGAAGTCCCACGTGTTCGTGCCTCGGAATATCACCGGGTTGTCCGACGATACGAAGCCAGGGTGGCCGAGGGCGACCAGCATGTACCGGTGCGACACGGCGTTTAGATAATTCACTGCGTTCTTCCCGGCGAACTGTGCTTCGATGAGCGCATCTTGCGACTGGAGAATGTCTTGGTTGCCATCGAAGTAGTCGCGGAGGGTCGAAAAGCCGGCGGCCTGTATTTTCGGGTCGATGCCGGACAGATAGAGGTCTCTGCCTATCGGCAGCGCGAGCTCGAGCATAAGTTCGGGCGTTACCGCTCGCCTGACATGCTCGCGATGCCATGCGGTTCGCTGAACGGAAAGAACCACGAAATCGTTGAGCACGGGAACGTCGGCTTCGGTCGCGTCTCCGGCAAGGAATCGCCTGACCGCGATGCTCTGTTTCTGTTCCCGCCGCGCCAGTTCGCGTTCGACTCTGTATGGATCCCTGCTCGAGGGAGATTCTCCGAGTGTGTAGAAGTCCGGCTCAGCCGTGAGGCTCCGAATGCCGTGATGAGGCTGGTGGCATCCTGTGAAGCGGTCGTATACGTGGATGTAGCGCTGGTCGTTGGTCGGAGAGGTCGGTCCCGCGAACTGCTTCAAGTGGAAACGGGGGACGTAGTGCTGGTTCTTCGGGTCGTTCCCCTCGGGATTGCGACTTCGGGCAGTTCGCGGATTCGGCATGACTCTGTCCTCCCCGACTGTCTGACATTACCTCGGGGGGACTGTGACAGCGGCCGCTCCACAACTCACCCGCTCGGTGTGTATCGGTCGTTGCATCGATCATGTGATCAAGGGGACAGACGCACATCGAACAATGCCGCGGTCAGCCGGTTCCACGCATCGCAGGGAGTGACGGCGCTCGCGACTGCGCCTCCTATGCCGTGACCGCTGCCTTTACGTTCGCGGGGAGACGCGAGGTGAAGACTTCTACGGCCTCTCGGACCATCTCTTCGAGGACTTCGGCGGCGGGGCGGATTTCGTTTAGGAGGCCGCTGATTTGGCCGGCGGCGTTCATTAGCAGGTCCTGGCGGTCGCCCTGCTTGGCGGCTTCGGCGATGTCGGCGATTAGGAGGCCCTGCAGGCCCATGGGGAGGGCCTGCTCGCCGCTGTCTTCCCAGGCTTCGATCAGTTCGTTGGTGATGTTGCGCATCGTTTTGCCGCTGTAAAGGCGGGTGACGCGGGTGTCCTCGTCGCGGGCGGCGATGATCCTGAGCTTGCGGAACTCGTCGAGATTGGCCTCCTGGGTGGCGATGAACATCGTGCCGCACCAGACGCCGACGCAGCCCATCGCGAGCGCGGCGGCGAGGCCGCGACCGTCGCCGATCCCGCCGGCTGCGACGACCGGCCTGGGCGCGACGGCGTCGATCACCTGCGGGAGCAGCGCCATCGTGCCGATCCGGCCGGTGTGGCCGCCGGCCTCGTGGCCCTGGGCGACGACGATGTCGGCGTTGCCATCGGAGACGCGCAGCGCATTCTTGACGTTACCGACGAGCGAGATGACCTTGCCGTTGGCCGCGTGGACCTGGTCAACGTAGGGCGCCGGGTTGCCGAGGCCGGTGGCAAGCACCGGCACCTGCATGCCCGTGATCACGTCGACCTGCTCCTGGGGCGTGAAGCGGGGGGTGCGGACGTCGGCGCGGGAGGCCTGGGCGTCGGGCAGTTCGAGGCGCTCGCGGATGTCGTTGATGGCGGCGCGCTGCGCGTCGGGCAGGAGGTCGCGGGGGTCCTTGGGTCGCGCGCGTCCGCTGGGGCGTGGCGCGACGTTTGAGGGGACGAGGATGTCGACGCCGAAGGGACGGTCGGTGAGGTCCTGGATGCGGCGGATCTGCTCTTCGAGGCGGTCGGGGGGGAACCCGGCGGCGCCGAGCACGCCGAGTCCGCCGGCGTTGGAGACCGCGGCGACGAGCTCAGGTCCGGCGATGCCGCCCTGACCGCCGCCGACGGTGGGGCCCATGCCGGCCAGCGCGATCGGGTACTCGATGTCGAGCAGGTCGCACATTTCGGTGTGCAGGATGGGTCGATCCATGGTTCTCACCCCCGGGCGTCTGGTGTGTTGGTGTGCGTGAGCGCGGGATCCATTGTTTCGCTCGCGGGGCGGCGGGTCAATCGCGCCCCGTCATTCGTACCCGTGTATCGTGGCCGCGGCCGCGGAGGCGACCGATGCCGAGCACGCCGATCGAGACGCACGCCGTGCACGGTCGCCGGCTGCTTGAGCACGCCGCTGAGATGATCGCCCAGGGCGACCGCATCCAGGCCTCGGAGAAGATTTGGGGCGCCGCCGCCCATCGACTCAAAGAAATCGCCCAAGAGCGCGGCTGGCCCAACGACAGCCACGCCGACGGCTTCGCGATCGCCCAGCACATCAGCGACCAGGTCGGCGACCCGGAGATCTCCAACCTGTTCGCGGTCGCGAGCGACACGCATCAGAACTTCTACGAGGACCGCTACGAACTGAACGTGTTGACCGGCCGTTTGCAGGCGATCACGCGACTGGTGACGCTCCTTGACAACGCCCATCTAGCCATGCCCCAAGACCTCCCCATGCCCGACGCCCCCCACTATCGTCGCCGCCACAGTTGACGCCGACCCCATCTATCCAACCGTCGCAGCGATCCGGTGCACGATCCAGGTGATGTACGCCTTGCGCGTCATGCCTCGCCGCTGCGCCTCGCTGTCGATGAACTCTGCGACATCCGCGTCAAGCGTCAAACGGGCCCGTACGCTCTTGCCCGAGGAGCGGATCAAGGGGATCGACACTAGCTGCACGCCGCTCGGCGTCTCGATGGATTGGAACGGGCTGGCCGGCGCCAGCTCCGCGCCGTCCCGCTCAGCCTCGATTGCATAGTCCCGCAACGCGTCACCAGCGTTTAGCAGAGCCTCGTCGACCGTGGCGCCCATCGCGACGACGCCGGCAATGTCCGGGAAGACGACGCCATATGCGCCTTCCTCTCCATCAATGAGTGCCGGATATCGAATCACTCACTCCTCCTGGTCGCTCCAGCGCGCGCGAACATTAGCACGCGGGCGGGGAGACGATTCCTGCCCCCATCCGTCATTCCCGTGAAAGGAGACTGTTCCAGGATGCCGCCTCATGCTCGAATGACCCAATGCACACCTCTCCCCCTGCGGAGACCCGCGCGTAAGTCCCGCTGCTCCGACCTTCCCTGCCGGTGGCGGTGTCACGAAGTGACGGTGGGGAGCTTCCGCTATCTGGTGAGGCCGCGCCCGGAGCCCCCCTCTGCCTGCGGCATCTCCCCCCGCCGAGCGGGGGGAGATGGGAAATGGAGATTACGCGCAGGTCTCGTGCGGGGGGAGCCATTGAGAACGGGATTCCGCTGACCACTCAATGTGGTCAGCGGGGGCAGAGGGGAAACGGAGATTACGCGCAGGTCTCGTGCGGGGGGAGCCATTGAGAACGGGATTCCGCTGACCACTCAATGTGGTCAGCGGGGGCAGAGGGGAAATGGAGATTACGTGCCGGTCTCCGCGGGGGGAGCCATTGAGAACGGGATTCCGCTGACCACTCAATGTGGTCAGCGGGGGGAGAGGGGAAATGGAGATTACGCGCAGGTCTTCGCGGGGGGAGCCATTGAGAACGGGATTCCGCTGACCACTCAATGTGGTCAGCGGGGGGAGATGCCGCAGGCAGAGGGGGAGGGCGCGGTGTTGCGCGGCTGTTCCGATTCAGAGCACGGCGCGGTCCTCCCCCTCAGTCGCTGCGCGACAGCTCCCCCGCGGGGGGAGCAGTGGATCCCTCTCTACCGCGCGAATCATGAAACAGGCTCCGAACGCGAGCGTGACGGGAAGTCGCGATACGCTGAGGTCATGCGTCGCGTGCTGTTCATCACCGTCGGCAGCGTCCTGTTTGTGCTGCTGATGATCATTCTGTTGCAGACGGGGCTCGGCGTGGACAGCGACGTGACGATCACCGACCGCAACCGACCTGAGATCGTCGGCAACGACGACGACTAGCCAACCTGCGGAGCTGCGCCCATGGCCCGTCCCTCGGAAGCGCTGATGAACGAAGCCGGTGAGTGGATCGCGGAGATGCTCTCGGAGGAGGGGCTGATGGTGACGGGTGGGTTTGTGGACCTCGTGCTCGACATGGAGTGGACGGCGATCGAGGGGGGCGCGCCGGTTGACGATCGGCCGGCGCTGGTGGAGGCGATCGTGGGGCGGATGCGGGAAGAGAACGTGATGGTGGGGCCGCCGCCGGAGACGATCTCGACGGACGGGATCGACACGTCGCAGATTCGCCCGGTGCCGCGCGGATTCATCGAGCAGGTGCTCTCCTGGGAGGACGACTTCCTCGGCTTCGCGGGCATCAAGCGCAGCGGCTGACCGGTGGCCGCGGCTTCGCTGAGCGTCCACACTGTCACCGTCGAGCCGTCGGGCCTGGAAGTGGCGGTGGCCGACGGCGAGAATCTGATGCAGTCGGCGCGCAACCTGGGCATGTGGTGGCCGAACCAGTGCGACATGCAGGCCCGCTGCACGGGGTGTTTCGTGATGGTGGTTGAGGGCGGGGAGCATCTGTCGTCGATGGGCCGCGCGGAGCGCGAGGCGCTGCTCAATCAGCGCGGACGCAACGCGCTCGACCAGCCGGTGCGGCTGGCCTGTCAGCTGGGCATCTACGGCGACGTGACGGTGCGCAAAACCGGCGTGCGCGCGGGCTGAGCGATGACGCAGAGCCACATCGAAGACCGGGCGCTGCACGACATCGGGATTCCGCGACTGGAGGCGTTCATCGCCGTGGCGACGGAGCATTCGTTCACACGCGGGGCGCTGTCGATTTCGCTGACGCAGCCGACCGTCTCGGCGCGAGTGGCGGCGCTGGAGCGCGACCTTGGGGTGGCTCTGTTCGAGCGGCTGGGGCGCGACATCCGGCTGACCGACGCCGGCAACGCGCTGCTGCCGCACGCGCGGCGGACGGTGCATGCAGCGCGGGACGCGGCTGAGGCGATCCGGGCGCTGCGTGTGGGGGGCGGCGGCAGCGTGCTGATCGGCACTGCCCCGACGTTCGGGACGTACGTGTTGCCGGACCTGCTGCAGCGCTTCGACGCGGCGTATCCCGATGTGGAGATCACGATCCGCACCGGGCGCTCGCTCGAGGTGTCGCAGATGATCCTCGACGACGTGGTGCAGATCGGCTTCGAGCGGCGGCTGGGGCACCCGGAGATCGCGGCGATCACGCTCTACGAGGACGACATCATGCTGATGGCGAGCCCGGCGCACGCGATCGCACAGCGTCGGCGTGCGCCGGTGTCGGACATTGCGCGGGAGTCGATCGTGTTCTTCGATACGGGCTCCTCGTATCACGCGCTGAGCCACGCGGTGTTTCGGGAGTCGGAGATCGCGCCGCGTCATGCGCTTGATGTGGACAGTCTGGAGATGGCGAAGCATCTGGTGCTGCGCGGTCTGGGGCTGGCGTTTCTGCCGCGCGTGGCGGTGGAGCGGGAGTTGGCGTCGGGCGAGCTGGTGCCGATTCGGATCGAGGGCGCGGAGCCGATCAGCCGGAGTATCTCGGTGATTTATCGGCGGCGGCGCTCGATGTCGGACGCGGCGCTGGCGTTCCTGGAGCTGGTCAAGGATGCCTACGGGGTGGGCGCCGACTAGGAAAGCTCTGAACTGTTCTCCCACCGCTCGGCAGGTGGGGAGATTGGGTCCGGATCCCCTCTCCCCCCGCTCTGCGGGGGGAGATGTCACGGAGTGACAGAAGGGGGCTCCCTTCCCCGCGCGGGCGCCAGCGTACCGCGCGGGGGTGGGGTGGGTGCAGGGAGCGCGGCGTGAGTGGTGGGGGGCCGTCGCTGATCTGGGGCGCTGACGGGAAGCTTGAGGTCGCATGGATTCCTGCCTGCGCAGGAATGACGGAAAGGAGGGGCAGGAACGACGGGGAGGGCAAGACCGAGGGGTGGGGTGGGTGAAGGGAACGTGGCGCGAGGGGTGGGGGGCCGTCGCTGATCTGGGGGGCTAACGGAAAGCTTGTGGTCGCATGGATTCCTGCCTGCGCAGGAATGACGGAAAGGAGGGGCAGGAATGACGGAAAGGAGGGGCAGGAATGACGGAAGAGAGGGGCGGGAACGAGGGGAGGGCAAGACCGAGGGGTGGGGCGCTGCTGGTGTGACGGAGGAGCGGCGTGTGGGGTGGGCTTAGGTCAGTCTGCGGGAGGGGCGGGGGTTTCGGGGAGGTTGGGGTCGTCGCGGAGGGCGCGGAGGATCTCGAGGTCGGCCTGGCCGGGGCCGTCGCTCTCGTAGCCGGGGACTTCGAGCAGCCAGACAGCCTTGCGCAGCAGGCGATTGCGGACCATACGGCGGAAGGCGCGCATGCCGATGTGGCCCTGGCCGATGTTTTCGTGGCGGTCGCGGCCGGAGCCGAGCTGGGTCTTGCTGTCGTTGGCGTGGACGGCCACGAGCTGGTCGTCGCTGAACTCGGCGCGGTAGGCCTGAACCACCTCACGCAGGCCGCGCTCGGTGGCGACGTCGTAGCCGGCCGCGTGCAGGTGGCAGGTGTCGAGGCAGAGGCGCACGCGGTCGTTGTGGACGCCATCGATCATCGCGGACAGCTCCGCGAACGTGGAGCCGACGCTGCGGCCCGCGCCGGCGTTGTTTTCGAGGCAGAGCCAGACATCGTCGGGCGAGTCGTCGAGCGCGGATTGCATGCCGGCCACCATCCGGGGCAGCTGGGTCTCGAAGCCTGCGCCCATGTGCGAACCGACGTGGACGATCACGCCTTCGACGCCGAGCTGGGAGCCGAGGCGCAGCTCGGCCGTCAGCGCCGCGATGCTCTTGGCGAGCAGCTCGTCGTCGGGGCTGGCGAGGTTGATCAGGTAGATCGCGTGGATGAAGGTGGGGCCGAGCTTGACCGCCTTCGCGTCGGCGCGGAAGCGGCGGATGTCGTCGCCGTGGTCCTTGCGTCGCCACTGCTGAGGGGCGGCGCCGAAGATCTGGATCGCCTCGGCGCCGATCTTCTCGGCGCGTTCGACGGCCTTGTAGATGCCGCCGGAGGCGGAGACGTGCGCGCCGACGGCGGGGTTGCGGCCGCGTCGCCTAGGCACCGGCGAGCCTGCTCAGTTTGGTGAGCCAGCGGCGGCCGCGGGGCAGGAAGACGGTCGATTGGACGGCGGCGACCCAATCGGCATCGCTGCCGGCGGTCAGCCGGACGCGGGCTTCGCCGGTTTCGAGCGAGCAGTCGGCGGACTCGACGCCGGGGAGCTCGGCCAGGGCCGACTGGACACGGCCCGCGCAGATGCCGCAGACGAGGCCGTCCACGGCGAGGTGGACTTCGGAATCGGAGGCGCTGAGGATGCGCGCCTCGGGGGTGATCAGCAGGTTCTTCGGTCGCAGTTTCACTGCGGATCTCCAGTCATGCGCCGGGTCATGCGCCGGTCGGCTGCGCCGGCCAGCCGAGCCAGTCGAGGTAGCGGCGGACCGCGGTCGCGCAGGATTCGATCGACTGGTAGCAGGCGACGCCGGCCTCGTTGAGGGAGCGCTGGAGCTTGATGCCTTTCTCGAAGCCCTCGACGCTGTTGGGCTCGCGGATCACCACGGCGATCGGGCGGCTGAGCTTGGGGGCGAGCTTGCCGATCCGGTCCGCGAACTGCTCTTCGAAGCCGTCGCGGTCGCGCCGGCTGTTTCCGCGGAAAGCCATATCCATCCCCGTGTGGACCATCATCCAGTCGATCGATTCGTCTTCGGCGACGGCGGTCAGCGCGGCCTCGACGCCTTCGCCCTCGAACATGAAGCCGGCGTCGAGCGGGTTGCGCACCGAGGTGCCGGCGATCGGAGTGAATTTGCTGAGCCGCTGCTGGGTGGTCTTGCTGAACCAGGGGACGGGGATGCCGGCGCGGTCGCAGATGTCGGCGGCGAGCACCGAAACGCCGCCGCCGCCGCCGAGCACCGCAGCGCGCGGGCCCGCGAGGTGGGGCATTCGCTGGACGGTGACCGCGAGGTCGAGCAGCTCGTCGACGCTCTCGGCGCGCATGAAGCCGGCCTGACGCTGGACGGCGTTCCAGATCTGGGCGGAGCCGGCGAGCGAGCCGGTGTGTGAGCTGGCGGCTCGCGAGCCGGCCTCGGTCAGGCCGCCCTTGAGCACTGCGAGTGGTCGCTTGCCGGCCATCGAGCGGGCGACGCGCAGGAAGCGAGGGCCGTCGCGGATGCCCTCGATGTAGGCGAGCACGATGTCGGTGTCGGGATCGTTGGCGAGGAACTGGAGATAGTCGGCCTCGTTGAGGTCGGAGGCGTTGCCGAACGAGGCGACGTTGGAGAACTCAATCCCGCGGCGCGGGCCGTGGCCGAGCGCCTCGCTGGCGTTCATCCCGCTCTGCGAGAGCATGGCGACGCGGCCGGGGGTGGGGGAGGCGGAGTCGCTGAAGGAGACGCCGCCGCGGGTCGAGTGGATGCCCAGGCAGTTGGGGCCGATCAGGCGGATGCCGCCAGCGTCGAGGCGCTTGAGCACCTCGCGCTCGAGCTCGGTGCGTTGCTCGTCGCCGGTTTCAGAGAAGCCGGCCGTGAAGAGGTGGATGACGCGCACGCCCTTGGCTACGCAGTCATCCACGAGGCTCAGGATCGCCGAGGCGGGCACGGAGGAGATGACGTAGTCAACCTCGCCCGGCGCCTCAACCAGCGAGCGGTAGATCGGCGTGCCGTCCTGCAGCTTGCCGCCCTTCGGGTTGATGCAGTAGACGTGTTCGAGCCGGTCGAGGTTGCGGATGCCGCGCAGGAAGGACTGTCCGCCGCCCCAGCCGACGTTGGAGGCTGAGACGCCGGCGATAGCCACCGAGCGCGGCGCGAAGGCGACGCCGAGGGCGTCCTGTCCGTCGCGTTCACGGGCGGTCATCCGGTCTGTCGTGTTGCCCGGCAGGTCGGTCAAGAGCGCGCAGCCTTCCCCGGCGCGAGCCGCGCTCGCGCAGCGCCAGCGTAGCAAGCGTCGTGCTGAAGTCAGAGGGGTGGAGGCCGCCAGCCGCCGAGCGCGGACTCGAGCAGGGCGGCGAGGGCGAGGCAGATGTCCTCGCGCCACGGTGCGGCGACGATCTGTAGGCCGATCGGGAGTCCCTCGTCCGACGTGCCGCAGCGCACCACGACGGCCGGCCAGCCGGCGATGTTGTAGGGGCTGGTGAACGACCCGCTGCGGCTGGCTGGCTCGGGATATGCGCCTGGCGCCGTCGCTGGCGCGGCGTTGACCGGGGCGATGATCGCGTCGTAGTCGGCGATGAACTTCAACATGTCGGCGCGGAAGCGGTCCTGGGCTTCGAGGGCGGCCGTAAAGTCGGCGACCGGAACGGGGCTGGGGTCGGCGAACTCGCGGGCGATCTGGTGCGACGGGTGTTCCGTGCCGACGCGCTCGAGCAGACGCTGCATCCAGACGCCACCATCGCCGCGGTCGACGCGTTTCCAGAGATCGACGCTACGTGCGAGCGGCTCGGGCGTACGTTGCTCGATTGAAGCGACCAGGTCTCGGAGCGCGGCCACGGCCGCGCTGATGGCGCGGCGGGTAGCGTCGCTCGGCGTGGCGTGAAGTTCGATGTCGCAGTACCAGGCGAGGCGTAGTCGCCGGACGTCGACCGCGGCGGGATCGCCGAGCGGCACCGGGTGAATATCGGGATCGATGCCGTCTGGACCACTGATGATTGGGAGGGTGAGCGCGAGGTCTTCGACGTGGCGAGCGATTGGGCCCAGCACGGTCCAGCCGCCGATCGCACCGAGTCCCCAGGAGACGATGTGGCCGCTGCGCGGCACGCGGCCGGCGGTCGGCTTGAGACCGGCAACGCCGCAGAAGTGCGCCGGGCCGCGGATGCTGCCGCCTGTATCGCTGCCGATGTCCAGTGGCGAGCCGCAGGCGGCGACGATCGCGGCCGAGCCGCCGCTGGAGCTGCCCGGGCTGCGCGTGAGGTCATACGGATTGTGCGTGGGACCGAACAGGTCGTTGTCGATCTGCGCAGCCAGCGTGCACTCGGGCGTGTTGGTCTTGCCGATCACGATCGCGCCGGCGTCGCGCAGCCGGGCGACGACGGTCGAATCGCGCGAGGGCACGTGATCGCGGCGACCGACAGTGCCGCCGGTCGTGCGGAGTCCCGCGGTGTCATGCGAGTCTTTGAGTGTGATCGGCACGCCGTGCAGTGCGCCGAGCGTCGCGCCGCGCGCTACGGCTCGGTCGGCGGCCGCAGCCTCTGCGAACGCGCGGTCGTCGCATCGGGTAACGACGGCGTTGAGCTCGCCGTTGACCTGATCGATGCGCTCGAGATGCGCCTGGACCAGCTCGACTGCTGAGACCTCTCGCGCGCGGACGAGCTGCGCCATTGCCGCGGCGGACGAGTGCAGCAGCTCACCCATGGATCACAGCGGGGGGCGCTGCCAGCCGCCGAGGGCGGATTCGAGGGCGGCGGCGAGGGCGAGGCAGATGTCCTCGCGCCACGGCTTGGCGAGGATCTGGACGCCGATTGGCAGGCCCTCGGCCGAGGTTCCGCAGCGCACCACCGCGCCGGGCCAGCCGGTGATGTTGTACGGGCCGGTGTAGAACATGGTGCGATTGTCGCCCTCGTAGGTCGCGCCGTGGGTGGGCGCGGGCTGCGAGGCGACGGGCGCGACGACGGCGTCGTAGTCCTGGACCCAGCCGAGCATCTCGCTGCGGAACTGGTCCTGGGCTTCGAGCGCCGCGGTGTACTCGGCGGTGGTAGTGGGCTCGGTTCGCGCGAAGCCCTTCTCGATGAAGGGGGAGACCTCGGTGGTGCCCCACTTCTCCAGCATGCGGTCGACCCAGGCGCGGCCGTCGCCCCCGCCGACGCGGGCCCAGAGGTCGACGTACTTGCTGATTGGGGGCGGCGCGTCCTGCTCAACCGACTGCACGAGCTCGGCGAGGGCGGTGACGGCCGCGGAGAGCGTGGCCTGGGTGTCGTCGGTGGCGCGCTGGTAGCCGTCGACGTCGGAGTAGTAGGCGATGCGCAGACCGCTGATGTCGACATCGGCGGGGTCGCCGAGCGGCACCGGGAAGATTGCAGGGTCGACACCGTCGGGGCCGGAGATGATCGGCAGGGCGAGGACGAGGTCCTCGACGTAGCGGGCCATCGGACCGATCGTGGTCCAGGCGTCGAGCGCGCCCATGCCCCAGGGGACGATGTGCCCGGTGCGGGGGACACGGCCGGCGGTCGGCTTGATGCCGGCGATGCCGCTGAAGTGGGAGGGCAGGCGGATGCTGCCGCCGGTGTCGCTGCCCATGTCGAGCGGGGAGCCGCCGGCGCAGATGATCGCGCCCGCGCCGCCGCTCGAGCCGCCGGGGGTGCGGGTGAGGTCGAACGGGTTGCGCGTCTGGCCGTAGACGAGGTTGTCGGTCTCGCCGGAGAGGGTCAGCTCGGGGGTGTTGGTCTTGCCCATCAGGATCGCGCCGGCGCCGCGCAGGCGGGCTGTCACGGTCGAGTCGGCCTCGGGCACGAAATCTTTGCGGCCGAGCGTGCCGCCGGTGCTGATGACGCCGGCGGTGTCGTGCGAGTCCTTGAGCGTGATCGGGACGCCGTGGAGCGGGCCGAGCTCGTCGCCGCGGGCGATCGCGGCGTCGGCGGCTGCGGCCTCTTCGCGGGCGCGCTCGGCGCAGAGTTGGACGACTGCATTGAGGTCGCCGTTGACCTCGTCAATGCGGGCCAGATGGGCTTCGAGCACCTCGGAGGAGGAGACCTCCCCGGCGCGGATCGCATCCGCGATGGTGACAAGCGAGGAATAGGTGAGGTCGTCCATGTGTGGAGCTCCGTTTGCGGATTGATGCGTACTGGCAAGCTAACGCGGCGGATAGGCTGCGCGTCGCGATCATGTCCCTCAAGATCATCGTTCCCTCGCGCGCCGGCCCGATTGACGCCATGTGGTGCCAGCCCGAGGGGGTCGCGCGCGGGTCGGTGTTGTGCGTTGGCGGCTTCGACGGCGGGTTTGAGGGGCCGGCGAACGGGATCTTCGCGGCCTTGGCCGACTTCCTGCCGGACATCGGGATTGGCGTGCTGCGGCTGGACTTCCGGATCAAAACGTCGCCGGGGCCGATTGATTCGGGGACGGATGATGTGTTGGCTGGTCTGGAGTGGCTCGCGGAGCAGGAGGCTGCGCCTGTCGCGCTGATTGGGCACTCATATGGGGGCGCGATCGTGATCCGCGCGGGAGCGCGGTCGGAGCACGCCGGGTCGGTGGCGGCGCTGTCGACGCAGACGGCCGGGATTGAGCTGGAGGATCTCCAGCGTCTGCCGCCGCGACCGTTGCTGCTGGTGCATGGGGCCGCGGATTGGCGTCTGCCGCCGCGGTTGTCGGAGTGGGTCTACTCGCAGGCGCTGGAGCCGAAGGCGCTGCAGATCCTGCCGGAAGCGACGCACTCGCTGCGCCAGCGGCGCGACGAGCTGTGGGAGATTCTGACCGAGTGGGTGGAGGCGTCGCTGACCACGCATGACAGGCTGCAGGAATGACGAGGCAGGCCTGCTAACGGCCCTGGAACTTGGCTTCGCGCTTCTCGGCGAAGGCGGTCGTGCCTTCGCGGGAGTCGGCGGTCTCCATGATTTCGGAGTAGAGACGGCTCTCGACGGCCATGCCCTCGGCGAAGCCGCTGGGATTGAGTACGCCCTCGTAGGCGGCGCGCTTGGCGGCGCGGACAGCGAGCGGTGCGTTGGAGGCGATCTCCTCGGCCATCGCACGGGCCGCGGGCAGGAGCTCTTCAGGCGTGGTGACGGCGTTGGCGAGGCCGATGCGATGAGCTTCGTGGGCGTCGATGTGGTTGGCGCGCATGAGGATTTCGAGCGCGACTCCGAAGGGGACGTAGCGGGCGAGTCGCTGGACCTGACCGCCGCCGGGCAGCAGGCCGCGTTTGGGCGCCATGCTGCCGATTCGCGCACCCTCGGCCATGATCCTGATGTCGCAGGCGAGGGCGAGCGCGAAGCCGCCGGCGAGGCACCAGCCGTTGATCGCGGCGATCACCGGTTTCGCTGTCGCACCGGGTCCCCAACTGCCGAGGCCTGCCGCGTCTGCGGCGCTGCGTTTGGCGCGGTCGCGCTCGTCGTCGTGGGCGGCGTCGCGGACCAGGTCGCGGCCGGAGCAGAAGGCGCGACCGGCGCCGGTGATGATCGCGACGTGGAGATCGTCATCGCCTTCGAACTCGCGCCAGAAGGCCTCGAGTTCGCGGCCCATTTCGGGTGAGATGGCGTTCATCCGCTCGGGGCGGTCGAGGGTGACGGTGGCGATCTTGCCGGAGTGGTCGATCAGCAGTGGCATGGTGCGATCATACGCGGACGACGCGGGAGGGTCACCCGGGCGGGGCAGGCAGCGTTCCTCGGCTGGGGAGTCGTCGCGTCCTACGCCGAGTTGGAACTCGTGACGAAGGGCGCCCGACGGCTGTCGGGCGCCCTCCTGCAGGCGAGGCCTCAGGCGCCGCGCCAGCGTTCGCGGGGCGGCTACCGCGGGCGCCCGCTACTCGTCGTTCGCCGCGCTATCGGACGGAGGGTTGAAGCGCCGCGCGTTCGCGCTCAGGATGCTGATCCGGTCGATTGCCTCTTGCGGCGTCGAGAGGATCGGCGCCTCGAGCGTGATTTGCAGCTGGGGCTGGAAGCCCGCCGGGTCAACGCCGTAATCGGCGAGCAGGTTTCGATAGGCGGCGACCGCGGCGCGCAGGGCGCTGAGGACCAGCCAACTCTGGTGGTAGGGATTGGTGTTGACGGTGAACAGCAACTTGCCGTCGCGCAGCGCCTCGAGAGCGGCGATGTTGATATCGAACGTGGCGAGCACGGCGCTCGACGCTTCTGTATCGATCGCGGCGAGTGCGGCGAGACTGATCCGTGCGTTGAGGGTGATCACGCCGGCAACGGGAGTCTGGCCTGAGTCAGCGCGCAGCCGTCCCGCGATGGACGCCTGCGTTGCCGCCAGGTCGCTGACGCCGGTCTCGTTGACGGTGAACCGTTCAAGCTGGCCTGGGTAGCCGCTCTCGAAGCCGTTGCAGCGCTCCTCGAGGCCGATGTTCTCTTCTTCGTGGATGACGCAGAGCACGGTGCCGGTGATGCCGGCGTCGACGAACCGCTGTGCGGCCCGGCTGCCAAGCCGGTGCTCGTCGACGCTGACGTGGAACAGCGAGCCGACGCGCCTGAAGTCATCGCGGCCCGAGTTGAAGGACGCCACGACGACGCCGGCCTCCCTGGCTTCGGCGAGCGCGTCGGCGAGTGCGTCGGGCGCGGCGAGGGTGGTGGCGATGGCGCCGGCGCCGGCGGCGACGCAGTCGCGCACGAGCTGAGCCTGCCCGCTGGGCACGGGGTTGGCCACCACGCGGACGTCAATGCCGAGGCCGTCAACGCTCCAGCGCCTCGACGATGCGGCCCTGCGGACGGTGTTCCAGAACGCTTCGTCGCCGGGGTGTTCGTGGGTGACGAGGCACCAGAGCTCGTCTTCGGACTCGGCGACGGTCTCGGTGGCTGCCTGGTCGCTCTCGGTGGGAGCCAACGCGACGGCGCTGCTGCTGTGCCAGCGGCCCGGGGCGGCATCGGCAGGGAGGAAGCGGCTGTCGGGCAGGCTGCGTTCGCCCCATTCGCCGCCGGCGCTCTGTTGAATCGCGACTTCGACGCGACCGTCGTCGAGGCGTCGGGCCTGGACGCGCAGCTCGTCGTCGCCGCCGGCGGCCATTGCCAGGCCCAGCGTGATCGCGGCCACGACGAATCCGGCCACGAACGTCATGGTGGTCTTGAGCATTCGAGGTCCCCTTCGGATTTGAATACTGCCCGGTACGGCGGATACCTGGGAACGTTAGACCTATGTGCATCCGACATGCAGCACGCAAGCGCGGGGTGCTTGGGCGATCGGGTGGCGCCACGGCGTGGCGGTGACGGCAGAAGAACGATCGGCGCCGGCGACTGTCAGGCGTCGATTGTGCGGGCGATCGATCGGGAGCGGCGCCGCCGGTGGCGAACTCCTACTGGCGTGGGTTCGGGTTTAGCGGCGCGGCGCGTCTGAGCCACCGGCGACGGCGGGGACGATGCTGACTTCGTCGCCGTCGCCGATCGCAGTGGCCATGCCCTCGAGGAAGCGGATGTCCTCGCCGTTGACGAAGACGTTGACGAAGCGGCGCAGCTCGCCGCCGTCGTCGACGAGACGCTCGCCCATCCCGGGGTACTGGCGCTCGAGCTCGACGACGAGGTCGCCGAGCGATCCGGGTGCCCCGTCCACCACATCCTGGTCGCCGGTGAGGCCGCGCAGCGGCGTCGGGATTCGCACAACGATGCTCATCTGGCCCAGCTCAACTCTCCGCGTCTGGCTGCGTCTGTCTCGTGCCGTCCTGTGCCCGCCCTGTTGAGGCGCTCCAGCGAGCCTATCGCGTCGCTGGGTTTAGGCGGGGTTTAGGCGGGGTTTGGGCGGGCTACGCCTCGTCCTTGGGATCGTCGGCCTCCCAGAGTTCCTGGCAGACGTGACAGACGAGGGCTGAGATGACCTCAGTGCCCTCTTCGACCATCTCGTATTCAAGCTCGCACTCCTGGCCGCACTCGGGGCAGAGCGGGCGGAGGGCGTAGTCGAACTCGCCGCTGGTCAGGGAGCTGCGGTGCAGCAGCGTGTCGATATCGACCCACTCCTCGAAGGGGAGGGTGTGGACCTTGTAGCTGGCGAGGTCTCCGGGGGTGGCGCTCACTGCGGCAGTCTATCGCGCGGCTGCGCGAGCGCAGTCGGGCGGCGCCGGGCTAGCGATGGCGGGCACGGTGGCCGCGCATCGAGCTGAGCGCCTGTTCGATGTCGCTCTCGCTGCTCTCGGAGACGGGCTCGTGGCCGCGCCGACCGCGGCCGCCGAAGATGTCTGAATTGTTGGTCCGCTCGAGATCGGGGAATGAGTTCGCGAAGCGGCGGCACTCGCCGCACTTCTGGCATTCGCCGGGGCTCGTGGACCCGTTCGGTGTGGCGAGCACCCAGTTATGCGCGCAGTGTCCCTCGGAGACTTGCGTAACCATGGGTCGACTCCCGGAGGAGCCCGTGCGCCGCCACGGCGCTAAGCGGTCCAGCTCTGTATAGCTGCAGAACGGTCGCTGCGCGGGTTATTGTCGAGCACCGGCCGAGCGGTTGCAACGTTCTTTACAGCGTGTTTACCGGGTGTCTAGTGGATGCCTGGCGACATCTACGACGCGGCTTCAGCGAGCGCCTGGACGTGTTTGAGCGAATCTTCGGCGTGCAGCGCGAAGTCGCGCGGGGCGTCGACGATGTGGCGGACGATGCCTTCGGCGTCGATCACGTAGGTCGTGCGGGCGGTGATCCCACGCTCTTCATTGAAGATGCCCCAGACCTTGCCGGTGCGGGCGAAGGGGAAGTCGCCGAGCAGCGGGAAGCTGAGGCCGAGCTCGCGTGCGTAGGCTCCGGCGGCGAAGGGTGAATCGACACTGACGCCCAGGACCTGGGCTCCAGCCGCCTCGAACTCGTCATGGAGTTCCTGGAAGCGGCTCAGTTCGTTCGTTCAACCACCGGTGAAGGCGAGCACGTACCAGGCGACGACGACGGTCCGGCCGCGGTACTCGCTGAGCTGATGCTCGCGGCGGTCGCCGTCCATCAGCGTGAAATCGGGGGCCTGTTGTCCAACTTCCACGGCCATGCGCCGCTCCCTTCGGTGCGGCGCGGGCGCGCCGCCGGGTCCTGCGGCCTGCATGGTACGCCTCCGCGGGAAGGTGCATGGGGCCGCATCGGGCGGCGCAACCAGGTGTCGGGAGGAGTGGATATAGACTCTGGGGTATGACTTCCTCCGCCGAATGGGACCTCGGCGCTGCCACCGCGCTCGAAGCTGAAGCGATCGGAGAGCCCGGTCAGCGTCGGTTCCGGCTGCGCGTGACCGCGGGAGACGTGACGGCTGCGATCTGGTGCGAGAAGGAGCAGGTGAACTCGCTGGCCACCGCGGTCCAGCAGATTCTCGCGCGGCACCGGCGCGACGAGGAACGACGGCGTCCGATCGCGCTGGACCTGATCGGCTTCCCGCTGACGCCGACGCACGAGTTCCAGGCCGGGCGCATTGCGCTCGGCTACGACGAGGATGCGCACACCCTGACGCTCTACGCGACGGATATCGACGCGCAGAGCGATCGTCCGACGCTGCGCGTCGACTTCAGTCGCGAGATCGCGCGCGCCTTCACGGTCCAGGCCGAGCTGGCTGTGGCCGGTGGACGGCCCTCGTGTCCGCTGTGTAAGCAGCCGTTGGAGGGCGACGCGCATCTCTGTCCGCAGACCAACGGGCATGGCGAAAGCTCGCTGGCAGGCATCGGCCCACCGGAGTTCTGACCGTTTCCGCGCGCACGCCGCTCACGCACGCCGCCTGGACCGCGCGCTCAGCCCCCCAGAGGATTGTCAACGGCGTCATCGACGCGGCGCTGCTGCTGGGCGGCCCACGGCGGCCGCTCTGGACGCCGCAGTATCTGTTCACGCTGGCGGGCACGTTCAGCTTCTTCGCCTGTTTCTTCTACCTGACCACCACGCTGCCGGCCGAGCTTGGCGACCGCGGCGCGGGCGTCTTCGAGGTCAGCGTGATCGTGGGCGGCTACGCCGTGATCCCGATCCTGCTGCGCCCGTTCGTGGGGCGCTGGAGCGATGCAGGCCGGCGGATTCGGCTGATGCGGATCGGCCTGCTCTCCTTCGCGGTTTCGTTCGCGCTGATGATCTTCACCGAATCGATCTGGGTGTTCTTTGCGCTGCGTTGCGTGCAGGGCATCGGGATGGCCGCCTACCCGACGGCGGCCGGCTCGTTTATCGCGGAGATCGTGCCGCCGCGCCGGCGCGGCGAGGGGCTGGGCTTCTTCGGGTTGGCGACCAGCGGGTCGCAGATGATCACGCCGCTGGTCGGCGGGCTGGTGGTGGCTCACTTTGGCGGCTTCGATGCGGTGCTGGTGCTCGGCGTTGCGACGGCTGGTCTGGCGCTCGCGCTGACGGTGCTGCAGCGGGAGCCGACCCACTCGGGCCACCCGGCGCCGCCGATGAGCCTGCGCGCGCTGGTGCCGCCGGCGGCGGTCTTTCCGATGCTGGTCTTCCTGAGCATCACGCTGACGTTCAGCGCGGCGGCCACCTTCCTGCCCGCCTTCGAGGACGCCGACCCCAATCGAGACCTCGGAGGCGTGACGGGGTTGGGGCTGTTCTTCGTGTTTGGCGGGGCGGCCGCGATGATCACGCGGCCGATTGCGGGGCGGATCTCCGACCGGTTGGGGCGCGTGCCGGTGATCATTCCGGGGCTGATCGCGACGATCGCCGGGCTGGTGGTGCTGACGCAGGCGCAGGTACCGGAGATGCTCTGGATCGCCGGAGCGCTGACCGGGGTCGGGATGGGCGGCGCTCATACGGGGCTGCTGGCGCTGGCGGTTGACCGCGTGGCGCCGACTCAGCGCGGCGGCGCGACCGCGACGTTCCAGCTCGCCTGGGATATCGGCGGGTTTGTCGGTGGCGGGCCCGTGTTGGGGCTGGTGGGCGGCGTGCTCTCGGTCGAGATGGTGTTCTGGGCGGCGGCGGTCGCCGCTGTGGTCGCGTTGGGCGCGTTGCTGGTTGGCCGGGCGATGGGCTGGACGCGCCCGCACGCATCGTTCGTGGACGCGAGCACGTAGCCGGCGCCATGTCTCGATCGCCAGATCCTGGATCGGAGTTCGACACTCGGGGCGGTCGCACGGAGCTGCGCGAGCTCGCCCGCGAGGAGCAGCGCGAGCCGCTTGATCGGCGCCGGATCGCCGTGGCGTTCGCGGCCGGCGTGGTGTTCGTGCTGGCGATCGGCTTCGCGACCGACCTGTTTCAGACGGGCCCGACGCGGGCCGATGTGGACGGCGCGTATCAGCGCGGCGCGGAGCGTGGCGCGAGCGTGGTTGAGTCGGACTGGCAGGACGAACTCGTGCGCCGCGAGCGGATCGGCTTTGCCCGCGGGCGCAGCGAGGCGTCGACGCTGACCGCGGACGAGATTGCCCGTTTTCGTTACGGGTTCACCTACGAGGCCGCGTACGACCTGGCGCTACAGCTGGCCGAGCGGGGGCTGACCGAATCCTGGGACGCGGGCTGGTGGAAGGGCTATCGCACCGCGTGGGAGCAGGTGCGAGGAGCGCCGCCGAGCGGTCCGGTTGAGGGGCCGCCATGAACCGGAATGTCGCCCTCGTGATTGCGTTCATCGTCGGCGCGCTCGCAATGGGGCTGGCCGGAAGCCTGAGCGGCGTGTTCGACCGCGGGCCAACGCAGCAGGACGTGGTCGCGAGCCGCGAGGCCGGCTACGCCGCGGCGGAGGAGGCGACGGCCCAACGGATGCAGCTGGAAGCCGACCGCAAGGAGTCGGAGGGCTACCAGCGCGGGCTGTTGGCGACTGAGGCCGCGCCGCTGCTCGACTATCTGCCCAACCCGTCGGGTCTGATCGCCGGCGCCATCGCGGGGCGGGAGGACCTCGACGAAGGGTATGCGCAGCTCACCCAGGACGCGTGGGACGACGGCTGGGTAGTGGGGTACGACGTCGGGATTCACCATGCGTGGTTTGATCTGGGCGGGGGACGTTAACAAGCTGCTGAAAGAGTCCGCCGGTTGGCGCTCGCCTCTCTTCCCCTGCCTTGCGGGGGGAGATGCCGAAGGCAGAGGGGGGTCAATCGGTTGGGGAGCGGGGGGGGGCTTGTATGTTCGCGCTGGCTCGGGAGCCGTTGGTGGCTGAGTCGAACCGGGGTGCGGCAGACCGATTCCCCCCTTCATTCTTGCGCCGCCTCCGTCATTCTTGCGCCGCCTCCGTCATTCCTGCGCCGCCTCCGTCATTCCTGCGCCGCCTCCGTCATTCTTGCGCCGCCTCCGTCATTCCTGCGCCGCCTCCGTCATTCTTGCGCCGCCTCCGTCATTCCTGCGCAGGCAGGAATCCATGCGGTCTGTGGGGGTCAAGGGCACTCTCAAAGTTCGACGGCGCCCGATCACCCACGGCGCGCTGGGAGCTGTGGTGGGCCGTCGGGCGGATTGAGGCTCGTCGCACGGTTGGACGGTCGCATGGATTCCTGCCTCCGCAGGAATGACGGAAGGGGCGGATGTGACGGACAGGGCGGGTGTGACGGAAGGAGGCGAGTGTGAGGTACAGGGCGGGTGTGAAGGAAGGAGCGGGTGCGGCAGACCGGTGCCCCCTCTCCGTCATTCCTGCGCCGCCTCCGTCATTCCTGCGCAGGCAGGAATCCATGCGGTCTGTGGGGGTCAAGGGCACTCCCAATGTTCGACGGCGTCCGATCACGCGCGGCGCGCTGGGAGCTGTGGTGGGCCGTCGGGCGGATTGAGGCTCGTCGCACGGTTGGGCGGTCGCATGGATTCCTGCCTGCGCAGGAATGACGGAAGGGGCAGGGGTGACGGACAGGGCGGGTGTGACTGAAGGGGCGGGTGTGACGGACAGGGCGGGTGTGAAGGAAGGAGCGGGCGCGGCAGACCGGTGCCCCCTCTCCGTCATTCCTGCGCCGCCTCCGTCATTCCTGCGCAGGCAGGAATCCATGCGGTCTGTGGGGGTCAAGGGCACTCCCAATGTTCGACGACGCCCGATCACGCGCGGCGCGCTGGGAGCTCTGGTGGGCCGTCGGGCGGATCGAGGCTCGTCGCACGGTTGGGCGGTCGCATGGATTCCTGCCTGCGCAGGAATGACGGAAGGGGCAGGGGTGACGGACAGGGCGGGTGTGACGGAAGGGGCGGGTGTGACGGACAGGGGCGGGTGTGAGGGACAGGGCGGGTGTGACGGACAGGGCGGGCGTGACCAGCTGCTGCGCAGCGTGCCGGGCGTGGGTGAGCAGCTCTCACTGACGCTGCTGGCCGAGCTGCCGGAGCTGGGCCGGCTGAACCGTCGTCAGGTCGCCGCCCCTGGTCGGCGTGGCGCCCTTCAACCGCGACAGCGGCAGACGCACGACCTGGGGCGGGCGCGCCCCGCAAGCCCAAGAGGCTGGCCCTTACCGCCTGCATGTGCAAGCTGCTCGTGATCTTCAACGCGATGCTCAAACACCACACACCCTGGCGCGATTTGAGCCCCGACAGCGCCCACTGAGTTGATCCTCAACACAGTTGCTCTGTCACTCCGTGACATCTCCCCCCGCTGCGCGGGGGGAGAGGAAGACGGGACACGGTGACTCTTCAGCAGCCTGCTACGGCGTGCGCTGGCCCCAGGCGTTCCAGTGGACGACCTCGGAGAGCGGGACTCGCGGGGCCGGCTTGAAGTCTTCGCCGGTGAAGTAGGCCATCGGGAAGAGCACGGTCTGGGTGACATCGTCGGGGATGCCGAGCAGCTCGGCGACGTCGGCCTCGTGGCGTAGGTGAATCGTGGTCCAGGCCATCCCGATGCCGCGCTCGCGGGCAGCGAGCATGAACGACCAGGCGCCGGGCAGGATCGAGCCGTAGACGCCCGCGTGCGCGGTGGCGGGCAGCTGCTCGATGCGGCCGTTGATGCAGGCGATCAGCATCGCGGGGCAGCGGTGCATCTCCGCCGCGAGGTACATCGCCGACTTGGTCACCTTCTCGGACTGGTGGGTGCGGCTGTCGTCCGCGCCGTAGGCGGGCCGCTGCTCGGGCGGGCGGTCGGTCAGGACCTGGAACGACTTGCGGTAGATGTCGGCGACGGCGGAGATTTTGTCGGGGTCGGTGATCACGACCCACTGCCACTGTTGGCTATTCGAAGCGGTTGGAGCCTGCAGCGCGACATCGAGGCATTCTTCGATGACGGCGGGGTCGATCGGGCGCTCGAAGTCGAGGCGCAGGCGCACCGAGCGGGTGGTTCGCAGTACGTGGTCGGCATCCATTGTCAGGCTCCATGTGGTCTGTGGGCGGGGTCGTTGGACGTGTGTTTGGGCACGTGCTGGGCCACGCGGACGATCTGCACGCGGCCGGCGCTGCTGCGACCATACCGCCGCACCAGCCCGGCCATCGCGTTGCCGGGGCCGAGGGTGAGGTAGCGCTCGACGCCGTGGCGGTCGAGCGTCTCGATCACGCGCAGCCACTCGACGGGACGTGAGTACTGGCCGCGCAGCTCGGCCCTGAGCTGCTCTGCGGTCTCGATCAGCTGGCCGGCTGCGTTGCCGACCATCGGGGTGAACCGGTCGGCGATCTTAAGTTCGTCGATCCAGCGCTCGTTGCGACGGTCGGAGGCGGCGAAGTCGTCGGTGTGGAAGGCGCCGGCGACGCGCAGCTCGACGGCTTGCGCCTCGGCCGCCTGCACCTCCCTGAGCGCCGCCCTCAGCGCCGCCTGCGGACCGCCGAGGACGGTCTGGTCGCTGGCGTTGTGGTTGGCCAGCACGGCGCCGGTGCGAGCGGCGAGCGCCTCGGCCTGCTCGCGATTCGCGCCGACCAGCGCCATCATGCCGCCCGCGCCGACGGCACAGGCCTGGTCCATCTCACGGCCGCAGGCGTAGGCGAAGCGGAGGCCTCGCTCGAGCGTGACGGCCCCGCTGAGCACCATCGCGGCGTTGAGGCCGGAGGAGTGGCCGGTGACGAAGTCGACGCGCTCGTCGAGCCGGGCGGCGCGCCATTCGGCGACGGCCCAGCAGACGAGGTAGGGCTGGAGGCGGGAGGGCCGCCGAAGCTCGATTTCAGCCTCGCGCGATTCGTCGAGGCCGAGCTTCCAGAGGTCAACGCCCGCGATCGCTGAGGCGG
This sequence comes from Dehalococcoidia bacterium, assembly GCA_965262235.1. Classification (GTDB taxonomy): domain Bacteria; phylum Chloroflexota; class Dehalococcoidia; order Bin125; family Bin125; genus CATQGW01. Next base: position 3,380,530 of record OZ253504.1, read on the forward strand.
CGTCGAATACGTCCTGCGCAGCGGCAGGGAGGTCGGCGAGTCCGCCGACGCGCTGCGCGCCCTGACCGGGGCAGATCAGCGCCGCTGCGGCCATCGTGGCTCGGGTAACGGCGCTACGGCTCGGATTAGCCCCCGGCCGCCTGCATGAGGTACTGCGGGCCCATGTCGGTCAGCTCGATGATGTTGCCGTCGGGGTCCTTGCAGAAGGCGGCCCAGATGTCGTCGATTTCGCGGTGGTTGGGCTCAACCATGACCTCGACGCCGGCCTCGCGCAGGCGCTCGACCTCACTGTGGAAGTCCTCGCGGGGGATGTAGAGCGCGAAGTGCGGGCCGATGCCCTCGCCAGCGCCGGCGTCGTTCTCGCGCTGCATCAGGTGCAGCTGCAAGGTGCCGACGACGTACCACTCGCCGGGGAAGCCGAAGTCGGGGCGATTGACGGTCTCCAGGCCCAACTGCTCTCCGTAGAAGTGGCGCGACTCTTCGACGTTCGACACACAGATCGCGACGTGACTGTATCCGGCTACGGCTGCCATCTCGAACCTCCTCCGCGCCCGTGCGCGTGCGCTGTTGAATCGGCTGGCATGGTACAGCTTCTGCACGTGGGCGATCGGCGACTTTACGCGCGATTGGTAGGCTGACCTCGCGGCAGCGAGCGCCGCGAACGTCAGGCGAGCCGATGTCCGAGGCCCTCCCGCCGCCCCCGCCGTTCGACCCGAGCGGCGCAACGTCGTCCGGCGTCCCGTCCGCGCCGCCGCCAGCCAGCGCGGGCCCGCCGGTACCGCCGCCGCCGCCCGCGCCATCGCTTCAGCCGAGCGAGCCAGATGGGCCACAGGTTCCGCATGAGCCACGGGTTTCACGGGGGCCGCGTCGCAGCGTGGTGGGGCTGTTGATGCTGGTGATGCTGCTCGCGGCCTTTGCGTTGGGCGGGGGCGTGTTACGAATCGTTGATCCGCCGGACGACGGCAGCGCGTTCCTGCGCAGCACGCGCGGCGGCGTGGCGGTGGCCGCGCCGGCGACGGACGAGCCCAGCCCCCGAGCCACGGCCGCACCCGTCGTCGCGCGCGACTCGCGCTTCGCGATCCTCGACGAGGTCTACGACGTGCTCGACCGCGACTTCGTCGAGCCGGAGACGTTCGAATCGACCGACCTGCGGCGCGCGGCGATCAATGGGATCATCGACGCGCTCGGGGACCCGCACATGGCGTTCATCGACGCCGAGACCTACCGGCTCTCGTCAGAGGACATCGGCGGCTCGTTCGAGGGGATCGGCTGCACGGTCAACGACTTTGACGGGGAGATCACGATCGTGACGGTGTTCGCGGGATCGCCGGCGCAGGACGCCGGCGTGCGCAACGGCGACGTGATTCTCGAGGTCGATGGCGAATCGATCGATGACTGGAGCCTGCAGGAGGCAGTGCAGCGGATTCGCGGGCCCTCGGGCACGATCGTCGAGCTGCTCGTGCGGCACACCGACCAGACCGAGGAGTTGCTGCCGATCACGCGCGACCGGATCGTGGTGCCGAGCGTGCGCTCCCTCCCGATCACCGATCGCGACGGGAACCCGGTGGCAGACATCGGCTTCATCTGGATTTCGCAGTTCACCGAGGACACGCGGCCGGAGATCGTCAGCCTGCTCGAGGCGGCGCAGACGGCGGGGCTGTCGAAGATCATCATCGACCTGCGCAACAACCCGGGCGGCCTGCTGCGGGCGACGGTCGAGACGACGGGCGAGTTCGTTGATCAAGAGATCATCCTGCGCGAGATTCACCGCGACGGGGAGGAACAGATCTTCCGCGACGAGCCTGGCGGTGAGGGTCTCGAGATGGAGATCGTGATCCTGCTCAACGGGGCGTCGGCATCTGGCTCGGAAGTGATGGCGGCTGCGCTGCGCGACCACGGACGAGCGGTGCTGATCGGCCAGGTGACATCGGGTAAGGGCACGGTCAACGTGCCGCGGCGGCTCTCGGATGGCAGCGTGCTTTATGTCAGCACCGCGCGCTGGATCTCGCCGGACGGCACGCTGATCGAGGGGATCGGCGTGATTCCCGACATCGAGGTTGCGCAGCCGGACACCGGCTTCGAGGCGGGCATCGACGTGCAGTTGATGACGGCGATCGATTATCTGCGCGGCGAGTGGCAGCCAGGGGGCGCAACCAGCGATGATGAGTCGGATGGGGAGTCCGACGAACCGGCCGAGGATGGGGAGTCCGACGCCACGCCGGATGCCGACAGCCCCGAGGCGAACACACCTGAGGATCAGCAATCAGAGGAATGAGCAGGAACTGAAATGACAACTGGCGACGGCTGGGCCCGACCTGAGCTGCTGTGCGACACCGACTGGCTCGCGGAGCACATTGACGACGATGACGTGGTGGTGCTGGACTGCGATGTGCTGCCCTCGTATCAGCGGCTGCACATCCCCGGATCGATCTGGTCGCTCTCGCGCTACTGGAAGACCGACCCGAAGGACGATTCGCAGATCTACGGGATGGACGACCCGGCGCAGTTTGCGGCGCTGCTCTCCGGGATGGGGATCACGCCCGACACGCAGGTGGTCGCCTACGACGCGTCGGGCTGCCTCTACGCGGCGCGGGTGTGGTGGACGTTTGAGCGGTTCGGACACACCAACTTCAGGATTCTCGATGGCGGCCTGGACAAGTGGTACGCGGAGGGCCGGCCGCTGGCCAACGACAACCCGCGAGCGGTGCGCAGCGAGTACCCGGCGCCGGCGGCGGCGCGCAGCGACTCGGTCTGCAGGCTCGACGACATCCCCGCGCTGATCGAGGACGAGAACCACGTCTTCTGGGACGTGCGCTCGGACGGCGAATGGACGGGCGCGAACAAGCGCGGCACGCAGCGCGGCGGGCGCATCCCGGGGGCGGTGCATCTGGAGTGGCTGCACACGCTGGAGTCGCCGGTGCGGACGCTGAAGTCGCCCGCGGTGCTGCGCGAGATGCTCGGCGAGCTGGGGATCACGCCGGACAAGCGCGTGACGACGTATTGACAGGGCGGCATCCGTGCGGCGCACGGATACTTCCTGCTGCGACTGCTCGGCTGGGACCACGCGGCGAACTATGACGCCTCGTGGCACGAGTACGGCAACGCGCTCGAGCACCCGATGGAGACCGAGTAGGCGGGGCGCTCGGATCGACCCGGTGCGCGCCTGAGTCGATGGGCTGGGCCGCCGAGGCGAGCGGCGTTCGGAATCCTCTGAACAAGTCGGATCCCCTCTCCCCCCGCTTCGCGGGGGGAGATGTCACGGAGTGACAGAGGGGGGCAGCCCCAGTTGGCCAGATACAGCCACGCCGGTGAGTCGGGACCGCAGCCCCCCTCTGCTCCCTGCCTGTGCGGGGGCAGGCTGCGGCATCTCCCCCTCAGAGACCTGCGCGTAAGTCCCACTGCTCCGACCTTCCCTGCCGATGGCGGTGTCACGAAGTGAAGGTGGGGAGCTTCCGTTATCTGGTGAGGGCGCGCCCGGAGCCCCCCTCTGCCTGTGGCATCTCCCCCCGCGGAGCGGGGGGAGAGGGGAAATGGAGATTACGCGCAGGTCTCCTCGGGCGGCGACATTGTGACAGGGATCGGATGCCCCTGACGAGATTGAGCGGTCAGGGGATCCGGCTTGCTCAGAGCTTTGCTAGCTGCGCTCGAGCGCGGCAACGAGCGCGGCTTCGATTTCTTCGATTGGGGCGAAGGCTTCGAAGCGGGCGACCACCTGGCCGTCACCGTTGACGATGAACGTCCATTCGTCGGTGTGGAGCCCCCACTCTTCGAGCAAGGGGGTCCGCTGGGGCGGCTCGCCGCGGCGCACGTTGAGCGGGTTTTCGTAGAGATCGACGTGGATGTAGCGAACGCCGGCGGGATACAGCAGGCGCAGCTCGCTGAGCACTTCGACCTGCGGGCCGCAGAACGCGTTGGTGCAGAAGCCGGGGCTGGCGAAGACGACGACGAACGGTTCGCCGTTCTCAAGCGCCTCGGCGATCGTGAGTTCGTAGAGCATCGCGTCGGGCTCGGCGGCGGTCGAGAGCTCCTCGGCGCCGGCGACATCGCGCAGGGTGCGGTTGATCGATGCCGGCGGCTGCTCGCCGACGGAGGGCGCGAGCGTGTTCTCGCGCACGGTGATCGCGATTGGGATGTCGATGAAGCCATCGAGGCTCGGGGTGCGGATGTTGATCACCCAGTCGCCGGCCTGGCCGAACGTCAGCTGCGCGACATGGAAGCCGCGGATGCCGTCGGGGAAGAGCGTGTAGGCGGCGAGCGCATCGCTGGCCGACTCAGGGCCGGTGGCGACGGGCCAGTAGCTGAGCGCCAACGCGGGGAACTCGACGAGGCCGTCGTCGCTCTCCACCACGACGCTGACGCGGTTTTGACCAAGGCCGAGGTCGGGCGTTCCAAGTGAGACGGAGAACCCCTCGGGGCTGAGGTAGACGGGGTAGCCGCCGTCGGTCAGCAGCGCCAGGCGCGGGCTGAGCTCGTCCACGGGGACGGGCTGCAGCGCGTTGACCGTGGAGACTGTCGCGTCGCCGGACTGCTCGGCGGCGGTCTGCGACTGGTCGGCCTGCGAGTCGTGCTGTTGGGCGGCCTGCTGCGCGGCGGGCTGGTCAGCGTCAGCCGCTTCGGCTGGGGTTTGCTGCTGTGCCTGGTCCTGGGACTGTTGGGCCTCCGGCGCGGCGGGAGCGGAGGAGGCCGCTTGTTGCGGATCATCGCCGCCGCTGCCGCAGGCGGCGAGCAGCAGGCCCACGACGAGCGCGCCACCGATCAGCGCGCCACCAATCGGGAATCGCAGAGACATCATTCACCGCCCAGGTAGGAACCGAACGTGAAGGCGAAGATCGCCAGTTGGTTGGAGTTCGAGCGCAGTTTCAGTTCGTGGGTGCTCCACTCGGGCAGCTTCACGAGGCGAAAGAGATCGTTCTTCGTGACGCGCACGAAGGAGCGCCCGTCGCCATCGAAACTGATGTCGTCGCCCGCCTCGGCGGGCTCGAGCCAGCGGCCGTCCATCTCGATCAAGACATCGAAGGGCTGCGCGCCGTCTTCGAGTGTCAGCACGACGTTGACGGTGCGCGCGGTGAACGTGAAGGCGAGGTAGTCCTCGAGATCGTTGGTGTTGCGCGCATGCACGATCGCTTCGGCGGTGTTGCGCCAGAGGCCCTGCAGGTACCACTTGTTGGCCTGCCGTCCGCTGGCGTCCTCGATGTCGGTGTACTGCTGGGCGACGTTGGAGGTGAGGTAGAACTCGGGCTGCGCGGCGTACTGGATGCGGCCGTAGTTGCGGTCGGTGCCGCCGTAGAGCTCGCGGGTCTGGTTCAGCGAGACGGGGTCGCGCTGGGGGGCCACGGCGGAGGTGCCCTCCTCGACGCCGCTCAGGTCCCAGCCGGCTTCCTCGAGGAGCTCGCGGATCGCCCGCTCGGTTTCGAGATAGTCGCCTTCGCCGAAGTGCTGGTAGCGGACGCTCATGTCCGGGGCGATCAGATATTTGGCCGGCCAGTAGCGATTGTTGAAGGCGCGCCAAGTGCGGAAGTCGTTGTCCTGCGCGACCACGTACTCGATGCCGTACTGCTCGATCGCTTGCTCGACGTTGGCGCGCACTTTCTCGAACTCGAACTCGGGCGAGTGCACGCCGATGATCGTGAGGCCGCGGTCGCCGTACTTCGCCTGCCATTCGACGAGGAAGGGCAGGGTGCGGATGCAGTTGACGCAGGTGTAAGTCCAGAAGTCGATCAGGACGACGTTGCCCTTGGCGAGCTCGAGCGCGATTGAGGTCTCCTCGCCGTTGAGCCAGGCGTTGACGCCGCGCAGGTCGCTGACGGAGGCATCGGCGGCGATCTCTTCGGCACGCAATCGCAGTCGCTCGGCTTCGTCGGGGGCGACCTCCTGCTCGGCCTGCATTTCGGCCTCGTCTTCCGCCTGCGCTTCTGCTTGCTCTTCTTCCTGCAGATCGTCCTTGCTGGGCTGCGCGGCCTGCTGCTGGGTTCCGTCGTCGTCGTCGGAGTCCACGGTCGCGGCCGACTGCGCGTCGTCGTCTGCCGCGTCCTCTTGCTGCGCCGTCTGCTGCGCGGCTTGCTCCTGGCGGTCGTCGTCGGCCGGTTGCTCGGCGGCCGTTTGCTGCGACCGTTGTGCGGTTTGCTCCTGGCTGTCGGCGGCGGCCGGTTGCTCGGCGACCTGTTGTTGCTGCGTCTGCGCGGCCACCGCTGGCGTCGCGCTCTGCTGCGCCTGTTGATCGGCGTCCGACCCGCAGGCGGCCAGCGCGAGCGCGCCGATCACCAGTGCCGTTACGCCTGCAATCGCCCGAATCAGAAGTGGTTTCATCTGCTCACCGTATCGCGATGCGGGCCGATGGGGGCCCTAGCCCGACGACACCGCCCAGGCTCGAATGAGGGTATGCGCGATCGCCATGGGTCCCGGGAGCGAGAGCGCTCCGCCGCGCGCGGGCTCGCCGACGATGCTCGCCGGCGGGCCCTCCAGCGCTTCCATGATTTCGTCGCGGGTGAACCACTGCACGTCGTCCATCTCGAACTCGTCCATATTGATGGCCGAGGTCTCGGCGTCGGCGTGGCAGCCGATCATTAGCGACGCGGGGAAGGGCCAGGGCTGCGACGAGTGATAGTGGATGGCTTTCACTTCGATGCCGGCCTCCTCGCGAACCTCGCGGCGTACGGCGTCCTCGATCGATTCGCCATGGTCGATGAATCCGGCCAGTGCGGAGAACATCCCCGCGGGCCAGCTCGCCTGTCGTCCGAGTAAGCATCGCCGTCCGTCGTTGACGACCGTGATCACGACTGGATCGGTTCTTGGAAAATGTTCGGCTGAACACTCGACGCACTTGCGCGAGATGCCGCCCTGGACGGGCGCGCTGCGTGCGCCGCAGACGGCGCAATGGCGATTGCGCGAATGCCAGTCGATCAGCGAGCGGGCCTGGGCGGCGATCCCCGCGTCGTCGGCGTCGAGGGTGACGGAGGCTTCGCGCAGGTCGGCGAACGCGGCCCCATCAGGGAGGTCCAGCGCGACCGATGGGTCGGCGGCGCCCGAGACGTTGATCGCGAAGCGGGCCGCGCCGCTCTCGTCGTCGACGCCGAGCAGCACGGGGAAGCTCTCGGGGTCGGCGTCTTCGAGGTCGCTGACGGGCGCCCAGGCGAGTCGCAGCGTGCCGGCGTCGTCGACGATCGGCACGGTCAGCCGGTACAACGGCAGCAGGCGGGTGGAATCGTCGGCGAGGCGGCTGCGAATCCAGTCCTCGTCGCGGCGTTGCGCGGCGACCCGATCGAGCGGGTTGCCGGCGAAAGTGTTGCGCTGCTCGGGCATTGAGTGACCCCTTGAGCTAATCAGTCAGCTAGTCGGTGGGCAATCCGTCGCCGATCGCGAACTGGGTCGCGGCGGGTTCGCGCGGCAGGCCAGGCATGGTCATGATCTCGCCGGAGATGATCACGACGAAGCCCGCCCCGGCGGCGGGCCGGACCTCGCGGATCGTGAACTCGTGATCACGCGGACGGCCGAGCAGGGCGGGATCGTCGGAGAGCGAATACTGCGTCTTGGCCATGCAGATCGGCCAGGCCTCCATGCCGAGGCGCCGGGCGCGGCGGAGCGTCAGCTCGGCGCGGCGCAGGTAGACGACCGAGCCCGCGCCGTAGACCTGGCGGGCGACCTTCTCGATCTTTTCGTGGAGCGGATCGTCGAGTTCATAGAGCGGTTGGAGCTGCGAGTCGCCGGCGTCAAGCGCGTCGCGGACGGTCTCGGCCAGTTCGGCGCAGGCTGCCGCGCCGCCGCCGTAGGGGTCGGCCACCGCCGCGCGGGCGTTGCGCGCGCGGCAGTGCGCGAGCACCGCGTCGACCTCCGCCTGGGTATCGCTGGGGAAGCGGTTGACCGCGACGACCGGGGTGACACCGTGGCGCTCGACGTTGTCGATGTGCGCGTCGAGGTTGACGAGGCCGGCCTCGAGCGCGGTGACATCCTCGATCTCCAGCTCTCGCGGGCCGCGGCCGCCGTGGCGCTTGATCGCGCGCGCAGTCGCGACGATCACGGCGACCTGCGGCTCGAAGCCGCCGACGCGGGTGACGACGTTGAAGAACTTCTCCGCGCCGAGGTCGGAGCCGAAGCCGGCCTCGGTGACGGTGATGTCGCTGGTCGCCAGCGAGGCGCGGGTGGCGGCGATGCTGTTGCAGCCAAGCGCGATGTTGGCGAACGGGCCGCCGTGGACGAAGGCGGGGCCGCCGTCGAGCGTCTGGACCAGGTTGGGCCGAATTGCCTGCTCGAGCAGCACCGCCATCGCGCCGTCGACCTGGAGGTCGCGGCAGTGCACGGGCTGGATATCGCGCGTGTAGCCGACGATCACGTCGCCGAGGCGGCGGTGCAGGTCCTGGAGGTCGGAGGCGACCGAGAGGATCGCCATGACCTCGGAGGCGGGCGTGATGTCGAACGACTCCTCGCGGGGGATGCCGTCGGTCGTGCCGCCGAGACCGATCACCGCGCCGCGCAGCGCGCGGTCGTTCATGTCGATGCAGCGATGCCAGGCGATTCGGCGCGGGTCGATCTGGTGCGGGTTGCCGTGGAAGATCGAGTTGTCAATTGCCGCGGCGAGCAGGTTGTTCGCGGCCGTCACGGCGTGCAGGTCGCCGGTGAAGTGCAGGTTGATGTCGTCGGACGGCTCGATGATCGAGAGCCCACCGCCGGTGCCGCCGCCCTTGATCCCGAAGACGGGCCCCATCGAGGGCTCGCGCAGGGCGACGGTCGCGCGCGCGCCGCCGGCGCGCAGCGCCTGGGTCAGCCCGATCGCCGTGGTCGTCTTGCCCTCGCCCGCGGTGGTCGGGGTCATGCCGGTCACGAGCACGAGTTTGCCCTGCGGCGCGTCGGCCAGGTTGGCCAGCGCGTCGGGCGTCAGCTTGGCCTTCGACTGCCCGTAGAGCTCGAGGTCGTCTTCGGCCAGGCCGAGGTCCGCCGCCACGTCCACAATCCGCCGCATTCCATCACCCCTCTGCCCGGCGCGTGAGGCCGAGAGCCTGCGCTGCGGCGCTTAATCTACCCCACGCTCAGCGCTCCACCGTGACCTTCACATCGTTGACCTTGCGGGAGTTGACGATCAGGGCGATGTTCCAGTCGCCGGGCTGGGAAATGCTGAGCGGGATCGCGGCGACATCCCAGGGCGGGATGAGATCCTCGAAGCGGTAATCCTGGACCTCGAAGTAGGAGCGGCCGCCGACATCCAGCTCGAAGCGCACGAGCACGTGGTCGGCCTCGGTCGGGCTGGCGAGGTCGAGGCGCACCCAGAACGGTTCGTCGACGCCGAGCTTGCGTTCGAGCGGGACGAGCACGCCTTTGTCGGGGTCCTGCAGGTCGAGCTCCAACGCCGCCTCCGCGCTGTGACCGGCGCCCCAGGTTGAACAGCCCGTCAGTGCGAGTGCGGCGAGACATAGAATCAGCAGAACGCCCGGGGGCGAGTAGGTTGCGCGACACGCGGCGAGGATTCGGTAGATCGATGACACAATTCGACGATACCCGCAGGGCGCCGGACGATGAGGTCGTTGTCTCGATCCGCGGCCTCTACAAGATCTTCGGCGATGCTGCCGATGAGGCCATGGCGATGGCGCGCAATGGTGGCTCAAAGGAGCAGATTCAGGAGACGACGGGCGCTGTGGTTGCGCTGTCCGACGTGAGCTTCGATATCCGGCGCGGCGAGATCTTCGTCGTCATGGGCCTCTCGGGCTGCGGCAAATCGACGTTGGTGCGCTGCATCAACCGATTGATCGACGCGACCGCGGGCGAGGTTTGGATCGGCGGTCGCGAAGTCACCGCGATGGATGACGCCGCGCTGCGCGAGCTGCGCCGTCGCGAAGTCGCGATGGTCTTCCAGCACTTCGGGCTGCTGCCGCACCGCAACGTGATCGAGAACGTCGCCTGGCCGCTCGAAGTGGCCGATGTCGACCGCCGCGAACGGCTGCGCCGCGCCGCCGAGTCGCTCGAGCTGGTTGGCCTCGGCGACTGGCACACATCGATGCCGCAGCAGCTCTCCGGCGGCATGAAGCAGCGCGTCGGCCTCGCCCGCGGGCTCGCGCTCAATACTCCGGTGCTGCTGATGGACGAGCCGTTCTCTGCGCTCGACCCGGTGATCCGCCGCGATCTGCAGGACGAGCTGTTGCAGCTACAGGAGTCGGTCCACAAGACGATCGTGTTCATCACCCACGATCTCAACGAAGCCGTTCGCGTGGGCGACCGGATCGCGATCATGCGCGACGGGCTCGTGGTCCAGGAAGGCACGCCGAACGAGGTCGTGCTCTCGCCGGCGAATGCCTTCGTGCGCGAATTCACCCGGGATGTGCGCCTGCACGCGATGGTCAACGCCGGCTCGATCATGGACGAGCCCGCGCTGGCGCTGCCGGACTCGATGATGGCCTCGATCGCGGCCGCCGCGATGGAGTCGCAGCAGCAGACGCATTGCTGCGTCGTCGATGATCAGCGCCGTTACGTCGGCACGGCTTATCTCGCCAACGTGCTGACCAGAATCCGCACGGGCGACTGCGCGCTCGCTGCGGCGCCGCTGATCACCGACGGGCGAGTCCTGCAAGACACCGTGCTCGATGATCTGGTCCCGGCCGGCCTCCGATCGCAGCACCCGTTGGTCGTGCTCGATGCAAACGGCGTGCTGGTCGGCGAAATCCCACTGGACCGCCTGGCGGCCGCGATGGTCTCCGACGAGGCTGCGGTCGCGGCGGCCGGCGAAGGCGCGGAAGGGTAGTCGCGAGTGCCGCCGACACCGCTGGCGCTGCTGCGCGCGACCGTGCGCCTCTTCGTCGGTTCCGAAGGCTCGCAGCCGCTGCCGGCCAGATGGTGGATCGCGCCGTTCATCGTCGTGCTGATGGCGGTCGCGTTCGTCCTGTCCAGCCTCGCCGCGGGCGAGGAATTTCCCCTCGACATCGGACGCGCCGTGGGCCTCTTCATCGATGAGATCGTGGACTGGCTGACGGAGAACGTCTCCTGGTTCTTCCAGGCGATCAAGGATGTGCTGACCTGGTTCCTGGTCGCGCTGGAAGACGCGCTGTTCTGGATGCCCTGGCCCGCGTTCATCGTCACCGTCACGCTGACCGCATGGTTGTTGGTCAGCTTTCGGATGGCGATCTTTTCGGTCGCCGCGCTCCTCCTGGTGGGCGCGTTCGGACTCTGGGAGAGCACGATGGAGACGGTCGCGCTGATCGTCGTCACTGTGGCGCTGTCGATCCTGGTCGCCGTGCCGATGGGCGTCTGGGCGTCGCAGAACGACCGGCTCGACACCCTGGTACGCCCGATCCTCGACGCGATGCAGACGATGCCGAGCTTCGTCTACCTCGTGCCCGCGATCGCGTTCTTCAGCCTCGGCAACGTCCCGGCGGTCATCGCCACCCTGATCTACGCCGTGCCGCCCGGCGTGCGCCTGACCAACCTGGGCATCCGCCAGCTGCCGGCGGAGACGGTGGAGGCGGCCGAATCGTTCGGGACCACCCCCATGCAGCTGCTGCTGAAGGTCAAGATTCCGCTGGCGATCCCGACGATCATGGCGGGCGTCAACCAGACCACGTTGATGGCGCTCTCGATGGTCGTGATCGCCTCGCTGGTCGGGGCCGGCGGGCTCGGCCAGGACGTCAATCGTGCGCTGGGTCGGATCGAACCGGGCAACGCCTTCCTGGCCGGGCTCGGGATCGTGTTCCTGGCGATCATCATCGACCGCATCACCCAGGCGCTGGCGCGCCGCCAGCAGGACGCGGTCGGCGGCTGATGCAGCGACGACCCAACCCACTGCAGCTCGGGACCGAGCGGCTGGCGCGCCTCCGCGGCCTCGCCGCGATCAGCGTGGCCGTGCTGTGCTGGGTCGTGACCGCGTTCGCGCTGATGGACAGCGAACTCTCGCCGGGCGCGTTCCTCGGCGGCGCGAAGGCGCTGTTCGTTGTGCTGGCGGTGCTGATGACGCTCGTTGCGGGCTTCAGAGCGCGCGTATTCCGGCGGCGCGGATAGCTCGCGCGACAGTTCACTTGTGGCGCGCCGAATCGGGTCTCAGCGTGGCGCGGGTGTGGCGCGGGTTCGGTCTTGGACACACGCTCCGCAGCGGTTATGGTGGCGCGGTCAGTCCGAACGGGCTGCGCGGGGATTAGGGGCGAGTATGCGATTCGGATCAGGACAAGGGAAACGGCTGGGCCTGCGGATCACGGCGCTGCTCGCGCTGTGCGCCGTGGTTTGGGTTGCGTTGGCGGCCTGTTCGTCGGACGACGACCAGCCGCAGCAACAGGCGGCGCCGGTCGCCGCCGCGGAACAGCAGCAGCAGCAAGAGCAACCGGCCCCGGCCGTGCAGCAGCAAGAGCAGCAGCAAGATCAGCAGCAAGCGGTCGCGCAGCAGCAGGAGCAACAGGAGCAGCAGGCGCCGCCGCCGGCCGCGCAGCAGCAGCAGCAGCAAGAGCAACAGCAGGCGGTCGCGCAGCAGCAGCAACAGGCTGAACCGCAGGCTGAGGTCGAGGCGGCCGTCAAAGAGGTCATCGTCTTCTCCAACCTCAACTGGCTCTCGGCCGAAGTCCAGACTCGGATCGTCTCCTTCATCGTCGAGCACGGCTACGGCTACCCGACCGACCTGATCGACGGCGACACGGTCTCGCTCTGGCAGGGCCTGATCAACGACGACACGCAGGTGACGCTGGAGATCTGGCCGTCGCAGCAGAAGTGGATCGATGACCTCGAACCGGGCGTGATTGAACTGCTCGGCGACAGCCTGGACGAGAACTGGGAGGGCTGGGTCATCCCGCAGTACATCAAGGATGAGAATCCCGGGCTCGTCTCGGTCACCGACCTGCCTGACTACCAGGATCTGTTCGTGACGGCCGACTCGCGCGGCAAGGCGCGCTTGGTGGGCTGTATCGCCGGCTGGATGTGCGAGGAGACCAACGCCAACAAGATCGTCGCCTACGGGCTGGAAGACGTCATTGACCTGATCGACCCGGGCAGCGGCGCGGCGCTGTTCGCCGACCTCGAAGCCGCCTACGCACGCGGCGACGCGTGGCTGGGCTACATATGGGGTCCGACACAGCCAACCGCGACACTCGACCTCTACCGGCTGGAGGAGCCCGAGTGGACCCAGGACTGCTGGGACGGCGATCAGGGCTGCGCGTATCCGAGCTCCGAAGTGCGGATCGCGGTCAATACGAGCCTGGTCGATCGCGCGCCCGAGGTGATCACGTTCCTACGCGCCTGGGACTACTCAGCCGCGCAACAGGTCGCCACCGAGATTTGGATGGGCGAGAACAACGAGACACCCGACGCGGGCGGGATCTGGTACCTACGCAACAATCGCGATGTCTGGAGCCAGTTCATCCCCGCCGATGTCGCCGAGCGCGTCGACGCGGCCCTGGCCGAGGAGAGCTAGCTCGGGGCTAGCTCTGGACGCCACAGCGGCGTCAGACGTTCGTTGGCGGTGGCGCCAATCGAGCGTGCTGGCGCCGCGCTGACGCCGGGGCGCGGATCACGCATCGCCGACGGCGTCGAGCACTCCGGTGGCCGCTCGTCGGCGCTGGGCCCGCGCCACCTCATGGCTGAGGATGACCAGGTCGTGCTTGCGGCCATCGCGGTCCTTGACGTGTTGTTTGAGGACCGCCTCCGGCTCGAAGCCGAGCGAGCGGAAGACAGTGATCGCCTGCTGCTGGTCGATGGTCATCTGGGCGATGACCTTTTCCACGTTCATCTCCAGCGCGATCCGAAACGCTTCTTCGGTCAGCAGTCGACCCGCGCCCCGTCCGCGCAGCTCGGGCGCGACCAGCGCGCGGAGTTCGGCGACATGCGGCGACCAGGGCAGATCGTTTCGGTCGACCGTCGCATAGCCCCGGATCTCGCCGCCCTCGTCGATCAGCAGGAGCGACGTCGCGAGGCCGGCCTCAATTCGCTGTAGCCAGATTTCGACCTGTGCCGGGTCGGTGATGTCGCGGCGCAGGAAGAGCAGATCGTGGGGCGGCAGCTGGCGCGCGAAGGCGACCATCGCCGCGGCGTCGTCGCGGTCCATGAGACGCAGCGTGACGCGGGCGTTGGCGATGGTGGCGGCGGCGGGATAGCGGGTGTCGTGATTCATTGCAGTTAGACCGAACGCGCTGAGAGCCATTGGTCGAGCTTGGGCCAGAGCCGGTATTTGGCGTTGCCTCCGGCGACCAGGCTGGCGTGGCCGCCGCGCATCACGATCGCCTCGGTGTCCTCCGACTGCACCGCGTCGAGCAACGGCTTGGCTGCTTCGTAGGGCACGACATGGTCATGTTCGGCCATGGCGTGGATGATCGGGAGCTTGATCGATCCGAGGTCAACGCGCTTGCCGCCCAGCTCCAGCGTGCCTTCGAGCATCGCGTTCTTCCAGTAGAGCTCTTTGATCATCTGCCGGAAGGCCTCTCCGGCGAACGGAATCTGATCCGCAGCCCAGCGGTCGACCATCATGAATGACTGGACATACTTGTCGTCGCGGATGCGATCGAGCACCTGGATCGGGCTCGTGAGGCGGCCGGTGGGCCGCAGCATGTCGAACGCGGAAAGCAGCATCTCGCCGGGCACGTTGCCCAGCGAGTCGACGATGCGGTCGACATCGAAGTAGCGCTGATCGGTCCACTGCGTGAACAGGCCCATGCCTTTGAAGTTCACGGGGGTCGTGAGGCAGGCAGCGTGGCGGACCGGAGCATCGGGGTGGGTGGCCAGGTAGAGCATGCCCAGGGTGCCGCCCAGGCAGTAGCCAAGTATGTTCAGTTCGGACTCGCCGGAGTCCTGCTTGATCCGTTCGATGCAGGCCGGGATGCGCGACAGCGCGTAGTCGTCGAGGGTGAGCGAACTCTCCTCGGGAAGTGGCGCGCCCCAGTCGATCAGGTAGACGTCGTAGCCCTGCTCGACGAGGAACTCCACCATGCTCTGACCCGGTGTGAGGTCGAGGATGTAGGGCTTACTGACGAGCGAGGTGATCACCAGCAGCGGGAGGCGGTAGACCTCTGCCGTCTTGGGACGGTAGTGATACAGCTTCATCGAGCCCTCGCTCAGGATCGTGTCCTTGGGCGTCGAGCCGGGCTGTGGGTCGTCGAGCGAGATGTACTCAAGGCCGACGAGTCCGCGACGCAGCACGGTCTCGACGGTCGAGCGGACCTGACTGGCGACGTCATCAGCCACGTCGCCAGGGAAGTCCGCGGGTGCAATTTCGGGGGTTGAATCATCGGACGCGACGGAAGCGAGCGAATCGGATTGGGGCTCAGCTACGACTGTCGTCAATGTGGACTCCACTGTTCGCAGGACGCACGCGTGAAGGCAGTGCTGGTCAGTTCCATCGTGACGCGCGTGGGCACGGACGGGTTACGCGCGAGTTAAGGGCGCGCGAGGCTGAACACTCAGTCTGTATCCGGCGTTGCAGGCCGTACTGCGGGCCGTGTTGCGGCCCGTTTGGTGCGCGCCGGCTTGGGGCTGGGCTGATCGCTTGCGCCCTTCGCCAGGTCGGCCTGCAGCACAGAGAGGTTCGCCTCGATCGCGGCCAGCCGATTCTCGATGGCCTGCAGGCGGTCGCCGAGGGTCAGCACGTCGGTGCGGGTGGGCACGTTCAGCGCCGTGAGATACGGGCCCATCGCCTCGCTCATCGTCTTCTGGAAGTGCAGGAAGACATCCAGGTTGCGGCCCAGAGACTGGCTGAATTCGTCGGTGCCCATCATCTCGTTGAAGAATTCGTTCCACTGGCGCTCGGACTGGGTGGCCCAGTCACGCCAAACGGCTGAGATGTCCGGGGGTGTGGTCTCGGTCTTGCTCATCAGGCTTGTTCTCCGGTGCTCGTGTCATCGGTGGCCGCCGCCGCTTCTTCGAAGCGGTCGATGGCGCCCGTGAGCACGGCGTGATAGTGATCCAGCGTGTCGATCCAGGTGCGGAGGAAGATCTCCCCGGCGGCGGTCAACGAATACATGCGCCGCGCGGGGCCCTGGTCGGACGTGTCCCAGAACGAAGAGACGAACCCGCTGCTCTCCATCTGGCGCAAGGCGCGATAGACGGTGCCGCTGTCGGAGCGGGGCAGGCCGGCCTCGCTCAGTTGTTGACTGAGCTGGTAGCCGTAGGCATCGCAGCCCTTCAGAAAGGCGAGCAGTCCCGTGGCCAGCATCTCGCCGTGCAGGCGGGGCTGGGCGGTCGTGCGCTTGCGCCCGCGGCCCGCTGGCATGTCTTCTGGCGCGTCATTTGGCATGACTGCATTCTGCCGCTATGTGTGAACCGATGCAAGATGCGTATTGCACATAGCTGCATCCCTCCCTACATTCGTCCCATCAGACCACCAGCGACGCACACGGAGCGAACACCATGACCGAGCAGACCGCGACCGAGCAGGACGCCGCCGAGCAGGCTCCGACCGACGAGTATTTCGACGCCCTGCTGGCCAGCTACGACGCGCTGGCCCAAGCGATCGAGCAGGCCAGCGAGCGCGGCGTCCGGTTGTCCCGCCAACTGCTCACCGATGTGTCCGCAGCGCAGCGCAAGGCGCTCGAGCTGGCGCGGCAGGTTGCGGCCGACCCGAGCGACACGGCCGACGCGTACTCGGCGATCATGGAATCCGCCGTGGCCGCTCAGAGCCAGGCGCTCGACTTCACCCAGATGGCCTACAAAGAGGCCATGGCTGCGGGAACCGAGGGTCGCGAGGCGCTCGATGCCGTGCTCAGCGCCAGCCGCACCGCCGCCGAGGCGGCGCTCGCGATCTCGCGTGACTGGCAGAGCACGAATCCCTGGGCGGCATTCGTGCAGAGCAGCCTGCGCAAGGGCATGGAGACCTTCACGACGGCCGCCAACGGCGCGACCAAGGAACCCGCCGACACCAAGGCCTAAGAATCCTCTGAGCGAATCGGACCTCATCTCCCCTCGCTCCCCGGGCGGAGATGTCACGGCGTGACGGCGGGCCGCGCGCGCCCCGCTCGGGCAGATACCGCCACGCCGGTGAGTCGGGACCGCTGCCCCCCTCTGCCTTCGGCATCTCCCCCCGCTTTGCGGGGGGAGAGTTATTCCGAGCACTCCTAGTTTCTGGCCTGGCCCTGCCGCTCGCGGGGCGTGTCGGCCAACAGTTCGGCGACCGCCTGATACGCCGCGCTGCTGTAGATGATCCCGTAGTGGCTCGTGTCGATCGCCACGTTGTACTCGGGCTCGTTCTCCATGCAGCTCTCGGGCACCACCAGCCCGTCACGTTTGGCGTAGAGCGCATAGCGGCGAAACGTCGGTTGCTGCGGGCGCATGATGTTCTCGGTGAAGGGGCAGGTGCAGTGTCCGCTGTAGCAGGCCGGCGCGACGTCCCAGGTCAGATGCGAGCCGGCCTGCCGGCGCACGGCAGCCATCGCCTCGATCAGCGCCGGATGCACGTGGGCGATGTCGTTGAACGGCGCCGCCAGCGAGATCAGCAGATCGACCAGCTCAGGATGCCGGAACGCCACACTTCGGGCGATCAGCGCGCCGAGGCTGTGACCGATCAGGTGGACGAGGGCGCCGGTCTCCTGCGCGGCCCGCTTGACGACGCTCAGAACCACGTCTGAGGCGACATCGGGGCAGTTCACGTTGAGGCCGAGGCCCGAGTAGTAGGGCTGGTAGCCGATCCGGGCGAGCCACCAGTAGAGCTCCATCATCGACAGGTCGGTGCCCATGAAACCCGGCACCACCACGACCGCTTCGCCGCGCCCGTGTGGCAGGCCCCAGCCGTAGTACGCGGGAGTGCTCCGCAGGTTCAGCCACTCGCAGAAGAAGCCGAGCTCGTTCTGGATCGGCGTCCGGGCCGGCTGAATGGAATGGTCGTCGAGATACAGGCCCGAAAACGGCGGCGGAGCGCCCGTGGACGGCATCTGCGACACGTGCTCCAGATGTGCATGCGCGGATTGATTCAGCCTACAAGGGCGAGCTTCGCCGCCCCCGGGTGGTGGTACCTTCGCCCTGACTCGGCCCCGCCACCGACCTGCCACCGACCTGCTCAGGAGCCATCATGGTCCGCCTCTCCGACCTCCACCCCGAAGAAGCGGAGCATCTGAGGAGCTGGCCGCCGCTTCAGATCGAGCCGGGGGAGTGGATCACGCCCAAGCCGCTGCGCGAGTCGACGATCGCTCTGATCACCACCGCGGGCCTGCATCGGCGCGATGACGTGCCGTTCGCGTCGGGCGCGGTGGACTATCGGATCATCCCCGGCGACGCTGACTTCGCGGATGTCATCTCCTCGCACTTGAGTTCCAACTGGGACCGCTCGGCGCTCGCGCAGGATCTGAACGTCGTGCTGCCGATCGAGCGCCTCAGGGAGTTGGCTGCGGCGGGCGAGATCGGCGGCGTGGCACGCTGGCACTACTCGTTCATGGGCGGGGTCCCGCGCGCCGATCGGCTGGAGCCGTACGCCCGCGAGGTGGCGGGCCTGCTCAAGCGCGACGGCGTCGACGCCGCCGTGCTCATACCCGTTTGACCGGCCTGCACGCGCGCCGTCGGCGCGCTCGGCCACTACATCGAGCGTGAGGGCGTGGCCACGACCAGCATCTCGCTGGTCCGCGAGCACAGCGAATACATGAAGCCGCCGCGCGCGCTGTGGGTGCCGTTCTACCTCGGCCGCCCGTTCGGCGTGCCCGACGACCCCGACTTCCAGCGCGACGTGCTGCGCGCCGCGCTCGACCTGCTACCGACGCTGACCGAGCACGGCATCGTCGACTATCCAGTCGAGGCGCCCGACGACTCGTTCTCCCACACGTGGGCCTGCCCGGTCTCGTTCGAGGCGTCGGACGCCGACTCGTTGGGCGCCCGCCTGCGCGGCGAGGCGCAGCGGCTCGCGCCCTGGTGGCGCGAGACGCACCGGGCTCGCGGACGCACCCTGGTGGGTGCGAGCGCGCCGCTGCCAGACGGACCAGACCGCGAAGTGACCGTGCCGCAGCACGTCGACACGCTGGCCGCCGCGCTTGTGGACGTCGCGGAGGGCGCGCCGCTCGACACGCCGCCTGTGATCGAGCGGCCGGCCGGCTCGAACCCCGCCGAAGCGGCAAATGAGCTTGCCTGGTCGCACCCGATGCCCTTCCTGCTGCGTCACCTCGTGCAGGACCTGCGCTGCTTCTATCAGGAGGCCGCGGCGGGGCAGCCGGGCGCGCAGGCGCCGTCGCATCGCGCGTTGAACGAATGGATCTTTGGCGAGACCGTGCTCGGCGAGGCGATCATCGAGATGGGCCGCCGGCTCACCGAGGCCGGCGATCCACGCCTGCGCGCCTTGCGCTTCTGGTCGATCCCCGAAGGCTTCTGGCCCGATGACGACGAGGTTGTCACCGCTGCGAGCATGACCGACTCACTCGCGCGCGCCGACGCCGCCAACAAGCTGTTCGCGCCGCGCCAATAGCGACGCACAATTGAGGCGTTGTCGGAGGCGTTGTCGGGGCGGCGACCGACTAACTTGCGGACGAACGCACTGGTGAGGACCAACCCACATGACACAGCGAACCGACGCCTACCCCGAGCTTGACCGCGACCTGCGCTTCTTTCCGCTCGGCGTCGAGCAGCCGCGGCAGCTCAGCGCGGAGCAGATTCAGCAGTACAACGACAAGGGCTACATCTTCCCGATCGACATCTTCTCGAAGTCCGAGATCGAAGTGATCCGCGGCTACTTCGACGATCTGCTGCCCAAAGCGATGGACGCCGGCTGGAACAACTACGAGCTGACCAACTGGCACAAGCACTGCCGCGGCGTCTGGGATGTCGTCACCGACAGCCGGATCATCGACGTGATGGAGGACATGCTGGGCGAGACGGTGATCCTGCGCCACAGCCATCTGTTCGCCAAGCTGCCCGGCGACGGCATGCGAGTCAGCTGGCACCAGGACGCGTCGTACTGGCCGCTCTCGCCCAGCAAAGTCGTCTCCGCCTGGCTGGCGCTCGATGATGTCGACCTGGGCAACGGCGCGATGCAGGTGATCCCCGGCTCGCACCACAACGCGCAGGTCGCCTTCCAGGACAGCGCTGCCGACGAGCACAACGTGCTCAACCAGACCGTGCCCAATCCTGAGGACTACGGCGACCCGCCGGTCGCGCTGGAGCTGCGCGCCGGCCAGATCTCGCTGCACAGCGACTGGATGCTGCACGGCTCCGAGCCCAACGAATCGAACCGCCGCCGCTGCGGCCTGGCGATGCGCTACCTGTCATCCGATGTGCGCGCCTACAACGGCTGGAACGCGCACTCAATCGTCTGCCGCGGCTCCGAGCCGACCGGTCACTGGGCCAATCACCCGCGCCCGGACGGTGAGTTGATTCCCGTCAAGAGCGCCGAATAAGCGGCCGCATCGCAAGGTCACCAGTGGTCGCCTGCGGAAGCTCTGAATAACTCTCCCCCCGCCATGCGGGGGGAGAGGGGATCCGACTTGTTTAGAGGATTCCCAAGCTCGCCCACCAACGCTCTGCATCCTGAGCACGCTTCATGACCGTGAGTCTATGAACGGCGACCCCACTCCCACATACACTCCGTGAATGGCGACGACATCACGAGCCAAGGCGAAGCGCAATGCGCGGGCCGCGCGGCGCGCGGAACAGACCGACCCCGAGCGGGCGAACAACCGCGTGCTCGCGCGCAACCGCCGCGCGACCTGGCAATACGAGATCACGCAGCGGATCGAGGCCGGGATCGAGCTGCGCGGCAGCGAGATCAAATCGCTGCGCATGGGCCGCGGCTCGATCGCTGAGGCCTACTGCCGCCCGCGCGGCGGACAGCTGTGGCTGATCGGCGCGCACATCGCGCGCTACGAGCCGGCCGGCGAGCAGAACCACGAGCTGACCCGCGACCGTCGGCTGCTGGTCCATCGCCGTGAAATCCACCAGCTGGAGGCGGCGTTCGAGCAGCGCCGGCTGACCCTGGTGCCGCTGCGCCTGTACCTGAAGCACGGCCTCGTCAAGCTGGAGATCGGCGTGGCCCGCGGCAAGCGCGAGCACGAGAAGCGCCAGCGCATTCGCGAGCGCGAGACCAACCGCGAAATCGCCCGCGTCCTCCGCCAAAACAACGTCTGAGCCGCGCTGGCGGCCCGCAGTCCGCGCATGCCGACACGGGCCGCGTCAAGCGTCGCACGGTCGTCGATCCCGCGACGCCCGAGGACGTGGATGCGATGCGGAATCTGATCGAGGGCACCGACATATTCTCGCAGGCGTGCAGCGCGGAGAGTCTCGCGCGCCACGGGGCAGACACGCTAGAGTTCACAGAACTTCCCTCAGGAGCGGCCTCATGGCGAGTCCAGCCACACATGCCACACGTGGCGAAGAACCATCGTTCACCCCCGAGTTCCTGCCCGTTGGGGAGCTTCACCTTGACGGTAAGAATCCGCGCATCCAGCAGGTCGGAGTGGACCTCGACCAGGAGCGCATTCTCAAGATCCTTTGGGAGGAGTACTCCGTAGACGAAGTGGCGCTGTCCATTGCGCAAAACGGCTTCTTCCCTCACGAGCCCTTGTTCGCCATCGAGGAGGGTGGCAGGCTCGTGGTCGTAGAGGGCAATCGCAGGCTCGCGGCTGTCCGATTACTCCGTGAGCCCGACCTCCGGGAACGCCTTCGTGGAGAAGCGTTGCCCACGATATCCGTAGAAGCGATCGCCAAGCTCGACTTCGTTCCTGTCATCCGCTGCAAGCGCGAAGGGATTTGGCAATACATCGGCTTCAAGCACGTGAACGGACCACAGGCATGGACATCCCTTGCCAAAGCCGAGTACGTCGCTTGGGTGAAGAACGAAATCGGCACTTCTCTTGAGGACATCGCCCGCACCATCGGTGACTACCACTCGACAGTCACGCGGCTATACCGAGCATACATGGCCCTGAAGCAGGCAGAAGATGAGGGCGTCTACGATCGCAAGTGGCGGACTCGGAAACACTTCTCATTCTCACACCTCTACACCGGCCTGGACTACCAAGGCATACGGGATTTCACCCGTATCGCCGATCTCGACCCGCCCAAGGCGAGGCCGATCCCCAAGAGCAGACTCAAGGAGTTTGGTGAGCTGTGCGTCTGGCTGTGGGGGGACACGACACATAACACAGTTCCTCTAATCAAGAGCCAGAATCCCGACCTCCGCGATCTTGATGGAGCCCTCCAGAAGAAGGCCGGGCTAAGTGCTCTCCGCGCTGGCTATGGCATCTCTGTCGCGGTCGATATCGCCCGTGGCGACACCGCACTCTTCCGGGAGGCGTTGCTCAAGTCAAAGCAGTCGCTCCAGAATGCCCGCGCGAAGGTAGCAACTGGATTTGAGGGCGAAAAGGATTTGTCAAGGGAGATGGAAGAAATCCTCGTCATCGCCGATGCCCTTGACGACGACATGCGGACGATCGCGATAGACCCCCTACAGAGGCAGCGAGATAGGCGACGACGCCGGAGAGCCCAGAGGACATAGCGGCGGATGGTAGGTCTCATCGTTCCGCCGGCGTCCGCCGACGCAACGGAACACGCTGACTGGCTTGAGTTGACGGCGGCGGTCACATCTGACGCCACTCGTTCAAGGCAGCATCTAATCGCAGCGATCCGAAGAACGGGCTCAATCGATGGGACTCCCTCCACCGAGGACCTAGACGATGAACCGCTTGATGAGCTGGTTGAGCGGGAGGATGAAGAGCTTGAGGGAATCGCCGACGCCGCCTTCGAACAACTGGCGAGGCGCGAGAGCTACCTCGGCGCGCACTACCCGTTTGCCGTTGGCGGGACGGTGCAAGCCAAGGATGGTGCTCTGGCCTCGCCCTATCTCTTCCTGACGGCGCTGACGAAGTTCAACCCGACGCTGAGGGCATCGGAAGAGAGCGGCGCCTCGCTCTTTGAACGCGTTAGCAGGACTGCTCTGGTGGAATACCTCGGCGGCGTAGAAACCGTGCGCTCCTACGACTTTGGGTTTCCCCGACGCGACGGCCCGAAGGCGTTCTACGATGCTCTTGAGGCTCTGTGCCAGCAAATGGGTGAGGGGCTTGGCTGCAAGGTGAAAAGGCCCAAGACAGCCAGCGTCAAGGACGCGAAGCTTGACCTCGTGGCATGGCTACCGTTCGAGGATGGCCGTGACAATCAACTTAGCGTATTCGGACAGTGTGCAGCGGGGATGGACTGGTCTGAGAAGGTCAATGAGCTTCAGCCAGTTGACTTTTGCCGCATATGGTTGAAGGAATCCCCGGCGATGAGTCCCCTTCTCGCTTTCTTCGTGCCCCGGCAGGTTGAGGAACGCCGCTGGTTTCAGGTTAGCGTTGGGGAGCGACGCATTTTCTTCGACCGGCTCAGGATCGCCCGCTTTCTCGGCAGGCTCGACAAGGACCTCGCCAAGCGCTGCGAGTCGTGGACGGCGGCAGCTATCGCAGTGGGTGACGCGGCCGGCGCCCCCGTTGCTGACGCGACATCCTAGGCATGAGGTTCGCGAGCCCGCTTCGCTACCCAGGCGGGAAGGCAGCCATGACGGGCATCCTGCGCACCATCAGGACCTTAAACGGCTTCAACGGTCATGCTGTGGCCGAACCGTTCGCGGGTGGGGCTGGTGCCGCGCTTACGCTTCTCTATTCTCGGGAGACGCATAAGGTACACATAAACGATCTCGATCCCGCCATCCACGCCTTTTGGTTCTCGGCGGTTCACGACAGCGAGGCGTTGCTTAATCTCCTCGATCAGACGCCGGTGTCCGTCGAGGAGTGGAAGCGTTGGAGGGATGTCTACCGAAGTGGCCGCGCCTCGCCTCTTGAACTGGGGTTTGCCACTTTCTACCTCAACCGCTGCAATCGGTCAGGAATCATTCAGAACGGCGGCGTCATAGGTGGGATCGAGCAGAGGGGGCGTTGGAAAATCGATGCCCGGTTCAACAAGCTTGCCTTGAGGCAGCGGCTTGAACGAATCGCGGAGGAGTGCGACCGAATAGCGGTGTCGAACCTTGATGGCATCGACTTCATCGACACGTTAGATGCGGAATCGACGCTCTACTTTGTGGACCCGCCCTACTTCAGAAAAGGGCCCCTGTTGTATCTGAATAGTCTTAGTGATGACTATCACTCCAGTCTCGCTGAGAAGCTCCAGAGCATTGAGGAAGCGGCATGGGTTCTGACCTACGACGACTGTTCTGAGATCCGCGAGCTGTATGGAGAGTGGGCGGCGATTCATCCTTTCTCGCTTCGCTACTCGGCACGTGAGCGGCAGCAGGGACGGGAGGTCTTGATCACGCCTCGGTGGATGCACTTGCCAGAGGCCGTGAGTGAGGCTGCGGTGAGCTGGTGAGCCGCGCTGGCGGCGCGCTCGCGGAGTTCCAGTGGCTGGGCGACCAGGCCGAAGCCCGGCATCGGGCATGACTTATCTTCGGCTGATGTGACGGTTCGGGACACGTTTGGACCCCTCATGCAGCGCGCCGACCTTGAAGCGATTTCGGAAGCCGCCGGGGTGCCGGCGACGACCACCCCGATCGAGTTCACGGGGCCCGACGATCCGACCTACCCCTCGCCGCTGCGGCTGGGCGAGGGGACGGCGGCGCTGCTCGCGAACGTCGCCGGCGCAGTCAGCGACATCACAGCCGCGACCGGCGGAACGCCGCAGTCGGCGCAGATCGATGTCGGCCATGCGCTCGTCTCGATCTCCAGCATGTGGGTGCTGCGGGTCAACGGCGTGCTCGCGGGCGAGGCGCTGGCCGACGAGATGGCCCCCGGCCAGGGCATCTTCCCGACCCGCGACGGCCGGCATCTCTATCTGCTCAGCGGCTTCGCGCACATCGTTGAGCGGACGCTCGAGGCGATCGGCTGCCATGACGTGACGCGCCTCGCCGAGCACGTCGCGGAGCGCGACTCCGCCGAGCTTGAGGCGGCGCTGGTCGAGGCGCAGCTGACCGGCGTCGTGCTGCGCGACGCGGAGCAGTGGTCAGCCCACCCACAGGGGCGGCTGCTCGCGCAGTCGCCGGCGGTGCGGGTCGAGCGGATCGGCGACGCCCCGCCCACGCCGCTGCCGGAGGGCGCGCAACCGCTCGCAGGACTGCGCGTGCTCGATTCGACGCGCGTGCTGGCCGGGCCGACGATCTCGCGCACGCTCGCCGGTCTCGGCGCCGATGTCCTGCACGTCGGCTCGCCGCACGTGCCCGACCTGCAGTCCGCGCAGGCCGACACGGGCCACGGCAAGCGTCGCGCGTTCGTCGATCTGGAGACGCCCGAGGGCGTGGACGCGATGTGGCACCTGATCGAGGGCGCCGACGTGTTCTCGCAGTCGTACCGCGCGGAGAGTCTGGCGCGGCGCGGGCTGGGCCTCGAGGCGGTGGCGGCGCGGCGGCCGGGCATCATCTATGTCTCCGAGAACGCCTACGGCCAATCGGGGCCGTGGCGCGAGAAGCGCGGCTTCGACGGCAACGTGCAGGCCGCCAGCGGGATCGCAGCGCTGCACCAGCGGTCCGACCAGTTCGCGCCGGCGGGCCCGGCGATGGCGATGAACGACTACTGCACGGGCTACTGGGGCGCGTACGGCGTGCTGGAAGCGCTCAAGCGCCGCGCGACCGAGGGCGGCTCGTGGCACGTGACGGTCTCGCTCGGCCAGACCGCGGCCTGGTTCCTGCGGATGGGCACGCCGCACGAGATCGGCGCGGATCATCCCGCGCGCGATCCGGAGATCGGCTATCGGCTGGCCGCGCAGTTCTCGGAGGATGTCGAGTCGGACTACGGGACGCTGACGCGTCTGAAGTTCCCGATCAGCTTTTCCGACACCGAGCCCGCCTGGTCGCGCACCGTCAAGCCCGGCGCCCACGCCCCGGAGTGGCTGCCGCGCTAACCCGTGCCCCTCGGTCGGTGTCCTGCGACCTGCTCGACGAGCTGTTCGCCGCCGTGAATCTGAAAGCGAGCTGAGCAACGCTCGGGCCTGAGCGCGATGCCCGGTCCGGCCGCGCGATGCTGGGATTCGGATAGGATGGCGCTGCGCAACGATGCGCGAAGACAACACGTGGGGACGAAAGGGATCGACAGCGGCCGACTGATCTGTGGCTGCGCGCCGAGGTGGCGTTCCTCGCTAATCCGCGCCAACCTTTCCTTAACTGGCGAAACCAAGGAATTCGCACTCGCCGCTTAACCGCGGCGACGTCGCCTCCCGACTGCCGCCGAACCGGTGGGAGTGCGGCGCCATCAGTTTGGCCGCTCGCCGCGGGATGACGGGACCGCAGCGCTAAGACCATTCCGGATCACCTGGTCGTAACGGCTGGCCGACGCGCCGGCGACCGGGGAAAACTTAAGCGACGGCTACGCGCGTAGAGGCTGCGGGGAGCGACCGACTGGACGGGGAGTTCGATTCTCCCCCGTCTCCACCACCACACCATCCAGACGCGCCCTGCGCGTCGCCGGATCCGGGGAGCGCAGCGATGGCCGACCCCGCTCCGCTGGTGCTGCCGCGCGGCGTGCTGCCACCCGCGCGGCCGGCCCCGCCGCCCTCGGGCGCGCCGTTCGATCGCCGCTTCTTCGAGGCCGTCCTGCCCGGCGCGGTCAGCGCCTACTGCACCCAGGTCGCCTGCACGATTCCGCTCGTGCAACTGTTCACCTCCGACGGGGCGCGCCACTACATCCGCGCGATCTCGGCCGTGTCCGACAGCTGGGTGGCGCTGCATACGCAGGCCGAGAAGAACGAGCAGCCGATTCAGGTCTTCATCCCCTACCCGGCGATCATGCGGGTCGAGATTCATCCCGATCTGAGCCCCGAGCTGCGCCGCTTCGGCTTCCTCACGGCGACCTCCGAGCTGAGCCCGCACGAGCTGGCCGCAGCGGCGCAAGCGGCCGCGGCCGACACTGCTACGCACGGCTGAACTATTCGCCAACTCGCGGATGACTCTATCGACGCACTTGGGTAGGCTGCGTCAATCAGCCGCGTGCGCGTGAGCCACGCCAGCCGCGGCATACCCAGCGGGCGACAGCCCAACAGGAGGATCAGACCCATGCAAGAGCGAAACTACTGGAGTCGAATGCGGCGACAGCGACTCTCACGCCGCACCCTGCTGGGCGCCTCCGCACGCGTCGGCGTCGGCGCCGCCGGGCTCGCCCTGGTCGGCTGTGGTGACGACGACGACGACGGCCAGCAGGCCGCCGCCCAGGTTCAGCAGGCCCGCCAACAGTCCGCCGCCGAGCAGCCGTCCGCCGCCGAGCAACAGGCCCAGCAGGCCAGTCAGCAGGCGGGATCCACGCCAGCGCAGGACCAGGACTCGCCGGCAGCCGTCGCGGACGCCGGCGGGATCAAGACGGGCGGCATCTGGGACACCACCTACGTCGGTCTGTCCTCGGCCAACCCGCCGACGCTCGACCCGATGGCGAACCTGAGCTACCTGTCGCAGATTCCCTCCGGCTATCACTACAGCCGGCTGCTCAAGTACATCCGCGGCGACGAGGGCGTCGATCCGCTCAACTACGGCGAGTACGAAGGCGACGCGTCCTCGAGCTTGCCCGAGATCCCCGACGCGACGACTTACATCTACACGATCCGCGAGGGCATGACCTGGCACGACGTCGACCCGATGAACGGTCGCGACCTGACCGTGGACGACGTGCTCTACACGCAGGACCGCTTCCTCTCGCTGGCCGACTCGAACGGCAACGCGCAGTCCTGGTCGGGCGTCGTCAGCTCCTTCGAGGGCGTTGAGGACCGGCAGATCAAGATCGGCCTGCACCGCCCCTACGCGCCCTTCCTGAACTTCTCTGCGTCGCCCTCACACCTCTGGATCATCCCCCGTGAGATCGTCGAGGACGGCACGGTCGAGTCGCGCCCGGTCGGCTCCGGCCCCTGGATCTTCGACACCTATGAGCCGGACGTGCGGCTGGTCTGGAAGCGCAACCCCAACTGGTACGAGCCGGAGTGGAACGGCGCCAAGCCACCGTTCGCGGACGGCATCCAGGCCTCGCTGATCAACGACCCCAACGTGATCATCCCCAACCTGGCTTCGGGAGCCATCGATCTCTCGCTGCTGGACCCCTCGATCTACGGTCGGCTGACCGAGGAAGTGCCCGACGCCACCTACCGCTTCAACCAGAGCACGGTGCCCAACGGCTTCGGCTTCAACTTCTCGATCGAGCCCTGGAACGACATCCGGATGCGCCAGGCGCTGTCGCTGTCGCTGGACCGCCAGGCGATCCTCGAGGCGGTCGACGACACCAAGCAGGGCGCCTGGCAGACGGCGCTCTCGCCGCTCGCCCCGTTCTATCTCGATCCGCGCGACAAGGAAGGGTTCGGCGAAAACGTCGAGTACTTCCACCGCGACCTGCAGCGGGCTCACGAGCTGATGGACGCCGCCGGCTACCCGGACGGCATCGATGTCGTGGTGCACGGCAACTCCGACCGCTACGGACCGGCCTGGGTCAACTACATGGAAACCGTGATGGTCTCCGCGGCCGAACTCGGGATTCGCTACTCCTTCCAGTTCACCGAGTACGCCGCCTACATCGCGACCGCCTTCCGCGGCGACTTCGACGAGGGCATCTTGCTCGGACCGTTCATCGTCCCGGTCGAGCCCGACGACATCCTGTTCACCGTCTACCACCCCGACAGCGGGCGTCACAACTGGGGCGCCGGCCCCGGCGACCCGGCCTCCGACCCGACCTTCGTCGCGATGCTCGACGCGCAGCGCGCCGAGGTTGACGCGGAGGCGCGGCTCAACCTGATCCACGACATCCAGCGCTACATGGCCGAGAAGATGTACATCATCCCGACGCCGCGCGGCGCCAGCGTCTACGGCTTCAACCCCAACGTGCGGCACTTCGACAACGAGGTGCCCTGGCACAAGGGCGGTTACGCCTGGGGCACCGAGTTCATGCCGTACATCTGGGACGCCGACGCCTAGTCGCCGATCTCGTTCGCTCGCGATCCGATCAAGCGGGGCGGTCGTCTGCGCGGACGACCGCTTCGCTCGCTCAGCGCGACGCCGGTGCAGAAATTCGGACGGTTGAGCCATGCGCGAGTACGCCATCCGCCGCCTGCTGCTGGTGGTACCGACGATCATCGGCATCACGATCGTGGTCGTGGGACTCGTCCGGCTGTTGCCAGGCGACGCCGTTGACGCGTTCGCCGACGAGTACCGCGGCACGGAAGAGGAGATCGAGGAGGTCAAGGCCAACCTGCGCGCGCAGCTGGGGCTCGACCGCAGCTTCCCCGAACAATGGGCGGCCTGGTTCTGGTCACTGCTGCAGGGCGACCTCGGCTACTCATTCCACGGGCGCGAACGGACCGTCTGGCGGGATATCCGTGAACGCATCCCGGTGACCTTCGAGCTCGGCGTGCTCGCGATGATCGTCGGTCTCGTGATCGCGATGCCGGTCGGGATCTACTCCGCCGTGCGCCAGGACACGACCGGCGACTACGTGGCGCGCGGCATCTCGATCCTGTTCCTCGCGGTGCCGTCCTTCTGGCTGGCGATCCTGATGATCTCGATCGTCTTTCCCCGCCTGGGCTTACCACCGTTACCGATCGTCTATCGCTCACCGACCGAGGATCTGCTCGAGAACCTGCGCCAGATGTACGTCCCGGCGATCGTCCTCGGCCTCTCCCTGGCCGGTCCCGTGATGCGGCTGACGCGCGCGCAGATGCTCGAGGTGCTGCGCCAGGACTACATCCGCACCGCGCGCGCCAAGGGTCTGCGTGAAGGCGTCGTGATCAACGGGCACGCCCTGCGCAACGCCTTGATCCCGGTCATCACGCTGGTCGGACTACAGGTCGGCGTCGTGATCGGCGGCTCCGTGATCATGGAGACGATCTTCGTGCTGCCCGGCATGGGCAAGCGCATGCTCACGGCGCTCGGCGCGCGCGACACGCCCGTCGTGCTCGGGATCATGTTCGTGATCGCCACCGTCGTCGTGCTCGCCAACCTGCTCGTCGACATGACCTACTCGGTCGTCGATCCGCGCATCCGCTACCAGTAGAAACCGAGTAGCCGATGAGCCAGCCACCCGAGGTCAGCCCGGTCGCGCCACGCCGCCGCGTCTCAATCTCCCCACGAGATCTCTGGGAGCAGCTGGTTGATCGCTCACTCTCGAGTCCGCTCGGATTCGTCACCGGCGTCGCCTTCGGCATCTTCGCCGCCACGATCGGCTTCTTGATCGCCACGCTGATCATGCCCGTCTGGCTCTGGCGCCGGCGCAAGATCATGGGCGTGGTCGGCGCGCTGATCCTGCTCGTCTCGGTCCTCGTCGCGATGCTGGCCCCGCTGATCCAGCCGACCGATGTCTCGAACTTCCCCAATCCGGCCTATCTCAAGGGCTCGCTCGCCGCCGAGGACCGCTTCAATCCGCCGTCGGTTGATCACGTCTTCGGCACCGATCGCAAGGGCCAGGATGTTGTCACGCGGATCATCTACGGCTCCGAGGTGACCGTGCTGGTCGGCCTCGGGACGGTCATTCTGACTGCGATCATGGCGACCACGCTGGGCATCATCTCCGGCTTCTTCGCCGGTGAATCGATCGCGATCACAGTTGCCGTGCCGCGCCGTCTGGCGCTGCTCAACGCGCCCTCGGCGTCGCTCGCGGCGCGCGCGCTGGGCCTGCCGCTGAGCCTGCTCTTCATCGCCGCGTCCGCCGGGTTCGGGCTGATCGTGCGTGCGATCGATCTCGTGATCCTCGCGATCGCGGAGCTCGTGGCGCTGCCGATGCAGATCGCGGCGTTCTTCACGCGCCTGGCCGGCCGGCGGACATCGCATCTGGACGAGACCGCGAGCGGGCTGCTGCAGACGGCCGGGGCGCCGCTGGCGCGCTCGCTGGAGCTGCGCACCGGCGCGCTGCCGCGGATCAAGATCCCCGTGCCCAACATCGATATCGCGCTGCAGCGCGTGATCGATGTCTGGATCGCGTTCCCGGCGATCTTCCTGATCCTCGCGATCGTGGCGATCCTCGGCTCCGGCGGCGACGGCCTGTTCGGGCTCGGGCGCGGGCCCAACTGGGGCCCGCAGGCGACCAACTCGTCGGAGTGGTTGTGGGAGGTCTTCCCGCGCACCACCGTGGTCATCGTCACGCTCGCCGTGGTGCTGGCGGCCGGCAACACACGCGTGATTCGCGGCGCCGTGCTGGCGATCAAGGCCGAGCAGTACGTCGACGCGGCGCGCTCACTGGGCGCGCCGAACACCCGGATCATGGCCGCCCACATCCTGCCCAACGTGGTCCCGGTCGTGATCATCCTGGCCTCGCTCAACCTCGGCATCGCGGTCCTGGCCGAGGCGGCGATCTCCTTCCTCGGCTACGGCGTGGCCCCGCCCTACCCGACCTGGGGGCGCGACCTCGGCGGCCTGACGCTGGTCGACGCCCCGCAGGCCTGGTGGATCGCCGTCTTCCCCGGCTTCGCGATCACGATCGCCGTGTTCGGCTTCAACATGATGGGCGACGCCCTGCGCGACATCCTCGACCCGCGCCTACGCGGCACCCAATAGCGCCGCCACGCCACGCCGCAGGCCGCGCGATCCCCCGCCCGGGCGGTCGCGGCTGACTGCCGCCGCGCGCAATGCTCAGGATCACTCTCCCCCCGCTCGGCGGGGGGAGATGCCGCAGGCAGAGGGGGGCTCCCGCGCGTGACGCCGGCTGACCGCGACCCACTCCCCCTCTGCCTTCGGCATCTCCCCCTCAGGGGGCGATATTGGGAGGGGATTGGATCTCGCGGGCCGCGTTGAGTCGCAGGCGCGGGGAGCCCCCCTCTGTCACTCCGTGACATCTCCCCCCGCTTTGCGGGGGGAGAGTGGATTGCACAGGGCGGCGGAGGGGCGGTCCGACTCGTTCAGCGCTGCGGCTAGCTGCGGCCGAACTCGCGGAGCAGATCCGCGGCGGCGATCTCGACCAGCGTGGGGCGTCCGTGCGGGCACGAATGCGGGTCCGCGCAGGCCTCCAGCTGGCGCAGCAGCGCGACCATCGCCGGCGCGTCGAGTACGACCCCGCGGCGCACCGAGCCGTGACAGGCGACCGAGGCCGCGACCCGATCGAAGCGCTGCTCGGTGGCGCGCCGCGTGTCGCCGCCCAGCTCGGCCAGCACGTCGCGCAGCCAGCGCTCGGCGCCGGCGGCCGTCAGCTCGCCGCTCGGCGCCCCGTGCGCCTCGCTGAGCCCCGGCCCGGCCGGGACCGCGCGCAGCCGCAGCGCGCGCTCGCCCCACTCGTCCAGCTCGAAGCCCAGAGCGGCCAGCTGCTCGGCCGCCTGCGACCAGACCGCCGACTCGGCCGCGTCGAGCGCCACGACCGGCGGATCGAGCAGCGGCTGGCGGGCGCCTTGGTCCGCTGCGCCCGGGCGCCCGGCCACGGAGCGCGCCGCGAGCAGCCGTTCGTAGACGACCCGCTCGTGCGCCGCGTGCTGGTCGACCAGCACCAGCCCCTGCTCGCCCTCGGCGATCACGAACGTGCGGTGCAGCTGGCCAACCATCCGCAGCGGCGCCAGTCCGCGCCGCCGCGAGCGCGAAACCGAGCCCGGCAGCGGCTCAGCCGCGCCGGTCGGCGGGGAACCGGTCGTCGGTCCGGATGCCGCGCCGGGCAGCACGGTTCGCACCTCGTCTGGCATTACGTCTGTCATCGCGTCCGGCGCTGTGGGCGGGGACGCCGCTGCGGCGCGCGGCAGCGCGCGGCGCGGATCCGCGGCCGCCGCGGCGGGCCGCGCGCCGGCGCTCTCGATCCGACCCTGCAGCGCGCCCGCGTCCGGTGCGATCGGGCCATCCGCGATCCCGCTGTCCGCCTGCGGCGCCCACTCGAGGTCCCGGTCGGGCCGGCGCAGCCGCAGCGTCGAGCTCGAGGCCTGTCCGGCCAGGGCGGCGCGCAGCGCGCGCTGCAGCAGACTGAACGCGCGCGCCGGCTCGCGCAGCTGCACCTCGGCCTTGGTCGGATGCACGTTGACGTCGACCTGGTCGGGCGGCACGCTCAGCCGCGCCACGACCAGCGGGAAGCGGCCGGCCGGCAGCCAGCCGCGATAGGCCTCCTGCAGCGCCCAGGCCAGACTGCGGTCGCGCACCGGGCGTCCGTTGACGAACAGCCGCAGTCCCTCGCGTCCGCGCCGGCCGTCGCGCGGCGCCCCGGCCAGACCCTCCACGCGCAGCTCCGCGTCCTCGCCCGCCCACCAGATCGCCCGCTCGGCCGGCTCGGCGCCGAAGACCGACGCCCAGGCCTCGCGCAGCGCTGACTCAGCGCCGCCGCCGTCGCCGCCGTTCTCGCCCGCTGCGGGGTCGTGACGCAGCGTGACGCGGCCCTCCAGCTCGAGCCGCAGGCCCACGTCGGGACGCGCCAGCACGGCGTCGGCCGCGACCCGCGTCAGCGCCGCCCGCTCCGAGCGCGGGCCGGGCAGAAACGAGCGGCGCGCCGGCTGCTGCGCGAACAGCTCCCAGAGCTCGACGCTGGTGCCGGGGCCGCGCGCGCAGCGCTCCAGGCCCTGTAGCCGTCCACCCGCGTAGCTGATCTGCGCCCCGACCGGCTGCTCGGCCGTCCGCGAGCTGGCCAGCAGCCTTCCCGCCGCGGCCGCGATCGCGGCCAGCGCCTCGCCGCGGAAGCCGTAGCCGTCGAGCGCCCAGAGCTGTTCGGCGCGCGACAGCTTGGAGGTCGCGTGGCGCCGGAAGGCCAGCTCCAGCTCCGCCGCGCGGATCCCCGCGCCGTCGTCGCGCACCGCCAAGCGTTCCAGCCCGGCCCCTTCGAGCTCGATCGTGATCCGCCGCGCGCCGCCGTCGAGCGCGTTCTCGAGCAGCTCCTTGAGCGCCGCGGCGGGCCGCTCGACGACCTCGCCGGCGGCGATCTGGCCCGCCACCGCGGCCGACAGCTCACGGATCCGGGCCGGCGCGTCGGCTGGCTGTTGCAGCGTGGTCATCGGCTCAGCCGCCCGCCGCCAGCCAGCTGAGCTCCTGCTGCGCCGCCGCCGGCGCGCCCGGCTGCATGCTCGGCTGCCCAATCTGTTGCACAATCGGCTGCATGGCGGGTCGCGGCGCGTCGCCGGCCAGGCGCGCCTGTTCACGCAGCGCGTAGAGCGCCGAGATCGCTTCCAGCGGGGTCAGCCCGTCGACATCGAGCGCGGCCAGCTCGTCCAGCAGCGCGGCGCCCGCCGCCCAGTCCTGATCCGCCGCTGCGCGCGCCGGCGGCGGGGCCAGCTCGAACAACGCCTCGGCGCCCGCCGCGCCCGACTCCAGCGCGGCCAGCAGCTCGGCGGCGCGCTCCAGCACGGGCCGCGGCAGACCGGCGATCGCGGCGACCTGCACGCCCCACGAGCGGTCCGCCGCGCCCGCCGCGACGCGGTGCAAAAACCTGAGCCCGCCGCGGCCGTCCTCCTCGGCCGTGACCGCGGCGTTGGCGACCCGTTCGAGCGAGCCGGCCAGCGCGGTCAGCTCCTGGAAGTGCGTCGCGAACAGCGTGCGCGGGCCGCTGCGGCCGGCCACGAGCCGCTCGGCGACCGCCTGCGCGATCGCCAGGCCGTCCCAGGTGCTGGTCCCGCGCCCGACCTCGTCGAGCAGCACCAACGAACGCTCGCCGGCGCCGTGCAGCAGCCGCGCCGTCTCCAGCATCTCGACCAGGAAGGTCGAGCGGCCCGCGGCGAGGTCGTCCTGCGCGCCGACCCGCGCGAAGATGCGGTCGACCAGACCGATCCGCGCCGCCGCCGCGGGCACGAAGCAGCCGGCCTGGGCGAGGATCACGATCAGCGCCGCCTGGCGCAGGTAGGTGCTCTTGCCCGACATGTTCGGCCCGGTCAGCAGCAGCAGCTGCGGCGCGCCGGCGCCGCCCGCGTCGAGCTCGAGGTCGTTGGCCACGAACGCGGCCGGATCGCCGCCGGCCTCGACGATCGGATGCCGGCCGGCCTCGATCCGCAGGCCCAGCCCGGCGTCCAGCCGCGGCCGCCGCCAGTCGCGCTCGGCCGCCAGCTCGGCCAGCGCGGCCGCCGCGTCAAGCCGCGCCAGCGCCCCGGCGCAGCCCCGAATCGCTGCAGCCTCGGCGGACAGCGCAAGGGCCAGGCGCTCCACGCAGCCGCGCTCGGCCGCGCTCAGCTCGCGCTCGGCGTCGGCCAGTTCGTCGGCCAGGGCGCGCAGCCGCGGCTCCGAGAAGCGCTCAGAGGCGCGCAGACTCTGGCGCCGCTCCCAGCCGGCCGGCACGGCGTCGGGCTGGCCGGGCTGGGCCAGCTTGCCCAGCTGACCGCGCGTGACCTCGATGTAGTAGCCCCAGCTGCGGTGATAGCCCAGCTTCAGCGCGGCCAGCCCGCTCTCGGCGCGCAGCGTCGTCTCCAGCACGGCCAGCCGCGCGCGGCCGGCCGTGCGCCGCGCCGCGGCGGCGTCAACCGCCGCGTCGACCCCGGCGCGCAGCACGCCGCCGCCGTAGGCCGCTTCGGGCTGCTCGAGCAGCGCCGCGGCCAGCCTGTGCGCCGCCGCCGGCGCCGGCCCCAGCCGCTGCGCCAGCGCCGCCAGGGCCTCCACTGGCCCCGAGGCCGCCACATTCCCCGAGGCAGAATGTCCGCCTCCTTCGCCCGCCTCGCCCGCTGCGCCTACATCGGCGCGGATCCGCTCGGCCAGCGCTGCGGCCGCGAGCAGACCGCGGGCCAGCGCCGCCAGCTCGGCGGGCCGCGCCAGACCGGCGGCCAGCCGCGCCAGCAGCCGCTCGAGGTCGGGCGCCTCGCGCGCGGCCGCGCGGACCGCGCGGCGCAGCGCAGCGCGTTCGCGCAGCGCCGCGATCCGGTCCAGCCGGGTCTCGATCCGTCGCTGATCGAGCAGCGGGGCCAGCAGCGCGGCGCGCAGCCAGCGCCGGCCCGCCGCGCTGCCGCAGCGGTCGAGCGTCTGCAGCAGCGTGCGCGGCGCGTCCGACCCGCGGCCGGCGCCGCCCGGCGCGTCGTCGACGATCGCCAGCGCGCGCTGCGTCGCCGCGTCCCACTGCAGCCGCGCGCCCGGCTCCAGCAGCCGCGGCGGCGCCAGATGCGCCAGCCGGTCCACCGTCCGACCCTCGCCCGCCGCTGGACCGCCTGCTTCATCGTCTGTCCCACCGTCTACTGCGCCCTCCGCGTCCGCGGGCAGCGCCGCCGCGGCCAGCTCCAACACGCCGCCCAGCGCCGCCAGCGCGGCCGGGCGCTCCTCCAGACCGAGCGCCGCGGCCGGTTCGCGGCCCAGCTCGCCGCCCCAGCGCGCCGCCAGCGCGCGGCGCGCCTGCGCGGCGCCGAAGCCGCGCGCCTGCAGCCCGGCCTGCCCGTCGCGCCGATCCTGCCCCGTGCGCCGCAGTGGCAGCCCATCCAGCTCGGCGCCGACCAGCTTCCAGCGCTGCTCGCCGAGGCCGGGACCGAGCAGCAGTTCGCGCACGCCCAGCCGGGCCAGCTCGGCGGCCAGCGGCGCGGCCAGCTCGGGCAGCGCCGCGGCGCGCAGCTCCAGCGCGTGACAGGCGCCGGTGCTGAGGTCCAGCGCGGCCAGACCGAGCAGCCACGCGCCGCCGCCCGGGGCGCCGCGGCCGGGGGCGCCGCCGCCGCGGGCGGGCTCGCGCTGCAGCGTCAACGCCGCGCAGGCCGAGGGCTCGCCGGCCTCCAGCAGCGCCGGCTCCAGCGCGGTGCCCGGTGAGAGCACGCGCACCACGCCGCGCCGCACCAGCCCGCGCGCGGCGCGCGGATCCTCGAGCTGCTCGCAGATCGCGACCCGGTGACCGCGCGCGACCAGCCGCGCCAGGTGCGATTCGACGTGCGCGACCGGCACCCCGGCCAAGGGCGCGCGCAGGCCGCCGCCCATCGGCTTCGAGGTCAGCGTGATGCCCAGCTCGGCGGCCACGAGCTTGGCGTCGTCATCGAACGTCTCGTAGAAATCGCCCAGCCGAAAAAACAGGATCGCGTCGGGCTGACGCGCCTTCTGCTCCAGATACTGGCGCCGCATCGGGGTGGTCACGCCGCCCACCTCTCCAACATCCGCTCCGTAGCCTACACGGTACCGTGTAGCGCAACGCTCCGCCCGTCGTCAGGCGCACAGACAGGTTATCAATTGACCCAACCGGCTTCCGGGTCCCGCGCCGCTCCGTTCCGTCGAGCCGCGCGCTCCGATCCGCCCAGCGCCGCCGGTCGCGGGCAGGCCGCGGATGTGCGACGACCCGGCCCTGAAGTCGGCGGGCGCGAATCCGGTGGAGCGCTGCTCGGAAAGGACTGTCAGACGCGCAGCGGTCCGGCTAGGCGTCGACCGGGGTCAGCAGCGCGAGGAAGCGGTCTTCGACGCGCACCGCGTCGGGCGCCAGCTCGCGGCAGACGTCACAGCGGATGCAGGCCGAATCGTCGATCCGCCAGCCGCTCGGCCGCTCCGCCGGATCGTCATCGTCGTCGGCCGGCTGCGCGCGCGGCACGATCGCGTTGGTCGGGCAGAGCTCAGCCGCTTCGGCCAGCTCCGGCGCCTCGGGATCGGTCAGCACGTAGCGAATCAGCCCCGGCGCGACCTTCGCGGGATCGCGCTTGTGGTCGATCTGGGTGTCCAGCTCGTCGCGGAAGTAGTTGACCAGACCGCGCACCGCGTACGGCGTGAACTGGCCGTGCAGACAGTTGGAGTTCTGCAGCGTGCGATCCAGCACGCCGATCCGTTCGATGTCCTCGCGGCGTCCGCCGCCCTCCGTGATCCGCTGCAGCAGCTCGACCAGCCGCTGCGATCCGCCGTGACAGGTCGTGCAGCGGCCGCATGACTCGTCCTCGCAGAACTCCGAGAAGTAGAGCGTCAGGTCGACCGCCGAGGCGCGCTCGTCGAACAGGATCAAGCCGCCCGAGCCGAGCAGCACGCCGCGCTCGGTGAAGGGCGGACGCTCCAGCAGCAGGCCCAGGTCGGAGGCCGGCAGCAGACCGCCCAGCGGCCCGCCGGGCTGGATGCCCTTGGCCGTGTGGCCGGCCTCGGGGCCGCCGCCGGCGTCGAGCAGCAGCTGGTCCATGCGCAGGCCGAACGGCACCTCGAGGATGCCGGGCCGGCGCAGCGAACCGGTGATGCTGAACATCTTGGTGCCCGGGTCCGACTCCGTGCCGAACTCGCGGTACCAGGCGGAGCCGTGCTCGACGATCAGCGGCACGTTGGCGTAGGTCTCGGTGTTATTGACGTTCGAGGGCATGTCGAAGACGCCGCGCTGGGCGGGGAAGGGCGGGCGAATCTTGGGCATCCCGCGCAGCCCCTCGACCGAGGCGATCAGCCCGGTCTCCTCGCCGCACACGTAGGAGCCGGCCCCGCGCGTGATCTCCAGCTCGAAGGCGAGGTCGCTGCCCAACACCGCGTCACCGAGCAGCCCCAGCGCGCGCGCCTGGCTGAGCGCCAGCTCCATCCGCTCGATCGCCAGCGGGTATTCGTCGCGGATGTAGATGAAGCCGCGCGCGGCGCCGGTCGCGCGGCCGGCGATCACCATGCCTTCGACGACCAGATGCGGGTCGGATTCCATCAGCACGCGGTTGACGAACGCGCCGGGGTCGCCCTCGTCGGCGTTGCAGACCAGATACTTGGTCGGACCCGGCGCGCCCAGCAGGAACTTCCACTTGCGGCCCGCCGGAAAGCCGCCGCCGCCGCGTCCGCCCACGCCCGCCGCCTCGACCAGGTCGCAGATCTCGATCGGCTCGAGCGTCAACGCGCGGTCCAGCGCCGCGTAGGCGCCGTCCGCGATCGCCTCGCTGATCCGCTCCGGATCGATCACGCCCATCCGCCGCATCAGGCGGCGCTCTTGCAGCGCCCAGAACGGACCGTCGGCGAGCGGCGCCGCGCCGTTGACCCGACCGCTGCGGCTGCCGATCAGCCAGCCGGCCGCCGCCTCGACCGGATCGTCCGCCAGCGCGGCCGCCAGCCACTGCGCCGCGTCGGCCGGCTCGAGCGGTCCGTAGACCAGCGCCGCGCCGCCGCGCTCGACTTCGACCACCGGCTCCAGCCAGGACATCCCCAGCGTGCCGACGCGGACCAGATCGACATCGTGTCCGGCGGCGGCGATCGCCGCCTCCAGCGCCTCCCAGAGCAGATCGGCGCCGGCCGCGATCGAGGAGGTGCTGAGGTCAACCCGCAGCAGCGGGCGCTCCGGCGCACGCCGCGGCGCCGCCTCCAGCTCGGCCGCCTCGCGCAGCGCCTCGTATGCAGCGCTCATCCGCCCGCCTCCGCTTGATCGAGTCGCTCATCAACATGTTCGGCGCCGTAGACCGCTTCGGCCTCGACGAAGACCGCCGGGGCGATCTTGATCGGACGCCTGGGCCACTCCACTACATCCTCGCCGGCGCGAATCCGGCGCGCCAGTTTGACCGTCTCGACCATCGTCAGCGGACCGACCACGCGACCGTTGACCCAGATCATCGGAGCCCGCTCGCAGGTGCCGTTGCACTGGCCGAGCCACAGCCCGACCTCGTCCTGCGCGTCGTTCTGGCCCATCCGGCAGCCCAGCTCGACCTCCAGAATCCGCCGCATGCGGTCGCCGCCGACCACCCGGCAGCTCGGACCCGAGCACCAGGTCACCAGCGTCCTGGGCGGCGGCGAATGCCGGAACTCGGCGTAGAAGGTCGCCGCGCCGTAGACCTCGGCGTCGGACATGCGCAGATGCCGGCCGATCAGCCGGATCGCGTCCTTGGTGACCCAGCCGAGCTGCTCCTGGGCGAGATGCAGCGCGCGCAGCAGCTCGCCCTTGGCGCGCGGCAGCTGCTGCAGGAGGCCCGCGAACCGCTCCATCGTGTCGCCCCTCGATCAGACTCAGGCGCAGCCGCGACGCGTCGGCCCCAGCCGACGCGCAGGCTATCGCCGCAGCGCCAGCCGAACAAGCGCGGGCCCGAGCGCGCGGCGCAATGCGCTTGCTGAGGCGCTTGGTGATCGCCCGCGATCGAGCGTCGGCGCGCCCGTCAGCTCGCCCCTCAGTGTGCGTGGTGCAGCCGCAGGCCGGGGCGCGGCCAGTCGCAGGCGATCAGCCGGCCGCTGGTGGAGAGCGTGATGTAGGCGGTGCGCAGGTCCGCGCCGCCGAAGCAGATATTGGTCGTCAGCGGGTCGTCGCCGACCGCCACATGCTCGACCGCCCCGCTGTCGGGATCGATCACGGTGATCCCGCCGGGCCCGATCGTGGCCACGCAGACGGCGCCGCCGGCCTCCACGGCCAGCGAATCGAACATCGTGTAGCCGCCGGCGTTGGCGATGAACGCAGCGAAACCCGCCGCCGGAGCGGCCGCGGCCAGCTGGCCGGGCGACGCGATCGCCCAGCCGAACAGCCGGCCGGTCGGCGTCTCAGCCGCGTACACGCGGTCGCCGGCCGGCGAGAGGCCGACCCCGTTGGGGCCGCCGGGGATCGGGTAGACGCACTCGCGGATCGATCCGCCGTCGAGCGTCGCGTAGTAGAGCCCGCCCAGATCGCGGTCGCGCTCACGATTCTTGCCCAGGTCGGAGAACCAGAAGCCGCCGGCCCCGTCCATCACGATGTCGTTGGGCCCGCGCAGCTGATGTCCGTCGACCTCGCGGTAGACGTCTTCAACCGCGCCCGTGGCCAGGTCGACGCGCTGGATCGAGCCGCCCGCATAGTCGTCGCCCTGCGGACCGGGCAGCAGCCGGCCGCCCACCTCGCGCCAGCGGAAGCCGCCGTTGTTGGTGATCCAGACGCTGTGGTCGGGTCCCAGGGCCGCCCCGTTGGGGCCGCCGCCGGTTTCCGCCACGACCTCGACGCTGCCGTCGGGCTGCACCCGCGAGAGCGTGCCGCGGGCGATCTCGACCAGCAGCACGCTGCCGTCCGCCATCCAGATCGGGCCCTCGGGGAACAGCAGTCCGCTCGCCAGCTCGCGATACTCGACCATGTTCGGCTCCATCCTCAGCAACCTCGATCGCGCGCCGCGCACCGTGCACGGCGCAAGGGGCGTCGCGGCGGCGTAGCGCGCAGGCTAGTCGGCTCGCCCACCGGCCAACATGCGGGCCAACGTGCGACCCAACCTGCCCACCGAGCCTGGCTCGCAAGCGGCCCGGACACGCGGTGTTCAGCCGGCGACCGGCTGCAGCCAGAAGGTGCGACGGGCCGGCGGGCCGGTGATGTGATCGATCCGCAGCGCCAGCTCAGCCTCGCGGCCGGCGCGCAGCACCACCTCGGGCTGGTTGGCGTGGAACAGCGCCTCCAGCGCGCCCGGCGGGGCCACCTCGGTCAGCTTCAGCTCGTAGGCCTCGCCGACGTGCTCGGGCGCCCGGTCGGCCACCCGGCCGCGCGCCAGCAGCGCGCCGCTGCGGGTCAGAATCGCGCAACGCGTCGACTCGTTGGTCTGCGCTCGGGTCGCCTGCTGTGTGCCGGACAGCGCCGGCGTCTGCGTCCGCTCAATCGCCTGGATCATGTTGTGTTGCCCGCGCCCGTCGCCCGCCCCGACTCTGGAGCACAACTCCCCGTTTCGTCAAGTAGTGCGCTGCGACTACGAACGCGCCAGCGCCGCGAAGCGATCGTCATCCGCGTCCACCCAAGCAAGGACGCCCGTCAGGTCGGTCTTCGACAGGCTCCCGGCCCAGCGCTCGAACCGTGGGCCGTCGTTTCGCCATGACAGACGGAATGTGCGGCGCACAACGAACGCGATCGACTCGTCGCGGTCGATTGTGCCGGCCGCCACTCCGAGGCTGAACTCGTACAGCTCGTCGTCGCCGACCGTTAGCGCAGCCCCATTGATGTCCAGGAAGTACTCCATCGCGGTGAGGGCGAACCGCTTGTTGCCGTCAACGAATGGGTGGTTCTGGTTGAGGTGGTAGTGCAACACCGCCGCCTTGCGCTGCAGCGTCCGGTGATGCGGCCATTGGGGCTGCGCCAGCGCGCTGGACAGCGCCGCCTGCCCCTCGTCGCCACGCAGCTGAAACGCCGGCGAGCCGGGAAAGACGCGCGCGGTCAGCTCAGTGACGACCCGACGCGCGTCGTTGTCGTCCAGATAGCGCAGCCGGGGCATCGTGCATGGCTTCGTGGGTTAGTGGTCGGCGAGACGGATCAGCAGGTTGCGCCGGCGCTCGATCACATCCGCGAGCGACTCGGCCTTGGTCCGCCGGCGGCCACGCAGCCCTGCGGCGCTGCGGTTCGCGCGCTCAGCCGCGTGCGGCCGGGCCGCGTAGACGGGCGCGTCCTCGGCAACGCGGTTCTTGGCGGGCATGGCAGCGACCTTCCACATTCGGCTCGATGCTTCGGCATCAAGCGGAAGTCTTCGTGTCGGCGACCGTATCAGATGGCGAGCATGCGACGCCTGAGCGCTGTAGCGCAGCGTCGGGCTGCCTGTATTCTGTCAGACATCAAGGCTGCGATTTCGCGCACAGATCAGAGGAGGACAACCATGGCTGACCGACTGGCTGGACGGGTGGCGATCGTGACGGGCGCGGGACGCGGAATCGGCCGCGGACACGCCCTGCTGCTCGCCGAAGAGGGCGCATCGGTGGTCGTCAACGACTACGGCGGCGGCGCCGGCGGTGAGCTCGATGGCGAGGCCGGGCCGGCCGATGAAGTCGTCGCGGCGATCAAGGACGCCGGCGGCAACGCCGTCGCCAACTACGACTCCGTCGCCGACATGGCCGCGGGCGAGCGCATGGTCCAGCAGGCGCTGGACGGGTTCGGCCGGCTCGACATCCTGGTCAACAACGCCGGCATCCTGCGCGACCGGATGGTCTTCAACATGACCGAGGAGGAGTGGGACGTGGTCGTCGCGGTCCACCTCAAGGGCCACTTCACGGTCACCAAGTTCGCCTCGCAGGTCTTCCGCCAGCAGCGCTCCGGGCGGATCGTCGGCACCTCCTCCGAATCCGGTCTGGGCAACATGGGCCAGGCCAACTACGCCGCGGCCAAGGAGGGCATCGTCGGCCTGACCCGCACGCTGGCGCGCGACCTCGGCCGCTACGGCGTCACCGCCAACGCGATCCGTCCACGCGCCGGAACCCGCCTGACCCTGACCGAGGAGCTGGCCGAAGCGCAGCGCCGCGCCCGCGAGGCCGGCCTGGCCTCGGGCGACGCCGGCGGTCTTGCGTTCGGCGGCGACCGTGAAGCGATGATGGCGCCGGAAAACGTCTCGCCCTTTGTGGTCTGGCTCTGCACCGACGCCGCGGCCAACGTCAACGGCCGCACCTTCCTCGTCTGGGGCAACGAGATCGGGATGTACAACGAGCCCCGGGTCGAGTCCTCGATCTTCGCCACCGGACCGTCCTGGACGCTCGACGAGCTCGACCGCGCCGCCGCCCAGTCCTACCTCGCCAGCCAGACCAACCTCTGGCCGGTCCAGGCGCCCCGGACCTAACTCCCCGACCCCACAGCGACAGCAGGGAAGTACGAGCACCATGGCGATCCTGAACTACGAATACGTGACCTTCGCCGCCAACGGCGGCAGCGCCGGCGGCTACCTGGCGCGGCCCAGCGAGGGCGGCCCGTTCCCCGGCGTGGTCGTGATCCAGGAGTGGTGGGGGCTCAACCCGAACATCTGCGACATCGCCAACCGCATCGCCGCGGAGGGTTATGTCGCGCTCGCGCCCGACCTCTATCACGGACAGATCACGGCCGAGCCCGGCGAGGCGGAGAAGATCATGATGGGC
Source organism: Dehalococcoidia bacterium (assembly GCA_965262235.1). Lineage (GTDB taxonomy): Bacteria > Chloroflexota > Dehalococcoidia > Bin125 > Bin125 > CATQGW01. Next base: position 3,423,887 of record OZ253504.1, read on the forward strand.
GTGCAGGAGCCGCAGGCGCTGCTCGACATGAGCGGCGCGGTCGCGGCGCTGCAGGCCCGCGCTGACGTGCGCGCCGACCGGATCGGCGTGACCGGTTTCTGCCTCGGCGGCGGGATGTCGCTGCTGCTCGCGATGCACAACCCCGCTGTCAGCGCCGCCGCGCCGTTCTACGGCGTCCCCGGCGAAGGCATGGCCGCGGCCTCCGGCATCGCCGGGGCGGTCTGCGGCTTCTTCGCGGGCAAGGACGGCTGGGTTAACGCCGAAGCCGTCGCGTCGATCCGCTCAGCGCTCGAAGCAAATGAAGTGCGGCATGAGCTGCATGTCTACGACGACGCTGACCACGGCTTCTTCAACGACACCAGCGCCGGCGTCTACCACCCGGACGCTGCCGCCGACGCCTGGAGCAAGCTGACCGCGTTCTTCGCCGCCGAACTTCAGGCCTGACCAAATCTGAACGAATCCGACCAAGGCTGACCAGAGTCTGACCGCCGATCACCCGCGCGCCGCCAGCGCCGCGGCGCGTCAGCCGACCCGCTACAGCTCCAGCATGCCCGTCTCGCCGTGCTCGTCTTCGTCCTCGAGCTCCACGTCCGCGCCGATCCCCACGCCGATGTAGATGAACCCGCCGATGCCCAGCCCGATAAACAGGCCGGCGCCGACGATGATCCACAGCAGCCAGGCGTCGAACCCGCCGTTGGCGCTGCTGAGGTGCTGATTGCCCGCGCCGAGGTTGACCATGATCGCGTTCACCACGACGCCCAGCACGCCGCCCACCACCATGCCCGGCAACAACAGCGCCATCTGGATCAGCGGCGGAAGGTCTTTGATGAACTGCGGCAACAGGAACGAAGGAACCAGCGGCGGCATTGCACACTCCCCTGCGCTACGCGGGTCAGGCGCCGCCAGTATCGCAAGCAGCGCGCTGATGCGCCACCCTCATGCGCCAGCTCGCCGCCGCGGCTGCCCGAGCGCCGCTGGGCTGTAAGCTCACCGAAATGCGAGGCACGCTCAGTCGACGCCGTTTGCTGCGCTCCGCCGCCACTGTCGGCCTCGGCGCAACCGCTCTCGCGCTGGTCGGCTGCAGCTCGGACGACGATCCCGAACCTGACGACGCGCCGCAGCAGGCGCAGCAGCAGTCTCAACAGCAGGACCAGCCGTCCGCGGCGCAGCAACAGCAGCAGGAAGCGCCGGCCGCCGCGCAGGCTGAGCAGCCGGGCGCGCAGCAGCAGCAGCCCTCCGAGCAGGCCCCGCCGCTGCGCCCCACGCCCGGCGGGATCATGCGCAGCTACCTGCCGATCGATCGCTTCGACACCTGGGACCCGCACCGCTCGCGCTATCGCTACGCGCAGAACATTCACAGCCTCGTCTACAGCCGCATCCTGCAGCCCGCCGACCCGCACACGGGCGAGCTGCAGGCCGACCTCTGCGGTCTCCCGGAGATGCCCGATCAGTCGACCTACGTCTTCACGCTGGACCCGCGCGCGACGTTTTGGGACCAGCCGCCGACCGACGGCCGGCCGGTCGGGGTCGACGACATCCGGCTCAACATCGAGCGTCAGCAGCAGGGGGTCGACGGCGGCGGCGCGCCCGATGTCTACCTGTTCCGCCGCCGCGACTGGAATCGCGCCGCGTTCGCGCCTGGCGACGACGGCGCGTTCACACTTTCAGCGAACGAACTCGACGCGCCGTTCCTCGGCAGCGTTGTCGCCTCGCCCTTCGCCTGGATGATTAGCAGCGAGGCGATCGACGCCGCGGCCGGCTGGCGCGTCGACCCATTCGACCACACGCTCGTCTCGGGCAGCGGCCCCTACGTGCCCAGCGCCTACGACCCGTCCGTCGAGCTGAAGCTGAGCCGCTCACAGAACTGGTGGCGCAGCTCGGGCGCGCTACCGGACGGAATCACCCTCGCCGGCGGGCCGCCTGAAGACATCATCCGGGCCTACTTCAGCAGCGAAATCGACCGCGCCGACTTCCCGCTCAGCAATGACACGATCGAGGCGCTGCGCGAGCAGGAGCCGGAACACACGCCGTTCGACCTGCCGCTCGACGCCCCGGTGCAGCTGCTCGCCCCGATCGCTCCCGACCCGCTGGCCGCGCTCGGCGATCCCCGCGTCGTCAGCGCGATCTCGGCCTCGGTCGACCGCCGACGCCTGATCGAGCGGCTCTATCAGGGCCACGGTCGTGTCTCGGGGCCGCTGCCCTGGTACCTCGAAGGCTGGGCGCTGGCCGACGATCAGCTCGCCAACTATCGCGGCTACCGCGCCGCGCCGGCCGACGATCAGGCCGAGGCCGCTCAGCTGATCGCCGCGGCCGGCGGCGTGGACGCGATCGCCGCCGTTCCATTCGTGGTCGCCGACCTGTTTGAGGGCTTCTTCCCCGGCACGGCGCCGTTTGTGCAGAGCATGATCCAGGACGCCACGGGGCTCACGCTTGAGCTGGAGTTCCGCCCGTTCGCCGAGGCGCTCAGCCAGCTGCAACAGGGCGAGCGGTTCCTCTTCCTCGCCTGGGGCGAGGCCCCGCACGGTCCCGACCCGACCGACCGCTGGCGCGAGAGCCTGCACTCAACCGGCGAGCAGAACTGGGGCGGCGTGGCTGACTCCGGGCTCGACGATCTGATCGAGCGGATGCGCCGAACCTTCGATCTCGACGCCCGCCGCGACCTCAGCCGCCAGGTCCAGCAGCTGCTGCTCGGCGGCGAAGCCGCCGGCTGGGCCTACAACCTCGCCAACGGCATCCAGCTCGGCGTCTCGCAGCCGTGGCTGCACCTCGACCCGCGCGCGCTGGCCTACGCCTGGTCCACCCAACACCTAGCCACCAGCTGGCTCGACACCAGCGAGGCCTCAGCCTACCCCGCCGACCTCCGCACGCCGCCCGAAACCGCATAGCCAAACATTCCCACGGCTCGAAATCGCTCCCCCCGAGGGGGAGCTGTCGCGAAGCGGCTGAGGGGGAGGCCGCCGCACGCCCCTGCACGCCTCCAGGCGCCGCTCAGCCGCCCGGATCACGCCCAGCTCCGACGCCACTCGCGCTCGAACTCGAGGATGCGGCGGTAGATGCGGACCATCTCGCGGTCCTCGGAGAGCGGCTCGCGTGGCGTGCGAATCACGGCGCCGCCGAGCGCCTCGACGATCTCGCGGTGGTCGTCGATGATGAAGTCCGGTTCGATGTCAGTGAACAGATGCAGCCGCTCGCGGTACTGGAAGATCGGCTTGCCCATCACCCCGGCCAGCAACGGCCAGAGGTCGTGCTTGTCGGCCACCTCGCGCCGCGCGCCGTAGCCCGACCACATGAAGACATGATGTCCGCGCTCCTGCAGCCGCTGCAGCACCTCGCGCGCGTAGGGGCGCAGATGCAGGTTCCAGGAGACCAGGCAGCCGTCGACATCGAAGAAGATGTTCAGTCCGCGATTCACAGCCGGTAGGGTATCGCCAATGTCCGAAGCAGCCCCGGCTCAGGTCTGTCCGCACCTGTCGACGCCGCCTGCAAGCGGTCACTTCCGCATGCAGGTGGCCGGCGCGGCGCGTCTGAACTGCTGGCGCTGCGCCGTGCGCAACCGCAGGATGCTGCGGCGCAGCATCCTGACCAGCGCCGTCGTCGGCACGATCCTGACCCTGATCAATCAAGGCCCAATGCTCTTCGACGGCGATTTCCCCAGCGCGCTCGCCTGGAAGGTCCCACTGACCTACTGCGTCCCATTCCTCGTCGCCAGCTGGGGCGCGTTGGGCAATGCCTACTCGCGCGCGCGGACCACCGCGGGAGATTAGCCCCACGGGAGGCCCAGGCCGCGGGTGGCGTGCGTTTCTATTCGACTCATGTAATGTGAAATCGATAAGGGGAGTCAGCGACATGTCCGAAACCGCAATGTCTTGGGACTATCCGCTGCGGCGAATCAAGGAACTTGAGGCGAGCGCCTACCACGACCTTCTGACCACGGGAGAGACCGATGCCGTCGAGAAAATGGCGGAGTTCGAACGGCAATGGATCCATTCCCAGCTTCCAAGGCTCCTGACGGCTTGGTCCAGAATGGACAACGAGACTAAGCGGACCTGCATCGACGAACTCGAGAAGTTTGGACACTCGCTGAGGTCTGTAGGTGGCAGCGTAGCGGGGGAGTCTGCAGCGACGCGCATTGCGCAGATCATCGAGATGTTGGGCAACATGACGCCTGAGTTTACGGAGCACGCTTCTCAATCCCACGCCCGTCTGGTGGGTAGCTAGGCGGGATTAGAGGCAGCGCTCGCGCACTGATGCCGGCTCAGTTGCGAATCCCCTGTGCGGGCAGCTTCGCCGCCAACTCTTCTTGGGTTCCCATGCCCTTCGTCGAGTTACGCGCACCGCAGAGGAGTTGTAGATTCTCGAAGTGATCAATGGCCCCGCAAGAGCGGGGGATGATGTGGTCAACGGTCATGTTGCGGAACGGGAAACTTGCGAGACATCCTCTGCATCATCGAGACTCGGCTCCACCTCAGCGATTTCCCAATGCCAAGCAAGATCGACATCTTCGAGCGTCCAGATGTCCCTGAACTGCGCGCCTTCGGCAGGACTTCCAATCGGTGCTTCGTAGTCCTGGTCTGAGTTGTGTGGCGGATCGAGGTAAATGAGATCAACAGAATCCGAGTTCATCCCTCTCATGATGTCGAGATTGTCACCCGTCCAGATCGTCTGATTTGCCCAGTTAGGTTGCCCCACAGCGCCGTAGCCTCTCTCGGAATCGCTTCAGGAATGCGTGGACGAGGGTCCAGTCCTACCCCCGCGGGAGGCCCAGGCCGCGCGTCGCGATGATGTTGCGCTGAATCTCTGAGGTGCCGGCTGCGATCGTGAGGGGGACGGCGTTGAGGTATTCGTCGGGCATTCGGCCGTGGAGTGGCGCGCCCTGGCCGTCGCCGGCGAGCTGGCCGTGCAGGCCGAACATGTTGATCATCCCCGCCAGGCGCTGATTGACCGCCGTGCCGAACAGCTTGCTCATCGAGGCTTCCTGATTCGGCACCAGTCCCTGCGACTGCATCCAGGCGACCCGATAGGCGAGCCAGCGGCCGACCGTGAACTCGATCTGCAGGTCGGCCAGCTTGTTGCGCACGCGAATGTCCTCGTCGGGCCGGCGACCATCGGGGCCCGGCTTCGACGCAAGGTCGGTCAGCTCGCCGAGCAGCCGCACGCCGCTGACGACGCGCGAGATGCCCGAGCGCTCAAAATCGAGCGTGGTCGTGGCGACGTACCAGCCGCGATTCTCCTCGCCGACCATGTTCGACGCCGGCACGCGCACGTCCTCGAAGAAGACCTCGTTGAAGTGATGGCGGTTGGCCATGTTGACCAGCGGCCGCACGGTGATCCCGGGCGTCTTCATGTCGATCAGGAAGAACGAGATGCCACGGTGTTTGGGCGCATCGGGCTCGGTGCGCGCGAGACAGAAGATCCAGTCGGCGTGCTGCGCCCCCGAGGTCCAGATTTTTTGGCCGTTGATGATGAAGTCGTCGCCGTCGCGCAGCGCCCGCATCTGCAACGAGGCGAGGTCGGAGCCCGAGCCGGGCTCGCTGAAGCCCTGGCACCAGGTGATCTCCGCGTTGCGAATCGCCGGCAGGAAGAAGTCTTTGTGCTCGTCGGAGCCGTACATGATGATCGTCGGCCCGACGCGGTCGACGCCCTGGTTGTAGGCGGGGGCGCGGTAGTGCGCCATCGCCTCGTTGAACATCGCCTGGCGCACGGGCCCGGCGCCGCCGCCGCCATGCTCGGTCGGCCAGCCCAGCGTCAGCCAGCCGCGCGCGGCAAGCGAGCGCTGGAACGTACGCGTGAACTGCCAGCGCTCCTCGTTGGCCGCGCCCTCCTCGGCGGGCCCCTCCGACATGTCGGCCCAGCCCGGCGGGAGCTCCGTCTCGAGGAACTGCACCACCTCCCCGCGAAACGCCTCGTCCTCGGCCGAAAATCGAAACTCCATCGGGCACCTCCGCCAGACCGCGCAATTTGGGGCGGATCGTACCAGAGCAGCCCCGCGCCTAGACTCCCGATCATGCCCGCCGCCCTCGAACAAGCCCGAGTGCTCGACCTGTCCGACGACCGCGCGATCTACGCCGGCAAGCTGCTCGGCGACCTCGGCGCGCAGGTCTTGCGACTGGAGCCGCCGGACGGCGATCCGCTGCGGCGCCGCGGGCCGCACATGAACGGCCAGTTGGACGGTGAGTCGCTCTGGCACGCCTTCTTCGCCAGCAGCCGCACGCATGCGCGCTCAGACTCCGACGCCGCGACCATTCCAGCGCTCGCGAAGCACGCAGCGATCGTGATCGACTGCGGGCGGCTCAAGGCGGCCGGCATCGCGCACGACGACCTGCTCGGTGCGAATCCCGCGCTGGTGATCGTCGATGTCTCATCGTTCGGCCCGGATGGTCCGTGGGCCGACTATCAGGCGCCGGCGATCGTCGCGGAGGCGCTCGGTGGAGTCGCCGCGACCAGCGGCGACTCCGATACGCCGCCGCTCAAGCTGTTCGGCGACCAGTACGCCTTCGTCGCCGGCGTCTACGCCGCGATCGCCGCGCTCTCGGCTCTGCACCACGCCCGCGCCAGCGGCGAGGGACAGGTCGTGCAGCTCGCCGTCCACGAGACGCTGGCGTCGGTCCTGGAGCACGTCCTGATGTGGGCCTGGTACGACGACGCCCTGCCGTTCGGAGCCAGCGCCGCCGGCCCCTACCTGCCGCGCCAGGGCTCGCTGCACTGGTCGCGCGCCTACCAGGTGATGCAGGCGCGCGGCGGCTCGATCATGATCACGCCCACGCCCGACTTCCAGAAGCAGCTCGTCTGGCTCGTCGAGGAGGACGCGCACGCCGACCTGCTCGACCCGAAGTACGCGGAACCCGAGAACCTCGTGCTGCTGATCGAGAACAGCATGAACGCGCTGCGCGCGTGGGTGGCAGAGAAGGATGTCGAACCCTTCTTCCACGAAGCGCAGCGCCGCCACCATCCGTTCGGCTGGGTGATGCCGATCCCCGAGGTCGCCGCGAACCCACAGCTCGCGGCGCGCGAGTGGTGGGCCGACTATCCCGTCGGCGACGGCAGCGTCGCCGGCCCGGGTGCGCCCTATCAGCTCGTCGATACGCCCGCCTCGATCGGCGGCGACCCCAGCGAACCGACGCCGGCGTCCGCCCAGGAGATCCTCGACGAGATCGGCTGGGCCGACTGATGGCCCGACCGCTCGACGGGATTCGCGTGCTCGACTTCACCCACGTGCTGGCCGGCCCGTTCTGCACGCGCGTGCTCGGCGACCTCGGCGCGGACGTCGTCAAGATCGGCACGCTCACACGGGCCGCGACCGGCGGCGGACCTGAGTCGCCCTATTACGTCATGTGGAACCGTAACAAGCGGCTGCTGCAGCTCAACCTCGCCCGACCCGAAGGGCGGCAGATCGCGCGCGACCTGGCCGCCAAGGCCGACATCATCATCGACAACTTCTCGGTCGGTGTGCTCGACCGCTGGGGGCTCGACTGGGACACGGTCGCCGAGACCAACCCGCGCGTGATCTCGATCGCGATGTCGGGGATGGGCGTCGGCGGTCCCTGGTCCTCCTACGTGACATATGCGCCGACCGTCCACGCGCTCGCCGGCCTGACCTACCTGACCAGCGTGCCCGGCCGCAATGACATCGGGATCGGCTTCTCCTACAACGACCACATGGCCGGCCTGCACGCCGCCGTCGCGCTGCTGGCCGCGCTGGAGGCGCGCCGCGCGACCGGGCGCGGCCAGCGGATCGACATGTCGCAGTTCGAAGTCGGCGTCGGCTTCTCCGGCCCGGCGCTGCTCGACTGGTTCGCCAACGGCGTCGCGGCCGAGCCGCTGGCCAACGATCCGCCCTGGCGGATCGCCGCGCCGCACAACATCTACCGCTGCCGCGGCCACGACCGCTGGATCGCGGTCGCCGTCGAGACAGACGAGCAGTGGGCGTCGCTACGGTCGTTGTTGGGCGAGCCGAGCTGGGCGCGCAACAGTCAGTTCAACACGGCCGAGGGCCGTTGGGCAGGCCGAGCCGAGCTCGACGGCCAACTCACAAGCTGGACCAGCCGCCAGGACGACTACGAGCTGATGGAGCGCTGCCAGCAGGCCGGCGTCCCCGCCGGCGTCGTACAGACCGGGGACGACCTCACGTCGAGGGACCCGCAGCTCGCCCACAACGGCATGTTCTTCGACTACGCCGACCCGCACCCCCTCCACGGCCCAATCAGAGGCGACCGCCTGGCGCTGCGGTTCACAAAGACGCCCGCAACCCGCTACGAGCGCACCGAAGTCTTCGGCGAGTCCAACGAATCGGTAGCCGCCGACTGGCTGGGGATGTCGCCTGCGGAGGTCGCCGAACTCGCGGTCGAGGGCGTGATCGAGTGAACAGCTAAGAGCCTGCTTCGGACCAGTTGCGGATGTAGTCGAATTGCTGGGCAGTCTGCGGCCCTTCTGACTGCCACTCCGATGTCGCCTGCTCCGTCCGCAGACGCAGGAGTTCGTCAAGCACCTCTTCCGGACCGAACCCCTGCCGGCGCAGCCAGCAGCCAACGACCGTGCCCGTCCGCCCATGCCCGCGCCAACAGTGGAGGTAGACACGGCCGCCGCGGGCCATTTCGGCGTCGATGAAGTCCAGGATTCGTCGCATCTGCTCCGGCGATGACGGAACCGAGTTGTCGCGAATGGGAAAATGCACCCGCGGGACGAGCCGACCGATTCGCTCCAACAGGCGCTCATACTGGATCAGGGGCGGGTTGGCGTCGGCGCCTTGCGTCAGGTCGACGAACGCTGTAACCCCAGCGTTGAGGATCGCAGAGAGTTTGTCGCGGGCGGTTTCTTTGTCCTGGTGTCCGGGGTAGTTGCCGGCGAGGAATTGGCATGGGATGACCCAGAAGGATTGGGGGTGGGGGAGTGGGATCATTCCGGCCATGGTCCCAGCTGATCGCAGAAATACTCTGGGACATCCAGCCAATGGTCGCGCAATTGTTCGACAAACTGGCTACCACTGATCAGCGTGATGGTGGGATGCCTCGCATCGTTGGCGACTTCCTGCGCGCCCGTTCCGAAGTCTGATGTCGTCACAATCATCCCCGCTGCGCCGTTCGGCACACTGCCACGAAACTCACGGACTTGACGCGCTGTAACTAGGTTGCCTGCTTTGTATCGCTTCACTTGGACTCGCACTGGGAGCTCGGCCCCGAAGGGCATGCTGACAGTCGCATGAATGTCTACCCCCTCATCGCCGGGTCCCCCGCTGACCTCCACTGCTATGCAGCCTTCGGCCAACAGCACTTCAGCCACCAGTAGTTCGAAGAACCCTGGATTCTTGGTTCCTATACGTCGGAGAACTTCGTCGCCGTGCGGATCGCCAGTGGTCTCCGGCTCGGAGGGTTCCCTGACGGCTTGCAAGGCAAGGAATACGTCTCGATCTTCGCTGAGCGTGAACACCGTCCGGCGGTCCTTCAGGGTCTTCCGTTCTACTGTTGGCAACTCTGTCCTGAAGATCTCAAGGGCATGCCACCTGACTCGCCGACGATTGGGATGGTGATGTCCACCGCTCGGTCCTTCACAGTACGGCGGATCGCCAGCGACCTCCCCGTAACGAAGCACGTTCGAATTGAGCGCCGGGGTAACAATCACATCTCCTGCGGCCATCAAGTTCATGAACGCATCGATCTGCCCACTCCTGTTCCCCGCCGCTGGGTCACCAGGATGTCTCTGGTCGTACGCCTCGCGAACCGCCTCC